>NZ_FRXN01000010.1 GCF_900148515.1 Algoriphagus zhangzhouensis | reverse complement strand
AGGTGATGGTCCTACTGTAGTTGAGTTGTGTCAGACACCAGATATTAAAATCACGAAGACAGCATCGTATGATGATGGAGGTGATTGCAGTGATGCAGGAGAAGAGATTCTTTATACGTTCACTGTAACGAATACAGGAAACGTTACTTTAACTTCTGTGACTGTTTCTGAATCTAGTTTCAGTGGAACCGGAACAATAAGCCCAGCTTATGTATCCAGTACCATGGGAAGTGGAGAAGGAACCTTGAATCCAGGTGAGTCTGCAACTTATACAGCCTCATATGCAATCGCTCAATCTGATATTGATGCAGGTTTTGTAAGTAACCAAGCTGAAGCATCAGGTAGTGGAGCACAGCAAACAGTAACAGATCTTTCTGATGCAACTATTGAGGGTGATTCACCTACTGTAGTAGAACTTTGTCAGAATCCTGAAATTGACATCCAGAAAGTAGCAGGTGTTGCATCTGTAGATACTGCTGGAGATGAGATTCCATACACCTTGACTGTGACCAATACAGGAAACTTGACTTTAAGTGGTGTGACTGTAACGGATCCATTGACAGGATTGAATCAGAACATCGGTTCAATGACACCAGGTCAGGTTGTGGTTATCCCAACTTCTTACATAGTAACTCAGGCTGATATAGATAATGGATTGATCGAAAACGTGGCTTCCGCTTCAGGATTTGGAGGAGAGACTCAGGTATCAGATCAGGATGATGCAGTTGTTGAGGCAATTCAGACACCATCCATTGATATTGAGAAAGTAGCCAATGTAGGATCTGTAGATGCAGTTGGAGATGAGATCGAATACACCTTGACTGTGACCAATACAGGTAACATGACCTTGAGTGATGTAACTGTAACGGATCCATTGACAGGTTTGGATCAAACTATTGGTTCAATGACACCGGGTCAGGTTGTGGTTATCCCAACTTCTTACATAGTAACTCAGGCTGATATAGATAATGGATTGATTGAAAACGTGGCTTCCACTGCAGGATTTGGAGGAGAGACTCAGGTGACAGATCAGGATGAAGCCGTGGTTGAAGCGATTCAGACTCCATCCATTGATATTGAAAAAGTGACTGCAGTGACATCTGTAGATGCAGTTGGAGATGAGATCGAATACACCTTGACTGTGACCAATACAGGAAACATGACCTTGAGTGATGTGACAGTAACGGATCCATTGACAGGATTGGATCAGAACATCGGGTCTATGACACCGGGTGAGGTGGTTGAGATTACAACGACTTACGCGGTAACTCAGGCAGATTTGGATAACGGTCTGATCGAAAATGTGGCGACTGTAACAGGAATGGGTGGAGATACCCAAGTGACTGATCAGGATGAAGCGGTGGTTGAAGCTGAAAGACTTCCAAATATTTCCCTGACCAAGGAAGTTGATCTGGAATCTGTAAGTAGAGAAGGAATTGTCTTGAACTATACCTTAGTAGTGACCAATACCGGTAACGTGACCCTATCCAGTGGAGACTTGACGGATCCAAAAACAGGAATGACTGTACCGGGAATCACTTTGGCGCCGGGAGAATCCAAGACCTTCACGACTACTTATACCGTGACCTTGGAAGACCTTTTGAGTGGTGAGCCAATCTTGAACATTGCAAATGTGCAGGCGATTGATCCACAGAGTCAGAAGACTGTCAGAGCTGAAGCGCAGGCTACAGTAGTTGTTAATCTTGAGCCCGGCATCAGCATCGAAAAGACTTCAGATGTATCAGAGGTGACAAATACCGGGGATGTAATTACCTACACCTTGGTGGTGACCAATACGGGAACTGCACCATTGGTGAACGTAGTAGTGAGTGATCCATTGACAGGCTTTGAAGAGACCATCGCCCTATTGCTTCCTGGAGGAACCAGGGAATATACGACCACTTATACCGTGACCGAGGAAGACCTGGCAGAAGGTGGAGAATTGGTGAATACTGCGACTGTAACAGGTACTGCCCCTGGAGGAAGTACAGTTGAAGATGATGATTCAGCAGTCGTTGGATTGGCACCAGAGATCATCGCCAACGATGATGACTTCGGAACCCACTTCGTGAGCTTCGGAGGAAGATTGGGCAATATTCTGGAGAATGACTTGCTGGATGGCAAGCGTCCAGATCCAGCCGATGTAGACTTCGAATTTGTAGAGTTGGATGGTGTGATTGGTTTGTTGATCGATGAAGATGGTGAAATGAACCTAATCCCTGGAGTTAACCCAGAAGGTGAATACACTTTGAGATATATCCTTAGGGAAGCAGGTAACCCTGACAATAATGATGATGCTCTAGTTGTATTCAGACTGGTGAACGACAACGTCAACTTGAACATTACCAAAGAGGCGATGTCTGAGGAAGTATTCGAAGGAGATGAATTTGAATACGAAATCACAGCCAGCAACATCGGAGGCTTTGATGCCCGAAACGTGGTGATTACCGATGACCTGCCGAATGGGGTGACTTACATCAGCAACCGTGTAGAAAGCAACAGCGCCAATGTGGATGTTGAGACTTCGGTAGATGGCAGCAGAATCCAGTGGACGATTGGACTGTTCCCTGCGGATGCTACGATCACCTTCAGAATCCGCGTGAAAGCGGGAGCTGCCGGTTCGGTGACCAACGTAGTCATCGTGGGAGCAGATGAAGAAGATACCGATGAAACGGACAATCAGGATACTGATGTAACGGTGATCAAACCGTTCCATATTCCAAATGTGATCACGCCGAACAATGACGGAACGAATGATACTTTCGAGGTACAAGGTCTTGATAAGTTTGTCAGCAATTCGATCACGATCATCAACAGATATGGTGACCACGTATTGGAAGAAGAGAATTATCAGAACGACTGGGATGCTCCTGGTCAGGTAGCAGGAACCTACTTCTATATCTTGGTAACCATAGATAGCCAAGGCAATGAACATGTGTTCAAAGGATGGATTCAGGTTATTAAGGAAGATTAATCAAGAAGCGTTATGAAAAATACTTTTAAAATCATTGGAATGACCCTGATGGTGGCCTTATTGGCCACCGGAGGGACTTTTGGACAGCAGCTCCCGCAGTTCAGCCAATACATATTCAACGGACTCCATGTGAATCCGGGATATGCCGGTTACAAAGGAGAACCTTATCTGCAGTCAACATACAGAACGCAGTGGATCCGGTTCCCGGGTTCTCCGGAGACCTTTACGGTGACCGCGGACCTGAGTGCCAATGAGGGAACCATGGGTTTTGGGATCTCGCTATTGGGAGACCGTATCGGGCCCACCCGAACCAATTCAGCTTTGCTGACCTATGCCTACCGAATCCAGACCGGGCAAAGAAGCTTCCTGGGATTGGGTGTGAGTGCAGGTTTATCCGAGTATGGAATTGATGGAACCGAGCTGGACCCAAATGATCCGGATGATCCCAATATTCCGGCCGGCTTGGTAAATATCTTCACGCCGAATATGAACACGGGCCTGTTCTTTCATAACGACAAGTTCTATGCAGGCTTCAGTGTGTATAACATGATAGGCAAGAAAGCACTGGAAAGAGAGGATATTGCCCTGGCTTACCACGATTTCCACTATTACCTGACGATGGGCGCCTTGTTTGATTTTGGATCAACGGTGAAGTTCAAGCCCAGTTTCTTGATTAAAGAAGTAAAAGGTGCTCCGACCAATTACGATCTGAATGCGATGTTTTTATTTGGAGAAAGGATTTGGTTGGGCGGTTCCTACCGATCCAATATGAAGATCTGGAACGACAACCTTCCTGAGAATCTCTCCAACAGAAACTCATTTGCGCTGATCACCGAGATTTTTGCCACAGAGAGAATACGGATCGGCTATGCCTATGACCATAACCTGAACGTATTGCAGGACTACAGAACGAATTCCCATGAATTGTCTGTAGGATTTTACATGACCCCGAGAAAAGCAGTAATGAAAAACCAAAGATGGTTCTGATTATGAAAAAGACATTGACGATACTAAGCATTTCAGCAGCCTTATTTTTGGGAAATGTAGGAGGGGCAGAGGCGCAAAAGACCAAAGTTCGGTATGCAGATGAGCAGATGACGCTGATGAACTATCAGCATGCGATCGAGATCTACGAAGCGGCCTATGCGAAGAAGCCGAACTATGCCACGGCCAAGAAGACAGCCGAGGCCTATGATCAGGTCCGCAACTATGACAAGAGCTATGAATGGTGGAAAAACACGGTAGGCTATGAAGAAGCCGAGACGGCTGATTTTCTACACTACCTTTCGGCAGCCCAAAAATCCGCCCACCTGGATGAGGTGGAGAGTGAACTGGCAGCCAAAGGAGTGAATGTGGACTCCCTTCAAACCAGCTTGGAGACCTTTATCAACACCAAGACCAGAAAGAAGGTCAAACTGGAGAATGCGGAGGCCCTGAATTCGGATGGTTCTGACTTTGTGCTGACAGAAGATGCGAACGGCAACAAGTACTTTGTATCCGACCGTGGAGCGACCTTCACCCAGAAGATGCCTGGAATCCGGATCGATGGACGAAACAAGTTCTTCAGCGAGGAAGGCAATGACTACACCGGCCGCCAGTACTTCTCAGTCTACAAGGAGAACGAAGACGGAGAGATTACAGAGATCATCTCCAATGTTCCGGGAACCTACAACTTCGCTGATCCGAGCTATGCCAAGGAAGCGGGAGTGTTGTTCTACTCAGTGACCAGAGATATCAAGAAAGTAAAGAAGAACAGAGACATCACGGTACAGAATGAGATCTATTACAGCAATGTGACTCCTGAAGGCACGCTGGAGGGCTTTATGCCGGTACCGTTCAACGATTCGATCGGCTACTCGGTGATGAATCCTTTTGTGGACGAATCATCCAAGAGACTGTACTTTGCCTCAGACATGCCGGGTGGTATGGGAGGCTATGACATCTACTACTCCGAATACGATGATGAGATGAACTTCGGTACTCCGGTGAATCTAGGTGCCCCTGTGAATACAGAAGGCAACGAAACCCATCCATTTAAGAAAGACAGCCAGTTCTACTTCTCCTCAACAGGCCATCCGAGAGTGGGAGGCATGGATGTGTATGTAGCCGATATCTCAG
>NZ_FRXN01000009.1 GCF_900148515.1 Algoriphagus zhangzhouensis | reverse complement strand
TGAAGCGGATGCCGAACCTGATGCTGTACATCGAAGGTCACACAGACCAGAGAGGCAGTGAGGAATACAACCAGACATTGTCAGAGAGAAGAGCAGATGTGGTGAAGGAGTACCTGACCAACAGAGGAGTACCTGGAGAGAGAATGGAAGAGAAGTGGTTCGGCAAGACCCATCCGATCAATGACTGCAACGAGCTGACCTGTACCGATGCGATGCATCAGCTGAACAGAAGAACAGAGCTCAGAGTAGGCAAATCTTCTTTCACCTACACAGGAAGACAGAAGAAGGTAGATACTATGTAATAACCAGCTAACTCTTTAAAGGAAAAAGGGAGCAATCAAATTGCTCCCTTTTTAATTTTAATCTGCTGTTTTCGTACTGTCCGAAATGAGATAATTGATCTCTTTCAACTCCTTTGGAGTTAGATCTCTCCATTTTCCAGTAGGGAGATCTAAATGAACATTCATGATTCTTACTCGAATCAATTGAATTACTGAATAACCTAGATATTCGCACATTCTACGAATTTGCCGGTTCAACCCTTGAGAAAGAATAATTCTGAACTTTCTTTTACTTATACGCTCAACGTCACATTTTTTAGTAACGGTACCAAGAATTGGTATGCCAGAAGCCATTCTATTTACAAAACGATCATCAATAGGTTTGTCAACAGTTACGATGTACTCTTTTTCATGATTGTTTGCGGCTCTAAGGATTTTGTTGACGATATCTCCTTCACTAGTAAGAAAAATCAATCCTTCACTGTCTTTGTCCAATCTTCCAATAGGAAATATCCTGTTTGGATGATTGATATAATCGATGATGTTATTTTTTTCACCCTTAGTATCTGTCGTTGAGACAATTCCAACAGGTTTGTTGAAAGCGATGTAGGTATGATCTTGAATAGGCTTGCCGACAGGTTTCCCATCTACTTCAACTTGGTCGTTAGGGCCTACTTTGGTTCCAAGTTCTGGTTTTTTACCATTGATGGTGATTCTTCCTTTTTCCAGTAGCTTATCTGCTTCTCGTCGAGAACAAAAACCTACCTCACTCAAGTATTTATTAATTCGTATATACTGATCCTGACTCATAAAAAAAGTGGATTAGACTGGCAAGTTACGCCATCTAATCCACTCAATAAAATGGAAAGAAAGAATAGAGCTTATTCCCCTGATGTAGATGCCTTTTCTGGTGATTTTGCCAAAAGCTTACTTTCTTGGCCAGTTTGAATGGCAGCTAAAGTCTGTAAAACAATTGATTTGGTTGATTCAAAGGCAATTTTATTTTCTTGCAAAATGGGCTCAGAAGGAGGTAGTTTTTCTCTCAACCAATCTTCTTGTTTGCCAAATTTCCAAAATCTGAAACACAAATGTGGACCAGTGGCTAAGCCAGTACTACCCACGTACCCTATCACCTGACCTTGTTTTACCCTTGTTCCAGGCTTGATTCCTTTCCCAATCTTGGACATGTGCAAATATTGAGTAGTGTAGGTACCATTATGTTTGATTTTTACATAGTTCCCATTGGCAGAAGTGTATTTAGCATCTGTGACTGTACCGTCCCCTACAGCTCTGATTTCAGTACCGGTTGGTGCAGCATAATCCGTCCCCAGATGAGCTTTGTATCGTTTTTGTACTGGATGAAATCTTCTTTTACTATAACGAGAGCTAATTCTTGAATACTTGAGTGGATCTCTCAAAAAGGCCTTTTTTAAACTATTCCCCTCTTGATCAAAAAAGTTTACTTCCCCGTTTTGCTCAAAGGGAATGGCATGAAATTCTTCGCCCCTGTGTTGGAAATATGCGGATTTGATATTACCCATGCCGATTACCTCTCCGTCTATCATTTTTACATCATAGACTACCTTAAATTCGTCTCCAGCCTGCAAAGCGCCAAAGTCCACAGACCATCCATATAAGTCTGCAAACTGATCAATAACATCATATCCAACTTCTTGCTTGAGCATTTCTGTGGAAAGGTTGCTGTTTTTTAGAATAGTACCTCCAACTTCTTTTTGAATATATTCCACAGGCTTTTCGGCCTTGTAGATGTCCATACTATCCAAGTCAAAAACCACATATTCCGAAGGATTGGGCTCGTAAATGAAGAATCTAGCTTGTAGACTATCAGATGGAGTTAATACAGTGAATTTCTTGTTGGTTGCAATTCCTCTGACATCGAAAACCTCTTTTGACTTTTTGGCGATCTCGTCAATAATTTGATAAGGTACATTGAAAGGGCTGAGGATAGTGGCTAGAGTTTGGTTTCTGCTTACTTTTCCCTCGACTATATTTAAACCAGTAACATTGATCCCGTATAGAAATACCTCGTTTGATTTTTCAATAGCAGCACTATCCAAGGCTAATTCTTTTTCTACAATTACAGGTTGTGCTTTGGGTGAAAACTGGAGCCAGGCAGCTATTGCTAGAACAGCACATAATACAGCTAAACCTATCCTTTTTGTTGTCATAAATGGGTGTGAAGTTTTACCAGATTCTAATTAACCTTCAAGCAAGGCAAAATAGGCCTTAAATGCAAATTTTTAAAGGTTTTCAACTTTTGAATGAAAGCAATTTCAGTTCCAAATAATATACTTTCGGATATGAATCCTTTTAAATAATTTTTAGGTATGGAATGTAAACGTTAGAAAGTTTATTTACTTATCCCTTTTCCAAGTTTTTATTCTAATCAAAACAAAAGAATGATGGCTTACTCTCCGTCATTTATTTATCTTTGACGCTCTAAAAAATTATTACTCGATTATGCTGAGATCGCATTCCTGTGGTGAATTACGCCTCGAAAACGTCAATCAAGAAGTCAAATTAGCTGGCTGGGTTCAGCGTGTAAGAAATAAAGGTGGACTTATTTGGGTCGATTTGAGAGACCGATATGGGGTTACTCAGTTGATTTTTGAAGAAGGAAGTACTGATAAAGCGCTTTTGGAAAAAGCTGCTCAATTAGGCCGTGAATTTGTAGTTCAGGCATCAGGGGTAGTTATCGAGCGTACCTCCAAAAATGACAAAATCCCAACTGGATCAATCGAAGTGAAAGTGGCGGAACTTACTGTTTTGAATCCTGCGAAAGTTCCTCCATTCATTATTGAAGATGAAACTGATGGTGGTGATGATCTTCGAATGAAGTATAGATACCTGGATTTGAGAAGAGGAGTTGTCCGTGAAAAACTTCAGTTGAGACATCGTATGATGCAGGAGACTAGAAAATACATGGATGCTGAGGATTTCATTGAAGTAGAAACTCCTGTTTTGATCAAATCTACACCTGAAGGAGCAAGGGATTTTGTGGTGCCTAGCAGAGTCAATCCAGGTGAATTTTATGCTTTGCCTCAGTCCCCTCAAACCTTTAAGCAATTGCTAATGGTTTCTGGTTTTGATAGGTATTTTCAAATTGTCAAGTGTTTCAGAGATGAGGACTTGAGAGCAGATAGACAGCCTGAATTCACTCAGATAGACTGTGAAATGTCTTTTGTAGAGCAGGAAGATATCTTGAGCACATTCGAAGGGTTGACTAAGCATCTCTTTAGAGAGGTGAAAGGTGTCGAGTTGGAAGAGGTGAAGAGAATGACTTTTGCTGATGCCATGAAATATTATGGTAATGACAAGCCTGACGTTCGTTTCGATATGAAATTTGTCGAGCTGAATGATGCGGCTCAAGGCAAAGGTTTCGGAATTTTTGATAGTGCTGAGTTGGTAGTGGGTATTTGCGCAAAAGGCGCAGCAGAATATACCAGGAAGCAATTGGACGCTTTGACAGAATGGGTGAAAAGACCTCAAATAGGAGCCAAGGGATTGGTATATGTAAAATACAACGCTGACGGAAGTCTAAAATCTACAGTAGATAAATTCTTTGATCAGGAAGCTCTTGGTGCCTGGGCAGAGAAATTCGGTGCTGAGCCAGGAGATTTAATGCTTGTGTTGAGTGGAGATACGAAAACTGTCAGAAAGCAACTTTCTGAACTTCGCTTAAAAATGGGTGAGGATTTAGGACTTCGTGATAGAACTGTTTTCAAACCACTTTGGGTAGTTGACTTCCCATTGTTTGAGTGGGATGATGAAACGAACAGGTTCCATGCAATGCACCATCCATTTACCTCTCCAAAGAAAGAAGATATTGCTTTGCTTGAGTCTGATCCTGGAGCTGTTCGTGCAAACGCATATGATTTGGTAATCAATGGTGTTGAAATTGGAGGTGGATCTATCCGTATCCATGATAAGGAAACTCAAAAATTGATGTTTAAGCATCTTGGTTTCACCGACGAAGAGGCTCAAAAGCAATTTGGTTTCTTAATGGAAGCATTCGAATACGGAGCTCCACCACATGGAGGAATTGCCTTTGGCTTTGATAGGCTTTGTGCGATTTTTGGAGGATCTGATTCCATCAGAGATTATATCGCTTTCCCTAAAAATAATTCAGGTAGGGATGTGATGATTGATTCACCAAGTACTATTGCTGATGATCAACTGGTAGAATTGTCAATCAAAGTTGATTTGAAAAGTTAAATGAAAGCTGCCTTCGGGCAGCTTTTTTTATGGTTTGATTAGATGGGCTCGTATTCCCATGACGATTAAGAGCTGTGCAATGCAGTAGGTTCCCATGATAATGATTCCTGCTTCCTCAAATGGCTGGTAAAACTTATTGATTGCGATCATACTATCTGAGATTAGGAAAAATACGGCTCCAATAAAAACTTGCCAAAATGATTCTGGGTTACATTTTCCATATCTCTCTGTGGCTGTTGTCGCCATACTGACGATGACGATAATGTAGATGATCACAGGGATTTTCAAAGGGCCCAAATGAGGATTGATCAGATAATAAGTAAAGGCTGCAAGGATGTAAATCGGGAGGTTCCTTAAAAAGGTTTTTACAAAATTAATATCACCTATTTTTCCGGGGTTTCTCTGACCAATCTTGAAGGCGATAATATAGCAAATATGGGCCATCAGAAAGGCTCCCAATCCATATACGAACAGGTTCTCCCACATCAATAGGATGTCGCCTATCCAAGAAAATATCAAAGCGCCCATTGTTGCTTTGGAGAGTAGAGTCCATGAAATAGGTTTAGAGATTTGATAAAAGTAAATGGTTAAGCTCAATAAAATCAGAGGTTTAGAATAGAATCTATAGGTGTCTAGCCCCTCCAATATGAATGATAGGTGCAAGATGGAAGCAAACAAAAAAATGTAGAGCCAAATGATATTTTTGTTTTTCAAAGCAGAGATAATTTGGGATTGAGTGTCAAATATATGGCGATGAATAATTTTTTAGTATTTTCACCAAATTGTATTTTGAAAACAACGCAGTTAAAAAGAAAGGCGTAGTTATAGTTTTTTAGAATTTAATCGTTGTTTTTGTTTGAAAGACAGAATTTTTTCGATTTCAAGGTCGCTTTTTATCTTTCAAAAGAAAATATAATTAGGGAATTCGTATTATTTTTATGTTAATAAATGTGAAATTAGCAGTCGGAAATTTAACCTAGAGTACCCCAATAACCTACCGATCCAAATTAAATTTGCATCGAGTAATATTTTCAAAACCAACTTTACAAAAACAAAAAATTATGAGGCAAAATTTACTTAAAAACTTGTTGAGTATTGCCCTATTCGTCTTTAGCACGGGATGGGTAATGTCACAGGGGGTTACAACTGCCAGTATTCAGGGAACTGTTTCGGATTCTTCCGGAGAGACTTTGCCTGGTGCTAACATTGTAGCAACCCATGAGCCATCTGGTACCCGTTATGGGGCAGTAAGTAACTTAGAAGGTCGATTTGTATTACCTAACATGAGAGTAGGTGGACCTTATACTGTTCGCGTTTCCTTTGTTGGATTTGAAGAAAGAGTTTTTGATAGTATTGTTTTAGGACTTGGCCAAAATTACACAATCAATGTCACTCTTTCCGATGGTTTAGAGCTTGAAGCAGTCGAAGTAGTAGCTAGCAAAGATGCTATTATGAATGCTGATAAAACCGGTGCTGCTCTAAACTTGAATAATCAGACAATCAATAAGCTACCAACAGTAAATAGAAATATCAATGACTTTACTCGATTGACTCCTCAGTCAAACGGGACTTCATTCGCTGGTACTTCTAGTAGATTTAATAACTACACTATTGATGGTAATATTTATAACAACAACTTCGGTTTAGGTTCAGGTCAATTTGCAGGTTCCAACCCAATTTCCTTGGATGCGATCGAAGAGGTACAGGTAAACCTTGCTCCATATGACGTTCGCCAGGCAGGATTTACAGGTGCTTCTGTAAATGCGATTACAAAGTCTGGTACAAATGAATTCTCTGGATCAGCATATTACTATTTGAGAAACGATCAGATGATCGGTGACAAAGTTGGAGATACTAGGTTAAATAAAGGTGATTCCAAAAATGAAATCGCTGGTTTCCGACTTGGAGGTCCAATCATCAAAAACAAATTGTTCTTCTTTGTTTCTTACGAAAAAGAAACTGAAGCTGTACCAAGTTTTACAAAAGTTGCATCAAGACCAGGTTTGGAGCCTGATGGTTTGACTGTTTCAAGAGTTCCTGCTTCTCAACTAGATTACGTTAGACAACAAATGATGTCTATCTATGGCTATGAGACTGGACCTTATGAAAATTACCCATTTGCTTCAGAGCAAGAGAGATTTAATGCCAGATTGGATTTCAACTTAAATGAAAACCATAAGGTTTCCCTTCGATACAATAACTATACAGCGTTCACTGATGTACCGACAAATGGTAACTCTGTAAGATATATATCTACAAGATATAGAAACACAAGTCGTACTGGTATCGAGGCAATGAATTTTAGAAATGCCAACTATACTAACGATAGAAAAGTACAGTCTTGGGTAGCTGAAGTAAACTCTCGAGTAGGAGCTAATATGTCTAACCAGGTAAACATTGGATATACATCTATTACCGATCCTAAAAGAGGTATTCCTGGTGGACAAGCATTCCCATTCATTGAGGTAATGGAACCAGACGCTTCTGGAAACCTACTTTATTATTTCTCCCTAGGTAATGAATTATATACTGTAGGTAACTTGTTGGAAAACAACATCTTTAACTTCACTGACAATTTCTCAATTTACAAAGGCAAGCATACCTATACATTAGGGGTGAATTTTGAATACATGACTTTCAAAAACGCTTTCAACCCTGTGTTTAATGGATTCTACAGATTCAACTCATATGATGATTTTGTAAGTACAGTTATTGATCAAAATACTGGAGCTTATCCAGAGGCTTTTGCAAAAGGATATGCATTGGATGGTTCCACTACACCTCCTGTTGATCAGACTAAATTTGGTCAAATTGGATTCTATATTCAGGATGAGTACCAAATCACCCAAAAAATGAAGGTTACTGGTGGTTTGAGAGTTGATTTCCCATTCTATCCAATTGATATTCCTTCAAATGAACTATTGGATGATCTTAACAAAACTTTTGAGTCTTCTAATGGTACGATTACTCCAGATGTAAGTCAATTCCCTAAAGTAAACCCTCTTTGGTCTCCAAGAGTAGGCTTCAACTGGGATGCAAAAGGAGATAGAACTACTCAAGTAAGAGGTGGTACAGGTATCTTCTCTGGTAGAATTCCTTTCGTATGGTTGTCTAACCAGGTTAATGGTTCAGGAGTAGTAAGAGGTGGATTGGGTTACGAAGGTGACGATGTCGTTGAAGCTTTAGGTCCAAACTATGTATTCAACCCTGATGTAACTTACGGAAACCCTGAAAACCCAGGTCAGTCATTGTCCAATGAGTTAAACTTAACAGACAAAGATTTCAAATTGCCTCAAGTTTGGAGAAGTAATGTTGCAGTGGATCAGGTATTGCCATTCGGAATCATCGGTACTTTGGAATTTATTTATTCCAAGGATGTTTCTACACCAATTGCTGAAAACCTAGTTCTAAGATCTCCTGATGGAAACCTTAGTGGCCCTGATACCAGACCTTATTGGGAAGGATCCAACTATTCTGATGATTCTGATTTCAGAAACGTTTTCTATTTGACAAATGCAAAGGAAAAAGCTGATTACTACTCTTTGACAGCGCAATTGCAAAAGCAATTTGAAAGTGGATTCTCTGCGATGGTAGCTTATACTAGATCAAGATCAAGAGACTTGGATGCGGCTAACGGATCTCAGGCGATTTCATTGTGGCCAAGCACTGTGGTTTCTGACAGAAATAACCCTCAGTTGAGCTATGCTGGATTTGATATTCCAAATAGAGTTATTGGATCAATCTCTTATGAAACCAAAACTTCTACTGTGACTTTGTTTTACGAAGGAGCTGATGCTGGAAGATTCTCATACACTTACTCAGGTAATTTTGGAGATGCATCCAACAGACTAATGTATATTCCAAATAATGCAAGTGAATTAGAGTTTGAAGAATTTACATTAAACGGAGCTACTGTTACTGCTGCTGAACAAGCAAGTGTTTTAGATGCTTACATTGATCAGGACAAATATTTGAGTGACAATAGAGGATCTGTTGCGGAAAGAAATGGAGCAGTAAGACCTTGGGTTAATAGATTTGACCTTCGATTTACTCAAGATATTTTGTTTACATCTGATGATAAAAATAAGCTTCAGTTGTCTATTGACATCTTAAATATTGGAAATATGTTTAACTCTGATTGGGGAGTTCCAAAGTTTGCTTACCAAAGCACACTTCTTAACTACAGAGGAAACAATGATTCTGGAGAGCCTGTTTATAGATTGAACACAGTATCAGGAACATCAGAATTCCCAACTGAAACGTTCAGAACTTCTACTTCTCTTTCCGATACTTGGAGAATGCAAGTAGGTATCAGATATATCTTCAATTAATTTTAGGATAAAAATTTTTAGAAAAGCGCCTTCATTTGGAGGCGCTTTTTTTATTTTTAAGTCAAAACCAATCCTTATCAAAGCAATATGAAAAAGTTATACTTCTCACTAATTTTTCTTTTCGCGTTTTTTGGAATTTCTCAAGCACAGACAGATTCATTGATTTTTAAGAATAATGACGTAGTAGTTGGAGAGATCAAAAGTATGGATCGTGGGGTGATCACTATCGAAACCGATTATTCAGATAGTGATTTTAAAGCCAAATGGGAAGAGCTTATTTCCATAAAATCCAAAACCAATTATTTGATCACTCTTGCCAATGGGAGGAGATATAATGGGAAAATCAGATCTGTTTCTGATAGTACTATCATGATCAACTATTATGATCCTGACGCATTGATTCGATTAAGAAAAAAGGAAATCTCCCAAGATACAGAAGGTACCGAAAACTTGATTGTCTTGTTAGATGATGTGGTTTATTTGAATGCTTTAGATGAAGGGTTCTGGAGTAGGCTATCAGCTAGTATCGATTTGGGTTGGAGCCTTACCAAGGCAAACAATCTGAGGACTTTTAACCTGCGAAGTGCCTTGGGGTATTTGGCAGATAGATGGAAAATGAATGCTTCTTTTAATAGTCTTCGCTCTAATCAGGACGAGGTGGATCCTACCAAGCGTACTGATGCGAACTTTTCCTTTACTTATTTTTTGCCAAGGGATTTCTTCCTAATCTATGATTTGACTTTCCTATCCAATACAGAGCAGTTGATCAAGTCTCGAGTAGGTAATAAAGCAGGTATTGGTAAATATGTTGTCCATACCAATAAGTCCTATTTTGGTTTCCAAGTTGGTGCTAACTTAAACAACGAACAATATTTTGATGATAGTCCAAACCGACGCTCTGGGGAAGCATTTATTGGTACGGAATTGAGTTTGTATGATATTGGAGATTTGACACTTTTGACCAATGTGACTGCTTATCCAAGCTTAACAGAGAAGGGTCGATTTAGAACTGACTTTAAATTTGATGTCAAATATGAATTCCTATCTGATTTCTATGTGAATTTGGGTACGACACTCAACTACGATAACCAACCAGTATCGGGAGCAACTACCCTGGATTACATTTTCCAAACGACGGTAGGCTGGAGTTTGTAATATTGATCAAGTCTGGTCAAATGAAATATATAGCATCGTTGGCTTTTTGGTTTTTTTTCATCTTTGATGGAATGGCCCAAATCGCCAGCGATTCTTTGTTTTTGATGGATGGGACAATTCTGATAGGTAAAATCAAATCTATGGAAAGGGGGGATTTGAATATTGATGTACCATTTTCTGAGAATAATATCAAAGTAAAGTGGGATTTGATTTCAAAAATGGTCACAAATCAAAAATTTTTACTTTCAACTAATTCGGGAGAACACTACGAGGCTGATTTTTTGAGATTTGAAAATGATGAATTGGATATCTTAATCTCAAATCCAAGCAAAAGGCAATCCAATAAAATGAACCTATCCAAGGGTGATACCTTGCACTTAAAACCGAATGAGGTTCTTCAATTTTATGAAATAAGCCAAGATTTTATCAGTAGAATGAGTGGGGAAATAAGTTTGGGGTTCAACTTGGCACGGTCAAATAAATTGAGACAATATTCTTTTCGAGGATTTGCCACTTATAATGCAAACTCATGGGCACTATTTGGAACAATGAATTTTATTCAATCCCGGCAGGAGCAAGCTAACCCAATTGAAAGATTTGATAGTGGAATTACTGGTTTGATCTATTTGCCTAAAGAGTGGTATGTTATGGCTTGGGTTAATTTTTTAAAAAACAATCAGCAATTGCTGGAGCTAAGAATAGATTCTAAGGTTGGATTCGGAAAATTCTTGATTAATCAATCAAAATCAATGTGGATGGTTCAGACTGGTCTTAACTTTAATAATGAGGAATTTATGAATGAGCTTCCCCCAAATTCTTCTTTGGAAGGTGTTCTGAGCACCAGTCTTTCATTCTATGATGTTGAAGGTTTTGATATACTTTTTAATATGATTTTTTATGAAAGTTTTTCGGAAAAAGATAGAATTCGATCTGATTTCCGGATTGATCTGAAATACGATTTCTACAAAGATTTTTTTGTTAAAATAGGATCTTCATTCAATTATGATAGTAAGCCTACCACTGGTGCAACTCCACTAGATTATGTAATTCAAAGTACATTAGGATGGAATTTTTAAAAATAGCATCCCTCTATTTTTCCATTGATTGAGCTCATTTGCCTCCAGTATCTTTTATAAATTTTTCCTAGGAAAGGTTCTGTAATTTCGATATCTGACAGATTATGGATAATTGAAATTGCATAATTCGAATATTGTGAATCACAATTTTTGAATTTTTTTGAAAACAAATAGGCTTTTTCAGGCTTTCATATTCTAGCTAAACCAAATACAAATCAGCTCTTTTCTACATGAAAAAACAGACTAAGGTCATAGTGATCGTTGCCATCATCGTTTTAGTGATCGTCGCTTTTTTATATCCAAGACTGGATAATAGAAATTCGAATGAAAACTCTGTGACCTCTTCAGGAGCAGGACCTGGTGCTCCTCAAGATTTGCCAGTTAGTGTGGTAAAACTTCAACAAGAAACCCTAAGAAACCAATTGCAAGTCACAGGTACTATTTTGCCAAATGAATCCGTGAATATTCGCCCTGAGGTTTCTGGATTAGTGACAAGAATTGCTTTCAAAGAAGGTCAATATGTAAGCAAAGGTACTCCATTGTTATACCTTGATGATGATGAGCTTCAGGCTCAATATCAAAGATTGCAATACACTCAGAAACTTTTCGAAACTCAAGAGAATAGACAAAAGCAATTGTTGGCTAGAGAGGCAATCAGCCAGGAAGAATATGACATTGCTTTGAATCAATACAATACTACTTTGTCCGATTTGAAATTGGTAGAAGCTCAGTTGGAAAAGCGAGTAATTAGAGCACCATTCAACGGAAAATTAGGTCTTCGCTTAGTTTCCGAAGGAAGTGTAATTGGTACCTCAGACATAATTGCAAGTATAGTAAATATCGATCCGATAAAAATTGAGTTCTCCATTCCTGAGCGATATGCAAATCAGGTAACTATCGGAGCTCCGATTTATTTCACAAATGAATCTAGCCCTCAGGAAGTTCAAGGGACAGTATATGCTTTCGAACCGCAAATTGATGCGGCAACAAGAACATTGAAATTAAGAGCTCAGAGTCCAAATAAAGAAGGTAGATTTTTGCCTGGAATGTACGTGAGAATTCGATTTGTATTAGACGTAACAGAAGATGCGTTAATGGTACCTGCAGAGTCAATTATTCCAGAACTGCAGGGGTATAAAGTATATGTAGTAGGCCCAGATAACAAAGCTCAAGCTAAAACAGTCGAAATTGGTACAAGAACTGACACTCATGTTCAGATTCTTAGCGGGCTTGAGGAAGGAGAGTTGGTCCTGGCTACTGGAGTGTTGCAAGTCCGTCAAGGAATGCCTTTGAATCCAACACAAATCAATTAAGATGGCGAGTCTTTCCAGTTTAAGTATCAACAGGCCAGTATTGGCCATTGTGATGTCCTTGGTAATCCTCCTTTTTGGAGCGATAGGGATATCCTTATTGGGGATTAGAGAATTCCCAAGTGTGGATCCTCCAATCATTAACGTACGAACAACCTATGTTGGGGCCAATGCAGATGTAATCGAAGCACAGATTACTGAACCATTGGAAGAGGCGATCAATGGAATCCAGGGAATCAAATCTTTGACATCTTCGTCAAATGACGGTTCTAGTAGTATTACGGTGGAGTTTGACATCGGAGCGGATTTGGAAGCTGCTGCCAATGATGTAAGAGATAAAGTGTCTGGTGCCCAAAGAAACCTGCCTCCAGATGCAGAACCTCCTGTTGTTTCAAAAGCCGATGCTGATTCCCAGCCGATCGTTTTTTTGAATGTAAAAAGTGATGAAAGAAGTCTGTTGGATCTTTCAGATATCGCTGAAAACATATTTAAAGAGAGATTGCAGACCATTCCTGGAGTCAGCAGAGTCCAGATTTGGGGAGAAAAGGAATACGCTATCCGATTAAGAATGGACCCACTGAAAATGGCGTCTTATGGAGTGACTCCATTGGATGTCCTTTCTAAAGTCCAATCTGAAAACGTGGAATTGCCTTCTGGAAGAATTGAAGGAGAAACAATTGAGCTTTCAGTTCGAACTAAAAGTAGGCTTTCGACGCCTAATGAGTTCAATCAATTGATTATTAAGGAGGATCAAAATAATATTGTACGATTCCAAGATGTGGGCCGTGCAGAGTTGGCAGCACTCAACGAAAGAACGGTCTTAAAAAGGGACGGAGTTCCGATGGTAGGTGTGGTTTTAGTTCCACTTCCAGGTTCTAATAATATTGAGATTGTTGATGAATTCTATAGACGATTGGAATACATCAAAAAAGACCTTCCGGCTGACGTAGGGCTTGAAATTGGTTTTGACTCCACAAAGTATATCCGAAGCTCAATTTCTGAAGTACAGGAGACTATCATTACTGCCTTTATTCTAGTAGTAGCTATCATTTTCCTTTTCCTGAGAGACTGGAGGACTACCTTTATTCCGGTAATAACGATACCGATTTCATTGATTGGGGTCTTCTTTATCATGTATATGATGGATTTCTCCATCAACGTATTGACCTTATTGGGTATAGTCCTTTCGATTGGTCTCGTGGTGGATGATGCCATTGTGGTACTGGAAAACATTTATACGAGGATCGAAAAAGGTGAAAAACCACTTCAAGCAGCTCAACAGGGAGCTGAGGAAATTTTCTTCGCGGTAATCGCAACTACTGTAGCTCTTGCAGCTGTATTCTTGCCGGTAATTTTCTTGACAGGAACGACAGGTCGTCTATTTAGAGAATTCGGTATTGTAGTAGCGGGATCGGTGATTATTTCATCTTTTGTGGCTTTGACAATGACACCAATGCTTAGCTCTAGATTACTGAAGAGAAGAGAGAAGCATAATTGGTTTTACAATTTCACTGAGCCTGGTTTTGTCTGGATCAATGACAGATATGATCGAGCTTTGAGCTGGTTTATGAATTTCAGATGGGTAGCTTTCCCAATAATTGGATTCATGGTCTTCGGTATTTATTGGTTGTTCAATCAAATTCCTTCAGAACTTTCTCCAGTTGAAGATAGAGGTGAGATAAGAATCCAATTGTCAGGCCCAGAAGGAGCAACATTTGGTTATATGGATCGAGTGATCGACGAAATGGTTGCTGATTTTAAACAGACGTTTCCAGCTGATGAAGTTACAGGATTGATATCAGTTACTTCTCCAGGCTTTGGTTCTTCCAGTACCAACTCGGGATTTGTCAGATTTATATTGACTGATGCTGAAAATAGATCGATGACTCAGCATGAGTATTTCACTAAAATCAATCAAAAGTTAAAAGGCTATACTTCTGTTAGAGCTTTTGCTTCTGAGCCTCAGTCTATTGGGGATAGAAGGGGAGGTCTACCAGTGCAATACGTGTTACAGGCTCCTACTTTGGAAAAATTAAAAGAAGTGATCCCTACTTTTATGGAGAGAGTAGGACAAAGCTCCACTTTTATTTTCGCCGATATCAATTTGAAATTTACCAAGCCTGAATTGGAAATTGAGATTGATAGAGAGAAAGCAAGGAATATTGGAGTGTCAGTTCAAGAAATTGCCAGAACCCTTCAACTTTCCTACTCAGGACAGCGATTTGCCTATTTCATCATGAATGGAAAGCAATATCAAGTAGTAGGTGAAATGCAATTGGAAGATAGAAATGAGCCTGTAAACTTGAGAATGCTTTATGTAAGAGCAGAAAACGGCCAATTGGTACAATTGGATAACTTGGTGAAAGTAGTGGAGAAGAGCACCCCTCCTCAGCTTTATAGATTTAACCGATTCGTTTCAGCTACTGTATCTGCTAACCTAGCGGAAGGATTTACAATTGGCGATGGTTTGGATGAAATGGATAGAATTGCAGCGGAAGTTTTGGATGATTCATTTGCAACAGATGTTGCCGGGCCATCGAAAGAATTCCGAGAAAGTTCCAACAGTTTGATCTTCGCATTCTTATTTGCTTTGATCTTGATTTATTTGGTGCTGTCAGCCCAATTCGAGAGTTTCTTGGATCCATTGACAATCATGTTTACTGTGCCGCTGGCGATTTTTGGAGCTTTATTGACCTTATGGGCTTTCAATTTCACCTTGAATATTTTCAGTCAGATCGGAATCATCATGTTGATTGGTTTGGTAACCAAAAACGGTATTTTGATTGTGGAATTTGCCAATCAAAGAAAAGCAAGTGGGATGGATGTCAAAGAAGCAATCTATGGGGCTGCGGTCGCACGATTCAGACCAATCTTGATGACTTCGCTATCAACAATTTTAGGGATTTTGCCTATCGCCTTGGCCTTGGGAGCTGGTGCCGAAAGTAGAGTTCCTATGGGAGCAGCAGTAATCGGAGGATTGGCCTTTGCAACCATCTTGACATTATTTGTCATCCCAGCTATTTATACATATTTGACTTCAAAAGAAGGAAGACTAGCCAGAATTTAATGAAGAAGTTATGCTTGGGGCTCGTATTGAGCCTTTTTATACATTATTCCTTTGCTCAATCTACAGAACCTTTGGATCTCGAAAAGGCGATCCAGACTGGTTTAGAAAATAACCTCGATATCAAAATGGCGGTGGAAACCGTCAATTTGAGACAAGGTGATATTCGGATCGGATGGGGAGCTTTCTTGCCGGTTATTGACGCAACCTATGCAAGGAGCTTTTCAAAGGAAAATGTAACTCAGACATTCGTCAGTGATCCAGAGCCACGCCAAATTGATGGTGCGAAATCCAGAACGGAGAACTTTACCCTTGCAGGTATCTATGGATTCCGTCCAGAAGCTATTGTGGTTTTGAAAAGACTTGGCGTCTTGGAAGAGATCTCTGAGCTGCAGGCAAAAGTGGCAGTTGAGAATACCGTCGCTGGTATTTCTACTGCTTACTATCGTTTGGTTTTAGAACTTCAGAGATATAAGGTTTTGGAAAGAACCTTAGAGTTGAGCCAGGCTCGTTTGGACATTGCTCAGGCTCAATATGAATTGGGAGGTGCAGGTAAAAGAGATTTCTTAACGGCGGAAGTGGATTATAATAGTGATTTGAGTTTGCTGAAAACCCAAAATCAGGTAATCAAGGCTGCTAGGATTAACTTGAATGAACTGATGGCTTTGAGTCCAGATACTGAGTTCTCTATCCAAGACACAATTAATGTAGGTGAAGAACTTAGATTGTTGGATTTGGAGGAGAATGCTTTTATGGACAACAAGCAATGGTTAGTTATCCAAAGACAAGAGAATGATGCCTTTCTTCAAATGAAGGAATTGCAAGTGTCTAGGCTCCCAGCTGTCAACTTAAATGCAAATTATGTCAACAATACCTCAAATTCAGATGCAGGGTTTTTGATTCAAAATCAAAGATCAGGATTTAATTACGGAGGGAACGTGACTATGAATCTGTTTTCAGGTTTTACTTTGAACCGAAGAATTCAGAATGCGAAAGTCCAACAGAAGATCCAAGGCTATGCGGTTGATCAATTTGAAATTCAGTTAAAGTCTGATTTGTATCGAGCTTTCAATACCTATGTGAACAATAGAGAGTTGTTGGAAATTGAACAGAGAAACTATGCCGTGGCCAAAGAGAGTTCTGAAATTGCTCTAGAAAGGTTCCGATTGGGTATCGCTTCGTATTTGGAATTTAGAGACGCGCAGGTGAATTTATTGACTGCAGAAAATCGATTGATTACTTCGATTTATAATATCAAAGAGCAGGAAATTGAGCTAATGAGATTGTCTGGAAAGATATTTTTTGAGAACAGTTTTGAGCAACTCGAATTACCTGAAGAAAATTAAATGAAAGGGCGATCTCAATCGCCCTTTTTTATTTATTAAGATTTCCATTTTCTTTTTGGCATACACTTTGACTATCAGACCTTTCGGAACATCCGGGGCCTAGTCCCAGTGTATGAGAAAAGGAGTCATCATTCTATTTGGAACCCTGATAATCTTGCTTTTTGGTGTGCAATGCACCTTTTTGGAGAAGCATTTTCAGGATCCCTTTGCCAAAGAAACTTACATTCTAGATTTAGAAGGAATAAAAACCCGTGGCTTTATTAGAGCTGCTGTGGATAATAATTCTACTGGTTTTTATATCTATCGAGGTAGAAGAATGGGGTATGAATACGAGCTTTTGCGAGACCTAGCAAAAAGACTTGGTGTTCAGCTCAATCTCGTTTTGGTTTCAGATATTGATAAAGCATTTGAGTATCTAAATGATGGTCGGGTGGATATCATTGCTATGAATTTGGAGACTAATCCTGATCGGGAAAGCAAAGCAACATTTACCTCTCCTTTAGGAAAAATCAGTACAGTTTTAGTCAGCCGTGAAAACGAATCGATTCAATCTTGGGAAGATTTGCAATCGGACACTGTTTATGTAAGACATGGTGCTATTTACAAATCTCAACTTTGTAAAATCAAGGATTCTCTTCAAGTGGATTTTATGGTCATGGAGTCTCCGCTTCATGAAGAATCGTTGATTGATCAAGTAGTGGAGGGTGAAATAAAGTATACGCTTGCAGATCAAAATATTGCATTGGCAAATGCTACCTATTATGAAGGATTGGACATCAAATGGAAAGTGACAGATGCTGAAAATGTCTCCTGGGTCGTCCGTGACAATTCTCCAAAACTTTTAGAGTCAGTCAACCAATGGCTAGAGGATAAACAAAAGCAATTTATTCCGATGCTATACGCGAAGTACTTTCTTAATTCAAAGAATAGCTATTTCAGATCAACTAGTCCATTTTCTTCTTTGGCAGGAAATAGAATTTCTGTCTATGACGAGCTAATTCAAGAAGGAGCTGGAGAATTAGGTTGGGACTGGAGACTTCTCGCTTCATTGGTTTACAAAGAATCCAGATTTGATACTACGGCTACTTCATATGCTGGAGCCAAAGGTCTCTTGCAACTGATGCCTGTTACTTTGGAACGGTTTGGGGTGGAAAACCCTAATGACCCAACTCAATCACTAATGGGAGGAATCCGGTACTTGAGGTATTTGGATAAGTTTTGGATGGAGAGAGTCCCTGAAACCAATGAGAGGATCAAATTTGTCTTAGCTTCTTACAATATTGGCCATGGTCATGTGGAGGATGCTTGGAGATTGGCCCTAAAGTATGGTGCAAATACTCAAAGCTGGAAAGACGTCGCTTCTTTTCTGGAATTAAAAAGTGATCCCGAATATTATCGGGATCCTATAGTCAAAAGTGGGTTTGCCAAAGGTCATTTGGCAGTAAACTATGTCAAGGATGTCTTGAATATCTTTGAGTCCTATAAAGCATTGGTGGAGCCTTAGGCTCCTTCATGCAATTCAAACATAGCTTCGATTTCCACAGGGATATTATCTGGAAGTGTTCCCATTCCTACAGCAGAACGTACTCCAATTCCATTTTCTTCTCCCCATACTTGAGCAAAGAGTTCACTTGCTCCATTGATGACGAATGGATGTTTTTCAAAGGTGGAAATGCAATTGACCATTCCGAGAACCTTGATGACTCTTTTCACTCGATTCAAAGATCCCAAATTCGCTTTGATAGTGGAAAGCATGGCCAATCCGACTTGTCTGGCTGCCAATTTTCCCTGATCCATATCCATATCCTCCCCGATTCTTCCGATGATCAAAGTACCATCGTCTTGGACTGTTCCGTGTCCTGATAGATACAAATATTTTCCATCAATGAGACAAGGCTTGTAAACTCCCAATGGTTTGGGAGCAGGTGGTAGATTGAGTCCTAATTTTGCAAAGTTACTTTCTGCTGTTTCCATATATTTTTAAATAAACAAGTCTAAAATCAATACACCAATTAGTCCAAATACGGCGACTAATGTTTCCATCACTGACCAGGTTTTGATGGTGTCTTTAATGCTGACATTAAAAAACTCTTTGTACATCCAAAACCCGGCATCGTTGAAATGTGAAAACATCAAACTTCCGGCTCCGATAGACAAAACTAGAAGATTTGGATCTACATTCATGGTTGTTACCAAAGGAGCTATAATACCTGCTGTAGTTAGTCCAGCCACGGTTGCTGACCCAACACAAACTCGAATAATTGCTGTGATCAACCAAGCCAAAACCAATGGATGCATCTGCCAAGTTTTCAATCCTTCGGCAATGACCAAGCTAACTCCAGAATCAGTGAAGATTTGCTTCAATGCCCCAGCTCCAGCAACAATCAACAAGATCATCGCGATGTCTTTTGTCGCTTGGGTATAAAGATCCATGATTTGACTCATGGAGTATTTTCTTTTTAAACCTAAAGTGTATGTCGCAATAAG
Source organism: Algoriphagus zhangzhouensis (assembly GCF_900148515.1). Lineage (GTDB taxonomy): Bacteria > Bacteroidota > Bacteroidia > Cytophagales > Cyclobacteriaceae > Algoriphagus > Algoriphagus zhangzhouensis. The sequence goes on along the minus strand of NZ_FRXN01000009.1, from coordinate 19,621 downwards.
CACGGAAATCAACATAACCATGCCTGGATCAGAAATGAAGCTTACGATTGGAGCAAATGAGCTTTCCGGTGAAATATTTAAGTTTAGTGCGGTCGTACTTACCAATAGGACTACAGGCAATAGAGCTGTTATAAAGCTATTGGCAATTCCAGGTAACTCACTTTCATCTTTTATTTCTGCCTGGAATGTCTTCAGAGGTTTCGCTTCGATATTTTTTAGCCTTGAGGCAAAGATGGGACCCGCGATTGCCACCGTTGGGATAGTGATCAAGAAGCCATAAAAAAGGGTTAAACCCATATTGGCATCAAATTGAGCCACCAAAGCAGCTGGAGATGGATGTGGAGGTAGAAATCCATGAGTGACGGAAAGTGCAGCCAATAATGGGATTCCGACATAAACTGCAGATATTTTATATTGATAGGCTACCGTAAAAGCCAAAGGCACTAATAGTACAAAGCCTACATTGTAAAAAAGTGGGATTCCTACTACCAAACCGGTCAAAGACATAGCCCACGTGATATGTTTTTCTCCAAAAACCTTCATCAAGAAATTCGCTATCCTTTGTGCGGCTCCACTTTCGGCGACTAGCTTTCCAAGCATTGCTCCCATTACGATGACGATGACCAGATCCCCCAATAGGTGCCCCATTCCATTTTGAACTGAACTGGCAATTTGCTCTGGAGGAACTCCCAATAAAAAGCCAGCACAAATAGAAGAAATCAAAAAAGCCAAAAATGGATTGAGCTTTGCCCAGACGATCAATAGTACCAAAATGGCAATACTGATCAATACATATAAAATGGTCATAGGTTGGGTTAAGGTTGAACTTTCAAGATAGAAAAATTGGAGGAAACTCAATTTGGGTTTTTGATAATCTGAGTTTATCTACGAATCCAACGAATCAATTGAAATTCTGCGTCATTAAAAAATCTAATTAAATATGAACCAGCTGGAAGGCTTTTTAGCTTTTCGATCATTTGACTTTGATTGAGGTTTGATTCATAAATTACTTCTCCATTAATTTTTATGATCTGAATGATAGCTGTATTCGCGTCATATTCTAAAGGTATAACTATGGAAAGTTCGCCAGAGGAATATGGATTAGGATATATTTTAATATTGGATTCAGGAGAATTCAGTGGGCCAAGTCTGATTATTTTACTCCAATGAACAGAGTTGTCTTGGTCCATGATCTTCAACTTATAATAATTGGATTTAAAAACGGAAGCTGACGGGTCCAATATTTGAAATTTGTTTTGGGAGGATGATTCTGAAGTTATTTGGTCGATATTCATCCAGTTATTTGTGTCTTCTATTGATCTATATAGTTCAATTTGTAAATCCTTAGAGTCAACAAATGACCAAGAAATGATTGCATTTTTATTTTGCCAAAACGCATCAAATGTCAGCAATTCGATTGGCAAAATGCTTAATGTTCTGTAACTGCCAATTGTGAAATTGACACCTGATAAATCATCAATTGAAATCTGCCTTCTAGCCCATAATTCTGTTGGGTCCAATCCAGGTAAATGTGAGCCTGGTGCAGCATACCCTGTTCCTACTATTCTAAGATCATCCACGTCATCTACTATTAATTGATGAGCGGAAATTCTCATTTCAAGGAGATTTGTACTAGAGTTTAATCCGGAAAATTGGAAATAAGAAAATAGGCGATATAGGATAGGTGTGCCATCATTATCATTAAAACTTGAATTGTATTCTGCTCCAGGATATTGAGTGAAGTTGATTGTGAGGTTTCCACCTGCAGTGGAACCTAGCAATTGCACTTTCCTCAAGCCACCATTGGTCTGATCCTCGTATGGAAATGTTGCATTTGCCGAAGTGAGAAGATTGGGAGTGTTGAAATAGGTAAATTGATTGATGCTTTTCCAGCTGCCTCCGAAATAATTCAGTCCCCCTAATCCGGAAGAGTTCAATTCTAAATTATGATTAGCTAAATCCAATATCCCTGAATACATGTAATGGTTTCTCAAGACCTCCAAATCTCCTGATGAAATAAGTGAGGAGCTTGGTTTGCTGAGCGTAAAATCCTGAATTGTCAGTTCTGGGATATGCTGCTCACTGAATCCATTGGTATACAGATGGGTATTAGTTCCGATGAAATTTCCCGCTCCACTTTTTATAATATCTCCTGAAAAGGATAATGAGGCAGGCAAAGTGAGATTATTGTTGCTTTGAAGTTCAAGAGAGTGGATTTGACTAGGAATGCCTGCGTCTAAAAAAGTGCTAGCGACAAAAATTTTGGAACCGGTACTACCTCGGTAAATCAAAGTCCCATTTAATTGAAAATTGGCAACTTCCATTTTGGGAGCATTCCCTTCAAAGACCAACTGACCTCTAGATTGTAAGTCAAATAGCAATGAACTTGTTGTATTGGAACGAAAAATAATATCATCATTACAATCGCTCACCAAAGTTCCACCAGATTCAATAATAAACGTCCCAAAAGGTCCTGGACCATAGACTAATGTTTCATTGTTAAAAGAAAATGAAGGGCAAAAGTTGGGAGAGACTGAGGTGTCTAGCTTTTGTCGGACTGTTCCGTTTGCAATTAGAAAACTCAGAGACTTAAAAGGTTCCTCTACCACCAATTCTGCTCCGGAGTCTGGATCAAATATTACAGAATATCGGCTATTCGTTGTAAATCCGCTCCATGAATTTAGAGGGATGATAACTCGACTCAAACCTCGAAATGTAATAGTGCTTGAAGGAGAATTACCTATCCAATTTTGACTGTTCCATGCTCCGGATGGGGAGCCTGGTGCTGCTCCGGAAAATGCATTTAAGCTCCCAAAGACATCTAAATTGAACCCATTTAAGTTTAATTTTTGATTAGCACCAGTTTCAGCATTGATAAATAGACTTTTGACTTGTTCGTTTTGAGATAGAGTGAGTAGATGAGTTTGATCAATATAAATGTCTGTAGTTTGATCAGGTAAATTCGTAGCTGGATTCCAGCTTGTTCCATTATAAACTTGCCAAATGCTTAGAGTATTGAAGTTACCAGAAGAGATAGTCTTATAAGCATTTATTTCCTGACAATTGGCTTCTATTTGAATAAAGCATACTCCTACTAATGCCGATAGAATGCTGTATATTCGGCCAACGAAAAGGAACAATTGGACTGATTTCGTATCCCTACCTGCCATGATAAAAGTATTTCTAAAAAAGTAGTTTAAGTTAACGAAATGATTCGTAAAAAGAAAGTAATAGGTATATTGTTTGTATTGTTAGTTTCGCTAGTTTCAATTGCTAAAGCCCAACAATACCGAATCAGTTTATTGACTTGCGATCCTGGAGATGAATTGTATATGGCTTTTGGTCATAGTGCTATAAGGGTATTGGATAAGTCGAAAAGGACTGATTACGTCTTTAACTATGGCACATTTAACTTCAACACCCCAAATTTCTATGGGAAGTTTGCTTCAGGGAAGTTGGATTATATGCTCAGCGTCAGTACTTACTCTGATTTTTTAGCGGCCTATCATGCTGAGGGAAGAGCAGTTCGAGAGCAAGTCTTGGACTTGTCTCCTGAGCAAACCCAATACATGTTGGAGTTTTTGGAAGTCAATTACATGCCCGATAGAAGGTATTATCGCTATGATTTCTTTTTTGACAATTGTGCTACTCGTATTCGTGATGCGATGGATTTGGTCCTTGGCGATGATTTGGTTTGGAATGATGATCAGAAGGTCGCTGATGAGAAAACATTCAGGAATCTGATTGATGAATATGTCTTGAGAATGCCATGGGCGGATTTAGGGATTGATTTAGCTCTTGGAGCTGTGATTGACAGAGATGCCACTCCACAAGAAGAACAGTTTTTGCCAGACTATATGGAGCAGGCATTTGCACGAGCCGAAATCCAAGGAGATGGGCCGACTCGACCTTTAGTGAGGGAATCCACGGTTATTTTGGATTTTCCAAAACCAGATAATTCAATGAGTTCGATAAATCCATACTGGATATTTTGGTTGATCGCGATTGGATTTATAGCAATCACTTTTATTGGTTTCAAAAAGAAAAAGCTGTTTATCGGTTTTGATATAGCTCTATTCTCAATTTTAGGAATTTTAGGAATTGTGATTTTCTTGCTTTGGTTTGCTACGGATCATAGTGCGACTAAGTGGAATTGGAACATTTTATGGGCTTTCCCTGGCCATTTGGTTTTAGCAATTGCATTGGCAAAAAAGAATCTCAAAATCTGGGTGAGAAATTACCTTTTAGCAGCTTTAATATTGGCAGATGCCGCTGTTGTATTTTGGATTATGGGATGGGAATCTTTCCACCCAAGCTTGATTCCGATTTTCTTGGTTGTGATCCTTAGAACCAATTATCTGTATTATAATATTGAAAAATATAAGCCAATAAAGGCCTGAATTTGGTTTTGAATAAACTTTTAGGGTAGGGCTGTTTGTTATCAAGGTTTGAAAAGGAATTATGGAATTCAAAATAACATCTGATTATCAACCTACCGGAGACCAGCCAGGAGCAATCAAGCAATTGGCTCAAGGTGTTCGCGATGGGGATAAGGCCCAAGTTTTATTGGGTGTGACAGGTTCTGGGAAGACCTTTACAGTAGCAAACCTAATCCAGGAGGTTCAAAAACCAACCTTGATTCTAAGTCATAATAAGACTCTTGCAGCCCAACTTTATGGGGAATTCAAGCAATTCTTCCCTGATAATGCCGTAGAATATTTCATTTCTTATTACGATTATTATCAACCAGAGGCATTTATTCCTAGCTCTGGAACTTATATCGAAAAAGACCTTTCGATCAATGAAGAGATCGAAAAGCTCAGATTGAGTGCAACCTCTGCATTATTAACAGGTAGAAGAGACGTCATTGTGGTAGCTTCTGTAAGCTGTATTTATGGTATTGGTAATCCCGAAGAGTTTGCAAAAAATGTCATTCGACTTCAAGAAGGAGACCGAATTCCTAGGAATCAGCTACTTTTTAAATTAGTTGATATTCTCTATTCAAGAACTCATCAAGATCTAACCCACGGTACTTTTCGGGTTAAAGGCGATACTGTTGATATTTTTGTTGCCTATGCAGACTGGGGTTATAGAATTTTCTTTTGGGGAGACGAAATCGAAGCAATCCAAAGAATCGATCCTAGGTCCGGGAAAAAGCTAAATGATGAAAAAATCATTTCTATTTTTCCAGCCAACCTTTTCGTTACAGGAAAAGATACGCTTCAGGTAGCGATTAAAGAGATCCAAGATGACATGGTTGCTCAAGTGAATTTCTTTGAAAAAGAAGGAAAATTCATGGAAGCAAAACGCCTTCAGGAGAGAACAGAGTTTGACTTGGAGATGATTAGGGAGCTAGGCTATTGCTCTGGAGTGGAGAATTATTCTCGCTACTTTGATAGACGAAGCCCGGGTATGAGACCTTTCTGTTTGCTTGACTATTTCCCGGATGATTTCTTGTTGGTGATTGATGAAAGTCACGTGACTGTGCCTCAGGTCAGAGCCATGTGGGGAGGAGATAGATCTAGAAAAGTCAACTTGGTCGACTTCGGCTTTAGGCTTCCATCGGCTTTGGACAATAGACCTTTGAAATTTGATGAATTTGAAGATTTGACCAATCAAGTGGTTTATGTTTCAGCCACGCCTGCAGATTACGAATTGGCTTTGACAGAAGGAGTGGTTGTAGAGCAAATCATTCGTCCAACAGGGCTTTTGGATCCTACAATAGAGGTGAGACCTAGCCAAAATCAAATCGATGATTTGCTGGAAGAAATCGATCAAACCATCAAGTCAGAGGCAAGAGTTTTGGTTACAACTTTGACCAAACGAATGGCAGAGGAGTTACAAAAATACCTGGAAAGAGCAGGAGTCAAATCCAGATATATTCACTCAGAGGTGAAGACTTTGGATCGGGTAGAGATTTTGAGAGAGTTGAGATTGGGAGTTTTTGACGTGTTGGTTGGAGTGAACCTCCTTCGAGAGGGTTTGGATTTGCCTGAGGTTTCCCTGGTTGCGATTTTGGATGCAGATAAGGAAGGATTCCTAAGAAATGAAAGAAGCTTGGTTCAGACAATTGGTCGTGCGGCTAGAAACTCCGAAGGCCGAGTGATCATGTACGCTGATAAAATTACCGATTCCATGCAGATGGCAATCGATGAGACCAAGCGTAGAAGAGCATTGCAAATGGCCTATAATGAGGAGCATGGCATTACTCCAAGAACTGTGATCAAGTCTCGAGACAAGATTATGGGTCAAACCAAAGTGGCCGATTCCAAAAAGAATGCTAAGATTTATGCCGAGCCTATGCCTGGTGAAGCTTCCATGGCAGCTGATCCGGTTGTTCAGTATTTGAGCAAGGACAAATTGGAGAAACTGATTGCCCAAACTCAGAAGCAGATGGAAAAGGCTGCAAAAGAACTGAACTTCATGGAAGCAGCAAGACTTCGTGACGAATGGCAGTCACAAAAGTCCAGATTGGAGGAGTTAAATCGGGGATTGGGAAATTGATGATTGATCATGACACTTCAAGAATTAAAAGTCCTAGCTTCGAAAGGAGAGGGGCTCACGTTGGAATTCAAAAAGAAAGCCGCTTTTCCTGAGAAAATCGTCCGTGAACTGATTGCTTTGGCCAATACGGTTGGTGGATATTTATTGATTGGAGTGGATGATGATGGGACAGTCAGTGGGCAGCGATTTATCGAGGAAGAGGTTTTTGTCATGGAAAGAGCCATTAAGGAGTTCATATTTCCGTCCCTTCCTTATGAATTAGATCAGATAAAATTGAATGAGAAAAAGGGGGTTGCTCTGTTTAAAATCCCAAAGAGTGATGAACGTCCTCATTTTTTGTGGGAGAAAAACAAGAAGAAGTCTTTTGTAAGAGTTAAAGACCGAACAGTCCAGGCAAGTAAAGAAGTCTGGGAGATTTTAAAGAAAAGTAAAAAGTCAGAAGATGTGGTTTTTACTTATGGTCAGAAAGAGGAAGCTTTGATGAAGTTGTTGGCTGAGCATGGGAAAATCACTTTGAAAGAATATGCCAAACATGCCAAACTTCCTTATTTTTTAGCAAGCAGGACTTTGATTAGATTGACTTTGGCAAATGTATTGGAAATCCATCCACAAGAATCAGAGGATTATTTTACGCTGAAAGACCAGGAAGTTTAATGTAAGTTCGTATTGCTATTCGAGATTTGTAATCTCGAATCAGATATCTTAGGATTTTTAATCCGGATAAATAGAGCTTTGACTCAAGGATTTCTTGAAATTAGAATGACTAATTCAATATAATTTTTGCACCAGTTTTGATTGGTTCAAAATTTTGATTTTGAATAAAACGGATTTCAAATCCAGCGATATATCCTCGGAATTGCAAATCCCGAGGAGCTTTTTACTCTGAAAGAAGAGGAAGTTTAATGTTGGTTCGTTCATAGAATCCAAAGTTCCCTTGAGGCCCTCCAGTATGAATCGCTAGGACTTTTGAACCTTTTAGGAATTGGTCTTTTTTGATTAAATCCCAGATTCCAAACATCATTTTACCAGTGTAAATAGGGTCTAAAACTATTCCAAATGATTCATAAAACTCCCAAATGAAATCAATCAAAACCTGATTGTATTTGGCGTACCCTCCAAAATGGTATGCTGTATTGATTTCCCATTCACCATTGGTTAGGATTTGATTCTTTTCTAGTAGCTCGGAGATTTCTTTGTTAATAAATGACCCTTTTAGAGAAGAGATCCCAAGTGCTTTTTGATTAGGTTGAAGACTTTTTAAAATCCCAGTAAAAGTTCCTCCAGTTCCGATTGATAAAATTATATCAGAATAATCCTTGTCACCATCTTCTAATATTTCTGCAGTACCTTGGATGGCCAATGAATTGGTTCCTCCTTCAGGTATGATGAAGCAGTTTGGATATTTCTTTTTGAGTTCGTCTAAAAATTCAGTTTCATTTTTTCTTCGATAATCTGCTCGGTTGACATATTCTATTTTCATACCTTGACTTTGCGCAAAATCCAAAGTGGGATTAAGTGGTAAGGTTTCTTCTCCACGAATCAGTCCTATTGAGTTCAACCCAAAAAGTTTGGTAGCAGCAGCACTGGCTTGAATATGATTGGAATAAGCACCACCGAAAGTCAAAATTGATTTATATCCTTTATTTACAGCTTCCTCAAGATTGTATTTAAGCTTGAAAAATTTGTTTCCAGAAATCAATGGATGAATCAGGTCTAATCTCTTGATTGCCAATTCTACACCTTTTTCCTCCAATATAGGGTGGTCTAAAGTCTGATTTACGATGGGATTTGCCTGAATCATGCTGGAAATTTAAGCTTTTGTAAAAACTATTCCTGATCCTCTTATTTTTGTGTCATGAATAACCAGCCGGAAGAAGATTTCGAAGACGAAGAATTAGACCTATACGAACACCATAAAATTTTGGTGGACAAAGGTCAGACTTTGATGCGGATCGATAAATTTTTGACTGAAAAGGTTGCCAATGCGACCAGAAACAAGGTGCAGCAGGCGATTGATTCCGGTGGCGTTTTGGTCAATGGCAATCCTACTAAATCCAATTATAGAATCAAGCCCAATGATGAGATCAAGGTGATGCTGACTAAGCCGCCAAGAGAAACGGAAGTATTGGGTGAAAATATTCCTTTGGATATCATTTTTGAAGATCCCGAACTATTGGTAGTGAATAAACCTGCTGGCATGGTAGTTCACCCAGCCCATGGAAATTGGTCAGGTACTTTAGTGAATGGTCTGGTTTATCATTTTCAAAACCTGCCTGAAATGGCAGGAAATGATGGGAGGCCTGGTTTAGTACATCGTATAGATAAAGACACATCGGGATTATTGGTGATTGCAAAAACTGAACTTGCTATGACCCAATTGGCCGCACAGTTTTACCATCATTCAATCGAAAGGACTTATTATGCATTAGTTTGGGGGGAGCCTGAGGAAGATGAGGGCACGATAACTGGTCATATTGGAAGAAGTGCCAAAGACAGGAAAGTGATGGATGTCTATCCTGACGGGAGCTACGGGAAGCATGCAGTGACTCATTGGAAAGTCTTAAAGCGCTTAAGGTATGTTAGTTTGATTCAATGTAATCTAGAGACTGGTCGGACCCATCAGATTAGGGCTCATATGAAATATTTGGGGCATCCTTTGTTTAATGATGCAATGTATGGAGGAGACAAGATTAGAAAAGGAACTCAATTCTCTAAGTATAAAACTTTTGTCCAGAACTGTTTTGAAATGATGCCCAGACAAGCCTTACATGCTAAGTCCTTAGGCTTTATTCATCCCACATCAAATGAAAATATGTTTTTTGAATCGGAATTACCTTCCGATTTTCAGTCTGTTTTAGATAAATGGGAAGCGTATGTTTCCTTTGATTGATTAATGATTAATTACTTTTTAAATAAAATGATTGAAAAATTTGTAATGAAATAGATTAATTATTGATGAAAATATATTTTTGGATTGTGTTGTTAAGGAATTTGCAAAAAACAGCCTTGAAAATCATCTGTTTTTAATAAAATGTAATTTTCCAATCGATTTCATTATTTATTCTGTAATAATTCACTTTATTTTTTGAAATATTTGCAAAAAAGAACTGAATGGGCGTATATTTGAAATATCAATTCAAGCTAACAAACGGTAAGCGACAGAAATTGAATACAATTATACTGTAGGGTGTTGAAATTGGCAGACAAGCCCTCCTGTCTCGGGGGTGGAGAGTCTGGGATAAAGCATTTTAGCGAGCTCGTAAATTTGCCTAACTACTCCGTGGAGGTTCGAATCCTTCTCCTACAGCAGGTTATTTTGGGTTTATTGTTAATTGACTAAAACCATGAAATTTTGTTTCATGGTTTTTTTTATGCCCAAAAATTAATCTTGCTTTATTCGCAAAATGCCAAATTTTTGATTTTACCCATTGCAAAATCCATAAATGAAATCATTTTAAAGTAGCTTCAATTTCCATTTATTAAATGGATTGGCATGTATTTTAAAAATACAATAAAAAAATAAATAACATGTTGTCATAATTTTAATAAATGTCGCATTTGTCTAATTTTGAGGCGTCGAATTTGATACATTTCAAGTCTGACAGAGCATTGAAAGGCTCAAACCTATTAAACCTTAGTAAATGACTAAGATATAATTGAGGCGGCGAATTAAGCATTGGAGACATGTTTCACTTTTACATGTAAGTTAATTTGTCGCTTTTCTTTAGAGTTTTCCTGATTCAAAAGGGGTCAGAATTAGATATAACACTGTAGGGTGTTGAAATTGGCAGACAAGCCCTCCTGTCTCGGGGGTGGAGATCTTGGAATAAAGCTTGGAACAAACCGGACTATTGCCTAACTACTCCGTGGAGGTTCGAATCCTTCTCCTACAGCAAAAGCAGCCTCAAAAGGCTGCTTTTTTTATTTTTTATATAGTTAATGAGTATTTTAGACTAAATTCTGTCTATGATCAAGCGCATTCGGGATAAAATCTCAAACCACCCCCTTCGAAGAAATGTAGTTAAGGTTTTGATGGTTTTATTTCTTGGGTTAGTTTTCTTGGAATTTTTAGTCTATTTCGGCTCCAATTTATTTTTAGTCAATTGGACAAGGACCAAATTAAATGAGGCTACTGGCGGAGTATACCAAATTGATTTCAATCGTCTTAATTTTTCATTGATTAGAAGAGGTGTATTCTTGAATGGTATTGTCATGAGGCCAACACACACCGATAGTACCAATTCAGATCAGGTATTATTTGATTTCACTCTGGACGAACTTTCCCTTAAAAACCTTTGGTACGATTGGTCAGATCATGTTTTTACCATCGGAGATATTCGATTGGATAATCCGGATATTGGCTTGGAACTACCTGCGGGAAGTTTAAAGGATAGTACCAAAAGAGATACCAATCAAAAATATGACTCACTCAAAGTTTCCCCTGTGAAAAGGCTTGAGGATGAGATTAAGAAAAGTCTGGAAAAGATCCCTATCGGTGGAGTTTATATTGATAAGATTGAAATTGTTCACGCTGATTTGTTATTTCTTAATTTCTTGAGTCAGAATTCTATCAATGCTAAAAACACAAGACTTGTAATTCAAGGAGTTGACTGGACCAGCTCTCAAAACTGGAAGACTCCTTTCAATGCCAAAGGCTTTGAGTTTGATTTGGAATCGGTCAGGTTTGAGTTGCCTGATCTGGTTCACACACTTTTTGCGGATGAGGTAATGGTAAGTTCTTTGGAAAAGAGGATTTCCATAGAAAAATTCAAATTAGAATCTGATCAAACTAAGGTTAGTCCGACCTATTATGACGTAGATGTTGAGCAGCTGAGGGTTGGCAATGTAGATTTGGACCGCGCTTTTATGGAATCTGAATTGGAAGTTGATGAGATTATTCTCTTAAGGCCAAAGCTTCAAGTCCTCAAGTCACATCAATCACAAAATTCAAAGGAGAATTCAGGAGACTTAAATGAGCTGATAGAAGGGCTTTTGAAGTCATTTCATGTTCAAGAATTGTCTGTAAATCAAGGCCATTTTCTTACTTCAGACTTTAGAGATTCATTGAAAAATAGAATTGAAATCGATGATGTTGAATTCAAAATGATTGAATTCTATTTAGGAGGAGATGAAGAAAGAAAGAAGAATCAGTTCTTTTATGGGCAAGATGCCTCCATGAATCTTGGAGGTTTGACCTTATATCTTTCTGATGAAGCACATATTATTAAAGGTGAGAAAGTTCTTGCTTCCTCTTTCTTGGATGAGATTAAGGTTCAGGGATTTCAAATTACGCCAAGGGATACATCAAGTATCAAAGAGGTCCCTAATCAATTAATCAATGTAAAATTGAATGAACTCGAATTGACGGAGGCTAACCTGAAGAAGCTTTATAATCAAGGAATTCTAGATGTCGAAAGAATTGGAATAAATTCTCCTCAAGTAGAGATTGTTGAATTGTCTAAGTCTAATTCTGAGGAAAACAATACTCCTGAGAGGAATTCCATTTTGTTGGGATATTTGAATGAAGTCAATATTGAGGAATTGGATTTGAAAAATGGCAAGGTCCAATTCAAGAATGAAGCGGGAGTTAGGTCGAATGATATCGGTTTTGAAAGTTTCGGGCTCTTGCTTGAGAATGTCAGATTCTCCCCAGATACAAGTATGAGAATCCAAGATATTTTATTGGCAGATGAGATGGTCCTCAGTTTGGAAAAATACAAGCTGAAACTAAGGGATAACCTCCATGTTTTTAGTGCTGATAATATCGTTGTTGACTCAAAAAAATCCGTTGTTGCAATCGAAAATTTCTCATTGAGGCCTGATGAGGAGAATATCCAAAATGCGTTAGACACTTATAATAAAACAGTCGCAGTTGATTTTCAGATTCCAAGTTTCAGGATGGAGGGAATTGATATAAAGGAGGCCTTATTGGAAGGAAAACTGTTTATAGATAGGATTTTGGTGCCCAAGCCTGAGTTTACTTTTACAAGATACAGGCAGAAAAAAATCGATCCAATGGGACCTCAGCTGGAATCTTCAGAAGGGATAAAGGATATTCTAAGTTCTTACTTTTATACAGTTGTGATCGACTCTGTTAAGTTTGATAATGGCAAATTCAACTATACAGATTATTCCGGTAGGAGGGAGATTAGTTTTTCTGAAGAAGATTTGGGATTGACCTTGAAAGGATTCTCAATAAACGGTGAAATAGATTCTACCACCCAAAGGACTTTCTTCTCTGAAGAGATTATTCTGAATTTGGCAGATTATTCTTTTTCCCTTGCAAAGGGGGATTATGATGTAACAACAAATGATCTGGTGTTTAACACAAAAGAAAAAACATTGGTCATCGACACTTTGAAGGTAAAACCCGGGGAAAGCTTAAATAGTAAACTTTCCATCGATTTGGTATTGCCTAAGGTAAGGATTGAGGGGATTGACTTAGAGGATTTTCTTTTTGACAACCAACTCGATTTAGATAAGTTAATGGTAGATGGAAGTGATATTCTGTTAAATATTAACCCCGAGATTCAAAACAATAGGAGGGGTCGTTCTAGGCAAGTTCGGCCTAAGACCTTGAATTTTATAAAAGTAAATGAGATTAATGCCTTGAATTCTGGCTTTCAGCTCAATTACATTCTGGGAGAAAAGGGGGTGCAATCCATTCAGACCTCATTTGATATTTCAGTAAAAGATTTTTTTATGGACGAAAGTTCGGATTCAAATGTGAACCTCTCCAGTTTATTTAACCAAGTAGCAATAGATATTAATGACTTTTCTTTTGCCTTGCCTGATAGTCTGCATTCTATCCAGTTGTCCAACCTAACTTTTGATAATTCTAAAGATGAAACTGTTATTTCTGGGATTGAAATCAAGCCCTTGGAAGATTTGAAAAATTCAATGGGCCTAGTAGTGGAAGGTTCGATCGAGGAGATTGGAATCAAAAACAATTCCCTTGAAGAAATACAAAAATCAGGTGTTTTTGATCTACAGGATCTAAGGATTTACAAACCTGCATTAAAACTATATTTAGATAGTGCCAGAAAATCTGAAAGTAAAGTTTCGATGGAAAAAGAGGAATTGCAAGACCCATTTATTTCCTCTCTTTTAATTCAAAATATCGCCGTATTGGAAGGGGACGTTGGGCTTTACACAAAAGAGAAAATTCCTTTAAAGGGGATGCATTTCCCGTCAATAAATTTTTCAGTAGGAGATTTAAATTTTGATGTCCTCGAAGAATCCAACGAGTTTAATCCAAAGGTCCTTATTGACAAAGGATTAGACTTTTCTTTGTCGGATTATGAATTTTATACCAAGGACAGTTTGGAATTACTTACAATTAAAAACCTGACTTTTTCTGGAAAAAATCTTCAGGTAAAGGGCTTGAATTTTAGTCCTTCCAAAGGAAGGTATTCCTATTTAAGGGAAAAAGGATTTCAGACTGATGCAATTGATCTGGATATAAGCCAATTGGATCTTGTTGGAATTGATTTTAAAGAGTTTTTTGAAAATAAATTATACAAAGCAGACAGACTTTTGATCGATAAGATGCATATGGATGTATTCAGAGATAAGAGATTGCCTGAATTGGAGAATGTTTTCAAGCCAATGCCTCAATATTTTATGGAAAATGCCAATTTGAGAATTTGGTTGGATTCTATTAGGGTGTCAAATGGGAGAATTAGGTACCAGGAATTTACTCCTGGTTCTCAAATGCCTGGTGGAGTGGCATTCGAAAATTTAAATGTTTCATTGTCCCCATTTGTCACTAGTTTGGAAGGGGAGCCTCATCCTGTAGATTCTATGAATGTTCAAGCTGTAGCATGGGTCATGGGAGAAGGTGAAGTTGACCTGCAGGCTCATTTGCTCTTTGAACCTCAAAGCCCAATGGATGTGACTGTTCAAATGGGTCCGATGGATTTGACAAGTGTAAACGATATTTTGAGCAAAGGGGCATTCGTCAAAGCAAAGTCGGGGAGAGTAAATTCGGGTGATTGGAGTTTTAGAATGGATAATGAGGAGGTGCGAGGGAAGATGTTATTCTTATATGAGGGATTGAAAGTTGATCTGGTAGACTCCCTCACAATGGTAAAAGGACGTGGAAAATTGGCTATAGAATCATTTTTAGCGAATACTCTAATCAAGAACAATAATCCTAGGAAGCTATTTGGGAATGCGGTAGGTTCAGATATATATGTAAAGAGAAACCAATCTAAATTTATTTTTAATACTTGGTGGAAGGCTACCTTGAGTGGATTGAAAGGGAGTATTGGGTTAGGGCAACCACAAATGCCTAAAAGAAAAGAGGAAGATTAATCTTCCTCTTTTTTTATTTTCTAATAATCTTGATTTGCTGTTCATGTTTACCCCAGAGTAGCTGGATGATGAACAGTCCGTGATCTGAATTTCTCAAGTGATAATTTACTGTATTGCTTACATCTTCTGGGCTATGAACTGTATAGCTTTCAGAAACTCCTTTAAAGTCGGATATTCTTACAATGATTGGTTCATCTTGATAAACTGATGGGTTCAGAAGGCTTAGGTTCACATATTCTGTTCTTCCGCTTGGATTTGGATAAGCGACCCAGTATCCTGATCCATTTTTCGGATTCGCTTGAATGGAACGAGTTACACTGTAAGTGAAGTCTCCTTCAAAATCTACTTGTTTCAAGCGGTAATAGATCATTCCCCCATTGACAGGTAGATTTTTATCAATGAATTCATATTCTATTGCTTCACTTGAATATCCGGCACCTTCAACTTCACCAATTTTCTCCCAGTTCTTTACATTATTTATGGAGCGCTCAATTTCAAAATGAGAGTTTTCCCACTCTTGAGATGTCGCCCATTTCAATTTACCAGATCGATCAGATTCCAGATAAGAAGCTTCAAAGTAGAGGTATTCGACTTCAAGGATGGAGAAGTTTGTAAAGACAATGTAAATAACTCCATCTCCTCCTTTTCCACCACCGTTGTATCCGGCCCCACCTCCGGAACCAGTTTTATTTACACCAGAATAACCGATTCCGCTTGTATTTAAAATGTCTAAATTTCCATCTCCCCCCAATTTGGTTCCATCTAACAAAGAACTGCCTCCCTCACCAATTTTTTCTGTTCCATTAAAATATTCACCGATACCGCCTCCTCCGGCTCCAAAATAACGAAGTGAGTCTCCAAGAGCAAGATTGATTGCGTCACCTCCTCTACCACCTTCTCCTTGACCAGCCCCTGCTGCTTTTCCATTTTGACCATCATTGGCTGGAGGTAACTTCCATGGTACCAAACCACCCCCGCCTCCACCTGCAATAGCATTTTGGGGATCATTGTAATCTCCATTTCCTCCAGGATTTCCATTGTATACTGCATCAGGAGTACCTGTATAAGTTAGTGGAATAGCATTACCGCCGGCTCCGAAGGATTTATTTGGAGCTGGGGTTGCACCTCCACCTCCTCCAGAAGAGCCATGGCCGCCTGCATTTACCAATTGAGAACCTCCACCGCCTCCACCTGCTACTAAAATATCAATTGAATTGCCATCAATTTCTCCTGTAAATTCTGAGGCTTCACCATTAGTGCCCGGTCTTTCACCAACACCTGCACCTGGTCCTCCCGCTCCAACTATTATTCCAAAATCCGTTCCTGCAGGTAGACCATATGGGTTGGTAGTAGTAAACGTCTGAACTATCAAAGCTCCTGAACCACCACCACCAGATCCTTCACCGCTTCCTCCTCCTCCTCCTCCACTTCCAACATATACAGTGAATTCAGATAATCCCTCTGGAGCTGTCCATGTATCATCACAGGTATATTCCAATACGGTGTATCCAGATTTTGACCCATCATCAATTACAGTGACGCAATCAGTATTATCTGCATCTGGACAAGAATATGAAATTACAACTAGTCCAGATCCTCCATCACCACCCTGTCCACTGGCCTTTCCGCCACCACCGCCGGGAGAATATCCATCTCCTCCATTTGCACCACCAGCACCCCCAAGAGGACCTCCTCCGGCTCCTCCAGGATTTCCAGTTACGGTGGAGCCGTTATAGCCAGAATACCGAGTGTCAAATGTACCTCCAACTCCTTTATTAGCATTTGAATTAGATCCGCTATTACCACCATTTGCATAAACTAAACTGTTTGCTAGTTGGTCGGCAATATTTGAATCTCTCGTTACATAGGAAACTCCGCCATTATTATTTCCATTTCTTGCTCCACCGGCTCCCGTTATAACAGCTAAAGGTTCTCCTGGAGTAACAGGAACATTTGTACGAATAGAGTAAGCACCTCCTCCAGCACCGCCATTATCACCTCCGCCACCTCCTCCATAAACTTCAATAGTGATGCTATAAACATTTGCGGGAACATAGAATGTATTGGTTCCTGAAGTAAATACTGCTGAGCATACACCAAAATAGGTAGTTGGAAGGCTTGTTAAAATAATGTTACAAACATCAGTGGATTTTTTAATACTTAATAACTGAACGGTATATGTATCAACATTACTATTTATTGCGGTAGTAGAGAATGTCCCTTTTCCATTATTTACAGTTGCCGTAACAGCTATTGGGGATGAAAATGAACCTCCGCCTTGCTTTATTTGATAATATAGTTCATAGGTTCCATTCAGCATTTCAGCTGGATCTCCATAAAAAGTCACAGTCGCAGAACCTCCTATGGAGGTTGCAGAAACAGATGAAATTGCAGTGATTTCGTAGTCTGGAGTGACATCAATAGTCCCTGTCGCTTCCAGCCCATTTATACAATTGCCTGTCAATGGAATACTATAGGTATATAACCCTGTCGCTGCACCACTTACATTTCCAGAAAATTCGATATTGCCTGTAGAGGAATTGAAAGTTGCAGTCACTCCTGCAGGTAGGCCCGTAGGAGTTCCAATCCCAGTGACACCTGTAGTTGGCTGAGTGAAAGGAGTTAACGTTGGATTATTGCTACAAACACTTGGAAATGCAACTGAGGTTGCTCCCACTGTTGCAAATGGCTCAACGTCTGTTGTAGAGCTGGCCGCCGATGTGGCAATACACCCAGTGCTTGGTTCAGTATAACTTACTTCTACAGTTTGAGATCCAGTGGTTAACCATTGTAGAATCACAGTTTCATCAGAACTTGTTCCTCCTGAAGTTATTGTATAATCTGTTCCTTCTGTGCCGGGAATATTCCAGATGTAATCTGATTTTCCAGATTGAGTAGTATAGGTTACGTCACTTTGTTCGCAAACGTTGGCTCCAGGAGATGTGGTGAATGTTGGAACTGGCAGAGGGTTAACAAAGAGTGTATTGTTAGCCGTAGTTGTTGCAATACAATTGTTTGCATTGGTATATGAGACGGAAACATCTTTGGATCCATCTGTTAACCAGGTCAGTGTAACGGTAGGATCTGAAGTTCCATTTCCTCCTGAGGTTATAGTATAATCAACCCCAGAAGTTCCAGGAATAGTCCATAGATAATTTGATTCTCCAGACCCTGATTGAGTTGTATAGGTTACTGAAGAGCCAACACAAACAGGGGCCGTAGGTTCTACTTCAAAAGTCGGAACTGGAAGGGGGTTAACAATTAGAGAATTATCGGCAGTTGTTGTTGCAATACAATTATTTGCATTGGTATATGAGACGGAAACATCTTTAGATCCATCTGTTAACCAAGTCACTGTGACCGTTGGGTCAGAGCTTCCAATTCCTCCAGATGTAATGGTGTAATCTGTACCCGATACACCTGGGATGGTCCATAAATAATCATGTTCACCTGATCCCGATTGGGTGGTATAAGTTACAGAGGTACCAACACAAATATCTGATGTCGGCTCTGTCACAAATGTAGGTACAGGTAAAGGGTTTACAGTGAATGCTCCAGAAACAGAGGAAGTGACATTTGGACCACAATCACTTGAAACAGTTACATAATAAAAGGTTGTAGTGCCAGCTGCTGTAGCTGGAGGATTGTATGTGTCTGCAGTAGCACCAGTAATTAAAGTTCCACCACTATTTGAATTAGTGGCATTACTATACCATTGATAGGTAATTGTTCCTGTTCCAGTTGCTGTTATAGATATTGGATCAAACGTGTCACCATCACATATCGCTTGAGCATCAAGTTCTTCAAGAGTTATTTCTGTTAAAGGGGTTACGGTAAATGCTCCTGAAACATTGGTTGGAACTGTGCCGCAGTCACTATTTGCAACTACATAATAATAAGTTGTTCCATTTGTTGAGGTTGGAGGTGTATAAGTATCTGAAGTTGCTCCGGTAATTAAAGTTCCGCCAGAATTTGAATTAGAGGTATTGCTATACCATTGATAACTAACGGTTCCCTCTCCGATTGCCGTTACTGAAAGTGGACTAAATGTTCCACCATTACATACAGTCTGGTCTGAAGTAGATGGGTGATTTGTTACTGTTGTAACAGGTGGTGTAACTATGTATTCTCCAGATACATCAGAAGATTCAATCCCACAATTACCCGTTACAACAACGTAATAATAATTAGATCCTAATGTGGTTGAAGGTGGAGTGAAATTTGCCGAAGTCGCTCCAGATACAGCTGTTCCACCTGAATTTATTGGGGTAGAGGTGCTATACCATTGGTAGGTTAGATCTCCTCCTATTGCAGAAACTGAGATTTCAGAAAATCCATCTCCAAAACATTCAACTTCACCCATCGTGTCTGGTTGAGTTGTGATTGCTGTAATAGGGTCTACGGTAATCGTTATCGTAAACTGAGGACCGTCACATGTTCCAGAAGTGGGGGTTACAAGATAGGTAGCTGTTTGAGGTGAATTGGTTGGATTTGAAAGAGTTCCGGAAATATCGCTAGCGCCACTGCCAGAAACTCCTCCGGTCATTCCTCCTGTAACAGTAGGTACAGACCAAGAATAGGTTGTACCAGCTGGAATCGATCCATCAATGCCATTTGTTGGAACAAAGGAGAAGCTTCCATCTGTACAAGCACCTCCTGTCATGTTTGATATTGTTGCCACCGGGTTAACTACTATAGTCCCTGTTGCATTTACACCGGAAGAGAGACAACCTTCAACTGGAATGGAATAATTGAATGTCCCAGAAACAGAAGGAGTCCCGGAGATTGTGATTGTATTCCC
>NZ_FRXN01000008.1 GCF_900148515.1 Algoriphagus zhangzhouensis | reverse complement strand
GCTCCGGCGAATGTCATTGTTGGAACAGATCCAGGACTTTGCGAAGCAAGCAATGTTGATTTGGGTGAAGCTCAATCAGGAGACAATTGTGGAGGAGTGCAAGTCACCAATGACGCTCCTGCTATCTTCCCATTGGGTCTGACCATCGTAAACTGGAGAGCAGAAGATGCAGCCGGAAATGTAACCTCAGCTTCTCAAGAAGTATGGGTAGAGGATAGGGAAGCACCAACCGTTTTGACACAAAATATAACTCTAACTATTCAAGAAGGGGAACAAGTTGAGGTTCTTCCTGAAAACATAGATGCAGGTTCTACAGATAATTGTGGAAGTCTCACATTGAGCTTGGATAAAACTTTATTCACTGATTTGGATGAAGGAGAAAATACTGTTCTCTTGACAGTAGAGGAAAATGCGGGTCATAGTTCCAGCGCAACAGCCTTGGTAACGATCATAGTAAATTGGAACCCAACTTGTGAAATCGCAGCGATTGCCAATAATATCAGCGTTGAACTAGATAGGAAAGGCTTTGCAAGTATTAGTCCGAGGGAGGTAGATAATGGATCTTTCAGCGATTGTGGTAGAATTGTGGGGGAGACATTGAGTCAATCCGATTTCTCCTGCGTGGATGTAGGAGATAATCTGGTGGTATATACAATCACAGATGCAGAGGGGAATCAAGCTGAAGCAATATTGATTGTGACGGTTATTGATCCAGAAGCTCCAACTATTTCTAGAACTCCAAAATCAATAACTGAAGCATTTACCGATGGTCAGATTTTCGAGATTCCTGATTATAGAATTTCTTACCCAGCAACGGATAATTGCTTTGTTTCAGAATTTATTCAGATTCCAGAACCTGGAACAATACTAGATGCTCAAGGAACTTACCCTATTATTCTGATGGCAAGGGATACTTATGGTAATGAATCTCAAGCGAGCTTTGATTTGATTCTCAGTTCTAGTGGTGGTAAAGGAAGAGGTAAAAACAAATTTGTAAGAAATGAATCTTTGATACCTGTACCATGGAATACTCCAGAGAAGGAAATTGCTTCAATTGGCTTTGAAAGAGATAATAATGGTCAAAAAGAAGAACTGCCAGTCATTTGGGATTTGAGTACTTATAATGGATTGGTGCCAGGAACCTATGAGATTCACGGTCAAGTCCAAGATGAAGAACCTGTGTTGATAAGGGTTAAAGTGGCTGAAAAAACTATGCCTGAGGAAATCTTGATTTTAGAAAATGAATTGACGGAAATCCTTCAGAAGGATCAGGTTTTGGCCACTTTGGAGACTATTGATCCAGAGGATGATCAGCATGAATATCAGGTCCTAGAGTCCAAGGATTTGGAGGTGAAAGGAAATCAGTTGATTTGGATAGGCGAGACCCAAAAAGCCAATTATCCATTGGAGTTCAGAGTTAAGTCCATCGATAGAGTGGGGCAGGTGATTGAAAAAGATATGATTTTGGAAAGAAGAATTGATCAAGCTGATTTTGAAATGTATCCTAACCCGGCAACTGATTTTGTTCAATTACAAGTCAATCTGACCGGACCATCGCACGTTTCCATACAGGTATTTGATTTGGCAGGAAAAATCTTGATCAAGGATGAGGGTGAATATGAAAGAGGATTTAATAAATCATTGGAAGTAAAATCCTTCGCAGCTGGAACATATCTAGTTCAGGTTCAGATCAACTTCCAGATTGAAATGAAACGATTAATCATTAAAAAATAGTAATTCGATTAAAACTTAACCTGGGGGAGAAATCCCCCTTTTTATTAGATTCGATATTTGGGATCCCGATAGGCAACGGGAGGGAATGGGGATCCCGATAAATACCGGGAGGGATTAGGGAAAAGGCATTTGGAAAAAATTCTCCGTGAAACCTCAGCGTTCTCTGCGCCTCTGTGGTGAATAATTTAAGAAACATGAAGGTTGTCCAAAGTACCAAGTACAATGTACCAAGCTTCCTAATTGTATTTAGTCCTTCGGAATTAGGGATTTGGGAATAGGGAATAGGGATTAGGCATGTCAATCGGACCTGCAAACACAACTTGTCACTTACCGTTCACTGTTAATGGTTAATGGTTAATGGGGAACCATCTGAGCTGTCTTTTGAATAGGAATGGCGCTTTAGCCCAATGTTGATTTTGCTGATTTTCTTCCTATCGCTGATTTCCGAACTCGTCCTTCAAGATTCGTAATTCATCATTCGATGTTCGATATTCGAAAAAAGAATTGTAATAGTTGTTTGCTACGCGTTGCAATTGCTTGGAATGCGAGTTTCTAATTAATCGTTCCCGATATTTATCGCGGATCGTATTTCAAATTTCTGATTTTAGCCTTCTAACTTATCATCTAATCCCTATTTCATGCTGTTCTAGATTTGCAATCTAGAACCTCTATCTAAGGAGTTTTCAACTCCAAAATAGACCCATTAAAAGGTTGACGAAACGATGTTTTCGTTCCCTCCTCGGCTTCAATCAGCGTTGTCAATTGATATCTCATGGCCGAGGGAAATGGACTTTTATTCTCTTTTAACCTGGGTTAAAACCCAAGCCTGTCTACCTTTGGTAGGCCTATTCAAGGTTCCGCCCCTACAGGGCTAAAAATAAAATAATTGTTTTCTTCTAAGTAATCCCAGCTCTTCGAGCCTAGGTATCAATTTCTAGCGGTATTCATCGATATTGAGAATTGAAAATTGAGCATTGAACATTGATGATTTACAAATCCCTGCTCCCTAATCCCTACTCTCTAAACCATTCCTATCCGATTCCCCAATTTTGCAATTTTGCAATTTTTCAATTTTTCAATTTTCAAACAATAAAAACGCCGAAGGCACACAACTATCACAACCCTTTTAGATTTCTGATTTCTACTTTCTGACTTATCTTCCAACATCCCACATCCAACTTCCCGACCTCTTACCGTTTACTACTTACAAGCTGATCACTGACTACCAATCCCTGATCACTACTCTCCACAATCCCTACTTCCTTATCTCAAACCTATCCACAACCTCCCCCGCGGAATTATAGGTAACAAACTGAAGTCTCTTGCCTTTGATTTCTACTCTCTGATAATAGTAGTTGCTGTTTTCTTGTACGTGGACATAAGGTGCTGGCTCGCCAATAGGGAAAAGATTGTATCCCGTTCCTACAGAATAAACATACACGGTCCCTTTTGAAAAATCGTCAACAGCATTCCCTGCCAACAATGGTTTAGACCTCATGTAGTTATGGACATGTCCACTCTGAACGATGTCTACATGATATTGATCGAATAAAGGAATCCATTGTTCAACAATATCAGGATAGGATGATTGCCAATTATAGGGAGGGAAGTGAAGCATAGCTATCTTCCATTCAGAACTTGAGTTTTTCAATTGTCGCTCTATCCAAGGAGTTAGTAGTTCCACATCCTGAGTGGCATCAATCATTAGAAAAAATGTGTTTTTATATTCAAAGTTATAGCTACTCTCTTTAGGGTTTTGGTCGGGACCATTTTGTGGTAAGCTCCACAAATCATAGTACAATTGATTACCTAAATCATCTTGGTTTTCATGATTGCCCGGTATCGGCATCAATGGTTTTTCAGAGAAAACCTGACCGGAATATCCAAAGAAATCATCCCATTCATTCCTATACAAACCATGGTCTACCATGTCTCCAGTGGTTGAATAAAAAGCAGTTTCAGGATGGACTTTGTCGGCTTTTTGTATCAATTGACCCCAGTCTTTTTGATTATGGGTATCACCAAACCAGATAAAAGAAAAATGATCATCCTCTGAAGCAGTTTGGAAGGAATAAATATCAGATTTATGGCTGCCTGATTTTATTTGATAAAAATAGGTTTGGCCAGATTTTAAGTTTTTGAGCTCGACTGTATGGTGGTTGACGCGAGGATCACCATATACTAATCGATCATATAGTTCTTTTACTTGAGACTGAACTTGTATGCTGTCTGTTGTCCCTTTTTCCCAATAGGTAAGAGTGTTTTGAGCAATTGCTAATGAAGTTCTCCATTGGATATTCATACTCGTATGCGTATCATCACTCCAAGAAAGAGCAATTTGATCTGGGGCACCTTTTGACGGGAAATTGGTTTCGCGGATTGCCTGAAACAAATGGGATTCTCTAGGTCTTCCCCGATTGGTAGCCAATAAAATATCTCCTTCCAATTCAGCCGGATAATCCTGAAGCTCCAAATCCCAGCAAGTATATACAGGATTTCCTTTCTGAAGTGATTGCAATTCCTGATAGGCAGGAAAAACCTCAGTGATTTCTAATTGTTTGTCCGAATCCCTATCTACTTTTCCAACAGATACAAAATAAGGAGTTCGATGATTTTCTATCCCAGGAATACCCAATTCCACCATTCCTTCTGGGAATTCTTTTCTCCAAACTTGGTAGGTATACTCCTCGTTTGTAACCTTCAAATCAGTTTTTTTAAAACCTGCTTCTTCCACCCAAAATGGAATTGTTTTTTGATCGACATCTATCATCAAAGAAACTTGTACTGGTTCATTTACATGAAATTTCCAATATTGGGTAGAAAGTACCTCTAATTCCTGAGCTGTAAGATTGGAAAGGAAAAAAGACTGGTCAGCACTTTTTAATTCAGATGGTGAGAAATCTGCATAAAACCGGGATATCACCCAATCCATGGTTTCTTCCAAAGGTGGGGTAGGTTCTTCCTTTGGAGATTGGCAACTCATGAAAAACAGGCCAATTCCAAATAGAATATAGAGATATGTAATTAAACTTTTTTGGGTGATCATAAATCAATTCAGCAGAAATAGAATCCTTCAATTTTTTTAAAAAGACCTATCTCCAGTATCCAAATATAATATTCCTGCACTTCTCCTATGTTAAGTTTTACAATTATGGCATGGCAAGGTTTGAAATGGCGTTGAAATGAGAGTTTAGAGTTTTGTCCAAAGTACCAAGTACGATGTACCATGCTTCTAGATCGTATTTCGTCCTTCGTCTTTCGGAATTAGGGAAAAGGGATTAGAAAAAATCTCCGTGAAAACTCAGCGTTCTCTGCGCCTCTGTGGTGAATAATTTAAGAAACAAGAAGGTTGTCCAAAGTACCAAGTCCAATGTACCAAGCTTCCTAATCGTATTTCGTCCTTCGTATTTCAACATTCGAAATTCATCATTCATTATTCGATATTTCGAGGATCGTATTTTTGTAAGAGGGATTTGGGATCCCGATAGTCATCGGGAGGGATTGGGGAAAAGGGATTAGAAAAATTCTCCGTGAAAACTCAGCGTTCTCTGCGCCTCTGTGGTGAATAATTTAAGAATCCCCCAATTTTTGAGCTGTCTTTTGAATAGGAATGGCGCTTTAGCCCATTCAAAAAATATAGTTCAATAAGATAAGGGCTTTAGCCCAATGTTGATTTTCTCCAAAATGGAAATTTCGTTGGGTTGAAAAAATGATGTTTCCTCCTTCTCCTCAGCACCAAGACTGGTGGTCAATTGATATCTCATGGCCGAGTTAAATGGCTTTTTGTCCTTTTACACCCTGGGTTACGCTTCGCTCACCCAGGGCTACCATCTTATCGCACCTCTGGTGCTCTGCCAATCCCTAATTTCTGCTCTCTAATACCTATTCCCAGTTCAACTTCCAACTTCCTACTTCCAACTTTTGAAATTTTCCAATTTTTCAATTTTCCAATTTTCAAACAATGTCAACCCTTCCAACCTCCAACCTCCAACTTCTAACTTCCAACTTCCCGACTTCCCAACCTCCCACCTCCAAACATTTCATTACTCAAAATTTGCGAATCAAAATCAACCGAGTAAATTTATTACTCAGTCATTCTTAAGTCCTCGATGGGACTGAAAGTAGCGAATTCAACTACTGTAGGTAGTCCTGCCTCCTGTAGTGAGGGCTGTAAGAAACTAAGTCAAATGTGACTGAAAGGGCGAAGCTGTGCCAAGATCCAAGAGACAAGAATCAAATGATAGGGGTTAGGAAATGGGGATTAGGAGAAAGAGTTGTAATGGTTGTTTGCTTCGTTTTGTAATTATTTGGATCAGGAGCTACTAGGTTTTCCATTCCCGATATTTATCGCGGACCATCATTCAACATTCATCATTCAAAATTCGATATTCGGGATTAGGAAAAAATCTCTGTGAAAACTCCGCACCCTCTGTGGTGAATAATTTAAAAATCAAGAGTCTAGGTAAAAGGAATTTAGGAAAAAGAATCTCTCAGTCCCTTAGTCTCCATTCTCTCTGCCACTCAGCCGAACCTCCTACATCCAACCTCCAGCTTCCAACTATGGACCATGGACCATGGACTATGGACTATGGACTATGGACCAAATTCCACTTACGGCTTACCACTTAAAGACCCTCACCCAACAGTCAACTAACACCAGATAATTACTCATTCAACATTTACCATTCTTAATTAAAATTTTGATCCCAGTAACCAAACCTTTCTTACCTCCCCAAGCGGACTATCAAGGCTATCTTGATGGGATTTGGAATCGGAATTGGCTAACTAACAATGGTCCTTTGGTCAATGAATTGGAGTTGAGACTTAAGGAATATTTGGGTGTCAACCATTTACTTTATGTCAGTAATGGTACTATGGCACTTCAAATAGCCATCAAAGCGCTAGATCTAAAAGGTGAAATCATCACTACACCTTTTTCTTATGTGGCAACGACAAGTAGCATTGTCTGGGAAGGGTGTAAACCAATTTATGTGGATATTATTCCTGGGAAGTTCACTATAGATCCAACAAAAATAGAGGAAGCCATCACTCCAGAAACTTCAGCGATTTTGGCTACTCACGTTTATGGGATTCCCTGTGATGTGGAGGAAATAGAGAGAATTGCCAAAAAGCATAATTTAAAAGTTATCTATGATGCGGCCCATGCATTTGGAGTCAAGATAAAAGGAAGGTCCATTTTTGAATATGGAGATATTTCAACTTGTAGTTTCCATGCTACCAAGATTTTCCATACGATTGAAGGGGGAGGAGTATTTACAAAAGACCCTGAATTATTGAAGAAAATGTCCTTTTTGAGAAATTTTGGACATGATGGTTTTGATAAGTTTAATGGATTGGGAATCAATGGAAAGAATTCTGAATTCCATGCAGCTATGGGCTTGGCAATTCTTCCATACTTGGAATCTATTCTGGCGAAGAGGAAAGAACAGTTTGTGTTTTATAAAAACCTGCTACAAAAGCTTTCAGTAGAATTTTCAAACATTGAAAAAATAGAATCTTACAATTATTCATATTTCCCTATTGTATTTCAATCAGAAGGAATTCTGCTGAAAAGCAAACAACTATTGGATGAAAATGGCATTGCTTGTAGAAGGTACTTCTATCCGGGGCTAAATACCTTGGATTATACCTCTGGTGATTGTCCCGTCTCAGATGCTATTTCCACAAGGGTTCTTTGCTTACCATTATACCATATTCTTTCCAAAGAGGAGCAGCAGATGATTGCTAGATTCTTATTAAGAGTTCAGAATTACAATAATGATAAGTCGAACTTAGAATTAGCGGAAACGAGAAATTCCTAATACCCCATTCTTCATTAATAGACACTTTAAAATTTCCATTTTTAACTTTAAACTCAAAAATTGCTTTTCAACTCCTTTGAATTTCTGATTTTCCTTCCTCTAGTCTTTATGGGCTATTGGTTTGTTTTTCAGAAGAATTTAAAGCTTCAGAATGCCTTTATTCTAATAGCAAGCTATGTCTTTTATGGCTGGTGGGATTGGAGGGTTATACCAAGATGATTTCAGTAATAGTTTGTTCAATCGATGATTTTTGGTTCGAAAAATTTTCTAAATCATTAAAGGAAACTATTGGTATAGAGTATCAATTAATTAAAATTGACAATAAAAAAGAAAAACTGTCAATTACTAAGGCGTACAATAAAGGAGCATCAGAGGCTATATATGATATATTGATTTTCGTCCATGAAGATGTAGTATTTCATTCACAAAACTGGGGTGTGTTTTTGCATGGTTATTTTGACAACCTTAAAAATCCTGGCGTATTAGGAGTAGTTGGTTCATCATATTTACCTATCAGTCCATCTGATTGGTGGATTTCAGATCAGAGTTTTATCTTTTCCAATTATATATCAAATTCAAAAGAATTTGCAGGAATAGTTGGAAGTCCTCAAATAAAAGGTGCACAGGTTCCATCAAAAGTATATGTATTGGATGGTATGTTTTTGGCAATAAAGAAAGAAGCTTTTGAGGGATTTAGATTTGATGATGGGTTAGAAGGTTTTCATGGATATGATACAGATATTTGTTTACAGGTAAGTAGGAAGTTTCAGAATTATTTTATTCCTAATATCCAAATTGAGCATTTCTCAAAAGGAAAAGCAAATTTGGTTTGGCTATTAAATACTGAAAAAGCTAAAAGAAAAATTCTTTCTAAAATAAATCGGATAAAAAAGGAGGAAGGTTTTTCGAATAAAATCGAACTTAAAGCATTTCATTTGTTTTTGGGACAATTGTATAAGTATGGAGATAATAGATTCAATTGTATCAAACTTGGATTTTATTACTTTAAACAAGTTGCAATTCGTTCTTTTCATTGGAGATTAATTCCTGTGTTTTTTTGGTATTTGATGATTTTTTCATTTAAGCGGACTCCTTATTTTTCATCTTAATATTTTATGGAAAAAGAAAAGTCGATAAGCATAGATATATCTATTGTACTTTTAACCTATAATCAAGAAAAATTTGTTTCTAAGGCCATTAATTCAATTCTTAATCAAGAGCTTTCTAATTCTTTCGAAATTATTGTAATAGATGATTTTTCAGCCGATGATACTTTTAGTTTAATTTCTGAATTTCAAGATAAATATCCTCTGAATTTTAAGGCCTATAGAAATGCATTTAATCTTGGGTTGGCAAAGAATTATGAAAAGGCAGTATTATTAGCTAAGGGGAAATATATAGCATATTTAGAGGGTGATGATTATTGGACTGATCCATATAAACTTCAAAAACAATTTAATTTTTTAGAGGAGAATCCTGATTTGGTCTTAGCTTTTCATGATTTTATAACTATTGATTCTAATGAAGGGATTATTTCTGATAAAAACTTAAAAATTGATTCATTGAAAAAAAACAGGTCTAAAAAAGACATGGTTACAGGTTGTTTAATTCACCAAAACACAATTATGTTTAGAAATGTAGTTAGGCGCTTTCCTATAGGATTTTTTAAGGCCAAAAACCATGATACTTTTTTTATTGCTTACCTATCTAATTGGGGAGAAGCAGGATATGTTAAATGTTCTCCTTTACATTATCGAATTCATACTAATTCTCTTTGGTCAAGTCTTTCGGGAAAAAGGAAACATTGGAATGGACTTATTACCTACTCAGTTATTCTATTCTATGTTCCATTTAGGTATTCTAGAAATCTGATTTGGAAAATAGCTTCAAAAGTTAAAGCGATTATTATTTCATAGAAGGTGAAAACTAGTATTAAAGTAGGTAATTTATCAAAGAGATATCGGTTGGGATTGAAAGAGAAACAATCGGATACCTTAGTAGGTCAAGTTTCCAATATCATAAAGTCACCATTTCAAAACCTTAAAAGACTTCGGAATTTGAGTCATTTTAATCTTCAGGATGATTCAGTTTTTTGGGCTTTAAAAGATATTTCCTTTGATGTAAAAGAAGGTGAAGTTTTAGGGATTATTGGAAAAAACGGAGCGGGCAAATCCACTCTTCTAAAAATTCTTTCTGGGATCACTGATCCAACGGAAGGGAAGGTTGAGATTTTTGGAAGAGTCGCTTCTCTATTGGAAGTTGGTACAGGATTCCATTCTGAGTTATCGGGCAGAGAAAATATCTATATGAATGGGACCATATTAGGAATGAGCCGTAGAGAAATTGATTCTAAATTGGATGAAATAATTGATTTTTCAGGTGTTGAAAAATTTATTGATACACCTGTTAAGTTCTATTCTTCTGGCATGAAAGTTCGACTGGGTTTTTCAGTTGCAGCACATCTAGAACCTGAAATTTTAATTGTTGATGAGGTTTTAGCGGTTGGTGACTATGAGTTTCAGAAAAAATGTCTGGGTAAGATGGAGGACGTGAGTAAAAATAAGGGGAGAACTGTTTTGTTTGTTAGTCATAATTTGGAGGCCGTTTCGACTTTATGTTCCAAGGCTATTTTGCTTTCCAAAGGTGAAATGTATTCTCAAGGAAAAATTCATTCTGTAATTAATGACTACTTAGGCTTTGAAGTTGTACAGAGTGGATGGTACCGGGATGAAGATAATAGTGCAGATGCATTCATTCGGGAAATTAGAATCTGTACTTCTGATAGTAATGGAAACCACACATTCGGCAAACCCTTAAGTTTTGAATTTGAGATTGTAACGAATAATCGTATTCCAAATGCAACCATTTCATTTCAACTATTTGATCAAAAAAATAGGGCAATAGTCCACTGTTGGCTGTTTCAAACTGACATCGCTTTTTGCTATAAGCCAGGAGTTTATAAGGTCATTTGTTATGTAGAAAATCCAAAATTGTATATGGGGAGATATACGTTGTCAGCTCATTTTGGAGAAGGAAAAGGTGGTGAAAAATATCAGACTATAGAAAATGCATGTTCTATGGAAGTGCATATGCATGGGATTTATCGTGAATTTGATTGGTCTCCCAATGCATGTACTTATTTGGAAAATTTTAATTGGGATGTTACAGAGATTTATTAAAAAGAAGAGAGGTCAAGTTATAGATAATTCATATGCGGACTTGACAGAAGACGAAATTGAAATAATCAAATTTGTACTTCCATTTACCATGACCTCTAAGGAACGTTTGATTTCTCTCATTCGGGCCGTTCGATATTTGGAACAAAATAAGATTGAAGGCGATTTTGTTGAATGTGGAGTTTGGAAGGGTGGAAGTGTAATGGCAATGATCTCTGTTTTGAAAAAACTTCAATCCAGTGAAAGAATAATCTGGCTCTGTGACACATTTGAAGGGATGACTCCCCCTTTAATTGATGATGCGAAATTCGATGGTACCTCCGCCAAGTCGCTACTTGAACTTGATGTAAATAGGACCTCGAATGTTTGGGCAGTTAGTGGATTAGAGGAAGTGAAAAGAAATATTTCTGATCTAAAGTATCCCCATGACAAAATTAATTACGTCGTAGGACCAGTTGAGGCTACTCTTCCAAGCCTTTCTATTGAAGCAATTTCATTGTTGAGACTTGATACCGATTGGTATGAATCGACAAAAGTTGAACTCGAGATTTTGTTTCCAAAATTGGTTAAGGGAGGTGTTTTAATTATTGATGACTATGGACATTGGAAAGGATGTAAGAAAGCAGTTGACGAATATTTTGAAACGTTAGATCAACCGATTTTTCTGAATAGGATTGACTATACTGGTCGAATTTTTACAAAATATTGGTAATGATTGACTTTAATCCCTCCCAAATCACCTTTGAGAATGTTGATCGATTTTTTATTAAGAAATCAATTTTTCAATTTATAAGTGAAAAATCTAATAGCTTCTCCGGCAATTTAATTGACGTTGGTTGTGGACAAATGCCATATAGGGAATTTATTACCCAAAATTCTCTAATAGAGACATATACAGGAATTGATTTGATTGGAGGCAATGAATACCATTCTGAAATCAGTCCTGATTTATTATGGGATGGGATCACTTTTCCTATTCAGGATGAAAGTTATAATTCTGCTTTGGCAACAGAGGTGTTAGAGCATTGTCCTGATCCCCAAGTGACATTGAAAGAGATCTTTAGAATATTGAAACCAGGTTCTCCGATTGTCCTTACTGTGCCCTTTATCTGGCCAACTCACGAGTCTCCCCACGACTATTATCGCTACACACCCTTTGGATTGCGCTATCAATTGGAAGAGGCGGGATTTGAGGATGTTCGGATTTCCTGCTTGGGAGGTTGGGATGCCAGCTTGGCACAAGTGCTCGGATTATGGATTAAGCGCCGAAAAATGAGCATGAGCAATCAAAAACGATTGTTTGTTTTAATAAAACCTTTTATCCAGTTTCTTCTTCGAAAAGACAGGATACTGGAGTCAAATAAAGAGCAAAACCTATTTACCAACCTTGGGGCCATGGCGTGGAAAAAATAAAAATCTGCTTTACTTCTCCTTCGGTCGATGCCTATTCAGAGACCTTTATCCAAAATTTGAAAGAAGGTTTGGAAGGAGAATTATTTCATTGTTACGGGGGACTCTTTCCTAACCTAACCTTAAATGGGAGACTTCAAAGTTTTAAAACCCCTCCTTTAAAGGATATAGTACTTCAGAGGCTGGGAATTATCAAAAGACCCCTTCGAGAGCATTACCTAATCAAATATCTCAAAGAAAACCAGATCAATCTTATATTTTGTAATTATGGTCCCGCTGGAGCAGAGTTAGCTCCTATTGCCAGGGAATTAAATATACCATTGGTGGTTCATTTTCATGGATACGATGCTTCAGTTACTTCGGTGCTTGCGAAGTACAAGGACGCTTACCTTAGATTGTTTGAGATAGCTAAGCGAATTATTGTCGTTTCGAAAGAGATGAAATTGGATCTTCTTGGACTTGGGGCACCTGAATTTAGACTGATCAAAATTACCTATGCCCCCCATTCCCGCTTTTTAGCTCTCAAACCAAGTCTCCAAAGCAATCAAATGATCTCAATAGGAAGATTTGTTGAAAAAAAGGCACCATATTTAACTCTTCTGGCCTTTAAACGTGCCAAGGAAAAATGCCCAGAGTTGAGCTTGAAAATGGTTGGGGATGGAGATTTACTCCCAATATGTAGAGACCTATGCATCGCTTTGAATATTAATGGGGTTGAATTTTTGGGAATCCAAACCCCAGATCAGATCGCTAAGCTGATGGAGAATTCCTTTTGTTTTGTTCAGCATAGCAAACAAGCTTCGAATGGTGATAAGGAAGGTACTCCTGTAGCAATATTAGAAGCTATGGCAGCAGGATTACCTATAATTAGTACAAGGCATGCAGGGATTCCTGATATAGTTTTTAATGGAAAGAATGGTTTTTTGGTTAATGAAGGTGATATATATGAAATGGCCAATGGAATTATTGAACTTTATTTGAATAGACGAAAGGCTGAAATGTTTGGAAGAAAGGGGAAAGAATTTATCTCAACAAATTTGGAGCAGAATGGGTATTTTAAGAAAGTTAATTCAATAATTAAAGAAGTGGTTAATCATGGATAATCACCCCCTTGTATCTATACTTATACCTAATTATAACAAAGCTCCATATTTAAGAGAAACATTAGATTCAATTCTTGCACAGACTTATATAAACTGGGAATGCATTATTGTTGACGACCATAGTACTGATGAGTCTTATCAAATATTAGAAAGATATTCTCAAAAAGATTTTCGATTTAAAATTTATAAAAGGCCAATTAAACTTCCAAAAGGTGGGAATGTTTGTAGAAATTTTGCTTTAGAAAAATCAAAAGGTGAGGTTATTCAGTGGTTTGATAGTGATGATTTAATGTTGGAAACTATGATTGAAAATAGGCTTTCCAACTTGATTTTGAATAATTTGGATATTGTTATTTCTTATATAACTAGAAGAAGTGAGTCTGGTTTAATATCTATAGATAAAATTGAAGAAGTAGAATTTGCTTCTATGTTAAGTTCAGTTTTTGAAGTTAAGCCATTGTTTTTACCTCAATGTTGTCTTATAAGTAGAAAGTATTTAGATGAAAATAAGATTGAATGGAACGAACAGATAAGAGTACTACAGGATGTTGATTATGAATTAAAATTACTGTCATTTAATCCAAAATTTTTGTTTATGAAAATAAAAGATTGGTTTTGGGTTATGCATAATAATGGTTTGAATCTCGGCTCTAAAAGATTTGAAGAATCTAACTTGAGTTCAATTCGTATTCTGTTTGAAATATTTTCCACTAGTAAATATTATTCTGATTATTTTTACTCTAATAGATCTGGTTTTTTCAGATTGGTTAAATCTACAAATAAAAGTTATGGTTTAGTTTGGTTTTTAAATATTGCTTTAGGTGGGTATTATTTAAAGTATATATCCCTTAGAAAGTTAATTTTTCAATTTTCACTTCTTGTCATTTTTTATATATTTAACTTTTCTGTTAAATTTAAGAGATTAGTTGCTAATTATTCGGTAAATCAGTTCATTAAATGAATCAAGTTTCTATATGTATTCCAGTTTATAATGGCTCTAGATTTATTTTGGAAACTTTGAATTCGATTCTCTGTCAAACTTTTCCTAATTATGAGATTATTATTTCGGATGATAATTCTGATGATGACTCGATGAATTTAATTAAAAATTTTTTTGATAAATATGGATGGAGAAATGTTGTTTTGGTAAATAATAAAGGTGCAAAAGGGATTGGATCTAATTGGAATAATTGTTTAAAACATGCAAATGGAAAGTATATTAAATTTATTTTTCAAGATGATATTATGTATGATACATGTTTAGAGGAAATGGTAAAATTCTTAGAAGGAAGACCTGATTTTTCTTTAGTATCTTGCAAGAGAAAATTCATAACTGATTCTAAATATTTAAATGAAAAAACTATTTCTTGGATGAACTTCCATTCTAATTTACAATTTAACCTAAAAAAGGATCTTAATAATTTCTATTGTATTGATGGAACGATTTTTAAAGAAGAATTTTTTTTCAAAAACCCAAAGAATTTTATAGGTGAACCTAGTACTGTTCTTTTTCGAAAGTCTTTTATTGAAAAAGTAGGGTTATTTAGATTAGATTTGAAACAATCGTTAGATTATGAGTACTGGTTTAGGTTTATTAAAATTTCTAAAATTGCGGTTTTAGATAAAGAATTAATTGGATTTCGAATTCATGATTTTCAGGAAACAAATAGGTTGCGGGTGATAAAAGTTGATGATTTTTATATTATGAGTAAAATTATTTTTTTCAATTATTTTTTTTTAATTAATAATAAATTAAGATTTCAATTGTTTTTTAGAGTCACATATTTAGGTAGGTTTATTTCAAAATTTATATCTTGAAAATATTTTGGTTATTATGTGGGAATCAAAAAGTTCCAAGTTCTAGAATTCATGGAATTAATGTTCATTTGCAACTTGTTAGACTTGGATATCCATCTTTTTTAGTCCATGTGCCCTTTTTTTATACAGAAGATATTATTTGGAATTCCCTTTTTGTTTCATTTTTTATTGATTCATTAGTTGCAGGCGATATCGTTATATTTCAAAAATTAAGTGGACCTAAAACTTTGGCATTAGTTGATGGGGTGAAAAATGTTAATGCCAAAACAATTTTTATTGATTGTGACCTTCCGGTAAAATCTAGTATGGCTAAATGTATTGATCAAATTATATGTCCTTCACAAAGTTTGGCAGATTATTACATTAATTTGGGCCATAAAAATGTTAAAATTATTTTTGATGCTGTTGAGGTATTTAAAAAGCCAGTCCCCCTTAAATTTGTATCAAAAAAAATAATTTGGTTTGGTAAATCTGGTTTGGGTAAATGGGAATTAATAAGCCAGATTAAAAATTTTGTATTTCCCCAGATAGCTCCAAATTGGATAGTTTTTACTCTTTCTAATCATGAAAATTCTGATTATGATTGGGATGTTGAAACATTTGATCAAATTATTTCCAAACATGATCTTTGTATTATTCCAATAGATAAAAGTGAAAGTAATCTAGTTAAGTCTGCAAATAGGTGTACTCAAAGCATGGCTTTGGGTGTGCCTGTACTTACTAATTTCCTTGAAAGTTATTCTCGTATTATTGTAAATTTTCAAAATGGTTTAATGTCAGATGATTTTAATGAATGGAAAGATTTTTTGATAAAATGTGAAGATCCTAGGTTCTTAAATGATTTAAAAATGAAGGCTTATGAAGATTCTTTGAATTTTTCAATTGAATATATTATTAAAGATTGGATTAATTTGCTTGGGTTATGTGATAAAAAGAAAATAAAGTTTAGGAAAATCAAAGATATATTTCTCTATTCTTTTTTATATCAAAAATTAGCTTGTTCCCGAATCTTTTATGAACGATAACCCCAAAGTCATTCTATTGTTAATTTCTAGATTTGAATTTGGTGGGATTCCCATTCAAGCTTTTTTATGGGCGAAATTTTTAAAAAAGGAAAATTTTCATCCAATTATATTAGCTCAATACATTCATGATTCTAGATATTTGGAACTTTTAAGGGAAAATGAAATTCCATTTGATTTTCTAATTACTAGTGATTTTAATGGTTCAAAAAAAGCAAGTGTCAAATATTTTCTTCGTTTAGTAAAGTGTTTAAATTCTTTTAATCCCGTCTATATTTTTCCTTTTAACAAGCATTTATCTTATCATATTAATTTGATTTGGAGATTTACCGGTGCAAAAAAAGCTTATTTTATGGAACGGAATCATGGGCTTGAAGATTTTATAAGTTTTCCTGACAAGATTATGAAATATTTTTGTTGGATAAACTGTTCTGGTTTAATTTTTAATTCTTATTCTGCATCATTAAATTCTCCTTTTCCAAAGAAGACTTTTGTAATTAAGAATTCTCATAGAAAATTTGATATTAAAAGTTCTAATGTATTTAAAAACATTTCCTTTCAGGAAAAAGATATAGTTCTTCTTCATGTTGCAAACATTGTTTCTCAAAAAAATTATTCATTATTAATTAAAGGATGGAATTTAATTAGAAAAATAAATAAGAATTTTAAATTGGTTATTATAGGTTCAGATATAAAAAATGATAATCATAACTTAATTCATTTGTTTTCTAAGTATGGTGTTTTTTACCTAGGAAAGGTTGTGGATATTTCACCCTATTTACAAAGAGCAAATGTATGCCTATTAAGTACTCATCACGAAGGCTGTCCTAATGTTATTTTGGAATATATGGATTCTGGTAAATTAATCTCAGCTTCTGATATTCCTGCCATACGGGAGGTATTGGATCCATTAAATTATAAATATTTATTTGATAATCAATCTCCAATTGATTTAATGGAAAAAGTCTTGGCTATATGTAAATTATCACAATTTGATAAATCAAATTTAATTAATAAGAATAAACAAAAATTAGATCTAGAATATTCGGATTCTAATTACGAGAAAATTTTAAGTTTGATTAATGACTAAGCAAACTTTAGGTGTCTTCCTTACCACCTTTGAACGTACTGACTGCTTGAATATCTGGATTGATTTAATCAAAAAGCAGACTATTCAGCCAAATAAAATCCTTGTGGTTGATAATAGTGAATCAGATTCTGTTTATCACTATTTTGAAAATAAACCTATCAGCTATTTAAGGGTAGGCTTTAATTCAGGTCCTGCGGGTGCTGCATCTATTGGTCTTAAAAAGTTGTACGAAGAAGGTTATGATTGGATTTATTGGGGTGATGATGATGATCCACCAACTGATCCGGGAACTTTTGAAAGACTATTAGAAATTGGTAATTCTTCACCTAGTACAGGAATTGTAGGTAAGGTAGGTGGTAGATTCATTTCAAATAGAGGTAGGACTAGGGTATATACAAATTCAGAATTGAAACCGATTTTGGTATCTGATTATGTTCCAGGTAATAAGCATATCTTAGTTTCTTCTAAGGTAATAAGACATGGTATCGTATCAGATCCCAAGTTGTTTTTTGGTTTTGAGGAATTAGAATTTTGTTTGAGAGTAAAAGACGCTGGTTTTTTGATCTTGGTGGATGGTAAAGGAATGATGGATGCTAGAATCAAAGCTGGGAATCTTTCACCGGGATATAAGTGGAAGGGAAAATCAATAGGGGATTTATCAAGAATTAACCGACAATATTATAGTGTTCGGAACATGTTATATATACTTTGGTCAAGAGGAGAGTACCTAGGCTATTTTTATTTTCTAATCAAGTCACTTGTAAAACTACCCTTTTCCATCAAGTATGGCTTTTCTTATTTCAGAAAATTGTCAGGACTTTATGGAACTGCAATTTTCCACCATTTAACAGGTCGTTATGGGCAATATATTGCAACCAAATAGGTTGTTTTGATTTGGTCTAAAGAAGAAAAGGATCCAGTAAATGGGCTTCCTTGTTTTGTTTAGAATCTCATATTCTTATATCA
Organism: Algoriphagus zhangzhouensis; assembly: GCF_900148515.1. Classification (GTDB taxonomy): domain Bacteria; phylum Bacteroidota; class Bacteroidia; order Cytophagales; family Cyclobacteriaceae; genus Algoriphagus; species Algoriphagus zhangzhouensis. The sequence goes on along the minus strand of NZ_FRXN01000008.1, from coordinate 34,609 downwards.
AAAATTGATTAAATAAACTGTTCATATTATGATAGAAAAAGTTTCTTTTTTTCTACCTGTAAGAAAAGGAAGTCAGCGGGTAACGAATAAAAGTACCCGTCAATTTGCTGATTTGAAAGGTGGATTGTTAGAATTGAAACTGAAACAATTGTTTTCAAGTAAGTTGCTTGACCAAATTATTTTGTCAACCAATGATGAAGAAGCCATTAAAATCGCTGAAGGTTTCGAAAATCTATGTGGGAGATTGAAAATTATAAAAAGGCCGACACAGCTTTGTATGGATTCTACCCCTTTGGTGGAATTGATCGAATATGTTCCCTCAATAGTTGACTCTGATCATATTCTATGGGGGCATGTTACTACTCCTTTTGTAGATGGAGAGGATTACGATTCTATTATTGAAGCTTATTTGATTGCTTTTAAAAATGGCAACGATTCTTTGTTGACAGTCTGTCCTTTTCAGAATTTCTTGTTAAATGAGGAAGGGAAAGTATTTAACTCAGATTCTAAGGAATTTAAATGGCCAAGAACCCAGGATTTACCTACACTATATGAGGTAAACCATGCGGTCTTTTTGGCACCGAGGTCAACTTATATTGAAAATAAAAATCGCTTGGGGATCAACCCTTCCTTATATCAAATGGATAAAATCAAATCATGGGATATTGATTGGGAGGATGATTTCACTGTGGCAGAAGCTATTTATGAAAGACTTAGAAAAATATGAAGTAATCCTTTGGGATTTTGATGGTGTGATTTTGGATTCTATGCCAACTCGTGAGCTTGGATTTAGAAAAGTACTTGAAGAGTACCCTAAGGAACAAGTTGAAGAATTGATTCAATTTCATTATAAAAATGGAGGTTGGTCCCGATATGTGAAATTTCGGTATTTCTTTGAAGAGATCTTGGGAAAAGAAGTGACAACGGATTTCATTTCAGAGCTTTGTTCAAAGTTCTCTAGAATAATGCTTGATTTATTAAGTTCGAAGGAGCTTTTGATTCTAGATTCATTGGGATACATCCAGGGAAATTTCTCCAATCAGGAAATGCATATTGTATCGGGTTCTGATCAGAAAGAATTAAGGCTTCTTTGTCAACAATTGGATATTCACACCTATTTCAGTAGCATCAATGGTTCTCCTACTCCCAAAATTGAACTGGTTAAAAATTTGCTTCAGATAATTCCATTTTCTCGATCAGAAATTGTTCTGATTGGAGATTCCAGAAATGATTTAGAGGCTGCAGAAATTAATGGGATCGATTTTTTTGGATACAATAATTGGGACCTGCAAAAAGACAATGGATATATCTTGAGTTTTAGCTAATGCGGATATTCGAAAACCTTTATGGATTTTATTTGTACCTCAATAAGGCAAAAAGGTTTGATTTTCAAAGGAAGTTTAAAGGAAAGAGAATTGCAGTAATTGGAGCTGCAAACTCTGCTTATGAAAAAGAGTTAGGAAAATTTATAGATGACTTTGATATTGTCATTAGAATAAATAAGGCACTAATTACTTATCAAGACAATCAAGAAAAGTTTATTGGAAAAAAGACAGATTTCTTGATCCATAACTTTCATGAAAATTTTGATGATGGAGGAGGTGGGCCTCTAGACTGGAAAGTTTTTGATAGGTTTAGTTTGAAACACCTAGTTCAAGCCAAATCTGATTTTTCTGGAAAAAGAAACGTCTTTAATTATTACAAAAAATATAAATCGGCTTCTAGAGAAGTATTGGTTCTACCGTCAATATGGTATCAAAAAGCGAAAAAGCTTTTTGTATCCTTTTCCCCAACAAGAGGATTTTTGGGAATATTCCTTGCACTAAATTCAGAAGCTAAAGAAGTTTATTTGACCGGTTTTACATTTTTTAAAACAGCTTATGCAGATGGTTATAGAGATAATATTAAATCCGTAGACGAAACATTAAAACATATCGATAGACAAGGGTTTCATGATGCAGAGTTTGAGTTTCAAAATTTTCTTCAAGTTCTTACCAATTCAAATATTGAAAAAATTCTTTTGGATGATGCATTGTACAGAATAATTAAAAATGAAGAGCAAATAAAATCTCAAAGCATTTTGAAATCAAATGTGAAAAGTATTGATTCCCTTTTCAAATGAAGAAGAAAGAGATAATCTATATCTCAGATTCATGTATTCCTTCCTATTCTGCTGATTCTATTCATGTTATGAAAATGTGCCATGCCTTATCCAACCAAGGGTATCAAGTTACTCTTGTTGGTAAGCGGACTAGAAATATGGTGAATGGAATTTCAGATATCCACTCATTTTACGGAGTTGAAAATTGTTTCGACATTATTCTTTTTCCTAAGAAGGCATTTAAATTTTCGGGAAGACTATACAATTTGATGCTTCCATTTTTTGGGATAAAGGCTCAACGAATAGCCTATACTAGATCTATTTATGCTGCTTTTTGGTATAGCCTTCTCAAAAAAGAAATTGCATTTGAAATTCATGAACCTTTCAATACAAAAAATGGATGGTTGAAATTTCTATTTCAATTTATTGTAGAAAGAAATAATGTAAAAAAGTGGATTGTTATCAGTTTGCCTCTTAAAGATCATCTTATCACAGAGTTTGGTATTGATTCAAAAGCGATATTATTGGCCCATGATGGCGCTGATAAAATTCAAAAATCTAATCCTGAAATCAGGCTTAACAATGAAAAGTTAAAGGTGGGTTATGTGGGTTCTTTATTTCAGGGAAAGGGGATGGAAATTATCCTTCCATTGAGTAAAAAAATGAAACAAATTGATTTTCATGTTGTAGGGGGGAATGAAGCACAGTTAGAATTTTGGAAGACTCAATTCTCTGGAGAAGAGAATAACCTGATTTTTCATGGATTCCAATCCCCAAAGAATTCTCAGAAATTTATGAATCAGTTTGATATTTTGTTGGCGCCATATCTTCAGAAGGTTTTTGTAAAGAGTTCAAAGAAATCCAACAATTTATCAAAATGGATGTCCCCCTTGAAGATCTTTGAATATATGGCTGTTGGAAAACCTATTATAGCCTCTGATTTACCAGTAATCAGGGAGATATTGACTCACAATGAATCAGCAATTCTTTGTGATCCAGACTCCTTGGAGGATTGGGAAATTAGTTTAATGAAACTGATTGAATTTCCTGAGTTTTCGAAACAGTTGGGGAATCAAGCGAGAGTGGTTTTAGAAAGTAAATTTACATGGGATATTCGATCAAAGAAGATTTTGGACTTTTTAGAGTCAAATGAAGTATAAGGAAAAAATAAGGGTTGGTACAATTGGTTTAAGTTATAACCATAAAAAGAACTTTTTTGGTCTAATCCCGAATAGAGTCTCCTATTTCAAAGTTTTGGATTTCATATCTCCTTATAGAGTTTTAATGAGAAATTCTACTTTAAAAAGAGTTTTAGCAAATTCCATTTTGAAAAATATACATTTTGCTCCCTTTCAAAGGAAAGTAGATTTATTTCATTTTTTTAATACTATTTCATTTTCAAATACTCCTTGGATCACAACCTTTGAAACATTTCTTCCAAGATGGGGAATGGATGAAATGGGGATAAAAAGAATTTGTTCTGAATCTTGTAAAGGGATAGTTGCAATGAGTTTTTGTGCAAATGACATTATGCTTCAGAAAGTCAAGGAAGAATTTCCAGATTATTTTGATGCTGTTGCTTCCAAAGTTCAAGTAATTCACCCTTCTCAAAAACCGATAGTAAATTCCTGGGAAGAAAAAGGAATTAATGTTAGAGAGAAAATAATTTTCACCTTGGTTGGTAATGATTTTTTTAGAAAAGGAGGGACTGAGGTTTTGAAGGTGTTTAAGATGTTTATTAATAAAGGTGCAAATTTGGAATTAAGAATCATTAGTAATTTGAAATTTGGAGATTATGCAAGCAAAACTTCCAAATCTGATCAAAATTGGGCTTTCCAATTCATTTCAGAATACTCTAACCATATCAAACATTATCAAAATATTTCAAACTCAGAGGTATTGGAATTATTGAAATCCACACACGTTGGACTATTGCCTACCTATGCTGATACATATGGTTATTCTGTATTAGAAATGCAAGCAATGGCATGTCCGGTTATTTCAACAAATATTCGAGCTTTACCAGAAATAAATTCAAATGAAAGAGGGTGGATTATAGAAGTGCCTAAGGATAAATATGGTGAAGGGAAATACAATTCCAAGGAGGAGAGGGAATTATTGTCAAGTAAGATCGAAAATGGATTAGGGCTTATATTCGATGAGATTTTAAATAATCCAAACATTATTATTGAAAAAGGACAAAAAGCGCTAAATGGCTTGAAAATATTGAATTGTCCCAAAACAAATGGAGATGCTTATTTTTCAATTTACAAGAATACTCTAGAAGTTGAGGATTGACAAAAGACTATGAAAATCATTCAACTGATCCAAAAACCTCAAAGGCGTGGAGCTGAAATTTTTGCGGCTCAATTGAGTGAGGAATTGAGAAAGCAAGGTCATCAGGTTCTTTTGGTAAGTATATTTTCAGGAGAGGCTGAATTACCTTTTAATGGGGAATGGATTAAATTAAATAGGCCGGTTTCTAATCGGCTTTTTGATTTTTTAGGGTGGAGAAAATTATCTCATTTGGTTGATAGCTTTAAGCCAGATATTATTCAAGCGAATGCAGCTGATACTTTAAAGTTCTCTGTTATTTCAAAAAGACTTTTTGGGTGGAGAAATCCGATTATTTATAGGAATGCCAATCAAATGGGGGACTTTATAAGAAATAGATTGCATTTGAAATTTAATAATTGGCTTTTAAATCAGGTATCAGGTATTGTCTCAGTTTCTGAAGCATCAAAATTGGATCTACATTCTACATTTGAATTAAATAGAATTCAATCTGAGGTAATTCCTATTGGTATAGATATGACTGAAATTGATCATGCGATTAAAGAAGATTTAAAAATTAATTTGCCAGAAAAGTTTTTGATTCAAATAGGAGGATTAGTCCCAGAAAAAGATCCAATTGGAATGCTAGATATGTTTGCGAACCTAATTCAGGAATTGCCAGATTTACATTTAGTTTACATAGGAACTGGAAAGTTGAAAAGTCAATTAAATGATGAAATTGATAGAATTGAATTATGGGAAAGAGTTCAGGTTATTGCTGCTCAAGAAAATATTTTCCCGTTTTTATCTAAAGCAAAAGCATTGGTATTGCCATCAAAAATTGAGGGACTACCTGGGGTTATTTTGGAAGCTATGTATTGTAAAATTCCTGTAGTGGCTTTTGGTGTAGGAGGAATCTCTGAAGTTTTGAAAGAGGAAGAGACTGGTTGGTGTAAATTACCAGATGATAATTATGGTTTTAAAAGGGCTATAAAAGAAATTTTGAAGTCGGAAAATGAATTACTAAATAAAATTACAGATAAAGCATTCAATGTTGTTATGGCTAGATATTCGATTGGTGATATTACAAATCGTTTTGAAGACTTCTATCAATTGGTGAAATGAGACAACTATTTTTAAAAATATTTCGGTCAAAAATTCTTCAACCCTTGTGGAAATGGCTTCATCATATTTCATTGATAGGTATGAATTATTTTGGAGGGGCTTCCTTGAAAGTAAGTGGAGAAATTCCTGCAATAAAGTGGATGAAAAAAAGACTTGAAAGCCAAAATAAAATTGTGGTATTTGATGTGGGGGCAAATACTGGAGAATATTCTATGTTGGTTGATCAAATTTTTGAAGGTAAAGCAGAAATTTATGCTTTTGAACCATCTGGATTTACTTTTCAGCAATTAAAGAATGAGACCGACTTAATAACTCAAATTAGACCTGTGAATCTTGGTATAGGATTGGAAAAGTCAAAGTTGCAATTGTTTTCAGGAGGAAGAGGAAGAACAACTGCATCAGTTTATAATCTTAAGCATAAGCTACATGCGTTCACAGATGAATTTACGGAGTCTGTCCAAATCACCTCAATAGATCTTTTTTGTAAAGAGAATAGTATTTCTTCAATTGATATTCTAAAAATTGATATTGAAGGCCATGAGTTGGCTGCTTTATATGGTTCAAAAGAAATGATTTCTTCCAAAGAAATTAAGTTTATTCAATTTGAATTTGGGAAATGTCATATAGATGCGAAAGTGTTTTTTAGAGATTTTTTTGATTTTTTGAGTCCTAACTATAAGATTTTTAGGATTGTTTCAAACGGTTTCTATGAAATAGAAAAATACTCTACTGAATTGGAGGTTTTCCAAACCTCTAATTTTTTGGCAGTTCTCAAGTTCAACGATTCAATATTTTCAAAATAAATCAATGATATCTTCGAAGGTTTTAAAGTTTATAAAAAGATCAAAGAGAAAGTATTATAGTTTGAAGTACCCTATGATTCCTTTCAAACCAAATAATATGGTAAAACCAAAAAATACTCTTTCATACAAATCAGGATGGAGTGGATTGGAATTTATTGTTGAGGACATTTTAAATCAATTTGAAATAAATCGAAAGACATGTATAGAATTTGGCGTCGAATTTGGATTTTCTTCAGTAGTGTTTTCAAACTTTTTTGATAATGTTAAAGGAGTTGATACTTTTCTTGGTGATGCCCATACTGTCCATAAAGGAGATCATTATGAAAGGACTAAGGAGGCTTTGATTGGATATCCAAATATTGAATTAATAAAATCGAACTATAAAGATTGGATTTTAAATGATATCAATAATTATGATTTTGCCCACGTCGATATCGTTCATAATTATAAGGAAACTTTTGAATGCGGTCTTTGGGCTGTTCAGCATAGTAAATGCTGTGTTTTTCATGATACTGAAAGTTTTCCAGAAGTTAGAAAGGCGGTTTATGATATAGCTAAACTAACTGGGAAAAAAGCGTACAACTATCCCAAAAATTTTGGTTTGGGGATAATTATTTAAGGTTAGAATTTGTGAAAATTAAAGTCCTACACCTCATTAAGTCCCTTGGACGAGGAGGAGCCGAAAAATTAATTCCAGAAACCGCTTTGGTTCATAATCAAAGTAGATTTGAATTTCATTGCCTTTACTTCTATCATCAAAAAGAAAATATTGCTGATGAATTAGAAGCAGCTGGAATTCAGGTTCATTTGATTCCTTCAGGAAATTTGGGGCTTTTTTTTCAAGTAAATAAGGTTCGTGATTTTATTAAAAAAAACGAATTTGATATTATCCATGCCCATCTACCTTGGGCAGGCATTTTGGCTAGATTTGTGGGGTCTAAATTGAATATTCCCATAGTTTATACTGAGCATAATACTTGGGATCGTTATAATAAACTTTCTTATTGGGGAAATCGATTAACTTTCAAAAAGCAGGATGTGGCAATTGCAGTTTCCAATGAAGTAGTACTTTCAATGCAACTAAACTCTATCATTGATCCTTATCAAAGAGGGGGAAGAATGAAAGTGAAAGTGGTGCAGAACGGTGTAAACACAGAAGTGTTTAGAAAATACGAAATACGAAATGAGAAATTAGAAATTAAATCTTCGATACCTAGTTCCAAAAACAGTGACCTTAAATCCATTTTAGACATTCCAAAAGATTCAAAAGTAATAGGCAAAGTTGCCGTATTTCGTGATCAAAAAAGACTCTGGCTTTGGGTGGAAATAGCAATTAGAATTTTAAAGAAAAATCCAGAGGTTCATTTTTTATTGGTAGGGGATGGAGAATGGAGATTTAAATTAGAAGAACAGATATCTAAATCAGGGTTAATAGAGAATTTCCATTTGGTAGGAGTTAAAAAAGATGTCATTCCCTATCTAAACATAATGGATATTTATTTAAGTTCCTCCGAGTTTGAAGGACTTCCAATTGCCATGTTAGAGGCAATGGCATGTGAAGTCCCAGTAGTCGCCACAAGAGCTGGTGGAATTGGAGAAGTAATTCAACATGGTAAGCAGGGCTTTATTTGTGAAGTAAATGATTGGGAGGAATTAGAGGACTTTTGTTTGAAAATACTTGCTGAAAATGATCTGCATCGAAGTATGTCCTTGGCTGCAAGGCAACAAGTCCTTGAAAAGTTTAGTATGAAAAAAATGGTTGGAGAACTTGAACAGGTGTATAATTCTGTTTTTCTAAAATTAAGTAAACAAATATGTTAGGGGCAGTGCTTCTTATATTTTTTCTTTTTTGGATAAGTCAACCGATACTTAAAAACCTCCAAAAAGAGCATAAATGGTTGAAAGCAGGATTACTCAACCAATTGTACTGGTACCATATGTTTTTTGGATTGGTTTATTGGACTTATGCTCAATTTAATAGGTCTGATTCTACTATGTATTATTATTATACAAGTAGAATCACAAATTGGTCCAACTCTTTCGAGGAGGGGACTGTCTTTGTTCATTGGTTAGCTTATCCTTGGATTAATTGGTTTGGCTTTAACTATGATATGATGATGTTTCTTGCAACTTGGTTAGGGTTCTGGGGCTTTGTCTTTTTTTACTTATTTTTTAAAGAGAATCTTCGCTTTAATCCAAAATTTGAGGGTTGGGATGCTATTACCATATTTATGTTTCTGCCGAACATGCATTTTTGGACTGCATCCCTAGGAAAAGGAGCGGTAATATTTGCAGGGATTGGATTTTTGACTTATGGTCTATCATGGCCTGCAAAAAGGCCTTTTCATATAGCTTTTGGAAGTTTTTTAACCTACATGATTCGCCCTCATATACTTTTTGCCATATTAATTGGGATGGGTGTAGGGTTCGTTTTGGGAAAGGAAAAGGTTCCCCTTTATCAAAAGTATATGGTCGTGATTTTCTCAATTGCCATGAGTATTTATGTTTATGAGGATTTGATCCTTTATTTGGGATACGATCCAAATAATCTGTTGGAAAGCTTTGAGGAGGAATCTGCTTTGAATAGAACTCGTTTACAAACTGCAGGATCAGCAGTAGACATGGGTTCTTATAGTCTTCCTATGAAACTATTTACCTTTTGGTTTAGACCTTTGTTTGTAGATTCTCCAAATGCTTTGGGTATTGCTATTTCTTTTGAAAATGCGCTCTATATCTATATGTTCAGCAAAATCCTTAAGAAGGATTTCATTACTTATATTAAAGATGCTCCTGCTATGGTTAAAATGTCTGCAGTGGTATTTCTATCTATCTCAATCTCCATGACTTTTGTAATGTCCAATCTCGGAATCATTATTCGGCAGAAATCCCAAATCATGTATTTTATGCTTTTTGTGGTTGTTGCTTTTATGGATTGGCAAAAGACAAATAGAATTAAAAAGAGAGGAGAGATTTTTAATAGAATTGTAGAGGAGGAGAGAAGGAATAGGGAAGAGGCGGAGTTGGTTGGGGGGTAGGTTTGCCTTCGGCGTTGTTAACTGCGCAGTTGTAATTGTTATACGCTTCGCGTTGTTGGCCTTCGGCGTTTTTTTTGCTGCGCTGTTGTAATAGTTGTACGCTACGCGTTGTATGCCTTCGGCGTTGTAATGGTTAAAAAGGGATTCGGGGATTGAATAGGAGTAAAAGTTTGATTATTTTTTTAGTTTTTGGTTAGGCTTTGTTATTTTGAAGAAGATCAAGCATACTTTTTATGGATACTTTTGAAGATTTGAAATGCTGGCAAAGCGCATATTCTCTTAAAAATAGGATTCGACTTGAAATTCTATCGAGAATCCCTGACTCTGAGAAGTATGACCTTAAGGCTCAATTGCTAAGAGCGGCTAGGTCTGCAACAGCAAATATTGCCGAAGGTTGGGGTAGATTCCATTTTTTGGATAGCAGAAAGTTTTATTATAATTCAAGAGGTTCATTGGGTGAAATTCTTGATCATTTAATTGAGGCAAAAGATTGTCATTATATTGAAATTGATTTGTTTTCATCCGTTCAAAATGATTGCATTACTTCACTAAAAATCCTGAATGGCTATATCAGGTACCTTACAGAAAAAAATAAACCATCATCCAAAATTTGAGAATCTTTTAACCCAAATCCCTATTCCCCAATCCCTAATTCCCAATCTCAATTTCCCAATCCCATTTTCCTTTTCCCCAATTCCGAATCCCTAATCCCTAATCCCCATTCCCTAATCCTAAATTTCTTTTTCCCCTTTCATCATTTTTTTAAATTGTTAGATTAAATGTTCATGCTATCCATTTATGAATCCCGGAACCCTCTCCATCTCTCTTGACTTCGAACTCCTTTGGGGGATTTTTGATAAAGTTGGGACAAGCTACAAGCCTCAGTATTTTTTAAATACAAGAGATTTGGTCCCTCAAATGTTGGATCTATTTGTTGAATATAATATTCAAGTCACCTGGGCAACAGTGGGGATGTTGTTTGCAGATAATGAGGAGGAATGGAAATCCTATTCGCCTGAATATCTTCCAAGCTATAGAGTAAAAGAACTGTCGGCTTATGAATGGGTCAAAGTCAATGGAATAAAACCTGAAGTTCATTTTGCTCCAGAATTGATTAGAAGAATATTGGATACTCCTGGACAGGAGTTAGGCTCCCATACCTATGCCCATTATTATACTTTGATGCGTGGTCAAAGCCCGGAGCAATTCAGAATGGATTTGAAGTCCACTCAAAGGATAGCTCAAGATAAGTTTGGAGTTTCATTAAAGTCCTTGGTCTTTCCAAGAAACCATATTAATGAATTGTATCTACCTATTTGCTTGGTAGAGGGTTATGAATATGTCAGAGGGAATCCTAAAAATTGGTTTTGGCAAGAAACCCAGCATGAAAGTATAGGGAAGAAAGTGTTTCGTTCTGCAGATTGCTTTTTTGAAGTGGGTTCTCGATCCTCTTACCCTATCACAGAAATAAAACCTTATCCCAATGAACCATTGGTTATCCCTGCTTCTAGAATTTTAAGACCTTATAAAAAAGGAAATCTATTGATGAACCAGGTTAGGTTGAATCGTGTGAAATCAGAAATGGAAAATGCTGCAAAAAGAGGGGAAGTATATCACTTATGGTGGCATCCACATAATTTTGCCAATGCTCCCAAAGAGTCAATGAATGAGTTAAAGGAAATTCTAGCCCATTTTAAAAAGCTTAAAAACGAATTTGGAATGCAATCCCTTCATATGGCAGGAGTAGGTGAGAAATTTAAAACTATTTCAGCAATCCAAGTTTAGAACCTTTTTCCTCAACTCAATATAATCCCCTCAAGACTTCGGTTTTGAGGGGTTTTTTTATTTTAAATCCTGACAGACATAGTCCAATAGCTTACAAGGATCCTCATCAATCGCCTTGGCGATTAGGTAGAGTTCAGCGACAGTAAGTTTGGCTTTTTGGTCTAGAGTTAAAACACCAATTCTTTGAGAGGTTAATCCGGATTTCCTTGCAACATCTGCTTTATTGATTGATTTGCGGGTAAATATTTCTCCAAGTCTTGTCATTCATTTTTTTCTTTACGGAAAGTATAAAATACTTGAAAAATATCAAGAATAACTTGATAAAATGTTTTTGAAAATCAAGATAAACATGATATATTTACAGAAAGACATGTTTTATAATGCAAAGAAACAAAGGTCATACGCAGGAATTGGGAGATTTAATCCAGATACCAATTCAAGAGGCAGGTCTTTTTAAGGAATCTATTTTAGGGATTCTAGACCTTATCAAAGTGGAGGATTGCAATCGGGTACAGCAAGAGTATATCAAGAACATCTATAGGCTGTTGGAGTATTTTTCAAAATCAGAATAAGCATGAAGCAAGTATTTCTATCCATTGTTTTCTTTAGAGTTTCGTTCCGCAAGCTTTTGGGATTTGGTAAGGATTTATTTGCTCTTCAGAAAGTAATTAGGATAATGTTGGGGATTTTAGAATTTGATCGGCTTTATCCTATCAAACCAAAACAGCCTGAATAAGGCTTAACATTTTTACCCTGATTGCTCCTGTGGATTTTTTGTACTCTTCCGCGGGACTATCCTATCTAATTAGGGCGAAACGATTTCATCAAACATAGTATTAAAGGAAATATGCTTCGCGAAATATTGTTAAGATATGCTTCGCGAGATAGATAGAAGATACGCAATCCGCTTCGCGATTGCGAGATAAGGTAGATAAACCATCCTTTCTCAATCTGTTTGATCTTTAGCATATCTCTTTTGTGCTGATCCATTAAGGTGCCATTGGAATTTTGTAAAGGTGAAATCACGGAATTATTCCGTCAAAGAGTTTAGAAAGCTTCCGCCATGGAGGGTTCAGTTTTCTTTTCTGATTATTTCTAACCAATCATTTCACATTTAACAAAGCCCCAAGGGCTAGCTGGGAGACTTGTGCGCTGTGGTGTAGCATTGCCTTGTCGGTATTACTTCTTCCGCTTGTCCTAGGGCATTTCAAAGCATGAAAAAAATAATACACACATGCTTCCCGGCGAAGCTATGTCCTTTTCCCAATAGAAGCAGTTTGCCTTTACCGAGAATAATATCTTATCTCCCCGCAAATATCGGGGTATCTCATCGACCTCTAGCTCCCATATCTCAGGAGCAAAGCGACTACTCTATTTCACTGCGAATAGCAGATTTATTTCGTCAGCCTCAGGCTGACATATTTCATCGACGAAGTCGATATATCTCGCAATCCAACAGATTGCCTATCTCAATAACCGAAGGGAGTAATATTTCAGCGAAGAAGGAGCTATATCTCTCCCGATTTATCGGGATTATTTCGCCAGCCGCAGGATGGCCTATCTCGCAAACCGAAGGTTTGCCTATTTCGCAAGACAAAGTCTTGCATATCTCACAAACCGAAGGTTTGTATATCTCCATAAAACGATTCTTTCAATATATCCTAGCCACTTTCTTTTTATTCCTATTCTTATTTGGAGCCCCCACTATTGTAAATAGTCAAGTTGCTGACTCACCCGGGACATCAAACTTTCCTCAGCTTACAAAGATGTCCCTTCGGAGCGGGGAAACCCGCTCCACTTTACTTGGGAATCAGTTTTTTGATGATTCTATTTCTCTCAGTCAAGGGAGTTTGGATTCCCCTGTCAGTGGAGAGGTATTGATTTATGGCGAGCTGATTAATCCCGATTCTCTGGGGCCGCTTTATTTTACTTGGACTCCTTACTTCTTTTCTGAGGATGCTCCTTTTCTTGAAGAGGAGGCGATAGTGAATCTCGAGAAAGGAGAGTTTTATGATGGGGTTTCGGATTATAGAATCCGAAAGTTTAGCCAAAGACTAGAGCTTTTCGATAGACCCGGCTATTTCAGCCTGACGATCGGTGAAAGAATTCTTTTGGAAGACTTTCTGATGTTTCCGGGAGATAGCCTAAAGATCAACATGGATCTCTATCATTCCACCTTGGTTTTTGCAGGTCCGGATGCTGATTTCTATGAAGCCCAATATGCCTTATATAGAGAGAAGCTTCGAGATGATTTTGATACTCCAATGCTCATGTTTGGAAGCAAATCCAGCCCCCGATTCCAAAGTGTGGAAAAGGAGGGATTAATTGAAAAATACGAATCTCAGTTTGGTAGTCATTTTCAAATGCTAGAGTTGGGAAAGGAAGCGATGGATCACTTCTTTGATGATCTGGAAAATACGGAAGATGAGCTTGCTCTCCGTTTGGAGGTTCTGGACTTCTATCGAGACAAAATCGGAGAGGAGCGTTATGAATTGCTTCTGACAGAAACGGTTGGGAAACTCTATGGAGGTAAGCTGGCATCTTTTCGAAAATTCCATTATCCGGAGGTTTTTGCCCGTTTTTCAGTAGAGGAGCAAGCGGTTTATTTTGATAGGGTACTGGCAATTATTGATGAGCTCAAGATCTGGGATCAAAAACAAGAAGGTGAATTTCATTCTGCTGCCCAATTGGTTTCTTCAGGCTACCTGAACCTGGCATTGGAAGAAACCATGTTGAGAGCTTTGCTAAAAAAGGGAAGCTTTCAGGGTCAAGTAAGGGAAGACTATTCCGGAGAACTGGCGGACCGATTGCTTAGTGGATACCTCTCCGAATATCTATCAGATATTCCCAATGCAGAAAAGGTAATCAATGCCTATTTGAAAGATACAGAAACTGCCCCCTGGAGGGATAGACTGCTCAATCTGAAACATGCCTATGTTCCCGGAGAAATGGTTATTCCAATTGAGTTGGAGAGTCTACAAGGAGAGCTTTATGATGAAAATCTCTTTCAGGGAAAGCCAACTCTGGTCTATTTCTACTTCTCTTCCTGTGCTCACAGTGCGGACTTTTTCGATCAGATTCTTTATCCCCTTTATCAGCAAACCCAGAATCTAGACTATCAGTTGATAGCCATTTCCATCGATGAAGACCTCGATCTCTGGAAGTCCAGAATAGACAAGTATTCAGATCCCTCCATTCCCAATTTCATTATCAGGGGAGAGGAAAAGAAAAAGTGGAGATCCTACTATGAAATCAATGCCTTTCCCAAAACCATGTTGATCGATGCGGAAGGGAAGATACAGTCCTTCAATCTGCGTACAGGCTTTACCACTTTGGAAGGCATCAAAAACAATTTTGAGAGCTTTTTCAAAGAAAAGGTTCAGCAGACCCAAACCCAAGCCAAACTATGAGAACATTGATGACTAAGCTGGTTTATACACTGGCAATATGCTGGGGCTTTTCTTTTCTGGGGATAGCCCAAACAAATCCAAGGATCCTAAAGGGTCAGGTGACTGCTGCTTCGGATGGCTCTTCACTTCCGGGAGTGACAGTAATTCTAAAAGGAAGCAGCAAAGGAACTGTCACTAATGAAGAGGGACAATATTTACTTTCAATTCCTTCGGGAGAACGGGTTTTGACTTTTAGCTTTATCGGTTATGCGACGCAGGAAGTGTTGGTTTCTGCCCATCAGACTCAATTGGATGTAGGCTTAATCGAATCAGATCTGGCTCTGGAAGGAGTGACGGTTTTTTCTACGGGATTTCAGGAGCTCCCATTGGAGCGAACCACAGGTTCATTTGTGGGGATAGATCAGGAATTGCTGGATAGAAGAGTTTCCACCAATCTGATTGATAGACTGGAAGATATAACACCCGGATTGATCTTCAATCGGGACAACAGCAGACTGGAGCCTGGAGAAAGTATATCCATCCGGGGAACAGCCACGCTGATTTCCAATAGTCAGCCCCTGATTGTGGTGGACAATCTGGCCTATGATGGCCCGCTTTCCTCTATTAATCCCAATGATGTATCCAGTATGACCGTGCTGAAAGATGCGGCAGCAGCTTCCATCTGGGGAGCGAGGGCAGGAAACGGAGTGATCGTGATCACTACCAAGAAGGGAAGCTTTGAAAGCCCATCCCGGGTTAATCTCACGATGAATCTGACACAGGTGGAAAAACCCGATCTTTTTTATTATCCCCTGATGTCCATCAATTCTCTGCTGGATAAGCAACTGGAACTTTATAAAAATGGGTACTATGCCTCCCAGATCGGAAACAGAAGAAATCCAGTGGTCAATCCCCTGGCCGAATCGATGTATGCATTTGAGCAGGGAGAGATTTCCCAAGCAGAACTAGATTCGAGATTGCAAGTATTGAGAAACTCAGATATCAGAAGGGATCAGGAGAAATACTTCAAGCGTTCGGCTTCCCAACAGCAATATGCTTTAAATGTATCAGGAGGATCCAAAAAGCATAGCTACCTCTTCAGTGCAGGTTGGGACAGAAATCTGGGACAAGACGTGGAAGCTGATAATTCCAGACTGACTTTGAGTACGCGACAGAGCTGGAAGACTTTTAAAGATAAGCTGACCCTGACTATAGGAGCTTATTGGGTTCAGGCCAAAAGCTATAACGGGATGCCGGGTACCAACTTCTTTCCTTACGATAGATTGGCAGATGAATCGGGAAATCCTCTTCCCGTATATCAGGATTATTCAGTTCGATTCAAGGAAGCCAATCAGAATCTATTGGCCTTGGACTGGAACTATGTTCCCCTTGGAGAGTTGGGGTTAAACAAAACATTGAGCAATTCCAATGATCTTAGATTGTTTGCCGGATTGGACTATCAAATTGGTGGAGGCTTTAGTCTTTCTGCCAATTACCAGTATTGGAACAATCGACAGGAGGGCAGTACCCACCATCCTTTGGAATCTTATGTTGCCAGAAACCTGATCAACAACTACACAGAGATCGACGAAATAGGAGGTCTGATCCACCACGTTCCCATGGGAGGAATCTTGTATTCCAATTATGGATCAGCCTTTAGCCATAATGTGAGAGGGCAGTTGAACTATACCAAAACCTGGAATGGCTTTCATAGCATCCAGGCTTTTGTGGGAGGTGAAGTGAAGGATTACCAGTCTCAAGGCTATCAGAGCAGTTCTTATGGCTATAGCGAGGAAAACGGAACTTCCATGCCAGTGGATTATCTGACTCGATGGAGGGAGTATGCAACTGGAAGGTCCAGAACCATTCCATTTGGAGAAGAATTTGAAGGCAGGATCAATCGCTTTGTTTCGGTATTTGGGAATCTGGGTTATGCTTATAAAGACCGCTATTTGCTAAATGCTAGCTTGAGAAGAGATGCTTCCAATCTTTTTGGAGTGGCGACGAATCAAAAGTCCGTTCCACTCTGGTCGGCAGGTTTGGGTTGGATTGCTTCAGAAGAGGAATTTTTGAAAGACAGGATCTTTGATTTTCTCAAGCTGAGATTCAGCTATGGCTACAATGGCAATACCAATTCCAATGTAACAGCAGTGACCACGGCAAATACCTTTGGAGGAGCATTGAACTTCAATACCGGACTTCCCTTTTTGGGAATCAGGACTCCACCCAATCCGGAACTGAGGTGGGAGCGGATCAAGATCGTGAATTCAGGAGTTGACTTTGGGATCAAAGGTGGAAGACTCTCGGGTTCACTGGATTACTACCAGAAAGAAGGCTTGGATCTTTTGGGCAATATTCCGCTGTATCCTTCCTCAGGCTTCTCAGAAGCGACGCTGAATTATGCATCCACACAAACCAAAGGTTGGGATCTGGTGATCAACAGCATCAATACGACCGGAGAGTTGAAATGGGAGAGTAGTTTCTTTTTGAGCTTGGTAAAAGAAGAAGTGACTGGAGTGGAAAATAATCCTACAGGAACCCAATTGCTCAGCTATAGTCCTTCGCTTCCGACTCCTGTAATTGGAAAGCCCCTCTTTTCCATTTTCAGTTTTCCTTTTGCAGGATTGGATCCGGATACCGGTGATCCCATGGGCTATGTGGATGGAGAAGCCAGTACGGATTACCTGACTATTTATTCGGAAGCGACTCCTGAAAATATCCGATTCCATGGCAGCGGCAGACCCACCCGATTCGGAGCCTTTCGGAATACCTTCAGTTATAGAGGTTGGAGCCTATCTGCCAATATCTCTTATAGACTGGGCTATTACTTTAAAAGACCTTCGGTATCCTATGACAATGTCAATTTGGGAGAGATCAGTCATGGAGATTATGAAAGAAGATGGCAGGAGCCGGGAGATGAGCAGACTACCAACGTTCCGTCAGACCCTGGTGCAAGGAATGCCTATAGAAATGGCTTTTATCTCAACAGTTCTGCCTTGGTAGAAAAGGGAGATCATATCCGAATGCAGGATGTAAGATTGGCTTATACTTGGCCGAAAAAAGAAGGAGGGAAACCATTATTCAATTCTCTGGAAACCTTTGTCTATATCAACAATCTGGGAGTACTCTGGAAGGCAACGGATGCTGTACAGGACCCAGATTATATACTGAGCCCATCTTTGACCACCTTCTCTTTTGGCTTACGAGCAGGTTTTTAAGCGGCTTCGAAAAGCGACTCAAAACCAATAAAAGAGGATAGGAAAAGAGGTCCAATCCATTCCCGGAGTCAGGAGATATACTTTCCTCATATTTCATCTCCGGGCCTTCGGGCCACTCCGGGATCCCTTTGGGTTTGACGGTGCATTAGAACAGTAGAGAAAGGAATTAAACTATTCAAAACGAAACAAAAAAATGAGAAATATTAGATATCAATTCAATAAAATATACCTGCTCTGTCAATTGGGGCTGGCAATGGGATTAGGAGCCTGTTCGGATTATTTGGATAGCAAACCCGATCGAAATTTGGTGATTCCAACCACCTTGGATGATTTTCAGGGACTCCTGGATGCGGAATTATATGGAATGAATGTGGTGCCGATGAGCGGATTTATTGCATCGGATGATCCTTATTTTGGATCGGGCTTATTGGCAAGATTGTCCTTTAATCAAAATGCGGTTTACTTCTGGGAAAAGGAGATCTATCTACCGGATGAGAATGATGTGAACTGGTCAGCCCCCTATCAGAAAGTCTTTTATGCCAATGTGGTGTTGGATGGACTGAATGAGTTCAGCCCACAAAATCAGGTAGAAGAGAATCGCATGTTGGAACTGGAGGCTTCGGCGCGGTTTTACCGAGCCATGGGACATTTTGAGGTGCTGATGCTTTTTGCCGAATCTTTTGATCCGAGTCGCGAGGATCAGCTGGGAGTTCCGATCCGACTGACTTCTGATATCAATCAGAAAGTGGGTAGAGCAAC
Organism: Algoriphagus zhangzhouensis; assembly: GCF_900148515.1. Lineage (GTDB taxonomy): Bacteria > Bacteroidota > Bacteroidia > Cytophagales > Cyclobacteriaceae > Algoriphagus > Algoriphagus zhangzhouensis. The sequence goes on along the minus strand of NZ_FRXN01000008.1, from coordinate 16,120 downwards.
TATGAAAGAAAGCTTTGCACAGATACTATTGGACTTGGAAGAGGGCTTGGAGTTTTTACCCGTCCAAGCTGATATCCCAAGTAGACCTTCCCAATGGGCAGCACAAGCCATGTTGGGAAGAGTCTATCTGATGATGCATTCCTTTGAGGAATCCTATCAGGCTAGTAGTAGGGCTTTGGCAATAGATAATACCTTGATGAACTATAGGGAGCTGGATTCTACTTTGACCTATTCCTTTGAGCGGATGCATCCTGAAACAGTGTTTTATGGAAGAGTGATGAATTCCAGATTTACCACCAATGGAGAGAACTATGTCAATCCGGAATTGGTGGCTTTGTATGATTCTCTGGATATGAGACCTTTTTTCTTTTTTAGGGAAACAGGCGATTCAGCATTATATAATTTTCGGGGGAATTATACGGGAGACTTTTATCAGTTTGGAGGGATAGCAACAGATGAGGTGCTTTTGAATCTGGCAGAAGCGGGAGCTAGAACAGGTTATGAGGCAGAGGCTAATGAAGCCTTAAAATATTTGTTGGAAAACAGAATGGCAGAGGGCTATGTCTGGGAAGGAGATTTTGCTGGGGCTGAATTGATGGAAAAGATCATTTTGGAAAGAAGAAAGGAACTGGCATTCCGTGACATCCGATGGATGGATTTAAAGAGGTATAACCTTTATTCGGAATTGGCAATTACATTGAACAGAGAGTTTAATGAAAGCTCGGCGACTTTACTTCCCAATGATTCCCGTTATGCTTTGGAGATTCCACCTTTGGAAATCAACCTAAATCCTATGCCTCAGAATGTGAGGTAGGTCTTTGAGGATGGTTTGAGGTAGTCATGCATTTTTAGCAGCCCTCCCGTACATCTCTTGGGCTGTTGAGCTGTGGACTTCGGTTCACAGCTTTTTTTTGTTGAATTGAGTTTTATTTTTTTTTGGTGTAAATACCTCAAATTGAATTAACTCTTCATTTTCATAGAATAGGTCTTTTCTGGCTATGTTTAGACCTTTGGAACTCACAAAAATCATGGAGTTGTCATAGGTTTTTTGATCGAAAAAATCTTCACCGATCTTTTGTAGGTTTTCATCCAGTGTGATTATCGAAAAATTGGGAGCTTTATTTCCTGCTTTTATTTCCTCCAGGTTTGGTCTCAGGTAGACTATTCTATAATAAACGTTATTGAATTCATCATAGAGAATACCTGCAAAATCTGAATGGGACATAGCTTCATTCTCCATGGATTTATAATCGAATTTTTTATTGATGTCCAAGTAGGCTTTTGGATTGGAACTGAATGGTTGAGGGGAATCAAAATATTTGGATGAAATATTGATTGCTTTTGATTCAGTGAAGCTCAAATCCGAAATGTATAATTCGTTGCTAATTGGGTAATTGAAAATGATTTGAGCTTTTGAATAATTAATTGCCAATCCAGTGTCCCATTTAAAAGAGACTCCCCAAAAAGCTTGATCATAAATTTCTGGATAAACAGAGTTGTAGCTAATCTTTTTGGTTTTGAGGTCTAAAGATAGGGTGGAAGGGTAGTTCGTGTATTTATCCAAATAATTATTGATTCCGCATGGGATTAAGATGCTATTGTTGACTTGAAAAAAGGGCCGTAAAGTGGATGGAAAAGGAGCAGGGAAATTTTCTTTGGATTTATAATCTGTAATTAGATAGGAGTCAATAAGGCTTCCCTTGGTATTTATAAGAAAAAGCTTACCCAGGGGATTATTGTAAATGAAAATTGAATCTTTGTTGTGATATAAATGACTTGCCAGTAGTCCTAGATTTCCTACACTATTTGGGCCGTCTTCTTCTAAAATTATTTCTTGATAATCGATTGGATTATCTTCTTTAAAATTTAAAATGGAGTTATTGGCAACATTATAAATCGAAATAACTCCCTCTTTATTTTCTTCATCCCATTTATAGGAAATAGAGCTGGTTAAAAAGCCCATGGTTGATCCTGTTGGGAGTTTAGTAAGTCCAACAGGTCTAAGTACTGCCTGGACTTCTTTCGTTGATTGACTTTCTTCAGCTTTTTCTGAGCAGCCAATTATGAGGAAAAATAAAAAAATACGGAACGGTAATCTGATTTGATAATTCATGGTTTTTGAAATAGGCTACGGTTTATATGCCGTAGCCCTTTGAATTTTAAAAGATTGAATGGGTTTTATCCTCCAACTCCTCCTCCTTCAATAGTTCCGGAACAAGCGGGGCCTTGTCCATAGGTAAAGCACATATCTCCATTTCCTGAGGATAGTGCTCTACAAAAACCATCGTTTTGAGACTCATCAGATGAAACTGAACAGGAATATGTTATTCCAAATACAGTGATTCCAGAAAATGATAATCCTACTAGTATGAATGTTCCTATTAATAATTTTTTCATGATTTTAATTAATGTTTACGGAAGTATAACTTCTTAAGTTGATCCTGATTCTTGAAGAAATCAGGGGGCAAAAGCCCCCTTTTTACTCCTTATGGCATTGCCAAAGGGAGTGATCCATTTTTGACAAATTCTCCAACTTCTACTTGAGGAGAAGAATTTGAATCTTCTTCTCGTGAACAAGTTTCAGTTGGTGCATAATCACACTCATAGGTGCTCGCTCCAGGCGTGATACCTGTTAGATCATACCAAACATGGGTGTCTGGATCTTCAGCAAATCGAATTGTAGGATTATCAGCAAAGTTCATTGCCATTGCCATAGTTGCTCCAACCAACAATGCTATTGCTGGGAGCAGGTTTTTTAATCGTTTCATTTTCGTCTTGTTTGTGAAGGCTTAGCCTTCAGGTTGAACAAATAACTAGATACAGCCTAGGTATTTGGTGAATTCCAATTGACTGTCTCTGAACCTTTTCAGGATTTCCTGATTAAGGAGTAGGCTCATCCCCATGCTGACAGAGAATATGCAGGACTTTCCTCTCCCCGCACCGGAAAGTTGTCAGCAATGCCTTTGATTTTTATTTTGATAAATCTCAGCCCTTAAGGCCTATTGATTTGAGATTCGAAATTTGAGATTTGAAATTTAGCTTTCAACAATCCGCAGCACACAACCACCACAACCCTTCCAACAATTATAACTCCGAATAAAACATCCCCCTTGCCCCTCCCGATAATTATCGCGGATTAAGGTGGATTTGTTTGCGTTCCAACCTCCCACTTTCAACTTCCCACTTTGGACCATGGACTGTGGTCTATGGACTACTTACTACTTACTGTTTACAACTTACAGGTCCTGACCCCTGACCACTACTCTCTAATCCCTCCCGGTGACTATCAGGATCTTAATCCCCAAACCGCTAATCCTATCAATCCCAGATTCAATACAAAGTGCTCTGTCCAACCCAAACTTTCCAGGATCCCTGCACAGTTACAGGGTACTCTCGGAAAGGCACCTACCCATATTAATCCCACATAGCTGGTAAATACAGTTAGCAAAAGAATACTTCCCAAATATCCCCACCAACGAGTTGCTTGGAAGAGAAGTAAAAGTCCCAAGAGTAGTTCCACAAAGGGTACAGCATAAGTCAATACCTCAGCTAAATCTGGAGGAAAGGTCTGGTTATGAAAAGCCTTTCTACTTTCCTCATATCGGATCAACTTATCCAGACCAGTATAAGTCCAAAGTAGGATCAATGGTATGGAGATTAATTGCTCTTTTATATCAATAAATTTAGAACCTCTCATTATTCAGAATTTTCAATGAATTTGAACCTGAAATTCTCCTGTTTTCCAAGATTGAATTCAAACAAAACTATTTGAGATAGATCAAATTGGGATAGGTGTTATTTCCCAAGAGTATAATTAGGGTTGACTTTTTAGGAAATTTTTCCGCACTATCAATATGAAATACAGCTCAATTATCTTTTGGCTATTGTGAGTACTACTAAGTTATTTATACATTAACAGTGTAGTTGATTTACTATAGAGATTCTTTACTCTTGGTTTTTGTTGGATCAACTCAATTTTTTAAAGCTGTACATTATGGAAAATAACCTGAAAAAACTGAAAGAAGACTGTGTTCAGTTGGTACCTGGACTTAGTCTGGATTTTGAAAAATTGAGGTATTACATATATCTGAAAAAAGCTAAGAGAGGAGATATAATAAAGGAACCAAATACAATCGAAATCTGCAGTCGATATATCTGCGAGGGCTATATTGGACTGTTGAAAGAAGGAGAGGAGGGAGAGGCTTTGAAGGAGATTTTTAAAGTGACGGATATAGCTTTTGATTTCAAGTCCTATTGGAAAGAAAAAAAGACCAAGTCCTATTTAAAGTGCCTATCTGATGTAGTTTATTTTGAGGTGAGCAAAAAATCTGAACTGGAACTGGTTCGTTTATTTCCTGAATTTACCAGTTTAGGTTTGGCTATCAATCATCGGCTTTTGGAGAGATTTTCCCGGCGCTCCAATTTGAAAGGTCAAGGGATCCATAAAAGCTATCCAAAATTTTTACAAGTATTCCCAGGTATAGATGAGGTTCTATCTCAAAATAAAATCGCATCCTATTTTGGCTGTACTGCAAGAACAGTAAGATATGTTCAAAAGGAATTTAAATCAGAAAGGAAATGAAAGATTTGATTTTCCCTGTTGCTCTGAGTATCCATTTGATCCAATTGGAAAAAAAGACTTTAAAATGGCTTGAGAATGTTCATTTGTTAAAGAAAAAAAATGACATAGCTGAAATTAGGGAACAAAAAATTATCCGCTTTGCAGCCTACCTTTTTCCAGAAATGGAAATTAATCGCTTGGAGATAGTTATGAAGTTTTTTTGCTGCCTTTTTCTTTTGGATGATCGTTTGGATCATATTACACCGGAGGAAGGCCTTGACTGGATCAATTGTTTATGTGATGAAAAAACAGAAAGAAGATTCAATCCATTGATTTTCGAGATTCTTAAACTCAATAGGGAAATGTTGAGGTTGTCAGATAAGAAAAAATGGAGAAAAGGATGGATAGAAAACTGGGATTTTCATTTGGAAGGATTGCTTTGGGAGCTAGATAATAGATGCAAAAGAAGTACCCCAGATCTTCGGGATTACCAAATTCAAAGACCATTTGCTTCTGGGGTCTTTTTAGCTCTTCATTTATTAAGGATGGAGTTTTTTGAGGATAGTTTGATCGTTCAAAAATTGGAATGGGATGTCTCTCGCTTGATTGTTTTATCCAACGATCTGAGTTCTTCAGAGAAAGAGAGGAGTATGGGGGATTTTCAAAATGAACTGCTTTTGTTAGAGGTTTTTATAGGTTCATCCCAGGCAAAAATCCGTGTGGAAAATGAAATTATAAGGTTGCGTTCGCAAATTATTCAAGTTGCCGAGAGAATCAGACTTGAGTATCCCAAAATGGAAAAATGGCTAGAATCCATAATGCTATTACTTGGTGGCTGTCATTATTGGTCAGGAATCACAGCTAGATATTTTGCAAAGATTAATGGAGAGATGAAAAGATGAAATTGAGGAAAAAATGCTTAAAAGAAGATGCGTTATATACCCTAAAGATGTCCAGTTGATTACTGGCAGAAGTGAAAGATATGGGCAGGTGATTATTAGTAAAATAAAAATTGCCTTCAGTAAAAAGCCACATCAGTTTGTAACTATCGATGAGTTTGCCGAATTCTCAGGCATTCCCAAATCCACTGTAGAAAGCTTTATTTATTAATGTGAGGGCGAAGAATTTTCAGTTTGATAATTTCTTGTGATTTCTAGGGGTTTCTACGTGTTTCCTACGTGTTTTCTACGACTTTCCTAGCTGTTGAACTGGTAGAAAAGAGGTATGAACACCGTAGAAAATGTGCGCTAGGTAAAGTAATACAGCCAATTCAAAATTTATAAAGTATTAGAATCAGATTATAGAAAAGAAATTATGGGAAAGCTGGAACCATCAGTACTTGGAAAAATTAGAGGAAGGGTAGGGAGTCTTGTCTTTTATGAGCTTGGAGGACAGGCTATAGTTAGAAAAAGACCATCCTTGCAGAAAAAGGAATTGACAGATCTTCAAAAGTACCATCAGCTTGTTTTTAGCGTTGCCAATATTTTCTTAAAACCATTTAGAGAAGAACTAAACTTCTCAATGGTAACCTTTCAAAAAGGAGGAAGGAAAGGCTATCATCAAGGACTGAGTTGCTTAATAAAAAACGGGATCCAACATGGAGAAGAGCCTCAAGTGATTCCCAACCAGTTATTGATTTCCATGGGATCTCTTACAGGTCCCGCTGATGCCAGGGCAGAAAGAATATCCATTCAGGAAATAAAAATGAATTGGAGTCCCAATGCTTGGGAAGGTTCAGCTAGGGATGCCGATTTATCATATATCTTGATTTATGATCCTGTTAAAAAACATGTGTTTTCATGGAGAGGGGAAGCATATCGACGAACAGGTTACCAAACGATTCAAATTCCCTTGCCTATAGAAGCCGAAAATCAGGTTTGGGTTTATATGGCCTTTTATCAAGAGAAAAATAAAAAAAGAACTTTTTCAAACTCCATTTGTCTGGGTTTAATCTAAAGGTTATTAATGTGTTAAGTATTAAGAACCAAGAGCCAAGAAACAAGAACCAAGAATAAAGAATCAAGAATCAAGAGTTTAGAGCCGAGAACCGAGAATCAAGAACCTAGTACAAAGTACAATGTACCATGTACCAAGCTGCTGGAGTCAGCGATCTCGTTCCCGATTTCTATCGCGGATCATCATTCAACATTCGAAATTCATCATTCGATATTTGGGATCCCGATAGTCACCAGGAGGGATTGGGGAAAAGGTATTTGAAAAATAAATCTCCGTGAAAACTCAGCGTTCTCTGTGTCTCTGTGGTGAATAATTTAAGAAACAAGAAGCTTGTACCAAGTACAAAGTACCAAGCTTCCAGATCGTATTTCTACATTCGTATCTCGTCCTTCGGAATTAGGGATTAGGCATCAGAATCATAAAGCAAATACAAATTTCAGTTCCCGTTCATTGTTAATGGTTAATGGGGAACCATCTGAGCTGTCTTTTAAATAGGAATGGCATTTTTGCCCAATGTTGATTTTGCTGATTTTCTTCCTATCGCTGATTTCCGAACTCGTCCTTCAACATTCGTAATTCATCATTCGATGTTCGAAAAAAGAGTTGTAATAGTTGTTTGCTACGCGTTGTAATTGTTTGGATCATGGGCTTCTAGGTTTTCCATTCCCGATATTTATCGCGGATCATCATTCAACATTCGAAATTCATCATTCGATATTTGGGATCCCGATAGTCACCAGGAGGGATTGGGGAAAAGGTATTTGAAAAATAAATCTCCGTGAAAACTCAGCGTTCTCTGTGTCTCTGTGGTGAATAATTTAAGAAACAAGAAGCTTTAGCCCAATGTTGATTTTTTCCAAAATGGAAATTTCGATGGGTTGAAGAAACGATGTTTGCGTCACCTCCTCGGCACCAAGTCTATTGGTCAATTGATATCTTCGGGCCGAGGGAAATGGCCATTTGTTTTATTATACCCTGGGTTACGCTTCGCTCACCCACGGCTACCATCTTATCGCACCTCTGGTGCTTCTTGGTTATGTTTTGATTTCTCTTCTAAGTAATCTCAGCCCTTTGGGCCTATTCCCTGCTCTCTCCCGAATACTATCGGGATCCCAATCACTCCAAAGCCGTAGGCATATCGAGAATCGTAATTCGTATTTCAACATTCGATGTTCTACATTCAGAAAAAGAGTTGTTGTGTCGTCTTTCGCATTTCGTAATTCGTATTTCGATATTCAGGATTTGAAAAAACTCCGTGTAAACTCAGCGTTCTCTGAGTCTCTGTGGTGAATAATTTAGGAAACAAGAAACTTTAGCTCAATGTTGATTTTCTCCAAAATGGAAATTTCGATTGGTTGAAGAAACGATGTTTGCGTCACCTCCTCGGCACAATGCCTATTGGTCAATTGATATCTCATGGCCGAGGGAAATGGCCAATGTTTTATTAATGCCAGGGCTAAAGCCACAGGCCTGCCTACCTCTGGTAGGACTATTCAAAGTTCCGCCCCTTTAGGGTAAATCCTAATTCGATATTCGAAATTCGACATTCAGCGTTCATCAATGCGCAGTGTACAACCATTACAACCCTTCCAACATCCCACATCCAACTTCCCGACCTCTTACCACTTACCACTCACATGTCGCGCCTAAAGACAGACGCTCGGGCGAATTTTCCAATTTTCCAATTTTCCAATTTTGAAATTAAAACAACGCCGCAGGCACACAACCACCACAACTCTTCCAACCCTTTCCAGCTTTCTGATTTTATCTTTCTGACTTAACCTTCAACCTCCAAACTCCCACTTCCAACCTCCAACTATGGACCATGGACTATTGTCTATGGACTGAATACTGATAACTGACCACTAATCTCCTTCGGGCCAATTGATTTGATATTCGAAATTTAACGTTCATCAACGCGCAGCGTACAACCATTACAACCATTACAACATCCCAAATCCAACTTCCCGACCTCTTACCACTTGCCACTCACATGTCGCGCCTGAAGACAGACGCTCGGGCGAATTTTCCAATTTTCCAATTTTCCAATTTTCCAATTTTGAAATTAAAACAACGCCGCAGGCACACAACCATCACAACCCTTCCAACCTCTTTCAGCTTCCACCATTGAGCCTTCTGATTTCTGATTTCAGCTTTAACTTCCAACTATTAGTAAAAATGGATTTCGTTCATCTCAAATTTGACCCGTATACCTATTACCTTGGTAGGATTTGATTGGCATGGAGCAATGACTTAACTATTATAAGATAAGCAAAATACTATCTATTTAGGTTATATATTTTTCTTAAAAAAGGCTTGAGTTTTTTTTTCAATCTGACTTTTGATTTTTTTGTCTAATTTCTAAGATTTCCATTTGTTAATACTTGAAAAACAATTATTTATATATAAAAAAATAATTTTATGGTTTTAGTTGGTTTTAAGAATCGTATGAAAAACTGTAAAACCTATTATTGTTAATGCTGACTTGAATAGTTTTAGTTAAATCAATTGTCAAATTGAATTATTTTTATGAATTTGAGATTCAATTGGAATTATTTTTAGGTTGAGTAAGGGGTTTTTCTTCACAGTGAGATAGGGAGGTGTATTAGTTCTTATTGAAATTACTCCAGATTGTAGTTTTTATTTACATGCGGTTTTCCTCCATGATTCTTATGTAAAAATTGATCGGAGTAGTAAGTTTTACCAAGTGAAGGGTATTATTATAGCCTTTTAGTTTTTGAATAAGGAATTCAATTTACGTATTAATACGTATGGATTTTACTTTATATAATTTTCAATTTTACTTAAATATTTTACAACTAAATTATTTTTAATTATGGAACCATTTATTGGACAGATTATGTTGGTGGGCTTTAACTTTGCCCCTAGAGGTTGGATGACTTGTGAGGGTCAATTATTGCCTATTTCACAATATACGGCCTTGTTTTCACTTTTAGGAACTACTTATGGTGGTGATGGGAGAACTACATTTGCTCTTCCAGATATGAGAGGAAGAGCGGCAATTGGAATGGGGCATGGACCAGGTTTGTCTAGTTACACTTGGGGACAAAAAGGAGGTGTTGAGAATGTCACGCTGAATACCTTACAAATCCCAAATCATAGTCATAATCTAAATGCCAGTCCTAATGCTGGGACTTCTGCTACTCCTAACGGAAATTTTATTGCAAAGCACCAAGTCACTATTGAGCGTGGCAATACAGTAGATGGGGATTCTTTTACACCTGATGGAACTGGTGTAAGTCCTATGAACCCGGCGTCTATTTCAAGTGTCGGTGGTAATCAATCTCACGAGAATAGGCAACCCTATTTAGCATCCAATTATATCATTGCACTAGTAGGGATCTTCCCATCTAGAAATTAATAAATTTTTGAGGGGAGAGCTTCTGGTTCTCCCTACTTTTTTGATTTAGAAATTTCCGCAAGAGTTTTTTCCACCTCTCTTGAAATCAATATGCTCATGGATCGAATTACCAACTATGCTTTAGGGATTGTTCTCTTTTTCCTATTCTTTATTTCTCCATCATTTTCTCAGACAATAGATTTTGAGTCATTATCCAATTATCAAGGATTGGGCTTAAGCTATTCAGAGGGAGGTTTTACTTTTTCTATCAATGATCCAGGAAATGACAAACAGATAATTGCTAGAACTGGTGTAGGCTATGAAAGTTCCAAATCGCTATATGATAATAACTTGGCAGTAGGGGCAATCAATACATGGACTATAATCAAAAATGATGGAACTGAGTTTCAGTTTAAAAATATTTACTTGCAGGATGCAGGCTTTGCATCAACATCTGGAACCATCCAGGGTTTTAAGAATGGATCTGCGGTAACTGCGAAAAAAAGCATCAATTTTAATGGATATAAGGATTATTCATCAGATGCTGATTTTTTTGATGTTGATGAAATCAGAATAGAGGCGCTTGATATCAATTTTTATCTGGACCAATTCGTATATGGCCCTGTCCCTCCTCCAAACACCCCGCCTACTGCATCCAGCTTTACAGCTGCCAATGGCCCCTATGAGAATTTGACCTATACTTTTTCAACATCAATGTTTGGATATTCTGACATTGACGGGGATCCGCTTAGTCATATTTTGATTGAATCTTTGCCTGCTTCAGGAGTTTTGTTTTTGGATATTAATGACAATAATGTAGTTAATTCAGGAGAGGAAGTAGCCGTCAATCAACAAATCGGCAAGGCAGGCCTAGATGGAGGAAGACTTAAATACATTCAAAATGGCTCGACCAATACCTCTTTTCAATTCGAAGTGAATGATGGAACAGTCAATAGTTCCGGGAATTATGTTGCGAGTCTAAATGGCAGCCCTGTTCCTACAGTTACACTTTCTCTTACTCCAACGTCAAAATCTGAATCCTTATTAACAAATAGCCTCATTAGAGCCACCCTTTCCAATGTCTATGGAGCTCCAGTAACCGTGAACTTAGGTTTCAGTGGTGCCGCAACTGGGTCCGGAGTGGATTATTCGGTATCTGGAACTTCTATTACTATCAATCCAGGAAATACTACTGGTACCGTAATTCTTTCCAATGTTCCTGATGCCTTGTATGAAGGGAATGAAACAGTGATTATTGATATTACTTCAGTGACAAATGGGGTTGAAAATGGGGTTCAACAGCAAACATTTACAATTATTGACGATGATCCCGTGCCAACAGTAAGTTTGGAGGTACTGGGCATATATAATCCAATAACCGATGAAAGTGGTGGTCAGGCCTATGTAAGAGCTAAATTAGATGCAATAGCTGGTACAACAGTCACTGTTCCATTAAGTTTTTCAGGGACAGCCTCTGGAGGGGGAACTGACTATAGTGTTACCGGAACGACCATTACTTTATCTTCAGGAGAAACCATGGATAGTATTCGTGTTACTTCTCAATATGATGGTATTGAGGAAGGGGATGAGACTATCATTATCGATATGGGAACTCCGACTAATGGAATTAAAGGGACCCCAGATCAGGTGACCCTTACTATCAAAGATGAAGATTTAGAAGCGCCTAAGGATTATACCGTAGAAATTAATCAGGATCCGATAACTCCTTCCAATTCATCCAATGTCAGTTTTAGCTTTACCAATGCCGAAATAGGATCGACTTATAATTATCTATTTACCAGTTCTGCGGGGGGAAGCAGCGTTTCGGGTTCTGGAACAATTTCTTCCACTGATCAAACCATTTCCAATATTGACCTGAGTGGAATGTCCGATGGTACTATCACACTTTCTGTGGATTTAACGGATTCATTCAATAATACGGGTGCTACAGTAGATGATACGGCAGATAAATTGGCCAGTGCCCCTCCTTTCTTGACGGGGGTTCCAACGGATATTACTGTTAACGAAGGTGTAGCAAGCAATATTGATCTGTCAGGAACTACTTTTGGTGATCCAGATGCGGCAGCCGATGATGTTTTGAGTATTTCATATTTGTCATTAGGTGGCACCCTTTCCTTTAGCCCTGGTGTTGGTGTCACAATCAGCCAGCCAATTCCTGGAGCTTGGACTACTTCGGGTACTATTTCAAATTTAAATACCTACCTGAGTGATCCAACCTCGATTAAATATACCAGCAATCCAGGGGTAATTGGAGATAATGCCGGAAGTATTGGCTTATCAGGGTCTGATGGACTAGTAGGGGCATCATTTGGTACAATTAACATAGATGTAGAGCCAGCCCCGTATATTGGCTATATAAGTGTTCCTGCTAACGGGACCTATATAGCTGGAAATAATTTGGATTTCCTTGTTAATTTTTCAGAAGCAGTAACAATCAGCGGCTCCCCTGAGATCACACTAGTTATCGGAGGAAATATAAGAGCTGCAAGCTATGTTTCAGGCTCTGGTTCTACTTCCTTATTCTTTAGATATACTGTTGCCACAGGTGATTTGGATACCGATGGTGTTGAGGTTACAGAAGTTTATCTCAATGGTGGAACCATTCAAAATTCATCAGGGATCAATGCTAACCTAACATTAAACAATGTCGGGTCCACTTCAGGAGTATTGGTAGATGCTGTGGCTCCATTTGGTTACAATGTTGCCTTTGATTTATTAGGGGAAATTTTGATCAATCCGATCAATGTGACAATTATAGAGTTTAGAGGAACTGGTTTGGAAGTAGGGACGACCTTGCATTATTCCTTCACCAGCAGTGGAGGGGGAACTCCTGTTACAGGTACTGAATCTGTAGTTACCACTGCTCAGACCTTTGACAATGGTGGAGCTGGCTATGATCTTTCCGGCTTGACAGATGGAACAATTACCTTGACAATCTATTTGGTGGATGCAGCAGGAAATCAAGGATCGAATGTATCTGATACAGAAACCAAGGACACCGGAGCACCTTCTGGCTATTCAGTGGCATGGAATGATGCCTTGATCAATGCGATCGAAGCATCTAATACTTCCTTTACTGTCTCAAATGCAGAAGTAGGGGCAACGGTTTTCTACTCAATTTCAAGTGCAGGGGATGGTAATACAGCCACTGTTAGCGGTAGTAAAGCTGTTGTTAATTCAAGTCAAGTAGTGAATGTTGATGTGAGTTCCTTGGTTGATGGAAGTTTGACTGTGGTTGTTTACCTGCAGGATGGGGTTGGAAATGTTGGGGTAAATGAAACAGATAATTCAACTGTTTTGGATCAAACCAATCCGGTGTCAAGCATTCCGGATTTGACTCCAGCAAGTGATACCGGTTTGAGCGATTCGGATAATATTACCTCGGATGATACTCCGGAATTAACAGGTAATACAGAATCAAATGCTACTGTTACTATTTATGCTGATGCGGCAGAATTAGGTTCGACTACTTCTGATGGGGCAGGGAATTGGACATTTACACCTGCTAGTGCTATTGCCGAAGGCACTTATGACATTACGGCTATAGCTACTGATTTAGCAGGAAATACTGGTTCAGCTTCTGGTGCTTTAACTGTGACTATCGACATGATGGCTCCAAATCCTCCTGATCCAATTGGCGTTACTGAGGATACTGGGTTGAGCAACACCGATTATATTACTTCTGACAACACCCTGATTTTTTATGGTACTTCGGAACCTAATTCGATTGTAACCATAGCGGTAACTGGTTCAACCGGCCCATTTACTACAACTACAGATGGATCTGGAAATTGGTTGTATGATAATACAGCAAATTCACTGTCTGAAGGTCTTCATGAATTATATGCCTATTCGACAGATTTGGCTGGAAATGTAGGTGCCGTATCTTATGTTTTGGAAATAATTATTGACACCCAAGCTCCTCCGGCTCCAAGTACTCCGGATTTGGCACCGGGATCTGATTCCGGAGTTTCTGATTCAGATAACATTACCAATGATTTGACACCGACATTCACAGGTACAGCATTACCAGGAAGTGCTGTTACAGTCATCAGTAATGTTGATGGAGCTTTAGGTGTAACTACAGCTAATGGTTCAGGTAATTGGACCTTTACCGCAGGAAGCAATGTATCAACAGGTGTTCACGTAATTAGAGCTACCCAAGCTGACTTGGCAGGCAATAACAGTACTGTCTCTAGTGGCTTGTCAGTCACTTTTGATGTCAACCCACCATTCTTAAATTTAGAAGGAAGACATACAACTTATTTAAATGCAAATGGAATCACACCTCAGGTTAAGGTAGGTGACTTGTTATTAAGTGGTATGTTTGATGATTATACCCCAAGTTCACTTATCAAAACAAGCTTAAGCAAATCAGTTTTCAATTGTTCTGATATAGGTGCGAATCCTGTGGATGTTATTGCAACCGACCTAGCAGGAAATTCTTTTACCCAATCCGTAATAATCAGGGTTGTTGATAATATTAAACCAACGATTTTAGCAAAATCAACGATCACATTGAATGTTGATGCATTTGGTATAGTTGATTTAACAGCAGGAATGGTTGATGAAGGGTCATTCGATAATTGTAGTATTCTTTCTCAGGTATTAAGCAAAACTTTGTTCGACAAAACTGATGAAGGATCCAATACAGTGAAATATACTGTTACTGATGTCAATGGTAATTCATCTGAAGTTGATATCGAGGTTATTATTGTAGTCGTTCCAAAAATTCTGAATGTGACTGTTGATCTTGGTCAGACCAAAATCTATGGCGATGCAGATCCGATATTCACTTATACTGCTACAGGCTTTGAAGCAGGGGATGATGTCGGCAGTATTATGACTGGCGCTCTTTCAAGAGATCCAGGTAAGGATGTAGGTACCTATTCGATTACTTTGGGAACACTGGACGCAGGACCAAATTATACCATCAATTTCACCGGTGCGGACTTTGAGATTACACCGGCTACTTTAAATGTGTTCACATTTAACTATTCTAAGGTATATGGGGATGCAGATCCAACATTCTCCTTTGCTGCCTCAGGACTGAAAAATGGGGATCCAGGGTCTATCATCACTGGAGCTTTGGTTAGAGTAGCAGGTGAAGATGTTGGAACCTATGCGATCAATCAAGGTACTTTGGACGCAGGGTCTAATTACACCATCAATTTCACAAGTAGGAACTTGGTGATCACTCCAGCTACTTTGAATGTCACTGCTAATGCGGGACAAAGCAAAGTATATGGGGATACTGATCCTGTATTTACATTCCAATATTCGGGATTGAAAAATGGGGATACAGATGTTGTAATTACCGGATCCTTAGCTAGAGCATCAGGTGAAGATGTAGGTATGTATCCGATCAATGTGGGCACGCTGGATGCAGGTCCTAATTATACGGTCAACTTTACGAGTGCGGACTTTGAGGTCACTCCAGCAACTTTGGATATCACAGCCGATGCAGGGCAATCAAAGGTCTATGGAGATACTGATCCTGTGTTTACATATCAATATTCTGGATTGAAAAATGGTGATACAGATGCTGTGTTCACTGGGGAACTACAAAGGGCTTCGGGAGAAGATATTGGGACTTACCCAATTAATCAGGGAACGCTGGATGCAGGGTCAAATTATACGATTAACTATACCGGAGCAGATTTCACCATTGGAGAAAAAATCCTGACAGTGACTGTAGATGGAGGACAATCTAAAATCTATGGAGATGCAGATCCTGTATTTACTTTTGTAGCCGATGGATTCGAAGGAGGAGATGATTTAAGCATTCTGACTGGTACTCTTTCTAGAGCAACTGGAGAAGATGTTGGAACCTATCCGATTACTTTAGGTACACTGGATGCAGGACCTAATTACACCATCAACTTCTTAGGCTCTGACTTTGAGATTACCCAAGCGACTTTGGATATCACAGCTGATGCAGGCCAGTCTAAAATCTATGGCGATGCAGATCCTGAATTTACTTTTGTGGCCGATGGTTTTGAAGGAGGAGATGATGAGACGATTCTAACAGGAGCCTTGACCAGAGCAGCCGGAGAAGATGTCGGAACTTATGCGATCAATCTGGGTACACTGGATGCAGGTCCAAACTATACGATCAACTTCACGAGTGCTGACTTTGAGATCACTCCGGCAACTTTGGATATCACAGCAGACGGGGGCCAAAGCAAAGTCTATGGAGATGCCGATCCTGTATTTACCTA
>NZ_FRXN01000007.1 GCF_900148515.1 Algoriphagus zhangzhouensis | reverse complement strand
CCGGAATTGACGGGAAAGAATGCCGTCTCCCTGAACCTGCTGCATGATACCTATGGAGCATTCCGTGAAACCGAGCTGATGCTGAACTATGCCTCCAGAATCCGCTTGACAGAGAAGCACAATCTGAGACTTGGAGCGGGAGTGAGCTATCAGAGCATCAGACTGGATGGGAATGCGCTGACCACGGAAGAACAGAACGACCAGACCTTGGGGCAATACATCGGTCAGTTCTCCAACATGAACATTGTGGACTTCAATTTGGGGATCGCTTTGACCCATGCGAAATACTATGTCAGCTACGGGATGCACCGGGTGAACGGAGGCAAGATCACCTCAGGGGATGAGTTTATGGACGGCTATCCGGCAGCGAAGATGATCCAGGCGGGCTTCAGGGAAGCGATCAGTCCGAATCTGGCTGTGATCACAAATGCCTTTTACAGAAGCCAGAAGGGTTTACCTGACCTGACCGAATTCAACCTGAAAGTCTTGTTGATGAATAAGATATGGGTCGGAGGAGGTCACAGAATAGACTTCGCGACCAATATGCAGCTGGGAGTGGTGACCAAGAGATTGAGAATCGGCTATGTGTATGAGTTTCCGATGGGAGGTTACTCCTACAACCTACCGGGCCAGATCCATGAGTTCACGGCAGTCTTCAGCCTGTTCAGAGACAATGAGCCGGATGATAGCAGACCAGTGATTATGTGGTAATGGTTTAACGATAGACTGGTATCTTTTTAGAAGGATTTAAAAGGTCATGATCAACATTTCCAATAGATCCTTCAACTTTTCCTCTTTCGGTTCTTTGCCAAATTAACCAGCCTTGGTTTTTCCAAGTATCCGGTATTATAGGTTGAGGGACATCATATTCAGCGATCCATAGCTCATATTTTGCGAATTCTGGATCAGTTAAATACTTGTTTCCAAAAATATGGTTGGTGTAAATTATGGGTTTTACTTTGAGTTTGCTTTCTACAAATTTTAAGAAAGTCAGGACGTTTTTAGAAAAATCCTCCAGAGAAACTTCTCCTTTGATTCCCCCATCTTCCAAATCTAACACAGGGGGCATATCTCCAGATTTATGATCGATGACAGATAAAAACAATTCTGCTTGTTTTCTGGGGTCATCATCAGATTCAAAAAAGTGATAAGACCCATGAAGGAGATCATATTCGTGTGCTCCAAGTCTATTTCTAGCATACTTGGGATCTATATAGGTTTCTCCTTCAGTGGCTTTGTCATAGACGAAAATGATTCCGGCTTTTTTTATTTCATCCCAATTCACATCACCTTGAAAATGGGAAACATCAATGCCTAAAACCTGAGAAGTTTTTTGCTCCTGCCTCTCATTATGCCTTGAATATGAAAACTCTAAAATTTCAGAAAATGGATTGATATCAATGGAAAGTTGGAATAGGATAACGAATGAAAACAACAATAAAGAATGGGGTTCAGCTTTAAAAATCATA
Organism: Algoriphagus zhangzhouensis; assembly: GCF_900148515.1. Taxonomy (GTDB): domain Bacteria; phylum Bacteroidota; class Bacteroidia; order Cytophagales; family Cyclobacteriaceae; genus Algoriphagus; species Algoriphagus zhangzhouensis. The sequence continues at coordinate 146,767 of NZ_FRXN01000007.1, read as the reverse complement.
TTTATTTAGTTGAATTTGATTTTGGGACAAGGCTTTTCAATTGAAGAATGATCTTATCAAACTCATTTAATGCGGGAGGGTATCCGAATAATCGTTTAAGAGCGAGTCCGATAACATATAAATAGGCAAAAGGTAGGATTAAGAAAATGATGAGGATATTTCCAAAAAGAGAAACAGCTAACTCTAATCCATGCCTACTCGCATACCTAAGTAAAGTCAAGAAATCTTTACCTATTTTATCTAACTCATCTTTGACTTCTTCTTCTCCCTTGATAATATCATCTTCGACTTTGTTCAAGAGGTCCAGTTTGCCATCATGTTTGCTTCTTTGAGCCGTTTTTAAACTGTCTAATTTATCTTGTTGGGAAAGCTTTTTTGTGTTTAATGAATCTTGGGTGGCCTCAAAATGAGATTGTAGTTTTTTACCCATGTCAAGACTTAATTCTTGAGTTACATTGGATAAAAAAATTGTATAAACAGCTATCCCGGGGGAAATCAAAAGGCCAATAATGATTAGTTTTTTAGCATATTCTTTTGTCTGTTTTATGAACAAGCCAGCAAAAGATACCACCAAGATTAATTTGAATATCCACCAATGACTCAATTTTAAAAGAGTCATTTGGATTAAAATCAATAATGCTGACAAGTTTAGATAGGATAAAATTTTATCGAAGTCACCTTGATAGGAGCTTCCCCATGACTTGAGGAAAGGAATATCTTCGACAATAGGAATGGTTATGTTTTCGAGTTCACTTAAGGCTGTTTTACTAAGGAGAATTTCTTTTGCAGCTTGATCTTCAAAATTGATGGCACCTTGAAAGAAAAGGTTGAAAATTGAAGCAATTAAGAAAATACCGAACACGAGGTATAACCAATATTTTAAAAGTAAATTTTTCATGGTCGAATAAAATTTTATGAAGAGCCAATGAGGAAATAGTGATAAATAAGTGGCTTAAATAAAAATATTTGGATGTATTAAGTTACAAATAAAAATATGTTTTGGGAAGTCTGAAAAATGTGTTAAACATATGATTATTTGCGTGTTATGATATTTGAGTCTAGGGTATAACTCAGTCTCGATAAAAGTTTTGATCAAAAAAAACTCCTTTTCAAAAGGAGTTTCAAGAGTTTATTTCTCACAGATTTCTTTCAATTTTTCGAGCGCTTTGGGCCAGGTTTCTTCAAAGTAAGATTTGTATTCTCCAACCGGTCCCATATCGACTTTTAATAAGGTACTTCCTTCTTGTTCATCAAGGGTGTAGTTTTCAAAAGAACCTTTCATTTTGTCAATATCTTCTCCTGTTGTTACTTCTTGGCTGTCATTGATGAGCCCAATGTATTTGATCGAAATATGGTAGTCCTCTACTCGGTCGGCTATAGTTCCCAACATTCCGCCTAGGGTTCCATCTTCTGATTTTGCAATGAACTTTATTTTGGAGCCTTTTTCCCAACTACCGTCGAAATAAGAGCCTGGATAGAAAACGTAAGCCCATTCTTTATAAGATTCTAGATCCAGCATAGTTTTGAATACGTGACTAGGTTTTGCCTTGATCAATATTTCAAAATGAAGAATCTCTGATTGAAGTGATTCTACATGTGATTTGAAGTTGTTTAAAATAGCCTGCCAGCCCATTTGCTGCATATCTATTGGGTTGGTCTCTTCTGCTTCAAAGAGAGTTGTGACTAAGGTTTCAGAGCCTTTGGCTTCAAATTTCAAAGAGGCTTTTCTCCCGTCACCCATTTCATAGGCCAAAAACTCATTGACTTTGATGTCAGTATATAATCCCCAAAAATCAAATCCCATTGATCCATCTTTGGCCTCCATTCTGCTGCTGAATTTTCCACCCGGTCTTAGATCAATCTCAGAGGAAGGGCAACACCAATCTGGAGAGGCAAAATTCCATTGAGTAACATGGTACGGGTCATTGTAAATTGCCCAAACTTGATTGATAGGAGCCTTTATTGAAGCGGAAATAGTGATTTGTGGTCTTGAGTCCATGGTTATAAAAATTTTGATTTTTCAATATCCAAAATTACTTGAATGAAGTGAAGCTGTTTTGTCTTAATCTGACAACTTGTGGGGGATTTACGACAATTTTCTTACATTCAAAATATGAAGAGAATTTATATTTTGGCGTTGGAACAGGCTGTTGTTCAGGCTATAGCAGGTGCTCAGTATTGTTTCCAAACTGTAAACATGTTTTTGACTCAAAATGGAGCCAATCCACTATTTGATATTCAGCTTGTTGGTGCCAAAACCAAAGTTGATCCTGGGAGTCCTGGGTTTTCTATTCAGCCGGATTTATTAATTGAAGACACTGAATTAGCTGATTTGGTGATAATCCCTCCCTTATTTGGAGATCTTGACTATTCTATTCAAACCAATCAGGCCTTTATACCTTGGATTATCGATCAGCAGAAAAAAGGAGCTGAAATAGCGTCACTTTGTTTGGGGGCTTTTCTTCTGGCAGAAACAGGCCTGGTCGATGGGAAGAAGTGTTCGACCCATTGGGGATTTATCCAGGACTTTAAAAATAGGTATCCGGAGGTATTGATCCAGGATGGGGCAATTATCACAGAGGAAGCGGGGATTTATTCTAGTGGAGGGGCTAATTCCTATTGGAATTTATTGCTTCATATAGTCGAGAAATATGTGGATCGAGAAACTGCTATTTTGCTTTCTAAATATTTTGCGATTGATATAGGGAGAAATGATCAATCTGCTTTTACCATTTTTAATGGGCAAATAGAACACCCAGATGAAGAAATAAAGAAGGCGCAGCAAATTATTGAAAAGAGGTATTCTGAGAAGTTGACGGTGGATGAATTGGCTCAGGAGGTTTCTTTAGGTAGGAGGAGCTTTGAAAGGAGATTTAAAAAAGCGACTAACAATACGGTGCTGGAATATATTCACCGAGTGAAAATCGAAGCTGCTAAAAAGAAATTTGAAAGTAGCGGAAAAAACATCAATGAAGTAATGTGGGAGATAGGGTATACCGATCCCAAAGCTTTCCGAGTTGCTTTTAAAAAAGTTACAGGGACCTCTCCTAAAACCTACAAGGAAAAATATAATAAAGCTCGAGCCTAAGAATGACATTTAATTCTTTTCGTCTAAGCTCCAATATCGACTTCAAATTGGCGTTGTAGAATTATCTATTGAGCTTGTTTGATTTTGGGAAGAAGGCCCGGTTAGTTTAGCCGGGCTTTCTTGCATAAAAAGGAATCCCTGTCTTGTTTTTCAATTTGATAATCTTTTCCTTCGCTTTATCAATTAAGGGGTGCCCCAAAATAAGGGCTGAGATCATACCCATCGGCGATAAGTCGCTGAGCACCTGATCCGGGTAATGCCGGCGTAGGGAACGTATCCACAACCTCCTTTTTTGAATAATCTAATCAATTATTCAAATGGAAAATTTTATGAATCTGGATTTGCTATTGGAGCAAGTTCGAAGCACAAGCTTGTTAGAATGGATCGCCGTTACTTTTGGCGTTTCTGAAGTTTTATTAGCTAAGAGAAACAAAGTTTGGTTGTATCCGACCGGTATCATCAGTATTTGCTGTGGGGCTATAGTCTTGATCCAGGCGAAACTATATGCCGAGACTATTTTGAATGCTTATTACTTGGGGATGAGTATATATGGTTGGATCAAATGGAAAAGTCGAAATCAGTTTGGAACTCCTAAAATCACTAGTTCTGATTCAATGGATAAAGTGAAAACATGGGGAATTGTATTGATTGGATGGGTTGTGCTTTATCTGTTTTTGATCAACTTCACTGATTCTGATGTACCAATCATTGATTCTTTGGTTTCCTCAACTGCCTGGGCTGGGATGTGGCTTTTGGCCAATAGGAAAGTGGAGAACTGGATTTGGTTGAATATTTCCAATGCAATTGCGATTCCATTATTGTTTTACAAAGGACTTTTCATGTTTGGGTTATTAACTGTTTTCTTGTTTGTTATCGCGGTGCTGGGATATTTTGATTGGAGAAAAATTTTAAAAGAGGAAAATAATGAATTACAGTCTGTTTGATTCAGGTCATTCATCTCAAAGTGAGAAAAAGGGAAGTTTAATTCCTGAATGGATAGATGAGATCAATACTGAAGGGTGGTTTCAACTTTTTGTACCCAAGAATCTGGGAGGGCTGGGCTTGGATCTACCAGAGGCTTTGCGCATAGAACAAAAATTGGCAAATCTAGATGGTAGTTTGGGCTGGACCGTAACCCTTTGTTCAGGAGCCTTATGGTTTGTAGGGTTTTTGGAGGAAGGCTTAAGAGAAGAAATCTTTCCAAATACTGGATTATGTTTCGCAGGTAGTGGATTTGTTGGAGGGAAGGCAGAGATTGTTGAAAATGGATACATGATTTCAGGCTCATGGACTTACGCCTCAGGAGCCTTGCACGCCAGTCATTTTACGGCAAATTGTGAGATTTGGAAGGATGGGAATCAGTTAAAAGATGAACAGGGAAACCCTATAATTAAAGCTTTTATCCTAAATAAAGAGGAAGTAGAGATTTTGGGTGGCTGGAATTATATGGGAATGATAGCCACAGGCTCTCATGCATTTAAAACAGAAAGCTTGCATGTGCCTTTTAATCGGAGTTTTGAAATCATTCCTGAAAAGGCTACACTGACTGACCCAATATTTCAATTTCCTTTTCAGCAGTTTGCAGAAGCAACACTGGTTTCCAATATTTTAGGGATTAGCCAGCATTTACAAACTTTGATTCAAGAGGCTTTTTGGAAAAGGAATTCTCATAGAAAGTATAGTGAAGTTGAGGTTGACTTTGCAGAGAAGCAATTTGCTATCTGTTCTAGCAGTCTTGAAGCAGCTGCAAAAGATTTCTATTCCGCAATTGAAATTGCATGGGCCACTTTGATAGAAAGTGGGGCTATCCGGGAAACTGAATTGAAAGATGTAAGTAAAAGGAGCAGAGAATTGGTTCAGGTTTGTAGAGAGAGTAATATGGGTATTTATCCTTTTTCGGGGTTAGAGGTAGCAAAAATGGAAACTGAATTGAATCGGGTATGGAGGGACTTTGCAACTGTTAGTCAGCATGCATTGATTACATTTCCATATTTTGATTGATTTAATTTGAAAAATATTGTCTCTAAAAATCAGGAGGTTAAAATAAAAAGGGTGAAATGGCTTTGCATAAGTAGATTTTACTCCTACTTTTGCAAACCGAAACAGGTAAACGTTTCGATAGCAAAAGATCACAGAGGAATGGCAGAGTGGTCGAATGCGGCGGTCTTGAAAACCGTTGTACCGCGAGGTACCGGGGGTTCGAATCCCTCTTCCTCTGCATCAAGCCTGATACAAAAAGTGTCAGGCTTTTTTGTTTTTGGACATATCCAGTAGTGAAATTTTCCTAAAGAGTCTTATCGTTTCCGTTAGGTTTTTTATTTTCAAAGTGATAAAACCCCTTTTTGCAATGGATAACTCTTTGATTAATAGGAATTGGTCATTTTTTAGAAAAGTTAGTTTTAGATTCGCCTTTATTTACTTCATCTTATTTTTTCCTCCTCTAGATATCCTTGCAAGTGTTCCAGGGGTTAGGTGGCTTTCAAGTTCACTTTATTCTCCTCTTAGGTCCGCCGCTTATTTCTTCAATGATTACCTGTTTCATATCAAAGATGAACTCGTGCCTCAGGGTGGAAGTGGCGACACTAGTTTTGGTTGGGCACTACAGTTTTCTATTATCGTTTTAGCCATTTTAGGGACGATTATTTGGACTTTTTTGGATAGTAAAAGGAAGGGCTATCCGAAGTTGTATTACATTTTGTGCTTGGTGGTAAGGTATAGTCTAGCCTCAATTGCTTTTGTTTATGGAATTTTGAAAGTGTTTGCACTGCAGATGTACTTTCCCAATCTAAGCCAATTGGCTACTCCTCTAGGAGACTATTTGCCGATGAGACTTTCATGGATGTTTATTGGCTATAGTCCGATGTACCAAATTTTTTCAGGAGTTGCGGAAGTGTTGGTGGCATTGCTACTATTCTGGAGAAGAACTGCTCTCTTGGGAGCTTTATTGTCAGTTGGAGTTTTTGCCAACGTGGCCATGCTCAATTTGAGCTATGATATTCCAGTTAAAATTTTCTCCATCAATCTGTTAATAGCGAGTCTGTTTTTGGTTTGGCAGGAAAGAGAGCGGTTGTTTGCATTTTTTATTCAAAATAAGTCGGCAAAACCTTCCTCTTTTTACAGTCCAGAATTCTCCAAGTCTTGGTTCAAGTACATTAGAATTGGTTTGAAGGTTGTTTTCATAGTTTCAGCCTTTGGGATAGCTACATATAATTATTACGGTTATTACAAAAGCTTCCATTCCACGGCGACCAAAGTCCTAGATCCTATTGAACCAGGATATTATCATGTAGAGTTATTTGTGAAAAACGGAGATACGATTCCAGAAAATTTAGCGGATACTTTGAGGTGGCGAGACCTGGTTTTCGATTACAATGGTGCGGGTAGTTTTGGAGCGGTAGATGAAGACTTTTGGATGAGATATGGGAGGGCCTATTTTGATTATAGACCTGACAGTACCGCCTCCGTTTTGGAGTGGCGAAAATCGAAGTACGATTCATTGCCCTTTATCACTTTTGAAATGGAGTTGGAACCTGACGGAAGGATGAGTCTACTGGGACTTAAGAATCAGGATTCCCTCCGAATAAGTCTTAAAAAACTTCCGCGACATTTTCAGTTGGCGGAAAGACAGTTTCATTGGTTGAGTGAATCAAATAGATAAACATTTTTTTAAATTTTCAGTTACTAGACTGAGGTTTTGCTTCTAATTGGTAATCAGGGTATTTGTTCTATTTTTTTAAAGAACGAATTTGAAATATTTAATTTTTTACCTTAATAACTAGTCAATTTTTTTAAAAAATAATTGATGCTCATAGTGGAGAATTGATTTACGGAATCGATAACGTTGAAATAACTCGAATTATTTTTATTCTCCTCTAAATTTTAATAATATGAAAACATGCTTTTTGAAATAAAATGTAATTCTAATTAAATATTAAGAAATAAAAGTGTGTTTTTAAGTAGTGTTTCCAAATAATAATTTCTGGGATTCTGTAGCCCTTTTGCCCTTTTGGATGGTATTATTTTTAAACAAGTTCACTCATAATTCAATCACCTTTCACCTCAAAATTTCTAAAAGTTCTCTATGATTAAAAACCAGTAAAAAAACAAATTGAAAAACTATCTAAATAGTTTTTCACCCTTAACAATAACCCAATAAATATCCAAAATGATCTATCAAAAGAAAGCGCGACCGAAGGCGATATCGTCCTTCATTTTTGTGTTTCTGCTCGTATGTTTTTCCCAGCAGAAATTGAAAGCAACAGGTACCTTTTTAGGTTTGGATGAAGCTAATCCTAGCTTTGTCGAAAATTTCTCCCCAATCAATAAATATGTAGAGTTCTCTGAAATAGTAGAGCAAACTGTCACTGGTCGAGTAGTAGATCAAAATGATCTTCCCCTTCCTGGCGTAACGGTTTTGGAAGTTGGTACCACCAATGGTACTGCAACAGACCTTGATGGGAATTTTACAATAACCGTCGCTGATGGGGCAAGTTTGTCTTTTTCATTTGTAAGTTTTGAAACGCAAACGATTGTGGTAGGTAATCAGTCAGTGATAAATGTAATTCTGGCTGAAAATACCCAGGCATTGGAGGAAGTTGTAGTGGTAGGTTATGGTACGCAAAAGAAAAAGGATCTGACTGGGGCAATTGTGAATGTCCAAGCTGAAGAGGTGATGAAATACAAACCAACCAGTGTTTCGGAAATTCTTCGTACCACAGTTCCAGGTTTGACAGTTGGTTATGCGACCAATGCTCGAAATGTACCGGACTTTGAAGTTAGGGGCGATAATTCCATTAAAGCAGATGCAGATGATGAGAGAGCTTCCAATCAGCCATTAATCGTTTTGGATGGGGTTATTTTTAGAGGTGACCTTTCCGAGATCAACCCGAATACCATTGAGAGTGTTGATGTACTAAAGGATGCAAGTGCTGCCGCAGTTTATGGTTCTCAAGCTAGTAATGGTGTTGTGATTTTTACAACCAAGAAAGGAGCCTATGGAAAGCCTCAAATTTCAGTTAGTTCTAGAATTGGATTGGTGACAGGAGCACGCCGTCAGCAAACTCATAAGGGCGGTGATGATGTTCTGAATTGGTTGACAGATATGAATGAGTCTATCACCAATACTATTACAGAGCCTTGGACAAGATTTAGAGATTACTATAGTATAGATCCACAATATCAAGATGATTGGTTAGAGGCAAATGGAATTCCTGGAGAAACAGATCCAGATGCGATCAACCTTGCAAGGGTAAACAATTTTGGTTTTTGGGATCAGGAATTAGAAAATTTCAAAAACGGACAGATCTATGATTGGCAAGACTTTTTGTTTCATACTGGAGTTCGTCAAGACTATGATATCAGTGTATCAGGAAGATCAGAAAGAGTTTCATATTACTATTCATTAGGATATAGTGATAGGGAGTCTGTAAGAATTGGAGATACATTTGAGTCAATTACTTCCAGATTAAACTTGGATGTGAATATTGCCGAATTTGTAAGTATCGGTGCCAACGCCCAGTTTACTTTTCAAGATGAGGGCAATGAGCCAATTGGGAATGGTGGATATAGAGTTTATTCTCCATACGATCAGCCTTGGATTAATGGAATGCCTCGAACTCGCGAAAATTTGACAGATCAAAGTGCAGGATCAAATATTTCCAACCCGTATCAAGATCCATCTTGGAATACGCGTAAGTATACTCGTTTTATGATCAATCCAACGCTCTATGCTAATTTTACTTTGCCTTTAGGGTTTACTTTAAGAACAGATTATACTCCTCGATTTGATCTTTTTAAAAGATTTGATTTTGACGAAGCAGGAAATCCTCAAAGAGCAGTGGATCAGGCAGAACGTAGATATAATGATGCGTTTTCCTGGCAGTCCAATACTGTCCTAAACTGGAGTAAAGTATTTGGAAAGCATTCAGTGAATTTTACAGGTCTTTATAATGCTGAACAAAATAAAACCTGGGAAACAAGAGCCTTGACAAATAGCTTTAATCCAACTGCGGCACTTGGGTATCACGCACTTCAATTAGGATTGAACCCGACCGAATCTTCTTCTGATGAAGTGAATTCTAGAATTGGTATTATGGGAAGAGTAAATTATGGTTATGATGACCGATTCAATTTCTCTGTATCAGTAAGGAGGGATGGTTATTCTCGATTCGGAGCAGACAACCTTTGGGCTAATTTCCCTTCCTTCTCAGCTGCTTGGACATTAACTAATGAAGATTTCATGGCTGCAAATAAGACTTTCAGCTACCTGAAATTGAGATTGAGTTATGGTGTAAATGGTAACAGTAGTGGTTTGGAAGCTTATAATGCTTATGCGAGACTAAGCAATAACCTTTACTTGAATTATAATGGGGGCTATGTAGCAACGCCATATACAGAGATTACAAGAATCGCCAACCCTTTCCTTTCTTGGGAAAAAACCTCAGCCTATAACCTGGGAATTGATTATGGATTCTTTGACGGTAGGTTAAGCGGTTCATTAGATGTGTATACTTCTGAGACGAATGATCTTCTTTTGGATCAGAAACTTCCAGATTTGACAGGTTTTGGTTCCATCAAAACTAATATTGGCAGCTTGAAAAACACGGGATTTGACCTCGGTATTAATTCTATTAATATCTCGAAGCCAAACTTCCTTTGGAACTCCACTCTAAACATTACTTATCGACAAAACAAGATTACTACTTTAGGAAATGAAGCTGTGCAAACAGCAGAAGGTTTAAAAGAACCTGATGATCTTCAAAATGGATGGTTTATTGGAGAGAATAAGGACATTATCTGGGATTGGGAAGTAGATGGAGTTTACCAAATAGGCGAAGAAGCCGAGGCTTCCCAATACGGTTTGTTCCCAGGTGACTTCAGATTTGTTGACCAAGATGGTGACGGGGATATTGATATTGATGATAGAGTTTTTCAGGGATTAAGCAATAACCCATGGTATGTGACTTTTCGGAATGATTTTGAGTTCCATGGTTTCGATTTAGGACTAGTCTTTTTAGCGAAAATGGGGTATAAAGGTGGTACAACTGAGCCATTTAACAATTCTCAGCAATACATTAAAAATCATAACTGGTATACTATTCCTTATTGGACACCATTAAATGGTGAAAACAATTTTGCTAGAATCAATTCTATCAATTTAGGTGGAGGGAATGTATGGTTGAATAGATCTTATTTGCGACTCCAGAACGTTTCTTTTGGGTACAATCTACCGGCGCATATTTTAGATCAAATCAATGCGACGAGGGTTCGATTAGCACTGAATATTGAAAATGTTGCAGTGTTTACAGGTTGGCATAAGAGTCTAGGTGACCCTGAGTCGGCTAGGGAAATGCCAAGAACCTATTCTTTGAGCTTAGACTTTACATTCTAATTGAAACCCAAAAAATTGAAAAAAATGAAAACCAGAATTATAAATAAAAAACTGTTAATACTATTGATGGTCATGGTTTCGTTTTCCTGCCAAGAAGATTTTTTGGAGGAGAAGCCATTGTCCTTTTTGAGTCCTGATAATACGTATAATGACGCTGCAGGTTTGCAGACTGCATTGGATGCAGCTTTAAGAGGAGTTTTGACCCAATGGAATGGAGATACTCGTGAGTTGATGTTCAATAGTAATATGAGTGATGCTTCAGTGGTCTCTGCTACTGATAAACCAGATGCCTTTGTGGATTTGAGAGTATATGCAACTCCTACGAATAGCCGGAATAATGATGCTGGTAGAGCCAGATCTTTCTATGCAGATAACTACAACCATATCAAAAAGGCCAATACTGTAATAGACTTTATTGATAACCCAGATTGGGATGGTGGTACAGCTAATCCTGAGAGGAATCACTTACTAGGTAGCGCATATTTTCTCAGAGCATTTTTCTATATGCAGCTTACCATGGATTTCGGAAACGTTGCTTTTCCGCTTACTGTAGCTGCAGAAGCTAAAAGAGATTTCAAAGCGTTTTATATGCAAGGAATTTGGGATCAAATGATCGTAGATCTAGAATATGCAGTTGAGCATATGAAGCCGAAGAGTGCTTTGGCGTTGGGGCAACCTCCAAAAGATGCTGCAAGGATTTTGTTGGCAAAATATTACATGCTGAATGAGCGTTTTGCAGAAGCAGAGCAATTAATGGATGATGTAATAAATGGCGGTGAATCCATTTTATTTACAGATGGGATGATCCCTTCAGGCGTTACCGAGGTAGAAGTAGCAAACACGAATAACCCAAATACCGGAAATCCTTTGCCAGGTAGAAGTGGGTTTGCACCTGTTGATGCTGTGAATTACCTTCATATGGAAAAGGATAACCAAAAGCTATCAAACCCTGAAGGGATTTGGTATATCGTTAATACTCCGTTTGTATTAGGTACTCAAGGAAGATCTGCAAGAATTAGAGCTTGGGGTCCAAACTTCGTTAGTACCAACTTGGGCGTTTGGGAGCCGGGTACAACACGTACAGGTACAGATGTCCAGCAATCAACCAGTGATTCAAGAGGAAGAATGATGAAGAAGTGGGGTAGAGGCCAAGGGTTTGCTAGACCTACTAATTATTCTCAATATGAAATCTGGAATTACGATGGTGTGGTTGATGAACAAGATTATCGTCACAAAGACTTGAATTGGTTTGAAATGGAAGATGTCTTGTATGACAACCCTTCTTTAGAGGAAGATGGTAGCCCATATTACATGCAGCCATTGAGATTATATGATGATGACGGGAATTTAACCTGTTTGGACACAATTCGTTGCTGGTTCGGATACCCAAGGTATAAGTTCTTCTCAACCAACTTCCAGGATCGTCCTGATAGACAAGATGGAGGTAAGATGAGTATGTATGTAATGAGAATTGCGGAAGCTTACCTTGTTAGAGCGGAAGCTAGATTCTGGCAAGGAGATTATGCAGGAACTGCAGATGATATTAATACGATCAGAACTAGAGCAAATGCAATGACAATGTATACTGTCGCGGATGTGATGACAGATGGGATTGGAGCTGTTTTGGATGAAAGAAATAGAGAGCTTTTTGGAGAGGAATACCGACATGATGAGTTAGTTCGAGTTTCTGTAATCCTGGCCAAGACAGGGCAGGCTGCATATAACGGAAAAACTTATTCTATTTCAGGTACAGATATCGAAGTTTCCCTTTCAGCGAACAGTTTTTACTATGATAGAATGATGGAAAAGAACAATTTCTTTAGAGATGAGGTGCCTTGGGCTACATACAATACCACCAAGTATACTATGGATCCTATGCATATTTATTGGCCGGTATACCAACCATATTTGGTGGGTAATGTAGGAGCTGTTCTAAATCAAACTACTGGGTATAATGGGGCTGAGTCTAATATTGAACCTCTTACGCATATCATTCAGCCGGCAGGTGTTCCTAACATTGATCCTATGGAAGCACTTAATCAAGATTAATTAAATAAGTTTTTAACCTTAAATCCACAAACATCCTTTAAATGAAAAATGACGATTCAAGAAGATCATTTATCAAAAAATCAGTAGTAGCTGGGACAGCGGCCATGGTCGCTCCCACTATTATTCCGTCCCGAGCTTTTGGGGCAAATGATAGAATCAACGCTGCTGTACTTGGTCTAAATGGTCGAGGCAAAAGCCACGTACAAGGCTTTATGGCTCAAGATAATGTAGAGATTACGCATATATGTGATCCGGATATGAATATCCTAAAAGAGAGACAAAAGGATATTAAAGATAAGTACGGGAAAGATGTTGCTCTCGAGCAGGATATAAGGAGAATCATAGATAACAAAGATATTGATGTGATTAGCCTTGCTACTCCAAATCACTGGCATGCTCTGGCAACCATTTGGGCTTGTCAGGCAGGGAAGGATGTCTATGTAGAAAAACCAGGCTCTCATAATATTTCTGAAGGTCGTAAAATGGTGGAAGCAGCCAATAAATACGACCGGATCGTTCAGCATGGGGTTCAGTTGAGAAGTTCTCCAGCTGTTCAAGAAGCTATTGAGTTAATAAGAGATGGCTACATCGGCCGCGTTTATATGGCTCGAGGTCTTGTGTTTAGAATGAGAGGAGATATTGGTGATAAAGGCTTCTCTCCAGTCCCTGAAGGGTTGGATTATGACCTTTGGACTGGTCCTGCACCAAAAAGGCCATTTACCGAAAATTTAGTTCATTATAATTGGCACTGGCATTGGGACTATGGGAATGGTGATGTTGGTAATCAAGGTATCCATGAAACGGATCTCTGCATGTGGGGATTGGATGTTGGGTTCCCAACTCAAATTACCTCAATGGGAGGAAAGTATCTATGGGATGACTGTAAAGAAGTTCCAGAAGTATTGACCTCAATTTACAATTACCCAGATGAAGATAAAATCATTCAATTTGAGGTTCGTCCATGGTATACAAATGCTGAAGATGGAGCTACGGTAGGTAATATTTTCTACGGAGATAAAGGTTATATCGTAGTCGATGGATATGACAAATACCAGTCCTTCTTAGGTAGGGATAGAACTCCGGGTAAATCAGGAGATGATGGAAATGCAGCTGCATCAGGAATCGATCGTGGAGCAGGTGGTACTGATGGCCACTTCGCCAACTTTATCGAGGCTGTTAGAAAGCATGATAGATCCATTTTGAATGGCCCGGTTGAGACAGCCCACTTATCTTCTGGATTAGCTCATTTGGGTAATATCGCGTATCGATTGGGTAGAGTACTGAACTTTAATCCAAGTTCAGAAACCTTCATCAATGATGAGGAGGCTGATGCGATGTTGACCAGAAATTATAGACCAGGATTTGAGGTTCCAGATATCGTATAAGAGTATCTTTTGATCTCAATTTTAATACTTGTTGGAGCCTGTCAACTATTTGACAGGTTTCAACCTTTAAATTCTAATGAATTATCAATATGAAGAAATTAATGATTGCCATGGGCTTTTTCTTGGTCGGAGGAATCACAGGATTTGCTCAGGAGAATATTGAAATCAAAGTAAATGAAGCTGAAAAGAAAGTTGATGTAATTGTGGATAATCAACTTTTTACTTCCTATATCTACCCTAGTACAATCAAAAAGCCGGTTTTATGGCCTGTTATTTCCCCTGAAGGCAACGTGCTGACTAGAAGTTACCCGATGGAGAACAAAGCAGGAGATAGAACCGATCACCCTCATCATGTTGGGATTTGGTTTAATTATGGTGATGTGAATGGACTGGATTTTTGGAACAATTCGGATGCTATCCCTGCAGAAGAAAGATCCAAATTCGGAACCATTTACCACCAATCTTTGGGTAAGGTGAAGGATGGAAAAGGGAAGGCTAGCTTTGAAACAGAATCCCTCTGGAAAGCTCCTGACAATACATCACTGTTAAGTGAAAAGACCACTTTCAGCTTCCAAGCTAAAGATGGACTGCGAATTATCGATAGAAAAACTACTTTAACAGCTTTGGTTGATGAAGTTGATTTTACCGATAATAAAGAAGGGATGTATGCCATCCGTGTAGCCAGAGAACTTGAATTGCCATCTGATAAGCCTACAGAGTTGATGGATTCACACGGTGTAGTTACTAAGGTTGCCAAAATGGACAATACCTACGTCAAAGGAGACTATAGAAGCTCTGAAGGAATCGAAGGTGGAGACGTCTGGGGAACTCGTGCTACCTGGATGAAGCTAGGCAGTGAAATCAATGGAGAGGATGTGTCATTGGTGATTGTAGATCATCCAAAAAATGTAGGATACCCTACCTATTGGCATGCCAGAGATTATGGCTTATTTGCTGCAAACCCACTTGGTCAAAAAGTTTTCTCAGAAGGTAAAGAGGAGCTAAACTACAGCCTCAAAAAAGGTCAGTCAGTTACATTTAATTACCGAATGATTATTGCTTCTTCTGATTTGACAGACGAGGAAATCAATCAACTGGTCAAAGATTTCAAATAGAAAATAAAATTTATAAGTCTATTTTAAGAAGTGGTTTCTAGGATTCTAGAGGCCACTTTTTTAATCTACATTGCTTTCTTGGAAGTCCTCGTATTCCAATTCTTTTTTCTTTTTCTCTTCCTCAATCAAATCTAAGGTTACATTTACCTCAAACGATATCAAAATAATCAAAGAAGTAATGTAAAGCCAAAGCATTAAGGCAAGCAAGGTTCCAATAGAGCCATAAAGCTTGTTGTAGCTGGCGAAATTGTTTAGATAAAAAGTAAAGCCGTAGAAAGCCAAAGTGATCAAAATCCCAGCGAAATTGGCTCCTATGGAAAAGAAATGCCATTTGTCATGGACAACTGGAGCAAATCTAAAGATGAAGGCTGAGGTAAAGTAGAATACCATCAGCAGCACTACAAATTTTAGGGAGTGAAATAGGAAAATCAAAAAGTCAGAGTTGAATAGCTGCATTTCATTAATCCTATTGATTGCAATGGTTCCGAAAATCATAATCGTACTTGCTGAAAATATTGCTACTACAAGACTGAAAACAATTCCCACGGCAATTAACCTACTGAGGAAAAAGCCTCTACTTTCTCTCGTCTGATAAACTGAGTTGAAGGAGCCCATCATGGAAATCACCCCCTGAGTGGAGGCGAAAAGGGCAAAGAAGAAACCCAATGAAAGGAGACTTTGCCGAGGTTTGGATACTATGTCCATAATCGTATTCTCCATCTGGGCATAAATCTCTCCAGGTAGGATGTCTTGAATAAATAGCAAAATATTATCCGTTGTCACATACGGAATGAAATTCTGCAAATAAGGAATCAAGTTCAAAAGGAATAGCAATAATGGGAAAAGAGCCACAGTAAAGCTGAAAGCCATGGACCCCGCTCTCTCATTGATGTCGTCCTTTTTGAGCTGTTGGATAAAAATATAGCCCAAATCATAAAGGTTCTTTTCTGGATCTCCAAAATGAATTTTCCGAAAGCCCTTAAGTCTGGTTTCTACCCTGTTTTGGATTTTTTGTATCCTCTTTTTGACCACAGAAGTGAATTAATTCTAAAAGTACGATTTCAATAAATCTAATAAATTTTGTGGAGGTCTGGTTGGACGGTGACTTTCTTTTTTGAGAAAGGTGAGAATAGTCCATCCTTCTGTAATCAGCTCATTCTCTTCATTGTATACTTCGTATTCAAATCTGATCCGTACTCCGGGAAGTTCTGGAATTCTGGTTTTGATGGTCAATAGCTCATCGTACTTTCCTGGCTTGATGTACTTGAAATGACTTTCCAAAACAGGCATCATTACACCTTCATCCTCCATTTGCCTGTAAGAGAACCCAATGCTCCTCATCGCTTCAACTCGGGCTACTTCAAAGTACATGGCATAGTTGCCATAGTAGACATAACTCATTTGGTCTGTCTCCGCATAGCGAACTCGGAGTTGTGTTTCTGCTTGATACATTTTAGAAAATTCTAGCTTGGTTCAATGCTGCCTGATATCTCCTCGCATTGGCATTGTGCTGAGCAAGACTAGTCGCGAAAGCATGATATCCTGAAAAATCCTCCTTTGCGCAGAAATACAAATATTTATGATCTTCCGCATTCAAGACAGCATCTAGAGAATTAATGTCGGGCAAATTGATTGGTCCTGGAGGAAGTCCAGCATACTTATAAGTGTTATAAGGGCTTTCAGTTTCTTTATGGATATTCAATACTCTCTTCAAAGAAAAGTCTCCCAAGGCAAAAACCAGAGTTGGATCTGCCTGAAGCGGCATATTTAATCGAAGTCTATTTAAATATACTCCCGCAATTCGAGGTCTTTCATCAGATTTTTGACTCTCTGCCTGAACAATGCTAGCCAAGGTTGAAACTTCCTTTTGACTCAGGCCCATTTGTTTTGCTTTTTCCTTTCTGGCGTCAGTCCAAAAATCATTGTATTCACGATACATTCTGTCAAAAAGAGCCTCAGGACTTGTATTCCACCACACCTCATAGGTATTTGGAATAAACATGCTCATAATGGTTTCTTCATCGAAATCAAATTTTCGAATGTAGACGGAATCCTGGATCATATTCAAAAACTGAGTAGAATCAATTTCCAAATTCGCTGTGATTTTCTCAGCCAAATCCTCTTTGGTTCGGACATTATTGAATGTAATCCTGACTGGAGTTTGATCTCCAGATCGAAGTAGCCGAACCAGTTCCAGATTGGTCATATCTGGCTTAATTGTGTATAGCCCCGGTTTCACCAATTCTTGATAGTCTAGGACTTTTGCAACAAAACCAAAACTCACCGCATCAGAAATGATCTGATCTTCATAGAGTTTGTTGGCCACGTATTTATAATTGGCATTGCTTGGGATTCTCAACGCAACTGGCTGCTCGGATTCTAGCAAAACATTTGGGCTGAAAAAGACCTGATAGAAGTAAAAGGTCATAGAGATACCCAAAACCGAGAAGGCGATAATCAGAACGAGAAGTAGTTTTTTCTTTTTGTCGGCTAGCATAGTGGGGTCAAAAATAAGAAAAGCATCCCAATTCTTTATTTTTTAAGTTTGCTCTAACCATTTTCAAAATTCAGAATGAATAAAATCATCCCCGTTTCCTGTGCTGTGATATTTTTTCAGGATAAAATTCTGGCTGTTCGACGTTCACCTCAAATGCCTTTGGCTGGATTTTGGGAGTTCCCCGGTGGAAAGGTCGAAAAAGCTGAAAGTGCTCAACAATGTTTGCAAAGAGAGATTTTGGAGGAATTGAATTTGAAAATCCAGATCGGTAATGAACTTCCTCTATCAGAACACTCTTATATTGAAGGAATAACCATTCAATTGATTCCGTTTTTAGCTCAAATTAATAGTGGAGAAATCACTTTGCTAGAGCATGATAAATACCTCTGGCTAGGAGTTAACGAACTTTTTGAGGTAAATTGGGCGATTGCAGATATTCCAATTGTTCAATATTTGAAAGAGAATTGGACTGAATTGATTACTGATTAAATCTATTAAAAAATGCCAGCTGAGTTTATCCGATTGTATGAAGAAAATCCTGATCCCAGAAGGATTCGGGAAATAGCTGAAATCCTTAGAAATGGGGGAGTAGTGATCTATCCCACTGATACGGTTTATGGAATGGGATGCGATATTACCAATCAGCGGGCTGTGGAGCGGATTGCCAAAATCAAGGGAATCAATCCTAAAAAACATAAGTTCTCATTTATCTGCGCGGACTTAAGTGATATAGCTCAATACACACGAGTGATCACCAAACCTGTCTTCAAGATGATGAAAAAGGCATTTCCAGGTCCTTTTACCTTTATTTTGGAAGCGAGTTCTCAGGTTCCAAAAATCCTTCAAATGAGTAAAAAAACAATTGGAATCAGAATCCCCAATCATAATGTTCCCCGAATGCTTGTGCAGGAGCTTGGTCAGCCAATCTTGACAACTTCCATTCATGATGAAGATGATGTGGTGGAATATAGCACAGATCCTGAGTTGATTTTTGAAAAATATCAACATCTGGTAGATGTAGTAATTGATGGTGGATATGGCCAAAATGTAGCTTCGACAGTATTGGATTGTACCGGCGAAGAGGTGGAATTGATTCGTGAGGGTTTAGGTCAGTTAGAGGATATAGTATAAGAAATTAAATAAGCTCGTATTTGAAAAGTGTAGCTGCAGATCTGTTCTATTTACCCAATCTGGAGTTCTTTGCTTCAGTTTTGGACTCAGATCAAATTTTATTGAATCCAAACGATTACTACCAGAGGAAATCTTTTTTCAACCGAACTCAGATTTTGCTCAGTAATAAGGTTGAAACTTTGTCGATTCCTGTAATCGGAAGAAGGCCTAGAATTCCATTGAGAAAAATCCAAATTGATTACAAGCAAAAGTGGCTTCAAAATCACTTGAGAGGCCTCCAGAGCGCTTATGGAAAAGCTCCTTTTTTCGAATATTTCTTTCCCGAAATTGAAGCTATTTATGAAAAGGAAATTCCGACTCTTTGGGATCTGAATCTAGAACTTATGACAATCTGTCTTAAGTTTCTTCAGCTGCCTGTCAAATTGGAGGTAGTAGAGTCGTGGGATGGAATAAGGCCTGAAATTGACCTCAGGGGCATGATATCCCCATCTATACCTTTTGCTGAAAGAGGAATCTATACTCCTTTTGCCTATACCCAGCTTTTTGGCTTAGACTTTGAACCAAACCTTTCAGTTCTGGATTTATTATTTTGTGAGGGGCCTTCCGCCAAAAACATTCTTACAAAGTCAATAAAAAAAGACTGAACAATCGTTAAAAGAATTGTGTTTTTAAAACAAATTCGGTAAATAACGTAAAGGATTATTTAACAATCAGAAAGGAAATAAATGGAAGCAAAATTTTCGAACAGAGTCAAAGAGGTGATCTCTCTCAGTCGCGAGGAAGCGCTTCGACTGGGGCATGATTATATTGGCACAGAGCATCTCTTGTTGGGAATGATTCGTGAAGGAGAAGGTGTAGCTGTTTCCATTCTTAAGAAATTGGGTGTGCCTCTGGATGAACTTAGAACTGCCATCGAAAGAGCAGTGAAAGGTACAGCCAACCACAATGTGAAAAACATGGCCAATATCCCTTTGACTAGACAGTCAGAGAAGGTGTTGAAGATAACTTATTTGGAGGCCAAAATCTTCAAAAGCCAATTGATCGGAACAGAGCATTTATTGTTATCAATTTTGAGAGACGAGGAGAATATCGCTACTCAGATTTTGAATAAATTTGATATCAATTACGAAGCGGTGAAAGATATGCTTGAAATGCAGTCTGACCCTGGTGCTGCTCCGAAGTCCAAAGCTGAGGCCGAGGATTCGGATGATGATGGTTCTAAACTATTTGGGTCTCCAAGCGGTGGTTCCGGATCATCTAAAGCCGGAGCCGAAAAATCCCGAACACCAGTGTTGGATAACTTTGGTAGGGATTTGACCAAAATGGCTGAAGAAGATAAGTTGGATCCAATCATTGGAAGAGAAAAGGAAATTGAGCGTGTCGCTCAGATACTTTCACGAAGAAAGAAAAACAACCCAATTCTTATTGGTGAACCTGGTGTTGGTAAAACTGCCATTGCTGAAGGTTTGGCATTGAGAATTGTACAGAAAAAAGTGTCACGTGTCTTATTTAATAAGCGCGTGGTGACTTTGGATCTTGCTTCATTAGTAGCAGGGACCAAATACAGAGGACAATTTGAGGAGAGAATGAAGGCTGTGATGAACGAGCTTGAAAAGTCTCCAAATGTCATTCTGTTTATCGACGAACTTCATACAATTGTAGGAGCAGGTGGAGCTTCCGGATCTTTGGATGCTTCAAATATGTTCAAGCCAGCTTTGGCACGTGGAGAAATCCAATGTATCGGAGCGACGACTTTGGATGAATACCGTCAATACATCGAAAAGGATGGAGCTTTGGCACGTCGATTCCAGATGGTGATGGTAGATGCTACTTCCCCAGAAGAGACAATCCAAATCCTTCACAATATCAAAGACAAGTACGAGGATCACCACAATGTAAATTACACTGAGGAAGCAATCGAAGCTTGTGTGAAATTGTCAGACCGTTATATCTCTGACAGATTCTTGCCAGATAAGGCAATTGATATTCTGGATGAAGCTGGAGCAAGAGTTCATATCAATAACATCCACGTTCCAGAGGATATCCTAAAGCT
Source organism: Algoriphagus zhangzhouensis (assembly GCF_900148515.1). Classification (GTDB taxonomy): domain Bacteria; phylum Bacteroidota; class Bacteroidia; order Cytophagales; family Cyclobacteriaceae; genus Algoriphagus; species Algoriphagus zhangzhouensis. The sequence continues at coordinate 126,059 of NZ_FRXN01000007.1, read as the reverse complement.
GGAAGCTGAAGTAGAAGATATCAAAACTGAGAAAAACCGTGTGGTTAAATCTCAAAAGTATGAGGAAGCTGCCCAGTTGAGAGATAAGGAAAAGAAACTTTTGGAGCAATTGGAATTGGCCAAAACCCGTTGGGAAGAGGAAAGCAAGTCCAAGAGATTCACAGTAGATGAGGATAGTGTAGCCGAAGTAATCGCGATGATGACAGGTATTCCTGCCAAAAGAATCGCTCAAAACGAAGGTGCTAAGTTGCTAAATATGAGCGATGAACTTTCAGGTAAAGTGATCGGTCAGGATGAAGCAATTAAAAAACTTACAAAAGCAATTCAGAGAACTCGAGTAGGATTGAAAGATCCTAAAAAGCCTATTGGTTCCTTTATTTTCTTAGGACCAACTGGTGTGGGTAAAACAGAATTGGCCAAGATGTTGGCAACCTATCTTTTCGATAAAGAAGATTCCTTGATCAGAATTGATATGTCTGAATACATGGAGAAATTCTCTGTATCTCGATTGGTAGGAGCACCTCCGGGATATGTTGGTTATGAAGAAGGCGGTCAGCTTACAGAAAAAGTTAGAAGAAAGCCATATTCTGTAGTCTTGTTGGATGAGATCGAAAAAGCTCACCCGGATGTCTTCAATATTCTATTGCAAGTATTAGACGATGGAATCTTGACCGATGGGTTGGGTAGAAGAGTTGATTTCAGAAATACCATAATCATCATGACCTCCAATATTGGGGTAAGAGATTTGAAAGATTTCGGTGCTGGAATTGGTTTTGCGAACAAAGCCAAGAAGGACAATATGGACGAAATCATGAAGTCTACTATTCAGTCCGCTTTGAAGAAAGCCTTCAGTCCTGAATTCTTGAACAGATTAGATGATGTGGTTGTCTTCAATTCCTTGGAAAAAGAAGATATCTACAAAATCATCGATATTTCATTGGCGAAGTTGTTTAGCCGAATCACTGATTTGGGATACAAAATCGAGCTTACTGATAAAGCGAAAGGCTTCTTATCAGAAAAAGGCTACGATCAGCAATATGGAGCTAGACCTTTGAATAGAGCAATTCAGAAATATCTGGAGGATGCTGTAGCAGAGGAAATCCTAAAAGGAGATCTGTCTGAAGGTGATGTCATCACTGCTGATTATGATGGTGAAGGTTCTGAGTTAACCATTACTGTTAAGAAGAAAGAAAAAGCAGAAGAGTAAATATTAAAGTGACTATAAATGAAAAAACCGAGGCATAAGAGCTTCGGTTTTTTTTGTTTCAACTTTTGAAATTCTATCTGGAAAAGAATAAACGAGTAATGAAAATTCCCTGTCCATCTTCAGCTCCAGAGTTGCTCTCAACTCCTGAAGTCACATAGGTTAATTTCCATCCTTGCACAATCATTGAATTGATTTTTGAAGAGATCATGGCATCATTGGATGCAATATTCTGAAAATTGATACCTGTCGCACTGAAGAAATTTAGCAACTTGGTTTCTTCCAATTCATCAATTTTGATATCTTTTCTGCTGATTTCATTTTGATCACTTTTTTTACCGTCAGTCCTATCGGTTGCAAATAAATTGGCATCTACCTCGGTTTGGGAATCAATGATTCTAGATCTGCCCATTCCCATAGGTACAATAGATTCTACTACTGTGATGATTTTAAATTCTCCCGGATAGGATGCCTTACTTTCAGTTTCTTGGGCAAAAAGGGAGGATATGCTAAGGGTAATAATCCCTGCGATAAAGAATACTTTTTTCATAGTGGGTTTAGTTTTTGAAATCTTACGACCCACTTTCTGAAAATGTTCTAAAATTCTTTGAATTAGACTGTAAGGATGAAAAATAGAAGCGATACAACCAAGACCATTGTCATCACTTTTGCTTTTTCTTGCTCTTCCTTGGGGACTTTTCTTTTTCTCAAAACCATAATGGAAAGTCCAATTCCAAAAAATTGAAGCAACATGGAAACTCCATTTAGTGGACCCATAGGAGCGTTCAGTAAATGAAGGTTTGTATTTAAAATAGAAAGAGTGCCCAAGACGATCCCAGTAATTCCAAAAAGGAATGAACGTTGTAATAAAACAGCATTGGGCTTATCAGTCCATTTCATGAGCTTGATTTTTAATTTGTGCGAAGATAGGGCTTTGAAATTGGAAACTCGGTTTTATGAGGTCCGAGTTTCCTGAATATCATTTTCGTCGGCCAGTGAAATAGGTTTCTATCTCGGAAAGACTAAGAGCGTTTAAGGTCATTTCTTTGGTTAAGCCTCCTTTTCTTCCAACCAAAACACCATACTTCATATCGCCATACCCGTCAATTTCATGGGCATCTGGGTTGATAGAAAGTTTTACACCTTGCTCCATGGCATATCTGACCCATCGCCAATCTAAGTCCAGTCTCCAAGGATTTGCATTGATTTCAATGACTACTCCATGTTTTGCACAGGCATCAATGACGGTTTTGTGATCAATCGGATAGCCTTCTCTTCTTAAAAGTAAACGTCCTGTTGGGTGTCCTAAAATAGTTGTATAAGGATTCTCAATTGCGGTGACCAATCGGCTAGTAGCCCGTTTGATGTCCATATTCAAAATTGAGTGGACTGAGGAGACGATAAAGTCGAAGCTTTTAAGAGTTTCCTCAGGATAGTCAAGGCTTCCATCTGCTAAGATGTCTGACTCAATTCCTTTGAAAATCTTAAATGGAGCCATTTCTTTATTCAATTCATCAATTTCTTGGTGTTGTTTTTCAACAGCTTCAATATCTAATCCTCCTGCGTAGAAAGCAGTTCTTGAGTGATCCGAGATACCCAAATATTCATAGCCTAGATCCCTGCATGCCTCTGCCATTTGGCGCAAGGTATGTTTTCCATCACTATAGGTGGAGTGATTGTGGAGGATTCCTTTCAAATCGCTTTCTTCTAAAAGCGCAGGGATTTTATCCTCTTTGGCAAGTGCCACTTCATCATAGCCCTCTCTCATTTCTACTGGGATATATTGCATTTCCAGTTTCGAGAAAAACTCCTTTTCGTTCCCAAAATCCACTTTTTGGAGTTTAGTAGCAATGCTTTCTTTGTCGTCTACTAGTGTTTGCAAATGTAAAGGTGAAGCGGAAAGCGCATATTTCTTTGCTGCGAACTGGTCAGGACTAGTGAAGTAAATGGCAAAGCTTAAATCAAAGTCCTTCAGTTTCCCTCTTAATGTGAATGGACCAGATTGGCTTTTGTCAACTTCGAAAGTTGAGTCTTCTTGAATTAAAGATTTGATTTTGGAATCTTGACTTCCAATCAACCACTCTGCTTGGGAGATGATTTCCATTTTTCGGGCAAACTCTCCAACAAGGGCAATCTGAACGTTTACTACTTTTTCCTCAATCACTTTTGTAAGTGATTCTAATGTTTCTTCGATATCAGCATAAAGCCACTTTCCAGAGTTTGAAGCTTTAAACTCAAGATTTTGGATAATGGAGTCCTGAGTTTTTTCTCCAAATCCTTTGATTTTGGCCACTTTTCCACTTTGGCAAGCTTCCATCAATTCATGGGTGGAAGTGATACCCAGTTCAGTCCACAGGGTTTTTACTTTTTTGGGACCTAATCCCTTGATCTGAAGAACCTCTAGAATTCCCTCAGGAGTTTTAGAAATCAATTCATCCAAAAGAGGGAAAGACTCCGTCTGTTTAAGTGAAATAATGGCCTCCTGAATACTTTTTCCAACACCATTGATTTTTGCTAAATCGCTATCGCTTAATTCCATGATGTTTGCTTCTCCCCTTTCCAAGGAATTCAAAGCGGATTGGTAGCTCCTAATTTTGAAAGAGTTTTCATCATGAAGCTCCATCAGTTGTATGCAGAGCTTTAATTTCTTCAGGATGGTTTTGTGGTCCAAAATTTCTATTTTTTCGTTATACCTTAGAGACAAATGTGGGGAAATAATGTTTCAAATTAAAGAGCGAAGGGGTAACTTATGTCAAAAGTCAAGGATCATTTCTCCCAGCGATTTGTTAATTGAACAATAAACCAAAATAAAAGAGCTATGCAATATTGGATGGTGAAAAGCGAACCGAATTCCTATTCTTGGTCTGACTTTGAAAAAGTCGGTGAAGATGTTTGGGATGGTGTTCGAAATTATCAAGCCAGAAATTTTTTAAGATCCATGGAGGTAGGGGACAAAGTGATGTTTTATCACAGTGGAAAAGAAAAGGCAGTGGTTGGTGTGGCAGAAGTTTCTGCTTCTGGATTTCCAGATCCAAAAGACGAAGCATGGACTGCAGTAAATTTGAAAGTGGACCACCCTTTGAATAATCCTGTAACACTGGCTCAGATTAAAGAAGAAGATCAATTGTCCGAACTTCCCATGCTTAAGCAAAGTAGGTTGTCTGTGCTGCCTATGAGTAAAGAAGAATTTGAATTGATAACTAAGATGTCACTATGAAGCGCTTTATAGGATGTTTTCTGTTGCTGTTTTTGACCATAGAACTTCATGCTCAGGTTGAGTTTGAGTCAAGGTTTGAAGTCGAGACAGATTATTTTGACCCTTTGTTTGAGATAGTTAGGAGGGATGATGGACTCGTGTCTTTCAGAACTTTGATAAAAAAGGCGTTCAGCAGCAATCGGGTTTTACAGTATTTTTTAACCGACAAGGATCTCAACACTCAAGGAATTATTGAATTGCCAATCAAAGATGGTTTCGACATGATTGGCTATGATTTGGACGGAGATTTTCTTTATATCTTATTTCAAAAAGGTACCACACTTGGTTCTGATAAGTATGTTCTCAAGATCAATTTAACGAATCAGAAAGGTTTCGAATATTCTCTGAATAACCTATTGGCAATGGAGTTGGCAGAATTTCTTGTTCAGGGAAATAGTGTGATCGTGATGGGAGCTGCGGATTCCAGACCGGCAGTTCAGGTTTATGATTTGGACAATAAAAGCACCCAGACTATTCAAGGAATCTATGGGAACAATACCCATATTTTGCAAATCCGAAAAATGCCTGAAATCGAAGCATTCGAGGTGATCATCAGCAGAAAAGGTCAATATCGAGAAAGAGAAATCAGTGTCAATACTTATGATCTTACAGGGAATTTATTGAGAGAAATAAAAATCGATGAGTTTGGAGAGCCGGATCAGGAAATAATGGATGCCTTGATGCTTCCAATGCAGAACTATAGACAAACTGTGATAGGCTCTTTCGGATTAGAGAGAAGAGATGCTTATCAGGGTATGTTTCTGATGGATATTAATGAGTTCGGAGAGTATGATACCAAACTTTACACTTTGGAGGATTTTCCAAATTTTTACAATTATCTCGAGGACAGGCCTAAGGAAAGAAGAGAGAAAGAAGTTTTGAAAGAGGTTGAAAGAGATAAAGTTCCGAGTATTCGGAATGTGTATGCTATTCGCGAGGCTTTTCAGGGACCTGACGGTTATTATGTTTATTTCGATCATTTTAATATTGTCAATAACCGTGGAGGATACAGAAGCCCGTACTCTCCAACCAGTATGTATCGATACGATCGATTAGATCGACTTAATAGCGCTCAATCTATCAGTGATCCAGTTTTCAACTCAACTAGGTATGGTATGCCCCAATCATTCGCTTACCAGACTGAATACAGTTACATTTCTGCACACTTCGCCAAAATTGGACCTGAAGGACAGGTGATTTGGGATAACTCAGCCACTTATGATGGATTGAATACTGATGTTCGGGTTCCTTTTGGGGATGTGGCAGTTGTAGGTAACGAGTTTTATCATGCCTATGTGAGAAATGATAAAATCAGATTGGCCTATTTCAAAAATGGAGAAAGAATCTTCGATAATCTAGAAGTGGCATTTGAATTACCTGAAGAAAATGAGCGGATTGCTGAAAACAATATGGAAACTCTAAGTATTGTTCATTGGTATGATCGCTATTTCCTTTTGAGTGGAACACAAAGAATCAGATATCAAAAAGAGGATGGATCAGGGGCAACCAGAGAGGTGTTTTTTCTAAGCAAAGTTTTGGTTGCAGGAGATTTGTATGACCCTGAGCAAAGTCCCGAGTAGAATTATTTTTATATTTACGCGCAAATCAGATCCATGCAAAAACGCCTTGTCTTAGATCAGCAACAGATTGGCATCATTCTCAGAAGGTTTTGCCATCAACTGATCGAAAATCACGATAATTTTGAGAATACCGTACTTCTTGGTCTTCAGCCTAGAGGTAGTATCCTATTGGACCAATTAGCCCCTGTTTTGGAAGAAATTTCAGGCATCAAGGTTCCATTTGGGTATTTGGATGCTACATTTCACCGAGATGACTTTCGCAGGAGAGACTTTCCTCTGAAAGCCAATGAAACCAAGATAGATTTTTTAGTAGAGGGCAAAAAGGTAATCCTTGTCGATGATGTGTTGTACAAAGGAAGATCAGTTCGTGCTGCCATGGATGCTATGATTGCCTTTGGTAGACCTCAGAAAGTGGAATTAATGGTTTTGGTTGATCGAAAATTGACCAGAGATTATCCGATAATGCCAGACTATTTTGGTATTCGGGTCAATACCTTGGATAGTCAATATGTTCTGGTAGAATGGGCCAACCAAGGTCAGGAACAAGACGCAGTTTGGATCACAGAGAAAGTTAAAAGCTAAACATGTCACAACTCAGTACTCGCCATCTATTAGGAATCAAAGATCTCACGCCAGAGGATATTAATTTGATTCTTGATACAGCGGCCAACTTCAAAGAGGTGATCAATCGACCGATCAAAAAAGTGCCTTCACTTCGCGATATCACGATTGCCAATGTCTTTTTTGAAAACTCCACTAGGACAAGATTGTCATTTGAGTTGGCGGAGAAAAGACTTTCCGCTGATGTGATCAACTTTTCCTCCAGCAATAGTTCTGTGAAAAAGGGAGAAACCTTAGTGGATACTGTCAATAATATTCTTTCCATGAAAGTGGATATGGTGGTGATGAGACATAGCAGTCCAGGAGCGCCTCATTTCCTTTCAAAAAATGTGAAAGCCAATATCGTCAATGCAGGAGATGGAACGCATGAGCACCCTACTCAGGCATTGTTGGATTCATTTTCTATTCGTGAAAAGTTAGGAGATCTAGCAGGAAAGAAAGTGGCGATCATTGGAGATATTCTTCATTCACGAGTGGCACTTTCCAATATTTTCTGCCTTCAGAAAATGGGAGCCGAGGTAATGGTTTGTGGTCCGATCACTCTTTTGCCAAAGCATATCGAAAGCCTTGGTGTCAAAGTTGAATTGGATGTGAAAAAAGCATTGCAATGGTGTGATGTAGCCAATGTGCTTAGAATCCAATTGGAAAGACAGCAAATCAAATATTTCCCAAGCTTGAGGGAGTACTCTCTTTACTATGGAGTGAATAAAAAGATGTTGGATGAATTGGACAAAGAAATTGTAATCATGCACCCTGGCCCGATCAATAGGGGAGTTGAATTATCCTCAGATGTAGCTGATTCGGAGCATTCCATCATTTTGGAACAGGTCCAGAATGGTGTGGCAGTTCGGATGGCTGTTCTATATCTTTTGGCTGGAGCCAAAAACTAAAAAAGAGAGGCTTGAATAAAAAAAAACGGCTGTTGTACCAATTCGTTCAACAGCCATTTTTTTTGATTTCAATTCTCAAATCATATTCCTCTCCATCTTCCACCGCCGACATAAAAACCAAAAGTAAAGCCGAAGTATTGGTTGATTGCCTCGCCGATCACATCTCCACTTGTGTTTTGGAGGTCACTTGGTGGAACAAAATTGTATTCTGCACCCATTCTGAATTTACCTAGTTCGATACCAGCTCTGACCATTGGACCCCATTTAAAGGATGCTTCTAAATTTCCAATGGTATCAGGATCGTCAATTACAGAAGAGTCAAACTCAACGGAGCTCAAAGTATAATAGCCAAAACCTGCTCCTATATAAGGTGCAAAGTTGCTGCCGCCATTATTGAAATAATAATCAAAAGTTCCAGCAATAGACGCATTCGCTGACACTTCTCCTTCATAATCTTCTGAAACGTCATAATAGGTAACATCTTTTGCCAAAGCTGCGACTCCAAATCGGATACCTACATTCATATTGTTGGAAATATTGATTTTGGGTTCTAAGTTGACTAATGCTCCAATTCCGCCTCCTTTAGGAATAGCTGGACCTAGATCCAATCCCATTCGAAATCTGCCTGATTGCTGGGCGAAAGTCACTTGTGCTATAGCAGCAATGACAAGTGTAAGCAGTAACTTTTTCATATCGTTTAGGGTTAATTTTGTTTTTTCTCCTTTTCTCAAAAAAGGTTCCAAATATGTCAAATTCCAATTTTGAGCATTAGTTTAGAATCAAAATAGATTCTATGCTGAATGTAAGCAACTTGGTAAAGCGTTATGGTAAACAAAACGCTGTAAATAACATTTCATTTCAATTGGATGGTGGCGAAGTAGTTGGATTGCTTGGCCCAAATGGTGCGGGAAAGAGTACAACCATGAAATGTATTGTTGGACTACTCAGAAAAACCTCAGGTGAAATTACGATTGGTGGGTATGACCATCTTTCCGTGGAGGCAAAAAAGCTTTTTTCTTTCATTCCCGAGACTCCTTATGTCTATGACTTACTGACTGTTCAGGAGCATTTGCAATTCATCGCTCAAGCCTATGGAGTCAAAAATTGGAAAGAGCGGGGAGGGGAATTGTTGGAGATTTATGATTTGACGGATAAGGCCAATAAACTGGGTAGAGATCTTTCAAAAGGTATGAAGCAGAAGGTTTCGATTTGCTGCGCACTTCTTCCAGATCCACAGCTTTTATTCTTTGATGAGCCGATGATTGGCTTGGATCCCAAGGCGATAAAAAATACGAAGCGGATTTTTAAAGAGCTGAAAGAAGCTGGTAAGACCATTTTAGTGAGTACTCATTTGATCGATTCCGTTGAAACGATTGCTGATAGAATCATGATTTTGAAAGATGGAAATATCTTGGGAAATGACACTATTTCGAACTTGAAAGAGCAATTCGTCAATGATGAAAATGAAAGTTTGGAGGATATATTTTTAGAATTGACAAAAGATGTATGAGATCAAATTGCTTTTGAGAAAAGACCTCTGGATTCTCAAAAACAACCTGCTTTTAATTCTTAGAAATCCTCTTCGGTTAATTCCATATGCCGTATTGGTTGGGTATTTTTTCTTTATCTATTCGATGAGGATGAAAAGGAGAGATGAGGATGGATTGTCTGATCAGATTCCAGAGTTTGATGTCCATGGACTTCCACAAGTAGATTTTGCATTGCAAAATATTCTAGGAGGGATTACAGTCTTGGCTTTGGGCTTTCTGATCTATCAGCTTTATCGAGCAACGTAAAAGAATGTCAGCTTTTTTAAAATGGCAGATGTCAATTTGCTTTTTCCTTCTCCAGTAAAGCCAGAGAACTTGTTGATTTATTACATGGGAAGGTCGATTCTTCCAGCACTTGGGGGGAGTTTGCTTTTTATTATTTATGGCGCTAGTCAGATGGCAGACAAGATTGATCTAAGTGCTTCGAATATCCTGTTTCTGATGCTTGGGTTTTCCCTGTTCTTTTTCATGATCTCTCCCTTAAGATTTTTGATTTACACCCTCCATACGAAATATGGTGTGATGGATTATATCAAGAATGGAGTCATTGTTCTTGCAATTTTGCTAGGTGCGATGATTTTGATTCCCGGTTTGATGGCAGAGAAGTTTTGGCAAGGAATGTTTTCTTGGATTTCTTCGTCCTGGTTTGACTTTTTTCCAATTGTAGGCTGGAGCCGAGGAATTATGAGTTTCCTTGCTCATGGCAACTGGATTTTGTCTATGGCATTTGCAGGGCTTTATGTTGTTGGTTATTTCGTAGTGCTTCGGTTAGTCTTGGATTCCGCTGGGTATTACTATGAAGATGTGCTGGAGGCTACCAAATCCAATGAAGAGCAGCAGCAGAAAGCAAAAGGTAAGAAGGAAGTTTCTGAGGGTAATTTTAGTTTCAATTCCAAAAAACAGTTGGCCTTACCAGATTTTGGAATTGGAGCCAAAGCGTTTTATTGGAGAAGTTATGTCCATTCTAGCAGGCAAGATTTCCACCCTCTCTTTGGGATTTATAGTTTGGTGATGGTGATATTGGGAGTTGTATTTGCCGTACTTTCGAATTTTGACTGGTTTTCTCACAAAATCCTCAATGTCTATATTTTGATATTGATCGGGTTTTATTTCTTGTCAGGTATTAGTCGAGCAAGCATAGGAGATTTGCGAAAGCCTTATTTCTTTTTGATCCCTGCCAGTTGGTCATCCAAACTATGGAACATTATCAAATTAGATCTGATGCAGATTACCTTGTTTTCAATTGTTTTGATAGTTCCAGCGGTATTAATCGCAGGTCTTCACTGGGCTTTGATTCCAATATTTCCGATTGCCATCTTTTTGGCTTATATGACTGGTTTATCCATAAACATGATTCCAAAGATCGGATTAGAAGAAGGATGGGATCAAAAACTGATCAAACCCGTGCTGATAGGAGGAGTTTTCCTTTTTGGAATTATTCCCACGATTGTTTTTGCGGTGATCATTTTTATTCTTACAAACCAGTTTGTGTGGACATTATTGACTTTTGTGGTAGGCTTAAATATCGTAGCTGGGATTTTGATTCATGTTTTGCTGGATATTTTGAGCCGGTTGGAGTTTAAAGAGGTTTCTTAGCTGACATAGGAATACCAAATGGAATTTTCTGGAGAATTGAGAAGTTTGAAGCTAGAGGGATAAGAAATTTCTCTAATTTTGAGCGAACCATAAATAACCAATTATGATCTACAACTCTATCATAGAAACCATTGGGAATACTCCCATGATTCGATTGAATAAGCTTTCCAAAGACATCAAGGGAGAAGTTCTGGTAAAAGTTGAATACTTCAACCCGGGCAATTCCATGAAAGACAGGATGGCTATCAAAATGGTGGAAGATGCCGAAAAAGCCGGGATTTTGAAGCCTGGAGGTACGATCATAGAAGGTACAAGTGGAAATACCGGAATGGGGCTGGCATTGGCAGCAGTTGCCAAAGGATACAAATGTATCTTCACAATGGCAGACAAGCAGTCCAAGGAGAAAATCGATATTTTGAAAGCGGTTGGCGCTGAGGTGATTGTTTGTCCAACCAACGTTTCACCTGAGGATCCACGGTCTTATTATTCTGTTGCGAGAAAATTGAATAAGGATATTCCCAATTCTTTTTATCCAAACCAATACGATAACTTATCCAATACGGCGGCTCACTATGAAACTACCGGGCCTGAAATCTGGAATGATACTGAAAGGAAAATCACACATTATGCCGCTGGTGTAGGAACAGGTGGATCTATGTGTGGAACGGCTACCTACTTGAAAGAGCAAAATCCAGACATCGTTTCTGTGGGTATCGATACATATGGATCTGTATTTAAAAAATATAAGGAGACTGGGATTTTTGACGAAAAGGAAGTTTATCCCTATCTGACCGAAGGTATTGGAGAAGATATCTTACCCAAGAATGTCAATTTCGATGTCATCGACCATTTCATCAAAGTCACTGACAAAGATGCAGCTGTGATGACACGCCGATTGGCTAGAGAAGAAGGCCTTTTTGTGGGTTGGTCCTGTGGATCGGCTGTTCATGGAGCATTAGAATATGCAAAGGAAAACCTGAAAGAAGGAGATGTGATGGTGATTATCTTACCAGATCATGGAACTCGCTATTTAGGTAAAGTCTATAATGATGATTGGATGAGAAACCATGGTTTCTTAGAAGGTAAGTCCTACTCCACAGCAAAAGATATTATCTCCAAAAGACCAGCGAACTATTCCTTGGTTTCGGTCAAGAAATCAGATTCTGTGAAAGAAGCTATCGGCTTGATGAATAAAACTTCTGTTTCGCAGATTCCAGTCATGGATGGCGATGAGGTGGTAGGAAGCTTAACTGATACCAAATTGCTTTCTAAAATCATCGAAAATCCAAGCCTAAAAGATGCAGGAGTGGAAGAGGTGATGGAAAGTTCAATGACATTTGTGGCAAGAGATAGTACTTTGGATGTGCTTTCATCCATGATTGAAAAAGAAAAAGCTGTGTTGGTGAGAGATGAAAAAGACCAAATTCATATTATCACCAAACATGATATTTTAGAAGCGTTTACCAATTAATTTAACACACATTGATCAATCCGAGAAAGGTTGAGCGTCTGCTCAATTCCCCGATTCAATTTGATATTGATACGGCACTCAAAAGAGGTTGGGAGCTTTTCAAAGCCCAACCTTTAATTCTTATCGCCTATTTCTTGATAGTAGCAATTGTGCAATTTGGAGCAACCTATTTCTTGGAGGACTTTTCAAGTATTGTGAGTATTCTGGTTGCACCTCCCTTGACGGCAGGCTTTTATTTAGTCGCTAATAAAATCAGTCGAAATGAGCGGGTAGAGTTCCAGGATTGTTTTGATGGTTTTAAATTTTGGCTTCCTGTAGTTTCAGTCAATATCATTTCAGGGATTATTACAGTTTTGGGAGTAATAGCACTCATAATTCCAGGGATTTATCTAGGTGTTGCGTATGCTTTTGCTATGCCTTTCGTTCTATTTGCGGGGACTGAGTTTTGGACATCGATGGAATTGAGCAGGAAATTAATCACCAAAGTTTGGTGGAGATTTTTTGCTTTTGTTCTCCTTTTAGTGGTGATCAATATCATTGGGCTATTATTCTTAGGAGTAGGCTTTTTGGTATCAGGACCATTTAGCTATATGGCTGTATATGCTGCCTTTGAGGAATTGACAGGAGATTTGTTGATTGAAGATGAGCCTGAAAACTCTCTACCCACCAGTCAATTTTAATTGATTTCCTGATATAAAGTTGATTTTGGGTCTCTCAGATCTGCAGTTCCATTAACTCTCGATTTAAACTTCCATCCCTTGGAGGTTTTTACAAGCGTGTCGGTGTATTGTGAAATCCGAGTTATTTGGGCAGGACTTTCACTTACATCAACGAATAAATTAACTACGATTCCTTTAGCTCCTGTCTCTGTCGGTACAATTAAAGGAGTCAAAGGTGCATGGCGGATATTTCTTGGTTCTCTTGTAGCGAACTCGATCAGTGCTTGTCTTCCAATTACCTTGTCTCCAAATGCACCGTCCTCGGTGAACAAATCAGCAAATGCTTCTCCGTCTCCACTATCCAAGACTATTGGGTAAGTAAAATAGAGCTGTAGGATTTCTGTGTAATCATCTGCTTTGAGCTTTTTGGTTTTTTGTGCATAGGAGATTTGAATAGAAACCCAAAAGCAAATAAGAAAGAGGAATGTCAAGAAATAGGAGAAAGGGTTGGATGTAGTCATAATGGGTTTGAGAAATAATTAATTAGAGAGAATGATCTCACCTAATTAAAAAATAACCATTAATGACTTGTCCTGTACTATCTTGAGAGTATGTCTATGATTACTCTTCAATCAGAATAATTTTCTATATTCGAGTTCGAAATTATCCTTTAACTCTTTGCTTGCAAAGCCCCAATTTTCATTCATAATGGAAATGGGGCTTTTTTATTATTTGGTTTAAGCGCATAGACTTAAAGTGTTTTTATTCCTCCTTACCGTTTATATGGAGATTTTTTGTTTGAATAAAATTAAAGTGCTTGATCTACAGGTTTTTAAAAATTTAATAAGGGCATTTGCACTAAATAAATTAGATCAAAGGGACTAAAACCTTATATTGGAAGCTTATTCAAAAAGCAAGATTTCGCATTTTTCTTCTATTTGAAGCTTTTGAGGGTTGTTTTTTATCCTTGATTCTCTAATTCTATATCGTATTCTGAGGAGGTGGCTTTATGTGGCAAGAGAGTGATGATTGAGCTTTTGAAAGGAAAATCAATTATTAATTACCTATTAAGCTTATGAAGAAACTTATGACGGTCTTTATGTTTCTTTTAATAGCAACGTTTGCATTTGCGCAAGACGTCACTATTAAAGGGAAGGTATTAGACGGAGATTCGGGAGAACCCCTTCCTGGGGCAAATATCCTGGTGAAAGGCACTGTTCGTGGAACAGTGACAGATGTAGATGGCAATTATGTCATCAATGCAGACAAGAATTCAACTTTGGTATTCAGTTTTGTAGGATATCAGTCTGTTGAGGAAGTGGTTGGAAATAGATCAACTATCGATGTTACCCTTGCAGGTGAGCAATTGGGTGAGGTCGTTGTAGTAGCCTATGGTACTCAAAAGAAATCTGACTTGACTGGAGCAATCGGTACTTTGTCGACTGAGGATATCGGAAGTCAGTCAGTAACCAGTGCTGCCAATGCACTATCGGGTAGAGTTTCTGGTGTCCAATTGATTCAAGGCTCTGGTCAGCCAGGAAATGATAACCCGACTATTCAGATTCGTGGTATTGGTACTGTGAGAACTAGCGCAGGCTCTCAAACAGACGATTCTGCTCCATTAGTTTTGGTAGATGGAGTTCAATCTACTTTAAATGATGTGCATCCAAATGATATTGAAAGTTTTTCAGTATTGAAAGACGCTGCATCGGCGGCAATTTATGGAGCTAGAGCAGCGAATGGGGTGATTTTGGTGACAACCAAAAGAGGAAAGTCAGGAAAAGCAAAAGTGAATTTTGATTCTTATATCGCCTTCCAAAGCCCTACAACAACCCCGAAAATGCTAAGCTCTTATGATTTCGCAAGATTGAAAAATGAGGCGCAAACCAATGTGGGTTTAAATGAAGTTTATACTGCTGAAGAATTAGAGCTTTTCAAAAATGGTGATGATTCAAGGTATTATAGCGGACCTACACTTTTTGAGCAAGGATATGTCAATGGCGCTCCACTTCAGAACTATTACCTATCTGTCAATGGTGGCACTGAAAACACGAAATATCTTTTCTCTGTGGGTTATCAAGATCAGGAAGGTATTGTGATCGAGACCAATTCCAAGAGATATAATTTCAGATCCAATATTGATTCAAAGATTTCTGATAAAGTAAGAGCAGGGTTCAATATTTCTGGAAGTTTGACAGATAGCAATGAGCCAAATTATAGTGGTTATGGAGTTACCCAGTTGGTCAGAGACATGATCAGAAGAACTCCTCTCAATCCTATGACTTATGAAAACGGCTACGTTTCTGCCGGAAATGCAGCTTTGGTAGGAAGAACCTCTACAGGTATTCACCCAATCGGATTGGCAAAATATGGTGGTAAGAACAATACCAAATATTATAGAGCGACTCCAAATGTGTATTTGGAAGTCGAGCCAGTAAAAGACTTGGTGTTCAAAGCCAATGGATCGGTTTACGTTCAGGATAGAAAGCAAAGCCAGTTTAGATCCAAAATGACCGTTTCTGACGGAGTAAATGTATTCTCATCAAACGGTTTGGGAAGTTATATGGAAAGTGATCTATTGAGCACTACTTCAACTTTCGAAATGACAGGTAGATACCAAAAGTCGATTGGAAAATCTCATTTATCTGGATTGATAGGGTATACTAGTCAGAGTTTCCGTTCCGATTACTTGGCAGCCTCAAATCAAGGCTACAACAGCAATTTGTTGACAGAATTGGACGCGGCGACCTTGAATCCAAGTGTTTCTGGAAGTGCCAGTGAATGGGCATTGGAATCACTTTTTGGAAGAGTAAACTATGATTATGAAGGAAAATATCTGGCAGAAATGAATGTCAGATATGATGGTTCTTCGCGATTTGGCGCTAATAATAGATATGGGGTTTTCCCATCATTCTCTTTGGGTTGGAATATGGCCAAAGAAGAATTTATGAAAGATCTAAGCGATATCAATGAATTCAAGTTCAGAGGGAGTTGGGGACAATTAGGTAATCAGAATATTGGTAACTACTCCAGTGTTTCTACCATCAACTTGGATCAGCCTTATGTTTTCGGAAACTCATTAGTAAGTGGCGGAGCAGCTATTGCAATGGCTAACCCTAATGTGAGATGGGAGACCACAGAAACAACCGATATCGGATTAGATGCGGTCCTTTTTGATTACAAACTTTCTTTGACTGCAGATTACTATGTGAGAAAATCGAAGAATGTCCTTTTGAGCCCACCGATTTCGGCAACTCTAGGAAATCTTTCTCCGCCTGTTCAAAATCAAGGAGAAGTAGAAAACAGAGGTTATGAGTTGTCTTTGAATTACTATGGTATGGCTGGAGATGACTTCGAATACAGCATCTCTGCCAACTGGTCCCATAATGACAATAAGGTGCTAAAGCTGGATAGTGAATTCTTGTCTTCAAATAAAGTATTGACCAAAGAAGGCTATCCGATTAACTCATTCTATGGTCATAGAATTATTGGGATTTTCCAATCGGATGCTGAGGCTCAAGATACTGACAAGTATGGAGTACAGCCTGCTGGATCAGCTGCATCTGCTGGTGATTATATCTATGAAGATACCGATGGAAATGGTGTAGTGAATGCTGCTGACCGGGTGATTATCGGTAACCCAAATATCAGAAACACCTTTGGTACAACTTGGACTGCAAACTACAAAGGGTTCAACTTCCGAGTATTATTCCAAGGAGTTTTGGGTAGAGATGTCGAGAATGGTGTATACGGGACAGATGGTCTAAGAGGGTATGAAAACCTAACGGAGCGATTCCTGGATCGTTGGACTCCTGAAAATCCAAATACGGATGTGTCTAGAGTTGCAACTAATTACAAGTACAACACTTCCCTTTTCGTAGGACCTGCATTGTCTAACGCGATTTTGGATGCTTCTTATTTGAGAATGAAGCATATCGAATTGGGTTATGCTTTCCCGAATGAATTAACTCAGAATATTGGTCTTTCAAATTTGAGAGTATATGTGTCTGGTCAAAACTTGTTGACTTTCACAAAATTCGTAGATGGATTTGACCCAGAAGATGCTCAGACCTTTAATAATGTAAATGATAGCTACCCACAAGCCAAGTCATTTACCATGGGACTTAATGTTTCATTCTAATCCCAAAAATCAAAATGAAAAAATATATAGGACTATTCATGCTCATTCTTACTTTGGGATGTGCAGACCTGGAGCGATATCCGCTCAATTCAATCGGTGCCCCTCAGTTTTGGGCAACTGGAGATGATGCAATCTTAGGCATCAATGGTGTATACAATGTATTGGCAGATAACCATATGTATCGGGAGTTTATGAGACATACTGATGCGATAGCTGACAATGCCTATTCCCAATATTCTTTTAGCTATTATTTAGAGATTAGTGAAGGAAGAGGGTTTGATGCATCAAGTGTATGGCCGAGAAATATTTGGAAAAAATCATATGAAGGTATCGTTCGTGCCAATGAAGTGATTTTGAATGTGCCGGCTATCACAATGGATGAGACATTGAAAGCTAGAGTGATCGGTGAAGCGAAGTTTTTGAGAGCTTTGTTTTATTTCCATTTGACCAATCTTTATGGTAATGTTCCTTTGGTAATTTCAGAACAAACTATTGAAGAGTCTTTGGTACCCCGCGATCCAAAATCAGCTGTTTTGGATTTAATAAAAAGTGATTTGGAAAGTGCGGCTTCCAGTCTTCCGGAAGCTTATGGAAGTTCTGAAATGGGCAGAGCTACCAAAGGTGCAGCATTGGCATTGAAAGCAAGAGTTCATCTATATAATAAGGAGTATGCTGAAGCTATTGCTGCTGCAAATCAGGTTACATCACTTGGTTACGATTTATTGGCTACTGAAAACTTTGCTTCTATGTTCTTGCCAAGTCAGGAGAATAACTCCACCGAATCAATTTTCGAAGTTCAGTTTTTAGGAAATACCGGAACCAATGGTGTTGGTAGTTCTTTCAATTCAAGCTCTGGAGCAATACCAGCTTTTGGTGCAGGATCTTACCATCCGATTCAGGAGTTTGTTGACTTTTTTGAAGAAGGTGATATCAGAAAAGATGCAACTGTTCTTCAAGATGGGCAGGAGTTTGCAGGTATTGCTTTCTCAGGAGTAAGGACTCCGACGGGATACGCTGCGATCAAAGGAGTAATTCCTGATGAAATGGTGACTGGAGATGGTGATGCGAATTTCGTCGTTCTTCGATATGCTGAAATTATATTGACAATAGCGGAAGCTGAGAATGAATTAAATGGACCAACTTCTATTGCATACGATGCGGTAAACAAAATCCGTAATCGTGCAACTTTGGAGAATCTACCTGAAGGACTTTCTCAAGAAGAAATGAGAGAGGCTATCAAAAGAGAAAGAAGAGTAGAGTTGGCATTTGAAGGCCATCATTACTTTGACCTGTTAAGATATGGTGCTGAAGATTTGAAAGAGGCTATGGAAAGTGTAAAGAGTGTGCCTTCCCATGAGCGAGTTTTTGATGAAAAGCTTTTGATGTGGCCAGTTCCACAAGCAGAGATTAATATCAATCCCAATCTATTGCCTCAAAACCCGAATTGGTAATTTAATCCAGTTTGGAAATTAAAAAGCCCTTCAATTTTATTGGAGGGCTTTTTTGTGTTTAATGAGAAGATAATTCGGGAGAGTTCTTATTGAGGATAAATTCTTAGAATTTTTAATGGAGTTTTCTAGAAATCGCAGAAAATCAGTACCTTTGCAGTCCGTTCGGGTGAGCGGAGTGTTTTGGGTAGTCCTAAAGCATTGATTTACAACTAAAAACCCGCAGTCGACTGACCCGCTGACTGATGGGAATTCAGGGTTATCACTATTATGTCTAATAATTCAGATTTTAACTGGGAAAACTTCGAAACCAAAGGATTCGGAGAAGGCTATTCCAAAGCGCAACGTGAGGAAATGGCTCAAATGTACGAAGGTACATTGAACGAGATCACTGAGAAAGAAGTGATCAAAGGAACTGTAGTAGGTGTGAACGACAAGGACGTGATCATCAACATCGGTTTCAAATCCGACGGTTTGGTACCATTGAACGAATTCCGTGATTTGGAATCAATCAAGCCTGGTGACGAAGTAGAAGTATTCATCGAAGAGCAGGAGAATGCTTTGGGTCAGTTGATCCTTTCCCGTAAAAAAGCAAAAATCGTTCGTGCTTGGCAGGATATCGAGAGCGCATTTGAAAATGATAGCGTAATCGAAGGTCTTGTGAAGAGAAGAACCAAAGGTGGTTTGATCGTAGATATCTACGGTGTAGAAGCCTTCTTGCCAGGTTCTCAGATCGATGTGAAGCCTATCAGAGATTTCGATATCTATGTAGGTAAGAAAATGGAAGTGAAAGTGGTGAAAATCAACCACGCTAACGATAACGTAGTCGTTTCTCACAAAGTGTTGATCGAGAAAGATCTCGAGAAGCAAAAAGCAGAGATCCTAAACAACCTAGAGAAAGGTCAAGTTTTGGAAGGTGTGATCAAGAACATGACCAACTTCGGTGTATTCATCGATTTGGGTGGTGTAGATGGTCTACTTCACATCACAGACATCTCTTGGGGACGTATCAACCATCCAGAAGAGGTATTGCAGCTTGATCAGAAAGTTCAGATCGTTGTTCTTGACTTTGATGATGACAAGAAGAGAATTTCTTTGGGTATGAAGCAGTTGACTGCTCATCCTTGGGATTCTTTGGCTGGCAACTTGGAAGTTGGATCCAAAGTACAAGGTAAGATCGTAAACGTAGCTGACTACGGTGCGTTCTTGGAATTGGCTCCAGGTGTAGAAGGTTTGATCCACGTTTCTGAAATGAGCTGGTCTCAGCACTTGAGAAACCCTGCAGACTTCGTGAAAGTAGGAGACGAAATCGAAGCTGTAGTATTGACTTTGGACAAGGATGACAGAAAAATGTCTTTGGGTATCAAGCAATTGACCGAAGATCCTTGGACTAAGGAAGATATGGGTACTAAGTACGCTGTGGGTACTAAGCACAAAGGTGTGGTTCGTAACTTGACTAACTTCGGCTTGTTCCTTGAATTGGAAGAAGGTATTGATGGTTTGGTTCACGTATCTGACCTTTCTTGGACTAAGAAAATCAAGCACCCATCTGAGTTTGTTAAAGTTGGAGACGAGCTAGAAGTAGCTGTTTTGGAACTTGACGTTGAAAACAGAAGATTGGCTCTAGGTCATAAGCAATTGGAAGAAAATCCTTGGGATACTTTCGAATCTGTATTCCCTGTAGGATCTGTTCATAAGTGTACTGTTGTTTCTAAAAACGACAAAGGTGCAGTATTGGAACTTCCTTACGGTCTAGAAGGATTTGCTACTTCTAAAAACTTGGAGAAAGAAGACGGATCTCAAGTTGAGGTTGGTGAGTCTTTGGACTTCAAAGTAGCTGAATTCTCTAAAGATGATAAGAGAATCGTTATGTCTCACACTGCAATGTTCCGTGAAGAAATCAAGCCTGCTAAGAAAGCGGTGAAGAAGAAGGAAGATGCAGCTGACAACTCTCCAGCAGAGAAGTCTACTCTAGGTGACTTGGATGCTTTGGCAGAATTGAAAGAGAAAATGGAAGGAAAGAAGTAATTCTTTTCTAATCGATAATAAAGGAAGCGCCGACAGAAATGTCGGCGTTTTTTGTTTGTAGCAATATGGGATTTGGATTCGTATTACTTAAAACCTAAATTTTATTCTATGAAAAACCTATACACCTTATTGTTTGTTTTTTTTATCTCTTCAGGGATTACTTTTGCTCAAAATCCTTTCATGGCTGGCGTATCTTATGGAGCCAATAGGGCTGAATTGGTGGATTCAAGCCCTATGGCTTGTGGTTCTGCTTTTTATGCTAAAAAATATTTCCAGGAAGTTGGGGTTTCAGTAGCTAAACGAATTGGGAGAAAATGGGAGGTCCAAAGTGGCTTGATCCATGGATCTGGTGAGGTGATGATCAATGCAGATTATGGAGAAGGGGTTGAACCCCATTCTTATGCAGATATTTCTATTTACTCCATCCCGGTTCAAATGAAGTTTTACCCATTACCATTTGTTTTTATAGCTGCAGGACCTGTTTTTGATTTTGGGGAAAGGGATAGTTCTTTTGATCAATCTGGTGTTGGTTTCCAAGGTGGAATTGGTGGTCATTATCAAACAGGTAGAGTAAGGTTTACCATAATGCCCAATGTGAAAATGCACAGAGCTTTCGGAGGTGACAAATTGGACGTCAATGGAAGAGTGGGACTTTCTGGGATTCAATTTGGAATGGCTTACCAGTTAGGAAGTAAATAAGCTGTTCTTTTAATTTTAGTTGATGTGAAAAAGACTTTTCTCATAGCTGCTTCTTTCTTTTTGGCTTTGTCAATTTCCATTGCTCAATCTTCTTTGAGAGTTGGAACTCATGTGGAGATTTCAAGTGCACTAGTTGATCAATCTGAGACATACGGAGGAGCAAGTCTTGACCTTCAGAAATATCGGGTTCTTGGTTTGAATTTTTCCAAATCCTGGAATGAAAAATGGGAATTGCATACGGGGATCTATTCTGCTAAAGCAGACCATATTATCACTCCTGCTCCGGGTTTGGATTTACCGGTAAGAACGGAGGACTTCTCATTATTGTCTATCCCAGTCTTAGGAAGCTATTCATTCCTCCCTTTTGGCTTTGTCACAGCTGGACCCGTTTTTGATTTTCAGCTTTCTGATAGTGATTATTTAAATCAAAGCGGGATCGGGTATCAAATTGGTGTAGGAGGAAAGTATCAGGTAGACCGAATCCGTTTTGCACTAATTCCAAATTTCAAAAGACATGGAGTGATTCTTTATGATTTTCCAAGTCGCAAAAGAAATGTAATGGAATTTGGATTGAGGTTCGAAGTCGCTTATCAAATCAAATAGAAATTGACGAAACTAATATCAAATGGCATCTTTTTAAAGATGCTTTTTTGTTTCTATAAGTAGATGATCGAAGAAAATCATCCCAACAGCCCATATCCGTGTCTCCACGGATCAATTCTGGTTTTATTTTAATGCCTGATTTTAGGGATCGCTTTGATAAAGGATGAGATAGAAGGTCTACATTCGGAAAAATAGCAAGGCTTCCAAGGAAGGTTCGAACTGCTGTCCAAGGTTTTTTGAAGAAGAATTGGGTTGAAATAAAAAAAAGCACCCTTTATAGGATACTTTTAAATGGAGGTCGCGATAGCGGACCTGCCTTCAGCAGGCAAACAACGTTTGCAAGGAAGGTTCGAACTGCTGTCCAAGGTTTTTTAAAGAAGAATTGGGTTGAAATAAAAAAAAGCACCCTTTACGGATGCTTTTATATAGAGGTCGCGATAGCGGACCTGCCTTCAGCAGGCAAGCAATGCTTCCAAGGAAGGTTCGAACTGCTGTCCAAGGTTTTTTGAAGAAGAATTGGGCTGAAATAAAAAAAAGCACCCTTTGAAGGATGCTTTTAAATGGAGGTCGCGAGCGGATTCGAACCGCTGTACAAGGTTTTGCAGACCTCTGCCTAGCCGCTCGGCCACGCGACCCGTTGAAATCGGAATGCAAATGTAGGAATTAATGGTTCTGAAGCAAAAATGGAATCGAGATTTTTTCGCAAAATCGGATATTTATTTCTGCCAAGTTTTGTTTGAACGGTAAAAAAAAACTTAGGTTTTTCTTGATTTTTCAAACTGTACCAAAATGACACAAAGCCACCTCTATTTATAAAGATTCTAAATAAATAAGTTAGAATATTAATCTATTTAAAAAGTTGAATATCAGTAAAATAGGGGCTTATTTAGAATTCCTTTTGATTTGTCATTCCAAATTATCTCTTGTTTGAAAAATAAACCCCGGGTACTACCTTTGCAGGGGTTATTTAAAACCGGTTAAACTATTTAATTAGCTATAATATGTTATCCAAACGCTCGTTAGTAGGGGTTCGATTGAATTTCCACACGCTGGCAGTGCTGTTTTTCTTCTTGATCGGTACGCAGGTTTTTGCTGCAGATCCGGCAGTAGTCGAAAGCGACGAAGCAATTGCAGCAGGTAAATCAGTCTTCAACGCGAATTGTAAAACCTGCCACAAACTGGATCAAAAGATGATTGGTCCAGCCCTTAGAGGTGTCACTGATAGACAATCCGCTGAATGGGCAAAGAGCTTTATCAAAAACTCTTCTGCAGTCATTGCTTCAGGTGATGAGTATGCAACTGCATTGTTTGCCGAGTTCAACAACACGGTGATGCCTGCGCACACTTTCTTGTCTGATGATGATTTGAACAATCTTCTTTCTTACATCGAATTTGGTGATAAGGTTGATCCAGCCGCTGCTGCTGCTACAGCTGCAGGAGGTGAAGGTGCTGTTGCTGCTGGTGGAGGTATTCCTACCGAATACTTGACAGTGATCGTTGTTGTTCTTGTGATTGTGTTGTTATTGATCCTGATTGTATTGGGATTGATTATCTCAGTCTTGACCAAGTACATCAATAAGCAAGATCTTGATGCTGACGACAAAGAGTTTGTTTCTCAGAAATTTGAGTTAGGTAAACTTTTGAAAAGCGATGGATTCGTAATCATTGTAACAGCATTGGTTATTGCATTGGTTGCTAAAACAGCAATTGACGGATTGTATTCTGTTGGTGTTCAGCAAGGATATGCTCCAACTCAGCCGATCGCTTACTCTCACGCATTGCATGCAGGTACCTTAGAGATCCAGTGTCAGTATTGCCATACTGGTGTTGAGATCGGCCGATCTGCAAACATTCCATCTCCAAACATTTGTATGAACTGTCACACGCACGTTCAGAATGTTCAAGGAAAAGATGGTATCTCTCCAGAAATTCAGAAAATCTACGATGCGGTAGATAATAATAAACCAATTGAATGGGTACGTGTACACAACCTTCCTGATTTGGCATATTTCAACCACTCACAGCACGTGAAAGTGGGAGGAATTGAATGTCAGACCTGTCATGGTCCAATTCAGGAAATGGAAGTGGTAAGGCAACATTCGGCTTTGACCATGGGCTGGTGTATTGATTGCCATAGAAATACTGAGATCAATTCTCAGGGCAATGAGTACTATGACAAATTGGTTCAATTGCACTCAGACTCTAAAGATGCTTTGAAAGTGAAAGACATCGGAGGTTTGGAATGTGCTAAGTGCCACTATTAATTCATTCATTTCGCAAATTCATTCCTAGATCATACAATGAAGGAAAATAAAAAAACATACTGGAAAGGGCTTGAGCAGCTCAACAACGATCCAGAGTTTGTAAAGCATGCCGACAGGGAATTTCCTGAGCTTCCTTCCGCATTGGGCGAGGATGGCAGTGCTTCCAGAAGGGATTTTCTAAAATTAATGGGCTTTAGCTTAGCAGCTGCTTCTTTGGCAGCTTGTGAGGCTCCTGTCAGAAAAGCTATTCCTTATGTGAATAAGCCAGTAGATGTTAACCCATCTATCCCTAACTATTACGCATCAACTTTTACATCCGGAGGTGATTACGCTTCTGTGGTTGTGAAAACAAGAGAAGGTCGTCCTATCAAAATCGATGGTAACGATCTTTCTCCTATTAATAAAGGTAAAGTAAACGCTATCGTAGAGGCGTCTGTACTTTCTCTTTATGATAAGCAGCGTCTAACCGGCCCTATGGCTGCTGGACAAAAGACTGATTGGAAAACTTTGGATGCCGAAGTTAAATCTAAATTGGCTGCTGCTGGAAATGTGAAGATTGTAGCAAATACCATTCTTTCTCCAAGTACTTTGGAGTCTTTGAATCTGCTTTCTGAAGCAGTAGGTGGAGCTGAGGTGATCATGTATGACCCAATCTCTAACTATGGTATCACAAAGGCTTCCGAAACTTATTACGGAGCTGCTGTTCTTCCTTCCTATTCATTTGACAAAGCAAACACAATCGTTTCTTTCGGAGCTGACTTCCTGGGAACTTGGATTTCTCCAATTGAATTTGCTGGTCAATATGCAAAGACTAGAAAAATTTCTAAAGAAAAGCCTGTAATGTCTCGTCATTATCAGTTTGAGTCTAACTTGTCTCTTGCTGGTGCTAACGCTGACTACAGAACTCCAATCAAAGCTTCTCAAAGCGGATTGGCTGTTTTGGCTTTATATAATGCAATTGCAAAGAAAGCCGGTGCTGCTACTGTATCTGCTCCTGCTGTTGAAATTGCACATTTGGAAATGGCTGCAAATGACCTTTGGGCTTCTAAAGGAGCGTCTTTGGTAGTTTCAGGCTCCAATGATCCTAACGTTCAGGTTGTAATTCACGCAATCAACGAATTGTTGGGTAACAATGGCGTTACTGTTGATTTCGCTACTCCTGCTAATTTCAGAAAAGGTGACGATTCTAAAATGAATCAATTTGTTTCTGATTTGAAAGGCGGTAGAGTTGGTGGAGTTGTATTCTACAACTGTAACCCGGTTTATGATTTTGCAAGAGGTGCTGAGATCGCTGAAGGTATCGCAGCTGCTAAAGTAAGTGTGGCAACGAACGGTACTTTGGACGAGACTGCTTCTCTAGTACAATATGTAGCTCCAGATCATAACTTCTTGGAGTCTTGGAATGACTTCGAACCTAAATTGGGTCATTTCTCTCTTTCTCAGCCTACTATTTCTCCTTTGTTTGACACTCGTCAGGCTCAAGATTCATTCTTGACTTGGGCAGGTGCAGGTGTAAACTATTATGATTTCCTTCGTCAAAATTGGGAAGCGGGTATGTTTACTCAAACTGAAACAGGTGGAAACTTCCAGGAATTCTGGGATCAGGCTCTTTACAATGGTGTTTACAAACTAGAAAAATCTGCTGAAGCTCTTGCTCCTGTGGGTGATGTAGCTGCTGCCGCTGCTGCTGTAGGTAAAACTTACGCTGCTGCTAGCCCTGCTGCTGAACTAGTGATCTATACCAAAGTAGGTATTGGTAGCGGTACATTTGCAAACATTCCTTGGTTGCAAGAAATGCCAGATCCAATCACTAAGGCTACTTGGGATAACTATTTGACTGTTTCTCAAAAATGGGCTTCTGACAATGGAGTAACCATGTTTGAAGAAAACACTCAGAAAGCTCAAATTACTGTAAACGGAAAGTCTTTGATCGTTCCAATCTTGATCCAACCAGGTCAGGCAGACGGTACGTTCGGTTTGGCTTTGGGTTACGGTAGAACTAAAGCTGGTAGAGTTGCTGATGGCGTAGGTGTTAATGCTTATGACCTTCTAGACGCTTCTGCTGGTTTTGTTAATTTCGATATTACTTCAGGTGTTGAGGTTGCAGTGACTGGTGATTCTTATAAAATCGCTAGAACTCAAACTCACCAAACTTTCATGGGACGTGAAAACGTAATTCAGGAAGCTACTTTGGCAGAATATAAGCAAGATGCTTCTGCTGGTAGATATAAGCCTGAAATCTATAAAGACGGTGAATTTATAAAGCCATCCAAGATCTCCTTGTGGAGTGGGCACAAATACAGCCAGCATCACTGGGGATTGGCTATCGACATGAACTCCTGTATCGGATGTTCTGCTTGTTCTGTGGCTTGTCAAGTTGAAAACAACGTGGCAGTTGTAGGTAAGCAAGAAGTGTTGAATAGAAGAGAAATGGCTTGGATCAGAATTGACCGTTATTATTCTTCTGACGCACCAGCTGATGATTTGGAAGGAATGGAAGTAGCATCTACTAACCCTGAGGTTACTTTCCAACCGATGATGTGTCAGCATTGTAACAATGCTCCTTGTGAGACTGTATGTCCGGTAGCTGCGACTACACACTCCACAGAAGGTCTTAACCAAATGACTTACAACAGATGTATCGGTACTAGATATTGTGCCAACAACTGTCCTTACAAAGTTCGTCGATTCAACTGGTTCAAATACCATGACAATAAGGACTTTGCCGGAGTTAACGTAGCTCAAAACAGTGATTTGGGTAAAATGGTATTGAACCCAGATGTGACTGTCAGAGCACGTGGTGTGATGGAGAAATGTTCACTTTGTGTTCAGCGTATTCAAGCTGGTAAACTGGCTGCGAAACGTGAAAAGCGTAAGGTTCAGGATGGAGATGTCAATGTAGCTTGTGCTGTGGCTTGTCCTACTGATGCTCTAGTATTTGGAGACATGAATGATCCAAACAGTAAAGTTTCTCAAATGTTGAAAATAGAAGACAACAGTACTTCTGCTTTGAAAGAAGTAAATGAGGAAAGAGCATACCACGTATTGGAGGAAATCAATGTGAGTCCAAACGTATGGTACTTTACGAAAATCAGAAATAAAGAGAAAAACGAAGCGTAATCATAATTTTATAAACTATGCAGGTTACTTCATCCGTACGTCAGCCGTTAGTTACCGGAGGCAAAACCTACCATGACGTGACACATGATGTGTCTCGGCAGGTAGAAGGAAAACCATCATTGGCTTGGTTCCTTGCCTTCTTAACAGCTGTAGGTACTTTGGCTATTGGCTTTATCGCCGTTGCTGCCACCGTTTGGGAAGGCATCGGGATGTGGGGTTTGAACAAAACAGTAGGTTGGGCCTGGGATATCACCAACTTCGTGTGGTGGGTTGGTATCGGTCACGCCGGTACATTGATTTCAGCAGTATTGCTATTGTTCAGACAGAAGTGGAGAACTTCTATCAACAGAGCAGCTGAAGCGATGACCATCTTCGCTGTAATTTGTGCGGCGATGTTCCCAGTTCTTCACATGGGTCGTCCTTGGTTGGGAGCTTATTGGGCTCTTCCATTGCCAAACACTTTTGGTTCCCTTTGGGTAAACTTTAACTCTCCGCTTCTTTGGGA
This sequence comes from Algoriphagus zhangzhouensis, assembly GCF_900148515.1. Classification (GTDB taxonomy): domain Bacteria; phylum Bacteroidota; class Bacteroidia; order Cytophagales; family Cyclobacteriaceae; genus Algoriphagus; species Algoriphagus zhangzhouensis. The sequence goes on along the minus strand of NZ_FRXN01000007.1, from coordinate 98,424 downwards.
CGTATTTGCGATCTCTACTTACTTCTCAGTTTCATTGGTATTCTGGTATATCGGTTTGATCCCAGATTTCGCTACCATCAGAGACAGAGCGACAGGTTTGAGAAAAACTATTTATGGTGCGCTTTCATTTGGTTGGGATGGTGCTGCTAAAACTTGGATGAGATATGAATCAGTATCCTTGATCTTGGCAGGTTTGGCAACTCCATTGGTACTTTCAGTTCACACGATCGTATCCTTTGACTTTGCTACATCCGTTATCCCTGGATGGCACACTACCATCTTCCCTCCATACTTCGTTGCTGGTGCGATTTTCTCAGGTTTTGCCATGGTATTGACCTTGATGATCATCACTAGAAAAGTATTTAAGCTAGAAGATTACATTACAATGGGCCACATCGAATTGATGAACATTGTAATTATTATCACGGGATCTATTGTAGGTATCGCTTATATCACAGAATTCTTCATCGCTTGGTATTCTGGAGTAGAAGCAGAACAATACGCATTTATCAACCGTGCAACTGGACCTTACTGGTGGGCTTACTGGTCTATGATGACTTGTAACGTAATCTCTCCTCAGCTATTCTGGTTCAAGAAAATTAGAACTTCTATCGTGGCTACTTTCGCTTTGTCTATTGTAGTAAACATCGGTATGTGGTTCGAACGATTTGTAATTATCGTTACTTCCCTTCACAGAGACTTCTTGCCTTCTTCATGGGCGATGTTCTACCCATCTTGGGCTGACGTAGGGGTCTACTTGTTTACTTTTGGTTTGTTCTTTACTCTGTTCTTCTTGTTTGCGAAGTTCTTCCCAGTAATCAACATGGCGGAAGTGAAGTCTGTATTGAAATCTTCATCTGAAAAAGCAGCTAAATAATCATGGAAAGAGATACACATTTTATTCTTGGAGTGTACGAGGACGAAGATGTCCTTCTCCATGCTGTCGAAGAGGTTAGATCCAGTGGAGTGAAAATCCACGAAGTATATACTCCTTATCCTATTCACGGATTGGAGCATGTATTGGGATATAAAAGAAGTAGACTTCCAATTGCAGCGTTCCTTTTCGGTATGTTGGGAACTACACTTGCATTGACCATGCAGTTTTACATGATGAGATTTGATTGGCCTATGATCATTGGTGGTAAAGACTTCGCTGCTTTCCCTGATTTCATTCCTGTTACTTTCGAATTGACTGTATTGCTAGCAGCATTTGGTATGGTTGGGGTGTTTATGATCAGCTCCAATTTGAAGCCTTGGGCTCAGCCTCGCATTTTTGATGTGAGAAGTACTGATGATAAGCACATCATGGCAATTGATATCGCTAATAACAGTGCTCTGGAAGTAGACAAGATCAAAGAGATTTTGAAGTCTTCTGGTGCTACAGAGGTTAATAATAAAAGTTTTGAAGAGTAATTCTGAAAATATGAAGATTGCTAAAACACTAAGTATCTTGGGGATTGCCGCTTTTGGTGCGATGCTCGCTGGCTGTAAAGCCGGAGGAGACAACCAGGGTTTGGAATACGCCCCTCAAATGTATCACTCTGTAGCCTACGAACCTTTGACTCAGATCGTCAATGAAGATCAAGGTCAGTGGTTGTCTACCAGAGAAGATGGTAAAGGTGAATTCTTTAACAGTAACGTCTACAACCCGAATCATATGAATATGAGAGAGCCTGTAGAAGGAACTGTTCCTAGAAATAAATCTGGGATGCTACCTCACAGATTGAAGCAATTTCAATTGGAGGATGCAGCTCTAATCGAAAATCCTATCCCTTCTTCTGATGAAGTTTTGAAAGAAGGAAAGACTTTGTTCGAACAATATTGTGTGGCTTGCCACGGTGAAAAAGGACAAGGTGACGGAAAAGTAGGTGAAATCATCGGTGGTGTTGCAAACCTAACAGGTGGAGCATACATCAACTTGCCGGAAGGGCATATTTTCCACGTGATTACTAAAGGAAAAGGTAGAATGGGAGCTCACGGTTCTCAGATTACTCCTGAAAATCGTTGGAAGATCGTTCACTATGTTAAACAAGTAATTCAGAAGCAGTAATCATGGCTCACGACGTACAAAACTATAATTTGGATCAAAAATTTGATTTTAGCGCGAGCATCAAAAAGTCAGTTTTGACTGTTTTGGGAATTGGTGCTGCTATCCTTGTGCTTGGAATCATTTTGGCGATGACCGGTGGTGGTCATCATGAAGAAGGTGCTGAGGCTGCAGGACATGCTTTCCATTGGTATGAAAGATTGTTCGCTAACCTTTGGATCAATAACGTATACTTCACTGGTATCGCGATTATTGGTGTATTCTTCTTCGCTATTCAATATGCTGCTCAAGCTGGTTGGTCTGCGCCAATCACTCGAATCATGCTTTCTTTAGGTAATTGGCTTCCAATTGCTGGTATTTTGATGATTGTAACTTTCTTCGTTGCAAATCATGATTTGTTCCACTGGACTCACAGCTACCTTTTTGATAAAGCTTCTCCAGAATATGATTCCATCATCGATGGAAAAGGAGCTTTCTTCTACTGGCCTATGGAAAAAGGGACTTTCCCTGTTTTCTATATCGCTAGAATGGTGATCTTCTTCGGATTCTGGGTTTTCTTCTTTAACAAATTCAAGCAAATCGCTGCTAACGAAGATCAATTGGGTGGAAACACACATTGGTTCAAAATGAGAAGCTGGTCTGCTTACTTCTTGGTATTCTTCGCAGTATCTTCTTCTATCTCTGCATGGGATTGGGTGATGTCAATTGACACTCACTGGTTCTCTACCTTGTTTGGATGGTATGTATTCGCTTCTTGGTTTGTTGCTGGTCTTTCTACGATCACTTTGTTGACAATCTTCTTGAAGGGTAAAGGATACTTGGAAATGGTTAACGAAAACCATATCCATGACATGGGTAAGTTTGTATTTGGTTTCTCCATCTTCTGGACTTACTTGTGGTTCTCTCAATTCCTATTGATTTATTACGCAAACATTCCTGAAGAGACTGTTTACTTCGTAGAAAGACTTTCCAGTGATATTTATGGTGGGTTTATCTTTGTAAACATCATCATGAACTTCGTTCTTCCTTTCTTGGTGTTGATGACTCGTGATGCAAAGCGTCATGGCATCTTCTTGAAAGTTGTTTGTTCTTTGTTGATCGTTGGACACTGGGTTGACTTCTTCTTGATGGTTCAGCCAGGTACTTTGGGTCATAATGGTGGTATTGGACTTATGGAAGTGGGTATGCTTCTAGTATATGGTGCTTCATTTGCATTCGTTGTGTTGAGCTCTTTGGCTAAAGGAAACTTGGTACCGAAGAATCACCCAATGATGGAGGAAAGCTATCATCATCACATTTAATTAAAGCCGAAAAGTTTATACTATGTACGGATTTCTAATAGCAGTTGGGGTTCTTTTACTACTTTCCATCATCTGGATGGTTTATAGAATCCAATCCCTTGTATCAGTAGTAAAGGGTTCTGATAAAAAGATCGCTTCTGGAAGTAATAAGGTGAATGCCATCTTATTTGTTCTATTCCTTTTGGGAACTGGCGTTTTGATGTTCTGGTATTCTATCAAAGAATTCCACAATTATCAATTGCCTATCGCTTCTGAGCATGGAGTTGTAACTGATAGATTGTTCTGGGTAACCATGGCAATCACAGGTGTGGTTTTCATTATCACTCACATTCTTTTATTCATCTTCCCTTACAAATACCAGTATAAGGAAGACAGAAAAGCAACTTTCTATCCTGATAACAATAAGTTGGAGATTATCTGGACTGCAGTACCAGGAGTGGTATTGGCTGGTTTGGTGATTTCTGGATGGATGGCATGGTCTGATATCACAGCTCCTGCACCAGAAAATGCTCATGTTATTGAGGTAATGGGATACCAATTTGCTTGGGATGTAAGATACGCTGGTAAAGACAATGTTTTGGGTGATCATGATTATAGATTGATTACTCCAACTAATGCTGCCGGAGTTGATTTTACTGATAAAAACGCTGTAGATGATTTTCCTTCTCCAGTTGTAGTAATCCCTAAAGGAGAACCTGTTCTTTTCAAAATCAGAGCTAGAGATGTATTGCACTCTGTATTTGCTCCTCACATGAGATTGAAAATGGATGCGGTACCTGGTATGCCAACTCGTTTCTGGTTTGTTCCTACAAAGACTACCGCTGAAATGAGAGAAGAATTGGGTAATCCTGACTTTAATTATGAAATCGCTTGTACTGAGATTTGTGGCCGTGGTCACAATGGTATGAGAAAAGTAATTGAGGTTGTAGAACCAGAAGCTTATCGTAAGTGGTTCGCTGAGCAACAAACTTTCCTTCAGTCAAATCCAGCGCTTGCTGCTGGATATGAAGCTGAAGTTCAAGAATTAGCAGAAGTTCAATAAGAGAATAACACAAAATTATAAATTATGGCTACAGCATCTGTTGCAACTCATGACGCAGCTTACGATCATCACGATCATGAGCATCATGATAATTTTGTAACCAAGTACATCTTCAGTACTGACCATAAGATGATTGCTAAGCAATATCTTGTGTCAGGTATATTCTGGGCTGTTATTGGTGGTTTCCTTTCCATTCTATTCAGATTGCAATTAGGTTTTCCTGATTTGAATCTTGAATTCCTTCGTCCTCTTTTGGGTGGTTGGATAGATGAAGCAGGGAAATTAGATCCTACATTCTACCTAGCTTTGGTTACAATGCACGGTACCATCATGGTATTCTTTGTATTGACAGCTGGTTTGTCGGGTACATTCTCCAACTTCTTGATTCCACTTCAAATTGGAGCAAGAGATATGGCTTCTGGATTTATGAACATGCTTTCTTATTGGATGTTCTTTGTATCCGGTGTAATCATGTTTATCTCCCTATTTATTAAAACTGGCCCTGCTGGTGGGGGATGGGTTGTTTACCCGCCACTATCTGCATTGGAGCAAGCTATTCCAGGTTCTGGATTGGGTATGACTTTGTGGCTAGTTGCGATGACTTTCTTTATTGCTTCTTCTTTGTTGGGTGGGATCAATTACATTACTACTGTAATCAACTTGAGAACTAAAGGGATGTCATTCTCTAGACTTCCATTGACTATCTGGGCATTCTTTTTGACTGCCGTTATTGGTCTTTTGTCTTTCCCAGTGTTATTCTCTGCAGCTTTATTGTTGGTATTTGACAGAAGCTTTGGTACTTCTTTCTACCTATCTGATATCTACATTGGTGGTGAAGCATTACCAAATACAGGTGGTAGCCCAGTATTGTACCAGCACTTGTTCTGGTTCCTAGGTCACCCTGAAGTATACATTGTATTGTTACCTGCTTTGGGTATCACTTCTGAAGTAATTGCTACTAATTCTAGAAAGCCTATCTTTGGATACAAAGCGATGATTATTTCCATGTTGGGAATTACCATCCTATCCTTTATCGTATGGGCTCACCATATGTTCGTGTCAGGTATGAACCCATTCTTGGGATCTATCTTCATGTTCTTGACGTTGATCATTGCGGTACCTTCTGCGGTAAAAGTATTTAACTATTTGACTACTCTTTGGAGAGGTAACTTAATCTTTACTCCAGCCATGTTGTTCTCGATTGGTTTGGTTTCCTTCTTTATCTCTGGTGGTTTGACAGGTATTTTCCTAGGTAACTCTGCTATTGATATCCAATTGCACGATACTTATTTCGTAGTAGCTCACTTCCACCTTGTAATGGGATCTGCATCCTTCTTTGGTATGCTAGCTGGGGTTTACCACTGGTTCCCTAAAATGTTTGGTAGAATGATGGATGCTAGATTGGGTTATGTTCACTTCTGGTTGACATTCGTTGGGGTATACATGGTATTCTTCCCAATGCACTACATTGGTATCGCTGGTTTCCCAAGAAGATATTATTCTTGGACTAACTTCGAATTCTCCAACATGTACACAGACTTGAATATGTTCGTGTCTGCTGCAGCAATCATTACATTTGCATCACAGTTCATCTTTGTATTCAACTTCTTCTACAGCATGTATCGTGGAAGAAAGGCGACTCAGAACCCTTGGAGATCCAATACTTTGGAGTGGACAACTCCTGTGAATCCTGGACACGGAAACTGGCCTGGAGAAATCCCAACAGTTTACAGATGGCCTTATGATTATTCTAAGCCAGGTGCTGCTGAAGACTTCATCCCACAAACTGTTCCTCTTTCTGCTACACCTGAATCTAACTTGCCGCATGAGCAAGAGCAAGTGAAGCTAGAAATGGAAATTATGAAGGAAGAATCTGAGGTGTTGGCAGCAAATGGATCCAATCACTGAAAATAATATTAACAGCTTTCGCCGTGCAAGTTTGATCACGGTGATCGCTGTTTATTTCTTGATCTTAGTAGGAGGGATAGTGAGAAGTACCGGTTCGGGTATGGGCTGTCCTGATTGGCCGAAATGTTTTGGGAGCGTTGTTCCCCCGACTAGTGTTGATCAACTTCCTGATGACTATCAAGAAATATATCTTCAAAAAAGAATAGCTAAAAACGAACGGTTTGTAGCTACACTTGAAAAATTGGGATTTGATGATCTGGCTTACCAAATAGCTAACGACAAATCCATCTTGATCGAAGAAGAATTTAATCCTGTAAAAACTTGGATTGAATATCTAAACCGATTGGTTGGTGTTGCTATTGGTTTGCTTATTATTTGGACTGTATGGAAGTCATTTCCTCTTTGGAAAGTTGACCCATGGATTCCGATTTTATCCATTGCTTCCTTGTTCTTGGTTCTTTTCCAGGGATGGATTGGCTCTTTGGTAGTTTCTACCAATCTGCTGCATTGGATGATCACATTTCATATGATCTTAGCCTTACTTCAGGTTGGATTGCTTCTTTATATTATTCATAGAGCAGTAAATCTGATTAGAAAAAAAGCTGATCTGTTTGAAGTGCCTTCCAAACTTCGATGGGTATTAATCATTGGACTGATTTTAATGTTGGTTCAAGTAGTATTAGGAACTCAAGTAAGAGAAGAATTAGATCAAATCGCATTTTCTCTAGGTAATTTGTTAAGAGATGAATGGATTAGCAAAACAGGTATTGTTTTCCTTATTCACCGTTCTTTCTCCTTAGTATTACTTGGAATTCATTTGTTGTATTTCTTTTGGGCTTTCAAATACACCCGTAGGAAATCACAAATTAACCTTTGGTCTCAGGTATTGATCGGATTGATCATACTGGAAATTGCTTCTGGAATAGGCTTGTCTTATTTCGGTATTCCAGCCTTCCTTCAGCCTGTACACCTGTTGCTTGGTTCATTGATTGTCGGAGTACAGTTTATTCTGTTGATGCAATTAAGGGATCATGTAGAATTAAAGTTAAACACAAATTGATGATGAGGACAGTTGGTGTAACTGACCAATCTTTGTACGAGGCTCTTGTTAGCCGAATCAGGGCATATTCTGACTTGCTTAAACTCAGATTATCTGCTTTGGTTACTTTCTCTGCCGTATTTGGCTATATCTTGGGAGATAGAGGTGCTAGCTTTGGCTGGACTGGTTTCTTAGGATTGGCATTAGGTGGATTCTTGATTTCTGGTGCTTCTGGCGCTGCAAATGAAATCATGGAGAGAGACCTTGACAAATTGATGAAGAGAACTCAAAATAGGCCTCTTCCCCTTCAAATCATTTCATTAAAAGAAGCTTACTGGTTTACAATAATCGTTGCTATCGTAGGTGTTTTTCTACTTTGGGCTTTTACTAATCCTTTGACCACCTGGTTAGGGATTTTAAGTATGGTCTTGTATGTATTCGCTTATACACCTCTAAAAAGAGTTGGTCCGATTGCAGTATTCGTAGGAGCTATTCCTGGTGCGATGCCTCCTTTGTTGGGATGGACTGCTGCCACAGGAGCAATCACTTACGAAGCATTAATTATTTTCGGTATTCAGTTTATCTGGCAGTTTCCTCACTTCTGGGCTATCGCTTGGGTTAGTGATGAAGATTATAAAAAAGCTGGTTTTAAACTGTTGCCAAGCGGTGGTGGTCAAGATTTGAATACAGCTATTCAGATCATGATTTACACCTTATTTCTTTTGCCATTGGGCTTGTTGCCAAGTTATTTTGGTTTGACAGGTCTCAATTCTGGTATTGTTGCCACCATATGTGGTGTATTGTTTTTGGCACAAACTTTTTCATTGATGAGAGATTGTTCCAGAAAGTCAGCATTGAAGATCATGTTTGGTTCATTTCTCTATTTACCAATTGTCCAAATCGCGTATTTACTGGATAAAATGCCCTAAATGATGGAAAAAGAACTTCAATATGTAGATATGGTTGAGCAGCCAATTGCAATGCACCCTAAAAAGTTTGCATTGTGGTTGTTTATGGTTACAGTGGTGATGATTTTCGCTGCTTTGACTAGTGCATATATTGTGAGACAAGCTGAAGGGAACTGGCTTGATTACGAATTACCAGAGATTTTCTGGGTTACTTCCGGAATCGTTGTTCTAAGCTCTGCTTGTTTACAATGGGCTTATTATTCTGCTAAAAGGGATAATTTGGCTCAATTAAGAATTGGAATGGTAGCAGCAGTAGTATTGGGTATTGCCTTTTTGGTGGGCCAATGGTATAGCTGGGTAGCTCTTGTAGATAGAGAAGTGTTCTTTGTAGGAAATCCTGCAGGTTCTTTTCTTTATGTTTTTACAGGATTACATGCCGCACACCTGATCAGTGGTGTGATATTTCTGATTATTGTATTAATTTCGACCTTTAGATATAAGGTCCATTCTCAATCGATGACCACGATGGAAATGGCTACTACTTATTGGCATTTTCTGGGTGGGTTATGGATTTATCTATTCATGTTTTTGCTTTTGAATCATTAAATTAACCTGGTACTAATAAATAAATTATGTCTGCGCATTCTACTGCTATTGGAGTAAGCTCAAAAAGAGGCGTCTGGGGAGGTGGTAACGAACCTCTAAAGGCCAGCTATGGAAAACTGATGATGTGGTTTTTCTTGCTCTCCGACATCTTTACTTTTGCTGCATTTTTGATCACGTATTTGTCGATCAGAGTCAGCTATCCTGCTTACGAAGGTCCTATGGACGCTTTTGTTGGCTCAAATGAATACTGGCCAATTCCTGAATTGGTATTTGATGCAGTACCTTTCCTGCATGGTGTACATGCTCCATTGGTATTCGTTGGTATCATGACTTTTATCTTGATTTCTTCTTCAGTGACAATGGTATTGGCAGTAGAAGCTGGTCATAGAAATGATAGAAATGATGTAGTTAAATGGATGCTTTGGACAATCCTTGGTGGAGCTACTTTCCTAGGATGTCAAGCTTGGGAATGGTCTCACTTTATCCATGGTTCTGATGCTGGTTCTATTATGACTTTTGTTAATGGACTTGGCCAAAATGTTACTGAAACAGTTCATGGTGCAAACTTGATGGTCAATGAATACGGCCCAGCAAGTTTTGCCAACTTGTTCTTCTTCATCACTGGTTTCCACGGATTCCACGTTACAATCGGTGTTTGTCTTCTATTCCTTTGCTTCTACCAAGCAGCTGTAGGGATTTATGACCAAAGAGGACATTATGAGATGGTTGAGAAAATCGGATTATACTGGCACTTTGTTGACTTGGTATGGGTATTCGTTTTCACCTTGTTCTACTTGATCTAAGAAAATAAAAAATAGCAATATGGAAATTCAGGAAAATAAATCAACTCTTGAGGTAACCCCAAGAAATGATGCCAAGGTCAAAAAGATCTGGATTACTGCAGGTATTCTTTTGGCTATCACTGTTGCAGAATTTATCATGGCTTTCACCATGCCAAGAGGATTGTTGCTTTATGCATTGTTTATCATCTTGACTGTATGGAAAGCGAAATACATCATGATGGAATTTATGCACCTTGGTGATGAAGTGAAGCCTTTATTTTATTCTATCATTGTTCCATTGATTTTCTTGGTTTGGTTGCTGATTGCTTTGGCAAAAGAAGGAACCGAGATATTTATGATGCGCTGGTAGGCATTTAGATAAAAACTTTAAAAAAGTAGGTTGGAGTGTGACACTTCAACCTACTTTTTTGTTAAGAGTAAGCTATGAGAGGATTAAGAATATTACAAGGTTTCGTATTGGTATGTGTTTTATTGATACCAGTATTGATCTTTATGTTCCTTAGAGGGTTTGGAGAGAATCATTATGACTTGCCTATTTTCTATCAAAATGGAGTAGACAACCCTTTTAAGGAATGCAATTTTGAGGATAGTACGCAACATTATATTCCTGAATTTGCTTTTACTAATCAAGAGGGGAAAACTATCGGGAGAAAAGATATGGAAGGAAAGATCACTATCGTTGATTTCTTCTTTACTTCATGTCCTAGTATTTGCCCTGTAATGTCCAAAGAAATGGAAAGGGTCAATGACATGTTCCGCAATAATCCTGAGGTGCAAATTTTGTCGATCAGTATCGACCCTGAATATGATACTCCGGAGATTCTTCAAGAATATGCAAATGAGCATCATGCCACTCCTGGTAAATGGCATTTCCTTTCCGGATCAAAATTGGAAACCTATGAATTGGCCCGTTGTGGCTTCATCCTTCCTACTGTAGATGGGTTGGGAAATCCTGATGATTTCATCCATAGTGATAAATTCACTTTAGTTGATGATCAAGGTAGGATTCGAGGCTATTATAGTGGTACCAATCGAGAGGATGTAGATCTTCTGATGTTAGAAACAAAAGTCTTATTGCATGGAAACAAATAATTCTATGCTTCAGAATGAAGCGAAAGTAAAAAACTGGATCATTGCTATTTCTATTATTATTCCAGTAGCAGTGGCTGTTCTACTCTTCATGCCTCAAAAAGTTGACGTAGGAGCTGAATGGGTTTATTTCTTGCCTCACTTGAATGCTGTCATCAATACTGCTGCGAGTTTGGCATTGATCCTAGGGTTGATTTTTGTAAAAAATAAAAAATACAACTACCATGGAGCTACGATGAGTGTAGCTTTTGGCTTAGGAGCTATTTTTTTGGTTTCTTATGTGGTGTATCATGGAGCTGCTGAAAGCACTTCATTCGGAGGTGAAGGAGCAATTAGATCTGTTTATTACTTCTTATTAATTACCCATATCGTATTAGCAGCTGTAGCTTTGTTCCCGATTCTGTTTGCATATTATTATGGATATACCGATCAGAGGGATAAACACAGAAAAGTAGTTAAATTTGCATATCCGATTTGGTTGTACGTTTCAGTGACAGGAGTGATTGTTTATTTGATGATCAGTCCATATTATACGCACTGATAGCCTTTTCTCTCCATTCAAAATGGAATTATCATGAAAAGAATTAAATATTTATTCCTGACATTTCTGCTCTTTATTGTAGCTCAACTTCCAACGTTAGCACAATGTGCGATGTGCCGTGCTTCTGTAGAAAACAATGTGAGTAATGGTGATACCAGTATAGGAGCAGGTTTGAATGCAGGTATTTTGTATTTATTCGTGATGCCATATCTAATCGCCACTATTATTGGTGTTTTATGGTATCGGGCAGCTAAAAAAAGGAAATCAAAATTGATGGTTCGATAGCTATTATGAAGCAAAGTTTGATCTAGGACTTTGCTTTTTTTATTTTTAAAGCAAATGAGCCATAATTTAAGAAGGCTGGTCATCCTTGTCAGCGGATTTTCACTCCTTGGAGTTTTAATTTTGAATTTCTTTTTCTTCCAGGAGAGTGAAGAAGAAAGTTTCTTTTCTGCACTTCAAGAGGAAGTTCAAGAAATCGACAGAGAATTTGATGAGGACTTCATTCAGATATTAATGGCCATCGGTCCTGATGAAGCATTCACATTTGGACAGGTAAGCGTTCAGTCCAGACATCCATTTTTTATTTTAAGTCCTGAGAAGAAACTCCTTTTTTGGTCCGATTTTACGGTTTCCTTGGATTTTGACCAAGTGGATGAATCAAAAGAGTATCAATTACTTTTTGATCCATATGGTAGTTATCTGTTAAAAAACAGAAGGGTCAGCAAAAATGGGAGCTCTTATATAGTTGTCCATGCATTTCGACTCATTTGGCCGGGATCGATTCAAAATGACTATTTAGTAACCGGAGCAAACTCTAGGCTTTTTGGTAATTCGAATTTTGAACTCAAACAAGTAGGAGAGGAAGCTGATTATACGATAGCTAATTTGGCAGGCATCCCCATGTTTGGGATCGATTTTGAAATCGGATATCAACCGGCAGGTAGAGTTGGTAATCCCGCAATTTTAATATTCTTCATTTCTATTTTCCTTCTGTATTTCTTATTGAGTTCTGGGTTTGTGCTGAATAGATGGAAAAAAGGTAGAAGGTGGCAAGCTATAGGGTACGGGATTTTAGTGGTTCTGGCATTTCGTCTCGTGATGTTGATTTTGGGTTTTCCTGGGGCTTATTTCAATTTCTCTCTTTTTGATCCCACTAATTATGCAGCTTCATGGTTCAACCCGAGCTTGGGTGATTTATTATTGAATTCGATTTTCGGGGTGGCTGTAGCAGGGATGGTTCTATATCAATTGGCATCGCCTCAAACTCATCAAAAGATTAAAGTCCTAGCAACCAAAAATGAGCAACGGATATTTTTTGTAATCGCCTTTGGCCTAGTTTCACTTGGCTTTTATTTGATTTGGGTTCTTCCTGAGGATTTGATTCAAAACTCTCAATGGCCTTTGGATATTGAGGCAATACCAACATTCGGTTGGTTTGAAGGGCTAAGTTTCTTGATTATTTTTCTTTGGGCTGCAGTTTACGTTCTGTTTTCCATTACACTCACAAGTCTTTTACTGGAGTTGAATAATTCCCAAAAAGACAATTTTCAAGATTTACTGATTTTAGGAATTCCAGTAGGAATAATTTTGACATTTATGTCCACTTGGCTAGGTATTGCCTGGGTGGTGCATTTGATTTTTCAGTTTTCTGCGATCAGATTCAAATTGTTTAGGAATATTTTCAGGTTAGGACTGAATACATTCCTTACATTTTTCTATGCTGGATTGATGGTCGCAATTATTGCTGGGATTAGTACTTTTCAAACAGAAAGAGTCCAGTTAAATCAATCCAAAATCAGGTTTGCCAATCAAAACTTGATTGAAAGTGACGTGATGACAGAATTCTTTTTGGGCGAAATTTTCACACGAGTGAAAAACGATCTTTTCATCCAAAACCGTTTGGGAGATCCGTTACTTTCCAAAGAACCAATAGAGGCAAAAATCAGAAGAATTTACCTGGATAATTACTTTGACCAGTTTGAAGTCAAGGTTAGAATTTTCTCTCCAAATGGCCAAAGTCTTGTCAATACCCCAGATGATAGATCTTTGAAAACACTCAGAGATACCTATATCAAGTCAGATTATGTGACAAGTTTGAAGGACTTATATTTTATCCGGGGTACTGAGGGAAATGTTGGAAATCAATTTATCGCATTCATTCCGATAATGAGAGACTCTAATAATTTGGGAACTCTGTATTTGGAGTTGAAGCAATTGCGAGTTCAGCCGGGATCGGTTTATCCCAAACTTCTACTGGATAAAAAGTATAGCGAAAAGCTTGATCCTACCCGGTACGATTACGCCATTTTCAAGCAAGGCGAGTTGATCCGAAATATTGGTTCTTTCAATTATACCAATTCTATACTTATTGAGCGTCTAGGCGAATCGAAATTATTAACCACGGGGATTCATACCAATGGCTACCATCATTTGGGAATTGAAAATGGAGATGAATTAATTGTGGTTTCATCTCCAAATCAACCATTCTCCTATTTCTTCGGAAATATCTCGCTTTACTTCGTGATTTTCGTCTTTCTGACATTCTTTACAATTCTGATTCACTCTCTATTCAAAGGGTATAAAACTTTTGAATTCAACTATTCCACCAAACTTCAGCTATATCTGAATTTTGCATTTTTCTTCCCGATTATCATCATTTCTATCATTACAGTTGGGCTTTTGGCTAATAGTTACCGAGAGGATTTGGACAGACAGTATATCCAGAAAGCAACCTTGATCAGGGGTAATTTGGCAAGTTTTCTTGGGGATAGGACTCCCGATGAAGTCGATCAAGACCAACTTAATGAAGAGGTGGTGACCTTGGCAAATACCATTGCAGCTGACATACATTTGTATGATATAAACGGGGATCTTGAATCCACGAATCGTCCGAATATTTTTGATAAAAAACTTTTGGCTCCTAGGATTAATCCTCAAGCGATTTCAGAGATTGTAGAGCAAAATCAGGTTCAGTTTGTGGCTGAAGAAGAAATTGGAAAGCTCCGATACAAATCTGTTTACTTGGCAATTCCTTTTAGTTCCAGTCAGGGTACTTCAGCAATCTTGAGTGTGCCATTCTTTGAGTCAGAAACGGAATTGAACACTTTGATCGCAGATGTGCTAAGTAATATTTTTAACGCATTTGTCATCATATTTATCCTGTTTTTGATCGTTTCTTTCTTTGTTTCCAAAAACCTGACTTTTCCTTTCCGCTTGTTGACTCAAAAGCTAAAGACTACCAATCTGGAAAATAATGAACCGATGCATTGGGATTCTAAAGACGAGATTGGATTGCTGGTCAATGAATACAATAACATGCTTTTCAAGCTTGAGGCTAGTAAGAAAGTCTTGGCTTCTTCGGAAAAAGAATCTGCCTGGAAAGAAATGGCTAAGCAAGTGGCGCATGAGATTAAAAATCCCTTGACTCCAATGAAACTGACCTTGCAGCATTTGTTAAGGTTGGAAGAGGCTGGACGATTGGATGATTTGCAAAAGTTGAGAAAGTCATTGGAAACGCTAATCCATCAAGTAGATGCCTTAAGTGGAATTGCATCCTCATTTAGCACTTTTGCAAAAATGCCTCTACCAAAGAATGAACGAATGAACTTCAAGGAGGTGGTGATGCGTGTTTTGGATTTGTACAAAAATGATGAAAAGTTGGAACTTCAATTTCAGGATGATTCTTATGCAAATGATATCCCGATTATGGGTGATGAAAAGTTGTTTGGTAGGGTGATTTCCAATTTGATCATAAATGGATCTCAAGCTGTAGAAGAGGATAAGTTTCCAATTATTAAAGTGTGGCTTTGGATGACCGATGAGGCTGTTTTTCTTGAAATTGCTGATAATGGAAAAGGGATTCCAGCCGAACTTAGGGATAAGATCTTTATTCCAAATTTCAGTACAAAGTCCACAGGGTCGGGATTAGGATTGGCTATCGCAAAATCTGGTGTCGAAACAGCAGGTGGTAAAATCTGGTTTGAAACTGAGGTGGGAGTAGGGACTACTTTCTACCTTACTTTTCCAATTATTCAATAAGTAGATTTTTTTACCTTGTTAGGAAAAGGGTCAAGTCTACCAAATGCAAAAATGCCTGCTTTCTGTACTTTTTTTCTTCCTGATACTTTTTCAAGTTCAGGCTCAGGAAACTTGTCGCCAAGTTAAGGTTGAAGACTTGAAAAATGGGATTGAATTAGATTCGTTGTCCGGGGTCGAGGAAAGCATAATCATCAAAGATGCCTCGGGGAAAGACTATCCGTTTTCATTTGACCTCAATAAAAACTGGATCCGATTGGACTCTACTGCGCAGGTTGAAGAAGATTTTCTTACGCTTTGTTATCGCACATTTTCGATTCGATTTGATAAGCCTCTTGCAAAAAGAACTCTGGCTGCAAACTATGATTCTGCGGCACTTTTTAAGGATACTAGAGTAGCTCCAAGGCAAAATTTGAACATTCAGGAGGAATTATTCCCAAGTACCAATCTCTATAAAACTGGTAGTTTGACTCGAGGAATATCTGTAGGGAATACGCAAAATGTCTTTGTCAATTCAGCATTGAATCTTCAACTCGAAGGTGAGATTGCAGAAAATCTAAACATTCGAGCCAGTATTACCGATCAAAATGTTCCTTTTCAACCTGAGGGGAATACGCAGCAAATTCAGGATTTTGACAATGTTTTGATTGAGCTTTATAATGATGATTTTAACCTAGCCGCTGGAGATGTCGTTTTGCAACAAAGGCAAAGTGAATTCTTGAGATATTATAAAAATGTTCAAGGTCTTCAATTGACTACTCAGTATCAGATGAAGGGGGATTGGGAGGCCAGCACCCAAGCTTTTGCCTCCATTGCCAAAGGGAAGTTTGCCTCAATACAAGTCCCAATCTTGGAAGGTGTCTTGGGACCTTATCGACTTAACGGACCCAATAATGAACGCTTTGTAATTATCATGGCCAATTCTGAGCGGGTATTTTTGGATGGGAAACAATTACAGAGAGGATTTAACGCGGATTATGTAATCGACTACAATCAGGCAGAAATCACTTTTACTCCCAAAGTCTTAATCACACAATACTCCAGAGTTCGGGTCGATTTTGAGTATGCAGAACGGAATTATTCGCGGTCCATCATCGGTGCAAACCACCTCCAGACAAACGGGAAGGTTGATTTGTATTTAAATTATTATCAAGAGAAGGATAATCGAAATCGACCTCTTTTTACAGAATTCAATCAAGAGGAATTGAGTTTATTGGCAGGTGTAGGAGATGATGTGGAAAGTGCCAGGATTCCAAGAATTGATTCTGTGGCTTTTGACTCGAATCTGATATTGTATGAGAAAATTGTTGAGCAAACAGCTGGAGGAAATCCTTTGATCTATTATCAATATTCAACGGATCCTGAGAAGGCTCATTTTGATCTGTCATTTTCTCAAGTTGGTTTTGGAAAAGGAGATTATCGGCGATTAAATCAACTTTCCAATGGTACTGTTTATGAGTATGTCCCTCGAATTAATGGTCAATCTCAAGGCGATTATTCTATTTTGACTCAATTAGCAGCTCCAGATAGTAAGAGAATGGTGACAGCAGGCACTGGAATCAAAGTTGGAGATCATGAAAAAGTCTATACCGAATTAGCACTTTCTTCCAGAGATGAAAATTTATTTTCTACGATCGATGATGAAAATAATCAAGGTTTGGGATGGAAAATTGGTCTTCAATCAGAGGATAGAAAAGTTGATCTATTGAAAGGCTATACTTTCAAAGGACTAACGGAATACGAGTACAATTCCACTAATTTCAATTTTATTGATCGTTTCAGATATATTGAATTCGATCGGGATTGGGGGATCACACAACAAGAATTAGAAAATGCAGCTTCCGAACAATTTTTGAAAGCCGGATTTAGCTTGGATAAAGATTCAGATAACTCTTTTGATTATTTGTTTTATCACAGAAATAGAAATGAAGTTCTTAGTGGTACACAGCATTCGGCTCATTGGAATCTGAAAGTCGGGAATAGGTTTTACCTGAGAAATGAGTTTTTTAGTCTCCAAAGCCAGAAAGACACAACTTCAACTGACTGGCTCCGCTACCTGGGGGATGTTTCCTATCGATCCAAAGTTTTGGTGCCGGGGTATCGTTTTTCAGTAGACAGAAACTCACTCCGTCACAATCAAAGTGACTCCGTTTTGAGTACTGCCATGAACTATCGAGAGCATTTATTTTACCTGAAGAGCAATGATACGCTTTCGGTGGCATTTCGGGCAGATGCAGCTTGGAGGGAGGATAGAGCTCCTTTTGATGGTGTTTTGAAGAATGATACCAAGGCATTTACCAGTAATTTTAGCTTTCAAAAACAGTGGAAGCAACATTCTTTGACAAATACATTTACCTATCGGGAATTGGAGTTTTTGCAGAGAGATCTTCCTTCGGAAATGACGGTAATGGGAAAGGTGGACTATCTGGGATCGATAGGAAAGAACTTGATCAGAAATGAATTGAGCTATGCATTAGGAAACGGGAGGGAGTTGCAACGGGAATTTGTATTCATTCCAGCACCAAATGGAGATGGAACTCACACTTGGCGGGATGACAATGGAGATGGGATCCAGCAACTGAATGAATTTTATCTAGCAATTAACCCAGAAGAAAAGCTCTACATCAAAATCTTTGTTCCTACAGACACTTATGTCCAAGCCTACACAACTTTATTGAATTATCGAATTCAGGCCAAGTTTCCGGATGGCTGGAAAGAAGAAGGTGGAGCAAAAAGTTTTCTCCAGAAATTTTCTAATACAAGTAGCTTGAGTGTCGAGAAAAAAGTTACTTCAGAAGACTTTAAAGACCGAATCAATCCATTTATCGGAGGTGTAAATCGCCAGGATATTTTGTCTTTGAGACAGGTGATTCGGACCAGTTTCTTTTTCAATCGAGCTTCTTCCCTTTATGGGTTTGATCTTTCCTACTATGATTCCCAATGGAAACAGTTGCTTTCAGGAGGTTTTGAAGACCTGATTCAAAAAGACTGGAAATTGAATGCCCGATATAATTTTACCAATCGGACAACTTTGAGAATTTTGGCTTCTCAAGGAAATCGACTTTCCTCTTCGGATTTCTTATCAAACAGAAACTATAGAGTAAATCAAAAAAGTATTGGTCCAGAATTTATCTGGCAACCGAGCCCAAATTTGAGAGGGACTGCTTCCTATTCTTTCACAGGAAAAGAGAATTTGGATAATCTGGAATTTGATGAGAAAGCTCAAATTCATCAAACAGGCCTAGATTTCAGATATGCAAAAGCCATCAAGACAACTATCAATGCTAATCTGAAGTGGATAGAAATATCCTACAATGGGGAAATGAATTCTCCGGTTGGCTATGAAATGTTGCAGGCTTTAACCCCGGGAACAAATATCACCTGGACACTCAATTGGCTACAAAAGATAGGGGAAGGGCTTCAATTAAATATGGTCTACGAAGGACGAAATTCACAGGGGCTGGATAGGATAGTTCATGTGGGAAGAATGCAAGTAACGGCGCTGTTTTGATAAAAAAATGTAACTTTGCTTCAAGTAAATAGTTGTCACACTAACTATTAAAACACTAACAAAATATGCCCAAAAGCATCTTAGTCACAGGCGGTACCAAAGGAATCGGAAGAGCTATTATCTACCGATTTGCTAAGGAAGGATTTGATATTGCCACCTGTGCAAGAAACGAGCATGATTTAGGAAATCTGAAAGCTGATTTAGAGGCCAAATTCCCTGAAATTAAGGTTTTGGCTTTAGTTGCTGATCTTTCGAAAAAGGAAGAAGTAGCTCGGTTTTCAGCACAAGTGAAAGGCTTTTGCAAGCCTGATGTATTGATCAATAATACAGGGGTTTTTCTTCCAGGTTCCATTTACAACGAGCCAGAAGGAAACTTTGAATTGATGATGCATACCAATTTGTTTTCTGCTTATTACCTGATTCGGGAATTCGTGCCTGATATGGTAAAACGGAAATCAGGGCATATTTTCAGCATGGGGTCTATTGCAGGAACGACTGCTTATGCCAATGGCGGAAGCTACGCGATTTCCAAATGGGCGATGTTAGGTATGACCAAATGTTTACGTGAAGAAATGAAGGAACATCAGGTGAAAGTCACATCGATTTTGCCGGGAGCTACCTATACTGCGAGTTGGGAAGGAGTGGATTTGCCGGTCGAGCGATTCATGAAATCCGAAGATGTTGCAGAATCTGTTTGGGGAGCTTATAACCTTTCTCCCCAATCCGTTGTTGAAGAATTAATAATCCGTCCCCAATTAGGCGATATTTAAGAATATGGACCCAATCGTAAAAGTCAGTGAGCCTCATTACTGCAATAGTCTAACATCCTATTCCAGAAGAAAGACCATCCCTGTTAGAGTAGGTGATGTGTTGATCGGAGGGGATAATCCCATCGTAGTTCAATCCATGACCACAGTGGATACCATGGACACCATGGGCTCGGTGGAGCAATGTATTCGCATGATCGAAAGCGGATGTCAATTGGTAAGGATTACTGCCCCAAGTATGAAGGAGGCTGAAAATCTCCGAAATATCAAAGCTGAATTGAGGAAAAGGGGCTATACCACTCCACTGGTTGCGGATATCCACTTTACACCAAATGCAGCTGAATTAGCCGCTAGGATTGTAGAAAAAGTCCGGATCAATCCCGGGAATTACGCGGATAAAAAGAAGTTTGAGGTCATCGAATATACCGATGAAAGCTATCAGGATGAATTGGCAAGAATCCAGGAGCGATTTCTTCCTTTGGTGAAAATCTGTAAGGAAAACGGAACTGCGATGCGAATTGGAACCAACCACGGTTCACTTTCGGATCGAATCATGAGCCGTTATGGAGATACACCACTTGGTATGGTAGAATCAGCTTTGGAGTTTTTGAGAATCTGTGAAAGTGAAAACTTCCATGATATTGTCATTTCTATGAAGTCCTCCAACACGCAAGTGATGGTTCAGGCTTATAGACTTTTGGTTCAGAAATTAGATGAGGGAGGTTTTAAACCCTATCCTTTACACTTGGGTGTTACTGAAGCTGGAGAGGCGGAAGATGGAAGAATCAAATCTGCTGTCGGAATTGGAACGCTTCTGGAAGATGGATTGGGTGATACGGTTCGTGTTTCCTTGACCGAAGATCCAGAATTCGAAGCTCCCGTTGCCAAAGCCTTGATTGATCGCTATACGGATCGAGCTGATCATCAGGCAATCGAGCCGATTTCAGACTATTCTATCAACCCTTTTGAATACACCAAAAGACATACAAAGGAGGTTTACAACTTCGGTGATCACAATGTTCCTAGAGTAATTACTGATATTTCCCGAGTTGAGAAGATCACCGAAAAGGAAATGAAAGCCGTGGGGCATTTCTACCTTCCCGAATTGGATAAGTGGAAAATGAATGACATTGGATGTGATTTTGTGTATTCAGGATCCAATCCTATTCCTTTTATGCTTCCAAATGGCATGAAGGAAATCCAGAATTATGAGATTTGGAAACAAGCGCCAGATCAGGTTAACAAGTTTCCTCTGTTCTCCTTACCTGAGGCAAATGCTTCTGAAATAAGCCATTCTGAACTGAATTTCTTGGAAATTCTCGATACTCAAATGGATGAGGCTATTTCTTTTGTTGAGGAAAAGAAGAATTGGGTTTTGATTCTCAAGACAAACAACAAGCATGGGATGCCAGCAATGAGGGCTGCGATGATCAAGCTTTTGCAAAGCAAAAATGAGATTCCAGTTGTGATGAAAGTCAGCTATCCTGATCAGACCACTGATATGACCATGCTTTACACAGCCACTGATGTCGGAGGATTGTTGATCGATGGATTGGGTGATGGAATTATGATGTCTCTGGAGAAAGAAGGAGAGCATACTCGTGAGGAAATTTTGGATCAAGTCAAATTGCATAATTCTGTATCATTTGGAGTTTTGCAAGCGGCTAGAACCAGGATGTCCAAAACGGAATATATTTCATGTCCATCTTGTGGAAGAACCTTGTTTGATCTTCAAGAGACCACGGCCATGATCCGTAAGAGAACCGATCACTTGAAAGGTGTGAAAATCGGAATCATGGGCTGTATTGTGAATGGTCCGGGTGAAATGGCCGATGCGGACTATGGATATGTAGGTTCTGGAAAAGGAAAAATCACACTTTACAAAGGTAAAGAGGTAGTGAAACGCTCAGTTCCTTCAGAAAATGCGGTAGATGAACTGATTGAGATCATCCGTGAAGATGGAATGTGGAACGAACCTGAAAGTATTTGAGTTTATTGAATGAGTTAACAATATGAAGCTATGGCCGAAGAAAATAAAGTAAAAGAGTTTTTCAAATTGGGAGAGGTAGGCAACTACTTTATCCGGGTTTTTCAAAAGCCTGATCCCTCCAAGCCTACTAGCTTTAATTTGAGAATGATGCATGGGATCAATAAGATTTCCATAGTCATTTTCCTCCTCGCTTTGATTATTTGGACTGTCAAGCGGTTCATTTAAATAAACAAAACATTATCAATACCTGACCCAACCGGTCAGGTATTTTTATTTGTGGTGCTTGAGGGTGATTGATTTTAAGGTAAATTGAAAGCCTAACAAAAACCCTTAAACCCATGAAGAATATCTATCTAATTGGACTGATGCTTATGATTTCCTTTTCTGGTATAGCCCAACAATTGGATCAGATGAATTCCAATTACTTCGAAATGAGAACTTATACCGCAAATGATGGTAAAATGCCTGATTTAGTAAAGCGGTTCCAGAATCATACGATGGCCATTTTTGAAAGGCTTGGGATGGAAAACATCATCTATTGGCTTCCAGTGGAAGAATCCGACAATACATTGACTTATATTTTAGGATACCCGGATGCCAAGGCCCGAGATCGAATGTGGCAAGCATTTAGTAATGATCCTGAGTGGCAAAAAGTATATCAGGAGTCCATCGAAAATGGCAGGTTAGTTCGTGAGGTGCAGGAAGTTTTTATGATCAAAGCTCCTGGGCTAAATGATCATCCGATTCCAAGTCCAAGTGGGATTTTTCAGTTGAGGACTTATTATTGTTATGATGGAAAAATTAATGATTTGCAGGCTAGATTTAGAAACCATACCCAAGACCTTTTTGAGAAGCAGGGGCTGAAAAACTACATGTATTTTCTGACTGTCGAAAAAGATGGAAGTCAGCCAAAGCTGGTTTATTTCTTGGGTGATTCCAATCAACAAGCCTATGAGACAGCTTTTGATAACTTCAGAAAAGACCCAGAATGGATCAAGGCCCGAGATGCTTCTGAAGAAAATGGAAAGATTGTAGAAAAAGTCGATGCGAAATTTTTGAAAACTTTGCCTTTCTCTCCGATGAAATAGAAAAAGTAAGTCGTAAACGGTAAGTAGTGAGTTGCATCGATCACTACTTACCGTTTACAAATATTACTGCTTACAAAAAGTACTACCTCTCTACTTCTTTCAAATTCTCAATCTTCTTGTTTCTCAAGAATCCATTGATATCCTCGAAGTGCTCTTTTACTCGTTTGTTGCCGAATTCAAAAACTTTGGTTACCAATCCATCCAAGAAGTCCCTGTCGTGAGAAACTACGACCAAAGTACCGTCAAATGCCTTTAATGCATCTTTGATGATGTCTTTGGTTTTCATGTCCAAATGGTTGGTCGGTTCATCGAGAATCAACAAGTTCACTGGCTCCAACAATAGTTTGATCATGGCCAATCGGGTTTTTTCTCCACCGGAAAGTACCTTCACTTTCTTGTTGATATCGTCACCTTTGAACATAAAGGCTCCTAAGATATCTTTGATCTTAGTTCGGATTTCTCCAACGGCAATGTGATCGATCGTTTCAAAAATGGTCAGGCTTTCATCCAAAAGTGAAGCCTGATTTTGGGCGAAATAGCCAATCATGGCATTATGACCCAATTCACATTTTCCTTCAAAGTCTATCTCTCCCATGATAGCTTTGATCATGGTGGATTTACCTTCTCCGTTTTTTCCGACGAAAGCAACTTTCTGTCCCTGCTCAATGGTCATGGAAGCATCTTTGAAAACCACATGGTCTCCATAAGATTTGCTCATTTCATCGACGATTACCGGGTATTTACCAGATCTTGGAGAAGGAGGGAATCTCAATTTCAAAGCAGAAGTATCAACCTCATCCACCTCAACGATATCCAGTTTCTCCAGCATTTTCACTCGAGACTGTACCTGAAGTGTTTTGGAATAAGTTCCTTTGAATCGCTCAATGAATTGAGTAGTCTCAGCTATAAACTTCTGCTGTTCCTCGAATTGCTTTTGCTGCTGCTCTCTTCTTTCTTTTCTCAGTTCCAAATAGTGAGAATACTTGGCTTTGTAGTCGTAGATACGACCCATAGTCACCTCGATAGTTCGAGTAGTGATATTGTCCACAAAAGCTCTATCGTGGGAAATCACAACTACAGCTTTGGCCTTATTCATTAGGAATTCCTCCAGCCATTGAATGGATTCTATGTCCAGGTGGTTGGTAGGTTCATCCAAAAGAATCAAATCAGGTTTTTGAAGGAGTATTTTTGCCAATTCGATACGCATTCTCCATCCACCAGAAAACTCTGAAGTGGAGCGAGTCAAATCATCTCTTTCAAATCCCAATCCCAATAATACTTTTTCTACTTCAGCTTCATAGTTGACCTCCTCGATGGCATAAAACTTCTCGCTGAGTTCAGAGACTTTCTCAATGAGCTTGTAATATTCTTCAGATTCGTAATCGGTCCTTACGGTCAGTTCCTCATTGATATGATCAATTTCCGCCTTCATGTTCAGGTATGAAGCAAATGCTTTGGCAGTTTCTTCCATGACGGTACAATCGTCACTGGTCAAAAGGTGCTGAGGCAAATAAGCAACGACATAGTCCTTTGGGGCGGAAACAGCTCCAGAAGTAGGTTTGGATTGCCCTGCAATAATTTTCAATAGAGTAGATTTACCTGCTCCATTTTTACCCATCAAGGCGATTTTATCATTTTCATTGATGGTAAAGGAAATATTACTGAAGAGTGCGCTGCCGCTATGCTGGACAGTTACATTGTCAACTGAAATCATATTATCGGAATTGAAGGCGCAAAGGTAAATTTTTAAATATGAATTCTGAAGTTTGAAATCATAAAAAAGCCGCTTCGAAATCAATCGAAGCGGCTTTTAATATCCGACATCCGGCATCCGGCATCGGACAAATTATTTAAGCATCAACACCCAAAGCTTTTGCCATAGTAGCACCAATCTCAGCTGGAGATTCTACTACGTGGATGCCATTTTCTCTCATGATTCTCATTTTAGCAGCTGCAGTATCATCAGCTCCACCGATGATCGCTCCAGCGTGGCCCATTCTTCTACCTGGAGGCGCTGTTTGGCCAGCGATGAAACCTACAACAGGCTTCTTGTTTCCAGTTTCTTTGATCCACTTAGCCGCTTCAGCTTCGTAGTTACCTCCGATTTCACCGATCATTACGATCGCGTCGGTTTCAGGATCATTCATAAGCAATTCAACAGCTTGCTTGGTAGAAGTTCCGATGATAGGATCACCACCGATACCGATTGCCGTAGATACACCTAGACCTGCTTTTGCAACTTGGTCAGCAGCTTCGTAAGTCAAAGTACCAGACTTAGAAACGATACCGATTCTACCTTGCTTAAATACAAAACCTGGCATGATACCAACCTTTGCTTCACCTGGAGTAATTACTCCTGGGCAGTTAGGACCGATTAGGGTAGCGCCTCTTTCTTTGATGTAAGGCTTAGCTTTCATCATATCTGCAACTGGGATTCCTTCGGTGATAGCAATGATCACTTTGATACCAGCATCAGCTGCTTCCATGATTGCATCACCTGCGAAAGCTGGTGGTACGAAAATAATAGATGTATCTGCACCAGTCTTTTGAACGGCTTCTTCAACAGAATTAAAAACTGGCTTTTCCAAATGCGTAGAGCCTCCTTTGCCTGGAGTTACACCACCAACTACGTTGGTTCCGTACTCGATCATTTGCTGTGCGTGAAAAGAGCCCTCAGATCCGGTGAATCCTTGAACGATTACCTTGGAATTTTTATTGACTAGTACACTCATGCGTCGTATTTTAAAGTTTGCCACAAAAATAAGAGAAACCGCCCGCTGACAAAAGAATATATTAACATTCTCTATCTAATTTGACATACGGCATCTTTTCATAATTTAGCTGTTATGAAATTTAGATACCTGAGCGCCTTCATTTGCTCCCTGATTTTGTTTGTCAATTTTGGGGTTTTTGCTCAGACTTTTAAATACAATACCAATCCGAAGGGAATTCGACTTCCTATCCAAAACGTCCTTCAGGTGGAGCAGGATACTCTGGGCCTGATTTGGATGTCAACTACTAGAGGGGTTTTTTATTCAGACGGTATTGAGACATTTTCACTTGCGGATAGCCTAAACTCTGAATTTGATTTTCAAATCACCATCCATAAAGATGAGGATGGTATGATTTGGCTTTATAATGATCGGGGAGTTGGCAATTTTTTAAAAGGTGGCTATGGAAGTTGGGAGAATGTAGAATTTACAGGGATTGATTCTTTGGTAAACCTTCCTCGAATCAAATTTACTACTCGTGGGAAGGGGAATAGCAAAGAATATTTACTAGATGTCGGAAGTCGATTTTATTATTGGTTAGAAGGTGAAAGTCCTCAGAGATTTTCAAAAGATCAGGCTGAATTTGGCTT
This sequence comes from Algoriphagus zhangzhouensis, assembly GCF_900148515.1. Lineage (GTDB taxonomy): Bacteria > Bacteroidota > Bacteroidia > Cytophagales > Cyclobacteriaceae > Algoriphagus > Algoriphagus zhangzhouensis. The sequence continues at coordinate 72,385 of NZ_FRXN01000007.1, read as the reverse complement.
TTTTACCTATTTGGGTGGGGATTCTGAAACCCCGGTCTTTTTCTTTGATAGAGGGACGCTGATATTAGAGAATGGTAATTTGAGGAAAATTGAATGGGATTTGAAAAAAGTCTCAAGTGCTCCTGTAATTTCAAAAAAATCTCCAGATACTGGCGAATATTATTTTTTAGGAGCTGATTATTTAGCTAAAGGACCAGATCAGTTTTCACCAGAAGAAATCCTAGATCAAGGTCTCAAGCAAAATTTTAATTTTTTGGACAGCTATTTTGGACTTGAATTCTCAAAAGGAAGCGTTTTTTACCATATCAACTCGGACCTCTATAAGCTAACTTACGGTTCTCGCCGTCCTATTGCATTAGATTTAGAATATACGTTTCGGGTATTTTACCTTCATGACTTTTTGATTGATAGAGAAGGGATACTTTGGATGGCCACAGCAAGAGGATTGGCAAATTTGAATTCACTGGCATTTCAAAACTATGATGTAGTACAATCTGGCTTGATGAGCCAAGAAGTAACCGCAATTGCATTAGTAAAAGGGGACGAATATTTATTTGGCTATAATAATGGAATCCAAAAAATATCTCGATATGATATCCAGGATATATATAAGGATTCTGAAATAGGAATAATACCAAATAGTAGAATTGTAAATTTCTCAAGAGAAGCCGATGAGGCTATTTGGTTCTCTTCCAATATTAGAGGTGTAGGGAGATATGATATCGCAGCAAACCGAATTGAAGTATTTAGTCCGCCCACTGATGTACAAATCTCATCGGTAAATGTATACGGAGATAGTCTGCTGATCACTAGTCCCAAGGCGGTTTATTTTGCATCTATTCATGATCGAGGACCTGATTTGTTCAAGAATTCCATTCAAGATGAATTGGAAGAATTGATGAATCATCGGTTCTATTATCTAAGAAAATCGGGTAAGCTTCGCGATGGCAGGACGATCATTATGCGAGCTTCGAGAATTGAAAATACTGAAAATCTAATTTCAACTCCTAACCTACTTTTGGCTGACGGATACGATTTTCTAGAGCTTGAAGACGAAATTTTGCTCGGAACTGAATCTGGACTGAAACTAATCAAAGATGGAAAAGTCCAAGACTACCTGATTGAAGGAGAAAAGATCGGGCGACCTGTTTTTTCTATTCTTCATGACTCGAGTGGAATCATTTGGTTGGGGACTGATGATGGTATTTTCAAAATTGAAAATAATGAAGTCCAACAATTCAATCAGATGAATGGGCTTGCCAATAATGAAACTAATCGAGGAGCATTGGTGGAAGGGGTGGATGGAAGGATTATGATCGGGACCTTGGACGGGTTCTCAATTTTCAAACCTCAAGAGAAATTTATTGCAAATGGTACCCCAAAAGTCTTTTTGAGATCATTTGAGTTAGAAGGTAAGTCCATTATGGGGCTAGAGGATGTGAGATCTGGATCCCAACAAAATTCACTTGAATTGGAATATTCAGCAGTAGGATTCAATGAGGAGAAAGATCTTTGGGTTCATTGGCGATTAAAAGGATTTGAAGAGTCCTGGCAAGTTTTGGTAGAACCCAAAGCAAAAAGGTTCTTCTACCCAAGACTACCTCCTGGAGATTATCAGTTTGAAATCAAAGCATCCTACGCAGGTGAGCATTTTTCCCCTTTGGTCACATCCGTAGAATTTACTGTTTTGAGGCCTTTCTATATGAGATTCTGGTTCTTGGCATTAGTGTCTCTTGTCATGGTTGCAGTGGGGTATTTTGTCAAAAGCTTTTTTGATCAAGGGAATAAACTTGGTGTTTTGGAGTCGACTGTGAGTAAAAAAGATAAGGAAAAAGCAGTTGCAGAAAAGCAGTTTAAAAATGTTTGGGACAGCTCAAAGGATCCTATGCTTTTGACAGTGAATGGTCAAAAAATCATTGCTGCGAATCCTACATTTGCTCGCTATGTACAAACAGAGGCGACTTTATTGGAAGGGAAAGAGTTGATTGAGATTTTTGGAGATTGTGATTTTTTGAGAAAATATCAAAATGAAATGCTGATTCTCCCTGAGGAGGGAAAAACATTGAAACTTGAATTTGTGTGGAATGGAGCTGATGTAGAAATGGAAATTTATTCTAAAAAAATCTCCTCGGAGGGTGGCGATGGAGAGACTATTTTATCCATGTTCCGAGATGTAACCGCAGAAAGACAGATTGAAAAGAATTTAAGAGAAGCCAAAGAAAAGGCTGAGGAGGCGAACCGTTTCAAAACCAGTTTACTTTCTAATGTCAGTCATGAAATCAGAACTCCTCTCAATGTGATTTTGGGAGGGACGGAACATGTGATGATGACCAGGAAGGATGATACCAAGCTGTTAGATGAGCTAGATATTATCCTTCAAAGTGGCGAAAGACTTTTGGCTACGATTACCTCGATTTTGGATATGGCAAAGATCGAGGCCAATAAAATGGAGGTCGTTTATACAAAGGTTGATTTTGTAGAGTTCATTTCCTTAGTCATGAAGCCGTTTTTTGCTCATGCTCAAAGAAAGGGCATTCAATTGAAATTGGATTTCAAAAAGAAAGATATCAAAGGAGAAACTGACAAAAGATTCTTAGAAATGATTCTCAATAATTTGGTCGGTAACTCCTTGAAATACACTGAGTCTGGAACCGTTAAAGTGACAGTCGATTCTCAAGATGGATCTTTATTAATGAAAATCGAGGATGAGGGTGTGGGTATGTCCACGGACTTTATGCCGAAAATTTTCCAGCCATTTGAGCAGGAAAGTACAGGGAATCAAAGACAGTTTGAAGGAACCGGTTTGGGTATGGCGATTACCAAAAATCTGGTTGATCTTTTGAAGGGCTATATCAATCTGCAAAGTGCCAAAAATCAAGGAACACGAGTGATAGTAGAAATTCCATTGTCTAATTCATAAATTTTGTATTTTCAAAGCTGTTTATCTGCCTTTTAAAAACCTGAATGTTTAGTCTTAATATCCTCATCGTCGAAGATGATTCAGTTTCAGCCCTGCTATTACAAAGGGCTTTAGAGAAAAATAATCATCATATTCTGGGAGTTGCCGATTCTGGCGAGAAGGCCCTCGATCTACTAGAAGAAAGTCACGCTGATATAGTGATGATGGATATCAATCTAGCTGGTGAGCTGGATGGGATCACTACGACTGAAATCATCAATGAAAAATTTGATATTCCTGTAGTCTATCTAAGTGCCAGTTCTGATGCCGAGACTTTAAATAAAGTGGTGGGCACCAACCCTTCAGCATATGTAATCAAGCCATTTAATATCCGTGAATTAAACATGGTTATTGAGCTGGCGATTTTCAAGGACAGAAAAGAAAAGGAGCTTCAAAAACTCAATAATCAGCTTGAGGAAAAGGTGCGGATTAGAACCGCAGAACTTTACGAAGCGAATAAAGAATTAACCAAAGCTCTGGAGAAAGAGAGAGAAATCAATGAGTTGAAATCCCGAATCGTGCTAAACGTTTCTCATGGCTTTAAAACTCCATTAACTTCGATTTTGAGTTCTGCACAGCTCCTTCAGATGTACGCTGAAAAAGATCATCCATTCAAGCAAAAGATTGCTAAACATGCGATGAAAATTGAAAACTCTGTTCGGGCATTGAATAATCTATTGACAAGTGTCTTGTTTTTCGGAAAAGCTGACGCAAATAAGATGGAGTATAAGCCTAAGAAAATGTTCGTGGGAGCCTTCGTTAAAGAGCTTATGGATACTGTCAAGGCGGGAATTGAGAATGAAGTCACTATAAAAACCGATTTTGGAGCCTTGCCAAAGACAATTACCTCTGACAGTGAGATTCTATATCAGACTTTTGAAAATCTTCTTTCCAATGCCGTGAAATATTCCAAAGATGGAGGAGAAGTACATTTCAGTCTGGATTATCAAGACGGAATATTGATCGGGAAAGTGGTTGATTTTGGGATTGGTATTCCTGAATCAGAACAAAGTCAATTGTTTGATAGATTTTTTAGAGCCAAAAATGTAGGAATAGTGGAAGGTTCAGGACTTGGACTTTCTATTGTCAAAAAATGCTTGGAAGTATTGAACGGAGAGATAACCTTTGATAGTAAAATCAAAAAAGGGACAACCTTTGAAGTTAGAATTCCGGTAAAGTAATATGCTCTTTTCGACCCAAGACCTGAAGTATTCACATCCAGGTCAGCCTCAGTTTTCATTTTCCGATATTTCTTTAGACAAGGGTGACTCTCTCTTAGTATTAGGGAAATCAGGGAGTGGAAAGACCACTTTGTTGAATTTGCTGGGAGGTTTGCTAAAACCTCAGTCAGGAACTGTGATTTTAGGGACTGCCGATCTGACTAAAATGGATGGAGCAAAGTTAGATTTATTTAGAGGGAAAAACATCGGAATTGTTTTTCAAAAGCCTCATCTATTGGCTCCACTTTCAGTCAAAGAAAATCTCGTTGCGGCCCAATATTTCGCTAAAGAAAAAGGGCAGAATGTCCAATCCTTACTTGACGAACTGGGAATCGGGGCTAAGGCGAATTCTTCCGTGAAAACCTTAAGTGAAGGAGAGGCCCAGAGGGTTTCTATCGCAAGAGCATTAGTCAATAAACCGCAACTGATATTAGCAGATGAGCCGACCTCAAGTTTGGATGATGAGAATACCGAAAAGGTAATCAATTTGCTAAAAAATCAAGCTGAGAAGATTGGCGCTGCATTGATTATCGTGACGCATGATCAGCGGGTGAAAGATCATATTTCCAACTTTATAGAAGTGAAGGCAACATGAATATTTTTAAGCTAAGTTGGAAATATTTGACTTTTAAGCCCTTGTCGACAGGGTTGAATGTGATGTTACTTGCACTGGGTTTGGCGATTATCACAGTCTTACTCTTGATTCAGGATCAGTTTGAAAAGAAAATGAATCAGGATGCTGAAGGGATTGATTTGGTGGTAGGAGCTAAAGGGAGCCCGCTGCAATTGATTCTTTCGAGTGTGTATCATATTGATTTTCCGACAGGAAATATTCCGATGAAGGAAGCGATTCGTATTTCGAGAAGTCGCTTGATCAAAAATGTAATTCCATTGGCTCTGGGAGATAATTATCAAGGGTACAGGATAGTCGGAACCAATTCTGATTACTTGGGACTTTATGATGTGAAATTTTCCGAAGGAGAAGGCTGGATAGAACCTTTTGATGTGGTTCTCGGGTCAGAGGTTGCGAAGAAAACGGGACTAAAAACCGGGGATTATTTTGAAGGAAGTCATGGGGTTAGCGAGGGAAGTCATGATCATGATGAGCATGGGTTCAAAGTAAAAGGAATACTGGAGCCGAATGGAAATGTAGTCGACAGATTGGTTTTGACATCTATAGAATCTGTCTGGTATACGCATGATGAGGCAGATTCAACAGCTTCTGAAACAGCCCATGATTTATTACATCAGCCTGTTTCTCAGACAGGATTTCCTAAAACAGATCAAGAAAGAGAAGTGACATCCTTGCTAGTGCAATATCGAAATCCAATGGCAGCTATTCAGCTTCCAAGAATGATTAATTCTGGCACATCCATGCAAGCGGCTTCTCCATCCTTTGAAATGTCCAGACTATTTGAATTGCTGGGAGTGGGAGTAAGTTTACTTCAAGGTCTTGCCTTTGTATTGATTGGGATATCTGGATTGGGGATCTTCATTGCATTATATAATTCCCTGAAAGAAAGAAAATATGATTTGGCGATTTTGAGAGCAATCGGAGCTTCGAGAGTGCAATTGGTTTTTCTGATCTTTTTAGAAGGACTGATGCTGACATTTTTGGGTGCTTTGGTGGGGATTCTATTAGGTCATACCTTTTTATCAGTTATCGTTTCCCAAAACGAACAGGGAGTCGTAGGAACTTTAAATCCATGGGTTTTCTTAAAAGCAGAACTTTGGATAGTGGTTTATGCGTTATTAGTGGGAATAATTGCCTCTCTTATTCCGGCTTGGTCAGCTTATCAAACAAGTATTGCAAAGCAATTGACAAAAGCCTAATCTTGAGGCAGAATTAGAAAGAATATGAAAAAGGGAATATTAATAGCAGTGTTCTTTGGTTTACTAGTTGGTGGTTTTAATTCCGCCTTGGCCCAGGATACCAATGTGTGGAAGAATTTGGCCGATGTCACATACAAAATCAGTGAGGATAATTTTGGGGAATTGTACGTTCCTGTTTTCTCTGATAATGCCAAAAAACTAGAAGGTAAAGTAGTGGAGGCCGATGGATATATCATCCCATTTGAAGGGATGTTTAAACCTGAGCATATCATCCTATCAAGTCTTCCATTGGCAGAATGTTTTTTCTGTGGATCGGGTGGGCCGGAAACGGTGATGGAAGTGATGCTTTCTTCACCAATTAAATACACTTCGAAAAGGGTGAAGGTAAAAGGTAAGTTAACCTTGAACTCTGCTGACCCAGAAAAGCTCATGTATATTTTAACAGATGCTACTTTGGTAGAATAAAAAAAGAGGCCTGGATCAATTCTAGGCCTCTTTTTTTAATAAGAAATTTCTTTCTCCAGCTCTTTAAATCTTTGGAGTAAATCTATTGTCACTGGGCCAGGTTTCCCTGTTCCGATTTTATGGTCATCAATTTGGGTAACGGGAAGAAGAACTTTAGTAGTACTTGAGATAAAAGCCTCATCTGCTTCCAGAGCCTCTTGCAAGGTAATTGGTCTCACCTGGACATTTCCTGCCAAATTCATCAGATTCTTCCTTGTGATTCCCAGGAGAATGTCTTTGCCAGGGGTAATCACCTGACCATCTTTGACGATAAAGAAGTTACTTCTTGAACTTTCGCTGATTACGCCATTCAGGTGATAGAGTACATCTTCAGCTCCTTGTCTTTTCCATCCTTCCGAATGCCAAACTGCCAAGGCATAATTGGTGGTTTTGATATCAGCGATTGGTCGTATGTATTCCAGAGAAAGAAGCTTAACTCCCTCATTGTATTTTTTCTCTGAAGGGAAAATCAATGATTCTGCAAAGATGAAAAGTTTCCCTTCTGCTGGTGAAAAGTGGTTGTCGGACAAACCTCCGCTAAGCATCATTCTCATTCCTCCAGCTTCCAAATCATTCTTTTCAACCAGCTCAGATATAATAGTTCTTAACTCTTCTCTGGAGTATTTTAATGTCAGAAATGTTTTGGCAGCAGAAGCTGTAAATCGATCCAGGTAATCCTCCAAAAAAAGAGGTTTGTGATTGACAGTTCTGAAAAAATCGAAAATTCCATATCCCCGAATCAATCCTAGATCCATTGGGTGAATTGTGGCTTTTTCAGTTGCGATTATTTCTCCGTTAGCAAAGCAAAAAGGTTTCATCATTCAAAGTTTAGAATGATAAAAATAAGGAAGGTTTTTAAATTATTAAGGACTTAAAACAAATACTCCCAAAAGCATTTTGCATTAATGCTTTATCGATTTTTTATAAATTCTAACCTTCTGATTCTTCCTTGCCAAAATCTTCTGCATGGGTCAGTTTGACCCATTTCTTCATTTTTTTCTGAATGATCTTGAAGTGATGCATTTCTTCTGGAGTGATCAAGGAAATCGCAAGTCCATTGGATCCTGCTCGGCCAGTTCTTCCTATTCGGTGGATATAGTCTTTGGGTGATCTTGGAAGTTCATAATTAATGACGAGTGGGAGAGCCTGAATGTCAATGCCACGAGCTGCCAAGTCCGTTGCCACAAGAACTCTCGTTTTGCCAGATTTGAATTTTGCCAAAGCTTCGGTTCTTGCTCCTTGACTTTTGTCTCCATGGAAAGCCAATGCATCGATGCCATTTTTTACCAGTTTGCCAGTAACATTGTTGGCAGTTCGGATAGAGGATGCGAAAATTAAAATCTGGTTCCAATCGCCGGATTCAATAAGCTTTCGTAAAAATGGGCCTTTTTCTTCAGGATTTACTCGGTAGGCTTTTTGGTCGATTAGATCCGGGGTGAAGTTTTCTGCTTCTACAGATACTTTTACAGGTTCTTTGAGAAGGCTCTGGATGAGAACTTCTATTTCGGAATCCATTGTAGCTGAAAAAAGTATGTTTTGACGCTTGCTTGGAACTTTATTAAGAATCAGGTCCAGCTCTTCACGGAAGCCCATATTGAGAACTTTATCCGCCTCGTCCAAAACCAAAGTATGTACTTTGTCGAGGGAAACTGATCCTCTTTCCATCAAATCAATCAATCGACCTGGAGTTGTGATCAGGAGCTCTGTGCCTTGGAGTTTGATCATTTGTGGATTGATCGAAACCCCTCCAAAGACGGCTAGTGTTTTGATTTTCCTAGGTAAAAATCTACTGAAACTATCTGCTACTTCAGCCACTTGGATTGCTAATTCTCTTGTGGGTACGATTACCAAAACTGGAACTGAGCGATCTTTTGAAGGTGATTTTTTTAAGAACCTCTCGAGGATTGGCAATATGTAAGCCGCAGTTTTTCCCGAGCCTGTTGGAGCTAAACCCAGCAGATCTTTTCCTTTGAGAACCGAAGGAATTGCTTGGGTCTGGATAGGGTAGGGAGCTTGATATTCGGCGCGATTAATCGCGGTCAGGATTTCTTTGGAAAAACCTAAATCGGCAAAATTCATGGAGAGATTTTTTTACAAAGTTAGTGATCTCCTTGGAAGCATATTCAATAGATAGCAAATGCCTGATTTATACCTTTTAGGGAATCATTTTTTCTAAGTCAAAATCAAAGGCCTATTAATCACTTCATGGCCTATTTAAATATCTTTTGAGGAGTCGGTTTATACTGAAAATAGGGGGGGTAAGAAATTGTAGGAATTCAATTTTATTGAATGTCTAAATAAGACTTAAATGTGAAAAAATAGTACCTTTATTGAAAATTTACCAAATATCATGAAGAGATCAATTCCCTTTTTCATTTTAACAATGATTGTTTTTCTAAACTCCTGTGGCCCAAATCTAAAGGAAGAGAACAGGAAATTAAGAGAAGAGGTAGTTGGAGTTCATGATGAAGTAATGCCTATGATGGGTAAAATAAAGTCTCTGGAAAAAAAGGCGTTAGATCAAGTCAAAGAGTTAGAATCTGAAGAAAGTATTGACACCTTGAAAGTTCAGACTTTGAAGGCTGTGGCTTATGATCTAGATCAGGCTTATGAAGCTATGTTCGATTGGATGCATCAATATGAATCTGAAGATGGAGATCGTACTGCCGAAGTGGTGAAAGCGGATTTAGAGGAGCAAATGGTGAAAGTGACTAAAGTGAATGAGCAAATGAAGGCTGCTTTGGAAAAGGCAGAAAAGGAACTGAATAATTAATAATTAACTGGTCTTTCTCTCAGATATTTTTCTACATCTGAGGACGTGATAATTCCTTCATCCATTCCCCAAATATTAAATACATACGTGCTTATTTGAGCTATTTCCAAAGGAGTAAGTTGTGGACTTGAAGGCATATCTTGATTATAAACCTGTCCATTAACTGTAATCTCTCCTTTTTGGCCATGCTTCATGATCCAAATGGATCTGTGAACGCTTTCTTTGAAATAATCAGCCTCTCGTAATGGGGGGATTAATTTTCCCAAACCCTTCCCATCGTTTTGATGGCAGTTTCCACAGTGGTTTTCGTAGAGTCTTTTGCCATCCACCGCATATTTCATGATCTCAGGATCTGAAATTTGAGCAAGGGCATTTTCCTCATTGGTGGATTTTGGAGCACATGAGAATCCAAAAGTCAGGCATAAAATAGCTGCTGGAATCCAACGCATTACTTGAGGATTTTAGGTATGTCATTGATCAATCTCGTCACCTGATCTTCTTTGGTGCCATCATAAACACCTCTGATATGTCCTTCTTGATCGACTAAAACAAATGCACCTGAATGGAGAAATCCTCCAGGTTCTTTTTGGTCCTCCTGAGCGGTTGTCAAATAGCTAGTTTGCCCAATTTCATAGATTTTTTGTGGCTCACCAGTCAAGAAGTTCCAGGTATTTGCATCTTCAATCCCCAATTTCTCAGCATAATCCTTCAATACCTCTTGAGTATCGTAAGTAGGATCTATGGAGTGACTCAAAATCTTAAAATTTGGATTGTCCTTATATGCATCGTACACGCGAAGCATTTCCTTTTTCATAATTGGACAGATAGTCGGGCAAGTAGTGAAAAAGAAATCTGCCACATAAACTTTTCCTTCCACATCAGCATTTGTGACTGTCTTTCCAACTTGGTTCACAAATTCGAATTGGGCGATTTGATGGTAAACAGTGTCTCCATTGTCTTCGACGTGCCAATTTCCCAATTTTGGTAGCGGCTCGCTGTTTTTTGAGCCAGATGGTTGACATTGCCAAAATGCAATTGCACTGATGACTAGTAGGCTAAATACCTTCCAGGTTTTCATATAATTTTACGATTTTGATCTGTACTTTTTATAAAGGCGGATAGCGATCATCAAAGAGACTCCCAATCCGACCAATCCAACCAAACCCCAAACCATGCTCATGGTGTTTTTCAATACAATAAGAAAAACAATGGCAAAGAGCAGTAGAGTGGATGCTTCATTCCAAATTCTTAACTGAGTAGATGTCCATCGAGTTCGTCCAGCTTGGATTTCTTTGAACAATTTGTGACAACCTAAATGGTAGGCATACAGTAATACTACGAAAGCCAATTTTGCATGCATAAACCCTTGCTCCAAAAAGCCCATTCTATAGCTGAGAACCCAGGTTCCGAAGATCAATGTCAAAACTGCAGAAGGCCATGTGATGATGTACCAGAGCCTGGAGGCCATCAAATCCAATTGCGGTTTTAGAATGTTCCTCTCTGCCTCTGGCCTTTCCATGGCTTCAGTTTGATAGATGAAAAGGCGCACGATATAAAAAAGTCCTGCAAACCAGGTGACTACGAAAATGATATGAAGTGCCTTGACGTATTCGAAACTCATTGTCAGAATTTTCGGCTAAATTAAGGTCTAAATCGATTAACCCCTAAACTTTTGAAAAGCTCTCGAGTAATTTTCTACATTATTGTCTTTGCCATCGCTGCATTGGTGTTTTATATAGGTAAAGAATCTTTTTTTCAACCAGGAATGGAGCGATTCGAAGGCAAATATGAAGAATTGGGGTATTTCCGAAATGAGAATAATACAGGTCCTGTGTTAAGAGTTTATGCAATTCGAGCCTTGGACAGTGATCAAACATGGATGAAGGAATTTGCCGAATCCCAACCTCATACTAAATACGGTAAGACCTTAGTCTATTTCTTTTCACCAGATGTAAGTGGGCCAATTGATCTTTCTGGAACTCCTCCTTATTTTGATCAGAGCTTGGATGGAAAAGTTGTGGCAAGCTTTGAAAGGACTCCAATGGGTGAACCCAGGTTTAAATCAGGATCATCTGAATGAGGAAGCGTAAATCCATAGAGGAATACAAAAAGGGAATTCTGGATGGAGATAGAGTTCTTTTGTCTCAAGCCATCACATTGGTTGAAAGCAACTTGGCCTCTGACATTCGTTTGGCTGGGGATTTGGTTCAGGAACTTTTACCATTCTCTGGAAAATCCATTCGGATTGGAATTACAGGCGTTCCCGGAGTTGGAAAAAGTACTTTTATTGAGGCTTTTGGTAGCCTTTTAATTTCAATGGGGAAGAAGGTAGCAGTTTTGGCTGTTGATCCGACTAGTCAAAAGACTAAAGGTAGTATCCTTGGGGATAAAACTCGGATGGAAAAACTTTCCTCTGATTCTAGAGCTTTCATCCGCCCTAGTCCATCAGGATCTACATTGGGCGGAGTCAGTTCCAAAACCAGAGAGGCGATGTTGCTTTGCGAAGCTGCTGGCTTTGATGTGATTTTGGTAGAAACAGTCGGCGTTGGGCAATCCGAGACAGCTGTCAAAGGGATGGTTGATTTCTTTTTGCTATTGATGTTGGCGGGAGCAGGAGATGAATTGCAAGGGATCAAAAAAGGCATCATGGAAATGGCTGATGCATTATTCATTAATAAAGCGGATGGTGACAATGTCCAAGCAGCCAAAAGAGCCAAAGTTTCTTATCAAAATGCGCTTCATTTATTTCCCTTGGGAGAAAACAATTGGTCGGCCCAAGTATTGATGGGGTCTTCGGTTACTAAAGATGGTCTAGAATCCTGTTGGGGATTGATTGAGGATTTCGAAGGAAAGATGAAAATGTCTGGTTTTTGGGAAAAAAATCGGTCTGAGCAAAGACTTTCTTGGTTAGATGAGAGTATTCAGTCCGAGCTTGGAAAAGCTTTTTACAGGGATTCAAAAGTCCAGGATCGATTGAAAATCGAAAGAGAAAAAGTGTTGGCAGGCGAGTTAAGTCCAATGAAATTGGCCCGTGAGTTAACCGAAATGTTTTTTAAATCATGAAAAGATTAATCGTTGCACTTTTGGGATTGGCCATTGCATGTCAAGTTCCAAAAAAAGAGTTAAAAGTAGAAAATGAAGTACTTGAAGCTTCAAGGTGCGTCGGTGGAAATTGTGCAGAAGTAAGCATCACATGGCCTAAAGTTTCTGAGTTTCCCAATTCAGAGGGAATCAATGACCTTTTGATCCAAAAAGTAAAGGGGAATCTAGATACTGATAATCCTCAGGAGTCAATCGAAAAACAGATTGAGAGTTTTCTTTCCGAATATGAGGAAGTAACAAAGGAATTTCCTGATTATCCTGCTGGTTGGACATTAACGATCGAAGGAGAACTCACTTATCAGTCCGATTCGGTCCTAAGTTTTGATTTTATTGAAGCCAACTATTCGGGAGGTGCCCATCCGAATTCCTCAGAGACTTTTCTGAATATTGATGCTGTTAGTGGAGAAAGGTTGAGAGATGAAACTTTGGTTTTGGATCAGGGAAAGCTATTGGAAATGGCAAGGAGAGAGTTTAAAGCCTATCACGATGTGCCTGATTCCTTAACAGTTGAGCAGGACGACCGCTTTTTTATTCCTGACTCAGGGTTCTTTTTACCACAAGCCAAGGGTTTTAAAGAAGGGAAGTTTTGGTTGATCTACAATCCTTATGAAATAGCACCTTATGTGTTTGGTTATACCTCGTTAAGTTTTGAATTGAGTGAAGTGGAGGGGGTAGTAAGGAAATAAAAAACTCTGCTTGAAATAGCAGAGTTTTTCTAATTCTAATAAAAGTATCCTATACAGTGGGTTGATTATCAAGAATCTAGGGCGTTTTAAAATTAATAATACCTGATTCAATTTCTTCGTCCTTTTTCACCTACAGGAAAAAGGACGGAGAAGAAAAAAAGCAGACAAAAATTTCGTATTTAAGTCTTTAGAAATAAAGGAAGTGGAGTCGAGGGTCTTTCGACTCCATTAATAAAGACTTTTAAATTACCTAAACATAAATCCAGAAGGACCTCTCCCTACTTCAAAGCTTCGTTTTTCAACTCCGTCTTCATCCAAAACAGTCACAGTGCCATTTCCTTGAAATCCGTTAGAATTGGTTACGTAGATTTCATCCAAAACTGGGTCATAACCAATTCCATAAAATCCAGATCCCTCATACCAAGTTGGATCAATCGCAGATCCAAAAATATCCAAAAGCGCGATTCCATCTTGGTAATCAGGCCAGCCTGAACTTGTCAGAATGTACATCACGCCATTTTCATCAATAGCAAACTTCCCGGTTGCATTTGAAATTGGATAATGAGTCGTGGTTGCTAGCGTAAAGTTGTCCAAATGGAAGCTGTAAAGAATCAATTCATCACCATTTGGCGAGAATAGGTAGATTTTTCCATCGGCTTCAAAAAATCTAGATGGACTTCCTTCTACCTCAATAGTTTCGATCAATTCTGATTTTTCAGCATCAATCACCTCTACTTTTCCTTCCTCAGAACCAGCAACCAACACGTATTTCCCATAAGAAATCAAATCTTCAGGCTTTCTTGAAACAGCAATTTTGGTTGAAACTTCACCTCCCAAGGTGTTGTTCACCACAGCGATGTAGGATTCAGGAGTTGCGTAACTCGCATCATATGGCCCGTAATCTGAGATAAAAAGTTTCCCTGAGTTGACAGTAAGAGATCGTGGTTGATCCAAATCTGCAGTCACAGATCCCAAGCTGGTGAAATCACCAGGATTCACTACTTCCACTTTTCCGGTATTTGCTACCAAATAAAGCCTGTCGTTTTCCAAAACCATATCCTGAAGCAATCCGGCAAATGGTCTGGCATTGGCCTCTTCAAAAATATTGGCCTTTAACTCATCCGTGGTGGAATTCAAATGATAAACTTCTCCGTCATTGGATCCGAAAGAACCTTCGTTCATAATTAAAATTCCCGAGTCAAATTCTCCTAAAGGGATTTCAGGATCATTTTCGGTACAGGCAAAAAGAATGAAAATTAAGGCAAAAGCCTTGCTGAACTGTAGTAGTCTAAACTTCATAGTTGGATTGATAAATTAAAATGATAAGATCTTCCAGGCATAGGCCTGAGGTATAAAACTTGATAGTTGGTGTCAAAAAGATTTTGAATTCGGAATTGCATTGGAATCTTGATTTTTCCGATTGAAAACCCTTCATAGGAAAGGCTGGTGTTCCATAGTGTAAATGGATCCATTGTCCTAGGATTGTCGGCAGTGACACTTCTTTTCCCTGTATAATCTCCCGCGAGTGAAATCGAAAAGCTATTTAACTTTCCTCCAATTCTCATAGTGGCCTGATGTTGCGGTGTATAGGGTAATTGTTTTCCCAGAGATGGATCAATTTCAGAAATACCCTGAAGAGAAACAGCCCTGTTGAAGCTGTATTGCCAATTTGGTGTCCAAAGTATTTTTCCTGTTTGAAATTTGGCCTTTCCTTGATATTCAATTCCTTCGGATCGGACTTTTCGGATATTTTGCGGTGACCAAATCGATCCATTGGGTAGCCAAATGATCCAATTGTCCACATCCATCCAATATCCGGTCAGGCTTTGCTCAATTTTCTTGAATTGCCAATGAAGCCCAGATTCTGCATTCCAACTTTCTTCTGGTAGTAAATCAGGGTTCCCTCCCGGTTCCCAAAACCGATCATTGAGTGTGGGGACTTTGAAGCCCATACTTCCTGAAGCTTTGAAAGTTAGGGTATGAGCTTCATTTTCTTTGATCTTCCAGTCCAAGCCTAGGCTTGGAATCAAAGGTTTGAAAACATCGAGGTAAACTAAATGCCTTCCATTGAAAGAGAAAATCAGCTTTTCATTTGCCTGGAACTGGATGGATTCAAAAAACTCGATTCGTTGATCAGTTGCTGAATAAGTGCTTAAATCTCCCTTGATGAAGGAAAATCTTGTTCCAGCATGAAACTTCCACTTTGTTTCCGTTGAATAATCCCATTCCGCTCCCAAAAACAGCTGTCTCGTTTTGCTCAGGCTTCCGTTAAATATCAGATGGTCCTTAACAAGTCCTGTTTTAAAAAGCCATGCGCTCTTTTGCCTAAAAATTTCATAATCCAAGGACCATTTCCAGCTTTCATCCTCCTGCAAATCGCGGGTATTGGAGCCCATAGGAGATTGAATTTCCCTATTGGCTTTATTGAACCAAAAAGAGCTGTTTAGTAACTGGTTTTCTTTGATTTTCCAGGAAAGGTCTTGAACGATTCCATACTGATTGACCCGGCCATGATCCTGTTCAACTGTTGGAGTTCCAGACTTGGAAAGGTCTTCAAACCGGTAATTGTTTTGAGTAAAAAGCCTATATGCTTTGGTTTGAAAAGCCAATTTTTCAGTAGAAAACCCTGCTTTAATTCGCGTATTGTATGTGCCAAAGCTTCCGAATTCCTGAGAAAAGAGAAGCTGGGGTTTTTGGGAGAATTTTGCATTACTTCTCAATTGGATACTCCCACCGATCGATTCATTTCCGATTAAAGCTCCCGATGATCCGAATTGTAGATCCGCCTGATCGATTGCCAAGATTGGAATCAAGGAAAGATCACTTTGTCCCAAAGAGGGGCTGTTGATAGGAAGTCCGTTCCAAAAAAGGGCAGTATGACCTGCTGAAGTCCCGCGGAATGATGGTGATGAAAGCATTCCAGGTCCATATTGACGGACGGAAATAGGACTGGTTTCTTGCAAAAGATCAGAAAGGGTTCTGCTATTAAATTCTTGGATATCTTTCGAAGTCCAAGCAATTGCTTTTTGGCCTTGGCCAAATCTCTGGTAGGCAGGAGCGATCACTTCAACCTCTTTGAGAGACAAAGTATCCAATCCTTCAGTTTGAAAACCGAAGGTCGACATAAACCATACGAGCAAAATCATGCCTGATCGAATTAATTTTCAATTCGATTCGGGCTTGAAGAGAAATAGGAAGAAATCAGAATGGGGATTCCCAGTCAATTCTTCATCGCTTTTCCTCCGAAAGCACTGAATCAATAGAATCAGGCAGGTCTCCTGGCTCATCTGACTTTTGCCAGCCTTCTCAAACGTTCCTGATCGGATCAGGATTGCTCAATGGCGTGGGAAGCAAAAGCTTTTTCTGTTCGGTTTTTTTGTTGAACAAAATCAGACTTACAGTTGCGGGGACAGCTCCGGTATCGCACCGGATTCCCTATTAATCCAAGACTCGAAGCTTCGAATCCGGAACCTGTTTCTGCCGCAAACTTAGACTCAATTTTGATTTGAAACAATCGGGTTTGAAAAGATTTTTTGTATTCGGAAATATCTTGTTCTTACTTTGAGGGCGAAAAAATCATTGAATCTTGAAAATCCTGAATAAATTTTTTAGCCCGCTTTTAGCTTTGATAATTCTTTTTTCATGCGCAGAAAAGAGTGCTGAAAATGAAAAACTTACTTTAGAAAATATTCCTCTTTCTTATGCACAAGGTTTTGATATTCAAGAGGGTGAAGGTTTTTGGGTTTTGACAGTTACTCAACCTTGGAAGGGTGCTGAGCAAAGTTTCAAATATCTGGTTTTGGAAGAGGGAAAGTCTGGTCCTGCAGGAGAATTTAATGGAGTGATTCAGCTTCCTGTCGAAGAAGTGATTTTGACTTCCACCACTCAAATTCCTCATTTAGATCTTTTGGGAGAAACTCAAAAAATGATTGCTTTTCCGAATTTGGATTTAATTTCTTCGGAAAAAGTTTGGGATAGAATCAGTCAAGATTTGGTGAAAGATTTGGGATCCGCACCATCTGCAAATGTGGAGATGATTCTGGAAATGGAACCCGATTGGATGATGGTCTCAACATTGGGGGAAGATTTGAGGAATATCGATTTATTGAATCAGGCGGGGATACCCACTCCGATCAATGGAGAATATGTGGAACAGCATCCTTTAGGTAGGGCAGAATGGATCAAATTTACCGGTGTACTTTTGGGGAAATTTGAAGAAGCCGATTCCGTATTTAAGAGTGTAGAAAAAGCATATTTAGAAGCTGAAGCCTTGGTGAAAACCATTCCAGATTTCGATAAGCCAACTGTTCTTTCTGGAGTATTATATCAGGATATTTGGTATGCGCCTGGATCAGAAAGTTGGGGAGCTAAAATCCTCGAAAATGCAGGTGGAAACTACATTTTCAAGGAACAAAAAGGAACCGGAAGTCTTGAGCTGAATTATGAATATGTCTTGGATCAAGCCATGGATTCTCAATTTTGGATTGGCTCAGCAGATTTTAATAGTCTTCAAGAAATGGGCGAAGCAGAACCGAGATACAAGGCTTTTGAAGCTTTTAAGGAAGGAAATGTATTTACTTATACTGCGAAGAAAGGTCCTAAAGGGGGATTTGAGTATTTTGAGTTGGGATATATGAGACCTGATTGGGTTTTGAAGGATTTGATCAAGATTTTACATCCTAATTTATTACCTGATTACCAGCTGTATTTTTACAATCAACTGAATGAAAATTAGTAGAAATGGAATCTTGCTCGCTGGAGCATTCATAGTGCTTATTTTTAGCTTGTTGCTGAATGTAAGCTTAGGCTCTGTTTCTATTCCTATGCCCACTATTTTGGAAGGGCTTTTTTCAGGGAGCTGGGATAAAAATTCATATGAGCAGATCATACTAAATTACCGTTTTCCCAAGGCGCTTGTAGCGATTTTGGCAGGTGTAGGATTGAGTATTTCCGGTCTTCAAATGCAGACTTTTTTCCGAAATCCATTGGCTGGGCCCTATGTTTTGGGAATCAGTTCTGGGGCTGGATTTGGTGTAGCCATTTTGATTTTAGCGGGATCCATTTTCGGTTTTGCTAGCAATGCCATGAATCCTTGGGCCGTTGCAGTTGCGGGTACTATGGGAGCAGGATTGATCTTGGTTTTGGTGAGTTTGGTTGCTTGGAGGGTGAAAGATAGCATGACTTTATTGATTGTAGGAATCATGTTCGGAGCGGCTGTTTCCTCAATTATTTCTGTTTTAGCGTATTTCTCAGGAGCAGAAGCTCTGAAATTATACACGATTTGGTCGATGGGTAGCTTAGGAGGCTTGGGATGGGCTCAAGTTACTTTGCTTTCTGTAGTTATCCTTCTGGGATTGATTCCGGTTATTTTTTCCATTCGAGCTTTCAATGCCTCTTTATTGGGTGAATCATATGCGGCAAGTATGGGGATCAGTCCGCTGAAATTGCGATGGCTGATGATTATCAGTACCGGTTTGATGTCAGGTGCTGTGACTGCTTTTTGTGGGCCAATTGCTTTTGTCGGTATTGCTGTTCCACATGTGGCAAGAATCATCTGGAAAACTGCAGATCACCGTATTCTTTTTCCTGCTTCGGCACTTTGTGGATCAGTTTTGTTGCTTTTGTGTGATGCGATTGGTCAACTTCCAGGCTCTGCACAAAGCCTTCCAATCAATGCGGTAACTTCCCTGATTGGAGCTCCGATTGTGATTGGTTTAGTTTTAAAAAGAAATTTCAGTAAAGAATTTTAGGATGAAGAAAGCTGTTATTTCTGGAAGAAATCTAAGTCTCGGTTATCAAAAAGGAGATAGAAAGAGAGAGGTCCTTCATGGATTGAACTTTGATTTGTACACTGGACAATTGACATGTCTCTTAGGCTCAAATGGAGTTGGGAAAACTACCTTGGTCAAAGCGATTATGGGAAGAATTCCTGTTTGGAATGGGAAATTGTTGGTAGAAGGTAAAGAGCTTTCTGCACTTAATTCTAAGGAGCTTTCCAAAACTCTCGCAGTGGTATTGACAGAGCCGATTGTAGCTGGAAATATGACTGTTGGTCAATTGGTGAGCTTGGGTAGAACACCTTATTTGAATTGGTCGGGGTATTTGTCCGCACATGACAAACAAGTGGTAGAAGAGGCTTTGATTTCGACACAGATTTTAGAAATCAAGGATGAGAGATTGAGTGAAATATCAGATGGCCAAAGACAAAAAGCAATGATCGCCCGTGCTCTTGCTCAGGATGCACCGATCATGATTTTGGATGAACCAACTGCTCATTTGGACCTGGTCAATCGATTTGAGATTATGCAATTGCTTCATTCCATTTCTCAGTCTCAAAACAAAAGTATCTTGGTGATCACTCATGATTTGGATATTGCTTTGGAGACTTCCGATCAGCTTTGGATTATGAAGAAAAAGGAGAAATTAATCGCTGGATTAACCGAAGATTTGATCGTAAAAGGACTGATTGATTCTCTTTTTTCTAAAGAAAAAATCCATTTCAATTCTAAAAGGGGGAAGGTAGAGCTTGAGAATAAATTGGCAAAGTTGGATTTCGAGGGTGATGAATATCTTGCATTCTGGATTCAGAAGGCCCTGGGAAAGGCAAATATTTATGATGTGAAAAGTCCTGTCAAAATTCATGAAAACCCATTTTTTATCCATTATGAGGGCTTGGAATTCAGCTCGATACAGGAATTTGTAGCCTTTTTATTTTTAGGAGAATAAACATCAATTCATTTATAAATCTATAAAACCTATCAAAAAAGTAGAGAATTGCTTTATTGAATCACTTTTTTCATATATTTGTCACACTAATTATTTGTATGACACAAGAGCAATTCGCAAAATATTCCTTCCTGCTGGACCGCACTGCAAGAAAAGTCAAGCAATATGCCCAGCAACAGTTCAAGTTAGGGGATTTTGATGTGACGGTAGATCAATGGTTGGTGATGAAAAACCTTTCAGAAAATGGTCCGATGAGTCAGACTGAGTTAGCTGGATTGGTTTTCAAGGATCATCCTACTTTGACTCGAATCATTGACCTATTGAGCAAAAAGGGGTATGTGGAGCGAGTTCCGCATCCTCAGGATAGGAGAAGCTTTCAATTGCACTTGACGGATTCGGGAGTGTCGAAAGTCGCTGCTCTTCGGCCTCAGATTTTAGAAATTCGAGAAAAGGCTTGGGAAAATCTGAATCAGACAGATTTCGATGAGTTTAAGCGGATTTTGAATACCATCTACCAAAACTTGGATGGACAAGAAATAGAAGAATAAGAATAAAATTTAACATAGAAAATCCAGGGATTTCCCATAAAGAACTTCGATATGATTCACACTGATTTATGTATCATTGGAGCAGGCCCGGTGGGCTTATTTGCAGTTTTTGAAGCAGGTTTGCTTAAGATGCGCTGCCATTTGATTGATGCTTTGCCTCAAGTAGGTGGACAGCTTTCAGAGATTTATCCTCAAAAGCCAATCTATGATATTCCAGGATATCCAGAAGTTAAGGCTCAAGATTTGGTTGATAACTTGATGGAGCAAATCAAACCTTTCAAACCTACTTTTACATTGGGTGAAAGAGTTGATCATCTAGACAAGCAAGAAGATGGATCTTACATTGTGACTACAAGCGATAAGACTCATGTGCATGCCAAAGTAATCGTGATTGCAGGTGGTTTGGGATGTTTCGAACCTAGAAAGCCAGTTTTGGATAATCTGGAAACTTTTGAAGGAAAAGGAATCACTTACATGGTGAAAAATCCTGAGACTTTCAGAGGTAAAAAAGTGGTCTTAGCAGGTGGAGGTGACTCTGCTTTGGATTGGACTATCTACCTTTCAAAAGTTGCTGAGAAGGTTACTTTGGTTCACAGAAATGAGACTTTCAGAGGAGCACCAGATTCAGCTGCGAAAGTTTTTGATTTGGCTAGTGAAGGAAAAATCGATTTGATTCTTTCTGCCAACTTGAAAGAAGTTGGAGGTAATGGAGTGTTGAACTCCGTAACTCTTCACGACAAAGCCAAGACTGAAATCAAAATCGACGCGGATTATTTGATTCCACTATTCGGTTTGAGTCCGAAATTGGGGCCAATTGCTGACTGGGGTCTTTCTATTGACAAGAATGCCATAGAAGTAGATACTCGTGATTACTCTACCGGAGTGGAAAGAATCTACGCGATTGGTGATATCAATACCTATGAAGGAAAATTGAAATTGATCCTTTGTGGATTCCATGAGGCAGCCATCATGATGCATTCTGCCTTTAAATATGTGTATCCAGATCAGAAATTGAGTTTCAAATACACGACTGTTAATGGTGTAAATACATTTTAATTCTATTTTTGAATCATGGTAAATTTCACTGTAGAAGATCACGACGGTAACCGTCAAGAAATAGAAGCTCCTGATGACATGGGCTTCAGCCTAATGGAGATTTTGAAGGCTTCAGAATATCCAGTATTGGCAACTTGTGGAGGAATGGCACTTTGTGCTACCTGCCATGTGGAGATTTTGGAAGGAAAAGACGAATTGGGAGAAGCTACTGATGTAGAATTGGACCAATTGGAAAATCTTCCAGAATACTATCCAACTTCAAGATTGGCCTGCCAAATCCGAATCGGGGATATTTTGGAAGGAGCAGTAGTGAAGCTAAGAGGAGAAGACGTCGTCTAAGGCGAAAAGATTTATAGTTGAAAACCACCTCAAAAGGGTGGTTTTTTTTATTTTGAGGCTAATCAGTTAAACAATTTCTGTATGAAAGCTTTATTTCTCTCGCTCTTATTTTTTCTTCCTGCCTTTGTTTTTGCTCAAATATCTGATGTGCAAAAAGAAAGTTCATTGAAGATCAATCAGTTGATTCATGCTTATTCAAAAGCGAGAGAAGCGAAAGATTATGAACTTTTGAAATCTATCCTTACTGAAAATGTCGATCAATTGGTTTCGAATGGGGAATGGAGAAATGGTATCAATGAGGCAATTGAGGGAATGATGGCAAGCTCCACTTCCAACCCTGGCGAACGTTCATTGGAAGTAGAGAAAATCAAATTTTTATCCGATGAAATAGCGGTTGTGGATTGTCGCTATTTGATTTCAGTACCGAATGGTGATCAAAGAAAGCTCTGGAGTAGTTTTGTGGTTGTTTTATCCAAAAAGACCTGGAAAATCTCGGCAATCAGAAATATGAATCCCGGAAATTAATTTTCTAAACTTGTATCAAATTAGTTGTCACCAACGTATTGAGAGTAGTTTTTAGACTATTCTTATGAGATACATTTACATTTTATTTTTGCTTTTGGCAGTTTCTTCCTGCCAGATTTTTGAGTCTGATTCCAAAGATTACACTTTGGAAGAACTAGAAATTCTCTATGGAGAAATCCAAGAGCTATCCGAATCAAAATCCTGTACTAATTCCTCAGAATGGAAGTTTGTAGCATTGGGAAGTAAGCCTTGCGGTGGACCTTGGGAATATATCGCTTATTCTTCTTCGATTGATGAGGCTAAGTTTTTGGAAAAAGTGAAGACTTACAACAAGCTTCAAGCGGAGGATAATGAAAAAAATGAAAGGTTTTCCGACTGCATGTATGTAAGTCCTCCTAGCACTGTGGTATGTGAAGGTGGGAAACCTGTTTTTCAGTATGATTAAGCTTATTGTTTCGTTTTGAAACAATCTTTTTTTTGGTTTTATTGAAAGGATATTCCATATCCTATGAAAACCCATTTAGCCTATTTTATCCTTTTTTTTGCTTTCGCCTGTTCTGAAAAGAAGCCAGATTATTCAATAAATATTGATGATGTCTCTGTTACTGGTGGGAGGATATCAGGATTTTTCTCGGCAAAAGATTCCATCAAAATATTCAAAGGAATTCCATTTGCAGCTCCTCCATTAGGTGAGTTGAGATGGAAAGCACCTCAACCGGTGATTCCTTGGGAGGGAGTTTTGGAGACTAAAGAAAATCCTGCATCCTTGATGCAAGGTGCTCCTGTTCCGTTTTTTGCTTGGTCAGAAGAATTTCTGATTCCTAAAGAACCGATTTCTGAAGATGGTTTATACCTGAATGTTTGGACTCCTGCTAAAGATGAAAGTGAAAAACTTCCCGTAATGGTTTGGGTACATGGGGGTGGATTTAGTGCAGGCTCAGGCACAGTTCCTTTGTATGATGGTGAAGCTTTGGCTAAAAAGGGGATCATCGTAGTTACTATTAATTATCGATTGGGGATTTTCGGCTTTTTGGCTCATCCTGAATTAAGCGCTGAAAATCCTGATGGAATTTCGGGAAATTATGGAATTTTGGATCAGATAGCAGCTTTAAAATGGGTCAATGAAAACATTGCTGCATTTGGGGGAGATCCTGATAATGTAACAATTGCAGGCCAGTCCGCTGGTGCATTTAGTATCAATGCCTTGGTAGTTTCTCCCCTTGCTAAAGGGTATTTCAATAAGGCAATTGCTGAAAGTGGAGCGATGGTCAATCGAGGCTCTGGATTAGTGGGAGGATTGAAAAGCTCTGAAGAACGATATGCACAATTACTGTCTGATAGCGGTTTGACTTCAATTGAGAAAATGAGAAAAATCCCTGCAGACAGCTTGATGAAAATTCAAGGTTGGTTTTTTCCTGTAGTGGATGGCGTGGTAATTCCTTCTGTGAAAGAGGCGATTATAAGTAAAAATTCTTCTGATGTCCCTCTTTTGACTGGCTGGAATGCAGATGACAATGTGAGTTTAGGCCCTCCGGTTTCTATGGAAGAGTTTGAAAAAAATGCGGTGAAGCAATATGGTGGAAGAGCGGGTGAATTTTTAGAGCTCTTTCCCGCAAAAGATGAAGTGCAGTTGGCAGAGAGCCAAGGTGTGATTTCTGAATTGAATTTTGGAATGCAAAATTATTCTTGGGCAAAGCTCCAAAGCTTATACGGAAGCCAACCAGCGTATTTGTATTATTTCACTCGGATTCCACCTGGAGAGCCTAATTATGGGGCTTTTCACTCCGCAGAATTTTCATACGCATTCCACACTCTCCATTATTGGAATAGATCTTTTGAAAAGATTGACTATGATTTGGAGGAAAAAATGTCGACTTACTGGGTGAATTTTGTGAAAACAGGGGATCCGAATGGAGAAGGTATGCCCGAATGGCCAGTCTTTAATCCCGAGGACCCTTTGGTTATGGAATTGGGAACGGAAGTGAAATCTATTCCTTTGCCTCATAGCGCTCAGATAAGATTTTTAGAGAGTACAATTCAATAAAATATGCTCGGGTTATTAGGTGTATTGACCATCGGACTTCTCCTTTTTTTGATTATTTCAAAAAAGACTTCGGCAGTAGTTGCTTTGATTCTGGTCCCGGTTTTGGCGGGGATTATTGCCGGGAAATTTCAGGAGTTGCCTTCCATGATTTCCAGTGGTTTGGTTAGTATAGCTCCAACTGGAGTCATGTTTGTTTTTGCGATTTTATTTTTCGGAGTTCTGATGGATGCTGGGACATTTCAGCCAATAATTTCTCGGCTTTTGAAACTTGCAGGAAATGATCCTGTAAAAATTGCTTTGGCTACAGCCATCCTAGCAATGATGGTTCATCTGGATGGTTCTGGAGCAGTCACTTTCTTGGTGGTGATTCCTGCCTTGCTGCATATTTATGATGCGATTGGCATGAATCGGCTGACACTGGCAAGTATTGTTGCTCTGTCTGCCGGTACGATGAATGTATTGCCTTGGGGCGGACCGACTATTCGGGCTGCTTCTGCTTTGGACATTTCAGTAACGGAGCTATTTAATCCATTGTTGATCCCATTTTTGGTGGGATTAGCAACAGTCTTTGGAATCGCATTTTACCTAGGGAAAAGAGAAAGAAATACCATTCCTTTTGTAGAATTAAGTAAGAATTTGGAAGGGAAAATTGAGCCAGCCATAAAGCTTCCTTTATGGAGGTTTTGGGTAAATATTGCCCTGATTTTGTTTGCGATTCTAACAATCGTCATGGCTTGGGCGCCTCCTTATGTGGTTTTTATGATAGCCTTTGGATTAGCCCTACTGATTAATTTTCCAAAAGTTTCAGACCAAAAAGAAAGAGTGGATGCCCATGCGAAAGAGGCCTTGTTGATGGCGAGTATTTTATTTGCTGCAGGATGCTTTACTGGGATTTTAAAAGGAAGTGGGATGATGGATGCAATGGCTTCGGGAATCCAAACTGTCCTTCCTGAATTTCTGGGTAGGCAATTACCTTTATTGACTGGGATTCTGGCAATGCCGTCCAGTTTGGTCTTTGATCCGGATTCCTTCTACTTTGGGATTTTACCACTTTTAGCTTCTACCGCTGAGACATTTCAAGTTAGTGGAATAGAGGTAGGTCAAGCGGCTATTTTGGGTCAGATGACCACTGGTTTCCCAGTAAGCCCTTTGACGGGATCCACTTATTTGCTGATTGGATTGGCAGGAGTGGATTTGGGTGACCATCAGAAAAAGACCATTCCTTTGGCTTTTTTGGTGACCTTGGTGATGCTTTTTGTTTCTGTTTTGATTGGTGTGATTAGCGTGTGATATGAGAGAAAAAATTAGAATTGGTTGTGGAGCGGGGTTTTCTGGGGACAGAATTGAACCTGCTTTGATTTTGACCGAAAAAGGGAATTTAGATTACCTCGTATTAGAATGTCTGGCAGAAAGAACAATTGCTTTGGCGCAAAAGCGTAAACTTCAAAATCCCGATTTAGGATATGATGTTCTTTTGGAAAAAAGAATTTCAGGATTATTGCCTCTTTTGGTGAAAAATAAGACACGTTTGGTGACAAATATGGGAGCAGCCAATCCCATTGCAGGGGCAAAAAAGATCATTGAATTAGCAAAAGAGCAAGGGTTGGATGTCAAAGTTGCTGCAGTCATCGGGGATGATGTATTTTCTTTTTTTACAGGAAAAGAAATCTCGATAGAAAATGAAAGGCCGATTGATTCCTATGGAAAATTAGTTTCTGCTAATGCCTATTTGGGTGTGGAAGCAATTTTGCCTGCTCTCGCTTCAGATGCTGATATCATATTAACAGGAAGGGTGGCAGATCCTTCTTTGTTTTTGGCTCCAATGATTCATGAGTTTGGGTGGGAAGTCGATGATTTTGAAAAAATGGGAAAAGGAACTGTCTTGGGGCATTTATTGGAATGTGCTGGGCAAATAACTGGCGGTTATTTTGCGGATCCGATCAGTAAACCTATTCCTGACATGGATATTTTGGGACATCCTTTTGTGGACATTTTTTCAGATGGACAAGGTTTCATTTCAAAAGTAGAAGGTACTGGAGGAGCTATCACAGTTCAAACAGCCAAAGAGCAGCTTTTATATGAAGTGTTGGATCCTTTTCATTATTACACTCCGGATGTGATTGCTGATTTTTCAACGGTTAAAATCGAAGAGATATCAAAAAATCAGATTCAAATAAAAGGGGGAGGAGGTAGTTCAAAACCGGAAACTTACAAGGTGAGTGTTGGATATGAAGCAGGTTTTCGAGGTACTGGCGAAATCTCTTATGCGGGAGCTCATGCAGTAGAGAGAGGTGAGTTGGCAGCTGAAATCATGAGTTTGAGATTGAAGGATAAAATAGAAAATCTCAAGATTGATTTGATTGGGATGAATTCATTGCATCCTGCTGAACTGGCTCAAAATTCCCAACCATATGAAGTCCGACTTCGGGTTACTGGAATGTGTGATTCTCTACCATTGGCACAGGAAATTGGGGAAGAAGTAGAAGCTTTGTATACCAACGGGCCAGCAGGTGGTGGAGGGGCAAGAAAATATGTAGAACAAGTAGTTGGAGTCATTTCAACTCTGTTAGAAAGGGATCAAGTTAAACCAGGTATTCAATTATTTTCCACATGAAAAAGTTAGCAGAAATAGCACATAGCAGAGCAGGTGACAAAGGAAATATTTTAGTGCTTTCCTTGATTCCGTTTGATCCCTCAGACTTTGAAATGCTTGTTAACAAAGTAACCGCAGAGTCTGTTAAGGAGCATTTAAAAAATCAGGTCAAGGGCACTGTTACGAGATATGTTTTGCCTGATTTGAAAGCTATGCAATTTACCTGTACAGATGCTTTGGCAGGAGGAGTGACAACATCCTTGTCTTTGGATGCCCATGGGAAAAGCTTGAGTTATGCCTTGCTAGAAATGGAAATCTGATCAATCGAAAATCTCAACACCTAGTGTTAATTCCAATTCAGCTGGCTGCTTGATTACATCCTCGATTTCTTTTTTGATTTCTTCAAAATCGCTTTCATCCAATTGTTTTTTGGAAAGAATGGTCACTGAAAGTCGAACGGGGTTTAGGCCGATGACTTTTACGTCTCTCATTAAACCATGGGGGATTTCCTTTCCGCTTAACTCTTGAATCAATTGGTTTTCTAATACCATGTTTCTAAAGCTAAAAATCAAAGGAGCGGTAACAAGAACAAGGATTCCCACACTGATCAATAATCCCTTTTTTGCCAATTGAAAAGGGCTGAAACCTAATAGTAGGAAAGTCAAAGAAGCTGCCATTACTATCCCCGCCAAGTTGGTTCCCAATAACAAAAAAGCTCCCCAAAACACGTTCCATTCTCCCCATCCCAAGCCGATTCCTGCTACCGCCAATGGAGGAACCAAAGCAACAGAGATGGCTACACCCGCTAGCGTTTTGGCGATTTCTTCCTTAGAGTATGCAAATGCTCCAGCTACTCCCGAAACTATGGCTATTCCCAAGTCCAATAAATTGGGCCTTATCCGGGATTGAATTTCCGAATTCATCGAATGCAAAGGTGTAATTAGAGTAATCATGCTGGCAAAAAACAAACCTATAAGTACACCCCAGAAAATGGTAATCAGGCTATTCTTGACCAATAATTGATCCTGTCTCAAAGCTCCCATTGCAAGAGAAATGATAGGAGCCATTAATGGTGCGAGAATCATTGCTCCGATCACAACAGGAGTGGAGTTGGCGAATAGTCCAAAGGACGCTATCAATGTTGACAGCGCCATAAGCACCAAATAATTTGATGAAGTCTGGGCGTTTTTTTTCAGAAGTATAAAAAGCTCTTTAAACTCATCCGTGGTAGCATGCCTTACCCAAGGAAGGTATCCTCTAGTCAATTCTTCTCTTAGTTTTCCAGTGGGAAGAGCTTTCAGATTTAGTTCTTTCTTTTGAGACTCACTCTCCTTGGTGGATTCGAAATAGGTTTGAATTTTTACTTTTTCAGGTCGAATTTCAAGTTCTAACTGATTCGATTTTTCTTCATTTCCGTCAATCGCATATTCAAACTCTTTCTCGCTTTCAATTTTTAGATTTTTTGTTGAGATGTAGCTCAAGAATTCGGGAATCGCACTTCCTTTCACTGGAAAGAAAAGATTTTGCATCCCAAATTGAATGATAGAAAATAGACTTTTAGGTGCCAAAATAATCACATGCATCAAGCCTTCATTGAGTCCTGAATCTTTGATCACTCTTTTGAAAATGAGATTGCTTTCACAATGGGAAACTGCCAAAATACCCAATGCTGCAATTTCCAAAGTCTTGGAACTTTCGCCTTCTCCGTAGGTGATTTTGTAATTGTGAAGCTTTACTTTCTGAAATAGTTTTTTGAATCTCGAAAATCGATCAGCAATATTTTTAAAAAATCCTTTTTGGATGGAGTCATAGAGAACCGAAAGAGAATCGCCGATTACCAAAGAATTGAGACAAAGCTGATCATTGATAGATAGTAAATCGTAAGCAGGAGTCTTTCCCTGTTCTTTGAAGGCATTGAAGGCGGCCTCTTTAGAATTGGGAACTCCAAAAGATCTAGCCAGTAAGGTTAATTCAGGATGTGGAAGGAAATGAATGCCAGGTGAGTTTTCTCCAAGTTTTTCTATTAGATCTTTCCCTTGTTCATCATTTAGCCAAAGTAATAGATTGTTATCTTCAGTGAAATCTGAAAGGGAGAGTTCAGAAAATGAAATCTTTTTGTTTGGTGCTGGATCCAATTTTTCGAAGAATGAATCTCTTTCTTCTTTATCAAGATTTGGATCGAAAATAAGGGAGTAATTATTCATATTCCGAAATGAAAAAATGAATTAGTTGAATACTAAAATAGAAAACACTCGGGTCAAATCGGGTGTTTTTTGTGATTATTCTTCCTTGAGGAGTTTTTCTAAAATCTCTATGGCAGCCTCCGAAAGGACTGTTCCTGGACCAAATACAGCAGCTACTCCTTTGTCATAGAGGAACTGGTAATCTTTGGGGGGAATGACTCCGCCTGCAACCACCATGATGTCTGGTCTTCCCAATTTCTTCAGTTCATCGATCAATTGTGGAACCAGTGTTTTATGTCCTGCTGCCAAAGAAGAAGCGCCTACCAAATGAACGTCATTTTCAATGGCCTGCATAGCAACTTCCTCTGGGGTTTGGAATAGTGGGCCGATATCCACATCAAAACCCAAATCTGCAAAGCCTGTTGCAATTACTTTTGCACCTCTATCATGTCCATCTTGCCCCATTTTGGCAACCATGATGCGTGGTCTTCTTCCTTCCATTTCCTCAAATTGATCGGAAAGTTGTATAGCTTTTTTGAATGAGTCCTGATTTTTCACTTCTGCTGCATAAACTCCAGTGATAGATTTTGTCTGGGCTTGATGTCTTCCGTATGCCTTTTCCATAGCTAAAGAAATCTCTCCTAAGGTAGCCCTTTTTCTTGCGGCATCCACCGCGAGTTCCAACAGGTTGCCTTCGCCCGATTTTGCACATTCGGTAATCCTTTCTAAAGATTGTTCCACCTCTTTGGAATTCCTTTTTGATTTAACATCATTGATTCGTTCGATTTGAGATTTCCTTACCGAATCATTATCCACTTCCAAAAGCTCAATGTCCGATTCCTCATCGATTTGATATCTATTGACTCCGACGATTATATCTTTTCCACTATCAATTCTAGCTTGTTTTTTTGCGGCTGCTTCTTCGATTCTAAGCTTAGGAAGTCCTGCTTCATTGGCTTTGGCCATTCCTCCCATTTGTTCAACTTCCTCAATCAATGTCCAAGCTCTTTCAACCAATTGGTCTGTCAAATATTCTACATAATAGGAACCTCCCCAGGGATCGACAACGTCCGTAATTCCAGTTTCATTTTGAAGAATTAGCTGGGTATTTCTAGCGATTCTAGCGGAAAAGTCTGTTGGTAAAGCAATGGCTTCATCCAAGGAATTCGTGTGTAGGGATTGAGTTCCACCCATTGCAGCAGCCATAGCTTCGATAGCCGTTCTCGTGACATTATTAAATGGGTCTTGCTCGGTCAATGACCAACCGGAAGTCTGGCTATGCGTTCTTAATGCCAGTGATTTTTCATTTTTTGGATTAAACTGCTTGACGATTTTAGCCCACAGAAGTCTTCCCGCTCTCAGTTTGGCTATTTCCATGAAATAGTTCATGCCAATTGCCCAAAAGAAAGATAGTCTCGGTGCAAAATCGTCTATGTCCAATCCCGCTTTTATTCCTGTTCTGAGATATTCCAATCCATCCGCCAAGGTGTAAGCCAATTCCAAATCTGCCGTTGCTCCAGCTTCCTGCATGTGATATCCAGAAATGGAAATTGAGTTGAATTTGGGCATATACTTGGATGTATATTCAAAAATATCCGCAATGATTTTCATGGATGGCTGTGGAGGATAGATATACGTATTCCGAACCATGAATTCCTTTAAGATGTCATTCTGGATAGTTCCACTCAATTGTTCCGTCTTTACCCCTTGTTCCTCAGCAGCAACAATGAAGAACGCCATTACAGGAATTACTGCTCCATTCATAGTCATGGAAACGGACATCTGATCCAAAGGAATTTGATCAAAAAGGACCTTCATGTCCTCAACTGTATCGATGGCAACTCCTGCTTTTCCAACATCACCTACTACGCGGGGATGATCCGAATCATATCCCCTGTGTGTTGCTAGATCAAATGCAACGGATAGTCCTTTTTGACCAGCAGCTAAGTTTCTTCTATAAAAAGCATTAGACTCTTCTGCGGTTGAAAAACCTGCATATTGGCGAATGGTCCAAGGTCTAATTGCATACATCGTGCTGTAAGGTCCTCTTAAATATGGAGGTATTCCGGCTGCAAAATGTAGATGAGGCAGCTTCAGGATTTCCTGTTCATTGAATGAATCAGGGATTTGTATTTGCTCAGGTGAATCCCAATGTTGAGAGAATTGATTTGCCTTTTCAGAATTGTGGTTTTTCCAATTTTTAAAATCAGGTCTCATTGGGCAAGGGATTTTTCAAGTAAATAGCTAGCTCTTGTTGGGCTTAATTGGAATTCTTCTTCCTGGAAATCCAGAAACTCTATGTTGTTTTCTAATTTTTTGGAAGGCTGGTATTTATTAGCTCCAACTTTGACTAGGGTCTCATTCAATATTTGGTTTTGAATCAGGACTCTTGTCTCTCTGATTGATGTTTGAAGTTCTCTTGTTTGGAAAGACATCAACCAACCACCTTTTGATTCTAGGTTTACAATATTTGACTGGACTATACCACAAATTTCAGATTCCAAGCTCCCTAAGTAATAGGATCCGGAACTTGGGTCTACCACCTTGTCTAGGTAAGATTCTTCTTTTAGTATTAAAGAAACATTTTTAGCAATCCTTTTTTCCAGTGTATTTGAATTTTCACCTACAGTAGGAATAACCCAGATTGAATTCGAGCCACCAAGAACACTTGCCATGGCTTCATAAGTTTGACGAATCAGGTTTGAGTTTTTATCAAGAAACGAGTGGCTCCATGTAGAAGTAGAGCAAATAAGATGGATGTTCTCTGCTGAAATCTTCGCATCAAATTGATTAGCGACCGATGAGAATAAGTTTCGAAGTGATTTCAACTTGGCGATTTCAGGGAAAAACTCTTCTGCAACAGAGGAGTGTATCATCATGTTTTCAAAACAGGTTTTTGCTTCAATTCCTAAATCAGTTAGAGAAGAGACAATTTCTATGATTTCCCCAAAGCCAAAGGTGAGTTCTTGAATTCCTGTTCCTCCGCTGTTTCTATATGTTGAAAAATCCACACAAATAGGATAGAAAGAAGGGTATTCCTTCCAGTCTGAGATCACTTGCTGAGTAAGTGCGATTTTCTTTTCAAAATCTCCATTCGTTTCCAAAAGGTCACCTGTTGGAGACCACAAAAATCCTCCATGAAGATCTGATTGATTAAGGTCTATTTGCTGAATGAACTTTGAGAAAGAAAGAAAGATCACTCCTGCATTTTGAAGAGGTTTGAGATATATATGTATATAAGGCAGCAATACATCCTTGAGCAATTCGCTCCAATTTGGGTCACGATCTAATTCCATAACTATTGCATCCGCTCCATTTTCAAGAGCGGCTAAGATTTCTTTGTTTTCAGTTTTGTCGTTGGATGGACTAATCGAAACTGAGGTAGACCATGTTCTAGGAGGTAAACCTGGGATTTCTGCAGGTGGAGAAAACCGGTTTTGAATTGGCTTTTCTTTTAAATCTTCTGAGGTATAGAAGGGCTGTTGTTGTATTTCATTCCAAATGGTTTTTACCAACGTTTGGTTGAAGTCCTTGCCTTTTAGGTCCTTTTCAATTTGGGATTTCCAATCAATCTTCGAGGTGGTTTTGAATGGATAAAAGTCTTTTTCAGTCATATTTTGGGTAGTCAAGTTTCAGTATCATGAATGAACTGAATATTTTCTAAAAATAAAGAATTGAAATTCAAACCGCTACCTTTTTGGAAATTGAAACTTTTGAATAAAGTTCTGTTTTAAATGAAGGTGAGGGGTGAATTATTCGGAAGATTAGGACTTTGTTTACTAAAGATTTTAAAGAAGAGATTCTAATCAGGAAGAAAAATTTAAAACTTTTCAATCCTGCTTAATTTTTCACTTTTTCAAGGTGAAATCGATTTTTTATTTAACTGAATTTTGTCCAAATTTGACACCCTTGTACTAATCCGTCCGGGTCATTGTTTTTCAGAAAACTTCTCTAATGAGTTCAGAAGCTAGCGCAGTTTGGAATGAATGTTTACGTGTTATTGAGCAACACGTCAGTGAGCAGAGCTTTTCTACTTGGTTTAAGCCCATAAACCCAGTGAAATTGGATGGGACCAGTCTGACCATTCAAGTACCTAGTCAATTTTTCTACGAATGGCTGGAGGATAATTATATCCAAGAATTAAAGCTTGCGATCAAAACTACCCTTGGTCAAAGTGGTCGTTTGGAATATGCGGTGGTGGTAGATAGAGGAAATTCATCTAATAGTCCGATTGCGGTTTCTTATCCACAAGGAAATCACGGAAACAAAAAGACTTCTTCTCAGCCTGTACAAGAGCAAAAGACAACTCCATTTGAAATGGAGTCTTTGGGTGCTGAAGCTTTGACGAAAAGTAATTTGAATCCAAACTATACCTTCAATACCTATATAGAAGGGGATTGCAATCGTTTGGCACGATCTGCTGGCTTTGCTGTAGCTACCAAGCCAGGGATAACTTCTTTCAATCCATTGATGGTTTATGGAGGGGTTGGCTTAGGTAAGACTCACTTAGTTCAGGCGATAGGGAATGAAATCAAGAATGGGCCGGAGGACAAGTTTGTCCTTTATGTCTCTTCAGAAAAGTTTGTGAATCAATTCATGGATTCCATCAAGGATGGAAATGTGAAGAGTTTCACGAATTTTTATATGCAGGTAGATGTGTTGATAATTGATGATATCCAGTTTTTGGCTGGAAAGGATCGGACACAGGAAATGTTCTTCCATATTTTCAATCATCTTCATCAAAGCAAAAAGCAGATCATCATGACTTCAGATTGTCCTCCAAGAGATCTGAAGGGACTAGAGGAGCGATTGCTTTCGAGATTCAAATGGGGCTTGACTGCAGATTTGCAGATGCCAGATTTTGAAACGAGGGTAGCTATCATCAGAAGAAAGATGCAATCCGAAGGGATTTTTATTCCTGATGATGTAGTTGAATACTTGGCCTATACGGTCGATACGAATGTTAGAGAACTGGAAGGTATTCTTATTTCTTTGATTGCACATGCTTCATTGAACCGTGTTGAGATCAGTCTTCAGCTTGCAAAAACCGTGATGAAAAACATCATCAAGGATATTGAGACTGAAGTCGGGATTGAATTTATCCAGAAGGCCGTATCAGAATATTACGGGATCAACCAAGATGACTTGAAGGCCAAAACCAGGAAGAAAGAAATAGTGGTGGCAAGACAAGTAGCCATGTATTTTTCAAAAGAATTTACTAATCATTCTCTAAAATCGATTGGGTACCATTTCGGTGGAAGAGACCACTCCACTGTGATTCACGCTGTTACTACGGTTAATGACTTAATAGAAACCGACAGTACTTTTAGAAACTCTGTGAATGAATTGAAGAAGAAATTTAAGATGAGATCGTATTAATATATATTAATATAATTCCTTTTCCATCTTATCTTCAAATCTATTTAATAATCTTATATACTTATTTATTATATTATTAATAAACTCTTTTTGAGTATTAATAGGGTATACAGGGTTATATTGTATTCTGTCTATTATCATATCTAACCACCCTTTTCCATCATCTATTAGATCGGCATGGAAAGCTTCGACCGTTGCATCTCGCGATCCTGAAAACGGGCCTTTCTTTTCTTTTTCGAAATACTTAGTTATGACTTTGAGCGCAAGTTCATGAGCTACCTCAAAATTGATAATTAATTCCCTAGTTTGATTGTCCGTCAAAGGGTGAGATTTTGAACTTTGAGTATAAACCCGCAAATCTTCTAATGCGGTCTTAAATTCTTCAAAACACTGTGTACAGGATTGTGGGAGTGATTTCATTATTTAAAACTATTCTTTTCGATGAATTTCCAGTTGTATTTATTCAATATAATGAAATTATAGAATTTTATGTTGGTAAATTCATTTTAGGCAAAATAAAAGATGTAATTCATTTTTTTATTTGTATAATTAAGGATAAATACAGGAATTGATATTGTTCTATTAATATTAAAAAAATAATATATAATTATCTAAAATGAACGTATTTCAATCAATATAATTATATTTTTTGTTCATAAAGTTTTATTTATATTTTTTTAATCAGATTTACAAATAATTTATAATTTTTTAACATTCCGTTCATGTATCATATTGACCGTTGATATTTGGATTGTGTCCGCATTTGAAACTTATCTTACTTTAAATGTACAGTTTCGAGACATCTCCCTGATATTTTACCAACTTCGCACCAAACTAAAAATTAACCTTTATGAAGAAAGTTTTACTATTTTCTTTCATGATCATGCTTACTGGCATGGTATGGGCTCAAGACAAAAGTATCTCCGGTGTGGTTACCTCCGCCGAAGATGGAATGGGCATACCTGGTGCAAGTGTGATTTTGAAAGGAACCCAAATTGGAGTAGTTACTGACATTGATGGTAACTACCGCTTGACAGTACCAAGTACTGGTGGAGTTCTTGTATTTTCCTTTATTGGATTACAATCACAAGAAATTACAATCGGAAATCAATCTACTATTAATGTAGAGTTGTCTGAAGATGTTACTCAGCTAAACGAAGTGGTTGTAACGGCCTTGAACGTAGAGCGTGAGAAAAAGACCTTGGGTTATGCAACTCAGGAAGTAGGTGCTGAGAACCTACGTGTTGCTCGTGAAACCAACTTGAACGAAGCTCTTGCTGGTAAAGTAGCGGGTGTTCAGGTTATCTCTGGTTCAGGAGCTAAGTTTGGTGAAGCGGCTGTCCGTATTCGTGGTGTAAGAGGATTTGGCTCAAACGCTCCTCTTTATGTAGTAGATGGTATCCCTACTTCTGATCCTTCTACTATCAACATGGATAACGTAGAATCTATCAACGTATTGAAAGGTGCTAACGCATCTGCATTGTATGGTTCTCGTGCTCGTGATGGTGTTATCTTGATCACCATGAAGAAAGCTAAAGGTGGAAGATTGAATATTGATTTCAATAACACTACCACTTTCGAAAATGTATCTGTTATGCCTAAGTACCAAAACCAATATGGTGGTGGGTACTCTCAAGAGTGGCAGACATTCTCATATGACGCATCTAAAGATGATCCTGCATTAGCTGGATTAGATGGTGCTAAAATTCCTGAATTCTATGCAGATGAGAGCTGGGGTCCAAGATTGGATGGTTCTCAAGTAGCTCAGTGGGATGCTTTCACTCCAGGTACTGATACTTATGGCCAAACTAGAGCTTGGTCTCCAAATCCTAACAATGTGAAGGATTTCTTCAACACTGGTGTTGGTGTTCAAAACTCATTGTCTGTTAGTAAAGCTGGTGAAGGTTACAATATAACTGCTACCATGACTAACGTGAATAGAACTGGTGTTCTTCCTAATACTAAGCAAGACAAGACTTTCTTGAACTTGAACGCAAGCGTTGATCTTGCTAAGAATTTGAAATTGAATACTTTGGCTAACTATAACAGAACCAATGTATTCGGTAACTTGACTGAAGGTTATCAAGGATCTGTAGGACAAAACTTCAACCAGTGGTTCCAAAGACAATTGGATATGAGCTTGTTAGAGAAGTACTACAGAATGCCTGATGGAAGATATACTTCTTGGAACATTAATTCTCCTAGAAACTCTACTCCTTTGTATTGGAATAACCCATACACTGAGCAGTATGCTAATTTCTCTGAAAGCACTAAAGATACTTATAGTGGTAAATTCGGTTTGACTTACGAAATCATCGATGGTCTTTCTGTTTCTGCTAACATCAGTAGATACTTTACTTCCAACTTTGCTGATGGAAGAACTGCTTCTGGAACTTTGGGTCTAGATGGTTATAGCCAAAGCAAATATCAAAGCACTGAGGACAATTATGAGTTCTTGGCACAGTACAGCAAAGTGACTGAGAAATTCTCTGTTTCTGCTTTGGTGGGTGGTAACATCCGTCACAACAACTATAGCTCTAACAGCATGTCTACTGCTGGTGGTCTTTCTGTTCCTGATTTGTACAACATCTCAGCTTCTATCAACAGACCAAATACTTCTAACTACACTAGCAAAAGACAAGTAAATTCAATCTTTGCTCAGGCTAGTTTCGGTTACAAAGAGATCGTTTTCGTAGATGGTTCCATCCGTCGTGATTATGATTCAGTATTGCCAACTGCAAGTAATGCGTTTACTTACCCTGCAATCTCTACTTCCTTCATCTTCTCCGAGTTGATGCCAAACAACAGAATCTTGTCATTTGGTAAAATCCGTGCAGGTTATGCTGAAGTAGGTGGTGAATTGAGTCCTTATCAGTTGGATCCTGCATATTCTTTGGGAACTCCTTACAATGGAAACCCAACTATGACTTATCCTAACTCTCTTATTGACCCTAACTTGAGAGCTGCTACTACTGGTGCATTGGAAGCGGGTTTCGAATTGGCATTCTTGCAAGGAAGAATCAGAACTGAGTTCTCTTATTACTACTATGATAATACCAATGAGATCTTGGCTACTGAAGTACCAAGCACTACTGGTATCTCTTCATACACTATCAACGCAGGTAAAACCTTCACTAAAGGTTGGGATGCTACCATCGGTGGTACACCAGTTCAGACTGCTAACTTCAACTGGGATTTGAATTTCAACTTCGCAAGAAGTAGAAACGTAATCGAAGAAATCTATCCAGGTATCGACGCGATCCAATTGGTGAACGGATTCTTAGGTAACCGTGTAGGCGGTGGATGGGGTTCTATCTCTGCAAGAGCAAAAGTTGGTGAAGATTGGGGTACAATCATTGGTGAAAAATATCAAAGAGATGAAGCTGGAAACATCTTGATCGACGAAGATGGTTATCCAATGACTGAGCAAAACCAAGTATTGGGAACTATCCTTCCTGATTACACTGGTGGTATCTTCAACAGATTCACTTACAAAGATTTCGAATTGAGCTTCACTATCGATTGGCAAATCGGAGGTAAAGTAAACTCAATCTCTAACATGTTTAATGCATATTCTGGTCTTGGAACTATGACTGTTGGAAACAACGATAAAGGTGTTCCTATGAGAGATCCAGTTGCAGATGGTGGTGGTTTGAGATTCGAAGGTGTTTATGCTGACGGAACTGAAAACGACATTTACCTAGAAGCTGACACTTACTGGAAGTCCCTATTTGCACTTCATGAGCAGTGGGTTTATGACGCTAGTTATGTAAAACTTCGTGAAGTGAGATTCGGCTATAACTTGCCACAGTCTCTTCTTCAGAGAACTAAGTTGTTTAGATCTGCTGCAGTTGCAGTTGTTGCAAACAACCCTTGGTTGATCAAA
The DNA here is from genome assembly GCF_900148515.1 of Algoriphagus zhangzhouensis. Classification (GTDB taxonomy): domain Bacteria; phylum Bacteroidota; class Bacteroidia; order Cytophagales; family Cyclobacteriaceae; genus Algoriphagus; species Algoriphagus zhangzhouensis. Next base: position 34,029 of record NZ_FRXN01000007.1, on the reverse strand, counting down.
ACCAACGTTCCTGGATTTGATCCATCTCAAGTATCAGGTGATACTAGAAACTCAAGAAACAATGGTTCTTGGGTAGATAGTGGTCAGTTACCAGCTACTCGTTCTATAGGTTTTGACATTCGTCTAGGATTCTAAAAAACAGAAAAATGAAAAAATCAATTTCAAAATATTTATTCATAGGATTACTTGCCGTAGGCGTTACTTCCTGTGATTTGGGAGATTTTGGTGATACCAATGTGAACCCTAACCAGACGACGAAGGCTATTACCTCATCTCTATTGACTAATGCAATCAATAGCCTTCCAGGTACTATTAATGCTACTCAAGGAGCTCAATATGTACAGCAAATTGCGAGTTCTCAATATACCAGTTCTGATAACTACCAAACTATTATCTTTAGTTATGGTGGGTATTACAGTGGTCCATTGATGGATTTGGAGCAAATCATCTTGATCAACTCTGATGAAGACACCAAAGTAGAGGCTTCTCTATATGGTTCTAATGCTAACCAGATCGCAGTTGCTCAGATTTTGCAGTCATATTATTTCATGACTATTACTGACAGATGGGGTGATATTCCTTATTCTCAGTCTTTGGATATTGCTGAAGATATTCGTCAGCCTGAATTCGATGCTCAATCTGATGTTTATGCAGGTATCTTGTCTACATTGAAGACTGCTCAGTCTAATCTTTCTACAACAGCTCCTGTTGAGGGTGATATCCTTTTCGGTGGAGACATGATGATGTGGAAAAAGTTTGCTAACACCATCAGAATGGTGATGGCTTTGAGAATGTCTGAAGTAGATCCTACTACAGGTGCTTCTGAATTTGCTTCTGCAGTATCTGATGGAGTAATTGCTTTGGATAATAGTGAGAACATTTATTACGCTCACCTACCAGAAGCTGCTTATCAGAATGCTTGGTACGCTAGATTCTTGACTCGTCGTGATCACTGTGTGTCTAACACTTTGATGGACAGAATGCAGACTATCGACAACGGCGGTGTATTGAACGTTGCTATGGATCCTCGAGTACCTGTGTATGCAGAGCCAACTGAAAATGGTGGTGAATATGTAGGTATGCCTTATGGTATCTCTGAAGCAAGAGCTGGTGCTATCTCTAACTCTGATGTTTCTTTCATCGGACCAGATATGAGAGAGCAAGATTCTCCTGTATTCATTTATACTTCTGCTCAAGTGTTGTTCTCTATGGCAGAGGCAGCTCAATTGGGTTGGATTTCAGGTGATGTTGAGGATCTTTACTACCAAGGTATTGAAGCTTCTCTTGATCAGTATGGTGTAGCTGACGGTTATGCTACTTATGTGACTAACTCTTGGGTTATGTTTGATTCCAGCAAAGCTATTGAGCAAATCTTGACTCAAAAGTGGATTGCAAACTTCCTAAATGGTTATGAAGCATGGTCTGATTGGAGAAGAACTGGATTCCCTACTTTGACTCCAGCTGAAGATGCTTTGAACGACAGCAAAGAAATCCCAGTTCGTCAAGCTTATCCATTGTTCGAGGTGAACTTGAACTCCACTAACTACGATGCAGTTGTTGCTCGTCAAGGTGCAGATAATTTGGATACCAAAGTTTGGTGGGATCAATAATCCATAGAAATAACATAAAATGCCATCCACCTTTGTGGGTGGCATTTTTTCGTTAAAGCGCTTATGCGAAAACTACTACCACTACTATTTTACTTTTTTATTCAGACTACCATCATTTTTGGTCAGACAGGAATTGAAAAGATAACTTTTGATCAGGATTACAAAGACACACCTCTCTCAGAGGTTTTGCTAAATCTTGAATCTAAAAAAGGAGCCCAGTTTTTTTATAAAGATGACTGGGGTATTGAGGCCTTCCTATTAAATGGGGAAAAAGGTCAGGACGCATTGATAGGAATCAATGACTTATTAGAAACATATGGGTATAGCTTGATTGAGTACAAAGGTCTATTTGTCATCGTCAATCAAGAAGGACTCGAATCTTACCAATACGAATTTTGGGAAGAAAATGATATTAATCTTGACCAATATAAAATCATTGGTTCAGGAAAGCCCGAAAACTCCAACCTTCCGGTTGTGGTTAAAGGTTCAATAAAAGATGCCTCTGAAGGAGAGCCTTTGATAGGAGCAAGTATCCAAGTTTTGGATAGTTCTCAAGGTGTCGTCACAGATATTGATGGGAATTTTGAACTCCCATTGGTGCCTGGTAAATATAAATTGATGGCTCAGTATGCTGGATATGAAGCTCAATCCATTCCTGTTCAGGTGATCAATGAAGGGGAATTGGAAGTAGAACTTTTTAATCAGACCCTAAAACTCGAGGAGGTTACCATTTCTGCTAGAAGTCAGGAAATCACCGTATCTGAAAAAATTGCGGGGAGAGAAATTCTAGATATTGCTGTGATCAAAAGTCTACCAACATTCATGGGAGAAGTTGATCCTGTAAAAAGTTTGATCTCTCTTCCAGGAGTAAGTTCTGTAGGAGAAGGGACGGCCGGATTTAATGTAAGAGGAGGAGACCCAGGTCAAAACTTACTGATGATGGACGAGGCAATTATTTATAACAGTTCTCACTTATTTGGATTCTTTGGCGCTTTTAGCCCAGATATGATTCGTGATGTTGAATTGTATAAAGGAGGCGGTCCAGCAAATTATGGTGGACGAGTTTCTTCTGTTCTGAATGTGAATTTGAGAAATGGAAATGCTAAAGAATATGAAGTAGCTGGTGGAATCGGATTGATTTCTTCTCGACTTTCTTTGGAAGGACCATTGAATAAAGACAAAACATCATTCATTCTTTCAGGTAGAACTTCATATCCTAATTGGATGCTGAAGCAAATGAAAGATCCAGATTTGTATCAAAGTGCAGCTGGATTTTATGATGTGAATTTGAAAGTCAATCATACCATCGATGAAAACAATGTCTTGACTTTTTCAGGATATTTGAGTGATGATAATTTTGAATTTGCTTCTGATACTGCTTACGTATGGAAAACCAAGGCTGCAATAGCCAAATGGTCCCATCGATTCAATTCTAACTTTTTGATGCAAACCAATTTTGTGGTAAGTGACTATAAAAGCAATATTGAAAACAATCAGGAAAACTTCGGATTTGATTATACGTCGGGAATAAAGAATTATCAGGGAAAAATTGACTTCTCTTACAGCATTGGGGCCGCTCACAAATTGGATTTTGGAATCAGTTCTCTCCATTATTCTTTTGATAATGGAACATTTGAACCTGGAGTACAGAATTCAAATGCTGAAGCAATCTATATCCCTCAGGAAAGTGCATTAGAAAGTGCGGTTTATTTCAATGATGAATTTTCGATCTCTCCGAAAGTGTCTTTGGTATATGGACTTAGAGTATCCAATTACCTGACTTTGGGAGGAACTTATTATGAGTTTGACCCGAATTCACCAAAGTCTCCAAGTTCTATCATTGATACTTTAACCTATCAAAATGGTGAGGTAGCCAAAACCAATTTTGGGATAGAGCCTAGAGTTTCTTTTAGATGGTTGATCACTCCTTCTAGCTCTTTCAAGGCTAGTTACTACAGAACAAATCAATACATCCATTTGATATCCAATACTGCTGCGATTTCACCAGTGAACTATTGGAAGTCTTCTGGCTATAATTTGGATCCTTCTATTTCAGACCAATATACTTTGGGTCTTTTCAAAAACTGGAATGACAACTTATTTGAAATCTCGGTTGAAGGATATTATAAGTGGATCCAAAATGTGGTTGACTATAAAAATGCTGCCACCATTTTGCTAAATGAGACGTTAGACGCTGACTTGGTTCAGGGGAAAGGAAAAGCATATGGAGTTGAATTTATGTTGAGAAAAAATAGAGGAAAACTGACTGGCTGGTTAGGATATACCTACTCGAGAAGCTTAAGGCAGTTTAATGAGTCTCCTTTTGATGAGGAAATTATCAATGAGGGAGTCTTCTTCCCATCCAATTATGATAAGCCACATGATGTATCAGTGGTAATGAATTATAAGTTCAGCAGAAGATTCTCCATGAATATGAATTTTGCATATTCAACTGGTAGACCGATTACTGTACCTGTTTCCAAATTCCAGTATGAGGACTTTTTATCCATTTTGAATTACAGTGATAGGAATCAATATAGAGTTCCGGATTATCACAGAATGGATCTTGCCTTCACCCTAAAAAGCGGATTAAAGAAGGATAAGAAAGTCGATGGGGAATGGGTTTTCTCAGTATATAATGTCTATAGTAGAAGGAATCCATTCTCAGTTTATTTCACACAAAGAGGAAATGCCTTTCAGCTATCAGTCCTAGGAAGTGCTTTCCCATCAATTTCTTACAATTTCAAATTATGAACATGAGAAGGATTTTTGCCTTAGCAAGTTTGTTCTTATTGACGACTTGCATAGACCCTATCAAGTTCGATGTGGAGGGTGAAGCGACCCGTCTTGTGATAGACGGATTTATTTCCAATGTTTCCTATACCGAGCAATGCCTCAATCCGGCTCCTGCCATGAGGTTTTATGTTGCTTTGAGATGGACTAGTGATGTGACCAATGTAATTGATCAAGTGATTTCTGATGCGGATGTTAGTTTGTTGACTTCTGAAGGTGATACTTATAGTTACTCCTGGAGTATTGATGAACAGAGATACCTGATAGATGATGTTGATTTTGCTGCTCAAGAAAATGTAGACTATCGTGTTCATGTAGAGTTGGCGAATGGTGAGGTTTATGAATCTATCGATGATCAATTGTATCCGGCTCCTGCTATTGAAGAGATAGACATAGAGCACCAGACGATTTTAAAAAGTATTGATGTCAATGGTGTAGCACAAATAGTAGAGCAAAGAGGTGTTCAGCTATCTGTTCCACTGGGAGACAATGAGACTAGTGAGCCATTAAGGTACCGCTGGAAAATTATTCCAAGTTGGGTTTTTGAATCATCTCTTTTGCCGGATGGTAATCCGAATAAAAGGTGCTACGCAACCAATATTTATGATTATCAACAAATCAATGTATGGGAAGATAATTCAGGTGGATATAATCATGATCTTTTCTTTCTGGAAACGGATGATAATGAGCAAGTTCAGTACGAATATTCGGCATATATTACTCAATACAGTTTGTCCGAACAAGCCTATCAGTTTTGGGATCAGTTAGCCACTCAACAGCAAAGTGGTGGAGGGATTTTTGATCCACCTCCCTTTACTTTGGTGACCAATATTAGAAATGTCAATGATGCAGAAGAAAAGGTATCTGGCTTTTTCTTTGTAGCGCATGAATCATCCTATAGATGGTTTTTGTATCCTCAGGATTTACCCTACACTTTAGTGTTTCAGGATCCTTGTGAACCGATTCCTGGTGTTCCTTTCATTCCCCCGGCAGGTTGTGCCAATTGTTTGGATTATAGAGGGGCTTCAGATGTAACTAATCAAAAACCAACATGGTGGCAAGAATTTTAAAACTTCGATTATTCTTTATTTGCTTGTTTCTAAGCCCAATAGTAGGCTTTTCTCAAGCAAACTCTAGCCAAGTAAAGTTGGTTGTTTCTTCTTCTGTATTTGTAAGTGGAGACTTGGTGAATCTTCAGGTTCTCACTTTGAATGAAAGAGGAGAATTGGTGGGAAATGGTGCTTTGGTAAACCTTTATTTGGTTTCAAGTGAAGGGAAAACTGAGGCGATCGAAAGGTTTAACACTGCAGAGTATGATCAAGGGATGGCATTTTTTCTTCCAAGTGAATTGGCTACAGGAAATTATAAACTAGTAGCTCATATTCCAGGAAGTGAATTTCAAACAGAGGCATTAGTCCATGTCTATAGTCCTAAGATTTTCACATCAGCTATAGTGCCCAAAAATGCCGATAATATGCTGGCATTGGATCAGGCCAAATACCCTGATTCACCTCTGAAAGTGGAGGTTGGATCCAATCAATCTACTCCGATTGTGACTGTGAATTCTTCTGAAAACTCTGGCTTGTTGGCTTTCAAAATATTTGACCCAAGTCTAGAAGGATTTCCTATATCAGGGGTCGTGAAGAGCTCGACTTTGGGTGAATTGAATCCATTCGAAATTGACTTCACACCAATTTCTGGAGTTTCCAATTCCAGATATTCGGTATACTTCGTGGATCAGGGTATGACTGAGGAGTATTATTTAGAAGATCAAGCTGAAATGGAGAGAAAGCTTGTTACCCACCGAGGTGATAGTAAAATATGGGTTTACCAATTTGGTCCGATGGGAAATAGATTGGGTGAAATCCAAGTGAATCAAAGTGAATGGAAAAGTGTTCAATTTCAGAATTTTGACAATACAGTACCTTTCTCGGAAGATGTAAGGTCAATTCTAAATCATAAAAGGTCGAGGAAATTTATTGACCAGGTTTACAGAAGTGATATAGATCAAGTTGAAAATTCTTTTTCTGGTTCATTGGAAACTGCAGATGCTGTTTATCAGGGAAATGATTATGAAGGAGTCGCTACGTTAAGAGAAGCCCTATCTGGAATCGTGAATAAAGTGTCTGTTAGTAGAAGCCAAAAAGAATATTCCATCCGAATGACTCCAGCCAGTGCTGGATTCAAATATGAAGAAAGCCCTCTGATTTTATTGAACAGTGTTCCATTTTATAATATTGGGGACTTGGTTGAAATCCCATTTCATCAGATAGAATCCATTTCTGTATATAACTCCATTAGAAGTCAGAAGCAGTTTGGGACACTAGGAAGGTTTGGTGTCCTTTCTGTTCAGTTGAAAGAAGAGTACGCAAACCCTGTTCAGGAACTATATGATGGGTTTCCTGAATTCCATGGGATCAATCCATTGGTAAAAAGTTTTGAAAAGGCAGAAACTGATGCCCCTGACTTGAGACCTGTTCTATTATGGAATCCCGGTGTTTTCCTTCAGCCAAATCAATCTATTCAGAGAGCTTGGAATTATTCTGACGTGAAAGATTCTTATGTGATCTGGGGGGATTTAATAAATGAAAAGGGCCAAACCTTTCAATGGGTTCAGCCCTTGCCAAATTCAAATTGATTTCCGTTTCATCGGATATTATAGCTTTGCATGAAGGGTTGCCCATTGGAGGCAACTCCTTCAAGCAGAAGCTTTCCACTGTACTCTTCCAGATATTTTCCAACTGATTTAGGGTCCAGAGCCGGTTCGCGGTTAATTTGAGTGATGATAAAACCGTCTCTTAATCCCAGGTCACGTAAATAGCCTCTGGTCAAACCAGTGATTTTTATTCCGTTTGAGATTCCTAATCGATCTTTTTCAATCGTATTTACTGCCTCCAATTGTGCTCCTAAAAGCTTTGAGCTGTAAAACTCTCTTTTGAGAACTCCAGTGCCACCCTCCAAATTCTGAAGTAGGAGATTGCCAGATTGTCTCTGACCATTTCGTGTATAAGTTATGGGAAGATTTTCTCCTGGATAATAATAGGAAAGAGCTTCTTCAAAGCTACCCATCCCTGAAATAGACTGATTTCCAAGTTGGGTAATCACATCGTTCCTTTGAAGCCCAGCTTTATCAGCCGCACCGCCTTTTACTACATGAGTGACGATTACTCCATCCAATGTTTGAATGTTCATTTCCTCAGCTAATTCGGGGGTAATTTCCACCGCGTCTATTCCCGGTATGGCCTTTTGAACCTCACCGTATTGAATCATATCGTTGGCCACTTTCATAGCTATATCTACAGGTACTGCAAACCCGTAGCCTGTATAAGATCCAGTTCTTGATAATATAGCGGTATTGATACCTACTAATTCGCCTTGGACATTGACCAAAGCTCCACCGGAGTTTCCTGGATTAATAGGAGCGTCAGTTTGGATAAAACTTTCCAACGGAAAATCACCACCCAGAATATTGATCTGTCTTTCTTTGGCAGAAACAATTCCTGCAGTGACGGTTGATGTCAAATTGAATGGATTACCGACAGCAATGACCCATTCTCCGATTTTTAAGTTTTTAGAAGAACCTTTTTTGATGGCAGGAAGATTCTCGCCTTCGATTTTCAATACTGCGATGTCCGTATTTTTGTCAGTACCGATTAATCTCGCCTGATAGGTTCTCTTTTTATGTACCACCTCTATAGTTTCCGCTCGATCAATCACGTGATTGTTTGTGACGATATATCCATCTTGGGAGATGATTACTCCTGAACCAGTGCTAACTTGTTGAGTAGGACCAGAACCGAAGAAATAATCAAACATACTATACCTCCTAGGGTCACTTCCTGAGAAGTTTTTGATAAAAACGACAGATTCGGTACTATTTTCGGAAGCCTCTACAAAGGAAATGGGAGGGTTCGTAGAATAGGAATTGCTTGGAGGAGAAACCCAATTTGAAGTGAATTGTCCAAATTGACTTTCTTCTTGATTTGATGGGATTATGGGGGTTGCTGGATTTGAATTGTCAATCGAAGTCCAGAGAGCAGCACCGGCCAATCCAGCTATAAATGAAATTCCAGTTGTTTTTAGAAAATTTTTCATAGGTAAGCTTTTTCAAATTCACGTCCTTTTTATTGATTAGATGCTGAAATTCACATCTTTTAAGAAGCAAAGCACTCAAATATTTTTCCGAAAGTGAAAAACTGACGATTTGTACAAGGAAAAGTCTCGGCATCTTGTAATTTTGTCAGCCTATGAATCTAACCTTCATTTTAATTAGAAGGTTTTATTTCCTCATAAATACAATTGAATGACAGAAGCGAAGCGCGTAGCCATCTTGGGTAGCACCGGAAGTATTGGTACTCAAACTCTGGAGGTGATTCGTCAGCATCCACAGGACTTTGAAGTAGAAGTTCTCACAGCACAAAACAACTGCGACTTGCTGATTGCTCAGGCATTGGAGTTTAACCCAAATGCTGTAGTGATTGGTAATGAAGCCAATTATTCCAAAGTTAGAGAGGCCTTAATTCCTCACGATATCAAAGTCTTTGCTGGACAAAAGGCATTGGCTCAAGTCGTGGAAATGGAAGGGATAGATGTTGTTTTGACAGCACTGGTTGGATACTCTGGTTTAATACCGACAGTCAATGCAATCAAAGCAGGAAAACAAATAGCTCTGGCCAACAAGGAAACTATGGTAGTTGCTGGAGAAATTATCACTCAGCTAGCCAAAGAGTACGGAGTGAATATTTATCCGGTCGATTCTGAGCATTCAGCGATTTTTCAATGCTTGGTAGGAGAATTTCATAATCCTATTGAGAAAATCATTCTGACTGCTTCCGGAGGTCCATTTAGAGGAAAGGATAGAGAATTTTTGCAAACTGTAACCAAAGCTCAGGCTTTGAAGCATCCCAATTGGGAAATGGGAGCAAAGATTACAATCGATTCTGCTTCTCTTATGAACAAAGGACTTGAGGTAATTGAAGCGAAGTGGCTTTTCGGTTTGAAAACCGAGCAAATTGATGTGGTGGTTCACCCTCAAAGTATTATTCACTCGTTGGTACAATTTGAGGATGGTTCGCTGAAAGCACAACTTGGCTTGCCAGATATGCGTATCCCCATTCAGTTTGCTTTAAGTTATCCCCATCGTTTGAAGAGCGATTTTGAGCGATTTGACTTCATTAATTATCCTAATTTGACATTCGAGCAGCCTGATTTGAAAACATTCAGGAACTTACAGCTTGCATTTGATGCTTTAGCAAAAGGAGGGAATGCTCCTTGTGTGCTTAATGCTGCCAATGAAATAGCCGTTGCTGCTTTCTTAAAAGAAGAAATTGGCTTTTTGGAAATGTCTGATTTGATTGGGGAAACTTTGGAGCAGGCCACTTTTATTTCACATCCTTCTTTGGAAGATTATGTGCAATCAGACAGTCAGGCAAGAGAAATTACAGAGAAACTAATAAAGCGTAAAGTATAATGGATACATTAATTATGGTGGGCCAATTGCTCCTGGGATTATCAATCCTTGTGGGGCTTCATGAGCTGGGCCACTTATTGACTGCCAAGATGTTTGGCATGAGAGTAGAAAAGTTTTCTATCGGTTTTCCTCCGAAAATCGCTGGGTTCCAGTGGGGTGAAACTGAATATTCAATAGGAGCTATTCCTTTGGGAGGTTTTGTAAAAATCTCTGGGATGGTTGATGAATCCATGGATACAGAGCAAATGGCTGCGGAGCCTCAGCCTTGGGAATTCCGCTCTAAGCCAGCTTGGCAAAGATTGATTGTGATGCTAGGAGGTATCATTGTCAATGTCATTACCGGTATCGTGATTTTCTTTTTCATGGTTTACAATAATGGGGAAACTTATTATTCAAGAGACCAAATCGTCGAAAATGGAATCGTAGCCTATGAATATGGTGAATCTATAGGTTTGAAAACTGGAGATAAAATCATTGATGTCAATGGAGAACCTTATCAAGGATTGGGAGATTTGACCAGTGGAAAGGTTCTTTTGAGTGAGAATGGATATTATACGGTTGATCGAGGTGGAGAAATCTTGAAAATTGAGATTCCAAAAGGCTTTATCAATTCATTCAATTCAGATGAGGCATTTACCAAATTTGTTTCCATTAGATATCCATTTGATGTAGGGATTGTAGATGAAGGGAGTGAGGCAGAAAAAGCTGGTGTAAAAGTAGGAGACAAGATTTTGGCTGTAAATGGCCACAAAGTCGAGTACTTTGATGAGATGAGGTCTGCTTTAGTCGGGTATGAAAACAAAGACGCTGAGATTGTTATTCAAAGCCAAAATGCAATTGATACTTTGTCTATTCCTGTTTCTGAAGATAATAGAATTGGAATTGCTGCTAATCCACTTATTGATCCAGTAAGAAGAAGCTTCGGAGTAGGAGAGTCTTTGAAAAAAGGAACTGAAAAAGCCTTTGGTGTGGTGATTTTGAATGCCAGAGCGATGGGTAAAATGTTTACCGGTGAAGTTTCTGCTAGAAATGTCAGTGGCCCAATCGGAATGGCTAAGATCTATGGAGATACTTGGGATTGGACTAAATTCTGGAGTATCACAGGTTTGATTTCCATGATTCTTGCTTTCATGAATTTACTTCCAATACCAGCTTTGGATGGTGGACATGTCATGTTCCTATTGTATGAAATGATTTCTGGTAGAGCTCCTTCTGACAAATTCTTGGAAAATGCTCAAAAGGTTGGTATGGCTATCCTTTTGGTTCTGATGGTATTTGTTATAGGAAATGACATTTTGAAAATCTTCACTGGTGGTTGATCAGTAATTGAAAATATTTCTAAAGGCCAGGTTTTATAATCTGGCCTTTTTATTTTCTGCCATTCTGACCCATTCTATGATTGGCATGGCCATTGAACTTTACCGGGGAACCTTCGTACATTGAAGGTTCCTTCTTTATTTAAGCCAAAAACCGACAGCTTGTCTGTCATTATGTCTATATGAGTCAATTCGAAAATTCCATGTTTGAAAATCTGATGGTAGGGGAGTTTGCTGGTGAGGGTGATCTGATCCAGTTGATTACGGACGAGGAAGATGATCAGCAGGGAAAAGATAATTACGGGGAAGAAATCCCTGTCCTTTCGGTAAGAAACACCGTCTTGTTTCCGGGGGTAGTTATTCCAATTACTGTGGGGCGTCAGCGTTCTATCAAATTGGTGAAGAAAGCCCAAAAGGGAGATAAAATGATCGGAGTTTGTGCTCAGATCAATCCAAATACAGATGATCCGGGATGGGACGATATTTACCAGGTAGGAACCTTGGCGAAAATCATTAAAATGATTGTTTTGCCTGATGGAAATACTACGATCATCATCCAAGGTAAAAAGAGATTCCAGATCAGTGAACATGTGACGGATGATCCTTATTTCATTGCAAAAGTTGATTATCTGGAAGAGAATTTTCCTAAAAGCTCAAAGAAAATAAAAGCTTTGGAGGAGTCTCTCAAAGAAGCTGCGACAAGGATTTTGCATTTGAACCCAGAGATTCCACGTGAAGCTCAAGTGGCTTTGGATAATATTGACAATACCCCTTTCCTCACCCATTTTCTTTCTTCCAATATCAATGCTCCGGTAGAATCCAAGCAAAGATTATTGGAGATCAATGATGGGGTAGAGAGGGCTACTTTGCTTTTGGAATTTATGATGAAAGATATCCAGATGCTGGAGTTGAAATCAGAAATTCAAAAGAAAGTTCATACTGATATCGATCAACAACAAAGAGACTACTTCTTGCGTCAGCAAATGAAAGTTCTTCAAACCGAATTGGGAGAGGAAGGACCTGAAAAAGAAGTAGAAGACTTGAGGCTGAGAGGTGCCAAGAAAAACTGGCCACCTGAAGTAGCGAAGCATTTTGAAAAAGAATTGGATAAAATTCTTAGAATCAATCCTTCTGCTGCAGAATATCCAATCGCATTGAACTATGCCGAAACCATGGTTGAATTGCCGTGGAATGAGTTTACTCAGGATAATTTTGATTTAAAGCACGCTAAGAAAATATTGGATTCAGATCACTTTGGACTGGAAAAAGTGAAAGAAAGAATCATTGAATATTTGGCAGTGTTGAAGCTTAAAAATGATTTGAAAGGACCTATTCTTTGCTTGTACGGCCCTCCTGGAGTGGGAAAAACCTCTCTAGGAAAGTCAATTGCGGCTTCTTTGGGAAGGAAATACATCAGAATGTCTTTGGGTGGTCTTCATGATGAAGCAGAGATTAGAGGTCATAGAAAGACTTATGTAGGTGCTATGCCAGGCAAAGTCATTCAAAACATGAAAAAGGTGAAAATCTCCAATCCTGTATTTGTACTGGATGAGATTGATAAGCTTTCTTCTGATTTCAGGGGTGATCCTAGTTCTGCGTTCTTGGAAGTTCTTGATCCAGAGCAAAACTTCGCCTTTTTAGATAATTACCTCGAGGTAGAATATGACTTGAGTAAAGTTCTTTTCATTGCGACAGCAAACTCTCTAGATACTATTCAGCCTGCTTTGAGAGACAGAATGGAAATCATTGAGGTGACGGGCTACACTCAGGAAGAAAAGGTGGAGATTGCCAAGCGTCATTTGGTGCCGAAGCAAAGAAAAGAGCATGGATTAAAGGCTAATCAAATCCGATTTGAGAAAGCAGCATTGGTGAAAATCATTGAGGATTATACTCGCGAGTCAGGTGTACGTAATCTCGAAAGAGCGATTGGGAAAGTAATCCGAAATATTGCGAAATCCATCGCAATGGAAGAGGAATACGATGCAAAAATCACTCCTGCTGCTGTCCGAAAAATATTGGGCTCTGAAATATTTGATAAGGAGTCATATCAGGATAATTCTATCGCTGGGGTAGTAACAGGTCTTGCATGGACAAGTGTGGGAGGAGAGATTCTATTTATTGAATCCAGCTTGAGTAGAGGGAAAGGGAAATTAACTCTTTCTGGCCAATTGGGTGATGTTATGAAAGAATCAGCGATGACTGCTCTTTCATACTTAAAATCCAAAGCAGAGGATCTTGGAATTGATCATCGCGTATTTGATCAATACGATCTGCATATTCACGTACCAGCGGGTGCTGTTCCTAAAGATGGTCCTTCAGCAGGTATTACGATGTTGACTGCTATGGCTTCTGTTTATACCCAAAGAAAGGTAAAAGCTAAAGTTGCTATGACTGGGGAGATCAGTTTGATTGGAAAAGTGATGCCAGTGGGAGGGATTAAAGAGAAGATTTTAGCTGCCAAAAGAGCTGGAATCAAGGAGATCATCCTTTGTAAAAAGAACCAAAGAGATATTGAAGAAATAGATGAACAATACATCAAGGGAATTGATTTCCATTTTGTGGATCAGGTCTCTGAAGTATTGGACATTGCATTATTGAAATCTAAGGTAGACAGACCTCTTCAGTTTGCCTTTCAGCCAGAATATCAGGCTTCAAAATAAAATAAAGGAGCTCACAAGGCTCCTTTTTCCGTGAAGAGGAAAACTAAACCACTTTAACAAATTGATTATGAATTCACCTTTTTCATTGACTCCTAGGCAGATTGTTGAGGAGTTGGATAAATACATTATTGGTCAGAAAGACGCCAAAAAGAACGTTGCTATAGCTCTAAGAAATAGAGTGAGACGTATGATGGTGAAGTCTGAGATCCAAAAGGACATAGTTCCGAATAATATATTAATGATTGGGTCAACTGGTGTGGGTAAAACCGAAATAGCCAGAAGGTTGGCAAAGGTTGCTCAAGCTCCTTTTACCAAGGTAGAAGCTTCTAAATTTACTGAAGTAGGATATGTGGGGAGAGATGTGGAAAGTATGGTTCGTGACCTAGTAGAACAATCTGTTCACTTGGTGAGAGAAATAAAGAATGAAGGAGTGAAAGAAAAAGCTGCTGAGGCTGTGGAGGAGATTATCTTGGATATTTTGATTCCTCCTGTCAAAGGAGCTGGTTTTCGTCAAGCTCCTGTTCCTGCTGGAGGTGAAGAAAATGAACCATCCAATGATTCCGAATTGAATGAAAGAACAAGGGAGCGATTCAGAGAAAAGCTTAGAAATGGTGATTTGGATGATCGGAAAATTGAAATCAGTGTAAAGGCCTCTTCTCCGGTTGGTGTAGGAATGATTGGGAATGGAATGATGGATGATGCCAGCATGGCAGGTCTTCAGGATATGATTTCGGGAATGATGCCTAAGAAGACCAAGAAGAGAAAATTGAGTATTGCCGAGGCAAGAAAAGTATTGCTGGAAGAAGAAATTTCTAAATTGATTGACTTTGATGAAGTAAAAGAAGAAGCAATCAGATTGGCTGAAAACAATGGGATTATTTTCATAGATGAGATTGATAAAATTGCTTCCAAATCCGGAAAAAATGGTGGTGGACCAGACGTGAGTCGTGAAGGAGTACAGCGTGATTTGTTACCGATAGTAGAAGGATCTTCTGTTAATACAAAGTATGGTGTGATTAATACGGATCATATCTTGTTTATCGCTGCGGGGGCATTCCATGTGAGCAAACCTTCTGATTTGATTCCCGAGTTGCAGGGTAGATTTCCAATTAGGGTTGAATTGAATAGTTTGACTCAGGAAGATTTCTCAAGGATTTTAAGAGAACCAAAAAATGCATTGACGAAACAATATCAGGCTTTATTTGAAGCTGAGGAAGTATTCTTGGAATTCAATGATGAATCAATTGAGGAAATAGCAAGATTAGCTTTCCTGATCAATCAGGAAGTTGAAAATATCGGAGCTAGAAGACTTCACACAGTGATGTCACATCTGCTAAATGATTTCTTGTTTGAGGTTCCTGATACCATTGAGGCTAATTCTAAAATCATGGTGACCAAGGAGATGGTTCAAGAGAGGCTAAGCTCACTTGTAAAGAATAGAGATTTGTCTCAATATATTCTCTGATTTTCAACAAATAACATTCGAAAGGAGATTGATTAAATTCAATCTCCTTTTTTATTTTAAAATATAGTATTGGTAATCAGTTGTTTAGGCCGATTTGGTCTTTCTACAACTTTTTTGGGATGATCCTTGTTGTAATCCTGATAATCACCCTAACCACCTGACCATCATGTCAAAAACACTATTAATTCTCACAGGCCATAGTAAGGGTCTTGGTAGAGCTATATTAGATCAATTTCTGAAGAAAGAAGGCGTAGAGGTTCTAGCAATCTCTAGGACGAAATTAAATATTGAGGCTTCCAATTTGACCCAGCTTCCTATTGATTTGTCAGAATTGGAAGTATTGGATAAGGAGTTGGAATCGATTTTTCCCATAGCCAATTATGAAACAATCATTCTAATCAATAATGCAGGATGGATAGGAGAGATTAAGCCAATTGGTAAACTACATCCGTCCGAGATGAGAACGCAGGTCAATTTGAATTTACTTGCTCCGATGTTTCTGACAAATTCGTTTGTTAAATCTTATAAATTCACCTCTTCAAAAAACATAGTGATTAACATTAGCTCTGGAGCTTCTAGTCGACCCGTTTCAGGTTGGGGAGGCTATTGTAGTACAAAGGCTGCTTTAGCAATGTTTACACTTGTAGCTGCGAAAGAAAATAAGTCTGACAATTTTAAGTTTTTTAGCCTGGCTCCGGGAATTGTAGATACCGAAATGCAAGCTGATATCAGGAAGTCAAGCGATGTAGACTTTCCAGAATTGGAAAAGTTTCAAGATTTTAAGTCTAATGGAGATTTAAGTGATCCGAAGGAAGTTGCTGAAAAAATCGATTATTTGATTTCTAATGTGGAAAAGTTCAATGAAGTAATTCAAGATGTAAGAAAGTTCTGAATTACTTTCCTTTCTTAGGATAATCGTAAAACCAAAACGAAACATTTTCAGGTTTTAAATCACACCATTTTTCCACAGATGATTGGAACCCTACAATACCAGCTGTAGGAAGGTTGTCTAAAGGGTATCCAAGATAATTAACTAGATCAGTCATACCTGGATTGTGAGCAACTAAGAAAATTATATTATCATGATCCTTTTGCATATGTAAGTACTTCATCATTAATGATGGAGAGGAATGATATAATTGATCAATAAGCTCCATCTTATTTATTGGGTAACCTATTTCTTTAGATATAAGTATCGCAGTTTCTTTAGCTCGTAACGCCGTAGAAGATAAAATTAAGTCCGGAAAAATATTTTTCTTAACGAGTTTTTGCCCCATAAAAGGAGCCGCTTTTTTTCCTCGATCTGCAAGTGGTCGATCATGATCATTAAGCCAAGGATTGTCCCAAGCTGATTTTGCATGACGGATCAAAATAATTTTTTTCATTTCATCAAAATAAAAAACTAATATTTTGTTTTTTTTCGCTGAATATTTACTTTTAAAGCACTTTCAATTACAATTTATAACAATTTATTATGTTTACCGGAACAGTAAAATTTTACAATGAGGCCAAAGGGTTTGGATTTATCGTTGATGACGAATCACAAAGTGATGTATTCGTTCATGCGACCGGACTTGTGGACAAAGTAGCTCAGAATGACAAAGTAACTTATGATGTCAAGGATGGGAAAAAAGGTCCTAATGCCATCAACGTTAAGAAAGCATAAGCTCTACTTTTAGAATTTATGGTTTCCCCCGGATTTTACTGGGGGATTTTCTTTTTTAATAAGGATTTGATTTTTCTTTTAGAGACCAGGATCATCCCCAGGTTTTGATATTTTTTCGCTCCAGTTTGAAGGGAATGTTTTTACATGTAGGTCCCTCTTTGGATATGGAATTTCTATGCCATTTTCAGCGAATAATTCAAAAATTGCAGTCATCACTTCAGATCGTTTATCAATCCAAATATCCATACTGTCGACCCAAAACAATAGCCTGAAATCGACGGAACTATCTCCAAAGTTTTGAAGTAATACCTTTGGTTTTGGGATTTTGAGAATTTGATCTCTGTCTAAAACCTGTTCCAAAATCTCCTTAACTTGTTTTATATCAGAGTCATAGCCTACTCCGATTATTAATTCTATCCTTCTTCTCTTGTCTGAAAGAGTCCAATTTATTAGGCTTTGGGATAATAGGTCTCCATTAGGAACAACTATTTCAGATCCGTCATAGGCTTGTATTTTACTGGCCCGAATTCCAACTTCTTTTACAGTTCCTGAATTTGTCCCTACTTCTATTTCATCACCAATTTGGATCGGTCTTTCAAATGCCAGAATAATTCCTGAGACTAAGTTGTTTATGATGGTCTGAAGCCCAAAACCAATACCTACGGATAAAGCACCTAATACGATCGTAATTTTGTCAAGCGGGATTTTAGCTGCTGCTGCAGCTATTAAAAAACCGATGATAAAGATTGTAAGTCTGATTAAAAGTATAGAACTACCAAGCCTGTTTTTTCTACTTGTTGCTGTTTTTTGATCCCTTGCTGAAAAGAAATATGCTATGTTATTAGCTAAGAAATAAGAAATCAATAGTATAACTATAAATAATGCAATAGTGCCAAAGGTGAAAGATGTGTCACCTAAAATTCTTTCTTTAGTTAAGAATTCGTTAAGGACATTGAAGATCGGATCGAAATAGCCTAAGTAATATAGGATCCCGTAAGCCCATATAGAAAATCCAACTAAATATAATAATCCACTAAGTCTTGATTCGAGTTCTTGAAAATCAAAATAGGAGGTGATAGATGAGGCATTCTTTTTCGATTCTAATAGTAAATAAACGGATTCTAATACAACTAGAGTGAAAATATATAAGCCTACCCCTCTATAGAAACTCGAGATACCAACTATAGTATATAGCTTAGCAAGATTATACCTACCTAAACAGTTGACTAAAAATGCAAATACTTCGAATAGTATAGTTAATGTTGCTAAGAATTTGACAAGATTGCTTCCGGCGAACTTGTTTTTTTGAGCATATCTAAGAGTTAAAAATCCTAAAGTTAAAGTTGCTAGACTGGCAAAAATTAGAAAATATCTTTCATCAAAATAATTATCCCAGTTCAATCCAATAGTAGGGCTAATGAAGTTTAACGCAAAGAATATGACCCAATAGGTGTAAATCTTTTTTGGGAAATGGACTTTGATTAATGGCGTAGATAAAATGGTAAAAAGTAGGGAAAGGATAGAGGCGAAAGCCATCGGAGGCCTATTGAAAAGAATAAAAAGCAGCGGTAATAGAAATACAAATGTTGAGCTTATTTGATGACTTTTGAAAAATTTGCTTCTAGCTAAAATGGCTGAACTATGATCTTTTTCCTCTTTGATTGATTTTATTAGAGAATGGGAAGACCACAATATAGCAACCATCAATGCTAAAAATAAACCGATTGAAGTGAGGTTCCTTTTTAGAAAAATGAAGCTGATTGTTTGATTTGCGGCAATTGATTTTGTGAGAATCTTTGTAAAGGAAGAGCTGTCGCTGTTATAGTTTCTTGGTTCCCAAATGAAATTGATCTCCTTTTTCCAAGCTTGTTTCGCTACTTCTCTTTTTTTAAGAAAAAAGTATTGTTCAAGAGAAATAAACCTGGAATTTAATTCGGAAAGGCTTGCCTGAATTCGAGTTAGCTTGATTTCTTGGTCAAAAATATTCTTCTCAATTGTTTTTATAGTTCTGTCTAGTTTGGATAGCTCCTCATCCAATTCTGGGATGGTTAGTCGTTCTTCTTGACTGATGTATAAAATTGAATCGTTTTTTATTTCCTGTATTACAGAGTTTGATTCATTGAGAATTTCAATCCTTTCAGAAAGAATTTCTTCATACTGGGAGGTTTCTTCATGGATTGTCTCTAGAAGATTCCCCATCCCATTCAAAAATCTTGAATTGATTATTTCGCTGGTATCTCTGGAGAGATTCTCCATAGAGCTCAAATAATTTCTTAAGATGGGAAGATTATCCATCATATCAAGAGTGTCCAAAGGTTGGTTGAGATCAATCCTGGTCTTACTTAGATTTAAAGAATATTTTTTGGTCCTAGAGATTAGTTGAGATAAGATCTGTCCTAGTCTAGCATTTCTTTCACTTATTTTTTTTGCCTCCTCATCAGAAATTTCCTCGAATTGTAAAGAGTCATTTGATGGCTTTCCTTGAAAAGTTTCGTTTAAAAGGGAATCAATTATTCCAGAATCTTGAGAATAGGAAATTTGAGAGTTATATAGGCTTATTACAAAGACAAAAACTAAGAATGTTAAACTCTTTTGCGTCCGCATATTGTGAAATTTTGAATGAATATATGAAAAAATGGACTCTTGGATAACCGTAAATTTAAATGATTTGACTCTGACTAAATGACCGACTCTGGTGTTTTGAGCCTGGTTTTTAAGTCAAAATGACATAAAAATTCACTTGGTATTAATTTTTCTAAGGTGTTGATATAAATACTTAAACCAACAAGATCATGAAATTAGAAAAGTATAACCAATTAGACCCATTGTTTCCATCCTCATTTGGAGGCGTTTTAGACAAATTCTTTAATGAGTCATTCAGAACTGTACAGAGACAGTTTAGTCCTGCTGTAGATATTGCGGAAGATGAAAAGGGCTTTGAACTTCAAGTGGCTGTTCCAGGAATGAAGAAGGAGGATTTCAAAGTTGATTTTACGGAAGGTAGATTAACAGTTTCCGGTGAAAGAAAAATAGAAGAAAAGAAAGAAGGGAAAAATTTCCATAACATTGAAACACAATATGGGTCCTTTAGTCGTTCATTCTATGTTCCTGATAATGTATTGAGTGATCAGATTGAGGCAGTTTATGAAGATGGAGTCTTAAAGATCAATTTGCCAAAGGCTGAGAAAAAGCTAGCAAAGGCCTCAATTGAGGTTAAATAATCAAAGGGGCGATAATCGCCCTTTTTTTAATTGTGAACGGACGTGAAATGCGGTTAATTCTTGTTAATTTAAAGAGTTCTATGCACCTATTTTCTTTAAAAATATGTCTAAGTAGTAGCAATTCTAAATATTAAATAAATTCAATAACTATGAGCAAAAGACAATTCTTTCTCGGCATGCTACTGGCCTCAGTAATCGGTGGCATTGTTGCTTTAGCAGGAGTGAGTTTTTTGATACAACCACAAGAAGCCAATTCCTTTGACGAAAAACAACAAACCAGTTTTGTTAATCTCCTGACCGGAGATGACTTTAAGATTCCAGATGGGATCAATTTTGTAGCCTCTGCTGATTTAGTTACCCCGGCAGTGGTACACGTAAAAAGCACGATTTCATATAATTCTAGGTCACAAAGAGATCCACTTCAAGAACTCTTTGGGATGCCTCCAAGAGGAGGTCAAGGTGGGGGCGGAATGCAAGCTCCAGTAAGTTCCGGATCTGGAGTTATTATTTCCTCTGACGGATATATCGTTACCAATAACCATGTGGTAGAAGGTGCATCTCAAGTTGATATTTCTCTTGAAAACAATAAGAGGTATGTAGCCAAGATTATAGGAACTGATCCTACAACTGATTTGGCCCTATTGAAAATTGATGATAAAAACCTTCCTTTTGTGAAGTTTGGAGATTCTGATGATACGAAAATAGGGGAGTGGGTTCTTGCAGTTGGAAACCCTTTCAACTTGAACTCTACTGTTACTGCTGGTATTATTTCAGCAAAAGCAAGAAATATTGGAATCCTGAGAGATGTGGAAAATAGCCTATCTGTAGAATCATTCCTTCAAACAGACGCTGTAGTGAACCCAGGAAACTCTGGTGGTGCTTTGGTGAACCTAGCTGGAGAATTGATTGGTATTAATACAGCTATTGCTTCAAGCACCGGGACATTTACTGGTTATTCCTTTGCCGTTCCAAGTACACTTGTTAAAAAAGTGATGGACGATTTGATGAAATATGGCGCTGTTCAAAGAGGGCTTTTAGGGGTTTCTATCCAAGATGTTTCTCCTGAATTAGGTGAAAGATTGAATACAGAATTCCCAGTGGAGCAAGGTGTTTATGTCGGAGGAGTAAATGAAAATAGTGGTGGAGAGGAAGCTGGTTTGAAAGCTGGAGATATCATCATCGGAATCGATGGAAGAGATATTACCAATGTCGCTGTCCTTCAGGAATTGGTGGCTAGAAAGAGACCAGGAGACCAGGTTTCTGTTAAATATTTGAGAGATGGTAAGACGGTGGAGACAAAGGCTACTTTGAAAAACTTCGATGGCGATACCAATATCGTGAAAAAGGTTGAGCCTAAGACTTTTGAGTTTGAAGGAGTTGTATTTGAAGATATTACTTCTGAGCAGATGGAAAGATTAGATATTTCTGGTGGTGCTTTGATCAATACTGTAGGAACACCAAAATGGAGACAAGCTGGAGCAAGACCTGGTTTCATCGTAACGTCTATCATGTCTGAAAACGGAAGGTATAGAGTTTCGAATGCCGACAATATTCTGGAAATCCTTGATGACTTGAGAGGGGAAGATATTGTAGTTTTGGGGATGTTTAATGACGGAACTGAATACTACTTCGAAATTGAATTGGAATAGAAAGTCAATTCCTTGGAAATAAAAAAGCCCGTCAAATACTTGACGGGCTTTCTTTTTGATTAATTGTGCTTATTTAAGCTACCTGAAGTCTTTTGAATTTTGACTTGTCAAACTTGCTTTTAGCGTATTCTCCATCGATAACCAGTTCTTTGATTGAGTCATCAGATGGTAATTCATACATAGCATCAGTAATGATTGCTTCGCAAATGGATCTCAATCCTCTTGCGCCAAGATTGTACTCAACAGCTTTTTCAACAATGAAGTCAATTCCGCTTTCTTCAAAGACCAAATCAACACCTTCCATTGCCAATAGCTTGGTGTATTGCTTGGTCAATGCATTTTTAGGCTCAGTAAGGATTCTTTTCAAGGCATCCTTGTGAAGAGGGTCCAAATGAGTCAAAACTGGAAGACGGCCAATTAATTCAGGAATCAAGCCAAAGGCTTTCAAATCCTGAGCAGTTACGTATTGCAAGAGATTCTCTCTGTCAGCCAAAGCCGCAGTCCCTGCTTTGCTAAAGCCTAGAGGTTGAGTATTGAGTCTTTTTGCAATATGTCTTGCGATACCATCAAATGCACCACCACAGATAAACAAGATATTCTCTGTGTTTACAGCAATCATTTTCTGGTCAGGGTGCTTTCTTCCTCCTTGAGGTGGAACGTTGACTACAGTTCCTTCAAGAAGCTTTAGCATAGCCTGCTGAACACCTTCTCCACTTACATCTCTAGTGATGGACGGGTTATCGGACTTCCTTGCGATTTTATCTATTTCGTCAATATATACGATGCCTCTTTCGGCTGCCTCAACATTGTAGTCAGCAGCTTGAAGCAGGCGAGTTAAAATGCTTTCCACATCTTCTCCGACATATCCAGCTTCTGTCAAAACTGTCGCATCAGCTATGCAGAATGGTACCTCCAAGATTTTAGCCAAGGTCTTTGCAAGATAGGTTTTTCCCGTACCGGTATCACCCACCATGATGATATTGGACTTTTCAATTTTGATTTCGTCCTGTTCATCTTTTTGTAACAATCGCTTGTAGTGATTGTATACAGCAACAGTGAGTACCTTCTTTGCATCTTCCTGTCCGATCACATATTGACCAAGATAGGTAGTCAGGTCCTTAGGTTTCTTTAATTTAAATTTAGGTTTTGCAGCATCACTCTTCTTGGTTTTTTCTTCCTCTCCAAGAATCATGTGAGCTTGCTCGATGCAGAAATTACAGATATGGGCAGAAATACCCGATACCATTAGATCTACATCTTTTTTGTTTCTACCACAAAACGAGCAGGTTACTTGAGCCATTTTTTATTTTTTAACTAATACCTCATCGATCAGACCATAGGCCTTTGCTTCTGGAGCTTTCAACCAGTAGTCACGATCCGAATCTCTTTCTATTTCTTCGAAAGTTTTGCCAGTATGGTTAGCAAGAATTTGATACAATTCTTGTCTCATCGACAAGATCAATTTCAAGGAAATCTCCATGTCGCTGGATTGTCCTTGCATGCCACCTGATGGCTGGTGAATCATTACTCTGGAATGTTGAAGAGCTGATCTTTTATCTTTGGCACCACCTGCAAGTAATACTGCTCCCATAGAAGCTGCAATACCAGTACAGATTGTCGCAACATCCGGTCCGATGTATTGCATGGTGTCATAGATCCCCAAACCTGCAGTTACAGAGCCACCTGGGCTATTGATGTAAAGCAATACATCTTTCTTAGCATCCACTGATTCCAAGAAAAGTAACTGGGCTACAATAATATTTGCAATGTGATCATCTACCCCTGTGCCTAGGAAAATGATACGGTCCATGATCAGTCTTGAAAACACATCGATCTCACGGAAGTTTTGAGGTCTTTCCTCAATCACCGAGCGAGTCATGTTTTCGATATGTTGGGTGTACTGGTCAAATGCAGTGCCGCTCACACCTTGATTGTGGATGGCGTATTTTCTGAATTCGTCTTTATTGATCATGTTATAAACGGTTGAAGTAAACAAAAATAAAAAAAGCCCTTAAATAAGGACTTTTTTATACGCTTAAAAGCAATTTAGTTTTCTAAAAGTTCCTTGAACTCGTCTATGCTAATGTCTTTTTCTTCTAGATCTATCTTGTCTTGGACAAATGATAGGACTTTCTCATTTTGAACTGAAGTAAGCATGTTCATGTAGTTTTGCCCTTCTTCACCTTTCAGATAGTTGTCTACGAACATGTCCATGCTGTCTTCCATCTGGGACCCAAGGCCAGAAGCTGCAAATTGCTCACGGATCATTTCTTTGGTTTTAGCGATCACGTCTTCGTGCTCAGCTTTGATGTCATGTGCTTTCGCCAATTCATTGGATACCAAAGACCAGATCAATTGCTTCGCGTAGATAGGAAATTCCTTCTCAACGTCTTCAACAGTTACTTTGCCTTCGTTTGCTTTGAACAACCATTCTTTCAAAAAGGCCTCAGGAAGGTCCAAATTCGCATTGTCAACCAATACTTTTTTCAATTCTTCCTCAGTGAAAACTTTTGATTCTTTATCGTAGTTACCTTGAAGAGTTTCTTTCACTTTAGCAGTGAATTCTTCTTCAGTTTTCACTTGATCAGGACCGAAGATTTTGTCGAAGAATTCTTGATTCAATTCAGCTTCTTCAGTTCTGTTTACATTTTTGATAGTGAAAGTCAAAGCTCCTTGAACAGCTTCCGCCTCTTCAGCAGAAAGTCCGAAAGCTTCTTCCCACTGTCCTTTCTTCACATCTTTTGCTTCGAATTCGATCACAGCGTCTTTTCCTTGACCGATGAATTTACCAGCCAATTTTTTAGTGATCTTAGTCAAATCTAAAGAAACAGCTTTGTTGAAGCTAGTTTCAGCAGCTGCCAAGTCTCCATAAACATTGTCCCCCGCTTCTGCAGTTTCAGGATTTGTGCTGTTGCCATATTGAGACTTCAAGTTTTCGATGGTTTCTTCTACCAACTTGTCATCTACCTTGATGGAATATTTGGTCGCCTTGATGTTTTTATCCAAAGGCAATTCGAAGTTCTCTACAAAACCGATTTTGTATTCGAAGTCGAAATCTTTTTGGGTTTTCCAATCAATGCTGTCTTCTACATTTTCAACTGGAAGAGGATCACCAAGCACGCGGAAAGTTTGTTCTTTCAAGTAGGAGTTCAATGATTCACCCAAGATGCCATTGATCTCTTCAACAAGTATAGATGTTCCATACATGTTTTTTACCATCGAAACAGGAGCCTTACCAGGTCTAAAGCCACGAATGTTAGCTTTTTTGGCGTAGTCTTTCAGTTTCGCGTCTACCTTCGGTTGATAATCTGCCTCTGTTAGTTTAATTTTAATAGAAGCTTGATTTGCTGAGTGCTTGTCTAATGTGATTTCCAAAGCGCTTTTACGTTTAATTGAAGATGAACTAAAAACCCCCAATCTCTTTCCTGGTCAGGTGACGCAGTGGAGTGATTGAGGGTTCGGTATGTGTGCGGATGGAGGGACTCGAACCCCCATGCCTCGCGGCGCTAGATCCTAAGTCTAGTGCGTCTACCAATTTCGCCACATCCGCATTTTCATACAATTTGGACAGAAAAAATTCCTGTTTTCAATTGTGGATGCAAAGGTATGTACTAAATGATAATTTGCAAACGTGTGTTGAAAAAAAATCGAAATGATTTGATAAAAATTTGTAGACTCCTACCAATTTTGTTGTAAATTCCTTCTGTATGATTCAAGTAGATGTAGAAGAAGAAAGAAAAGAGATTCTTAAGCGGTATCGAAGACTCCTTCGACACGCTAAACCTGTGTTGAAGCCTGGTGATGCGAAATTCATCAAGCAGGCATTCAACGTTTCCCTCGAAGCCCATAAGGATATGAGAAGGAAGTCAGGAGAACCTTATATATATCACCCACTAGAAGTAGCCCTGATTTGTGTTGAGGAAATCGGCTTGGGGACAACGAGTATAGTAGCGGCATTACTCCATGATGTAGTGGAGGATACCGACTGGGAATTGGAAGATATCGAACGTGAATTTGGCCCCAAGGTCATGACCATTATCGATGGATTAACCAAGATTTCAGGTGTGTTTGAATATGGAAGTTCGCAGCAAGCTGAGAATTTCCGGAAAATGCTTCTGACCCTATCTGACGATGTACGGGTTATCCTGATTAAGATTGCAGACCGTCTCAATAATATGAGGACTCTGGGCAGTATGCCCCGGCATAAGCAATTGAAGATTTCTTCGGAGACTATGTATCTCTATGCGCCTCTTGCTCACAGATTGGGATTGTATGCGATCAAATCTGAGTTGGAAGATTTGTACCTGAAATACACCGATACGGATACCTATAAGGATATTGTTGATAAGATTAATGAATCGAAATCCTACCGGAATAAGTTTATCAAATCTTTTATCCAGCCCATAGAAGAGGAACTGACTCGCCAAGGCTTTAAATTCAGTATCAAAGGACGTCCTAAATCTGTATACTCCATTTATAATAAGATGAAAAAGCAAGGGATACCTTTTGAGGAGGTGTATGACTTGTTTGCGATTCGAATTATTCTGGAAAGTGAGCTAGAGAGCGAAAAAGCTGATTGTTGGCAGGTTTATTCTATTGTAACTGACTTTTATAAACCCAACCCAGATCGATTAAGGGATTGGATCAGTACCCCAAGGTCCAATGGTTATGAATCATTGCATACTACGGTAATGAGTAATACAGGTCAGTGGGTGGAGGTTCAGATTCGAACCGATCGCATGGATGAAATTGCCGAAAGGGGATATGCAGCCCATTGGAAATACAAGGATAGCAGTGGGAAATCCAACTCTGGTTTGGATGATTGGATTACTCAGGTGAGAAGTATGCTTGAATCCAATGATGGAAATGCAATTGAGTTTATGGATGATTTCAGAGGGAATCTGTTCCATGAAGAAGTTTTTGTGTTTACTCCAAAAGGGGATTTGAAAGTATTGCCTTTTGGAGCTTCTGCTTTGGACTTTGCATTTGAAATCCATACCGAAATAGGAGCCAGATGTATTGGAGCCAAAGTCAATCAAAAGCTTGTTCCGATTAATCAAAAGCTGAAAAATGGAGACCAGGTAGAAATCCTGACTTCAAGCAAGCAGCGTCCTAATGAAGATTGGCTGAACAGTGTTGTTACTTCCAGAGCGAAGGCAAAAATCAAAGATGCACTTCGAGAAGAAAAGAAATCAGCCATTTTGGATGGGCGAGAGATTGTCCAGAGAAAGCTAAAGCAGATGAAAATGGATTTCAATTCTGAAACCATTGAAAAGCTGAGAGCTTATTTTGAATTGAAAACTGCCAATGAGTTTTATTATAGAGTTGGAAAAGGAACTATTGATCCAACTTCTATAAAGTCTTTCAAAGATTTCAAGGAAAATCAAAAACTCAAGCATAAAGCAATTCAGGAAAAAGTAAAAGACGAAAGTTCATTCACCAAAGAAATTAAGAGTCTCAAAGGACCAGATCATGATCAACTTTTGATCGGAGAAGATATGGATGTGGTGGATTACATTTTGGCAAAATGCTGTAACCCTATTCCGGGTGATGATGTTTTTGGCTTTGTGACAGTCAATGAAGGGATTAAAATCCATCGAACTTCCTGTCCAAATGCTTTGGAATTGCTTTCAAATCATGGAAATCGAGTGATAAAAGCACGCTGGACAAGTCAAAAGGAAATCGCCTTCTTGGCCGGTTTACATATCGTTGGTACAGATCGGGTAGGCTTGATTAATGATGTGACCAAGGTGATCTCCAATGAATTGAAAGTGAACATGAGGTCCATTACGGTGGATTCTGATGCTGGGATTTTTGAGGGAACCATCAAACTTTACGTCCATAGTACAGAACATCTAGATAAATTAATGAATAACCTTTCGCAGGTAGAAGGAATCATCAAGGTTTCCCGCTTTGATTAGAGAAATGAATCTTTTATTGCCCGCAAAAGTTATATTTGAAAAAAATAGCTCAAGATGCCTTTGAATACAACTCATTTCGAAGAGGTAAAAAAAATATTTACAGCTTACTTAGAAAGTCAAAAGCTTCGAAAGACCCCAGAACGATACGCGATATTAGAGGAGATTTACAGTAGAACTGGTCATTTTGATGTAGAATCCCTATACATCAGCATGAAAAACAAGAATTATCGTGTTAGCCGTGCTACTGTTTACAATACATTGGATCTGTTAGTGGAATGTGATTTGGTGACCAAACACCAGTTTGGGAAAAACCTTGCTCAATTCGAAAAATCCTACGGATACAAGCAACATGACCATTTGATTTGCGTCGATTGTAACAAAGTGTTGGAATTTTGTGATCCACGCATCCAAAACATCCAAAATACCGTTGCTGAAATTTTAAACTTTGAAGTATTGCATCATTCCTTGATTATCTATGGAAATTGTAAAAAGGAACAATGCGAAAATAGACCAACTGAATAATATGAAGCTTACCTATCATACCGAAAAAGACGACAAAGCCCAGTACCTATATATTAAAGGAGATTTAATTGGAGATGAAGTCGGCCCCAAGCTAGTAGAGGTAGTTTCCGATGCTGTTGAAGAAGGTGTAAAGACTTTCGTGGTGGATTTAAGCGAAGTAAGGTATATCAGTTCTTCTGGAATCGGTCTGTTGATCACTATGTTGACAAAAATGCGAAATATTGGAGGAGAAGTTTATTTAACCTCTCCTTCTGATCATGTGAAGAAATTGCTGATTATCACAAAACTGAATAATATTTTCACTGTTTTTGATTCTGTAGAAGATTTCAAAAACAAAGATTGATTTAATCGATATTTCAAAGAAAGTCAGTGGGGTTAGATCCTCACTGACTTTTTTGTTTCGGGCTGAAATGAATTATTTATCTTATTTCCCTTGGTTTTCTTTAGGCGAATTGCAAATTTCGCCCTTCAAAAACTCTTGAATAACCGTTTAGACCGGACATCAAATGAAGATGGATGTATTACTGGGTCTCCAGTGGGGAGATGAAGGAAAAGGTAAAATTGTAGATGTATTAGCTCCTGATTATGAAATCGTAGCTAGATTTCAAGGTGGTCCAAATGCTGGACATACGTTGGAATTTGACGGTATCAAGCATGTGTTGCATCAGATTCCTTCCGGGATTTTCAGATCCCAAATCTTGAATATTATTGGTAATGGGGTCGTTTTGGATCCAATTATTCTTAAAAAGGAAATAGATGGCTTGGGTAAATTCTCCATTGATTATATGAAGAACCTTGTCATTTCCAAAAAAGCTACAATCATTATCCCGACTCATAAGTTGCTTGATGCTGCCTATGAGCAATCAAAAGGGGACAAAAAGATTGGTTCGACTCTCAAAGGAATTGGGCCAACTTATCAGGATAAAATTGGAAGGTCAGCTTTGAGAGTTGGAGATATCCTAAGTCCTGAATTCCAAGAAAAATATACTACGCTAGTAGATAAGCATAAGACAATTCTTTCTTTCTATAACTATCCATTGGATCAGTTGGCAGAAATGGAAACTCAGTTCTTTGATGCAATCGAATTCTTCAAAACTCTAAATCTCATTGATAGTGAATATGAGGTGAATGATGCTTTGAATGAGAATAAAAGAATTCTTGCTGAAGGAGCTCAAGGTTCTCTTTTGGATGTAGATTTCGGTTCGTATCCATTTGTGACCAGTTCAAGTACGATGACAGCTGGAGCTTGTACAGGCCTTGGAGTTTCTCCTTCCAAAATCGGAGAGGTTTTCGGGATTTTCAAAGCTTACTGTACTAGAGTAGGAAGTGGGCCTTTCCCAACTGAGCTTTTTGACACAGTGGGAGATGATATGAGGAAAGAAGGTAATGAGTTTGGTAGTACAACTGGCCGTCCTAGAAGATGTGGGTGGTTGGATTTGCCTGCACTTCGCTATTCTATCATGATCAATGGAGTCACTCAATTATTCATGATGAAGGCAGATGTATTGAATATCTTTGAGGAGATCAAAGTTTGTACACATTATGAATTGCCAACTGGTGAAAAAATCGACCGATTGAGTTTTGAGATTACTGATACTGAAGTGAAGCCAGTTTATAAATCAATGAAAGGCTGGAATTGCTCTTTGGAGGACATCAGATCCTATGATGATTTCCCTGTCGAATTGAAAGAATATGTTTCTTATCTAGAAGACGAGCTGAAAGTACCAATCAAATTAGTTTCCGTTGGACCTGATCGAGTTCAGACCATCATGAAATAAAACTTTAAACCCCGGATTTTAACCATTCGGGGTTTTTTAATGTTTTGGCAAAATTCATTTTGTATTTTGGAAAGCTAAATCCAAAATCCTTGAAATTTCGCTTACTACTTTTATCATTTCTTTTTTTAGTCCTGGGGCTCCAAAAAGGGTTTCCTCAAATTGGATTTCCTTATTGTGAGACTTTTCAAACAGCCAGCACACAAGCTTCTACGATTTATGGAGGATCCGCTCAGTTATTAGGTGGAGTCCTTCGACTCACCACTAACGAAAATGATCAAAAGGGATACATATATATAGATGTCCCTTTCCCTTCTACTTATGGTATAAAAGCTGAATTTGAATATTTCATGTATGGAGGATCTGGGGCTGATGGATTGACAGTTTTCCTTTTTGATGCTGATGTTCCAAATTTTGCTCCGGGAGGTTTTGGCGGATCATTAGGCTATGCTCAAAAATTCGAACAGCCTGGTTTGACGGGCGCTTACATGGGGCTCGGGTTTGATGTATTTGGGAACTTTGCAAATTCGAGCGAGGGCAAAAGAGGAGGTTTTTTTGGAGGGGATAATAATTTATATCCTAATACCATTGCGCTAAGAAAAGGTGGTACAGGGACCAATGGATATGATTTTGTGGTTGGGAAAATCACAGATGACCCGCCAGCAGGTGCTTCTGGTTTGGCTTTGGATGTTGATTACCGCTTTCCATTAAGTTCTGGTGGTGTAGGTACTCAAAGAGTTACAGATAGAAACAATGTTGGGTATAGGAAAGTGTTTTTTGAGCTTGAACCTAATCCTAATGGAGTAGGCTACCTATTTAAACTGGAAATGGAAGTGACGACGGAAGAGGGGAAACCCAGGTTTGTGACTATTTTTCAAGACCAGGAATTCAATTTCCCTGCACCGGAGAACTTGAAAATAGGTTTTTCTGCTTCTACCGGGGGATTCAATAATTTTCATGAAATCAGAAATTTGATAGTTCAGGTTTCTGCAGAGGATGAATTGCAAGCTCCGATTGCAGTGGATTTTGATGATGTGGCCAGTTGTGAAGGTCAGGAAAATCAATTTTATATCACCGATGAAGATATTGAACTTCCTAATGAAGGTTCTGAAATTAGATGTCTCCAATTTTATTTATCCAAGGAGGATATTATAGCTCAGTCTGAAGATGTATGTACACAAGCACGATGCTTGGAACAAAACCGATACTTGGTATTACCCGAAGGAACCTTACAAGCAGGAGAGAAAGGAGCTTATACGTTTTTTCCAAATGTGGGTTTTGCGGGAAGTGAAGTCGAGGTTTATTATACGATTACAGATAATTATGGAAAGACTTCGGCAGGGAACAAGATTACCTTGAAAATACAGGAATCTCCAGAGCCGGTCTCTTTACTTGTCTCTGGTAAAAGTGAAACTGTGGAAGAAGTGAAGACTTGTCCCGGGGATCTTGTAGTATTTGAAGCGAAAGGGGAGGAGGAATATGAAAGATTTGAATGGTATAGAGATGGAGAGCTTTTACCTGGAGAGGAATCTGCAAGGTTAGAAACGGAAGAGGAAGGAATATTTGAAGTTTGGGCTTACAACAGGAAGAATTGTCCTGCTAAATCAAATCAGGTTGAGATTGTTTTTCCACAATTTCCCGAATTGGAATTTGAAGATTTAATCGTAGGATGTGATCCTGGACAGCCAGTGAATATTTTCGAAGGGATTGATTCCTATGATCCAGAAAATTATGACTACCGATTAGTTGGGAATGGATTGGAGTTGGAAAATGAAGAAATATTGACGCTAGATATAAGTGGTGTCTTTGAATTATATGGAAGACCTAAAGGATATACTTGTTATTCAGAGCCAATTTCTTTAGAAGTTTTCATACAAGAAGTTGAGTTGGAAATAGGTTATGATTTTGTTGTCGCAGGCACAGATATAAGAGATGATGCTAGTGGGGGTATTTTTCCAAATGATCCAATTCAATTTACGGACATGTCAGATTCAAGGACAATTTATTGGAATTGGGATTTTGGAGATGGGGAAACTTCAACCGAAAGAGACCCTATCCACGTATATGGTAAAAAGGGAGAGTTTGATGTCGTATTGACTATTACTGATCAATACGGATGTGAGAGATCTTTGACGAAGAGAGTGTCCATTACTAGGAGTTACCGAGTGATGGTTCCAACTGGTTTTACTCCTGAGATTGAGCCTAACCTATATTTTACCCCTAAATACAAAGGGTTAGTTAGTATAGAATTGTTGATATTTAATTTATGGGGAGAGTTGATATTCCAAACTGATGAATTAAATGGTCCAGGCTGGGATGGAACTTTAAATGGCGAGCTTCTAGAGCCGGGAATTTTTTCTTACCGATTCAATGGAGTCGCTACAGATGGAGAAGTAGTTAAAAAAGGTGGAAAGTTTAAATTAATCCGATGAGAAAGCTGATTTTTTTACTTGGTTTTATTTTTTTGGTTTCCAGATATTCTTTTGGACAGGATATTCAATACTCCCAATTCTATGCAAACCCTTTTCATATAAATCCTGCCTTTGCCGGAAGTACCTCTGAAAGTAGGGTTGGAGTAAATTTCAGAAATCAATGGCCTTCATTGGATCAAAGCTTTATTGCCTATACTGCATATGCCGATCACTTTTTTGAAGATATTTCGAGTGGAGTTGGTATTGTTTTTTCAGGTGCGAAAGAATCTTTCACCCAAAGTCAGCAATATGAAATAGGATTGGTTTATTCCTATCGCCTGCAATTGGGTGATAAGAACTTTGTACAATTTGGAGCTCAAGCTAGTTATGCTGGGCGAGAATCTATGTTTGACAAAGTGATTTTAGGTTCGCAGTTAAATATTGACAATGGTCAGTATTACAGTTCAGCTGGAGATTTGTTCGAAGGTGATTCCAAATTAAGTTCCTTTGATGCACATGCCGGCATTTTATTTTATGGTGAAAAATATTGGATTGGAGGTGCGGCCTATCATTTACTGGAGCCTCCGGTTAGTTATATAGAACCGGATTTATACAATCTTCCGGTTAGATATGGGGTGCATGGCGGATATAGAATTGATCTTGCTCCCGGAAACATCAATGATTATTTCAATAATACCGATCAAGAAAGGTCTTTGGCATTTGCATTCAATTATAAAAAGCAAGGTTTATACTCTCAATTGGACCTAGGGGCTGAATTTTATTTCCAACCTTTAATCTTAGGATTATGGTATCGTGGTCTTCCGACCAAATATGAATTACCAAATAATGAATCTTTGATTGCCTTGATTGGCTTTAGTTTAAAGTCAGGATTGGAATTTGGCTATTCTTTTGACTTTTCAATTTCCAAAATGGGACAATCGGTTTCAGGAGGGGCTCATGAATTATCATTTAGGTATGTGTTTGTCCCTAGAAACGGTAGAAAAAAGAGGTATGCTCCACTACCTACCTTTAGGTTCTAAGGTAGTTTTTAACTCTTTCGAAATTTAATTTTTAAAATGGGAGTAAATTCCTAGTATATCTGCTGTTTTGTTTCTTAAAATTGTCGATAATCTCTAAAAAGTTTTGTGAAATTTTTTCGATTCGTACTCAGGCAGTTAGGTGATAGTTGTGATTTTTTTCTGTTATGGTATTGTGGAGTCGGATAATTCTCGGATATTTGCACTCCCAATCGACGCGAACGGCGGCGAAAAAGATTGAAAAGGCGGAGTGAGCTGATGAGCGGTCCTGAGGGGCTTTGAGTGAATCGGTAAAGATTCAGAAACGGTGAAAAAAATAATTTCAAAAAGTTTTTGTGATTGAAAAAACTTCTACTACCTTTGCAAACCCAATCGGAAAGAGATCGGGAAACAAAAACAGAAAAACACGAAAAGCAGGCTGTGAAGGCGGTTTTTTGACAGAATCCAGTAACGACTGGAATCAAGTTCTTTGAAGTGATGTAAGGCGAAAAAAAATAATAACCTGAGAGTGAA
>NZ_FRXN01000005.1:69185-396708 GCF_900148515.1 Algoriphagus zhangzhouensis | reverse complement strand
CCCAATGGGAAGATGGTCGGAGCATCGTTGGTGACTTGAACTCCTCCGCAATTGTCTCCTGATTGAGCTTCTCCCAAATCCACATTGCTTGCTTCGCAAAGTCCTGGATCAGTTCCAACAATGATATTCGCTGGAGCTACTAGGCTTGGAGCTTCAGTATCTGAAACTGTTATAGTGAAACCATTCTGAATTGTATTACCACTGGCATCCACAGCTTGGTAAAGGATCAGGTGTTCTCCCAATCCAAATGCCGAACCATTTGGCTGTCCAGTTATTTGTTGAATACTTGAACCGCTACAATTATCCAATGCTATTGGTTCGATCCAGCTGACTATTGCTGTACAATTCCCAGGATCATTTCCTACCACAATTGAGGCAGGCATATTCTCTATGGTCGGAAGGATATTATCTTTCACCATTACCAAAACCTCCTGAGAGGAGCTGTTTCCAGCGAAATCAGTTGCTGTGAATTGGAGTGGAATCCAAGTATCCAAAACAGAACAATCCAGGCTATTTTGATCCAATGTCATGGATTCAATACCGCAGCCCTCATCATAAGATCCATTATCAAAATCTTCAGCTACTAGATTTACCAGTCCAGATTCATCCAAGAACAATTCAAGGTTTTGAGTAAGCAAAGTTGGCGGAATGATGTCTTTGATTTCACCTACAATCCCATTGTCTAAAACATTGAATTCCTGAGGATCAGAGTTTTTGATTCTCGCCAAAATCGGATATTCAGGATTGACTACTGTCCAATTGATGGATTCGGAAATCCCAGATTGAAGGTCTACAAAAATCGCTTTAGTCTCAATTGGAATAGTATCGTTGTCAGTGATGTATGCGAATTCCAATTCGGCATTTGAAGCCAAATCTCCCTCATTAAATATATCCACGTGGATGCTGATTTCATCCCCTATTTTAGGACATAGATAGCTAAATGAGATATTTTCAAAATACAAATTCGGAGCTGTGCCTACCACCAAAGCTCTGGTAGCTTCATTGTTATTATAATTGACATCATTGGCCAATTGATCCGGATCAACTTGACCTTTCATAACTTTAATGCCAGCGGTAGAACTACTATAAGGTGTCGGAATAGCTACCGTAGAAATCTTTCCTGCACCCAGCCCACTTACGGAAATATCCTGACCCAGAATCTGATCATCCATCAACAATCTCAGTTTGAATGGACCAGCATCGACTACCCCGATATTTTCAAAAGACAGGAATATCTGCACCTGCTCATCCGGCTCAGGATTCAATTCAGTAGGTGAAATAAACTCTGAAAGAATTCTCAAATCAGGCTGAGGTCCTTTTACTGTGATAGATTTAGACCAGGTGTTATTTCCTTCATTGCATTCTATCCATTGATCTTCTCCATCAATTATTGCTTTCAAGACAAAGGTGCCTGACTCTGTGAATACATAAGGAATCGACACACTCACACCAGAGCCTGAATAGGAAGGCGGCACACTAGGCAGGGTCGTTTCAGCTATTTGGAAACCGTCCAATTCGAAGGCTACATTGACATTCGTTGCTGTAAAGAGACCTTTGTTTTTGACTTTCAAAGTCAGGTATTGCTGGGTATTGACAAAGAATCCACCATTCCAAACATTTCCTACCTGAATGGCCTCAAAATCAGTACACAATGGCATTTCAGCTTTATTGTCTGTTTCATAGGATTCAGCTATGGTATTTGCAGGATCCAATTGAAGCCTTACAAAATGATTTCCATAAGCATTCAAATTGGCAGGAGCGCTTATTTGGGCTGTTTCTCCTACTGCTAAGCCACCTGTCCAGATATCGTCAATGACAGTTTCAGAACCTGATTCATTGATAATCCATCGAATAGCAATATCCTCCGTGACAGGAGCTGACCCATTATTTCTAAATACTGCATTTATTTCAAAGTCCTGATTTTCAAGAGGTGAAATCGGATTGACGGTCAGATCATTGATCTGGACATTGAGGTTGGGATAAAGAACCGGAGGAGCGACATATCTTATTAATTTGGAATATTCATTATTGTCTTCCTTATGTTCTGCAATTTGTCCAGAACCGATAGGCTCGTCGACTTTGATTTCAACCAGGTGATCCTCCAGTAACTCAAAATCCAGATTAAGTGTGTAATTGATTTTTGCACAAGGTTCTAATCCCGGAAAATCCCGAATATCTACTAAGCTTCCATCCACATAGGTATTGACTGTAAAGGTATTTTCTACAGCAATGCCACCAATATTGTCCACTCTTACATAAACCTGAGTAGGCGATTCCATTTTACTGCTACTAGGAGTATAGCTTTGGCTAACTGTTAAATCCGGTGCATTTGGATAGACAGTTACATATCTGATTCTGGAATTATTGCTTTTGGATTTTTCATCCACTTGGTTGCCAGGATCTGCTACTGCCTGGAAGTAGCAATTATTCTTGTTGAAGCAATTGCCCAAAGCAGAAATCTGGGTACTGAACTCGAAGCTCAAGCTTTCTCCTGGGGCTAAGGAGCCAATCAATTCTTCTCCGAGCTGGATTTCACAATTTCTCCATTGGAAAAGGAAATTATAGGCAGTGGCATCTCCAGCGTTTGTAATCGTTGCCCTACCAGTTACAGCTTGACCTTGCAAAATTTCCAATTCATCCAACTCAACTGCGGCAATAAGGTCCGGCTTATTAGGGAATGGAATTACTTCCACTTCCATTGGAGCTATTTCCCCTGTCAATGTATAGTCCGTCACTTGACCAGAGAACATATAAGTACCCGGAACAGATGGCATTTTAAAGCTTTGGCTAAATGAGCCATCTCCCCTAGTGGTAAGGTTTACTGTTCCATTGGCCCATTGGATTTCAACAGCGGCTCCCACCACATCAGGATTTACACCATCATCAATTCCAAAATACTGAGCCAAACCATTCAGAGTCACATATTGACCTGGGTATACAGTATAAGAATTCATTGAAGCTTCCACTTCCATGCCTCCCGGTAATACATAATCACCCACCAATACAGGACGAATGGCAAAATTATTTAGCTCATTGATTTCTTGGATTTCATTTGCTTCATCGATGACAACTTTGATCGGATAGAAACCGGCTGATTCAAAGCTATATGGCCAAGAAAGATCTATGTTGGCATTTCCATTTAGAGTTGGAATGATTGTATTGAAAATCTGAATATCTCCATCGTATGCTGTGACAGAAATATTTTCTACCGGTTGGCCAGAATAATTTCTGACTCTGGCAAAAACAGTAATGGGCTCGAACGCATTTGGATTTTCATTGCTGAAACTGATATTGTTTGCAAAAATGCCCAAATCAATATCTGAATCACTAAGTGTTGGTCCTGCAATCCAATCGCTTGCCTGATCACAAGCCAGTAGGTTGGAAGCTTCCACTTTTGCCCGGAATGTGCTTGCAGGATTGAGATCTGAAATCAGAATTTGATATACTTTTCCATCTGCCAGATTTTCATCACTTGGATCCAATTCTTCCAGTATATAAGAAGTCTCAAAAGTCCCTGATGAATTTATCTCTTCCAAAATCAAGCGAGGATAACCCAAAGCAAGAGCAATCTCATCCGGGTCTGTATAGGTGATAGAGAATACAAACTCAGTTTCTCCATCTCCAAGCGCAGGACTAAAGGTCAATTCACCCAATTCGGATTGACAGGCTATTGGGAAACAAGATCCTTCATAACATGCGTAACCCTCAGGACAGGACAAATTGGAGCAAAGACTCAATAAGTCCACATCGATCACAGGATTGGACTCATTGGGAACCTGAATAGTCTGAGAATTGTAGCTGGTAAGGCTAAATATCAAATCCCCTATCACCTGAGCCTCGATATTGTATGTACCATCTGGCGCTGTAAACACAGTCGTATTTCCATCTCCAACAGCTACCCCTTGTAATGGAGTCAGTGAATCTGCATCTCTTACTGTTCCCGTTACAGTTACAAATTTTGGAAAACAAGACCCTTCATAACATTCATAACCTTCTGGGCAAATCACTCCGGAACAAGGATCTTCTTGAAGATAACATGATCCTTGATAGCATATATAGCCATCAGGACAAGTGATGTTGTAGCATGGATTTGAAATAAGATCTACATCGATCACTGGTGATTCCTGATCTGGCACCTGGATACTTTGCGTTTCATAGCCTTCCAATTCAAAGCTTAAGTTTGTCAAAACTTGAATCTCGATGCTATATGTACCTTCGGAAGACGTGAAAACTGTTTCACCACCATTGCTGACAGCCACATCTGCCAAAGGACTTGCTGTATCAGCGTCACGAACTGTTCCTGTTACCGTTACAAATGTTGCAAAACATGAGCCTTCATAACAGGAATATCCAATCGGACAGGTTACACCTAAACATGGATCTTCTTCAGGATAACAAGAACCTTGATAACATACAAAGCCTTCCGGACAAGTGGAGTTAAAGCATGGGTTTTCAAGATCTATATTAATAATTGGAGCTGATTCATCCGGAATTTCGAAACTTTGACTTTGATACCCTGTCAATTCAAAAGTTAAATCAGTAAGGACTTGGGCTTCGATGCTATAGGTTCCATCTGGGGCAGTATAAACTATCATGGCGCCATTTCTGACAACCACATTTTCCAATGGAGCGGCAGTATCGGCATCCCTGACAGTGCCTGTAACCGTCACAAAAGTTGCAAAACAGGACCCCTCATAACAAGTATAACCAGGAGGGCAGGTCACATTGTAACATGGGTTTTCCAGATCAACATCTATCACCGGTGCTACCTCATCCAGCACTTCAATACTTTGACTTTGATATCCTGCCAGTTCAAAAGTCAAATCAGTTAGCACTTGGGCTTCTATGCTATAAGATCCGTCAGAGGCAGTAAATACTGTAATTCCTCCATTGGTTACGGCTACATTTTCTAATGGAGTGGCTGTATCAAGATCACGGACTGTTCCAGTGACTGTCACAAAAGTGGCATAACAGGACCCTTCATAACAAGTGTAGCCAGGAGGACAAACGACACCCCAGCAAGCATCAGCGATCAGCTCTGCATCTATAATTGGATTTGATTCATCCAGAACTTCGAAACTTTGACTTTGATAACCAGTCAATTCAAAAGTTAAATCAGAAAGGACTTGGGCTTCGATGCTATAAGTTCCGTCAGGAGCAGTAAATACAGTAGTTCCTCCATTGGTTACAGCCACATTATCCAATGGAGCGGCAGTATCTGCATCCCTGACAGTGCCTGTAACCGTCACAAAAGTGGCAAAACAGGAACCTTCATAACAAGTATAACCAGGAGGGCAGGTCACATTGTAACATGGGTTTTCCAGATCAACATCTATCACCGGTGCTGCCTCATCTGGCACTTCAATGCTTTGACTTTGATATCCAGTTAGCTCAAAAGTCAAGTCAGTCAGCACTTGGGCTTCTATGCTATAAGTCCCATCAGGGGCGGTAAATACTGTAATTCCTCCATTCGTTACGGCTACATTTTCTAATGGAGAGGCTGTAGCAAGATCACGGACTGTACCTGTGACCGTCACAAAAGTGGCAAAACAAGATCCCTCGTAGCAGGTATAGCCAGGTGGGCAAACGACACCCCAGCAAGCATCAGCGATCAGCTCTGCATCTATAATTGGAGTTGATTCATCCGGTACTTCGAAACTTTGACTTTGATAACCTGTCAATTCAAAAGTTAAATCAGAAAGGACTTGGGCTTCGATGCTATAAGTTCCATCAGGAGCAGTAAATACAGTTGTTCCTCCATTGGTTACAGCCACGTTTTCCAATGGAGAGGCAGTATCGACATCCTTAACAGTTCCTGTAACTGTCACAAAAGTTGCAAAACAGGACCCCTCATAACAAGTATAACCAGGAGGGCAGGTCACATTGTAACATGGGTTTTCCAGATCAACATCTATCACCGGTGCTGCCTCATCCGGCACTTCTAGGCTTTGACTTTGATATCCTGCCAGTTCAAAAGTCAAATCAGTCAGCACTTGGGCTTCTATGCTATAAGTCCC
Source organism: Algoriphagus zhangzhouensis (assembly GCF_900148515.1). GTDB lineage: Bacteria > Bacteroidota > Bacteroidia > Cytophagales > Cyclobacteriaceae > Algoriphagus > Algoriphagus zhangzhouensis. Next base: position 390,691 of record NZ_FRXN01000005.1, on the reverse strand, counting down.
ATCAGGGGCGGTAAATACTGTAACTCCTCCATTGGTTACGGCTACATTTTCTAATGGAGTAGCTGTATCAAGATCACGTACTGTTCCAGTGACTGTTACAAAAGTGGCATAGCAAGACCCCTCGTAGCAGGTATAACCAGGAGGACAAGTCACATTATAACATAGATCCGGAATGACTTCAACTAAAACTGATCTTTCAACTTGGCAGCCATTCTCACCTGTAATCACAACGGTAAAGGTGGTAGTTTCTGTAGGCTGAACAGTGATTTGAGAACTTGATTCTCCTGTGCTCCACAAGTATGAAAGTCCACCACTTGCTTCCAAAAGGAGAGATTCACCTTGGTTAATGCTTGTATTTGGCGTAATTGATGTAACTAAATCTGCATAGTTTTCAACCTCAATTTGGATCATATCATTTGAAGGATCCAAATCGTCTTCAATCATCAAATTCACTTCAAATTGATAGACTTGATCTATTGATAAGTCTGCCAATTGATTAAATGTAAATGTGTAGGTTCCATTAGAAGGAATCAAATCAATCTGGGATAATTCTTCAATGACTGGATCTCCACCATTGATAGAATAGGACAATTTGATATAGTCGACGGGATATTCAGTCAAATTGGAAATCTCAACCTGTACTTCCTCTCCACTACTTAATTCACAATCAGACAATGGATTGATCAAAGTAGTCAAGGCAAGATCAATAGGTGTCAATGTTTCTTGAGAAGAAGTGTAAGCAGGAGCCAGATAGAGCTCTCCCGATGCAGACATCGCATATTCAAAAAATGCGAGGTAATAAACCGTTCCTGCTGAGAGTCCTTCCAGAAGGAAGGTTTCATCGGAACCCTGATAGATTACAAAATTTCCATTGCCTATTTCATCACCCCATGCGAAATGGCCATTGGAATTATACGAAGTAAAATCTGAAGGTCCGGCATCTACCGGGCTTCCTGCTTTTGCCAATACTATTCTGCCAGAGCCATTCCCTTTTGTAAAATCTACTGTAAAGGAATCGTTTGTAATCTGACTAAATGAAGCATTGGAAGTTTGAACCGTTGGTCTTTCACCATAAGTTTCCAAAGAAAACTGATAACCTGGCCTTAAATACATTTTGGCAGATGAGCCATTATATTCGAAAAGGGCAAAATGATAGTTGGTACCAGGTTCTAGATTGGTGATGTTCACAGCGTTACCAGAACTTGAATAGAGGACGTAATTGCCTGTTCCTATTTCTCTTTGCCCAAAAACTGAAGAGCTGCTATAACTACTTAAGTCTGAAGGCTCAACATTTACAGGGCCATCTTTTCTACCTAATAAAATCCTATTTGATCCATTCCCTTTGGTCCAGGAAATATTGATACTGGTATTGCTGCGGCTACTTGTGAAAGCAGAGCTTGACTGAACGGTTGGTGTTCCTAAAGTAGCCTGAAATGCTTCCAAGTAAGGATCAATTAAATAATATTGACCATCTCCATTGTGCTCGAAAATTGCGAAGTGATACTCTGTCCCTGGGATTAATCCATACAACCAGCTTCCTGAGCCAGTGCCTTCATAAACCACAAATTCATCTAATGACACCTCTTGACCAGATCCAAATGTAGTGCTTCCAGAATAGGTTTGACCATCTTCGGGTGTAAAGGTTACTGGACTTCCTGCTTTGGCTATTACAACCCTTTTGGTTCCATTTCCTTTCGTGAAACCATAGTAGAAGCGATCACCATCCACATTGCTAGTGTAAAAATTACTAGCTGGAACTGTCGGAGCAGTGCCTGTCAGTTGATTTCCACTTAGGCCAGGACGAAGGTATAGCCTTCCATTATTGCCTCGATATTCAAAAATCTTAAAATGATAAGTCCTATTTGGATCGACATTACTCAGGGTCATAGAGCTTCCGCTTCCATTAAAGACCACATAATTTCCATCACCTAAACTGGATCCTGATCCAAAACTAGAGCTAGGACTGTAGTTTGTAAGATCTTCGGGTTCTACATTGACCTCTGAATCTGGTCTGGCAATAATAGTTCTACCCCAACCATCTCCATTTGTCCAGGATAATCCGATTGAATTTCCTGTTACATTGGAAAATTGCAGATTGCTTACCTGAACGGTTGGTCTGTTGATGGTACTTTGACTTCCTGTCAAATAAGGGTTCTGCAGGTAATCTCTTTCAGCTCCTGTGCCATTGGATTCAAAAACCGAGAAGTGATAAGTCGATTCGGTTTGCAACCCGTATATCCAGCTTCCTGAAGAAGTACCCTCATACACCACAAATTCTCCAGCCGAAACCTCCTGCCCTGAACCAAAGGTCGTACTCGCTGTATAGGTCTGTCCGTCCTCTGGTACAAAGCTTACTGGACTCCCCAATTTTGCAATCACCAACCTTCTTGTTCCATTTCCAGCAGAAAAACCATAGAAAAAGCGGTTACCATCTACATTACTCGTGTAAAAATTACTAGCTGGAGTCGTTGGCTCTGAAGCAGTAAGTTGACTTCCTGTTATGCCAGGTCTAAGATATAGCCTACCATTATTTCCACGATATTCAAAAATCTTGAAATGATAAGTCCTATTTGGGTCCAGATTACTCAAATTCAAAGAACTACCCCCTCCATTGAAGACTACGTAGTTTCCATCACCCAAATTGGAACCTGCACCAAAACTGGAACTTGGGCTGTAATTTATAAGATCCTCAGGCTCTATATTTACTTCAGCATCTGCCCTCGCTATAATGATTCTACCCCATCCATCTCCATTGGTCCAGGACAAGCCTATTGAGTTACCTGTCACATTGCTAAATACCAAGTTGCTTGTCTGTACAGTTGGTCTATTGATTGTACTTTCGATTCCACTCAAATAAGTACTTTGCAAGTAGTCTATCTGTGTTCCACTTCCATTTGATTCAAAAATCGAGAAATAGTAAGTCGATTCAGTTTGGAGACCATATAGCCAACTTCCTGATGAAGTGCCTTCATAAACTACAAATTCTCCAGTTGCCACTTCCTGCCCAGAGCCAAATGTGGTACTTCCAGTATAGCTTTGTCCATCTTCAGGCACGAAGCTTACAGGGCTCCCTAATTTTGCAACCACTAACCTCCTTGTTCCATTTCCGGCAGAAAAACCATAGTAAAAACGGTTGCCATCTACATTACTCGTATAAAAATTACTTGCTGGAACAGTTGGTTCCGAACCTGTTTGCTGACTTCCACTAAAGCCAGGTCTTAAATAAACCCTTCCACTATTCCCTTTGTATTCAAATATTTTGAAATGGTAGGTTGTATTTGTAGCTAGGTTGCTCAAATTCATTGTACTTCCTGTCCCACTATAGACAACAAAATTCCCATCACCCATATCCGATCCCAATCCGAAATTTTGGCTGTAGCTATAATTGACCAGATCCTCAGGTTCAACATTTACTTCTGCTCCAGCTCTTGCAATAATAGTCCTACCCCATCCATCACCATTGGTCCAGTTCAAATTCATGGAGTTTCCTGTCACATTGCTGAAAAGCAGGTTACTGGCCTGAACAGTAGGACCACTGATAGTGGTTACTTCTCCCAATAAAAAATCAGAAGTGAGATATTCTGTAGAAAAATCAATTCCGTTATATTCTACAATTTTTAAATAATAAGTGGTTGCTGGGCTAAAACCATAGAGCCAAGTACCTGATGAGGCTCCGTCATAAACAACGAATTGCCCCGGAGCTATTTCATTTCCCAAGCCAAAATTCCCGGGAGTATAATCCACTCCATTGCTTGGCGAAGCAGTTACAGGATTTTCACTTGCAATAATGATTCTTTTCTGTCCATCACCTGCTGAGAATGAAACATAGAAGGTACTACCATCTATATTTGAAACAGAAAAATTGCTAGAGGGAACAGTTGGTGCTTGGGCGAAAAGACTAAGTACAGGAAGTAAAAAAAGTAAGGTGAAAAAATAAATAGACTTGCTAAAAGTCCCATGATTAAATAGGGAGCATCGCGACTGCAGTTCAAACATTTGAATACGCTTTGACTGAATTGCAGTTTTCAAAAAGGACCTGAAAAATTGAAAAGCAAGAAAAAGGCTGGGGTAATTTTTTTCCATATAATGAGTTGATAAACAATAGAATCAAAAATGCCAACAATGGCTGTCTTTCGATTTCAATCATGTATCAATTCATAGCACTATTGTAACAAACTGGTCCAAACGCTAAAAAAACTAGTCCTAGGCTAATCAAATACACATTTAGAACGAATTGGATTACAGTCCTAAGGAGCCTCTTTGTCAAAAGGGAGAATCAAAGAAAAGTCAAGATTTAACTATTTATATTTTAATTGAATTAAAAAAAGATCAAACTATTCCAGAATACTGGAATTCAGTTTATTTTAAGTCTTCCTTAATGGATTTTTTTATCACCTATTTCATCTGGAAATGAATCAATTTCTTTCAAGGCTGAAGGTCACTCTCCTGCTCCTTTGGTCTCTTTTTGCATTTATTCAAAAAGGCAAAAGTCAAAGTGACATTTCCTTTAGACAGCTCTCGGTCAATCAAGGATTGTCACAAAATAGTGCCGTGTCAGTGACTCAAGATCAAGAGGGATATTTGTGGATTGCCACGCAAGACGGACTCAACAAATATGATGGCCGTCAATTCACCATATTCCCCAAAAAGTTCAGTGACATCACCCAGAAAAATCAGTTGGTTTTGGGCAAAGTTTTGGCTGATAAAAACCATAGAATTTGGATAATTCCAGACAGCCAGAATCCAGAGGTTTTAAGGCCTGGAAAAATCGAATTTGAACCTATTTCTGAAATCCTAGGAGCAACTTACATCTTTGAAGATACGGAAGACGCTATTTGGATTGCAACTCAATATGGGCAGCTATTTAGATGGAATGAAAAGTTAGATTTTCCTGAATTGCTTTTTTCAAATTCGGAAAGTGACTTGGTACATATCTCCCAATTCGATAAAGATTTTCTGATTCTCACTTTTACGGATTCTGTCTACCTTTTTGACAAAAATACTTTTGAATTAAAGACTCTAATTTCCTCAGATATACAAGGCTTATTTTCTGTCTCCCAATTGATTCCAAATGGGCAGGTTTTAATGGGTACTCTGAATCAGGGACTTTGGCTTTGGGATCCGACTGAGGAAAAAATCGAGAAATTTCAAGAGGCAATCGGATTGAAAGTCGATCCCATTCAGCAACAAATGGTTTTGGATATTCTAGTTGACTCAAAAGGGAAAGTCTGGATAGCAACCTATGGTGCCGGAGCATATTTATTGGATTTGGAAAACCCAAGTATGGTTCAATTTTCAAATTTCAAACAAAATCCAAGATCTCTCCACTACAATGATATCCTGTGCCTGTTTGAGGACTATACCAAAACTGTATGGCTGGGAACTGATGGTGGAGGATTGAGTTTTTACGACTCCTATCTGGAAAAATTCAATTTTTACCATAACAATCAGGTGCCTGAAGACATAAATATCGATGTGGTCAGATCCATTTATGCGGACTCATCGTTTATCTGGATCGGAACATCAGGCAAAGGCCTAACTCAATTTGACAGAAAGGACCAAAGTTGGAAAACTTTCAAGGCAGCCAATTCTGGAAAACAAAGCCTACAAGGAAATCGAATTATGAGCCTTTTCAAAAATGAAAATGAGCTTTGGATAGGTTACCAAGGTGATGGGATGAGCATTTATGATCTAAAGACAAAGACTTTTAGACATTTTGGACTCCAAACTTCCCCTAGCCTACCTGCTCGGACAGTTTGGAAGATTTTCAAAGACGCACAAAACAGAGTTTGGCTATGTACACGAAATGAAGGGCTATTTCAATTTGATAAGAACCAAGGAGTGGTTCAAAGCTTTCAGTACAATGCAGGAGAAGAAGGATCGATCCCAGAAAATAATATCAGAGATATTATTCAAGTCAATGAAAATGAATTCTGGATCGGGACAGAAAATATGGGAATTGCCAAACTGGATCTGTCCTCAGGTTTATTTTCTTCAATTCCAGCAGAAGAAAATGAAATCAGTTCAACTAAGATTAAATCCCTCTATTTAGGTCCAGAAAATTACTTGTGGATAGGCACCAATGGTTCTGGTTTGAATAGGTTGAATTTGGAAACTTGGGAAAATAGAGTTTTCGACACCAAATCAGGTTTGGCTAATGATGTAGTCTATGGGATTCTGCCAGACGAGTTGGGAAATCTATGGCTAAGTTCTAACAGAGGAATTACCCAAATAAAGCTTCAAGGAAATGACAATTATGCAATCTTCAATTACAATAATTACGATGGCTTAGCAACTGAATTCAATACCGGGGCCTACTTTAAAGATCAGCAAGGATTACTCTATTTCGGTAGCTTAGAAGGTCTATATTGGTTTCAGGCTAAAAACATTGAGTTGAATTCAACTCCTCCGAAAACAGTGGTTTCAGGACTTCAGGCATTTGACAAAACCGTCGATATTGGAAGAAAAATCAAAATACCTTATGATCAAAACACCTTGACTTTCACCATATCAAGCATGTTTTTTTCATCCCCTGGGAAAAACCAATTTCAATACAAACTTGATGGGTATGACAAGGATTGGAACTTCAACGGGAATAACTCCATCGCCAGATACACTAACTTACCTCCTGGGGATTATACATTTTTGGCTAATTCAAGCAATTATGATGGAATATGGTCGGAAACCCCAGATCAGATTAAGTTTACCATTGCCCCGCCTTGGTATGGAAGCATGCTGGCAAAGTTCCTGTATTTCGTATTGTTTGTTCTCTTGATTTATTGGACTTATCAGTATTTGGTATGGAGATTCAAAATTCAATTCGAGCTTAAAAGTAAGAATGAGGAAGCGCAAAGACTGCGAGAGATGGACCAGTTCAAAACTTCCTTTTTTACCAATATTTCCCATGAATTCAGGACTCCTTTGACTTTGATCATGGGACCAGTTCAAAAGTTATTAGGACAGACGGAAAACCCACAAGTCAAATCTCAACTAAATCTGATCCAACAAAACTCTATTCGCCTCCTTAATTTGGTAGATCAGCTTTTGGAAGCTTCCAAATTGAAGTCAGGCAGGATCAATTTAAAAGTCAGAAAAGGAAACTTGAGTCTTCTTCTACAGACGCTAGTTATCAATTTCTACTATTTGGCTAATGAAAAAGGCATGAACCTCATTTCGAAAGGGCCATTGATCACCGAGGTATGGTTTGATGCAGATAAGATTGAAAAGATTGTTGGCAACTTGCTTCAAAATGCGATCAAATATGGAAAAGCAAAGTCTGATATCCATTTGAATTGGAAAGCAGATGGATCGCAACTGCTATTACAAATCAAGAATTTCTCAAGTCAATATTACTCTGAATACGAAAAAGAGCTCCTTTTTGAAAAGTTTTTCAAGCCAGACCCGAAATCGGAAGGATTTGGATTGGGACTTCCTTTGGTGAAAGATTTGGTAGAACTTCACAGAGGGCAGATCACATTGCAAATCCCAGAGGGCAACCTATTTGAGATTTCTATTTCTATTCCATTGGACAGGTATAGTTATGACTCAGAAGAGATTTGGGAAGAATCAAATTCCATATTGGAAAAGAAGCGAATCACAGGCAAAAAATCTACTGGAAGCACAGAAAACCTTATGATTTTGCTGGTGGATGACAATCAATCAGTGCGGGAATTTTTGAATCAGGAACTGGAAGAAAACTATACCATTCTTCAGGCAGAAAATGGAAAAGAAGGGATTGATATAGCTTTGGATAAAATCCCGGACCTGATCATTTCTGACATTATGATGCCAGAGGTAGATGGTCTTCAACTATGTGAAACCCTAAAAAATGATGAAAGGACCTCCCATATCCCGATCATTTTGTTGACAGCCAAAATTGAAGAGGAAAATAAAATCAAGGGATTAAAAGTCGGTGCAGATGACTACATCTACAAACCTTTCACGACCAATTCCCTTCTGATTCGAATTCAAAATCTAATAGACTTAAGAAGAAATCTAAGAAATCGCTATTCAGGGAAAACCAAAATCAGTCCTAAAGAATTGGCTGTAAGTTCATCAGAAGAAAAATTCCTTCAGAAAGTCCAAAAAATAGTGGATAATGAGCTGATGGATGTCAATTTCACCATTGAAGATTTCTGCAAAAACATAGGCATGAGCCGAATGCAGCTTCACCGTAAACTCACTGCGATTACCGGACTCTCTACTTCGGCATTTATCCGGGATCAACGTCTAAAAAAGGCAGAACAAAAATTAAAATCGGGAGATGAAAACATCTCAGAAATCGCCTATTCTGTGGGATTCAGTTCACCATCCTATTTTATCAGATGCTTTAAGGAAACCTATCATATGACTCCAAAGGAGTATCAGGAAACCAAAAAATAGAACCTGGCTTTAGGCTATGGTTTGATTTTTTGGAGGTAGTTGCTAGAAGATTAGGAGATTAGAGAGAAGAGATTGTAGAATAAGTAAAAAGGCTAAAATCAGAAAGCTGAAAACTCTAAAGGGGATTGGTGGATGAGAGTTATTGGGTTAGTGGTTATTAGTCCATAGACAATAGTCCTTGGTCCATTTTTGGAGGTTGAAAGATAATTTAGAAGGCTAAAATTTGAATAGTCCTAAAGGGGCTTAACCTTGAATAGGCCTACCAAAGGTAGACAGGTCTGGGTTTTAACCCAGGTTAAAAGAGAATAAAAGTCCATTTCCCTCGGCCCGGAGATTTGAATTGACTACGAGGATTGATGCCGAGGAGGGGACGCAAGCAGTGAACAGTGGTCAGTTTGTAAATAGTAAAAAGTAAGTGAAAATTGGTCCACAGTCTATAGTCCATGGTCCATTGTTGGAGGTTGAAAGATAATTTAGAAGGCTAAAATTTGAATAGTCCTGAAGGGACTTAACCTTGAATAGGCCTGGGTTTTAACCCAGGTTAAAAGAGAATAAAAACCATTTCCCTCGGCCCGGAGATTTGAATTGACCTATAGACATATTGCCGAGGAGGAAACGAAAACATCTTTTCTTTAACCTTTTAATGGGTCTATTTTGGAGTTGAAAACTCCTTAGATAGAGGTTCTAGATTGCAAATCTAGAACAGCTAGAAAGCCCTTATCTTTTAAAAACATATTTTTTGAATGGGCTAAAACGCCATTCCTATTCAATGAGGATATCGGTTGGTGAGAACTCTCATAGCAATCGAGATCTCGAAAAACGGAAATGATTAACCTCAGGGCTAAACAATTACCAAATTTTCAAAACAAAAAAAGCGACTTAGAAACTCCAAGCCGCTTTCTGGTCAACACTCAATCTATTATATCTGGGTTATTAACTCTTCTTTTGGGGTCCTTACCTTTTTCATATTGACTAACCAATCTTTGGTTTCATCTCTATATCCTAAAGGCAGAACAATGACACTTTTCAAGCCTTTTTCCTTTAGGTTCAATACTTCATCCAATCCTTTATTATCAAAGCCTTCCATTGGTGTAGAATCTACTTTTTGCTCCGCTGCTGCTACCAAAGCACTTCCTAGTGCGATATAAGCCTGCTTGGCAGCATGGGTAAAGTTTTCTTCCTGCGATTGAGCTTGGAACATTCCCAAAAGCCTGGTTCTGTAGGCATCTGTTGCACTGTCATCCAAACCTCTTTCAATGTTGTTTCTTTTGAAGACTTTGTTCACTCGCTCCTCTGTATATTGATCCCAGGCAGCAAATACCAACACGTGGGAAGCATCAGTGATTTGACTTTGGTCATAGGCTACTTTTCTGATTTTTGCTTTTACTTCTGGATCGGTAATCAATAGGACTTCGTAAGGCTGAAGGCCAGAGGAAGAAGCACTTAATTGGATGGCATCTAGGATATAATCAACTTTTTCTTGAGGAACTACTTGGCCATTCATGGCTTTGGTAGCATATCTCCATTTCAAATTTTGTAGGACGTTCATAATGTTGGTTCTTAAATATAGACATTAAATGTATATACATCAGAAAATCAAAAATGAACTGAAAAGGTTCCAAACCCAAAAGCATTTTTTTTAAGACCAGCCCCTTTTTTATAAAAAAAAATTAATGAGTCTAGAATATGAGCCACAAATAAATCCTCATAGCTTTTAGGGCTGGAAGACCGATGTCCGATGACGGATGCAAACTGGATCTAGACCTTCCTGCAGCTTTTAAGCAATCCAAAACTCAAAAGAATTGAATACGAAAATTCCTACTCTGGTTTTAAAAGTAAATCTTTACCAATTCTTGAAGAGAAGACTAAACTGATTGAAGTTTTTTAGAAGACTTTTCTAAATCTTCATTTACAAGCCTTCGAAGTTTAAAATCAAACACAAACCAGGTAACAAAAATCAATACTCCTAAAATTCCTGATACAATTAGGATGGATTCCCAAGACACTCCATAGCGCATAATTAAGAAGTAATACATATACCCTGTAATCAGCATTCCCAATCCCCAATTGACAAATCGCCAAGCTCCCATCACGGGTTTTATATTCGCTATAGACTTTTGAATTGCTTGTCTTTTCAAAGCAATCCAAATCCCTGTTAGTATTAGACCACAGATTGAAGCTCCTCCCAAAAACCAAAGGATTTTTGTTGTCAATCCTCCCCATTTCCCAAAATGAATAGGATCAGCAATATCATTGAGGTACATGACCGTTGATATTTCCTCAGCCTTTTGAATCTGGACAACTTTCTTTTCAAAAGGGTCCACATAAACTCTATTGGACCTTTTTCTAACCAAAGGAACATCGCTTTTCCCTCGGATATATATCGGATCATTCAGGGTCTTGCCTGGCACAATCCCTCCAATTTTTAAGTTAGGGATTTCTTTATGGGCCAATTGAGCCGCTAATTCATAATCTAGCTGAAAGTGAAAATTACCGTGATTTATTACAGAATCCTCAGAGCCTAGAATTTTGGGAGCTTTAGGATTAGCCAAATCTGAAATCCCCGCCGTATTGGTTCTTTCTAAGAAATACCAGATTCCAGTGATCGTAATTAGAAATGCAAAAGGCAAAGACCAAAGGCCTACCACACGATGGAGGCTTCTAAAAAACACCAGTGGATTCTTTCCTTGCTTCAATTCTAAAAACTTCTTCCACCATTTTTTATAAAATACCAAGGCTGAAATCCAGGCTATCAAGAGGAAAAACGCAAAAACAAGGACTATGAAATACCCGATTTGGTAAAAGGGCATAAACAGGTAATAATGAAAATCTCGGAAAAACCTTTGAAAGGTCACAGGGGTACTTCCTGTGACCTTTCCGGAATAGGGATCTACAAAAACATATTTTCGATAACCTCCAACTTCCACATAGACAATGTCATTGAGATAAGGCTCATCGGCCATTACCCAATAAGTTAATTTGCCATCAGGATAGGACTGTTCTATTGATTTGACGATCGTATTATAAGAAACTCTTTCCCCAGCCCCACTAGCTCTCAAACCTGGATAAAACAACCAGTCCATTTCATTGCTCAGGGTAGCCATTGTTCCAGAAAAGCAAACCAAAAAAAACAGGATGCTTACTTTCACTCCTACCCATGAATGGATTTGAAAAAAGAGTTTCTTATTCAGTTTCAATTTCTCCTTGCGTATTAAAAGGTGTATGAAACAGTGGTCATGATTGATCTTGGGCTTCCAGGGAATGCACGAAGTACATCATATCCGCCTACCCAATGAGTTTTATTAAGCAGGTTGTTTGCATTGACTTGGAACTGCACTTTCCCCATTTGGTAATAAACAGCAGCATCCACAATGCCATAAGATGGAAAGACATCTGGCTGATCTGCAGAAACGATAGATCCATATCTCTCAGAGACGTAATTATATCCCAATCCAACTCCTAAACCTGAGAAAGAACCTTGCTCAAATACATATTTGGACCAAAAATTAGCAGAGTTTCGAGGAGAATTCGGCTTTTGTCTTCCGATTACCGCCTCATCATCTGCCTGAGTAATCTTAGCATCATTGAAAGCATAACCTGCCACAATTGACCAGTTAGGAAGAATATTTCCAGTCAAATTCAATTCAACGCCTTTGGATTGTTCCTCTCCAAGCTGAACCAATAGTTCTGGGTTCTCAGCATTATTGGCATTGTAAAGCCCACCACGTTCTACAATTTGATATAGAGATAGTGTTCCAGTCACTCTTTTGTTAAACCATTCAGATTTAGCGCCTACTTCTATCATTTCACTAGTCAAAGGATCAAAAGGTCCACCTGCATCTGGATTGATGATACCTGCAGCTTCTTGTGGTTGATAGCCTTTTACCCATGTTCCATAGAAGTTGATACTAGGATTAAGCGTATATACCAATCCAACTCTTGGTAGCAAAGCATCTTGCTTCACTTCCACTTCCTCCGAACTATTATAATCCAACAAATCTTGGAAATACTCTTGACGAAGCCCTAGCAAGATTTTTAGTGGCCCAATTTCAGACTGGTTCTGAATATAGACTCCGTGAGTTTGTTGCAAATACTGATTATAAGTTCTGGTAGTGTAGAGGTATTTGCTCATATCTCGAAGTCCATTGGCAACTGGAGAAGTCAAATCAAAATGAGACACGTTAGTTGCTGGATTTCCAGATTCATCTAGGATATAATTATCTACATTGGCTACTTTGAAACTATTGGTGGTACCTCCATTTTTTAGCAAATAAGTCTGCGCCTCTAGTTGAGAACCGCCAGGAAGCAATTCTTGTCTAAAATAATCATACCCTACCAAAGCGGTATTCTTGATTTTTCCTAGCTGATATTTTGCATTGATATAATTATTGAATGCATTATTGTTCCAAGTTCTTTTTCTAATAAACACCCTCATTGCAACTTGGGTATCATCAAAAGAACCATCCCCTAGTGCTGCAAATTGATTGGAAGTACGGTGCTCTAGCAAATCTTCAGAATAACTAGACAGCTGATAGGTACTATTCAAACTGATATTTTCTGAAAAATTATGGCGAAGAGAAACCGTAGAATTCAATGTAACCTCGTTGAGATAATCATTCATGGCACTCAATGAAGTGGTAATTGGAGTAGTAGTTAAATCTCTATTACCAAAGGCTGCCTGACCTCTATCCAATCTTCCTTTTGAGTCCTGATATACCAAGTCAAAATTCAAACTGGTATTGGCTGTAGGAAGGAAGGCAAAAGACGGAGCAATCACCAAATTCTTTTTAAACTGAAGGTCACGGAACCCATCAGAATTCTCATAACCTAGATTCAATCTGTAAAGCAATTTCTTATCCTCTGTCATTGCGCCTGTAAAATCCGCCAAAGCTCTTACAGTATTGAAGCTTCCCACAGAAGTAGTAATTGACTTTCTGTTTTCTGCCAAAGGTTTTTTGGTTACTCTATTGATAGAACCACCCGGAGAAGCATTGCCAAAAAGGGCAGATGCTGGTCCTTTGATCACTTCTACTCTTTCGATATGAGGGATTAATTGTGGCTTCCAGAAACTGGTAAACGTTCTCATACCATTCAAAAGCGTTCCAGAATTCCTTTGTCCTTGGATTCTAAACCCGCGGATAGTGATATCATTGTAAAAAGTAAATTGATTTACTCCAGGCACATTTTTCACCACATCATTCACTGTGAAGGCAACTTGATCCAAGATCAATTCTTTGGTTACAAAATTGATTGTAGAAGGAACATCCTTTACCAAAGAAGCTGTTTTGGTCGCCGAGAAAGTTTCTTTATTATCATAGCCCACTTCTCTTCTACCTGTAATCTCTACAGTTTGCAATCCTAATTGACTTTCATTTAAAACAAATTCAATTTTCGTTTGCTCACCTTTAAGGATCTGAACCTGCTTTGATACCGGTTCAAACCCGATCATAGAAGCGGTCAAAACAACTGATTCTTGACCAACACCATCAATTGTAAATTTCCCCTCCGAATTAGAGATTGCTCCTTTGGAGCTATTTTTTATCAGGACATTGACAAACTCAAGAGGACTCCCATTTTGATCAGTAACTTTTCCTTGTATTGAACCGGTTTGTGCAAGAACCGAATTGATAAATAGAACGAATAGAATAGATAATAAGAAAGGGTAAGGATTTCTCATTTTTATTTAGATTGATTTTAAACAGCCGCAAAACTAAAGCACAAAATGTTTCTAATCTAGTTTTATTTAGATTATTTCTTAATAATAATTCAAGCCATTGTTTATCAGTTATTTGGAAAACATTTTAATAGCTCTAGCAATTAAAAAATGGATGAATTGGCCCAAAAGCTCACTATTTGATTGATTACCAGAGAGAAAAAATTCAATTCTTGGACCATAGAGGTCTCTCAAAAGTGGGATATTTTTTATCTTACTATTTTAAATAATCTTTTCAACACACTCATTTTGAGACAATAAACCCCATACCATGATTTTAAAGACGCTTTTTGGAGGCATCCTATTTTCAATTTTCTCCATTTTTCAAACCTCAGCACAATCCTATGACATCGTAATTTATGGAGGAACATCTGCCGGAGTAGCTGCGGCAATTCAGGCATCCCGAATGAATAAATCAGTACTCTTGATCGAGCCAAGCTATAGGTTGGGTGGATTAACCACTGGCGGTTTAGGGGCAACAGATATTGGAAACAAGCAAGCCATCGGAGGAATAGCGCGGGAATTCTACCAGCAGATCAAGGAGTACTATGCTCAAGATGAGAATTGGAAATGGGAAAAAAGGGAGGAATATATGACTGGGAGGCAGGCCCGAAATAAAGAAGGTGAAGATGCTATGTGGACCTTTGAGCCTTCTGCAGCTCTACAGGTTTATTTACAGATGTTGGCTAAGGAAAAAGTAGAAATTCTCTTTGGAGAAAGACTCCTCAGAAGTAGCGCTGGGGTGAAAAAATCAGATGGCGTAATCCAAGCTATCACGATGGAAAGCGGGAAAACATTTTCGGGAAGGATGTTTATGGATGCAACATACGAGGGTGATTTATTGGCTACTGCAGGGGTAAGTTATACAGTTGGAAGAGAAGGAAATGAGCAATACAAAGAGTCTTTAAATGGGGTTCAGGCAAATTTTTACAGTCCCACTTTAGGGGATAAGGTATCTCACAATGCCATCAACCATAATTTCGTGGCCCGAGTTGATCCTTACGTAGAAAAAGGAAACCCTGAAAGTGGTCTTCTTCCAAATATTAGCCATCAAGGACCGGGAATAGATGGAGAAGGAGACAACAAAGTTCAAGCATATTGCTTTAGGATGTGTTTGACAGATCACCCAGAAAATCGAATTCCTTTCCATAAACCTGAAGGGTATGATGAAAAAAATTATGAACTGTTGATCAGGAATTACGAGGCAGGTGAAAAGACTTTACCATGGATCAATTCAGCAATGCCGAATCGAAAAACAGATACAAATAATCGATTAGGCTTCTCAACAGACTTCATCGGCCAAAACTATGATTATCCTGAAGCTAGTTATGAAGAACGAGAGAAAATAGTCGAAGCCCATCGAAACTACCAACAAGGTTTGATGTGGACCTTGGCCTATCATCCCCGAATGCCACAATGGGTCAGGGATGTTTATTCAAAATGGGGAATGAGTAAGGATGAGTTTGAAAGAGGGGACGGCTGGCAAAACCAATTATACATCCGTGAGGCAAGAAGAATGATTAGTGATTTGGTGATGACTCAATACCACTGTGAAGGTTTGGAAAAAGTGGATGATGGGATTGGGTTGGCCGCCTATGGAATGGACTCTCACCACATCCAACGCTATGTAGATGCCAACGGCTATGTTCAAAATGAAGGGAATGTGGAAGCGAGGGTTGAAGGTCCCTACCCTATCAGCTATAGAGCCATTATTCCTAAAAAATCTGAGGCCAAAAACCTATTAGTCCCTGTATGTGTCAGTGCCAGCCATATTGCCTTCGGTTCCATACGGATGGAACCGGTTTTCATGGTTTTGGGTCAATCAGCAGCTATCGCAGCTTCCCTTTCCATAGATGAAGAAATAGCTGTACAGGATTTATCCTATGAAAAATTAAAATCTGTTTTATTGACCAATAAGCAAAGGTTGGAGTAATTAAGATTCTTGTGGGAGAATCAACCTAGATAAAATTCATTCAATTACCCAACAATTCGGGTAACTCATAAAATAATGGGAGTCGAAGGAGGGTTCCTGAAAAGCGATCTGCGTTTGGTAGTTTCCTTTGATATTGATCTGGGAAATATCGCTTTGAAAAATCGGATTTGTGAAGGCTTTGATAGTGAAAAACAGCCATAATTCCGCTTTCATCCAGCTTTTGAATATAAGCTTTCCGGCTACTTTCATTTTCAAATAAAAGGTAAAAAAGATGTGAATTTGCTTGATTGTTTAGACTCATGACCTGAAAATCAAAAACAAGCAAGTTTTCTAAATAAGCAATTGGTAATATCGAATCTCTGGTTGATTGGGACTGAAAAAAATTAAAATAGGAAAGCCAAATGGCTTCCCTTCTAGTTTGGATCTTCTCCAAACTTTCCAATTGTGCAAAAAGGTAGGCGGCATTGAGTTCGGATGGTAAAAAGGAACTTCCTAAATCTACCCAGGTGTATTTACCCACTTCACCCTTTAGGAAGGACGATCTGTTTGTACCTTTTTCCCAAATGATTTCAGCTCTATTTACAAGCTTCAAATCATTCACCACTAGCATCCCTCCTTCACCGCATTGGATATTCTTGGTTTCATGAAAACTAAAACATGCCATATGCCCCCAAGATCCCAAAGGTCTTTCCAAGTAATAACTATCAATTGCTTGGGCTGCATCTTCTATCACCATCAAACCATATTGATTAGCCAAGGCTGAAATCCTTTCCATTTCACAGGGATATCCACCATAGTGAACAGCTACGATCGCTTTGGTCTTTGGGGTAATCAACTCTTCGAGCAAGTCCACATCCATATTTGGATAATCTTCCTGACTATCTACAAAGACAATTTTGGCCCCTCTTAGTGCGAATGCATTCGCAGTAGAAACAAAAGTAAAACTGGGAACTATTACTTCATCTCCCTCTTGAATATCCAAAAGGATAGCCGCCATTTCAAGAGCATCTGTGCAGGAGGAAGTCAAAAAACATCTCCCAAACTGATACTTCTCCTGAAAGTATTGCTGGCATTTTTGGGTATAATATCCATTACCCGAAAGATGTCCTCTTTGAATGGCATCTTCAATATAGCTCAGCTCTAGCCCTGTTTGAAATGGCTTATTAAATGGGATTTTCAAATTCTAAATGTCCTGATTTCAGGTATTGCTTAGAATGATCCTGTTTTCTTTTCGATAATATAGATTGGCCTTCCTTTCACTCCTTCGAAGGTCTTTCCAACATATAGTCCGACCATTCCTAAGGTTATTAATACGATTCCTGTCAATACCCAAATGGAAATAATCAAGGAGGCATAGCCAGCGACAATGATAGTTCCTGTCAAATATTTATAAAGTGTAAAAATTGCAAACAGGAATCCTGAAAAGGCTATTATCAAACCTAACTTGACGGTCAGCCGGACCGGTTTATCACTATATGCTAGCATAATATCCAAACCTAAATCCAACAACTTTCCTAAACTGTAGCTGCTATTTCTTTCCCCATTCGCTCCATGTTCAACATGTATGGTTGTTTGACGAAAACCAACCCATTTGACCATAGTAGGAAAAAAACGAATAGACTCTCTCATTCCAATAATTTCATTAATCACATTACGATGATAAATCCCAAAGTTGGCGATTCTTTCATCTTGCTTCGATCCAGTCAACCAAGCCAGAGTCCTATAAAAGACCTTCGAGCTAAGCTTTTTGAAAAAGCCATCCTTTCGATTTTCTCGCAATGCCAAGACCACATCAAAGCCTTCTAGAGCTTTCATGTAAAGGTTGGGAATCTCCTCTGGTTTATCTTGCAGGTCACAATCCATTACAATTACCCACTCCCCTTTGGAGTGATCTAATCCAGCAGTAATCGCATAGTGCTGTCCAAAATTCCTCGAAAGTTTAATTCCTTTTACAAAATCATATTTCAAGGATAGATTTTCTATTTCAGTCCATGAACCATCTGGACTAGCGTCTTCTACCAAGATCAATTCAAAAGATTTTCCAAAAGGCCTAAGAGTCATTGCCACTCTTTCACATAGTTTTTGAAGAACATGCTCTCCCATATAAACTGGAGATACTATAGAAATGTGAGTACTCAAGAGAAATTTGGGTTCCAATAATGATAAATATATACCCTATCCACCTCCTGAAAACCCAAGGAAGAGTAAAGTCCCAAGGCTTGCCGATTGAGCTCTTGAGTAGCAACTTTCAATGCCTTGATTCCTTTTTCATTTGTAAAAAAGATTGCTGCATTTAGAAGTTTCCTACCCCAACCTTTCCCTTGATGTTCTTTTGAAACAGCTAAAAGACCAATATTTCCTACTTCATTTTCAAAAGATAGTGTCAGCATTCCTTCTAAATAAGGAGTGATGTATACATGTTTGTGCTTAATGGCCTCTGAGATCCAAGTTTTATAGAGTTTCCTAAACTCTCCATTGGACAATCTTGAATCCCTGCGGAATCGTGAATAAATACCACTTTCATAGGCTAAAGACTCCAAATCTGAATCCAATTCCATCGATGGATAAGTTCCAATATTAGTGGACTTAACAGGTGAGTTTACCTTCTTTTCTAGGGTTATTTTGATATCCACAAATTGAATAGATGAATCCTGAATTTGTAATTTTTCCTTTGAAAAAATATATGTCAGTTGATAAGGATTTGATTTCTTTAGAAACTCAGATTCATCCCATTTCTGATCTATACCCCAATTACTAACAGGATACCCAAACAACTCAGAATCAAAAGGTAAAGGGTTATTCAAGTGGAAAATAGTTCAGTAAAAACCAAAAGATGAGATTAAAAGCCTTTTAGGCTACATCTGCAAAAATCCGTTCCATTCTTCGGAAATAAAGCATTCCAAAAACAAAGAAAATAACTGCTACTATACTTCCAGGCCAAATCCAATCCCAAGGCATGGGTCTATTTAAAAATGCGGCTCTGAAACCTTCAATAACTCCCACCATTGGGTTTAAAATGTAAATATTCAGGTATTTTTCAGGAACGGCTTGTGTACTGTAAACAACCGGTGCTGCATATAAAAGCAGCTGTACCAAAAAAGTGAGTGCATGTTTGACATCTCTGTATTTGACTGCCAAGGCTGACAAAAACATACCGATTCCCAGGCTGCACATCAACAATTGAATGATCAATAAAGGCAAAAACACGATCCCCCAACCAGGCATCTGTTTGAAATAAATCAACAATCCTATCACCACTACAAATGCAATGATAAAATCCAATAGTTTTGAAAGAATAGCAGACAGTGGCAAAACCATTCTAGGAAAATACACCTTGGTAATCATATTGGCATTTTGAATCAGTGAATTGGCTGACTCAGTAAGTGTACCTGAAAAATAATTCCAAGGCCACAAAGCCAAATAGGAAAACAAAAGATAAGGCATCCCATCTGAATCAACCTTAGCTAATCCTCCAAAAACCAAAGTGAAAACTAGGGTAGTAAATAAAGGCTGAATAATTGCCCAGGAAACTCCTAGAATGGACTGGGCATAGCGGGCTTTGATCCCACGTAAAGTCAGAAAATAAAGGAGGTCTTTATACCTCCACAATTCCTGGAAATCTACCATTTTCCATCCTGAGGATGGCTCAATTACTTTGTAGTGTTTAGATTCTTGTGTTGTTGCCAACTTGGATTATGATTTTAGTATTTTTTTTTGCCGGAGGAAGCCTTGTAAAAGTCTTCCATATTTCAACCTAGCTTTCCCTAAATAGAGGAACCTAACAAAGGTATTTATGATAGTTTGAGTCTATTATAGACTAAAAAATAAAATTTATTCAAAGGAACCTTAAAATCTGGTCTGTGATATTTCAACATTTTCCCAGTACAAACAGTGTAATAATGCTTCCTGATAAATGTATATTTCCCGTTTTCTTTTAAAAACTCCCTTACCTTATTCCTAAATTGAAAATAAGTATCTCTTTTTTTCAAAAGATTATTTTTTGAATTAGTGATGGAGTTTTTCTGTGGAAATTTATGAACCAAAACAGGATCTGAAAATTTTACATCTTCATTTATTTTAAGAAGTTCAAACATTAAATGGTATTCCTGAACATTCAATAAACTCTCATCCCAACCGCCAACTTTTTGAACCCAATGCGAATTCCACAAATTTGAACTGGTATTTCCTAGACGTGTAGCAAGTAATCCTGCCCAGACATCTTTGAAGATGGCAATTTCCTTGCCTTCACTATCAAATTTCCCAACAATAAACGGAACATCTGGGCTTGCTTTTTGCAATTGAGAGCCAATTTTCCCTGCAAGTAATTCATCGTCTGCATCCATGAATTGAATCCAAGGATAGTTAGACTTTTTTAACCCTAAATTCCTTGAAGCAGGTGCACCTTTATTTTCACCATTTGGATGTTGAAAAACGCATATTATAGAATTTTTTTGAGCCAATTTTTGACAAAGTTCGAGGCTGCCGTCTCTACTTCCATCATCTATTAAAATAACCTCAGAGATTTCTGGTTGAATCAGAAGCGAATCTACTGCCCTTTCTAGGGTTTCAATAGCATTAAAAACTGGAACTATTGCTGAAACCTTCATATCCATTTAAAAATTATTTGGCAAAAAGCGTTTTGAAACAATATTCATCTTCATTGAAAAAAACATGAATGAAAGAAAACCTAAAGTACTCTTTTATCTCAAAAAGAAAAACTAAATCTTCTTTTTATAACTCTAACTTAACATGTGAGATTTGGCTTTAATGATTAACCACTTGAGGTTTCTTGTTTGCCAAATATTCATAGGAATTTAGAATGTTTTTCATCTATAAAAACGGAAAAACCATAAAAAACTAGATTCTAAAATTGTTTATCCCTATATCCCAATTTCAAGCACCAAAAACCAAAATACCTGAAATTGTACCTGGGTCTTCTTCTAAGATGGATACCTGTACCTTTCTATTGACTTTCTCGAATGTCTTGTTTTTGATGAACTCCAAATATTGGGTATCCAAATCTTTCCCTATTAAAATCATTTCAACTGTACCAGAGTCAATTCCATTTGCATAATCACCAATGATATATGCTTTTTCTACATCTCCCATTCGTTTTACAATTCTTTCCATCAGATCATCAAGACCCAAAAATTTAGAAACCATATTTTTGATTTCTGTGAAAAACGGGTGCTGAGAATTGGCTTTATACACTTTTGTTTTACCCTCTTCTTCTGATACGAGAAGACCTGCTTCTGTTAGCCGGTTCAATTCAACTCTTACCGAATTTGTAGATTCATCAAAATCTTTGGCTAAAGAGCGTAGATAACCCGAATTCTGATGAGAGAAGAATTTTAATAAAAGCTTAACTCTGGTTTTTGATGTGACGAGAGATTCTAACAAGGTGTTGATTTAAAAATCTAAAAATTGGGAGAACAGTAATTTAAAAGCTTCGCCCTTTCACTCCCATAGAAGCTAGCCTCGGATGAGTAAAAAAATTACTCAGTAGCAAATTAAGGTGATTTGACATATTTCAAAAGAACATGAAACGTTTTTAAAAAAAGTATCCTGAATAACTAAAATGGAATAAATAGTAGATTCCAGAAAGGACTTGAATAAAAAAGACCATACAAACAAGATTCTTTTTTATAAATCTGGACAGACTCTTTTTTTCTTCATCTTTCCAAATCACCAATACATGCTTGATCATAACTAATAAAAATAAAAAAAACGCCACTGGTATTTGCCAATAAAAATTCCCATGCAAGTAGCCAGGCCCAGTTTCTGAGTATGAAAAAAATACAATCATAGAAAATAAGAACACAAAAGCTGAAAGTTGAAAGTCCTTTTGAGTTTTCAATTTCTGCCAATAAAAAACCATAATAAGCATTGGCAAAAGGAAGCTACTTAACAAATCCCAACCTAAATTTTCTGAAAACTCTAACCAAACCCCCAGGGGATCTATCCTCACTCCACCTTTTGAATTGAAATTATAAAAGATGCTTGAAGGGGCACTTCCTTCAAAAATCAATATTTTACTCAACCATAATAATAACAAAATAAAGGTCACGTAAGCAATCAGAACTCTCCATGTTCTGGTTGAATATTTCTCAATTGCCAATGCTGTCAGAATGCCAGGAACATATCCAAACAAATAGCTAGGCTTGATCAATAAAATAATAACTGAGTAAATAACTATTGCCCAAATACTCGAACTCTCTCCTTTTAAATAATCAAGTGTATTGGTGAAAAGTAAAAAACAAAATGGCCACATGAGGACAGAACTTCCATTATGCCAAACATTTGGAGAAAATTTACCCAAAAAAAAACTTTTCTCAATCCATGGTATAGTGACTGGAAATAAAAATAGAAATGCAACCGGAAGCCAAGGAAGCAATGCTTCTACCCTTCCTTTTTGATCGAAATATTTATACGTCAAAATATACTTCCAACCCCAACCTAGAATCACAATAATGAGCAATCCTATTTCAAAACTTTTTTCAATTGGTAATACCCAACCAAAAAAACCAAAAGCCGCATAATATAAAGGGGGATACGGGAATTTCTCATTCTCTAAATAGAAATTAAGGATATCGATATGGGCAGGAAAATCTGAAAATATTCTCCCTGAAATCATCCAAAACCCCAATAATCCATTAATCCCACAAATCAGAAACAAAGAGTACCAAAAGGATTTGGGTAACTTTTTTATGTCCCAATTGATATTCATCGCACCTTTAAAAAATTGAGAATTCGCAAATTTTCTAATTCAAACTCAGATTTGACTTCATATTTTGAACCTAAGCGCTGAATATAATCTGGAAATACCAATGGTTCAGGAAACTGAAAAGCTATCAAACTATAGGATTCTAATTCATTTAAATTTTCAAAACCTCTAAGCTCAAATGCTTTTCTTTGAAAAGGGCTATTGGATATCCAGCCATAAGTTAGAGCTGGCACAGGCTCTAATTTATTGAATGATTCCATATAATTATATTCAAAAAACCCTTCCAAAAACAAAGGTGAATTCTCTTCTTTCTTTTCAAATAAAAAATAAAACTCCTTGTTAATCTTCTCTCTTCCTAAAGCTTCTTTCCAAAAATTAAAAGCATGTATACCCAGAAAGGTCCATAATACTAAAACACTTGGTATTATGAATTTTGAAGGTTTTTCTGTTTCTGGCTTTTTCAAGATGGGAAACAAAAAAACTAGAAAAAACAGGAGATTAACTCTCCCTAATAAGAGGTTATAATGGTTAAAAATCAAATAGAAAATCAGCCAAACCACCAAATAGAGGAGCTTTCTATCGAGTTTCCATGAACTTCTTATCACACCAAAAAAGAGAATCAAAATCATCATTGATTTGAAAAGTTCTGTCAATTGGACTCTAATAATTCTCTGCAAACCATTTTTCAACTCTTTCCAGGTGTACAATTGTTTATCGAGTTCAATCTTTTTTGATTTAAGTCTTTCTATATCAATTGGGAGTTCTTCAAACATCCATCTCCCATAATAAAACCAATCACTTTCTCTACTTATCTCTTCATTTCTGATACTTTCAACAAATACGGGATGATCAATCACTCCAGCCCTTGCTTTATTGAAAGCCAAAAAATCTTGCTCAACAAATCTTTGTTCATAATCTAATTTCAACCCCAAAAGGGTTAGAAATATGGCTACAACAAGCAATAGATTCTGAAAAAGTACTTTTCTATTATCAATGGAGAAAATAAAAGAACTCCAAACCCAACCAATCATCACTAAAGCAACAGATTCCCATCTAATCATTACCCCTGTAACTATAAGAATAATCGAAATTCCTTTTTCAAGATAATTTCTCCTATTACCAGATAAGCAATACATACCTGAATAGCCAGCCAAACCAGCTACTAGTGTAAACTGGGGAAACAAACAAAAATGAAATCCAAGTAAAAAAATGAACGATGCCCAAAATGCTTTCCATTTGGGTGAAGCGATATCACTTAGAATGCGATTTAGTACTAATACAACTGAAATTGAAATAGTTATATACCATGAAAGCCCATACCAATTGAACTGAGGATATGCATCATAAATCTGAGCAAGACTCCAACTTAAATAAGGATGAATGAAAACTGCATAAGTTTCAGAAACTCCAGTATAAGCACCTGAAACTAGCCACATTATTATTACATCATCGTTTGTCTGAAATCTCCAAGGAATTAGAAAAAACAGACATAGGTATACAATTACCGTTAAAGCTAAGACAAGATGATTCCACGAAGGCAATCTCATTTCCATAGAAACTGAATTTTTTCACCTTGATAAAACCCAATATTTTCTGTTTGGTATTTTTCTTTCATACCGAACGGCAATGCTTCCTCTCCCCAATAAATCAATTCATTTGGAAATCCCTTTAATTGAATAATCATTTCCAATTCGGACTTTTCCCAAAAGCCAATTTTCCCCCAATTTTTCATACCAGCAAGATAGGCCATGCCTGGGTTTCTATATGCACAGGCAACTTCATCTTTTTGTGTAGCTCCCCTGAATTCCCGAAGATTTTCCAACAAAGTAACTTGCTCTTCATTTAAAAGTATTGAATTACTTGAACCATACTTCCATTCGTACTTGGCTTCCCATAAAGGTTTCTGCTCAAATGGATTTAGCCAAATTCCATTTAAAACGAGCAGAAATGTTAAAGGCCCAATACTAAATCCAATGAATTTCCTTCCATTTTCCCATATAAGAAATAAGGCCAAAAGCCAGAAA
Source organism: Algoriphagus zhangzhouensis (assembly GCF_900148515.1). Taxonomy (GTDB): domain Bacteria; phylum Bacteroidota; class Bacteroidia; order Cytophagales; family Cyclobacteriaceae; genus Algoriphagus; species Algoriphagus zhangzhouensis. The sequence goes on along the minus strand of NZ_FRXN01000005.1, from coordinate 365,915 downwards.
ACCAAAAAATGAATCCCTAGCCTGAGCCAATACACATTGCTTCCAAAATGAAGGACGAATGGAAGTACCATTAAAGTAATCAGGATTGAAACATCAGGAGATGAAGTCCTTTTCAAGTCAACTTCAGCCATGACCCAACCCAGCCCAGCAGATATAGCTAGTAAAATTAGATGGTTCCATTCATCGGTAATGTGGGTAAACCATCCAATAATTGCCAAAACTAAAATCCCAAAAGTAAAGATTAGGTTTCGTCCGCTTCGCTGGACAATACTAATTTTCCGACTTGAATAGCAAGTCATAAAAGATAGAAATATCCAAAAAATCCCAACCACAGTACTTTTAATCAATGCAAGTAAACTATAACTGGGCCTGGCAATTGAATTGGTGAGGAAATAGTTTATTCTATTTAAAAACCCATCCTCAAAGAGGAAATAAAAGATCAATTCAAAGCAAAACAAAGTCACAAACAAGCCCAATAGGAACCATAGGTTACCCAACCTGTTTTCCCTCCAAATCAAAAGAATTGAAATGAAAAAAAGTAGAATAGCTGAAGGCAACTTTACATAGCACAATAAGGCTATACTGACTCCTGCCAGAAATAAACGTGAGTACTTTTTTTGAAACAAAAAATAAAGCCACCAACAAGTGCCAATCAACAAAAGCGTATTGTATGACAAACTTGGAGGCAAAAAGGCATATGAACACATCAAGCCAAAAAAAACTACCCATACCAAACTTGAATTAGCTTTTTCTTTCCGGAGCTGATTTGTAAATAAATACAAGGCAAAAACTGAGCTTAGAGTCCCAATCAACCTTATCCATCTTAATCCCTGAATATTAAATTGAATACTGAAAATCTTGTAAACCAATTTTAAAAATAGGTCATATAAAATCGGTCCATTTGAATTGAGTTGATTTGGATCAGCCAATAGCACATACAACCCTTCATCTGAAAAATCAAAGCCTCTTGGGATACCCCAAACAATAATTAGTAGGGTTAATATTGAAAAAATCTGAAGGGTGCGAAGCATGCACACAAATTAGCTAGAGTGTAGTAAAAGAAAAAAATCAACTGAAAAAATCCATCTTGAATTAAACTACAGCCAAAAACAGGCATCTTGCTTAAGTATTATTATTTATTGCTTTCCTACCATTTTGTGGAAAACTTTTTATGAATTACCCTAAAAAATACCCAGTACAGGGTATTTTTTTTTCATTAAGAGGAAGTACCTTTGAAATAGGGTGATTAAGCAGCTTTTCTCATCAATTTTTTCTAGACCATCATTAAGGGATTTTTTCCAACACTTTTTGTTCCCTTAATACTTTATTACCAAAAGTAAAAACCTCCATTCAGAAGATGAATGGAGGTTTTCTTTTTTGAATTCAAAAAAAACCATCCCGCAACGCTGCAGAATGGTTTCCGAAAAAACGAGTCAATCATCACTCAATTAGGATGTAACAAACATCTAACCTTATTTACTTTACTTTCAACTACTTAATTCCATCCACCACCAAGTGCCTGGTACATGTTGACCATGGCATTCATCTGCTGCATCTTGGTTTCGATCAACTCCATTCTAGATTCCAATGCTTCTCTTTGAGTAAGCAAAACTTCCATGTAATCTGCACGAGCAGAACTAAACAAGTTATTGGAAATAGTAATAGATTCTGTCAAGGCTTGTACCTGTTGAGATTTCAGGGCAAAACTCTGCTGAAGGTTTTCAATTTTGGCCAACTGATTCGCTACTTCTACATAGCCGTTCAAAATGGTCTTTTCATACTCATAAACAGCAGCTACTTGCTTGGCATTTGCAGCTTGATAGTTAGCCTTGATTGCATTTCTGTTGACTAATGGTGCTACCATATCACCAGCCAAATTGAAAATCAATGATTCTGGTGTAGTCAACAAATACTTGGCATTGAATGCATTGTACCCAATTCCACCGACAATTCTAAAAGAAGGATAAAACTCAGCCTTTGCAACTTGGATATCCAGCTTAGCAGCTTCTAAGCCCATTTCAGCCTGGCGTATATCTGGTCTGTTAGCTAAAAGTTGAGAAGGAATACCTTCTTTCAACATTTGAGGCATCAAATCAGGAAATGCTGCAGAACTTCTTACAATTGGTTGAGGATATCTACCCAACAAGAAATTGATGCCATTCTCAGTTTCGGTGATTTGCTGACGAACTTCATAAATTCTACTTTGGTTTTTAGCTACTTCCGCTTCAAATCGCTTAACCGCCAATTCGGTAACCTTTGCGGCTTGCTTTTGCATTTTCACCACCTTTAATGCATTCTTTTGGATTTCAATATTCTGGTTTAGAATATCTAATTGATTATCCAAAGCCATTAGCTCAAAGTATGAATTGGCGATTTCAGCGACTAATTTGGTTGTCATGAAATTCTTGCCCTCCACAGTGGACAGGTAATTCATCACAGCTGCTTTCTTGGAGTTTCTCAACTTTTTCCAAACGTCAAGTTCCCAAGAAGCAACAGCTCCGAACATCAAATCCCCTAATGGCTCAGGGAATTCTTTTCCTTCGGTAATTTCATGGCTATGCTCAACTACGCCATTACGTGTATATCTTCCTACTTTATCCATTCCGGCACCTGCCTGAATATTTACAAAAGGAAGGTATTCTCCTTTTCTAGCCTGAATTTCTGTTGAAGTGATAATTACTTCTTGCATCACCTGATTCAACTCCTGGTTTCTTACCAAAGCTGTATCAATCAATGCCTTCAAATTCGGGTCATTGAAGAAATCAGACCAAACGATTTGAGCGGAGTTAGTAGTATCCGTGGATCCCAGAAAAGCATCTGGGACCTCACGGTTTTCCTTTTTAAGAGCTTGAGTAGGTGCACAAGAGTAAAGTGTGGCCGCAACCAACAGGGCTCCGACACCTTGAAATATATGTTTCTTAAGCATGGCGTTCTTCTGTTAGAGGTGCAAAATCTTCATCCTTGATCATCTTTCTTCCATCTGCAATCGTGGCAAATATGTAGTACAATCCAGGGACAATAATTACCCCGAAGACGGTACCGAACAACATACCTCCCAATGCGGATGAACCGATAGTTCTGTTACCAATTGCACCAGGTCCAGTGGCGATTACCAATGGAATCAAACCGGCAATGAAGGCAAATGATGTCATCAAAATAGGTCTGAAACGTACCTTTGCACCTTCGATCGCGGAATCAAGAATACTCAATCCTTCCTGATGCTTTTGCACCGCAAATTCCACAATCAATACGGCGTTTTTACCCAATAGACCGACCAACATGATCAAACCGATCTGGGCATAAATATCATTGGCCAAGCCCATGACTTTCAGCAGTAAGAAGGATCCAAATACCCCCGCAGGCAATGAAGTAACTACCGCCAATGGAATAATGAAACTTTCATACTGTGCTGCCAATACCAGATAAACGAAGATCAATACAACCACGAAGATGTATATCGCCTCATTCCCTCTTCTTGCTTCATCATAGGAAAGACCTTCCCAGGCGATATCATATCCATTTGGCAAAGTAGCCGCAGCCACTTCTTGAATTGCTTTGATAGCATCCCCTGAAGTAAAACCTGGTGCAGGAACCCCTTTGATTGATGAAGATGTATACAAGTTGAAACGAGTGATCTCATTCGGTCCTTGCGTTTTCTCCATTTTCATAAATGAAGAATAAGGAACCATCTCACCCTCTTCATTCTTAATGAACAGATTCAATACATCGCTAGGAAGTTTTCTGTATTCAGGAGCAGCCTGAGTATATACTTTGAAGAAGTTACCGAAACGTATGAAACCTTGCTCATAAGTAGAACCGATCAAAACGTCTAGATTTTCCATTGCTTTCCCGATAGAAACCCCTTTCTGCATCGCAAGCTCATTGTCAATCTTCAATTCATACTGAGGATAATTGGCAGCAAAGAAGGTAAACAGACCAGCTAATTCAGGTCTTTTCTTCAAAGCAGTCATAAACTCAGCATTCACTTGATCAAACTCTTGATAGTCAATGGTTGGGTTTTTATCGATCATTCTCAAAGAGAAACCATCAGAAGAACCGTACCCAGGTACTGCTGGTGGCTCAAAGTATTCGATCACTGCACCCAAGTTGTGAGTTTTTTCTTCCAACTCTTCAATGATTTCATGAACAGAATGCTCACGATCTGACCAATCTTTCAAGTTGATCAAACAGGTACCGGCGTTGGAACCACGACCTTCGGTCAAGATTTCATATCCAGCCAAGGAAGAAACAGATTGAATCCCATCAACCTCTTCTGCAATAGCCTGCAATTGTCTGGAAACTTCATTGGTTCTTTCCAAGGTAGATCCCGGAGGTGTCTGAATGATCGCGTAGATCATACCTTGATCTTCATTCGGGATAAATCCTGTAGGAAGTGTTTCATTCACCGCAACGATACCGAAAGCAAAGGCACCCAAAATAGCCCAAGTAACTACTCTTCTATTCACGATCAATTTCAATAGACCGGTATATTTCCCTGTCAGTCTTTCGAACTTGTCGTTGAACCAGTCAAGGAATTTATCTATTGGGGATTTCTTTCTCTCTTTACCATGGTTGTTTTTCAAAATCATAGCACAAAGCACTGGAGTCAAAGTCAAGGCAACCACACCGGATAGTACAATGGAACTAGCCATTGTAATAGAGAATTGACGATAGAATACCCCAACCGGTCCAGTCATAAAGGCTACCGGAACGAATACTGCGGTCATAATCAAGGTAATCGCGATAATTGCACCAGAAATTTCACCCAATACTTCTTTTACTGCTTTGTAAGGAGATAAGTGTTTGTCATGCATTTTTGCGTGAACTGCTTCCACTACCACAATCGCATCATCGACCACAATACCAATCGCCAATACTAGAGCGAAGAGAGTGATCAGGTTGATCGTAAGTCCAAATATCTGCATGAAGACAAAGGCCCCAATCAAGGATACCGGAACCGCAATGGCCGGAATCAAAGTGGATCTCCAGTCTCCCAAGAATAGGAATACCACCAAAGCCACCAAGACGAACGCTTCAAACAAAGTATGAAGTACTTTATCAATAGATGCATCCACAAACTTGGAAACGTCATAGTTGATCTCATAACTCATACCCGGAGGGAAAGTAGGCTCCATTTCTTTAAGCTTAGCTTTCACATCCTCAATTACTTTACTCGCATTGGAACCAAAGTTCTGCTTCAACACCATGGAAGCAGCAGGGTAACCGTCTTTGTTGGAATAGATATCAAAGAATTCACTACCCAATTCAACCTCTGCGATATCCTTCAATTTTAGAATCTCACCTTCAGCATTCGCTTTGATAATGATATTCTCATATTCTTCTGGCTTATTAAATCGACCCTGATACGTCAATACATATTCTAGAGATTGGGCAGTTTTACCAGATGCTTGTCCCAAACGTCCAGGTCTACCAATCACACTTTGCTCATCGATCGCACTCAATACTTCTTCAGTAGAAATATTGTAAGCTCTCATTCGATCTGGCTTCAACCAAACACGCATTGCGTACTGTCTACTACCCAGAATCTGAGCTCTACCCATACCACTAATACGCTGTAGCTCAGGAAGAATATTCACCTTCGCATAGTTGTACAAGAACTTCTCATCTGCATTTTTATCCTTACTGAACAAGTTCACATACATTAACATACTTGGCTGGATCGGAGTGATAATTACCCCTTCTCTCTGTACCAATGGAGGCAGGTTATTCATGACCTGATCGACCCTAGTCTTTACGTTTACAACAGCTGCGTTCGGATCAGTACCAGGTTCAAAAATGATCTGGATTGTAGCTTCACCGGCACTGGTAGCATCAGAAATAATGTATTGCATTCCCTGCACACCATTGATGGCACGCTCCAAAGGAATCAATGTTGATTTCACCAAAACATCGGCACTGGAACCCGGGAAGGCAATAAAGATATTGACGCGGGGAGGTGCGATCTGCGGAAACTGAGAAACTGGACGGGTATTGATCGCCAGAAATCCCAGAAATACGATAGCTAATGAGATAGCTATGGCCAATACTGGCCGTTGTATGAATTTCTTAAACATCTTACTGTGATTTAAAGGTTGACCTTATTCAGCATGTAAGCCGTTTAGTTCACTCATCACTTCATCGTGACCAACTACTTCGAATTCAATTTTCTGTCCATTGACAACTTTTCGAAGACCTTCGATCAAGATTTTATCATTTGTATCCAATCCAGAGCTAACTAGATATAAGTGAGGCAATTCAGCCGCAATTGTAATTTCTCTTGATTCTAATACTCCCTCCTCAGTAACAACGAATACGAATTTCTTATCCAAAACTTCGAATGTTGCTTTTTGAGGAATCAATAGAGCTCCTGGGAAGTGGACAGGCAATTGAATATTCCCTGTTTCCCCATGTCTTAGGATTCCTTTTTTATTTGGGAAAGTTGCTCTAAATGCGATGTTACCTGTTTCATTATTGAAATCAGATTCGATTGTGGTGATAATACCTGGAGTATCAAATGGTTTTTGATTGGCCATATGAAGGTAAACTTCCGGAAGGCTATCCAGAGAGGTAGTAGAAACGAAGTCCAGATACTGTGCTTCAGGAACATTGAAATAAACCCACATATCTGAGTTGTCAGAAAGGGTCGCCAATAGCTCGCCTTCATCCAACAAACTTCCCAATCGTACATGGAACCTACCCATAATACCATCAAAAGGTGCTCTGATTTCGGTAAAGCCCAAATGCGCTTGAGCCAATGATAATTCTGCGTTTGCTTTGTCCAACTGAGCTTTTGCGAGTGCCAACTCATTGGAAGACACGATATTGCTATCCGCTAGACTTTTTGTGTTCAAATATTCAATTTCTGCAAAGCTTGCTTCAGCTTTTGCTTTTTGCATTTCTGCCTCATAGATCAAAGGCATAATTCTAAACATGAGCTGACCCTTTTTGACATGTTGACCTTCATCTACAAATACATTTTGAAGGTAACCTCTCTCCAAGGCTCTTAACTCGATGTGTTGAATTGAGTGAATTTGACTGACGTATTCTTCGTATACGATCGTATCCTTTTCAACAGGATTTGTAACAAGGTAGGTTGATTCGTGTTCTACTTGTTCGTGTTTTGCTCCACAGCTAGCCAATGCAAATACCACGGCATAGCCTGCGAGAATGATGATTTTCCTCATAATCGGATTTAAATTTTTCTAAACTCAGGGATTAGGAATGACGAATACCAATCGATTCGCCAATAGGTTATTGGGCTGAAATTCTAATAAATAATGGGTGACAAGAGGGTATACTCCTCCCCTTGCATGCGAGAATCAGCAAAAAAGCCTAAATGATAAAAACTTGCTTTAGGATGTAAAGCGGTGTTGAGTAATTTAAGAATACCGGCAAGTCAAAATAGCTCTTTGACTTTGGCATTAAATCTCCCCATAATTCTGAAATCCAATCAATAGTGATGGACACAAAATCAACAGGAAGTCTCTTAATCGTGATAAAGTCCCTTTCCTTCTCTTCTTCTACTTCCCAAAAAGTGTCTTGCTGGGGTGTGTAGTAAGTTTTTACATGGGATTGGACAAGATCTGAAGAATGATAATCCAAGAGGGCATGTTCAAGCGAATGTGGATGAAGAACATCAATACTTTCCACTGCATCTTCAGAACTTGACATAGCCTGAGCGGAAGTGAACAATGTCACTCCGACAGTTAGGCAAAGCCAAGAAGTAAAAATTCTGAAAAACAGATTTTTGAACATGGGCTCAAATGTAGAGTGATTTTTATTTCAAAAAAAAATTTTCAACCAATTATTTTCATATACGTCAGAAGATTTTAAAAAAATTAGCATTCACCTATCAAAACAATCCTCTTAAGTAATATTTATCACATGAAACTCTTTCATTTTGACCTAGGGAAAAATATTATTCCAAACTATTAACATAAAAGCATACTAAGCAACTTCTTTTTGACAATACAACTTATAATCAAGGCATTAAAGCTATAAAAATGGAGGATTTACTTACCGAGATCAAACAATTTCTAGGTTGGATTTGTAACCATTTTTTAAGTTTGACACAAATATTTTTTGAGAACTTGGTAAAAATTAGAACTCGATTTCAAACTTTTCAATTTGATTTCATGATTTTCCTTCGAAAAAATAAACTACCAGCATTTTACAGGTTTCATCTCCAGGGTTAAATGGCTTATGTGGTATCCTACCATCAAAAAGCATAGAATCTCCTTCGTTTAACTGGATAGTTTCATCAGGAAAAACATAGTTAACATCCCCCTTTATTATATATTTATATTCAAAGGCTTCTGTTTCGGCAAACTCTCTATCGGAGCCTGGTTCAACATCTAATAAAACTATATCTACGGTACTTTCTTTTACTTTCTTAGTAAAGATTCGATGGTATATATAACCACTTGCTGTTTCTTTTTCGAAACGCTCGTAATTCTCCTTTCTTTGGATCAAAATGGGAGCTTGATTGGTATGCAAACTCAATTCCCTAAAAAATTCATCCAGATCCTCCTCGAGAGCCTTAATAATCTGGATCAAGACCAAAAGTGATGGGATGGTTCTCCCATTTTCTATTTGAGAAATCAAACCTTTTGTCACACCAGCTCTATCGGCTACCTCTTGCAAGGTCAGGCTTTTTTCCTTTCTAATATGTTTCAGCTTATTGCTAATCTGAACTATTACTTCCTGTTCCATTTAAATTATTTTGGGTTTTAGCAGGAAAACTACAAAAGAATTCTTTGACAGAGAATAAAATTGAGATGTCCGCCAAATTCAAATATGGTAGTCCTCACCCGGATTTTAGGTTCAATTAATTTATTAACGAAAATTCAGTCATTACTGAACTCTCCTTTCTCTTCAATTTTCTTTGGAAATACATAAATGAGCCAGCCATCAACACCAGAGAGATTGTCAAAAAGACTAAAACTGATTCAGTGTAAAAATTCAACCAGCTGACTTGCTCTAGCCCGCCCATTTGTTTTGCAAACAATATTATCGATGAGCCCAAATAGCCAAAGCTGTCTATCAAATACATTAAAAAACCAACGTTTCCCACAGATTTGAATGTGGCAATCATCCGATCAAACAAGAGGCAATTGAAAGGTATGTAAGCCATATACACCCCTGCTCCGACCAATACCATCCATGCAAAAGGAGGAAGAATGCCTGATTGTAAGGCCAAGGTAGCCAAGATTGAAATTGAAAATCCTGAGATGATGATCCAGTGGTTTAAGAAAAAGGCCTTCTTATTATTTTTTACCAAAACCAATAAGGACATCAATCCAAGCATCAAAAGTGTGATGGGAATTTCTGTTTGGGAAAGCAACCCTGGATCTGCAGTGATATTCAACCCTTGCCAAATCTCTACCACAAAATTATCTCTCAAATCCCTCAATCCCGTCAACATCATATAGACCAGAATCATCAAAATAATCCCCGGCTTAAATTCCTTCCAAAGACTCGACCTATCCTTTCCTTCCATTGGAGGTCTTGAGCTTCTCATTGCTTTATCTTCTTCGGTAGGTGCCGGAACTTGATTCAGCATCCATACACTTATTCCCAACAGTGGAAAAAACACCATTCCTGTTAAAAAAGGCATCCAATATTCAGATACTTCCCAATTTTGAAGCAGATACTGCCCTACCGATTTCACAAAACCTGACGAAAACACAAAACTTGCAGCCAATACAGCTCCCATCATTTCGGTGTACCTTCTTCCTTCTAGGAAATGAAATACAATCCCCCAGATCAAGCCAAGAGGAAATCCATTTAATACAAAAAAGAGAATCCCCAATGGACCTTTAACCAACGCAAAACCCAATAATCCCAAAGCAGAAATACCTATCAAAGAAACTATCAATCTAGCCCTTCCCTGTTCTTTGAGCTCTGAGATTTTTTTGATTCCGTAAAACTTACTGGCCATGTAGCCCAAAGTCTGAGCAAAAATGAGCCAAACTTTATAATCTAATCCCAAAAATGACTCATTTGAAAAGGTCGCTACCGCAAATGGCTTTCGGAATGCATACATACTAGAATAAACCAAAAAAGCCATCAAAGCAGCAAAAAGGCTCATTTGAAAGGAAGAGGCTTTTTGCAGTTTATTCTTCAAAAAATTAGAATTCATTTGTTTAAGAAACATTCGAATTATCAGAAATGCTTTCAGCAATCGATCCTCGCCTGCTCGAAAAAAAGGGAATCATACCGAAGTAATCATCCCTCCCAATCGAGCAAAACCAACTCAATTACTGTTTAGCAAAATTAAACATCTGTTTAGCTGGATTTAAAATTTACGGATTATGATTCTATTAAACATGTGTTTTGTGAAAATTATATCAGGATATTTTTGTTAATTTTAAGTTCATATTAGCAGGTCGCTTTGATTTACAAATCTTCAAGAAAGCTTAACCTGACATTTTTGAGTTTTTAGAAGCAATCAAAGAATTTAGTATTTGTAAACTTTACACAAATGAAAGATTTAGAAAACCTAAGCATTGAGCAGAAGCTAGATTTGATTTTTGACCTATATGAAAAGTATGGCGAAGAAGATTATATAGGAGAACCTGTATCACAGATCGAACATATGTCGCAGTCAGCACAGTTGGCAGAGAAAGAGGGCTTTGATGATGAGGTTATTCTTGCCGCATTTTTTCATGATATAGGCCATCTTTTTGCCCACTTGGGTGACAGTGAATCTATGGGAGGATATGGGGCAAAAAGGCATGAACAAATAGGGGCTGCCTACCTTAGAAAACTCGGCTTTTCTGAAAAAATCGCCAAACTGGTTGAGAATCATGTTCAGGCGAAAAGATACCTCACCTACAAGTATCCTGAGTATTTTGAAAAACTCTCTGAAGCAAGTGTGAAGACCTTAGGCTACCAAGGAGGTCCTATGAATGAGGATGAAGCCAAAGAATTTGAAAATGATCCGCTTTTTGAAGCTTCTTTAAAAATGAGAACATGGGATGAGGAGGCTAAACTCGAATTCATTCCCCTTCCGGATTTGAATAAATATCGTGAAATGGCGAAGAAGATATTGTCCTAAATCCTATCTCTTTATAAGGTATAAAGGCCAGAGATTAATTTCTCTGGCCTTTTCTCATTTGATTCCAAATTCAAAACATCCTATTCCACTTCGGCAATCTAACTACTCTGAATCAAGCGTTTCCGTATTCCCTCTATTGATCAAACTACCCTTGGGAATATTCAGTTGGATATATTTCTCAAAATGACTCAAAACTCAATTCGATAGTTTAGCACCGGAATCAAAGGAGTCAAATAAACCGTTTCGATCTCATTGGACATGGGTTCAAAATAGGTCCCATAAACATTCTTTCGATTGGTTGCATTCTGAAGATCCAAAGACCAAGTTCGAGTTGATTTTGGCTTATTCTTTTTTAGACTCACGCGAAGATCAGTTCTGAAATATGCTGGGTTTTGTACTTCATAGGCATGGTTTTCTTGATAAATAGTCTCCCCTTTTTCAATTGAAGCTTCTAAATCAATTGGTGTAATCCTCTGTCCACCACCATAGTTCATTCTAACATTCACCCCGAACACTCGGTTGTTTTTCCATTGAAACTCTTTTCCTCCGGTAAAGGTGAAGTTGTAATTCCCATTGTAACGGGTATCCCGCCAAACATTTTGCTCGGTCTTATACAAAGAGTTATAGATTGACCCCGTAAACAAAAAGTACATTCCTTTATTGGTAAACTGCTCCAAAGTCACTTCAAGCCCATAGTTCTTCCCAAAACCTTTATTCACCAAAGGGTCAGTCATCAAGGTCCATTGTTGATTCAAAATGGAGTAGGTTTCAGTTTCACCTTCCTTGATTGGGATTTGATACAGATGCTGATAATAGGTCTCTACCTTAAATCTCAAATAGGGATTGAGGGATCTATCATAACCCAGAACTAAATGGTGTGATTTGCTTAAGCCTAAGTCTTTGTTGGGCAAAGTAATATCCCTATCCACCTCTTCCTCAGCAAAATAAGTCCCCAAAGTTTGCACCTGACTATGTAAACCATACCCAAAGCTTAGCCTTTGCTTTTCATCCAACTGATAATTTGCACTGAATCTCGGCTCCAAGGAATTGGAATTATTCAGCATAAATTGAAGGTAATGTAAGCCCATATTTAGAGAAAGGCGTTCTGAGGCTTTGTAATTGAGTTGTGAAAAAGCCTGAACACTTTGAGAATTTCCTTTGGAATCAACGTGTTTGACAATCTGCCCCAAATCCTGGTCATAAGCACGATTATACTGGTTGTAGGAAAGTTGATTAAAGTAAAAACCACTCCTCAAACTTGCTCTGGAAGAAAGCTTGGAGTTCAGTACCATATTCCAAGTGATTTTGGAATTGGACAGTCTTTGATAAAAGCGCTCTTCGGGAATATACTCATCATCCACAAAATCATAGGCATCCCCCAATTCAGTACCTGAAGCCAAAACAGTGGCCTGGAGAAAATGCTTGGAGTTCACACTCAAATTGTATTTGACTCCAACTGCACCTGTATTTGAAAAGAAATTGGTATTGTATCGATCCTCTTCAAACTCCCATTCAGAAGCATCTAATTCAGCATCCTTATTTTGGTCACTTTTACCTCCAAATCCAAAAACCGAAACACTACTCTTTTTACCGGTCGGTAGATAAAAATTAAATGACAAATCCTGAAAATTGGTCACATAATCACCTAAAGGAACTCCGATTTTCCCCAAAAGAGAAAGTGTAGAATACCTATAATTCACCAAATAGGATCCTCGGTAATTTTTGGAGAAAGGACCTTCCAATGCTACATCTGTCCCCAAAAATCCAGCCTGGATCGTGTACTCGCGTTTTTGGTTATTCCCTTTCCGAAGATTTAAATCAAATACACCTCCCAAGGCATTTCCATATTCAGCAGGAAAGGCTCCGGTAATAAAATCTGAATTGTCTAGTAATTGGCTACTCAGAATTGAAATCCCTCCCCCAGCCGAGCCGGGAAAAGCAAAATGATTGGGATTGGGTATATCGATACCTTCCATTCTCCACAACAATCCATTCGGGCTATTCCCACGAATTGATATATTGTTATTCCCATCATCAGTACTCACTACGCCAGAAAATGAGCTCGCCATTCTTGCAGGATCATTGATTGCTGCAGCATACTTTCTGGTTTCTTCCACTGAAAATGTCCTCCCACTTACACCAATCATTTCATTGATAGTTCTATCTTTTTCACTTGCAGTCACCACAAATTCCTGAATTTCAGAAATGCTTTCTTCTAAAGCGACTTGCAAAACTGTCTCCTTTCCGGAATTGACTTGGATTTCCGGAAGCAACCGATCCGAATACCCTATATAACTCACTCTCAAGGCGTAAGTTCCGAGCGGAACTTCAGAAATAGTAAAGTAGCCATCTAGGTCTGTTACAGCGCCTTTTGCTGGCTCAAAACCCAAAACAGAAACAGAGGCTCCTATCAAAGGTGACTTGGAAATCTGGTCAACAATTTGACCACGAATGGTCTGATTGAGCTGTTGAGAATCCACATTTGGGATATGAATAAAATATAGCAATCCCAGGAGGCTTAGAAAAAGTCTCATAATTTGTTGGTTTAGATAAAATGATTAGAAAATTTTAGAAGAATCGGAATCCTGCTCGGAATCCCCACCACATCTGACTGGCTACATCTTCTGGATAATATCGCTGGTTGCGAATTTTAGTCTGTGTATACTGGAATAACTCAGGATGAAATTCATAGGAATCATCGTAGACTCTGAAGTTGAGGGTAGGCCCTGCGAAGATTGCGAACTTTTTGGCTACTTGGAATTCAGCTCCGAAATAGAGCTTATTGATCAGGTTCAGTGCCAAGACATTTCCCTGATTGAGCTGTTCGGAACTCGCTTCAATATTCAAAAAAAAGTGGTCCGTAATTCGAGGAGAGGAACCTACCCCATATCCAAATGCCCAAACGACATCCTTATTGATTTCCGGTCTCATACCGGCGAAAAGCATGGTATAAAATTCCCTTTTACCACTTCTGAAAGCCAGATTGAAAGGAAGCACTTCATTGGAACTCACTTCGAGTGTGTGATAGCCTGACCTGACAAAGCTAATCAGACCTACAGGCACTCCACTCATGCTATCCGCATAATTGAAAAGTCCCAATTGAAAGCCTTTCACCTTACCTCCGAAGTTAAAAAGCCCGACTTGTGATCCTTTTACTTCTTTGGCAGTAAAGTTTAGCCCACCAGATATCTGTGACCCTTCCAAATCTTGGGCTGAGAAATTCAATAAGCCAGCAAGCTGAACTCCTTTGACAGACTTCGGTGAGAAATTCGCCAATCCTGAGATTTGTACACCATCGACTTTTCCAGTAGTAAAATTGGTCAATCCCGCAAGTTGAACTCCTTTAACAGAATCTAGATTTGAATTAAACAGACCTGCCATTTGAACTCCATCCACTCTACCTCTGACTTGATTGAAAAGCCCGGCCAATTGGACTCCATTCATGTCTCCACGGTTGATATTGAACATGCCGGCAGCTTCGAAGGATTCGGTACCGGCAGAATAACCGCCTAAAACATTCAAAGAAACTCCATTGACTACATTTCCGGAATTGATTCCATTGGTTCCCAGGTAAGGAAAAAATGAAATCTGAAATGGAGCAAAAGTGGTATCAGCACCCGGCTTGGTAAAAGGCTTGAATTCCACATGAAACTCCTTGGCCTCTTCCTGCTTCTCTCCCTCTTGTTGGGCCCAAGCAAATTGGGAAAGAAGCAGCATCAGGACAGTAGTGATTTTGTGAATAGTTTTCATAGTATTGGTTCGTTTTCATCTTTATGACAGATGAAAGAACCGATACCCCTATCCGAGTTTGAAAAAATTTGAACATTGATATAAAATCATTAAAAAAACCATTTCCTTCCCCTCAATAATCGTGTTTCAATGTAAAGGAACGGACTATATTAAATCCAAAATGAATATCTCCATCAAAGAAATTTCCTTGGGTAGAAGGAATAAATCCTGAAGGTGTCATCTCATTTGAATTGGTAAAATGCAATTGAAAGACATGTCCTCCGGTCTCTATGTCCACCCCAATTCCTAGTGAATTATGCCCAGATAGATCTTTGCCAAATCGATAGTAATACTCTCCAGTTAAGCTCACTCTTTTTGAAAGAGCCACTCTCCCTCCCAATCCCAAAGCTGCAAGATTGTTTGGATCAGACTCACTCTCTACTAGGTTATGGTGAACCAAACTAGGCATCAGTTGCAAAGAAAGCCCGGGGGAAAATTTGCGGGCCAACAGCACTTGATGGACATAGCGAAGCCGTCTTTGAAAAGTCATATTCAATTCAGGCCTTTTCAAAGTATAAATAGACATGTCACTCATCCAAACTATCGAAAGTGGTGATCCAATTGTTTTCTGCTCCAATAATTTTCCTTTTACAAATCCGTCGTAAACCTTATTGACTGAATTTCTTCCAAACCCTAAGGTTAGTCTATCCAAAACCGCATATTCGAGGCCGAGTCTTACATTGGAATCATCCAAACCAAAAAAGTTATATCCTCCCGAATTCAGCCTTCCAAAACGATGGGAAATAATCACGTCTAGGTTCCCCTGACCTCTTAATTCAATAGACTGCCCATTGAAAATTCTTGTTCCTTTGAACATGGCAGTAACCGGCTTGGACACATGGGATTGTTGATTTTCTAACTGCCCCAACAAATCCTGACTTTGGGCTGAAAAAGAAATTATCAAAACAAATAATAAAGCTAAGAAGGATTTCATCGTAATATTCATCGTTATTTCAGTTCAAATTTTATAGTCACCTCCACCTTCTCAGCAATATTCTGGAATACCAATCGGGGAATTTCGATCTCATATTCTTCTAGTACGATCCAAAAAATAGACTCTAGGATCAAGACATCTTCTTTCATCGAATAAGTCCCTGGAATCTCTACTTCCTTACTGACTCCATGAATGGTGAACGTCCCCTTTGCTAGGGCTGTCCCTTGTCCCTTTTCCAGATCTACTCCTTCAATTCTCCCTTTAAAAACAGCATTGGGATACTTTTCGGACTCCATATAGTTCTCATTAAAATGCTCCTTCATCAATGATTTTCTGAATTCAAAATCACTGATAGGAACCAAAAATGCCACTTCCCCAGACTGGGCATCAAAAACAGCTTTTGCATTCTTGTTTTCGGCTGTAATGTCCTCTACTAAGGCCTCACTAAAAAACTTGACATAGCCGGACTGCGAATTCATCTGCTGCCCCAAAGCCTGCATCAGGTGAAACAAGAAAATTAAAAGAAAAAGCAAGCGTTTCATGGCCTAGTTATCCTTTGCCCCATTAGTCACCCAACAAAAAATCTCGTCCTTTTGAGCTGTGGTCAAAGAACGACCCGAACTTGCTGGGGGCATAGATCCAGCCTGTGTATTGGTCCTGATCTGACTTGCATTGCTAATAATATTAGTCTTTACAGTGAAGTCAACTCGACCTGTTCCAGAAACATGGCAGCCTGCCACAGCACAATTTTGCTCCACAATGGGGATGATATCATTGACTAATGAGACATTGCTGTCTTCACACTTATTTGCAGAAGGTGCAGGAACCTGATCCTCTGACTCTGAGGAACAAGAAATAAGTACAATCGAAAGGAAAGCGAAGCTAACCATGCCTGCAATCAGTTGCTTTGTGAGAATTTTTTGCGTTTTCATACTAGATTTCATTTTTAGATTTTGACAAATAGGTTCCATGCATACCCGGTTTTTCAGGTATGTACGAATGAGTTATAAAATTTGGATTAGCGGATATTTATGCCACTTGGATAGAATTTAAGTCCCACGAACAGTCCGGTACTTTTTAGAGAAATATCTCCTTCTCCTACCCCATTCAAAGGGACCTTGAAATACGGTTCAACTTGGATACTCAAAGTCTTTCCTAACTTTCGTTCGTAGCCTATGCTGAAATTTGCAACCCCAAAAAAGTGATTGTTTTTACCTTTTACTTCCAATTCTTGAGTGTATGAATCATTGGCACCATAGCCATAATACTCCAATTCATAGTATTCGCTCAGCATCAAATAAGAAGAGAGTCCCAAGCCTACAAAAGCCCTTTGGACTTTCCCTTCAAAAGGATAAATCCGAAGATTTAAAGGAATATCCAGAATATCACATTCACCAAATACAGAATTGGGTTGCTTTCCATAACCGATCATATACCCCTCATTGGCACTATAGGGTTTATAAGAATAAAAAACACCACTTGAAATACTTAGCCTAGGTTTGACAAAGTATTCGGCGCCTATTCCGATCATATTTCCAGCTTTCCCAAATTGATCCAGTTTGACGCCACTCAGATCAGGAGCCAACTGAAAAGAGAGGTTAAACTTTCCCCCAAACCTTTCTTTCTTATCCTTATTTTTTTCCTGATCAAAATCCTCCTCTACAGTATCCGGTTCGGCTTCAGCCACGACGATTGGCTCTTCAATTTCCTTTTCGTCAGATTCCTCTGATGAAAAACCTAACTCATTTTGGGACTTGGGTATTTCATCCGAATTTGCTTGAGTTACTTCCTTATTTTCTGTAATCCCAATCTTTGTTTCGGCATTACTTTCATATTCATTCTCTTTCTCAGAGACAATAACTACCATTTTTTCAGCGCTTGTGGCACTTTCCGAAAATCCCAGCGATTGCTGAGGTATTGAGACTTTAATCGAATCAGATAAAAGCTCCAAATTTTCGTCTATCTGAGATTCTCGATTCAAATTCTTACTCTCAATACTTTCGATCCCATTAGTAGAAGAAATATCAGTATTACCCTTTATTTCTTTCGGGGAATTCCAGATGAGTAAGGCAATAGATAAAGCAATTCCCATCGATCCAAGCCACGCCATCCCCATAGCAAACCAACCTAAACCAGCTGGTCTGGAGTCCAAATCCAAGCGGGATTTCATTTCCCCCCAATCTTCTTCAGAAAAGGGGATATCTGCTGAATCAGATACTTCCCTCAGGATTCTATCCAATTCCTCATCCCTATTGTCTGAGAGTCTTTCGCTCATGGATTTTTGGATTTAACATTTCTCTTAATTTTTCTCTTGCTCTGGATAGATTCGATTTCGAAGTCCCTATACTTATCCCGAGCATTTTTGAAATCTCTTCATGGCTAAAACCGTCCAGTACATAAAGGTTGAAAACAGCCCTGTAAGCTGGAGGAAGGCAATGAATCAACATCACCAATTCTTCAAATTGAAGGTTCTCAAGAGCGTTTGGCTGATCATCTCTTAAGTCAGGAATTAATTCTACTCCTCCTTCTTCTGAAATATTCCTCAGGTGCTTCTTGAAGGAATTGATGCATCTATTGACTAGTACTTTTCTGAACCAAGGTTTAAACGGCTGCTTGGGGTCAAATTTTTTCGGATCAGAAAACAATACCATAAATCCATCATGGAGAATTTCTTTTGCCTCATCGCGGGTTGTGGTATACCGTAGGCATATACTCATCCCATAACTGTAATAGATTCTATACAGTACCTCCTGGTCTTTTCGGTTTTTCTCCACCAGGCCTTGCCAGATTTTCTTTTCAAGAAATTCAGATTTCACATTCCCAAGCTTGCATTAGCCCATACAAGGGAATTTACGAATTGGTTGCGTGGGAAATAAAAAAAATAGTAAAATGGACTAAGCCCAAAAATTTACAAGCTCAATATTGCCCGAAAGCCCCTTGCAGCATAATAGGAATCTGCGCCATTGTGATATGTGAAAACATGATCGTATCTCCGATCACAAAAAAGTGCTCCACCCAAATTGCGGATAGCTGGAGGTGTGATGATCCAACTGGAAGTTTTCAAATCAAATTCACCCAATTCCTGAAGTTCTTTGTATTGTACCTCATTCAAAAGCTCAACTCCCATCTCTTGAGCCAATGCCATTGCGGAATTTGCAGGCTTGAATTTCTTTCTGGCTTCTAATGCCTCCTGGTCATAGCAAAAACTCCTTCTTCCAATAGGACTTTCTTTGGAACAATCCACAAAGGAAAATTCTTCAGTACTTGAATTAAAGATCACAACATCCGGTTCTCCACCCGTTTCTTCCATCAAAAATAAAGAATCCAAAAGGGAAGGCTTCGCTTCCAGTTTCTCCAAAACTAGCTTCCAGTCCAATCCGGAATGCCTTTGGGGATTTTTGTTGAATCTTAGCTCAAGTGTTTCAAGCAATTCTGCTTTTAGTTCCTTTTCCATTTTGTCTCTCATTCAATTATTTAAAAAAAGCGAATCCCTAATCTTCCTCCAAACCAAAACTGATCTGCCCAATCATTGGCGGCAAACTCATGCTCGGAGAAAATCTTAGGATCAGTGTAGGTGAATAAATCTGGGTGATAGTCATAAGAATTATCGTACAACCTCCAGTTTAAAGTTGGTCCGGCATAAACCCCAAAGTTTTTGCTTATTTGATAATCAAACCCTAAATAAGCTCTACTCACCAAATTCAAGGCATTTACATAGCCTTTGTTAACTTGCTGAGAACTCAATTCTATGTTCAAGAAGGTCTTTTTCCCTAACCTTGGAGAGGTCCCTATCCCATATCCAAATGCCCAAGTAACTGAATCTGTTTCTTCTGGTCTGATTCCTACAGAAAGGATATTGTAAAATGCCCGCGTTCCTGTCCTAAAAGAAAAATTAATCGGCAGCATTTCATCTGCTCCGAGTTCCACTTTATGATATCCTTTTCTCACAAAGGAAATCAAACCAATGGATACCCCTTGAACAGTATCTGCATAGTTAAATAGTCCGATCTGCGTTCCTTTCACCTCTTTAGCTCCATTGAAAATTGCGGATGCCTGCAAACCTTCCATTTTTCGATGGGTATAATTAGCTATTGGAGAAACCTGAAAGCCTGTCAAATCTCCTCCTGCAGCATTGACTAATCCTGAAACCTGAGCACCTTTCACATCGCCCAAATTGAAATTTACCAACCCTGATCCCTGAACTGCTTCTGCATTTCCCAGATTCATATTGAGAATCCCTGACACCTGGAATCCTTTCAAATCTCCTCCCGTGAAATTGAATATTCCAGCCCCCTGAAACTTCCCAACATCTCCCCGGTTCATATTAAACAAACCTCCAATTTCAGCCTTTTCGGTTCCTGCAGAATAGCCTCCCAGAATGTTCAATGAATAATCATTGATTACGTTTCCGCTTAGTTTCCTATTGGTACCGACAAATGGAACGAAAGAAACCTGAAAGTCTCGATGAATGGTATCACTCAGGTTAGTAATATTCTGAGCGGGTTCTTTGTCTTTATTCAGTTTCCAAAACTTCCATTTTTCAGGACTATCGACTGCGGTCAGGATTTTCTTGGGGTCCAGTTTCAAAAAGATATTCTGGAAAAACTGATTCTTATTGGAAGAAACCAGCATCGTATCAGAATAGCTTGCCTTATTGACAATCAGCTTAAAATCTTCCTGATCGTGATTTTTCACCTGAATTTCGAAAAAACCGTATTCATCCGTCACAGAAGACTGCAAAGTGATCGGATCGTAAACTGTGGCATTTCGGATTCTCTCTCCCGTATTTTCATCGACCACATAACCGCTCACAGTCACCTCTTTTTTCGAAATTGGCGCAGGTGTCAAAATCACATAAATCCCCTTTTCCTTGTATTGAACAGAGCCCTGAAAGACTTCCTCCAAGATCTCCCTAACGCTTTGTTGCTCAAAATTGCCAGAAAAAGACTGTTCTACATCAATCGCCGAACTGCTATAAGAAAAGACCAATCCTGCCTCTTTGGAAAGATCATCCAGAAAATTAGCAACTCGCTGATTTGCCACATTCATGCTGACTCTTTTTTCCAAAAGAGGAATTTGCTGGGCATAGACTTTTACAAAAGCACACAGACAGATCAGGCAAAGACTTAAAAAGTATCCTTTCATAGAGATTTTGACTCCTTCAATTTAAAAACAACTTTCTCCAGAAAGAACAATTTCATCGCCAGACTCATCCAAATCCAAGCCCATTGTCTCTGTAATGATCGAAAGTACTGTTTCCAAACTTTCATTTTCAAAATTTACGGTGATTGGACAATTACCAATTGGACCTTCTAATCTGATACTTTGCTGATAAACCTGATTGAGTTGATCTACAACTTCTTGAAGAGGAAGATCCTCGAATTCGAAAATCCTTGTTTTGTAAGCTATCACATTTGGATTGGCTTCATCTTTAAAAAATTGCTGAGTTGCCTTATCAAAGCGACCTTTTTCACCAGATTCCAAAAGAATACCTTCCTGCTCATCGGTAAAAAACTGAACAGATCCCTCAAAAACTGAAACTTCAACATGATCCTCCTCAGGAATAGCTCTGACATGGAAAACAGTACCGATATCTAGGATTTTCAATTCGCCAGCCTCAACTAACCAAGAGGCTTTTTTATCCTCAGATATACTGATTGTCGCCTCTCCTTTTAGGTCAATGACTCCTGTTTTCTTTCTGGAGTTGAAAGCCACTTTTACCTCAGAATCTTTATTCAATGTCACTTCAGCTTCCTCTTCAAAGATTTGGGTCACAACCTCATTTTGACTGATGAATACCTGCTCCTCTACAAAATTAAGCTGGGTGTAAAAAATATAGGCCAATGAAGCTATCAATACCAATCCAGCAGCAACTCTCCAGAAAGGCTGCATGAAAACATGCCTTTTCCCTGGAATATCTAGCTGAGGATGTACTTTTTCCCAAGCCTTATCTGCATTGAATTTTGGAGAAGACGGTATCTGAGATTTCTCAAAAATCAATTGAGAATCTTTCAGGTACTTCTCATTTTCTGAATTGAGCTGGGCCCATGCCTCCACCTCAGCTTTCTCTTGCTGAGTAGCTTCATTGAGAATATATTTCCCGATCAGATCTTCTATATGTTCTTTTTCTTGTTCGCTCATAGATCTAGAAATCCTTTCATCAGGACAATGATCATCGGTAAATAATCTTTCAATTGTTCTCTTAGCACTTTCAAGGCCTTGCCTATCTGATTTTCCACCGTTTTGATGGACAATCCTAGTTGATCCGCTATTTCTTGGTATTTCAATTCTTCAAATCGACTCATCTTGAAAATCAACCTGCACTGCTCTGGAAGTTTTTGGATAGCATGATGAATCCGATCTTCCAGTTCCATTTTAAGTGCATCATGATCCGAAGCTTCAGCCACCTGAACCTCTTCCTGAAGGACAGCCTGAGCATGAACCTGACGAACTTTTTGCCTTTTGATTTCATTGAGGCAAGAATTTCTCACACTACGATACAGGTAAGCTTTCAGAGAAGTCTCAATTTGAAGGTTTTCTCTTTTCTCCCAAAAGCCAATAAAAGTCCCCTGAACCACCTCCTCTGCCTCATCAACGTCCAGCAAATAAGAATTCGCAAAACGGCATAATCCGTCATAGTGCTCTTTGAACACCCGCTCAAATGCCTGCATATCTCCTTTTTGGATTTCTGAAAAGTCGGCTGGTTTCTGGCCTTGCATGGAAAAACAGAATTCTTTCCCACAAGATAAGACTTTGCATTCTTTTTAGAATATGACAACTCAAGAGAAGCTTACCCCTATGGGAAATTGAAAAAAGATTAAAAAAATTGCCACCCAATTAGAACCAGGTAGCAATTCATTTACAAAATACTATAAATCAATTTATTGAGACTTAGACACAGAATATGAATCTAGGATTTCTCCCTTTTTACCCATGACAGAAAGCTTCAATTCAGTTGAATTCAGATTCAAAATCCCCACATGATGTTCTTTGATTAATTCATCCATTTGAGGTTCAGGGGAATCTTCTCCTTTTGGTTCTAATCCACCTCCTGCTCCTCCAAAAATGAAGAACTGAACCTTATTCCCAGAAAATTCCTGACTCAGTCTCTCATAATCATGGGTATGCCCAGCCATCACCACATCAATCAATCCTTGGTGGAAATAAGGCTCCAATAGATCGCGAATGCTTTGCTCACCCTTATATCCAGGCCAACCCTGAGAATAGGGAGGTTGATGCAAAGCAATGATTTTCCATGGTTTTTCCTTCCACTCTGGAGAATTGATGACTGATTGAAACCAATTGAACTGTTCTGAACCTTCGGGTAGGGAAACGGGAAAAAATGTATTGGGATCCACTCGCATCAATGCCATTGGACCAACATAATTCACCCCATAAGTCAATTCATTCTCCCTGAAAATTTTACTTTTTAATGCTTTTGGAAACAAATCTTCGTAATAGCCATCGTAATCATGATTTCCAGGCACGGGAATCTGAATAGTATTCATATTCGAGGCTGATTCTAGGAAGCGTTCATAAGCCCATTCTTCAGAACCATCATTGACCAAATCACCCAAGCCAATCGAATAATCGACCCCTTCATTGGCGATATCTTTAGAAAAATTCAGAAAGGTATCCCAGCCTCCTTGAGAATCACCCCAAACAGCCAGTTTAAGACTCTCTTCTTCTTGAGGAATCTGAAAAATAAAATCACCCAAATTGGAATCTTCTTGTCTTAAAGTAAAGAAGAGGCTAGGCTCTTTCATTTCGTAGGTAAAAACCCCATCCTTTGACTCTATCTCCACTTTTTCCCCTTTTCCAAAATCCAAAATAGCTACTCCTGGCTTTTCACTGATCCATCTTAAATAATAGCTTCCATCAGTTCCCAAAATCAAAACCGGACTTGAAAATAGAATTGGATAAGAATCCAAATCCTCCTCTTTTTTACCCAAAAATAATTCATTTTTTCTAAGAGAAAGCAAAGAATCCTGGGCCTGAGCTACCCGGTCCTTCCAGTCTAAAAAATCAGATTGATTCAACCAATAAAGTCCCCGAAGACCACCAGCCATGGCATTATTAACGACTCTCACTACCAATTCCAATTCTCCTGTTTGAGAAATCTCGAAAAATTCTCCCAAAGGAGATCGTCTGGCTCTTTTGCCATTCACCCACAGTTGAGCTCCATCATCGGCATGGACATTTAAGAATCCATGTCCCAAAGTAACCTTTGTTTTGTACCAAAAAGAGTGGTTGGCATTCCCCAATCTATGAGGCAAATCAACAGGAACTCCGTTAAGATTTTCAGGGAGCTCCCGATCAATTCCCGGGATAGAATCCATTCCCAAAAATTCCCAATTCAATTCCAAAGGAGATGCTGCCACTGAGAATTTTGAAAGGTCTGCCCACAATGCATTAAACTCGTTATTCGAAAAAAATGCCTCCCCATAACTTGGAGAGGCAGATTTTTCTTCTTGACTGCATGCAAAAGCAACCAAAATCAGAAAGAATAAAGAATACTTTTTCATTTGATCATTTCTTGAATCACCTTTTCAGCTTTCGCATCAGGATATTCCATACCAAGCAATTGGAAGATAGTTCTTGCAATCATCGCTGAATGCCATTGCCCTTGAACTTTCATCTCTCCGGTTGCTGGAGTATCAGGTCCCATTGCTGCGATCCAAATTTCACCTGCTTCAGGTACTTCATCTCCGTGACCTCTCCAAGTTCTTTTAGTAACTCCTCTACCATGGTCAGTAGTGATGATCATCGTTGTTTTATCCTTGTATTGAGTCATGGACTGAACGGTTTCCCAAATCTCTTTGATAAAAGCGTCTGTTTGCTTTGCTGACCAAATGTACTGGTCATACTTGTTGCCATGAGCCCAATCGTCTGTTTCGCCATAAGAGATATATAAGACCTTTGGCTGATACTTTTTAATAGCTTCCAAAGCATAATGATGCGTAAATGGATCCAATCTCACTCCTCCCCATGGTCCTCTGATCTCTTGCTGTAGACTGTTGATGGTCTTTTCTACCTCCGTTAAATCATCTCCTTCAGCCAAATCAAACCCGGCATTTACGGGAACACCACTTCTTTCCTCATTGATAATGTAAGGGAACACATCCCAAGAACCGAATGCCATCACTTTTCCTTTGTAGGCATCATTCTGATTCAGGTATTCCAAAAGAGTTTTATTCGGATTATTGATTTTGTCATTGGAATCAATCCTTTCGTCATCTGCGAATCCAGAAAGCACTTCATTGTATCCAGGATAAGAGAACCACATTTTATTGGCATTATCTACCTGATTCCCATAAGCACGATTTCCATAAAGCTGTCCTTGCTTAGCAATAGTATTCCAAAAGAAAGGCATCAACATTTCCCTTCTTTTTATAGGATCTACATTCCAAAAATCATTGAGCAGTGATCCCTGAGACTGAATCATTCCAGTATCATCTACCATCAAAGAATCCGCTCCTTTGAATATCTCCTGCCATCTCATCCCATCCAAGGTGATAAGGATAACGTTTTCGGTTTTGTAATCATTTTGGGCCCAAGTCAATTGTCCCAATAAACAGAAAGTGAGTATTAAATAAATCTTTTTCATTTGAGTCATTAGAAAGAATCCTGCAAAACAGAGGTCTTGCAGGATTCAATTGATTTAAGGTGGTGTTATCGATATTAATCTACATCCCACCAAACTTTGGTGGTGATAGCGTCTTCTCCTTGACGAGCAATCGCATCCAAGTAGTTTTGCTTATTCAGCGCCTGCACACTAGTAGGATACATATATCTTACCGGAACAGAGCTGATATAGGCTGCTGGTCCAGGCAAAATTTCTGGATAATTTGTTCTTCTCCAATCATACCATCCTTCCAAACCTGTGAAGAATAATGCCAACCACTTCTGAGTTCCGATTTTAGAAAGCTTCTCATCAGTAGTACCTGTATAAGCTACATCTGCTTGAGTAAAGTAAGAATCAGCCACATCCAATTTCTCAGCAATCTGAGGAAGGTTGATCATTTCATATCTCTCTTTATAGTATGCAAAAGAAGCCTTGATACCATTCATATAATACTCTTCTGCAGTTCCTGTAGTGATGAAACCTCGTTCTCTAGCTTCAGCCAAAACGAATTGCAATTCTGCATAGCTCATCAACATCGCCTGAGCACCGGTAGGATTTGCAAGAGAAGTACATGCAGAACATGACCACAACAAACCTACTCTTGAGATAAAGTTAGATCCACCTTTTGCAGGATCTCCAGATGGAGAATAAGCTAAAGCTTCCTCATCTGCAAGTCCGTTAGGTACGCCTTGATAATCATCTAGTTCACCGATGATTCCAGCACCGGAATCATTGGTTGGTTGTGCATAAGCATACAATCTAGGATCATCCAAATCTTTCAAAACACCTTCCATCTTTTCACTCAATCTGTATTCATCAAATGATCCAGAACGAGTGGTATACAATGGATGCTGATTTGGAACATCTTGCAAATATTGCAAAGCTGCTTGATCTTCGATACCAGTGAAGATTGGAGACTGAGAAGGATTATCCAAAATAGCCTGCATAGCTGAAGAAGGATCTTGTCTATCTGACAATCTCATCAAGATTCTTAGTCTTAATGAGTTTGCGAACATCTTCCATCTTTCGATATCACCATTGAAAAGAATATCTCCACTCACTTGCTCAGAGGTACTACCCAATAGGGTGTTAGCCTCAGCAAGTTCACTCAAAATACTAGCATAAATGGACTCCTGAGTATCGAATTTCGGATAGTTCACTCCTTCTTTTGCTTGAATAGCTTCAGAGTAAGGAATATCTCCATACGCATCAGACATATAAGAGAACAAGTTTGCTCTGATGATTTTAGCTATCCCAACATAGTTTTGCTGATTAGCTTCTCCAGAGATCAAAATCACATTATTTAGATCTCTCATGGAGTTATAGAAGTTATTATAAGGGTCACCAGATGGTCCCCAGTTATATCTATCTTCACTGGTAAACTGGATTTTGGCAGTCATCTGCATGACAATGTTTCCAGTTCCCCAAGCACTTCCAGCGATTTCATTGGTAGTGGATCGAATGATATTTGGCAACAAAAGATCAGAGGATACAGTCTCAGGACTGTTAGGGTTCATATTGATTTCCTCAAAATCCTTATCACAAGAGCTCAATCCCAATGCTAAAGCAAGAGAAAAAGCAGAAATATATTTTGTATTGAATTTCATGATTATTGTCTTTTTAGCTGATTCAGATTAGAATTTCACATTTAAGTTAAATCCTACACTTCGGGTAGATGGCAAAGCCATATCTTCCACACCAGGAATCAAAGAACCACCACTCATAGCCATGGTTTCAGGGTCGAAATGTGGGTTTTCAGTCCATAGAGCCAAGTTTCTACCTACTAGTGAAAGCTTAACACTTTGGATAGGAAGATTTCCTAAAACTGATCTTGGAATAGTATACCCGATAGTTACTTCTCTCAACTTCAAGAAAGTTGCGTCATATTTGGCTGCCTCTACGTTGTTTCTTTCGTAGTAGCGGTTATGCCAGTTTCTAGAAGATACTTTGAAAGTATTAGGGGAATAAGTTCCGTCAGCATTTTCTACCACACCTGGGCTGATGATACCATTTCCTTCAACTTCAAGATCATATCCATTTTCACGACCATACAAAGTCTCTTCCAACTGACCAGATGTAGATCCGATTGTTTTGGTTCTGGACACTACGATTCCACCATATCTGAAATCAAATAAGAAACCTAAAGAAAGACCTTTGTAGCTAAAGTTGTTTTGCAATCCAAGCATCCAGTCTGGGTTATAGTTACCCTGAGGCTTCAATTCAGAATCACGAAGTGGAGTCCCAGTGGTGTTGTGGATGATTTGACCGTAATATTCAGAAGAAGGATCTTCCACTCTCGCGAAACCTACACCGTAGATATTACCCATTCTTTCTCCGACTCTCGCTTGAATATTTGCGCCGTTTCTACCGATTAGAGTGTATGTATCTAGACCTTCCGTCAATTCCAATACATAACCTCTAGTTCTGGTGAAGTTAGCCATGAAATTCCAGTTGAATCCATCAGCATTCACTACTGGAGCACCTCTAAACATCACTTCGATACCTTTGTTTTGAACCTCACCAGCGTTGATGATTCTAGAAGAATAACCTGTCGCAATATCCAAAGTGATTGGAAGAATTTGGTTTCTGGTTCTGTTATCGAAATAGGTGAAATCCAAACCATATCTGTCATCATGGAATCTCAAGTCAAAACCTGTTTCGAAAGAACCAGTTTTTTCAGGCTTCAAAGTCGCATTAGAAAGAGTACTTGATTCAGATTTTGTCTGAACAGATCCCCAAGCAGTTCCTGAGTTAAACACGTTAGTCAAGGCATATGGATTGGTATCATTACCAACTTCAGCATAGGCTGCTCTCACTTTCAAGAATGAAATGAAGCTTGGCATTTTCACCATGTCAGAGATCACTGCACTCATCGTAGCAGATGGGTAGAAGTAGCTGTTGTTACCCACTGGCAAAGTTGAAGACCAGTCATTTCTACCTGTTACGTCCAAGAACAAGATGTTTTTGTAACCAATCTGACCAAATCCATATAAAGAGTTAATTCTCTTTTCAGAATTGTACTGGTTAACTTGAAGGTTTACCGCTGTGTTAGTGAAGTTATAGATTCCAGGGATCAACAACTGAGGCGCTACGGTCTGCAGGTATCTATTTTCCTGTCTCATTTGGTTTCCACCTACTGCGATACTATAAGACCATACTGGCTTGGTATGCTCAGAATAAGTCAACAAGAAATCTGAGTTTTGCTCAGTGAAGAACACATTATCCTCTCTGTAGTTACCCTTAGGGAATCTTTGAGTAGAGAATGCTCTTTTTCTATCTCTCAATTCATTGTAAGTATCCAATCCAGTTCTCAACATCAAGCTTAGCTTATCTGTGAACTTGTATGTCGCTGATACGTTTCCGAAGATTCTATCTTTCGCCTGACCATTGGTATTTTCATATACGTTGAAATACGGGTTGTCATGGTAGTTGTAGTTGTAGTTGAACTGCTGAACCCCTTCCAAACCCCTCATCCAATAGTCTCTAAGGTTTCCAGTATTCAATTGTCTACCATACCAAATCCACAAATACATCAAGTTTTCCGTACCATAGGAAATATTAGGTCTGTTTCCACTATTGGTTCTTTGATAGTTTACCGCAGTGTTAATAGACAACTTATCAGTTACATTGATACCACCATTCAAGGCAAGTGTATTTCTCTTCAAGTCAGTATTTGGAACAATACCTTTCTGATCCAAATTCGTCCAAGATAGACGGATATTGGCATTTTCATTAGAACCAGCAATGGAAACGTTATTTGAAAGCGTTACGCCAGTCTCAAAGAAATCACTGATATTGTTTGGTTGAGGCACCCAAGGAGTTGCTGTAATAGTACTTCCTGCAGGAGCATTCAAATCACCACCTCTATATCCATCTACGTTTCTTGGAGAATCAAATTGAGGGATCATCAATCCAGCATCCAAAGCAGGACCCCAGCTTTCATCCACACCATCCGCAATACCAGAACCAGCTCCATCCACAAACTCAAATTGGCCGTTGTTACCCTGTCCATATTTGTTTTGCCACTGTGGCAATCTCAAAGGATTGTCAAAGGTTGTATTGGAGTTGATTGTCACTCCCAAACCTTTTTTACCTTTTCCAGATTTGGTAGTAATCAAGATCGCACCATTTGCAGCTCTTGACCCATAAAGTGCGGCAGCAGCTGGACCTTTCAATACAGTCATGGAAGCGATATCATCCGGGTTAATTTCACCAGCAGCATTACCATAATCCACTTCTTGGTTACCAGAACCTGAGGAGCCAATCACATTATTTGAAATAGGCACACCATCCACTACGAAAAGCGGTTGGTTGGCATTGATATTCAAAGAGGATTCCCCACGAATGGTCACTCTACTAGAACCGCCCAAACCTGAAGAACTATTAGTAATCTGAACACCTGCTACTCTCCCACTCAATGAATTGATCACGTTGGTTTCACGAGCTTCAGTGAATCGATCACCATCTACCTCCTGAACTGAGTACCCCAAGGCTTTAGTTTCTCTTTCCACACCCAAGGCAGTTACAACAACCTCATTTAGGGCAAGACCTTCAGAAAGGCTTACGTCTATTTTAGTTGCGTTCCCTACTGTTCTTTCAGTTGTTTCGAACCCAACAAAAGAAAAAATCAATACATCTGAAGGTGAAGCTTCAATGGAATAGTCACCATCGATACCTGTTACAGTACCACGAGTGGTGCCTTTTACCATTACCGTAGCCCCTGGCATGGGCTCATTATTTGCATCTGTCACGATTCCTGTTACCCGGACTTGTTGGGCGTAGGAAAAATTAAGAACGAACAGTAGACAGGCTACCATCATTCCTTGCCAAATCCTTGTTTTAGCAGTCATTTGAAGTAGAAGTTTTGAAATAGAATTGTTTTTTGTTAAAAATTTTTACCAAAGCTATACTTTCACTGTTCCTAAAGAGTTAAAAAGACTTTACGAAAAAGTGAATTAATTTAAGGTTAAGCACCGAAAAATCGGCCTAAACAGGGTCTATTCAATCATTTCTTCAATTAACACGACTTAATATTGGCAGGAGTGTTAACAAAAGTTGAATTCTAGTTTAAGAAAACTTGTATATAAATCCTAAACTTTTTGATTTGAAAAAATACAAATCCTCCACAATTGAATGATTATTCAAATTTTGATTGGATTTTTACCCAAAAGCAACTCAAAAAGAGAGCTTTAGCCCATTATTAGAATCTCATAAGCCAACTCTCCAAACAAATACAGTAAAAAGCATTTTAATAATTCTATTTAGTCTTGTAAAATTTGTAATTTAAAAAATCAGATTGTTCTCTAATTTTACCAATTAGGATTAAACCTTAACACCCACCAGCCCCTATCTATGTCTATCTCCTCTCAATACCACCGATTGATTTTGGTAGATGACGACCCTCTTGTCCATTTTTTAGTCAAAAAATATCTTTTGGTAGCTGGAATTTCAATAGAGGTGGTTTCATTTCATGATGGGGAAGAAATTTTTCAATACACTTCCAATAATTCTGATGGAAATTCAGTAATCCTTTTGGATCTATCCATGCCTGTTTATAGCGGTTGGCACTTTTTGAATAAGTTCCAGGTATTAGACTCAAAGATTAAGAATCGCTACAAAATTTATATCATGAGTAGTTCCATTGATCCCATTGATCAACAAAGGGTAGATGAATTCGAAGAGATACTCGGATTTCTTCCAAAACCCATCAATGATGAGATACTCAAAAAAGTATTGCTATAAAAAAAAGGAGCCTTGATGGCTCCTTTTTTTATTTGTCATTTTGACCAAGTATTGTCAGTTACGTCCTTATCAGGAAATCTATTGTGGGGATCTAAAGTGATCTTTTTGATAGATTTCAAATTAGGGATTTCGACCTTATATTCTCGCTTTCCATCAAGCCACACATCCACTGGATAAGAAAACTCTAAGGTATTTGGACTAATCATCACAGCATTTTCCAATTCAGAAACTCCACCAATTTCACCTTCATATTCCACCTGAAGAATAATTGGCGAAGGCATTTCCCCATCTTGTCTCACAGTAACTATAGTCTTATCAGAATTTACCTCGACTGATTTTATCGATCCATCTACAGATTCTGTAGTAAACAACCAATAATACCAAAACCAACCCAGGTTTTCTCCCAAAGCATGATCCATGAAAAACATGTAGTCCCAAGGTGATGGATGTTTGAAAGCCCAAGTGGCAGCATATTTTTTCATAGCGGCAATCACCGCATCATCTCCTACGATTCCTCCAAGCATAGAAAGCATCAAGGGAGTTTTCAAATAAGTCTGGTATCCATAGCCACTTCCTGCATTGTTTGCAGACCACATTAAAGGAGCTTCATCTTCGTTCCCACTCATCCTTCCGTAGCTTTGCCCCCATCTGTCCAAATCGAAGGGAACACCTTTGCTATCCGCTCCCGAGAGGATATTCATAAATTGGTTGAAACCTTCATCCATCCAGCCATAGCGAGTTTCGTTTGTACCAACCATCATAGGCCACCATTGGTGAGCCACTTCATGATCTGCAGCACCTTGATTTGAATTGATTACCATTGGGTATTCCATACCTGCGCTGGGCCCATCTTGCATGGTCAGTTGAGGAAATGGATAGGGTACCCAAAGGGAAGAATAAAACTCCAAAGCATGTCTGGCTCTTTCCCCTGCATGTTCAAAATATTGAGCACGCTCAGGAATAAAGACCATATGAATAGGAATCGCTCCTTTTTCAGGAATCATTGCCCGGGTAGCTTTCCAGATAAATCTATCTGAAGTAGCCCAAGCAAAATCATTCACCTTATCTGCCAAAAATCTCCAGGTCAGAGTTTCTCCATTTTTAGTGCTTTTTCCCGGTCCATTTTCTTCTTGGCTGACGATAGTCACCTCCTCATCAGTACCCAAAACGGTAGACAATCTTTGAATAGCAGTCGGCGTCAAAACCTCCTCAGGGTTTTGCAAAACCCCCGTACCACTTACAATCCATCCAGCAGGTACTGTCAAAGACACATCAAACTTTCCAAAATTGTTAAAAAACTCAGCTGGCCCTAAATACTCGCTTGTTTCCCAACCTCTCAAATCATCATATTTCGCCAATCTCGGGAACCACTGCGTAGGCTGAAAAAGTGTACTGTCAAATCTCTGGGTCATTCTATGGCCTCTTCCTGCTGTTCCTCCCGGCAATTTGGTATGCCAGCTAATTTCCAATTCCCCAGTGCTTCCTGCAGGAATTGGTTTTTCCAAAGTGATATAAGCCACAGTTTTTGTCAAATTACTCGCTCTCAAAGCAGGAGGATCATTTCTTCTTGCTGGCGGCAAATCCAGATCAATAGAAGTCCCATTCACTTTGATGGAAGTCACTACCATTCCTTCTGTTTGCTCAGCAGGAGTAGAAGAACCCCTTGGCACATCCGCACGGAAAATATTATGATCCAATCGAAGGACTAAATTAGGTAGATCAACTTTGCTATTATTATGAATGGTAATGGTCTCCGTACCTGTAATGGTCTGAGTTGAAGGATCCAATTTCGCATCAATGACAAAATCCGTTTCCAATTGCCAATAGTTAGGCCCCGGCTTCCCAGTAAAATCTCGAGTACCAGCTTCAAAGGCTTTTTTGATCGAATTGGTCATAGGCACATCTGTTCTGATGGCCCGACTGTCCGTCTCAATGCTTGTTCTAAACTTCTCTTGCCCAAAAGAAGAAGAGGAGCAAAGAAATAAGAGTAAAAGTAGTTTCTTCATCGTTTTTCGTTTCTACCTTTCAAGGTAAGAAAATTGAACATGTCGCAGAAAAGAATTTGAAAAGCGGTAAAATGAAGGATAGTGTATTAGTTTTCCTTGGCAAAAAGCTGGATTGTATAATCCAATAACTCTACACCTCCTGCTTGTCCATGACCCGGAACTACCAATTTCAAATCCGGGAATCTTTCCTTCACTTTCGCAACTGTAACAGGCCAAGCTTCCACATTTGCATCTCCCAAAAACCCTTCACTTGCACCCTTTGCTTTGATCATGCATCCCCCAAAAAGAACCTGGTCTTTGGGAAAGTAGGCGACTACATTATCAATCGTATGTCCTTCTCCAAAAAATTCCACCAGTAACTCTTCACCTCCTACATGGAATGTTTTTGTTTTATCAAATCGCTCCTGAGGAATAGGAAGCTGATGAGAAGCAGCCAAATTATGGGTCATGATATTCGCATAAGATGGAATCCATGAAGCCTGAAATTCCAAAAGTCCACCTGTACAATCTTCATGAAAGTGAGTAGGAATCACAGCTATAATTTTACTTTTCAATTCCTCTTCCACATACTCAATCAATTCTTTGGAGGAGGCATCATCAACCGGTGTATCGATGACAATTGCCTCGCCATTCGAAACGACCACCATCCCATTGCATTCCACTTTTCCAAAAGAATCTGTCTGCAAATAAGAAATGTGACGATATGTATTTGGAGCAATTTTCTCAATCTTTAGGATTTCACTTTGTCCAAATGAAAGGTTGGAAAACATAAAAAATGTGGCCGCTAAAAGGCCCAAAGAGAAAAAGAATCTAGACATGATCAGAGTTTTAAAATGAAATAAAACCCAATCAAAAATCAGTCTAGATTCTTCAATTCCAATTTATTTCCTTTGAATTAATTTCATGATAATTTGATGGACTTCAGAATTTTCAATAATGCCTGAAAACTCTTCGCTTCCAGCTCCATAAGCAAACAATGGTACCATGATTCCAGTATGGTCATCGCTGTAGTAGGAAAGTTCAACTTCTCCTTTTTTTACATTTCCCTGCGGTAAAGCAACCCCACCTGTTTCATGATCTGCGGTAACCAAAACCAAAGTCCCTGAATTTTCATCGGCAAACTTGATTACATCTCCAATTACTTTATCGAAGTTGACCATTTCTCTGACGATCTTTTCAGAATCATTGGCATGTCCTCCCGAGTCAATCATCCCGGACTCCACCATCAAAAAGAAAGGCTTATTCTTTTCTTTCAGAAATGCTAAAGCAGCCTCCACACTTTCATCAAACAAAACTCCTCTCCCATCCTGCATGGCAGGAATCCCATCTTGACTGGCAAAAAAACCGACTTTTTCAGATCTAGAATTCTCGATTTCTTCTACGGATTGAGCAAGTTGAAAACCTGAATTTTTTAAATTCTCCATTTCAGTTTGGAAAGTTTTCTTTCCACCTCCAATGAACAGATTCAATGGACTTTTAGAAAGCCAGGAGGCTAAAATCGCTGAATCGTCTCTTTCGGAATGATGCGCATAAAAAGAAGAAGGAGTAGCGCCAGTCATTTGATCAGTAGTCACAACACCGGAATTCCAGCCCAAAGGCTGAATTTTCTCTGGAAGGTTTGCCAAAATCTGTCCATTGGGATCTACTCCAATTGCACGGTTGTTTGTTTTCTCACCTGTGGCATAGGCCGTAGCACCAGCTGCTGAATCTGTCGTAAAATCATCCGCCGCATGGGTTTTCACCAAGGCCATTTGTTTCAAATTCCCTAGGTTTAGTTGCCCGCCATTACCGACCATTCCTGCAGAAATTTGCGCCAAACCCATTCCATCTCCGATCATCAAAATGATCTGCTTGGGAGTATTGGGCTGCGAGATAAATTTCGGCTGGTATAAGTCATGTCTTTCCGCTTGGGTGAACGTATTTTTTCGATAAACCTGTAGGTAATCGAAAGCGCCTTTCGGATCGTCAGTATTGATATAATCGACTCCCATCATAGCGAATGCATTCCAGGAAGTCTTGCTATCCGGTGTAGCCCAAAAGCGAACTGGCTTGTTAAATGAATGAACCTTGGCCACAAATTCTTCAATAGGCTTCAATTCAGATTCTACGATTCTACCTTTTCCATTCCAAACAGAAAAAGATCTGAAACTTAGACTCACCATCCCGATTTTGTCCCAAGGAAGGGAAGCGTCTAAATCTCTGCTTTGGTAATCAAATTCTATAAAGGAAGGGTATTTTGAATAATCCTCCACTTTGGGACGACTTCCGGAAATAATCAATTTCAACCCTTCTGGATTGCTATCGGAATAAAAAATCGATTCAAACTTTTGAGCTTCCTCTATCACTTTGTCCAAGGTGGAATAGGCTTCTGTTTTTAAATCCACCAAAAGCGTAAAATCAATCTCTTCGATCAAACCCAATGCAAGACCTTTTTGAATCGGCTCAAAATAAAGCGAACTCAAGGTCTTGTTGGGATCAATGCTTTCCTTTTCGTGAGCAACAGTCAATTTGCCATTTTCTAAAATCACATCTGCCTCAATGGATTGGGCTCCACCTGAATAGGCATCCCAAAAAGGGACTTTTTGAAGGTAATCGTTATGGGAATGGATTTTAAATGAACTCTGGGCAAACAGACCTACACTAAATAGGATTGAAAGTAAAAAACTAAGAAGTACTGATTTTTTCATGGCCAAAAGTATAATGATTTAAGAAAAGGACTCGATTATACATTCCTCTCAAGCTTAAAATTAATAGTTTATTAATCCATCCTACTATTTGGCAACATTCACATAAATCATTTTGATGATTATTTGATCCCAAAAATCAAGATTAGTCAATCCTTATTTTGTTTATTTCGACCATGAAGTCCCCTTTTAAAGCACCTTCCTTCTTTTTCTTTGCTGCCTGTTTCTTCCTATTCAGCCTGAGTAATATTTCAAGCCTTTGTGCACAGCAAAGTCTAAAACCAAAAGTCGCCTTCGTTTCGGACATCCATCTACAAAACGTTTACGGTGATTTTGGTAAAGACTCTTTTCAGGGAATCTCCATGGATAATGGCCAACCAAACGCCACTATCCGGAGCATGCGGGCTCAGATCAACTCGACAAGGCTTTTCAATGAGAATTACTTCGCGCTAATCCAAGCATTGGAAAACTTAGCTGAACAACAAATCAAGTTGGTGGTTTTGCCGGGGGATTACACTGATGATGGACAACCTATGAATGTTCGCAAATTGGCCAAAATCCTAGATTCTTACTCTCGAAATTATGGGATGAGATTTTTTATCACCACAGGAAACCATGATCCGGTCTTACCCTTTGGAGGAAAAGCCGGAAAAAGAGATTTCTTAAACATGGATGGTTCTGAGGTTGGAATTACCGGAGACAGTCTTTTGCTTGGAAAAGGCTATACTTTCCTATCAGATTCTTTGAATTACTGGGGCTATTCGGATATCATGAACACCTTGGAGCCCTATGGTTTCTTCCCTCATCCTGAAGATATTTTCTGGACTCATCCTTTTGAGGAAATCGATTATGAGTCCTATTCTTTTAAAAAGGCTGAAAGCAATTCAATACTGGAATCCCGACAATTTATTGATGAAAAAAGTGGTTTAAAGCTACCCGATGCGAGTTATGTTGTAGAACCTGTGGAAGGACTTTGGCTTTTGGCAATTGATGGGAATGTTTACCAGCAAACTGGCTCCGAAAATCAATCTCCTTTCGATAATTGGAAAGGATCAAGCGTCGGATTCAATCAAGCTTCCCAGCTCAAGAAGCATCAGTTGGATTGGATCAAAAAAGTAAGGACAGAGGCAGATAAAAGGGGGAGATTACTTATTTCATTCAGCCACTATCCGTTGGCGGACTTCAACAATGGAAGCACGCCAGATATGAAGGAATTATTCGGTGAGAATAAAATGCAATTGGCGCGAGTACCCTTGCCTCAAGTTTCCCAAGCTTATTCAGATGCAGGTATTCAGATTCATTTTGCAGGACATATGCATCAGAATGATACGGAAATCTTCAAAGGAGAAAACGGAAAGAAGCTTGTGAATATTCAAGTGCCTTCATTAGCTGCTTTTCCTCCGGCATTCAAAACGATGTCCTGGGTAGATGCAGACAGCCTTTTGATTCAAACCCAGACTTTAAATCAAGTTGAGGACTTCAAATCCTTTTTTGACTTGTACCAAAGAGAATATGAGTTTCTTGAAAAAAATGAACCTTCCAAACTTTGGGATAGTCAAATCTTATCCGTTGAGAATTATTGGAACTTCACCAATGCACATTTAGAAGAATTGACCAAAACCCGATTTCTAAAAGAGGATTTCCCAAAAGATCTGGCAGAGTTGCTGCAAAATTCCAGTTTGATGGAATTGATAAATCAACTCGGATTAGACAAACAATCTATTTCTAAATTAGAGGGAGCAGATCAAGCTGGTTTGGTGATTCAGGATTTTTACCGGATCAAAAATGCCGGAGATTTTGGAAAGCAATTGGTTGGAAAAGACCGAATGGAACTCTATCAGAATTTGACCTTGGAAATGCCTGAATCTGGCGAAAACAAGGAGCTGATTCAATTTTTCAAAATCCTCAAACAATTAAGCAATGACTTGCCTTCTTCTGATTTCTGGATCAAAATATCTGAATTAGAGGTCATTGAATTTTAAGCCTGAATTGAGGAAAAACCCGAGATTCCTATAAATTGACAAAAGATTCAATAGCTCTTAACATTGAATCAACATCCAAACTTTTAATTCGCGGTAAAAAAATGCGCAAACTCCTTTTCCTTGTAGGGATTTTTCTAATCCATTTTTCAAGTCTTGCCCAATCGGATCTAGATCTTTGGCTTTGGCCAAATCCAGGACTTCCCCGAAATGCAGCAAGTCCTTTGTTCCAAGATAGTTTGAGCTTAAGACCTTTTGAGGTTCATAACCCTATTTACCTTCCCAATCGGATCAACGAACCTTTGAGCAAACAATATCAATTTGACTTGCCAGAGGGAAATTCCGAAATGGAGTTTTGGTTTTTCGAGCATGGTAATGAGCCCATCGGACTGGAGTTGTTTGTTGGTAACCAAGTTCTACTGGGCCTTTGGAATCATCAATGGCAACTAGGAAATGCTGTTGCTTCCCAGCAAAAATGGAATAAGAGATTCACTCATCTTGTTATTCAAAGACAAGCTAATACCTGGACATTTTGGGAGAATGGGAAACTGATTAGAACCCAAGACTTAGTTTCAAATAGCGATCAATTATACATCCAATCTTACCTACAGCAGGAACCCTATTTCAACTTGGATCACTGGATCAAACATTTGGCTATCAAGGCAAATATTTCCAATGAATCTGAAATTCAAAAGAGCTTTTTGGCTCATCAAGAATGGACTCAGGAAGGAATCAGGATACCTGGAAAGTTGCATTTTGTTGCTGAACCCTATCTCTACGCACCAGATGCTGAAAGCATGAATATTACAGTGGAGACCAATGAAAAAAGTAATCTCTTCATTCAGGTTGGAGAAAGCATTCCTTTTATGAACAAACCCAGTCCTGCTCCAGGAACTGAGGGAGTTCAGACTTTTGAGTTGAAAGGTCTCAAAGCCGGGATTCAATACTTTTATCAGATCAAGGGAAAAAATCAGGCTGGTGAAGAAATTGATTCGGGAGTACTCACTTTTAAGACCCCAGAACCGGCAGAAAACCCGATCTTATTCGGGGTTGTATCTGATACAGAAGCACGTCCCTGGGTCAATGAGCAAATCGGACAAAAGCTTTGGGAAGAGCGAGTGGATTTTGTGATCCATATGGGAGATATCACCGATGGAGGAAAAGAAAATAATAAGTTTGAATGGACTCAAGAGTTTTTTCCGGGATCTTCTGCCCTTTTCTCCAGAATAACTCACGTTCCTGTGGCAGGAAATGGCGAAGGAGATATTTTTTGGTACAAATACTATCATCCTCAAGCCAATGAATTGGGAGCTTACCGCTATAGCAATGGGCCTGGCGATTTTTATGTACTCAACTCTAACGAGATGGATGAATTGCAGCCTGGTGGAGCACAATATGAATGGCTAAAAACTCAACTCCAACAAAATAAGGCAGACTGGAAGTTTGTTCAGATGCATCATGCCCCCTACTCTTCAGATGAAAATGATTATGGCAATACTTGGGAAGGTTCCAGTACTTGGGGAAATAGAAAGCTACAGCCTCTTCTGAGATTATTGGAGCAGGAAGGTGTAGATGTGATGTTCTTTGGTCATTTGCATACCTATATGAGAACTTTCCCACTTTTTGAAGATCAGGTGGATGAAGAAAAAGGAATCCATTATATCCAATTAGGTGGAATGGGCGGAAATTTGGAGGATTTTGCCCCCGCAAGACCTCATTTTTCCACCAAAAACTTTAGAGGGTTTCATTATGGCGTGGTGGCATTGACTTCCCATAAGTTCGAATTGAAAGTCTATAATGCTGATGGGAGTTTGATAGATTTAATGGAAATCGAGAAGTGACTCAATCCTAACTTGTTAAAAAAGCAAAATTGAAAATATAAAGAGGAGCTTTCACAAATTGTAGTTCCTCTTTTTTTTCAAAAATCCCTTTTCGACTTTCTCTTGGAGATCCAAACGATCAATTCTGATAGGGCTAAAAAGGAGGATGCGATGGCAAGAATAGAAATAAAACTCAAGGGATGGTGCTTTTAATCGGGGCGCAATACTAAAACAATCCTCTCCCTATTCTAAAAAAACCGTGTTAAGTTTTAAAGGAACCCGTGAAACTTAACACTAAGACTTTAATTCAACCTTTTTTGATTTGAATACCAAAAAGAAAAGCAAGCCTCATTGAAGCTTGCTTTTCCAAAACAATTCTATTCTTAATCTACCTTATTTTTTCATTATTAATTAAACAAGTCAAACTTCAACCCGAAGTTGAACCTTGCATTGTAGTACTCAGCTTGCATGGTTCTAGACTGGATTCCCTGATAATACCTCAAAGGTTGATTGGTCAGATTATTTCCTTCGGCAAAGACTCTCCATTTAGGTGTGATCGCATAAGAAGCATTGACATCCAAGAATGTTTGCTGATCATAATAACGATCCTCAAATCCTTCACCACCCAATTCATCCAAGTAATCTGATGCATAGTTCAGAGATACTCTCACAACCCATTTCTTATTTTCATAAGACAAAGAAGCATTGAACATGTGGTTGGCCGTACCCGGCAATTCCAAATCTTCACCCTCTCTACCTTCAATACCAGTTGTGCTTGATTGGGTATAGGTATAGTTCAAGTACACACCAAAGTTCTTCAGCAATTGTCTCTGAAATGAAGTTTCAAATCCAAATACACTAGCCGTTCCACCATTATCTGGTCTGGAATATTGAAGGTCAGAACCGAACTGAGGATCGGTATACCCTTGAGAAGTAATCGTGTACACGAAATCATCAATATCCTTATAAAAAAGCCCCCCGGAGAACAAACCTACATTGTCATAATATCTTTCAGCCATCAGATCAAAGTTCATGGATGTGGAAGGCTTCAGATTTGGATTTCCTCTTTCTAATTCTTCATCTTCTGGACTGAAAGCCGCATAAGGAACCAAGTCATAGTAATTTGGTCTGGCAATGGTATTGGTCCAAGCAAATCTCAAAATTGTATTGGAGTTCGCATCGTATTTGAAATGTAGACCAGGCATCACATTGGTATAGTTTTGACTTCCCTCAGCTCTTGAAACAGTCTCATTATCGATGTCAAAAATATTTCCAACATAATCGATGGAAGTAAGCTCTAATCTCAATCCTCCAATTACAGCCAATTTACTGCTCAATTGATGATCTGCCATCACATATCCTCCAGTGATTGACTCCTTTGCATTGAAGTTTCCAGGAACATATTCCTCCAAAATATCGGACTCCTCAAACAAAGAGGAATTTTTGAAATCCAGATTACCCAAGAAGTTTGGATCTACAAATGTTCCAGCTGCATATTGAGAACCAGCCAGGAAGTTTCTATCTGAGACATTGATATTCGTTACATCTCCGATGGTAGCACCAAAAGCTTCCTCATCCAATGGCTCATATTCGAAATAGTTGTTGTTTCTATCCTTGTTTTTGCCTCTATATCTAGCTCCGAATTGAAGAATACCTTTGTCAGAATATGGAAGTTTAAAGTCAACTTTTGCATTCAAATCTTCATCATAGGTATAGCCATACTGTTCAGAAAGTCCATTGAATCCGATTCCCATATTATCAGATATATCTGTCAAAATCGCCAATGGTTTTTCGGGATTAGAAACATCCACAGTCACATTTTGACCGCTGGAACGATAGGATGTATAGCGTTCATGAGGTCTTTCTTCTGAAGCTTTTGCATAGGTCATGCTCCAGTCCATCTTCAATTTATTGAACAGGTG
This sequence comes from Algoriphagus zhangzhouensis, assembly GCF_900148515.1. Classification (GTDB taxonomy): domain Bacteria; phylum Bacteroidota; class Bacteroidia; order Cytophagales; family Cyclobacteriaceae; genus Algoriphagus; species Algoriphagus zhangzhouensis. The sequence continues at coordinate 324,355 of NZ_FRXN01000005.1, read as the reverse complement.
ATCCCCGCCCAAAGTCAGATTGTAAACTCGCTGATCTTCCAATCGGGCAGCCTTGTTCCTTTTGCTGTCCAAGCCACCTTTCGTTTCAAATTCTACTCTCCCTGCAGTCTGATATACTCCTGAGGAGACTTGCGTGAAATCACCATCATCAAATGAATCATCCAATTGGCTTACTCTCATTCTGAATCTGTTCTCCCAATCATCCCTGTGATTATACATTCCAGAAACATAAAGTTTGTGATTGGCACTAAATTCATAGTCCAAAGCCAAAGTTGCCGAGCGTCTTACACGTTGAACGCGATATTCTCTGATATCAAATTCCTCCAATACAACCCCATTGTCTGAGTTATACCATACGGCTTCAATGTTATCTGAGCCAAAGTTGTGATTGTTGTAAGAGCCAGAAAGGATCACGCCAAGTTTGTCATTCAAAAAGCGGTTTCCAATCACCAAAGCGCCTGTCCAAATGGGCTTATTGGACAGCATATTCACTCCTGAGGCAGCCGTACCAGAAATTCTCAATCCATTGGGTGCCTGTCTTGTCACCAAGTTAACCGAACCACCGATCGCATCCGCATCCATACTTGGCAAAACAGCCTTGTTTACCTCAATGGTCTGGATCATATCTGATGGAATCAAGTCCATCTGCACATTTCTATTGTCACCTTCAGCAGAGGGGATACGCTCGCCATTCAAAGTCACAGAGTTTAACTGGGGAGCCATTCCTCGGATGACAATATTTCTGGCTTCACCCTGATCATTCTGCATGGTGATGCCTGGAATTCGTTTCAAAGCATCCCCTACATTGGCATCAGGAAATCTACCGATCTGATCAGAAGAAACCACATTGGTGATATTTGCATTGTTCTTTTGCTGATTTAGAGCTTTGGCTTGGCCTTTCAATCTATCTCCGAATATGACAATACCCGTTCCTTCAATGGCAGCCTCTTCCATTTCAAATTCAACCTCGGTAGTTTTTGAATTCTGAATCTGAACAGTTTTTTCTTTACTTCCATACCCGATGTAGCTCACCAATACATTATAGGAACCTTCTTCCAAATTCAAGAGAATGAATTCACCATTCTGATCAGTCACTGCACCTTTGGCAGTCCCTTTCAAAAGCACACTTGCACCTGGCAAGGATAAATTTTGATTATCGACAACTTTCCCTTTCAGGACTCCTTGTGCCATCCCTGTCAACGTTGCGACTAGAAAAGCACAGATCATTAGAAAACTTCTTTTCATGATTGTTAACATTGAGATGGATTATTTTTTAATTGCTTTTTCAAGATCCTCCCAGTTGTAGATTTGGAAAGTCTTGTCGTCGGACATGGCTACAAATAGCCCTTTTGGAAATTCAGCTCCCAAAGCCTGGTTGGTGACTTCAGATCCGTCGCTAGAAATCGTGCTTAGTGGAAGTTTGGTGATCAAAGGATGTCTATTTGAATTGGAGGCCTCTCCTTCTCTGGGAAATACATGAAACAAGTTGGCTTCCTGATCGGAAACTAGAATATATCCTGTTTGTGCCCCTGTTTTATAGATGGAGATCCCTTCATGATCTTTTGTAAAACCTTCTGTGGCAAAAAGTGCCAATTCCTCATTTCCTTTCTCTGGATCAGCATAGTATTTTCTTACGCCAACCCCCTCGTCAGAATAGTAGATAAAACCTAACTCAGCATCAACTGCAATTGCTTCGATTTCCTTGTTGCCGGAATAGTTACCAAACTTTCGAACCAACTCAAGTTCAATTCCGTCAATCGAACCTTTCATTTCGTATTGCCACAGGTAGCTTCCATCGGTAGGACCGTTTTTCCTACCAGCGATTACATAGGTTTTTCCGGTTACTGGATCTTTATAAGTCGCTACCCCCATCAAATCCTTGTATTCAGGACCTGTTTGACCGACATAAACCTCAATTCCTCCTGGATTGATCTCAGTCATATCTGGCAAAGAATAAAAGCGAAGCTTTGAAGTCAGTCGCTCGCCAGTTACAGCAAAGTCGACAGTTTTGTCCCCCATAGGCAGGCCATAGCTGATGTCTACATTATTGGGACGTTGAATTCCTTTTCTAACCAAAGAGTCAATAATTTTTCCCTGGATATCGAATACATAAAGAGCTCCCAAAGAGTCTTTGTCCGTTCCTACAATCAGACTTTTTGTAGGATCCTCCGGATTGATCCAAATAGCTGGATCATCGGTATCGTGAGTCACTTCGTCAGTCACATAAACCGGTTGAATTTTCTGTTGCTCCATTGCCTCTTCTGAGACAACTTCTTCCTTGGGTGAGCTGCAGGCAAAGCTTGAAATCAAGCCAGCAACACTCAAAAACTTTGTAAAATTTTTCTGCATTTCGCGTTGGTTATTTGCTGGGACAATTTTAGGGAGGAGGGCTAGCTCAGACTAGGAACAAGCGTTATCAATTAGGCAACAAGGTAAAAATCAAGCGTTAACAAAACGAAAACAAAAAATCAAATACAGATCACAAACATCTGACTTAAAACAACTTACACAAAGTTAAAATGGAGTTAACAAATTGTGAATCATATACAGAGTATGTAATTCTGAAGACTTTCTCCTTTCTGAAGTCCCAATTTCTTTCTGAGTCTGTAACGTGAAATCCGAAGGCTTTCTAGCGAAATCCCCAAGGTCGCTGAGATCTCTTTAGAACTTAAATTCATCCGGATCAAACTGGCCAATTTCATTTCTGCCGGGGAAAGGTCTATTCCGCTTTTGGAAATAGATCTAAAAAAATCCTGATGAACCTTTTCAAAGCTGCTTTTGAAATCTTCCCAATCGGTATCCTGTGAAAAATTATAATCAATCTGCTTGATCAGGTGTCGGATTCTTTTCTTTTGATCTTTGACATCTACATCCAAGGCCTTCTTCAGTTTTTGTCGGATTTCTTCCAACATCTGATTCTTTTCAAGAAGGTGGACTGTTTGAGCTGTCAAGGCTTTGGATTGAGACTCCACTTCTAAGGACATCCGAGCTTCCAACAAATTGATGTTTTCTTTTTCAGTTGCGATCAGACGTTCCTTGATCTGCAATGTTTTTGCCTGCTGGTCAACCAATGCCTTGCCAGTTCGGATTTTGAGTTTTTGTCTGTTAAATATCAACAAAGCGATTCCCACGATCAGCAAGAGTAGAAAGACCAGCAAGGTTCTAAATTGGGATTGAAAAGTGGCTTCTTTCTCCAATTGCTGGATTTGAGCATTTTTAATTCGGAGATCATATTGAGCTTCCTGAATAGAAATCTGTTTTGCCGTTTCCTCTGTAAAAATCTCCTCATCCAACTTTCGGACTTTATCCAAAATCAAATAGGCTTCATTGAAATCTCCTCGCAAAGCATAAGTTTTTGATAAATCAACTAGAGCACTTTTTTGCTGTGAAAGGCTACCCAGTTCAAGACTTTGATCCAAGGCCTTTTGGCTCAGTCTAAATCCTTCCTCCAAATCCCCCGTCTTCCTAGCGATATCTCCAAGATTATTATAGTTGCCAGGCAAATGGATTTTATCATTCAAATCAAGATTAATTTGAAGTGCTTTTGAAAAATAGAATTTGGAGGAATCGTACATCTCCAAATCCTCATATATACTTCCCAGATTTTCAAAAATGAATGCTTCCAAACGATCACCTGGAAATCCTTTCAATTCTCTCAATGCGGAAAATTGGCTTTGAATTGCTTCAGGGTAATCACCATGCTTTTCATACATCGTCCCAATGAAGCCCATGGTTTGAGCAAACCCTTTCTGGTCTTTGTTGGCTTCATATATACTTAAAGCTTTTTGATGTCTCTCAAGGGATTCATCGGGGCCTTTCACCCGATAGTAAAGTTCTCCCAAAAAATTATGATTGATCGCTAAGCATTTGCCGCAATCAGTTTGGGAAAGGTATTCCTCGGCTTCATAAAGTGTAAGGGTAGCTTCTTGATACAGCCCAAAGTCAAAAAGCAATTTCCCTCTCAAAGATTGGATCTGCCCGAGTTCAAGCTGGTTTAGATCAGTGGACTTTTCAAGAAGTAAAGTAAGTTCTTGATAGGTATTTAATGGATCCTGAAGTGCTTGACTCTCATATTTTGACCATTGAAAAGCCGATTCATCAAGATTCAGGAAGCTTAGAAACAAGAGTAAAATTGCCATACCAAGCAAGTACAGTAATTCATGTAAACTGACTGTTACTTGAATTTTGTGTTATTATGGTATTTGATCTTAAGAGTCACCATTGACTTTTAAAATCAGATTATCACTTTTAAACATAAAGATTAATTAAAAATATCTTAACTATTGATTTTCAATTATCTATAGTAAAAAACATGAAGAACCGCTTGAATAAACATCTCCTCACAGCAAATACTTTTAAGCCTAATATTGATAAATTAGAACTTGCTATAATTTATTTTTAAACTAGAACTTTATGAAACGAATCGTCCCCATCTTTTTCTACATCTTCCTTGCTTCCATTCTTTCCTTACAAGCTCAAACCCTCAAAGTGATGAGTTATAATATCCATCACGGCGCCACAAAGGAAGAGAAGTTAACCATTCGGGAAATGGGAGATTTCATATTGAAAAGTCAAGCAGACTTAGTTGGATTGCAAGAAGTAGATAGTGTTTGCAACCGGTCTGGGAAGCAAAATCAGATAAAAATTTTGGCACAGATCACAAAAATGAATCCGCAATTTGCTCGTCACTTTGCCTACGATGGAGGAGCTTATGGATTGGGAATTCTTTCTAAATACCCTATGGAAGATGTAAAAAACGAGCGAATTTTAAGCATTCGATCTAATGGAGACACCAGTACTTTGGCTTTCCTTTCTGCAAAAATCCAATTGGGTAACGAAAAGACTGTAAGGTTTGCCACAGCACATTTGGCTTTGGATCATGCTACAAGGATGACTCAAATCTCCCAGATTTTAGAATATTTAGAAGGAGAATTCCCTGTCATTTTAACAGGAGATTTCAACACATTGCCAGATAGTCCTGAAATTGAATTACTCAACAAACGCTTCCAACTTACCCAAGAAGAAGATGATCTGACATTCCCAGAAAAAGACCCAACCAAAAAGATCGATTACATTCTGGTGGACAAGGAACTTTCTCAAAAAACCTTTAAAAAGAAGGTGTTCATTGGCAATTTCCTTTCAGACCATTTACCCATTCAATCCGAAATCATCATTCATTAACCCCCAATTAGTACTCTAATCAATGAACCTTTTCTCTTCAATTTATCTCCCACTATTTATCAGTGTAGGACTTTCTTTTTGCCAAAATGCTCCTTTACCAGAAAAAGTTGACCAATTAACCGTCCTTTCATACAATATCCATCATTCCAACCCACCGAGCATTCCCGACTCAATTGACTTGAAAGCGATAGCAAAAGTGATCATCGAAAGTGAGGCTGAAATTGTGGGACTACAAGAAGTAGACGTTTTCACAAAGCGTTCGGGCTCGTCCGTTCATATGGCCAAGGAATTAGCTGAATTGGCTGGTTTTGACTACTACTATTTTTCTAAAGGAATTGATTTTCAAGGTGGAGAATATGGAACTGCCATCATTTCTAAATATCCAATGAGTCTTACGGAGACCATTCCGCTTCCAGGCAAAGAAGGAACAGAGCCAAGAACCCTTTCATTGGCTACTATCGATTTAGGAAAAGGGAAATCCCTTCTTTTCGCAAACACACACATGGATTTTAGCTCTGACTCTCTTGCATTGGTTCAGGCAAAAGCTATAACAGAAACTTTAAAAAGCAGCGAGCTTCCCTTGATTTTGATGGGTGATATGAATTCCACTCCTGAGAGCCCAGCAATTCAGCTTTTTGAAACTTATCTTGCCCAAAGCTGCCCTGACTTCTGCCCTCCTACTATCCCGGTCATCAATCCCAAAAAGACGATAGATTTTATCCTTTATTCAGAAGGAAAAGGATTGAATGTGGTTTCCCATGAAGTAATTTCTGAAACCTACGCTTCCGATCACCTACCTGTTAAGGCTGTTTTTGAAATCGAATAAATCTACTCATTCATGAAAACACGTTTTGCATTTCTGATTTTTGTTTTGAACCTAATGAGCTTTGGAAGTTTAAAAGCTCAAAAATCCCAATTTCTGGTTTGCGGAGACACCAAATTGCTATTAGTAGATTACCAAAAATCAACTGAAGAAAAAGCTTCTATCATCTGGGAATGGGATGCCAGTCAGGCAGCTGATTTATCAGAAGAACAGAAAAGAAGATTTCGAACATTGGATGATTGCAAAGCAGTCAATAATGGGAAACAGATTCTCGTTTCTTCCTCCTCTAGCGCGATAGCTCTTTTGGATAGCAAAACTAGAAAAGTTGAATTTGTGGCGAATGTGCCAAATGCTCATTCCATTGAACTCCTTCCCCACAATCGAATAATAGCTGCAGCTTCAACTAACGATAAGGGAAATAAAATCATGGTTTTTGATTTGGACAATCCAGACCAGGTATTGTTCGAAGACAGTCTCTATTCCGCCCATGGAGTAGTTTGGGTAAAGGAACAAAAGCTATTGTATGCTTTGGGATATGATGTTTTGAGAGCCTATTCTTTCCCGAATCCCAATGAACTGAAACTGGAGAAAACTTGGAAAATCCCCGGTGAAGGAGGGCACGATTTATTTCTTTCAAATGACAGAAAAAAATTCTTTATGACAGAACATCATGGTGCTTGGACCTTTAATTTAAAGTCAGGAGAATTCAAAAAAATCAAAGATTTCCCTCAAGCTGAAAATATCAAAAGTGTCGGAGATAATGGTTCTGGGCAGTTCATCTACACAGTTCCGGAGGAAAGTTGGTGGACTTTTCATGTTAGTTTTCATCAACCTGAGAAAAAGATACCATTCCCAGATATGAAGGTCTACAAAGCCCGATGGTATAAATAAAAGAAACAGCCTTTGACCAGAAATCAAAGGCTGTTTGATTATGATAGACCTTAATTAATTACTATAACATTAAGTAAGACTAATTGTTTGGTTGTCTCCTGATGATATTTCTTTTGTCTCGGTAGAATCTCCACTTGCAAGTTCGATAATCTGACCAGCCAGAGAGCTAATCAAACCGCCGGCTCTTACCAAAATGACTATGGCATAATAGGGGCTTTTATTGATCGGGGGCACTCCCAAACCTGCGGGCAGGTAATAAATCACTTTTCCGATATAATTCATGGTAACCTCTTTTCTATAGACCATAAAGGGTATAATTAGAACTCCAACGAAGCTATAAAGGAATGGCATCACGTATTTTATCCCAAATTCCACCCCTTTGATCAATTTTGTTTTCCCGAAACCCAATAAACCAAAGAGTACTAATAATGCACCTACATGGAGTAAGATAAGCGGAACCAAAAGCCACTTAATAATCGGGGGAATATCGACGTATTTATGATAAAGCATCCCCATAGATCCCATCACAGATACTACTCCAGCGCCGGTCAAAATTTTCGAAGCTGTTCCTACCACACCAATATCTGTTTCGGTGGAATCAGCTATCTGCTGAATCGGAAAAAACAACACATCTAGACTTGTCAAGCCAACGCTGGCAAAGTCCATTATTTTTTGGATTTCATCTTCTACACTCATGATTGATTAGTTTAGATTTAATTGAAAAACTTTGGTTCCTGAATTGACAAAAGCATCTTTTATTTCTTTGGAAGCAAAAGGAGCTTTGCCTTCTCCGATTTTGAAAAGAATGGTGCTTGGAATCGCCACTAGTAGACACATAGCGTCCAGAAAAGTCAATGGGTCTCCCCCAGAAATCTTTTTATAAAGTGAAGATATGATTGGAATATTCCACTCCTTGTTCATACCAACCTCGGCGACTTTTATCAGCATTTCCAAGGTTTCAAGGATAATGTCAACCAAGGCTTTGAGTAAGGTCAAACCCGCTACAGCGAGCCGATCCAAGGCGAATTTTAAAAAATCCACAAAGGTCATTTTCCCATTTATGACATCTGAAAATGCACTACCAACGAGTTTCATTTGATCCAGTAGTTGAGTGCCAGTTTCTTGAAATATCGGAGTTAGCTTCTGAATAAACTGTTCGAAAACATCTGAAAATTCAGTTGGCATCTTCTGATTGACTTCACCTTCTTTTCCTTGACTGATATATTGCTTTTTGGAATCCAGCCAATTTGCTCTCGGATCAGGTTTTGACTCTTTGGGAGCTTCATTCACATTTACCTTATCGTTCAATTCATCAGGTATACCAACATTTTTGGGATCAAACTTAGCAATCTCAGCATCTAGGGTAGCGTCAATATATTTTCGAATCGCTCCTATTTCATTTCCAAGACCTTTCACAGCATTTTTTACAAAGCCTTTGTAGGCTCTTTTAGTTTCGATTATATCATCCCACTGGAAAAGGAAGGCCAAAAATTCAAATAGATCTTTGAAAAAGACTTCAATGGCATGGAACACTTTCTGAATAAATCCTCCAACTTCTCGAATGGTTTTCACGATCCAATTGAACACCTTCTCGCCGATTTTGATCACGAACTTGAAACCATCTTTCACCTTTTCCATGATGAACTCAAAGGCTTCTTTTGTTTTGGTCCAGATAGAATGCAAAAAATCACCAAGCGAATGTCCAAAATCAGAAGCTGATATTGTCAATGAACTGGCTGAAACTCCAGAAGTTGCAGCTCCACCAACTGAAAAAGAGGTAGTTTGAAAAGAAGAACTGTTATTGTTCCTGATATCTTTTGCTACACCAATCATCTTGGAAATACCCTCCTGAGCCGATTTTACAGTAGAATCGCTCACACCCTTAGGGATTAAATTTTTTCCATTCTGCTTTTTGGCACCAACAAGCCCATTTCCAGTATCAATTTTATTTTGAAGCCGGTCATACACCTTACCTGTTAGATCTATGACTTGATCATTTTGAAGGAAATCAGCACTCATAGTAATATTGGAAGCCCCAAGTTCATCGACAGGGCAGATAATGGTAAACTGCGGGATCAACCCAAGTGGAATCGCTACCTGATGGTCAGGACCTAAATGATAACTTTTGTTGTCCACATAAATAAACAGGTTGGATTCTGAACTTAAATAAACTTTCTGGCCACTAAACGATTTTAGGTTAAGACTTGTATTGAACCGAACCTGAGCTGAATATGACTCTACTTCTTTCAATTTATCCAAGTTAGACAAGGCCACTTTATTAGTATTCCATAAGGTGGTGACGCTATCCTGCCATAATCTAGTTAACTCACTTCCATACTCAGTGCTGATAGCATAGAGTTGATTTCTAACACCTTTTCCTTTGGCACAGCTAAATTGGGAAGCTCCCTCCACCATCAATAGAGGTGCTGTCCAAGATTTCCCTACTGAAAATTCCTGGGTAGTTTGGTCAAAAAAACGATTGGTTTGGTATTGAAGACCAGCATCATCCAGTACCCAAACAGACTTTTCCCCTTCAAAGAAGGCCACCCGGATTTTTTGCGAGTTTTGGTAGGTACCAGGAAGGACCACGTGAGTTCCATCCGCACTAGACCCCTCAGGGCCTTTAAACTCATTCACTTGACTTCCTACAGCATATAAAGTATCATTTCCACCATCTGACTCCATCAAGGCAAAGCCGTTGAAATTATCATCGCCTAAAAATCTGGCTTTAGTCGTATTATCCGGATATTTGGGATCGGGAAAGGATTGATAAAGCATGGTTCTTTCACTGCCTAATCCATAAAGAAAGAAGACCCCATTAGAATAGTCATAATTTCCCAATTCAAACTGAATAATTGATTTCGCATTTTCGGGAAAAGTATAGGATTTGGCTTCAAGGGTACTTAGCTCTGCTAAATAATAAAGTGCGTCTTTTCCTTTTTCAGAGGTTCCGAAAAGTACATGTTTGGTTCCTATAGAAACCTTTTCAATGATTTCTGTTCCGGTATTTGCACTGAGACTTTTCCAAGTCAAGATATCTCCGAGCTTTTCAAAATTTGTCCCAGAAATATTTAATGATTGAGAAACCCAAACCTGATTCCCTTCCACTTTAGCAATTTGAAATCTATCATTTTCTGTGTTGTATTCGAATTCGTAAGACTTGACTTCGTCTTTTGAAAGTTCAAATGGCAGCCATCCTGACTCAGTACCTTCTTGCCGAAGGATTGCATTCAATAGCCCTTTAGAATCTTGGTAAAAAATCAATGGTTGATCCTCTCCCACCATTAATGTCCTAATCTCACCTGTATTTTCTATTGTTGATTCAGGGAAATAATTATTCATTAGCTCACTATGAAAGCTAACACTGACATTATCTTCTTTAGTAACGATGTTATCTTGTAGATTTTCCATAATGTGTGATTTTATTCAGTAACAGGGGCATAAGAGATATCATAAGCGATTAAAGATTCATTCTGAACATATCGCAAATTCTTATAGGTGTAAGTTTTCCCTAGAGGAAGGATCACCTTGTTTGTTTGGTTAAGGACGTCCAAGTTTTTGAGTGCTTCTATCTTTTTGTTCTCGATTTTCACTCCATCTCGTCCCAAATCATCTGCGATTTGTTGGACTATACCATGCACTATTTCTAGTGGCCACATAAAAATCAATCTGAAAATAGTGGCTATGGTTTCCCACACATCATTTCCAAAAATTGAAGGATTATCGTCAAAAGCTATAATTGGTTCTTTAAAGTCCGGATCCAGATTAAACTTACCAGTGGCACCACTTGAGATCAAGAATGAGAGACTTCCTTCTTTTCCTTTTTTGTCCAATTCGGCATACTTATAAGTTCCCGAAGTTGAAAGATTCACTTTGTAGTCTACGAATAAAATATGGACTACAACTTTGATATGAATAGCAATGGAGTAGTCTATTTTCAACCCTCCACTGACACTTTGGATTCCTCCTCTGGTTACAGTGTAGGTAGTGTAAATATCATCCCCATTTTTCTTGCGATGATTTGTTGCAATCATCACATGCTTTCCACCTTTATCTTGAAACTTTCCTTTTTCTACCTCAATTCCATCTAAAGCTGAAAAAACGCTGACTACATAAGCATCCATAGATTGGAGATATTCATCAAAAGCGTCAAAATTCATGGCGAATACCCCGTCAGTGGTAGTTGTTGTATCTACTCCCAATTCAATGAGACTAGATGGCAAAACACCTGCATTCTGTCCAGTAGGTGGATTTTGATCATTTAGCATCATTAAAAAATTGAATGCACTAAATTTGCCAGGAGAAGGACTTGTTCCAACTTTTTTATCACTGAAAGAAGTGGAATAATCAAGTGAAGTAGGTCTAAACAAAGCTTGATCGCTTTTGACATCAGGTTGAGTCACACCATATCCTAAAATATATGGGTTATCGCTTCCTTTGATTGTCAAATTGAAGAAATTCTCAATAGCTATCTGCAAAGGCGTTGTAGCACCTTCAGGGAGCTTACTACGGCTTTGATCAAATGTCGAAATATTGGCATTTTCAAAATTCAAAAACAGGCTTTCTATTCTAAAGTCTGCTTCAGTCAGTCCAGACTCCTTGATAATAGATTCCATTTCATCATCTGCCTCCATGATCATCTGATCTTTGGTGACCTTGAGGCTCCCAATTGGAACTTTAAAAACGTAAACACAACCTGCAAGGTCATAGGGACTAACAGCCGAAGTGTCATCTGGACGGAAATACAATTTACCAGAAGCAAAGGCCAAACTGAAATATAGATTCTGAGTATCCTTACTAATTATTTCAATGGTTGGAGAATCCAATAGACTATCCCAAGCATAATCAAAGTTTAATCCTTTGGACTTTAAGGAATCTATTAATTTTCCAATTTCGGACCATTGCCCGGCATTTTTAGCCTCCGCAATCTGGTTTTGAATTGAAATCCATTCATTCAATTTTGACTTGAATTCCGGATCGCTCCCATCAATGATAACTGGCTTTTCACCTGGAGTGGGCTTCAATACATTTCCCACTAGGACTAGCCAATTGTTCTTTATAAACTTCCTTTGAAAAAGTTTATAAAACTGGAAATTGATAGTGGATTGGGAAAGCCCCAACACCATATCAAATCCACCTAAATTCTGATTTTCTGTCATGAGTTATTTTTGGTTTGTATCCCAAATACTCTTGATCAAAAACATGAAAGGCTTATCTCACAAGCTTAAATCCTAAATAATAAGTAATCAAAAATAAAAATAGACTACCTTTTCCTATAACCTGTGAAAATCAGCAACATACAAAACAAAAGAGTATTTAGAAAAATTCAGAAATGATTGATTATCACAAAATTATATCATTTTATTATCGAATAAAATACGTATTTACACGTAAATTCGAGTCAAATGATTTTATATATAAAACTTAGTTTTTTAAATAATTAAAAATGATCTTTATAGTATAAAAAACTAATAAATAAAATTCAAAAAATTTCAAATTTCTTGGAAATCGATAGAAAGCACCAACTTTATAACCCTTTGATTTACAACCAATACTACTGAGAGATCGAAATATTTAGATGGGGATTATCAGAGATTTCATAGTGAAATTCCAATGTAAAATCACTTAATCCTTTTAAATCCAAGCTTACTATTTTCGGAATAGTCAATCCACTTTCGTTTGTTTTTATCCAGTTATTTTTAAACACTTGAATTTCAGTTAAGATCACAGGTAGCACCACATCCGAGAACTTTTGACTTGAAAAATTTTTACTCACTTTCTTGAACTGACTTTCCTTATCTATTGAATATTCCTCATTTAAAAAGTCTCTTTTCGTATTATTATTAAGAGTAAAAACAGAGGATAACGACTCGTATTCAAACAATGGTGTAGAGTCGAAGCTAGATGAGGGTTGAGACTGACCAAAAGACAAAACTACTTGCTGAGGAATGAATAATATATCGTCCCCAAATTGGTGTTGAAGGTTTAAGTAAATGGGAACCTGGCACTCGGTATCCAAAGCCCGTTGCATGGTTTCGCTAATTACGATATCGATTTCAATTTCTTTCGAGAATTGGTATTTTGTAGCATCTACCTGAAGAGTATCCCGAAGATATCCTTCAAATCCGAGTTTTTTGAAAACATGAATAACATGATCAAAACTGTCAGGATTTATTTCAACAAGAGTGACTTTCACTTCTTTCTCAGAATAGCTCGCCAAAACAGGTAAAATCAAGGTCGCATAAGGCCCCGTACCTGCATAAAGAATATGGATAGGCCTCGAATCTTTTCTCTTTGAAAGTAGTTCTTCAACTGCCTCAAAAATCCCCTTTACAAACTTTTGGGTTCTTGTGATGTCATCCAAACACATCGCTGCCCAAGTTGGCCCAATGGCAACTCCAGTTTCAGTGGACAGATTTTCACGATTTCTCTCATCTTCCAAATCCAACCCCAATAAGTCATACATCAATTGTTTATACCGATCTACAGCGAATTTTAAGTTTTCATAATCTCCTTCTTTTTTTATAAAAACTTGACCTATTTCGAATAACGTATGATTGAGATCATTTTTGGATTTCATAGATGTAATTGTATTTGAAGAATTCTATTGGCTCTAATTTTATTCAGTAATATGATTTTCAAATGTTCTCGTATTTAGACAAAAAAATAGCGACTTCCCACCGAAGAAGAAAGCCGCTTTGTACTTAATCCTCTAAGTACCCAAATTTGCCTTCATTGAAGTCATTGAATGCTTCCATCAACTCCTGTCGAGTATTCATCACAAAAGGTCCATGGGCAGCAATTGGCTCATTGATAGGTTCTCCACTCAAAACCAACACTTTTGAATCCTGGCTTGCTTTTACTGAGAATTCTTCACCATCGTTTGCCATCAACACCAAGTGATCTGTTGGAGCTTTGTCGGTGCCATTCACTTCTATTTCTCCCTCGATCACCAATAAAACAGTATTGAAATTTGACGGAAAATTCAATTTCACTTCAGCTCCTTCCTTCAAATGAGCATTCCACATGTTGATTGGAGTAAAAGTTGAAGCTACTCCTTTTACACTTTCAAACTCTCCTGCTATGACTTCTATTTCACTTCCCTTTGAACCCAATTGAACTCTTGGAATTGAATCATTTTTGATAGCTTGATACTTTGGAGTGCTCATCTTATCCTTGGCTGGCAGATTTACCCACAACTGAACCATCTGGAATTCACCACCTTTTTTGCTCCATTCTTCTTCATGAAACTCCTTATGAAGTACTCCAGAAGCAGCTGTCATCCACTGAATATCTCCTTCGTCGATAATACCTCCACCACCACTACTATCATGATGCTGTACTTTCCCTTTGTAGGCAATCGTCACCGTTTCAAACCCTCTATGCGGATGTACTCCCACTCCTTTTGGTCTGGAAGAAGCAGGGAAATGGAATTTGGAATTGTAATCCAACATGATGAATGGATCCATCCGCTGCATATCCATGCGGAACCCGCTTGGAATGAAATTATGTACTCTAAACCCATCTCCAACAAAATGTGGTTGTCCTGGGCTTGCTACTAATTCTACTGATCTAGGTTTCATATTTCCTCCTTTTTATAACCTACACAAAGATGAATAGAATGAAAGAGGATCGCATTGATCTATGGTAAGATCGATTTTATGTGTGCCTTTGGGCCAATTCCTTTCGGACTCGACTTAAGCTTTCTGGAGTAATTCCCAAATAGGAAGCGATCATCCATTGTGGAACCCTCAATGGTATGTCAGGATATTTTTTGATGAATTTCAGATATCTCTCCTCCGCGGTATTACTCAAAAGCATCATGATCCTGTTCTGAAGACTTCGGATATAACTGTGAATCATCCTATGATTGAAATCTCGAAATGACGGCATTTTTTCCTCCAAAATCTTAAAAAAAGCATCATCCAAAACAGCCACTCGAGTATCCTCTAAAGCTTGAATATTAAATTGGGAGGGTTGATTAAAAAACACACTTTCGCGGTCTGTCACAAACCAACCTTCTGGTGCAAAATGAAGAATGTGCTCTTTGCCTTTTTCATCAATGGAAAATTGCCTCAGTAAGCCATCTTCCACAAAAAATATATGCTTACAATACTCTTGGCTTTTCAGCAAATACTCATCCTTTGAAACTATACGAGTATTACATTCAGTCAAAATCGTATTGATTTCTTCTTCCTTCAAATCCAGATTCGAAGTCAAATAGCTTTTTAGAGTAAAATGATTCATTCCAATGAGGCTGGTAAAACTGTATTGAATATCTTTTGATTTTTTATTTTCTGAAATCAATTTCTTAAATATCTCCTCGAATTCAAGATGGATTGCATGAACCTAAATCAAAACACACCTGTTTTACCCTACAGATTTTATAGATTTTTACTATGGATGAATCATTAGACCATAAGCTGATTTACTATATCAATAAATGGGTAAAACTGAAGCCTGAAGAAGAGAAGAAGATTCTAGCTTCATTTGAAAAGCAAGCAGTAAAAAAGAAAATCAAACTTCTCGAACCTGGCCAAATCTGTCAATACATTTATTTTATCATTCAAGGAGGAGCACGATCCTATTATCACGATGCCAAAGGTGATGAACACATTTACCAAATCCGTCTGGAAAACAATTGGATCAGTGACTTGGAAAGCTACTTTTCTCAACAACCTTCGAAATTTTATCTCGAGACTCTAGAGGAATCCATTGTGCTGAGGATTTCTCCTGAGGTATTGGAAAATCTTTATAAGGAGGTCCCCAAAATGGAACGATACTTTAGAATTCTTTTTCAAAAAGCCTATATCAATTCTTTGGCTAGACTCAACTCAACTATGTGGGAAACTGCCGAAGAACGCTACAATGAAATGATCAAGGAGAATTGTGATATTCTACAGAGAGTACCACAAACTTACATTGCATCCTATTTGGGCATCGCTCCAGAAAGCCTTAGCAGAATTCGCAAAAAGAAATAAGGTCTTTTTTTTCTTAACATAGGTTAAGGGTGCAGCTGGAATGGCAACCCTACATTTGTATCGTACTAATCAACAAATGGAAGGGGCTATTAAAATAAGATGAATAGAAAATCATTCCTCAAACATTTAGCAACCACAATACCATTAAGTATTTCAGCCATGAATCTATCTACTATCAAATCAATGTTGGGGCCTTTGGAAAACACTCCTAAAATGCCCGTTTTATTCTTAGGGCATGGAAGCCCTATGAATGCTATTGAAGAAAATGAATTTGTGAAAGGCTTTAGAAAAGTCTCTGACCAGATAGCTACTCCGAAAGCAATTTTGGTGATTTCTGCGCACTGGGAAACAAAAGGCACTCAGGTTACTGCAATGCAAAATCCTCCAACTATCCATGATTTTGGAGGCTTTCCCAAAGCTTTATATGAGGTGGAATATCCTGCTCCCGGTTCTCCAGAATTAGCAAAAGGAGTTCAGGAATTGGTTCATAGCACGGATGTTCATTTGGATGACAAATGGGGCTTGGATCATGGTGCTTGGACAGTTATTCGTCACATGTATCCAGAAGCCAACATCCCGGTAGTTCAGTTGAGTTTGGATTATTATAAAACCCCAAAGCAACACTATGAATTGGCTCAGGAGCTTTCAAAATTGAGAGAAAAAGGTATCCTCATTGTGGGAAGCGGAAATATTGTCCATAACCTCAGAATGGTTCATTGGCAAAAAATGAACGAAAACTACGGTTATGATTGGGCCATAGAAGCAAGTGAAAAGATTAAACAAAACATCCTAAGTGGAAACCACGATGAATTGATCAACTTCTCACAAATGGGAAAATCTTTCCAACTGGCTATTCCTACACCCGAGCATTACTTGCCATTGCTTTATACTTTGGCTCTTCAGGGAAAGAATGAAGAATTAGCTCTTTTCAACGACTCTTATTTAGCAGGTTCACTAACCATGACCTCTGTCAAAATCGGATAAATATTAATTTTAAACATAACCAACACACTACCATGAAAATTGGAATTACAGGAGCCACAGGTCAATTGGGATCTTTGGTCATAGAACACCTTAAATCAAAAACTGCTAGCGAAAACATAGTAGCACTAGTTAGAAATCAAGAAAAAGCAGCAGGACTTGGAGTAGAAAGCCGCTCTTTTGACTACAATGATGCTGAGACTTTGAAGCAATCTCTTTCTGGAATAGACTATTTGCTTTTAATCTCCAGTAGTGAAGTGGGCCAAAGAGCCAGACAGCACAAAAACGTTATTGAAGCTGCAAAAGAAGCTGGTGTCAAATGGATCGTTTATACGAGTTTGCTCCATGCCGACACTTCCAGTTTAAGTTTGGCTGGGGAGCACTTGGAAACCGAAGCATTATTGAAAGATGCTGGCATTCCTGTTACCATACTTAGAAATGGATGGTATACTGAAAACTATCTGGGCTCAGTGGATTCCGCTTTGAAAGCAGGGGCATTTATAGGAAGCGCAGGAGAGGGAAAAATCTCTTCTGCTGCTAGAAATGACTTTGCAGAGGCTGCAGCAGTTGTTATTTCAGATCCTAAGCACCAGGGTAAAGTCTATGAATTAGCTGGAGACGAAAGTTATACACTTTCGGATTTGGCGAAAGAAATCTCCAAGCAAGCAGGAAAAGAAATCCCTTACAACAACCTGGAAGAAGCTCAATATGCAGAAATTCTCGAATCAGTCGGTTTGCCTGCAGAATTTGCTCAAGCTATAGCTGGATGGGATGTCAGTGCAAGCAAAGGAGATCTTTTCGATAACTCGAAAACCCTTTCTGAATTGATCCAAAGACCAACTACCCCAATGAGGGAATCAGTTGCTCAAACACTTAACTAAATCAATTTATTTACAGAAAAGCACTTCTATTCGAAGTGCTTTTTTTATAGCCCTGAAGCCTGAACTAGATTTGTCCAGTCGCCTCTTAATCCTTCTAAAATCCATTCATTCCATTTCTGCTGAAGATCTTTGTTTATCCCATTGGCACATTGAGTGTCGTAGGCTTCTTGAATTTTATTCATTTCACGATAGGAATCGAAAAACACTTCATTCAATTTCGCCTGGAAATTATCAGGAGTTAAATCCATCGTGGTTAACCTCGCTTTCAGTCGATCCACAACAATCCTAACGATATCAAAATGCTTTCTTTCATGATTCAAGGCATAGTCGTCTGGCTCTTTTACCCAAGATTGATTGGGCAACATATAGACTTTAAACTCTAAGGTTTGGATGATATTCCCTTGTTGCAACACAGCATTACCTTCAATAGAAAAACTGGTGTTAATCACAGCGTTCTTCCTACTTAGAAGGTTGGGTTTAGCACTGAAATTTTCCCAATAAAGAGGGAATTCAGGGTTGTAAAAAACAGTATCCATTGATGAGGGTCGCACTGGGTCCTTCATTCTCAACTCAACAGTTTCTGCAAGTTCTCGATGCTCAAGACCATTGGTTTTGATCCATGAATCAAAAAAACTGAGACTTTCATCCATGTACTCAGTTACCAAATCTTGCAATTTATTGATCCCATTTAGAGATCGTTGGTAGGTTATCCTATTACCATATCTGATTAAATAAATGGGATCTAAATCTGTCAGGAGATAAAAACTCATCCTGATATCCATCCTGCCCTCATATAACCCTGTTTTTGAATTAAGCCTCTCCCAGACATTGAGCATATCAAGTCTCACTTGAATATCTCGTTCCACAGAATCCGGAAAGGTAATTTCACTTTGAAACCTCTTCAAAATCAAATCCGAAAGCTCCTTTTCAAAAACCACTGGAGCCTTATGAATTTTGGTATAATAAACTTCCCCAATGGACTTTTCGGATACTCCACGAACATCCACCACCTCGGTAATCCGATAATTTGTCTCGTACAATGGCTCTAAAACAGGCCGCAGGTGTAACATTGCTTGTTGAGCGATGGTCACACTAGATAAAAATAAAAAAAACAGGGTCATCCGAATCCAAATCCGCATAACCCAAAATACACTTTTTTGGAAATTTAGCTATCCTGAAAATTCTGTTTTAAGGAAGTTTAAACCAGTCAATATTTGGCGTATTCCCCAGTTCTGGTCTTATAAAAATGCTATTGATTTCCGTTGATTCGTCAAAAAAAACTCCATTCATTAAATAAAACTGATCTTCAAAACTGCCACCAGCAAAATCCTTTCTATATCCTCTTCTTGCAATATCATCCCCAGTAAATTTAGCCTCAGTTAACTCAATCCAGTTTCCTTCTTTATCTGCTGCCCATTGGTTTTTGTAAATCCCTCTTCTTGTGATATTTCCTGATTCAGGAATAAAGTTTTCCAAAAATGAATGAGGTCTTTTATACCAAGTATCAGTTTTTGGTCTTGAAAAACTTGCAATCAGTTGCCATTCACCTTTCTCAGGATCCAAGAAATAAGCGGTGTAAACAGTATTTCCTTTTCCATCTGGTTCAACTGAATTCAGAAAACTATAGGTCACGCCAGCCTTCCACGGGTATTTCAAATAAGACTGCCCACCAGACCCTTCATTTCCAAACTCCCCGGTATAGACTTGCCCCCCCTTTTTCAATAGTTTAATCTTTTCTTCTTCTGGGATTTCGTTGGGGTTATCCGTCTTGTAAGGACTCCAAACTGAAAATAAGATCCTTCTCTCTTGTTCAGAATTGACTTGAATCCCAAAATAACCTTCTCCAAAACCATTTGCCATAAAATAGGATCCTATCGGATCTTCCCCTACAGGCACTTCAATTTCATTATAAAACCATTTGAAATTTTGATCATCGGGCAAGGTATAAGTCAAGTGAACAGATGGACCTCTTCTTCCCCAGTAGAATCTGTTATTCTCATTATCTTTTACATATTCCAACTCAATAGAAGCAATAGAATGGATTTCTAAATCAGATATTTTCGCAAAATCACTTCCTTCTTTACTAATACCTTTCAACTGGAATTCATTGTACCCTTTTTTCAGAATTACATTTTCCAGATTCACCTCGGATTGTCCAGGTTCAATATCAATTTCAAAAACTCTATCAGCAACCAATTCAATTGTACTTCCTTGAGATTGAGGGATCAGCTTTAACAAAACACTCACCTGAGTTGCTTGACTGGATTTGAAATAAACACTAAACTCAGAATCTTGATTTTCCCAAGAAAGAATCCCTTCCTTAGCAATTTCCTCTTTTTCTATACCTGCAGTTTGATAGGTGTTTCCTCCCAATGGAATCTGAAAGCTTGAATCCATTAAAGCAGAACTATTATTTGTAAAATTTAAACTTTGAAACAAGAGAAATAGGGTTGAAAAAACTCGTAGAAACATATTGAATAGGGATAATTTTAGGCTACACGGGATTCGGAATACAGATCATAGGCGGCTACCAACAATTGCCTATCAGGCGAATCACCATATCGCTCATATCTATTGATATCAGATCTATTCTCGACAAAAACTGGAGAGTATTTCCCTTCAAGCTCATCCCAAATCACCAATAAATAGGCATAGGAAATTTTACTTTCTCTTCCTGTTTCCAACCAAGATTCAAATTCACTTTCTTCCAAAGATTGGGGAAAGTCGGGACTATCAAACATATGAAGGCTTTAATTTTAAGGTGTGGCAAGTTAGATAATCCTAACAACTAATCTGAAAATCCAAGACAATCCTTTTCTTAAGTTTTTAAACAAAATGGGCTATATGCTATTTAAATAGCCATAAATGGATTTCAAATTTAACGAACCTGACAGTTATATAACAAACACTTTAAGTCTTATATAATTCCTTTTTTATCTAACATTTGCCTCATATTTTGTAAAAAATTGTTCGCTTTAGTTTCTATAACTAACACCTTATTGTAAATAAGGAAATAAAATAAAATGGCATTTTCCTCATCTGACTTTCTTCCAGAAGAAAACTTTTCTTTATCTGAAATTTTAGACTCAAAATCAATTTTAGAGTTATCCAAGATTTGTCAATTGACATCGCTTCTTACTCAAACTTCTGGAGCCTATTTGGCTTTTGAAGAAGAAGAAAAATGGAAAATCTTCTCAAGTTTTGGGGTAGAGACGGAAGGAGTAGTACCAGTGACTTTTGACGAAAAAGAGTTATTGAAAATCAAAACGATACAAATCTTTACTAGGCCTATCCCTCTGTTTGAAGGTGCCAAGTTTGGCACAATAGCTATTCTCCCAATACAATTTCATTCTGAAAAGGTTTCAGGTCTATTGACTATTGTAAACAATGAAATAAAAGATTTCTCCGAAAAAGAAATACAAGGCCTAAACTTGCTAAAAGATGAGGTTGAAAGAATTATAGATTCGAGAATTCAGGAATCTCAAAAGGAAAACTTTGAAACACTTTTCAATCTTTCAAAAGATTTGGTTTGCATTGTCAATCGTCAGGGGCAATTTGAAAAAGTCAATCCCTATTTTCATTCACTTTTGAGATATAAAAAGGAAGAAGTACTAGATCAACCTTTTGCCAATTTTATTCACCCTGAGGATTTAGGGTACACTTTTGAGATTTTTCAAAAGTTATTGACAGACTCCAAAACCATCAGTTTTGATCATCGATTTTTAACCAAAGAGGGCCTCAGCAAAACGATTCAATGGACAGCCACACCTGAACCCAATACTGGTAAAATTTTCGCAATAGGCCGTGATATTTCTGAAGCTAAAGAAATAGAAAGTCAACTTGTGGAAAAAGAGGCACGATTAAAAGTCTTTTTTGAAAACTCCCAAGGGCTCATGTGCACTCATGATTTAGAAGGCAATTTTTTATCTGTGAATTTAGCAGGAGCTTCAATATTGGGATATACTGTGGAAGAAGTAATCCAATTTTCCCTTTTTGACTTGGTGCCCGAGGAAAACCACCCTGGAGTTAATAATTATTTGAAACTTATTAAATCAGAGGGAAAAGCAAATGGTCAAATGGCTATTCGCCATAAAAACGGGTCGATAAGAACATGGATTTTCAACAATGTCATGTATTATCCCGAAAATGGAGAAACTGAATATATTATTGGAAATGCTATTGACATTTCTAACAGGGCTGTTTTAGAAAAAGATTTAAAAGAGACTAAAATCCTTCTTGAGGAAACAGGTCAAGTAGCTCGGGTAGGTGGTTGGACTTTGGATCTAATTCACCAAAAGCTTTCCTGGACACCTGTAACCAAACTAATCCATGAAGTCCCTGATGACTTTGTTCCTGACCTCGAATCTGGCATTAATTTTTACAAAGCAGGGGAAAGCAGAGAGAAAATCACAAAAGCTGTAGATGAAGCCATCAATGAAGGAAAACCTTGGAGTTTGGAACTTCAAATCATTACTGCAAAAGGAAAAACCCTTTGGGTAAGAGCCATTGGAAAGCCAATCATGGAAGCTGGGAAATGCATCAGAGTCGTTGGGACATTTCAGGACATTGATGAAACAAAAAAGGCTGAATTAGAGGCTGCTTCAGCAAAAAAGCTTTTGGATGACGTTTTTAGTGCCTCTTCAGAAGTTAGTGTAATTGCGACGGATTTGACCGGTGTAATCACAGTCTTCAACAGAGGGGCAGAAAAAATGCTTGGCTACCATGCTGAAGAAATGATCGGAAAACAAACTCCTGAAATAATTCACTTGAAACAGGAAGTTATTGCTCATTCAAAAGTGGTCTCAGACGAGTTCGAGAAACCCGTAGAAGGATTTCAAACTTTTGTAGCAAGGGCTGAGAGAGATGGGTCAGAGCAACGGGACTGGACCTATATTAGAAAAGATGGTAAAAAACGCCTAGTTTCTTTGGTAGTAACTCCAATCAAAGACACCGAAAATATCAGCATTGGCTATTTAGGTATAGCCATAGACATCACTGATAAAGTGGAGACTGAGATCGAACTCACTAATGAAAAAAGCAGACTTTCGGCCTTCGTCAAGCATACTCCAGCTGCTGTAGCAATGCTCGATAAAGACCTTAAATATATTGCCGTTAGCAATAGATGGCTCGAAGAATTTCAACCAAAAAATCAAAATGTAATTGGAAAATATCATTTTGATCTTTTCGCAGAAGTAATAGACGATGAAATCAAAGAGTTGTTTTTCAGTGTACTTAGGGGAAATGTTGAAAGTAAGCAAGAGGACATTTTTAAACTTCCCGGTTCTGATGAAGATGTTTATGTAAGCTGGGAAATGCGACCATGGTTTATGCACGATGGCAAAATAGGAGGCATGATGCTATATACCCAAAATATCACGGGTATGGTCAAACGTCGAGAGGAACTGAAAAATGCCAAATTAGTAGCTGAAGAAGCAAGCAGAGCTAAATCTGAATTTTTGGCAAATATGAGCCATGAAATCAGAACACCTTTGAATGGGGTAATTGGTTTCACAGATCTTGTCCTCAAAACAAAGCTAAATGAAACACAGCTTCAATACCTGACCATTGTCAACCAATCTGCAAATGCACTTTTAAGTATCATCAACGACATTCTAGATTTCTCTAAAATCGAAGCTGGTAAGCTTGAGTTGGACATAGACAAAAGTGATCTATTTGAAATGGCATCGCAGGCTACAGATATTATCACATACCAGATTCAAAACAAGGGACTTGAAATGCTACTCAATGTTGATCCGAGCCTCCCTCGTTTTATCCATGCAGATTCTGTAAGACTTAAGCAGGTATTGGTCAACCTTTTAGGGAATGCTTCCAAGTTTACCGAGGAAGGAGAGATTGAACTAAAAATTGAAAATCTAAATGAGGTGGAAGGTAAAAACCTTCTTCGATTCTCCGTGAGAGATACTGGAATCGGAATCAGTTTAGAAAAGCAAGAAAAAATCTTCGAAGCTTTCTCCCAAGAAGACAGCTCAACTACCAAAAAGTATGGAGGAACCGGACTTGGTCTGACCATTTCAAACAAACTCTTAGGTTTGATGGGAAGTAAACTCCAATTAATCTCCTCCCCGGGAAAAGGAAGTACATTCTATTTCGATGTAGTTCTGGAAACCGAAGTAGGCGATCCGATTGAATGGTCTGGAATGGAAGAAATCAAAGAGGTTTTGGTGGTAGACGACAATGACAATAATCGACTCATTGTCAACCAGATGCTTTTACTGAAAAACATTAAAACAACCGAGGCTAAAAATGGATTTGAAGCGTTGCAGATTCTTTCCAAAGGGAAGCAATTCGATGTGATTTTGATGGATTACCACATGCCATTTATGGATGGGATAGAAACCATCAAAAAGATAAGGGAAAGCTTCAATGATCATTTGGAGGACATGCCTATTCTTTTGCTTCACAGCTCATCGGATGATCAAAGAATCATTCAGGCCTGCAAAGATTTGAATATTAAGTTCCGAATGATCAAACCGTTGAAACTTCAGGAATTCTACCATGTGCTTTCCCATCTCAAGGAAGAAGTAGAAGATAATCAAATAGAAGTTGAGGCAATTCCTTTTCAAGACAAATCCCTCAAAGTATTAATTGCGGAAGACAATCCTGTCAACATGTTATTGGCTGAAACGATTTTCCGAAAAATTGCCCCTAACATCACTCTGATAAAAGCCATGAATGGAAAAGAGGCTTTGGAACGATGTGAAGAAACAATACCTGATTTAATTTTCATGGATATTCAGATGCCAGAAATGAATGGTTATGTAGCAACAGAAAAAATCAGATCCCTCTCAAATGGTCAGAATGTTCCAATTATAGCATTGACTGCAGGTAATGTCAAAGGCGAAAAAGAAAAGTGCCTGGCCGTGGGGATGAATGATTTTGTAGTCAAACCTATCGTAGAGGACATGCTTCGAGAAGTACTTGAAAAATGGGCGACTTTTAATGCAGACTCCAATTCAGATACCACTGCCCTAAAAGAAACCGATCATTATGACCCGGAAGTACTTAAGCTATATACTGACTACAATTCTGAAGTCTGGGAAGGAATTATTGAAATTGTTAAATCTGAATTAAGTCGATCAAAGCTAAGCCTTAGGAAAGAAATCGAGGCTAAAAATCTTCCAGGCATTAAGGAGGCTGGCCATAAACTATATGGTACCGCTGTAAGTTCTGGGATGAATCAATTAGCCAAAATGTCAGAGGAATTTGAACTTACAAAAGAGATTAATCAGGAATCTTTAATAAAACAATTAGAAAAAATAGAAAAAGAAATAGAACTAATATTAGAGTTACTTAAAAAGTAAATACCAACTAAAATAAGTTTATTCTTCTCATTAAATCAGCCTTCTTATACCGACTAATTGGGATGACAGTTTTATCTATCAAAACCGTATTATCTTGAATATCAATAATTTTACTCAAATTAATAATATAAGACCGGTGTACCTGAAAAAAGCTATCCGAAGGCAGTTTATCTAGAACATTTGATAAAGTGGTATGCACCAAGTATTCTCCTTTCTCTAATAAGATCTGAACATAGTCACCTTGAGCTTTAAAAAAGTAAACTTGCTTTAAATCTAATTTGATCAGTTTTTTATCAATATTGATATAAAACTGATCTGATTCTTGTGGCTTATTCTCTTTAGTTTTTACAGTCACCCTTTCGATCAACATATTTGAAGCTTTTTGAACAGACTTCACAAACCTCTCAGGATCAATAGGTTTACTTAAGAAATCAATAATACTATCATATTCAAATGCATGAATAGCCTGCCCTTTATCCGAAGAGGTAATTATTACTAAAGGAGGGTTCTTCAAAGTTTGAATAAAATCAAAGCCATTAAAACCAGGCATATGTATATCTAGAAAAATCAAATCAACTTCAGAACTATTTAAAAACCTAAAGGCCTCAATTGCACTTGCAAAACTTCCTTTCAAACTCAACTCTGGTTGTTTATTACATAAAAAAGTTAATATCTCTCTCGATACGCTTTCATCATCTAAGATGATACAGTTCATAATTATATAGAGTATTTTGGCAGGAAGTTAAGAATTTTAGTAACCACTTCATTAAAATATGGATGGTATTTTAAATTCCCTTCCCTCAAATACTTTTCATGCTTCTCCACTTTTTTATAGGATTCTTCTAATTGAAAAAAAGCGATCTTTTGGATAATACGATGGACAATTTCTGAAGCCCAAAAATAATTACCTCCAGCAATAGCATGTTTATATAGCGTATACTCTTCTGGGAGTTCTGCTAAGATTATTTTCACAATCTTTTTCTTAAACTCCTCATTTCCACCGGATAATTCATCTAAATAAGTCATAGAGGGTTCCATAATAGTCTTGGATGCATTTAGAGTAGATAGATTGGGTAACAGTCTCCTCCCCTTTTAGGGATAGACAAGGAAGTTTTAACAGGGTCAACATCCAAAACCATTTCTTTCCCCCTCCTAGTATCTCCAATCCCCATTTTTACCAAAAAGGTAAAAATCCAATGTTTGGGATCTTTGATATGACTTACATAAACTGACAGGTGATTCATGGGTTTTTCTTTAACCAAAACAGAAATAAAATCCTTAAATCTGGTTTTAAGGTCCAGAGGACTTCCAACTATGACAGGTAAAGATCCATCCAACTCGTAGGACAAGTTGTTTTGTCCCCCAATCTCTCCAAAAACTGATGTGATCAGATCATAGCTATCCAAGATTTGCTCTTGGTAGCTGAGCGGGAAGAATTGGTTTTCCACTTGATCTGACATTTACATTATTTGAATTAACATGGGGGACAAAAGGGCAATCAAACAACTTTTACTCTTACATGATTTCTCATGCTCCTTATCCACCAATAGGTTTAACAGGTATTCGATTAATCTTTGACCATCGATTAATCAAATGATCTGAACAAATGTAATTCTGATGAAAGAGCCCGTGTAAAAAATTAGCTCAAAACCGTTCAACTATCGGTGAATGGCAATTTCCTTTCGGTAAAAAATATTCCAAAATTGCTTTAATGATATTTCTCATAAAAAAAGCCTCTTCAGATTTATCCGAAGAGGCTTTCATATGAATGGATCAATTTAATAATATCTCACTTCACAGTCAGGAATAGCTTGCTTAAATCGATCAACAGTTCGGCTGGACAACCTGGTATTAAAGCAGCTCAATTTCTTCAAATTGTTAAGCCCTTCTATCGGTCTCAATGACCTCAAATTGGTACTTGCTACATCTAACTCAACTAGGTTGATCAGTCCTTCTAGTCCTTTTAAGCCTGTTAAGTTTGTTCCGGAGAGATTCAAAACTTTCAATTCAGTCAATGAACCCAATGGATCAAGATCTTCAACTCCTGTATTAGAAAGATCTAAGGTTTCAAGAGAAAACAAACTTGAAACAGGCAGAAAATCAGTAATAGGTGCTTGAGATAGTCTCAAATTGGTCAAAAGATGCAGTTCTGAGATTGGAGAAATATCAGACAAAGGTGCATCAAAGATCACCAGGGACCTTAAATTAACAAAAGCAGTCAAAGGCCTAATATCTCTAATAGAAACGCGTTCAAGGTCTAATGATGACTTGGCTGTCAAATTATGCAATTGTTCTGTAGTAGGCTCCTCAGGCATGCTAAACTGCCTTCTAAACAATTCTTTCCAGTCAGAAGGTAAATTAGTCCACCATTGATTCAATTCCTCTACCCTATAAACCAAAGTTAAATCAGACTTCTTCATCAAAACTTCTGGAACCTCTTCTCCAAAAATCGATGATCCGTTGACATTTAAATAACTAATATTTGGCAAGCTTAAAATTGGCAGGATACTTTCTACAGGGCTCCCTTCCAAATTAATTTTCTTTAAGCTCTCATTGTTTCTTATTGGATTTAAATCCTTGACCAATGTATTGGCAGCTACCAATTCTTCCAACGTATTTACTTCACTCAGAGGAAGTAAGTCCCCCACAGGATTGTCTGACAAGTTGATCTTTTTCAGCTTCGCAAATCTAGTTACCGGATTCAGAGTCTCTACTCCAGCTCCTGAAAGGTCGAGTGACTCAAGTCCAATCGTTGAAGTCAGGACTTCGACATTTGGAGAGTTGCTTCGAATTTGGGAATTAGCCTTTTTGAGACTTTCCTTCCAAGCTTCCGATAATCCTGACCACCAAGACTCCAAGTCCTTGACATGGTGAATCAACAATACTTTAGGGTTGTTTCTGATAAAATTATCCGCAGAGCTTACCGAAAGACTTGTCTCATCGGCCAATACCTTTTCTAAGTTTGGTTTGGCATTCAATACCGAGATATCAGCTACTTCAGTTTGAGTCAAGTCAACAATCTCCAGATGTGACAACTTATTTAACGGTGTCAGATCTTTTATATTCGTTTGAGACAGGTTGATATATTTTAATGATTCCAATTCTCCCAAACTTGTGAAATTGATCAGGTAATTTTTACTCAAATCCAAGTCTTCCAATCGTGATAAATCCTTGATATTTTCAGCATTATTAAACCCGCTTTCCGTCAAATTCAAAGACCTCAAGCTGTCAAATTCATTTAACACTGCAAAACTCATTATTGGAGTTTTCTCAGCTTTTAGGCTTTTTAGAGACTTCAGATTACTAAGCTCACTGATGTCATGAATTTGGGTATTGGAGATATCCAAATGACGCAACCTATCAGAGTATTTGATAAACTGGATATCTGAAGTTGGAGTATTGGCTACATTGAGATACTGAAGAAAGGTCACATTGGAAATAGGCCCCAAAGCTGTGATTTGGGTATTGCTCAAATCGACATATTTCAAATCCCTTAAAGCTTCCAAAGGACGTAAATCCAATAAGCTATCTGTACCAGAAATATCTAGGGTATCAATGGAAACAAATCTATACAGCTGATCCAGATCAACCGAATCGAAAGGTGTCAATTCAAATCTCTCATGGAAATAAGCCTTCCAATGAGGATTTAGGATTTCCCACCATTCCAGTAACTCCTCATCTCTGCTCAATTTGGTCGTATACATACTGACGATTTTCAGCTCCTGGCTTTTATCATCAAGATTTACTTCTACAAATCGAGGTTTTGTATTGGTTATTTTCTTCCCATCATTATCTGAAGCGTCAATTGTCCTATCCAATGATACTACGAAATAGACCTCTCCATTGTCTTTTTGGGCAGGTTTTACGTCTCGGATTTTAAATTTGAAATTGACATTCTGATAGAAGAACTCAATGTCTTTCATATAAGCCGTGACATCTTTATTGGTCACTACTTTTCTATCCAAAAGTAGATCATCTTCCACTTGGACACTGGCATCTCTAAATATCTTCAGATAGCTCTCCCTGATGATGACATCCTTGTCTCGAGCAGGAGTTTCAGCTGACCCCACTGTGTTCAGCAAATACTCAAGAAATCTAACCTGGTCTTCGACTTTGGAAGAAAAATCTTTGATCTCCTCTTTTGTATATCCTTTGATACTTTGAGAAAAAGCAAAAGGACTTGTTAAAAGAAGAATTACCAGAAAAAGAAAATGTCTGTTACTTCTGATCATAAATGTACTTTTCAATGGTTTCCTTATCTCCAGGATTAAGCTTTACTAGATTAGAAATCAGCCATCCTGTATTGAATCCGGGACGGTTGAACTGTGATACTTCAAAATACCAGCCATCTATTTGGAAAAAATGAAACTTAACATCATTCACCGTGATGAATTTTATATTATTCTGTTTCATTTCATACAAAAACAAGGTCAGGTAGTCCGGGTGAAAGGTGGAACCTGTGAACGCCTCAGGAACTTTAGAATCCTGAAACGCCCTTCTTAAATTCATAAAGCCCAGTTCATGGGAAAGTGGATGAAGAAAATCCTTCTCCTCTCCTACTGGCTTATTGAACAAATTCTTAAATGGAGGAAAGCTAACTGCATCTATTACCCATTCGTAGCCCAAACCCTCAGGTTGGATTTTTAGGATAAGCGTAGCACTTTCTCTTTTTCCTTTAAAAGTAAACTCTGCCTGAACTTCAGAATACCACCCTACTCTGTGAAAATTAAGATATTGAGGGTAGACCTCTGAAAGGACATTTTTAGTAAACTGATCCTTTAAATCTCGAGAAATAGAACTTGTCTGATTGTCAAAAAGGATTTGAAGAAACCCTTGTCTTAAGGCATTATTATGATAGAGTGAGTCTCCCGGATAAAATCGGGTATTCCCATCTGTTGGTGACTCTTCACCATTGAAGCGTCTAAAAAATTGATTTAGTTGTTTGGTAGAAGCGGCAAATCTGCCATCATCTTTGATTGTACCGCCAGAGCCAATGCCCTGAGCGGATACAATCGAAATGCTTGCGATAAAAATCGCAAAAATAATTAGGGTAAATCTCATGCGGAGGTTTCAGTCACTCGCACATCACCAAGCATCACATCCCAGAATTCGATGGTTCTACCGGCAATTTGAGTTTGTTTTTTCTCTACGTAGATCGTGATGTCTTTCTTAGTGGTGTCTTTGTAGTTCATACCAGTTTCGATAGAAGTACCTTCGAATCTCTGGAAGATGGTAATCACACCTACATATCTACCGTCAGGTTGTCTTTCCAAATCTGAGATATATTGGATATCATACCAAGTGATATTGACACGGTCGTAGTTCAAAGCCATTAGACGCTCAAAGTATCTTCTTACTTTATAGTAAGCGATCTCATTAGAGTTGATACTAGAAACACCCATTTCAGCTCCTGGAGCAAAAAGCTCCTCAGCACGATCCATCACGCGGTTTGCCTCAGAAAACTGAGTGTCTTTGCTACCGATGATAGCGATGTATTTACTTAAGTCTTTTACTTTCTCCAATGCCAAAGAGTCAATCGCCTGCTTTCTAGCTGGGCTGATGTCATCTGACTGGGCAAGGACTACTACCGAACTTGCAAGAAAGAGGCCAAGAAATAGAATTAATTTATTTTTCATTTTGGATTGATTTACTAGGGATGATTATTTTCTTCTCAATTCAAGCTCTGAAACTTTACCATTGGCATCCAAGCGGATGTCAGAGATATAGTTCAGGTTTTTCTTGGTATCCTTCAAGTACTCAAGATACTTTCGGATTGTAGTTGGTTCATCATAGTCCTTGATACCGTTTTCTTCGTGAATTACGATCAAAACAGGAGTATCTTGATTTGAGAACATTGCCAAAGTCTGCTCGATAGATTGGTTTGCCATAGCTGTGCTACTCGCACCAGCTACTGAATTAAATGCACTTTCTAGTTTTTGTGCAGCTACTTCTTCAGCTGATGGTTGTGGAGCTGGAGGAGGAGGAGTTTCCTCTACGCGCTCAACAGGTGCAGGTGCAGGTTCAGGCTGTACAGCTTTTTTCTTTGACTTACAGGCACCCACTGCCAGCAACGCTACCAAAGCAAACATCAAGGAGCGATTTAGCGAAAATGAGATCAGCTTTTCTTTCATTTTGGGGATTGGATTAAGATTTATTTGGTTGTTTGGAAAAACGTATTGCCACATTTTTCCCTTTTTGAAATTTGGGACAAAGTAAATAAAAACCAATGATTAACGTGCAATGCTTGTTCCAAAAGAACATTTACTTCTGTCAATTTTTCTTAATTCCATTTAAGCGGTAATTCTCTCCTTTCCCAATTGGGGATTTTTGTGGATTTTTTCCGAAAAATTGAATGTATTTTCCTCAACATTGAACCCAAATACCATCTAGGCTATTGTAATACCCTTTAAAAAGAAAAATGGGCCCTCCAGAAGAAAAACTGAAATGAAAAACAAAGAGATCTTAAAACCTAATTATTTAATTGACGAAAGACCATTACATGGAATTCTTTGAAAAATCCTACAAACAGCCAAATTGAAGCAAATGGACTATTTTTTTTACGATCAAAGAGTAAAAACTAGAGTACATCTTAATTCTCAATTATAAAATTTTACTCAAATTAAGAGATCACCTAAATACTTATATTTTTTATTAATTAGTCACCATGGCTAAATATTTATTCAACTATTTTCTAAAAATAGGTCAAAAATACCCTATGTAGGGTATTTTTTCTTTAGTTAAAAGGTTGCAACTTTGAGAAGTGTTAAGTTTTAATCAGGCAATGCCTAAACAAAAAAGGCTTCGGGGTGTCCTGAAGCCTTTTTTTTATTTTCACTTTTCTCTTATTTCTCAAGCAGGGATTTTAAATTTTGAAGACCTGTCTGAAGATCATCTGAAATCATTTTTTCCATCCCCATTAAGGGAATCATTAAGTTCATAGGGTATCCCATTTCACCTTCAAAGCCCCAATTTACTTGGGTTTGATTATCTCCCATTCTTTGAAAACTCATAAATGCATTGGACGTAGATTCAAATGGTTCCAAAAAACGAAGTTCGTAATCGATCCTTTTCATCGGAGTAATCCCGACTATTTCTTGTTCTCCTGATCCTACATCTGGGTTATCGCTTTTCCAACCGGAAATAAACCCAACGGTACCATCTTCTCCTTCAAAGTAATGCTCCATAGAAGGGTCCGTCAGTTGCCATTTGCTATATTCTTTTTGGTTTTCCAACAGCTTTGCATAATCGTATACTTCATCGATTGGAAGGTCAATTACAATCTCTTCATTAACTTCATATTCATTGGGCAAAAAAAAGCCAATAATCAGAGGAACCGCAATAATAACTAGCAGTAAAAGGCCAAGAGTTTTGAGGAGTTTCATCAGGAAGAAAGATGGATCTAATCAAATATAATTCTTTTCTACCTGATATTTAATAGGATAATAACACAACCCAAAGACAATCAAGACGAGAGCCGCATAAAATGGCTCAGGAAGATTATTTTCCTGAGAGATGAATAAGAAATAGTTTATGATAGCCTGAAGAAAGGCATAGATAATTGCAATAAGGATATGTGGAATTTTCTTTTCATTGACTAGCCTTTGATATAAATGACTTCTATGAGGTTCCAATATCCTTTCCCCTCTCCGAAATCGCTGGATCATCGTCAAAAAAACATCCAATCCATAAACCATCAACAAGAGGATTATTGTCCAACTTTGGGTAGCTATATACCACTTAGTCATCAAGAATATCATCATGTATGCCATGGAAATACTTCCAATGTCACCCGCAAACATCAATGCCTTCTTTCTCAAATTAAAAAATAGAAATACACTTAACGCCATCAGGACATAATGGATCATAGCGGGATCTATGAACTGAACCTTAACATCTAAAACTAAAATGGTTCCAAAAAAGACAATTCCATATAAACCTGAAATACCATTGATCCCATCCATAAAATTCACAGCATTAATTATCCCCAAGGCTATGAAAAAGAATATGGGCCAAGTATAAAAACTAAAATGATCGAATAATTCAAGATCATAGAAACACATAGCCAAGGCTATTATTTGAACTGAAAACCTTAGTTTTTTTGAGAGCTCATAGATATCATCTAAAAAGCTGATCGAGGAAATCCACAACAAACCAATAACCATCCAAGTATGCTGGTAATCATAAACTAACCACCAGAGAATCACTGCTGCTGGAATTAAAATCCCACCTCCTCTTACAGTACTATCTCGATGTGAGGATCTTTGATTTGGTACATCTATTATCCCAAACTTTCTGGCCAACTTCAAATAAACCAAAGCCACCAATAATAGAATTAAGAAGATATTTAGTTGGGTTAATATCATATAAATCAAATGTAAAATTCAGATTTCTAAGAAATCGAACTTAAACATGAAACAAAATAAACAGACTTTTATTGATTCAGGAACTAATACTATGAATTTCAAAAGTGACAATGACCTAGATCACTTTAATATGCAATGGTTTTATGGAATATCAGAGGTAGCTCACTTAATTGCTGTGCGATAATTTTTCCTGCTTCTCCCCCTCCATATACATTTGAACTTTCAGGTCGTGCAGATTCATCTATTTGTACTGCCGCGTTTCTAATTTGGTTTCGATCATATGTGACATCCCAAACATTATTACCACGCTCTCTTTTATTTTGCCTAGAGCCAATATTTATAACAGGTACTCCTAAGTATGCACATTCTCGGATCCCTACACTACTATTCCCCACTAACCCTTTGCAATTATTTAAAAGCTTCAAAAAGTCATTTGGCTTCATGTTTTTGAAAAAATGAAAATTTTCCAAGTTATTTTTTTCTCTGAAAGAACGTATCCCGGTACTTGTACCATCAGCACCTGCATCAACATTCGGCCAAAACCAAAAAACAGGTTGATTCAATTCCATCATCGCATATAGAGTTTCCTCAATATGTTTTCTAGAACTTCCAACCTCAGTGGTAACAGGATGCTGCATAACGACCCAATATCCATTTCTAATATCAGGATTCCCTCCAACACCACCATATTTGGTAATAGGATCGAAATCTAATTCTCCTTGGAGTTTGACGTGGTGGGCAAGATCAATACTTGGACATCCAGTATTAAAAACCATTTCAGGGTTCTCACCTAATCGAATTACTCTTTCATAAGCACCTTCCGAAGCCACAAAATGATAATCTGCCAATTTGGTTATGGAATGCCTAACTTTCTCATCAATATTTCCTGTCACTTCACCTCCTTGGATATGGGCCAAAGGAATATTCATATAACTAGCTGCAATTGCCGTAGCTATGGTTTCAAACCGATCTGCTATAGTCACAACGATGTCTGGCTTGATATTATCAAAAACGGAAGAAAGCTCTAATATCCCGATACCTGTTGTTTTTGCAGCAGCAGTTAGGTTCTCACCTTCCAAAACATTAAAAACTTTGGCAGTAATTTCAAACCCATCTTCCTCAATAAACTTAGTTGCGTTGCCATACCTATCCAATAATGCAGATGCTGCCAAAACTAGTTGAAGTTGGAGATTGGGATGGTTTTTAATAGCCAATAAAGCTGTTTTTATTCTAGAATAAGAGGGCCTGGCCGTGACCACTACACAAATCTTTCTTTTCATCTTATTATTTAATATGCTCTTCCTTCAAAAAATCCCACTTGTTAAGCGATACACTCAACTCTTTACCCAACACTTGTTTGAATTGATCTGCCGGAATTCCAACTCCTCCTGGTTTTTTAGACTCCAAATCTTCAACAGAAAGAATATGTCCTGCAACAAGATCTTTATTTACGGATAATGATTTACCAAACATGGTTTTCAATGAATCATACTTTTGAATATCATTCTTTTCAATCGGGTTCTTCAATGCTTCCTGGATATCCTTGATTCCTTTACAAAGAACGCCAACTTGATCTATTTCAATACTTGCAGGAGAATCTGGGCCAAATTGCCTTTTATCAAACACTACATGAAATTCAAAAACCTCAGCGCCCAATGAAGCTGCAGCTAGACAGGCAAAGATATCACCGCTATGATCAGAAAATCCGACCGTACAATCAAATCTTTCCTTCAATTCAGAAATTACATTTAATCCCCATTGTTCAGGGCTAGTAGGATAAGCAGTCGTACATTGCAGGACGCTATACTTGTTTCCAAACCCTTTTATAAAATCAATGCTCTCTTTTAATTCATGGTAGGAACTCATCCCTGAGCTCAGGATAATAGGCTTGCCTGTTTTGGCCATTTTTTCCAATAGTAAAAAATTCTTCACTTCTCCTGAGCCGACCTTAAAGGCATCAATATCCAAGGAATCTAATAAGTTTACCGCAGCAATACTGAAGGGGGAAGAAATAAATTGAAGCCCGACTTCTTTACAATGTTCACGAAGTCCTTTCCATTGATCAGGAGTAAACTCCATCCTTTTCCAGTAATCAAACCTAGTCTCATCTTGTTTTGAAAACTTAACCCGAAAGGGCTCTAAGGGAGAACTTTCAGCTTCTGCAATATGAGTTTGAAATTTCACAGCATCCACACCAGTATTTGCCAAGGCATCAATAAAGGCATGCGCATTTCCTAGGCTACCATCATGGGCCTGACCTATTTCTGCTATAATCATTTAACGAATTAAAATAAATACTCCGGCTCTTTCGAATTCCTCACCTGATCTTGAGGTAAATTTAGCCCTATAAACATAATTTCCATTTGGAACGTCAGTTCCATTCAAAGTTCCATCCCAACCTAAAGTTTCTAAGGAATTGGACTCAAAAATCAACTCTCCCCAAGTATTGAAAATATAAAGATGCATACTTGCTATGCCTCTATATTTTGGCTTGAAATATTGGTTTTTAACGTTATCAGGAGTAAACGCATTTGGAATAATCACATTGTAGTCATCAAATACTTCTACCTGAATTTGATATTCAGACATACAACCAATTGAATCAATCGTTGTAAGGGTCACTGTATAACTTCCCTTTCTTTGATATTGGTGTATTGGATTTTGCTCTGAGCTTTGTCCTCCATCTCCAAAGTCCCAATTCCAAATCACAACATCTCCTAAGGACAAATCATTAAACTGAACATCTTCCAATATTTGAATCTCTCCATTTGGAAAAATCAAACCACCCCCCAAATCAACCACATACTCGAAATCGGCTACCAACAGTTCTTCAGCAATAACTACCCGGATTCTTTGATTATCATTCCAACAATTGGAACCTTTCACACTGCTAGACACAATATAATCACCTGAAACAGCTACTTGATCAAGCTCATTCATGCTCATGGCAGCACCATTTGGACTGATTACATTGTAATCATAAACTCCTGGGTTGAATCCCTCTATAAACTGTGTTAAATCCACTGTTCCAGTAGGATCACAAACAATTGATGGATTAGAGACTCTTAAAGACGGAATTTCAGTAACATGAACTTTAACTTCAAAAGGTTCCAAACCACAAATTCCAATTCCATTTGCCATTACATAATAGGAATGCGGGCTATTAGAGCTACTCAATCCTTCAATTTCTAATAGTCCATCCGAATCTATTGAATAGGATATTCCATTAGACGTACCTGAATTTATAGGTTGATTTCCTGCAGCATCAAAGAACCAGCTAAATGTCACGTTTGGACTATTCGAATTCACCTCTGGCTCCAACACTGCTATTTCTCCCTCACATATATAATCGTCTTCTGTTAAGATTTGAGTAGGTTCCTCCACAACTTCCATTGGACTTTCAAAAGTATAAATACAGCCTCCCAAATCAGTAATTTCAAAAGAATACTCTCCTATTCCCAATTCGTCAATCATAAAAATACCATCCGAACCTACTTGCTGGGTACCTACGCTATTCCCATTCTTGTATATTTTTACCGAATAGACTTCATATCCTCCAGAAATTGTAAAACTAATACTACCATTATCTAGGTTACAAGAACTGTTTTTCCCTTCTAATTCTGATATAGATATCGCCTCAGATGGACCAAGAACCTCTACATTTGATACCGTAAAGGCACATCCAGCACCCGAAGTCACAACCACATCATAAACTCCGGTTTCAACATTAAAGATATTGGAGCTTTGGAAGTTTGTACCATCAATACTGTATTCATATGTACCATCGCCTCCAGAAGCTTGAACTTCAATTATCCCTCCATCACCAAAACAAACTTCATTAGTAACCGCTACTACAGCCGTTGGAGTTTCAACCACTTTCACCTCTGGTTCTGCTCGATAACCCAAACAAACACCTTGACCTTCTGCAATTACATAATACACATAAGGCTGACTTGAGGCTCCAAGCCCCGTTACTTTTAACTCTCCATTGGATGAAATTTCATAAATAATTCCATCAGAAGCTGGACTAGTACTGGACTGTATCAAATTATTGCCTTGCGGATCAAAAGACCAAATAAATGTTGGCGATGACACCTGAGGGTCTAAAACAGGACTAAAAATCACCGACTCACCTTCACAAATTATTTGATCATCTACAAGAATTTGTGTAGGTCCATCAACCAAAGTGAGAGTAGGGCTTGTAATGCTACATCCTTCAGAATCGCTGATAACCAAATAGTAATCACCCAAGGACAAACCATCCACCTCAAGATCGGCTCCAACACCATCCAAAACATCAAAGGAAACTCCATTTTTAAATACTTCAACAGTATATGGAGCCCAGCCACCTTTAATATCTGCGAAAATCTTTCCGTTTAAAGCTCCACAACCCGGATCGATTCCTTCCAGATTCTCCAATTCTAATGGAGCAGTAGGCCCTTGAATTTCAAAAGGAATAACTTGCGGACATCCAGCAGGAGTCCAAACTTGCAACTCATGGGATCCAACTTCAAAACTAATATTCTCCAATTCAGAAAGTGACATTGAAGCTCCACCATCCAATGAATAAGTGTAACTCGGATCATCACCAGAAATAACATGAATTCCTCCGTTGTTATCTCCGAAGCAAGTTACAGGAGTGATTTCAACTTCGACTTCAGGAGTATCAAAGACTTCAATATCTATTTTAATTTCCTGACCAGTACAAACCACATAGAAATAAAAATCGTGTACCCCAACAGGTAAATTCTCAATTTCCAGTGCAGGATTTAGCCAATCACTATCATCGATAGTGTAGATAATTGATGGATCGGTAGAATCCTGTCCATTAGAAATAAGTCCCGATTGGCCAGGTCCGGTATACCATCTTACCTCTGTTGGTGCCACAGGAGGCAAAGAAGGATCTGGAGCTAAATGAACTGGTCGGATTTCATTAATCTCACCAAAACAACTTTCAACTGGAGGTATCACATCATAAACTGGGTCAGAGGCATCTTCTATTTCAAAGACAAACACTTCCTCACATCCACCACTATCACGAACAATCAGATAATATGTGCCTGTAGCCAGATCTTCAATTCCTGAAATCGTACCCTGACTCAATAGAGTACCATCTATTGGGTTATCTTTTCTCCACTGAAAATCATAATCTCCCCAACCTCCAGTAATTTCTAAATTCCTTACCGCTCCATTATCTAAATCACAGCTTGTTCGGATTAAATCAGGATTGTTGGACGAAATAGCTCCTTCAGGCCCTTCAACATTTCCAGAAATTGTAAAGGTACAGCCATTACTAGAACTACTATCTCTTATTTGAACCTGATAATCACCAACTGACAATCCACTAAATTGATTTGATGCTTGCCAATTTGTTCCATCTAAGCTGTATTCGAATTCACCATTTCCTCCTGAAATATCTACCACAGTGATTACCCCGTCTGACTCACCAAAACATGTAATCGGATCAATTTCCAGAGATGCTGCAATAGCTTCATTCACCAATACATTAGCCTCAAATATTTTGGTACAAATCCCTGGCCCTGCAATTCTCAAATAATAAGTATAGGTTCCCCCAGCAAGATTTTCAATAGAAAGAATACCTGTTCCATTAATCTGGTAAATATTACCGTCAGAGGCAGGACTAGAATTAGAAAAAATCTCCTGACTGGCTGAAGCATCAAAGAACCATCTCAATTCAGGACTTGCGCCTGCAGGGATCGTAATATTGGGATCAAGCACTGCCACTCCTGACTCACAGATTAAATCTTCCATCTGATCAGGCTGAATATCTATCCCCTCATTATTCACTAAAGTATACAATTCACTTTCAGGCACTTCACATCCATTCGCATCTACTACACCAACTGAATAAGTACCAGGAGATAAATCCTGAACCGTATAAACTAATCCAGCAATCTGATAAGAGTAGCTTTCAATGGAACTACCATTGATAGTTATCAAATAATCAGATGTACCTCCCGAGATTTCAAACTTTATTTCACCATTATCATCACCACAAGTAGGGTCCAATTTTTCAACCCCTAGAATTTGTAATTCATCTGGCTCTACGACAGTGATTTGAGAAACAGAAGAACACCCAATTGCATCGGAAATAGTTACCTCATAGTCTCCTGCAGTCAAGCCGGAGAACTCACCAGTAGTATTTGACTCGCCAGTGTTTAAAGTATAAGTATAGGAAGGATCTGAACCAGAAGTCACTCGGATCACTCCATCCGAACCTCCAAAACAAGATACCGAGTCGCTTTCAAAATCAACCGCCGGAATTGGCTTGACTTTCAATAAGACTGGAATAGCTGTAAAATCACAAGCATTTAGAATATCTGGTTTCAGATATAATGTATATTCTCCATCCTGCTGAAGGTCGGTCACGTTCAACTGACCCGTATTACTGTCTACCTGGAAAGTCATTCCCCAATCAGAATCTACTCCGCTCACTACTTCATCAATTCCAGAAGCATCTTTATACCATCTGAACACAGGGTTTGCATCTGGACTTCCTGCATCAACAATCACTGGATCGAAAGTAGCAACCTCATTCACACAAATCTCCTGATCTTCAACTTCATATACCGGCAGAGTTTGAGCCTCAATAGTCATGGAAGTAGATACAGAACAGGATCTGGAATCATTTATTGAAATATCATAAACACCTCCCGCTAAAGATGAAACCTGAATCTCATTCGTTCCATCTGAACCAACCGTGACTGCAAAATCATAGGAACTTAAGGCTTGTCCATTGATGGTGATTTCATAATTAGAATTGGAATCAGGGGTTCCTCCCCATACACTAAAATTAATCACCCCATTATCCTGAAGACAGGTTGGATCTACTGTTACTCCATTGCTGAATTCTAAAACTGGCGGCTCAACGACAGTGATTTGCGAAACAGAAGAACACCCAATTGCATCGGAAATAGTTACCTCATAGTCACCTGCAGCCAAGCCGGAGAACTCACCAGTAGTATTTGACTCGCCTGTGTTTAAAGTATAAGTATAGGAAGGATCTGAACCAGAAGTCACTCGGATCACTCCATCCGAACCTCCAAAACAAGATACCGGGTCGCTTTCAAAATCAACCGCTGGAATTGGGTTGACTTTCAATAAGACTGGAATTGCAGTAAAATCACAAGCATTTAGAATATCTGGTTTCAGATATAATGTATATTCTCCATCCTGCTGAAGGTCGGTCACGTTCAACTGACCCGTATTACTGTCTACCTGGAAAGTCATTCCCCAATCAGAATCTACTCCACTCACTACTTCATCAATTCCAGAAGCATCTTTATACCATCTGAACACAGGGTTTGCATCGGGACTTCCTGCATCAACAATCACTGGATCAAATGTAACCACCTCATTCACACAAATCTCCTGATCTTCAACTTCATATACCGGCAAAGTTTGAGCTTCAATAGTCATGGAAGTAGATACAGAACAGGATCTGGAATCATTTATTGAAATATCATAAACACCTCCCGCTAAAGATGATACCTGAATTTCATTCGTTCCATCTGAACCAACCGTGACTGCAAAATCATAGGAACTTAAGGCTTGTCCATTGATGGTGATTTCATAATTAGAATTGGAATCAGGGGTTCCTCCCCATACACTAAAATTAATCACCCCATTATCCTGAAGACAAGTTGGATCTACTGTTACTCCATTGCTGATTTCTAATAGCGGAGGTTCAATGACCGTTACTTCAGGACTTACAATTTCACAACCGGAAACTTTATTTTGAATTCTTATCGTGTAATCTCCAGCTTCAACATTTAGAAACTCTCCTCCATTATCAGCAAACGGCACAATTACAGTCGAATTTCTTTCTAATTGGTATAAGTAATCGCTTAGATTTCCTGATTGTAATACTGCTTGAATTTCTCCATCAGTCCCTCCATTACACGAAACATTAGTAACTAAAGGCTCTCCTGCATCAGGAAGTGGTAAAACCTCAAAATCAACCGCTAGCCTTGGCAAATTACATGCATCAGGTCCTGACATTTCTAACCACAGCGTATAGGCCCCATCAACCAAATCAGTGAGAATCAACTCTCCAGTTGCATTATCTATCTGAAGTGTCATACCTCCCAGACCATTCCCATTACCCAATGGTGAGCCGCCAGTTTCTGTTTCATACCAATTGAATTCTGGAACTGCAGTAGCAGCTACCTCAAAGAAATCATAGGTTACTTGAAATTCAAGTGAAGCTTGATCTTCACAAAGGTTTGAAGGAGTTTGAACATCAAAAACTGGAGTCTGAATTTCATCCAATGTAAAATTCAAAGAGGCAGTACAATTTTGTTCATCTGTTACAGTAACAGTATAATTTACTCCAGGTTCTAAGCCAGAATAGGTGTAGGTATTGGTGGAACTATTGTAAGAAACTCCATTATCTACTCCTCCACTAATACTTAAATTAGAAACAGACAGTGTTCCATTACCACCGGCTACTTCTAACTCAAATGTACCATTGTCCAAATCGCAAGATGTAGGGGTTCTAGCTATTTCTGCTATAGTCAACTCCTCCTCTGCTCCTTTTATTTCTACAGGAATAGATTCTAAACAAGTCGGATTTGCACTTTCAATTTCAACGAAATAATCCCCTGGCAATAAACCCGAAAAAGTAGCATTTGCTGGATCAATTTTCGTTTCGAGTTCATTATTTTCAGAATCAAACAATACAAAAGTTTTATCTCCATTTCCACCTAATGCCTCAATTTCAATTTGTCCATTACTGTCTCTACACCAATCAGGTGTCTCATTTACAGAAATTGACAAGGCAGGATAAACAGTTATAACTGCTTCAGACATTACATCACCAACGAAGGGGCAGAAATTTCCAGATCCAGAGCCATTATTGTTGACAAAGGATGTTTCAACATAAAAAGTATACGTTTTAGGATTTAATCCATCGGCAATTAATCCTTCTACTGAAAGTGTTCCATCAGAAGCAATCTGAACATCAATGTTTACTCCATCAATGGTTGAAGAACCAGATGTTGGTAAAGCTCCCCCAGATCTATCTGCACTGGTATACCATTTAAAAGGTACTGGCAAATTATCTGGATTAAATTCGGGGTCTAGAAATGGTGTTATAGTTGCGGGAGTTCCTTCACAAATATCCGTATCAAAAGGCTCTAATTCGACTGGTGTACCATTTTGCTGAGAAACAACGATTTCATCCAACAAGTTAGGGCAAGAACCTCCCTCCCCATCATTCAATGGATTAAACACTTCCAATCTGTAGGACCCTAAGTTTACATTGGTAAGAATCAATTCTGCTTTCCCATCCACAATTCCCGGAATAGGAGCCTCTGTTGTGATTGGGTTCCCGTCCCATAACCATCGAAAAGTAGCCCCATCTAAAAGTTGGTCCAATTCAACTCGAATTTGTCCATCATCTTGTCCGTCACAAGTAGGATTACTTACCTCAGTAGCCGTAATTTCAGGAATTGGATTAATAGTAACTGTTATTAGAGCCGGCTCGGAAATCAAACTGTAATTATCTTGAACAGTATAGATAACACTTGCCTCACCTGTCGCTCCTGGGACAGGAACAAATGTCACTTCAATATCATTGATCCCAGATATTAAATTTCCACTAGCATCGTATTCCAAATCTCCCAAAGGAGTAATATAAAAAGTACCTTTTCCTGGAACTTCATATTCTAAATTCCCATCGGAACACTGATTACAGATACCCGCAGGCCCACAATCTATATTTGGATCATTATTGGTTATATTTTCCCATGGCGGACTTGGGCTATTTAGTAAAGCTGGATCATACAACTGCACACACTGAATAAAAGTCGCCCCTTGCTTTAGCTCAACATCGTCAATCAAGATCGTAAGTTCCTCTCCGACACAAGTTCTTCTGTCTGCCGGAGAAACTACAGGCTTTCCTACCTCATTAATAGTAGAAACATCGACTTCCAAATTTCTAATCTCATGGAAGTTTGTATTCTGACCCGTTGAAGCAGCAAATCCAATCTTAATATTTTCTGGAACATTAGGAAAACTATAATCCAATTGATCAAAAATGGTATAAACAGTCCCTCCAACATTCATTTGAAGGGAAATCTTATAGGCTCCTGTTGGATTTCCAGCACCATCAAAAACTGGTTCCAGATCGATTAATACTTTTCTATAGTCAGAATCATTGCAATTCCAGACAGCATTATTCCCATTGATATCTATCTCAAATGAATGCTCATCTACAACATCCACTACATAATCTGAGGCCAAACTATTCCCTAAAAAAGGATAGGGGGCATAGGCTCCACCAGGATTTTCAGGGCCTCTAATTGAAATGGTATGAGGATAAGTGTAGTAAGGAGCATTCGAGGCATTATCCGGGAGTCCCGAACCTCTAGCCTCTGAATCACGAACAAAATTTCCCCATTCATCAAATCCAATCCCAATGAATCCACCTGTTAGCCCAGGAAAATAGGGCGGACTAGGGTTTACTGCAGAAGGATTTTGTTGGATAGGTGCATAACCCAAAGAACCTCCAAAACCACCTGTTTGAAATTGAAAAGGGCTTCCATTTGACACCTCTCCATATTGTGCATCAAACATAAAAAAACTAAACCCATCAGCTCCTCCTCCAGAAACCGTAGCACCGTAACTAGAATATTCAAAGGAAACTTTTACCCC
The DNA here is from genome assembly GCF_900148515.1 of Algoriphagus zhangzhouensis. Taxonomy (GTDB): domain Bacteria; phylum Bacteroidota; class Bacteroidia; order Cytophagales; family Cyclobacteriaceae; genus Algoriphagus; species Algoriphagus zhangzhouensis. The sequence continues at coordinate 280,255 of NZ_FRXN01000005.1, read as the reverse complement.
ATATTCAATTGAAAATGGGATATCAATATACATGTAACCCGCCTGATAAGGTTGTGCTTCAGTCAAAACCAAACTTCCACCACCAACAGACGCTAAATTTGGAGTTCCTCCAAGAATTGTTTCTGGTCTAAGATCTGAAGCAGTCCCTGTAAACGGTTCACAATAAGGAAAACCAGCTCTAGGAATAGATACCTGTGCCTTTACTAGACTGGTAGTCAAGCTAAAAGCAAAGAAGAAAATTATTAGTAACGCGTTTTTCAAAATTGAAAAGGACCAGAATATTCACTGATTTGCTTTCTTCACATTCACAAATCCTAAGCCAAACTATCCAATTTGGTACGGTAACAAATATACAACCCTTATCCTTCTTTGAAACGAAGATTGGGAATGTTTCTAAAAATATTGAATCAGGTAATTATTTTAATTTGAGCCCACTAGAATTTCAAGTACATATTGTACCTGTGCTTGAGGAGTACAGTATTTCTCAAAATAGGCTCTTGCACCAATCGAAATTGCATGATGGTAATCCGGGGTATCAAAAATCAAATCAAAAACTTCTTTAAAATCATTTGACTTTTCAACGTAATGAATTTCTTTTCCATGCTCCATTGCAACCGGCAATTCTATCGCCTCTGGATAACTGATGACAAAAGTTCCTGAAGAAAGATACTCGGCAAGTCTCCAGCTGACGGCCCCTAAGACTGCAGGATTATTCAGCGCAAATAACGTTTTTGAACTCAAGTCTGAAAAGACCTTCGGAGGATATATCTTTTCACTAACAAAATCAGAAAAACCCATTGCATCTCCATCCCCTCTTTTCACAAAACCTCCTTCAAAGTTGATTCTTTCATCCTCTTGACAAGCTTGCATAAAGTCAGCTCTGATTTGATTAGTTAGTGGTTCTTTTTTCCATAAGTTTGATGAAAAGAAAACGTAATTATGGAAGGAATAGCTTTTCTTATCCATGCTAAAAACTGGACGCTTTCGTAGAATATGCAATTGATGGATCAATTTCTTGAGAGGAACTTTCTTAATTAAGCTCACACCAAAAGTTCTCAGATATAGACCCAAAATATTGATCGGGTAATGAGGAAAAAGAGGCCTAATCTTACTCTGCTCGTAATTCGGATTCCCTTTTAGCTTATTGGTAACAAAATATAAATCGACCGCGTCATACAAATCAGGCTTCGTTCCGTGAGGGTCATTATTGTCAATCACACCTATTTTCCCCTTATACCTGAAAATCAAAAAAGGTCTATTATTAAAGCGTTCAAATCGATTTTCCGGTCTATACTTAAGGTCAAATCTTTGAGAAAAACCGAATAAATAATAGGAAGAATAATAATTTGGAATATTGAGGATTTCTAGAGGCTCCAATGGATATGGTCTATTAATGGATTATTAAAAACCAAAGATATTCATTCCATTTCCTCTGCTTATATTTTATTTGGAAAAATATCCATATTCTCTAATTCAGCCATATATTCTTGGACTACTTCCGGTAGTTCACCAGAATTCTTAACGGGTACATCTGGATGAAACTCTCCTCCAAACCCTTCAGAATTTATCATTGTATATCCTGGACTTTGACCTTTTCCTGAGCTTTGTCTGTAAAATCCATTGTGAACGGTATCCTTCGCCCAGAAGCCAATTTCCTTATGATTATAGCTTAAATGTCCAATTCCTGCGGTGTACAATACCTGATCGTTGCCAAATTGGGTATCTTCTGTGAGAGCTATTTGGCTATTGCCCTTGTACATGAAATAGGCCGGTCTTTCCTTGCCATCTAATAAATATTCAGAACAGGATTTCTTTATCAAAATTTCAAATATCTCTCCTTCAGGCAAGGACTTATCTAGCTTGCAATTGGCAAAAATGTATTGACTTTCCTCTCCTCTATTGAATTCTTGATAGCCACTTGGCATGGTTGGATACTCTCCCCTTTCTTTCATTAATACCTTGTAGTCTTCTCCACTGATTTCAAAAATATCCCCTGGTTGTAATTCAACTAGTTGACCATTCTCTGGAACATTGACCTCATGAACCGTTTTCCCTTGAATTTCGGACCAGTTCACAAAAGTTCTTATTGTATCATTGTTACTTTTTTGAACCCAATATTTTTTTCCTTTTTCAGGAATATTAAAAATCATAACCTTTGAACCGGTCATAGTCTGAGTCAATAGATCTGAAATTCTCCAATTTTCACAACCTCCAAAAATTGGATCATGAATATTCTTAAAATATTGGGCTGAAGGCAGTAAAAAAACAAAGCGATCAATATGGATCATATTTAGACGGTTGTTCCATCCTCTTGCATAAAACTGATTATTGAAAAAATAAAAGCTGGAATCAGTAGTTTCAGCTACATATTCAGGATAAGAAGGGTGCTGAGGCAAACCTTTACTATCCTTAGTAAATCTGATTTTTGAAAGAAAATAAGTTGTCTGAAAATCTTTTTTATTTTCAAAATCAAGTTGAACATTCTCCAATACCAGCCAAAGCTTTCCTCCATCTGGCACTTTGAAATCAGTAAATGACCCTCCTCTATTTTTAAAATTCTTTAGGTAAAAAACATTGTCTGAATCATAAATAAACCCAAGTCCAAATCCGAAGGAATTACACATGGGGTTTCTTTGATTTAGAGTCGTATCACAATTTATGATCGCTACTCTGAGTTTCTGATTAGACTTCCTTGTATTAGTAAACAACCTTGGAAAATAGGATTCTGTACATTTAACAATCCTACAAGGAGGAAGAAAATTCACATTATAAGAGGCAAAATTTAGTGACCTATCTCCCAAATCAAAAAGGACGGTATCAAATTTTTGTTGTGGATCCGTGGTATATCTAAAATAATCCTCGACTCCAAACATTAAGCTGCTGCCTTTTGCATGTCCAACCAAATAAGTATCCTTATTTAAGTCAGTTTTCACGAGATCTTTGATAACGAGTACCCCTTCTGGAAAATCTATTCTCCCCCCCAATTTTAGTTTTTCATAAAAGACTTTGGAATTGTCCTGAAACACATACCCGAAAGTGGATCCCGTATTGTATTCAAAATCAGTCACTATTTCCTTTGGAGAAACCACTTTTATGATTTTTGAATATCTACTCCCCACTATTCCAGGAAAATAAGAGTCTTTATCAGGTGTATCCGGATTTTTATGAGCAAATAATCCACAAAACTCTTTTCCTAAGTCCTCTTTGGAAAAAACAGGATGTGAGGAGGTTATTTTTGCTCCTTCAATGGATAAATTTTCTAAAAATTTAAAATAGGGATTAAAATCTGAGGTTTCTTCCTCTAAAATTTCAACTTGCTGATACTCTTGATTATCTAAAGAAATAACTCCTGTTGCAGGCACTACTTTTTCTAAAAGTTCTTGTGGCACTCCTTCAAAATCGCCTTCAAGCTGGATTATTCCATTAAATTTAAATTGGATTTTCATCTTAAAAATTATTTACTTTCAATTAATACAAAACACCAAGGTCTTCGTTGCAAAGACCATATTCTAAAACTATCCAATACTGGTCAGTTAAGTTAAATTAAATAGAGCCATTTTGAAAAGAACGCTTCATTTTTTTCACCCAATCAGCTCTCTCATAATCAAATGATACCCAAGAAGATACATTATTGCTGGTATGGCCATCAAGAATACCCTGAGCTGATTTCAACATGTATCGACTCATGGACCAATCATCTAAAAGGATATGAATTTATTCGATGGGACGAAAGCAATACAGAATTTGATAACCCTTGGCTAAAAAAAGCCTTATCAGAGAAAAAGTACGCTTTTGTTGCTGATTATGTAAGATTCAGAGCTTTATATATTCATGGCGGCATCTATTTGGACACAGACATGCTTCTATTAAAATCCCTTGATCCATTATTAGAACATTCCTGCTTTGCAGGGTTTGAAGACCATACACATATTAATACTGCAATTATAGGAGTGGAGCCAGGACATCCTCTTTTACAAAAAATATTAGATGCATATACTCCTTTATTTGGAGCCAAAGATTTCAAAGTGATTACTTCAGTTGTTACTCCTATTTTTCAAGAATACATGAAGGAACTGAACCCAGAAAAAATAAGCACCTATCTAGGGTTGACCGTTTATCCTCCTACCTATTTTTATCCAGTTCCTTATTCAGAGAAAAATGTCCTTGCAACATTTCAATCCTATATAGGTCCCAATAGCTATGCAGCACATCTCTGGTACAAATCTTGGTATGATGAGTTTAGCTATTTTTCAATTCAAGAATTCCGAAAAGGGTTTAGAATTTTATTTAAAAAACTTAAAGAGAATCCTTTTCAGTCTTTTTCATACTACAGGTTTTTATTCTTTAGCCTGTATACTAACTATAAAAAACACCTTACCCGATCCGAAAAAAAATAATGAGGCTGTCACTATCCGAAATCCCCAAATTACCCGCTTATCGGTCAGAAAGAACTCTTCCTCTAAACTTCAAGGAGAAGGATTTGAATTTATTTGAGAATGAGCTTTCTAGAGAAATCAACTCAAGTGAAGCCGTTTCCCTTTCATTAGCCATTGTAATAGACGAGACCATTTGGATCTGGCAAAAGTTCCAATTTATGGATCATTTGAGTCATTCCAGCCCTTGGAGTAAAAAAGCAAAAATCAAGCGTCTTCCACTTTTATTCAAACCTGGCAAATTTATCCAAAAAGCAATTTGGATCTCTGATAACTGGGCTCACAACTATTTCCATTGGATGACAGAATCAATCCCTAGATTGGTCGCCCTTCAAGGAAATTTCAAAGATTATAAAATTTTTATTCCTGAGCGCCTGAAAGGGTATTCCTATATCAAAGATTCATTAGAGATTTTGGGCTACCAGCCCTTTTATATTTCAAGTGACGTTAAATTAACGGTGGGTGAATTGATTTCCTACCAAAGAACAGCTCCAAGTTTCAACTATCATACTCAAATTATCAATCGAGTTCGCCAAGAGTTTTCCCCTTCACCAACTCAAAAAAGGAAAATTTATATATCCAGAATGAAAGCCTCTAAAAGAAGAATTGTCAATGAGGTTGAACTAATTTCTAAACTCGAAGAATTTGGGTATGAAATTCATCATTTCGAGGATTATGGGCTCCGAGATCAGATTCTTTTAATGAGTGAAGCTTCCCATTTGGTAAGCATGCATGGTGCAGGATTGACCAACATGCTCTACATGAGTAGTGGTAGCAAAGTAATGGAATTCCGATTCAGAGGAGACACTACAAATAATTGTTTTTTCACACTTGCCTCCGAACTAGGACTTGGCTATTATTATTCTCAAAATGAGTTTGAGAATCCCAAAATCCATTTAAATTCGAATATGATTTTAAATTTAGAGGAGACCTTTGAAGCTATCCTTTCCATGGAATGAAAAAGGAAGATCTTCAAAACTCATTTAATTAAAATCTTCGAAGAAAATATTAAAAATTAACTTTTTCCTCTTAAACAACTTTTATTCAATTCCCTACTGTTTATATGATTATAACAAATACCCTTCAAAAAATTTTAAAAAAATTCGGATTGAAAATCGGGAAATTCCCTGAGCCTGATAAGAAAAGAAGGTTGAAAATCATGCGTAATTTTCAAATCAATAAAGTATTGGATGTGGGAGCTAATACCGGGTCGTATGGAAAAGAACTTAGAGAAATGGGCTATGAGGGGGAAATTATATCTTTTGAGCCTACTGATTTGGCCTATTCATTTCTCGAAAAAAAGTGCGCTAAAGATTCTAAATGGAACTGTATTCAATTAGCCTTGGGGGATATAGACCGGACAGCACACATTAATATCTCCTTGAATTCCAAAAGCAGCTCATTGCTCGAAATTCTTCCTTTAAGCATTGAAAATGCTCCAGATTCTAAATTTGTAGGAAAAGAAAAGGTGCAGGTGAAAGCCCTTGATCAAATGCAGGATGAACTGCTTTCTCCTGGAGATCATTTAATGCTAAAAATTGATACCCAGGGATACGAAAAAAATATACTTGAAGGGGGGAGAGCTATCCTTGAAAAAGTAAAGGTGGTTCAGCTCGAATTATCTTTTGAACCTTTGTATAGGAATGAACCTACTTTTTTTGAAATGATTTCTTATATGGAAGAGTTGGGGTTTGAGATTTTTTCTCTCGAGACAGATCTCTCTTTTTCTAATCCCAAAAATGGAAAAATGCTACAGGTAGACTGTATTTTCTGTAAATCTTCTGAAAATTAATTTCCAACTTTTCTCAAGGAAGTAAGTAACCATTGGCTTGTAGCTCTTCTTTACTAACAAAACCCAAATCGACTATTTCCTGATTGGTTTTTTTGAATTCGTTGAAGATCTTAAGTTTCCCAGGAATCGTATCCCAACTAAAAAAATCCTTCCTAGGAGTTAAACGGAAAATCTTGATCAAGCTAAACTTGATTCGTTGCTCAATCCGATGTCCTATCCGATGATAAAACCTACTTTCTGATTTCCTCGAAAAAATTGCAAAACGATTAAGTTTTGTTAAAGTATAAAGCTGTCCTTCAGAAAATGAATTTTGGTTTTGAAGGGGAAATTCAGTGCATTCAAACTCTAAGCCCAAGGATTTATAAAACTTGGTATAAAAAGAACTAGGATTCTTTTTAAGCTCCTCAAATAATAGAACTTTGATTTGTTCCTTAGGGTAATAGGCCATCAATGTTTTGAGGATATCTCCATAAAAACAAATGCTAAGATAATCCATCCCCAAATCAGTGTGAAACAACCAATTTCTAAAAGACTTCACTCCCCAAAAGGCATTGACTATGTGGAACTTATACATAGACATAATAGCCTTTGGTTGGTTTCTCAAAACAATAATGATATCCGCATTTGGATTAGTTTTATGAAACCGTGCTACAACTTGAGAAAATTTTACTTTCTGATAACCTCCACTAATAAGGGTCTCATTTGATTCTATTATAGGGAAATCAGCCTCTTTGAGTATTGTATCTTTAGCCCACCACTCAGCACCAGTAAAAAATCTAGATCTAGTTAACTTTAGCCTTGAATCATTCTCAAGCACCTCTTGAATACTCGTACTTCCTGATTTAGGAATTCCAATATGAAAAACATGAGGTTTTAAAACTTCCTTCATTATTTCTTATCTAAAGATTCTCGGTTTTCTGATTTCAAAGCACTTAGTTCTTTTTCCAGGCAGCAGCTAGATACCTACCTTCTTTGCTACCACTTTTAATTAAATTTTGTTCTAGATCAGTATATTCTTTATCAAGTTCGAAACCCAATCGTCCATAAAAGCCATAGGATCTTTGCCCAACCAATTCTAATGGAGAAAGCATTGTTTTCATTTCAGATAATAAAATCCCTTTCTTTTTGGAATATGGTAACCCTTCCACATGGATATCAGTGATACTCCAAATTTCTTTGGCGTTCATTCTTTTCTTAATCACTCCCTTTTCCAGAAGAGCATTATTAACCAGATCAATATGATTATACCTTCCTCTGATTCGATTAACTCTGTGAAAAATTGACTTTAGAATTTCAGAACTATTCAACCATTGGTAAACATTGGTGACTTTATCATGGCTAGCGATTTCATTCCTTCTTTTGATTAAGGCAGGGTTATGTAATTGATCTCCGTTCGGGTCATGAATATGCATGAAAACTCCACCTTGATTTAACCTCTGAATGACATCTTTGAAAAACTCCTCCAAATTTGGAATATGATGAAGAACTGAAGAGGTAAGAATTATGTCAGCTTTTAAGTTTACTTCATTGATTTTTCCAACGAAAGATTCCAGCTCAACACCCCAAGATTGGCTTCTTTCCAAAGCCTTTTCCATCATTTTGGAAGAAACATCTACTAGAATCACCTTATCAACTTTCTTACCTAATTCCGTCGCAAGAAATAACTCTGTACCGAGCCCTGTACCACAACCAATATCCAAAAGTGTGATCTTGGTTTTCCCCTCCATCGATGCTGAAAAATCACTGGTTAGCAAGTTAAACTGCTGCAACAAGACCTCCCACATATCCTTGTGTATTTGGTCATAATCTTCAGACTCAAAATCATGAAACACCACGTTAACAACATGGTGAAATTCCTCTGGACTTAATCTGGATTGGGTTTTCCGAATTATCGGATTCAAATTATCCAATGACATGTAAATGCAACTAGTTTAATAAAACTTCCTAAATATCTATTGTTTGTTCAATTGGAATCATTTTCCAACTGAGATATTAATTCACCCCAGCTTTCTTTGACATGGCTCCATGCGCAACTCTCAGCAGTTTGTCGCCCTTTGATCGAAATACTATATTGCTTTCTTGGGTCATTCCATAAGTTTAAGATCGTATTCCCCATAGATTCTATGTCATCAACTTTCACCAACATACCATTCTCTCCATCTTTTATGACGTATGGAATCCCTCCAACAGAGGTACTTACGATAGGAATCCCCAAGGCCATCATCTCTAATAAACTTACAGGCATATTATCAACCGAAGTAGTATTGATAAATATATTTCCTTTTCTAGCTATTGGAATCCAATCTTCTCTTTTCATTCTACCCATGAATTGAACATTCCTCTCAAGCCCTAATTTCTTCACTAATTTTTGACACGGTTCCATAGTACCGTCTTTGTCTGGCCCAATCATGAATAGCTGAACACCCTCATGACCTCGCTTTTTCAAGAAATCTACAACCTTAATTGCATTTTCTGGTCTATAAATATCAGCAAAAGCCCTCAACCAAATTAAAACAAGGTTACCCTGATTTACAGGGACTGAAAAAGGGTATTTCTCAATTTCCAGAAGGTTAGGAATTACTTTGATAGAAACTTGGCTGGGATTTTCCAATGCCTCTTTCAAAAAATAAGAAGGAGAGACAACCTGAAATGCATTTTTTAAATATCTCTGAAACAAATAAGGAGATTGTTTCATCCTATCTCCCAAATTCCCTCCATGAAGAATTGGTATATAAGGTATACCAAGCAATTTGCACAAATAACCTGATGTCCAGGCAAAGTGAAATGCCAAGGTCGAATAAGTATCTATTAATACGACTTGGCAGACTTTTCTATTTTTGAAAACAGTCTGCCACATGTCAAAAATTCTAGAAAAAAATGAATTTCTGGCAGAAGCTTTCTCAACATCAAAAAGTTCCTCCAACTTGCTGCCCAAAGTATCAATCGAAGTGGGATTTAGACCTTTTTGCAGAAGCTGATTCCCTAAATAAACAATTTTCTTTTTTTTCATTTGAATAAGTAAATTGGACACCAATCCCGAAAAACTCTATGCCTTAATTTTTATCCAAGCATTAGGAACTCGGTCTTCCAATTTCATTGGGTCTTTTGCAAACCAAGGATCTGGACAAATGACAATTTTATCCTCCCTGCTACCCAACCAAGCAGACCACCAGCTAAATGAACTATTAGCTACAATAAAATGGTGACAGGAATGCATCAATCGAAAATCCTCATAATCACTTTTCCCTAAATTATGAGTGACAAATGTATGAGGGAAATCAATCTTCAAATTACTTTTTACCCACTCTGGGTCGTCTGAAAACACGTAAAAATGTGGATCTTTTACTTTATCAGTAATATACTTTATTGCATTTTGATAGTAGGATAAAGAACATGTACCGAAATTTTCCAAAAAATAGGGGTCATTTACATAATCTCCTCTTCTAATATGTAAAGCAACAGATTCTGAGTCTTGGATCTCCTTTAGGAATGAAATATTCATGGAATCACTTGGAGACTCTTTTAATTGAAACTCTTCCTTTATTTCTTCTTTTATGTCCTCGAAATACCTGTAACTCTGCCAGTAGCCTAGAAGCAAAATATTTCCAGAAATCCCATCTAAAATATTTGGGTAAAATCCATTCTCAGGATCATGTACTAAACTTAGTCCCTGCTTTTTGGCGAATTTCCTTAACTTTTTGCCTAGCCCCCATTTATTTACAAACATCAGTCTCAACATGAAGCTCTTAGCTCTATTGACTAAGGGAGTTCTAATCTTAAAGAGACCTAAATGATTGTGACGTCTGGAATCATTGGGTGAATCCATTCTTGACAACACCAAGAATTTGCTTCCGCTGTTCCTTGCTATTGCTTTAGCTGATGCATATTGATAAAATTGATTCCCTAGCCCTCCTTCGAGCTTGACGATCAAAGTCCCTGATTTACGCTGTTCCAAAAAGGTATTAATTAATCAGAATGAACTCCTTGGAGTTGGACCATCCTTTTAAAATTAGGTTCTAGTTCAATCAAGGTTTCAAAATTCCCCATGGCAACTTTCTCACCTTTATTTAGAAAAATAATATTATCCGCATTTTTAACCGTGGATAATCTATGTGCGATTACAATAATTGTATAGAAGCCTTTTAACCTCTCCAGGTTAACTTGAATTTCTTTTTCTGTTTCTGAGTCCAATGCGGAGGTTGCTTCATCTAAAATTAAGATGTCGATTTCCTTATACAGTTCCCTTGCTATTGAAATCCTTTGTTTTTGGCCACCGCTCAAATTCAGACCATTATTCCCAAGCATCTCAAATTCCTTTGCTTCAAGGGTTTCAATGAATGAAAGGATAGCGGCACGATCACATGCAGAACGGAATTTCTCCAAGTTCTCAGGGGTAGGCTCATCCCAAAATGTCACATTGTTGAAAACAGTATCATTAAAAATCACCGAGTCCTGACTGATATAACCAATTTTTCTCTGGAAGGTAGGAATATTGATATTGCCCATAGGTTCACCATCAATTCGAATTTGGCCACCATCCGCTGGAATCAATCCTGAAATCATATTGATGATGGAAGTTTTTCCCGACCCACTCTCTCCTACCAAAGCAATTTCGGAGGTTTTTGGAATATCAAAACTGATATTTTTTACCACTCTCGTTTTTCCATAGGACAAAGAAACATTGTCAAGAACTATTTTATCCTCAAGATTTTTAAACTCAATCTTTCCTACCTTCTCTTGATTTTGCACCAATTCCTGAGTGAATTCAGTCATATTATCCAAGGATCCAACTACTGTTAAGAAGTTATTCCAAGAGGATTGGGCTTGCATTAAGGAAGTTAATGCTCGGTAGAAAAACAGCAAACTGATAAGGATTCCTTCTAATGGTGTATTTAAATAAGAGGTCTGAATGAAAATAACAGTACAGACTACCAGTATAATAATCGGCTCTCTAGTTGCGAATAGAATATTACCATATTTAGCAATCTTATTATTTGTATTCTCAACATCGATGGACTGCTTTTTTACTCTGTTTACATATTGCTTAATGCTTCCTGAGGCTTTCAGATATTTAAAGTTTGCTACTGCCTGAAGCATCAGACCCTGCAAATCATGTCCTCCTTTTGTGAGTTTCTTGGAGGATTTTTCTGTACCAGCATATATTCTCTTAAAAATCAAATTGGATATCAAGCCTCCCAAACTCACCAAAATTGCAAATTGCCAGTCAACCAAAAATGCGAAGGTCATATATACCACCACCAAAATCCCATTTTGAAAGGACATGAAATAGGTAGAATAAGCATTAGAAACACGATTGATCTCAGTAGTGTATGAATTTTGAATTCTTCCCTGATCTGCTGACAAAAAGTATTTATACTTCAACCCAGCAAGTAAATCAAGATTTTCAATTCTAATTTTCCTTACGAAGTAATGCTTAACGGCAATCTTATAATAGCCATTTATAAATGCAAATGCCCCCTTGACCATGAAGAAAAAGCAGATAATTCCAAGGGCAATCGGGACAGTTAATTCAATCCCCATATTATTTAGGCCATTGACCAGAAAAATCAATTTTCCCATATTTCCACCCTCTTCAGTAGGAGATATACCGTCTGCTATTTCTAGAAGAGGAAGGAACATAGCCAAGCCAAATCCATCTAAAACCCCCACAAATAGACTAAGACTAACTACGAAGAATATTCTGAAACGTAGGTGAGCAAAGAAATAATAAAAATTGCTGAGGTATTTCTGAGTAAACTTCTTTATTGTAACTTTCATCTTTTACTTAATTCTTCGATTCCTTATAGTTGAGCTAAATCACTCAAAATCAACTCCATTTTTCTTTTTGGATGTAGAAATCGTTGATAATATGCTTTGTTTTCCAATTGCATCTTCTTTCTCTGGGCAGGATTGGATATTAGTGTATCAACTGCGTTTAGACATTCATCCACAGATTCAAATTTGAGAAAATTCTTTCCTTCGCTCAAATCTCCATGAATTACAAATTCATCAATTGGTGTACTCACTATTGCCATACTATGGGCAATATATTCAGGAAATTTCCATCCTATACTTCCCTCCAATCCAAAATTGGCAATTCCAATCAATGCTTTTTTTAAGCTTTCTAAATATGCTTCCTTATTTGACTCCTTTTTATTGACAATCAAATCCGGGCAAAGGATTTTCGACAACTGGCTATTCTCTACTCCTCCCTTAAATTGAGGGCCGTAGATATCTTTCAATTTTCGAATAATGGCTATTCGTTGATGATTAATCTTTTTCCTCTCTTCTTTCTTCCAATCAATCTCATTATTTAGTGGATCCCAAAGTCTGGTGCCAAAAATAATTTCACCAGAGTCATTAGGCTCACCCTCCATATTCTCCAAATAAACATTATGGATAGAATCATTAATATCCATTAGTCCTGATAAGAACTTATTGTATTTAATTGAATAGCCCAAAAGAACTGGTGTCTTTTTCCAAATCTTATTCAACTTGGGATTTTCAACCATAACAGAATAATTCAACCCAAATGGAAATATTTTAGGAAGTCGCTCATAATCCTTTTTCAAAAGCATTCTTTTGAAATAGGCATCACATTGGGCGTAAATCTCCAAATCCACGACATTATCATCAGCCATGTCAAAAATGACCTGCTTCCCTGAAATATCAATTCGCATCTTATTGTTAGGCAACTCCGCTAGAGCCAATTTATATTCCAAAGTTACTCGACCTTCACTCTTTAATAATTCTAAACCCGTAAATATCTGGCTGGCATGAGCCATGGTCGAATTAAAATAAATAATAACGTGTGGTATCAAGTGGTGAAAATGAATTTCAGAAGGTAGAACATGATTTGATTTAAGATGGAATATGAGAGATAAAGTCCCTGAGCTTGCCTTGATTTTCCCGGAAATTATTGTTCTCGATCAACTCCAATTCCAAATCCATAAAATAATTGGAAGCCTCTGTTAAAATCAACTTATTCAATTCGGGTGACAATTTATCTTTTATCCAGATTTGCAATTTTCCTTTCTCAAACTGGTGAGCTTGGAAGTCTATTTTTATCCTTTTATTAAAGTATATATTCTTAAAGATGTAATACAAAGTGAGACTTGGATAAGACCGATCAAGTCCATAGATTTTACTACCAATTCGTCCTGTAACCTCTTCTATGACTGGATGCTCCAGCCCACATGTACACCTAAAATTGGAATCTTTAAATTTTACTTCATCTCCCAATTGGTATCTAATAATAGGAAATGATCTGGACACCATGTTTGTAACCAAAATCCCACCTGTCTCTGGATCGGTTTCAGTATAAAGCCCTTCGGTGGTGATATGCATATTTCCTTTAGGACATTCAAAGGCAATAATACTACATTCAGTAGCACCATATTCACTGATTATCCTTTGACCAAAAACTCTTTGAGCAACATCTTGATAATGAGGCATTATCTTTTCAGATGTACCCTTTACCATTTTCAAAGAGCTGAAATCAAGATTATTATTTTCATTTATTTGGGCTAATTCATATATCATTGAACTATAGCCCTCTATTGCTTTTACTCGATTCAATTTTGATCCAATGGAAGCCATGGTTTTGGGATTGTAATCAAAAACCCTAAATCTATTTACCAAAAAGTCCAAAAATCTAAGCTTGGTCTTTTTCAAAAAATCAGAATTATAGCCCCAGAAATAAAGGCTAAAATCCCAAGGATTCACACCATACCAACTGGTCCCCCTCCAAATAGCTGCACGGTTGAAAGAATCCCAAAGTTCATCCCTGTGAAAAGTTAAAATTTCACCAGATGTACCTGAAGTCTCCACGAAAAAAGTCTTTTCGTTTTTTGAAACTGGGGTGTGAATTTCTTGATTAAAATTAATCAGATCAGCTTTGCTGACTGGTTTAGTTTTTTTGAAATTTTCCAAACTCCAATTTTCGATTGGATTGAAATTGGTCTTTTCAAAGTGAGCTTTATAAAAGCTACTGTTTTTATAGGCGAATTCAACAAAAGTTTTCAGCCGTTCTTCCTGCATTTTCAGGAGTTCTTCTCTGGATAATCTTTCTGTTTTCTTCAATTCCAGGAACTGCTTATACAAGCTTGGGTTCCTTCTGTTAGCTCCCCACCAGAAAATCTTTTTATGTAACCAACTCATATATTTGATATTTCCTCGGCAATCCCTTGAACTGAATTATGAGGGCTCCAATTGATTTCTTTTCGAGCCAAATCATCACTAAATGTCAAGGTCGAAGTGAGTTTAGAATATCGGTATGTATTAATTGGAAGAATAGTAAATACGTCTCCTATTTTTGCCATAATTGCAAGAAGACTCTCAGGAATACTTCTAACCTTTTTTCCTAAAACAAAAGCTATCGAACTGTCAAGGTCTGCAATACTTGGATGGATTCCATCTGTCAAGTTATATATCCCCTTTTCATTTTCTAATCTTCCTATTAATTCAGCAACGTCTTTGGCCAAAACCATTGATTTTTTGGATTTTCCAGCACCAACTCTAAAATATCGTCCTTTTTTTAAGCCTTCTATCATGGCTTTTAAATTGCCTTTAGAGTCCCGCGCTCCGATGATCAAAGGCAATCTTAATACAAGAGCAGAAACTCCTCTTGATTTTGCCCAAGAAGAAACCAAGCCTTCCGCTTCTATTTTTGAAAGGGCATAGGGAGTATCTCCAAGTAATGGTTCATTTTCAGAAATCCCCTCACCTTCATCCAGTCCATAAACTGCAACGGTACTTATCAAGACCACTATTTCTGGAAGTTTTTCCAACCTATCCAATGCTGTCAATAAGTTTTCGGTGCCTTTTGAATTAATTTCAAAAAATCTATTTTTCTCCTCCTCAGTTCTAGGGATCATATGGGCTTTCCCGGCAGCATGAACCACCATCCTAACTTCTGGAAGATTTGGAATTTCTTTACTCAAATCAACCTGAATATCGTTGGATTCACCCGTTCCCAAGGTATAAATAGCTCTAGTTCCATTCAGCGCATCTACAATGTATTTCCCTAAAAACCCATTTGCACCTGTAATTAGTACGGGTTTCATGAAACTACTCCTTTTAATTTCTCTAGATAAAGCTCAGCCAATTTTCCTCTATTAAAATCGGACTGTGCCAAGGCATAGGCTTTTACGCCCTTCTTCGAGGCTTTTTCGGGAAAATCAATTGCCTCTTGAATCGCTTTAGCAAATGTTTCAGGCTTAGAAGCAACTACATTCCAGCCAGCATCAGTCCTATCTATAAGTGTTTTGATCCATCCTTGAGTGGATTGTATAATCGGTATTCCAGCTGCAAATGAATCAAACATCTTATTAGGAGAGCTGGTCTGCAATACCGGATAATCTTTAAAAGTTACAAAACTAGCTCGAGCCAATTTTAACCATTTTGCAACTTCATTTTTCGGAATTAACCCCAGAAATTTGACTTGATCTTTCAGCCCAAATTGATCGACCAATTCTTCCAGTCTATATCTTTCTTCCCCATCTCCGATAAATATCATCCTGAAATCTACCCCTAATTCTTTAGCGGCATTTAGTCCATAAACAATTTGACTACAGTCATCCATTAATCCCAAAGAACCAATATAGACCATATATGGTATCTCCTTTAACTCCTTCGGAAACTGATTAGGAATTTCAATTTTTCCTGAAAATAATTCCACATCAGAAGAGTTCGGGATGATCAATGTATCTATTTCAGGACTGACTTTTTTAATACCCTTCTCCATGCCTTCCGAACAAGCAACAACCAATTGAGAATTGGTGTAACAGAACTTTTCAAACCAAAGTGCAGAATTCTTTAAAATCGGATTATTCAATTTCCCCAATTCAATTCCTCCCTGAGGCCAAAGATCTCTTACTTCGAATACCATGGGTTTTCTTCTGAGGAATTTGGATGCAAGTGTTGGAATTCCTACCGTAATGGGCCCCGAACTCCCAAGAACTACGTCATGGGGCAATGTTAGAGCATAATAAATGGAAGAAAATGCAAAGATTATTGCATTTGCTGCCCGTTTTAATATTCCACTTTTATTTGAATCCGGAGCATTAATCACAATTAGGTTCATCCCTTCCAATTCCCTTTTTGAAATGAATGAATCTGTTCGAATATCGGATTTATAATAGGGCGAGGTAATAATCGTCACCTTGTTGCCAGCGGCTACCCATCTTTTTCCAAATTCATAAAACCTGGTGCTCCATCCTCCAGCGGGAGTTCCGAAATACTGATAAAACAAAAGGATATGAATTGCTTTTGGGGACTTTGAATTCACACTCATTAAATTTGGCCAGCCATGAAAGATTGAAGTTTAGCTCTTTCAGCTTTTTTCTTTTTAACAGCTTTTATTTTGGAATAATCCACAATGGTAACCATAGATAAACTAACCAAAAGTGGAGTTAAAAATGTTCTAGTGGCGGCATGAAATGAGGTGAATATCGCCAGCACAAAGAAGCTCATCTGAACAGCCTTGTTAATCCCATCAATTTTGGAATCTCTAATTCTAAAGTACATGACTCCAAATAAAACTGTAATCATCAATCCAAACATTCCATGCTCGGCAATCAATCTGGAAAGTTCCACGTGAGTGATTTCATTTTGGGTCAAATTCCTTAAGTACTTTGAGGAGGCACCACCGGCACCAAAAATTGGATATTCAGCAAATACAACCATATCCTCAGCAAAAAGCTGCCATCTAGCAGAGGTGAATTTATTGAAGTCAACTTCATGGTTTCCAGTCATTGTTCCAGCAGTCTGTCCTTGATACCTTAAGGCCAGATTCCCCCCAGTAATAATGTTTCCAAGAATAAAGAAAAACACCAAGCCAATTACAGTAGGCAAAATGTACTTTTTTGGATTTGGTATTTTCAACACCTTCAATTGGTTTTTGCCAACTTTTAGCAAAAAATAAATCAAGGTGAATAAGCCCAATGCAGCACCTATCATCCCACCTCTGGAAAAGGTGAGTAAGCCTTGAAGGCTAAATGCCGAAAAGAGGACTATGTCAAATAATTTATTGGTTGTAATCCGATAATTCAAAATCAGAGCTACCGCAAAAAGGAACGCCCCCAATCCCAATACGGTAGAGACCTGATTGGAGCCAAACCCACCTGTGGTGTCAAAATTCGCAGAAAGTTCAAATTCCAAATCCGAATAATCCGGTGTTTTTAAAAATACATAAACCAATACAGGGATAATTGGAAATGCTATTAATCTTACCCAAGAAACAAACTTCCATCTATCAACTTGAAGGGTTCCAAGAAATATCAAGGCAAAAGCAATATTGAAAATCCCAAATAGGTTAAAAATAATATCACTCACTTTCACTAAACCACTCTGATCAATAAATAAAGAAGGGAGGAGCAAAAGCAATAATATGAAGCCCAAATTAGAAAATTTCAAATTTTTCACATTAAAGGATATCCCAATAAGAGATAATACCATCATGATATATTTACTGGACTCGTACGGAATATAGGGTGAGGAACTAGACATCCTCCCAATCAGTTCAAAAGAAGAAAAATAGACAAGAGCATAGGCCAACACGAAATTTCTTTCCTTTCCTTCAACAAAAATAAATGCTCTGATGGTATCAAAAACAAGTAAATAATACCATGCAATAATCGGATAAGGAGATACGGTTGCCAAAGCACCTAAAGCCATGTGAAAGATGGTCCATACTAGCCCATCTTTGAAGGTCAATATCGATTTTAGTAAATATTTGTTTTTCCCAAGCATTAGATACTTTCTACAAACTGCTTATAATTCATTAAAAATTTTTCTCCTCCATAAGAATGTAGGGTATGTTTATGAAACTCCTCTCCCATCTGTATGGCTTTAGGGTAGTCTTCAAGCAATTCCTTAAGAGCCTTCGCAAAGAGGCGTTCATCATTTACAGGAACTAAAACTCCATATTTCCCATTTTCCAAAACTTTTTTGCACTGTCCTACCTCAGTCACCACAACTGGAAGTGCAGCCAATCCATATTCTAACAAGCTGACTGGAAGCCCTTCCGAATCACTCGTCAACAAACCAACTGAGGCTTTTTCCAATATATCCTCTACATCTTCTACTTCTCCAAGAATCTGAACTTGATCTGATAAATCCAAATCCTCTATCAACTGATTCACCTCGACTGTATATTGCTGATCCAATTCGGTAGACCCTGCTAGCCAGAGTTCAGCCTCCAATTGGTATTTATCAAGAAGGATTTTTAATGATTTCACAGCTAAAAAGTGATTTTTTTGAGGTCTAAAATTAGCTAACTGAAAAAGTATTACTTTTTCATTGTTCAACCTTTTGAACCTATCCAACTCCTTCAAATGAGGGAAATTTGAAATCATCACAACATTTTTACTCTGCATTCCCAAATCCTGGATTGCCCAATTTTTTAACTTTTCATTTACAGAAACAACTCCATCAATCCAGGAGGAGCAAAACCGTTCAATTTTTCGATCTCCTTCTTTTAATTGATCACTTAATCCGTAATGGTCATGCCAAATTAATGTCACGTCTTTCAGAAACCATTTAAGCGGAACTCCCCAATACAAGGAAGTCGAATGGACATGAAGTATATCTGGAGAAAACTCGCGTACTAATCTTAATAGCTTTCGAAATGCTCTCCAATCAAGAGAACCTTTTTTATGAAGCACTTGTAGCTGAGTCCGGGAATCCAAGCGGTCCGCCTGCATCCCAGTCTCTCTTGATACAATCAGCATATTATCGATAGAAGCCTGAGAAAACACTGTGGCCATGTTTACAGCCATTCGTTCAGCTCCACCAGCTCTAAGAGTATCTATCAACTGGACTACTTTCAAATCAACTTTCCTATTTCTGTTTCAAAGTAATCCAAAGTGTAGGTGCGGGACCATTGGCTTGCAGCTTCACTAATTTTAAAAAATGTATCCGGTGAATCCTTTAGCGAAACTACCTTGTCTGAAATCTTTTCAGGATCATTGCCCATTAAAAATCCTCTTTCCCCATTTTCTCCAACCATAGTACCAACACAGCTCACAGGAGTTGTCAATGGGACACAACCCCAAAACATAGCTTCCGCAACTGCTTTTGGCCAACCTTCTGATCGGGAAATAAAGATCAAAAAATGAGATTCTTCTAATAGTCTCCTTACTTCTTCTGCAGGCACATTTCCTAAAATATGAACTTGGTCGATAAGGGAGTATTTCTTTACCTGCTCTTCCAATTCTCCTTTTTGGCTACCATTTCCGCAGAAAGTAGCTTTAAAATTGATCCCCCTATCCTTCAAAATTCTAGCAACCTCCAATAATGTTTGCGGGGATTTATGTGCTTCTAATACACCTACAAAAATCAGATTTATTCCTTGTTCAAAATTGGGTTTCCTGATTGGTTTGAGTTCATCATTTCTATAGGTTGCAGTAAAAAACGGCTTGATATTCTTAGTCTTATCCTTCCATTCCCCATATACTAAAGCCTGCATATTGGAGGTAAAGGTCGTAGAACGAAGGAGGTACTTCTGCAAGCGGTAGGAAAGTGGTTGAGCGGATTCAGGGTCCCAGTTTCCTGCATATTTTGCAGTTTTCTTTTTACTTGGATAAAACACCTGTGCGATGCAGCCAATTAAGCCCATATTGCCGGGGCATCTCAAATGAATATGGCTTGCCTTATTCATTTCAAAAATCATATATCCAAATGCTTTTGCTCCCCAAAAAACTGAGCTGAATACTTTGGAAATTGAATTGAAATGAAGTGGCTGGGTGGTTTTAAATTTTATTGGCAATTTGGAATATTTGATGTCAATTTTGGAAGGTTCACCTTCCTCAACCTTTGGTGCAATCAATACATAATTTTCAACGTATTGAAGCCAAATATTCATTTCTCTAACATAGGGACCATAAGCATAAAGTTGTCCCTTCCAAAGTAAATGGGGGACATGAGTTACTATTAAAAACCGTTGAGTTTTTTTACCTCTCATTGAGTTGAATTATTCGGCTTGGGTTTATTCCAAAACCAAAGACTTGCCCAACCAGCTATTCTTCCAAAAAACTCACGCAACGCCTCTCCTCTTTTTGGGCCTGTTACAGCATTTGTACCACGGATCAAGGTTAGTAATCCAGCAGTTACATGCCACTTGACTACTCCACTAAATCCTGGTTTGGGAAACTTCAATCTCCAAACGTAATACCCGTTCCTGATCACCATTTTTCCATATTTATAGGAATTAGGCCTCCCTGAAGGATGGTGAAAATGAGACAGTTGAACACTTGTATCCATTACATTTTTTCCGTGCCTCAAAGCTTTGATACAATAATCTGCATCTTCATAGAGCCCATAGCCATCAAAGTAAAGAGAGAACTTTTCTTTCTCTGTGATCTTCTTTCTAAAGGCAAAAGACATCCCTACCAATAAATCAACCTCATAAAACTTGCCTGTCAACGGATATCCTGAGGCCCTAACGTGGGAGAAATTAGGCATACAAAAAGGCGGAAGTGGAGATGCTAATCCCACTAACTTTCTGATTTTATTTCTTAGAGTTTCTTTGATATAAAAGCCTTCCCAAGTATAAGTATCCCAGCCCAAGGAAACCGACGAATCAATTTTTTTCCATTGATTTTCGTTGATGGCTACTCCGCCAACTCCTCCGACTTGAGGGTTTTCGCGAAAGGTTTGCTCCAACTTCTCAAAGTAATCAGGCTCCAAAACTGTATCATCATCTACAAAAGCCACAATATCCATTTTCTCAGCAACTTTGGAGATTCCAAAATTACGTTGCCGAGTAAGCCCTCTGGCTTCAGGAGGAACTTTATAATAAAGCACTTCATTAGCGAAGTTCTCTTTGATGAGTTTGGATGTTTCATCATCAAATGACCCATCTACAATTATGATCTCATCAGTTGGGTGTATTTGTTTCCTAACTGATTGCAGAAGACTCTCTAATGACCTAGCCCTTTGATAGGTGCATATTACTAGGCTAATTTTCAAAAAATCAACTTTAGGCATTGGTTCGTGAAATTCTTAATTCTCCACTTTCCAATTTTCTTGCAAATGCCAGGCTCCTGTCCCAGTCTTTTTGAAACTTTTTGAAAAACCCAAAAGGATTTTTCCTTCCAAACTTTGAGAAAAAGCTAAAAAAGATCATCAGTTTATTTCCTAAGAACTGATTTTCAGAGAAATGTTTGTGCCAAAAAAGCATTACCGTTGGTGAAGGTTTCAAATTATTATTTGGGGAATTCCAAGGGAATTCCATTTTTTCCCGAAAACCACCAACTGGTGCTTTCAGGTGAAGTATAGTTGGACTTGGAAGATATACCACATCTACACCTTGATTTCTAAGTTGAGCCCCGAAGTCCGAATCTTCGGCATACCCAAACTCATAGGCCAAATCAAAGCGGGTGTTTTTCAATGCCTTGCTTTTCACCAAACTGCATCCTGCTCCAAAAATCCTCGTTTGGTGAATTTCTTCATGCAATTCTTTTTGCCCTTTCAACAAACAACTTATTGTTCCTGCCTCAAGGCTTAGACTGGTTAATTGCCCTATTACTTTGGTGAAAAAATTCTCAGGCAATCGAATATCATCGTCAGCTAAAAAGGTCCATTCTGATTGGATATGTTCCAGGCCAAGATTACGTGCAAAACATGGCCCCCACCTCTTTGAAAACAAATGCTTTATTTCAAATGGCCATTCCTTTTGTTCCAAAAATGGCATTTGAGAACCAGCATCTACCTCCTTTTCCTGCTCTACTATAATCACCCTTTTAGGAACAATTGATTGGGCTTTCAAATCATCCAAAAGCATTTCCACATATTTTTCCCTTCCCAAAGTGGGAATAAGAACATCCACTGTAATCTCTGGTTCTACTGGAAGTGCTTGAGGTCTTTGGGATAATTCTTTAAGGATTTTATTTGAATACTTGGAAGAAATGATTGCTTTGGTCAAAGAGCCAAAAGCCAGCTTTTTTTCGTAAATCAATTGACATAAGCATAAGAAATATGCCCACTTTGGTGCTATTTCATCCCAAACAAAACGGTAAATAGCTGAACCTTGTAAAGTTGATTCTTCAATCGAAGGAGCATCATCCTTCAACAATCTAGGTTCTTGATAGCACAACAAACCATGAGGTTGAAGATTTCTGGAAATAGCATTAAAGAAATACTCAGAATCTACTCCATTTTTCAATTTTAAGCCTTTCAGTACATTTCCATAAACTGCCCCAACAGTTGAACTCATTTTCCAAGTTGGGTATCGAACTCCTTTTTGTACTTTTATTGCAGTCGAATAATCTATGTAGTCTAATGAATACCCAAAGGAATCTCCTTGAATTCGATAGGAAATCATTTCTAAAGTATTCCTGACTAAAGATGGAATTTGCGCTAGATTTAGTGAGTTTTTTAACTCAGCTCTACACCAAACCAGAATCTGATCTGGAAATAGGGTGCCAAGCTCAAGTGCCACTTCTGCTAAATTTCTACCAATAAATTTTTGAGAAGGCTGTAAATCCAATTTGGTATTGAACTCTACAAGCGAGACCTTCTCATTCTGATGATAAATTACTATCAAAGCCTTTTTAATTCCAGGTAAAAAGACTTATTCTTAGATGCAGTAATTAATGCATCGAATTCCTCTTCGATAATTTTTCTAGCTTCTTTGCCCAATTGGATGGCCATTTCACGATCGGAAAGTATTTCAACTGCAACTTTTGCAAAATTCAAATAATCAGTAGGATCCAACCTAAAACCATTCACCCCATTTTCGATAATTTCAGCTGACCAGTCCTCATTACTCGTAATTACTGCTTTTCCCATTGCCATTGCTTCCAGAGTAACCATTCCAGTAGTTTCTGCTTTAGATGGAAACACACATAGGTTGGCTTTTTTCAGATGTGATGAAACTTCAGAATAGTCAATTTTCCCGAGATAGGTAACTTTCTCCAATACCGGCTGGGAAAATTCTTTTTCTAATAGGCTCCAAGTAGATTCAGAACCAGAAAAAACATCTGGAGAATCATTCCCTATAAAAAAGAATCTAACATTTGGTAATAGCCTTATTACTTCTTCAAAAATACTGGGAAGGGTGAACACTCCCTTTTTCCGGATAATTGTACCAATACAACAAATAGTGAATGGTTCAAAACTTTCAAATTCAGGATCATTAAAAAAAGATAAGTCTAATCCCAGATTAATTATTTTAACTTTTTGATGGTCTGACAATCCGAAAACGGATCTAGTTGTATCAAGCGTAAATTTATTGGGAGAAATAAGGGCGTCTGAACTAGACAAAGCCTTTTTCTCCAAAAACCAGTTTTTAATTTTTTGCTTCCTTTGTTCCAAATAACAAAAGAAACCATCACTTCCATGAAGTCTCATTACCACTGGACACGAGAATTTCATAAATGCAGAAATCCCAGTCCAATCAGGCACTTCTAAAATATCTATTTTCTCGGTGGTGATAAAATACTGGACATACTTATTGATGTCCTTTCTATTTTTATACCATCCGAAAGCCCCTTTGTTTTGATTAGAAATCAAATGGAGAGTAATACGATCCTCTTCAATAAAATCAAAAAATGGTTGGTTGTAAACAAAAACTGATACACGACAGTCCAGCTTAATCAAAGAGTCGATTAGGTTTTTGAGGCTTGTACCAATACCCGCAGAATATTGAACCCTTTCATGGGGATATTCTGGGGTTAAAAATCCGATATGCACTTTTTGGACGCTAATTTAATATCGTATCAAATGCGCTGAAGAATCGTTGATTCGTCTCTTCTACAGGTTGTACATTGATTTTTTCAAACCAGCTTCTTGTTAGATCTTTCTGAATAGATTTTCCTGCAAGGCTATCCAAAATCACAGTTTCAAAATCCTCTTTTTGATTGATCCACCCTACGCTTTGTTTGGAAGGCATAGACTCAAAATGAATGTACTTATAGACCTTTTCTATTTTCCAATTAGGATTGAGTGGCTGTTCCACGTTATAATTTAAGAAGTAGCAAGGTTTACTGTGGCAATAAAAATCAAAAACCATGGACGATCCCACATTGATCACCAACTCCGAATGTTCACAAACATTGGATAATAAAGCCAAATCCTCCTTTTCTGGAAGGATAAAGTTCCAGTCTTTACCCATTTTGGTCCATTTTGGAGCCAAAGGGAAAATAACATCTTTAAATTCCTGTTCTACTTTGTCAAATCTATCTGAAAAATCAACTGGGCACCTTCTAAACAAAATCCCCAAATTTTGACCTTGCCCATTCAATTTCCGAACAGTGATAGCAAGATCACGAAGATACCCCGGATCATTTGGAGAAGTCGTTACATCATCGCCTGAGAAACAAATATACTTTTTGGAAGAATCCATCTTAAACTGATGGAAAAACTCATCTCTAGACAATATTGTTGAAGAATCAACATGCCAACCAAATTGTGGTGTTCCGGTTACAAAAACCTGTTCCTCTTTTATAAATGGATGATAAAAGAGCAATTGCTCCTTCATGTAATCACTCCAAACGAAATAATAATCTGCCTCAACGACTAAAGTTGCTTTGGGTAAATTATCCCAAGAGAAAATGAATGTAACCGTAGGGATATTCAAATCTTGAGCAGCCAAAACAGGTGCTAAAGAGGTAATGTGACGTTGGCTTGAATTAAATATCAAGTCAGGCTTATGTTCACTTAATTGCTTATAACAACTCTTATAATAATCTGTCCCTCTTTCTAAGTCCTTAATCTTTTCTCGTAGTGAGTTTATCCCTTTTTGATCCTTATGAGTGAATTCCAATCCTTTGGATAACCATTCTTTTATTTGGCTTTTGAAACCTTTGTAGGTAAAGGGAAAACGATAAGTATTATAAACTGGATTCTCTGTTATTTTAAAAAAATTGGTCAATTCCACCTCTTTGATTGCTTTTTTATAAACATCCGAAAGAGGGTGGTTTCTTGGAGTAGCCATTTGAACTTCCTCCAAGCCCAAGCTTTCAAGACTAAAAACAGTATTATTCCAATAGGTTAGGTTGACATCCAAATCCGTGGCAAAATGATCCAGACCGTTATAAGCGAAATTTCTCACGCCCAATCCGTCTGAAATCAAAAACCAAATTTCTTTTTTACTGTTCGACACGTTCTTAGATTTTAATTCTTAAGGTAATCGACCTTTTTTCAGGGTCTATTCGATACCAATAACTATGATTTCTATAGTTAAATAATAATAAAGCAGAAATCATTTCATTGACATCCTGCATACCCATTTCAATTTCTGAAGACTTTTTTACGATCTCTTTAATACGACTTTTGATCCCCTTCTCTCTTTTTTTCTCAACTATTTGTATTTCATAATACCCTTCTGATAGCAGAGGAAAACTATGATGAAAAAAATGAATTAGTCTGGAATGTATATTTTCAAAAACGAAGGAAATGTAGTTTACTTGATCTCCGAGTTCTTCGGGGAACTTCCCCCATTGATTAATGGAGTTACCTTTAACCAATTTTTTATCTGAATTATAGAATACATGCTTCTCATTAATCCTTTTCACATTGTGTATATAAGGAAAACCAAGGAGCTGACTCGTTCTTTTGATTATCACATGTGGATGCCATACATGAAAAAACAAAGAAGGGGTTTTGATTTTTTTATTTTGATATCCGGCTAAGGAAAGTCTATTTTTCAAATCAGTGTCTTCTCCTCCATACAGATGAAAAAACTCATCATATCCTTCAATCTTTTCCAGAGCACTTTTTTCGATCAAAAGCATCCCATTATCATCAGAGATCTTTGAAGAATCCCAATTTGGTTTTCTTGCTCCTTCTAAAAATTCTTGGCTTTCCTTTTTGCTTAGAAAAACCCAATCACCTCCCAAATACTTTCCTTCTTCAAAAGAATTTAAAGATACTTCCAATGCTTCTGGAGCAAAGTATAAATCTATATCCACGATGAAGATTAGATCATATCTGGCCTTTTTTATTGCAAGGTTTAGAGCTTTACTCCGGCTCCAAAGCATACCTTGCGCCCCCTTCACACCAACATAGGTGCAGAAGTCATAAGATTCTACCAAATCCTTCAAAGCCTTAGGGGATGTTTGATGAGATCCATAATCAAGGAAAACAACCTCAAACTCCTTCCAAGTTTGTTCCTTCAATGAATCTAGAGACGTTTTTACGATCTCAAGACTCCTATCTCTAAAAGAATATAATATGCTTACTTGACTAGCCAAGTTTTAGGGTATCCACTAACTTTTGAACTACAAACTCTTCAGTGCTGTGCATAGTTTCGAAACAAGCCCCGGCTATATGTGGAGTAATAAGAACAGAGTATTCCAAACGTGCCAACTTCATCAATGGGTTATCAGGGAGTATCTCTGGATTCGTTTCATCCGCAAGGACATCCGTAGCAACACCTGAAACATGTCCATTTTTGATAAGTGTGGCTAGATACTCTTCATCCCAAATCCCACCTCTTGAAGTATTAATAATTTTCACTCCTGATTTAAGCATTTCAAGCCTATCCCCATTAAGCCATAAACGATTCTTTGCATTCATTGGGATATGAATACTTAGGATATCTAAACTCTCTGCAAAAGCCTCAAAATTATCATGCCCTACGATTTCAGCTGGATAATATTTAGATTCCAAGTCAAATGCTTTCACTTTCATTCCAAATGCCAAAGCAAAATTAGCGACTTGTCTCCCAACTCTACCATAACCCAAGAGTCCTATAGTTTTACCTCTTAAGGTATTCCCTATGAATAGGTCCCTGTTCCACTTTTCTGAAATTGCATGAGATGAAGCCGATGGTAATTTCCTAATCAGACCTAGGAGTAAGGCCCAAGTATGCTCGGCAGTTGAGGGTATACTGTCTAAAAATTCAGTTTCTCCAAATAGAGAAATTAATTGAATTCCATTTTCCTTAAAAAAATTAAGATCTAAATGATCGTGTCCTGTCGTAGGAGAAAGGACATATTTAACATTTGGACAATTAGTTTTAATGAAATCTGAATCAATTTTATGAGCTAGCCTCACAAAAAGGACATCTGCTTTCTTCAGAGATATCAAATCCATCCCTTTGGATACTGGCCCCAATCCAGCCAGAACTTGATAGCCTACATCAGAAAATCTATCAGATTCTAACAGATGAATGTTCATGAATTAGATTCAGTTTCCCATTCATCAGCCAAAATTCCTGCAAGCTTCAAATCTCTGGGAGTATCAATTGTCAAAAACCATTTTGGGTCCATCACATAGGCTTTTTTATTGGACGGCATCAAAGTCTTCTCTTTCAATATCGTTCCAGTTTTCACTGCGTAAAAGCAACCATTTCTAAGGTAAACTGTTGGAAGATCTTGCCTTCTCAACACCTCACCATCAGGTTGAAGTGGTCTTAAAAAACCCGGATTGTCAACTGTATACATCCTAGCAGGATGAGCTTCAGGAGATGGACATACAGATATGACCCCACCACAATTTGGGTCATCCAATAAGCCTATTACATTCTCCAAATCTTTTGATTTCCAAAATGGTGAAGTAGGTTGCAACAGGACCACCACATCGAAAAAAACCCCTTCCTCTTTGAATTGATTTAATACATGAATAACTGAATCAATGACTGGAGAAGAATCAGAACCCAATTCCAGTGGTCGCATTATCACTCTAGCATTATATCTACTAGCCAAATCTGCTATTGCAGTATCATCTGTGGAGACCACCAATTCAATATCCAAATTAGAGTTTTGAACTTCTTGAATTGGATAGGCAATCAAAGGTTTAGAACCGAGTAACTTGAGGTTTTTACCAGGGATTCCTTTGGACCCTCCTCTAGCTGGAACTATTGCTAAGACTTTCAATAACCTTTACTTTAAACTATTAACCAAGTAGTGATTTCTTCTTTTTGTCATCCTCATAATAGCCATAACCGTATCCGTAGGTATATCCATATCCATAGGTCACTTTTGATCCATCGACACCATTGAAAACTGCATAAATATTCTTGATATCCTTTCCAGTTTTCAATCCATTCAGCGCTTCTATGAAACTCTGCTGAGAATAATTTTGTCTAAACACGAAAAGTGTAACATCAACATGACTTAAGAGATCCAAAGTCTCACTGACCAACCCAACTGGAGGTGTATCTAAAATTACAACGTCATATTCCTCTTTGATTTCCTTTATTAACTTCTCAAATCTCTGAGTGAACAAAAGTTCTGCAGGGTTAGGAGGTGTTGGTCCAGATAACAATACATCCAAATTATCAAACTCTGAATGATTGATTACCGTTCTCCAATCTTCCACTTGGCCACTTAGAATACTTGAAAGCCCTTCATTGTTTTCAAGATTAAAATCTTCAAAAATCTTTGGCTTTCTCATATCACATCCTACCAATATCGTTTTCTTTCCAGTCAAGCTATAAACTGAAGCCAGGTTAATCGCACAGAAGGTTTTTCCTTCTCCAGAAATTGTAGAGGTCAGCATAATTGAAATTTTGTTCTCATTTGGAAGTACAAATTTCAAGTTTGCTCTTAAAGAACGGAAACCCTCAGAAATTCCAGATTTACCCTGCTTCAATACGACTAAATTTGTTTTAGATCTATTGAAAAGAATAATAGATAGGATAGGCACTTTAAGCTTTCTCTCTAAGTATTTCGCATCTTCGATTTTAGTACGTAATGCTTCTTTCAGGAAAACAAAAAGTATTGGGAATATCAAACCAATGAAAATCGCAGTTGCATAATTTCTAAGTGGTTTTGGTTTAATCTTACCCATTGGCTCAGCCGGTTCAATTATTTTGTTTACCGCCTTGTTTGAAGCTTTGGTGATTGCCGCTTCAGCTCTTTTTTCCATCAAGAAAGTATAGAGTTTTTCATTCAGCTCAAATTGTCTTTCTATTCGGATTAAGTTTTGTTCTGTTTGAGGTAAGTTCCTAAATGATTTATCAATATCAGTTCTCCTTGATTTTAAATCATTGATAAGCAATTGAGAGTTTTGATCAACATTTTTTAGAATTTCCTGGATTTGCTGATTGGCATTTTGGATTTTCCTGTTGACTTCCTGAACTGCCGGAGAAGCTTCTTTTTGAGTGGCTAGCAATCTAGATTTATTTACCTGAAGAGCCATCAAATTCTCTATTAAGGCCTGTAAGATTGGATCTTCAATCCCAATACCGGACGGAACTACAACTTCTTCATAATTACCGCTTAGAAGGTAGTTTCTCAAATTTGTATAATATGAACGCTTAAATTCCTCGTTTCTTAATTGGTTTTCCAAATCAGAAAGTTGGGTGTAAACAGCCGCTCCTTCTGTACTTAGGTCATAAATTTTATTTTGAGACCTAAAATTCTCCAATTGTCTTTCGAAGAAACTCAGAGAATCTGCAACTCCTGCAACTTGACTATCGATAAAATCAATTGTATTACCATAAACCAAGTTTTTATCCGCCAATTCTAAATCAAGATACGTCTGCATCAACATATTCAGATAGGCTTCCCCTATCGCATAAGTCGCTGCATTGATTCTCATATTCATAATAGAAGCTCCAGCCTGAACCTCTTCAATGCTCAACTGAGAAGCATAGGCACCCGCAAGTGATTTTAAATCCTTTAATTCAAAAAGAACATTCCCTGTTGAATCTGCATCTAATTTGGTAACCTTAAACTTGTACTGATCATTTTCAATCCACTCTCCGAAGGTATAAACCATATCCTCAGGAATATTGGACATGCTTACTTTGGAACCGTCTGCTAAATACTTGGTATAACTTTCAGCATCAAAAACTAAAGAGAACTCTTCATTAGAAACCCATTCCAATTTGATCAGACCATCAATGATCTGAGAATGGTTCCAGTCCACTTGAATCAAGACAGGAGAATTCTTATAAAGTCTTTCATTAATGAACGTTCCCTCTTTATAATATTCTACATCAAAATCCAGCTTCTTTAATGTTTCATAGGCTACAGGTTTTGATTTTAGAATAATGACCTCATTCTGCATCCCAACATTCCCCACATCCATAATGGTCGGATTGTCAAAGATCGCCAAAGCGCTTTCATTCTCTTTGATAAAAAACTTACCCTGAACCTGATATTCAGGAACAGTCGTTTTTGTCATATAAAAAGCAATCGCCAAACAAAAAACCAAGGCTCCCAAGATCCATGGCCAAATCTGGATTACCTTAGGTATGATCGCTTTTATCTCAAAAGAGCTTCCTTCATTTTGGAACCCTTCTTGATCATCTACTTCGAAACTCATCTATTCGATTATTTTACTAAGTTCAAAATCAAAGCTACCGCCGTAACAGTGGTCGTCAACAATGTCAATGTTTGTATAAAATTGGTCGCATTTCCAATCTCTCTAACTTTGAGAGGTTCTGCATAAATCACATCATTAGGCTTGATGAAATAGAATTCAGATCCGATCAATTTTTCATCATTCAGATTTATTCTGTGGATCTGGGAACCCTCAGGGTATTGTCTTAGCAAAACCACTTCATCTCTTTTAGCCAAAATACTTAAATCTTGAGCAGCTGCGATTGCCTCAAAAATGGTGACACGATTTTGTAGAATGGTACGTTTCCCGGGGCTATTAAATTCACCCAAAGCACTATACCTGATTCCACCCAGTCTCACTCTGACAAAAAACTGATCTTCATTAATATAATTAATTAATTTACTTTCTATTAAAGTCTGGGTCTCTTTTGTAGTCAAGCCTAGGACAGCCAATTCACCAATTAGAGGTAATTCAACTTTTCCTTCTTCATCAATGGTATATCCATTCATGAAAAAGGCATCACCGCCAGCTTGGCCACCACCTCCACCTACTACGGCACTTCCTCCTCCACCAGCTTGCCCAACAATTACATCAAGCAGCATATTCAGCTCTTCACTTGTTGTTTTTATGTTAATATCTACAATATCAAAATTTTGAAGACGATAGGACTCCCATTCATAAGGGATTAACTGCCCAGATTGAACCAAAGGGGCTTCTTCTGCCAATTTTTGCATGTAAATAATCTTTTCATTACTTACACAAGAGAAAAAAATTGCAGTCAAGGCTAGGACTGCAAAGTTCTTAACAAATCGATTCATTATGTGGTTTAATTTGAGAGATCGAATATATTAATTTATAATCTTGAATCAACAAATTCTTTGGGCAATATGGCTTTCACATCAAATACAACTTGATTTTCAGATTTAGAAATTGCCAAACTTTTGAATTCTTTATGTGAAACTGCCAGAATAATTGCTGAATATTCGCTGAGGTCTGGGGCATCTTTCCCGGATAGGATCTCAATTCCGTACTCATGCTTTACCTCCACTGGGTTAGCCCATGGATCATATACATCCACCTCCATATCAAATGATTTCAATTCTTTATAGATATCAATCACTCTGGTATTTCTAACATCTGGACAATCCTCTTTGAAAGTAAATCCTAATATTAAAACTTTAGAATCAATAACTTTCAAATCCTTTCTCATCATTAATTTGATGACCTCAGTAGCGACATGCTTACCCATGCTGTCATTCAAGCGACGGCCAGCAAGGATAATTTCAGGATGATATCCAACCTCCTGGGCTTTTTGAGCTAAATAAAAAGGATCTACCCCTATACAATGTCCTCCTACTAAACCAGGCTTAAATTTGAGAAAATTCCATTTGGTGCCTGCTGCCTCCAATACTTCATGTGTATCAATTTCCAATAGATTGAAAATCTTAGAAAGTTCATTTACAAATGCAATATTGATATCCCTTTGAGAGTTCTCGATCACTTTAGCAGCCTCTGCAACTTTTATAGAAGATGCTTTATGAGTCCCTGCTGTAATTACAGTTTTATAAAGCTGATCAACATACTCGGCAACTTCAGGTGTACTACCAGAAGTCACTTTTAAAATTTTTGCAACGGTATGCTCTTTATCACCCGGGTTAATCCTTTCGGGAGAATAGCCTGCAAAAAAATCTTGGTTATAGGTAAGTCCAGAAATTCTTTCTAAAACTGGAACACATTCATCTTCTGTCACCCCAGGGTAAACTGTCGATTCATAAACTACTACATCCCCCTTTTTCAAATAACCAGCAATATTCTCGGAAGCTTTTAACATCGGAGTTAATACGGGTCGGTTATGTTTGTCAGTTGGAGTAGGGACAGTTACTATATAAACATTACAGTCTTTAAGATCCTCTGAACTAAAGGAAGGAAGTAAACCTTTACCCGAAGTTGATGATTTAGAAACTAATACTGATTTCAAAAGTTCATCTTCTACTTCCAGAGTGAAATCATGTCCATCCTTTAACTCATTGACTCTCTTCTGGTCTATGTCAAAACCAACAACAGAAAACTTTTTTCCAAACTCAACAGCAAGTGGAAGCCCTACATAGCCTAGGCCTATTACGGCAATCTTAACTTCTTCTAATGGTTTTAACATACCTAATTGAAATTCTATGTCAATGGATTATGACTACAGCTTCGCCCTTTCAGTCACAGGGACTTAGCTACTTTTTTTTACTTTGAAAAAACAAAAATATCAGCAATGAGGAATAATGAGAAAACTTCAAAAACCCTCATAGGATGCTCATATAAGCTTTTTTTATTTCTAAAAAGTGAGTACTAAAATTACTCACTTGACATTGTGATAGCAAAACTAACAGAAATTGAATGAAAAAAAATCTTGGAAAAATCTATTGTTTATTAAATCTGTACACTAAGCTAAATTGGCCATAAACTGAGCCAATATTTTTTCCATCTGGAAAATCAGATCTATTCGTTGGTTCTACCTGCCATTGGTAATTGAAGGCTTTAACAAATTGGAGTTTACCACTTAAAATCAATCTACTCCAATGTTGATCCCAAAGAAGGCCTATTCCATAATCAATCCATGGATTTCTTTCTGGGTTTTGACCAAAGGCACGAAAATAAAAATCTTGATTATTCGCTAGTCTTTCCAATAATATCCCCCTTTTGTTGAGGCCATTTATTTTTGAGATTTCGAGGCTTTGGACATTGGACCCAACTCCTGCACCTACACCAAGGGACTCCCCTCTATTTACAAAACCGCGAGCTAAGCCATGTGTATGCCAAGTCTGATTGCCTATTAATCCTGGATACCTCACATACCTATTAATCGACTCTTGTTGATGAGTAATCTCTCCTCTTATTTGAATATAATTTCCTTTTCCTTCAATTGGAAGTAGTTTTTGGAACCCCAATAGATAGGCTCTTGCATGTTCCGGATTCAAAAAGAAATCTCTCCAATTGAACGCATGGTCCCTCCTACCCATTTCAGCATAAACCTCCATTTTTGCTTTTGGGATCAAATACCTAAAAGACAATGAGACTTGTTGATCTTGTCCATTGCTATCATAAAGTACCGAGTTTCCATTCGAAAACAGATTTTGTTTTTGAAAGACCTCAAAAATTGGAAAATAGCCCCCAAAAGTCTTTTCTCTATACTTATTGTATTGCTGGAAAGTCCGATTAAACCCAACAAAAATATTTGGAATGAAAACAGGGTTATAGCTGATATGAATTGCATTGAGATACCGCCAATCTCCATCAAATTTCCTGAAATAATTTTCATTTTGAAATTCATTTTGGGTTGGTTCCAATAATGAGTTCTCAAGTCTTCCTGAAATAATTTCGGCTTCAATCTTACCTATCGGGGTTTTAATAGGTCTGTTGGTTTTCAAAGTCAGATGAGGAAACCCCTCAGCATTGGCACTAAATGTCAATGAATTAAACTGACCAGGTCCCCACCAAATATTTTCCGTAGAAATCCCTGCCGAAATAGGCCCAAAAACAAGCATTGCCGAAGATTGTCCCCACCAGAATCTTGAAATAGGGTCAGTACCAAATCTTTCGGGATTATCTCCATTATTCCAATAAAAGAATCGAGCACTGACGGCTCCTCTAGGGTAGTCTTCTCCAAAACCTTGAAATGGTAAGTTTTGAACATACACGTATTCAGGCTGGAACTGAATTTCAAGAAAATGGAATTTGGCGAAAAACCCAGTACTAATATAGGTCTGCAAACCAACATTGGGAAGGAGTCCTTTATTCCCCCAACCATAGGGTCTTTTACTATTAATTGCTGAAGTAACAATCAAAGGAAGACTCGAAAACCTTGATTTTTTTAGTTCTTGCTTTTGATTGATACCTTTTGAGAAAAAGGCTTCTACTGATTTGAAAGTATGGCTTGTATCTTTTGGGAAAAGTCGAATAGGACGAAGTTGAAAAGAATAGCTGTTTGAAATATTGCCAAGAATTTGTTCCCTACGAATAGCCTCCTCTAAAACAGGAATCCCAGAATTCAAGTTTTGGGAAAAAGAAACTTGACCTATGAAAAGAGTAAAATATATGAAAACAATAAACTTTTTCATTATTCTCTTCCCGCTGTTTTACCAAAGAAAACCTTCATTGATTCCAGAGCTTCCACCCACCTTAATTGTTGTTTGATCCAAAAAAATTCAAGCCTTTGAATACTTGAATCATTCTTTAAATCACTGATCTTTTGGATATCATCCTGACGTACTCTAAACTTTCCTATCAATTTCAGAAATACAATAAATCGGCTATTTCCTTTAGGTAATCTGCCTCCAAACCTTTTAGCTTTTGTCTTTAATTGTTGCCAACTTTCTCTCGCTGGATGTGAAACGGCAAGATCCTCGCAATATTTGATTCTAAAGTCATGAATATGGGCCCTGTTACAAAATTCCGAGTCGCCTCCTGTCATCAATTGTGCATTGAATTGCCCTACTTTTTCAAAAACCTCTTTTTTCACAAGAAGGTTAGCTGTCACTCCAAAATTCTCCTCTTTGACATATTTTTCATTTGGAAAAGCAAAGGCTTGATCAAATTTTGCAAATCGATTTTCTTGGGTACTGATCACATTGATTCTACCTGCAAACAATTCAGCATTTTGTGATTTGGATAGATTATCGGCTACAGCTAACCAATCTGAAAAAGGAATGCAATCAGAATCTGTAAATAATAGCCAATTCCCCTTTGCACTTTTTAATGCACGATTTCTTGCAGCATATGAACCGGGTTTTGATTCCGATAAAAGTATAAGATCAAAGTTATATTTCGGAAATTCTGGAAAGGAATCTGATGGATAATTATTGACAACGAGAACCTCAAATTTTGATTCTAAATCGGTTTGGTTGTCTAGAGCTTTTAGGCATTGAGAAAGCCTATCCCAATCTTTATAAACAGGTATGACTACTGAAATCAAACTTACTTCTTTTCTTTATGGAAATAGGTTTTCAAAACTCCAAAAACGGAATATTGCAGGAAATAATAACTAGCCTCAAACAAATTAAGGTGTTCAAATTCTCTATAAACCCTCCACTGATATTTTGCTGCTTTAAACTTATTTCCTGAAATAGAATCAGACCTTAATCGATAAGTAGATAGGACTTCATTTAATCCATATGCAAAAGGAATTTCTTTCAATATTTTGAGCCATAAAGCAAAATCCTGTCTTCTTGAAATGATTGGCATCAGCATCTTGCCTAACTTCTGAGTATCATAAATGACTGTAAGGCATCCTATAGAACAAGTCTTTAATAAGTCATTGTGGTTTACTCTTTCTCCCACCTCTTGAACTCCTATGATTTGACCATCTTTCAGTTTTTCATAAGCAGTATATGTAAAAGCATAGCCATGTTTCTTCATAAAGGCCAACTGCTTCTCTAACTTAGTTGGTAACCATAGATCATCAGAATCCAAAAAGGCAATATATCTGCCTTGAGCAGCTTCTATTCCATTATTTCTAGTGACAGCAGCACCCTGATTTTTTGAGTTTTTAATGAGTCTAATACGGGAGTCTTGGGCCAAGTATTTTTCAATGATTTTTAGACTTGAATCAGTTGATTTATCATCAATCAAAATCATCTCCCAATCTTGGAAAGTTTGCTTTAAAACCGACTCAATTGTTTCTTCAATATGTTCGCCAGCATTATGTACTGGTGTTATGACAGATACTAACATCAATCCTTTTTAATTGAAAAAAAACCTTTACTTGATTCAGAAATTGCGCGCGACAAAGACACTATTTTTTCTTTTTTGGCAAATTGTTTTGCAAGAAATAGTAAGCCTAATCCAAGTG
The DNA here is from genome assembly GCF_900148515.1 of Algoriphagus zhangzhouensis. Taxonomy (GTDB): domain Bacteria; phylum Bacteroidota; class Bacteroidia; order Cytophagales; family Cyclobacteriaceae; genus Algoriphagus; species Algoriphagus zhangzhouensis. The sequence continues at coordinate 243,957 of NZ_FRXN01000005.1, read as the reverse complement.
ATGGATTAAAGCCATATAATCTCCTGACTATTGCTCCCTTACTTCTAAAGTATTTTTTGTCCAAAACTTTGCCAGAACTTTCCAAAGGATGAAAAACTAATGTTTCTGGTACATATCGCAACTTTAAACCCGAATTCATGGCATCATTTAAAAAAATCACTTCCTCCCCACTTGAGTATTTTGCCCCCAATCCAAAGTTTTCGTCAAACATCAATCCTTTTTTCCTAACCGAATCAACCCTAACTACTATTTCCACTGATGATACTCGATAGATGGTACTCCTGGTATGAATAAATGATTCGTCGGGGTAGGAAGTTTTATAAGGAGTACCTTCCGGTGTCTCTATTTTGAAAGTTAAAATATCGGAATCGGGATATTTTTGAAATGCATCGACAACCTTCTGTTCAATATCATTTACAAATTTCACATCTTCATCAGATATCAATGCGAATTTTGATTTTGTATTTTCAATAGCCCTATTTCGACTTTTGGAGAGACCTCTTTCATTGAATGATAAAAAAGTAAACTTCTCACTTTGAAATTCTTCACCTTTTGAGTTTTGTGAAATCACCAAAGCAGGCGCAGGTAGCCCTTCAAAAACTTTGGGATCTGGGTTCATAGAAGAGATCAAAATTTGAAAAACCATCTGATTTTTGGTAAGTAAAAGGAAAGCCCATAAGAAACTGCTCCCATGATCAATAAAGTTGCTGGCAAACGATGTCTTACTGCTCCCAATAAATGGAATTCAAAAAAACAGGACATAGCAATATACAACAGGGCAAAAAGCAACCACAAGCCTCTAGTTTTAGTAGGCTTCCACACTATCAGTCCAAGAAAAAGTATAAATAATGTAAATAAACCATCTGCAAAGTAGGCCAGCTTTGACCAAAAAGGAATAAAGATCAAAACCGGAAAAGGAGCCAATAGAAATTGAAAAAACAAGCCTGGAAAATCAAGTAGCAAATCAAACCAGGTAGTCCAATTTACTTCTGGGTAAGTCACTCCAGATTCAAAATAATTCAACCTTTGGACATTCCTAAATAATGAGAGACTCTCAGGGGTAATTGAAATTCTTAATATGCTTTGGGAAAGGAAGTTTAGGCCAATAAAAAAAATTGGAATCAGAATGACAAGTACAGAGACTATTGCAGATTTGTTCCATTTCAGATTAAAGAAATATCTGGCACCAAGAACAATAAAGAAATACAAAACCAACTGGACTCTTAGAATCGCTGCCAAGATTATCCCAAGAATCAGAAAGATATTAATTAAGTTTTTGCGGGACATTCCATAAAAGAAAAGCCCCATAGCTAATACAAAGTAACTTTCTCTGAGCGGAGTGAATGAATAAATGATAATAGAAGGCATAAATGCCACTAACAATAGAAAAAAGCGCTGAACCCATACATCTTTCACTTGATAAAACTGATTGAAAGCACCAGCCATCAAAATCAAACCCATTTGAAAAAAGAGCACGTTAAATAAAAAGTAATTAAAAATAGATTTGAGAGCTACCCAATACATGGGAATTGCCAATAATTTATAGCCCACTTTTACTCCTATTGATTGATTATCAGGTGTCACACCAGTCTCTAAAATCCTAGTAAATAAATTAGTATCTGGAAAGTATGGTATTAGCTTGATTTTGAAGTCAACCAGACCAATCAGAAGGTAAAACAGTAATAAACCTAAAAAGTGAATATTCAAATACTGTTTGTCTTCCAATAAAATCAATTTGGAGAAACCAATCAGAATTAGATAAACTAATAAGAAATAAAATGGAAGGCTTAGTAAGTCCTGAAAGTCAATATTTGCGTAATAGGCCTTCACTATTTATTTCCCTATTTCTTATAAAGTTTATAAATTCCAAAAGACAATACTTTTCTAATTCGACTTGGGGATTTGATCAATTTTCCCTCTAATGAAAACATCATCTTCACTTCAACTGGTAAGATTTCATTAGTTCCTTCGAATAAGTTTCGAAGATGCTTCACATCATTTCCTTTCAATACTTCTTCGAACCTAAACATCAAATACAATAACAACCCTTGGGCTCTAGATAGGACTCCTTCACTTTTCAATTTTTTGAGAAAAAGAATTCCCTGGTCAAGCACAAAGCGTCTTCTTTCTAGACTAATATGGGTATGAAAAGTAGACTTCCTATAAAAGGATGTAAAGTTATCGTTTCCATCCACCCACAATCTAATCTTCTCTGAATTTAATGCTCTAATGTGTAAATCAACATCTTGAAATCGCTGCAAGTCCATGTCAAATCCTCCAATTTGAGTAAAAAAATCTTTTCCCCAAAGTCCACTACTAGTGTGCCATGGGATCTGATAATCCAAAAACAAGTCTAGGTATTCAACCCTTGAAAAAGAGGGATTTAACAAATTCGAAAAAGCTGTAGATTCTTCCGTTGAGACTGTAAAATTGCCTGTATGAAAAACTGCTAGATCTATCTGTTCTCCAATTTGAGAAGTACGGTAAGAAAGGCAATTGTTAGATAATAAATCATCTGCATCTAAAAACAACAAAAGCTCACCTTTTGCAAGTTTTGCACCTAGATTCCTACAGGAATTAGCTCCTTTGGGAAGAGTTTCCGTTCTATTGATTATTCGAAACCTGCCATCTTGTTTTTCAAAATTCTTAGCGATTTCAATGGTTGAATCAGTCGAACCATCATCAACAATGATACACTCCCAAGCTTCATAGTCTTGATTTAACAGAGAATCCAAGGTTTCTGCCAAATGGTCAGAATTATTGAAACAAGGTATTACAACGGAAACTTTTGGCTCAGTTTGAATCGCCTCGGTGGATTTTAAAATATGCGAAAATGTAAGAGACAGCTATAGCTAATAAGCCAAGAAAAAATCCCAAAACAAGTGAAAATGCCAGAGTCATAGCCATTCTCGGAGATGTAGGTTTATTTGGGACATAGGGTGGTTCGATTTGAGAAAAGATCGGTTTTAAACTATTCAACTTTACTTTGGCTAGTTCCAATTCTTGAGAAATGGTTCTAAACAACTCAAATTTCAGACTGTATTCTGCATTCAGGTTTTGCTCTACAGCTTTCAAACTTTCTAAAGTAATCCCTTGGTTTCTTTCTCGATATTTTGTCAAAGTATTTTGAGCATCTTTATAATTCTTCTCAGCTACTTGGTATTGACCTTCCAAATAGTTCACTTGATTGGTTTGCTTTTCGAGCACATACCTACTGGAGTATTTCTCTATCAGTTTTTTAACTTTTTTTGAAAACTGAAAGGACAGATCCGCTTCAGGCATTTCAGTATCCAAGTTTAACAAAGACCCCTCTGGAGAAACAGCAATCCGACTTGCTATTTGTCCCATAGCATAAACCTCCAATGGTGCAAAACGCTCTCTCTCTGGAATCAATAAAGAATCATATTGATCAGAATCTACAGTCATTTGTCCTTTAAAAATTGAAGTCGGCCGTTTGATAGATTTTATTATTGAATTTTCTGGACGAGTTTCAACCATATATTTGAACAATGAAACAGAATCAGGGTACAGCTCTGAGCTAACCTTTGTTTTCATTAGATCCTCAAGGAATGGCTTACTTTGGACAATAACTGGATATAGTGCAGGGTCTAGAAAAGTATTTTGAGAAGCTCCCCCACCTAAACTAACTCCCGAGAGCTGAGCCAAAGACCCCAATCCTCCGGCACTATTAGCGCCCTCTTGAGACTCGATTAACAATACAGTATGGATCTGATAAGATTTAGGAGTAGTCACATAAATTAACAATCCTAGGCCTATTACACAGGTAATACTTAGCCAAAGTAATTTGATCTTTTGTTTAAATAAATGGATCAAATTGACCAAAGTAAATTCTCCTGATTGCAGGATATTCTCAGTATCAAATTTTTTCATTTTCTATCGAATGATTCTACCGTTAATGCCTTTGTGCAGATTTTCCTTGATGTGCGAGCATATACATCTCTTTGACACCGATCCACTCCAAATACCAAACAGCAAAAAACAGTTTGACTCTATCTTTAAATTGGATATCCTTTCTGAAAAGTAATGAAATTCTAGGTCTTAGAATATTGAGTGTGAATTTCAACTTTTTAAAATCCGAATAACCCCCAAAAAATCGGTAATACATTCCTCCAGAAGTTCTTTTTTTCTTTGATACCAGACTTTTAAATTCTTTCCTAGCAGGGTGCAAAACCAACGTATCATCTCCATAGGTCATTTTATACCCTGAATCGGTAGCTTTTTTTGTCCACTCAAAATCCCCTCCCGATAGAAGGTTTTCTGAAAAGGGTCCGATTTCATTTGCTATTTCCTTCCTACAAAAAAGGTTTGCAGTGATACTTTGCCCTCTCTCCTCAACATTTCTTTTTTGTTTAAAATTGAATGTTTTCTCAAACAAAAATGTAAGGTCATCTCCACCTTTTTCTTTGAAGAAATCAACCCTTCCTCCTACCAAATCAGATCCAGATTTTATATGCTTAATTCCGTTTTCCAACCAATTTCGATCTGGAATACAATCAGCATCTGTAAAAGCTAAAATTGGAAATTTGCTTTGTTCTATTCCCAGGTTTCTTGCGGAATAGGAGCCTGGTCTTTTCTGAATAAATAGTGTTGCATTTGGAGGAAGTTCAATTGAAGCTGGCTTTTCTTCAAATGGATCATTATTGACGATTAGGATCTCAAATTGTTCCTTTGGAAGTGATTGATTCTGTAATGCCCGTAGACATTTGGAAAGCAAATCCCAGCTTTTGTAGGTTGGAATAATGACCGAAACCTTCATTTATCCTTTTAAACAATTGAGCACTTTTGCCCACATGGCCTTAGACCTTTCCTTTTGAAGCGTTGAGTTCTCTTTCAGCTTTTCGTGGACTTCTTCCCTCTTTTTTTCGGAAAGAATCAAATCCAATTTTGTAGATAAATAGGACTTTTCCAATGACACATCACACATGCCCTCTTCATACTTATAATCCTTCATCAACTCTTGATACTTGTGACTCCATCCAGTTGACAAACATGGAATAGCCTGGGATAAAGCACTGACTAATCCATGGAAACGAGAGGTAACAACACCTTTTGAAGCACCGATGATCGCCTTTACCGCCAATGAATTGTCCTCTTTTACAATGGGAATAGGAGACTCAAGATGTTGGTTAACTGATTCTGCAATGGCTGCATCTTTATTGCTCTCATGAATCAAAAACAAAGGAAGCTCTCCTTTAACTTTTAACTGAGAGACCAAAGTCGCTAAGAATGAAATATAATTTTCATTAATTTCCTGACTATCCGTTTCCAACATTTTTTGATTGGGAATAATCAAGATTTTATCATTATAGCTGGACTTCAAATTGCTAGCATTCACAGTTACCAAATTGGTGAAATCTGGAGCTAATGAAATCGCACTGTTTTCAGGAGTCAAAGCTTTTAGATACTCCAATGATTGATCATCTCGAGCAAAAACTAAATCAGAGTTTTTGACGATTTTTTTCATTTGCTCTTGAAGGCTCTGGCTCGAAAAAGGGCCAAATGCCTGTGGTAAAAAAATGACTTTCTTACCTTGAGATCTCCAAGTCAAAATCGGATCACCGCTTCTTTGAGCAGCTTTTTTTGCTCCCCATTTATCCCCATATGCAAAACCAGAAGCATCTAAAACAGCTGAAATCTCTTGATCCAAGACCATTCGTTTTTTCCGAAGGACAGATTTTGGACTTAGCTGATAAAGGAATGTCAAATCAAATCCCTTTTTCTTTAATCTAGCTTTTTCAAAAATTCCAAAACTATCTAGTTTACTTTTAGGAGAACGGTGACTAGTCTCCATTACAAATTCAGCATCAGGTAACTGTTCCTTCAAATACTGAAGGATGGCATGAAGCATAAGCTCAGCACCTTTGTTGACAAACTCAACACCTCTTAATTCAATGAACATCAAAATTGTAACTTCTGATTTTAGTTAAATCTCTTTTTTTAGAATAGGCAACCTTGCCTTCTGGGTCAGGATATCCTACTCCTATACACATGACAGGCCTTTCCCAAGCTTTCAAGCTCAAAAAGTCTCCCAATAATTTTTCTCTTGATTCTATTTCCGGCCAATTAATCGGACAGCTTCCCAAGCCTAGAGTTTCCAAAGCAAACATCAATGCCATATTTGCCAAAGAGGCATCTATATAGATCAAATGCCTATCCCTTTCGTCAAAATAAGCTTCCAAGTTTCCAACAACAACAATGAAACTTTGGATGGAATGAGCATATCCCTTTGTCCCCATAGGAAAACCAGAAACTTGATCTACTAGGTCTTTTTTGTCAAAAATCCGATAGCTAAAAGGCTGTCTATTACATGCACTTGGGGCTTCTATTGCAGCTAGAATAGCTTTATCAATTAATTCCCTAGGAACGGGCTTTTCTTGGAACCAGCGAACAGACCTTCTTTGTCGGCAAAGTTTATAAAAAGATTCATAATCAATTTGGGAAAATTCCGTTCGGCTCCTTTCATAGGGGATGAAATGCTGATCCTCATCTTCTTTTTGAAGTGTTTTTAAAGAAAGTACTTTTTCGAATCTAGCTTTTAGAGAATCAATCTTTTGATTTGAGTCAACTACTGAAAAATACTCTTTCAGTACGTCTTTAGACCATTTCAGCTGTCCCTCTTCCAAATTTGCCTCCTGATCTATTGCAATGGACTCAAAGCAATTCATAGTCTCATCGATATAATCAAGGGCAAAAACTGGTTTTCTTGGCTGCATCAACAATCCCTTCTCCAATCTATGGGTGTTTCTCACCAACATGAAATAGTTTTTACCATTGGAAGAGGTAATATTCAAATGCTGTACTTTCCCAGCCAAAACTCCTTTAAATTCCCTTGAGAATCCTGGGTGGAACAGAAAATAATATAGAGCAGAAAGTCTTGTCGACCCTGCAAATAACCTTGGAAATTTATATTTGAAATAGTGGTTTTTCCTTCTTTTAAAACCACCATATATCTTTTTTAACATACCGATCAACCAGCTACTTTTTCCTTACCAAACTTAATTTCTAAATATTGCTTTTTGAGGTCTTCCCCCATAATCAACCAAATAATCCCTACATAACTACCCATCATCAGAACCAAAGAAACAATCATTCCAACTGGTGTATAATTGTAAGACACATACCCGATTCCCATGGAAACAATTAGTCCCAAAAGGGCTCCTTTCAAAACAGAGAAAAGTTCTTTGTAATGAAGATTAATAAGTTTCTTTAAAAAGAATTGAGCGATACAGACACTGACAAACTTATTGAACAGAACTGCATATGCTGCTCCAATTATTCCATAATAATAAACTCCAATGCTGATTGCCGGAAGGAAAATAAAAAGAGCTTTGAATAATTGGATAAAGAATTCCATTTTGGATTTCCCCATTCCCCTCATCAAAACGGTATTACTATTTGCCATCATATGAAAAATGACAGAAAGGGCTATAATTTTCAAAGGAATAATAGTTTGTTCCCATTTATCCCCAAAAAAGTTAAATACAATAGGTTCACCTAACACAATCAAGATCCCCATAACTGGATTAATAATCAGGCTATTATACTTCACTACGTTGAGATAGTACTTTTTGATTGAAGCTATATCTTCTTGCGCCTTTCCATATACAGGGTACATCACTTTGTTCATGATGCTCATGATTTGGCTTCTAAAAGTATCAGTCAAGACGAAGGCAAGTGTATAAGCACCTAAGGCACCAGCGCTTACAAATTTCCCAATAAATAAGTAGTCTAATTTATTGATCAGGTTATTGGAAAAGTTGGTACCGGTAGTATAGATTCCAAAACCGAAAATATCCTTAAATGCGGATTGTGACCAGATAAATTTAGGTGTCCATTTAGTAGCCCTAAAGTAAAGAGGCATACTAATTACAAAAGTAGCTACCGAATTAAAAACTAAAGACCAGACTCCAGCTCCATTCAGTGCCAAAACAAGAGAAAGTATTCCTGATGCTATTGCTGACAAATTTTCTATTTGAGCCACCTTTTTAAAGTTCAAATCCCTCATTAACTGAGCTTTATGAACCAAATTAATAGGGCTAGATAAAACTGAAATAGACAATACCGGAATGATTTTTAATAGAAGTGGTTCGTTATAAAAAGATGCCGCTAAAGGGCTTACCACAAAAATCATGACTTGGTACATAATCAATGACCAGCCGACTCCAGTCCAAAAGGCAGTGTAAAAATGCTCTTTTGTAAGGTTTTCATTTTTCCTTTGAATCAAGGCTGCTCCAAAGCCTAAATCATTAAAAACCTCCACAAAAGAAGTAAAAACCAAAGCCATTCCTACAATCCCGAATTCCTCCGGAAACAAAATTTTGGCAAGAACAAGCTTGATTACAAAACTAAAAGACTTGTTAACCAACACTTGCAAAGAGTTCCAGAAAACTCCTTTTAGTATTTTTAATTTAAGTGCTGCCAAAATTTTAAATATTATTTCGCTGGAACCCCTTTCAAAATCGCCCCGGCTTGGAAACAGTCTTTTGTAACCACTGCCCCTGCTCCAACGATTATTTCATCTCCTAAACTCACTCCAGGTAAAATCACTGCACCTGCTCCGATTCTACATTTCTCACCAATTGTCGAACCTCCCAAAAGCATAGCTCCCGGTCCTATCTCTGTATATTCCCCAACTTTGCAATCATGATGGATATTAGCTCTTACATTCACCAAAACCCCTTTGCCAAGGTTGGTATTTGGACCAACAAACGAAAAGGCCATTTTATCAACGAAAGTGAATACATGAGTTTGATCAAATATGGCTGATGGATGAGCCAATCCTTTGAGAGTACCTCCAATTTTAGTTAAAAGCAATTCAAAATTTTGCCTATGAATTGGGTTTCCCACTCCCAAACAAAACTCAGCGTTTTTTTGAAAGATCTCTGAAATATGGTCTAAAGAACAAATCACCCTTTCAGAGAATAGGTGACTTTTCTTTTTTGAAATATCCCCATCAAAAAAAAATATTTCGGAGCCATCAAATCCCTGATCAACAAGGCTTTGAAAAACCTCTAAACCATGCCCACCAGCACCTGCGATTACCACTTTTTATTGATTAAAAAACATAGGAATGCCCCCATGAATCACATGGGGGCAACAAATTTTACTTCGACCCGATACCGTAATGTGTGTAACCAAGTGTCCCAAGATAATTTTTGTCATAGATATTTCTTCCATCAAAAATCACCTTGTTCTTCAATAATTTAGAAACAACTTCCCAGCTAGGAATTCTAAATTCTGACCACTCAGTTACTAGTAACAATGCATCTGCATCGACAAGAGCATCATAAGCATCTTTGCAATAAGTCACCTTATCAAAGATGTAATGCTCTTTTGCTTCTTCCATAGCAACTGGATCATATGCTTTCACTGTTGCACCAGCAGCTCTCAATTCATCAATAATTACTGCGGCTGGAGCCTCTCTCATATCATCCGTATTTGGCTTAAAGCTCAATCCCCACATTGCAAAGGTCATCCCTGAAAGATCCTCTCCAAAATGTGATTTCACTTTGTTAGCTAATACATGCTTTTGATCTTCATTGACGTCCTCTACAGATTGTAATACACGAAGCTCATGACCATATTCTCTTCCTGTACGGATAATAGCCTTCACATCTTTTGGAAAACAGGAACCTCCGTAACCAACACCTGGATAAATAAACTTATTGCCAATTCTTGGATCAGATCCAATTCCTTTTCTAACCATGTTTGCATTGGCACCAACCTTTTCGCAAAGATTAGCAATATCATTCATGAAAGATATTTTTGTTGCCAACATTGCGTTAGCAGCATATTTTGTCATCTCTGCTGAAGGAATATCCATATAGATGATACGCTCACCGCTCAATTGGAATGGTTTGTAAAGACGCTGCATAATCTTTTCAGCTCTTTCGTCATCAATTCCAATCACAATTCTGTCCGGCTTTAAAAAGTCCTCTACTGCAGCTCCCTCTTTCAAGAATTCTGGATTTGAAGCTACTGCAAATGGCAAATCAGAACCTCTTTTATCCAAGGCCGATTTTATAGCAGATCTAACTTTTTCACCTGTGGTCACAGGTACAGTACTCTTAGTGGCAACGACGATGTAATCTGTCATTTTTTGACCGATTTCATCAGCAACAGCTAGTACATATTTCAAATCAGCAGAACCATCTTCGCCAGGAGGTGTTCCTACTGCAATAAATGCCACTTCGGCTCCTTGGATTGCTTCACCAAGATCAGTACTAAAATGTAGTCTTCCACTTTTATAGTTTCTGATTACAATTTCTTCTAGACCCGGCTCATAAATTGGCATAATGCCATTTTTAAGCTTTTCAATCTTTTTTTGATCGATATCTACGCAGGTAACTTCAATTCCTACGTCAGCAAAACATGCTCCTGATACTAGGCCTACATAACCTGTACCTACTACTGCTATTTTCATAGTGTTATTGTGGTATTAATTAATCAATCTTTCAACAAGAATTCCCAATGTTGCTAAACTCGACGCGATACCTATCCATCCAGCCGCACTCATCCTTTCTCGAATAGGTTTTTTGGGAACAACAATTTCTGCTCCCGGTTCTAATTTTGGATAATTTTTTATTCCTAAAAAGCTTTTGGTTTTTGCTGCATCTCCATTGGCATAAATCACATATGCTTTGGATCTTCTTGCATTCTCGGTAAACCCTCCTGCTTTTGAGATATATGCTTTAAGGCTTTTATTTTTCTCAAATCTTGTGGTAGTAGGTAGTAGCACCTCTCCTACCATCCTAACTGTTTGAAGTTGTTTAGGAATCTGAATCACATCCCCTTCAAAAAGGATCAAATCTGCCTCTGAGCCTGGGTGATCCATAATATATTCCAAATCAATCCCGACCAAATCCTCTTCTTTATACCTTGATGCATTCAGTGTAGAATCAATAGATAAACTATCTAAGGGATTAGATACTTCAAAGATTTTCTCTTGGAATCTACTTCTTTCTTCTTGGGCCTTTACTTCCTCAATTTGTTCGAGTTTTCTTTCAATCCTTTCGAACAAAATCTGTTCAGCCTCATTTGTATTTCTATTTTTCAACGGATCCAAATTATCCCGAAGTTCTTTTAATCTATCTTCCCGAATTTCTTCCTCAGTCGGTCCTTCAAAATAAATCGTTCTCCTAATCAAACTTGCTCCTTTTGGATAGGCAAACTGAGAAAGTCCTCCAGATCTTTTGATGACATCTGAAATTCTTTCATTCGCTGAAGTGATAGCATAATTTCCAGGGTATCTAACTTCACCTTTGACTGTGATCAACTGCTCTTGTTCAAATCCAGGTCTTCTCCTGATGAAAATATGATCAAATGGACTCAGAGGAGTACTGGCTTCTTCTTGAGATAATTTCATATCTGCATCTATAGATAAACTGATCACATCTGCAATTTTGCCGGAACCGCTATCCCTAACTCTTCTGGCAATCTCAATTGAAGAGTTACTTGCTGATTCCAAAAACCCTCCTGCTCTCAGGACCAAATCTCCTACAGTCATTTCAGAAGCAAATGGATAAGTTCCAGGAAAATTCACTTCACCAGAAACTTTCACATAATATTCCTCTTGGATGTCATATCTACTTGGAACAAATAACAAGTCTTCATTTTTCAATTCAACATCGGCACTTGTACCATCTAAAATTCCCTTGAGGTCTAATGGAACCGCCGCTAATGTCAAATCATCACTTGTTCTATAGAGTGTTGCTCTTGTTGTAAATGCCTCAGGCCTCAATCCTTCAGCTTTTTCAACTAATTGCTTGACAGTTAGGCCGCCAGAGCTCAAAGCAAATTCGCCCGGTCGATAAACCGAACCAGTTACCTGAACTCTGTTTGTAAACCTCTCCAAAGCCTCACCTACTAAAATCTCATCCCCATCTTTTGGTTGGAAAGTAGCGTATTCGGACTGTGGAACATCAAAAACTTTTCGCTCATTATTTTCGATTCTCCTTACAGTCACTCTATCCTTATAAGCAAGACTTTGGAATCCTCCAGTGTAAATATAGAGGTCTGATAAAGTCTCGTTTGGCTTCACCTCAAACAATCCCTCCCTTCGCACAGGCCCAATCACCTCTACTCTTGCCTGTAAAGGAGGAACTATTACTACATCATTATCTTGAAGTACAATATTGGCATTTTGGTCACCCTTTGATAGAAACTCATAAATATCTACCGTCGCCGCTAATTTCGAATTACGATAAACCTGCACATTTCTAAATGCGCCATTTTCATTAGGACCTCCAGCAGCATACAAAGCATTAAAAACAGTTGCAAAAGATGGCAAAGTGTATGTTCCTGGCTTGGTCAATTCTCCTACCATAGAAACTTTAATGGACCTAATATTTCCTAATCTAACTTGAAGGAAAGTATTTGGGTTAGACCCCAAAAGGCCAGAGTAGATTCTACCTAAACTTGTCTTAATTCTTGCCGAAGCTGCTTCAATGGTGGAACCACCAACTTGAATAGGACCAATATTGGGCAATAAGACTCTACCTTCCGGTGTTACTGTCAAATCAAATGATTGCTGGGACGCTCCATACACATCTACTAATAATTGGTCTCCGGAACCTATCACATAAGACAAGGGTGTCGGCAAATTCAAACTTGGGCTGAAATCCAATGATCTGTTATGAAACAGCTTGTAACCGAAAATTTTCTTTTGTGTTGGTGTGAGATCATAATATGGATCTGATCTTCTCAAGGAATCAAACATATCTATCCCCTGTTCACCTGTCATGGATCGACCTCCGAAACTCCCTATTCCTGTACCAGTTGAATTTGCAGCAGATTGAAGCTGAGAGATTCGTTGACTCAGTTTCATTGCTTCTGCTGCTGGCATCCCTCTTTCTCTGGCCATTCCTACCAACTGATTGCTTGTCAATCCACTTGCTTCAGCTCTTTTGATCAATTGCTCTATTTGAGCATCTGACAAATTATCAACCTTGATATTTTGAATATCAGATAAGCTTTGGGCTTCGACTTGGAAGGCAACAAAAAACGCCACAAGAATCAAAAGAAGACTCTTTATTCCAAATACTAGGTTATTTTTCAATTCGCTTTTCAAATCCGAATGGTTTGATGAAAATTCAATTTCGAACAATTTATTCACAATCCTCAATTGGGTACAGCTTCGCCCTTTCAGTCACATATGCGCCTAGAAGGGATTATTAAATTCACAAAGTCTAAATTGCTTTAGACTCCTATTTTAGTATCAAATAAAACAAGACCATTGCTTTCATAGCGGTCATTTTTTAGCATAAAGACCACCTTTCTTTCAATCATCTCTTCTATTCTTTTTGTCAGGGATTTGATATAATCTTTGTTCAGATTCTCACCTGTCACTACCACATCAATTTTCCCAGAATCAATTCCTTTGGAGATATCTCCTACCAAAACAACTTGACCAACTTCACCCATACGTTCCAAAATCTGCTCTAGCAACATGTCTAGTCCTAAATATTTTCGAATTATGTCTCGAATGTTGATATAGAAGGGGTGTTGGGTATTCGCCTGATAGGATATCTTATTTTTCTCAGAATGTTTGAGCAATATCCCTGCCTGAGTCAAGTTATTCAGTTCCTTTCGGATAGCATTTGTAGACTCACCAAACTCATCTGCCAATCCTCTTAGATGACTTTGATTTCTGTCATTGACAAAAAACTTCACAAGAAGCCTCAATCGAGTCTTTGAGGTGATTAGCGATTCTAACATTAAAAAACACTGAATAAGTGAGTAACAAAGGTACTCATTAGAAAGAATTGGAAAAAATAATCCCTCTAGAATTTATACTTAAAACGCCTCAAAAAATGAATTAAAGACCTATCCTCGGTAAATATTGGTAGGTCTCCGTTTGATTAGGTTTCTGAATAAATTACCACTCAAGGAAGAGAATCCTCCTAAAAAAAAGCCTATCACCCCTGTTACAGCCATCAACACAGTGCCTGAAGGGGCTCCTATAATCTGAGCCATTCTATCTGGTAAATCACTTCCTGAATTGATTGTCAAATATAAACTAAGCCCAATCCAAGATAGAGCCATACCAAATCCTCCTCCCCAAAATGCCGCAGAATTCCCTGGTTTTAATAATGCCGCGATGACAAATAAAATAACCATAACAGCCCAATAAGGCAGAAATGGATTTACAAAAACAACCACTAAAATGGTGACGACTAAGATTCCAAAAAATTTCATTTTACAGGGTTAAATGTGGTATTAAACAAAACAGGTAAATCTTGATCTTCCTTTCTCAGTGCAAAATCCAAATATTTTCCATTTGCCCAAAGGGGGATGAAATTGGAATAATATTTACTCCCAGGATTTCCAGATTGCCCTCCAGGATAAACTCCATAAGCTTTTATTTCTTCTCCAAGTTCTACTACCATTCTCCAACTTGCCCCATGCCTTTCACTGGTCGCATTCAACATTCCTCTTCCTCCTCCAGTATAAACATTTGCTACTGAAAAAGATTTGAACTGAGGTACAAGATGTTGAATTGTAGTTCTCTTATAATTTGCCCAAGAATAATCTCCTTCATCTTCTGTCCATTTTTCCAATTTTTCTACCATCTCCTCAAATCCTTTCTTCACATGGTCAGAAGCATTTTCAGTAACTGAAGTACTTTTTAAGTCAAAAACCGAGCTCTCAGGCTCTGTTTTCATTAATAGCGTTGTCTGATAGTTATTGGGTCTTACCACAGGTACTTCCAAATTGCTTAGATCCTTCCAAATCTGATTGTACGTTTCATTCCACCACAGATAAAAAATCGTAGGCCCTTTTTGATTCGGATCTGCATATAAGTCCCATCCTTTCACTTCTTCTAGAAATTTTGCTGCTATGTCACTCAATTCAGATGGTTCTCCAAGCAAGCCTAACATGACTGGTAAAGCTTCTGCAGCATGTAAATAGTAATCATCAAATTGGAGAGCTTGCATATCCTCAACTGTGATATTATTCATTTCTCTCAAACGATTATTCAATCTTCTGTTTCTATAATGCTCATAACTATTGTCAAAAACATAATAAGGATAGGATTGAGCAACGGGATGTTGATTCGCCGAAGAAACAAATCCCCTTTCGGGATTCAATGTACTCGGATTCTGATCATTGGGAATATATTGTTGCCACTCCATCCTTGGATCAGCTCCATCCATAAAAAACTTCCCTTGTTCAGGCCATTTCAAAGCAAATTTCCCTTGGACTCTCATCGCTACATCTCCTGATTTTGACGCAAAAGCAAAGTTTTGAGCAGGAGCAGTGAAGTTATCCAAGGCCGCGTTGTAATCATTATGATTTTTGGATCTATTGAGCATCAGGAATGTGCGTTGCTCATTGGATCCTTCATGAACAGTCCATTTTAAGGCAAAATTTGCATCTTGTCTTTCTCCTCTAAAGGTCCGATCATAAACAACAGGGCCATAATGGGTATAGACTACCGTATCCAAAAAGGTTTCCTCACCTTTTACTTTGATTTCTTCTACTCTAAATTCAGTCTTTCGCCACTCATCTCCATATTTATAAGTCGATCGACTATTATCCTGAAAAGTAATTTTATACCAATCCCGAGCATCTTTAGTGGCATTGGTTACTCCCCAAGCCACATTTTCATTAAATCCAGAGATCACACCTAATGCCCCTGGTAAGGTTGCTCCTTTTACAGAATACTCCGGGGTACTCAATTGCATACTATACCACAAAGAGGGAAGATTTAAACTCAAATGAGGGTCATTTGCTAGAATAGGATTGCCACTTTTGGTTTTTGATCCAGAAACTGCCCAGTTATTTGAGCCGGTACCCTCTTCAGGCTGTGGCAAAGGTTCTATTACCAATTCATCGTTTGGATAATTGAGGCTATCTGGTTTGGAAATAGGAATAGGTTGAAAATCCCAAACATGATCCGCTTCAATAATAGGATCATTATCAATTGGAAAATCTGGATACAACTTGTTCAAAAGTTCCTCACCTAGGATTTTCCTCAAATTTGAAAATTCTAAGTCCTTATCCCCAACAAGCATATCAGACATATACTTCAAAAGCAGTAAGGACTTGTATGCAGTCCAGTGCTCAGGCTTGTAATTGAGAATTTTATATTCTACAGGTAATCTAGCATCACTTAATTGATCAATATATTGATTCACCCCATCTGCATATGCTTCCAAAAACCTTAATGTCTCAGGATCCTTTTCTTGCAAAAAATTTATTCCTAACTCTGCTCCGTACCCTAACCCTTTTCTACGAGTCATTCTATCAAGATCCAAAGCAATTGGGCCAACAATCTCAGAAATTCGCCCTGCCGCTGCCATTGTCTGAAACTCCATCTGCCAAAGTCGATGCTGCGCTGTTACGTATCCTTGAATCCTATATAAATCTTCCTCATTTTTAGCGAAAACATGAGGGATTAAATTTTCATCATATGTCACCTTTACCGGTGAAGTCAGATTCTCCAAAGTAATCTCTTCCTCCGCAAAATCATCCTCACTTTTGGTTTGCTGCCAAAACCCATGATTGGGATCTAATAATGGAACAATAGGAGGAGCTGGGCCAAGTGGGATTGAACCAAAATATCCTAAGGCCAAGGTCAAAAGAAAAACAAAAATGAAACCTATATATTTCATGGGTGACAGGGTCTTTGATAGGTAGCGAATTTAGCTGAAAGATTCTTTTTACTAAAATCAGTGAAAAACCACTAAATCCAAATAAAAAAGCCCTGAAAACAAAATTTCAGGGCTTTGGAATATTTTAAAATCTTACTGAATTGTTATTGGCAACTTTAATTTTTCCCAACGAATCACCAATCCAGGTGACTCAATATCTATGGACAGCCTTTCTTGAGCTTCCGCCACCCATTCTGGGCTAACTTCAACTCTCAAAACATCATTTTTCTCATCATATTGAAAATGTCCATGTTCCAAATCCCATTCTGAATTGAAGATCACAGTCCACTTTCCATTTTCCTTTGGAATGGTAAACATTGAATATTTTCCAGCTGCCAAAGTTTTACCTTCTACTGTCATATCAGCGGATAAATCCACATAAGTAGCTTCGTTTGCACCTGTTCTCCACACCACATTATAAGGAACTAAATCACCCCACAATTCTCTTCCCTTAACGGCTGGAGAGCCGTATTGAACTCGAAAATCCTTCCCAGAAATTTGACCAGTTTTGACTTCCAACGGGCTAGGCCTAGATTCTTCAGAAGACTCTTCAGTACTTTCCATAGTTTCCATTTCGGTAGAAGCTTCCTCAGAAGTTTTAGATGAGCAGGAAAAGAGTAATGCTCCAAAAATAACAAAGACCCAAATTGTGTAGCGGTTATTCATATTGTTTCAATTTAATACTGAAATAAAAGGATAATTTATCGTATGCAAAATTCCTGCCTGATGTTGTTCAAAAATTTATTCAGGTAAAAAGACATTTTTATAAACAGTTTCATTTTCTAGCCTCTCTTTTGCTTCTTTACGGAAAGAATCCGTTTGAGGATTAGATTACCAATTAAATTAAACCAAACTATTACCATAATCTGGAATCTATTTCATGAGATTTCTTACTTGGCTTCTTTTCCTTTGTACGCTATTAGTTTTTGGGAGTGTATTTATTTCACCAGAGGACTTCCCGTATGTTGGGCTTTTACCATTCTTGATACCAGTTGCTTGGCTGATCAACTTTTTCCTATTTATCATCCTTACTCTTTCTTGGAGAAAATTAGCCTTTGTCCCTTTGGCAGCATTGCTAATAGGTTATCGATTTGCTGAAATCACATTTCAACTGAATCCAAAAACAGATAATCCCGAAGGACTCCAAGTGTTGACTTACAATGCTCATCTATTCAATTATAAAGGGAGAAATGGAGGAAAGTTTGATCCAAATATTTTCACTTGGCTTCAAGACCATCCTGCAGACGTGAAGGTCTTTCAAGAGTTTTATCAGAACTCCACAACTCCATCCAGAAATGCTGTAAAACTATTGGGCGAAGATTCTGGATTGGAAGTTTCCTATCAAATCATTGAAGGCAAGCCAAAAAGAAATTCTTATGGTTTGGCAATTTTTTCGCGCTACCCTATTGTCAATGATGGGAAGGTATTTGAAGCCCAACACACCAACGGAGCTATTTTCGCAGATATAAAATACAATTCAGATACTGTCCGAATCTACAACTGTCATTTGGAGTCCATGAAAATCGACTCAGAATCTTTGGACAATATTGACGGTGTCAAAGAAAAATACCGACAAACTTTGGGTAAACTGCACCGTGGAAGTTTGGAAAGAAGCAAGCAATTAAAAGTTTTGGAAGAACATATAGCCAATAGTCCACACCCAGTAATTGTTATGGGTGATTTCAATGAAATCCCCTACTCAAACACCTATTTCAGGCTGAGCAAAACTTTGAAAAACGCATTTGAAACTGCTGGAAGAGGATTTGGCTTTACCTACAACAAAATTCTTTTCTTCTTAAGGATCGACCATATTTTCACATCTCAAAGCTTGAAAGCTGTAGATTTCAAAACACATCGAGAGGTAGACTATTCAGATCATTATCCAGTATCTGCGACGTTTCAGTTAGAAAACTCTTCACCTGAATCAGAATAGGCGAATTAATAATTGACAAGATTTGTCAAAGATTTAAAATTATTATCGCTGAGTTTCTCTTTTTCAAGTTCCGATTTTTCAAGGAACCTAGTATCTTGCCGAGGTCTTTAAAACCCGAAAAAAATGCAGCAGTACCACGATTTGATGAAGAAGATTTTGAGTGAAGGAACCAAGAAATCCGACAGGACGGGAACGGGTACCATCAGCATTTTTGGACATCAGATGCGTTTTGATCTTTCTGAAGGTTTTCCTGTGGTAACTACCAAAAAACTTCATTTGAGAAGTATCATTATAGAGCTGCTTTGGTTTCTAAAAGGCGACAGTAACATCACCTATCTCAAAGACAACAAGGTTTCTATCTGGGATGAGTGGGCTGATGAAAATGGGGATTTAGGTCCCGTTTATGGGTACCAATGGAGACATTGGCCTGACGGAAAAGGTGGAGAAATCGACCAAATCAAAAACCTGATTCATCAAATCAAAACCAAACCTGATAGCAGAAGGCATATCGTGAGTGCTTGGAATGTTGCGGATGTAGACAATATGGCTCTTCCTCCTTGCCATACTCTTTTCCAATTCTACGTGGCCGACGGCAAACTTTCCTGTCAACTTTATCAAAGAAGTGCAGATGTATTCTTGGGAGTTCCATTTAACATCGCTTCTTATGCTCTATTCACCATGATGATTGCTCAGGTTTGTGATTTGGAACCAGGCGAATTCGTTCACACGTTTGGAGATGCGCACCTTTATTTAAACCATTTGGAGCAAGCTGAATTGCAATTAAGTCGTGATTTCAGACCGCTTCCAACCATGAAAATCAATCCAGAAGTAAAAGACATCTTTGATTTCAAATACGAAGATTTTGAATTGGTCAATTATGATCCACACCCGCATATTAAAGCACCTGTAGCAGTTTAAAAATATCAAGCTGGATCATTAAGGTTCAGCTTTTTTTATTCCCTTCATATGAAAAATCAGGAAAGAGAAACTCTAATTAAGGAATACATCTCTGCGTACAATGACATGAAAGTGGAGAAAATGCTCAGTCCACTTCATTCAGAATTAATCTTTGAAAACTTCTCTGGAGATGAAAAGACTCACTTTTTGGTTGGAAAAAAAGCATTTAAAAATCAAGCTTTGGAAGCATTGGGGTATTTTTCAGAAAGAAATCAATCCATATTGAATATCACTCATCAGAAAAGTAATTCTAAAGTTACAATTTCCTATCAAGCGACTTTAAGGATAGACATTCCAAATGGCCCTAGAAAAGGGGACAAACTTGATTTTGAAGGCAAATCAATATTTGAATTCAAGGACAATAAAATCTCAAAAATCCAGGATTTCAGCTAAAAAAAGTCCCCGACCTAAGCCGAGGATCTTCTCTTATTTATCATTCAATTCATATTTCAAAGTTCTTCCTTTTTCCACTGCAGGAAGACCTTCTGTCATCCAAAGTGGAGCAGGAGCTCCTTTCAAATAGTGATCAAAGAACTGACTCAATCTTACAGAAAGATCCTTTCTGTTTTTTCTTTGGCGAAGGTTATGGTCCTCCCCATTGTACTGAAGCAACCAAGCAGGCTGATTCAATCTCTTCAAAGCCATAAACATCTCAATGCCTTGGTACCATGGAACGGCACCATCTTCATCATTATGCATAATCAAAACCGGAGTATTCACACGATCCATGAAGAACAGAGGAGAATTCTCAATATAATAAAGAGGCTTTTGCCAAAGAGTCCCTCCGATTCTTGATTGAGTTTGTTCGTATTGGAACATACGACTCATCCCAGTCCCCCATCTGATTCCACCATAAGCAGAAGTCATGTTCACCACAGGCGCACCTGCACCAGCAGCTTTAAACATATCTGTTTGGGTGATTAAATACGCAACTTGATATCCTCCCCAGCTTTGTCCTTGGATTGCCATATTTTCTTTATCGACAAAACCTTTTGCCACTACTGACTGAACTCCAGGAATGATACAATCATATGCTGATGGTCCTGGAAGGCCCAATTCATACTTAATATCTGGAACAAACACCACATAATCATTACTTACAAAGTAAGGGATATTAATAGTGGAAGCAGATGGAGCAGGAGTTCTATAATTGTATAGACCATCACTGTTTCTTTCATAGAAATACACCATCATTGGGTACTTCTTATTTTCATCAAAATATTCTGGCTTGAATAACAATCCTTGAAGTGGAGTGCCGTCATTAGCTAAATAATCAACCAATTCTACAGAACCCCATTTGATTCCTGCCTGCTGTGGGTTAAGATCAGAAGCTTTTTTAAGGTTCTTCAAAGAAAGATCACCCAAATACAAGTCTGGATTTTCATTATAGGTACTTCTTCGGATTATGATCTCATCAGAATCTTTCGCTTTGGTCAAGCCATAATATCTATGCGGAGTCATAATGATTTTAGCTGGAGCTCCACCATTGATTTTACCAGTATACATCCCTGACTCTTTATTGATTTCATTGAAAGCAGTCAAATACAAAGTAGCTTTTGGATCGATACTTCTCTCCTCTCTATCCAAGTCTTGTCTTCTAAACTGGATCGATTGTTTTCTTCCTTCACCAGAAGTAAGATTAACTGCAGCCGAAGGATTTTTTGGATCAATTTTCCAAATATCAAATCGGTCATAAATCAAGATCGCGGCATCATCTGCCAACCATCCTGCAGATCCATAAGAACCAGGAAGTGAAGGGGAATCGTGCAATTCATCATAAAAAACGACTCCTTCAATACCTTCAGTCAAGTCAATTTGTTTTTTGGAAGCTAAATCATAAGCAACCCAAGAGCTATCCCTTCCAGAGTACCAGGAAACATATTTCCCTTCTGGAGAAAGGCTTGGATATCCAGAGATATTCTTTTCAATCAAGGTTCTAGCTCCTGTTTCAATATCTACAGCATATAAATCTCTACCGATTTGGATATCCCAGCTATAGTTCCTTCTGTAAGGAGCATCCGTCCAAGCTAAAGCAAAATCTTTTTCGATTTTACTTTCCAGAACCACATTGTTGACTTCTCTATCTTCCAATTGAGCAACTTGCTTATCACTCAAGTCAATAGTAGCCGTGTAAGTTCTTTTTTGTTCACGAGATTTGTTTTTCAACTGCATTGGTTGGATTTCAGCATCTTGCCATCCCCAGATATCCAAGCTTACGCGATCCTCATCCAAAATAGTGGTGTCAGATTCATAGTCATAATCCACATAATCATCCATCACACCAAAAAACATTCTAGATTCATCCTCAGAGAAACGAATTGAAGCATCCGAACTAATTCTACTATCCTCAAGTAATCCTGGAGTTTCGTTTCCTATCAAAACATTCACATCAGGAGAAGCAGTTGTAGTCAAGAAAATCTCATAATATGGCTTTTCAGCCTTAGCTGAATCATTGGTACTGACAAATGCCAGATATTTTGACTCTGGAGAGAAAGAAACTCTTTCATAACTGGTATTCCCCTCATGCAAAAGACTGGATTCACCTGTCGCTAAGTTCAAAAGTTGAATAGCGGCATTATCTAAGGTGTCTTCTTCAGCTAAAACATACTGAAGGAAGTCACCATTTTTGGAAAAGCCATAACTCTTTACTCTTTCAAATTCATAAGACTTTGAACCGTCTAAAGACCTCACCAACAGCTTTGTGCCATCTGTCTTTTTCGGTTTTTCAGTTTTTGTAGAATCGGAAGGATCTTTTTTCGCTGGTTTTTCTTTTTCAAACTGAATAGCAATCCAACTTCCCTCCTCTTGAGGAATAGAGAAAGATTTTACATTGGCCATTTTCTCCAAGTTGCCATTTGCCATCTGATAGATAAAAAGGCTATCCTTTGGCATGTCATCCTTTTTGGTCTTTTTCAGTTTCAATAGTCTCACTGAATCAGCCTGTGGTTCAATTTTCCCAACAGCAAATGCTCCATCTGGCGAAAAACTCCATCCTTGAGCTCTAGAAATCACGAACTTTTTGGAAACATCCTTAAAAGAAAGAATTTCAAGCCTCCCATCTCCTTCTTGTGGAGAAATCATATAGCCTACCCACTTACCATCTTTGGTAATTCTATTGGAAGATAGACTTTCCCACCCATCATAATCATCATGAGTAAGGGATCTCTTTTGCTGAGCAGATAAGCTGCCGACTGCCAAAAAAAGACAGACCAACATGACTCCGCTAATTTTACGTAGCATAAATAATTGGTTTTAGTTTATTGTAAATTCCTTTTCAAAAAAGCCTCCTCTAGTCGAAGACAATCTGATCTTTCCTTTGACAGGTTGATCCGAATTAACCTTCAATTTGAATGTAGCCGATTTCTTTTCACCCTTCCCTGTATATCCGGCGTAAATGGTTTTATCGTATAGTTCAGGACTTAGAATCTGAACTTTTGCATCTTCATAGCCTTCTGTTAGCTCTTTATCAAAATTCAGAGACACTCGATCTTCCTGTACTATTTTCACCAATTTGGCTTGTTCTAATGCTACCGGCAAACCACCAACATTCTCCCAAGAAATACTGATTTCATATTCGCCTTTTCCTAAATCTTTCACCATCGCATCTCCTACTTTCAATTCAGGAAGTCTTTTGGCCATAGCTAAGTTGAATTGTGCTTGCTTTTTAGCCCAATTTTCAAGCTGCCAAGTAGGACCATTTTGTCCAAAAAACTTCGGATGAAAACCTCCAATCTCTACCTCTCCCAACTCTGGATGGGTCATTGGAGTCCAAGATTTAAAACCTCTACCACCGTTCTCCTCTTCATCCCACATCAGGGCATCGTAGTCATCGTAAATCCCATCTCCATTGTAATCTTTCATGGCACCGTTGTTCCATAACTCATCTCCATACCAAACACTTCCGAAATAGAAATACCCGAAATCAGGACCATGTCCGAATAAAGGAGATGGTTTCAAAGGATCCCCTGTCATTCTATTGACTTTATATCTTGTCGCATAAGTCTCGTACACATCTCCAGCCCAAGGATAGGCAGTAAAAGAAAGTCCCAACTCATCCATTTCCTTATATATATCCAAATCTGAAGGATACATACTTTCTTCAGCTTTGGAAGTAGATGGGGCTCGAAGGTGCATGGGAACGCGTGTGTCCATGGAATTCACCACAGAAATATTTGGATGACTCAAAACCCAAAGAACTGTGGCTTTGCTTTCAGGCTCACTCAGAGGAAATTCACCTGCACCATTTTGAGTATATCCCCGTCCTGTCAAATCTCCCCCAGTATCAGGCCTCCAGTTTTCCAGATAGTTTCTATGAAGGTCGAGTCCTCCGATTCCATCTTCATTATATCTTCCATCTCCATCATTATCAATCCCTTCAGAATACATCAAATATTCACCTTTTCCAGCTTCAACTCTTTTCATGAGCTTACCGGATGGGTGGTCTGGATTGACAATAAAGTTCGCCTTCTTTTTGTCTTCTTCAGTAACAGCTTTTTTTCTTATCTGGTATAAGATGCCATCTCCATCCAAATCTTCTCCAGGATCTTCATCAATCAACCCATCTCGATCATTGTCATGAGGTCTTACAGTACTTCTATTTGCTTGAGCAGTATATAAGTAAAGATTGGAACCATCAGGATTGTTTTGAGGCCGCAGGTAAATTGTCTTTGTATCTACCAAATGTGTGATTTCCGCATCCTTTCCATAATTCTCCAAAATATGCTGAGTCAACCAAAGGATTGATTCGGAAGATGTGATTTCTCCAGAATGTCTGCCCCCTTCAAAATAAGCCGCAGGTTTATCTGTCTCTTTTCCTGTATTCTTATTTGTGATCGTCATTTGATAAATAGGACGACCTTCCAAGGATTCACCAACTATATAAAGGTCAACTATCTCTGGAAATTGTTTTGCCCAAGTCTCATACCAGTGATACATCACATTTACAGTATGGTATTTATCAAATGCTAGTTTTTCCCCTGGTGTATATTCAACTTCGGGAAATGCTTCTTTTTTAAAAAATGAAGGGCCATGTCTTTCTCCAGAAACAGTATGAAACTTTGATTTGGAGTTATTTTCTGGAAAAAGGGGTTCCTTTTGAAATGGCTGCACTTGGGCTTGAGACAAGCCAGCAATTAAAGCAAAACTTGAAAGAGTAATGATTTTTTTCATGGAGGGTGGTGGTTTTTGAAAGTGATAAAAATAAAAAAGGTGCTATTGTGTAATAGCACCGTTTAAAGAAAAAGCGGAAAACCGGACCTTATTTTCTGATTGTCAGTTCAAATACCTCAGGTGAATAATTAGAAAATCCAGGAACGGGCTTACATTTTGGAAGCTTTCTAACTAAATAATCTAAACGTTCTTTCAATCCTTTATCTACTTCCGACACCAATTCATATCCTGACAATTTACCTTTAGAATCAACTGTAAGAAGGACTTTAACTTCCTCAACTGCTTGGGATTTTTTGGTTCTAAATAAAAATGGAGAATATGAATCTATCATATCCAAAGTATATTCAGGCCAGGCCCAATGAGAGGAAAGGTTGTTCGCAATATTTTCTTCGACAATTGTCAGAGGCTCCAATTTGACATCTTTTGCCTTACTGCTTTTTAAATTTTTCTCAGTTGACTCTACCATAGAAAGACTCAACTTATTATACTGAACTGTGACAGTCTTGTCCAATCCATCTTCTCCATTTACCTGAGCCATTGCTTTAGCGGTTAATTGTTGGCCGATAAATAGAATACAAAAAACAAAAACTGGAAACGATTTGAAAGAAAGTAGTCTGATCATACTTGTCGAGGATTTACGACAAAAATACACTTTTTAAATTTTCAAATGCAAAAAAATGTATTTAAAATTTACAAAAGGGCAACAAAAAAGTCCTGCCAGTAGCAAGACCCTTTTCAGAATATAAACCCAAATATAACTTTAGAGATTAAAAGTTTTACTCGAAATAATTGAAAGTTTGGCGAAACACCAATATCCCGAATATTCGATTCAATAATAATTGAAAATCAAAATTTTCAGAAAGACAATTATTTCGATTCCAAAGTAAAAGATTTTTGAATTTAATTACAAATTGAAAAAATAATTTTGCAATATTTTGAACAATCTCTAATTTACAAGCGATTTCATTAACAATCATCTAAATCCAATATAGAAAAATGGATAAAATTTTAGATATCGATAACATAGACCTAAAAATCATCTCTCTTTTAAATGAGGATGCAAAAACCCCTTATACTGAAATAGCCAAAAAAGTATTCGTTTCTTCCGGAACTGTGCACGTAAGAATGAAGAAATTGGAGGATATGGGGATTGTCAAAAGTGCCACCCTCAATATTGACTTCTCCAAGTTGGGATATGACATCTCCGCTTTTTTGGGAATTTATTTAGAAAAAAGCTCCCTTTATGACAACGTTATCGAGAGGCTGAAGGAAATTTCAGAAGTAGTTAGCGCCTATTATACCACTGGTAACTACTCTATTTTTGCGAAAATCATTTGCCGGGACACCAACCATTTGAGATTGGTTTTAGATAAAATTCAGAAAGTTGACGGAATTGATAGAACTGAAACCTTGATCGTTTTAGAAGAAAGCATCAACCGCCCTATCCAGTTTTTTGATAAAGAAAAATAAGAATACTCTCTATTTAGATCAAATCTAAATAAAAAATATGACTTAAATCATATATTAAGCCCGAATTTTTCGGGTTTTTTTTTATTCTTCCAAAACCGTGTACACGTAGCCAAAATGGCCTTTTTCATTGAAATTTTGAATCCCTGATAGATTTTTAAAATAGGATTGAACATAATAATTTGGTTTTATGTTGTACCTTCGCAAGTCAAAATGTAATTAGTCTAAATAACTCACACCCATGAGCAAAGACAACCAGATTTTAGAAGAATTTACCTCAAAAGAATACGAACACGGTTGGTCCGTCAATTATGAAGTGGACGAAGCACCAATCGGGCTGAATGAGGAAATCATTAAATGGATCTCCGCGAAGAAAGAAGAGCCAACCTGGCTATTGGAGTGGAGATTGAAAGCTTTTAGAACTTGGCAAGAAATGCAAGAGCCTGATTGGGCGAATGTAACCTATCCTAAAGTTGATTTTCAAAAGCTTCGTTATTACTCTGCACCAAAGCAGCAGAAAAAGGCGAAAAGCTTAGAAGAAGTAGATCCTGAATTGTTGGCGATCTATGAGAGACTTGGGATCTCCATGAACGAGCAAAAAAGATTGCAAGGAATTGCGGTAGATGCTGTACTAGATTCAGTTTCTGTTGCAACTACGTTCAAAGGCACTTTAGCGAAACTTGGAATCATCTTCTGTTCTTTCAGTGAAGCTGTAAAAGAGCATCCCGAATTGGTTAAAAAATATTTAGGATCTGTCGTACCAATGACAGATAATTATTATGCTGCATTGAACTCGGCGGTTTTCTCTGATGGTTCATTCTGCTATATTCCAAAAGGAGTAAGATGCCCAATGGAGCTATCTACTTACTTTAGAATCAATGCCGCAAATACTGGTCAGTTCGAAAGAACATTGATAGTTGCTGAAGATGATGCATACGTTTCTTACTTGGAAGGATGTACTGCTCCTCAAAGAGACGAGAATCAGCTTCATGCTGCTGTAGTGGAAATTTACGCTGCTACCAACGCTGAAGTAAAATATTCAACTGTTCAAAACTGGTTCCCTGGAGACAAAGAAGGAAAAGGTGGTATTTACAACTTCGTGACCAAAAGAGGTATCTGTGCAGGAGACAACTCCAAAATCTCTTGGACTCAGGTAGAAACCGGTTCAGCAGTAACTTGGAAGTATCCTTCTTGTATTTTGAAGGGAGACAATTCCATCGGAGAATTCTATTCTGTAGCGGTAACAAATAATTATCAGCAAGCAGACACCGGAACCAAAATGATTCACATTGGTAAAAACACCAAATCAAGAATCGTTTCCAAAGGTATTTCTGCTGGAAAATCTCAAAACTCCTATAGAGGTCAAGTTCAGGTGATGAAGCGCGCATCAAATGCACGTAACTTCTCCCAATGCGACTCTTTATTAATGGGCGACAGATGTGGTGCTCACACTTTCCC
Organism: Algoriphagus zhangzhouensis; assembly: GCF_900148515.1. Lineage (GTDB taxonomy): Bacteria > Bacteroidota > Bacteroidia > Cytophagales > Cyclobacteriaceae > Algoriphagus > Algoriphagus zhangzhouensis. Next base: position 216,297 of record NZ_FRXN01000005.1, on the reverse strand, counting down.
TTATATCGATATCAACAACCCTACCGCCAAGGTGGAGCATGAAGCTACCACTTCTAAAATTGGCGAGGATCAAATCTTCTACTGTAACCAAAGAGGTATCGCTACTGAAGATGCAGTGGCCCTAATCGTCAATGGTTATGCAAAAGAGGTATTGAATCAACTTCCTATGGAATTTGCTGTAGAAGCACAAAAGCTTCTTGCATTGACTTTGGAAGGATCTGTGGGGTAATACCGATTGAAAAATTGGAAAATTAAAAATTGAAAAATTAGTATCATGCTTTCTATAAAAAATCTACACGCTTCAATCGAAGGGACGCCGATTCTAAGAGGAATCAACTTGGAAGTCAAAGCCGGTGAGGTTCATGCTATCATGGGACCAAACGGATCAGGAAAATCCACCTTGGCTTCAGTATTGGCAGGAAGAGAAGAATATGAGGTAACTGAAGGTGAAGTTACTTTCAAAGGAAAAGACCTTTTGGACCTAGCTCCTGAAGATCGCGCTAGAGAAGGTGTATTCTTGGCATTTCAGTATCCAGTGGAAATCCCAGGAGTTTCTTCTACCAACTTCTTGAGAACTGCTGTAAATCAAGTGAGAGAATACAGAGGATTGGAAGCCCTTGACGCTGTGAAATTCCTTTCTTTGATGAAAGAAAAAATGAAATTGGTTGAGATCGATCAAAAGCTTTTAAGTAGAGCTTTGAACGAAGGATTCTCTGGAGGTGAAAAGAAGAGAAATGAAATCTTCCAAATGGCAATGCTAGAACCATCTCTTTCAATATTGGATGAAACTGATTCAGGTTTGGATATCGATGCATTGAGAATCGTATCCAACGGAGTTAATCAATTGAAATCAGCTGATAATGCAACGATCGTAGTGACTCACTACCAAAGATTGTTGGACTACATTGTTCCTGATTATGTACACGTATTGTACAAAGGAAGAATTGTTAAGTCTGGAACCAAAGAATTGGCTTTGGAACTGGAAGAAAAAGGCTACGACTGGATCAAAGAAGAAGTTGATTCCGCAGCTACTGTCTGATTTCTAAAAAAAAGAACATGAGTACCTTGACTACACAAGATACCCTTACCCCTTTGTTTGAAGGAGCTCCTGCTGATTTCTCTTCTGAGAGAGCATTGGCTAAAGAAAGCTTCTACACACAAGGACTCCCTGCGGTCAAAGCAGAGGAATATAAATTCACTCAGATTGCCAGAAAACTGGAAAAAGAAATCTCTGATTTCAATCCAGCAAAACCCGTATCCATTACTGAAGAAATGGTAAAAACTGCCATTTTCGAAGGATTTGTAGGATACATTCTTGTTTTGAACAATGGCAAATTGGAAGAAGAGCTTTCTCAACTTCCATCTGAAGTTTCAATTTCTGCACTTTCAAATCAGGAAATTGGCTCAATCGCCAAGCCTTCCAAAGATGCATTCGTCGCTTTAAATCAAGCCTCATTTGTTGAAGGTCTTGCGATTTCTGTACCTAAGAAAACTCAAGTTGAAAAACCTATCCTGATTCTTTCTTTTGCAAAAGCAAGTGCTGGACAGGTGGTACAACCAAGAATCTGGATTGAGGCTGGCGATTTTGCTGAAGTGACTTTCATCGAAAAAACCATTCTATTGGGTGAGGACAAAGTCTTTTCCAACCAAGTAGTAGAGATCAAAGGGGCAATCAATAGTAAAATCCATTATTACAGACTTCAAAATGAAGGCGATCAAGCCATTGAGGTAAGTAATATTGAAACTGATATTCAGAAAGATTCTCAGTTTACTGCAGTAACAATTTCCCTATCTGGCGACATGGTTAGAAATAACCTAAACTTGAATCTTTTGGGAAGTAATTCTGAAGGAAACATGTATGGCTTATACCTATTGAATGGTAAAACCCACGTGGACAACCACACAAATGTGGACCATACAATCCCTCATGCTGAATCCAATGAATTGTATAAAGGAATTCTTGCTGATCAATCCAGAGGTGTTTTCAACGGAAAGATTTTCGTGCGTCAAGACGCTCAGAAAACCAATGCTTTCCAGCAAAACAACAACATCCTTCTTTCCGAAGATGCGGTGATCAACACCAAGCCTCAATTGGAGATCTGGGCAGATGATGTGAAATGCTCTCATGGCTGTACTACCGGTCAATTGGATGAAGAAGCATTATTCTATTTACAGGCAAGAGGAATTGACAAAACCCAAGCAAAAGGATTGTTGCTTTATGCTTTTGCTGGTGAAGTTTTAGAACATATCGAAGACGAAAGCTTCCACGATTATTGCGTTTCCTTGGTACAGGAAAGATTGGGGAGCAAATTCTAATTTCCCTTCATGAAATTTGATATAAACGAAATCAGGGGCTTGTTTCCTGTGCTTCATCAAGAAGTGCACGGCAAGCCCTTGATTTATTTTGATAACGCTGCTACAACCCAAAAGCCGAAAGCAGTTTTGGATGCTCTGATGAACTATTATGAGCATGACAACTCCAACATTCATCGAGGTGCACACGCATTAGCCGATCGAGCTACTCAGTATTATGAAAATACCAGAGAGGCCGTTCGCGAGTTTATCAATGCGAAAGAAAGTGCCGAGATTATTTTTACAAAAGGCACCACTGAATCTATCAATCTGGTAGCTCAGACATTTGGAAGAAAGTTCATAGGCCAAGGAGATGAAATCATCATCTCAACTATGGAACACCACTCCAATATCGTTCCTTGGCAAATGCTCTGCGAGGAAAAAGGGGCGATTCTCAAAGTAATCCCTATCCATGACAATGGCGAATTGGATTATGCCGAGTTTGAAAAATTGCTTTCCCAAAAAACCAAATTGGTTAGTATCGTTCATGCTTCCAATGCATTGGGAACCATCAACCCTGTAAAACAAATCATTGAAGCCGCCCATGCTGTAGGAGCCAAAGTTCTTTTGGACGGAGCACAATCTTCCAGTCACCTGGAGATTGATGTGCAGGCATTGGATTGTGACTTCTTAGCCCTTTCTGCTCATAAAATCTATGGTCCTACAGGGCTTGGGGTTTTGTATGGAAAAAGAAAAGTTTTGGAAGCTATGCCTCCATTTTTGGGAGGAGGAGAAATGATCAAAGAGGTTACTTTTGAAAAGACTACCTACAATGATATCCCTTTCAAATTTGAAGCGGGAACTCCGAATATTGCGGATGTAATTGCTTTCAAGGAGGCCTTGGACTTTATCAAAGGTTTAGGAAAACCAGTAATTAAAGCTCATGAAGATGAATTATTGGCCTATTCCAATGAACTTTTGAAAGACGTAAAAGGATTTATACCAGTAGGTACCGCCGCAGATAAAGTCAGTGTTTTATCCTTCAATATCAATGGGATGCATCCATTCGATGTAGGTCAAATGTTGGATGCCAGAGGGATCGCTGTGAGAACAGGTCATCACTGTACTCAACCTTTGATGAAACGTTTTGGAATTGAAGGAACTGTTCGGGCCAGCTTTTCTGTTTACAATACCAAATCAGAAATTGAGCAATTGGCAGAAGGCGTAGCACGTATCGCCAAAATCAAGAATAAATGAGCATACAGGAGATTCAGGACGAAATTGTATCAGAATTCGAAATCTTAGGAGATGACAGAGAGTCCACCATTTTCTACATTATGGAAATCGGTAACAATCTGGAAGCATTTCCTGAAGAGGAGCAAAAAGAAGAAAATATCATCAAAGGATGTCAATCCAAGGTTTGGTTGATTGCTGATGAAAAAGATGGAAAAATTCATTTTCAAGCAGATTCCAATACAGATATTACTAAAGGTTTGATTTACCTTTTGATCCGAGTGCTCAATGATAGAAAGCCTGAAGAAATCATCCATGCTGATCTGGATTTTATTCAAAAAATCGGTATGGGTGGGATTATCGGAAGCCAAAGATCCAATGGACTGGCAGCCATGATCAAACAAATGAAATTGTATGCTTTGGCTTTCCAAACCAAACTAAACGCATCAAATGGAAACTGAAAATAAAGTAAGTCAGATCGACGACTTGAAAGAAAAAGTGGTCTTGGCAATCAAACAGGTTTATGACCCGGAGATTCCAGTAGATGTTTACGAACTAGGCTTGATCTATGAGATCACCGTGTACCCCGTAAACAATGTCTACGTCATGATGACTTTGACTTCCCCAAATTGTCCTTCTGCCGAATTTATTCCATCTGAGGTGAAAGATAAAATTCAGCAGATCCAAGGAATCAACAATGTGGAAGTAGAAGTTACCTTTGACCCACCCTACTCTCAAGATATGATGTCTGAGGCTGCGAAACTTGAATTAGGATTTCTATAACCGACAATTAAAAATTAAATAATATGTACCCTGAAGAACTAATTGCTCCAATGAGAGCAGAACTTTCCGATGTAGGATTTGAAGAGTTTAGAACAGCAGAGCAAGTTGCTGAGCATTTAGGTCCAGATCATAAAGGAACCACCTTTGTGGTAGTTAATTCTGTATGTGGATGTGCTGCTGGTGCTGCTCGCCCAGGTGTAACTTACGCTTTGGAGGCTTCTGATAAAAAACCAACTACTCTTGCTACTGTATTTGCAGGTAATGATCGTGAGGCAGTTGCTAAATTCAGAGAATTGGTTCTCCCTTACCCTCCATCTTCTCCAGCAATGGCTTTGTTCAAAGATGGTGAATTGGTTCACTTCATTGAGCGTCACCATATCGAAGGAAGAAATGCTAAAATGATTGGAGACCACCTTGTTGAGGTTTTCGGGCATTTCTGTGACTAAAATCAAAATCAGCCCTTCGGGGCTTTTTTTCATGAATATTTTGAAAAAAATGAGATTTTCAGGATTTCCTTTTATAAAATCTTAGTCCTCAGATAGTCTATTTAGGATTTTCAGGATATTTGCGATTAAAAAATTATTGAATTCGAATTAATATATCACCCGTTGCATAATAAAAACCTTAAAAAATATGGGATTTTATTAACTTAAGGCCATCTTTTAAGGTTTTCTAAAAAACGCAATCCAAATTCTTATAAAATGTCTGATTCCGCCAAGCTGTCCTATAACGGACAAGATTTTGAATTCCCAATTACTGTCGGTACCGAGAATGAAGCTGCAATTGATATTGCTAAGCTGAGAGGCTCAACCGGCTTGATCACCCTTGATCCGGGCTACAAAAACACAGGTTCTACAACCAGTGCTATTACATTTTTGGATGGAGAGGAAGGAATCCTCAGATATAGAGGATACAGAATTGAAGATTTGGCAGAAAAGTCAACTTTCATGGAAGTTGCATACTTGTTGATTTATGGCGAATTGCCAACTCAAGCTGAGTATGAAGCTTTCACCAAAGAAATCACCCATCATACCTTGGTACATGAAGACATCAAGAAGATTTTGGATGGTTTCCCATCCAATGCTCACCCAATGGGCGTATTGTCTTCTTTGATCTGCTCCTTGTCTGCATTCTACCCTAACTCTTTGAATCCTAACAGAAGCAAAGATGAAGTAAATATGAGCATCATCCGCTTGCTAGCAAAAATGCCAACTTTCGCTGCATGGGCTTACAAAAACGAAATGGGACATCCGGTGAACTACCCAGACAACACCTTGGATTATTGTTCCAATTTCTTGAAAATGATGTTTGCACTTCCTGCTGAGAAATACGATGTAGATCCAGTAGTTGCAAAAGCTTTGGATAAATTATTGATTCTTCATGCTGATCACGAGCAAAACTGTTCTACCTCCACCGTAAGAATCGTTGGTTCTTCCCAAGCAACCATTTACGCTTCCATTTCTGCTGGTATCAATGCTCTTTGGGGACCGTTGCACGGTGGTGCTAACCAGTCTGTAATTGAGATGCTAGAGGCCATCAAAGCTGATGGTGGAGATGCGAAAAAATACTTGGACAAAGCAAAAGACAAAAACGATCCTTTCAGATTGATGGGATTTGGACACAGAGTTTATAAAAACTTCGATCCAAGAGCGAAAATCATCAAGAAAGCTGCTGATGATGTATTGGAAAAATTGGGTGTTAACGATCCTGTTTTGGAAATTGCCAAAGAATTGGAATACGCTGCCCTTCATGATCAGTACTTCGTAGATAGAAAGCTTTATCCAAACGTAGATTTCTATTCTGGCATCATCTACAGAGCACTAGGTATCCCTACTGACATGTTCACTGTCATGTTTGCTCTAGGTCGTCTACCAGGCTGGATTGCTCAGTGGAAAGAAATGAGAGAGAATGGCGAACCAATCGGTCGTCCTCGTCAGGTTTATGTAGGTGCAAATGAGCGTGACTACGTTTCTATGAACAAGCGATAAGCCTCCTTCAAATAATTTGAAGCCAACCTCTTAATAGGTTGGCTTTTTTTATACCCAAAATGTAATGTTTTTCAATTTTTGAATTCATATTTGGAAACTAGAAATCATAATTTGAGTTTACATGGAAATCACCAATTTAGAGGACGCTGCAGCATTGACTAAGAAATTTACAAGCCGACCTTCCAACGAGGAGTTATTAAAATTATATGGCCTTTACAAACAAGCTACAGAAGGTGACAATGAAACTGAAAGACCGGGAGGTTTTGATTTCAAAGCTGCCGCTAAATTCAATGCATGGCTCAATTTCAAAGGGAAAAGTAAAAGTGATGCAAGTGATGAATACATCTCCCTGGTAGAGGAATTGTCCACTAAATACTTGTAAAGCAAAAAGCCTGAGAATGAATCTCAGGCTTTACTTTTTACCCTTTAAAAATTTTATTTCTTTCCATATTTAGAACCAAAAGGTGTCCTTTTGAGCATATAATCTACGCTTCCTTTGTAAGCATCTGTTCCAGTTCCAAAGGCATGACGTGAATTTGAATATAAATTATCACCTCGGTCATTAAACATCCTCAAATCAACCATGGTATCATATTCGATATTTGTTGAGGAGCTGGAGGAGCTAAAAACACTTCCTTTATTCCTTTTTGTATCAGAATTTTTATCCGTTTTCTGAGAATAAGTCGAAGATCCAGAAGTATAAGTGGTAGCCCCTTTATTAGTCACTTTTACCGATCCAAAAATTATAAATTCCACACCTAAAAGTTCTGCAATTTCAGCAGGTGTAAAAGAATCGATATTATCCTGACTCAAATTATTTTTAGCCAAGATAGCATTGGTGGTCAGTGGATCTTGAAGAGAGAGGCTCCCGTATTCATTTCTGACTGTATTCGCAGCTTGATTTTGTGTAAATGTTCGCAATTCATCTATTGTAAGGCCTGGGTCATTAGAAATGATTGCAAATGGCAAAACCGCTATTTTATTATGTCTTTCAGCGGAACTGCCGGCATGAGTCCCATCTGTTGGCAAATCCGAAACATTCTCTTCAAATGATTGAATCCGGCCACTCGCAAATTTGATTTGAGAGATATCAGTTTTAGGGATTTCATAGTCAAAATCCTCTCCGATATACCGAAATTTCACTATGGTCTCTGTTATACCCGTTACCTTTACTTCCCGATTTTCTCCATTTCTCATCACCACTATATCCACTTTCTCCTGGGCATAAACAGATTCAATATTAAATAATAATCCAAAAGAAAATAGTATAACTAACAAATATTTTATTGAGTTTTTCATCTTTTAAGAACTTTTATTTTACAAAAGATAAATATTAATAAATATTTGATCAAGTAAGGTCACTCAAATGATACCTGGAACTATTCGGTCTTCCTTGAAAAATATTGGGCAATTGCAGATCCAATGATCAATTGTTGGATGTGATAAAGCATCACTGGTAATAGAACTAAGCCTAGCATCGCTGGATCTGGAAAAAGAATTTTTCCAATAACTACTCCATGGACCAAAGATTTTTTTGATCCACAAAAAAGAGCAGTAATTCGATCTTTTAAGGTAAATCCAAGTCCTTTGGACACAAAAGATATCACGGTCCAAATAAATAAAAATAGAGAAAGCATAATCCCTGCAATCTCAAGCAAAGTTTCTGTTTTATAGGGATCAAAAACTCCCTGAGAAAAGGAATCTGAAAAAGCTGTAAAAACAATCATCATAATTACAGTTTGATCCACATATTTCAATTTTTTAAGATGATTTTCGATCAAAGGAAATATCTTTCCATGAAATAAAACGCCCAAGCAAACAGGAAGAATTACTTTGAAAGTCAATTCCAGAATAGTGGGCATCATGTCAATCTCCATTCCACCGGTGCTTTTTCCCAAAAAACCCATCCAAACAGGTGTAATGAAAACACCCAATAAACTGGAAATACTTGCATTGAAGATGGCTGCAGGCATATTTCCTCCGGCAATTGATACCATGACCACAGAAGCACTCACAGTCGATGGTAAAGCAGAGAGGTAAGTAATTCCCAATTTAAAATCATCATCTATCCATGGGATCAATCGCAACAGAAAAAAAACTAAAACCGGAAAAATGATGAAAGTGATGCTCTGGATCAAGACATGCAGTTTCCAATTGGATAGGCTTTCTCTTAATTGTTTGGGATCCAATTTCACCCCATAAAAGAAAAAAACTAAAGCAATTCCCACATTAATAATTGATTTCCAAGGGAATCCACTTTCAGAAGATCCAATCGAAGGGAATAACCAAGCCAAAAATATTGCTCCAAATAAGCCTAAAAGAAACCCATTAATCCCTACTTTTTGAAGCAGTTGAATTAGTTTTTTCACGATTACGAAATAAGTCGTTTGAAATTGTCACAAAAAACAGCAGTAGCGATTGCGACATTGAGAGATTCGGCAGATCCAAAAGCCGGAATGGTTATTTTTTGGGTAACCAATTCCCCAACTTCTTGGGAAATCCCCTTTGACTCATTACCCATTAAAATCACTCCCGGTTCAACTTTAGATAATTTATGAATATTTTCTCCTTCTAAAAAAGCACCATAGACAGGGAGATTCCAGCTCTTTAGGACTTCCTCCAAATCCGAATAGAAAAAATTAACCCGAGTAAAAGAGCCCATAGTGGATTGGATCACTTTGGGATTGTAGAAATCTGCCGTCTGCTGCGAAAAAACAAGGTTTTTAATTCCATACCAGTCAGCAATCCTAATAATAGTCCCCAGATTTCCAGGATCCCTAACATCATCCAATGCTAAAATCAGTTCATCATTCGAAGGAATAAACCCTTGATTATCTTTCATCCGAACTACTGCCAATGCCGAATCATTACTTTGGTATTGACCAAGTGATTCTAACTGTTTTTGAGTGGCTTGAATAACTTCTATCTTGGATTTGGAAATGAGGGTATGATTCTTGTCCAAAAAACTATCCGTAGCAATCAACAAATCCGTTTTGAAATCTGATGAAAGGACCTCCACGACACTCTTTTCACCTTCCACAAAGAACTTACTGTGCTCAGATCTGTATTTCTTTTGATGTAAGGATTTTATAAACTTAACTGTATTTTTGCTAAGCATTCCGTTTGATTCTCCCAATTTGAAATTATCCAAATATATACTTTTTCTTTTGCTGCTAGGGCTATGTCTGGGCTGTTCCCTGACCAAAAACCTATCAGAAGGCGAATATGTTGTATTTGATGCAGAAATCGAAGGATCAGACAAATCTGATGAAGCTGCATTAGCTAATTTGAATCAACAGGAACCCAATTTTCGAATCCCTCTTTTGAATGTATCTCCTGGAGTTACCATTTATAGAATTGGTAATTCTTTTTATGACAAGGAGAAGATCACCCAGAAAAAAGAAGATGCACAAGAGGAATTGAGTCAAATTACTGCACAACTAGATACCATTCCCGGAGACAGAAAGCTCCAAAAAAGGCAGGAAAAACTTCAATCTAAAATTGAAGGCTATACCAAGAAGGAAGAATACGGAAATGGTTTGATGAGAACAGGAAACCCAGTGACGAAATTAGACAGCAATCTTGTCGAAGCTTCACAAAAAAACATGGCTGGCTATCTTCAAAACAATAGTTTTTTTGATTCCAAGACTGATTTTACTGTTACCACTAAGGGCAAGAAGGCATTCATCACTTATCAATTAACAGAAAACAGTCCATATCTGGTAGATTCTATTTTTACCAAATCAGAAAATACAGAAATCCAAAAACTTCTTAAGTCATCTGCTGATCGATCCAATTTACGAGTTGGGAAGCGATATGCTCAAGATGACATAATTGCTGAGAGAAACCGGGTGGAAGAGTTATTAAAAAACAATGGCTTTTTCATGTTCTCAAAGTCCTATCTGGAGTATAATGTCTATCAGGATACTACAAAAAAGGAAGTACAAATTGAACAATTGATACGCCAGCCGACTTTTGCAGATAAGCATGAAATCTATACGATTGATTCGATTAATTTTAGAATAAACCCACCATCTGATGAGTTTGCAGATGCGCAAGTCAAGGGCGAATTCAATGACATTGATTTCAGTTTTTATAGAGATAGATATTCTGAGCGAATATTAGCTTCAAGGGTATTAATTAACAAAGGTGACAAATACAGCAGGTCCTCAGTAATCGAAAGTCAAAGGCAATTGAGCAATTTGGATCTCTTCCGTTTTGTAAATATCACTTTCGACACTTTAGGCACTTCCCTTACAGCAAATATTTTTACACAACCTGCTCAAAAGTATCAGTTGACAAATCAACTTGGTTTGAGTGTGACCGAACAACTACCAGGGCCATTTTTCAGTACCTCACTTCGAAATCGAAATTTCTTCCGAGCAGGGGAGATTCTGGAATTCAATTTTCGAGCAGGACTAGAAGGAGTGGCGTCAGCAACCAACCAAGGGGTTTATCAAAGTAAAGAACTCGGCGTTTCGGCTTCCATAATCTTCCCAAGATTCTTAATTCCATTTGCTCCCAGCACCCTTGAAAAATACGGTAGATACAACCCTAATACCAGGACCCAAATAGGATACAACTATACTAACAGGCCTGAATACACCCGAAAAGGAATTAATGCTTTGCTTTCGTATAACTGGGCCACAACAAACAATCGGCAGCAGTTTACAGTCAACGTAGCGGACATCAACTACATACGTACTCCCAAAATCACACAGGAATTTTTGGACGTCTTGGATAATTTGGCCAACCAGGGAAATAATCTAATCTGGTCCTTTCTCCCTTCTTTTGTAAGTAGTTTTTCCGCTCAATCAATCATTAATTTCAATCAATACGGAAACTGGAAAACCCGTCCTTCTTCCCTTTTAAAATTATTTGTGGAAAGCGGCGGAACCACCTTGAACTTTCTGGATGTCCCTAGCAACAGTGATGTTGAAAATATTGATTATGCGAATTTCCAATGGTTGAAATTTCAGGCGGATTTCAGGAGGTATTATCCTCTAGACCAAAAACAAACTTTTGCTTATAGGTTCAATTTTGGAATAGCACAGCCCTATGGAGTCAGTGCTGGTATTCTTCCCTATGAAAAATACTTCTTTGCCGGTGGTGGTACCAGCATCAGAGCATGGCAAGCCAGACGCTTAGGACCTGGAAGTTACAAGCCCCAAATCGGAACTGGAGGAAGATATGATTACGATTTTGAGCAACCAGGAGAAATGATCATTGAGTCAATGTTCGAATATCGCCGTAACTTGTACGGGTATTTCGATATGGCTTTGTTTGTCGATGTCGGAAACTCATGGGTGATTGGCGCAGATCTGAGCCGTCCAGGAGCTGACTTTAGATTTGACAGATTTTATAAAGAATTCGCTGTCGGGACAGGGTTGGGATTAAGAATGGATTTTGATTTCTTGATCATCCGTCTGGATTTAGCAACCAAAGCCATAGATCCATCTGAACCTGAAGGTGACAGATGGGTTTTGGACAATATAAATTTTAAAAGACCTTTTGGACTCAAAGGCCAAACGGTTCTCAATTTTGGGATTGGATATCCTTTCTAAGAAAATGAGCAGAAGAAGTAAAGAAGAAATAGCAGAGATCTACAAGGGAATACAGGATCACATTACCTGTGAACTTGAGAAGCATGATGGCCAAGGTAAATTTCGAGAAGACGCTTGGCAAAGAACTGGTGGCGGTGGTGGTAGGACTAGAATTTTCGAAGACGGAAAAATAATAGAAAAGGGTGGAGTTGCATTTTCTGCAGTCCACGGTCCGACTCCTGATAAGATTCTAAAGAAATTAGGACTGGAGAAAGCAGAATTCTTCGCCACAGGTGTTTCAATAGTATTGCATCCCAAAAGCCCTATGGTTCCGATCATCCACATGAACATTCGATATTTCGAAATGGATAATGGAACACATTGGTTTGGTGGTGGAATAGATTTGACCCCGCATTACATCGTCCCTGAAGATGCTCGTTATTTTCACCAAGAAGTCAAAAAAGTCTGTGATCAATTCGATCTAGAATATTATCCAAAATTTAAAAATTGGGCTGATGACTACTTCTTCGTGAAACATAGAGATGAGACTCGGGGCATTGGCGGTATTTTCTACGACAGGCTAAGTGCGGAATCAGATGAGCACTTCGAAAAAATCCTTCAATTCAGTTTGGCAATTGGGAGATTATTCCCAGATGTATATGGTCATTTCATGAATAAAAACTCTGAAATTCCTTTTGGAGAAAATGAAAAAGCTTGGCAAAACCTGAGAAGGGGTAGATATGTCGAGTTTAATTTGGTTTGGGATGCCGGCACCAAATTCGGTCTGGACACCAATGGTCGAACAGAAAGTATTTTGATGAGTATGCCTCCTGTGGCAGAGTGGACTTATATGCATGAACCTCAAGAGGGAAGTCAGGAGGAATTCACTCTTCAAAATCTAAAAAAAGGCATAGATTGGCTTAATTTTCATCAATGATCGAAATCTTAAAACAATGGGATGAGGAACTTTTCCTCTGGTTGAATTCCTTTCATTTTGATTGGTTGGATCCAATCATGTTTCAAGCTACAGAAACTATCACATGGTTTCCCCTCTATGCTTTTTTGATTTATAAAATCTATAAAATTGACCCTAAGAACAGTTGGTGGGTATTTGGCGGAGTAGCTATGACTATTTTGATTTCAGATCAAGTCACTTCCGGGATCATGAAACCATTTTTTGAAAGACTTCGCCCATGCCATGACGATAGATGGGAAGGAGTCATACACAATTATGGCAGATGTGGTGGTCTTTATGGCTTCGTTTCATCCCATGCTGCTAACACTTTTGGTTTGGCAGTTTTCTTAAACCGAAAACTCAAAGGAAAAATAAAAGGCCTGAAATGGCTATATCTATATGCTGCCTTTGTGAGCTATACACGTGTTTATTTGGGCGTCCATTACCCCTTTGATATTATTTTAGGAGCAGCAGTAGGAACAGCAGCCGCTTGGTTGAGTTGGTTTTTGATTGTGTTTGTCAAAAGAGAAATATTGAAAAAAGTCCTTAAATAAAACAAGACATGAGGCAGGTTTTGGATTCATTCTTTTCGTATTTGGAAAACATCCAAAACTTGACTCCTTCCTCAATAGATCGCCTGGCAAGACTTAGCTCTGTAGTCAGATTGAATAAGAATGAGATTCTACAACAAATTGGCAAAACTTGTAGAACAATTTACTTCGTAAACCATGGAGCGGCTAGAATTTTTTATTACAAAGACGGATTAGAAATCACAGAATATTTTGCTTTTGAAAAGGATTTAATCATACGTGCAGAATCTCTATTCACAAATCAACCCAGCCAAAAAGGAATCATTTGCATGGAGGATACAGAATTCATCTCTATTCCTTCAGAACCCTTATTTAGCTTATTCGACAGTCACCACGACATAGAAAGACTTTTTCGAAAATTAATTCAAAACGCCTATGTAGAAACTGTCCGACGGATAGAACTGATACAGTTTAATACAGCAGAAGAGAGATACCAAGCACTACTTGCTAATCATCCCGAAGTCCTTCAGAAAGTACCTTTAAAGTTCATCGCCTCCTATCTAGGAATCACCCAAGTAAGCTTAAGTCGAATACGCGGCAGCCTTTCCTGATTTTTTAACATATGTAAAAGGAAAGGTTTTGGGATAGGCAGAAATTTGCAATATGAATTCTGTCCTTATTCAGCCTAAACTCGGACTAAAAGGAAACTGGAAGCAATTTTCTCTTTTGGTTTTAATCAATGGTTTTGTTGGAGCCATGGTAGGACTCGAGCGTTCAATTTTCCCACAATTCGCTGACGAAGTTTTTGGAATCACATCTGAATCTGCAATCCTTTCTTTCATCATCATATTTGGAGTCTGTAAAGCATTCAGCAATTATTTTGCAGGCAGGCTTGCAGATCGGATTGGTAGGAAAAATCTGCTTGCAATAGGTTGGACTTTGGCGTTACCTGTCCCATTAATCCTCGCCTTTTCAAATTCTTGGACTTTTATCCTTTTTAGCAATGCAATATTGGGCATAAGTCAGGGTTTAACATGGAGCAGCACTGTGGTGATGAAAATCGATTTGGTGGGAGAAAAAGAAAGAGGGCTAGCCATGGGGTTAAATGAGTTCGCTGGCTATTTGTCAATAGGGATCTCTGCTTACTTAACAGCAATCATTGCCGATCAATTTGGAATTCGTCCCTTTCCATTCTTGATTGGAATTGCAATTTCTTCGGTTGGACTTTTTTTATCGATATTTTTCGTAAATGACACTGGTTCTCATGTACAATCTGAGCTATATACTAAAAGTCTGCCTAAACAAAAATCTCTTTTTTGGAAGACGACATTTACCGACAAAAATCTTTCCTCAATCACACAGGCGGGGTTAGTCAACAATCTAAACGACGGGATGATATGGGGACTTTTCCCCATATTCTTGACTAAAATAGGATATGGACTTACAGATATCGGAAGTCTTGTGGCTATTTACCCTATGGCATGGGGTTTTGGCCAGTTAGCTACCGGAAGATTGGCTGATATCTATTCCAAAAAAAGAATTTTGGTCATTGGGATGATTGCTCAAGGATTGGCTATCCTATTGATACCATCCTCATCTAGTACTATTCAAATAGTCAGCTTGAGTTTGGTTTTGGGATTGGCAACAGCCATGGTTTACCCCACTTTTTTAGCTGGAATAGCTGATTATACACATCCCGTCCAACGCGCAGAAGCCATCGGGATCTTTAGGCTTTGGAGAGACTTGGGATATGCATTCGGAGCGGTTTTTTCTGGATTAATTACCGTACAAATTGGAGTTGAATTCAGTATAGCTGCGATCGGAATACTAACTCTATTTTCAGGATTGTTGGTATGGCTTAGAATGCCTGGCAAAACGAATTAAGACAATTCTTTATCCAGCTCCTCAAGTGATTTTCCTTTAGTTTCAGGCAAAACTTTCCACAAAACCAAAAATCCAAAAGCACAAATTGCTCCATAAAGCCAAAAGTTATTGGCCCAACCCAAGTTCTCTTTGATTGCTGGAAAGAAATAAGTCAGTGTAAAATTACCTACCCAATGGGCCAAAGCGCCTATGGAAATAGCGGCTCCCCTAACTCTGGTTGGAAAGATTTCTGACAATAAAACCCAAAGTAAAGGGGCCAATGAAATACTATAAAACATCACATTGGCTAAAACTAAAACCACCACTGTAGCTCCTCCTAAATCTGCATAGAAGGAATATCCTATAGCGCCATACAAAAGCGCCATTGCGGCCAAACACCACAGCATAATGGACTTGCGACCGTATTTATCTACAGTCGCCAAAGTCACAAACACAGATGCTACCATTACTCCACCTATCACCACTATATTGAGCATCATCTGCTTCAGCGTAAATCCAGCAGCCTGGAAAATATCAGCAGCATAATAGATCACGACATTAATCCCACTCCATTGTTGAAGGAAAGCCAAGAATATCCCCAAAGCCAACAGCTTCAAGATTTTTGGGTGAAACAAGGCTTTTAGATTTACTTGAGATTCATCTCCATTGGATAAAATAGCTCTAGTCTCTAGAATGCTATCCTCGGCATATTCTTCCCCTCCCATCTTTTCCAAGATCTTTCTTGCTTTATCGACTTGACCATTTTTAATCAACCATCGAGTACTTTCGGGTACAAAGAACAAAAGGATAAAAAACAGCGCCGCAGGAATTACTTCTGCTCCAAACATCCACCTCCAACCGACTTGGCCGTTCCAGCTTTGAGCGATTTGGTCAAATGTAGCCTCGTCAGTCAACTGAGTATCCAATAAAGAAATTTGCCAGTTTACGACTTGAGCTAGCAAAACTCCGATCATGATTAGCAACTGGTTGATTGTAACCATTCTCCCTCTCCTCTCAGCCGGAGACATTTCTGAAATGTAAAGTGGAGACAGGTTCAGGGCTATTCCCATCGCAATCCCACCAATGATTCTATAGAAATTAAAAAACCAAAATGTATCTGCCAATGCGGTTCCTATTGCTGAAAGAGAGAATAAGAAACCAGAGAATATTAATAAGCGCTTTCTACCCAGACGATCACTTAGGAAAATACAGAGAGTGGCTCCAACCATACAGCCAACCAATGCTGAGCTAGTTCCCCAGCCTTGATCTGCAGAGCTCGTGATATTAAAAAATGGCTCATAAAATGACTTAGCCCCTCCTATCACCACCCAATCGTATCCAAATAAAAATCCCCCAAGAGCAGCAGTGAGGGAAATGAGCCAAATATAAGTTTGATTATAAGGATAAGCTTTGGTCATGTCAGGTGGGTTTATTTGAAAAGTAAAAAATACGGGAAATTCCCGATCAGGCAATCCTGCTCTCCCCTTTCGCAAACCTGAAATCAAAACTCAATCTCAGATTTTACCTAAAAATTTGTATCCAAATAATTTAATCGTAATATTGCAATATATAATCTTCAACATGGGAGTTACTCAGAAACATTTATTCACTGATCAGCAAAATGAATTGGCGGCTTTAGCTAAGGCAATCGGGCATCCTGCAAGAATCGCCATTCTTCAGCATCTCATTCAATCCAATACCTGTATCAATGGAGATTTGGTTCAAGAAATAGGATTGGCTCAAGCAACCATAAGCCAACACCTAAGGGAGCTTAAAGAAGTAGGTCTTATTCAAGGAACAATTGAGGGTACAAAAGTGAGCTATTGCATTCATCCCGGAAAATGGAATGAGCTTCAAACCTTATTTGATGGCTTTTTTAAAACCTTCGACAAATGCTGTAACTCTTCCTGTTAAAAAAATTTGAATTTATTCATCGTAAAAAACCGACAAACCATGAAGCTATCAGAAGCAAAACAAATCCTAGCACATTCCCAAACCATTCAATTTCTTTTACCAGATGGAAGTTTGGTGCCCAGTCATTTCCATGTAACTGAAATCGGACTAATTGACAAGCATTTCATTGATTGCGGTGGTACGTTAAGAAATGAGCAAAAAGTGAATTTTCAATTGTATAGCGCCAATGACTACGATCACAGGCTCCATCCAGAGAAATTGATTCATATTATTGAGCTTTCAGAAAAAGCTTTGAATATTCCTGACTTAGAAATAGAAGTGGAATACCAGGGAGAAACAATTGGGAAATATGGACTAGGTTACGATGGAAAACAATTTGTCCTTGAAAGCACCAAAACAGACTGCTTAGCCAAAGACAAATGTGGAATTCCTGCCAGTAAACCTAAAATAAGACTTTCAGACCTTCAGAAAAGCAAAGATATTTGCTGCGAACCAGCAAGCGGATGCTGCTCTTAACCCAAAATCGATGAGCCACGATCATTTCGAAAAACTACTTGACACGATTCAACAGGCAAAAAAACTTCCAATTTCATCCGAAAGAAAAATGGAATTGGAGGTTTTGGTTGTTTATATCATAGATAAAAACAAACTAGGTAAGACTCCGAAGTTAAATTTTATCTGCACCCATAATTCAAGAAGGAGCCAATTTTCCCAAGTTTGGGCTAAAACAGCTGCTTCCACTTTGGGAATAGAAATTCAAACTTTCTCTGGAGGAATTGAGGAAACAGCTTTTAATGAAAGAGCGGTTGCCGCTCTAAAAAGGCAAGGATTTCGAATTGAGACAAATTCAAAAACACCAAATCCTCATTACTTTATAAGCTTTTCAGAACTTGAAGCACCTATAGAAGCCTTCTCGAAAATCTATAATGAAGCACCAAATCCATATGAAGAATTTGCAACTGTAATGGTTTGTGGCCATGCAGACGAAAATTGCCCGATCATTCCTGGTGCCGAAAAAAGAATTCCACTTCGATACGAGGATCCCAAAAAATATGATGGAACAAGCCTTGAAACTCTCAAATATGAAGAACGCTCTTTACAAATAGCGTCTGAAATGCTATTTGTTTTTTCAAAAGTTAAAGGTCAAATTGATGATAAATAAAGCCTTAATTATTTTTTAGGCACTCTATCATTTATGAAAAAGCCAATACTATTTATACTTTCTCTTTTTCTACTTTATAACACTCATGCTCAGAGTACTAAACAAAAACTTTCGTTTAAAGATACTTTAGACGGTAAGTTTGATTTTAGTAGTTTTTTATTAGATGCTAATGGCTTTATCCCCGTACCACAATTAATAACCGAACCTGCACTTGGAGGCATTGGATTCATGTTGGTTCCAGTATTTATACAAACCAATAAATACCCTTATCCAGATCGATACACTCCTCCAACTATAACAGCTGTTGCGGGTATGTATACTGGCAATAAATCTTGGATGACTGCTTTAACCAGATCGGGTGCAATTACAAAGCATAACCTCAAATATCAATTGACGGCAGGTTATGGTTCTATCAACCTAGATTTGTACCGAGAACTACCAATCATAGGAGAACAAAAATTCGCCTTCAATTTTAAAACCCTTCCTATTTATGGAAACATTCTAAAGAAGCTGGGTAATTCAGATTTTTATGCAGGATTTCAATATCTATTTCTTAGCACTGAAGTCAATCCAAAATTCTTAACAGCAGGAGAGAATTTACCTTCATTCATTCAAGAAGGCTCATTAAAGACCACTCAAAGTAGTCCTGGAGTAATCATAAGGCTCGATAAACGAGATAATATTTTCACACCAGACAAAGGGACTTTTTTCCATGCTGACTTCAGATTCAATGCCGAATGGACTGGTGCAGACTTCCACAATCAATCACTTAGAGCCTATATCCTCCAATATTTTCAATTGAAAGAAAATTGGATTAGCGGTTTTAGACTGGAAACCCAACAACAATTTGGTGACGTACCCTTCTACTTAGAATCAGGCCTTAACATGAGAGGAGTACCTTCTGCCCGTTATCAAGGAACCTCCACCTATCTTTTTGAAACGGAACAACGCTATGATATAAGTTTACGATGGAGTGGAATAGCTTTTGGGGGAATTGCCAAAGCGGTTCCAAAAAACAAGACTTTTCAAGAAGCCCAATGGGTGCACAATTATGGACTAGGAGTCCGCTATCTAATGGCAAGATTATTCAAACTTCGGATGGGAGTTGACATCGCTTGGTCTAATGATAATTTCGGATATTATATAGTTTTTGCTTCTGCTTGGAGATAGAGGAAATTCAACTCTTAGACCTCAAAAACCCATAGACACGGAAACAGAATTCATTTGCAGTCATATTAGTGAGGTAGTTAAAGAACAAAAGCTTTTCTTGACCCAACGGTATTCTATCAACGACCTCAGTAAGGACACAGGAATTCCAGTTTACAAAATATCTCGAGCGATCAATTCTTGCAATCAAACAAATTTCAATCAATGGATCAATCAATTTAGAATAGAGGAATTTCAAGTTTTAATTGAACAAGGTTATCAAGATCAGCTCACATTGGATGTGATTGCCGAAAAGTGCGGATTCTCAAATCGAGCCACTTTTATCTCTGCATTCAAGAAAGTAAAAGGAGTAACCCCAGGAGTTTATATTAAAAATCAAATGACCCCAATTTCCTAAAAATATTTTTCCTTAAACAATTAAGTCTGAAATCAGGTTTCTTTATAAAAGTTTAATACTAGGTCTAAAAGCTACTACAAGAGAACTCTGAATACCTTTATTTTCTAAAACTAACTACCCTTTGAAACTCTTGATTATAAGATAAGATCAAGTTTTTATTGAACTTTTTTAGTAAATTTCATTCTAAAAGTATTTTTCCCATGCTTTATGAAACTTCTCATAGAAAGCTTGCTATTTTTACTAAGGAATGCTCTGATCAAGGGCAAATCGGGTTAGTTCTTATTAAAATTTTTGGAGGTTTAAAATCACTTATTCAGAATCTCCGCTTCGACAAATACTTAGTATTTAAACTTTTATAAACCCAAATCAAAAGATTAACAATTTTCAAAAACATGAAAAAACTTCTACTTATCCTTTTAGTTTGGAGCCTATCCCAAACTCATTCTTGGAGCCAGGAGGCCATTTCAAGTATCAACCTTGATCTTATTCAGAATAAGATCAATGGAGGCTTACCTCTCCCATCAGAAGAAAAATTCTATGTTCAAGGAGCGATTCCTAGCACTATTGAATTGGTGAAAATCGATGTATATCCTTCGAAAAAATCGAAAAAATCAGGTTACACTTATTTCTGGAAGGCTCCATTTGGATATAATGAGCTTGCTTTTAGAGTTCTTATTGAAGACCCTTTGAGAGCCAACGATGATTACCACTTGGAAATCGGCTTTTACCAAAAAGCTGGCGTGGATGAGGTGAAAGAACTAAGAGAATTGATCCATACCAACCTTAGTACTTATTTGACAACCATCACATCTGTCAAAAAGGGAGGAATCCATATGGAAGATTCTGATGAGCAAATCATCAATAATCTCAGTAAAATAGTAACCAGAGGGGCATATTATTTTGAGATGCCAACAGCAGTTCCTTTTCCAGGATTTTCAGATTTGACTTTGAAGAAACTAGAGCAAAGGAAAAAACTGAAAATGGGTAAAGCCAAATACAACGTCTCGGGATTAGGTGATGGTGACAATGCTAGAGGCGCTTATGCCAGACAATATTTAGACGAACTGGAAGAAATCATTTTTGCAGAGGTTGATCAATATTTTAGCACCAACTTATTGGCGAGAGTGGATGAGAAAAAATTCCAAAATTATCCAACTGAGAAAAAAGCTAATTCTATTCCAATCAATGTTGGATATGGAGCCATTTCTCTTGCTCAAAATCTTCCACAACAAGAATTTGTATATAGCCCCTATGCAGGAGTATCATTCCCGCTTGGGAACAGAACATTTGCCAGATTTATGAGCAATATGTCTCTAAGCACAGGAATATTTGTCTCAGGAGGTATGGAAAACTCGTTGGGAGAAAAAATATCAGGACCTGCTTTTGACAGGCCAGTTTATGTGGGATTAGGATATAGCTTCTTCCGATTTATCAGATTAAATGCAGGAGGCACTTTTATTACTACCGAAACAGCCGCTGGAGACAACAGAAGCTTTCAGCCATTTGTAGGCGTAAGTGCAGAGTTTAGATTTTGGTTAGGAATAGGAAATAAAAAGTAAGACGATGAAAAAACTAGTATCAATTTTCGCGATTCTCCTTTTTATTTCTCCAGCTTTTGGACAGCAATATGGATACAAATGGAGATTCGGATTTAGCGCCGGTACAACCAATTATTTTGGAGATATCCGCCCTTTAGGAATCAAAAATTTCGATCAATTCACCAAGCTTTATAAAAGGTATAATCACTATTCTGAAAACCTATCCTATCAAGCTTCTATTGAATATGCCTTAGGAAATTCTGTAGGATTGATGTTTACAGCGGGAAGCTATCAGTTTGGTTCAGGAGATCGATTTGTCAAAAATGACGGAACCTTATACACCGAGGGGATGAACTTTGACAGAGCACTGAACTTCCAAACAAATGTGACAGATGCTGGACTTTCATTTGTCATCAAGCCCGATAACAACTGGCTACTTTCTGGAAAATCCTTCTTTGCTCCCTACATAGTTCTAGGCCTTGGAGTTCAGTCTTTCAATGTCTATGGGGACCTTTTGGATGCAGATGGTAATGAATACAATTACAAGAATCTTAATGTTATTCCTGATGGAACTTTTGAAACAAGTTTGAGAGAACTTGAAACAGAAGTAGTTGGCGGATACAATAAAGCTACCATGTATGCCAATCTTGGTTTGGGATTCCGGATTCGAATTGCAAAAGGCATTGAGATCTTCGCCCAATCGGATTTCAAAAGAGCTGCTACCGATTATTTGGATGATGTATCTGGTGTTTACAGAACATCCTATGACAATGATTTTCAGCAATATGCTGCAAAACCAGGCACTAACCTTGTCACACTAGACAATCCATACAGGGGAATGGAAAATGGCAAAGGAGATTGGTATATCTATCATGGCATTGGGGTCAAATTCAGTTTAGGAGCCAATAAAGAAAGTTTCAATCCTCCTGTTATTAGCCAACGATACACCTTTGTTCCTACTGAACTTTCTGCAAAGCAAATGGAGAAAGCTGATTCCACTCAGGTAAATGCTATTCAATCCGCTCCAGTTACCAATAATTATTTTACTGTAATTCAGCTTCCAAGCTGGGAGCAAAATGGATTCATGAGAGATAGCACTGCCATGGATTCAGTGGCTAAAGCTGAGCTTGAACTGGTTCGCGATTCGCTATTAGCTCAAAGAGCGACAGTTCAATCCGATCTTCTTCAAAGCCAGAATCAACTTGCTCAAATTGATGAAACGATAGAATTGGCGAGAAGAGACAGTACAGTTTCTGCAGAAATAACAGAAACTAGAGTCGCTAGTCTTGAAAATGAAAGAAGCATTGCCAATGGTCAACTTACAAGTCTTAATACAATCGATGCGCAAATAGAATTCAAACTAGATTCTATTCAAGCTGTAGAAGTCAATGACGAAGTTCATTATATGGACTCAACTGCCATGATGAAGCAATTATTAATCTATCCAGGACAAGTCAGCAAGATTTTGTATTCCGCCTCAGGACCTACAGAAGTCTATTTGGATAGCCTCTCTGCAAATCAAGATTCAACTCAGGTCATGCTAGCCAGAGCAACTTCCGCAACTGATTCCACCAACTCTGACATGATGTCCAAAGAGGAATTTGAGGAGAAGATGGAAGAATTCAGATCAGAAATGCTTCAAGCTCAAGCAAAAAGAGATTCAGCGATGATCATGGCTTTTGCCTCTCGCATCCCAGAACCGCAAGAGTATGAACCACAAGAAACAGAACCGCAAGAATTGCAGGTAAACACTGAGGCAATGGATGAAAAGACTGCTAAGAAAATGGAGAAAAACCGTAAAAAGCAGGAGAAACTTGAGAAGAAGAACAATGAATTGCTTAAGGATGCCTTGTTAGTAGGAGGAACTGCGGCAGCTACTTCGGCAATTGCAAACTCAGGTGATAAAAAAGCTGCTGAGGAGCAAGCTAGAAGAGATTCATTGATGATGGCTCAAATCAAAGCAGATAGCATCTTGATCGATAGTTTACAAAGAATTACAACTGTAACCCCTACTCCTGACACAGTAGTGGTAGAAAAATCAGTACCTACACTTTCCCATGCATTATTAAACCAAAGCAAAATCGAGATCTTTTTTGGAATTAATCAAACAGGATTGACTTCTTCTGAAGAAGAAAAACTCAAAAAAGTGATAGAGGTATTAAATGAAAATCCTGATTTAGGATTGGAGTTAACTGGTTATGCTGACAATACCGGAACGGTAAGCTACAACTTGCAAATCTCCTCCAAACGGGTAGCCTCAGTCAAAGACTATTTCATTTCCCAGGGAATTGAAGAAAGCCGCATCAACAGCGATGTTGGAGGGCTAATTATCCGGGGAGCTACAAAAGGCTCATCCGACTCAGATAGAAAAGTAGAAGTAAGATTCAGGGAAAATTAATTCCTGAATCTTACTTCTTTTTTGGAAATTCTTTGCTTTCAGAAAATTAGTAACAATAAGTTTATCAAGGAATTTCAAAAGCAATTGAATTCATCGGGATCAAATTGATTTTAGCTTCTAATAGTGGGAGATTTCAGCTCCCTCATCTATTTAAATTTTATTGCTATGAAACATTTTACTTTTCACCAGATTTCTGGACTGTTATTGATCTTTTTTGTGAGCTATTGTGCACCAAAACAAGATTATGATTCATTAGAATCGGTTGTAGTAGAGGAAACTGCACTCACTTCATGGAATGACGGCCCTTCTAAACAAAAAATCATTCAGTTTGTAGAAAAAACAACAGACTCCTCTAGCCCTGATTTTGTTCCTGAAAGCAAGAGGATAGCTGTTTTTGATAATGATGGGACCCTTTGGGCCGAAAACCCAGTCTACTTTCAGCTTTTCTATGCCATTGATTTCATTAAGAAGCATTCTCCTGGGCATCCCGAATGGTCTGCAAACCCCACACTTAAAGCTATCCTTGAGGATGATTTACAAACTGCTTTGGAAGGAGGAGAAAAGGCATTGGCAGAAATTGTAATGGTTTCCCATGCTGGCATGACAGAAGATCAATTTACTTCTTCTGTTAGAGATTGGATTAAAACTTCAAAGCATCCACAAACAGGCAAAGCATTTAATCAAATGATCTACTATCCCATGGTGGAGCTAATGGAGTATTTAAGAGAAAGTGGATATAAAACTTTTATTGTTTCTGGAGGAGGAATAGACTTTATCAGAGCCTGGGCTGAAGAAACCTATGGAATACCTCCTTATCAGGTAGTTGGTTCTTCTTTGAAAGCAGAATACACAGAGGTAGATGGCAAAAACCAGATTGTCAAACTTCCGGAGCTAAACTTCTATGACGATAAAGCAGGAAAACCGGTAGGAATCCACCAACATATCGGCGAAAGACCGATTATGGCATTTGGGAATTCTGATGGAGACTATGAGATGTTGGAATACACAACTCAATCACCGGGACCAAGGTTGGGTGTATATATCCATCATACGGACTCCATTCGTGAGTATGCATATGACCGAAACTCTTTAGTCGGCCAATTGGTTAGAGGTCTGGATAATGCAGAATCAAATGGATGGCTATTGGTGGATATGGCCAAAGATTGGAAAATCGTTTACCCAAATCCATAATCGTGAAGATCAGACTATACTTTTTCATTCTCTTCATTTCAGTTTGCAATTTTTCTTTCGCCCAAGAGGAGGCAGAAGAAAATGAAAAGGAGCATATACCCAAAATTAGAGCAGCCATTATGATGGCAAACTCCCATGTACCCCATGCTGTGGAGGGTGAAAAAACAGTAGCAATTATACCTACTTGGGGAGCAGATATTGATTATTTCTTCCATCCGAGATGGTCTGTTGCATTCCAGACTGACATTAAACTCCAAACATTTGAGGTAGAAGATGGAGAGACATTATTGGAACGTAGTTTCCCTTTCTCAACAGCTTTGGTAATGCACTATCATGCCCTAAAGCATTGGTCTTTTTTTGCAGGACCAGGATATGAATTTGAGAAAACAGAGAACCTGACCTTCTTCCGATTGGGAACAGAATATAGCTTTGAAATCACCGAAAACTTTGAAATAGCTTTAAATTTAGCATACGAAAATAAAAAAGAGATCTATAATGCCTGGACATTTGGAATAGCATTTAACAAAAAAATCTGGGAGAAAAGAGACTAAACCAATCACATTTCATGTACAAACTATTAAGAGCTGGAATCATCCTTTCGATTTTATTTTTAAGCATTCACCATGTAAATGGACAGGGTGCTCAGAAAATCTTCAACCCAATCTACCAAGACTATTTTGATAGCTTGAAGCAAATGGATTACCCTTACACTTTTCCAATTTTGGGTAAAAAAGCTTCGAAAGCAGGCTATGATCTTCCATATGCATGGGGAGCCAGTGTCATCTATTTTACTCAAAGACAGGAAATATCCATCAATCAGACCCTTGTTGGTTTCAATGGAAGTGACATGGTTGATGTTAGTAATTTCATCAAATTTGGACCTACGATCGCTAACACCTATGCTGTAACCGTAAGACCAGATATTTGGGTTTTACCTTTTCTGAATGTTTATGGAATCTTTGGAGGAGGTGGTACCCAAACAGAAATCACGCTAATCGAGCCAGTTGGATTCCAAACCAAGCAAAATTTCAATGCAAAAAGTGCTGGATTCGGAGGAACCTTGACTGGTGCTTTTGGCCCGGTATGGGTCGCTTGGGACAACAATATCAACTATGCGAATATTGAAGTAATGGTGGAGCCCGTTCCTGCTTTCAACTCCAGCTTGAGAATAGGTCATACAATCCCATCCTTGAGAAATCCACAAAGAAACTTATCTGTTTGGGGAGGTACTTTCTACCAATCCATTCAAAATGATACGCAAGGCTCGATACCAGTGAGCCAAATTTTTCCTGGATTTGGAAGTGGTAATTTTATTGGCGCCTTAAGAGAATGGTCTGCCACACTTCCTCCAGGTCAAAGGCTAGTTGTCAATCAAATCATCAATAAACTGGAAGATGTTTCGAATGGAATTGACCCAGACAACGGAACAATTGACTACAAACTTGACAAAAAAGTAGCAGCTCCATTTAACCTAATCTTTGGGGCTCAATATCAATACAGCAAAAACTGGATGCTCAGAACAGAATTGGGAGTGTTTGGTAGAAGAAGTCAATTTCTTCTCAATTTGAATTATCGATTTGCGGGGTTCAAAAAAGTCAAAAATCAATAGGCCGAAATGGAATTATCAAGATCTAGTTGGAAATCAGTCTTTGCGTTCAGTTTGACTTTAGGACTTCTAGCCTTGGCACCTCAAAGAGCCAATTCTCAAGTTTTGATGAGTTTGATTTTTGGAGACAAATTAAATACCGAGAAAAACCTTTTTGGGCTTCATATGAATGAAAGCACTCATCATTTTTCCAATTACCAAACTGGAAAAGATTTACGCTCTTTCAGTATGGGATTGTTTTTCAGCCATCGAGTGAATGAAAAATGGATGTGGAATCTAGAAATGCTGGCCAAATACAAACGTGGCATGAAAGGGCTAGCTTTTTACGATTTAGGAGATGAGGAGCTAAATGCATTATTCCAAGAAAGTACTGCTGACAAGACTATCAAGTATCTAAGCGTTCCATTTACCATGAGGTATTACAGAACTGATAAACTATTCTTAGAATTTGGACCTCAAATCTCCATGAGAATGAAAGCCTGGGATGTTTTTGAGGTAAAAAATGGGGCAAGCAAACTTGAGTATAAAAACGATATAAAAGATCAAATCAACAAATTTGACATTGGATACGTCATCGGACTGGGTCTAATGGTAGGAAAAGATCATATCAATGCAGTTGGAATTCGACATCATCAAGGTTTCTCAGATGTCATCAAAGACACTTCCGGTAATCAACATCATAGTCAATGGGCCTTGTACGCCAACCTTCCAATTGGAAGAGGAAAAATGAAAAACTAAACCAAAAAATCATGAAAAAGCTAAGCCTTATTGCCTTGTTCATTTTTTCTAGCACCTTCTTAATGGCGCAAGAATTAAGATTGAACACCTATGCGGGTTATATTTTCAAAGATCAGGTAGATTCTTATTATTCAAGCTCTTCCTATTTCAACGGAACTATTCAAGATGGGCTTAGATGGGGACTCGGATTGGAATATCATATTCCAGATAGAGGTGCCATTGAGATCCAATACCTAAGACAAGACACAAGTGCTCCAACTACATATTTGGATGAGGGGATATTTAATCAAATTCAAAACACCACTTTCGACCTAGGAATTAACTATATCTTCATCAACGGAACTAGGTATTTTCCAGTGAGTGAGCAAGTTGAACCATTTGCTGGAGCAGGAATGGGATTGGGGATTTTTGGAGTAGATAATCCAGATAATGGCAACTCCAATTCAGCAACAAAATTCTCTTGGCAAGTTAGAGGAGGCTCCAACTTCTGGCTAGCTGAAAACATCGCACTGAGGGTTCAAGCATCGCTTGTTTCAGCCACTCAGGCCATTGGCGGCGGTTTATATTTTGGAACAGGAGGAGTTGGTGGAGGATTGAGTTCTTATTCCAGCTTATTGCAATTTGGACTAGAAGGTGGAATTGTTTTCAGGATTCCTCAGAAGTAAGCACTTAAATTACTCCCCCTACTAATCTAGTAGGGGGATTTTTTATTAATTTTGCCCGCTCGGAGAAAATCTTCTCCATTTAGCTGTACACCATTTCTAATTTTGATGAAAAGTTCATTTTTCAACCCGCCAGTATTCCTATTGGCGTTTTGCATTTTATTGCTTTCCCCGCAACTCCTAAAAGGACAAGAAAAAATTGACAGTACACAAGCGACTATCTCTCATAGTTCTAAAGGGTTTGTTTTTGCCACCGGTGACAAGAAATTTGAACTTCAAATTGCTGCAAGACTTCAATTCCGCTTTGCTACCCCTGATGACCAAAACCCGGTTACTTTCAATGACTTCACCAATTTGAATAGCCGACTTTTTAAAATAAACAGGTCCAGATTGAAAATTGGTGGACATGCCTATCACCCATGGTTGAAATACTACTTTGAGTATGAATTAGGACAAGGCAACTTATTGGATTTTAGAGTAATGATCGAAAAATGGCCTTGGCTAAAATTCAAATTTGGGCAATGGAAAGTGGAGTTTACCAGAGAAAGATTTATCAGCTCAGGCGAACAGCAAATGGTCGATAGATCACTGATCAACAGAGAATTTACACTTGACAGACAACAGGGAATCACTGCCTATGGTAACTTGGCAGGTCGAGGAGCTGCTAATTTCAGTTATTGGCTTGCAATGCTAACTGGAACCGGTAGAGCAGCCACTTTCAATGACGACAATAAATTGATGTATTTCGGAAGGCTTCAGTGGAACTTCTTAGGACGAGTGATCCCATTTTCAGGTGGAGATGTGGGAATTTCTGAGAAACCAGCAGCACTTATAGCTTTAGCAGCTGTGACCAACACCAGCCCCTATACAAGGTTTTCGCAATCTGGAGGTGGTCAATTAGTGGGCTATGAACCTGGATCCAATGGCCAATATAAAATTGACCAGTACCAATTGGAGACAGCATTCAATTACAAAGGCTTTTCATGGGTTAGTGAACTTCATAGAAAATATATTCTCAACAAAGGAACTAACGAAAACACCACTTTGGCGGGATATTATGTTCAAGCGGGATATTTCCCTCATGGTATCATCTCTGGAATTCCCGAAAAATTGGAAATCGCCATGAGATTATCTGAGTATCGTCCTGATTTAAGCATCAAAGCCAACAAACAGCAAGAAGTTGCTTTTGCAGTCAATTATTTCTTCCAAGGCCACAAAAACAAATTGACAGCTGAGATCACTGAATTCACTTTTGAGGACAAAGATCTCCTCAGACAAGATGAAACAAGAATTAGGGTCCAATGGGATATCTCTTTCTAATTGGATTCAAATAATTTTCAGCTCAAGAAAATAATTGAAAAGATTCCTACTAACTTTAATTCATGAGGAACTCTCTTTTTACGGCTTTAATCATTATTTCAGTTTGCTTTCAAGTTTTTTCTCAGGAAGAACCAGAGTATGAGTCAAACAAAATTCAAGACTTTAAGCTAGTTCCCCTACCTGCAATTGCCTACAATCCAGCTAATGGTTGGATGTTTGGTGTTGCTCCGGCTGCTACTTGGTACATGGGAAATCCAGAAAATACCAAACTTTCCAATTTGGTAGGAAACCTCCTTTACACCACAAAGAGACAATGGATTTTCAGTTCGAGAAGCAACATCTTTTTGGATCAAAACAGTTTAATACTAATTGGAGACTGGAGATATTTCATTACTTCCCAGCCTACTTTTGGGTTGGGCAGCAATACTCCCAATGAATTTGAAGTGAATCCAAACTCAAGTCTGTCTCCATCCTATTGGGGAGATCAACAAATGGATTTTCGATTATTTAGATTCTATGAAACTGTATTAAAAAGGGTTTCGGACACCAATTTTTACCTGGGATTTGGGTACCATTTAGATATTCATTCCAAAATTGACAACTTCTTGGATGTAGATA
Organism: Algoriphagus zhangzhouensis; assembly: GCF_900148515.1. GTDB lineage: Bacteria > Bacteroidota > Bacteroidia > Cytophagales > Cyclobacteriaceae > Algoriphagus > Algoriphagus zhangzhouensis. The sequence goes on along the minus strand of NZ_FRXN01000005.1, from coordinate 186,399 downwards.
TGATTCCCGATTATGAATTTTCACATGATGCATATAATGAGGCTTTAGGTTTTAATTTAGACCGTTATACATTATCAGGGTTTACAATCAACGGAGTGTATGAAAACAGAGACAATTCCGTTTCCCCTTATGAAAAAAACTTTGCTTTAGTTTCTTATAAAGTCAACCCTACTTTTTTAGGGTCAGATCAATCATCTTCTACCCTTTTGTTGGACTATCGTCATTATATTAATCTAAGCGAAAAAAGAAAAAGACATCTGCTAGCACTTTGGGCATACGGCAACTTTTTGGTGTCTGGAAACTTACCCTATATGAACTTGCCCTCTCTTGGATGGGACATGTTTGGTAGAACTGGAAGAGGGTATGCTCAAGGGAGATTCAGAGGAGAAAACATGCTTTATTCAGAAGCAGAATATAGATTCCCTCTGCAAAAAAACAGCAATCTTTTTGGCGGAACAGTATTCGTCAATGCAAATTCATTCGGTAGTAAATTTGACTCTGAAAAACTTTTAGAGCATATCAATTTGGGCTATGGAGTAGGTCTACGAGTGATGATTAATGAAGAAAACAGAACAACAATTTCTGCGGATTATGCTTTTGGCAGAGAAGGAAATTCAGGCTTCTACCTAAACATAAACGAATCATTTTAAGTTAAAAAAGCAGGTATTTTATCTGTTAAAGTTTACTTTTATTAAATCTTTACAAGAAAAGATTTAAAATTTTTACACAACCTATTTAAGTATTTTAGTTTTCACTTCAAATTTACTTGATATGAAAAAGCATCTATTCTTTTTAGGACTTTTCATCCTAATCTCTGGGTCTATTTTAGCACAGGACATCAATGATGAAATCACATTGATTCAAGCAGAATTCGGTATGGGTAAACGCCAACTAGTAGAGGCCTACATGGATTTGCCAGGATCAAGTGCTTCTACCTTTTGGAAAGTTTATCAAGAATATGAAGCTGATCGACAGCTTTTGGCTAGAGAAAGGATTGTAATCATCAACGATTACCTAGAAAATCTAGACTCCATGGGTGAAGATGAAGCAGATGATTTGGCTAAAAGAAGCCTGAAAAATGATGTGGCATTGAGTAAACTTCACCAATCCTATTTCAAAAAATTCAAAAAAGCCACCTCAGCAAAAGACGCTGCAAAATTCTTACAAATAGATATCTACATCCACAATACCATAAGAAATCAAATGCAGCAGGAGCTGCCATTTATTGAAGAAAACTAACACAACTAAAATTAAACTATGCTCAAAATTTACCACAAAATGCTGCTTGGAGTATTGGCTCTAGGGATGATCACTTCCTGTACTCCAGAAGGAGCAGAATACATTGATGAATTAGACATCGTATATACAAACCATGACCCTGATTTTGTCTTTTCTTCACAAAACACCTACGCGCTACCTGATCAGGTGGTGAAAATCACTGAAGAAATTGTGGATGGAGAACCAGGAGATGAACCTGAATACATTGACCCTGCATATTCGGTTACTATTTTGAATTCAATTCGTTCAAATATGAATTCACTGGGTTATACAGAAGTTGATAAAAGTGCTAATCCTGATTTAATCGTTCTTCCTTCTGCCATGCAGACTGATCAATTGTACTTCTATTACGATTGGTGGTACTGGAATTGGTGGTATCCAGGATGGGGAACTGGATGGGGCTGGTATTATCCAGGATATTATCCTCCACAGGTTTCCAGAATTAGAACTGGAACCGTCTTTTTGCAAATGACTCAGCCAGAAGGAATCAACGCTGCTGACCAAATCCCTGTTATCTGGACAGGAGTAATGAACGGGCTACTTGAAGGAAGTAAAGATCAAGTTGCAACCCGAATTAACAACAGCATTAATCAGGCATTCACTCAATCTCCTTATTTGGCTAAATAATCATGAAAAAGACACTTTATATAAGCATCCTTTTGGTTTTTGCTAGCCTTGGACTGGCGAAAGCCCAACATTCCGCATTTACGATAGAAATCCCGGTAACTGTCCCAATGGGCAAAACAGCAGACTTTATAGATCAAACTGGTATTCGTGGCATCAATCTGGAATATCAAAGATTTATTAAGCCTCAGTTTGCAATCGGTGGTGAAATCGGTCATACCACCCTTTATAAAAGAGAGGAAAACAAAGTTTATACTGAGGGATCCGCATCTTTATCAGGGATTCAATATCGTTACCAATATGCATATCCAATCTTGATTACAGGAACCTATTTTCCAATTACTGAGGGGGAAATCAAGCCTTATGTAGGAGTGGGACTAGGTACCATGGCTCAGAAAAGAAGGGTCGATATGGGGATTTTCACTTCTGAAAACACACATTGGCAATTTGCTTTGAGACCAGAAGCAGGAATCATGATCGAGCCTTCCCCACAGGTTGCCTTCAAATTGGGAGTAAAGTATTATAACTCTTTTGAGAGTACTGATTTGAACGGACAATCCAATCTAGGGATCAATGTTGGCTTAGTCTTCTTGAGGTAAATCAAGCAGTAAATTGCTCAAAAGTATCTAACTTATATCAGTTCAATTAAATACTATGAAAGCAGCATCAATCTTCTTTTCGTTTCTTATTGGGCTTATTTTAGTCTCTTGCGGCTCAGGCCCAGTAGCGGTAGACAAGGATTTATATTCGGATTTCAACTTAGGAAATTATCATTCATTTGACTTTGTGAAAGTCGATGCAGAAAATACCGGAAAGCCTGAATTCGAGCAAAACATCGAATACATAAAAGAAGCTATTGCAAAAAAAATGGCTGAAAATGGACTAAGCCAAACCAGTAGCAATCCTGAATTATTGGTAAATCTAGGAATTACTGTCGAGGAAAAAGTTCAAACTAGGGAAACTAGCTTAGCAACTGATCCCTTCATGTATACTGGTCAAAGAAACTATACCTGGAAAGTCCAAGAAGTACCCGTTGGGACCTATCAAAAAGGCAGCTTAACGATGCACTTGGTTGACAAAAAAATAAATCAAGCTGTTTGGGTTGGGACTATTGATAGAGCACTTCCAAACAAAGCCAAAAACACTCCAGCCACCATAGATAGTGCTGTTGATCTTTTATTTAAAAAACTTGATAAATAAACACTTAAACAAAAAACAATGAGAAGGCTTTCAACACTATTTGCTTTCACTCTTATCGTCTTGGGATCATGTTCCCCAAGTGTGAAAATTTTGGGTTCTTGGACCAGCCCAAGTATGTCTACTACGGGCTATGAAGATATTTTTGTCACAGCTTTGACCGAAAATATTTTGGCAAGACAAACTGTAGAACAAGATTTGGACAATTTGCTCAATGAAAAAGGAGTAAATGCCCAAAGCAGCTTCAATATTTTACCTCCGGGTTTCAAAACCAGTGGAGTGGACAAAAATGAAGTGCTACAAAAAATCAAAGCCTTGGGAAGCGATGCTATTTTGACAGTAGCTGTTTTGGACCAGACCAATGAAACAAGATATGTACCTGGCACTACTATGTATTCTCCAATGGGATATGGATACTATGGCCGTTTCTGGGGATATTATAGTTACTATAACCCAGTGATGTATGATCCAGGTTATTATACAACTGACAAAAACTATTACTTAGAGGCCAATCTATATGATGCAGAAACCGAAGAGCTAGTTTGGTCTTCTCAATCTGAAACTACGAATCCAGCTTCTATTGAGACATTCTCCAAGACATTCTCTGAAACGATTGTAAGCCAATTGATCAAAGATGGCTTGATCATCAAAGAGTAATCGAAAGAAAAACAATAAAAAAATGGTCCCGGAAATTCCGGGACCATTTTTATTTATGAGCAGAATATTAAACTCTTACTTAAGCAGCATTTCTAGCTGCATTGATGATTCCAAACATACTTCTTAGAATCAGCTTTTGAAGGACTTCTTTACTTTTACCTTCTTCCAACATTGTTTGAATTGCATATTGTTGAATAGTGATCAATGGAAGAACGATTTTCTCCCGAATAGCTATGGAAGTTTTAATCATTTTACTATCTCCCATCAATTCGTCCAGTTGGGAAATTTCCTTCAACTTTTGAACAGATCTCTCATATTCTTCAAACATTAGCTCCCAAAAACCACCGTACTCCTTGTTCTCTTTCAAATAAGAAGTCGCTGGGTAGAAACACTTGTTCAAAGACTGCATGGAGTTACCCAAAAGGGTTCTGAAAAATAGACTATCCTGATACAATTTTTGAAGTTCTTCTGTTCTTCCCGCCTTCTCCATCACTTCAATTGCAGATCCTACTCCGTAGTAACCCGGAATGTTTTGCTTCATCTGAGCCCAAGAACCCACAAATGGAATAGCCCTCAAATCCTCAAACTTTAATCCTTCACCTTTCCCTCTTTTCAAAGGTCTAGATCCGATATTGGTTTTGCCAAAATATTTCAAAGGAGTAACATGCTCAAGATATGGAACAAACTTCGGATGGTTTTTGAAATCTTTGTAAGACTCATACCCCAAATTCGCCAACTCTTCAATCAAATCGCGCTGGGTTTGGGAAAGGTTTCTCTCCGCATCTGAGTACAAATGATTCTCCAATCCGGCACTCAATAGTTGCTCAAAATTGTATATACAAGAAGCTTGCTTGCCATAGTTTGCAGAAATAGTCTGTCCCTGAATGGTAACCTGAATCTCAGAGTTCTCTACTTTTTCACCCAAAGAAGCATAGAAGTTGTGCATATTTCCTCCACCACGAGCAGGAGGCCCACCTCTACCGTCAAAGAAGACGACTTCAATTCCATTGTCTTTGGAAACTCTGGTCAGTTCCTCTTTTGCTCTCAGGATTGACCAGTTGGCTTTCAAATATCCACCATCTTTAGTTCCATCAGAGAATCCCAACATGATTGTTTGCTTATTTCCTCTTGAGGCCAAATGCTTTTTATAAACTGGAAGTTTGTAAAGCCAATCCATGATTTCTGGAGCTTCCGCCAAGTCATCAATTGTCTCAAATAGAGGCACAACATCCAAAGTCAAGTTTTGCTTTCCTTCCCCTAAAGTCAATTGAGCCAATTTAAATACCTCTAAAAGATGTTTGGCTGATTGACAGTTTGAGATGATATAGCGATGCAAAACATCTTCACCGTTGGCTTCTTGAACTTTCTCAATCGCTCCAAAAGACTGAAGCATTTCCTTGTGGAATTCATCTTTGAAATAAGGAAGATCAGGTAGACTTTGAATAGCTAAAACCTGCTCAATTTGCTCTGGTTCTGTTTCCGCCAATTCAATCCCTTTGATCTTGAAAATTTCTTCCCAAAGACTATCATGCTTACGACTATCTTGACGCATATCCATGTAGCCAAAATGGAATCCGAATATCTTTACTTTAAGAATAAACTCATCTAATAGCTCCAAAAACAAGCCATTATGGTATTTGATCAAGGCTTCTCTGGCTTGAAGCAAATCATCCAATAATTCTTCCTTGTTTTTATAAACAGGTTTATCTTCGAAAAGAGTTGAATAAATACCTTTTAAAGCCTTTACAATGATTTCCTCCACATGGCTGAAAGTCATTCTTCTTCTCAACTTTCTAATATCTCGATAGTAACACCTCAATACAGATTTTTTCAGCTTTTCAGCAACTTCAACCGTAGTGCTATGTGTTACAAATGGGTTACCATCTCTATCTCCACCTGGCCAAAAACCAACTTTTAGAAGCCCCGGATTTTCCCAAGTATGAAGTGGTTGATTCAAACTAGTCAGGAGACGAAACATGATATCGGAAATGCTTTGATAAAAGACATTTTCCAAATACCATATCAAGCTCACTGCTTCTTCCAATGGGCTAGGTTTTTCTCTATTGATAAAACCAGTTTTACCCAATTGCTGGAGCAAAAGATTGATCTGCCCCAAATCATCTTGACGAATGGCATTTTCTAGATCAGTGATGATCCCCAATACACTTCCAGGATAGAATTGAGTCGGGTGGGCAGTCAGGGTTAGTCTGACAGAAAAAGTCTTTAATTTTTCAATCAGATCCTCTTTTTTATGATCACTTTCAGCCCGGGTAATTAAAGCCTTTGCAGAACCTTTTCCTCCCAGATCATTGATCTTTTCGTATGCAGCATCTTCGATAGAATCGAAAAGTACCACCTGACGCTCTACATACTGAATCATCTGAAATAACAGATCATTTTTTTCATCTTCAGTACCATTTGGCATCATCTCCTCAAAATATCCCTCAATGATCTCACGTGGTGTCTTTCCTGATTCAAAACCTTTCTGACATGCCGTTCCCAAAATAGGGAGCAAGGTTCCTGTTCGAAAGATATCGTGGAAAGGAAGATCTAAAAAAAGTGAGTTGTAAATCGTAAATCGCTTGGCGACTTCCGTATCATAGGTTTTATACATTCGGTTTAGGGTTTAAAGCTTAGCAAATTAATAAAATTATTGCGTTTTGTCCAATAAATTGCCAATTCATTAAATTTTAAAGCAAAAAGATTAATTTTTTTCATCAAAACAGTCATTTGAGTTAAACAGCATAGATATTCAGATAGAATTCCATTTCCTATATTTAAGAATGAAAAAATCTCTTCTTCCTATTCTACTGTCAGGACTGATTGCCTGCTCCACTCCACAACAAAAAGATACAGAAAAAACAACTCCTATGACCTATCAATTTTTGGTTGGAACCTATACAAATTCACCTGAACAAGGAATCGATTTTTTGACCGTAAGTCCAGAAAGTGACTCCATTAACTTAAAGACTCTGGTATCTAACTTTTCAAATCCCTCTTTTGTTTTGGCTAACAATTCAGGCTCACTTGTTTTCTCTCTTCAAGAAGAAGCTGGGAAAGGAGGAGGGAAAATCGCAAGTTTTAAAAGAGATCTATCTTCCAATCACCTGACCTTAATTGACTCATTAGAAACAGGCGGTGATCACCCTTGCCATATTGCGCTTTCTCCCAATGAAGACTTTCTGATTTTGAGCAATTATACAGGAGGAAGTCTCTCTGCATTCAAGGTAGATTCAGAGGGGAAATTGACTTTCTCACAGCTCATCCAACACGAAGGGAAAGGAACTAATCCAGATCGACAGGAAGGTCCGCATGTGCATAGTTCCACTTTTGATAAAGAAGGAAAACATGTATTGGTTGCAGATTTGGGAACCAATGGTGTTTACGTTTATGACTTCAATCCTGAGAATCCCGAGTCTTTGACTCTGCAGGAAAAAGTAGAAATGACACCAGGTGATGGCCCGAGACATTTGGCCTTTTCACCAGATGGAAAAGAGGTGTATGTGGTTCAAGAAATGACAGCAGTCGTAGAGGTCTTTGATTACAATGATGGAAAAATGACTCCGAAACAAAGGCTTTCACTTTTAGAAGATGGATTTGATGGAGCTGTAGGAGCTGCCGAAGTTCGAGTTTCTCCAGATGGCAATAACGTTTATGTCTCTAATCGAGGTGATGCTAATACCATTTCAGCATTTAGAAAAGGAGAAAATGGAAGTTTCGAGTTAATTGCACATTATCCATCAGGAGGATTAATGCCAAGAAATTTCAACTTAACTCCTGACGGAAAATACCTGATCTCTGCCCACCAAAAGTCAGGTGATATCGTTGTATTCGATAGAAATTTAGAAACAGGAGAATTGAAGGAAACTATGCTACGAACCAAAGGAAATCAGCCAGTTTACCTTTTCCCTATCAATTAGGAAGGTGTTTCCCAGGCATGGTTTCCATAAACCAATTTGCCGGATTGAATTTCAAGTGGAGATTCTAGATTGTTATGATATAGCTTACCCGTTCCTAATCCCTGAGGAATCATAGGCTCGAATTGAGAGGTCAATTGCGCTATGGCATTGAGCCCAATATTACTTTCTAAGGCAGAAGTCATCCACCATCCGATGGATCGGCTTTCTGCCTTTTCTATCCATATCCGACTTTCATCAAAGCCCCCAACCAAAGTTGGTTTAAGAATGATATGTTGAGGCTGAATCATATCTAGAAGTCCAACTTTATCCTGACATCCGATTAATTCTTCGTCCAGTGCAATGGGCAAAGGAGTCTTTTTACACAAACTTGCCATTTCTTCCCACTGACCCGCTTTGATCGGCTGTTCAATGCTATGAATTTCCAATTCAGATAGTCTCTTCAACTTCTCCAAAGCCTCATTCGGCGCAAAAGCCCCATTGGCATCCACTCTCAAAATGATCTCTTCTGCAGAAAACTGACTTCTGATGTAGGAAAGCAATTCCAATTCTTGCTCAAAATCAATCGCACCAATCTTCATTTTGATACAGGAGAATCCGGAATCCAATTTCTCTTTGATTTGGGAAAACATAAACTCTCTTTCTCCCATCCAGATCAATCCATTTATCGGGATTGCTTTTTTCTCATCAAAAAATGAATTCTCAAAAAATCGCTTTTTCCCGCCTTGAACCCAATCCAGAACCGCCATTTCCAGAGCAAATCTAATCGAAGGCAATTCGGAAGGAACAATCTCTTTTATTAAGGAAAGAATCTCTTTCTCTTCACTTGGCCAAGCAACCCCATCGCACTTTTCCAGTATTTCCTTTAAAAGTACTTCAAAATCAGGTCTATCGTCTGGACTCAACTTTACCAAAGGTGCCGCTTCCCCCCAACCTATTTGATCCGGATTATTCAGATCATAAGCTTTTATCCACCAAATATTTCTAGATCTGAGAACTCCTCTAGAAGTTCCCGCATCAAATCGGAATTGGAGCGTGCGAGGTACAATTTCAAATTTTAGATTGGTGGTATTCATGCAAATGTTGGAAAAAGAGGCCAAAAGATTAGAAGGAGCTATATTTGCCCTTTCAAATCTCAAATTATGCTAGAGCCTCTCGTCAATTTAAGAGACTACGAATATACACTTCCAGAAGATCGAATCGCTAAATATCCTTTGGAAAAAAGGGATCATTCGAAGCTGCTTCACTATAAAAATGGGAAGATCGAACATCTTCAGTTCTTTGATATTCCCGATTTGATAGAGTCTGGAAGCCTTTTGGTTTATAATGACACGAAAGTCATTCCTGCAAGATTGATTTTCCAAAGAGAAACAGGTGCTAGGATTGAGATTTTCCTTTTGCAGCCAGTTTCCCCAAGTACTGTCATTCCAGAAATCATGCTAGCAAAACACCCTGTCCAATGGGAATGCATGATCGGGAATGCCAGAAAGTGGAAAGATGGAGAAATACTTAAAGGAAGTATTCCCTTCCGCGGAAAAGAGATTATCCTCTCTGCCAAAATCATCGAAAGAGAAACAAAACGAGTAGAATTCAGCTGGTCTGATTTCTCTTTATCATTCGTAGATATAGTCGAAGCGAGCGGTGAAGTGCCACTTCCGCCCTATTTGAACCGTCAGGCAGATGAGGAGGACAAATCTCGGTACCAAACGGTTTACTCCAAAAAAGAAGGCGCTGTTGCAGCACCTACAGCTGGTCTTCATTTCACCAATGAGGTATTTGAAAAAATCCGGTCTAAGCGAATCAAGGAAGCTCAAGTGACCTTGCACGTTTCTGCAGGCACCTTTCAACCAATCAAAGTTGATAAGGTAACAGAACATCCCATGCATAGCGAGCAGATTCATTTGAGCCGGGAGACTATCCAACTTTGCATGGAACAGGAAGGCAAAACCATTGCGGTGGGTACCACATCTGTGAGAAGCTTGGAAAGTTTGTATTGGTTTGGCGTGAAGCTTATCGAAGGAAAAGGAAAAGACTTCAAAATCGAAAAGCTATTCCCTTACGAAGACAGAAAGGCACTTCCTTCCAAAAAGGAGTCATTAAAAGCCGTTTTGGAATTTATGGATTCAACGGGTATCGGAGAATTGATGGGAACTACGGAGATCTTTATTTTCCCTGGGTATCAATTTCAGATGATAGAAGGACTCATCACCAATTTCCATCAGCCAGGAACTACTTTAGTCCTGTTAATCGCAGCCATGCTAGGTGATGATTGGAAAATGGTCTATCAAGATGCAATGGAAAGAGATTATCGATTCTTGAGTTATGGCGATAGTAGTTTACTTTGGTTTTAAAAACAAAGTATCGGTTTGACGTTCAATTTTTTTTATACCTTTTGATCATTAAATTCTTTCGAATTTGATCCTATGAAAAACGATATATTTTCTCCACGCTTATTTTACTTTTTGGGATTTACCTTCCTTTTAGGAGCTTGTAAAAAGGATGAAAATCCAAACCTAATCCCAGAGGATCATGGAAAAATATCTATTTCTGAAATCCAGCTCACCAACTCTGACAGTAACTTTCCTGACAATTTTGAGGACCAAATCACTATTTCATTTTCTAATCAAGGCACATCTGAGAAATCTGAATTGACCATTAACCCCAATGAAAGTCCAATTCAGGAATCCATTGTTTTGCCATTTGAAACCTATCTCTATTCTTTCCAAAGTGCAAATTCATCTGAATTTTCAAAAGAAGCCCAAATCACTTTAGGCGGAACATTTACCCTTTCTAACCAAGAACAAACTGTCAATCTTTTAGGAACTCGGAACAATTCTCGGATTGTGGTCAATTCAAATAAAAATATTGAAGTTCCAAGTTTACAGGCTCCTAGTTCATTTGAATTTTCAAACTCCAACTCAAAGCTCTTTCAGCTTTATACTAACAATACAGGACAAATTGAATTTGAAGTACCTTATTCAAGTTCAAAATCCTTTTCCTTATTTGAACGATTGGAATTGGGCTCGGAGAAAATCTATCAAGTAGAATTAGATGCAAATGACAATGATTATGAAGTCAACACCGTTAAGATCGATTCTGAAGGAAATCTTTTGACCTTAATCGGTTTGGAAAAGTCTAATCTAGAATCTTCCCAAAACGAAACCTCCGGTCTCGCCTGGATAGAAGGGCGTCTTTTTTCTATCAATGATGGTGATAACACCAACCAGGTTCATGAAATGGATCCTACTACAGGAAAAACACTTAGAAGTATCACTATCGAAAATTCCCAGAACCGAGACTGGGAAGAATTGGCTCAAAGCGCAACCCACCTTTACATCGGGGATTTTGGCAATAATCTAGGGTATCGAAAAGACTTGGCAGTATACAAGGTTTCTATTTCAGATTTACTCACCAAAACAAGTGTTACTGGAGAAAAACTCAATTTCATCTATCCTGATCAGATTGATTTTACCTCTCGAGAAGACCATCGGTTTGATTGTGAGGCTATGGTTTTTTCAAACAATAAGCTTCATATTTTCACCAAAATCCCATCAACACTTGATTCGGATCACTATACTTTGGAGATCAATCAGGAAAATCAAAATGCCAATTTCGTTGAGTCGCTACAGACCGACTTTATGGTAACAGGAGCGGAAATAGATTCAGAAAGTGGCCAAATTTTACTTTTGGGTTTAAAACCACAAGGCACGAAACCTTACGAGCAGTTTCTTTCCTTTTATGGAAGCATTCAGGGAAATGGAAATCTCAGTTCTCGTACTCAGTTTATAAAAATAGGATATTTGACTATCCGGGGGAATACAGAAGGAATCAGCTTGGGAGAAAACAAGCAGCTTTGGATAAGTTCAGAGCAGTTTTCATACTCTGGCTTTCCTGAAATAGCCCCGAAACTTTCTCTTTTCAGCTTGAAAGGGATTCTTTAATCGAATGCTGCCATTTTCTTGGCATTGCTTCTGATCACGTCATCCAGCTCTTGAGCAAGCGGCTTTAGGTAAGAAATATATCGCTGATTTTCTGGATCTAACTTCCTGAAGTCAATCAACTCAAGCAGACCTAGCATGGACGAAAGCGGAGATCTCAAAATATGGGATGGGCACAGCGCCAATTCTCTCAAAGTCTCTAACTCACCTTCCATTTTCACCAATTTGGAATTGACAGCAGTCATGTCAATAGCGTAAACCATCACATAAACTTTATCTGCGTTAACCTTCAATGGCTTAACCTGAAATGTCCAATATTCATTAGATCCGTTCTTTGTTTTTATCTGAAGGTTCAGATCCTTTTCATTTCCTTCGAAGGCATCACCAATCAATTCCAAGAATCGATCAGACTTTTCATTTGCAAACTTGAGATCAAAGAAGTCTCCTTCATTTGCAAGCTTCTTCAACCATTTTTCTGAAACTCCTTCTGCATAGGAATTTTGCTGGACGATTCTAGTGTCTCTTTCCAGAATCCAAACTGGACCAGAAAATGCTTCAATTTGAAAGTCGGTAAATGGTTTAGAAAAAATTTCCTCTTTTACCAATTGGTTCATTTGTCTCATGAGCAATAAAAAGCCTTTAGAATGCCTTAATAGGTTGATTGAAAATTTACCTTGATGAGATCCAGAAGTCACATCTAATGAGAAGTGGTAGAAGTCTTTGAGCTGATTTATTTCTTTTAGCTTCAGCTGATCTAAAAGATTAAGTTCCAACGTTTGCACCTCAAAAAGATTTTTAGAAATCAATGTTTCTGAATCAATATTTAACCAATTCAGAATTTGGTCATCAGCAGATCTAAATCTCAGATTTTCATCCAAATCAGCTTTCCCAAGACTAAATACCTCCAACAGGTTTCCCCAAGAAAGCTTCCCTTCCAAAAGTGAAAGCTCTACTCCTATCCCAATAAAACCAACAGGATCCATTTCTTGATTGATCAGCATCGTGAATTCCCAAGAGGAAGATATTGGTTTGCTTGTACCAAAATCTAAAATTACTTGGTGAGACTTACTCGGATAATGAATTATTTGATCCATCAACCCCTCAAATTCATTTCTGAACCCTTGATTTAATGCCGATAAAATAGAATTTCCTTCTTTGATTGAAATTGCTCTTTGGAAAAGCGCATTGCAATCCGTTACATTTCCTTCAATGTCCAAACAGACAAGAAAGAAATGCTCAGATTCCCTCAAGTACTCTGGAATCAATTGATCAATATTTGAAATGCTAATCACTTTAAAGGGGAATTATTGGGTGATAAATCCTACTTTCTAAAGCAAAATTTGGCAAAAACTTTCTTTAAAAAAAATTCGAAATTGAAAAATAAAATTTCAAAACAAACTGATTTTCAATACTTTATTTGTTTAGATACTTTAAAAAGTTGATCCAAAAACAAAAAATGCTTTTCATCCTCAAAAAGGGATGGAAGAAATTTTTTCAAGATTTTTTGAATTTTTTCAAGAAATCTGGGTTACACCATCAAAATTGGTGTAATCGATCTCTTTTACTAGCATAATCAAAGAATTAGAAAACTCTTGTCTACTAACTCTCAGCTTAAATGGCATGGGGCCTGAAACTATTTCCAAAGCTTTAGAAGAACAAAATAGTCTATAAAGCTCTTCTTGTGAATCCGACTTTACTGAAATACAGCTTTTGTCTTTTTCACAATTCTCTATTAAAAAGGATGCATTAGAAATCTGAAGAAGCATATCAATAAAAGTTTCAAATCAAAAATAAGGGCATTGAGAACAAAATTCTCAGTTTCTAGGAATTCTACGGGTTGAATTTACAAAAGTTCAAAAATTATATCGTTTGAAAGTCAGGGAATTAAAAAAATACTTTTTGAATATGAATTTGTGATGCACCAATGTTTGCTAAAATCTTCTCAATTAGTTTATATTTGCATCGCCTTAGGGATAATTCATTATCCGAATGAGGAAAACAGAGAGTTGGGTGAGTGGCTTAAACCAGCAGTTTGCTAAACTGTCGTACGGGTCAAACCGTACCGGGGGTTCGAATCCCCCACTCTCTGCATCAAAGCCTGACACATTGTGTTGGGCTTTTTTGTTTTAACCCTACTCTTCTCAGACATAGGAGATTGCTACCTAACCTGAGACTTTCCAAAGCATCCAGTCTGGTGAGCTTAGACTATTTTTTCTAGTTTTGTTTTAGATGAAAGTTTGTATTGCTGAAAAACCAAGTGTCGCCCGTGAGATAGCCTCTGTACTTGGAGCCACTGCCAGACATGATGGATATTACGAGGGAAACGGATATATCGTCACTTATACTTTTGGTCATTTTTGCACCTTATTTGAACCCAACGATTATGAACCTTTTTGGAAAAGCTGGAGTCTCAGCCACTTGCCTATGCTTCCCGAAAAGTTCAAAACCAAAGTGGTTGACAACTCAGGGATACAGAAGCAATTCAATATTGTAAAAAAACTATTTGAAACCGCTACAGTTGTGATTAACTGCGGGGATGCCGGCCAAGAAGGTGAACTGATCCAGCGCTGGGTAATAGAGCAAGCGGAGTACAAAGGAGAAGTCAAACGCCTATGGATTTCATCCTTGACTACAGAGGCGATCAAAGAAGGCTTCGAAAAACTCCAGCCCTCCTCCAAATATGATAATCTATACTATGCAGGATTTTCCAGAGCCATTGGTGACTGGTTGTTGGGAATAAATGCTACTCGACTATATACTGTCAAATACGGCGGATACAAACAAGTCCTTTCGATAGGAAGAGTGCAAACGCCAACTTTGGCTATGATTGTGAATCGCTTTAAAGAGATTCAAAACTTTAAGCCACAGCCTTATTGGGAATTACAAACTGTCTATAGAGAAACAACTTTCAATTGCGAAGAAGGGAAATTCTTAAAGAAAGAAGACGGAGAAGCTTTTGCCAACCAGGTAAAAGAACATGACTTTGAAGTTATCTCTGTTGAAAAGAAAAAAGGAAAGGAATTCGCCCCTAAGCTTTTTGACTTAACAGGTTTACAGGTTTATTGCAATAATAAGTTTGGGCTTTCTGCGGATGAAACACTTAAAATTGCCCAGCAACTTTACGAGCAAAAGGTCATTACTTATCCAAGAGTTGATACCACATTTTTACCTAATGACATCTATCCCAAAGCTGCTGGAATCCTGCAAAAGCTCACCAAATATGAAGGATTAATCCGACCAGTTTTAGGTAAAAAATTAAAAAAGTCGACCAAGGTTTTTAATGATAAAAAAGTAACCGACCACCATGCTATCATCCCTACAGGAATTCAGGGGAATTTGCATGGGAACCACCTTAGAGTCTATGATATTATCGCAAGACGATTTATCGCAATTTTTTATGATGAATGCTCAGTTGCCAATACAACAGTAATTGGACAGGTGGATACAGTTTCCTTTAAAACCACTGGTAAGGTCATTTTAGAAAAAGGCTGGAAGGTTGTTTTTGAAACCGCCGACGGAAAAGACAAAAAGGAAAAAGATGAGCTCCCTATCTTCAAAAAAGGAGAGAAAGGACCTCATGAGCCTTCTTTTCAGGAGAAAGAAACCAAAGCTCCCAAGCACTATACCGAGGCGACATTGCTAAGAGGAATGGAAACTGCCGGAAAACAGGTAGACGATGAGGAAATGCGGGAGTTGATGAAGGAAAATGGTATTGGGCGTCCTTCAACCCGGGCAAGTATCATTGAGACGCTTTTTAAACGGCAATATATCGAGCGGAATAAAAAGCAGATTTTACCTACCGAAACAGGCATCCAATTGATCGAGATCATCCGCAACAACATGCTGACCTCAGCGGAACTAACAGGAAAGTGGGAAAAACAGTTGAGGGAGATCGAAAAGGGGAATTTTCATGCAGGTTCTTTTGTGAAAAACATGAAAATCATGGTAGAGCATTTGGTGTATGAAGTGATGAGGGAACAAAACCAAACCATCATTGCGCCTCCTACTGAATCCAAGGCTTCTGATAAAGAAAAGCCTCAAGAAAAGGAAAAAACGAGCACTACCCTTGTGGGATTTGATTGCCCAAAATGCAAGGAAGGATCTATTCTAAAAGGAAAATCAAGCTACGGATGTAGTGCTTATAAAAAGGGCTGCAACTTTTTACTTCCATTTTCATTCGAAGGGAAGAAAATCTCAGAAAATCAGTATTTACGTTTAGTCCAAAAAGGTTCCACGGTCAATTTAAAAGGGTTTAAAACTCAGACTGGAGACAAAGAAGGCCTAATTCGGTTCGATGAAACTTTTCAACTCATTTTGGAGGAAAAGAAATCAAAAAGCACCCAAGAATCTAAAAAATCTCCTCCTGTTATTCCATGTCCATTGTGTCAAAAAGGAACGATTATTAAAGGAAAAACAGCCTATGGATGTAGCGCTTACAAAGAAGGTTGTGATTTCAGATATGCTTTTGAAACCATCCGAGAAAAAGCCAACAAAAGGCCACTAACTGAGGAGCTGGTTATTTCATTATTAAAAGAAAGTGTGGGAGTATAAACGTACCTGTATTTGAAAACATCCCTAAAGATCAGACAATAAGAAACCAAGTAGACACTATATCTTTTCATCGAAGCCTGACATAAAATGTTGGGCTTTTCCTTTCAGTAAGTACAACAAAATAGTCCGCCACCGAACAAACCTGTTCGGACAACCTCATCGATTTCTCCTAAAATCCCTTTCAAATCCCTCCAAAAGCATTTTTTAGTTTTGGCATGGATTTTAAATACTACAAATAGGAATTTATTATCTATTCATGAAAAAGTATCAGCTGGGTGAATTTGAAGAGATCGTCATGCTCACCGTCGGAGTTTTGTATGATGAGGCCTATGGAGTTTCTATCAAAACAGAAATCGAATCACGTCTAAAAAGAAACGTCAGCGTCGGAGCATTGCAAACAGCTCTCAAAAGACTGGAAGAGAAAGGATATCTAAAACCCCAAGATGGCGAACGAACTGAGGAGAGAGCCGGAAGACCTAAAAAGTATTTCAGAATTACCGCCTTGGGTAAAAAAGCGATGGAATACAGCAAAGAAACCCGGGAGTCATTATGGAATGCAATCCCCGAAGTTGCCTGGAAACTTAAAATGGTCTAATAATGAAAAGGAATCAACCGAAAGGGCCACCTGAATTGTTCATTTCCTTTTTCCGATGGTTTTGTGATCCAGAAATCCATCAATTTATCGAAGGGGATCTTTTTGAATTATACGATCAAAGGCTGGAGGAAAAAGGCAAAAAAAAGGCTGACCTCTTATTCATGAAAGATGTCCTTCAACTTTTTCGACCAGGGATCATCGGAAGAAAGAAAAACCACTACCAAACCAACTTTATAGACATGTTTCGCAATAATTTTAAAATCGCCAGAAGAACTCTCTGGAAAAACAAGCCATCGACAATCATCAACATGCTTGGGCTGACCGTTGGGATGACTTCTTGTTTGATGATCGCACTTTTTGTTCTGCATGAAGTCAGCTTTGATAAATTTCAACCCAATGCAAAGCGAATCGCTAGGGTAGTGATGGAATATTCCATGGGCAGAGATGGAGGAGTTGAAGAAGGAACTTTTACCAGTACAAAAGTAGCTCCGGTATTTTCGAGAACATTCCCTGAGGTTGAAAAAGGAATTCGAATGAATGATGCATCTGCCATCCTTCAATTGAACAATCAGCCGGTCCTTGAATCAAATTTCCTGTATGCCGACTCGACCTTCTTTGATGCATTTTACTATGAGATGATTGAGGGAAATCCTAAAACAGCTTTGAACGGCCCAAATAAGTTGATCCTAACTGAAAGTATGGCGAAAAAGTATTTTGGAGACAAAGATCCAATTGGTCAAGGAATGGAAGTCGGTGAGGAAAAAGAATTGTTTGAAATCACTGGAATTGTCAAAGACTATCCTAAAAACTCGCAGTTCTATTTCGATTTTCTGGCTTCTTTTTCTTCACTGGGAGCCAATCAAGAGGAAACGTATTGGAACGCCAATTACACCACCTATTTGCTATTGAATAGCGAGGAAGCATTTCACTCTTTGCCAGATAAAATAGATCCTTTTATGAAAAAGGAATCTGTGGAAATGGGTGCTTCTGTTGACTTTCACCTAGAGCATTTTGATGAAGTCCACCTATTTTCTCCTCACAGCGATATGGTTCCAAATACCAGTATTACCTACCTGTACATGTTGGGAGCCATCGCATTTTTGATTCTAGTAATTGTCTGTTCGACATATATCAATTTGAGCACCGCCAAATCTGTAGAAAGAGCCAAGGAAGTAGGAATCAGAAAAGTCTCTGGCGCAGACCAAGGGCAATTGTTTTGGCAGTTTATAGGTGAATCTACCCTTTTGACATTTTTGTCTCTGATCACAAGCATGGCTTTAACCTACTTGCTATTGCCCAATTTCAATGATTTGATTGGTAAAAATCTTTCTGCTTCCGAATTGATTCAGCCAAGCTTTCTAATCTTCACAATTGGTCTCACTTTGATCATCAGTATCATCGCTGGAAGCTACCCTGCTATGATTCTTTCTAAGTTCCAGCCGATTTCGATCCTGAAAGGAGTTTTTAAAAAAACCAATTCAGCCAAATGGCTCCAGCAATCGCTCACGGTGTTTCAATTTGGGATTTCAGTTTTTCTAATCATCGCCACATTGGTGATCAGTGGACAATTGAACTTTATCCAAAACCAAGATTTAGGTTATGACAGAGAACAAATCATTGCACTTTCGATTGGGTGGAACAAGGACAATAAACAAGTCTCGACTTTCAAAAAGGAATTGAAATCTCATTCTCAAATCATCAATGTCAGTAGAGCAGCCAATAGCCCTGTCAACATTCAAAGTGGTTATAGCATGAACCTTCCTACCCGTCCAGAGAATGAATACATTTCTGTGAATGCAAATCCTGTGGATGATGAATTCATCAAAGTAACGGGGCTTGAATTGATCGCAGGACAGGATTTCACTGAAAACATGATTCATTTGACAGAAAATGAAAACTGGGACGACAATGAGTTCAATTACATTTTGACAGAGAATGCTGCAGCAAAGTTTGGATGGAGTCCAGATGAAGCCATTGGAAAAAGAATGATTCTCAATCAGGAAGGAACAGTTGTCGGGGTGATCAAAAACTTCCATTTCCAATCTTTGAGGAATGACTTGAATCCATTGGTCCTATTTACATCTTCCTGGGGTTCGCGACTTTTAGTAAAAGTGAATGGCCAGGATCTTCCGGGAACCCTGGCATTTATCGAAGAGCAATGGAAAAAATTCATGCCGGACAGACCTTTTTCCTACCGCTTTTTAGATGAAGACTACAATCGAATGTATCAATCCGAGATGCAGCTTGGAAAAGTCATGAATATTTTCGCAACTATGGCCATCATCCTTGCATGCTTGGGCTTATTTGGACTTTCTTCCTACATGATTCAGCAGAGACTCAAAGAGGTAAGCATCAGAAAGGTTTTGGGAGCCTCCACCTGGCAGGTACTCCAAATGCTTTCTGGAAATTTTGTCAAATTGGTACTCATAGCCATTGTCATTGCTACTCCTCTCGCCTATTGGGTGATGCATCAATGGTTGGAGGATTTTGCCTTCCATATTTCCGTACCGATTTGGGCTTTGCTGGTTGCAACTATTGCCACCGTAGGAATAGCATTCACCACAGCTGGAATCCATGGACTGAAAGCCGCTTGGAGCAATCCAGTGAAAAACCTTAAAAGTGAGTAAATAAACCCGGATTATGCATTAGGATCCGTAGTGAGAGTTCAAAATGCAAGAAAATCAAGCATTTAGCGAATGAGGCATAGCAAGGCTCTGGTGAATGAGTTAAATGCAGCAAAGCGATTGATTTTGTCCGCCGCGGCGGATGGGCTCGGAATAGAAAGTCTAATGCATATTGCGGGTTAAAATAGGGTGAGACAAAATCTCACCCTCTTTACCTTTTAATTCTTGGAATCAGAAGCCCATTTGGTTTTCCAGCTCATCAAAGGATGATGAATCCGTTTTTTACCAGATTTTGAAAGTAGGTTCTCGTAAACTTCTTTTTTCTCTTCTCCTTCCAAGAATAAATCTAAAGCCATCATTTCGAGTAAATCAGCTTTTTTCTTCATTCCGATCAAGGAATTCAATTAACCAGCAGCTTCTCTCTCATCTGCTGAGCGGCATTGACCATCCGCTTCAAAGCTTCGGTAGTTTCTGACCACTGTCTGGTCTTCAACCCGCAATCAGGATTGACCCAAACATTCTCCTGAGGAAGGTAGCTGATTGCCTTTTCCAATAAATCTACCATTTCCTCCTCTGAAGGAACTCGAGGAGAATGTATATCATAGACTCCAGGACCTATATCATTGGGATATTGAAATGCAGCAAAGGCATCCAACAACTCCATTTGGGATCTGGAACACTCGATGGTAATAACATCTGCATCCATTTCAGCGATTTCAGAGATGATATCGTTGAAATCAGAGTAGCACATATGTGTATGAATCTGGGTCTGATTTTTCACCCCAGATGATGAAATTCGGAATGCACGGATCGCCCAATCTAAGTAACCCTTCCATTCTTCTTTTCTCAAAGGCAATCCTTCTCGAATAGCAGGCTCATCAATTTGAATGATTTTGATTCCTGCCTTTTCCAGATCAATCACTTCTTTTCTAATAGCAATGGCTATTTGAAGGGCTGTTGAGGACCTTGGTTGATCATCTCGCACAAAGGACCATTGCAAAATGGTCACAGGACCTGTCAGCATCCCCTTGACCAATTTGTCAGTACAAGCTTGTGCAAAGGAAGTCCACTCTACCGTCATGGCTTCAGGCCTAGAAACATCACCGTAGATTACTGGAGGCTTGACGCAGCGAGAACCGTAACTCTGAACCCATCCATTTTGGGTGAATGCAAATCCATCCAGCTTTTCTCCAAAGTATTCCACCATGTCATTCCTCTCATATTCTCCATGAACCAAAACATCCAAGCCAACCTCTTCTTGCCATTGAATGGTTTCCTTGATCTCTTGTTTCAACAAATTCTCATATTCTACTTTCCCTAGCAGACCTTTCTTGAATTGTAATCTCCAAGCTCTCACTTCTTTGGTTTGTGGGAAAGAGCCAATTGTAGTTGTAGGAAATGCCGGAAGATCTAGATGAGCCTGTTGCAAAATCTTCCTGACTGAGAATGGGTTTTTGCGCGTATCAGAACCTCTAGACAAGGACCAAGCTTCTTCTTTAACATTGGAATTATGAACCAAATCTGAAGACTTTCGAGCCTGAATCAATTTCTGATTTCTTGAAAACAACTCGTTTTCTCGAGAGGTTACAAGTTTTTTCAAGGCTGCTAATTCTTCCAATTTTTGCTTGGCAAAAGCCATCCAGGCCTTGATTTCGGACTTGAGTGATTCTTCATTTGTTTCCAATTCTAAATCACAAGGAACATGAATCAATGAGCAGGAAGGGGAAATCCAAACTCGTTCCTCTCCTCGCTGTTGGATCGCTTCCTCAAGGAGATTTAAAGACTTGGAGTAATCATTGATCCAGATATTTCTACCGTCCACTACACCCAAAGACAGAGTGATATCAGCAGGAATATGAGCCAAAACATCTGACAATTGCTCTTCTCCTCTCGTCAGGTCCACATGCAAGGCACAGATGGGAAGGGAGGACAACCAATCCAATTGGTGCTTAATGGATCCAAAATAACTGGAAACCAAGATTTTCAGGTAAGGAAATGCTTTTCTAATCTGGCTATAAACTACCTGAAATGCCTCGATTTCATCATTCTTCAAATCCATGACCAAGCTCGGCTCATCCAATTGAATCCAGTCTGCACCTGCCTCTTCCAACTTTTTCAGAATTTCGAGATAAACAGGCAGCAAGTTTGAAATCAAATCAATCCGGTTGAACCCTCTTTCCTTTTCCTTACCCAATAAAAGATAGGAAACCGGACCAATCAGAACAGGCTTGGTATGAATCCCCTCATACTTAGCTTCTTGGAATTCATCGATCACTTTGGTTGAAAAAAGCTTGAAAGGTTGGTCTTTTCGAAACTCAGGAACCAGGTAATGGTAATTGGTATCAAACCACTTGGTCATTTCAAGCGCTACGATGTCCAAGCCATCATTTTGATAGCCTCTGGCCATGGCAAAGTATAAATCCAATTCAGATTTACCTTCCTTCAAAAGCACCTCATGAAACCTTTCAGGGATCGCATTGACCATCAGAGACATATCCAGCACCTGATCATAAAATGAAAAATCATTGGATGGGATTTTGTCAATCCCCAACTCCTTTTGAAGTTCCCAATTGGCCTTTTTGATCAAATGGCCTTCTCGCAACAATTGTTGTTGGCTGATTTTGCCTGCCCAATAATTTTCGCAGGCCTTTTTCAATTGACGTAAGCTACCTATTCGCGGATAGCCCAAGTTGTTTGTCAACATGATGTAAGCATTAAAATTTAGAAAATTGATTAACACTCGTCAGAATGGAAGAATCAATTGCTTACAGGAAAAGAAGAAAGACAGAATTGGACATACATATCCCATGAAAAAATGGAAATGGTAGAGTTCAATGCCTGACAATAACTTCAGATCGCGAAAGCAATGTCAATGCGTTGTGGCAAGTCTCCTGACTTCCCTGACCTTTTCCGCCTTCTCATTTGCTGGATGCAAACAATGGCATTCTTGGAAAAAGCTTGTTTCCGAAAATTCGGAACAGGGTTACAGTTGCGCGACAGTCCATGATTTTCACATGGTTCCTTATTAATTCCCGTTAAGGGAAACCGACAACGGCTTTGATTTTTAATTGAACCAAAGAACGAGAGGGCCAAAAGTAATCAGAAAATTGGTAGGTGGAGGTTTTTATTTTCTTCTTTCGAACATTCCAAATAAGAAAATTTCTTTATGTCTGATTTCCAAAGGATCAAAAGGCTATTTGAATTCAACAAAAAAGCCCGGCAAAAAAACCGGGCTAGAAATTTAAAATCCATCGAAAATTCATTCAAAAATTTTCGAATGTTGACTTCTTATTATTTGAAATTGACAGTCGCCACAACAGGCAAATGATCAGAAGGATAGCGCTGATTCAAAGCGTCCGTCAATACTGCATATTTGGATACTTCGAAGTCATCACTTACAAAAACATAGTCAATTCTGTTTTTCATGGGTGCGGTAAACACAAATGCATTGGTGGTTCCTACCGGCCCATAAGGTTTCATTTTTGAAACTTTATAAGAATCATTCAAAAACTCCGACAATCCAATAATCTGCTCCGTATCAGGAGTGGAATTAAAATCTCCTGTACAGATGACAGGTTTTCCTTTGGCGATTTCTTTCATTTTTTTCACCATCAACTTCCCAGATTCTTTTCTAGCAACTACCCCTTGATGATCAAAATGAGCATTGAATACATAGAACTCATTTCCATTTTCCAAGTCCTTGAAAAGCCCCCAAGAAGCGATTCGATTACAGCAAGTAGCATCCCAGCCCAATCCTGGTTCATCTGGATTTTCTCTCAACCAAAAATCTCCAGATTCAAGCACTTTGAATCGATCAGTTTTATAAATGATAGCTGAATGCTCGCCACCTTGCTTTCCATCATCTCTACCTGCTCCGATAAATGCAAATCCAGGCATCTCCATCAAATCTGTCAATTGATGAATAAAGCCTTCCTGGGTTCCAATAATGTCAAAATCGTGATACTGGATCAAAGACTTGACCATTTCTTTTCGATTCGGCCAAGCATTGATGCTATCGCGGGGTGTATCCATTCTCAAATTAAAACTTGAGACTTTAATATCCTCAGAACCTTGTGCATACGCAGAAATGGACACTAAGAATACAAATAATGCTAAGAGTTGTTTTTTCATAATTGCCAATTTAAAGATCCCCAGAAAATAAATCTGGGGATCAAATTAATTCTTTCTATTCCCAACCTGGATTCTGACCCAAGTTTGGATTCATGATTCTTTTTTAAAGCTGTTAAGTTTCTTCTTAAATCAAAAATAAAATAATCCATAAGCCTCCTCAAACACCTCCTGTCACATGTAATAAAAAGGTAATGTGGGATTAAAATAAGTTTCACAAACTCATCGATCCATCTTCACATCATTAAACATCTTATAAAGGAAAATTTGCTCGAACGAATATTGATTGGAAAGAGACGGATATTTTTTGAAATACAGGTTTCGTTCAGAAAACTCTATCATTCTTACCAAAAAGAAATAGAAACAATTATTTTGGTCAAGATTAGATTCCATTAACCTTCAAACAATTTTAAAAGGATATTTAACATGCATAAATCCTTTGTCAAATTCCATTTTCAAACTTCGGGAAGATCCTAATCAACATTCTCAGAAAAAACATGCGATTTACTTTTAGAACTGTACTTACTTTTTTGTTATTCTCTCTGATTTGGACAAATACAATTGCACAAACTCAAACTATTGATAGCTTAAAAACAGAATTAGAGATTCATACAAATAAGGATTCAACAAGGGTTAATCTTTTAAATGCTCTTGCCTTCTCTTTTTTCAGCAGAGACATTCCAAAATCCCTTGAATATTTAAACGAATCTGAAGAGTTGGCCGA
Source organism: Algoriphagus zhangzhouensis (assembly GCF_900148515.1). GTDB lineage: Bacteria > Bacteroidota > Bacteroidia > Cytophagales > Cyclobacteriaceae > Algoriphagus > Algoriphagus zhangzhouensis. The sequence goes on along the minus strand of NZ_FRXN01000005.1, from coordinate 162,166 downwards.
TGCTATTGGATTTAAAAAAGGTAAGGCAAGAAGTATTTACATCAAGGGCATAACTGAAGCGATACAATCGAATTACGATCAAGCATTGCAAAATTATGATCAAGCACTAAAACTATATGAAAGCATAAATTTTAAGAAAGGAATAGCAAACAGTTACAATGCCATGGGAATCACTTTTAGAAACAAAGGTGAGCTCAGAAATGCGATTGCAAATTTCAAAAAAGCAATTTCAATAGAAGAAGAAATCGGAAGCGATAATCTTTCGGCAAGTCTCTTGAATTTAGGAACTGCCTATGAAGGGTTAGGTGAATTTGAGGAGGCCATTTCTTATTTGAATAAAGCGCTTTCCATTGCTGAATCAAACCAAAACGAACAACGGGTTTCCTACAGTCTAAACAATCTGGGAAACATTTATATGCAATTAGGCAATTACCCTCTTGCCCAAGAGCATTTCAAAAAGTCGTTGTATATGAATGAAAAGTTGGCGGATAGTATAAGTATGGCCCATAACCTTGGGAATATAGCTATGATATACAAAGTCCAGAAGGACTATGAAAAGGCTATGGAAACATTTGATAGATCTTTGGGGATTTATGAACGAATCAATAGCAAACAAGGAGTTTCTAATACTTTGAATGGGATAGGGACTATTTATGAAGAATTGGATGATTTAACTAAAGCACTTGAAAAATATTTTGATGCACTAGAGATAAGCAAACAAATAGAAGCTGACAGTGAAATACCTTCCATTCTAAATAATATTGGCGGAATTTATTTAAAACTTAATACTCTCGACAAGGCAAAATCTTACTTCTCTCAATCGGAAAAAATCAGTTTAGAAATCGAAAATAAAGAAACATTATCTGGAGCTTATATTGGACAATCCAGAGTTTTAGCAAAACAAACAGAGTATAACAAAGCTTTGTCTAAGGCACTAAAAGCATATGAAATATCCGAAAATTCAGGCTTCTTAAACTACCAAAAAGAAGCCTCAGAATTGCTTTCCTTAATTTATGAAGCTACCGGTGATTTCAAAAAAGCGCTCCAAAACCATAAGCAATATAAAATATTGGACGACAGTCTTTTTAATAAGGAAAACATAGAAAAAATAGCTCAACTGGAATACGAGTATAAATACAAATTGGAACTTGATTCTGCTAATATTAGAGAATTGAAATTGACAAAAACTGTATTGGACACTTCCCAGGATTTGGCAAAAACCAGACAAAATTACCTCTGGGCCATCATCGGCATCTTATTGATTTCCATCGCATTGGGCACATTGATTTTTATTGAAAAACTTAAAAACGAGAAATCAAAAACCAAACATGTCATTGTAGAGCAAAAACTGCTTCGTTCCCAAATGACACCGCATTTTATCTTCAATTCTCTATCTGTCCTCCAAGGGATGATTCTCAATAAAGAAGAAAGCAAATCAGTGAACTACCTCTCAAAATTCTCCAGACTACTTCGAATCATCCTGGAAAACTCGAGAGATAAATTGGTATTGCTCTCGAGGGAAATTACAGCGGTAGAAAACTATCTTTCACTCCTTAATCTCGAGGATAATAAATTCCATTTTACAATCCATGTCAACGAGAAAACTGACCCAAGCCAAATAGAAATCCCACCTATGCTGATTCAGCCATTTGTAGAAAATGCGATAGAACACGCTTTCAATGGACAATCTGAAGAAAGTAAAATTGATATTTCTCTAAAATATGAAGGAGAGCAACTTATTTGTACCATCTCTGACAATGGAATAGGAATCGATTCTCAACGAGGAAGTCAATCAAAAAACAAGAAGTCCTTATCAACTGCGATTACCTCAGAGCGGTTAAAAATTCTATCCAATGATTTCAAAATGAAAGGAGATATCAAGATTGAAGATAGATCCAAATACAATGAAAAAGGAACCATAGTGACTTTGACCATCCCATATAAACTAAGCCAAGAATCATGAATGCGCTGGTAATTGAAGACAAAGCCTATATCCGAAAGGGCCTGATCAATTTACTTAACTCTGTTAGCTCTGAGATAAATGTCATTGGCGAATGTGAATCTGTCAAGGAGGCAGTAATTGTCGCCAATGCCTGCAAGCCTGAGTTAGTATTTTTAGATATCAATTTATCAGATGGGACAGGATTTGATTTTTTGGATCAAACCGAACATCTGGACTTCAAGGTCATATTCATTACAGCCTATGAGGAATTTGCACTTAAAGCCCTAAAAATCGGAGCTGTGGATTATCTAATGAAACCGGTTGATCCTGAAGAGCTTCAGATTGCTTTGAAAAAAGTGCAAAACAAAAGTTCAGTCCAACAGAAAGAACAGATCAATCAATCAAAAAAAGTTTGGTACCAAGATGATTCTACGCTGGTACTCTCATTAAGTGACAGCTTTCAGGTCATTGATTTGTCGGAATTGTTGTATTGCGAGTCCGATAAAGGTTACACAACCTTTCACTTGTCAAATGGAAAAAAATATATCGCATCCAAACCCATCAAAACCTATGAGGAGCAACTTGAAAAGGTCCATTTCACTAGACCTCATCAATCCTTCATGGTCAACTTGAAGTTCATCGACAAGTATGATAAATCAGGCACCATCTATCTGAAGAATGGGATACAGATCCCTGTTTCTTTCCGAAAGAAAGAAGCTTTTTTGACAACTTTCCTAGAATTCAATCGACACTAGGACATACATTATTTAGGGGAAATTCTTCATTTTCCAATTTTCAGAAAAACGAAAACTAAACGTCTTTTTACTAATATAAAGCTGGACATTACGGATATAGACTGGCTATTTTTCTTAGTCTAGAATTTCACAACATTGATCTTAAGAAAACAGGAATTCAAGGATTCAAAACAGCCTTGGAGCACTTTTTAAAAAACTTAAAAGATCAATACAAATGGAAGACATCAAAGCAAAACTTGGGAAAGGCGGACTTTTACTAGCAGCCATGGGGATCATGTCAATGGTTCTATCAATTTTTAATTACAACATCAGGCTATTAGCCTGGATAGACATCTGGGGAAGCGGAATGGGCTGGATCATTCGGGTTTTATTGATCGCGGTAGGAGGAGCTTTGTTCTATATGTACGGTAGGGATTCTGAAGAAGTAGAAGACTAATCTTCAACATTCAAGAAATGAAAAGTCTTAAAATACCAGGTCTATTTCTTGTGCTGGCACTCCTTCATGCTTGTGGTGGCGGAGCCAGCAATCAAGAAGCAAATGCGGATGGCTTCCTTGTTATTGAGAAAGCTCTCAAGGACAAATTTGGAGAGGATGCATACTTTACCGATCTAGCTATCAGCCATAATAATTCAATTGGAAACATCATCTCAGTGACTGTCACGAGTGATCCTTCCTCTCTTAAAATGGGGCAATGGACTCAATCCAATGATATGTGGACTCAAACTTCTGACATCACCTTAGAGGTACCTCAAGGCATGAATGCTTCTGATTTCATGTTCCAGCTTGGTGATCCAATCGATCTAGCCAAACTGGGGGACTTGGTAGTAAAATCCAAAGAAAAATTGGAGGAAGAAAAAGAGATTCCAAACCCCTCCCTTCAAATGGCTATCGTAAAAATCCCTAAAGATGGAGAAAGGTCTAAAATCCAGTATTTGGTTCTTCTTCAGCCGGAAAATGGAGGGACGACTTTCACATATAGCTATGATTTAAATGGAGATTTCATTTCCATGAATTATTAAAGCAAGATCACTAAACCAACTAAATCTCTCCTATAATTCTCAAGGAAATGGAGACAATATTTTTCAAATAAGCTAAAGGACACATCAAGCCTTGGCCAATACAAATACCATGAATAAAAATTTAAGCTATTTCCCTCCTATCAATCCCAAAAAAGCCTCCACGAAACAAGATGAGAAGTGGGATGAATCAATTGCCTTGTTTAACAGTGGACATTATGAACAGGTAATCCCAACGCTTTTAGACTATATCGACAGCAGCCTAAAGTCTAAAAAAACAGGAAACACCTATGAAATAGCGCATGGATCTGTGGTAGTATTCATTGCACAATCAGAGACAGAACTTATCATCAAATGCCCATTTTTAAATATAGAAGATGCCAAAAAAGTCCCATTAATGAGGCGATTGGCGGAACTTCGAATGTATCCACTCAATCTGGCCAATTTGGTACTAGAGGGGGACATGGTATTTTTCACTTTTTCTTGTCCCATTCATCTATGTGAGCCCTATAAAATTTATGGCGTCTTGCGGGAAATTTGTTTGTACGCAGATAGCTATGATGATGAACTAATCGAAAAGTTTGGCGCAGAGCATCTTCAGGAACCAGTCATTTCCCCTTTCCCAGATAATCTAAAAGAGCAGGCTTTCAACAATAGTCAGACTATCCTTTCAGAGGGTATAGAGAGGTTAAACTATTACATGGAAAAGAGGCAGTCCAACAATGCTTGGTACACGCTCAACATCACTTTCAAAAAGCTGGAGTTTTACTCCGAACCTCAAGGCTATTTAAGAACCCTTATCGAAAAAGCCATCGATGGAATTCAAGATCGAAGAATTCAATTTCAGACAAGATTATTGAATGGAAAATCAAGTCTTGAAAAGTTAAAAAACTATCCTAAGGAAAAGTTTTTATCCGATCTCTACCAGGTAGAAACATTTGTCCCTCACAAATACAGCAGCAAGAAGGAAAATATCCGAGAAAACTGGGAGGACAGCTACTATGAGGCAAAGGAAAAAATCTCCAACTACCAGTTTGAAGATGCCTGCAATCTCATGCAATCCTGTTTCTACGGGCTTTTCTATTACAATCTGGTGAATGAATCTATCAGTAAACCCATCACAGATGCTTTGGCACAAACTAGTCAAATGGACTGGAATCTAGCAGCTCCAATCCTGATGACTGGGATGGAATCCATCATGGAGGACTCACTTTTCGGCCAAGAATTCGGTATGGATCTCTCAAAAATCATGGGGGCACAAATGCAAGAATCCATGGCAGCAATTCAACAGATGATGGCAAACTTTAAGACTAATTGAAAATGAACACTATACAAAACCTAGAAAATTCAGTTTATAAAATTAATACTGCATTTGGCTCTGGAACAGGATTTTACAGCTCTCAAGACAAGGTAATTATCACCAATTTCCATGTCATTTCCGGTAGTCTATCTATCAGTGTAGAAGATGGAGCAAAAAACAGATATTTGGCAAAAGTCATTTACGCAAATCCAGGCAAAGACCTTGCATTTTTGAAGGCGGAAAGTCTTCCCATCCCAATTCAAACAGTTAATACAAATCATGACACAACAGTTTCAACAAGAGACAAACTTTTGGTATTGGGATTCCCTTATGGTATGCCTTTTACGGTGACCGAGGGGACTGTTTCTAATCCACAACAAATCATCGGCGGTAGTGACTTTATACAAACAGATGCTGCCATAAACCCCGGAAATAGCGGAGGCCCTGTGATCAATGAAAAAGGAGAATTGCTTGGAATCGTTACTGCAAAATTCTCAGATGCTGATAATATGGGCTTTGCCATTCCAATAGAAACAATCAGAGAAGAGCTTGAAATCATTGATCAGCTTTCTGAAGATCTTACCTTGGGTTGCCCTAGCTGTAATTCATTAATCCAGGAAAAGACCGCTTATTGTCCCAATTGCGGAAATGACATTGAGGAAAGTTTGTTCGAAGAAAGTCCTCTCTCCGATTTCAGCGTGAAGGTGGAAAAAGCCATTCAAAATTTAGATATAGATCCTGTATTAGCGAGAACCGGTAGCGAATATTGGAAATTCCATTTGGGAAGTGCTGAAATTCGAATGTTCGTATATGACAACAATTATCTTTTTGCAACCTCTCCATTGAACGAGCTCCCAAGGCAAAATCTTGCAGAGATTTACGAATACATCATGCGCACAGATACCGGTGAGCACCGACTTTCCATCTCTGACAATCAAATCTATCTTTCCTACAGGGTACATATCAGTGATTTGTATTCAAAGGAAAATGAACAGGTATTGAACAACTTGGCTCAATTGGCTGAAAAAGCTGATCAATTGGACAATATGTTCATCTGTGATTTTGGTGCGAAAATGACAAAATTCAGCAAACAACATGAGGCTTAAGTATGCCTACATACTGCTTATTTTATTGATCATTTCAAGCTCATGCAATGCTATCAAACCGACAGTTGAGGAAGCAAAGGCATTCAAGAGTCTAAATCGAATCAACTATCCATTTGCTGAAATCAAAAATGGAGATAGCCCCAACACTATTTCAGATTTATTGGAAGCCGAGGAAATCTCAACTCTCGAGAATTGGAAAAACTCTGAAGGTAATCCAGAAAGATTAATAAAATCAGAATGTGTCGGCTGCTCTGATGAAATCAGTGGGTATTTCCCTGTCTACAAAGTCAAAAAAGGGAAATTCATTCACTTTGGCCTCAAGAATAGTCAAGGGATTCAAAATTTGGTTTTTAGAAAAAATGGAACTTTCATGAACCTGTTCTTCATGTTTGAAGGCTATTCTCAAGACCAATTCAATGATAAACTACAAAAACAGGATCTGAAAGAATATGAGGTCATTGAGGGAGTTTATCCGATAGAGATTGGAAAAGAAAAGCTCATTCAAGAACTAGTTGAGTACAATAGTTTTGCGGGAATTGGGGACTGGTACGAAAGTCCCTTTCCCACCAAAATAGTATTTGAGAGATTACTTCGCGAAAAAAGAACTGATTTACCATTCAAGTTTGTAAGCGGTCTTTACAGTATTCAAGGAGAAGACAATAAAGGTGAATTCAAGATTATCAACTTTTTTGAACCCGTTTTCTGTGCTAATGCCGTAGCTTTCAATGAAAATCAGTCTTTTGAATCTGTCACTGAAGGATATTATGGCAACGCGACATTTTTTCTGATTTCACTAGAGGAAGCAAGTGAAATAGAAATCAATATTGAGCCGAATGATCCAAATCATAAATTTCAATTTTCGGTTTTTGAAAACGACACTTTTCACACTTTGGAAGAATACCTAAACATGGATATGGCCCAATTTGATTCTTTTCTAGAACCTCTAGAAAAAGGTCAGTATTTGATAAGGGTGATTCATGAGAATTCTGATTTCATTGAAGATCCTTTATACAACCTTAAGATTTCCAAAGTCTTCACCGAATGATCAGCTAAGAGATGACTTTTTTACTTCAAATATTGATTGCATCGGTTATATATGCTGTGACGGCCATAATTATTTTAGCTGTTTCAAAGCAAAAAGTACTAACAGGTCTTATCCAAATTCTATCTGTATTCTTCTTGATTGGAGGAGCTTTTTTGTTTTTCACAGAATATTCATCTATTCATAAAAGAGAGGTTCGAAATGGAGCTATAGAACTTATCGATTGGGATGACCTACCTGAAAATCAATTCATAAAAAATGAACTCGTAGCATTAAGACATTTTCAGGAATACAGAAATGCTCTAAAAGGTTATGAATTTTTCCTACTTGATATCGTACATAAGGGAAACGATCCCGAATCCTATCAGAGCACATTGAGAGATCAAATCATTTCTCAATTGGAAAATCAAGAATATGGCGCATCCTACTGGAACAAAGTATTTGATATAGCTTTTGAATTTGAGCCTAGTACAGAAGAATTCGAACAGGCTAATTACGAGGCAGTTTTTTCAATTCCTTTTGGTTTTCAATCCCAAGAAGAAGCAGAAGACTTTGGAGATTTAGAAATAGAGGAAAACTATTCCAGTTTCGAACGGGCCTCTCAGCTGATGTACATTGCACAAAAAGCTCAATCAATCGACAGAACTTCGGATCGGGTTTCCTTTTTCTGGGATCAAAACAAAGTCTATTTCTATACTTTTTTCTCGAATACCCGGTATGAACAATTATGCAAAAAGCTAATAGATGACTTAATCCTGGTTTATGAAGAGATTGTCAAGGCTCCTTCCCACAAGGAATTCTACAAGAAATATGACGTAAGCGATGAAAAATTTCTTGACTTTCATTCAAAAAAATTCACCAAGAAATTCAAATATTCCTGGCCTTTCAGTTTTTGGGACAGGCGTTTTGCAGAAGAAAATGAAACCGAGGTATTTCGAATCCTAAAGGAAATCCAAACCCATTATAAGAATTAATATGAAGAAGATTGCAATAATCTCGGTTTTGGTAGGGCTTTCTTTTGTGGGATTAGCGTATTTCTATTCCCTCAAATCTTCAGAACTAATCAGGGATAATCTGGAGTATGACAGTATCAAAAATACTCTCCAAGAAAATCAACAGATTGCTTTAGCAGACGAAATTTCTGAAATCAAAAATGGAGATTTTATCAGCAACCAATTCATTGAATTGAGCGAGTCAGAATACAAGGATGTAACCATGTTTGTCGATCAGTTCAACAACGATGATAGAGTGGATCCACTCTTTTCAAATGCAGTTGTTGATTTAATCGAAAAGGACTTCAGCGAATTGGGGTTTATCAAATCCATCATTGGTTCCTCAATCGATTATGGTAATTTTTCTTTCGACTACTCCTTTCTTCCTCAATTATTTAAAGAAGACGCCTCTCTTTCAGATTTACTGACTTTAAGCTTTTTGAACAGGTACCGAAATTCAGATCTGCTTTTACAAACTTATGAAAGATATAAGGAGGACATTTATCATAGCATACCCAAAAGTTTATATCAAAAAGTATTTGTCCAACAGATTAATGATTGTCTTTTGGCTTATGAAGAAATAGCCAAAAAAACAGACAAAAAGGCCTTTTTCGAAGACATTTACTTCAAGGCTAACTCCCAAAATCTGCATAGAAAATATTGGAAATACACTTTTTGGAAAAGGCGCGAAATAGAAAAAAATGATAAAGAGATTTATACTATTCTAAGTGAAATAAAAGATCATTATGAGAAGCTATAAGATCATATCCAGCATAAAAATCTGACCTAATGGGAATCATTATTATTGTCTTTTTGCTCCTGTTTTTTGCGGCTTTTATATACCTGTGCTATCTATTGATCAGGTGGGTTTTTAAAAATAAAAGGCGGACTCAGGTATTTCAGGCCTTATTGGTGATTGGAGTAGTAGGTATATCCATCCATCATTTCTTTTTTAAAGATATGCACTTCATTCAGTCAGAAGTCTATTCTAATCTCTATTTGGTAGAATATCTTGACAAGGACTATTCAGTAGTGGAAGAGGCCATTAAAGAAAAAATAAAAGAACACCTGAAGTCCGAACATAAAACCGGCAAACCACTTTCCTATTCCGGAGAAAACGCCATCTATTTTTATGAATTAGGTGGAATGACCTTAGGTTTTATAGGAGACGCCGGCACAGGTTATTTTATTGATCATGAAGAGGATTTGGGCGGTTTTGTAAGTGAAGAACTAGGCATGTACACAAATTATAGGTTGGCTGAATTTTACTATGATCCTTGTCCTCAAGACGCTTCTGTGTATTGCGGTGAAATCAACTTTTTCAGAGAAGGAGAACATTTCAGAGTAGATAGTCTCACAAACCTTGATTTCCTTGACAAGGAGCCCAATAATTTACCTCACCAACAAACATCAACTCAGGAGGTTGTTTTTCCTCTTCACGGATTACTGGATAAAGAAGCTCTAGCTACCTATTATCCTGAAGTTTTAAGCGAATTTAATTTCAATGGAAAATTCCATGCGAAACGAATAGCCTGGACAAATGGCAACGGAGCAATTTTAAGTCTTTTGCAACATACAGATTCCAATTCAGACTATTTCCTTTATTCCCATGACCAGAACTTCAAGGTAATTGACTCCTTTTACATCGGAGAGGCTATGGATTTTGATAATGGAAAAAGCGTGACTATTGATTATGATGTCATCCAAGACACCTCCATTTCATTTAACAAAGTGGTATTTGGGGCAATAATTCGAAACAACGAAGAAACTATTGACACCTTGGCTCATGAAACAACCACAATTCAGATAAATAAAAATGGAACGCTCCATTACACAATTTCGAAGAATCCCAAATTTTACAGTTTGGAGGTTTTTGATAGAGACTCTGGGTCCGACGGAATCCAACTAAGGGACAAGCCCAATGGCAATATCATTCAAACTCTCGACACAACAGGAGATGGCTATATCATTAGTATAGTAAGTGGAGAAAATGGTTGGTTTCGGGTTTTAAAGATTGACTCCATAGATGTGGGTGAATTGGAAATGCCATACGGTATTGCTTGGGTTCATCACTCCGAAATAGGGATTCGAGCAAATCGCGAAACATCAGTCTTTGACTCGCCCAAAAATGGAAAGCAGATTGGCAATGTTCCAATGGACGGGGATTTAAATATTATCGATTTAGAGCAGGATTGGGTTAAAATCGAATACCAAAATTTAACAGGCTGGGTTGATTCTAAATCCCTCTGTGGAAACCCATTAACCACTTGTCCATAGATTTATGAAAAAACTTAATAACATAAGACAAGGGTTATTGATTGCCTTCTATCTGATAACAATAAGCTGTAAGGATGGTAAAGGAAATGAAGAAAGGATAATTGAATCGACCGAGATAGATTCAAAGACCAACATCCCCATTTCAAATCAGACTTTTGATATTGAAAAACTAAAAGAAGCCTATAAAACCAAAAATGAAGCTCAGTTTCTAGAGCAATTTCCAGCTGATTTTCAACAATTCATGGAGTATTTCGGATGGAACAATAAAAGCGATCAACCCAACGAACTATACGAAGAAAGTTACACATATATAGAGTACTTCTTTGATTTAATATCTGATTCCAAGTACCTAGAATTTGAGTCCAAATTAACAAGCATAGCTGAGAATGGTGTTTGGCAAGAGGATGCTGCCAATTACTTTCAGGATTTTACTTTAGACTATATCCAGAGTAAAAAAAGATATCATCTCATTGATAACCTTTCATCCGACCAAGCAAAGTCGGTCCTTTTTTTCCTCTTCGATGGACCTCATCCCAAATTTGACGCTGATTTTGCTTCCCAGCTTAGTCCATCAAAAAATGAAATCCTAGAAGAGCTCTTCGAATCAGGATTTTACGACCAGAATGAAAACCCAGACCCTATAGACTATGAAGATCCAGATCCAATTGATTATGAAGGCTCAATTGCCTATGAGATAACTGATTTTGAGAATTTGGAACACTATTTCATAAGGGATATCGATATAAACAACGACAAGATATTGGATAAAATAGTGAGCGCAGATCCTTACCAAGGGGATGAATTATTTCTTTTTATAAAAAAAGGAGACCAATACCAATTTGCTCTCAAGACCACCAATTTTTCACAGGATGGAGGCAACCAAATTGTCGATGTATTCGCTGAAGAAGGCGGGTTTTATGTTAAAACAGCTTTTCCCGACAGAGGATTTTTCGAGGCCAATTACCACATAACCTTTAAAGACTATAGTTGGATTTTGACCAACACCATTTACAAAACCAAAAGCAGCAATCAAATAGATGCCTTCATCTATGTATGTGATGTAAAACAAGAATTGAACTTGGAGGACAAGCATTTTCATGAGCAACTCAAATGGATGCCCGAAGAAGGAGAAAAAGAAATCCTTTGTACCAAAGAAAAAATAAATTAAGCCAAATAGGATGCGTTTCGTAAAGCTCATATTGACCTACTTAATTTGGACAATTTTGTCCTTGATTTTAGGCGTCAGCTATATGAGACTTGTTTTGGGTCCAAATGATGTCTCTGAGGATGGCTGGTGGTATCTATTGCATTTGTTTTTTGATATGGGACTGTTACATGTAGGTTTTTGGATCGGCGTCGCAATAGCCTCAATTTTTATACTTCTGGATGTGTTTTATCTCCGAAAGAAATTGAAAAACAATTCCCAAAAAACGATCATCCAGCTGATCACCTTATTGGTAATTACTGGATTAATAGCCATAGTTCATTATTTCCTCGAAAAGGTAATTGATGTCATTTAACAGAAGAATAATGAAATACCAACTTATCATATTTGTACTTTTTCTCTCGGCTTGCCAGCAAAAAAGCGATTTGAAAACCGCCCCTGAAACTGAAATTCCTGAAAGAAAACCGAATGAAGAAAGGCAGGATACTATAGAAACCCAACAAGGGCAAAATCAACTTGACAGTACAACAATTCAATACGATACCAAACTTTTTAATGAAATCCAGACGGACACCATAGAATTTATGGACTACAATGATGACTTTGATTATGGTTATCTGAATGGACGAAAAAAAGGCAAAAATCTATCTTTCGTCTACAATTGGTACTGGACAGAAAACCAAGAATACAATTTCAGGCCAGGTGATCTGATCCAGGTTGAATGGAAAATGGACAGCATCCTCATGGCCGGAGACGAGGAAGTAGTGAATGTGGTGGAACGAGCATTGGATGCAAAAAAGATAGCTTCAGGAAACCTTCCTATTCATTTTTTAACTCGAGAGGATAGTTATGACGAGTCCGTAAAGGCTAATATCAGCTCCATGGTCATCAATCAATCCTACCTTCACAACATCAGCGAACCAGAAAGAGCAGCATTGGGATACATCGCTTTTGATATTGGAAACGAATGTCAATGGGGCTACGATTCGCAAGGAAAACGGGCTCTCTACTGCCAAATAGTAACTGCCTTGAATTTGGATTATCAGTGTTCGGATACCCAATTGGACTTTTTAAGAAAGTGGTTTACCAAGGACAGGGTTGCAAATGAAAAGCTAAAAAGCTGTCCCACTATTCCCAATACGGCAACCATCCAAAGCACTTTTGATGAGATCCTTATTCAAAAGGACGAATCCAATAAAACAATTACTGTCAATTCTAAAATTACCGGCATCAACATAAGGGAATCAAAATCCTGGAAATGGTCCCAGACCGATGTTTTTGAATACAGCCAAGATAACATCGCCTTAATCGACTCCAAAAAATCGGAATTGACTGAAAGTAAAATTGATTTGAATCCTGATCACGATACCAATAATGACCTTTGAATAAATAGGCAAACACATTATGAAAACATCATACATCGTATTGATTTTATTCATCCTTTCCTGCAGTTCCAAGACCCAAGAAGACAAAAATACTCCTGGGGCCATAGAGGTGATTGATGGTGCAAAAGACAGTTTGTCCGAAGGTGTTGAAAAAGGCTTTTTGGAAACGATTAAATCAGCAAAAGCCAAAAACTTACCTCAGATTGAAAAAACCAATTTTGACAGTTTTTTCGATGAAGATGATTATACCCATATAGATTTCAAGGCATTGAAATTAGATCAGGTGTATCCGGATTTAAATTTTGAAAACCTCAATGTTAGAGCAATTGACATGTACACCCTACTGATTCGGGATGACTACCATTCCGTGGTGGTCACTGTTTTAAAAAGTGATAATGAAATGGAAAGCATCCTCATCAACTACAATGCTGAAGGGGATATTATTGACCATGAATTAGTCTCTTATGATGAAATCGCCGAAGGAATGTCACAGGTTGTTTCACGAATCAGTGAAAATCTCCTCACGGTAAATCAAATATACTGGGGTGATTCCAAAGAAATCGAGCAAGTGGAATACGAAATCCGTTGGGATGGAACCATTGAAAAAGTAGACACAAAAAACCTGAACGAATTCTTTGAAGATTTTGAACTGATCGATAAGGTTTTGACAGAACTAAAATTGGATTGGGTGCAGACAAAAAACTCTATGATCAAGACAAAGGTCTACCCAGAAAATCCGAATGAAACTTTTCTGGCCATCCCTGAGATAGTCGATGAAGGAGAACAGTATTTTGAACTCAACAGTCACATTATAATAGCAGATAATCAAACAGGTAAAATCACTCACCAATTTTTCGAAAGCAATCAAACTAACCAATGGGTCTCTGACGCAATTGAATTGCGGGAAATAAACATCGACACTGCGCAGTTTCAGCTTTCTGAAAAAACGAAAGCTTATGGATTACAAGTCGATTATTTGGGAATGTCTAGGGTAAATCCCTATTCAAATAAAACATTGTCATTGTTTATTAAATCAGGTGATAAGCTTAAGAAAATTCTTTCCAATTACTCCATCAAAGATTTTGGAGGAGAATGGGACGGCAATTGTGATGGTGAATTTGAAAGCGAGGAAAAAATAGTATTTCTGAGTCCCAATAAGACTAAAGGCTATTTTGACCTTTTGGTCAATAAAAAAATCTCAGAAACAAGGAATTATCAAGATGAGGATGAGGAGTGCCAATCGGAAAATTCTTACCAGATCAAAAACACAATTCTGAAGTTTGATGGCACAAAGTATATTGAAGTAGAAGATGGATTTGAAAGCAAATCCTATCCACAAATCCATCCAAAGAAGCTTGAGAACCTCCAACAAGACAATTTCCATATAGATCAGGCCTATGAATTAAATGGGCAAAAAATAATAACTGGAAATTACATCCCAGAAAAGGGAAAACATTATACATCTAGTACCGAATCCCAATTTGAATGGGGAGATCGTTTGCTACTGCTGGATTCGGAAAACGACCTAGTTTTTCAATCACTGGGTTTTGGAGATCTCTATCACTTTGAACCTCATTTTTATACCGCCGAGGCTTCTAATAAAATCATTATCATTTGCCAAAAAGCCTTTGAATATCCTTTTGGAGGAGAAGTTTTTATCCTTGAAGAAAACGCAAAAAAACACGTAGGTACTCTCGATATAGAAGGCAATGAGGAAAAGGATTTCCTAACCGAGATAGTGGAGATTCATGAGGTAGAGAGCAGCCTAGTTTTCGCTATAAAATCTAACTATTTGATGTTGAAACCAGGCGAAGAATTTAGCACTAAGGTCTCCAATGCCATTTACGTTTATCAAGGCAATCAATTGGTTTTAAAGACAAATACCCCATGACTAATATTAAAACTCACTTTTTATGGCTGTTTTTCATGGCGCATGGGCTTTTCGCACAAAGCGAATCCAATTATCCTGAATTGTCGGGAAGTGGAAGTTGTATAGAAGAATTGATTCCATTAGGATGGCAAATTTTATCTCAGGCCGAAGGAGATCTTAATGGGGATGGACTCGCAGATTTAGTCTTTGCAATTCAAAGTCCTTTACAAGAGACAATTGAGTACTCTGATGGATATGAAAGCGACACGTTGCATATAAATCCTAGAGTATTGGGAATATACTTTGGAGAACGAAAAGGGAAATTTAAAAAAGTATTCCAATCCAACACCTTCATTATCAATCGAGGCTCCCCTACAATGGATGAGCCATTTAAAGAACTGGGGATTCTCCCAAGCGGCGAGCTTCAGATAAACTTCTACATCTGGCAATGCAGGGAATGTACCTCTTGGTCCACTCATAAGTATCAGTTCAAATATCAAAGCTCAGAATTTGAATTAGTCAGATATGAGGAAAGTATTACTCAAAGAATTTCAGGAGATGAAACAACCTATCAGGTCGATTTTCAAAAGGGAATAGTAACTATTCTCACCACTGAAAGCGAGGAAGAAAACAACGAACCAATAACTGATGGACAAATCAAAAGGTTTGAGTTGCAGCAATTACAATCCATAAAATCATTGGGAGAGCCTTTTAAATGGCTATTCCAGAACCTTCACATTTAAAAGTTCAGATATGAATACAAGCATATTAGTTTTTTTAGCCATCACAGTCTTAGTGGCCATTTTCACCATCATTATCAACAACAAAATCATCTTCAAAAAGAATCAAGTTGACCAAGCCTATGGGAGTATTGAGATCTATCTAAAAAAGAGATTTGATCTTCTTCCCAACCTTGCGGCCATGGTCAAAAAATACATGGAACATGAGAAAGAGATTCTTTTAAAAGTCACCGAACTCAGATCTCTGGTAGAAAGCGCGATTGACCAAAAAGAGAAAATTCAAGCTTCAAATGAATTAACCAAGATTCTTGGTGGCCTCAGCATCACTTTAGAAAATTATCCTGAGCTCAAAGCAGACAAACAATTTCTTCATCTTCAATATGAAGTCAGTGAAATGGAAGATCAAATCTCTGCAGCTCGAAGAGCTTTCAATGCCGCAGTAGTGCAATACAATAATCAAATCCAGATGTTTCCTTCCAGCCTGATCGCGGGCATCCGAAAGGATGAAAAAAAACTGCTTTTGGAGATTCCAATATCAGATCAAAAAGAAGTAAACCTCAATCAACTTTTAAATTCATAAACCATGCAAATGTTCGAAAATCTGCCTTGGTACGGGTATGTCATCCTAGCTTTGGCCATTGCTTCCTATGCCTACAAATATTTTAAAATCGGCAAAGATGAATACGATAAACCTGATTTTGAAAAGGCCAAATTCAAAAAATCTCCAGATAGCAATCTTGGCTTAGATAAGCTCTTTTCTATAGCTCTTTATACTCCAATTTCCGAGTGGTGGAGCGCAACCACAAATACATTGAAATTCAGAAATGCAAAGACCATCCAACCTTATTTGGAAGGCTGGGGAATTGAATCAGCTTCAGGGTATTGGAATTTGACAGAATATTTCATGAAGGACGGAAGACGCTGGTATTTTGATTTTATCACTCAAATGATTCAATCTGAGCCTAAGGAAAATTGGGATGATTTGATGGGGCGAAAATTCGGGAATAATGATCGGTCTCAGAAATACCTTGATGTATTAAGCTCCGGGGAAATCCTTAATGATTTAAAGCAAAAAGGCATTTTTACTTTTGATTCTGACATGGAAATAGGCCTGGCAGGATATGACGCTGCTATGTTGGTTGGACAAGCCCGAATAGCTTTTACAGGCAATATCATCTCTGAGGAAGAGGCTTGGAAAGTCATTGACTTCGCCACCCAAATGGCATTGGACAATTTTAGTTCTTGGGAGGATTTCGGGAAAAGTTTCTCTTTGGGTTTTGCCTTGGACATGAAGGGAAGTTATGACAACTATTATCAGGAGGTTTGCCACATCTACAAACAAGTATTGAATGATCAATCCAGCCCTTGGAACACCATAAACTGGCCTTCATAAATGGATCAGTTTTTAATTCAGCATACTTTTAAAGAAGTCCAAGATTCATTAAAGGATATCCAATCAAAGAGAAAAAGGACGCATTTTTATCAAAAAATCACTTGGGGAATCACAGGAATTTATCTGGTAGGAATGTTAATCATCCTAGCATCCTCCTATTTACCTGGCACAGATTTGCCATTTGGAGACATACTGGCCAAAGCTCAGCCTTCGGCCAATAATCCATATGCTCAGGTCTTGCCATTTGCAGGGTTGATGGTATTAATCTATTTCTCAACTTCCTTTTTCATTCAGGCCTTTCAGAAATTCAAAACCCAAGAAATGAAAACCATGGCTAATATGGTTGATAAACTATTTCCGGGTTTGGAATTTACACAAGGGGCCAGCGCTCCCAAAAAGGAAATCCAGAGCAGTAAACTTTTCTCTTCGCTCAAAAGCGAAACCTCAGTGTATAATTTCGGTCAAATGCGAAGTAGATCTAAGGGTTTGGAATTCAATCTTGCGGACATAGGAATTCTTGAGAATGACCTGTCTAACAAGGCGTCAGGAACTTTGATGCGCATTCCAGTATTGAATATGGGTTTGGTTTTGTATCAATATGTATTCAAAAATCTGGTTTCAAAAAAACCTGAAGAAAGCCTCCCCTATTCATTTCGTGGGATGTTCTGCTGGCTAAAATTCCAAAAAAAGCTCGATGGACATACTGTGGTTTTCTCAAGAAATCAAGGAGTAAAATTAGATCGCTGGTCCAGCTTCAAGTTTAGGGAGGAGCAAGAAATCTACCTGGAAGACCCAAGATTTACGGAAAACTTTATAGTGTATGGAACAGATCAAGTGGAAGCAAGATATGTTCTTTCCACAGCATTGATGGAAAGAATTTTGGAGTTAAAAGAAAAGTTTGACCGCCCCATTTTCCTTTCATTTCAGAATAAACAAATGTATTTGGCTGTCAAAAATGAAAACGGACTTTTTGCTTTTCCTTCAGGGAATTTGGAAAGGATTCAGGTATTGGAAGAATTGGTAAAGGAAATAGAAACGGCATTAGGGATGAAAGCCGATTTAAGGCTTTGAAGAAATCGGGAAATCTTCTCTTTCTAAATCAAAAAGACAGCCCTGTGGACTGTCTTTGTCGGGGTGACAGGATTTGAACCTGCGACCACACGCCCCCCAGACGTGTACGCTAACCGGACTGCGCCACACCCCGATCTATTATTATCATTTTTAGAAAACTACTCTTAAATATCTATAGCATCCAAAGAATTGAAGCTGTGACCATCCTGACGCTGTCAGGATATGCTTACCGTCCCGTTTTTTTCGTGGATGCGCCACACCCCGAATTCTCAAGTACTAAATTTACTGCTTCTCTACTTTGCTACCCCACCAATCCTCGTTCGGTTTCCAGTTTTTATCCAGCATCTCTTTTCTAGCCTTTTCCAATCTTGGTTTCAAAACCTCTCTATAGGATTTCAACTTCATGCCCAATGAATCCTGACTGAATGTGGGGTCTTTCACTGGATAAAAGGCATTTTCACTTTTAAGCCATTGAAGCAATTCATTATCCAGCTGCTCAGCTACTTGTGAAAATTCAACTGATAAATCATTTGTTTCCCCAACGTCTTTTCTCAAATCATAAAGCTCAACTCTATCATCTTCCCAATAATGAATCAATTTCATTCCATCCCTTTGAATGGTAGAATTTGGCTCACCTCCTTGATTCCCGTAGTGCGGATAATGCCAATACAAAGGTCTTGAATCCATTTCTTCTCCATTGAGTAAAGGAACTAAGCTTTTACCATCAATTTCATTTTCATCCATTTGCACTCCCGCATATTCCAAAATAGTAGGAAAGAAATCGGCTCCAGTTACAGGAGTCTGTATAATTTGACCTTTTTCTCCCATCCAAGGGATGTAAACAAAGTAAGGAACCTTGGTCCCTCCCTCCCATTGGTATCCCTTTCCACCTCGTAAGCCCAAACTATTGGTTGAGTAGTTATCACCAGAAGCTACCCCTCCATTGTCTGAGGTAAAAATCACAATTGTATTTTGATCCAAGCCTTGCTCTCTCAAAGTTTGAAGAACAGATCCTACTGCTTCATCCACTTGCTCAATCAAGCCTGCATAAACTGGATTATCCTGCTTTTTTCGAATTGGAAATAGTCTTTCCATTTCAAAACCTTCTTCCTCAATCCCCATGGCTTCAGCCTTATCACGGTACTTTGACCACTTTTCCTCACTCGTCTGGATAGGTGCATGGACCGCATAAAATGCCAAATAAGCCAAAAACTGAGATTCTTTGTTTTCAGCAATGAATTGAGAAGTCTCCTTCGCCAATTTCATAGACAAAGTCATCCCTTTTTCTTCAGGAAGATCTTCCAAGTATGGATTATTGAAAGGTGAAAAATAGCCTCCAGTATAAGGGCCTCCGGCATGAAACCCACCTTTATTGATATCAAAACCATGATTGGTTGGTAGGGAAGATTGTTCTTCTCCACCAAGGTGCCATTTTCCAGCAAAGAAAGTTTTATATCCAACAGTCTTTAAGGCCTCAGGAATAGTCACATATTCATCTTTCAAATAATGAGGATAATCTGGCGGCAGCAGTTTGGTGAACCTGCCATATTTCCTCCATTCCTCTCCCACCGGAGCTCCGATCCAATCAGTTACTTGATGGGTAGCAGTAAACTTCCCGGTCAATAAGCTTGCTCTTGATGGACTACAAACAGCACTAGTGGCATACCCATTTACAAAGTTCACTCCCTTGTTTGCCAAGTCATCAATATTGGGAGTTTCATAATACTTACTTCCATTGACGCTCAAGTCAGAATATCCCAAATCATCCACTACAATAAATAGGAAATTTGGTTTCTCTGGAGCTACTTTTTCAACTTCAGAATTGCAGGAAAAGAGTATTAGACTTAAAGCAAGTCCATATAGAGGCTTAAAAGAGTTCATCAAGATATAAATCGAGTATTTCATTAAAAACAGGAACAAACCCTCCCATTAATCTGCATCAGAATCACAAAAAAATGACAACGCCTTTCCTATTTTCAAACTTAATGGAAAAAATGAATTTAGGCTATTTACCCTAAAAACAAATACTTGAATTACCCTATCAGTCTATATGCAAAAAGCTTATTCTGGATTTTTCTCTTTAAAAAAAACTGCTTGAAAAGTATTGGTACAACATGTAGGGCAAAGGCTTGCCATTGGATTTAATGATTGAGCTTTCCTCATGGCTTCTGGACCATTATTAAAAGGCCCTAGATAGTCCCTGTCCAAAGATTCAGGAATAGAATCACATTCTCTTTCGTGGATTTCAAAATTTCCTTCTTGGTTGGGTTTAGAGGACAGGTAAAAGAATTTCATAGGGAAGTGCTAAAATTTAATAACCAAAAATACACTTCAATCATACAGTAGAAAATACCCAGTACAGGGTATTTTACATGTGAATTTCAAAATTTTATACGCTGAAAAATAAAAAAATATGACTTTTCCAATAAATCCTAGGAGTTAAACCTTTTGAATAATTTTTGCCATTCCTCATCCAAAGATAAGCTGGGTCTTGACTCTCCTGCCCTATGATACCAATAATCGGCATTCCATTGATCTCCTTCCTTTCTATGAAGGTAAGCATGAACTCTTGCCGCAGATTTTCCATCCAAATGATCCACCTGATCATGCGCCAAATGCCAATCCCCCTTCATATCATACCATAATGATTTTAATTCTGGAGAAAATGTACTCAAAGGTGAATCAAGATTTTTAAAGGCTTCTAATTCCATTTTTTATTAGTGAGATTTAATGCTTTCAAAATTAGCTTCACTCAAAATTGTAAATTCTTTGTTTTAAGATGAAAAATAATCCAAGCTTTCTGCTCATTACGCTTCTTATTGTCTCTTTTTTCTATTCTTCGATTCCAAGTTATAGCCAATCCCAAAAAGGTCTTGAAAAGGAAATTCAAAGTTTAGTAGAAGGTTTCCACGGCGATGTAGGGATTTATATCCAAGAACTTGGAAATGATAGAAAAATAGAAATCAATGCCGATACAGTTTTCTCCACAGCTAGCATAGTCAAAATCCCTATCATGCTGGGAATTTTTGACAAAATCGAAAAAGACGAACTTTCATTTCATCAAGCTTTGATGTACAGAGATTCTATTAAATATGGAGGCTCTGGCTTGATGCAATTTTTTCAAGATTCTACTCAAACAGATTTAAGAACATTGATTGCCTTGATGCTGAGTTATTCTGACAATACAACTTCCCTTTGGAATCAGGCATTAGCAGGTGGAGGCACACAAATCAATGAGTTGATGGAAAAGCTTGGATACACAAATACAAGAGTAAATAGCCGCACTCCAGGTAGAGAAAAAATCTGGGAAAAGTATGGATGGGGACAAACTAGCCCCAAAGAGATGGCTGATATTCTTGTTCGTATTTATCAGAAAGAGTTGATAACCCCTGCGGCATCAGAACAGATGTACCGATTGCTTTCCAACACCTATTATAATGACTATGCTCTGAGTCAAATTCCTCCAGGAGTCAATGTTGCCAGCAAACAAGGAATGGTGAACGCATCAAGATCGGAGGTGTTTTTAGTAAATGGACCGGAAAGTGACTTTGTGGTAGCAATATTCACAGACCATAATGAAGATACCAGTTGGAAATTTGACAATGAGGCTTGGGAACTAACCAGAAAAATCACTCTACTGGTTTGGAATTATTTCAACCCAAAACATCCATATTCTCCACCTGTGGGTATTCAGACATATTTAGAAGGACTACCCTATGAATGATCCTTATCATCTATTTCTTATATTTTTATAAATAGATAATTCCTAGACACTTAAACGAATACGCATCAAACCCACTCAATCACTGCCAAATAATTAATAAAATAAGCCTATCATTATTTTAATCGCAATAAATATCAGGTTATCACATAAAAACCTATTGTTTATTTGGAGTTGGCAGGTTTCTTAGAAATTATATATTTGCTCAATTAATAATTAACCAAAACAACTGAGTAATCTAATTTTATGGAACAAGCGGTGATATATCTAGTCCCTGCATTAGGCATACTAGGACTGATCGTGATGGCGATCAAATCCGCCTGGGTCAGCAAGCAAGACACAGGCGACAAAAACATGATGGAATTGGCAGGTTATATTGCCGATGGAGCAATGGCTTTCCTCAAGGCTGAATGGAAAGTATTAATCTATTTTGCCATCATAGCTGGGATTCTTTTAGCCTGGTCAGGAACCACCGTGGAAACCTCTAGCCCAATCATCGCAGGTTCATTTCTTATAGGTGCAGTATTCTCTGCTTTTGCTGGCTACATCGGTATGAACATCGCCACAAAGGCCAATGTAAGAACTACACAAGCCGCCAGAACAAGTCTTAAGCAAGCTTTGAAAGTTTCATTTACCGGTGGTTCCGTGATGGGCCTTGGAGTAGCGGGTTTAGCTGTTTTGGGATTAGGTTCTTTGTTTATTGTTTTCTACCAAATGTTTGTGGTAAGTGCTGGAGCTGGTGTGAACGGAATGGAAATGGAGAAGGCTCTAGAAGTTCTAGCAGGTTTTTCATTGGGTGCAGAGTCCATTGCCCTTTTCGCTAGAGTTGGTGGAGGTATTTATACAAAAGCAGCTGACGTAGGTGCTGATTTGGTAGGAAAAGTAGAAGCAGGAATCCCTGAGGATGACGTTAGAAACCCTGCAACCATTGCAGATAACGTAGGGGATAATGTTGGAGACGTGGCTGGAATGGGCGCAGATTTATTTGGTTCTTATGTTGCGACCATCCTTGCCACAATGGTTTTGGGAAGAGAAATAGTCTCTGCTGATAATTTTGGAGGCATTGCCCCTATCCTATTGCCGATGGTTTTGGCTGGTTTAGGAATCGTATTCTCTATCATGGGAATGGCCTTTGTCTCAGTAAAAGATGAAAAAGGAGACGTTCAGAAAGCATTGAATATGGGCAACTGGTCCTCAATTGTTTTCACCGGTATTGCTTCATTTTTTATAGTAAGACATATGCTTCCTGAAAATCTAGAAATCAGAGGATATGAATTCACCAACATGGATGTATTCTATGCTATCATTTTGGGACTTGTAGTAGGAACTTTGATGTCTATCATCACCGAGTACTATACTGCAATGGGTAAAAGACCTGTTTCTTCTATTGTAAAACAATCAGCTACTGGTCACGCCACAAATATCATCGGTGGATTATCAGTAGGTATGGAATCTACCGTTTTACCAACTTTAGTTTTGGCTGCTGGGATATATGGGGCCTATGAATTTGCAGGACTTTATGGTGTAGCGATTGCTGCTGCAGGAATGATGGCAACCACCGCTATGCAGTTGGCGATTGATGCCTTTGGACCAATCGCTGATAATGCCGGTGGTATTGCCGAAATGAGCCAACTTCCAGAAGAAGTACGAGGCCGAACAGATATTTTGGATGCAGTAGGAAACACCACAGCTGCCACTGGAAAAGGATTTGCTATTGCTTCTGCTGCTTTGACTTCTTTGGCACTATTTGCGGCATTCGTAGGAATTGCTGGCATTGATGCTATCGATATTTATAAAGCCCCTGTTTTGGCAGGTTTGTTTGTTGGTGGTATGATTCCATTTATCTTCTCTTCCTTGGCTATTGCAGCTGTTGGTAGAGCTGCCATGGATATGGTAAATGAAGTTCGTCGTCAATTCAAGGAGATACCTGGCATCATGGAATATAAGTCCAAGCCAGAATATGATAAGTGTGTGGAGATTTCAACCAAAGCTTCTATTCGTGAAATGATTGCTCCTGGAGCTATTGCTTTGATCACTCCAATCATTGTTGGTTTCGCTTTCGGACCTGAGGTATTGGGTGGCTTATTGGCCGGCGTAACTGTATCAGGTGTTTTGATGGGCATGTTCCAATCCAATGCAGGAGGAGCTTGGGATAATGCTAAAAAATCATTTGAAAAAGGTGTAGAAATCGATGGAGAGACCTATTTCAAAAAATCTGAACCTCATAAAGCTTCAGTTACTGGAGACACCGTTGGGGATCCATTTAAAGATACTTCTGGCCCTTCCATGAACATCCTCATCAAATTGATGTCAATCGTAGCCTTGATTATTGCACCGCATATTAGTGAAGGAGTTCATGGAGGACATGAAATGGCAGAACGGGTTGAAGTCAAGAAAGAGATCAAATATGAAAACGGTAAAAAAATAGTGACCGAGACCAAAAAGATTTTCAAGTAACAATTACATAAACCCAACTTCAAAGGCTACCAATTAGGTAGCCTTTATTTTTTTATATGAATTATCAGCTTATTGCAACATGATTCATACTTAAATTGCATAAACCTGCAAAAAAGAATATTCCTTTGACATGTGAAAAATTTATTCCCATCTATCAAAAAATTAACTCAAAATTTGATTTTAGGTGATCAAACTTTTTAAATTGAGCAATCAATCAAATTAAGAAGGACTTAAAACCTTCAAAAATGAAAGCTTTCAGGCTTTTTTTTGACCAAACGAGCTAGTAACCAATCATTAAGATTCAGCAATTTAGCTAGCAACTTTATGCTGTATTTGTTTTTTGGGATTGAATTTTTCATTTCAAAAACTGTAAAAACATGCAAACCAGATTGATAAACCAATTATAAAATTTATAAACTCAATTCACATGAAAAACTGCTACAAATCAGCGATGCTTTTCTTGGTTGGTTTTTTGGCAAGTGTCCCATTATTTGCCCAACAAACCATTTCTGGAAAAGTCACCGCATCCGAGGATGGCTCTGCCTTACCCGGAGTAAGTATTCTCGTCAAAGGAACATCTACGGGTTCCGTATCTGACATTGACGGGAATTATTCCATTTCAGTACCGGGATCGGAATCGGTCTTGGTTTTTTCCTTCATTGGGTATCAAACCAAAGAAGTTACAGTTGGGTCTTCAAGCCAATTGAACGTAACGATGAGTGTCGAGGAATCCGAGTTGGATGAATTCATTGTTACAGCCTTTGGTATTTCCCAGGAGAAAAAGGCTTTGGGATATGCTGCTCAAAGCATTGATGCAAACGAAATCACCAAAACGCGCCAGCCTAACGTCGTCAATGCATTGCAAGGACAAGTTGCGGGTGTTCAGGTGACCAATTCTGGCGGTGCCCCTGGTCAATCTGCAAGAATCATTATCAGAGGGATTAACTCTCTGGATCCATCTGCTGACAACCAGCCACTATTTGTTGTAGATGGTGTACCGGTTGACAATTCAACAGTCGAAGCATCAGGAACACCTAGAGGGATGTCAAACAGAATTGCAGATATCAATCCAAATGATATCGAGTCAATGTCTGTCTTAAAAGGTGCTGCAGCCACTGCACTTTACGGAGTACGAGCAGCAAACGGCGCTGTAATTATCACCACTAAAAAAGGAAAAGCTGGCCAGGTCAGAGTGAATTTCAACTCTTCAGTTGGCTTGGACAATTTGGTAAAATTGCCTGAACTGCAAGACAAATATGGACAAGGTTTTAGTGGCTCAAGAGATGACTCTAGCTTTTGGCCGTCTTGGGGAGCAAATATTGCTGATGAAAACGATCCGAACTACGTCTACCAGGACAACTGGAATAGAGCTTTTGATACAGGACTCCAGGTTGATAACTCACTAAGTGTATCAGGAGGTAACGAATCCGCTACCTTTTATGCTTCATTGGGTAGATTAGATCAAAAGGGAATTATCCCTTTCTCTACTTGGGATAGAACAAGTGCTAAATTTTCCGGGACTGTCAAAGTCAGTGAGAAATTCAATTTCTCTGGATCAATGAACTACACCAACTCAGGTGGTAATCGTGTTCCTCATGATAGATTCTTAGAAAGAATGATGTACTGGTCTGAAACCACTGATGTAAGAGACTATATCAATCCAGATGGTACTATGAAGACTTACGGTAACACAAACCCGATTTACGATGCACGATTCGCTACCTACAAAGATGATGTCAACCGTGTGATTGGAAACATGAATTTCAATTACAGTCCTACCGATTGGATGACATTGTCCTACAGAGTTGGTATAGACAACTACACTGATTCAAGAGAAGAAATCACTCCTGGCCCGAAAGGTATAGACGGTGAGGTTGCCCTTAGCTCCACTGGTTATATTGAAGAAACTAGAATTGTTTCCCGAGACCTAACTTCCAACTTCTATGTGTCTTTAAAAAAGCAATGGAATGATGATTGGAATACAAGCCTAAGACTTGGTAATGATGTGTTTGAAAGAAAATATGACAGAGTTTCCCTTTCAGGAAGCAACTTTGTAATTCCTGGGTTTTATAATGTAAATAACACCACCCAAGTTTTTGCAAGTCAAGGTAAAAGCATCAGAAGACTAGTTGGTTTCTATGGAGATTTGATGGTTGATTACAAAAACTTCCTGTTTTTGAATGTCACTGGAAGAAATGACATCTCCTCCACCCTTCCTAAGTCCAACAACTCATTTTTCTACCCTTCTGTAAACTTGGGCTATGTATTTAGTGAAAACTTCGACCTTCCTTCATGGGTGACATTTGGTAAGTTAAGAGCTTCATGGGCACAAGTAGGCAAAGATACCAATCCGCACATTTTGGGAGCTACTTTCGTTTCCCCAAGCGTTTTCCCTCTGAATGGACAAGTGGGTTTCTCAAGAAACTCAACTTTTGGAGACCCAGAATTGAAGCCTGAATTGACAACTTCAATTGAATTCGGTACACAACTAGCTTTCTTCAACAACAAAGCGAATTTGGATGTGACATATTATAAGTCCAATGCTGTGGATCAAATTATCCCAGTTCCGATTTCTGATGCAACAGGATTTTCATCCTATATCACCAATGCAGGTGAGATTGAAAACAGAGGTTGGGAGATTGTATTAGGTGGTACTCCAGTAGAAAGTGGAGATTTCCGTTGGGATGTGACAGCTAACTTGACCACTAACAAAAATGAAATCAAAGCGATCCGTGAAGGCATCGATCAAATAGTAGTCGGTTCTCAGTATGGTTACGCAGGAGCTACTGTTACAATGATTTTAAAAGAAGGTGAGGCATATGGAAACATCTACGGATCCAGCTATATAAGACCTGGAGCTGCTGAGGGCGCTACTGAATTGGACCGTGATCTACCTGTCCTTATCGGATCAAATGGATTTCCTGTTAGAACTGGCAGTCAATTGATCCTGGGAAATGCTGTTCCAAAATTCTTTGGAGGATTGAGAAATGAGTTCTCATACAAAGGATTTGAATTTTCATTCCTAGTTGATTTCAGAGCTGGTTTGCAGCAATACGATCAGTTTGGAAACTTCTTAGCTGCCTTCGGAAAGCAAAAAGATTCTGAGAGAAGAAACGACATTGTGGTTTTCCCGGGTCTTTTAGCGGATGGTTCTGAAAACACTAAAGAAGTTTGGCTAGGTCAAGGTGAAGGACCTGATGGTGTAGATTATGGAGCTGGATATTGGAGAAACTATTACAGAGGTGCTTCTGAAAACTTTGTAAAAGACGCGAGCTACATCAAGTTGAGAAATGTAACCTTGGCATACAGCCTTCAGCCTAATGTTTTGGAAAGAACTCCATTCCGTACTGCAAGACTTTCTGTTGCTGCCAACAATATCATCCTTTACACTCCTTGGGATGGATTTGATCCTGAATCATTCTCTGCCGGTGCTGGTGGAAATGCAGTAGGATTTACCGGTCTGGGCTTCCCAGGCGTACAAAGCGTATTCTTCACTTTGAACTTGGGACTGTAAACCTTAAAGCACGAAAACTATGAAATATAGAAATAAATTAACGGCAATAATGGGAGCTTCAGTCATCCTGATGACTTCCGCATGTGACTCTTTTTTGGATGTCAATGAAAACCCTAACAATCCAGAGGATGCTCCGATTACCGGATTGCTAACCAATAGCACCTACGAAACCTCCCTGAACGTTTATAGAGGAGGAAGTGCCATCAGCAACTATGTCCAATACTTGGCTTCACCAAATCCAAGTAGTTCATCAGACACGATGGATCCGCTAAACTTTAGCAGCACTTGGTTCAGCCTTTACAATGTCATGACCGACTTGGATGTGATTATCAAGAAAAGCGAAGAACAAGATGCAAGTCATTATAAAGGCTCAGCTCAAATCTTAATGGCGCTAAACTTAGGAATGACTGTAGACTTTTTTGGAGATGTTCCATTCTCTCAAAGTTTCAACTTCGAGACTGTTACGCCTGCATATGACAATGATGAAGAACTTTATTCTCGCATCCTAACAATGCTAGATGAAGGAATTGCAAACCTTCAGGGAAGCACTGCCATTTCTATGGGAGCGGATGATTTCATCTATGGAGGTGATGTAGATGCCTGGATCAAATTCGGAAATGCATTAAAGGCAAGATTCTTACTCCATACAAAAGGATCTTCAGGCTATAGCGCTGCGGAGGTTTTATCTGCTGTAGATGCCGGTTTCGCTTCCAATGACGATGATGCAAAAGTCATTTTCTTTGAGCAGAGATTTAACCCTTGGGCTCAAGTGGCAATCAACAATGAGAATTTGCTTTTGGGAGGATGGATATCTGAACAGTTTGTTCAGGCCTTGGATGGCACAACCTACCCGACAGTCGACCCTAGGTTACCTTTGATGATAGGTACAACTGATGATGGTGAATTCATTGGAACTGTCAATGGTGCTGGTCGTGGAGATGCCCCAGAGCAAGGAGCTCGTTCTACATTGATTCCTGGTCAATATTACACTTCTACACTTTCCCCATTGATGATTGCAACATATGCGGAATTGAAGTTTATCGAAGCTGAAGCCGCTTTGGATACCGATAAAGACAGAGCTTATGCAGCTTATTTAGCTGGGATAGAGGCTCACATGGATATGTTGGGAGTATCTGATGAAGATAAGACTGCCTATCTAACCGAACCAAGTGTTAGTGTCGGCGCTGGATCTTTGACACTTGAAGAAATCATGAAAGAGAAATGGATTGCTCTTTTCTTACACCCAGAAACCTGGAATGATGCAAGAAGATTTGACTATGGATACAAAGGCATGGACTTACCTGCGAATTTGAATCCTGACTTGAACAATCAATTCATCAGAAGATTGGCATACCCAGACAGTGAAGTCAGCAGAAATGGAAGCAATGTTCCTTCTGTTACCCTTCTGGATAGAATCTGGTGGGACCAATAAATTTCAACAATCATATAAGTCTCCTGCGCAAATGCAGGAGACTTTTTTATTTTAACAGTATGAAAAGACTTTTACTCGCCCTCGCGGTTTTGGCTAGTTCCTGTACCGTTCAAAAAATTAATAAAAGCTTCACCAAATCCGATGTTTTTGATAAGGGACATTTGGGTTTTATGCTTTTGGATCCAGATAAAGACAAAGTTTTGGTCGATATCAATTCGGACAAATATTTCATCCCTGCTTCCAATACCAAACTTTTCACTTTTTACACATCCTATACCGTTTTGGGCGACGAGTTGGTAAACGGTCTGAACTACCTAGAGAGAGGAGATTCATTGATTTTCTGGGGAACAGGCGACCCAAGTCTACTTCATCCTGACTTAAAAAATGATGTGGTGATCGAGTTTCTGAAAAAATCCGACAAGAAGCTATTTATGGTCGACACCTTTGATCAAGTGGATGCATTTGGCCCCGGTTGGTCCTGGGATTGGTACAATGCCTACTATGCAACCGAAAGATCATCCATGCCGATTTATGGAAATGTGGTTCGCTTTAAGCAAGAAGATGGAGAAAGTAAGTTCAGTGTAATTCCGGATAAATTCATTTCGAAGCTGGAGGGAAAAGCTACCGAAAACTGGAATGGATATAGATTTCGTAGAGATCACCTCAAAAACGAATTTACTTTCCAAATCCCTACCGAAGCTTATACAAAAGAGTTTGAAACAGACATTCCTTTTATCACTTCTGCAGAATTGACCGCTCAGTTTCTTTCTGAAGAAAGTGGCAAAGAAATCAACTTGATCAAAAACTCCAGTTATTTGGAATTGGATCCCAAAAAGCTCCAAACTGCTCCTGCAGATAGCATTTATGCTCAAATGATGAAAATCTCTGACAATTTCCTAGCAGAGCAATTGATGCTTTTGGTGTCGGATCAACTGAACAATAAGCTCAGCACTAGAGATGCGATCGCATACGCTAAAGAAAACTTGTTAAAAGACCTGCCTGATGAACCTATTTGGTATGATGGTTCGGGATTATCCTCCAGAAACATGTTTACGCCGCGATCCATCATTGCACTATTGGGCAAGATCAGAGCCGAAGTTCCTTTGGAAAAAATCAAAGCATACTTTCCAGCAGGCGGAGAATCTGGGACAATCCGAAGTTGGTATCCAGCAGATGAAGGCCAAGAACCCTATATCTATGCCAAAACAGGCACTCTCAGCATGACCAATGCTCTCAGCGGATATCTGATCACCAAATCAGGTAAAATCCTCCACTTTTCCTGCATATTCAACAATTATGCAATTCCTTCCAGCGAATTGAAAACCGAATTACAACAGGCACTTTATCAAATCCATGACAGCTATTAATTGATGAAAAAGCTCAGCTCCCTACTCCTATTCCTCCTATTCTTCTCCATGGCTTCCATTGCCCAAAGATTCACCATGGCAGAAGTGGGAAAATTCTCTTTCCCCTCAGAACTAACTAGCTCCCCCACTGGTAAAAAGATTGCCTGGGCTATGAATGAGCAAGGAAAACGAAATATTTACCTCGCCAAAGGACCAGATTTCAAACCAGTCAAAATGACTCAATTCAATGAGGATGACGGACAGGAAATCAGCAGTCTGCAATTTACAGCAGATGGAAACTGGTTGGTTTTTGTAAGAGGCGGAGACCATGGAGGAGGAAATGCTTCCTCAACAGTCAATGCCCAAAACCTACCCACTCTTCCCAAAGTGGAAATTTGGAAAATAGCAATCGACGATCCTCATCCGACTCCTATTTTAGAGGGGGATGATTTTACACTTGGACCTCAAAATCAGCTTTTGTATCTCAAGGGTGGGCAAGTGTGGTCAGCGGATTTGAAAGGGATAGACAAACCTTCCCAACTTTTTCAGATAAAGGGAAATGTTAATTCACTGGAGTTTTCTCCAGATGGTAAAAAACTGGCATTCACAGTAAGCAGAGGAGGTCATCAATTATTGGGAATCTATGAAAATCAAGAGACTCCGATCCATTGGATTGCGCCTTCATTTCACAGATATTCCCAACCCAAATGGTCTCCAGACGGAACCAAAATCGCTTTTATCAAAACCCAAGGTGGTCTAGGAGAAGCTTTCCCACTTTTGGAACCAAGACATGTTCCATGGGAAATCTGGATTGCCGATATTGCTTCAGGTGAAGGTAAAAAGCTATGGAAATCTCCAGAAACGCTGAGAGGCTCTTACCGCTATTTCTTTTTCTCCTACCCCAATGAAAAGGAGTTGATTTTCGAATCCTATCAGGATGGCTGGCAACATCTATATTCTTTGAATTTGGAAAATTCTGAAACAAAGCTACTGACACCTGGTGATTACATGGTCGAGCAGATCAAATTAAGTTCCGATAAGAAAAAAGTCCTTTTCTCAGCCAATACAGGAGCAAGCAAAGAAGACTTGGATAGAAGACATATTAGAAGCATTGATTTAGCAAACAAGAAGCTTTCTTGGGAAACTTCAGGAACCGGAATCGAGGCATATCCAGTAGCAATCGGAAATGAAGGGACAATTGCTTATTTCTCTGCCGACGCTCAAAGATCTCATTTGGTAACTATCCAAAACTCAAAAGGAACCAAACTATTACAGGAAGAGATCATCCCATCTGATTTCCCTCAAAAACTATTAGTCACTCCAAAGCAAGTCAGTTTCAAGGCTCCGGATGGCACCACGGTTTATGGACAACTTTTCGAAAAAGAAGGTGGACCAGCCAATAAGCCCGCAGTGGTTTTTGTTCATGGCGGGCCTCAAAGGCAGATGCTTTTGGGCTGGAGTTATATGGATTATTATTCCAACACCTATTCCATCAACCAGTATTTGGCGGAATTGGGCTTTGTGGTCCTTTCCGTTAATTATCGTTTGGGAATTGGCTACGGATATGAATTCCATCGACCAGCTTACGGCTATTATCAGGGAGCAGTTGAGTACCAAGACATCAAAGCTGGAGGAGAGTTTTTAGCATCTCTCCCTCAGGTCAATTCAGAGAAAATCGGGATCTACGGAGGAAGTTATGGTGGCTATTTGACTTCATTGGCTCTGGCACGAGATTCAAAGCTTTTCAAAGTGGGAGTTGATATTCATGGGGTTCATGATATGGATAAAAGATATGACAGTCCTGAAGGTTTTGAAGTAGCTCCTGATTATGAAAAAGCCAAAGAAATTGCCTGGAAATCATCTCCAATGCCTGATTTAAAAACCTGGACATCACCTGTTCTTTTCATTCATGCAGACGATGATAGAAATGTTGCAGTCAGCCAGACTACTGATTTGATTCGAAGATTTGATGAAATGGGCAAGCCATATGAATCTATTTTGATTCCGGGGGACACACATCATTGGATGAAGTGGGAAAATATGATTCGGGTAGATCAAGCAACTGCTGACTTCCTTAAAAAGCACTTGATGGATTAAAAATGCTCAAGCTTAACTCACTCCATCATATTGCGATTATTTGTTCAGATTATGAACGCTCAAAGAGGTTTTATACAGAAATCCTAGGCTTGGAAATCACTCAGGAAATCTACCGAAAAGAACGGGATTCGTATAAATTAGATCTATCACTGGGTGGGAATTACTTAATTGAGCTATTTTCCTTTCCAAACCCACCTGCAAGAGTCTCTAGACCTGAGGCTTGCGGGCTAAGGCATTTGGCTTTTGGAGTGACAGATATCGAGGAAAGTGTGAAGCAATTACTTAGCTTGGGTATCGATGTAGAAAACATCCGAATTGATGAATTTACCGGAAGAAAATTTACATTTTTCTCTGACCCCGACGATTTACCCATTGAACTATATCAAGAATAAAAATGGCTGAAAACAAAACCCAACCAACCGATGCATCTGTTGATGATTTCATCAATCAAACTGAATCTCCTAAAAAGCGGGAAGATGCTTTTCGCATCAAGCAAATCATGGAAGAAGAAACAGGCGAAAAGGCCATCATGTGGGGACCTTCAATCATTGGTTTTGGTCAGTATCATTACAAATATGAATCTGGACGCGAAGGTGATTTTTTGATCACAGGATTTGCCCCAAGGAAATCTGCAATTTCTCTGTATCTATTGGGCTGTATGGAAACCAGTTTTGATGAGCTATTTGCAAAATTGGGAAAATATAAGACTGGGGCATCTTGTGTTTACATCAATAAATTATCCGATGTAGACGAGACAGTGCTCAGAGAATTAATCAGAACAGCTTATCAATACATGAAAGATAAATATCCGACGAAATGAATTTTCACATCCTAAATGGAGACTCTCTTTCCCAGCAATTTCCAAAAGAAATTTCTGGTGAAAAAATCATTTTCAGGGAATGTTTAGTAGATGGACCTGTTAAGTCAGATTCGGAAGATGATTTTTGGAACCAAAGAAGGAAATTCATCGAAGCAGAATTTCAAGAAGCAAACTATGATTCCTATTCCAAAGCTGAAATCCTCAAAATCTCGGAGATTCCTGAAGATTCGAAAGTCCACTTTTGGTTTGAGGAAGACCTCTTTTGCCAAGTGAATTTTTGGAAAGCCTGCACTCTTTTACCTCCTTCAATCCAATCTGCTTTCTTGGTGATGCCAGGTAGCAATTCCCCCTATTCTTTTGCACATCTAAGCAATGAAAACTTGATTTCCCAATGGGAAAATGCGGTTGAATTAAATTCAGAAGACCTTGAGCTTTTTCAAAGTTTGTGGAAGTCATTTCAAAACTCAGATCCAGAAGAAGCTCTCCAATCAGCTTCAAATTTTGAAGAAATATTCTCCTTTTTGATTCCTGCAATCAAAGCTTGGAAAGAGATGATCCCAAATGAAAACTCTGAAGGTCTTCCAAAGGAAGAATTGAAAAAAATCCATCAAGAGCTTCAAACCGAGAATTTCGGTCCGGTTTTCAGGGAATTTCACCGAAGACTTCCTATCTATGGACTTGGTGACACCCAAGTGCTCAAACTTTGGCAAAGCATTTAAAAAGAGGCTGTCTCAAAAGTCTAAAATTTGTCAGACTGAGCGGAGTCGAAGGCCTAATGAAGCAAGTTAAGCAACATTTCGATCCCGTACGGCTGTCGGGACGCTCAATGTGACAAAAATCAATTATGAGACAGCCTCTTTTTCTATTCAATTCCTTCTAAAAGTTCTTGTGCCTTTTCTAATGCTCTATCATATTTTCTAAAAGCCCAACTTCCAAAAATATACACGCATATCAAACCAATTGGCACATAAACAATCCAAAACTTAGTATTGGAAACCATGTCAGCTTTCCCTAATAATTCCGCCAGCGGAGGCAAAACAGTGATTGCAAACAAGCCTGAAAGCATAAGCGCCACTTTTTGAAAATTCCTGTAAAAAACTTTGTTCTTTTTGAATTTTTGAAGCACTTCCAAAGGGCTTTGACTCACAATATCCAGACTATTCATGCGATACAAAGTAACCAAACTGATTGTCGGCAAAATAATCATTATCAAGGTATTGAAGGCAGCGAATGCTTGATTGATTGGAAGCTGCAAATTCCCAAATTGTGTGATAAAATACCCCGCATAGATAAAGGAAATGATACTGCCCAGGATTTCTGGGAAATATATCTTCCCAAGGCTATTCTGGTATTTTTTTCTCGTCATTTTCATGAGTTCTTCTTTTTTGATTTTTTCTTGACTTTCGACTTTACCACTGAGTTCTCCCCAAATGGATTTCATTTCTTCGAGTTCCATGATCTTGTTGAATTAATAGGTTTGAACTCCTTTTCTAAGCTTTTCCTTAATGCGAGAAAGACGAGTTCCCACATTGCTGACACTAATTCCGACGATTTCAGCTATCTCTTCATGGTTTTTTCCTTCCAAATAGAGAAAGACAATACCACGATCCAGCAAACCCAGCTTTCTGATTTCTGAATACATTAGCTTGATTTGCTCTTCTTTCTGAGAATCAACTTCATCCATCAGGTTCAATTCCAAACCTTCCATAGGCACTGCAGTCACCTGTTTTTTGGATCGATTTAGATTGGTTATTGCAGTATTCATCCCCACTCTATAAAGCCAGGTACTTGGCTTGGAGGCTTTTTTGAATTGGTCAAAAGACTTCCATGTCTGGTAGACTATTTCCTGACACAAATCCTCCTGCTCTTCTCGATCACGGGTATAAATAGTCGCGATTTTGTAGATCAGTCCCTGATTTTCCTGAATGAGTTGAATAAATTCGTCCTCTCGCTTCATGAATTAGCTTTTGACATATTAGTCTGAAGGAAAAGCAAAAAATCACACTAGCCTCTCACTTTTTTTCAAAAACTAAATAGAAATTTCGATTTGAGCCTCCACAATCCCTTAAATTCACATTATGCAATGGTTTCTGGATTTCCCGATTTCTCCTCTACCCAATAAGATTTCCTATCAGAGCAAAATCCTCAGCATGGGTTCTTGCTTTGCTGATGTGATCGGAGGGAAAATGCAAAACCTCAAATTTGACACTTTGGTAAATCCTTTCGGCACCATTTTCCATCCTTTGATTTTGGGAGATCTCTTGGATCATGCCATTTTCCAAGACGAATTGGATCAGGAAGGAATCCTGGAAAGAGATGGACTCTTTTTTCATTATGGAGTTCATTCTGATCTAAAAGGGAAGAGCAAAGAAGACCTTAGCCAGAAATATTCATCTCAAATTCAACAAACAAAAGAGTATTTAGAGAAAGGAAGTCATTTGATTTTGACTTTTGGAACCTCCTGGATATATGAACTTCCTGAGTACGGAAGAGTTGCCAATTGTCACAAGCAAGCTCAAAAGCTTTTCGATAAAAGGCTTGCCTCACTGCAGGAAATGCAGAACCATCTGACTCATGTATTTGGAAACATTTCCAGGGCATTCCCTCAACTTAAAATCATCTTGACAGTTAGCCCGGTGAGGCATATCAAAGATGGCATTTCCGAAAACCAACTCAGCAAGAGCCTTTTAAGAGTCCTTTGCGGGAATCTAGAAAAGCAATTCGATTTTGTAAGCTATTTTCCTGCTTATGAAATTATGATGGATGAATTACGGGATTACAGATTCTATAAATCTGACCTAATTCACCCTACTCAGGAAGCAGAAAATTACATTTGGAAAAAGTGGAAAAAGGCTATTTTCGATGCAGAAACTGAGCAAAAAGTGTCAGAAATCGCGAAAATCCAGCTTGAATTAGCGCATCGACCGCTTAATCCAGAATCGGATTCCCATCGAAAATTTCAACAAAACTTATTGGCTAAACTGGAACGATTGGATGGAGAATTTGATTTTTCAAAAGAGATTGAGTCTTTAAAAGATTAAAATCAATCCCCCCTGCCCCCTTTCCAAGGGGGATTTGATTTAGAATCAATTTTTCAATTTTCTAATTTTAAAATTTCTATGAACCGCCTAATCAATTCCCAAAGTCCTTACCTTCTACAGCATGCACATAATCCTGTAGACTGGTTTCCTTGGGGGCCCGAAGCTCTCAGAAAAGCTGAAATTGAAAACAAGCCGATTTTGGTTTCGATAGGCTACTCTGCCTGCCATTGGTGTCATGTCATGGAGAGGGAAAGCTTTGAGGATGAAATTACCGCAGACTTGATGAATGATCATTTTGTCTGCATTAAGATCGATCGGGAAGAAAGGCCCGACTTGGACAATATCTACATGGATGCGGTTCAGGCTATGGGCTTACAAGGTGGCTGGCCTTTGAATGTATTCTTGATGCCTAATCAAAAACCATTTTACGGAGGCACTTATTTCAAAAATGATCAATGGAAAGGTTTACTAGCAAACATTGCAAATGCCTTTGAAAAGCATCATGATCAATTGGCAGAGAGCGCTGAAGGTTTTGGTCACAATCTGAATCGCTCGGAAATTGAAAAATATGGAATACAGGTAGGAGAACCCGATTTTGATCCGGATGACTTGATTGAAATCAGCACCAAACTTAGCTCTCAATTTGACAAAGAATGGGGCGGAATGAATCGCATTCCCAAGTTCCCCATGCCAGCCATTTGGAATTTCGTCTTGGATTATGGCTTTACTTCAAAAAATCAGGACTTGCTTAATTCAGCCTATTTCACGTTGAAGAAAATCGGCATGGGTGGAATATACGATCAACTTAGAGGTGGGTTTGCTCGCTACTCCGTAGATGGAGAATGGTTTGCTCCTCACTTTGAAAAGATGCTCTATGACAACGGACAGTTGCTCGAGCTCTATTCCAAAGCATTTCAAAGCAGTCAGGATCCACTTTTTTTGGAAAAAATCACCGAAACCATCGGATGGCTCAAAGCAGAAATGCTATCTCCCGAAGGAGCTTTTGAGGCCGCCCAAGATGCAGATAGCGAAGGAATCGAAGGGAAATTCTATACCTGGAGATATTCTGAGCTTCAAGACATAGTCGGAGATGAAATGCCTTGGTTCAGCAAATTGTACAATCTAAAAATCCACGGCAATTGGGAAGAAGCAGTGAATATTCTTTTTCAAACCCAATCTTATGAAGAAGTCGCTTTGGAATTTAAAATGAGTGAAGCAGAGCTCCTTGAAAGACTAAATCCAATCAAAGCAAAACTTCTTAAAATCAGAAATCAGCGAATATTCCCTGGGAAAGACGATAAGATCTTAGCCGGATGGAATGGCTGGATGAGTGCTGGTTTGATTCAAGCTTTTATCTCAACTCAAGACAAATCCATCCTTCACCTGGCATTGGATAACCTTGACTTCATTCAAGAAAAAATGATCCTAAATGGAGTGCTGTTCAGATCCTATAAAAACAATCAAGCTTACACTCCCGCCTTTTTAGAAGATTATGCCGCAGTCATTAAAGCTTCTTTGATGGCATATCAGACAAGTGGTAAAGAAAACTATCTGAAATTGGCTAAGTCACTGACTGATTTTTGTCTTGATCATTTCTACGATGAGGCTGATGGATTTTTCTTTTTCAATAATCCAGACGCAGAGAAGTTGATCGCCAACAAAAAGGAGCTTTTTGACAATGTGATTCCCGCCTCCAATTCTGTGATGGCCAGAAATCTCCACCATTTGGCATTATTGACTTATGAGGAGAACTATGAGTCTATTTCGAAAAAGATGATCAGCGGAATGAAAGATTTGATCTTAAAAGATCCTGGGTTCCTAAGCAATTGGGCTACTTTACTTCTAGAAAACATTGTCCCAACTGCTGAAATAGCGATTGTTGGAAAAGGAGCAGAAGAGTTGGCTTTGGACATATTAAAAAGTCATCCTTCCAACTTGGTAGTGGCTTGGTCTGAAGAAATGACAGAAACTGCCCCACTTTTGGCTGGAAAGCATGCAGATCAAAATGGAAATGCCTTAATTTATGTTTGCTTTGATCATGCCTGTCAAAAACCTGTCGGCACGGTCAAAGAGGCCATTAGCCAATTACCCTATTTAAACTGATTCTGTGCAAAACCTTTTTGGAGACGAGGAATATGGAAAACAGGAGTCCGGAAAAAACTTTGCGGACATCATTTTGCCGGTTCCCATTCCCCGGATGTTTACCTACAAAATCCCAATTGCTCTAGCTCCCCAAATTCAAATCGGAGCCCGGGTAATTGTGCAATTTGGTAGAAAAAAGGTACTTACAGGAATCATTGGAAAGGTTCACAACAAACCTCCACAGGCTTATGATGCCAAGCCGATTTTGGAGGTTCTCGATGATCAACCGACCGTCAATCCAATTCAAATTCGATTTTGGGTTTGGATGGCCAACTACTATTGTTGCCATATCGGTGAAGTCATGCATGCGGCGATTCCATCTGGCCTTCGCCTCAGCAGTGAATCCAAAATCCAGGCAAATCCCAATTTCGATCGAGAAAACAGCAGCTATCCTATGGATGCTCGGGAAGATATGATTTTGGATGCACTGGAAAATCAATCTGAATTGAGCTACGAAGACTGCGAAAAAATCCTCGGCATCAAAACAATTCACCCCATTCTGAAAAGTCTGGTTGCCAAAGAAGCGGTCTTGATTTTTGAAAAAGTTCAGGAAAAATACAGCCCAAAAGTCGAGACCAGAATTCGGATAGTTCCTGAAATTGCAGCTGACAAAAAAGCTTTGGAGGCAGTTTTTGAAAGCCTTGCCGGAAAAACCAAACAAGAATCCATTCTTCTAAAATTTCTTCGGGATATCCCAATCTTCCA
Organism: Algoriphagus zhangzhouensis; assembly: GCF_900148515.1. Lineage (GTDB taxonomy): Bacteria > Bacteroidota > Bacteroidia > Cytophagales > Cyclobacteriaceae > Algoriphagus > Algoriphagus zhangzhouensis. Next base: position 122,836 of record NZ_FRXN01000005.1, on the reverse strand, counting down.
GAATTTAAAACTTAACGAAAAAGGGATTGCTAAGTCCTCATTAATGGAAGAAGGCGATTCGGAAAGCTCACTTAAAACCCTGATTAAAAATGGGGTATTTGAGTCTTTCAAGCTAGTTGTCAATCGAATTGAGGAAGCGGAACCAGAAAAAGAACCTGCGGTTCTTTCTGAGTCCCAAAACCAGGCTTTGACTGAAATCAAGCAGCATTTTAAGGAGAAACAGACTGTCCTGCTTCATGGAGTAACAGGAAGTGGAAAGACTGAGATCTATATCCAATTGATCCGAGAAACGCTGGAAAGCGGCTCTCAAGTCTTGCTTTTGCTACCAGAAATTGCTTTGACTACCCAGATTGTCAGCAGACTCCAACAGGTGTTTGGTTCCCAGATGGGTGTTTATCATTCTAAGTATTCTGACAATGAAAGAGTCGAAGTTTGGAATGGAGTTTTGAGCGGAAGATTCTCCTTTGTTGTTGGAGTGAGGTCATCAATTTTCCTTCCATTTGATAGTTTGGGATTGATTATCGTAGATGAGGAGCATGAGGCAAGTTTCAAACAATTTGATCCTGCTCCACGCTTTCAGGCCCGAGATTCAGCTATAATGCTTTCCTATTTCCATCAAGCTAAGACCATCTTGGGCTCAGCCACTCCTTCCTTTGAATCCTATTTCAATGCTACTCAGGACAAGTATGGCTATGTTCAACTGACTCACCGGTACGGAGATGCTAGTTTACCTGAGTATCATCTCGCGAATTTGAGTGCAGATCGGAAAAAGAACCTGTTAAAGCTAGATTCAACCCGGCTCATGAGGGAGAAAATCCAAGATGCTTTGGACAAAAATGAGCAGGTCCTGATCTTCCAAAACCGACGTGGCTATTCACCTTATATCCAATGCGAAGATTGTGGCTGGACAGGCCAATGCATCCAATGTGATGTGAGCTTGACTTACCATCAATTTGCGGAGGAATTGCGCTGTCATTACTGTGGCTATAAGGAAAAGGTACCCAGCTCCTGCCCTGCATGTGGCAGCACACAACTCACGACCATGGGCATGGGAACTGAGCGGATTGAAGAGTCTTTGAGCCTACTTTTCCCTGAAGCAAGATTGGGAAGAATGGACCTGGACACAACCAGAAACAAATATGGCTACCAGCGAATTCTGGATGAGTTTGGGGCAGGCCAAATCGATATTTTGGTAGGGACTCAAATGATCACCAAAGGATTGGATTTTGGAAGAGTGACAGTTGTTGGCATTTGGGACGGAGACCGAATTTTGAATTTCCCAGACTTCAGAGCTGGCGAACGGGCTTTCCAACAAATCACCCAAGTAGCAGGTAGAGCTGGAAGAAGGTCAGAAAAAGGCCAAGTAATCATCCAATCCCGAAATCCCGACAATGAGGTTTTTGAAAAAGTAATCAAGGGTGATTATTACGAATATTTCCGCCATGAAATGATGGAAAGGAAAAGCTTTTACTATCCTCCTTACGTCAAATTGGTAAAGATTACTACCCGCCATACAGACTTTAAAATCACAGAAAAGGCAGCTTTGGCACTACATCGGGAGATGGCACATATTCCAGTCAAAAAGATTGTTTTAGGGCCAGAAAAGGCTCTGATTGGAAGAATCAAAAACCAATACCAATTCGAAAGTATGATCAAATTGGATAGGTCAAGTAATACTCAGGCAGAGTTCAAAACCCAACTCAATCAGATTTTGGAAAACCTTCAAGCCACTCCTGAATTCAGATCCGTTCGTTGGATAATCGATGTAGACCCTAATTGATCTTTCTTCTCGGGAGATTCATTGCATTGGGATTTTTTTTAGTAAGTTGAGGAATATCATAGAATCTCTTCATGATGTGATTTTCTTTTGCAGTAGACAACCCAGCAATCGATGAAAAGATCAATAGGATCAATCCTAATTTTGGCGAGTGTATATTTTTTTTCCTGTTCTGGTTCTGAAGAAGAAACCATCAGCCCAGAAACAAAGGCCATCACAGAATCCGTTTATGCTTCCGGCATCGTCAAAACTATCAATCAATATGACGCTTATCCCATGGGATCCGGTCCTATTCAGGAAGTTTTTGTCCAGGAAGGGGATTTGGTCAAAGAAGGTGATCCCATTTTGGCCATCTACAGCGAACGAGAAAAATTGAGTCGAGAAAATGCTGAACTGGCAAAAACATTTGCAGATTATCAACAAAATCAATCCAAGCTTAGAGACCTACAGCTGTCTATTGATTTCGCCCGTAGCAAGATGAACAATGATTCTCTTTTGTATGCAAAGCAAAAGCACCTTTGGGATCAAAATGTAGGGACTCAAGTGGAGCTTGATCAGAAAAAACTGAACTATGAAAACTCATTGACAGCATATGAATCTGCTCAAATCCGATACGATGATTTGAAAAGAGAAATTGAATACAATTCCAAAAGTGCCTCCAATAATTTAGCGATTAGCAAAGCCTTGGAAAGTGACTATGTCCTGAAAAGCAAAATCGATGGCAAAGTCTATGCACTTCCTAAAGAAAAAGGAGAAATGGTTGGGCCACAGACTGTAGTAGCAGTTTTGGGAAGTAACGATGAGTATCTTTTGGAGCTTCAAGTGGATGAATATGATATCTCCAAAATAGAATTGGGTCAAAAGGCAGTCATCTCCATGGATAGTTATAAAGGTGAATCTTTTGAAGGAGAAATCACCAAGATTTATCCATTGATGGACAATCGATCCAAAACGTTCAAGGTTGAAGCAAAATTCACCCAAGCACCCACGACCCTTTATCCCAACTTGACTTTGGAGGCTAATATCATAACCGCCATAAAAGATCAAGCTTTGGTCATTCCCAGAAATTACCTCTTCAAAGATCAATTTGTAATCACTGAAGATGAGGATACTATTCAGGTTTCAGTGGGAATCAAAAATTATCAGTTTGCTGAAATTGAAAGCGGCATATCTGCCTCCACAATTCTCAAAAAGCCAAACCCATGAAATGGTCCCTGATCATTGAATTATCCAAAGCATTGATGTTTGCAAGACTTAAGCAGACGGGAGTTGCAGCTGTGGGTGTCATGTTTAGTATCACGATGTTTGTGGCTTTGTTGGGATTTATGAATGGGCTCAATGCCATGCTGGATGGATTGGTTTTGAACAGAACTCCTCATATCCGTTTTTACAATGAAATCAAACCCAACCCAAACCAACCGGTGGATGAAAGTCCGGACTTTTCTAATTCTTTGAATTTCATACGATCCATCAAACCCAGCACAAGCCGATTGGCAATACATAATGCTGAAAAAATCATTCAAACCCTGGAATCTGATTCAAGGGTTTTAGGAGTCAGTCCCAAGATTTCATCTCAGGTTTTTTTCAACGTAGGCACAATCGACCTAACTGGAGTTGTCAATGGGATAGATGTAGAAAAAGAAGCTCAACTTTTCGCTTTTACCGATTATGTTACTTCTGGAAATTACGAAGACCTCAACCAAACAAATACCATCCTTTTGGGCAAAGGCCTAGCTGATAGAATGTTGGCTGATATTGGAGATGTGATCCAGGTGACTACAGCTCAAGGAAATCAAGTTCAACTAAAAGTAGTGGGTTATTATCAATCAGGACTCGGAGATTTTGACAATGCCAATAGTTTTGCCTCCATCACCACCACACAAAAATTACTGGGAGAGTCGCCCTCCTACATTACAGACATCCAAGTTAAACTTTACGATTTGGATCAGGCCCCTCCTATGGCTAGGGAATTGGAGCAGATATTCGAAATCGATGCGGATGATATCCAAACTGTCAATGCTCAATTTGAAACTGGAACCAATATCCGAACGCTGATCAGTTATGCTGTTGGGATCACCCTGTTGGTAGTTTCTGGCTTTGGGATTTACAATATCCTAAACATGATGATTTATGAAAAACTGGATACCATCGCTATCCTCAAAGCCATCGGTTTCAACAGCACAGATGTCAATCGAATTTTCATTACCATCGCCTTGAGTATAGGAGTCATTGGAGGGGGAATCGGCTTGATTTTAGGGTTTTTGACCTGCTTAGGCATCGACCAAATCCCATTTGAAACAGAAGCCCTGCCGACGATCAAAACCTTCCCAATCGACTACAATCCGAAGTATTACCTGATTGGTGGATCATTCAGCTTAATCACCACCTATTTCGCAGGTTTTTTCCCTGCAAGAAAAGCCAGTGGCGTGGACCCCGTAGACATTATCAGAGGAAAATGAGCGAAAAAGAAAAGTCAGTCTTACGAGCTGAAGGAATCGACAAGTTTTTCTTCAGTCCCAATAAAAACCAAGTCCTCAAGCAGGTTTCCTTCAATATCAATCGGGGCGAGTTTGTTTCGGTGGTTGGAAAATCAGGCTGTGGTAAATCTACTTTACTCTATATCCTTTCCACAATGGATACGGATTACCAGGGAAAATTGCATTTGGATGACGAGTTGATCTCTGGAAAATCTCATGATTATTTAGCGAAAATCAGGAACCAAAAAATCGGCTTTGTCTTTCAATTTCACTATTTGCTGAATGAGTTTTCTGTCTTGGAAAACATCATGATACCCGGCTTAAAATTAGGAAAAGTCTCCAGAGATGAGTTGGAGCACCGAGCCATGGAAAAGCTCAAAATCTTTGAGATGGAGGAGCATGCACTCAAAAAAGCCAATCAGCTATCCGGAGGTCAAAAACAAAGAGTAGCCATCGCCAGAGCATTGATCAATGATCCTTTGGTAATCATGGGAGATGAACCGACAGGCAATTTGGACAAGAAGAATTCAGATATCGTTTTCAATAAATTCAAAGAGCTGGCACAAGAATTTAAACAGACCATGTTGATTGTAACCCATGATCCTGAGTTTGCCGCCGGCACCGACCGAATCATTGAAATGGAAGACGGAAGAGTTATTAGACATTAATAATTACCTTTTTATCTTTCATTAAACAACAATCAAATCCCTCTTTGATTTAGAGGTTGGATGACCGATGACTGAAGTCCGAAGTTCCCAAAATTGAACTTTATGTCATCGTTCTAGACGTCCTCAATTCAAAATGAAAAGATTACGAAATAGCAAAGATCCAAAACACATAACCATGAAAAAGAACCTTTACCTATCCCTGTTGATGATTTTGAGCTTTTCAATAAGCTCATTGGCCCAAAACAAAATTTCCGAGGACAGACTAGCCCGGTACGATGAGTTTTTGAATTCTGAAATTTCGGAAGGTAAAATCCCCGGTGCAGTTGTCTTGATTTATAAGGATGGCGAAAAGGCTTATGAGAAATCCTTTGGATCAAGTGACATCGAAACTGGAAAAGCGATGCAAAATGACCAGATATTCTTTATCCAGTCTATGACCAAACCTATTGCCACGGTCGCTTTGATGATGCTTTATGAAGAAGGAAAATTTTTCCTTTCGGATCCCGTAGAGCAATACCTTCCTGAATTTAAAAATCTAAGGGTATTGAAAAACCTAGAGGATGGAAAAGACGGAGAAACCGATCCTGCAAAAGAAAAAATAACGATAGCTCAAGTGCTGAGCCACACGGCTGGCTTTTCCCATGGATTGGGTGCAAGCAAGCAGGAAGAAGATGTAAGAAATGCGCTTTATCTGCAGCCACAAAAAAATATAGAATCCAGGGTCAAATCCTTGGCTAGCATCCCTCTTTTAGGTCAGCCGGGAGAACAATGGTACTATTCGGCTTCACCTGATATTGCCGTGCGCTTAGTTGAAGTTTTTTCAAATATGCCATATGATCAATATCTGCAGGAAAAGATTTTAGATCCACTAGGAATGAAGGACACTGGGTATAATTTAACTGAAGAGCAGGCAAGGAGACTCGTATCTCTTCATGGACACTCAGAAAGTGGCGAACTAATCAAAATGCCCAATCAACCAACGACGAGTGGAAATACAGTATTCGGAGGAACGCATGGCTTATTTTCAACCGCTCAAGACTATTCCATTTTTGCCAGAATGCTTTTGAATGGAGGTAGTTGGAATGGAAAACAATTCTTAAGCCCCAAGACGATTGATTTGATGACTCGAAATCATATTGAAGGATTGGACTATGACCCGGGATATGGATTCGGTTTGGGTTTTGGAATATTGGTTGATATTGCCGAAGCAGATATTATTGGTTCTGAGGGTCAATATTTCTGGAGTGGGGCATATTGCACCTACTTTTTCATTGACCCTAAAGAGAATATGGTTTCATTCCTTATGACCCAGTACAATCAGTACAGCAACTTCTATTCGAATAAGATGAGGCAGATGGTTTATCAAGCCATTGTGAAGTAAAAAAAGAGGCAACCAAACTCAAGCGATTTTTAAAACAAGCTGACAGTTAATTAGTCAAGGGAGGTGGGAATCTGCCCATTTGGGTATCTTCTCGCTCTCCCCATCTCTTTTTAAAATCATTTATGGAAAGAAAATGAACAGTAATTAACACCTGAATATTAAAATCACTTAAATCATAAAATTCAGGATTTGATAATATTCTGTTTTGAAGGATTCCCATTGATTCAAAACCCCCAGAAGAAATTAAATCCATGTAATACTCTTTCAAGTCAGTGTTTTGGACAGAAAGATCTTTTATAAATTTCAAATACTTTCCATCTGAATTAAGGCAGATTACCACCCCTCCTTTTTCTGTGCTAGATCTTGATTCACAGAATTTCCATATTTCATGAAACAAACCTGATTTCAATTTAGAATATAACTTCTCCTGTTTTTCGAAATCAATATTTTCAATAATTGGCAAATATCCATTATTGAACAATTCAAGGTTTCTCATATTCATACAATCCTCGAAACCACCAAAATCTCCACAAAATTGAGACTGAAAAAAGTTGACAAGTTTTTTTAAATCCCTTACCTCAGCTTTGGAAAAATACTCTTCTACAGAGAGAGTGTTTTTCTTTTGGGGAGCTAACGCTAGGAAAAATGAAAGAAAAAAAATGTAAACAAATTGAATCATTTATGAAAATTGGACAAGACTAAAACAAAAAAGCACGTGAAAATTTTATTTCAAAAATTACCACGTGCCAAATCTTAAAAATGATCACCTAACAAAAAAGATAATTGTTTTTACAGTTTACTGATCACTGTTAACTAAACAAAGGGCTCCTGCTGACTCAGACAATGGAAACTTCCCAGTCCCCAAATAATGTCTGTGGAATCTATTCCAATTACTTTTCTATCCGGAAAACAACCTGAAAGGATATCCAAAGCCTTCTGATCATTTTTATCTCTGAAAACCGGAACTACAACTACCTCATTTCCAATATAAAAATTGGCATATGACGCAGGAAGCCGTTGGCCTTCCCAAACAACTGGTCCTGGCATCGGCAATTCAACAATATTCAAAGGCTTTCCATCCTGAAGCTTCATTTGCTCGAGCATCTCAAGGTTTTCCTTTAGGATATCGTAGTTCTCATCTCCTTTGTGATCCTCGATGACAGTCACGACCGTGTCCTCATTGACAAATCGGGTAATATCATCAATATGGCCATCCGTATCATCACCAACGATCCCATCTCCTACCCAAAGGATATGGCTGACCCCGTAATAATCGCAAAGGTATTTTTCAATCTCTGCCTGATTCAGGTGAGGATTTCTATTTTTATTGAGCAAACATGCCTTGGAAGTAAGCAAAGTACCTTTTCCATTGAATTCCACAGATCCACCTTCCATGACAATTCCCGGCTTGAAGCATGGAATTCCCAATTCTTTTGCAATTCGAATCGGAATCAGGTTATCCAAGTCATGAGGTGGGTATTTCTCTCCCCAAGCATTGTAATTCCACTTTACCAAAGCCTTTTTTACTTCAGCCTCAGAATTGATCAAAAATGCAGGTCCATGATCTCTGCACCAAGCATCATTGGTGGGAAAGAAATGAAAGAAAATCTTATTCAAATCTACTCCTGCTTTATCCAAATGGCCCAAAGCAAAATTCTTCATTGCTTCATCAGCAACGTTGATATTCACTTTTTGACCCTTAGATACCTCATTGATAAACTGAGAATAAGGCGCGTATATGGTATCGATTTTCCCCGGCCAAGACTCTTCCTTATGAGGCCAACTTAGCCAAATGGATTCTTGAGGTGCAAATTCCGCAGGGAAATAATAACCCAATTCAGCTGGAGTAGCTGCTCCAGTTTCAGCCAATTTGAAAATATCTTTCATCAATTAATCTTCGTCGAGGAAACGCTTGGTGATAGGTTCGTAAGAATCAATTCTTCTGTCACGAAGGAATGGCCAGTGGGTTCTGTATCGATCAGAACCTGTCAAATCCAATTCTTCTACGTGAACTTCCTCTTCCAAATGAGGGGCTTTATATACCACTCTACCAAAAGGATTGGCTACAAAAGAACCTCCCCAGAATTGCATCTCGCCTTCTTCACCTGTTCTGTTCACAGAAACTACCGGAATGCCATTGGCTACAGCGTGAGAACGCTGAATAGTCTGCCAAGCACCATACTGCTCATCATTGGTAGCTTCATCCTGAGATTTAGCCCATCCGATGGCAGTTGGATACACCAAGAAATCTGCCCCTTTCAAAGCAGTGATTCTTGCTGCTTCCGGATACCATTGATCCCAGCAGATCAATACTCCGATTGTAGCGAATTTGGTTTTGAAAACTTTGTATCCCAAATCTCCAGGAGTGAAATAGAATTTCTCAAAATATCCCGGATCATCAGGAATGTGCATTTTTCGGTATTTACCCAGATAAGTTCCATCCGCATCCAAAACTGCCGTTGTGTTATGATATAAACCTTCAGCACGCTTTTCGAAAAGAGATGCCACGATCACCACTCCCAATTCCTTTGCGATTTCGCCCAGGGTTTCGGTGGAAGGACCTGGGATAGCTTCTGCCAAATTGAAGTTGTCATAATCCTCCACATCACAGAAGTAAAGAGATCTAAAAAGTTCCTGCAGGACAACTACCTGAGCGCCTTTAACGGCTGCCTCACGAATCCCTACAATTGTTTTCTTCATGTTTTCGGCCACATCCCCAGAGCAACTGAGTTGAACCAGACCTACTTTGACGTTTTTATTTGCCACGGCTTTTGGTTTTGAATGAGCCAGTAAAGTTACAGGACAAGAAAGGGATTGACAAATGAGATTTTGGATTGGAAAAATGAAAGAATGAGAAAAATGCAAATCAAGTTTGGAATCACCATCTTAATTTTCTTTGCTTAAGGACTTGGAAGACAAGAGACAGATGACAGAATTACCCAAGCGGCCCCTCAAAGCTTCCTCCTGAATCTCTAAAGCATTTTCAATGCTTACTTTGCAGTTTTTTCAGAAACCTATATCTTTCATTTTATGTATTATCTTAGAGTAGCAAGAAAAAACTGAATTATGGCAACTTCGCTAAAAACAACTGTTCATCAATTGATTGATGAAATTGAAAATGAGCAGTTACTTGAAACGATCCGAGATTTCCTTTCTTTAAAAAAAGAAAAAGAAACAGGGTCTCTTTGGGAGGAACTTCCTAAAAAAGAAAAAGAAGAAATTTTAGGTACTCTAGAAGATGATGAATCAACTTTTATCTCGAGAGATACTTTTTTGAAAAGAAGTAAGTGAAAATTCTAGTCAGTAAAAAGGCAAATTCAGATTACCATAAAATCATCGAATACTTGGGAAAAAAGTGGGTGAATAAATCAGTAGAAAAATTTGAAGCCACATTAAATGATTTTTTGGACTTACTGGAGCAATTTCCAGAAATAGGTTCTATCGAATTTTCTGCAAAAAACATTCGAGGATTTCAACTAAACAAACAAATTCGAGTCTTCTATACAGTGAGGACGGAGTATATTTTATTAGTTTCCCTTTTTGATGTTAGACAAAATCCTAAAAAAAGAAACCAGTAAGCTAAAAATCCAACACCGCCTTCAACTTCCTTTGAAGCTCCAAGGCTTTTTCTTTGTTGATTTTTCCCAGTTTTTCAATAAACCTTCGATTATCCAAGGCTCTGATTTGATCCACCAAAATTTCTGACTCCTGTTCCAAACCTGTTCCTTTTCCCTCGACTTTTACCCTGAGAATATTCTCCTCATCAGAAAGCTGGGAAGTAATCGGGCAAATCAATGTAGAGGGATGATCCAATTGATTCAGCAGATTCGTCTGAATCACAACAGATGGGCGGATTTTACCGGGTTCCGTTCCTCTAGAAGGATTCAAATTCACCAGCCAAATCTCAAACTGCTCCTTCATCGATCATTTGATCAAATTCAGCATTGATTTCCATGGAGCTTTCCCGAACCATTTGTGATGCTTTTTCGAAAGCTTTTGCCAGCTTTTTTCTTTGATAGTAGCGATTGTAGAAATCAAGGGCCTCATTGATATATCTATTTCTAGCAATGCCCTTTTCTTTCAATATCTCCTCCGTTTCCTCAAAAACAGAATTGTCTAATTTCAATGATAGTGTTTTCATGACATTTCAATTGGTATTACTAAAAGTATATACTATTTTGATTCTAAAAAAGTTTAGACTTCTATTTTATGATAACATATTCTGGAACAATCTATTGTTCAATAATTCTTTGATATTTATTAGTTTAGGAAGCTATAATTCAAGCCCATGAAAAAAAAGTCAATAATCTTTTTAATCCTCCTTTTTTGGTCTTTTCGCCTCCAATCTCAAACGATAACTTTTCCAATCCAAATGGATTCTCAGGCCTTCAAAGACTCTTTGATTGCCCTTTTTAATTATCCCGTAAAGCCAAAATCACCAGAAGGTTTTTCCGGTCAGCTCTTTGCAAGATTTCCTTGGGTCAAAACAATTGACAATCATCCTAGATACCATCTTTCTCTAAATTTTGAAGGGGATGACCTATTAGCCGGATATGGTCATCTCAATAGCATCCAAATAAGCAGTGTAAATAGTGTAAATGGAAGGTCTCTTGGGGATTACGCTCCTATTTCATTTCCTTTTGACACTTTTAATACAGGTGAAGTATTTACCACCGCTGAGCTGAATAAGAAAAATGGCTTTCGCAATGTGAGTGCTTTGCAATCAGGATATTACCGGATAAACTACTTCCTTCCAGATGGCTATGATAAGGCGGGAATTATCTTCCAAGTTGTCAAAGAAGATCCGAAAGAATATAGGTCTGTCACTAGGCCGGATGGAGCCAAGTTTGACAAAGATGGCGGTGATGTAATCAGTGGTTATATTATCCGAAAAATTGAGAGAGAGGATTTTGATGAAGAAAGCAATCTGGATTTCTCAGAGAGAGATTGGGAAAATTTGGATGCTTTACAGCGAAGTTATTTCGCAAATTACTTTTTCAACAAACACATAGCTTATTTTCAAAAGTACAGCATAGAACGCGAGGTATTGGAGCCTATAATCGCCGGCAAATATCTCCTCAAGAGTGAAAAAGAGCCAGATTTAGATGCAGCTGTCGCCTCTTATAAGTTTCAGCAAAAAGTCCCCGAATACTATGAATTACTCCAGGCAGAATACAAGCTATTAGGACCATTTGGAATTGATGAGGCTAACAATTGCATGATCAGTTCAACTATATATCCATGCATCGACGGGAATTGTATTTTTGGTGAAGGGACAGTAGATATGGGCAAAACTACTTATACTGGAACCTTTGAAAACAGCTTTGCTACCTCTGGAGTTATCACCGAAAAAAGCTCTGACATCAAGATAAAGGTCAATTTTCGCACTGGAAACTCTAAGCAATTAGCAAACGGAGAATATATAAGCGATCCCAACCTGACAGCATCATTCATCAGGAAGAATGATAGCATTTACTTTGATGTGGACACTCCAACATTTAGCTACGTAGGTACTACCAAAGGACTTTCAGGAAGAAGTGGAATTGTGGATGGAATTCACACCATAAAAAAAGAGAGCCATCTAGAAATCTACACCTACAAAAATGGAATAGCTGACAGTAAATCGGCAACCATTAGAGAGCGATCAGTTGGAGAATTTGAATACACCGGAGCTTTCAAACAATCAGAAGAAGGTGATATCTACCCTTTTGGAGAAGGCAGAGTTGGATTCCCTTATTTTTCGGATGAGACTGTTCCCATAACTGTTACAAGCACATTGTTTGAGGCTATTCAGGAATCCCCTGAAGCAATGGAATTATTGGTTAGTATTTTTGCAGAACAAGAAGAAATAAACACTCCCTATTTTAAGAAATGGCATCAAGAATATCTCAGTTTAGTTGATGCAAACCGATATGAGATGATTCAAAAGCTTTCTGACGAAGAACTCGTTGCTTATGTATTTAGAGAAAATGAAAAAAAATTCAAATACTTAAATGTGGCCAATGGTAACTTATCCGAACTGATTGATCGGGATTGGATCAGAGAAAACGGCTCCTGGACCATCATGCTCATTAACAAGAAGGACGGACCTTCTTCCTTTTGCTTGAGAACCCAAACCGGTGGAATAGCTCAAGTCAGATATAATTATGACGAAAAATGTGTCAGCTTTGAGAAAAGGGGAGATGTGATGGAAGTAGATCTCAAATTTTTGAGAGAAGGCCGTACCCAAATCAAACTTATTTGTGACGATTGCAGTGTGGATGATTATTATGCAATCGCTTTTTAAGCAAACATTCCATGGTTTTTAGATTTTTCATTTTCCTTTTCCTTTCACCTATTTCCCTGTTTGCCCAAAGTCAAATTGATCCGCTTCAAATACCACCTAGAAAGGTAGATGCAGAAACTGGCTCTGAATTTATGAAGCGAATGATTCCTTTATCATTGGAAGAGCGGGAGGAAGAAATATACAAAGCTTTGGCTGAAGGAAATATGCCTGAGTTTTTGAAGAAGCCAGTTCAACTGAAAGGCACTTTCCAGGACTCAGTAGGAAAATCACATGAAATAATTTATGAAGTCATGCCTGACTATTTGGCAATTGGGTCGGATGAAGATTATTGTCGGATTCCCATGAATCCACATACAGCCCAGAGACTTGCCAACCTATTTGGAGCCTCTTTGATCACTTCAAAAATAAGCGATCATATTTATGAGAATGCTGAGGTGAAGCTGGATCCATTTTTCTACAAACCTGTAGAAAGAGAAAATGAAAGCATTGCAAAATTCATCCTTCACAACGAACAAATAGAAAAACAAAAGTCTAAAGCAAATGAAAGAAACGGTCAATTGATTGCAGGAATTAAGAAAGATGTCATCCTCTCCTACCATTTGGCTGATTTACCAGACAGAGTAGTGATTTACGGTTGGCATAAGTTAGACGGAAATCCCATCCAGCCGGTATACAAAGGGCATGTGGATTGGTATGTCGATTACAGTCATGGCATTCGCCTGATGAATAAAGAAGTCATACTAGATAGTGAGGTGGTTTCTGTTTCTAAAATCCTAAGTGACCCGATTTTATTTAAAATCTTAAGCAATGAAGATAAGCCAATGGTTCAAACGGAGTATTTGGAGAAATTTCAACACCAATCTATTCGCCATAATTTAAATTAGGATAAGGGATAAATTGGCTAAATGTAAATGGAAAAACAATCCTAAAAAATACCCAATACTGGGTATTTTTTGATCAAATTTTTTAATGATATTTCGATAAAATTTTTAAGTCAACCACCTATGGAATTTCATGAGCAATTAGCTTTTTGTAAAAAGTGCCACAATAGAAGAATGAACATGGAAACGGGTCTAATTTGTTCATTAACTGGAGAAAAACCCTCATTTGAAGAAACATGTCCTTCTTTCGATCTTGATGAAAGAATGGAGGCAGAATTAAATGATTCTGCGGCTATAGAAATCAAAGATCTTTCCAATGAAAAATTACGAGAATATCAACTAGAGCAGAATCTTCCATTAGGAATTTTCGGTGGAACATTGGCGGGCTTTATTGGCGCCTGCCTATGGGCCCTAATTACTGTAGCTACAGGATGGCAAATTGGTTATATGGCCTTGGCAATTGGAGCAGGTGTTGGATTTTCAATCAGAATTTTGGGGAAAGGAGTAGATCCAATATTTGGAATCTCAGGTGCTATTATTGCGGTATTCAGTTGTATAGTGGGAAATTTCCTAAGCGTAATAGCAGTTTTGTCACAAATGGAAGGGCTAGATTTTTTTGAGACGCTTCTTTATTTTGATTACAGCTACACCTTTGACCTTTTATTAGAAACAGGTCAATTTATGGATATTGTTTTTTACTTTATCGCAGGATATGAAGGGTATAAATTTGCATTCAGGAAACTCTGAAAATCAATCATATCCAAACTATTATAATTATTGTTAATTCAATTTCCAGAATCCTTCATTTTCCTTTAATTCAATCAAAATTCAGGATTAGCCACCAACCATTTTCGGCCTCATGCTTTTGATTTCCAATTTTTCTAAAAAATACCCCAGTGGATTTGAGGTTCTGATTGATGAATTGAAGCTAGAGAAGGGAATCCATTTTATCCATGGAGCTAATGGTTCAGGAAAATCAACCCTATTAAAAGCTTTGGCTGGAATCCATCCATTCCAAGGAAAAATCGACTTGAATGGAATTGATTTGCTAAAAAAGCCACTGGAATATCGGGCGACCATTGGATATGCAGAGGCGGAACCTCAATTTCCTGACTTTTTGAGTTTAGACGACTTGATCCAAGTGGTGGCAAAAGCCAAAAAGGCAAATCAAGAAGAAATCAATCAATTGAAAAGTTCCTTTGGGGCAGATTCATTCTCAGGATATCCTGTTGGAACTTTCTCATCCGGAATGCTCAAAAAATCTGCTTTGATTTTGGCATTTTTAGGTAATCCCCAGTTGGTGATTTTGGATGAACCATTTACCACCATTGATACCCAAACCCAAAATCAATTGACTGAAATGATCAAAGGTTTGGCAGCACAAGGTGTTACTTTCTTGATTACTTCTCATCAGAATAGCCCCATCGCTAACTTGCCCATCCAAGGTACATTTAAGATGGAATCAGGTAGACTTTCGAAAAATGGATAAGCTGTTTTTCAAATCATTTACGATTCCTTTCTACCGAAAAACGCTCGGTTTTTGGGTTTTGATTTTGGTTTTTGGAGGAGTATTCATGGAAATCAAGCAACATATTCTACTTGCCAAGTTTTTATTCAGACATCCTTTAGCTTTCAGCATTCTACCGCTCAGTTTTCTGGGATTTTCAAGTTTTCACTTGAAATCCATTAAGGCATTACTCTCTCAAAGAGAATACAAGATATTTCACCAGACAGGACTTTTTAAGCAACAAGACAGATTTCAAATTTGGCTAAAAATCATCTTGGTTAATCTGGCTTTTTTCCTCTTCTATTTTCTTTTTGTTAGTTTTTATGGAGTTCAAGAAAATGCTTGGACACTCCTATTCCTTTTATGGTTTTCTGTCATCCTAGGAATAGGTCTCAATCTATGGGAAATCAATCGAGCTCAAGAAAAACCAATCCCTGAAATCATTCTAAAAAGGCCTAAAGTAAACTGGAATCTACATCGATCTTCATGGTTAATTTTAGAATTAAGGCAGAATAGACCTTTGCTATTTCTTCTTACCAAAATATTGAGTCTAGCTCTTCTAAATGGATTTTTCGTCTCTTTTGCTTCCGGGATTTATGATATCCGATGGATGCAGTTTGGAGTACTGGCCGTCTCATTTCTCCAAATCCCAATATTGATGGAAAAGGCTGAGTTTGAATTGGTCAAACAAAGTTGGTTTAAAAGCATTCCTTTCCGGTCCATTGAAAAATTCTCCTATCATTTTCTATCGATAATACTCGTATCCTTTCCGGAGTTATTGTTTTTGATTTGGAAAGGAGTGTATCCTTTTAAGGGATTTGAATTTTTGAGTTTACCTTTTCTATTTCTAGGAAATCAACTGATTTTGTTAGGAATCCAGTACTGGAAATTTGGAAGCTCCTACCTTTCCAACTGGTTGATTGCTTCCTTTTTCATCCTTTTTCTAAGCGTAATTTTTGGAATTCCTTGGTTTGTGATTTGTGGTCTATCCATAATTTTCTTCTTCTATCAAACACGATCTCCTTACCATCTTTGACCTAGCTAATTCCCTTTCAGTAAAACATGATAGATCTAACACTTTGTGATTTAAATTCCATAAATTAAAATTTACAACTAGTTAGACACCAACTTGAGAAAGTACATAGCCAAAATACACCTGATCATAGGCTTAGGCATAGGATTTCTGTTTTTTATCACCGCATTTTCTGGTGCTTTATATACATGGGAGCCTGAATTCAGCTACATTACTTACCATCAAAAAGTACCTAGTGAAGACCGATCTTTTATTTCGATTTCGGATATCAAAAACACTCTGAAAACAGAATTTCCAGAAGGTGATTTCCGGACGGCCTTATTTAGAGATTCCGAAAGCGCAATTGAAGTCCTCATATACGTCCCAGGCACTTATTATCATGCTTACCTCAATCCATATTCCGGCGAGTTGATCCATTTGCAGGACATGAATAAAGGCTGGATCAATTTTTTAAAAAAGCTGCATAGAAATTTCCTTTTGGGTCCTTTTGGACGAGAGCTTGTTCATTGGGTCACTTTATTGGCTCTGGTAATGCTTATCTCTGGATTGGTGATTTGGTGGCCGGGCAATGGAAAACCTGGAAAGCATATGTTCCTGATCAAATGGTCCGCCTCACCCAAAAAGCTTAATTACGATCTTCATAATATCCTTGGGTTTTATGCATCATGGATCCTGATTTTCGCGATTGGAACGGGAATTTTTTGGGGATTTTCGCTGGTCAGAGAAACTTTGAAGGAACTTAGCGGTGAAAATGAAAAAACTTGGGAAACACCTATTTCTATCCCCGTCTCTACTGATCCAAAAATCGCAAATGAAGAAATCTTGAATAGCCTTATTCAGGAATATCATTCTAAACACCCAAATTCAGAGGTTAGAATCAGTATTCCCCACAAATCTGATGAGGCCATCCACCTATCAGTGATCAACCCAAACAAAGGAATCAATGCGGTTGATCATTTCCACCATGACCAGTATAACGGAAAGCTTTTATCCGGTAATTTTCAAAACGGATTAGCTCAAGACCGAAGTACTTTTAGCAAAATAAACGGACTAGTTTATGAAGTTCACTTTGGTAGTGTGTGGGGACTTCCAGGAAGAATATTGGCCTTTTTGGGTTCTTTGATAGGAGCCTCTTTACCTATTACTGGATTTATCGTGTGGCTAAATAAAAGAAAGAGGAAACCAACTAAAAACTGACTCCCTTTAGCTCCTTGTCAATAAAAAGGTGCCAAGGCTTACTCTGACCTTTCTTTCAAAAGATTAATCAATAGCTATCTTCTCAACAAAATACATATCAACCTCCCCTTTGTTCTTAGCTTGAACTTTCCCCCTGTAAGTGCAGGAAAAATGATCTTTCACCAATTCATAGGTTGATCCGGAAATATTGATTTTACCAGCCTCCCCACTACTTTCCATCCGAGAAGCTAAGTTGACAGTATCTCCCCAGATATCGTAGGCAAACTTATTCAGTCCAACGATTCCCGCCACTATACTCCCTGTATGGATACCTATTCTCAGTTCGAAAACAGGCTTATTCTGAATGACGCTTCTAGCTTTAAAGTCTTCGATAAATTCCTGAATTTCTATAGCAGCATGAATCACGTCTATTGGATGAGTGTCATTCTTAATAGGAATCCCCCCCGCCGCCATATAGGAATCTCCTATTGTTTTGATCTTTTCAACACCATGTCTTTCGATAATACGGTCGAATTCTTTGAAACAATAGTCGATTTCAGAAACCAAATCCTCTGCATTCATTTTCTCTGCAATCATCGAAAACCCTTTAAAATCAGTAAACATCACTGTGACACTATCATACTTTTTGGATTGGGCAGAGCCTTTTTCTTTCAATTCTCTCGCAATATCCAAAGGCAGGATATTAAGCAGCAGCTCATCAGATTTCTCCTTTTCGACTTGAAGATCCAGGGTTCTTTCTTTAACCTTAGACTCAAGGTTGGCATTGTATTCTTCCAGCCTTTTCTCATTTAATCTTAAACTTTCCTCTACCCCTTTTCTCACTTCAACCTCCTCAATTAATTTCTCATTGAGCTGGTTTGTGCTTTCCAAAAGCATCGCATTTTGAAGGGAAATTGCTGTTTGGGTGGCCATCACTTGCAAGATTTCTATTCTTTCTTTTGTAAAAGCTCCAGAAAGCAATCTGTTTTCCAGATAAAGAATGGAGAACCCAACTGCTGAGTTTTTTTGTGGTATGCAAAGGATGGATTTGACTTGATTTTCCTCAATGTAATCTTCATCCGAGTAAGGAAGGATTTTGGTGGCGTCATCGAGAACCAAAGTTTCCCCTGATCGCAGTACATAATTGATTACCGAGTGACTGATTTCATCAAATTCCTCATATGGAATATCCTGCAAAACTTGAATGTCATTGGTGGAATTATCAATAGAAGCTTTGATCAGTTTATGGTTCTTTTCAACGGTAATCAAAAAAGCACGATCAGCTCCGGCATTTTCACTGACAAGCTGCATCAGACCAGTTAATATATTTTCCAGTTTCATCTCGCCTGAAATCAGCTTAATAGTCTTGAGGATAGTATCCAAATCAAGAATATTGGCATTTAAACCTATTTCTTCAGCAGAAATAAATTGATCATAGACTTCTTTCATTTGAGTAAGTTTGGCTTTGGCTCCCCATTTTTCATAAGATTTATAGGCATTTGAAAGGTAAAACTGAGCTGCCTCGGGTTGGTGTTGCGAATTGAAATAATTTCCGGCCCTCTCCCAAATCATAGCCTCATCCTGGATGTATTTATGGATTCTGGCATACCTGATTGCATAAGTGTATGATTTGATTGCTAAGTCAAAATTCCCCTTCAAGGTCTCTAACTCTGCTTTCATGAACTCATGTCTATGCTGAAAATTCACCTCTGAATGTTTCACCAATCCACCAATCAACTTGATATTTTTCTTACAGATTTTCAGTAAGGCTTTTTGCTCAGAACTTGACCTCGAAGCATAAATCGGAGTAATACAGAGGTTTTCATAAAACAGAAACAACATTTCTGTAATAGAGCCCTTCACAGGAATCAAATGGTTCTTCTCTTGAGAGCAATATTTCCAGGCAGTTTCATTTCGGTTGAAAACCAAAGCCAAAAACTTCTTCTGTGAATAGAGATTGTGATAATACAAACTGAATGCTGGCACATCCGGAAAATCTACTTCCTGCTCATTAAATAGCTCTCCTTTTAATACATCAAAGTTTTCTACACCATCCAAAAGACAAAGAGCCGATTGCCGGAACAAATCAATCCTTCTGATTTGCATGATTTGATTAAGCGGAAGGATTTGTTTAGCCAGTAATTCTCCTCGGAGTAATATCTTAGGGATAGTCTCCCCACCATAAAAATTCCAATAAATAATCAGCTGCCCAATGATAGAGGTAAATTCGAAATCACCTGTCTCCAGCCCCTTTTTTAAGGCTTGCTCCAACTCAGGAATGCTTTCGGCCAAGTGCTTCAGCCAATGGGAGATAAACATCACATATACTTGCTTGAAAGAAACGAACTCATCTTGATTTTGAAGAATTTCAAAAATACTATTGCCTAATTGACCCATTTTGAGTCCTTTGGCCATATTGCCCATAAAGGCAATATTGATATAACCGAAGACCACAAAAGCAACTGGTGTTTTTTGCCCCAAGCCAAACTTTAGAGTGAGCCGGATCAATTCAAACATGATCAATGGCAATAGGTTGGGCTCTGTCAGATATGCCGCCAAAGCCATGTGATGCATAATTGACATGGCAATCAGTAGCTCTTCATCCTCGATTTTAGGCAAGTTGAGAATGTCTTCTTCAGAAAAAGACGCAAGTCTGAAATTGGTTCTGACAAACCCCAAGAGAACATTTAACTGACTTGGATGGGATTTCAGGTTAATATTCACTGATTTTAGAATCTCCAAGCCTATTTCAATAACCCGCCTTTGATCGTTTTCTACGTTCGCATTTTGAATTTTCAGATCTGCGAGCTTCAATTTGTCCAAGGTGCTTATCGCATGGGTATCGAGCAACTGGGTATACTTGTCAAAAAGCTCCTGATTATTGCATTGATAGGCTGCAGATGCAGATTTGAGATAAAGATCATAGGTAAAATCACGGTCGTTTTTCCAAGCATCTTCAGAAAGCAATTCCAGACCATTTTCAAAATATTGCATTGCCAAAACATAAGCCGTCGAATTCTGCGCTCTTTGTCCAGCAATGCTATTAAGTTCACAAAGAACCTTAATCTCCTGAGGATCAGAGATTAATTCTTTTCCGAAATTATATTGATTTACAATTTCAAAAATCCCTTCCTTCGGTCTCTTCCCATTTGTAGAGGCCAAAAATGTTCTGGCAATCTTTAAGTGAATTTCTTTCTTACCTTCTTCATCAATCAAAGAATAGATAGCTTGTTGCACACGGTCATGGACGAAAAAATAACTTCCACTGAGATTTTCTATCACCAAGTCCAGATCCAGAGCAAGGTTAAAATCCTTCATGACTTCCTCTTTTTCCTTCTCAGAAATCACCACCAAATCCAACAGATTGAATTTATTACCGATACAAGAGGCGATTTTGAGAATAGATATAGTCTCTTCGGGTAATTGATTAATGGTCTCAAGGAATAGATTAACAATATCACCTTCCACATTGAAGCTGATTAGCTTGTTCGTATTCCACTTCCATGAACCTTCGTCGCTGTCGAAATACAGCATCTCGTTTTTATAGATCGCCTTTAGGAATTGATTGGCGAATAGAGCATTTCCAGCTGATTTTTTGAAAACAATAGAAGACAATTCATCCAAATCCCGGTTAGACTTCCCCAAAACATTGGAAACCAATAGCTGAACATCCTCTTCCTTGAGGTTTTCAAGAAGAATTTCTTCAGGCCGGATTCCCAACTCTTCCAATTCCATTTTAAAATGCTGAAACAGATGGCCGAGAGTAATCTCATTGTCCCGATAAGCTCCCACAATCAAAATATTATTGAGATCTGAGTTGATCAGGATGGTCTTCATCAGATCCAATGAGGAAACATCGGACCATTGTAGGTCATCTATAAATATGAAAACTGGCTTTCCCATTTCGGAAAAAACCCTAAAAAATCGAATCAGAGCATAATTGAATCTCAATTGGGCCTCTGCCCCTGAAAGGTGAGGGATTTCTGGTTCGTTGGTCAATAACTTTTCCAAGCCTGGAATCACCTCAAATAAAACTCTTCCTATAGGCATCAATAAACTTTGAAGTTTTGACTTCCATTTATTGAGTTCTGCCTCATTCAACAGCATTATTTGATGCATCAATTTCCCCAAAGCTTGAGAAAATGCAGAGTACGGCACATCTGCCCGAAGCTGATCAAACTTACCTGAAATAAAAAATCCTCCAGATTGAACCACTGGCCTGTAAAGCCTCTCTACCAATGCGGATTTACCTACTCCAGAGTTGCCAGAAACGTAGACCAGACCTTTTTCATTTTCAGAAGCTCGGGAAAAAGCATCCATAAGCTGCTTGATCTGTGTATCCCTAGCATATAATTGATCTGAAAACACAAGCTTCCCGGAAGCATCTTGAGTTGCAAGCAAAAAACCACTAACATCAAATTCATGGACCTCTGCCTCCAAAAGCATTTCCAGATCATAAAGAACTCCTTGGGCAGATTGGTATCTGAATTGGACATCCTTTTCGATCATTTTCATGATCAAATCAGACAAAATCTGGGAAATATTTATTTTTTCTGAAAGCCTCTTCGGTGTTAGGGCAATATGGGCATGGATTTTCGCTGCTTTTTCTTTTGACTCAAAAGGCACCTCCTTTGCAAAAATCCAATAAAAGATAATTCCTAAAGTATAGATATCTGTATAAAAGCCAATCTCTGTACTGATCCGTCCAGTCTGCTCTGGAGCTATAAAATCATAATCGGCCTCCATAAACACCAAGTGCCTCTCTAGTCCAATCTTTCTTTTGATTCTCGTCGCTAATCCAAGGCTGATAAAAAATATTTGCCCAGTCTTCTCCTCAATGAGGATATGATCTGGATTGAGGTTCAAATGGACGAATTCTTTCCTATGAACTTCCGCCAGTCTTTTGGTAATCGCAATACAGATTTTTAATTTTTCTTCAATTTTTCGGGGCTTGGCGAGAAACTCTCTTAAGCTTTCACCTTGGATGTATTGAAGTTTGAGAATCATCTCAGACCCATTGTTTTCTGACTCAAAGATTTCCCTGAATCCAGTAACAGAAAAGCCCGAAAATGAAGCCTCATTAGTTGCTTTTATAGTCTCAATCTGCGAAAGACTGGACAAAGCGATCTTTTTTGTTCCAGAATTTTGATCCATGACCGATCCTGAATCCTGTTGGTCAGAATCAATGGATGAATTCAAAATTTGCCATTTCATAGAAAAAGACTGGTTTAACTAATTGGGGCTTCCGCCTATTGCCAAAATTGGAATTTCGAACAGATCACCTCACTAAATTTAATACAATATTCAATATATAAAATACAAAATAACCTGCCTAAATTTATCTTCATGAAAAAATTTTTAAGTACATTCCATTAATCTTTTCACTTTTTTAACCGCACTTATAAAGACCATGTCAACAACAACCGAAACAACAAAAAAATTAGGTCATGAGTATATTCAAGTAGATGAAGATCAGATAGCTTATAAGTTGCTTCAGGAATTTGAAGCCCAAGTAACCAGGATGTACAAGGACAAAAAGATGCTTCGGCAAGTCCATACTAAAATGCATGGTTGTGTCAAAGCTGTATTTTCAATAGTTGAAGATTTACCTCAAGAATTAAAAATTGGAGTATTCGGTGGTGAGAAAAAAAATTTCAACGCATGGGTGCGTTTTTCAAATGGCAACACCCAACCCCAAAAAGATAAGAAAAAAGATATCCGGGGTGTTGCTATTAAGCTGCTGGGGGTTCCTGGAGAAAAAATATTAGATGATCAACTTCTGGCAGAGACCCAAGATTTTCTATTGATGAGTAGCGAAACATTTTTTGCCAAAACCATCAAGGAGCTAAGCAGATTACTTAACGCTATGACTTCGCCAAACTTTTTCAAAAGCAAACTATTTTTCCTCAATCCTTTACTCTGGCCGATCATTTTCCGAGCGACCAAAAGCAAAGTAGCCTGTAAAAACCCAATCGATATCCCTTATTGGAGTACACAACCCTATCAATTTGGAACTATAGATCGAGCTGTAAAATACCACCTCCGTCCTAGCCCATGCAATACTGTCGTGGTGGAGAATACGACAGATGATAATTACCTGAGATACAATCTTGCTCAGACTTTGCATGACAATGAAGCAAAATTTGATTTTTTTATCCAGTTTCAAACGGACGCTGATGCTATGCCGATAGAGGACCCTACTGTCGCTTGGAGCTCTCAATACATCAAAGTAGCCACATTGACCATTCCTCCTCAGGTTTTTGATTCAAATGCCCAGATCGAATTTGGAGACAATCTATCTTTTAACCCTTGGCATTCCTTGCCAGAACATCGCCCTTTAGGTGCATTCAACAGGGTCAGAAAGAAGGTGTATGAAGCTATGTCCAAATTCCGACATGAATTCAACCACCTCCCAGTAGCAGAACCCAAGGACAGCGAGGATTTTCTAAATGACATTAACCCAATCAACACGAAAGTCACCCTAGATCAGCAAGTACCGTCAAAACGCATTTTATATACGACAGCAGAAGTAATCGTCAACTGCGACAAAAAGAAAGCTTACGAATTCGTTTCTAGTGTAAACAAACTATCAAGCTGGTTGCTCAAAACAGGTCCTATATATGGAGTGATCAAAGTGAAAACTTTGAGAGGACATTGGGAAAATGTAGGGGATAACAGATTAGTGGAAAGAGGAGATACTGCCACCTTGGTGGAAGAATTGATATCAGTCCATCCTTACTCCAACTATGCTTATCAAACCACAAAGTTCAGTGATATCTTCAAGCATTTCACCAACAAAACTTACGGCCACATGTGGTTCGACACGGTAGATGATAAAACGAGACTTCGATGGGTATATACTTTCACTTATAAAAACTTCCTGTCAAGACTCTTTCTGTCGCTATTCGTGCCTTTATTTTTGAAAAAATACCTTCAAAATGGGCTCAATAATGCCAAGGAATTCCTAGAAGACTAATAGCATAAGAATTAAAGAGTAGAGAGATATCGTAAAACATTAATCGAAGGAAAAAAGAAATAACCTCCTCCTTTGACTGTGACTACTCTTGGGATGTTTTTTATTGTTTTACTGACCGGAATATCCTGTATAGTGAAATTCTGCTCTTCTCCCGGATCAAGGGTTTCTTTTGCACCGATAATCGGATCAGGGTCGTTGTATAGCTCCTTATTTTTGGGAAGGTTTGCCCAGGTATATTGAAGAAACTCAAACTGACGACTGATATCGGCATTGAAACAGACAAATACCAATCCCACTTCTCCCTTAGGAGTCAGATTGGTTGGTGATCCTTCATAAATCTCCCCATAAAGGCGCGCTCTTCTAATAATCCGATGTTGTTTACTCAGTTTAAGAGATTCTTTCCTGCCATGATCATCCACATTATCCCTTGGATTTTGCCTTCTAAGGTGCGATCCAAATGGACATTTCAATCCATCTCTATCGAATTTCGCATAGCCAAAATCATTGACTAAACTAGAAATTCCCGGGTCTTCATCTGGAAAAAGAGTAATTGGAGCACCATTTTGCCATCTTCCCATGAACTTTGCTCCAAGCTTTAAACTTTCTGCGACATTGATTGAGCCATCTGGATTTTTACTGTTCTCATTCATAAAACTCCAAAACTTGTTAACGTCCTGATCCAATTGACGAATCACCATAAATGTCCCATCCCGACCCAGATCTTTTTGACCAGAACCACCTGTATCTGACGAAAGCAAGTTTAAATCCCCCTGCTCTTTTACTATCAATGGAGAGTCAGGATAAACCCCAAACTCATTTTTGTATCCAAATAAAAACTCACCAGTTTTGATCACATCATCCTTATCCCCTACTCGACCTGAGCCTTCGATAATCGGTTGCGATATCCCATCTCTAAATCCAAAGTGCTCTTTATTATCCGGCTGGGTTTTTCCATCTATATAAAACAATTCCTTCAATCCATGTCCTGCAAATTCAGAGGCGAGTTCCTCGTAATAATTCAGGCAAACGACCTTGTCTTTCTCCAAATTATCGACGAACTGCTTATCATTTCCGAAGATCATCAAACAAAGATGAATAGGCTCCTGATGTGATGCCCCCCAACTCCAATTTTCAGGACTGCTGCTTTCGGTATCCCCTAATAATCTTGAGCGATGAGGCGCTACCATTCCTTGTCGGAATTCTCGAGAAAAAGCCCCAAGGTTCTCTTCATTTAACCCTAGTGCTCTCAACCCATCATGTGTAAAAGCTAAATTCAGATGTGTTGAGGAGATTTTTGATTTATCATGAAAATGCTTTGCAGAAGTTATTTCTTTCCAAATTTTAGAAAGCCAAATTTTAGCCGATCCAGCATCTGAAATCTGCAGATAAACAAACCTTGAATACAACATATGGGCATATCCTCGGATTAGATAGCCTTGGATATTATCGAGTTCGAGCATCGTCATATGAATCGTCTATAAGAGTTTAAGAAATTTGGCGGCCCTGCGTTCTGAAAGAGTTTTCATCAATTCAACTCTAATCAGTGTATTGTTATTGACATTTTTGATGGACAAGTCCGGATAAGCCGAATACCAGTAATTGGTCACAAGCTGCGAATTGCGGCTCCAGGCCAGGAAATATTCTTCCAAATAAGCCCCGCCGGTAATCAGAAAATTTGTCTTTGGAAAAACCTTGGTATTCGAAAAAATCCCAGTCAGTCCCCATCCACTATTGTCGATAAAATCACCCAAATATTGCTGCCAACTCCCATCAAAATTTGAGAAAAACAAAACTCTGGAGTTCTTTTCAAACATCACCCATTTGGCAAAGTGTATTGTAGGAATCCCCATCAACTTTCCCTGATTGAAGATAAACTTGATCAACAAATTAGATAACAAAAACATGAATTTGATGGAAATCAGGCGGACATTCCCCTCTTTCATATCCACTAGTTGAGTGAACTGATTTTGATGTTTAAAGTCCTCTGAAGCTTCCAATTCTGTTAATAACACATCACTCAGTTGACTTCTTTTTCTAGTGAAATTCACATCTTTTCTTTCATAAAAATAATGGACAATCAATGCCCATATAATCAGCAGCGGAGCAATGGCAATTAGCCCTATCCCTAATAGAACCACACCCGGGTAATTGATTCTTGGAAAAGTAACGGTTTGTTGTTGAAGGAAATCAAATTCAGGATTTGAGAGAACTTCGTCTTTAATACGGCTATGGATTGTTTGGGCTGGTACGCCTTCCCAATTACGTGAATCAACAAACTCTCTAATGAAATTTCGAAGGTGCTTTTCCTTTTGAATCTGATCAACTGACCTACCAGGCGCACCAATATAAACAGCGGCGTCATGAATTTTATGCTCATTCAAATATGCTACCCGGCTTTCAGGAGTAAGAGAGTCCAAAGGAGGATATCCTTTACAAAAAACATAAACCAAATCAAGAATATTACCTGTCTGTTCTGAAAATCTCAGAAGCATTTCATTTTGACTTCCGTCATAATCCAAAACCAAAAGTAATTTCGGATTTCTTTTCTCCGTGTCTCCAATCCAAGATTTCCCATGATCTATCACTACCCACCGAGCATAGTGTATGATCGACAAGGCATCCAAATCCTTTGATATACCTTGCTTCGAATTTCTCTTTATTTCCTTTAGCTGATCTAATAATTTCTGGACTTTCTCCGGGATGACTGGAACCAGAAAAGTAATTGAGTTCTGCTTCATTTAGATCGTTTTAACCTACAATTAATTTAAAATCTAAAAAAACCGCTGAGGTAAGCTTCAAACTCTCAACTCATCAACTCAAGAAGCAAAACCTTTAAGAACTAGAATTAGGAAGTATTTAGAAATTCATTTTTAGAAAAGCCTTCCTCTTAATTAAAAAGCAGAGAATCTTATCTAAAAATAAATCGGTCTTTTCAATATAAAGTTAAATTTTAATTCAAGAAATCCTACCAATAATACAGTTTCGAACTAAAAATAATTATAGATCAAAGTTTAAATCAAATTGGTTCAAAAAATCAATTCTCAGGGCCCAATTTCCCTTTCGCTGAATTTTTTAGGTCTTGGGAATTGTAAAACTTACCACCTTTGATGACTGTATGAACTGATCTTGTTCGAGTGATATCTTCCAAAGGATTTCCTTTAATTATCATTAAATCCGCCCAATTCCCAGGCTTGATACTTCCCGTTCTATCCTCAACTCCCAACGCTTGTGCATTTTGTTGTGTCGCAAAATAAAGCACATCAGCGGCAGGGATTCCGACCTCCACCATGGCTGCCATTTCCTTGTGAATAAAAAATCCGCCGATCCCTCCTCCAAGATAATTATCCAATAAAAGCGGACGATCCGTACCTACCGTGATCAAACCACCAGCATCATAATACCGCTTGAGTATCTGCTGTTTCACAGGGTATATCAAAGCACATAATTCATTAAAGCTAGAAGGCTTCTTAGACTTGATGATTTCTAATGTAAATGGGGTGAAATAAAGGTCCTCAAATGCAAAATCGAACAAGACCGGAGAATCAATCATCCCTATTGCTCCGTAGGTCGCCAATGTTGCATCAAAATAAACTCCGTTTTCAATGTATAATTGGATGATTTCATCCAATAAAGGATCTTGTGGATCGATCTGCTTCAAGCTTTGATAAGCATCGACAGAATCCGCAAACAGCCTTCCTCCAAGAAAATGTTCCACACGATCAATCCCCATTTCTATCGCCTCCTGTGGATTCACTGAGTTTCGAAAACCTGAGTTCAAATGTCCTGTCACAGTCAAGTCATGCTTATGAGCCTGATCAATCAAGACTTCAAGATCTTCTCCTGTGATACCTTTCGCCTTAAATCCATAGGCTCCTTTTCCAGCCCATTCGTCTACTCTTTTGCGGATATCCTGCTCTGTAAAATCCGGATTCCAATCTGGCGCAGCAGTCCCGAAATAAGGTCCAGAGTGGAGAATTCTTGGCCCGGGAACTTGGCCGGCATCTATCCTTTTTTGCAAATCCCACATTTTCTCAGGCTCAATCTCTCCTGCCGGAAAAGTACTGGTGATTCCATTGGCCAAAAAGATCTTGGGCATTGCAAGCGTATCATCATAAGCTTTTCCATCATAGCTAACTCGGTAATGGGCATGCAAATCAATCAAACCTGGTAAAATGTAATCGTTGTCTGACAGACTTTTCACCTGCCAATTCAACACTTTTTCATTCCCGGTCCCGAACTTTCCATTGACTATATAAATCGCTCTATTCTTTTTGAATGTCTTGGTATCGGTGTCAAATACCCATCCTCCTGTTAGGATTTGATGTTGAGAAAAAACTGAATGAGAGGCTAAAAAAAGGATCAAATTGATCAACAACAGTTTTTTCATGTGGGAAATGGTTTGGGCTGGATAAATCTTTCTCAATATACAATTTTCGAAAATAGGTAATTATTGGTACTCCTTGATTTATAAACCATTCCAATTAAATTCATAGCTCAAATGAGCTATTATTTTTTACTTTAAACCCCTGTTATTATTAAAATAAATTAAGGAATTCGAAATCAGTTTCGTGAAAATTTCTACTTAGATCTTCTCAAATCCCAGAATCTTGTTTTGTTTTCCTTATTTTCGATACTCAATCAACCCCTTTCTATGAAAAAATTCATTGTTTTAGTTTGTTTGGCATTTTTGGCTTTTTCTTGCCAGAATAAAGATAGCCAACCTGTCGAACTTCAAATTTTACCGAGCCCCAGCTCACTTTCAATTTCTGGGAGCTCCGATTTGGAAGTTTCTTCAATTCAAAAAGCCTATCAAGATGCTTATAACTATTTTGTTTCAGAGGGCAATTTGGACACCTGGAATAATGGAGCAATTTCTTTCAACTTAGACATTGAAAAAAACCTGAAAGAAGAAGCTTATGAACTGGAAATTTCAAATGATCAGGTTTCTGTCATCGCCAGTTCTCAAGAAGGTCTTTGGTATGGTTTGATGACTTTGGGACAAATCCTGGAAGATTCCCAAGATCAAAACGCCAGTTTGCCTTTGGTTCAAATCTCAGACGAACCCGCGCTTTCTTATAGAGCCATTCATTGGGATGTCAAGCATCACCTTGAAACAAAAGATTATTACTACGAAATGCTGGATAAGCTAGCTTCCCAAAAAATCAATGCGGTCATCGTTGAGATTGAGGACAAATTGGCTTTTCAGCTCCAGCCAAAAGTTGGGTCTGCAGATGCTTTTAGCATTGAGGAATGGAAGGCTATCAGTGATTATGCGAAAGCCAGAAATATTGAACTGAGTCCTTTGGTACAAGGCCTAGGACATGCTTCTTTCATCCTAAAGCATGATGAATACAAAGATTTAAGAGATGATCCTGAAAGTGACTGGGCTTTCAATCCTTTGAATGAAGAGACCTACAAAGTCCAATTTGATTTGTATGAGGATGCATTGAAGGCTTTCCCTTACGCTACCTACCTACATGTCGGTGGGGATGAAGTTCATACTACTGGTAGAAATAGTGGCAAATCTCCTCTTGAACTTCAGCTAATTTGGTTGAATCGGGTAAGTGAATATGCCGAGCAAAAGGGCCTCACTCCTATTTTCTGGGATGATATGCCTTTGCAAAATGCAGGTGTATATAGATCCATGTTCGATTCCAAATTGACGGAAGCCCAAGTGGATAGCATTTGGACCTTGAAAGAGCCTGAGCTCAATAAATATGTAGACATGTTCCCTAAAAACTGTGTCTATATGAGATGGAACTACAGTCATCCAGAGACTCCTGGAAATGAAAGAGCTATGAAATGGTTTACAGACAATGGTTTCCAAGTGATGGGAGCCACTGCAGGACAGACGCGTTGGAACCTAATGCCTTTGCAAAGAAGCAATGCCAAAAACATCCGTGACTTTGCGCTGATTTCTATTCGAAATGGAGCAGATGGATTGCTTCTGACCCTTTGGGATGACGATTCTCCGCATTTCGAATTATATGACAGAGGCATCATTAATTTCGCCGAATACACTTGGGCTGGAGAAAAAAGGTCAATTGAGGAAATTCAAAAAGCTTTTAGACAAAGAACTTTTGGAAATGAATTGGCAGATGAGTCTTTTGAGTTTATCGACTCTTTAGAATTGGCTGTAGCTTTCTGGAAAAATGCTTTGATCGAGCCCAAGCAAGATCGAAACAGGCTTTATAGACAAGGTGACCAAGCTATCAATTCTATGATCGAAATGCCAAACCTGGATTCTGCGGGAGTTTGGACAGAAAAATATTCAGAAAAGCTCACTAAGGCTGCGGAGAATCAACAACGTATCGAAGCGATTTTGGTACAGATTGAAAAATCAAAAAGACTTGCCAAAAGAAACACTTATAAACTGGAAGTTTATGAGCAAGTAGCTCAAATCGCTCAGTTTTCGAATAGAACTTTGCAAACTTTGGCTGAACTGGACGAACCAAGCGGCGAAAAGAGAAATCAAGCTGAATCAAAACTCGATGGGCTGGCTTCTGAATGGAAAGCGATTGAATCCAAAGTAGAATCAGTCTACAGTAAAACTAGACAATTGAACAAGCCAGAAAATTACATTTTGGATCAGGATCATCACCAGCATTTGGCTAATCAAGGTATCAAGTTCACCGATTGGCAGTTTCGAGCAGAGCACTTACTATTAGAAAAAGTAGGATCACGGTAACAAATGCTAAACTAACATTCAAAGCTTCAGAGAATTCTCTGAAGCTTTTTTTATGGAATTGTGCTAAATC
Source organism: Algoriphagus zhangzhouensis (assembly GCF_900148515.1). Lineage (GTDB taxonomy): Bacteria > Bacteroidota > Bacteroidia > Cytophagales > Cyclobacteriaceae > Algoriphagus > Algoriphagus zhangzhouensis. The sequence goes on along the minus strand of NZ_FRXN01000005.1, from coordinate 91,916 downwards.
TCTTTAGGAATTGAGAAAGCTTTTCTCTATTTTTCCAAAGTGACACAATAGACCTAAAATAATGAAACTAAAACACCTTATTGCCTTTACTTTCTGCTTATTAACAAGCGTATCGATAATGGCTCAAGAAGCTCTTTTCAGGGCACAACAAATTATCTCTCCAGAAGTACATGATGATTCATCGGTGACATTCAGACTTTTTGCTCCTAATGCTGAATCTGTTCAGATCACTGGAGATTTCCTTCCCACAGTGAAAATGGAAACTCCTATGGGTCAAATGGACGGCCCTGGAAAGGCTGACTTAGTAAAAGATGAAAATGGAGTTTGGGTATACAAGTCGGGAGTTTTAAAACCCGAGCTTTACAATTATTCCTTCATAATCGATGGATTTACTACTACCGACCCAAACAATCCATTTTTGATTCGTGATGTAGCCTCAGCTACCAATATTTTCATCATTGGAGGTGGACATGCAGACCTTTTCGAAGTTCAGGATGTTGCACATGGTACAGTAGCTAGAAGATGGTATGATTCTCCAGGATTGGGAATGGATCGCCGAATCACCATTTACACTCCTCCTGGATATGAAAATTCCAATGAAAAATTCCCAGTTCTTTACCTCCTTCATGGAGCTGGAGGTGACGAAGAAGCTTGGATCAACTTAGGTAGGACTTCCCAAATCATGGATAACCTAATCGCAGCTGGAAAAGCCAAGCCGATGATCATTGCAATGCCGAATGGCAATGTGATCCAAGATGCAGCTCCTGGAGAAGGAAGTACAGGCTTTTATAAGCCACAATTCATGGTTCCAAAAACCATGGACGGAACCTATGAGGCAAATTTTATGGATATCATCAAGTTTGTAGAAAGCAATTACCGAGTGATCCCTGATAAAGCACACAGAGCCATCGCAGGACTATCCATGGGTGGATACCACACCATGCACATTTCCAGATATTATCCCAACACTTTCGATTATGTAGGTTTATTCTCTGCTGCCATCATGCCTAGAGAGGATGCCACCGGAAAAGTTTACAGTAATATCGACGAGACCCTTCAAACCCAAATGGACAATGGCTATAAACTCTATTGGATAGGAATCGGAAAGACTGATTTCCTATACGATGCCAATAAGGAATTCAGAGAAAAGCTGGATGGCATGGGCATGAAATACGATTACGTAGAAACAGAAGGAGGGCATACTTGGAGAAACTGGCGGGTTTATTTAAGCCAAGTTGCCCCACTTCTTTTCAAATAATATAACCTAACCTATTGTAGACCTGTGCATAGATTATTCTATGCACAGGATAATCAATTTTCAATACCATGACCCAAAAACCTATTTCCTATGAAAACATGGAAATCAATACTTTTTTCAATGGTTCTATTTGCCTTTGCAAGAGAAGGCTATTGTCAATTCCCAAATAGAACCCCTACTCCGAATGACAATCTCAAATCCACAGAAGTAAAAGAAGATGGATCCGTTGTTTTTCGGATTTATGCTCCTAATTCCAATGGGGTAACGCTTGGCGGAGATATCGTTCCTTGGGGACAAAAAATCGAAGGTACTAAAGCAGAAAATGGGGTTTGGACCTTAACCATTCCAGAAGTCAATCCAGGTACTTATCGATATCATTTTATTGTAGATGGAGTAAAGGTTTATGATCCCAAAGCTCCAAATGCATATGAAACTTCTGCTCTGATCGATGTATTGCCTGAGGGTGAAGAAGCTTTTTTCTCTATGAAAAAAGACATTCCTCATGGAACTGTCAGCACAGTTTACTATTTCTCCAAAAGCACGAATTCAATGCGGAGAATGCATATTTGGACACCTGCAGCATACAATCTAACTCAGAAAAAATTACCGGTATTTTACCTGATACACGGAGGCGGAGATAGTGATATGGCCTGGCCAAATGTGGGACGAGCAGGCTTGATTATGGACAATCTTTTAGCAGAAGGAAAAGCCGAAGAAATGATCCTAGTCATGCCTGATGGAGGAATTGACACCAAACTTTTTGTTCAGGATTTCTTCAATGATTTGATCCCCTATATAGAATCTAATTACTCAGTCTATCAAAACGCAGAATACCGAGCATTGGCAGGACTTTCTATGGGAGGTTTGGAAGTACTTGATTCATTTATGGCGCATCCTGATATGTTTGGATACATCAATGTGATGAGTTCCGGATGGTTTGCCAACAATGAAGAAATGTATTCGAGTGGAGACAGAAGACTTTCTGAAATAGCCTCTCAACTGAATCAAACGGCAAAAATCCTTCTCTTCACTCTAGGAGGCCCAGAGGATATAGCCTACAGCAATGGAAATGAAATGCTGAAAGTATTTGACAAAAATGGGATCAAATACGAATTCTCTGAAATGCCAGGTGGCCATACTTGGCATGTCTGGAGACATGATTTATACAATTTCGCACCAAGACTATTTAAATAATTAACCAATAATAAAATGAACCTAAAACAACTTTCACTCGGAGTTTGCCTGCTACTTTTTACAGGGACTTTCCAATTTTCTCAGGCACAGGAGATCAGTGCCATGCAAGCACCTCAGGTAGTTTCACCTGATATTGCAGCTAATGGATCTGTTACATTCAGAGTATATTCTCCTAAAGCAAATGAGGTTGCCGTCAACGGTAGCTGGATGGGATTTAGAGAAACTCTTCCACTCACCAAGGCAGAAAATGGAGTTTGGGAAGTGACAATTGATCCACTTCCTTCCACCATGTATCATTACAACTTCTTTATTGATGGAGTGGCAGCAATTGATGTTACTAATCCCCATGCATTGAGGGATGGGACTAGATACGCAAGTCTATTGATGATCCCAGGAGATGGTGCCAAAGTTTTCCAGCAAAACGATGTTCCTCACGGCAGCTTATCCAAAGTCTGGTATGACTCCCCCTCCTTGGGAATGAAGCGAAGAATGTATGTTTATACTCCTCCAGGATATGATTCGAGCAATGAATCTTACCCTGTTCTGTATCTATTGCATGGAGCAGGAGGTGATGAGGACGCTTGGTCTTCTCTTGGTAGAGCCAATTTAATTTTGGATAATTTGATCGCTTCAGGAAAGGCTAAACCTATGCTGGTTGTGATGACCAATGGAAATGCTTGGCAAAGCTCGACCCTGACTATGGCTCCTGGAGTAACGCCTCCAACTCGTGAAACCTATGCTCAATGGTCTGGTAAATTTGAAAAAAGTCTGGTTGAGGATGTAGTTCCTTATATCGAGGAAAATTACCAAGTAATAAAAGAGAAAGATTCTAGAGCAATCGCAGGCCTTTCTATGGGAGGCGGCCATACTATTACTGCCTCCACCACTTATCCAGGGACATTTGGCTATATCGGTGTATTCAGCAGTGGGATTTTTGACCCAAATACGAATATGGACGAAATGAAAAACAAGTTCATCGCATTGAAAGACTCAGGTGTAAAAGAATATTGGGTAGGATGTGGAGTCGATGATTTCGTCATGGAATCCAATAAGCGTCTATTGAGCGTATTGGATGAAACGGGTTTTGAGCATGACTATCATGAAAGTGCTGGTGGTCATACTTGGGCAAACTGGAGAGATTATCTAGCAATTTTCTCCCCTATGCTATTCAAATAAGAAACAATTAACCAATCTATCTATCGAGGCGCGGTTCTTAAAAGGATCGTGCCTCTCTTTATTTAAAAATAATATGCCAAGCCAAGGTTTAATTGAAGAAGATTAATATTCAAATTTGCCTTAGTTGAAGATTGCAATTCTGGAAGGATATCTGGATCAGTAGACACTTTCTTCTTTTCTGTTCTTTCTATACCGACTACCCCTACATTGAGTTCAAAGGCAAAGCCCTGTTTAACCAAAAAAATCATCCCTGGAGTAAATGCAATTCCATAGGTTTTTTCTTTTATATCATATTCCTCAATAGCAGAACCTGTTTCCGCAGTTTCATTCCCATTTCCGAAGCCATATTGAAGACCTGTCTGGGTGAAAATATAGAATTGGTTACGTTGACCTATTGGGAAATAGTTTCTTATAAAAGGATTAAAAAACCACGAAAACACCTCAGAATCCGATATTGTATTGGGACCAAATGTATTTATAGACTCTGTGTCCGAAAGTTTAGAATCATAAGTTATCCCCATTCCCACAGCGAAATTTTCCTTAAAAAAATATCCACCACCAGTGTTAACTGATGTCGAGGAGGTTTTATCAAACTTGACATTTTCAAGCAGGTTTTTCGTATTCTCTTTGGTATTTTGGGAGTAGGAAAATAATAGCCCGACATAGCCCGTATTTTTCTCTAATTTTTTGGGTGGATCACCAAATTGGGCGAATGCATTGCTGGAAAAAACAGTTAATAAAATCAGCACTGAGAAACTTAAAAATCGGTTCATCTTAAATATGATTTTGAATATTTTAGGAATTCACTCGTAGTGTAATTTACCCATTTCAGATGGAAAATAGAACATTAACTTTTCATGAAGTAAAGACCCAATCAGACCCCCATTCTTATTTCACCAAAATTCTTTGGGCTATTTACTAACTCCAAAATCAACTTGTTTGTTATGAACTCATTCTCCCTAAGGTTTCATATGGCTTTGAGTCTAATCAACTTCAGGCTTCCATCTTTTTTCTTAATTTTGGTTTCTTTCCATATTACTCATTTTCATATCGAAATATGCGCCCTATACTTTTATCATTTGTTCTACTTTTAACTTTCACTCAGTTTTCATTTTCTCAAGAATCTGATAGTCTTCCCAAACAGAAAAAAGTAGAGGTAAGCGTAATGCCTTACATGAGCTACAATCGTAATCTGGACTTTATGATTGGAGTCATTCCCATGGGAATGTATCGCATCAATCCCTCGGACACGATTTCACCCAAGTCGCTTTCTGGCTTAGCCGCTGTTTATACTACAAATGGCTCTTATTTCATCTCTGTATTTAACAAAATCTATCTTGATGAAGATAAATGGAGATTAACGGCATTTGCCATGACAGGAGATAGAAACTCCCAATTCTATATGGATGATATGGAAGATCCCGGATTCTATGATTTTGGAACCGAAACGACTTACGCCATGGTCGGATTCCAACGTCAGGTCTTTACTGATTTTTATGCAGGATTAAATTATTCTTATGCACATCATTACACCGAATACGAAGACGATATTCAGGAACCAAGCACTGTCAAAACTAACGGACTTCAAATTACGGGACTATATGACAATCGAAATTCGGTTTACTATCCTACCAAAGGTGTTAAAACTAATTTGAAGTTAATTTCTTTCCCAACTTGGTTTGGAAACGATGTAAAAGCTCAAAAAATCTCAGCAGAATTTAATGAGTATTTTCCTATGAGAAATGGTCATGACGTCCTGGCAGCCAGATTTGCAGGAAAATTCGGGTTGGGAGATATTGCTTTTGAGCAACAGGTCACTTTAGGAGGAAAAGACATCCGTGGTTATTCTCAAGGAAAATTCAGAGGAGATGGCTTGATGGCCCTACAAGGCGAATACCGATACAATTTCAAAGAAGGAATGGGCTTAGTAGGATTTTTTGGACTAGGCACCATCTATGGTTCTGATACCGAAGACTTCAATTGGAAACTCTATCCAGGAGGAGGAGTTGGCTATAGATATGGTGCATTCAAATCTGTTAGATTCAATATCGGATTGGATGCAGCTGTAGGAAAAGACGATTGGGGCATCTACTTCAGAATTGGAGAATCTTTTTAATTCCTGAAGAGACTCTCATCTCCCCATTCATTTAATTTTTGTAAAAATTTTCTAAGAATTTGATTTCGAATTCAATTCTTTATTTACTTTGTAATTCAAAGTACTTTTAAAATGAGAAGACCAGAACAAGAATTAGCGGACATCAAGTCCATGATGGAGCGAAGTACTCGCTTCCTTTCATTGAGTGGGCTATCGGGAGTTATGGCTGGAATCTACGCGCTAATCGGTTCCGGGATGGCTTGGTACTGGATTGAAGGTGCAGAAAAGCTAGGTTCAACTGGGATACTGGATCATCATGAATTGATGAACAGATTGTTGATTCTTGCTTTTGCAGTGATGATTCTTGCCTTGGGAACTGCTTATGTATTCAGCAGAAAGAAAAGTCAAAAAAACGCCCATAAATTCTGGTCTTCGGCAAGCAAACGATTTTTAAGTGCTTTGTTTATTCCTGTAGTAGCTGGAGGATTATTCTCATTTAGTTTGATCCATGAAGGATACTTTAATATGATCCCGGCAGCGACATTGATTTTCTATGGTTTAGGACTCATAAATGCCTCTCATTTCACCATCAATGAATTGAAAAACTTAGGCTTAACAGAGTTGATTATTGGTTTGGTAGCTGCATTTCATCCAGAAATAGGTTTGTACTGCTGGGCTGTGGGATTTGGAATGGCACATATCGTCTATGGCGCCATGATGTATTATAAATACGACAGGTAAACGTGAAGGGCAATTACGATAAAGCGTTTGAGAATGTCGTCAGACTTCGTGTCATGTCAATCTTGATGGTCAATGACGAAGTGGACTTCAACACCTTCAAAGAACTCCTGGAAGTAACTGATGGCAATCTAGCTTCTCACTTGAGAAATCTGGAAAACCAAGAATACATCCAAGTTGAAAAGACCTTTGTTGGAAGAAAACCGCATACCAAATATTCCGCTTCAAAGGCTGGAAAAGAGGCTTTTCAGGCACATCTGGATTTCCTTGAAAATTTGATTAAAGAAAACAAAAGTTAAAAAAATTTATCCACTCACTTTGAATTACAAAGTACTTTTAAATCAGTCAAACCATGAAAAACCAACTGAAATCACTACTAGGACTTGAGCTCAAATCGCTCCTCCTTCCCTCCTTCTTAGGAGCTATCATTCCAAGCTCATTGCTCATCTTTCTTATGATTGCAAATCCTGAAAGTTTTGAGCTTTGGATGTTGTTCCCTTTGCTCATCATCCCGACAGGAGGCGCTATTGGAGGGATATTTTTCTACCTGATGGGATTTCACTGGTTTCCAAAAGGAAACCAAAAACTTATCGCATTGATTTTCAGCTGTCTCATATATGTTTTCATCATTTGGATCTTCTCCGTGATGGCATTCAATATCACAGGACACTGGGATTAAACCCATTACTATTTCGTATCAAAATCATAATTGACACCTACTTATGAGCTCTCAGTTTACCAACAGGTTAGAATCCTATTATTCCGAAATAAAGAAAAATAGATGGCACTGGATTTTTCAGATATTTTGCAGAGTACTACTTGCATATGCTTTTATCATCGCAGGCATGGTAAAAATTTTAGGAGAGCGATTTGCCAGTGGCTTGTCAGAAATCCACCCCATGGGTGCCTACCTGGAAGCTCTCCATCACACGGGATATTACTATACGTTTATTGGTGTGGCACAATTGATAGCGGGAATATTACTTTTAATACCTAGAACAGCATTCTTTGGCGCTCTTTTATACCTCCCAATTATTGTAAATATTTGGATACTTTCTTTTGCAGTAAGATTTGTAGGATCCTACATCACCTCCCCTTTAATGGTTTTAGCAAACCTTTATATAATTGCTTGGCATTATGACAAATTGAAATACATCCTTCCTTTCAACAAATACTCGAAAGCTGTAAGTACTCCAAAACCAGAGAAATACAACCTTAAATTCCCCATTTTATTTTTCTCAGGAGTCTTTTTAACAATGGTATTTTTTGTCGTGTATTCCCGTTTTGGACATGAAGTAATGCCCATGAATTCTTTGGAGGACTGTAAAAAACAATTTCTAAATACCGAAAATCAAATTGCCGGCTTTGCCTTTTGCGAATGCATTCATATTCAAGGCAATCCACTTGACTCCTGCTTGCAGGATTTTGAAAACAACAAACAAATCCAATAAATCTATTCGATATTTAAACAGCCTATAATTCCCAATAAAATGAAAGATCAAATCCTTTCCCAATTAAATTCTCCCTCAGAGCTAGAAAAGCTCTATAGGAAAAATAGGGGCAGCTTTAAAACTGCCTTTATCGAACTCTTCCCTGAGATTCAGGCAAGCAATCCAGTAATGGCAGATTTCTGGAACGAGCGTCTAATCTATGAATCAGACGGCATTTCTTGGGGTACCAGAAAAGAATTCACATTTATCATCATCATTGCCTTATTGGCTGGGCTCATTGCCAAACTCCCAGAGTTATTCTCCATCGACGAGGAATTCTTTTACCCTAGGAATATTGGATTCATCGTATTCCCTGGACTTGCCGCATTCTTCGCTTGGAGAAATCAACTTACTCAGCGAAAAGTCTTGATTTTAGGCCTTGTTACGATCTTGACATGGATTTATGTCAACCTTCTTCCTAAAAACAATGAAAGTGACACTTTGATTTTGGCCTGCATCCATCTCCCGCTTCTGCTTTGGGGAATCTTGGGAGCAGCTTTCTCAGGAAATGATTGGCTGAACCTAAAAAATCGATTGGCTTATTTGAGATTCAATGGAGACGCCATAGTCATGGGAGCTGTATTGGTTCTTTCCGGAATGGCTTTGACAGGCTTGACTATTGGGCTTTTTGAATTGATTGGATTAAATATCGTCGAGTTCTACACCAAATACATACTCATTTTCGGTGCGGCAGCAATTCCACCGCTTGCTACTTTCTTGACACAAACAAACCCTCAATTGGTCAATAAAGTCTCACCTGTGATTGCTAAAATCTTCAGCCCCTTAGTGCTTGTGATGCTGATCATTTATCTCTTTGCAATCATTTTTACTGGAAAAGACCCCTACAATGACCGGGAATTTCTTTTGATGTTCAACTTGCTTTTGGTGGGTGTAATGGCTTTGATTTTCTTCTCAATTGCTGAAAACTCTAATAAAAAGAAAAGCTCTGGCAATTGGATTCTATTAGCCCTATCCCTAGTAACCATTATCGTCAATGGAATCGCCCTTTCAGCCATTATTTTTAGGATATCAGAGTGGGGAATCACACCAAACCGGTTAGCTGTTTTGGGAGTCAATATCCTAATGCTAATTCACTTGTTGATTGTATCAAGATCCTTATTTGGAGTATTTAGCAAGAAATTAGAAGTCGAAAAAGTAGGGATTTCAATCGCTTCCTATCTTCCGATTTATTTCATCTGGACTTTGGTGATCATCTTTATATTTCCTCTTCTGTTTGGGTTCAGCTAAGTAACAAATAAAATCTGCAAAAAATACTCCTCTGAAATTTTGACTTTTTGAGTCTGAGAATCAGAGGAGTATTTAAAATTGTTTGAATGGAATCAAATCTCCTCATTTAAAAATCTATTTTAGTCGAGAGTAATCATTATTTAATTTTCAAAATGTATAAGCACACATTCCTTTTCATCTTTTCAGTTTTCGTCTTAGGACTAAATTACGGACAAGCTCAAATCAAAGCGGTTACCGAGCATGGAGACACGATCTATGTTTACAATAACGGAACATGGAGTTATGAACTTTTGGACCAAAATTCTCCTGTATCCCCAATGGCATTTTTGGACCAAGAATTACAAATTGAACCGATTTCAACTCCTTTCTTTACTCCACAACAATCCAAAAAAATTATTTCTAACCAATGGGACCTATTTGATGTCTATTATGATGAAAGTTCATGGAAAAGGCTTCCAGCAGGAGAATTAAATGAGGATGCTGAATTTGCACTTCAGGCAAGGCAAAAAGATATATGGGCTATTATTATTTCAGAAGAAACTCCTATCGAAAAGGAGACACTTTTGAAAATTGCAAAAAACACAATGAAAGATAACACTGGATCTGAGATCTTAGATGTTAAGACAGAATCAAGAACAGTAAATGGCAAAGAGGTACTCCGAGGAGCTTTTAAAGCCTCAATTTCTGGGATTACCTTTATTTTCGATTCTTATTATTACTCTGACGAAAGAGGATCAGTACAATTCACCACATGGTCTAGCGAAACCCTTTGGAAGAAAAACGAATCACTTATTATGGATTTATTAAATGGCTTCGTAGTTCTTTAACCAATTAAAAAGAGTTTCTGAGAATGATTATTTAATCTAAATTATACTGAGACCATTCAATTAAATACTATCCCTTTTTTAAAAATTTGAATCTATTGGAGAGTTTGAAAAAGATTATTTTTTCAAAAAGAGACATTAATCTATCTATCTTCCAATAATTCAAAGGAATTGGATATCTTTCAGATTCAATTAACCTTTATCCCTATGAAAAAAATCAGCTTAAACCTCGCTTTAGTTCTTTCCTTGATGATAGGACTAAATGCCTGTGGAAATAAACCCGCAGAAACTGTCGAGGTAGTAGAAGAAGTAAGTGTTGAGCCTTCGAATTTTGGTGGTCTGGCACTTTATACTGTAAGAGATTCGATGGCAAGTGATCCAAAAGGAACACTTCAGGCTGTTGCCGATGCTGGATATGCCTATGTTGAAGCCGCGAACTATGCAGATGGCAAGTTTTATGACATGACTCCTACTGAGTTCAAAGACTATCTAGCTTCCCTTGGATTGACTGCTAAAAGTGCTCACATGGGCATGGTCAATATGGAAAATGCTGATCAGTTAATCGCTGATGTAAAAGCTGCAGGTATCGAATATTTTGTAATCCCTGTTCCTCCAATGGGCATGTTTACATTCAATCAAGAAACGAGATCTATGGGTCTAAAAGGCAAACCAGAAGATTTGGTAAGCATTATGGATTCTTTGGGTGAGAAATGTAATGCTGCTGGCATCAAATTGCTTTATCACAACCATGATTTCGAATTCAAAGCTTTAGAAGACGGTACAGTCATTGAAGACTTACTTTTGGAAAAGTGTAATCCTGAGTTTGTTAATTTCCAAATGGACCTTTTCTGGGTAACCAAAGCTGGAGTTGATCCATTGGCATACTTTGAAAAATATCCAGGAAGATTCAAAGCTTGGCATGTGAAAGACATGAATGACGAAGGTAACTTTGCTCCAGTTGGAACTGGAACCATTGATTTTGCCAGAATCTTAGCTGAAAAAGACAAATCAGGAATGATTTTCTACCTAGTTGAGCAGGACAACACTTTTGGTGTTGATCCGATGGAAGCAATTAAAACTTCTCATGCAGGACTAGAAAAATTCGGATTCAAATAAAAATCACACAACAAAATTTCAAAACCACAATTCTTCCCAGGGTTGTGGTTTTCTTTTTTCAAAAATGCCATACCCCTCTTCTTTTGATTTAATTCAAAATATTGAATATCTGCATTAAAAAACACCCATTTATGCTAAAAAAATATGCATAATCCATTCAAGCCTATATCTTTGAACGCTTCAACGAGAAATCTCTCTTTAAAGCAAAAAAGCTTTTCTTGATTTCTCATTTATACACAGAATATTTACCCATGGAGCAAATTATCTACACAATTAATGATCTGATTTGGAGTAATGCACTGATTATCCTTTGCCTGGGTGCAGGGATTTATTTTTCGGTGGTTACCAAGTTGGTTCAACTTCGATATTTTAAAGAAATGATCTCCCTCCTTTTTTCAGGTAAATCCTCGGAAAAAGGAGTTTCTTCTTTTCAGGCATTCGCATTAGCCCTTTCAGGTAGAATCGGGACAGGAAACATAGCCGGTGTAGCAACTGCTATCGGAATGGGAGGACCGGGATCCATTTTCTGGATGTGGGTTATTGCTTTCCTAGGCTCGGCCTCAGCATATATTGAAGCTACCTTGGGTCAGATTTTCAAAGAAGTGAAAGACGGTCAATATCGAGGTGGCCCTGCATATTACATCGAAAAAGGACTAGGCGTCAAATGGTACGCGATGCTTTTTGCCTTTGTAACTATGGGAAGTATGGCCTTCTTACTCCCAGGTGTTCAAAGTAACAGTATCGCACTTAGTGTCAACAACGCTTTTGATATACCTGTTGAATATACAGGAGGATTTGTTTGCCTTCTTTTGGCATTGATTATTTTCGGTGGGATCAAAAGAATAGGCAAGGTTGCCGAGATCGTAGTTCCTTTTATGGCAATAGGCTATGTTTTATTAGCTACAATTATTTTGGCAATGAACATTGGAGAGATTCCTTCCATGTTCAAACTTATTATTGGATCTGCTTTTAATATGGAAGCGGCTTTCTCTGGAGTATTCGGTTCGGCAATTGCTTGGGGAGTCAAAAGAGGAATCTATTCGAATGAAGCTGGTCAAGGTACTGCACCACATGCGGCTGCAGCTGCAGAAGTAAGTCATCCGGCCAAGCAAGGATTGGTTCAGGCCTTCTCTGTTTACATTGACACCTTGTTTGTATGTACCGCAACGGCATTTATGATCCTTTTCACAGGACAATACAATGTCGTCGATCCAAACGGAGGCTTTATCGTAGAAAACCTCCCAGGAGTGAGTATTGGTCCAGAATATACTCAGAGTGCGATCGCGACCCATTTCCCTACAATCGGGGCAGGATTTGTGGCGGTAGCTTTGATGTTCTTCTCCTTTACCACCATCATGGCATATTATTACATCGCCGAAACCAACCTGAGTTACTTGCAAAAGGACAATCATAAGCATTGGCAAGTCAATCTACTCAGAGCAGTTATTCTAATAGCAACTTTCTATGGTTCCATTCGAACAGCCGAATTAGCTTGGACTTTCGGAGATATCGGTGTAGGTCTAATGGCATGGCTAAACATGATCGCGATTCTTTTATTGAGAAAACCAGCCTTGGACGCGTTGAAGGATTTTGCAAAACAGCGGAAAGCAGGTAAAGATCCTGATTACGACTTTGAAGCAATGAAAAAGCATTATACAAAAGGTTAAAACCTTAGAAAGCCTAGCTAATGAAGCTAGGCTTTTTTAATATCCGAAAACCAGAAATGTTTCTTTCCTTTTTCTCCATTAGCCAGAAAAATATCATAGCTTTTCTGGGTAGTCTCCCCGACCAAAACTTCAATTGAAGATTTGAAAATTGGTCCTGCAAAACAATAAGAATGAAACTCACCATTTTCACCACATGGATCCACTTTTTGATCTAGGTCTTTAATGAATTCCTCTGAAATCGACTCACCAACCCATTTTTCTGAAATCAAGTCAGCATCGGCTGCACAAATTTTGGTTTCAAAGCCAGTTGAAAAAAATTCCTGAATCAGCCCGGATGTATCTTTTTCCCAAAGAGGAAAAACTCCTTCAAATCCCCTAAGGGCCAATTTATCCTCACGGTATTTCCTTAAGTCCTCCAAGAAAATATCACCATATCCTATATGCCCGATCCCAGAACTTTGCAATTCATCCAAATAAGCATTAATCACTGTTTCATAAGCCAAATTATCCCCACTCGCAGGGAAATATAATTTATCAAGTGGAAGCCCAATCGAATCCGCTTGCATTTCTATCAGTTCTTCCGGGATCCCATGCATTCCGACACGCTTGGTTTCTTCTCCAAAAGTCGTATGAAGTCGTACCACCTGAAATTCATCACTATTCATCAATTTCCAAAGAGCCATGGCACTATCCTTCCCTCCCGACCAACTCATGGACACTGGAATCTTTTCATCATTAATTTTTAATTCCATCCTCAAAACTATCCAAAAAGGCATAAAAAAAGGCCTCTTTTCTGAAAAGAGGCCTTGTCACTCGGGGCGATATCAACTTAATAATAAAGTTAGATTTCGATGAGTGGAATTATGCCCAATATAGCTGTAGCCATTGGTAGTCCTTGCCCAAGCTGTCAGCACAAAACTATAGGCACAGGATTGAGGTGGCCTCCAATTTCCAGTGGCCGGTATCAGCTTATTGGTAAAGCCCTGCCAAAGTCCACTAGAAGAAGAATAGCTCTCGCTATAGATGGATGTAGCCAAGCCAGATCCATAGGTTGCCCTAAAACTCATTGCTCTCAAATTCCCTTCAGGGTCATGAGCCGTAATTCTAAAATTAACTCCATCTGGAGCAGCAGCGATTGTCTCTATGGCACAGGCTGACACTTCGCTACTTCCATGCTTCACACTTTCGATAATTGCCGAAGGAACTTGATTATCGATATACATTCTTAACTCCTGCGTTGCAGCAACAGAAGTTGTACTGCTTCCCACAAAGAAGGTCACTTTGATTCGATACAAACCCGGCAAAAGTGCTGTCGTAGGAAACTGGATCAATAAATCATCGATAGAATAATCTACTCCAGGATTGGCCATTTGATAATAGCCATAATAGGAGGCTGCAAAGGATTCCAAAGCATAAGTACTTCCTGTCCATCGGTAATTGGACCAATTGGAAATCAACTTCGTGAAAGAACCTCCCGGCGCAGCTATTTCAACCTTATATTTTCGATTTCCTGCTGCCCAAAGCTGCTGGAGTTTTGTCCTATTACCTATCAAATTCAAGGTTCCTCCAAAGGCCGCATTTTCAACATGAACATAATACCCTGGATCGGTAGTAGCCCTTCCTGAGCTAGAATTGATTTTGGTAGTTGGAATCAAGCCAACACTTCCTACCAAAGGACCTAATATTGAACTTGGAATGCTCGGTTTTCTCGACAATATCAATTGCCTCAACTTTGTAAAATCCTTATAAAATCCTCCGGGAAAATCTGTGGTAAAACCTGGGCTACTAGATTTCACTCGAAAGCCAAAATAGGTGTAAGGAGTACTCAAAGGCCAAGAAATGGCTACATTGATTTCCTTCAGTTCAATCTTAAACTTCCATATTCTATGACTGGTATCCGAATTGGGACTAGGACCAAATTCCTGAACTACCTCAGATAAGGGAGGAATTGACAAGCCAGTCCATCTAGCAGGTCCCAAATATTTCTGTAACCCAAGTTTATTGGGATTTCCGGGATAAAGACCATAATTGATATCCACATTGGCAGTTATCGCTCTGTCCCTATTGCTATCAAAACTCAACCAGAAATAATCATTGGTACTGGGGTCATTCCCTGTATCCTCGAGAACATCTAAGGCCAAGTATAAAAACTTAGCATCATTTTTAGCTAAAATATAGCCTCTAGAAAACTTTAAACTTCCTGCGCCCTCCCATGCTCCAGAATTGATTGGAGCCGCAGGATCAATTGGTGTGGTAGCCCATTCACTTTTCAAAGGAAAAGCAAATAGCAAGGGAGTAGTTATGGACAAATTTCTAAGTTTTGCCATGGTAAAATTGGGTTGTTTTTAATAAAAAGAATAAAAATGGCTCGGTTCGAGCTTAACTAAATAATCTCTATAAAATGTGATAGAGAACCTAAGAAAATCAGGCGCGACTCAAATCGCAAACACCTGTAAATCAATACATTTATTAATTTACAGATTAAAATCAGCAATAAAAAAAGTAAACAAAAAAAGCCCCGAACATTACAATTTCGGGGCTTTTTATTGAATTATTTCAATAATTATTTTGCAGGAAGCACTTTGGATTTAACTTCTCCAAAGCCCACTCGAATTCCATCTTTTTCAGAAAAACCTTTTAAGATAACTGTATCTCCATCCTCAATAAATTTCCTTTCCTCTCCGCTATCCAATCTTAAAAGTTTGGTTCCCTTCCAGCTCAACTCCAACATAGAACCATAAGAATCTTCTGTAGGACCTGAGATCGTACCAGAAGCCAACATATCACCAACATTGATATTACATCCATTGACTGTATGATGAGCCAACTGCTGTGCAATATTCCAATACATGTATTTG
Source organism: Algoriphagus zhangzhouensis (assembly GCF_900148515.1). GTDB lineage: Bacteria > Bacteroidota > Bacteroidia > Cytophagales > Cyclobacteriaceae > Algoriphagus > Algoriphagus zhangzhouensis. The sequence goes on along the minus strand of NZ_FRXN01000005.1, from coordinate 76,252 downwards.
AAATTGGAAGTAGAAACTTTCGTGGCTTGCTTGACATCTTCTGGCTGAATGTAAGCCTCCAATTGAATGTCAAAACTATGAGGTGTCTCACATTGCAAATAAGGCAATACTTCAGGGTCTTGCTTAGGCCCATCCACTCTGAATTGATCCAAAGCTTCTAAGGTCACAACCCAAGGTGAAATAGAGGATGCAAAGTTTTTTCCTAAGAATGGACCCAAAGGAACATATTCCCAAGCTTGTATATCTCTAGCTGACCAGTCATTAAATAAGACAAATCCAAAAATGTAATCCTCAGCATCCTCAGTAGAAATTGAATCTCCCAATTTGGTCGACTTACCCGTAATGAAGGCCAGTTCCAATTCAAAATCCAATCTACGAGAAGGTCCAAAGCCTGGAGTTTCCATGTCTGGATCTTTGAACTGACCTTTTGGTCGATGAATAGGAACACCAGATGGAATGATCGATGAAGCTCTTCCATGATACCCCACTGGCAAATGCTTCCAGTTAGGCAAAAGGGCATTTTCAGGGTCACGGAACATTTTTCCAACGTTTGTTGCATGTTCCATAGAACTGTAAAAATCCGTGTAATCTCCGATTTTTACAGGAAGAAGCATTTCAGCTTCTCTCCGATTAACCATTACTTTTCCTCTGATAGAATGATCTCTTAGCTTCTCATTATCAGCAAGTAAAAGTTCTTGAACACGCTCACGAATCTTTTTGGTCTGAGTTTTCCCAAGATCAATCAGTTCATTCAGACAATCATTTAGGAAAATACCCTCTGGAAGAAACATATCCGAAAAGAAGCCCTCTTGATCCAACACACTTAAATCCACGATCTTGTCGCCAATTGCTACTCCAATCCTTGGACTTAGTCTTTTGTTTTTAAAGACACCAAAAGGAAGGTTGTAAATAGTAAAATCTGAATTTTTCGATACCTCAACCCATGTTTCCATAGGACTCATATTGCTTTCACTCATGGTAAAATTTATTCAACCGCAAAGTTACTGTTTAGTGATGAATTCAAAAGGAAATAAACCATTCATCCCAAAACGGATACATTGATTTTTCTTCCACTGATCTTTGAAGCTCACCTTTTCATCCTGATTTTTAGACTAATCACGCTCATATCACCAAAAATTCAGTCATCAAATTACCTGAGGAAAATTCAAGGTTTGTCCTTACTTTCCGTTTCTAAACATGAATATTATGAATAAAAGCTTTTCCAAGTTCTTTTTTCTCTCACTCCTAGTCTTGATTTCATTTCAGGTCTTGGCTCAGGAAAAATCTCTCCTTGACCAGCTGGAGGAAGTCGCTATTGTCGACCAGAAAGTCATGATGCCTATGCGGGATGGAAACCGATTGGCCACGGATATCTACAGACCAAAAGGTGATGCAAAGGTTCCAATCGTATTTTCCAGAACTCCCTATAATTTCAATACATACGGTGATGGAGAATTGAGAACCAGAACCCTTCAAACAGCTCTAGACTGGGTCAAAAAAGGGTACGCCTATATTGTTCAAAATGAGCGCGGTAGATTCTTCTCTGAAGGCGAGTGGGATATTTTGGGAACTCCATTGACAGATAGCTATGACGCTTTTGATTGGATGTCAAAGCAAGCTTGGAGTAATGGTAAAATCGGCACTTTGGGTTGTTCTTCCACTGCAGAATGGCAAATGGCAGCAGCTTCCCTGAATCACCCAGCTCATGCTGCAATGGTTCCTCAGGGATTTGGTGCAGGTGTCGGTAGAATCGGCGAATTTTATGAGCAAGGAAACTGGTATCGTGGTGGTGCTGGTCAAATGCTTTTTACTGCTTGGCTTTATGGAACTCAGCATGATCCTTTGGCTCCAAAATTACCCAAGGGAATTGCTCAGGAAGATCTTTTAAGATTGCAAAGATTCTATGACATGGCCCCTGAATATCCACGTGTGGATTGGAAGGAAGGACTTTCTCACCTACCTCTCCAGGATATCATCAAAAATGTAAATGGCCCACAAGGAATTTATGAGGAAATGATTACTCGTAAACCGAATGATGCCAGATGGTATCAGGGCGGTTTATATCATGATAACATGCCTTTTGATAAGCCAAGCTTTTGGTTTGTCTCTTGGTATGATGTTTCTACAAGTCCAAATTTGGCCCTTTACAACCACGTTAGAGAAAATGCTATTTCTCAATCCGCTCGTGACAATCAATATTTAATTATTGCACCTGTATTACACTGCTCCTATACCAGAGCTACTGAAAATACGATCGTTGGAGAAAGAAGCGTGGGTGATGCCAGATTTGATTATGATGAAATCATCACTGCTTGGTTTGACCTATGGCTGAAAAGCGAGGACAAGGGAGAAATCTCAAGCATGCCAAAAGTTACCTATTACACGATGGGAACAAATGAATGGCAAACTTCTGATGTATGGCCACCAGCTAATGCAAAAATGACCACGTTCTTCTTGGATTCTGAAGGCAAAGCAAACACCAGAAATGGAGATGGAAAATTGGTTGGCAAACTTCCAAAAAAACTAAACCAAGACACTTTTAAATATGACCCAATGAACCCTGTCAATTCTTACGGAGGCAACGTTTGTTGTACAGGAAACGCCGTTCAGGGTGGATCTTTCGACCAATCCGAAATGGAATTGAGAGATGATATTTTGGTTTACACTTCGGAGCCTTTGGAAGAAGGAGTTGAAATCTCAGGTTTCATTGAAAGCTACCTTTACCTTTCTTCAGATGCCAAAGACACAGATGTGACGATCAAACTCATCGATGTTTATCCTGATGGAAAAGCTTACAACTTGGACGAAACTATCCAAAGAGTAAGATACCGTGAAGGATATGACAAAGAAGTATTTATGGAAGATGGAAAAGTCTACGAAGTAAAAATGACTCCAATGAGTACTTCCAATTACTTTGAAAAAGGGCATCAAATCCGAATTGAAATCACATCGTCCAATTTCCCGAGATTTGATAGAAACTTGAATACAGGAGGTAATAATTACGATGAATCAGAAGGTGTAATCGCAACCAACTCCATCCACCATGGAGGAATTCACCCAAGTAGAATCGTACTTCCGATGATTAAATAATCAAAAATTAAATTTTTAAGCATGAGCCATCTCCTTTGAGGTGGCTCTTTTCATTTATTTTTTCAATTGTGAAAAATTTGTTTGACCAAAGGATCATGGTTTAAAGCCAGCGCAATCGATATAATAAGAAAGTAGATTTACAAAACGCTAATTTTCAAGTAGTTTCATTGAAATCTTAATTATTTATTTTTCTGTTTTTTGCGAACTTTGAAATGAATTCTCCTGTTGGCAGAGGATTACACGAGTAAGAATTAAAGCCTATTTTAGTTTTGGAAAGCACTTTTAACAAGCGTACGTACTTTAAGATTGTCTTAGTATTAGGAGCATTGTGTACTATTAGCCCCTTTTCTATCGACATGTACCTACCTGGTTTTCCGGAAATGTCCAGAGACCTAGGTACCCCTATTTCGCAAATTCAGCTGTCTCTTACAGCTTATTTGGTTGGTATCGCAATTGGTCAATTATTTTATGGGCCCCTACTTGATAAATACGGTCGAAAAAAACCTTTGTACATCGGCTTAGGAATCTATGTCTTGGCATCAATTGGTTGTGCCTTTTCTCAATCTGTAGAAAACTTAATTATCATGCGTCTATTCCAAGCTTTGGGTGGATGTGTGGGGATGGTCTGTGCCCAAGCGATGGTAAGAGATATTTTCCCAATTCAAAAAACAGCTCAGGTTTTGGCCCTTTTGACCTTGGTTATTGCGGTTTCTCCTATGATCGCTCCGACTTTGGGCGGTTATGTAACTGCTTTTTACAATTGGCATTGGGTTTTCATCATTTTGGCAATCCTAACAGTAATCATTTGGATTGCGGCCATTTACGTTCTTCCTGAAGGAGCGGAACCTGATAAAGCGATTTCTCTAAGACCTCAAAAAGTATGGGGGAATTACGTGGAAGTAATGCAAAACCGTCAGTTTTTAGTTTATATGTTGGTAGGCGGATTGGCTGGAGCTGCCCCATTTGCTTACATCGCTAGTTCGGCCGATGTATTCATGAATATCTACCAAGTAAGCGAGCAGACTTACGGTTGGATTTTTGGTCTTTTGGCATTTGCAATGATCGGATCAACTCAATTGAACCACGTCTTATTAAGAAAATATAAAAGCCAACAAATCATTAATTTCTCACTTCACTACCAAGTGATTACGGGCATGGTTTTAGTCGTTGGCACTTACTTCCAATTATTCAATGTCTATGCATTAGTTGGATTGATGTTCTTGTTTTTGACTGCACACGGTCTCAATAGTCCGAATACAGCGGCCTTATCCATGGAGCCCTTTTCCAGAAATGCCGGGAGCGCTTCTGCTCTTTTGGGAAGTTTAAGAATGGCCATGGGTGGAGTCGTAACTGCAATTGTCAGTTTCTTCCACGATGGAACTGCATTTCCAATGGTAGTCGGGATGGCAGCCTGTGCACTGGCCGGGTTTATCATCTTAAAATCTGATCAGCATATCCCAGGATCTATCAGCAGGCAGCAACCAAGCCCTTCTCTAGGAGCATAAAAAGCAATAGGATTTTCAACAAATCTTAGTGCTCGATTTCATTGAGAAAATAAGTTAGAGTAACTCCGTGACTATTCCCCAAAAAGGAGTTTTTTACTCCAACATTATGCTGATAAATTAATCTTAAATGGTTTAAAGCATATACTCCTGCCAGTAAATTAATAGAAGAGGTACTTCTGTAACCCGCACCTATTTCAAATTTATTGGCAAAACTCAAAGAAAGGTTGGTATCAATCTGAACTGGGGCACCTAATTCATATTTCAATAAAAAAGAAGGCTTTAGCATCATTGGAGAATAATTTCCAAAAAGATATCTATAACCAATATATCCGTAAATGGGGTTTGAGAAATTGATGTTTGAATCTTCAGCGACAAAACTACTAAGGAGATTTGGGGAAGAAAGTCCTATAAAGAAATCCGCGGTATTATAAAGAAAGCCCACTCCAATTACCGGAATTGAAGCCCTGAGATTTTCAGAAAACTCTGGATCATCATCCAATCCTAATTCCAAAAGGTTCTCTTCATATTGCTGAAAACCTGCTGTCATTCCAAAGGAGAAAACTTTCTGGTTATAGGCCCTCCAATAAGGAGTTCTCATATAAGATCTATTGTTTCCAGCTCCAAAATTGATTTTATAGGACAAAGCAGCATAGGCATTGGTAGAATTAGTCACACCAATTTTATCTCTTCTGACTACTGCTCCAATACCCAAATTATTCAATGCAAGAGGTGCGTTAAAACCCAATGAATATGTCTTTGGACTTCCCTCTATGGCTTTGATATATCCATGATTCGAAATGGAAATTTCGGTGCCATCAGTCACGCTGGCAAAAGCCGGATTTACCCAAAAAGGAACATAATTGTATTCTGAGAAAAGAGCCGTCTGCTGTGACTTACTGATCAAAGGAAAGCCTAGATAGGCTGCCATAAATATTGCTATTTTCACTATCTCCTTCATATCTATCTTTTTATGATCAAAAAGCCCCTGTATTTACCTTTTGCTTCTTCAGAAAGTATCTGGATTTCAAAGAAGTAGGTGCCTTCCGGCAATTCACCGGCCCCTAAATATTGTAGACGACTGGCTCTACCTTCAAACACATTCAGCTGATTATCATAGGATTCAACTTCAAAAACCTTATCTCCCCAACGATTATATACAGCAACTTTATTATCAGGAAAAGACTCTATTCCTTCGATTTCCCAGAAATCATTGACCCCATCTCCATTGGGTGAAATCCCATATTTAGTTTTAGGATTAAAATCAAGTGATTCAGTGGTAAACAGACTTGATCCACAAGTCTCAGCTTCTCCTTGTCCATTAAATGGAATGACGGAGATTTCATACTCCTGACCATATTCCAATTTTCCTGAAAGATCTATGCTCATTTCAAACACTATTTGATTTGAAAGCACTGCTTCTCCAGATGAGGTTTGGGTTAGAGTCACATAGTATCCTTCAGCATTTTCAACCTCCTGCCATGAAATAATTGACATTACTGGAATACCATTATTCTGATTATTTGGAAAAGAAATCAAAGTACAATCAGGCGGTGTAGGCAAAGTTTCTGTGGTATAGGAAATCTCCGTACATCCCGCAGCCTCTCCTACAGCATTGTAAGGAACAACTGAAACGAAATAAGTCGTATTCTCCGCAAAATCCGAAGTATGGGTATAGCTGGTTCCGGTCACAGAAAGAGCATCCACCAATTCATTCCCACCTGAAGTAGTACCAATAGTTACATAGTAGCCATCTGCATCTGAAACAGCCGTCCAGGTAATCGCAGCATCCAAAGCAACATCAGTTGCTCCATTGCCTGGAGAGGTGATGGTTGTACAATCAGGTACCGTCGCCAAAGTTTCGGTGGTAAATGAAATCTCCGCACAGCCCTCAGCCTCTCCAACAGAATTAAAAGAAACTACTGAAACGAAATAAGTCGTGTTTTCCGCAAAATCCGAATTATGGGTATAGCTCGTTCCAGTCACAGAAACAGCATCTACCAGTTCATTGCCTCCCGAAGACGTTCCTATGGTTATATAGTAGCCATCTGCATCCGAAACAGCGGTCCAGGTAATCGCGGCATCTAAAGCAATATCAGTCGCTCCATTTCCAGGAAAAGTGATAGTTGTACAATCAGGTACCGTAGCCAAAGTTTCGGTGGTAAAAGAAATCTCCGCACATCCAGTAGCCTCTCCAACAGAATTATAAGGACCTACAGAAATGTAATAAGTCGTGTTTTCCGCAAAATCCGAGGCATGCGAATAACTCGTTCCGGTTACCGAAGCGCCATCAAGAAGTTCATTGCCTCCCGAAGTCGTCCCTATTGTCACATAGTAGCCATCTGCATCTGAAACAGCGGTCCAGGTAATCGTAGCATCTAAAGCAATATCAGTCGCTCCATTACCCGGAGAAGTGATGGTCGCACAAGCTGGTGGAGTCGGTACATTCGCAGCTGCTGTTGTAAAGGATATTTC
>NZ_FRXN01000005.1:0-67085 GCF_900148515.1 Algoriphagus zhangzhouensis | reverse complement strand
CATCCCGTAGCCTCGCCAACAGCATTGTAAGGAACTACAGAAACGTAATAGGTGGTGTTTTCAGCAAAATCCGCAGAATGCGTATAGCTCGTTCCGATCACAGAAAGAGCATTTACCAAATCATTGCCTCCTGAAGTAGTGCCAATGGTTACATAGTAGCCATCCGCATCTGAAACAGCGGTCCAAGTAATCGTAGCATCCAAATCAACATCCGTGGCCCCATTGCCCGGAGAAGTGATGGTTGTACAATCAGGGACAGAACCTCCAGCGCCCGTAGAAAAGCTTTGAATCACACAACCAGTCTGGTCCCCATCGGTATAATAAGGAACAATTCGAACAAAATAGGTTGTATTCCCACTCAAATTTGTTGTTGGGTCATAGCTTAGGGTATTACCAACATCTTCATTTGCCATGACATTATTCGCAGCAGCATTAGTCCCCAAACTAATTTTGTATCCACATGCACCAGGAGCTACTTCCCAAGAAATGTTAGAGTCGACTGGTACGTTTGTAGAATTATTCAGAGGATCCGTTAAATCCACACATTGCTTAGTGGCAGTCCCTGTTACATTTAGAGCAAAGTCATTTCGAAGAATTTCTAAATTTTTACCTCTATACCCTGGGCCATTACCATTTTCAAATGGCACTAGATCACTCGTAACCACGCAATGATAAACACCACCATCACAAGGAGAGGCATAAAATTCAAAAGAGGGACTATCAGGGGCATTGGGAATCTCAACTCCATCTTTATACCAGATATAGTGATTTTGACTTCCTCTTACTGATGCCAAAATCGTCACCAAACTTCCTACAGTTCTATTTATCGAAACAACATTATTCACTTTTCTTTGAGGTGCATATGTATAAGTTCCAAAAACTGTATAATAAGTATTTACAACAGTAGTGAGTGCATTTACATAGGCTGAATGTTCTTCTTCAAAATCGCCAAAGTGAAAATTATTATTGTCAATCTTAAAACTGAAAGACCTGGTCACATTGGGAACTATCAATGACGCAAAATCAGGTATTCTTCCTGTCAAAAGATTAAAACTTACATCCAAGGTATTACTGTATCTCAACCCACCATTTGCATTCCATATATCGAAATATTGCTCTAGAATATCCTTTCCAGCAAAGCTGTTATGATGCAAAATCAAATCTTCTACAACTGTATGTGAAATATCTAAAGATTCAATTTCATTTTCGGAGGCATCCAGATACTCAAGGTTCGTATTATTGGTCAAATCCAAACCTGTCCCTGAAAATAGATTTTGGCTAATGGTTAATTCCTCAAGCAGACTATTTTGAGTCACATTAAGATTTGGAATTTGGTTTGCTGCCAAATTCAAATTTTTCAAAGCTGGATTTTGGGTCACATCGATTCCTGGAAGGAGATTGTTTCGAGCATTTAATGTCTCCAATAGTGGGTTTTGTGTAACATTTAAAGAAGGAAGTTCATTACTGTGGATATTTAAAGTTTCCAATAGGGGATTCTGCGTCACATTGACATTTGTCATGTAATTCGAATTAGCCGTTAAATGATTTAGATTTGGGTTTTGGGCTACATTAATTATCAAAGCTCCCGGTGTATCTTTTCCGGTAATGGTGAGGCGCTCCAACATCGAAGCATTTTGAAAATTAATATTAGAAATCCGGTGCCCGGTAATGCTAATTTCCCTAAGGGTGTTTGTAACAGGCAAATTAATATTCTGGACATTGGTGGATTGTAGGTTAAATCTTTCCAAAACCATTTGCTGTGAGATGTCCACTAAACCCAAATTTCCTCCTTGAACCGTAATGCTCCTCAATACATTTGGGAAATCAGGAAGATTCGCATTAATAGGAAAAGTATTGTTAAAATTGGTACTCAAAAACAGGGTATGCATGTTTTGATAGCCAGAAAGATCAACTGTAAACGTATTGAAAATCAGCAAATACAAATTCCCTACTGTATTAGTAACAGGCAAAGTCACCACATCTAGGTCTCGAAAAGCATACACTTGGATATCTTCCAACAAGACATTATTTGATAGATCAATTGACAGAATAGTGGCATCACTCCCCATCCCGCTACCTCGGGCAATAAAAACTCTCAGTTTGGTATTATTCGAAACATCCAGATTATCTAGGATATCATTCCCGGAAAACCTGAATTCCTCCAAATCGACTAAAGCAGAAAGTGGAACATTTGTAAACTGATTGGATCCCAAATTAAGACTCACCAAATTCACAAATGCCTGAAGCCCTGAAAAATTGGTAATGCTATTTACTGTTACATTTAAAGTAGTAACTGCTGCTGCATCCGAATTCAGGATATTCCCATTGGCTCCATTTGAATCAATTCCTTGTGCAATTAAAAAATTCTCAAAATTGGAATCTGGAATTGGGGTAGTTTGTGCAAAAACTGAATTGACCCAGATAAGCAGGACCAATCCAAAATAAATACTCTTCATAAAACGTAGGAGGAAATCTTAAAGCAGAAAACACCTTCGTAATGGGCTTGTGGGGTAAAGTCTTATTGAAAGAGATCTGCATGATTGAGCCAAACAAAATTCAAAAATTCAATCGCAGAGCTTCTTACTTAACACCCTTTCTCTACCATTTCACCTCTCTTTATGCTAAGCTCAACATGCAGGCTTTTCTCTCTCTCAATTACTTTTACAAGATTAAAAACCTCTCAATTGAGCCACAAGTCTCATGTAGCTACTAATTGTCTACTTAAATCAAGCATTTCGTCTACAAAACGTCTACAGATTTTCTTTGAGCTTGGGATCTCAATCAGCTTTCTTCTAATTTTATTTGATGAGATTCAGATTTTGCACCCTTTCCTTTTTACTTCTAATGACTTTTGGGTCGTCGATTCCACTATCGGCCCAAAGCTTTTTTATTGATTCCTTGAAAGTTTTAGCGACCGACGAAAAACTGTCTCGAGGTGAAAAAATTGATGTAATGGGGGAACTGGCAAAAACATATTCCTCAGAAAGACAAATTCCAGAAGCTCTTGAGATTGCCCAACAAGCTTTGAGCCTAAGCTGGCAAGAAAGTAATAAAAAATATTCAGCAAATATCCACTCTATTTATGGCTATATCTATTATCGAATAGACAGTATTTCATTAGCATATCAAGCTGTTGATAGTGCCACTTGGTATGCCGCCCAAACGAACGACAAAAAGACCAAAGCTATGGTTATTTTCAGAACAGGCTGGCTTCATTTCATGGAAAATGACATTGAAAAGTCATACGACGAAATGCTTCAAGCTTTGCAACTTCTGAATGGTATGGAGGAATTTGATACCGAAAGCAACATCTATCATTATTTATCATCCATTTATAGTCAATGGAGGGATCCTGAGATGCAATTTCACTATACCAAATTATGCTTAGAAGCAGCACAAAAAAGCAACGATCTGGATGCGATTTCCAATGCAAATTTAATAATGGGCAATTCCTATCTAAACAGATATAGAAAAGAAAAAGAGACAAAGAAATATCTCGATTCAGCCATCTATTTCACTCAAGTAGCTTTTAAAAATTCTCAATCGAAAAGGGCTTCATTAAGTAGTACACAAGCTGCTGCTTCACTTAATTTGTCAAATATATATTTGGAATTTTTTACCCCCCAGCACCAAGACAGCGTCATTTTTTATGCAGAAAATGCCATCCAAATTGCTAAAAAAATCAACTATACAGATGTTATAGTGAATGGTTATGGCATAATGAGCGAAATCCCTTCTTCACAGGGAAATTATTCTGAAGCTGAAAAAATGCTCAATACTGCACTATTGGAAGTTGAAAAAAGCCTAAAAAAAAGTCCAATTCTAAACTTCAGAATCTACAATGCTTTAGCGGGATTGGCAGAAAAGGAAAATAACCCAGAAAAAGCACTGGCTTATTTCAAAAAACAGCAAGGGTTTTACCGTGAAATATTTGATAATGAAAAAGTAAAAAGCATCCAAAGTTTAGAGGCTAAATACCAATCTGAGAAAAACGCATTGGCTTTGGATGCTGCAGAAAAAGAAGCAGCTTTTAACAGGTCGCTTAATATGATCTACATTCTCATTATGGTCCTTGGCGCCTTGGTGATCTTCTTCTTTTTCAGATCATATAGACTCAAACTCAAATCTTCTCACCAAAAACAAGTCATTTTAGAAACCGAGAAAAATGCTGCCCAACTAAGAGCAGATTATAAAGAAGAAGAAAGGGCAAGAATTCAGGCGGAAAGCGATCTTCTTCAGGAAAGATTTGGAAGGATGGAGAAAGAATTGCTAGCAGGTAATCTACAGGTAGAAGAAAAAAACAAATTGGTCGAAATGCTAAAAGATCGGCTTGCAACACATGGGAAAAAGGACCCTCTCTATTCTCAACTTGAAAAACTCATCGTTCAAAATACCAAGATTGACCAAGGCTACGACGAGATCAAGACAGAAATTGAGGAAATCCAGTCTGAATTCGTTTCCAGACTACAGGAGAAATCCGAAAATAATCTGACTAGGTTGGATCTAAAATACTGCTCTTACATCCTTATGGGTCTTTCCAACAAAGAAATAGCCAATAAACTCAATATTGACCCTAAAAGTATCAGGATGGCTAAATACCGGATCAAGCAAAAACTGAAGCTTGAAAAAGATGAAGATTTGACCCAATTTATCACAGAATTGAACAGAAATTCAAAGGGTTAATTAAAGCTTTCAAAATTCTGCTTTCTAGGAAATCACATTAACAAAGCATTTCGATCTTTCACAGATGCTTTTCCAAGGCCTTTTCCCCTTTTTCTTGTACTTTTGCACCTTCATTAAAATCACCAGAGCACATGTCTACGATTGCCAGCAAATACGACCCTGCAGCAGCTGAAGCCAAATGGTACGCCTACTGGATGGAGCACAAACTTTTCTCCTCCAAAGTTGACCCTGAAAAGGAACCATACACCATTGTAATTCCTCCACCAAACGTCACAGGCGTCCTTCACATGGGACACATGCTAAACAATACCATCCAAGATGTATTGGTTAGAAGAGCTAGAATGCAAGGTAAAAATGCTTGCTGGGTACCTGGTACAGACCATGCTTCTATCGCAACTGAAGCAAAAGTCGTAGCTATGCTTAAAGACAAGGGCATCGATAAGAAGTCCTTGACTCGCGATGAATTCCTAACATACGCTTGGGAATGGAAAGAAAAGTATGGTGGAATCATCCTGGAGCAGCTAAAAAAACTGGGGGCTTCTTGTGATTGGGACAGGACTTCCTTCACCATGGATCCGGGATTGAGCGATGCGGTAATTTCTGTGTTCGTTGACTTGTACAACAAAGGCAAAATCTACCGTGGAGTAAGAATGGTAAACTGGGACCCAAAAGGTAAAACAGCCCTTTCCGATGACGAGGTAATCACCAAAGAAGTAGCTTCCAAGCTTTACTACATCAAATACAAAATCGAAGGAACCGAAAATGAGTTTTTGACTATCGCTACAACTCGACCAGAGACAATCATGGCCGATGTTGCGATCTGCGTCAATCCAAATGATCCTCGGTTCACCCATCTCAAGGGCAAAAAAGCGATTGTTCCTTTGATCAATCGTGCTATACCTATCATCGAGGATGAATACGTAGATATGGAGTTTGGTACAGGTTGCTTGAAAGTGACTCCAGCTCACGATATCAATGATTACGAACTGGGAATTAAGCATAAACTTGAAGTAATCGATATCTTGAATGATGATGGTACTTTGAATGAAAAAGCCCAGATTCTAGTTGGTGAAGATCGTTTCGTAGCTCGTAAGAAAATCGGAAAATTGATTGACGAAATCGGTCAATTGGAGAAAATCGAAGACTACAAATCCAATGTGGGCCATTCTGAAAGAACGGATGCGGTAATCGAGCCGAAGCTTTCTTTGCAATGGTTCCTAAAAATGGAAGACATCACGAAGCCTGCATTAAGTTCTGTGATGGAGGATGTGATCCAATTGCATCCGCCAAAGTTCAAGAATATGTACCGTGCTTGGATGGAAAATGTAAGAGATTGGTGTATCTCCCGTCAGCTTTGGTGGGGACATCAGATTCCTGCTTTCTACCTTCCAAATGGTGAATTTGTAGTTGCTAAGACCAAAGAAGAGGCCTTGGAGATTGCCAAAGAGAAATATGAAGCTTCTTATACTTTGGAAGATTTGACCCAAGACGAGGATGTATTGGATACATGGTTCAGCTCTTGGTTGTGGCCTATTTCCGTTTTTGATACGGATGTATTCACTACAGGTCAACCCAACGAAGAATTGAAATATTACTACCCTACCAATGACTTGGTAACTGCACCGGAGATTCTTTTCTTCTGGGTAGCGAGAATGATCATTGCGGGATATGAGTATATGGGCGAGAAACCTTTCAAAAATGTTTATTTGACGGGTATAGTTCGTGATAAATTGGGAAGAAAAATGTCCAAGTCATTGGGCAACTCTCCTGACCCATTGGATTTGATGGCTCAGTACGGTGCAGATGGCGTGAGAACGGGAATGCTTTTCTCCTCTCCTGCCGGAAATGACTTGCCTTTCGATGAAAAATTGGTTGAGCAAGGACGTAACTTCTCAAACAAAATCTGGAATGCCTTCCGATTGGTAAAAGGTTGGGAAATCGACCCGAGCTTGGATGGATCTGCGAATGCAGCAAGTTTGGAATGGTTTGATAACCGATTCCAACAAACCCTTTCAGAGATCAATGATCACTTCGAGAAATTCAGAATTTCTGATGCTCTGATGTCGACCTACAAATTGGTTTGGGATGACTTCTGCTCTTGGTATCTGGAAATGATCAAGCCTGCATATCAGCAGCCTATTGATCAAGCGACTTATAACAAGACAATTGAGTTCTTCGAAGATATCCTGAAGATTTTGCATCCATTTATGCCTTTCCTTTCTGAGGAAATCTGGCATCAGATCAAAGAAAGAAGCGTGGAAGAATCTTTGATTTTGGCTTCCTGGCCTGAATCAAGCTCTTTTGACACTAAAATCATCGAAGAAGCAGCCCAAGTATTTGAGGTGGTATCACAGGTGAGAAACTTGAGAGCATCCAAAGGAATGTCTCCGAAAGAAGCTTTGGAATTGACTATCAATGCCAAGAACCCTGAGCTTTACGGTAGATTCGAAGCTGTATTGTACAAGCTTGCAAACCTATCCAGTCTTGCTTTCGCAGAGAATGTAGAAAATGCGATGAGCTTTGTAGTGAAGTCGGACGAATGCTTCGTGCCGATGGGAGATTCTATCAATATCGAGGAGGAAAAAGCCAACATTCAAAAAGAGTTGGATTATACCAGAGGCTTCCTGAACTCAGTGGTGAAGAAGTTGAGCAATGAGCGATTTGTCGCTGGAGCTCCAGCTCAGGTAGTAGAAAATGAAAAGAAAAAGCAGGCAGATGCTGAAGCTAAAATCAAAGCTTTGGAAGAAAGCCTTTCGAAATTAGGGTAAGCAAATTGCCTAAAAACAAAAAACCGAAGCCTTTCAGCTTCGGTTTTTTTATTTCAATTCTTTAATCTTTATATCCTTAAACAGAACACCCTGACCCTCACTTTGCAAGCCAATATATCCTGATTTAAGAGGTGTTCCATCGACTTTTATAGCTGGATCGAATCGATTCGCAGTTCCTCCTCCAATTTGAGGAAACTTATAAGTCAAAACAGTATCACCATTGACTAAGTGATGAACGATCGAATCCTTATAGACGATCAAATCAGCTTTCACCCACTCATTCCATTGGAAAGTTGGGCCACTGGAATTGATGCAATGTCGGGGATCTATTTTTCCTTCAAACTCCACATCTGTACCTGGAGAACACATATTCCCTGTCGGTCTTGGAACGCCTTCCTCTTCCTGAGCATACATCTGCCACTCCACTGAAATTGGCCAATCCTGTTCTTTCAAAATAGTCTCTGGAGCCTGTGAATGGAACATTACACCGGAATTCCGATAGGTATAGCTCGGCGCATCTTCCATAAACTGATCCGTAAATCTATACATCCAAGTCAGCTGATATGAAGAAAATGGCTTTTCATAAAACAAGTGTCCAAATCTATTTTCAAATTTGTCATAGCCATCATAATTCACTTCAATCATACCATCGACAACTCGAAATGTGTTGGCAAAATTGTCACCAGTTTCATGATGATGAATTTTAGGAATCCAACCCGTCAGGTCTTTTCCATTAAACAATTCTACCCATTCTTCTTGAACAGGCTCTGATACTACTTCTTGATTTTCGACTTCTTTTTTCTGGCAAAATTGGAGAATCAAGACAGAGCAAAGAATTGGCAATAGGTTACTTTTCTTCATAGGTTTAATTTTAAAAAAGGGAAAATAGGAAAATCATTCTTCCCATGAAGAAAAAATAAGATTAACGGTGAAGTTCATTTTTACTCACAACCATCTGAAACCTTGCCGGAAGAATTTTGACTGTGATTTTATCGGGTTTCCCTTTCAATTCTCCATCGATCTGGAAATTCACCTGATTTAGATTTTCAATTTCACAGGACTCAAAAGACCAAGATTGAATTGTGTTTCCCTCAGGAACAGCTCCATCAATCATGCTTTTGGTCATTTTCAGAAAGTCTTCCCAAGATTCCACATCATGGGCTACCACCTCAAATTTCCCATCATTCATTTTTCCCATCGGATTGATAATCGCACCAGTCCCATATCGATCGCCATTGGCAATCAAAAGCATTCGGGACTTTGTCTCCCAGACCTGATCTCCTGATTTAATCCGGAAAGGCTGGGGTTCTGCTTTGAAAATCTGAGAAACCGAACTCTTGATATAGCCAAACATTCCTCGAGTTCCTTCCTCTTCAAAATGATGGATCATATCTGCATTCAATCCAAAATCAGAAAGATGCAAACACAACTCCCCATTGATTTCTACTCCATCAATAGGGCTAGTTTTCAAATATCTCAATGCTTCCAAGCCATCTTCTAGCAAATCAATCCCCAGGCATTTTGCCAATCCATTTGCGGATCCCATCGGTAAAATGGCCAAGATCACATCTTCTGGAATAACTTCCGCAACAATTTTCACAGTGCCATCTCCACCAGCAGCCAATACTAATTCAGGTTGAAGTTCCTGTATCTTTTCTTGGATTTTTTTTGGGTCATTCTCCCCAGTGGTCTCAAAAACAGCCAAATCATACCCTCTCAAATTCAGGAAAATCCGATCTTTTAATTCCTCAACTGGAATGTGTTCATCCCCAGATTTGGGGTTATACACTAATAATGCTTGCTTACTCATAGATGGAATAGATTTAATGACTCTGCAATTTTTATAGCTTCTTCGGTTGATTTGACAAAATGAAAGCCTAGCTCATCTTTCATTTTTTGACGCCCGGGAATTTCTTCAGACTTTTTATTCACCTGTCTGATAAAAACAGCTTTTATTCTCTTGGGAAATTCTTTTATGATCTCGGAATAGATCTCAGGATCGTGCTGCCCACTATCTCCAAATAGGATGAATTTCATCTCTGGATAAAAAGATAATAGGAACCGGATTTTGTCAGATTTATGATGATGACTACCTCCTCCCGACTTCCAGATATTTTTCAGATTGATATGCTTGTCTTTGAGCAAAATCGGTCCCAAAGGTATATTTCTATATTCCAGAAAGTCCTGAATCAAGTCAAATAGAGACCAATCGCTACTACTTACATAAAAAACCTCGTTTCCTCCTTCGACTTTCAATCTGTGATAAAATTCAGAAACACCTGGAAAAGGTCTTCGCGTATAGGCGTTTTTGGAAATGGATAGCCAGAACTTCTTTCCAATCTCTGTCGCATGAGAAATCAGAATCGTATCATCAATATCTGAGATCAAAGCATGATCTGCCTCGATCAAATCAACTTTTAGCTGTGTAGGAACCGCATTGTATTCATCTTCTTTTGAATCAATGTGAAAATTGACTTTTCTTTCCCCGTCGTAAGGCAAAAGGCACTCAAATACACCATCATGATCCGTCATTACATTCGACTCTTTTCCACCTGAAGAAACGACAACTTGAATCCCCTGAATACTGGTTACTGAGTACCTTCGAATCGCAGCCCAAATATTTGAAAGAGAATTGTTTTTGGCCTTAGGAAGGCTTTGCTTTTGCAAAGTGATCACTCTTCCCTTCACAAAGACCTCTTTCCCATTAGAAATAGCCAAAAATGGCTCAATTTCAATCTTTGAGGTTGTTCCGAATAAGCTGGAGAGAGGATTTAAAAAAGACATACTAAAAAGGTAATAGGAATAAAAGAAACAAAAAAGCCCTGAGTATGTTTCAGGGCCTTTAGTTTCTTTTAATGTTTCCAGTCATATTTATCGACCTGTTCCAAACAGGCCACTAAAAGAGATATTGAATCTGCTATATCTTTTTTGTGAGCCATTTCAATCACTTGATGAAGGTGTCGGGTTGGGATAGAAATAGCCCCTGCTATTGCTCCTTGTTTCCCCATTCGCTGAACTCCAGCAGTATCTGTACCTCCTGCAGTCAAGATTTCTGGCTGCCAAGTGATGTCAGCTTCATTTGCTGTTTGCTTCATAAATTCCACCATTCTATAATCACAGATGGTACTAGCATCCATGATCTTGATGGCAGTTCCTTTACCCAACTCTGTCACTTTCTCATGAGCCTGAGCTCCAGGCACATCAAACGCAATGGTAGTATCCAATGCAATCCCGAAATCAGGGTTAATGCTATGCGCTGCTACATTTGCGCCGCGAATCCCAACTTCTTCCTGCACTGTAAATGTCGCATAAACATCGTATGGAGGGTTTTCTAACTTTTTCAAAGCTTGAATCAAAATGAAAACTGCCACACGATTGTCAATGGATTTACAATTAACGCAGTCACCCATTTCTATCAACTCTCTATCACGGGTAACAGGATCACCGATTGAGATGTATTTTTCAACCTCCTCTTTGGACATTCCCAAATCGATGAAAAAGTCGGTTGTCTTTGGTAATTTGGTTCTTTCTTCCGGACTCATCACGTGAATAGGCTTAGATCCCATCACTCCGACCAAATCCTTTTTCCCATGAACAATCACTCGCTGAGCAGTCAATGTTTTGGGATCAAAACCTCCCAAAGTATGGAAACGCAAAAAGCCATTGTCATTGATATGGGTAACAATAAATCCAATCTCATCCATATGGGCAGCTACCATGACTCTTTTGCCATCAGGGTTGCTTTTCCCTCTTTTGATTGCAATCACATTTCCCAAATTATCTGTCTTGACTTCATCGGCCAATGGTGTCACCAAATCCACAACCAAGTCACGAACTCTTTTTTCAAATCCCGGTGCACCGGCTATTTCACAAATCTGCTTTAAAAGGGCTACGTCAATATTCATAATTCACTAATTAGATGCTCTAAGTTAAATTTTCCTTTGGTCTTTGCTAGGCCTAAAAACACAAAAGGCGCAAAGTATTCTCTGCGCCTTTCAAATATTATATCAATAATTAATATGCTCTGACAGTTTTGCCTTCCATGAAGTTGACAAAAGATCTGTTCACTACTCTTGTACCTCCTGAAGTCGGATAGTTACCGGTGAAATACCAGTCACCAATATGATCAGGGGTACATTTATGAAGATTATCTACAGTTTGGTAAATCACTTGAACCTCTGCCTCGATCTCAGGGTTAGTTACAATCTCCCCGATTTTCGCAGAAATCTCATCATCTGTAAATTGCTTATAAACCCATTTTACAAAATTCTCTGATCCTGCAGGATTTACTAAACAAGCTTCATATGTTTCATCCAAGATATTATCCAACCCTCTTTCTTTCAACAAAGCAAGAGCAGCTCTAAAGGCAATAAATTCCTTCATTCTGGACATATCGATACCGTAGCAATCAGGGAATCTAATCTGAGGAGCTGAAGAAACGATAATGATTTTCTTTGGCTTCAGTTTATCCAAAGTCGTCAAAATACTCTTTTCCAAAGTGGTTCCCCTTACGATACTATCATCAATCACAACCAAAGAATCAATTCCTGGCTTGATCACTTCATAAGTCGTATCATACACAGAAGAAACCATCACATCTCTATCATCATCATTGGTGATAAAGGTTCTCAATTTCACATCCTTGGAAACCAATTTCTCAACTCTTGGACGGAAGTTCAAAAGATCTTCCAAATCACCCATATGAGGTTTTCCTTCCAAGAAAACTTCTTTTCTTTTGGCTACCAAGTAGTCTTCCAAACCTTCGATCATACCCAAGAAGGCAGTCTCAGCAGTATTTGGAATGTAAGAAAATACAGTGTTTTTTAGGTCGAAGTCGATTGCTTTCAAGATTTGAGGAATCAAGGCTTTACCCAAATTCTTTCTTTCTTGATAAATCGCCGGATCAGTACCTCTTGAGAAATAAATTCTCTCAAATGAGCAAGAAGTCTTCTTTCTTGCAGGCATGATCTCAGATTCAGCATAAGAACCATCTTTATTGATCACTAATGCATGACCAGGCTGAATCTCTTTAATAGCGTTGAAATCTATATTGAAGGCAGATTTGATAGCTGGCTTTTCGGAAGCTACCACAATCACCTCATCATCTGCATAATAATATGCTGGTCTAATTCCGGAAGGATCTCTCACAACAAATGAAGATCCGTTACCGATCAATCCAGCCATTGCATATCCTCCATCGAAGTCTCTGCAAGATCTTCTCAAGATTCTGGCAACATCTAATTCATTTTCGATCACGTGAGTGATCTGCTCATTGGAATATTGATGCTTGTACTTGTCAAAAATTCTTTGGTTTTCCTCATCTAGGAAGTGACCGATTTTCTCCATCACAGTGACTGTATCGGTTTTCTCTTTCGGGTGCTGACCCAATTGAACCAATTTGTCAAACAATTCCTCCACATTGGTCATATTGAAGTTACCTGCCATCACTAGGTTCCGGCTTCTCCAATTGTTCTGCTTTAGAAAAGGGTGACAGGTTTCGATACTGTTTTCTCCGTGAGTACCATATCGAAGGTGTCCCAACCAAACTTCACCTGTGAAGGCAATGTTTTCTTTCAACCAACTAGCATCACTCAAAGCATCATGACCACCTAGTTTTTTGGCCTTTTTATACTTCTTGTTGATTTTGTCAAAGATAAAATTGACTGCTGAAGGCTCGATAGAACGATATCTGGAGATATATCTCGTTCCCGGCTGGGTATCGATTTTCACATTTGCGACACCGGCACCATCTTGACCTCTGTTGATTTGCTTTTGCATCAGGACATACATCCTGTTTGAAGCATAAGCGGCCGTACCGTATTTGTCAATGTAATATTGAGGAGACTTACGGAGCCTTACCATGGCTATCCCGCATTCATGTTTGATCGCGTCGCTCATTACCTGGGTGAGTGTTTAATAATGACAGTTCAAAGTTACAGGTTTTTAGAAGATATTTTGGGTTAAAAAAGTTCGCTTTCCTATAATTTACCATTCCTTTTTGATTTAAAGCAAGTTATAGTCACAAATCGAACGATTTATGATTTTTTAGGACCATGTTGACCAGCTAATCCTCAACATTTCCTCAATCAAATCTCCCCAAAATTGCTTTCAGGAGCTATTGAGCCAGATGGCACACCAATGGCAATTCATATATCAGCCGACACTAAAATCGGTGAACGGGTCCAGACCCTACCATTTACTTTAACCAATTTAATAAAACCACAATGATTATGAAAAAGTCAATGTTAATTGCCGCAATGTTCGCTGCAGGTGTAGCCTTTGCAGCCCCTCTTCAAGCTTCTAATCTGACTCCTGTAGGAATCGAAATCCAAGAGGGAAAAGTCAAAATCGAACCGGATACATTACCTGACCCTGTCAAGACAAGCATCGCAAATGACGAGGAGGTCAAATCCTTGACAATAACAGAAGCTTGGCAATGGACTTTGCCAGATGGCAGCTTCCAATTTGAAGTAGTCTTCGATAATGGAACCGAAGAAAAACTAAGTAAGAAGTACGATAAAGATGGAAATGAAATAAAAGATTAAGTTGTTCAATCCCCCTAATTTGAAAGCACCGGAATCATGTCTGGTGCTTTTTTTGTTTTAATTGGCATAAGAAAAAATTCCTATGAAAAAGATACTACTGGTAGAGGACGATTTGACCTATTCTAGAATTGTCAAAACCTTTTTAGAAAAGAACGGATTTCAAGTAGAGACCACCACGAAGGTCAAGGAAGCGCAACAAATGATGGGAGGAGGAAAATTTGACCTCATCATTGCCGACTTCCGACTTCCTGATGGCACAGGCATGGAGCTTCTCCAATGGTCCAAAAAGGAATTTCCTCAGACTCAGGTCATTTTGATTACTCATTATTCTGACATCAGAATTGCAATCAAAGCCATGAAGCTGGGAGCCTTTGAATACATCACCAAGCCAATCAATCCAGATGAGCTTTTGGCGACTGTCAAAGAATCTCTTTCTTCTCAACCTGAAGCCCCAACTAGCTCTTTTTCAGAAGTAAAACAGGAGTATTCTTCTCCTAAAATTAGTCAAAAAACTACTTCTCCCAGCCCTTCCTTTTATGTAGTAGGAGATTCTCAGGAGGCTGAAAAACTCGAAAAACATATTCATCTGGTGGCCCCAACCGATCTGAGTGTTTTGGTACTTGGCGAAACTGGAACCGGTAAGGAATTCATTTCCAGAAGAATCCATGATAATTCTGAAAGAAAAGATGGCCCATTTATCGCAATTGACTGTGGAGCATTACCAAAAGATCTTGCTGGAAGTGAGCTATTTGGACACGTAAAAGGTGCTTTTACAGGCGCTTTGGAAAATAAGACAGGCCACTTTGAAATGGCCCACGGCGGAACCATCTTTTTGGATGAGGTAGGAAACCTTAGCTATGAGGTTCAAATTCAGCTTTTGAGAGCGATTCAGGAAAGAACTATTCGAAAAATCGGAGGAAATAAGGAAATTAAAATAGATGTAAGAATCATCGCTGCTACAAATGAAAACCTCTTGCAGCAAGCTGGAGAAGGTGCTTTCAGGGAAGACCTTTATCATCGATTGAATGAATTCACATTGAACGCAATTCCTCTTCGCAGAAGAAAAGACGATTTGGAAGTCTTTGCAGATCAGTTTTTGGAAGAGAGCAATGAGCGCCTCAACAAATCCGTAAAAGGCTTTACATCAGAAGTTTGGGAAATATTTTTAGGCTATGATTGGCCTGGAAACCTTCGCGAATTCAAAAACATCATCAAGAGGGCAGTTCTTTTGACCAATGGACCTTTGGTAGAAAAAGAGGCTTTACCAGCTGATTTACACGATCCAGAGCAAGCTTTTGCAACTCATAGAAGTGTGGCAGTTAGCCCGGTTGGGTCTGATTTACCTTCTCCGAGAGATTATAAAAGTCAGTGGATCGAGCAAGAAAAAGAATTGATTCAGCAAGTGCTTCAGGACACTAAATTCAACAAGTCCAAGACTGCCAGAATCCTAAAAATGGACCGCAAGACATTATATAGCAAAATGGAAAAATATGGCCTAAACTAGGTCTTTGCAGGGGCTTTTGATTCGATGAATTTATTCAACTCGGTCAAAAGCTCCTTTATTTTTTCTTCCAAAACAACCAACTGAGAACCAACACCTTGCTTGTTTCCAATTTTTAAACTGTTCTCTATTTTTCTCGCCATATCTCCTGTTTCGGATTTGATCTGACCCAATCGACTGCCTAATTGATGGCAAATCTCCAAAACAACATCATACTTCTCGTTCAATCTGGCTTTTTGAAGTTGATCCACATTCTTCTTCGTTTCCTGGATAAGGTCCTTCAAAATATCCTTCAACAAGGACTCATCACCCATACAGAATCGATTCAAATCTCTCAAATCGAAAAGCTCTGTATTGACCACTTCTTCCTCTGATTCATCAGCCTGAATCTCAGTAACACATTCTGGGAAAAAGCGGCCCAAAACGCCCACAAGGGACATTTCTTGAAATGGTTTGAACAAAATATCACTAAATCCAATCTGCTTCATCTTCTCTTTTTCCTCTACAAAGACATTGGCTGTCATAGCCAAAATAGGCTGACCAAGGTAAGTTTGATGATTTTTCAACATTTCAATGACATCAAAACCCGAGAACTCAGGCATCTGAATATCCAATATTGCTAAGTCAAAGTCCTCACCATTAAACTTATCCCTAAAAGCAGCGCCACCATCATACAAAGAAGTCTCTGCACCGAAGTAGTTCAAAATCTGAGAAAGGTATTGGATCCCTACAGGATCATCATCGACCAACAATATCTTTTTGCCAGTCAAATTCAACACAAACTGTTGATTATAAAGTGGTTTTGTAGACAAAGCTTCAACACTTTCCATTGGAAGGACAATCTTCATGGAAGTCCCCTTCCCCTCTTCGCTTTTCGCTTCGATGGTACCTCCCATCAACTGTGCAAGCCTGTGAACGATCGCCAAACCTAGCCCTGTACCTCCATATTTTCTGGAAATAGAGGTGTCTGCCTGATCAAACTCTCTGAACACTTTGGACAAAACTTCCTCACTCATACCTATCCCACTGTCCTCAACTTCCACAGATAGTGTATTTTCTCCCCAATCTACTCTCACCTGAATCCAGCCATGAGAAGTAAATTTGAAAGCATTACTCAATAAATTATTGACGATTTGTTTTAACCTCAATTGATCTCCTACCAACCATTTTCCTTCAGGGAGATTGAGTTTCCATTTGAAATCCAAATCTTTTTCCTGGGCTTTCAGATCAAAAAAATCTTGAAGAGCACTGAATAATTGCTCAGGATCAAATGGCTCAGTTTCTAACTTCAATTTTCCTGCTTCGAGTTTAGAAAAGTCCAATACCTCATCAACAATCTCCATCAAGGTCTCAGAGGCAAATCCAATCATTTTCAGTTGAGACTTTTGTCGATCATCCAGTTGAGTCTTTTCCATCACAGATCGATAGCCCTGAATGACGTGAAGCGGATTTCGGATCTCATGGCTCATGTTTGCCAAAAACTCCTGCTTTGATCTAGCCAATTGTTCTGACTTTAATCGAGAAGCTTCCAAGTTTTCTTGGTATTTACGATTAAGTCTAATCTCTTTCAAGATAGAATAAACCATAAACCCACTTCCCAAAACGGCCAAAACCACCATGATCACCAAGAAGAATGTTACATCATTTGCCAGACCCAAGGCTTGGCTATTTTGCTCTGTGGATTCTTCCAAAACCCTTCTTTGCAACAAAGTCAAAAGGTCCTGAATCGTAGTAATTACATCACTCTGCTTAATGGAAAGGTCCGTTTCTATCTGAGCCAGATTCTCCCTCTGCCTTCTTTCTTCTCTATAGATTCGATTGATCACCCCACGGATATTGAAAAGAATGCTATCCAATGTCCCTGAACCGGAATTGGAACTGGTACTAGTCCCTTGTTGAAGGGAACTGATCAATTTATCCAATTCTGGAGTTTGGGAAATCGGTAAGCTTGGGGTTGGCTCCTCGATTGGAGTCGGAGTAACTGGTACTGCTTTATCCTTTTTTCTGGAGCTGGACTTTGATGTTTCTACTTCAGCCGTGGGAAGAGTTGTTGTAACAGACTTGACGGTCGTTTGTTGCTTGATATCATTGATGATGATATCTCTGGGATTCAATTCATGAAGCGGCTGATTTTCCAATATCTCAGCTCTTCTCCTGATCCCGATCTCTACATTTCGAAGTGCTTCTCTAGTAAAATTTCGATTGGCTAGATTTGTTTTTACCTCATAGAGATTTTCATATCCAGCTATTAAAGAATCTAAATTGGTGCGGATCAACTCGATATCATCCTGCTCCTCATCATCGGCGGCAAGAGATTCTAATTCGTCTAGTTTCCCTTCAAGATAATTCCGGGTAGAATCCGTAACCCTAAAATCTCCCTCAGGACCTAATCTATCAATTTGAGTGATTTGGATGATTTCAGCCTGCAAATCATTGAGAGCATCCAGCTTTTGATTAGGCGCAGACAGCTGACTCATCGTGTCGAGGAGCCGATTTAGCGTATAGTACGTCAACCCAGCTACCCCGACGAGGAATATAGCTGCCAGAAAAAAGCCTAAAACGACTTTGATCGCGGCGGTGGTATTGGGAGTATTTTTTTTCATAGAGATGCCCCCAAAATCCCCAATAATTATTCCAAGTCCTTAGAACTTGAGCAAAACGTATCCTTGGGGAACGTAGGTGGTAAAGGTAGTCAATGCGGAATGGGCAATTTGAGCACCTTCCCAAATATCTTCTTTCTTCAAACTTCTAGCTCTCATAGATTGGCCACAAACGTAAAATTCCACGCCTGCATCCTTCAATGCCTCATAAACAGGAATATTCGGATTATCCACTTGATGCCTTTCTTTGTATTTCGCATCACCAAGAGCAGTATAGATTGCTCCTCCATGAACGACTACTTTCACATGAATGTTTTCTTGTGACACTCCTGCCAAAGCATGCAAATTCACCATTCTGGCGATATTATCCACCCATCTGCTGATCTGAGCAGGGTCATCTGGACCGGAAGTCATATCAACAATGATCTTATATTCTTTAGTAGGATCCGGTCGCTCTGTTGCTTCAGGGATTTCATAGATTCCCCCATACTTTTTGATGATGGGAAACTGAGGTTGGTTTTGAGCAAATAAAGCGGTAGTACCTAGGAAAAACAGGAATAGAAGGGAAAGCAGATTTTTTCTCATTTTGAAATATTATTAAGCTTGAAAAGTAAGGAAATAATCTGCGAATAGGAGTCCGTTGATGGAAAAAAATACGATTGATCCATGGAGAATTGTCAAGGATCAATTTTCAAAATCAAGGATAAAAAGGCTTCCTCCGTCATTTGTGACTTTACAAATGCGCGTTTCTGAAAATGCAGATGGAGATTAATCCTTCTTTATTCTGCTTATGCAAATAAAATAAGGGAAGGCTGAACCCTTTTGAGCCAACTGGTCTTGAAGTTTAGCCTGAAATTCAGAATTAAAATTGGAGTCGAAAAAGACATCTGACCCCAATTTTTCACCATAGATAGGGAAATAAAGTTTATTATCCTCTGTTAGAACCTGAGGACTATCAAAAAGCCTGAAAATCGGATTTTCAGAACTGTAGGCAAACACTTTAAACTCAGAATCCTGCTTATCCAGAATCCCAGATTTGAAGGTAGAATAATCCAGAAAATTAAAGACAACAAATCCATCATTTTCCAAATAAAAGTTCCCGTTCATCGATTCCCCTCCTCGTACAGATTTAACCAAAGTTTCTGGAGATGCTAAAGCCTTAAAATCCCTTTGATTTTCTTTCATAAAAGGACTTAACAAATCGGTATAATACCTGGCTTTAAAATCTTTCCCTAATGGATCGTAAGTATAAACGGTATCATGAAAAGGTTTTGAAAAACTCACATTTTGGCCTGTCCTATCTAAAAATCCAGAAATAGTTATAATACTTTTTTCTTTTTCAGGATCATAGATAAAATAAGAATCCAATATTGCACCATCACTCCCAATTAGATGGACATTGAATGAACCCTTTGCAGAATTATGATTCACATAAATCAAAAGCTCCCCATTCCCGGCAGAGACTAACTTGTCACCAAACAAACCGGTATTAATTTTTTCCACAAAATTACCCGACTCGACATCATAAACGAATACCGCCCGACTTCCCCTTGACATCAGGTAAACTTTACCATTATCAACCTCAAAGTCTGAAACATCCAAGAACTCCCCAGGCCCTTCACCTTTAGAACCAATTGTTCTCACAAACTCTCCTGATTCATCAAAAAGGAAAACATTAGACTGTTTTTTATCCAAAACCAAATAATCATCTCCTACCAACTTGACTTTTGAAATTGTGGATAAAAAAATTGAATCAGGAACAGCTAACGGAATCAAGTCTTCAAATTCAAATAAATCATCAATTTGATTGATAGGATTCGGCAAATCATCATAAATAAGAAGAGGCTGAGGTCCTGCTATTTCATTTTTAACTTCTTTCTTTCCTGCTGTACACGAAATCAAAAAAAGGAATACCACCCATTTAAAAAACTTCATAAATGCTCAATTTAAATTTGAATTAAAAATCAACTAGAATGCATTAAGGAACAACTTCTAAGACGTAACGCTTTAAACTGGGAAAAATTGAACAGTAAAAAAGCTGAAACAAAAAAAGCCCTGAATTAATCAGAGCTTTCCGTGCGCACGAGAAGATTCGAACTTCCACACAACTTAATGCACCACCCCCTCAAGATGGCGTGTCTACCAGTTTCACCACGTGCGCGGCATAGGGTCAGCAAAAGTAGAAAGCGAATCCTTTCTACGCAAACCCTTTTTTAGGCTTTTTGGCCTTAATTATAAACTTTTTTCTCAGCAGCTAACAAGGTATTGTATAGCAATGACGCAATAGTCATCGGACCAACACCACCCGGAACCGGAGTAATCGCTGAAGCTTTGGCAGATACCTCTTCAAACTGCACATCTCCTACCAATCTGAATCCTGATTTCTTGCTTGCATCTTCGATTCTGTGAATTCCCACATCAATCACCACTGCCCCTTCTTTCACCATATCTTCTGTCACAAAATGAGGCTTACCCAATGCAACGATCAAAATATCCGCAGTCTGAGCAATCTCTTTCAAGTTCTGAGTACGGCTATGAGTCAAAGTCACAGTAGCATTTCCTGGATATCCATTTCTAGCCATTAGGATACTCATTGGACTACCTACGATATGGCTTCTTCCGATGACCACACAGTGCTTTCCGGAAGTTTCGATATTATATCTCTTCAGCAATTCAACGATACCGTAAGGAGTTGCGGCTACATAAGCCGGCCAGTTCAAAGCCATTCTTCCGACATTGGCAGGAGTAAATCCATCCACGTCTTTCTCAGGCTTGATCTTATCGGTTACCTTCTCTACAGAAATATGCTTAGGTAAAGGAAGCTGAACGATCAATCCATCTATATCAGGATTTTCATTTATATCCTCCACAACTTTTAGCAATTCCTCTTCAGAAACCGTTTCTTCCAATCTTACCAAAGTAGATTCGAAGCCGATCTCATGACAAGCTTTTACTTTTGCTCCCACATAGGTTTGGCTCGCCCCATCATTTCCTACCAACACAGCAGCCAAATGAGGAATTTTCCCTCCCTCCTGCTTGATTTCCGCTACTCTCGCAGCAATTTCAGATTTGATTTCAGCAGAGGTTTTTTTACCGTCGATTAGTATAGCCATGTGTTTACTTTTTATTAGATCAAACTTCGGATTTCATCATTCGATGTTCGACATTCATTATTCAATAATTATTTCTACCCGCAGTTTCGATACTTTTAACAAAAATCGAAATCAACTGGTTGCATTCATCGATTAGCTTCTCAATTAAACTTGGATCCTGATGTAGCTTAGATTTTGATATTATTTTCAAAGCCACTCTACTTTCACGAAGCTCTTTAAGTACTATTTTCAGTTTATGAATAAAGTCTTTTCTAGATTCTCCCGACTGAGCCTCTCCATAATTCAAGGCTGGGGAAGTTCCACTTCTCAAAAGCTGATTAGACATGTGATTTCCCGCTTTTGAGGAAATCATAGAATCCGTAAACGAGATCACTTCAGAAGCGAAAGTTATCAATCTGGACTCAAGGTCATATTTCCTTTCCATTCAACATTCCAATTATTAGTAATCTTTTAAACTAATAATTTCTGAAGTCATATTTTTAAAATAATGAACATCGAATGATGAATATTGAATAGCAAAGGACCTACATTAATCGAGCTTCAATACCGCCATAAACGCTTCCTGAGGCACCTCGACGTTACCGACTTGTCTCATTCGTTTCTTACCTTTTTTCTGCTTTTCAAGCAATTTTCTCTTTCTGGAAATATCACCTCCATAACATTTCGCCAATACGTTTTTTCGTAGAGCTTTCACTGTTTCACGGGCAATAATTTTCTGACCGATAGCTGCCTGAATAGCGATTTCGAACATTTGACGAGGCACCAATTCTTTCAGTTTCTCACAAAGTCTCTTACCCCATTCATATGCTTTATCTCTATGTACTACAGCCGAAAGTGCATCTACAGGTTCACCATTCAACATCACATCCAATCTCACCATGTGAGAAACCTGGTAACCAATCAGCTCATAATCCAATGAAGCATATCCTCTGGAAATGGTTTTCAATTTATCAAAGAAATCAAATACGATCTCAGCCAAAGGCATATCGAAAGTTAGTTCCACTCGCTCAGCAGTCAGGTAAACCTGATTTTTAATCTGACCACGCTTCTCCATACAAAGGGTAATCACAGAACCCACATACTCCGCCGCCGTGATGATGGAAGCTTTGACATAGGGCTCCTCGATATGCTTCATCTTGGTAGGGTCTGGCATATCAGAAGGTGCATTGATAACCTGATAGGTATCATTAGTCATCAAAGCCTTGAACTGCACCGATGGAACAGTGGTGATGACTGTCATATCAAACTCACGCTCCAATCGCTCTTGGATAATCTCCATATGAAGCATTCCCAAGAATCCACATCGGAAACCAAAGCCCAAAGCCGCAGAAGTCTCTGGCTCCCAAACCAAGGAGGCATCATTCAGCTGAAGTTTTTCCATGGAAGCTCTTAACTCCTCATAGTCAGTAGTATCTACAGGATAAATACCCGCAAAAACCATTGGTTTTACGTTTTCAAAGCCTTGGATTGCTTTTTCGCAAGGTCTCTTGATATGCGTGATGGTATCCCCTACTTTGATTTCTTTGGCAACTTTCACCCCAGAAATCAAATAGCCTACATTACCCGCAGACATGGTATTTTGAGGAATTTGATTCAAGCCCAAAATCCCGATTTCATCAGCCTCGTATTCTCTACCCGTATTGACAAATTTGATTTTATCTCCTTTGCTAAAGGTTCCGTTGAAGATTCGGAAAATCACCTCCACTCCTCTAAATGGGTTGTAAACCGAGTCAAAAATCATCGCCTGAAGTGGCGCTTCAGGATCACCGGTTGGTGCCGGGATTCTGGTCACGACAGCTTTTAGGATATCATCGATCCCAATCCCCGTTTTGCCAGAGGCCAAAATAATTTCTTCACGATCACAACCGATCAAATCGATAACCTCGTCTGCCACAGATTCAGGATCTGCTCCAGGAAGGTCAATTTTATTCAATACTGGGATGATTTCAAGATCATGTCCCAAAGCCAAATACAAATTGGAAATGGTCTGAGCTTCGATACCTTGGGAAGCATCCACGATCAATAGAGCTCCTTCGCAGGCAGCAATAGATCTGGAAACTTCATATGAAAAATCCACGTGTCCAGGAGTATCGATCAAGTTCAAAGTATAATCCTCACCCTCATGGGTATATTTCATCTGAATCGCATGAGACTTGATGGTGATCCCTCTCTCACGCTCCAGATCCATATTATCCAACAACTGATTCTGCATATCTCGGTCAGCGACCGTCTGAGTTTCCTGCAGTAATCTATCCGCCAATGTACTTTTCCCATGATCGATATGGGCGATGATACAGAAATTTCTAATGTTTTTCATAAGCTTTCGTGCCGCAAAAGTAGTAAAAATTAAGGTTCTGTCTCTTTGTTTTTTAAATGCATTCCTGAATAGAGACATAATACTCCAAAAGCACCTTGAATTTTTCTCTTTTAACTCATGCTAATTGGATTTTGTCGCATCAAAATGTGGGGAATCTCCCATTGTATGTGTACTTAAAACCTCTTAAAACTGGGGGATTTCTCCACAACCCTACTCAATTATTAAAATCCGCCATCTTTTAAAAAGAGAAAAAATTGACCGCAATCGATTGAATTAAAGTTAATTAAGAGTAACGCATCCCATGGTATGATTATTTCACTTGGCTAGCATAATTCTGGATTTATTCAGAACAACCAATCACACTCATGAAAAAGAGATCGTTACTAAACCAACCCCTAAAAGCTATTCCCGGATTTTTGCTTTTGGCCATTGCCTCAATCGGATTTACTGGATGCGAAGAAGAAGTGGTAGAAGACGAAGGTATACCATTGCCGGTCTTGACACTTAAAAAAGAATCTGCTGCGCTAGAATTCAAATATCTTGGATCTATTGAAGGAGTAGAAAACGTACAGATCAGACCTCAGGTAGACGGCGTATTGGAGGAGATATATGTAGATGAGGGACAATATGTCAAAAAGGGTCAGCCACTTTTCAAAATCAATGGCCAGCCTTATGTAGAAGACTTGAAAAATGCCTTGGCAAATGTTGATTTGGAGAAAGCCAAGCTAAGAAAGGCTCAGACTGAAATTGACAGATTGAAACCATTGATTGAAAACGAGGTGATTTCTGCAGTCAGAATGGAAACCACTCAAGCAGATTATGAGGTTGCTCAATCCTCTCTTGCAAAAGCAGAAGCGGAAGCGGCTAATATGCGAATCAACCTTGCCTTTACAACCATCAAAGCACCCGTGGATGGTTTGATGGGTAGAATACCGAAATCTATCGGAAACCTAGTAAAGAAAACGGATGGTGAACCTTTGACAGTTCTTTCCAACGTACATGAGATTTATGTCTATTTCTCCATGAGTGAATCTGACTATCTCTACTATGAAAGGATGAAAAAAGATTCCACTTCCAAAAAGATGAACCCGGATGTAAAATTGGTTCTCGCAGACGGAAGTGTTTATAACAAGGTAGGAACCATCGATGCTAACTCAGGTCAAATTAACCGATCAACAGGCTCCATCACACTTAGAGCCCATTTTCAAAACCCAGACACATTGCTTAGAACTGGGAATACAGGTAAAATCCTAATGGAGCAAATTTACCCGAATGCGATTTTGGTACCACAGAGTGCCACCACTTCCATTCAGGACAAGCGATTTGTTTTCCTTTTGAAACCAGATAACACGGTGGAAAGAAAGGAAATCACTATTGAAGGTCGTACCGGCAATCAGTTTATTGTCAGCGGAAAAAGCCTCAATGAAAATGACAGAATTGTCACTGCAGGCTTAGAAAAAATCTCCGAAGGGGTGAAAATCAAGCCTCTGGAGCAAGGACATCTTTTATCCCAAAACTGAGCAAAGCCCATTTCTGGCAACAAAGGTTTCCAGTCCTTTCAATCCCGAAATTATTTCAAAGAATTAACTCCTTTTCGAAGGAGAATGGGAGGCCAATGGCTTTCCAGAAAAATTCATTCCGAAAAGCAGACCATCCATGATCAAAAATATCATCAAACGCCCTGTACTTGCTCTGGTCATTTCCATTCTATTGGTTTTGGCAGGAGCTGCAAGTATGAGCGTACTTCCAGTTGAGCGATTCCCAGAAATCGCCCCTCCAAGTGTCAGTGTGCAGGTTTACTACCCTGGAGCAAATGCTGAAACGGTTGCCAAATCCGTCCTTCTGCCTTTGGAAGAGGCCATCAATGGCGCAGAAAACATGAGTTATGTAAACTCAACTGCTACCAACTCTGGTCGTGGTAGATCTACGGTCTATTTCGAACCGGGAACCGACCCCAATGTAGCGGCTGTCGAAATCCAAAACAGAATCTCCAAAGTCATGGAACAAATCCCTGCAGAGGTTCGCGAAGCAGGGATTGTGGTTTTAAAGAGACTTAAAGGTTCCTTGATGACCATTAATATCTACAGTGAAGATGGCACCTATGACGAGACTTTCTTGAATGCCTACACTCGGATGAAAATCCGAAGAGAACTAAAGCGTGTTGGAGGAATTGCGGAAGCATCCATTTTGAGATCCCGAGATTATGCGATGAGGATCTGGTTGAATCCTGAGAAATTAGCCCTTTATGGATTGACTCCTAGGGAAGTTTACACTGAAGTTCGTGACCAGAGTTTCGAAGCGGCTCCGGGAAGATTTGGTGAAAACTCCGAAGAGGTTTTTGAAATTGTACTAAAACACAATGGCCGATTCAGTGAGCCTGAAGAATATGAAAACCTGGTCATCAAGACTGAAGAGGACGGCGCCCAACTGAAATTGAAAGATGTAGCCAGATTGGAGTTTGGAGCATCGAATTATGCCAGTGAAAACAAATTAGATGGCAAATCGGCAGTTACCATTGACATCGTTCAACAGCAAGGAGCCAATGCGGTGGAAATCGACAAAGCTGTTCGGGAAATAATGGAAGACCAAGCGAAAGCCTTCCCTGAAGGAATGAAATACAACATTTCCTATAGTGTTCGCGATCAGATTGATGAGTCCATGCACCACGTTCAAAAGACTTTGATTGAGGCTTTTGTACTGGTTTTCTTGGTTGTTTTCATCTTCCTTCAAGACTTCCGTGCGACAATCATTACAGCGATTTCTATCCCAGTTTCCTTAGTCGGCACATTCTTTTTCCTCCAATTGATTGGAGCGACAATGAACGTATTGAGTATGTTTTCAATCGTACTTGCCATCGGGATTGTGGTCGATGATGCGATTGTGGTAATCGAGGCGATTTATGAAAAAATGCATGAACAGGGACTCAAGGTTTTAGACGCTGTAAATGCCGCTTTATCAGAAATCACTGGAGCGATCATTTCTATCACGATTGTAATTGCGGCCGTATTCCTTCCTGCTGGATTCTTGGATGGGCCTGTTGGAGTCTTTTACAAAGAATTCGCTTTCACCATCATTTTCGCAGTATTGATCTCTGCAATCAATGCTTTGACATTGGTTCCAGTATTGAGTGCTTTGATTTTGGGTAAAAAGAAGAAAGCTGAGGATGAAGAGACGGAGGATGAAAACCTTTGGAAAAAAGTCAAAAACTCCAAACCTGCTGACAAGCTCAAAACTATCAAAGGTAAAGGCTTGAAGAAATTCGACACTGTTTTCGACCGGTTCACCAATTGGTATATCGGAATTGTCAAACTGGCGATCAAAGGAAAATGGTGGACAATTGGTGGGTTGGCTTTGGTTTGCGCTGGAACCTATTTTATGGCCTCCACCACCCCAAAAGGCTTTATCCCAACAGAAGATGACAACTTCTTGATTTTCTCTTTGACCATGCCAGAGGGATCTTCCCTTCACAGAACCAATCAATTGTTGCGTGAAGCTGACTCACTATTACATTTGGAGCAAGCTGTTGCCAGTGTCAACACGGTTTCGGGTTACAACATTGTAGATGATTCAGAAAGTGCCTCCACAGGTTTGGGCTATATCAAATTGAAGCCGGTTTCTGAAAGAGGTGATATTTCTGCTCTCAACGACGTAGTGAAGCATTTGACAGAAAAGCTTTCAGTTCTAAATGAGCCAAAAATCAACATGTACCCTCGACCGACCATCCAAGGTTTCGGTAATTTTGATGGGGTTCAAATCGTCCTTCAGGATTATTCAGATGGAGATTTGGCAGAGTTTGGTGTTTTGGTCAATGAATTCCTTGCGGAACTAAGTAGACAAAAAGCCATAGAAAAAGCCTTTACCTCTTACAATACCAATTTCCCGCAGTTCAAGATTGACATCGACTACGAAAAGGCAAAAGCTTTGGGCGTCTCTGTCAAGGACATGATGTTTACCATCCAATCCAATTTTGGTAGAACGCGAGTTGGGGACTTTAACCGATTCACTCGTCAGTACATGGTTTATATGCAGTCTGATATTGAGTATCGTGAAAATCCGGAAGCGATCAATTCCATCATGGTCAAAAACAAAAAGGGTGAAATGGTTCCTTTGACTGCCTTCGTCAAACTTGAGCCCACCTATGGTCCTGAGACAGTTTTTAGATACAATCTCTACAATGCTGCTCGGATCAATATTACTCCTGCCAAAGGTTACAGTACCGGAGATGTCATGAAGGTGATTGAGGATTTGAGTGAACAAAAACTTCCTGCAAACCTAGGATTTGAATGGACCGGGATGAGTTTGGAAGAGAAAAAGTCAGGCTCCGACACCACCTTGATCTTTATCATCAGCATCATCTTGACCTACTTTATTTTGGCAGCCCAATACGAAAGTTTCTGGCTGCCTATGGCAGTGATTCTATCACTTCCTGCAGGGATTCTTGGGATTTTTGTTTCAATCAATCTCGTAGGAATCGATAATAACATCTATGTACAAGTCGGCTTGATTATGCTCATCGGTTTGCTGGCCAAAAACGCCATTCTGATAGTGGAATTTGTGGCCCAAAAAAGAAGAGCAGGATTGAATATTCTTGATTCTGTACTACAAGCCTGTCAGCAAAGACTTCGTCCTATCATGATGACTTCTTTTGCCTTTACAGCCGGATTGGTTCCGTTGATGTTTTCAGTAGGATCGTCCGCCGAAGGGACAAAATCAGTCAGTATTGGTACGGCCGGAGGAATGATTTTCGGGATTTCACTAGGCCTCATTTTCATTCCTGTTCTAGCTTACCTTTTCCAGGATCTTCAAGATCGATTTGCACTTAGTATCACCAAAGACTCAGATAAATCATGAAAATGATCAAATATATAGTTCCTTTCTTTTTGATTTTGGCGGTTGCAAGCAGCTGTAAAGTCGGGGAAAGCTATACTCGTCCCGAGACAGATATTCCTGAGGAATTCTATGGAGGAGAAAAGCTCCAAGACAGCATTTTTGTTGGTGAAAAGCAAATAGCACACATCAGCTGGACGGAATTTTTCAAAGATTCCACCTTGAATTCATTGATTGAAGAGGCTTTGGATCACAATTTTGATTTGCAAAAAGCAGCCAAACAAATTGAAATCTCCAATGAAAGCTTCTTGCAATCCAAAGCTAATTTCCTTCCAAGTCTAGGTGCTACACCTGGATCATTTAGAAGAGAATACTATTCGGAGAACTTCAATAATTATGGTTCCAATAGATCCAGAAGAAACCATCCGGATGGAGTACCAACGACCCTTTATACTGAGAATTTAGCTTATGCTGTTTCTCTGCAAAGCAGTTGGGAATTGGATGTATGGGGCAAATTGGCTTGGCAAAAAGATGCTGCCTTGGCTAAATACCTGCAAACTCAGGAGTTTCAAAAGGCTCTTCAAACAGCCATCGTTTCTGAAATTGCCAGCACTTATTTCAATATGCTGATGCTTAAGTCTCAGCTAACTGTTGCCCAGAGAAACTTTGCTTTGAGTCAGAACACTTTGAAAATCGTCAAACTTCAATACGATGCTGGGGAAATCACCGCTTTGGCGATTCAACAAACAGAATCCCAAATGCTCCGCGCCAAGGCTTTGATTCCTCAATTGGAGAAAGCCTATACTCTTCATGAAAACAGACTCAATAATCTTTTGGGAAAAACACCGGGAACGATTGCCTTGAGTGGTGTTTTGGAAGATTTGGCATTAAGCAATAGCTATAGTACTGGAGTTCCTTTGGAATTGATTCAAAACCGACCAGATGTTTTGGCGTCGGAATACAATCTGGTTGCCAGCAATGCTAGAGTAGGTATTGCTCAGGCGATGAAATACCCATCTTTGACGATTAGTGCTGGAATGGGATTAAATTCAATGCAGTTGGGAACAGTCCTGGATCCGATTGGGTCTGGATTTGCACTTCTAAACGGAGCTCTTTTTCAACCTATTTTCCAAAACAGAAAACTAAAAACCAATCATCAAATCGCCATCAAACAACGAGAAATTGCGGAACTGGATTTCAGAGAAAAGGTGAATACAGCTGTGACTGAAGTGTCAGATGCTTTAGTAAACATGGAAAAGCTTCAAGAGGAATATGAAATTGCACAAACTCGGATGCGCACGACTACCAAAGGCATGACCAACGCCTTCTTGCTTTTCGAAAGTGGTTTTGCAAACTATCTGGAGATTATCAATGCTCAGGAAGATGCGCTTCAAAACCAATTGGAAGTAGTCCAGCTGAAAATGCAACTAGCCTTGGCCAAGGTGGAATTGTATAGGAGTTTAGGAGGAGGCTGGAGAGAGGAGTCTGTAGATACAGAATCCACCGAACAATAAGAGATAAGGGAGTCTTCAAATTCAAGACTCCCTTTTATTTTATGTTTTTTACCTTTGCAGCACATTTAGAAAACTATGAAGTCAATCGCTGCCAAAAAGAAGCTTAACAATATTGCCGAATACATTCTTTACCTCTACCAGATGGAGGATCTGATTAGATCTTATCAGGGAAATCTGGAAGAAATCAATCAATATGTGGTTTCACATTATCCAGTTGAGGAACTGGAAAAATCAGAGATTTCTTCATGGTTTGAAGAAATCAAATCCAGAATGGAACAAGAAGAAATTCTTGAGAAAGGCCATTTGGAAGAAACTCGCAAATTGGTTGATGAGCTTTCAAAAATCCATTGGCAATTACTTAAAACCGATAAAACCTACTTCGAATCCTATCAAAAAGCCAAACCACATATCGTACAGGCAGTGATGGATGCGGAAGGACAGGACTTGGGTAATGAAATCCAGATTTGCCTGAATGGTGTTTATGGTTTATTACTTTGTAGACTTTTAGGCAAAAAGGTTTCTGATGAGCAATTGAAAACTGCAGAGTCTTTTGGAGAGGTACTTAGCCTTCTCAATTTGGTCTATCAACAAGAAATAATTTCTAGAAACTAATCTATGAGCAATACCGGGATCATTATCGTCGTCAGCATCGTTGCACTACACTTTGTGATCGGTATTGGTTATTTGGTATTTAAGCTTTCTGGGAAATCGGAGGATGAAAAAGACTCTAAGAATCCATAAACTCCCAAACACTTCTATATCGACCCGTCTCTTCAAAATATTGAAGAATGGAGTCAAAAAAGGGATTGATAGCCAAAGTGCTACTATCACCTACTAGAACCAGTTTGCGTTTGGCACGGGTTAAGGCGACATTCATTCTTCTCTCATCCGCCAAAAAGCCAATTTCACCCCGTTCATTGGATCGAGTCAAAGAAATCAGCATCAAATCTCTTTCCTGGCCTTGAAACCCATCCACCGTATCGATGGTAATCAAATCAGAGAAAGCTTTAAGATTCGGGTAATCATAGGATTCAAAAATCAGACTTCTCAAGTACCGAACTTGCGCTGAATAAGGCGCAATCAATCCAATAGTCCATTCATTCTCTTTGAATTTCCCGACTCCAATCCGTTTGATCAAATCTTCCAAATAGCGGCAAGCAAAAGCAGCTTCCTCAGGATTGAATGTACTTAAGCTATCCTCTTCCTGTCTATCGGTATATCCTGCCCCGGCAGTATCAATCCATTCCAAAACAGGTTCATTTTCAAAGAAATGATCTTCCGTATTCGGGGCAGCTTCTAATTTCCCTTTGTAGAAATATGAATTGGAAAAGCCCATGATTTCAGATTTCATCCTATACTGAACCTGCAGTAATTCGGCTGCTTCTGGCTTTCTGGATATCACTTTCTCCATCAGTGTCTCGGCCAATCCAGATTGGGAAGCTTCGTAGGATTTGATAGTTGGTGGAAGTTGAAGGTGGTCTCCTGCAAATACAATCTTTTTTGCTTTCAAAATCGGAATCCAAGTAGCAGCTTCCAAGCCCTGAGCGGCTTCATCAATGAATACCACATCAAAAGTCATCTCTTTCAACTGGAAATGAGAAGCACCCACCAAAGTACAGGCAAAGACCTGTGTTTTTTGGAAAATGTCATAGGAAATGTATTCCTCCAAATGTCTAGCCGCTTCACGTATTCTACCCACTTCATCAAAAAGTAATTGGCGTTGCCTTCTTTCTTCTTTACCAAAATTCCTTTTGTATTGCTTGGCCAGTTTAAGGTACTGATCTATCTCTTTTCGGAGCTTCTTAAGGTCTCTGTAGCTGTCATGCTGGACAGTTTTGGCGTCCAAGGTCTGATTGAGGATTTTTTCCTCCACTCTTGCCGGATGTCCGAGACGAAGTGTAGAGACTCCCTGATCTGTTAATTTCTCCACCAATAAGTCAACAGCTGCATTACTTGGTGCAGAAACTAGGATAGACTTCCTATCCTCAACCGCTTCCAGAATCGCCTGAATCAAGGTAGTCGTTTTCCCTGTTCCCGGAGGTCCATGGATGATAGCTACATTTTGAGCTTCGGATATTTTCTGGCAGGCTTGATTCTGTGAAAAGTTTAGATTAGCCTTTTCTATTCTGTCTTGGGAATTGAATTTTGGAGCCTGATCACCCAGGAGAATTTCTTTGAATTCTTTGATTCTGGGAGTATCGCCTTTGATCACTTGCTTAAGGGCAAATTCCATTTCCCGATAGCTTGCCTCATCAAATAGTAAATCAACTCCCAGTTTGCTTCCCTCCATCCATTCTGGCAATTCATCTGCTTGAAGTGTGACCACCATCATGTCTTTTTTGACGGTATTGATCACACCATTGACTCTAAATTCCGCAGACTGGTAGCCTTCTTGATTGGAAAAAAAAGAAACAGATTTTCCGGATTGAAAAGAGGAAGCCTGATGATGGTCCAATTTTTCTATTTCCACCAACAACCTCTCTCCCATTCCGATTTTGGACTTTTTCACTTGCACAGGGTACCAAGTTATTCCTTCTTTCTTCTTGGCAACCAGAGAAGTATTCAAAAATTTCTTCTTGTACTGGGCCAGATCCTCCTGCCATTCCAATTTCAAAAGTTTCAGACCTTTTTTTAATTCCTCAGTGACTTTGTCCATCAATCCGTATTTTAGGCGAAACTAATCAAAAGTCTTAGAGTTTCTCCCTTATGAATTTTCTTGCTCATGCATTTCTTTCCTTTCAACAAGAAAAAATTCTGGTCGGGAATTTTATAGCTGATTTTGTCAAAGGAAAGCAGATTAATGACTTTGAGGATGGCATTATGATGGGGATTTTGCTCCATCGAGAAATTGATTTCTTTACTGATTCCCATCCACTTGTCAAGGCAGGACAATCCTATTTGAGACCCAAGTTTGGACATTATTCTACTGTGATCACAGATATTTTTTTCGATTACTTTTTAATTAAACATTGGAAGGAGTTCAAAGATATTCCTCTGAAGACCTTTATTCAGGAAACTTTTGAAACCCTTGACTCTTATGAAGAGATATTTCCTCCACGCTTTGCAAACATGTATTATTGGATGAGAAAGGACAATTGGCTTTTGGCCTATGGAAGCGTAGAGGGTATTCAAAGTGCGCTTACAGGAATGTCCAAAAGAACCAAATTCAATTCCAAAATGGAAGAAGCTCATTCGGCTTTAGTAGAAAGAGAAGAAGAATTTGACGTGATTTTCTTAGCTTTTTTCAAAGAATTAGAGACTTTTGCGTTCGAAAAACTTCAAGAAATTCAACAAGCACATGGTCGTCATTAAACCGAAAAGTTCCACTTATTTTTCACTGGGAATCATCGTAGTGGCTCTTTTGGCAGGCTTAATCCTGATTTTGAGGGATTTCGCTTACAAAGGAAGCTTTGGCTTTTGGTTTTATCTGATTGCTGCTACGATTATCACCTTGGTTCTTTTGATGCTATTGGTGAAAATGTTGGCGGGTTTTCGATTTATCACTGCGGGAAGAGATCAGATCATCATTAAGATG
This sequence comes from Algoriphagus zhangzhouensis, assembly GCF_900148515.1. Taxonomy (GTDB): domain Bacteria; phylum Bacteroidota; class Bacteroidia; order Cytophagales; family Cyclobacteriaceae; genus Algoriphagus; species Algoriphagus zhangzhouensis. The sequence continues at coordinate 33,682 of NZ_FRXN01000005.1, read as the reverse complement.
CCACTTCGGGGATTTCATAAAGCATATCCCGTTTCTGATATTTTAGCCTGGGAAGAGGAAGTGGTAATGGCCAATAAAAAAGAATTCAAGCAATTGACCATTGCATTTTCGGACAAGCAGTCCATTTCGGTTTCCAATCACGAGCACGACGCTTATACAGACCTAATCAAATATTTGATCAAAAAAGCTCCGAAGCAACGCGTAAAAAGCAAAAAAGCCTGATTTCTCAGGCTTTAATTTTTTATTGGTTTCTGAAGTTCTTGTCGTAAAGATCAATACTCTCCCTGATAATTCTAAGAGCATCTTCTTTGCCTAAGAAGTCTTCTACTTTCACTTCTTTGTTTTCCAACTTCTTATAGTCTTCAAAGAATCTGTGAATTTCCTTCATCAAGTGAGGAGGAAGTTCGTCGATGTCATTGATATAGTTTACGGATTGATCACCTGCAGCTACAGCGATGATTTTATCATCAGCCTCACCACCATCGACCATTCTCATAACACCGATCACCTTTGCTTCAACCAAGCACATAGATGGGATATCAATTTGAGAAATAATCAAGATATCCAATGGGTCATGATCCTCACAAAAGGTTTGAGGAATAAATCCATAATTAGCAGGATAGTGAACCGCAGAGAATAATACCCTGTCCAACATCAACATCCCTGATTTTTTATGCAATTCGTATTTGCCTTTACTTCCTTTGGGAATTTCAACAACTCCCATTACAATTTCAGGAGATTCTTTCCCAATATTGACATCATGCCAAGGGTTAATCATAAATTTTTCTTTTTGTTAATAAAAAGTTGGTCCGCAAAGATACGCTTTCCGATTAAAATCCCCACAAAGAAGGGGTTATTTCAATGAAGGTAGAGCGACTCTAAAGGTCGTTCCTTCATCCAATATAGATTCCAATTCAATATTTCCGCCCAATTGCTCCACGGCTTCTTTTACCATATAAAGGCCCAGTCCTGTACCTACATTCTTTTGAGTGGCACGTGTAAATAGATTAAACACATCAGAACGATGACGTTCATCAATCCCTATCCCATTGTCTTCCAACATTATAAGAGCTTGACCTTCTCTCACATCAACAGTAAGACTAATCCTTTTCTCACCTTCTCCCCTTTTTTGGAATTGAACAGAATTGCTAAATAAATTATTCAAGATCACTCGGATTTTAGATTCATCCGAATAGAATACATCTTCTTGGGTGATTTGTACATCAATATGGAAATGCTCCAGATTAAATTTAGCATGATAGGCTTCCATTTGTTGGGCTACTACTGCTTTAAAGTCAATCTCAGCAACTTTGTGATCAATTTTAGTAGATCTATAAAAGTCCAACATTTTGTAAATGAAGTCATCCAACTTGGTAGTTGCAGAATCAATCATTTCAAAATACTCCATGATATTCGGATCACTCACCTCCATTTTGGCGAGTTTGGATACTCCTGAAATACTCATCAATGGCCCTCTCAATTCGTGAGAAAGACTATAAACAAATTGATTCATTTCTGTATGCAACTTCTTTAGCCTGATGTTTTTTTCTTTGAGCTCCTGACGCATAAAGAAAATATCCGCTGCGTTTTTGATCGAGTTTTTGATCTGCTCAATATTCCATGGCTTATCGATAAAACGGTAAACTTCACCCTTGTTGATCGCATCGATTACAGAGGCAATATCAGAATATCCGGTCAGGAGGATACGGATAGGATCTGGATTGATTTCAATCAGTTTTTCAAAAAACTCAGTACCGGTCATTCCCGGCATTCTTTGGTCAGCGATTACAACATGAACATCTTCTTCTTGAGCTATTTTAAGCCCTTCTTCTGCATCAATAGCTGTAAAAATCTTAAAATCCTTTCTTAAAGTAGCTCTAAAAGATTTGAGGTTATTATCCTCATCATCTATGTAGAGCACATGAATTTTGCTATTCATATTTGGCTGTGCTTTGGTAAACAGGTAGCGTTATAATAAAAGTAGTTCCTTGACCTTCTTCAGATTTTACTTCCAGAGTCCCTTTATGGTTCTCAATAATAGAATAAACTATTGAAAGGCCCAAACCTGTACCCTTCCCTACTGCCTTTGTAGTAAAGAAAGGTTCGAAAATTCTTTGCTTGACACTTTCTGGCATTCCAGGACCATTATCCTCAATTTCCACAACCACCTGATCACCTTCATTCTTGGTCCTTAGTGTTATTTTAGGATCACTAATGGTATCTAAATTATCACTTAATGCATGAACCGCATTATTGATAATATTCATAAATACCTGGTTGATTTTACCTGCCAAACACTCCACTAAAGGCAATTCTCCAAACTCTCTGACAATTCTTATTTTTCCAGGAATCGAACTATTCAGCAAGATAATAGTACTATTGATACCATCATGGAGATCCACTTTCTTCACGTCTTGCTCATCAACTCTAGAAAACAATCTTAAGCCTTTCACAATCTCCACAGTTCTTTTTGCTCCTTCTTCCATCCCTTTCAGAAGCTGATCAACTTCATCAAGCACATAGTCCAATTCCAAGTCTTCTTCCAGATCCAAAGCTTTCTTCTTAGACTCTTCTTTAAATTCTTCTTTTCCAGTCTCTCTGTAGAACTCTATCACTTCCATAATGTCCGCAATGTCTCGCTTAAGAGGCATAATATTGGAACTCACAAAGTTGATTGGGTTATTGATTTCGTGAGCAATACCAGCTGTCAACTGACCTAAAGAAGCCATCTTCTCCTGGCTTACTAATTGGCTTTGGGTATTTTGAAGATTTCTAAGAGCCTGTTCCAATTCATCGGTTCTTACTCTTACTTTATCTTCCAAAAGAACATTTTGCTCTTTGATCAGCTGCTCATTCTCCTTCAATACTCTTAAACGCTCTGACTGCTCACGCTCTTTTTCCTTTTTCAGGATGTTGATTTTATCTGCCAATGCGAAAGCCAACAAAATTGTCTCAAACGTCACCCCAATTGTAAATACGTAATTGGTGAAAAAATTATGAGGTAGGAAATTCAGATATCTAAGAAGGAATATCATCATACTACCGATCAATAATGACCAGGCAAATAAGAAGAATTTAGCAGGGCGATACCCTTTCCTTAAGCTGAAAATTGAAATTGATAGTAAGTAGAATGACACAAAACCCAATAAGCTTTGCATGATTTTGATATTGAACTGACCGATTCCAAAATCAATAAAGAATGTAATCAGTACAAAAAAGTAAATTACAATAACTCCAAACCCAACATTATAAACTCTCTTATTGAGATTCTTAATATTCAAAAACTTCAATGAATAATAAATACCCGTCATTGAAACCAAAATGGTGGTGATATAGAAAGCGTGTTCTTTTAGGTAAATATTATCGGGCCAAAAGTAGGCATCAATATAGCCCGCCAACACACTTTGGTTGAGTCCTTCCAAAAGGATATAAAAGATGAAAATCCCATAGAGGTAATCCTTGGTTGAAGACCATAGGAAGAGATTGTAAAAAAACATAGCCAACACAATCCCGAAATAAATCCCAAAAAGCACATTCTTTTGATCCAATTTAAGTGCATAGGTGGATTCCGATTCATGATTGATTTCTATCGGAACTACGATATTTCCCAGACTTTTCACCTTGATGAAATAGGTCAAAGCCTGGTTAACTGGGATCATATCTTGATTAAAGAGTGAATTGAAATCACTTTTGGTATAATTCACCCTCCCCAATTTGGATAGAAGTGCTCCATTTTGATCATAAACCTCTATTTCATTGAGCATTGGATTTTCAAATGAAATATCAACTAGATTTTCCTCTAAAAACCTAGAATTCAAGACGACTTTGATCAAAATCACCGAATCGCTATATCCTAAGAAAAGGTTTGCATCATCTTCTTCTTTCCAAGAAATATTATCCAGATTGAGATTACTTAATCCTTCTCCCATTTCGGAAAGCATGGTGTAGCCTACATATTTAAAATCGTCCTCATTCTTTTCTGTACAAGAAATGGTAAAGAATGCAGCTATAAATACTATTACTAATGTTCTTATCATTCTAAAAAAGATGTGTACTCTAATGTGACATGTCTGTTTCTATAAACTTCTTCAATGATCAGTGATCTATTGTTTCGTATTCTAAAAATCGGTTCTCGGTGTTCCTCTGCTGTCATGGGAAGATTGACCACATCATGAAGTTTCATTGCAGTGGCAATCAAATCCAATTTGGGATAATAAAAAGTACCGTTATTCCCCACCTCAGACAAAACTTCGTATCCTATTTCAAGTCCAAGTTTCACTGTAGTAGGTGCAAATAATGCATATAGTGAATTTAAGCCAATTTTTGGTGCCAATGCCAAACAAGCTTTAACCATAAAAATAGCACCTATCCCTAATCCAGTGATTTTTCTAGAATTCCAAAGACCACAAACCTCACCGGTTCCTGCATCGAGGTCCTTAGCGATTACATCCCTGATTGAACTATCTAGATCTTGAATTGCCTCCACCATCGGCAGCGGGGAAATTTCATTTGCTTTATGAATTCGTGCACCTCCGTAGATCTGCCCATCCTCGCTGGATTCCACAATTACCACTATGACATCAGGGTTTTGAGCCCATGAATTATTAGCAGATGTGACTTTTTTGACTCCAATACTTTCCAATACTTGTCGATGCCCCTCAATGAACAATTCACACCTCTCTGGATAATCTACCGCCTTGAACGCAATCAACTTATACATAATCCTACAACACTATTAGGCTTGTCCACACATCCCGACGATAGGAGCGCATACTTGGTTCATCTGCTTTATTAAGGCGAATCATAAAGATTTCTTTCTTCTTAAGATCTTTATTGAAAATTTCATTCAGGCCCTTTTTCAATCCTTTTATACCTTCTTTTTCTTCTGGAGAAAACCCACTGTTTTCTTCACATTCTACCCTATGAAAGATAAACAGGGATGCGGAAACGGGCTGAATACTAATGCCCAATATATTAGCTTTCAACCAAATTCTCTGAAGAGTAGCACCAGCTTTTAAGATCGAAATAGGATCATAAGAATCGCTTTCAATCATCAAAATGGCTGAGGAGCTAAGTATGGTATCATCAGAAATTTTAGAAAGGCCAAAGCCCAAATCATGTTTCCTGAAAAATTCTACCGTACCAGGATCTCTAACTAAGCCCATGGCAGCTCTGGAGGAAGGATCCATTTCCAAAGTTGCAATATCTATTCCATCGCCTGTGCTTTTAGCTTCTTCATCTGACCATCGGATTTCATTCATAAAATCCTGATATCCTTGCTCGTGAAGCAATCGATATCGATCCATACCCCCAATAATACCCGCAAGTTGTTTCAAGTCTTCATTGGAAGAAACTACTTCTATTGAAATCTCTTTTTCTTTAGTCCCTATGGTCTTCAAAATCTCAAGAACCTCTGACTTTAATTCTTCTTTTGGACCGTTTTTCCTATTTGTGCATCTAAGAGAAATCCCTTGGGAAAGTTCTCCAAATGGAACAGAAATGCTTTCAGAAGATTTTGAAAGGAAACGAACCTGTGCAATGTAATCTTGTTCAAATTCAGAGATTTTATATTCTATCTCAACCTGTATACCCATATCTGCAGAAGCAAGACGAATATTTTCAAGAGCAGCTCCAAAGGCTAAAAGGGAGCCTGAACTTTTATAGTCCAACAGGGAATTGCTCAAGGACTTATCTTCAAACAAGTGGAGAACTCCATTTTTATCAAAAACCCACTTCCATGGTTGAGAATTTCCACCTGAAGGAGCCAAATTGGCTAATCGAACCAAATGCTCCAACTCTTCAGGCAACAACTTATATGTAGAACCTTCCTTGTAATCATAAATTGATTCATCAGACCAACTTTGACTTAATCCTTCGGAAGGGGTTTGTTCTACTTTTTTAATCTTTTTGGAAGGAATCAATTCATCCAAATCCACAAAATACCTACCCGACTCAATATCTTCTCCCAATAAAAAATTTCGTGCAACATGCCCAATGGAAGCACCTCCCAAAAATACAGAAGAAGCTAATTGAGGCCAAGATGTGATACTCTGAGTCACTTCCAGTAGAGAAGCTTTCATCCGAGTTGAAAGGGTATCTTCACCTGTAATCTTCAGTACCATAGGTACTTTCTGCTTATTGGTCAGGTTTTTCAATGACTTCAAATTGAGATCGCCCAAATACCCATGAAACAATGGTCTATCTGGTTCATCATCAAAACGCTCCACATCTAGCATCCCTCTGTCTGAAGTCTCCATCATCAAAGCCACTTTTTTACTCCTGGCTTTTTCTCGAAGTAATACCTTTATATCCAGACTGTCACATTCATCAATTATCAGATCCAACATCCCCCCATCCTCAAAAAACTCATCAATGTTATCCTCAGAAATACCTCCTCGGTAGAGCTTTAATTTGAGATATGGATCCATTTCAGAGATCTCCCTAGCAGCAATTACAACTTTCTCAGTTCCCAAATTTGTCACCCCCGCTCTCAGACGATTAAGATTACTCAATTCCAAGGTATCGAAATCTGCAAGACGCAATTCCCCAAAACTTCTCTCAAGAGACATGACCAAAGCAATACTTTGCCCAACTGACAAGCCGACGATTCCAACTTTCTTTTGAGCCAGTTCAGCTTGTTCCTGTGGCGTGATCTTATAATTGTTTCTTAGTGTTCTAACTTTGATAAACTCCTCTTCCGGCAAAAGGTGAACTAAAGTATATTTCCATGGGTAATAAACCCAATTACCATAATCTTCCTTGATTTGACCTTCGAAAAACTCTTCTATTAGTCTGTCTAATTCTTTCTTTGATAATGCTTTAGTCGGATGACTAGACTTTATCAGGTCTGCAACCTGACTCTCAATTTGATCAACAATAGATATTTGAGGATTGTGAAATAGGTCCACCAGCTTTTCTTTATCACAATAATTCTTAGGATCAAGAATTACTGGATAAACCTGATCAGCCAAGGCAGATTTGGATGAAATAAGCATTTTTGGTAAGAAAGTGTAAAGGTGACAGTAGGTAAAGTTAATTTTTGATTTTATATGTCAAATCAATTGTATCAATTATTTATTCTAATTCATTGAAAAATCTAATGCGCTATTGATTAAATACATAAAACAAATTGTTTGGTTTTGATAAAAAAATACAATTATTTAGAACTAATTTCACATACCATATTAGTTTGGAAAATTAATGGAAAAGAAGTCTGAAGAAAAAATAAGAATTTTATACGTGGATGATGAAGAAAATAACCTTCAGGCATTCAAGGCTACTTTTCGCCGAGATTTTAAAATTTTCCTTGCTATTTCAGCAAAAGAAGGCAGAGAGGTTCTAGAAAAAGAAGAGATAGACATCATCATTACTGACCAAAGAATGCCTGAGCAAACAGGTGTCGAATTTCTTGAATCAATCATCCCTATTCACCCAAATCCAATTAGAGTTTTATTGACTGGATATACAGATATCCAAGCAGTAATTGATGCTATTAATAAAGGTCAAGTATATCATTACCTAACCAAACCTTGGGAAGAAGATTATTTGAGAACAGTCATTAAAAATGCCTTTGAAGTATATACGCTTCGTAAGGAAAACGAACGTTTGACACAATCATTGATCAAAGCAAATGATCAATTAGAATTCTTGTTAAGACAAAACCTTCTTTCCTAAGACTAATCAATATCTAGCAGCAAGGAGTAATTGTAATTCCTTGTGAGTAAGATCAAATTTCCTAGCTAAATATGCATTGGTTAGGCTACCACGGTAAGTGTAGACACCTCTCAAGAACCATCGGTAATTAAAAATCATTTCTTCTGGGCCTCCCAAATCTGACATTTGAAGGACAATCGGAGTAAAAATGTTACTCAAGGAATAGGAAGCTGTTCTAGAAACCCTAGAAGCTATATTAGGAACGCAATAATGAATCACATCATGGACTGTGAAAGTAGGTTCACTATGTGTCGTCATGCTTGCAGTCTCAATACAACCTCCCTGATCAATCCCAACGTCAATTATGATACTTCCATGCATCATATTGGCCACCATTTCTTCACTTACTACAATTTTATTCCTCCCTTTTTCTGCTCTTAAGGCCCCAATTACAACATCCGCTTCAGATAAAGCCTGAGTCAAAGTCAAATTGTCAATTGTAGAAGTATAAACTTGTTGCCCAAGTAATTGCTTTAGTCTTCTAAGCTTATAAATATGATTATCAAACACTTTGATATTTGCCCCCAAACCTAGAGCTGTCCTTGCAGCATATTCGGCTACTGTTCCTGCACCAATGATGACCACTTGAGTTGGGGGAACTCCAGTTACACCTCCCATGATCAAGCCTTTACCATCGTTTACAGAAGAAAGGTATTCTGAAGCAATTAGCATTACGGTGCTTCCGGCAATTTCGGACATAGCCCTAACAACTGGCATCCCTCCCACTTTATCTTCTAAATATTCAAAGGCAACAGCTGTAATCTTTTTAGTATTCAAAGCCTGGATCAGCTCTTTACTTTGATTTCCAATTTGTAAAGCAGAAATCAAACAAGCTCCCAATTGCATAAAGCCTATTTCTTCAATGGTTGGAGCATCTACTTTCAAGACCAAATCGACTTCAAAGGCTTCCTTAGAGGAATAAACAACTTTAGCCCCGGCGTCTGAATAATCTTGGTCAGAAAACTTGGATGCAACACCGGCTCCTGTTTCCACGATCACATGCATTCCATTGTTAGTCAACAATCCAACTGCCTCAGGAGTCAATACCACTCGCTTTTCTTCCGATGATTTTTCCTTTGGAAGACCAATGCTTAACTCTTTTCCGTCTTTTTTTACTTTGACAGGAGATTCTTTAGGAATCAGCCCAACAGCTGCTATATCTTTCATCTCAGTGGACATCCTCAATTAATTGAAGCGTGATTTTTCTACTTGAAGCAGTATAATACTCAATTTTTACCAATAAAAATTGATCGGGGATCAATCCACCTAAATTTTCAGCCCATTCCATCCAACAATAATCTCCACTATAGAAATACTCTTCTATCCCAATGTCCAATGCTTCGGCAGGGTCATCTAGTCTATAAAAGTCAAAATGATAAATTCTATCACCACTGGCAGTCTCGTATTGGTTGACTATTCCAAAAGTAGGGCTACTCATTGGATCAATCACGCCCATTTTTTCTCCAAGAGATTTGACTAGGGTTGTTTTACCGGCACCCATTTCGCCTTGGAACACCCAGATTTTTTCATCTCCTGCATTTGCAAAGACCCAATCAGCAACGGAGGCAAGCTCCGACATTTCATAAATTCTGCTAAGCACTAAGCTGTCTATTTTGATGTAAGGTGAACGATCGGTATGATCATTTCCTCCAAAGATACACCACCGTGTTGAAAAGTATCTTTATAATAGTTGACGTAGTAGTTGTAATTATTAGGATATGCGAAGAAATAATCCTCCACAGCAAAGACATAACTTGAGGAAACATTCAATTTTGGAAGCTTTGCATCTTCAGGTTTTCTAATTTCAAAAACCTTCCCCGCTTCAAAGTTCAGGTTCTTCCCTTGCTTATATCTCAAATTGGTGGTCACGTTTTTATCACCAATAATTCTATAAGGCTTATTTACACGCTTAGTACCGTGATCAGTAGTGATAATTACGTCCGCGTCGGCACTTTGAATCTTCTTGAGTAAATCGAATAAACTACTATGCTCAAACCAACTTTTAGTTAAGGATCGATAAGCAGACTCATCAGGAGCCAATTCTCGGATCATTTTCATATCGGTTCGGGCATGGGAAACCATATCTACAAAGTTATAAACCAATACATTCAGCTCATTTTGAAGCATGGCGTGAAATTGATCTAAAGCCGCTTTTCCCTGGTTTGCCTGAAGAATTTTATGGTAGGTGAATTTTCCCGCGATTCGATTTTTCTCCATGTTGATTCGGATCCAATCCTCCTCAAAATTATTTTTCCCCTCATCTGAATCCTCATCTTCCCAAAAATTTGGATAAAACCGAGCCATGTCCATTGGCATCATCCCACTGAACAAGGCATTTCTGGCAAAAGCAGTGGTGGTCGGTAGAATACTATAATAGGTCTGTTTCTCTTTAATATTGAAATAGGGCGAAACCAAGCTTTCGATCTCTTCCCATTGATCTAATCTTAGATTATCAATCACAATGAAGAAAAGCGGCTTCCCTTCGCGCATCTTTGGAAAAACCTTCTTTTTCATCACCTGATAGGAGAGCAAAGGCTTTTCCTGATTTTTCTCTTGCATCCAATCCAGATAATTGTCCTTGACGAACCTTGCAAAAGAGGAATTGGCTTCAGTTTTTTGAGACTCTAAAACCTCCAACATATTTTTGTTTTCAGTCGAATCGATCTGGAGTTCCCAATAGGTCAGCTTTTTATAAATATTAGCCCAATCTTCATGATCCTCAGCATCTCCAAAGGCCATGCTGATATTCATAAATTCTTGCTGATAATTGAGTGTAGTCTTTTCGTCTATCAATTGGCGATTTTGAAGAATCTTTTTGACAGATAACCAGATTTGACTTGGATTGAGAGGTTTAATCAGATAGTCCGCAATCTTTCCTCCGATCGCATCATTCATGATATGCTCCTCCTCACTTTTCGTAATCATCACCACAGGAATCTGAGGCTTGATTTGCTTGATTTGCTGCAAAGTTTCCAGACCTGTCATCCCAGGCATCATTTCATCTAAAAAGATGACATCAAAATTATTTTTTTCCACCTCCTCAATAGCATCTACACCAGAATTGACTGTAGCTATATCGTAGCCTTTTTGCTGCAAAAAAAGAATATGTGGTTTGAGCAGGTCGATTTCATCGTCTGCCCAAAGGATCTGTGGGTTTTGCATTGTTATGATTCCGTTTCTTTTAAAATTATAATTACTTTTGGGTAAACAAAAGAGGCCTCCTTGAAAAGCCAGAAAATACTCAACGACCCCGTCTATGGTTTCATCACCATTCCGAGTGAGCTGATTTTTACTATCATTGATCACCCTTACTTCCAGAGATTACGCAGGATCAAGCAGTTAGGACTGACAGACTTCGTCTATCCAGGTGCTCTTCATACGCGTTTTCATCACGCTTTGGGTGCCATGCACCTGATGAGTATCACTTTGGATAATCTCAGAAACAAAGGCACTGAAATCAGCAATGAGGAATATGAAGCAGCGCTTATAGCTATCCTCCTTCATGACATTGGACATGGGCCGTTTTCCCATGCTTTAGAATATAGTCTCCTAAAATCTGTTCCTCACGAAGAGCTTTCTCTGATGATTATTGAACTCTTAAATGAGGAATTAGGTGGCAAATTATCCCTCAGTTTAAGAATCTTTAAGAATCAATACGAAAGAAAATTCTTCCATCAATTGGTTTCCAGCCAGTTAGATATTGACCGCCTGGACTACCTTCAGAGAGATTGTTTCTTCACAGGAGTTTCCGAGGGAACAATTGGAGCTGACAGGATTATCAAAATGATGGACGTCAAGAACGATCAAGTAGTAATTGAGGAAAAAGGGATTTATTCCATTGAAAATTTCTTGAGCGCTAGAAGATTGATGTATTGGCAAGTTTACCTCCACAAGACCACGGTAAGTGCTGAGAAAATGCTGATCAACTTGATCCAACGTGGAAAGGATCTAAAAACTCAAGGAGCTCAATTCCCGATTTCTGATGAATTCGACTATCTCTTGGGGCATGAATTGACTTTGGAGGATTTCAAAAAGAATCCAGATCTTCTCAAAATCTTTTTGGAACTAGATGATTTGGATCTTTGGGGAGCTATCAAGCTTTGGAAAAAGTCAGATGACTATGTCTTGAGAAATATCTCACAGATGTTTTTGACAAGAAATCTTTTCAAAATCAGCCTAGATAGTGAACCTTTTTCTCCGGAAGAGATTTTAAAATCCAAGGAAAAAACTATTGCCAAACTTGGCATACCTGAATCTGATTTGGATTATTTCTTTTCGCAGGGAAAAGTTAGTAATTATGGATATCTAATTCGCGACCGAATCAACATCCTCACCAAAGGTGGAAAGGTGATTGATGTTGCTCAAGCTGCTGATTTACCAAACATCAAAGTGATGAGTAAAATCGTGGAGAAACATTATATATGTAAAGCCAAAAGTCTAATTTAGATTTTCATTCTTTTTGCTGTATGGAATTTACACTAGGGCAATTAGCCCAATTATTAGAAGGAAAAGTCGAGGGAGACGAGACTCAAAAAGTTTCTCGATTGGATAAAATCCAAGAGGGAAAACCTGGGGGAATCAGTTTTCTTTCCAATGAAAAGTACGAGCCTTTTATTTACCAAACTGAAGCTACAGCTGTTATCGTTTCGGAAGGATTTAGGGCTTCCAAAGAGCTCAAGACGAATATCATTCGGGTAAAAGACGCTTACCTAGGATTTACAGCCCTTTTGGAAGCTTATGCCCAATTCACCAAATCGGCTTTGGTTGGAGTCGAAGAACCAGCCTATATGGATTCCAGCAGCACTATTGGAGAAAATGAATACCGAGGTGCATTTTCTTACATTGGAAAAAATTGCCAAATCGGCCAAAATGTGAAAATCCACCCACATGCTTACATTGCCAACAATGTGAAAATCGGAGATAATTCGATAATCCATTCGGGTGCTAAAATTCACGCTGAAACTCAAATCGGAACTAATTGTGAAATCCATTCTGGAGCTGTAATCGGCGCAGATGGATTTGGTTTTGCTCCACAAGCAGACGGAACCTACAAGTCTATCCCTCAAATTGGAAATGTAATTATAGAAGACAATGTTTCCATAGGAGCCAATACAACAGTGGATTGCGCCACTATGGGTTCGACTATTATTAAAAAAGGAGCAAAGATTGATAATCAAGTTCAAATCGCTCATAACGTAATAATTGGGGAGAACACGGTAATCGCAGCACAATCTGGAATCTCTGGCTCCACAGAAATCGGAAAAAATTGCGTAATTGCTGGAAAAGCAGGGATTGTCGGCCATATAAAGATTGCTGACAACACGACTATCGGAGCCAATACTGGCATATCAAAATCAATAAAAAAATCGGGTGAGACCCTTTTCGGATACATGGGAATGGATCTGAAGCAATTCTTAAAGTCTTATTCTATTTTTAAAAATCTGGAAGACCTCGAAAAGCGGCTTAAAGAACTCGAAAAAAAGCCCTAATTTTGCGGCCCCAAGCATTTAAATGGCTGAAGAAATAATGAAAGTAAAACAACATACCATCAAAAAACAGGTAGAACTATCTGGAGTTGGACTTCATACCGGAGTCATTTCCAATATGACTTTCCTACCTGCACCTCCCAATCATGGGATTAAGTTTCAAAGAATTGATTTGGAAGGCAGTCCTACTGTTGACGCAGATTGTGATTTGGTGGTAGATGTTTCCAGAGGAACTACTTTGGAGCAAAATGGAGCTAGAGTTTACACTGTAGAGCACGTTTTGGCAGCTTTGGTAGGTTTGGAAATAGACAACGTTTTAATCCAACTGGATGGACCTGAGCCTCCAATAATGGACGGATCTTCCATCCAATTTATCGAAGTTTTAGAAGATGCTGGTTTTGAAGAGCAAAATGCATTAAGAAGATTTTTCGAAGTTCAAGAAAGCATCCAATACAAGGATCCTGCTCGCGAGGTAGAAATGGTTGCTCTACCGACTGACAATTACAGAGTAACTGTAATGGTAGATTACAACAGCCCAGTCTTAGGAAGCCAGCATGCTTCTATCACAGATATCGGTCAATTCAGATCTGAAATCGCATCTTGTAGAACTTTCTGTTTCCTTCATGAGCTTGAAATGCTTTACAACTCCAACTTGATCAAAGGTGGAGACTTGAATAACGCAATCGTAGTAGTAGACAGAGTTGTTGAAGAAAAAGAATTGGCTCATTTGGCTAAGATGTTCAACAAACAACACGTTGAAGTCAAGAAAGAAGGAATTCTTAATAACGTAGATCTACGCTACAGAAATGAACCAGCAAGACATAAACTTTTGGACGTAGTAGGTGATTTGGCTTTGGTTGGAAGACCATTGAAAGCACAAATTTTGGCTGCAAGACCTGGTCATGCCGCAAATGTTGCTTTTGCTAAAAAATTAAAGAGAGCGATGGAGAAAGCTGGAGCTTCTCACATCCCTCATTATGATCCAAAGCTACCTCCGGTGATGGATATCAATCAGATCTCCAACATCCTTCCTCATAGATATCCTTTCCAATTATTGGATAAAATCATTTATTTGGACGACACTATAGTAGCTGGTGTGAAAAACGTAACTATGAATGAACCATTCTTCTTGGGACATTTCCCTGGTAACCCTGTAATGCCAGGTGTATTACAAGTGGAAGCAATGGCTCAAACCGGTGGTATTTTAGTATTGAGCACTGTAGATGATCCAGAAAACTACTGGACTTATTTCTTGGGTATCGAAAGCTGTAAATTCAGAAAGATGGTTCTTCCAGGAGATACTTTAATTTTTAAATGTGAACTATTGGCTCCAATCAGAAGAGGTATTGCGAAAATGAGAGGAGAAGCTTATGTAGGAAACACTTTGGTGTGTGAAGCGGTGATGACAGCCAGTATAACCCGTAAAGAATCATGATCAGCCCTCTAGCGCATGTAGACCCAAAAGCTCAACTTGGAGAGAATGTCCACGTTGACCCATTTACAATGATTCATGGAGATGTCATCATTGGTGACAACACATGGATTGGCCCAAATGTAACGATTTTCCCTGGAGCTAGAATAGGAAAAAACTGTAAAATCTTCCCTGGTGCTGTTCTTTCCGGCATTCCTCAAGATCTGAAATTCCAAGGTGAAGAATCCACAGTTATGATCGGTGACAACACCACCATCAGAGAATGTGTAACAATCAGTAGAGGTACAGTTGACAAACAAACAACCGTAATCGGAAGCAACTGCTTATTGATGGCCTATGTTCACGTAGCACATGATTGTGTGATCGGAAGTAATGTAATCATCGCAAACTCAGTGCAGATTGCAGGTCACGTTTCCATTGACGACTGGGCAATTGTTGGTGGTTCTAGCGCCATTCATCAATTCGTAAAAGTTGGAATGCATTCCATGATATCTGGCGGTTCTTTGGTGAGAAAAGACGTCCCTCCATTTACAAAAGCTGCGAGAGAACCTCTCTCCTATGCCGGCGTAAATTCATTGGGATTGAGAAGAAGAGGTTTTACTTCAGAATCTATTGCACACATTCAGGAGGTCTACAGATATCTATTCTTAAATAGCTTGAATAACAGCAAGGCATTGGAAGAAATCGAAGTAAACCTTCCTGCTACCAAAGAAAGAGACGAAATCCTAAACTTCATCCGCTCTTCTGAAAGAGGTGTGATGAAAGGTTATTTCAATTAATCATGCTGAAAATCCAGATCGAGGAAGCTTCAAAGCGTTTTCAATACGAATGGATTTTCAAAAATCTAAATCTCTCCCTTCAAAGTGGAGATAGACTTGCTGTTACCGGAAGTAATGGTTCCGGCAAGTCTACACTTTTAAAATGCCTAGCCGGTTCCATCCCTTTGTCTTCAGGCAAGGTTTCTTACAATCTGAATGGAGCAGAGATCCCAGACACAGATTGGTTTAAGCAATTAACTATTGCCGCCCCCTATTTGGAATTACCTGAAGAATTTACCCTCGAAGAATTACTGGATTTCCATTTCAAATTCAAATCCCCAAAACAGGGATTAGACATTTCTGAAATGTTGGAAATTCTGTATTTGAGTGATCATAGAAATAAGTTGGTTTCTCAGTTCTCTTCTGGAATGAAACAACGAGTAAAACTCGGAATTTCCCTTTTTTCAGATGTATCGATCGTTTTTTTGGATGAGCCAACAACGAACTTAGATAAAAAAGGCGTTAGCTGGTATTTAGATTTGGTGGAAAAATACACCAAAGATCAAATTCTTATGATTTGCTCCAACGAGCCTCGAGAATTTGAATTCTGTCAGGAAAAACTCGTTCTTGAGGATTATAAATAAAAAGCTACTTTGAACTTAACCTGATATGGTTAATTTTAAGTTATTAATATCAAATCCATGAAAAAAGCACTTCTGTCTTGGGCTTCATTCGCATTTTTCACACTTTTTCTCATGTCTTGTGGAGGCGATGATCCAACTCCAACACCTCAGCAAACTCCAGAGGAAAAAGCCATAGAGGCTTTGACAGGAACTGGTTCATTAACTTGGACTGTCGCAGGAGGTGGGTCAGTAACAAGAAGTGGTTCGACAGTAACAGATTTGTATTCTTCATTCGAATTGAAATTGAATTCTGGATCTACCAAGACCTATACAACGACCAATAATAATGACCTTTATGATAGTTCGGGGAACTGGGTCTTTGCAGGAAGCAACTTTGACAAATTTACATTAACGGGAAGCCAACCTGCAGCTGGAAGGGAAATATCATTTACTCGAACTGGGGATAATCTAAGGCTAGAATTCAATATTCCGGCTCCTGGTGGTCGATTGAATGGAACACAAGTTGTCGCTGGAAGCTATGTCTTCAATTTGATTAAAAAATAAAAGGAAAGAATAATTCGATAAACAAAAAGGGAGCATTTCATAATGCTCCCTTTTTGTTTATTTCAATGTTACTAAAGTAACTCCAGCTCCACCTCTGTCGGCATGTTCATCTTCCATTTTTTTTACAGGTTGCATGGTTCTGAGCAGATTTCTCGTGATATCCCGCAGTATTCCATCGCCCTTTCCATGGACAATCCTAAGATCCTTTACCCCTAACATATAGCCTTCATCAATGAAATTTTGGACTAAAGAAAATATCTCTTCTCCACGCTTTCCTCTCAAATCCAAGTTTGGTGAAAAGTCCATCATTTTTTGATTTGAATTGAATCCGGAGGTGGAAGACATTGCTTTTTTCTCCTTTTTCACCTGAGTCTGTGAAATCTTTTCCACTCGGGATAGCTTCACTGTGGACTTCAATTCTCCAATAGATATATCCAATTCTTTGTTCCTTAATTGAAGTACTTGACCTATCGCTCCATTATCCTTTAATCGAATCCAGTCACCCTCTTCGATCTTTCCACCAATCACCTTAATCCCGGGCTCTTTTACCACTTGTTTTTCAGGCTTCACTTTCTCCTTGAAGGTTTCCAATTCCTTTCGGATTTGTTTGGTCGCCTCCTTCTCAGCATTCCCTTCTTTGATCTCCCGAATGGTGGATTCTATCTTTTTATTGGTTTCATCCAAAAGCCTTTTTGCTTCTTGCTTTGCTTCTTGGATGTATTTCTTTTTGGTCAGTTCAAGTGTCTCTTTCAACTCGTTGTATTCTTTCAATCGAGTTTTAAGAAGCCTTTCTTTACTCTGAACTTCTGTTAAAAGCCCTGAATACTGATTCTTCTCGTTTTCAAGCTGAGTCAGCAATCTATCATAACGAACTCGCTCATCTCCAATCTGACTTTTGGCATAAGCCAGAATTTCTTTGGAAATCCCTATTTTAGAAGCAATTTCCAAGGCAAATGAAGATCCCGGTTTCCCAATCTCCAATTGGTACATCGGTTCCAGTTTGTCCACGTCATAGCGCATGGCTCCATTGACCAAACCCTGATTCTTATTGGCAACTTGCTTTAGATTTCCATAGTGAGTGGTTACCACACCATAAGCACCTGCTTTATTGAGAGAAAGTAAAATAGATTCTGCTATCGCACCGCCAAATTGAGGCTCAGTACCCGTCCCAAATTCATCAATAAATAGAATGGTCTTTTTATTGGCAAATTGGGTAAAATACTTCATGCTCATCAAATGCGAGCTGTAGGTACTCAGGTCATTCTCCAGATTTTGCTCATCCCCGATATCGATAAAGAAATTATCAAAAAGCGAACTCTTGGAATCAGCTTGGACTGGAATCAAAATCCCACATTGCAACATGTATTGCAACAAAGCGACTGTTTTCAAGGTAACGGATTTACCACCTGCATTAGGTCCTGAGATAACTAACAAGCGGTTATGTCCTTTCAGCTCAATATCAAGCGGTATGATATTTTTTCCCTGAGATTTCAATGCTAATTGCAAAAGTGGGTGTCTCGCTTTGCTGAAAGAAAGAACTCTTTCTTTGACAATTTCTGGTTTTACAGCATCAATCTTTTGGGCAAATTTTGCTTTTGCTCGAATGAAATCTATTAACCCTAAGTAATTGGTAGCTTTTCGAAGAGCAGGGATGGATGGGCGGAGTCTATCTGTCAGTTGAGTGAGAATCTTGATGATTTCTCGTCTTTCCATGTATTCGAGATCCCGGATTTCATTATTGATATCCAACGCTTCTTCGGGCTCCATGAAAACCGTTTGTCCAGTTGCTGATTCATCATGGATAAAACCTCGAAGTTTCCTTTTGTTTTCAGCTGCAACAGGGATTACCATTCTTCCAGATCGGATCGTGATAGAAGAATCCTCAGGAGTCACCCCCTTTGCTCTAGCTTCCTTAAAAATCCGGTCCATCACCTTTCTAAGCCTACCTTCCTCAAAAATGATCTGATTTCTAATCAATTGAAGCTCGCGGCTTGCATTGCTTCGCATGATCCCTTTCTCATCGATGATCAATTCGATTGCTTTGAGCAAGCCCAAATCCAACTCCATTACCAATCCTAACAATTGGCTTAAGGCAGGATATTCATCTCCAAACTTTGAGAAGAAAGTCAGACAGCCTTTTAAAGTTTGAAGGGAAAGTTTGATTTCATGAAATTCTTCTTGATCAAGAAATGCTCCTTCCAGCTTTGCTTTCTCCAAATATGGATTGAGATTCGTAAAATTGGAGGCAGGAAAAATTTCTCCAGAAACCAAAATATCCAAAAACTCCTGAGTTTGATCCAGAAGCTTGGTGACCAATTTGATATCAGAGGAAAATGCAACTTTGTCAACAAACTGAGCTCCTAAAGTTGAGGAACACTCCTCTTTTAGTAGCTCTTTGATTTTTTGAAAATTGATCTTTTGTTCGAGATTCGAAGGGTATAGCATTAGTTGTTTTCTTCACTCATCGGGGTTGTCTCCCAGACCACCAAAGTATCAATTACTCTGGCGTATATTTTATCCATAATGCCTGGGTACTGCAGGTAGTAGCGCATACTTTCTGTGAAAAGAGAATCGCTTACTTGATGTTTTACAAAGACATCTTTCTCCAACAAAGTGTAAAGCACTTGAGAAGAATCATAGGAAACCGGCATAGCGCTGGCAATTCCTTCCGTCAAATGGATATCGGCAAGGACACTGACCATTTTATCCTCCGAAAGCAAATTCTTTGGAGTATCCTGATTATTGCATGAAAAAAGCAATAAGAAACTACATGTAATCGCAAACAATCTTTTCACAATTCAAAATTAGGTTTTTTTAACTGAAATTCTCTCTACCCTTCCTGTAACTGAAATTTTATAATTGGACTTAGTACTATAAATTAGTCCGTTCAAATCACCCATACATGAATCAACTGTTCAGCAAGCTCAGAAAATACGAAATCATGATCCGTAAGGTGGCCAACAATCACCTGCAAGGTGAGTACCAATCCATCTTTAAAGGCTCTGGTTTAGAGTTTGATGACTTGCGCCCATACCAATATGGTGATGATGTACGGACCATCGAATGGAAAGTTTCTGCAAAAGGGCATGGGACATTTGTTAAGACTTTCAAAGAAGATAAAGACCAATGTGTTTACTTTTTGCTGGATATTTCCGGATCTCAGGATATCGGACAACCCGGTCATAAAAAAATTGATCAAGGAAAGATCGTTGCAGGGGTATTGACTTTAGCAGCTATTTTTGATGGAAGTCAGGTCGGATTGATCAGTTATTCGGACCAAAAGGAAAAAATAATCCTTCCGGGTAAAGGAGGAAAGCAAGGAGTCAAAATGGTCCGGGGAATATTTGATCATGAAAACAATTCACTGAAAACAGACTTGAATTCAATGTTTACCTTTACTCTAAACTTGGTAAAGAAAAGAAGTGTAATTGTGGTTATTTCTGATTTTATTGACGAGGGCTATGAAAGACCTTTCAGGGCTTTGGCGGAGAAGCATGATTTGGTGGCAATTCAATTGACTGACCCTAGAGAATCTGCTTTACCTGCTTTGGGAATCATTCCTGTTTTCGACAAAGAAAAAGGGAAAACCACTTGGGTAAACACGGCCTTTGGAAGCTTTTCCAAAAAGATTTCGGAAACCTTTACCTCTGAAAGAGAACATTTGAAAGAAATTTGTAAGAAAAACCAGATTAACTATTTGGCTATCGACACCACCCAAGATATTGTAATGCCCCTGATTGAATTATTTAAGTACAGAAATAAAAGCATGAAGCGTGGCTAAAAGATTACTTTTTATAGTTGCCTTTCTGTGTTCGTTTGCTTCAATTGCGCAGGAAGTTCAGGTTAACGCCTATTTCATGCAGGACTCTGCGAAATTGGGCGAACGTGTGGGCTATGTCCTAAAAGCTCAATATCCGCAGGAAAAACAATTGATTTTCCCGGATTCCACATTTGATTTTACTCCATTTGAGCTTTTAGAAAAGAAAACCTATACCTCTTATACTCGCGAAGGTATTACTCAAGACAGTGTAGTTTACTTTGTCTCTAATTTTGAGTTAGACCCTAGCTCCTATTTGACTCTACCTGTTTTTGAATTAAGCAGATATGATAGCATCACTTATTTCCCTTTGGATGCAGAGCTAAAGCTAAAATTGACACTTGACAGTATTCCTGAGCAGCCTGTTTTCCAAGAAAACAATGTCTATCAATCCATAGAAAAAAAGTGGAATTGGATGTTGATTGGAGGAATCGCAGTAATTGTTCTGCTGATTTTGGGAGCTCTTTACTGGATGTTTGCTGATCAAATCAAGAAAATTCTTATTGAGCAAGGAATCAAGCGTCGCTGGGGTAGATTCCAAAAAAGATGGGCTCAAGCTACTTCAGAATTGGAAAAAGAAAACTCCATGGAAGCTGCAGATGAGCTACTGGGACTTTGGAAAGGTTATATCGAAAGTCTTACAAGCCTACCTGTCAGAGAATGGACTTCAAGTGAGATTGGAGAAAAGCTGGGAGACATGAAAATCTTTAGCTCTTTGAGAGCGGTTGAAATGATCATTTATGCCGGTAAAAAAGCCGAAATCAAAGAAGCTACAGACTACTTACTACAAGTGGCTCAAGAAAAATATGTTGAAAAATTAAGCAAAAACAAGGATGCTAGAGCAACTGTCTGAGTTCTTCAGCTGGTCTTGGTTTTTGCCTGAGACCTTCAATACCTACGAATGGGAAAACCCGATCCTTTTGAATTTGATTTGGATTATCCCTTTGTTGATGATCATTCGAAAGTTCATCAAATTCCTTAAAAATCCAGTTTTAGAGCTTTCTCTTCCAAAAAGAGCTAAGCAAAACAATCCTTGGACTTACCTAAGATTATTGCCAACAGGCTTCTTTTTATTGGCTTTGGCTATGATCATTATAGCACTTGCCAGACCTCAGAGAAGTAACGAGCGAGTAGAACAATACACGGAGGGGATTGACATCATGTTGGTGATGGACATTTCGGAATCCATGGATTTGCAGGACTTCACCCCAAATCGTCTTGAAGCTGCCAAAGCAACCGCAATTGACTTTATCAACGGTAGAATGGGTGACAGGATCGGCATGGTAGTTTTCGCCGGTGAAGCTTATTCCTTAGCTCCTCTGACCAATGATTACAAGCTACTGACAGATCTGATCAGCGAGATTTCCTTCGATATGATGGAAGCGAAAGGTACTGCCATAGGTTCCGCTATAGCTGCCGGAACCAACCGAATGAAAGAAGCAGAATCTGTTTCCAAGGTCATGATCCTTTTAAGTGATGGTGAAAGCAATGCAGGGAACGTAGATCCGATGTTTGCCGCTCAACTGGCTTCTGCCTTGGGTATTAAAATTTATACTATCGCTGTTGGTAAAGACGGCATGGTACCGTATGGAACGGACTTTTTTGGTAGACCTCAGATGGTAGAAAGCTACTTAGATGAAACTACGCTCCGAGAAATTGCGAAATCGACTGATGCTGAGTTTTTCCGGGCATCCGATGGAAATGCACTTCAGAATATTTTTGATCAAATAGATATCATGGAGAAGACAGAGGTGGAAGAAAACCGATATAGAGAGACCACAGATTATTATCGGGTTTATCTTTTCTGGGGAATTCTATTGTTCTTCTTCTGGATGACTATGAAGAGTAGCTTCCTCAATAATTTCCTTCTGGATTAAAGCTCTGCTTAAATATTCCTGATTAAAATCAGCTTTTAAGCTTATTTAGGTCAAGACTTTCAGCGATTAGCAAGTTGATCTTTGTAAAAAGAAGATTGCTATGAAGTTGAGCCCTGAACTGATCCAAAAATACAATACTCCAGCTCCTAGATATACTAGCTATCCTACTGTTCCCCTTTGGGAAAACAATGTGGATGGAAAATCCTGGGAAGGTCTTGTTGAAAAAGCATTTCAACTTTATGGAAAAGAGGAAGGAATCACACTTTACATTCACCTTCCCTTTTGTGAAAGTCTTTGCACCTATTGCGGCTGTAACAAACGGATCACCAAAAACCATGGAGTAGAATACCCATATATTTTAGCATTGCTCAATGAATGGAACAAGTATCTAAAAATCTTGGGAGAAAAGCCCAAATTGGCGGGTATTCATTTGGGCGGGGGAACTCCAACATTTTTCTCTCCCGACAATCTATACTTCTTGCTAGGTACAATCATCGATGATTGTGAAGTACTTCCGAACAAAGAATTCAGTTTCGAAGGACATCCAAACAATACAAGCTATTCTCATTTGGAAAACTTGGCCGAACTTGGTTTTGACCGAGTCAGCTATGGTATTCAGGATTTCGATCCACAAGTTCAAAAAGCAATTCATAGAATTCAACCGCTAGAATCTGTAGAAAAAGCTGTTTTTAATGCTCGGGAACTAAGATATCAATCGATCAATTTCGATCTGATCTACGGGTTGCCATTTCAAACTATCTGCACAATGACTGAGACATTTGAAGCTGTAAAGTCTCTTCAGCCGGACAGGATAGCTTTCTATTCGTATGCTCATGTGCCTAGTTCTTTTCCAGCACAAAAAAGCTATGAAAAGGACCTTCCAAACGAATTAGAGAAAAGAGAGATGTATGAATTCGGCAAGGAAATGCTACTTCAAATGGGCTATGTAGAAATTGGAATGGATCACTTTGCCAAGCCGAATGACAGCTTGAATCTTGCCAAAGAAGAAGGAGAACTTCACCGAAACTTCATGGGATACACTACCTCTCCTTCCAAAATACTTTTAGGGCTTGGCGCAAGTAGTATTTCAGATATTCACATTGGCTATGCCCAAAACACAAAGTCGATTGAAACTTATCAATCAGAGCTTAAAGATTCCGAATGGTCCATTATCAAAGGTCATCAATTAACTGAGCTAGACGTCAAAGTGAAGGAGTTAATTTTGGACTTGATTTGCAATCATGAGGCTGTAATTGAGGATGAAATCTGGGATTCTATTCCTTTTGAGAATCAAGAAACTATTCGGGATATGGAAACGGAAGGACTTTTGAATTTTAATAATAAGTTGCTTTCCATCACCGAAATGGGAGTAGCTGTTGTCAGAAATATCTGTATGCAATTTGACTTACGAATGATTGCTAAAAAGTCCGAAAAACTGGTTTTCAGTAAATCGATTTGAGGATCATCGACACATGGTGATTTCTATTTGCTCAGATCCATAGTTAAAAACCTGTAGGTCTGGGCTAAAGCCATGAATTCCCAAGCCAAGACCTCGGACAATAAAAATCAATCCAACCAAGACACCCACATAGGGAATTATTTTTTGGACTGTGACACGAGATTTCGCAGGGATTATCTTACCTGAGTACATCAAAGCTAAAAGCAATGGAATTGTACCAATTCCGAAGAAGAACATGTAAGTAGCTCCTAAAATTGGATTTTGTAAACCTAAAGCCGCAACCAGTGCTAAATAAACCATACCACATGGCAAAAGGCCATTAACCAATCCAGTTGCAAAAAACGCTGCCTTTCCTCCCATTTTCAGGAAATAAGACAATTTGGATTTGACCCAATTGACTGGCTTCGCAAAAACAGAATACCCAAGCAGGTTCTCAGAGCCCTTTACGCCAATGGCCACTAAAATAATGACCAAACCTATGGCAATGGAAAACCCTTGTTGGATTCCTGCCATGGAAAAGGTGAACCCAATGGAACCGACAATCAATCCAAGCAATGCATAGGTGACGCTTCTTCCTAGGTTGTAAAGAATTTTATTAATTAGAAATTGATTTGAACCTGAATTACCGACAGCCAGGGCAATAGGTCCGCACATTCCCACACAGTGGAATGAACCTAGAAAACCTAAAACCAATGCTGTCCAGATCATTACAAGTTGATTTTTTTCTCTTGATAGTAAGATTCTCCGTTTTCCTCCCAGCTCAATTGAACTTTCCAATACCCAGCTTTCAAATCACCGATATAAACAGACTTTTCACCAGCTTCCAAAATCTCTACTGGCAGCTCCTGATCCAATTCAATATCAGATGGTCTAAACAAATTCAAAGTGCCTTTTGCACCGATTGGCAAATCCAGTATCAAGGCTTTTGTGCTTCCATCGAACTTCAGGGCTTCCCTATCTAATGCTAATGTGGAAACTTCCTTATCGATTTGCTCTTGATATTTAATTTCCTCCTCATAATAGTTTTCCGTCACTAGCTCAATCCCTTCCATTCGGACAGAGATAATTACCATGGTAACCATGATGGCAATGAAGGCAATAAATGTGATAACAATTCCTTTTCCCCAGTTCATAGTAAATTATTTAGTAGCTACAGGTGCCATAAAACTCGTATTGATTTCATCAATTTCTTCTCCATTATGGAGTAATGATAGATTCACTTTTTGTTGTGGAGTAAGTACTTCATTTTGATTCTTCACCAAAAAGAATCTTCCTTCCACCTTGGATTGAGGTTCCAAAACCCAATGTTGATCCCCAACCATTTCTACTTCAAAGCCAGGCACTAAAGACTTCAAATCTACAGTTTGAGGTTTAAAAGTTTTATTGATCAAGGTAATCTGATACAAATTGGAAACAGTCCCATTATCCCTCATCTGATAAGTCATCCCAGGAAATCTGGTTATCGTAGCAGACAATTCATCACGTGTTGCAATCAATGAAATGAAACCCGCAATCAATAGTACCAATACTATGGAATAGGCTTTGACCCGGCCAGTAAATAGTTCTTGGAAACCTTCCTGAATACTATTTTCAGATGCATACCTGATCAATCCTTTCGGTCTTTCCACTTTCTCCATCACATCATCACAGGCATCAATACAGGCGGTACAATTGACACACTCCATTTGGATTCCATTTCGGATATCAATTCCTGTCGGACAAACCTGAACGCAAAGATTACAATCCACGCAATCCCCCTTCGGAGCCTCTGCAACTTGATTTTTGCGAATAGGACCTCTTGGTTCCCCTCGCACATAATCGTACATCACGTTGATGGAATTGTTATCCAACAAAACTCCCTGAAGTCTACCATACGGACAAACCACAATGCATGCCTGCTCTCTAAACCAAGAAAACACAAACATGAAAATCCCAGAAAAAGCCACCAAGCCAATAAATCCTGCCAGGTGCTCTGAAGGTGGCTGTGTGACGATTTGCTTTACTTGATCTACCCCGATCAGATAAGCCATGACCAAATGGCCAATCATCAAAGAAATAATTCCAAACACCACTAGTTTGATCCCCTTTTTGGTGATTTTCTCAGTGGTCCAAGGGCCTTCATTTAAAGCTCTTTGCTTATTCGCATCACCCTCTATCACATATTCGATTTTACGAAAGACCATCTCCATAAACAAAGTCTGGGGACAGGCCCATCCACACCAAATCCTTCCAAAAATTACAGTAAACAGGATAATGAATACAAATAAGATAAGAAGAAGGAAGATCAACAAGTGCGTATCCTGTGGCCAGAAAACGGCTCCAAAAATGATAAACTTCCTTTCGAAAATATTGAAAAGAAGCCATGGCCTACCATCAACTTTAATAAATGGCCCCACAAATAAAATAGCCAATAAAACCCAGGATAAGTAGGTTCTGTATTTGTAAAAGATTCCGGATACTTTTTTGGGATATACCCAAAATCGCTTGCCATCATCCCTAACGGTACCTAATGAATCTCGAAAAGTTTCAGGATTTAAATGAGGATTCTTTTTAGCCATAATAGTGGAGTTTAAGTCGCCGGAAAATTTCCGGCGACTTGAAAATATTAAAGTACAGCTACAACCGCTGTGCTATCAGTCACAGTAGGTTCAGTTTCTACTGGAGCTGCTCCTGCAGGAGAATACAATTCACCTTGAGGATCTTTAGGGTTAGCAGGTGTAGTTCCCTTCAGACTTAAAATATAGCTCGCAACCTCTTGGATTTCCTGAGGAGCCAATTGATCTTCCCAAGGCACCATACCTTTGCTGATCACACCATATTTGATCACGGTAAACACATCCTTGATATCTCCTCCGTGCAACCAATAGTCATCAGTCAAGTTAGGTCCTACTCCCCCACCACCATCTTGGGCGTGACAAGCAGCACAATTAGCTTCGAAAATAGATTTACCTGCAGCTAATGAAGCACCAGAGTCATCCACAGTCACATTGGTCTCATCAATGGAAGCAGCCATATTGGCTTTTCTCGCTTCGGCGGCAATTGCTTCAATTCTCAGTTCCTCCTGATACTCTTCGATTCCAGTTTTTCCATATCCCAAAACAGAATAATTGATGAAATAAAGAATACCAAAACCGATAGTACAAATAAATACCCACTGCAACCAAGGTGGCATGAAGTTGTCCAACTCAGTAATTCCATCGTAGGAGTGGTCCGTCATTAGTTTCTCTTGTTCTGCTTTTCCTCCGACCTCATCCATTTTACCGGTTACAAATCTTTCCTTAAAGCTATCCCACCAACTAGGCTCATTTGCCAATTCAGGATTCTCTTTACGGAATACCGCAACCATGAAGGACATTAGGTAAACCATCAAGAAAAGAAGGATGATGATCACAAAGAGAACAATTCCCAAAATGATCAATAATGTCAACTCCCCAGAATCCATGGCTTGCAACTTGGTATACCAATTCGATTCCTCTGTTTGTGCCCAAGCCGGAAAGGAAAGGGCTATCATTGCTAAACTTGTAAGAAACTTTTTCATGGCTGGTGTTTGGTTAATTCTTCATCATTCTCCATTGGCAAGGATTTCATATGGTCCACCAAATCCTTTGGCATACGGATTACCCAGATTGCTACTCCCAGAAAAAACAGGACAAAAATCAACAGGGAAACCACCGGATAGATATCTATATTTTCGATTGATCTTAATACGTCTTTATACATGATTTCTGGGGTTTAATTTCCTGCTGTTGCTTTGATATCTGTACCCAAACGCTGCAAATAGGCAATCAATGCTACTATCTCAGTATTAGGAAGCGTCTCAATACCTGCGTCTTTCAAGTTGGCAGTGATTTTACTTGCCTGATCACTCAAATCTGCCAAGGCTTGCTCATCATATCCCTCCGGATAAGGAACACCCAATTTTTGGAGGGTTCTGATTTTCGCAGGTAGATCTGCGTAATCCATTGTATTCTCAAGCATCCAAGGATAAGGAGGCATCAAAGAACCTGGAGACATAGATCTTGGGTCTTGCATGTGGAAATAGTGCCAAGAATCTGGATACTTACCTCCAACACGGTGCAGATCTGGCCCAGTCCGCTTAGATCCCCACAAGAACGGTCTGTCATAAACAAACTCTCCAGCTTTGGAATACTCACCATATCGCTCGGTTTCGAATCGGAATGGACGAATCATTTGGGAGTGACAGCTGACACAACCATTTTTGATATACAAATCTCTACCTTCCAATTCCAATGGAGTATAAGGCTTCACTGAGGAAATAGTTGGTACGTTGGATTTCACCAAAATAGTAGGAATGATCTCGATTGCCCCACCAATTGCAATTGCAACTGTAGCCAAAATGGTGAAGAATACTGGTTTTCTTTCCCATGCTCTATGCCAGAACTCACCTTTAGGATTGTAAGCTTTTGCCAAAGCAGGAGCTTGATCCTCTTCGTATTCCTGGAAAGTACCTTGCTGAGCAGTTTTATACATGTTGTAAATCATGATAATTGCACCAGATAGGTAAAGCAAACCACCAAATGCTCTCAACATGTACATTGGAACTAGTTCCACTACAGTTTGCAAGAAGTTTCCGTAAGCCAAGCGACCCATATCATCAAACTCTCTCAACATCAAGAATTGAGTTAAAGCTGCCACGTACATAGGAAGCGCATAGAATACGATACCCAATGTTCCAATCCAGAAGTGAACATTCGCCAGTTTTGTTGAATAGATAGTGGTTTTGAAAATTCTTGGCCACATCCAGTAAAGCACACCGAACGTCAAGAATCCATTCCAACCCAATCCACCGATATGAACGTGAGCTACGATCCAGTCAGTATAGTGTGCAATTGCGTTGACATTTTTCAAAGAAAGCAGAGGTCCTTCAAAGGTTGCCATACCATAAGCGGTCACAGCTACCACCATGAATTTCAAAACAGGATCTTGTCTTACTTTATCCCAAGCACCTCTTAGTGTCAATAGACCATTCACCATACCTCCCCAAGATGGAGCAATCAGCATAACAGAGAACACCGTTCCCAACACCTGAGCCCATTCAGGCAAGGCGGTGTATAACAAGTGGTGAGGTCCTGCCCACATGTAGATGAAAATCAAGGACCAAAAGTGAACGATAGAAAGTTTGTATGAATAAACTGGTCTGTTTGCAGCCTTTGGCAAGTAATAATACATCAATCCCAAGAATGGAGTGGTCAAGAAGAATGCAACCGCATTGTGACCATACCACCACTGCACCAAGGCATCTTGAACCCCTGCATAAGCAGAGTAACTTTTGAATAAGCTAACTGGCAATTCAAAAGAATTGAAAATGTGAAGCACGGCAACTGTTACAAATGAAGCGAGGTAAAACCAGATCGCCACATACATATGACGCTCCCTTCTTTTGATCAGGGTTCCGATCATATTGGCTCCAAAAGCTACCCAAACCAATGCAATGGCAATATCAATTGGCCATTCTAGCTCAGCATACTCTTTGGATGTGGTCAACCCCAGCGGAAGGGTGATGGCAGCAGCCAAAATAATTAATTGCCAACCCCAAAAGTGGAACCAGCTCAGGCTTTTATTCCACATCGGAGTTTTGAGCAATCTTGGCATGGAGTAATAGACTCCCGCAAAAATTGCGTTTCCGACAAAGGCAAAAATCACCGCATTGGTATGCAAGGGGCGAATTCTACCAAAAGTCGTGTATGGGGTTCCCATATTAGCTTCGGGAAGGAAAAGCTGAGTAGCGGCTATAACCCCTACCAACATTCCAACGACACCCCAGATAATCGTAGCGGCTCCAAAATATTTGACAATCTTATTGTCATAATAGAACCTCTCCAGTGTAGCATCATTCATAGGACTTCGGTTTTGTTGATTGATCTTTAGTTGATTTTTTATGTGTATCGAAAAGCATTCGGATGGATGGCGTGTAGTCATCATCAAACTGTCCATCTTTCATAGCTTTGAAAAAAAGCCAAAGAAAGGTGACGGCTAAAATGAGACTGACTCCTATCAATAGAAATATCACTTCCATTTTAAGTATGGTTTTTAGTTAAAAGTCCTTTTTTCCAGGCGACTGCATTGGTCGCTAATGTGGTGAAAACAACCACTGAGATACTACTTAAAGGCATCAGAATCGCACAAACGACAGGGCTCAAAATCCCCTGTACCGCCAAACTGATTCCTACAATGTTATAGAGAAAGCTTAATACAAAGCTTGCTTTGATTATTGCTCTACTGTCTTTTGCAAAAGATAAAAAGCCAGGGATTTTCGAAATCGAATCAGCACTAAGTATCGCATCACTTGCAGGGCTAAAGTGAGATACTTGATCTGTGACAGCTACTCCTATTGTACTCTCTCTCAAAGCGCCGGCATCATTCAATCCATCACCGATCATCATGGTGCTATTTTCTCTCTGATTTAGCTTTTTGATATACTCCAGCTTATCCATTGGACTTTGTAAAAAATTATAAAGCATGGATGTTCCCAATTTTCCTTGTAGAGAATCATATTCATGAGGATGGTCTCCTGAAAGCAAGTGCAATTGGTATTCATCTTCTAAATCTCCAATAAGTTTTTCAGCCCCATTTCTTAGTCCAGATTCTATATGAAACACTCCAATCTCCTCTCCTTCGATTGTGAGATAAACCATGTTTCCAGAAGAAGTTTCAATGTCTGAATTGAAGTTTGCAAAGGTTTTCGATCCGAGAATTATTTTTTGCCCCTTGAAGCCCGCAATTATTCCATTTCCTTTTACCTCTTTTACCTGATCAATCTTTTTAGCCTCTATTGGCCCTAGCCACGCATTGATACGATTACTCAAAGGATGTGTGGATCTTGAAACCATACTTTTCAAAATCTGCTCGGTTTCCATAGTCAATGGCTCACCTACATAGTTGATAGTTGCCTCACTAGGATCTGTCAAAGTCCCTGTTTTGTCAAAAACGATGGTATCCACCAAAGCAAGTCGTTCAACTACTGCAGCATTTTTAAGGTAAAACTTTCCTCTTCCAAAAATCCTTAAGGTATTTCCCAAAGTGAAAGGAGTTGACATGGCCAAAGCACAAGGGCAAGCAACTATCAACACAGAAGCAAAAGCTTTGATGGCTAATGAAATATCCTGAAATGCCCAGAAAATGAAAGTAACTGCGGCAATGGCCAGAACTGTCCAGGTGAAGACTCCTGAGATTTTGTTGGAAAGAGGTTCTAATAAACCGGTCTTTTCTTTCTCAAAAGATTCATTATTCCACAAATCAGTCAAATAGCCTTGAGAAGGCGATTTTTGGACAGTAAGTAAGACAGGTTCTCCACTTTGTCTTCCACCTGCATAAATCAATTCGCCTTTTCTTTTTGGAACAGGAATCTCTTCACCAGTTACAAAACTGTAATCAATATTGGCATCTGAACTTAATAAAAGAGCGTCCGCAGGAATCAATTCTTCATCTCTGACCAGAATAACATCTCCTACATCTAGTTTACTCAAAGGAATTACCTCTTCTCGATCCTGATTTAATCGGGTAACAGCTATTGGAAAATAAGACTTGTAATCCCGATCAAATTCTAAAGTTGCGAAGGTCTTTTGTTGGTAAACCTTTCCTAAAAGAAGGAAAAAAAGAAGGCCTCCCAAACTGTCCATGTATCCGGCGTTCCCATAAGTCAGGACCTCCCAAAGGGAATAAAAAAACAAGGAAATGATTCCCAAAACAATTGGCACATCCATGTTGATGCGTTTTTGTTTTAGAGAATTCCAGGCAGAGAGATAGTAGTCACTCGCAGAGTAAATAACGACTGGAAGAGCGAGCAATATGTTTAAATAGTTGAATAGGCCCCTGAAATTTTCAGCAATTAAAGCCGTTTCAGAAAAGTATTCTGGAACGCTAAAGAGCATCATATTTCCAAAGCAAAATCCAGCAACTGCTAACTTTGTAATAGTTCGTCTATCTGTATGGTGAACAGGCTTCTCTTCAAGGTTTGAAAGGTTAATTTTAGGTTCATATCCAATGGTGGAAAGCAATTCAACCACAGCTTTCAAGCTGATTTTATCATGAAGAAATTTGATTTGAACCTTTTTCTTAACAAAATCAACTCGACTAAAAGTGATCGCGGCATTGATGTGGTAAAGGTTTTCCAACAACCAGATGCATGATGCACAATGGATAAGAGGGATATAAAAAGTAACGTGACTTTCTTCTTGATTTTTGAAATCTAATAAGTTGGACTCGGTTTCAGCATCATCCAAATAATCAAATCTATTTCTTAGGGAGGATCTCTTCTTTTGGCTTTCTCCGGGAAAGGATTCAAGATTATAATAATCGCATAAATCTTTCTCAGCCAATACCTCATAAACCAATTTACAGCCCTGGCAGCAAAAGACTTTATCCTCAATTTTCAAAGAGTCAGACTCACAATTCTCACCACAGTGATAGCATTGAGTAGCTGTTGAATTTGAAGTTGAGGACATGATTATTTTTTGATAAAATTAGATTATAGAATAGCCTACAAACATGACATAAGTCAGTTTTGACAATGACTTACATCGATAGGTAAAAAGATAATTTATCACTCCATAGAGAACCTTTATAGAAATGAAAAAGCACTTTAGCCAAATCTGATTGGTAAGACTTTGTGGTTACCAACAGGCTACAATCATGTTTCACAGCATAAGACCAAAAATCACCTATCCTCTGAAAATTAAACTTAATAAAGCTGGTCTCTCTAGTAGACTGGGAAACCAGTTGAATCAATTCTTGCTCCTCTTTTATCTTCGACTTAGGGATAAAACTTGGAGAAATTATAGTGGCTTTACTATCCCCAATTTGATGGCGAAATAAGCCTATAAATTTTTTTATCAAATTGGCTGAAGCAGGAGTCCCATCGTAATGAAAAAGCAAATGGGAAGTAGAATATTCCGGAACAAACAATAAAACAGGAATATCACATGCTTCTTTCTCTAGAGGTCTTGGAAGTTCATTTTCATGCAACCAGTCCAAAACCTTTAATAAGTCGACACTAATTAGTGCAGGATCATCAATACTTTCTTCACACCCTTTGTTTTCACCCTTTTGCGGTTGGAATCCAGATTCCAATGTCCGACAATGAAATTCCTTTAGAAATTCCTCAGGCAGATGAAATTTAGATGCAAGAGACGTCTTCAGTTCCATAGTCTTGATGTTTATTCAAAACTATAGGATGTACCAGCATTAAATTCTGATCAAAACCACGAGCCAATATGATAAAAGTCAGTTTCCCTTAAACTCAAAAATCCTACTCCTAAGAAACTTACTTTAAAAATTTAGGCAGAAAAACTACAATAATCAAGGTATATAGAAAGTAAATGGAAACTCTATAAATTACAAAAGCCTCAACTGTGAAGCTAAGGCTTAAATATTGTGGTTGCCCCCGATACATTTCACGGGCTACTCTACCGTATACCGAATTGAATTGGAATGGGAAAATTTTATAAGTACCCAGTGATCAGTCTGCTGGAATCAGTCTGATTCAGTTACCTCTACTTTATAGTTCTTGGCTCTTGATACTTGTAACTTAATTGAAAAGGGTATAAACCACAAAAGCCCTTTGGTGTGAACCAAAGGGCTTGAATAATGTGGCGGCGACCTACTCTCCCGGGTGTAACCCCAGTACCATCGGCGCAGCAGGGCTTAACTTCTCTGTTCGGGATGGGAAGAGGTGGGACCCCTGCGCTAGGCCGCCTAAATCTTGATACCTGTTCGGTATGTAATATTTTATTGTTCTTGGTACCCTGTACATCGTACCTGGTACTATCCCGATTCCTATCAGGATAACATATATCGTAGAAACTGTAACACAGCGTAAGTAAGCTTTCGGGCAATTAGTACTGCTCAGCTATGACATTACTGCCTTTACACCTGCAGCCTATCAACCTCATCGTCTCTGAGGGCCCTATATGGAAGTCTCATCTTGAGGGGAG
>NZ_FRXN01000006.1:361059-361908 GCF_900148515.1 Algoriphagus zhangzhouensis | reverse complement strand
TCCTGGCTTCCCACATCTGTTCTGCCATTGTTGCTGTAGACAACTGAAGTACCTGCTGGTAGCGTTCCTGAGATCATCAGGCTCTTCTCGGTGCCATCAAACACGAAGCTGCCGTCTGCAAAGGTGATTCCAGTGATTGTGGCTTTGGTGATCGTGAAGTTTGCTCCCGTATAATTGATCGCGTAATTGCTTCCTGCATTTAGGCTTCCCAAGTTGATTGCGTAGCTTCCCACATTCTCTCCGGCTGCTCTGGCCAAGGATCCTGTCAGAATCGTTTCATCATCTCCGTTTTCAAAACCTGTCACCTGATATGTGAGTGTTGGATCAGCGGTTCCGAAAACCTTGCTCTGGCCTGCATCCGCTGTCACATCCAGTACTTTCTCTGCTATCTCAAAGTCAGCGCTGGTGAAGTTGATTACATAGTTCATTCCTGCATCCAGAGTTCCAATGGTGATCGCATACATGCCTACATTTTCTCCGGCTACTCTGCTGAGTGCTCCTGTCAGAATCGAAGTATTATCTCCGTTTCCGAAGTTGGATGCCGTATAGCCAAACACCGGATCTGCAGAACCATACACTTTGGCCTGGTTCGCATTGGCGGTGATATTCAAGGTTCTCGGGGTGATAGTGAAGTCAGCTCCCGTATAATTGATCGTATAGTTTGCTCCGGCACTCAATGTACCCAGATTGATCGCATAGGTGCCCACATCTTCTCCGGCTGCTCTGGCCAAGGCTCCTGTCAGGATACTTGCACCATCTCCGTTCTG
Source organism: Algoriphagus zhangzhouensis (assembly GCF_900148515.1). Lineage (GTDB taxonomy): Bacteria > Bacteroidota > Bacteroidia > Cytophagales > Cyclobacteriaceae > Algoriphagus > Algoriphagus zhangzhouensis. The sequence goes on along the minus strand of NZ_FRXN01000006.1, from coordinate 361,141 downwards.
ATAACCTGTCACCTGATAAGTGAATACCGGATCTCCGTTGCCATAAATCTTCGTCTGTCCTGGGTCTGTAGTGACAGTCAGG
>NZ_FRXN01000006.1:0-360069 GCF_900148515.1 Algoriphagus zhangzhouensis | reverse complement strand
TTCAAGCCTGAATATTGGTAGGTAAATACAGGATCGCCATCTCCATAGACTTTGCTTTGGCCTGCATCGGCTGTGATATCCAAGATTGCAGGGGTGATCGCAAAATCAGCTCCCGTAAAGTTGATCGTATAGTTTGGACCGGCATCCAGTGTACCCAAGGTTATCGAATAGGTACCAACATCTTCTCCCGCTACTCTGGTCAAGGCTCCTGTTAGAATCGTCTCATCATCTCCTGCTTCAAAACCATCGGCCACAAAAGTAAATACAGGGTCTGCATCGCCATATACTTTGCTTTGGCCTGCATCGACTGTGATGTTCAACACTTTAGGCACCACCACTATTGTAACTGCAATATTTACTTGAGATGGATTACCATTTACATCTGTTACTGTATAGGTAATGTTTTTGACTCCTTCATCAGTTCTATCAAAATTAGTTTGGCTCAATTCCCTAGTTAGGATACCGCAATTATCGAATGAGCCTTCATCAACCATATTTGGAGTCAAAATAACGGTTCCAAATGCATCTACATTCAATGTAATCGTTGTCTTCGCCACAATCGTAGGACTAATTATATCCTGAACAAAAACAATAGTTTCTGCATAATCTGAATTACCAGCTTCATCGGTCGCAGTTAACCTTACTGGATTCGGCCCTATATCTGCACAATCAAAGCTGTTGACATTCAATGTTAATTGAATATCTCCTGAAGCTGAATAATCATCTGAAATTGGACTGGCTAATAAGTCTGATGGAGATATACTTGGAGTATTTCCATTGTTATCCAATTGAAGGGTCAACCCTCCAATTACAATTGGAGCTGGTGCTTTGGTATCTATCACCACGGTTAATGGTCCGGAATCACTAAAATTCCCCGAGCCGTCTTTGCTTCTAGCAGTAAAATCATGAGATACGGCTGGTACTCCAGGATTTGGACTCAGTTCAGATACGGGTGTAAATTCCCACACACCTACGTTATTCGAAGTGGTTTCGCCCAGCGATCCTTCTACGGAACTGAATATCTCAATAGTAGTATTCGGATCTGCAGTACCTTGCAGTGTTGGAGTCCTATCATTGGTGATATCATCACTGTCGCTAATTCCAGAGTCGCTGGAAGGAACCAAATCAGGAGTACTTGGAGCATTGATATCATCATTTAGGATGGTTAAAATAGCCCCATCTGAGATATCGATATCACCACCGGCAACAGTTGTTGGCACCAGATTACCCATTGAAATTAAAACCGTTTCGTCTGGCTCTGGTGTAGCATCTACAGTTGGAGTCACAGTAAAGGTTTGTGTTTCTCCTTCTGTTCCTGCAAAAGTTAAGGTTTGACTCGCAACAGCAGAATAATCACTATCGGCCACAGTTGCTGTACCATCTGTAGTGCTTACATCCACGGTCAAACCTCCATCTACCGCATTGTCCAAGGTAGCAGTTAAAGTAATCGATCCATCATCCTCTTTTCCGCTAACATCCGCAATTGTTACTGTAGCTTGATCGTCATTGGTAATTGTCAAGGTTGCTCCATCAGTAATATCTATATTACCAGAGGACACAATGATCGGAACCAGATTACTCATTGAAATACTTACCGTCTCATCTGCCTCTACCTTGATATCTCCACCTAATGTAATGTTGAAAGTCTCGGTCTCCCCTACTGTACCTGCAAAAGTTAAGGTTTGACTCGTAACAGCCGTATAATCATTATCTCCAGTCGTAGCCGTACCGTCAGCAGTGCTCACGTCCACATCAAAGCCTCCATCCACAGCATTGTCAAGCGTCAATGTTATGGTTGCAGTACCCGAATTCTCATTGACTGCCACATCTGCTATAGTTACGGTAGCTTGATCGTCATTTGTTATGGTACCTGTTCCTGTATCATCTCCAATTACTATTCCTGTCCCTGTAGGGTTTGAAAGAGTTAGAGTAAGGGTTTCATCTAGCTCCACAGCTTCATCACCTGAAACACTTAAATCAATAGTCTTACTCGTTTCTCCTACTGCAAAACTCAGTGTTCCACTAATAGCAGTATAATCAGATCCCGCTATCGCAGATCCATCGGATGTGGCATAGTCAACTGTCGCGCCTCCTGCCGGAGCTGGAGCAGTCAGAGAGACCGTAAATGTAAGTGGGATGGTTCCTGCATCACCTTCAACTACTGACACATCATTGATGGAAAATGCAATTCCTTGCTCTACATCTATGTTAATTGTACCAAATGATGCCCCTACTAGTCCATCATTCCCAGATAAGCCAATACTTCCGGCATTATCTCCAATTACCCCTGGATTGCTGGTAAACTTGATGGAAGCAGGATCACTTAAATACGTATTTAAATTTGAAAGAGTACCCGAAGTAGTCCAAGCTCCAGGAATTGGCTGGCTGATTGTGATTCCAGTTCCTGCGTTAAATGAAAGAGTTCCTCCCAAAGCCAAATATGAAATTTCCAAAATGTCATCCGGTGCTGCATCTACATCATCAAATGTGGCTGCTGAAAGGTCAATATTACTTGGTATTTCCTCATATACCGTAATATCCGTAGGAAGTCCGGTGAAAGTTGGAGGATTACTGGCAATTTTTTCAGAAGTATCGATCGCAGCAGCCCCCTCATTTCCAAATTCATCTTCTAGAGACGCTGATAAGGTTATCGTTCCATTTCCCAATCCACTTAAGTCAATCCCGGTGATTTGATCTGTTGGAGTTGCTATAGTTCCCGAACCTGTAACGGGTGCCCCCCCTCCAGAACTTGAGAAAGAATAATAATAGGTAGTTCCTATGTCAGCTCCTGAAAAAGTGAAACTTACATTGGATGAATTGGATGGAGTAATTGGGTCCTGGTCAATGGAAACAGCGTAACCAGAAGGTGGAGCTGCATCTTCATCTATAATCGTAATAGTCACTTGATCTGGAGAACCTTTCAATCCATTTGTAGGGGTCCCCATCGTCACTATGACAGTTTCATCTCCTTCTTCAATCCCATCATATTGTGAGGTGACACGAATACTATCCATGGTTTGCCCTGGAGATATAGTAATGGTAGACCCCGTAATACTATAATCCGTTCCACCACCGGTTGCAGTACCACTAAATGAAAGTGGAACTGTAACAGTAACACCTGCCACTGCATCAATTTTTGCTCTTACATAAGCTTGACCTCCACTTTCATCAGTAATTGGGTTATATATGTCCAACAACTCAAGTGAAACAGTAGCTTCAGAATCATCATCTACAATAGTGTAAGTTACCTGTTGAGTTCCATCCTCATCTGCGTTGGTCACACTGGTAATATCAATGATGACCGTTTCATTTCCTTCATAAAGTGCATCTGGAACGTTAGTTAAGGTTACTGACCCTGAAGTATTCCCCGCAGTAATGGAAATCTGACTTCCGCTCAAAGAATAATCCACTCCACTACCAGTTGCTGTACCACTAAAGCCCAAGTCCACTAAAACATCTCCAGACGTGACGCCGGATAGAGTGGCTATCACTTCTGTAGCAGTTGCCACACCTTCTGATCTAGATGTTGGGGTCACGGACAAGGTAACCGTAGGTGGCTCGTAATCAGAACAGAATTGGAGATTATCCATTGCTAAATAGACAAAGCTACCTCCTATTTCTATTTCCAATCCATCTACATAAGTACCGGAATTATCCGCCCCACCTTCTGTAGAGAAATCTATATAGAAGAATCCATTATTAGATGAAAAATTAGTAGGGAAGCCTGTTGATTTGGTGATCGTATATGCTGTGGATCCACTACTAATTCCTCGGATAGTCAAGGTGCCGTCATCAGTTGGATTAATAATAGATCCGACTTCAGAAGAAAGGAAAAATGCGATTTGACTGAACCGAACGGGCTCACTCAAATCTAAAGTATAGGTTCCAGATCCCGTATTTTCAACAAACACATCAGAGCTATTGATACCAAAGCCACTTCTTACATTAACTTCCCAATTTCCACCTAATGTCAAATCAACCCCGTTGGAGGTAAATGCTGTAATTCCATCTAGGAATGTTTCAAAGTTTTCAATATAACAGGCTCCTACCAAATGAATCTCCCCATTGACATATTCAAATGGTGGAGTATTGCCTAAGTCATCCGCAATATCAGTTCCAGCGAGAAGTTTTACCTGAATAGAACCTTCACCAGAAATACCAGTTACGTTTAAGGTATATACTGAGCCTGATCCACTGATTCCTGTAATAGCACCTGTTGCAGTACCGGTACGAACCAAATCAAAATCATCCGTAGTGACATTAAATGCATCCTCATCAAAAGTCACCTGGAAATCCACCGTAGTAGAGGTAGAAACTGGGTTACCGACCTTTAAGATACTATTAACTGCAGGTGCATCTGCATCCACATCCGGAGCGGCCTCACAGAAATTCATGTTATCGATGGCAAGTTCAATAAAGCCTCCACTGATTGTAAATACCAGTTCATCTACATTGGTATCTCTATAATTAGCGGCACCATCGGTTGCAAAGTCAAGGGTGAAAAAACCATTATTGACCGCTGTATTTGTTGGGAATCCAGTTGTTTTTGTAATGGTAAATTGATCTATTCCACCTTTTTTACCGGTGATGACCAAAGTCCCCGTTCCAGTGGGGTTATTCCCATTGCTCATATCAGAAAGGAACAAATCAATGGTCTTCATGGTAAACTCTGTACCACTGGAAAGTGAGAAAGTACCAGCTGTAAAATTATTGGTGATATATCCATTAGATGGACCTGCCCCAAACCCTAATCTTTTTTCGATTTTAAGACCAGTACCTAATGTAAAGTTCAGCCCATTACCACTAAAGGTTGTAGCTTCATCCGTTTCGGTTTCAAAAGTTTCAACAAAACACTCTCCTACATTGTGAAGCTGACCCAGTGTAAAAGCAGGAGTTCCCGTGACATCATCATCATTGGCTATATCAGTACCTGCCTTGAGATCTAACCTAATCGTACCTTCTCCATCAATTCCATTTACAGTTACATTATAAGTAGTCCCAGAACCTGAAACTGCACCAACAGTACCAACCGTTCCCACGGTGGTTAGCTCAAAATCATCAGATGTGACATTTTTGGCGTTTTTTGAAAAAGTAACTGTGTAGTCAACAGTAGTGGCGGTGGTTAAAGGGGTTCCAACAAGAGCGATGCTAGAAACAACAGGTGGATCCCCATCTACAGGGCTATAAGGAGCACCAAACGTGAAATTATCAATCAATACATAAAGGTCTACTCCCTCAATCCGAATTTCATCCACATCGTAAAAATCAGGATTTGCTACAAAATTCTTAGCGCCAGCCGACCTACTATCAAAAGTAACATTTACTGTAGATCCAACTTGGCTCCCATTTTTAAATGCTTTTACAGTCCCATCAGTTGAGGAGCACCCACACCCCTCCTGCAACCAAATACTGACAAACTGAAAAGCGGAGCCATCCACTTTCCTGATTTTCCAGCCAGTTACCCCTCCAACGGTTAAATTGGTATCATCTAATGCCCGGGTGTCATTAAAACCTCTGTCAAATGAACTGACATATGCATTATTATTTGAGCCAGAAAAAATTTGAAACCTGACCCCAGAATTATCATAGGTATTTGTCCCGTTCAACGAATTGGCCGTAGAACCCGTGATTTCATCAAAAGTAACCGTGGTTTGGGCTTGGCTAAAAATACTCGTCCACAAAAAGAGGATAGGGATGAACAAGAAAAACCGTGACGTAAAAGTCTTCATAAGTAAAGGGTATTAAAATTTTCAATAAAATCCGACTGGCATATCCTACCTAGAACTTCAATTAATTTCTGGAAGGGAAAATCCCTTGTAAACAAATAATGAAATTAACCGCCAAATAGGGATTTCTAATATCCACAGGAGTTCCAGCACCTGTATTTCCAATTGCACTACCTCCCATTGTACCATATGGGGTAGTTCCATAAGACATCACATCATAGATATCTCCTCCTCTTTCAATTTGAAATTGCGAATTTGCGTAATAACCATTCGAGGGGGATGAAGAAGTACCCGCAGCATTATTCACTGAAACTGAATGATTATGAGAAGGCATATTTTGAGTGGTCATCGTAACATCCTCACTTCCACCCCTGCCTCCTGGACGAATATCACTTAATCCGGGACCTCTACCAGGACTCACGACTCCCCTACCTCTTAAATCTGGAAGACCAAAAGTGGTTCGTCCATCTCCCCCATATATGGTCCCAATGATTGAAAATAAAGATGTGTTTTGAGAAATAGCCAATAGCTGACCACTACAAAACGCCCAAGACCTTGGAGCAAAATTCCCCCCAAACAATCTAATTTCTCCAATTGTACCTTCCATATTTTAAAAATTTGAATTGATTATTAAGATTAGTTTCTTGAAGGGTAAACCCCTTGTAAACAGATGATGTAATAAGAACCCAAATAGGGGTTTCGAATATTCATAGGGATACTACCGCCTGTATTTCCAACTGCCCCTGCTCCCATACTTGCATTGGGAGAGGCTGCAAAAGAATTTACATCGTAGACGGTCCCACCTCTTTCTACTTGAACATTATTAGATGCTGGGTAATTACCTGTCGGTTCGTTGGTAGTTCCTGCCCCACTGTCTACATTCATTGGATGAGAGTGATTGGGCATCGTGGCTTGTGTCATTGTTACATTCTCTCCTCCTGCTCTTTGCCCTAAAGCCACATTACTCAATCCAGGACCAGTACCAGGGCTAATCGGAAATCGCCCCCTCAAGTCCGGCAAGCCAAAGGTGGTTCTTCCATCTCCCCCATAAGTAGTTCCTAAAATTGAAAACAAAGCAGTGTTTTGGGCGATTGCCAACAATTGCCCTTCACAAAATGCCCAAGTACGAGGCGCAAAATTGCCCGCAAATATTCTAACCTCACCGATCATTCCTTCCATATTCTAAAAGTTTAAAGTGCTAAACATGATTCTCAAAGTCTTTATTTCCGTATTAGTTTCTTGAAGGAAAAATTCCCTGAAGTGCTATTATATAGTGCAACCCTAAAAAGGGGTTCATAATTGAAACAGGTTGGTTTCCTCCATTATTTGCGATGGCACTAGGCCCCATAGTCGCATTTGCATTTGTCCCACTTGAATTAACTGGGTGCTCTGTTCCTCCTCTCTCAATTTGGACTTGAGAATTAGCCGGAACATTCCCAACTGGCGTAGAGCTAGTCCCTGCTGCATTACTTACATTGAATGTATGACTATGAGGAGGCAGATTTTGCGCTGTAATTGTTACATCATTTCTACCAGACCTCTGACCTAAGCGAAATTCAGTCAGGCCAGCACCCTGTCCGGGGCTGATAGGAACTCTTCCTCTTAAATCAGGCAAAGCAAAAGTAGTTCTCCCATCACCGCCATAGGTTGTTCCTAAAATCGAGAAGAGGGCTTGATTTTGAGCAATTGGCATCAGTTGCCCATTGCAAAAAGCCCAGGACCTAGGTGCAAAATTGCCAGCAAACATTCTAATTTCTCCTAGTGTTGGTGTCATATATAAAAATGATTTAATTTAATGTTTAAAATTCTAAGACAAAGCACACTTAATTGCCTTTCTTCCTATTATTCACTAATAAAGCTTACTATAGAATTTTTGACGTATTCTATATTTGAACAACAAATGTCATTTTTCGTGTTGATACTCAACATGACTTGCCTCCCATCTTTATTCGGCAAAGCCAATAAATTATTTGAAGGAAAATCTGCTCTTTCAACAAAGAAAAAATCAATAGCTGAACTAAATCGAGCTAACTTTTCTAAAGCTATTTCCCCTTTTTTATTTTCAGGGATGTTTATAAGACAAAATACCTGATCACACTGTTGATTCTCTTTAAGAAAAGAAGCTTTAAGATCAAGTTTTTCTATTACCTCCAAAAATGATTCAAATTGACTTTCAAAATCCAAACCTAGAATCCCTACTTTCTTTCCCAGTCTTTGATTAATCAGATATTCTTTGACATAATCAGGTCGATCCTCAATCATAGAGTTAACCCATAGAACCTCTTCAACTTCCTGTAATGTCAAATTGAGATCTTTCTTGTATAAAGCTGCATCTAGATTCAAGCCAGATGAAAAGTCAAATTCTGTTGCGTCGGTAAGGAAGACTAAGGATCGATGAAAACCACCAACTTTCTCCAGTACCTGCTTAAACTGGGTAGAGTTTTCTCCTATATGGAAAATAAACTTTGACTTAGAATCCTTTTCTAACAATTGAGAACTCAAGCCAATATTTGGTACAGCAATGATTCCTGCTGCTAAACTTACTTTCTCTAAAAACAGCCTTCTTTTCATATTTAACTAAAAATAATCTAACACTTCTGGAAAATTTACAAAAAATTACCAGAAACCCAATTAAATTCTACCAAAGGTTCTAATTAAAAAATTAAATTCTAAAACTAATTTCTTTTTATTTTTTTGGAATCTCAAACAAAACATCCCGTCCATTAAACTATTGACAAGAAAAAGTTAGTTTCATTCAAATTTTTCATAAACTCTCACCCCTAATGCAGCTAATTTTTGACCAGAAATAATTGTCCCTTCTAATTGTAAAATATTGATTCTTAAAAAATTGTAATCTCCACAAATCACGAAAACTCCATATTGAGGATCGGAATAAACGATGGTTCCTGGTGAAAAAATGCCAGTAATATTCACATCTGCTGGACTCACCTCAAGTATCCTAATAGGACTTCCCCTGAAACTAGAAATAGCACCTCCATAAGACGGATTGGCTGCATTAATTAAAGCCTCTATTTCATTGGCTTTTTGATTTCTCCATTCAATAGTTAGATCTGTATCAGTTGGCCTTTTTAATGGTTTGTTATTGAAAGCTAAATCAACTGACTCAACTAATGTTATGTTTTTGATTAGTTCCTTAAGCTTTGTTGAAGTCGCAAATGCGGCTCTTGATCCCAACAAACCTATTGGTTCTCCTGGGAAAATTGGTAAGACTTCTTTCATCAATAAATGTCCAGCATCCCATTGATCATTAATTCGATGAAAACTGATAACTAAATTCGGTTCTTGATTTTTTAGAACCCAGAATAAAGGAGACGGACCCGCATATTTTGGAAGCTCACCAAAGTGAATATTTATAACTCCAAGTTTTATTTTAGAAAAAATCGATTCTGGAATCTTTTTAGTAAACCCAAATGAAACACCCATATCAATAGACTCTAATTCGATTTCTTGTTCTATTTCATCTAGATTGAAGCATTTAACCTTACTTTGATTTAAGAAACCTAGCAAATCCGAACTAACGACATTTTCATTTCCAGAAATCACTACTCCAAGGATTTCATGCTCTTTTAAAACTTCCAAAATAGAAGGAATACTCCAAGGGGATTCGCTAAAAAATAGAATACGCATTATTTCAAAATTTCGGGATTAGTTGAAAGATTTATAATATTACCTGAAAATAGATTTTTATTGGATTGACAACAAAACATATTAAATGACTTATACTGATCAAATCTTAAATTTTTTATCTCAAATAAATATCCAAACCGAGGAGACCAGCATAACCGAATCAACCTTTGTACCCGGTATTCTGATCGATAAAGGAGTATTGAAATATGATCCAGAAAAATTAAAATACCCTGGAGATTTACTTCATGAGGCAGGGCACATAGCCATCATGTCACCAGAAGAACGGCCTACCATAGTAGGAGATGTAGGAAAGTATCGTACTCCCGCCCAAGACGATGAAATGGGAGTAATTGGTTGGACATATGCTGCCCTTAAACATCTTGAGATTCCAATTGAAGTGGTATTTCATGAAAATGGCTACAAAGGAGAATCATATATGATAATTAATAACTTAGAAGGAGGAATGTACATTGGACTACCTCTATTAGTTTGGATGGACCTATGTGACTATGAGACTTTCCCAAATATGAAAAAATGGGTCAGGGAGTAGCAGAATTTTGGGTTAAAAATTTTCTAAGCCATTCATTCAACTCTAAATCCATCACCAAATGTACCCTTGCTTGATCACTATCATTGACTACTTGATGTGGATCTGACAACCTTAGGTACCAGCACTCACCTGCTTTCATTGCCACCTCTTTCTTATTGAGAAAAAAGTGGACACCTGAATTAGTTAAAATAGGAATATGCAGACGAACTTCATTTTCGTCCAAATCATAGTCCCGATGTTCTTTAATTTCTGATTTTGGCCCCAGCCTCATCAGTCGAATAGAAAGAGGCTTTGTGTCAAAAGAATTTAAAACTGATTTAAAATAAGGCGTTTTACTTAAGTATGAAGTTTCTACATAATCCCCACCTCCGGGAATCGACGATGCCATCAAAATAGGATGTTCTCTGCCTTTTTGAGCAGTCAATGGTAACACAGACCAATCCCCTTGGTAATTTTGCTTGACAAAATGGCCTACCCAATACTCTTTTTCCAATGTTTGTAATGAATTTTCCAATTCTCTCACATCGAACAGAAAAGGAAGCCTCACTTTTTCAGGCAATGAATCCATATTTCATAAATTTTTATAAATCGTTCTTTCACGAACAATATTGATCGAATTTTCAAGAATCATAAACCAAAAACAGTTTTAAACCCCTAAAATCCAACTTTTATTTTGGCACGCAATTAGTCGAATTTCTAAAAAAACCGATAGACTATGAGCTACATCGCTATACCTATTCCTCAAGATGGCGGTAAACAAGACATCCAAATAGATGTGACCGTCAATAACCAAAAACAATCCCTGCATTACAAAGTAGAATTGTTCTATTGGGATGAATGCCAAAATCCTCAAGGACATCGTGCTGATTGTATTTCAGAATTATTAGCCAAGCACGATCCAAGTTGGACAGTCTATTATATAGGAGCTCCGACGGACGATTTTGTCCCTATTACTTTTATTCAAAAGAAAATCAGTCCTTCCCTCCACTCCCTTTAAACTGGTCCTCTTTGTAAGCAAACAGCACATTGAATGTCGTCAATGAGCCATAGCATCTTGTGATATATTGCTGCAAATGAACACGGTCTTCATCATCCAGTTTTGAATGATTATTGATATTCTGCTCCAATACTCTGAGTTTCTCCCTTACCATTACTACTTTATGAAAAAAAGTATCCATAGGGATCTCTTTGCTTTGAAGGCCTTCGTCACCAGGATTTAAAATCACAGAACCGCCAATCCACTTCCCTCCCAACGGAACAATCGGAGCACGCTCTGAGGTTTGAATCAAAGCTTCTTTGATGGCCTTTTCGACATCCTTCTGAGTCAAAATAGGGTAATCAGGCTTCTTAGCCTCTTCAATTTCAAATCCATCATAATCCCTACCCAAAGTTTTTACCTCTTCGGTATCGTAGAAATAAATCTTATAATATTTTTCATCCACCGACAAAACCATCCCTACTCCAAATTTGGGATGACGCAACTTACTTCCAGGAGCCAAATCACTTGCTGACATATATTCTAAAAAGGTTATAATTAGGATTTCAAATTATAAATAAAATAAAATCTGACTTATATTTTTCTTGGATTCTGTAACATTCTTTTTCTAAAAACATCTCCAAGTAGGACCCAAAAACCTAAATCATGAATCTAAAAATCAAGAAACTCTTTATTCAGTCAATTTCAATTTTCTTGGGTTTCACATTTTTTGGAGCAGGCATGGCCAAGCTTTATTTTGAGCACCACTACTTTGGATGGATTGGTCCGACTTGGTTGATTGAAAGGCTGGAGGAATATCAGTTGGGTTTTTACGGTCAATTCATTGCAGTATCACAAATTTTCATTGGATACCTTTTGATTACCACCCGGTATAAACTTATCGGAAGTATCATGATGATCCCATTAATCGGAAACACTCTAATGGTCACAATCTCTATGCAATGGAAAGGAACTCCCTTTGTCTTGGCATTTCTTTTAGGATTGAATCTTCTGATTTTGTGGCATTATCGAGACTTTTTTAAACCACTTTTAAATGAATCCTTTGAAGGAAATTTCAAAAGAATCGTAAATAAAAAAACCAACCTGGGTCATCTTGTTTGGCTTTGCGGACTTGTCCTACAATATATTTCCATCGCAATTTCTTACCATCAAATTTATGTGGCGATGGGCACATCTTTTTTGGGACTCCTATTGTCGATTTTTAGCTTTAGAGTTGATAAAAACCAACTCAAAATGAAGTAAATTTCATGAATTACTAAATTTTAACATCATGAAAATTTTTCCTTATCTCAATTTTGACGGGCAAGCTGAAGAAGCCTTTATTTTCTATCAATCCATATTCGGAGGCGAGTTTGAAGGTGGCATTAATTACTTCAAAGACATCCAAGGAATGGAAATCCCCGAAGATGAACAAGGCAGAGTAATGCATGTAAGCTTACGCATCAACCCACATTATAAAATTATGGCAAGTGATAACATGCCAAGCCTTGGACATAAATTGATTGTTGGCAATAACAATTATGTCTCAATTGATGCAGACACTAAAGAGCAAGGCCAAGAGTTCTTCGAAAGACTTTCTGCAGATGGAGTCGTGGAAATGGAATATCAAAAAACCTTTTGGGGTGCATATTTTGCCAGTTTCAAAGATAGGTTCGGGGTGGCATGGATGATCAATTACGATTTGAAAGAAGGAGAATCTTAAATCTCCTTCTTTTATAAAAAATCAAGTTTCTCACACTCAGAAACATAGTGAAGTATCTGCTAAACTTTCGATCCAAATCTTGTTTTGAGTAATTTTTGCCGTACCTTTGTGGCCTAGCGGCACGACCAGCTCCTGCTGAATCCCCCAGGTCCGGAAGGAAGCAAGGGTAGGCGGTTGTAGCGGTGCGATGCCGCTTCTTTTTTTACCTTATTTTGAACTTGGCCTTTTTTTCCAGTTCCGTATCCTGATTTATCTTTTAACTTTGTCTGAAACTAGTCATCTTTCTAGATGATTAACTATTAGCAATTCAAATCAAAAAACCTTTTCAGATGAAATTCTTTATTGACACCGCCAATCTTTCCGAAATCCAGGAAGCTTACGACTTAGGTGTTCTTGATGGTGTGACTACCAACCCTTCTCTTATGGCAAAAGAAGGAATTACCGGTGATGCAAACGTAAGAGCGCATTACAAGGCAATTTGTGATATCGTGGATGACAAAGTAAGTGCTGAGGTAATCTCCACTGATTTTGAAGGTATGATTAAGGAAGGAAAAGAGCTTGCCAAAATCGATGATAAAATCGTGGTAAAAATCCCAATGATCAAGGACGGTGTTAAGGCAATCAAATACTTCCACAGCGAAGGAATCCGCACCAATTGTACTTTGATCTTCTCATCAGGACAGGCATTGTTGGCAGCTAAAGCGGGAGCTTCATACGTTTCCCCATTTATCGGTAGATTGGATGACATCTCTTTCGATGGGCTGGAACTGATCGAACAAATCGTTCATATCTATCAAAACTATGGATATGCTACAGAGGTGTTGGCTGCTTCTGTAAGACACACAATGCACTTGATCAAATGCGCTGAAATCGGAGCTGATGTGGTTACCTGTCCTTTGAAAGTAATAACTGGACTTTTGAAACATCCATTGACTGATTCAGGACTAGCACAGTTTTTGGCTGACCATGCCAAAGCAGCAGGAAAATAATTAAACGAAGGTTGGCTTTCATACAAGGCCAACCTTTTTTACCCCTTCCCTATGTATATTATCAAAGTAAAAGGAAAAGCTAAAATTCCTGACTACATCCAAATTAGAGATGAAAATTTCGTATTGGTTGCTTATTTTAGAGCAGACCGTCCTATGAAGAACATTGAAAAATTTGGACTGGAGGGAAAGGAAACAGAGCTCCAAACGTTGATAGATGGTCTTCCTTTTGGAAAATTGCAAAAACTAGAATTATAACTATGGATTTCAGCACTCAACCTGTCCTACAGGTAGACAATGCCACTATTTTTCAGGGAGTCGATCCCGTACTTTCCAATGTCAGCTTCTCTGTTGAGCAGCATGAATTTGTTTTTTTAATTGGTCAAACCGGTAGCGGTAAAAGTTCTCTTTTGAAAACCCTCTACGCTGATCTTGCCCTTAAAAGTGGCAAAGTAGATATTGCTGGATTTGATCTTACCAAAATCAAAACTTCCGAGATCCCCTTTCTAAGAAGAAAGCTGGGCATCATATTTCAGGACTTTCAGCTATTTAACGATCGAACAGTAGCAGAAAACCTAGATTTTGTCATGAAAGCAACAGGCTGGAAGGACAAAGTCAAAATCAAAGAAAGAATGGCTGAAGTTCTCATGCTTGTAGGTCTCAACAACGCTTCTTCAAAAATGCCCCATCAACTATCTGGTGGTGAGCAACAAAGAGTAGTAATCGCCCGCGCACTCTTAAATGAACCTTCAATCTTGCTTGCTGATGAACCAACCGGAAATTTGGATCCAAGTGTAGCAGATGGAATCTTTAAGTTATTCCAAGAAATCAACAAAAAAGGAACAGCAATCCTAATGGCGACTCACAACCATGAACTGCTTAGAAAATACCCTTACAGAGTTTTGAAGTGCGAGGACGGAAAGCTCCTTGATAGCCAAACGCATGACGTATCCTTTGGTTCTAGTTACTAGCAGTCACTGAATTAGCATACAACATGTTTGGATATTCACCGTTTCAATTAATCTAAATCAACCACAATGAAGCAAACCAAACATTCACAAATCGCCCTCCTCTTCCTTCTTTCGTTTGCAATTTTTTCTTGCGACAAAAAGGACGACCCAACCCCGACAGTTGATCCAACTTCAGAATCAGCTGTAAATAACTGGATCAAAGATGTCATGGACCAAGTCTACTACTGGTTAGATGACATGAACACACCGATTGCAGTAGATTCTGATCCAGAAGACTATTTCGAATCTTTATTGAATAGACCAACAGACAGATTCTCCTATATCACCCCAGACTATCAAGAGTTAATTAATTCTCTGAATGGAATTACACTAGAAGCTGGATATGAATTCACCTTATATAGAGAGAGTTCTACCAATGAAAATGTATTGGCAGAGGTCACCTACATTAAGAAAAACAGTCCAGCATCTGCAGTTGATTTAAAAAGAGGGGATCGAATCCGAAAAATCAATGACACTCAAATGACATTGGATAATTACGCTGAACTTCTGGATGAGATTTCGACAACCCATACAATCGATCATTATCGACTGAATGAGGAAACTCTTGTTTTTGAAAATTTAGGAACCTTATCATTGACTCCTGTCCAACTAGCAGAAGATCCAAATTACCTTGATTCTATTTACACTGTCAATGGTCAAAAGGTTGGATATTTGATATACAACTTCTTTGCTCCTGGACCTGGAAGTAGCAGTACACAATACGATGATGAAACAGATGCGATTTTTGCCAAATTCAAGTCTGGAGCTATCAATCATTTGGTCTTGGATTTCAGATACAATGGAGGTGGATATGTTTCTTCTGCTGTAAACTTGGCTAGCCTAATTGCACCTGCAGTGACAACTTCTGATATTTTCTACAAAACCAAATACAACAGCTTCTTGAGCCAATACTCTGACTTTCAAAACGTTCAAACGGAATTTGAATCAAAAACAGAGAATTTGGGAAATATTTTAGAAGGAAACCGTGTCTATATTCTCACTTCTTCCAGAACAGCCTCCGCGTCTGAATTAATCATCAATGGATTGAAACCTTATATGGATGTATACATTATTGGTGATGTCACATATGGTAAAAATGTAGGCTCTATCCCTTTTGAGGATGAAGAAAATAGTGATAATCCTTATGGTATTCTTCCTATTGTAACACAAAGCTTTAACAGTCTAGATCAATCAGACTACACGAATGGATTTACTCCGGATGTTGAGGCTTTGGAAAGCTCTGAGCTTTTACTCCCTTTAGGAAATGTCAATGAAATATTGCTTAGAACTGCTTTAGAACAGATAACTGGAGAATCCTCCTCTGGCAGATACCAAAAACTAGATCGAGAAGACATAGGTAGTACTCTTGATAGGAAAGTCCGAGCCGGAACCATGATAGAACAGAAGACCTTCAATTAAATCTAAGCCCCGAAATTTCGGGGCTTTTTTATTTTTTTAACCTTTGGATTTTGGTTTTATGACTTTTTACACCATATTAAAACCGTTTATTTTTTAGAAACACCATTAAACCTAGATTTTATTTTAACCAATCAACCAAAAATCAATGAAAAATCTTTGGAGAAAACCCACAATTTACGGAGCAATCGCTCTAGGAGCCATGACATTTGCATGTCAACCACAGGAGGAGAGTCCTATCTCTCAAAATGATGTAGTAGAATACGTCAAGTATAAGAATGGCGATATCATTCCAGGTAAGTATATCGTAAGACTGAACCCAACTAATATCAATTTCAGAAAGACTAAGAATTATGCAGCGAATACCGAGGCAATGAGAAAAGTTAGTTCAGACTTATTAGCTAAATACAGAATTTCTGCAGAAAATATAGAACATGTATACGGTAGTTCTATCGAAGGATTCTCAGTTTCAATGACAGAAGATCAATATGAAGAACTTTCAAAAGACCCTTCAGTAAAATACATTGAAAATGATAGATTTTTCGTACTTGCCCCACCTCCGGGTAAAGGTCCAGGAGGAGGAGGAGGAAGCTCTCCTGCTCAAGTAACACCTTGGGGAATTGAGCGAGTTGGCGGCGGAACCTATAATGGTAATGGAATAGCCTATATCATCGATTCTGGAATTGATTCCGGCCATGAAGACTTAAATGTAGATGTCTCTCTAGGATTTAATGCATTCGACAAAGGAAAAGACGGAAATTTATCTCAGGATGGGAATGGCCATGGAACTCATGTCGCAGGAACAATAGCGGCAGTAGATAATGAAATAGGAGTAATAGGAGTTGCCCCAGGGGCAACTGTCGTCCCTGTCAAAGTTTTAAATAGCCAAGGAAGTGGTTCTTACTCTGGAGTCATTGCAGGTGTCGATTTCGTGACTGGTAATGCATCTGATGGAGATGTAGCAAATATGAGTCTAGGAGGCGGATTCTCCCAAGCAGTAAATGATGCAGTAATTGCTCTAGGATCCGCAGGTATTAAAGTAGCCCTAGCTGCAGGAAATGAAAGCACCTTTGCCGGAAACCGATCTCCCGCAAGCGCAAATGGAACTAACATTTATACTGTTGCAGCTTTTGCTGAAGGAGACAATTGGGCATCTTTCTCAAACTATGGTATACCTCCAGTTGATTTTGCTGCACCTGGTGTTGCTATTCTTTCCACAGTTCCAGGTGGGTATTCAAGCTATAATGGAACATCTATGGCATCTCCACATGTTGCGGGCTTGTTACTTTTGGGTACCATTCATAGTGATGGCACAGTGAACAATGCTCCTTTTGGAGACAGCTATCCAATAGCTCATAATTAATCAACAATTCCATTTCTATAAAAAAAAGCGACCTAATCAGGTCGCTTTTTTCGTTCATTATCAAATCGTTAAGTTTTTAAATCATTATAGGCTTTCTATTCCATTTCAGGTACTTTCGCAGTTATGGAAGCCGTGGCGAGTTTTTTATTGATTTTAGGGATTTATTTCCTGGGAACAGTAGCAATTATTCAACAAGTGATTCATCCCAAAAGGGAAATGGTCCCGATTCATGGCACCAAATCCAAAACAGTCGTTACCAACTATGCTAAAATTTTAGCTTTAAGCTTTCTCTTAGCTTTAGCCACTACCACATTAGCATATTTATTATTTATATAAAAAAAACCGGCTTTCGCCGGTTTCATTGTTTATTGTGCTTTCTGCAAATTCTCTTTAGCTAATTCAAATTCTGGAGCTAATTGCACAGCTTCTTCAAATGCCGTTTTGGCTTCAGATTTCGAACCTTGATCCAAATAGATCATTCCTTTCAAGTTCAAAGCCGCTGCTTTCATTGATATTTCTTGAGTCTCAGTCTGGCTCTTAGGGAAGCCTATTTTCTCATCAACTTTTGCATTTTTGATCAGCATGTTCACTGAATTCAAAGCCTCCTCATATCGCTTCAATGAATATTGGATAAATCCAGATTTATACAAACTGAAATTATCTCCAGTTAAAAGATAAAGGCTCTCAAAATGCGGCAATGATCTATCTAAAGCTCCAACAGCTTCCAAGGAATAAGCTGCAATCTCAAGCGCGGCGATATTCTTATCATTGATTTCAAGAATATCCAAAGCTGCCAAAGCCGCAGACATCGTTTCACCAGACTCGAAATACAAAGAAGCCAAAGCTTCTTGGAATCTCAAATTCTCAGGGTTTCTCACGATCAATTGATACAACTGAACCTTTGCGGACTGAGCATCATTATATCTCATCGCCAACTGAAAAGCTGCTTGATTTTGAATGTTTAAAACATTCTTGGTTTTTGGGTCCAATCTTGGAATGGAATCATTGGTTTGAGCTTTCAATCCATAGCCAGCAAAGGCTATTACCAGCATTAATAATACTCGCTTCATTTTTTATTTAATATTAATTTTCAGAATTCTTTTGTGGTACTAAGCCTTTTTCTCTGGCTATTTCTGCCATAAGTTTTCGAGCTTCTTCGGGGTTATTTTGAATTTTGCCCTCCAATATAGCTTCTTTAATTTCTTCTTTTATCTCTCCTACAACTTTTGAAGGTTTCAAATCGAAAGTTTCCATGATTTCCTCTCCACTAATTGGAGGTTGGAAATTCCGAACTTGATCTTTCTCCTCGACTTCCTGAAGTTTTCTTTCAACTTTATCAAAATTCTCAAGATAGCGCTTTACCTTCTTGTTATTCTTAGAAGTCACATCAGCTCTACATAGCTTCATCAAGTCATCAATCGCGTCCCCTGCATCAAATAAAAGTCTTCGCAAGGCAGAATCTGTCACTTCATCTTTCACCAACGCTATTGGCCTCAAATGAAGCCTAACCAATTTCTGAACAAACTTCATACGGTCATCCATCGGTAGTTTCAGCCTTTTGAAGATGCCAGGAGTCATTCGGGCACCTTTATCTTCATGCCCGTGAAAAGTCCATCCTACTTTTTTGTTAAACCGCTTTGTCGCAGGCTTAGCAATATCATGCAAGATCGCCGCCCATCGTAACCAAAGGTCATCACTTACTTCTGCGACATTATCCAAAACTTGAAGGGTATGATAGAAATTATCCTTGTGAGATTTATCGTCTACAGAATCTACCCCCTGCAACTCAACCATCTCTGGAAAAAACTCATGAAGAAGTTTACTTGCAAAAAGTAACTTAAATCCATAAGAAGGCTTTTCACTTAAGATGATTTTATTGAGTTCGGTAATGATCCTCTCTCCCGAAATAATTTGAAGGCGCGGCGCATTTTTGCTGATTGCATAAAAGGTATCGGCATCAATATCGAAACCCAATTGACTTGCAAATCGAACGGCTCTCAACATTCTCAACGGATCATCGGAGAAAGTAACATCAGGGTCCAAAGGAGTCTTGATGTTTTTCTTGTTCAGATCTCCCATACCATCAAATGGATCAAGTAAATCCCCATAATTATTGGGATTTAGGGAAATCGCCATTGCATTTATTGTAAAATCTCTTCGCTCCATGTCCTCTTGCAGAGTCCCATCTTCAACAATAGGCTTCCGACTTTCTGTACGATAAGACTCTTTTCTTGCGCCTACAAATTCCAGTTCAGCATCCTCAAGTTTGAGCATAGCTGTTCCAAAATTTTTAAATACGGACAAAGGCACATGGTAGTCATATTGCTTCTCAACCTCTTCTGCCAATGCTATCCCACTACCAACACAAGTGAAATCAAGGTCTTTACAAGGTCTTTCAAGAATTAAATCTCTAACAAAACCTCCAACCACATAAGTCTCTAGCCCAAGATTATTTGCAGCTTTTGCAACTTTTGCAAATACCTCGTTTTGATCTAAATCCTTCTTGAAATTCATCCTTTGATGATTTTTACATCGCCCTCAGGCCCCAAGTAAAACTCCTTCACATTTGGTCCAAAAAGGGGGAAATACTTTTTGGTCTCCACATCAGGCTTTGATTTTGAATCCATCTTAACCAAAACTGGTTGAGACAATTGAAACAACAACTTATTCCATTCATTATCCCTAATCAAAGAGAAGCGCACATTTCCTTTAACTGCAAGCCCTTCTGGCACTCTTGAATTTGCTGGACTTGAATAAATAGTAGGTTTTGAGGCAAACTCCACAATATCCAATGAAACTTCTGAGAACTGTTCGGAAATAATTCTGATTTGAAACAAATCAAAAAGCAAATAAACCCAATCAGTCCCCATTTCTGGTTTCCAGTTTTCAGGCTTAAGAAAAGTAATTGTAATACCATTCCCCTCCTTGATGGAGAGCGCTCCTTGATCTCGAAATTGCTTAACGAATAATGTGTGGTCCAAAATGACTGATAATTTTTTCACAAAAATAATCAGATTATTGAGAGTGGTCAGAAAACAAAAGGCCTCTTCGATAGGAAGAGGCCTTTTGTTTCATTAATTCACAAATTTTATCATTCACTTTTGGAGAGTTTTCGATTGATAAAGAAGCTTGTCACTAGTCCCAAACCTGCAAAAATGAAAATACATGCTGGATAGGAAACATCTGAATCCATTCCTCCTTGCTCTAACAAAGCTCCCATCAATACCCCTACCCCAATACCGATTGCAAGAAATGCAAAATTTAAAACAACCTCTCCAACTCCAAATTTCTTTCCGGAATTGAATAATGTTGCATCTGCGCCTTTTTCAATCAAGGCCATTCTCTCCTTGTTTCTTGTAGTAAGATACAAGTACACAATACCGAAGATACAGGAGAAGACAATAAAAGGGATTAAAATTTCAGAAGCCATAGTCTTTTTTGGTTAGTTTTTCTTGTTGGATGTGAGCCGATTCAAAAAGGTTACATAATTCCGAAAAAAAAAATTGTAACTTTTTATCTATTGGATGCATCCAAGTGAAAAATGAAGTTCAAAGAAGATTCGGAATACATTCTTGCTATTAAAAAGGGGGATAGGAAAGCCTTTGGTTTATTGGTGCAAAAACATCAATCCTATGCCTATACCCTAGCATTAAGAATTCTTAAAAATTCCGAAGATGCAAAAGAGGTTGCTCAAGATTCGTTTATTAAAATTTTCCACAATCTCCACAATTTCCAAGAGAAGTCTGCATTTAAAACGTGGCTTTACAAAATAGTTTACCATGAATCCTTAGGGAAATTAAGAAAGAATAAAAGACAATTTGTTTCCTTGGAAGATTTCCAAGAGGATAATAGTAGAGAACCGGATTACCAATCAGGATTAGAATTATTGGAAGAAAAAGACCGGAAAAATATTATACAAATAGCCCTCAACAAATTAAGGCCAGCCGAGTCGACAATTCTTACGTTATATTACCTTGATGAGCAGTCAATAAAAGAAATTGAAGAGATCACAGATTTCACAGAATCGAATATCAAAATCTTACTCCATCGAGGAAGAAAGAATCTTATAAAAGAACTAAATAAAACTCATCATAAAGAAACTCTTAGGATGTTATGAACGAGAAATTAGATAAAAAAAACGACCCCCTCTACAAATTAATACAAGAGGCAGGACCAGAAGAAGTAGGTTCAGACTTTCTATCTTCCATCTTAGTTCAATTGGACCAAAAAACAACCATCACAAGCTACAATCCAATAATTTCCAAAAAATCATGGTTGATTTTCGGACTTATATTTATAATAATAACTGTTTTTTCTATAACACAAGTACCTACAGAATCAAATTGGTCTGACTTTTTATATATTCCGATTGATCTTAAGGTCCCGACGATCAACATTGATTTTCGACTTCCTGCTTTGCCAACCATATTTAAAACAAATATAATGGCACAATCAATTATTTCATTTATTATCCTAAGCTTTGCGTTTATAATAATAAGGAATAAGTTAATTGAGTTGAAATAAATAAAAAAAGGGGTACTGTATAGCACCCCTTTTTTATTTCACTATATAATAATTATCCTCTTAGCCAGTTGATAAATGTTTGATAACCTATTCCAATTTCACGAGCGAATGCTGCTTTAGTCTTATTTCCTGCAGCTTCTACTTTTTTCCATTCAGAAATGATCTTGCTTTTTTCACCATCAGTGAATGTACGTCTCTTTGAGGTCTTTGCGACAGAACCGCCACTTATTAAAGAAACCAATTCATTAAAGTCACTTAGAAATTTTCCATCTGTAAGAAACAAACCCGCTGCTTCCAATTTTTTAATAACGTCATCCTTTGGATTGACTGGAGTCACAGCGATACCACGAGCAGCAGCCTCATGCAAATCTATTTTTTTTCCTTCGGCTGTTTTATAAATAAAACCTTCACTCTTTTTGAGATCTGCAATAGCTTCTTTAATTAGGTCTCTCATAATTAATTAATTTAAAGTAATGTAATCAAAAGTAGGTTGCAATATATATAATTTAAAGAATAACAAAAGGGAATAGAATTAATTTTTCTAAATTCAATTAATAGATCAATCTATTTTATTAAAATTCTAATCAACTCCTTTTCATTTTTTTAATACTCTGCCTATCACATTATTTTAAATGACTCTATTTTTATAAAAAAGTCACACCCATAGGACATTTTATTTGAGAAAATTTCAACAAGAGCGATAATCATTTTTCTCAAATAATGATCAGATTCAATTTGAATCGATTTCGAAAAATTCAGGATAAACGAAAATTCTGAAAGAGGTCTCAGATAATTTTCGTAATTTTGAGCCCCATAAGAATCCATCCAAATATCATTCTTCACCATTCTTATGGCCTCATCCACAAAATACATCTTTATTACAGGAGGAGTTACTTCTTCCCTTGGAAAAGGTATCATTGCTGCATCTCTTGGCAAACTACTTCAGTCCAGAGGATTCTCTGTAACCATCCAAAAATTTGACCCCTATCTCAATATTGATCCGGGAACCCTGAACCCTTATGAACATGGCGAATGCTATGTCACCGATGATGGAGCAGAAACCGATCTTGACCTAGGACACTATGAGAGATTTCTCAACATCCCTACTTCCCAAAGCAACAATATCACTACGGGAAGAATCTACAACAATGTAATCACCAAAGAACGTAAAGGAGAGTTTCTTGGAAAAACCATCCAGGTAATCCCTCATATTACGGACGAAATCAAATCCAACTTCTATAAGTTAGGCGAGGAAGGAAAATATGATGTCGTAATCACTGAAATCGGTGGATGTGTCGGTGATATCGAATCTTTACCTTTCATCGAAGCTGTACGTCAGGCAAGATGGGACCTAGGTCCAAATAACTTCTTGGTTATTCACTTGACGTTGATTCCTTATCTAAAGGCAGCTAAAGAACTTAAAACAAAACCAACTCAACATTCTGTCAAGCAACTTCTAGAAGCTGGTATTCAACCAGATATTTTGGTTTGCCGTACAGAACATCATTTGCCTCAGGATGTCAAAAAGAAATTGGCTCTATTCTGCAACGTTCAACTTAATAGTGTAATCGAAGCAATGGATGCTGAGACGATCTATGATGTTCCTTTATTGATGAAAAAGGAAAAACTGGATGAAAGAGTCATGACCAAATTGAAGCTTTCTTCCAAGCATAATACTGAGCTGGAAAACTGGAAAGATTTCCTTGGTAAACTTAAAAATCCAACCCAAGAGGTAACCATTGGATTGATAGGTAAATATGTATCACTTCCTGATTCTTATAAGTCAATCATTGAGTCATTTGTTCACGCTGGTGCTTCCATCGAATGCCAAGTCAACTTAAAGTTGATTTCTTCTGAAGAAATCCATAATGACAATCTCAAAAATAAGTTAAGCGAGCTAGATGGAATTCTCGTGGCCCCAGGTTTTGGTGAAAGAGGTTTCGAAGGAAAAATCGAAACAGTAAAATACGCTCGTGAAAATAACATCCCTTTCTTTGGCATTTGTCTAGGAATGCAAGTAGCCGTAATTGAGTTCGCTAGAAATGTACTAAAGCTAAAAGACGCCAATAGCACAGAAATGAACCCGGAAACAGCTCATCCTGTGATCGCTTTGATGGAAGAACAAAAGAGAATCGATCAAATGGGCGGAACTATGAGACTAGGTTCTTATACTTGCGAGCTGAAACGCTCTAGTAAGGCGTATGGAGCTTATGGAAAAACCAAAATCCAAGAAAGACATCGTCATCGTTATGAGTTCAACAATGATTTCTTGAAAGAAATCGAAGAGGCTGGAATGATTGCGACTGGTAAAAATCCAGAAACAGGTTTGGTCGAAATTGTCGAAATCAAAAACCATCCTTGGTTTGTCGGCGTACAATTCCATCCTGAGTACAAGAGTACAGTATTGAACCCTCAGCCTTTGTTTGTTAAATTCATCCAAGCGGCAATTGACAAAAAATTGAAATAAAAATTAAAGACTCTGATTCATTCAGAGAAAGTTAAATTATGGATAGAAATCAAGCGACAGGCTTAATCCTATTTGCTGCGGTTATTTTGGTGTACTCCATTTTCTTCGCAAGTACCCCGGAGACCCCGCCAGTTGAGACGGAAACACCTGTACAAACTGAAACTCCAGAAAAAACTCAAGCTGCAGAATTGACCCCTGCCATGCAGGCTGTCAACGATTCAACAGTAGACGCAAATAAAATTGCGAAATACGGAGTATTAGCCACAATGACTCAGGGAACTGATGAATTGTTGACTTTAGAAAATGATAAAATCCAGGTTTTCATCTCTTCTAAAGGTGGTCAAGTAAAAAAAGTACACCTTAAGGAATATGAAACCTGGCAAAAGGAACCACTTTATCTATTTGATGAAAAATCCTCAAACATGGATTTTTCCCTTGAAACATCAAATGGGCCCGTTTACTTATCAGACTTCTATTTCTCTCATAAGATCACTTCAAGTCAAAATGAAGATGGACTAGCAGTAACTACTTTAACCCTAAAGTCGGGAACAGAAAGTGGCACCTTGACTCAAACTTTCTCTGTAACAGAGGGAAGTTATGTAGTAGAAAAAGACTTCACTATTGATCGCTTTAATGGAGTATTTACCTCTCAGTCCCTAGAATTAAACTGGGAAGATCAAGTAAAAAGAGTTGAACGAGATATAGCCGAATCTAGAAGAAAGACTGAGGTAAATTATTTCACTAGTTCTGAATCTTATGAAAATCTTGGCGTAGGAAATGATCCAGAAGCAGAGACTATTGCTGAGCCAGTAAAATGGATTGGATTTAGCCAAAGATTCTTCACAGCTGGAATCATTGCTTCTACAGACTTTCAAAACGTAACATTAAGTCAAAACACTCCTGCCGATAGTTCTTCTGTCAGAAATATGACTGCTAATTTGAAAGTACCTATCACTGATGGTTCTGCAAATGTCAAGTTTTATTTCGGTCCTGATAAATACAAAACCTTAAAGAAGGTTACTGAAGGCTTTGAGAAGAATGTAGACATGGGATACTTCTTTGTAAGCTGGGTCAACAAATACATTATTGTAAACCTTTTCCAATTCCTACAGAAGTTCTTCAATAACTACGGAGTAATCATTATCCTGATCGTTTTGATCATTAAGCTGGCTTTGTCTCCTTTGACTTATAAGTCTTACATCGGAATGGCTAAAATGCGTGTCATTAAGCCAGAAATAGATGAGTTGAAAGAGCAATACGGTGATGATCCGACTAAGATGCAGCAAGAGCAAATGAAGCTCTTCTCCAAATTAGGAGTTTCTCCTATCTCAGGCTGTCTTCCTATGGTATTGCAAATGCCTTTCTTGTTTGCAATGTTCTTCTTTTTCCCAAATGCAGTAGAACTTAGACAGGAATCTTTCTTATGGGCTTCTGATTTGTCAACTTATGATGAATTTATCAAGCTTCCATTCACGATTCCTTTCTATGGGTCACATGTCAGTTTGTTTACTTTGTTGATGACTGTGTCGCAGATTATTTACACACATTTCAACAATCAGTTGACAACAGCAACAGGTCCTATGAAAAACTTGGGATATGTGATGCCAGTAATGTTCATGTTTGTTTTGAACTCCTATCCTGCGGGCTTGAGCTTCTACTATTTTGTTTCCAACATGGTAACATTTGGTCAACAAGCAATTATCAAGCTTTTTGTAGATGACGACAAAATCCGTCAGAAAGTAGAAGAGTCCAAAGTAAAAAATGCGAATAAGAAAAAATCTAAATTCCAACAGAGATTGGAAGAGGCGATGAAGGCCGCAGATGCAAATCGTAAAAAATAAGAAAAGGCCTTCGGGCCTTTTTTTAATGGCTTATGCAAACCTTTGAATCAGACCAGTTTTGATAAACAAGAAAATTTAACATCTGACTTTATCAACAATACTAAAAAAATAAAACTTTGACATTAAAGCTTATTTGGAAGTATTTCTTAACTATTCCAGTCAATTCCTGTCCCGGTACGTTAAGAACATGTGGATAAAAAAAGGAGGCCTCAAGGTCGATAAAGAATGGAATTTGCTTAATATTGAGACTAAATTTTAAACACAACCATGGGAAAAATAATTGCGATCGCCAATCAGAAAGGAGGAGTTGGAAAAACAACAACCGCCATGAATCTGGCAGCCAGTTTAGCAGTACTGGAGCATAAAACCCTGGTTATTGATGCCGACCCACAAGCAAACACAACTTCTGGTGTTGGACATGACCCTAAATCAATCTCTACAAGCATTTATGAATGCATGGTAGACGGGATAGATGTAAGGGAAATCATCCTAAAAACTGAAATAGAAAATCTTGATTTGGTGCCTTCACATATTGACTTGGTAGGTGCTGAGGTTGAGATGATCAATATGGATAATCGAGAAGAAAAAATGAAAGAAGTCATCACTCCTTTAAAGGATGATTATGATTTCATTATTATCGATTGCTCTCCATCTTTAGGTTTGATCACCATCAATGCATTAACAGCTGCAAATTCAGTAATCATTCCAGTTCAATGTGAGTACTTTGCATTGGAGGGTTTGGGCAAATTGCTCAATACAATAAAAATTATCCAAACTCGTTTGAATCCAGACTTGGAAATAGAGGGAATCTTACTTACTATGTATGACGTGAGATTGCGATTGTCCAATCAAGTGGTAGAAGAAGTAAAAGTTCACTTTAAAAACATGGTGTTCGACACCATCATCCCTCGAAATGTTAGGCTATCTGAAGCACCAAGTTTTGGGATGCCTGCAATTGCTTTCGATGCTGATGGCAAAGGAGCTGTCGCTTATTTAAATTTGGCCAGTGAAATCGCACAGAAAAATGGCCTTCAAAAAGTAAATTCATAACATGGCTGATCAAAAACCTACCCGAAAAAAATCTGCCCTAGGAAGAGGGCTAGGCGCTTTATTGGAAGACAGCCCTGCCAAGAATAGTACAAAAACAGAAGAAATTCTTCCTGAAGTAGTTAAAACTGGAATCTTCGAAATCAAACTAGAAGAGATCCAGGTTAACCCATATCAGCCAAGGACTCATTTTGATAAAGATGCTTTAGCGGAACTTGCTGAATCCATCAAAGTTCAAGGGATCATTCAGCCTATCACCGTCAGAAAACTGGATCAGAATGAATATCAGTTGATATCTGGTGAAAGAAGATTCCAAGCTTCCAAAATTGCCGGGCTGGAGAAAATTCCTGCATACGTAAGGACTGCTAATGACCAGCAAATGCTGGAAATGGCATTGATTGAGAACATTCAGAGAGAAAACCTGAATGCACTGGAAATTGCTCATTCTTACCAGCGCCTTTTGGCAGAGTGTGATTTGAAGCAAGAACAGCTCGGGGACAGAGTCGGTAAAAACAGAACCACAGTCAACAATTACCTAAGGCTATTGAAATTACCTCCTACTATCCAAGCCGCGATCAGAGATCAACAGATCTCCATGGGGCATGCCAGAGCTTTGATCAACATTGAAGATGTAGAAAAGCAGTTGGCTATCTTCAAAAAAGCAGTTGACGAAGAACTAAGCGTAAGGAAAGTAGAAGCTTTGGTAAAAGCGTTGAACGAAGGTAAACCAGAGAAAAAATCTGAACCAAACCTGGATCCAGTTCGAAAATACGAAATGAACAAAATCCAGCAGAGACTGGCTTCTCATTTTGGAACCAAAGTCAACCTCAAGGCGAACGATAAAAATAAGGGTGAGATTAAAATCCCTTTCACTTCCGCATCAGATCTAAATAGGATTCTTGAAATCCTTGAAATCATTTAATCTTGAAACCAACAAAACAACATTTCTTAGCGAAAAGCAAAGCCCCATGGATTTCCTTGGGACTTTTGTTTTTTGGCTTATTGCTGTTTCAACCGGTTTTAGCTCAAAATGAGGCAGAGATAAAGACTGAAAAGGTTAAAAAGAAGGAAGAAAAGCCAGATTATTCTTCTCTTCCCAAGGACCCGAGGAAAGCAACACTCCTCTCAGCCATTTTGCCAGGCGCAGGGCAGGTTTATAATGGCAAAGCCTGGAAAGTACCCATCCTATACGCAGGATTCATTACAGACATTTATTTTATTGGATTCAACAATAAGCGATACCAAGTTTTCAGAGAAGCCTTATTCGCTTATGACGATGGGGACACGAATGCTTTTCCCAACTTAAATAGAGAAGCTCTGGTGAGGAACGTGGACTATTGGAGGAGTAATAGAGATCTCACTATTCTATTAATGGCCGGGATTTATGCATTAAATATTATTGATGCCAATGTTGATGCACATCTATCTGGTTTTGATATCTCAGATGACTTAGCTTTGGGCTTTGAACCAAATTTCGGTTCATTTTCTGCCCAAAATCAACAGATGGGACTAACTTTAAAATTAAAATTCAAATAATGAACATATTACTATTGGGCTATGGAAAAATGGGCCAGCTGATCGGACATATCGCTGAATCAAGAGGACATAGCCTTGCAGGAAAAATTAATATCGACAACAGATCAGAGTTGGATCAACTAGACGCATCCCAAATCGATGCTGCGATTGAATTTAGTCAACCCGAAGCTGCTGTTGAAAACATCAAATGGTGTCTTGAAAACGGAATCCCTATTTTATCTGGCACGACTGGTTGGCTAGAAAAAAAACCTGAACTAGATGCCCTTACAGTAGAAAAAAACGGAGCTTTCTTCTATGCTTCCAATTACAGCATCGGAGTCAATATCTTTTTCAAAGTCAATGAGTTTTTGGCTAAACTCATGAACGAGACAACCGGGTACACTGCAAGCATTGAAGAAATTCACCATACAGCAAAGAAAGATGCACCATCAGGCACCGCGATCACTTTGGCAGAAGGAATTATTGATAACAAAGCTGATTTTAAAGATTGGTATTTGACCGGAGAAATGGACGGAAGCAAGCAATCACTTCCAATCACCTCTAAAAGGATTGATCCGGCCCCTGGTACTCATATCATTAGATATCAATCTGAAATAGACGATATTGAAATCTCCCATACAGCCCATAGCAGACAGGGGTTTGCCCTTGGCGCAGTTTTGGTGGCGGAATGGATCCAAGGCAAAAAGGGAGTCCTTTCCATGAATGATTTCCTTTCTTTTTGAACCTTAAACTCATGAGTAAGACAAAACAAAAAAAATCAGCAGCACGGGAGTGGATTGACGCATTGGTATTTGCGGTTGTTGCGGCAAGTTTGATCCGGTGGTTGCTTTTAGAGCCCTTTACTATCCCAACGGCTTCAATGGAAAAGACCCTTCTTGTGGGCGATTTCCTTTTCGTAAGTAAAATGCATTACGGAACAAGGATTCCTAAAACTCCATTGCAGGTGCCTTTGACTCACCAAAAGGTTTGGGGAACAGAAATCCCATCTTATTCTGATGCAATCCAGCTTCCTTATTATAGACTTCCAGGTTTTTCGGATGTTGAGAGAAACGATGTGGTAGTATTCAATTATCCAGTTGAATTTCAGTATCCAAACGACCTGAAAACGAACTATATCAAAAGGGCTGTTGGTGTACCAGGTGATGTAATTGAAATCAAAGACGGGAATCTTTCAATCTCTGGTCAACCAGCTTTGAAGCCTGAGGAAATGCAATACTCTTATGACGTCTTGACCAACCGTCCTTTAAACCTTGACTTTTTCAAAGACTACGGAATTGGACAGGAGGATTATTTTGCATTCTCTGACGGATCAGGTTATTGGGTTTTTGCAACGGATGAAATCATAGCACGACTTGAAGCTTCTCCAGTGGTAACCAAAGTAGCCAAGAGAATCATGCCTCCAGGTGGTGAAGACCGAATTTTTCCTGAAGCTTATGCCTCCAAATGGAACAGAGACCAATATGGCCCACTAACCATACCTGGAAAAGGTTGGACTATAGAAATGACTCCAGATAATGTAGACCGTTACGGCTTTACAATCCTTCATTATGAAGGTCATGAACAAGTAGAAGTAAAAGGACAAGAACTTTTTATAGCTGGACAAAAAGTAGACAGTTATACTTTCCAACAAGATTATTATTTCATGATGGGAGATAATAGACATGATTCATTGGACTCTCGCTATTGGGGCTTTGTCCCAGAAGATCACATTGTAGGAAAGGCCTGGTTCTTATGGCTTTCCCTAGACAAGTACGAATCGATGTTTAGCAAAATAAGATGGAGTAGAATCTTCAACGGAATTAACTAAAACAAAAGGCTGTCAAAATTGACAGCCTTTTGTTTTTACCAGACAATTGGATCTAAACCCTTGGAAGTTAAATACTCATTTGCCTTTGAGAAATGTTTACAGCCTAAAAACCCCCGATGAGCCGAAAGAGGACTTGGATGAGGGGCTTTTAAAATCAAATGCTTATTGGAATCTATCAGATCTGCTTTCTTTTGTGCATAAGCACCCCAAAGCAAAAACACAACATCTTCTCTCTCTTGGCTAACACTTCGAATCACAGAATCAGTGAATTCTTCCCAGCCTATTTTCTGATGTGAACCGGCCTGATGCGCTCTCACTGTCAAAGTGGCATTTAGCAAAAAAACACCCTGCTTTGCCCATCTGCTCAAATCCCCATTCGGAGGCATATCTTTCCCTAGATCTGCTTTAATCTCTTTGAAAATATTCATCAAACTTGGGGGAAAGGGAACGCCAGGTTTTACAGAAAATGACAATCCATGTGCTTGGCCACCGCCATGATATGGGTCTTGTCCCAAAATCACAACTTTAACCTGATCAACAGGACAGTAATCAAAAGCATTGAAAATATCTTTACCTGGAGGAAAAACTTTTCCTTTGGAATATTCGTCCTTCACAAAGGCTACTAAATTTTGAAAATAAGGCTGGTCGAAAGTTGTACCTAAAATCTCTTTCCAACTTTCTTCAATTTTGACATCCATTTATATTATATTGATATTCAAAGAATTCGTTGTATATTTGCTAACTTTTAAGATGATATCATGGTAACAGCTATCACCAACGGGATAGAAGTAAGTGTAGAAGTAACTTATCAGGCTGAGTTCTCAAGTCCTTTACAGCACCACTACGTTTTTACCTACAAAGTAACCATCCAAAACAAAAGTACTCATACTGTTCAACTTTTAAGAAGAAAATGGGTGATATCCGATGCCGCCGAAACCACTAAAATTGTAGAGGGAGATGGAGTAGTAGGGCAACAGCCAATTTTGGAACCTGGACAAACTCACAGTTATGTTTCTGGTTGTAATTTGAAATCTGGCATGGGTAAAATGAGAGGCTCATATACCATGCAAAAGCTATTTGATGGCAAAACTTTAGAAGTTACTGTCCCAGAATTTCAGATGATTGCCAATATTTTTCATAATTAATCTTGGGTTCAAAAACTCATCCCTTCTTTTCCTATCTAAACTACTGGCTTCTCAAACAAGATCGCCATTCATTGCAAAGCCCAAAAATCTTTCAACTATTTGAGGGTCTAAAAGCATTTTCAGAGGCTAGAAAAGAGCAGGATCTTGATATAGAGGATATCCGAATTAATTTTCTTCAAGACAATCGTGAAATAGAAATATTGGATTTGGGCGCTGGATCAAAGAAAGTCCCCGGAAGGCATCGAAAAATCTCAAGCGTAACCAAGTATTCTACTTCTTCCAGAAAATTCAACCAATTATATCAATACTTTACAGGGCTCACACCAGCCGAAAATATCATTGAATTAGGAACATGCATGGGGCTTAATGCTCGATATCTAAGTAGAGTAGGCAAAGGAAATGTATATACTTTCGAAGGCTCTGAACAGCTGGTAAAAGCAGCTTTCTCGAAAGACAAACCAAGCAACATCATTCCAATCATCGGCCCCATTGAATTTACACTCCCTGATTTTTTAAAAGAAAACCCAATTGTTGATTTTGCTTTTATCGACGCCAACCATACCTATGAAGGCACTATCATTTTTTTTGAAAAATTAGTGAAACACATCCAATCCAACAGCATCATTGTAGTTGGCGATATTCATTGGTCAAAAGGCATGGAAAAAGCTTGGAAAGAAATCAAAGAACACACCCAAGTAAAGTTGACTCTAGATTTTTATGAATGCGGAATCGTATTCTTTGACTACCCAGCTGAAAAATCACATTTCATCTTAGACTATTAAGGAGCTAATTCAAAGAACAATTCGGTTCCTTTCCTGGCAGGAATTGAATTGATACAGGGCTCTAACTTTTTTATGATAAAATGCTGTGAAAAAAGCTTTTTGTATTCTTCAATTTCTCCACCAAAAGGAGGCCCTTCCCTTTGAAATTCGATCCCAAATAAAACACCTACCAGTCTTCCATTTGGAGAAATAAGTCTTTTCATTTTCTCACAATATTCCTCTCTCCTATCTGGAGAAAGCGCACAAAAGAAAGTTTGCTCCAAAACAAGATCATAAGAACCATTATGCTCAAAAAAGTCTTCATGCAAAATATTACCCTCTGGAAAATCTGGATAGCTTTCCCTAAACTTTGTTAAAGGATATTCACTGATATCTAAAATATGAGTGTTTTTATAGCCCTGAGCGAAAGCATAGGCCGCCTCATAGGCATTTCCTGCTCCTGGGATCAAGATTGAAAGATCTTTATCCCCAATTTGGTCTAAATATTGCACTATCGGAGTTGATGGATAACCAATGTCCCAGCCAGTATAGCCTTGCTCATATCTTCTGGTCCAATATTTTTCATCAAAGTCATACATCATAAAGCCCTATTGATTAAGAAATGAACTCCAATTTTGAAAAAGATTCCGAACCAAAAAAAGATCAGGGAAAGAATATCATCATTATCGTCCTTGTCCTTTTGGTGATCATCAGTGGTATCAAGCTCTATACTGACTATGTAGACAGGACTAAAAAAACTGAGGAAATCCTTTTACTTTCTACCGAAAACAATGAGCTAAATCAAAGGTTGGATTCCGTTGCCTATCAATTGAATCTAAGAATCCAAGAAATTGAAAAATTGGGCGGAGACATCGAGTCCCTTGAGCAAGTAAGAGATCAATTGATCGCTGAAAGAAACTCTGCAAAACAAAGAAGTGCATCTGAGATCGCAGCTTTGAATCAAAAAATCAATAGCTATTCTGGACTGATTGAACAAAAAGATCAAGAGATACTGGAATTGAGAGCAATGAACCAGCAACTCTATGCTGAAAATCAAGATTTGAAATCTACACAAGCTCAAATCGAAGAAGAAGTAGCGCAACTTAACCTACAAAAAGAAGATCTTCAGGAAAAAGTAAATGT
Source organism: Algoriphagus zhangzhouensis (assembly GCF_900148515.1). Taxonomy (GTDB): domain Bacteria; phylum Bacteroidota; class Bacteroidia; order Cytophagales; family Cyclobacteriaceae; genus Algoriphagus; species Algoriphagus zhangzhouensis. The sequence goes on along the minus strand of NZ_FRXN01000006.1, from coordinate 326,400 downwards.
AGCTTCCATGCTCAAAGCTGAAAACATTGAAATTTCAGCAATCAATTCCCGAGGCAAAGAAAGAGTGGAGACTACCAAAGACTTCCGCAACAGACAAATAGAACGCATCAAAGTAAGTTTCAACCTAGCCGACAATAAAGTAGCTGAAAAAGGCCCAAGAAATGTCTATGTGCAAATTTTAGCCCCAAGTTCACAGCCAATCTTTGACGTTGCCAAAGGCTCTGGGACATTTATGGTAGATGGAGCTGAATTATTCTATACCGTAAAGCAGGATATCATCTTCGACAACTCAGGCGAAACATTGACATTCTTCTATGAAAAAGGCTCTGATTACGTATCTGGAGATCATGAAGTAAGAATCTTTGTAGACAATTACCAGGTAGGCACACAGTCCTTTAGTGTAAAATAAGGACAGAACATATTATATTTGAAGCCTCTTCTATTCAGGAGAGGCTTTTTTTTTGTTTCTAGCCCAGTTTTAGAAACGGCAAACCATTTGGATAACAGAAGTTTTTCTCCTACTTTTGCGGTCTGTTTATTCAAATTCCTTAAACACATTAAAAAAATGTTCCAAAGAAGTTACGAGACGGTATTCATTTTAACTCCCGTTTTGTCTGATGTTCAGATGAAGGATACTGTCGACAAGTTTGTAAACTTGTTAAAAGAAGAGGGGGCAGATGTAATCAATGTGGAAAACTGGGGTCTGAAGAAAATGGCTTATGCTATTGACAAGAAGACGACAGGTTTCTATGTATTGGTGGAGTTCAAGGCTGATCCTACTATCATCAAGAAGTTTGAATTGGAATTCAGACGTGATGAGAAAGTAATGAGATTCTTGACTACTGTATTGGACAAGCACGCAATTGCTTATGCCGATAGAAGAAGAAAAGGAGAGTTTAACAAAAAAGCTGAAGCTAAGGAGGAGCAAGCCTAATGACACTATTTAATGAGCCAATCAACAGAGGCGAAATCAAGAAAAAATATTGCCGATTCAAGAAGCACGGCATCAAGTACATCGACTACAAGGATCCTAATTTCTTGTTGAAATTTGTCAACGAGCAAGGTAAAATCCTTCCAAGAAGACTTACTGGAAACTCTGCTAAGTATCAGCGTAAAGTTGCTCAGGCTGTGAAAAAAGCAAGACATTTGGCTTTGTTGCCATTCGTAACAGATGGTTTGAAATAATTCGGCCTTTTCGTCCAATCAAAAAAGATCATTACAAATGGAAATCATATTAAAAACAGACATCAAAGGTCTTGGCTATAAAAATGATTTGGTAGAAGTAAAGCCTGGATACGGCAGAAACTACTTGATCCCTCAAGGCTACGCAGTACTTGCTACTAGCTCTAACAAAAAGATTCTTGCTGAAAACATCAAGCAAGCTGCTCACAAAGCAGAAAAAATCAAAACTGAAGCAGAAAACATCGCTGCTAAACTTGCTACTTTAACTTTGGAGATCAAAGCTAAAATCGGTGAGTCAGGTAAAATCTTCGGTAAGGTTACCACTCTTCAAATTTCTGATGCTCTTGCAGCTGAAGGAGTTGAAATCGACAGAAAGAAAATCTCCATCAACACTCCTGTAGACGGAGCTGGAGAATTTGCTGCTGAAGTGGATCTTCACAGAGAAGTTAAAACTGAAGTAAAATTCGTTGTTGTAGCTGAGTAAGCTATTGCATGAATCAAAATATAAAAGCTCGCCAATTGGCGAGCTTTTTTTTATTAATTAAGGGCTATCACTTTTTCCAAATCCTCAACAAGCTTTTTAGAAACGGCTCTAGCGCTCTTTTCTCTCGCAGCTTGAAACACAGCTAATGTCTCTTGGCCTTTTTGAACCAATCCTTCTGAATTATGATCATTTTTGAAACTAAACCAGCACCAAGACAACTCAGCACCAAGAGAACCTTCAACTTTTAATTTCTCTAATTTTGCCACCGCTTCAATTACGATTTTTTCCATTTTTTCCAATTGCATATTAAATAAAGGTTAGTTTCATTCGAGATTTCGAAACAAATCAATGCAAATATTTCTTATTTATCAATACATCTCACAATAATTTAACACAATCGCAATTTTCAATCGATTTCATTGACAATATTTTTTCAATAAAGTTACATTGAAGGACAATTTCATCACCAAAACACCTTAATCCTCTTCAAAAACTTTTCTCTCTGTATTTCAATCGCTTTCATTGATTCATGAAAAACTTCCCGCTTCAATTTGGAAAAAATAAAAGGTAATTCTACCTTTGTGTCACTTTAACGGAAGCGCAAGAGTTTCTGATCAAATACTGACCTATGGTGTAACTGGCAACACGTCTGATTTTGGTTCAGAAGAGTCTAGGTTCGAGCCCTAGTAGGTCAACAAAAAGCCCTATTTCGAAAGATTTAGGGCTTTTTCTTTTTTAAACCTTCCATTTAAGGGATGTTACTATCTCCTGTTAGCAATGAAGAAATCATTGACTGCTTTTTGATCACCTGGGAAATTATAAACCTCCACTATCTTTCCACCTTTTATCTTCCATAATAGGCATGACATGACCTCAAACCTTTCTCCCTTAAAATCAGTCCAATTTTGATGGCAATCCACAACAAAGGAATCGTTTACACCTAAAACAAGATTGGCTGCTTGAAATTGATAGTATTCCATTTCTTTAAAATATCCCAATACCTCTTCAACCCCAACCTTCAAGCCACACAACGGATGTTCACCTGGTATATTCCAAGTTATTTCAGGATCCAAAACACCTTCCAAAGCCTCCATATCTTTTTGATTATAGGCAATGAAGAAGGAATGAATCAATTCTAGATTTTTATGTTGCTTTTCCATCAGGATTATGTTTAATGAACCACAATCCTAAGGTTTTGAAAACCTAAAAAAATTAAGATAGGTCAATAGGTGGCAATTCTTTTCTTTTATTTAGAACTTTACTTAGGTGTTCTTGACTTACCCCTAAAAAACTGGCGATTCTCTTTTGAGAAAGCCTGGAAACAAGATCTGGATTGCTTTGGTAAAATACCCCAACCTTTTCCTCCAAATTGGAAGACATATCTGCAAGAACTCTCTCTTGCATTTTAATGCTATTGTTTTCGCTAAGCCTGGCAATGTATCTCTCGAAAACAATTGAGTTCTCAAGCAAGTGCAAAAAATCAGACCTTGAAATCTTTAAAAGACTTGTTGGCTCCAATGAAACCAATGACTTTTCAGTAGGGAGATCGTTTTTGAAACTTTTAAAATCACCAGCCCACCAGTTTTCATGTGGAAATGACAAGGTGAATTCTTTCCCGGATTCATCCATATAGGAATGCTGTAGCAAACCTTTCACGACGAAATATTCAAATTTGCATAAGCCTCCTGAAGCTTGAAGAATAACCTTTGAATCTATATTCTCAGTAATAAAATGAGTAGAAATATATTCAAAGTCAGCCTTGGACAATTTTACAATTGAGCTGATATGAGCTTCTAATCTTTCTTGGCAATATTTTTCCGAGACAAATTCCCTCATGGAATTGAAGGTTAATTCAAAATTCTTAAACGAAATGCATTCATAGCATTTCTCCCCAATTGCTCTGTCAATTTATAATTGGCAATAGCACCAACTCCTGCTCCAATGATTGGAATCAGTTGAGCTAGTTTGGCCAAATCTATATAATCTCTATAATCCAACTGGAAAGTTTTCCAATCGAATTCATCCATACTTTTTGGCAAAGTTTCTTTGTAAACATCCCAATTCTCTAACAAACCAACCAAATCATTTCTTCTTCCTTGATTAGAAAATGAAAGCTGGAAAACATACAACAGAAACAACCTCTCCTGATAGTCTTTGGTATCAAAGCCATATAAAGCTGCTATATCAAAAAGCATCTTCATCTTGATGGTAAGGAAAGCCGGAAAATCCGCGAAGCCCATTAAGATCCCTCCTGCTCCAGTTACGGCTCCTTCAACAGACGCTGTATTCCTATACCATTTAATGCGGCTCCTAACTTTCAGTTCACGGACTTTCAAAGGCATATCTGAATCTGGCCTAGGAACAATCCATGAAGAACCTGAAATAACAGCTTTCACCATATTCTCAATCGCAGCTGTAACCACCTTATGAACTTTTTCTGGAATCCACTGATTGATTTTCCCTTGAACTCCATGGGTAAGCTTGCTTCCAATTGAAGGAGGTTTTTTCATCTGGTAGAGCCAAGAATTGAGCTCCGCATTTATATAGTGTTGGTAATTATCCATTCAATCAAATCTGTCCTCCAATTTACTCGACCTGTCTTAGTTTGGTTTCATATAAACAAAAAAATCCTGCCCGAAGGCAGGATTTAATAAACATTCTAGACTTTCAATTATTTATAAAGTCCGTTAAATAGCATTTTGAAAGTACCGTGGGATTGAGCTCTAAAGGTAATCTCAGGACCAAAGGCATATAATTTACCTTTTCCAATCTGGGCTTCAAAAGCAGTCACTCCATACTTTAAATACGATTGGCCCCAAGCCCAACCGCTTCGAAGAGGCTCTTCTTCACCAAACCAAGCTAGCGCTTTCACTCCTTTATTTGCTGCATCAGGCCCCAATCTAAACACAGGAGATCTATTAAACATGATATAAGAAGTTTCGCCCATTCCGTAATTGATTGGTTGAGAATTATCAACATTCATTTCCAAAACAGATCCAGGGATATAATACTTCTCACCACTCAAAGAAACTTCTTTTCCATTTGCCCCCATTTCAACCAATGCATCCGTAACAGGAACACCTAAGTAGAAAGCCAAATCGGTAGCAGAACCAACGGTGATCACTTCACCACCATTTTTGATAAACTCTTCAATTTGAGGAACTGATTTATCAGCTGTGAAGCTTCCCAACATATGACGGTATTGCTCATCGATTTCAGAAGCCTCAGGTTGAGGTCTTGTGAAACCACGACTACCATAAGAAGGGATACCAGAACTTATGAATAACAAGACATCATATTTATCATTCAAGTCCCCATTGTCGATTTCCTGAGGAAAAACCAATGAGTAGTCAAAATGGAATTGCTCAAGCATCCATCTTACCCATCCTGACGGCATAGAACCACCATAGTAATCATACAGGCCAATTCTAGCAGGCTTGATTTCTTTTGCACCTTTAGGCATAGAGGCAGCAACTGGATAAACACCATACTCTTGAGCTGCCTTTTCTAATACTTTCTTGCCTGCAGAACCTACATAATAAGAACCTACTGGCAATCCATTCACCTCTGAAGAAGTTCTATAAACTTTTACTTTGGCTTTCAACAAGTCATTGACTGCCATGAAAGCGTTATTTCCTCTTGCGTCAATCAAGAAACCTGAGCCTTTCACTAAATTTTTGGCAGGTGGAGTTTGGATTTCTCCATAAGGAACGGCATCAAAAGGACCATCAAAATCTTCCATGATACGATCGATTTCTGATCCCATTTGGAAAGCTAAAGTCCAACCAGCAGCATCATAAGGGCGAATCGGAGGGCCTCCCGGATACAAGAAATCATTCGGGTGATCTTGCGGCTCAAACATATCAATCACATGTGGACGGAAGGCTTGGTCAGTTTTAACCACATATGATCCCGCTGGGTAAGATTTACCATTTACCGAGAAATCAGCATTTGCTTTTTCAACACGAATACCTGATTTGATCAACGCATTCAAGAATTTAATAGCAGTTGGGAAATCTGGTTGATCGGAGGAAAGGATGTATCCATATGGATCCTTTTTGGACTGATCAGTATAAACAGAATCATAAAACTGAAGCGGAAGACCTGATCTAAATCCAAAAGCAGACATTTCTGGATCATCAGCGTCTCTCTTTTTACGAGAAGCATTGAATTCGTCCTGAACTGCCTGAGCATATTTAGGATATTTGGTCCAAGTATCTTCTTGACCTCTTTCAATTGAATTTCTACCCATTAAATAGAAATTATACAAAAGCTCATCTCCATGTCTTACCGCATGGTTCAAAATACCGTAGTTCAATGAAACAGAGTAGTCGATAGATCTTCTGAAAGGCCATGGACCTGGAGTCACTGGATATGGTGTTCCATTGTTTGGAATCAATCTATCTGGAACCAATGGAATAGAGAAAGGTGAAGGGTCGCCCACAATTTCAGTTAAGATACCAATTTGGTTATGATAATATGGAGTAGTTCTCAATCCACCATTCCACCAAGTAGAAAACACTGACCCATCCAATCTGGTATAGCCAGGCTTATCCTCTTCATACAATCTACTGATCATCGCAGCTCCAACGCCATCCAAACTTGAAATAATCAAAGGATCGAAAACGTGGTTGAAAGGATCTCTATATGGCGGGCCAGCTACTACGGTACCTGAAGGACCGCTTTGGTGATGGTTATAAATGATTTGAGGAAGCCATTCCACGTACTGTTGAAGGGAAATATTGGTCGCCTCAGACATATTATTCATGTAAAAATCTCTGTTGTTGTCATGACCAACATATTTTTGGTAAAGCACAGGAATATTCTTGTTTCTTTTTTCAACATCCTCATTGCTCATGTACCAATTAGACATGATCTCCATCCCATCAGGATTGACATGTACCAAAAGGATAATCACTTCATCAAGAATCTTTAAAGTTTCCTCATCATTTCTTGAAGCCAAAGTATAAAGTGTCTCAATCAATTGCTGAGCACCTACTACCTCACTCGCATGAAGTCCTCCATCAATCCAGATCACTGGTTTACCTTCTTTGGAAAGTCTTTTTGCTTCCTCTTTAGAGATTTCTGCTCTACCTAGTTTCTGAGAAATCTCTTTGTATTTTTCTAATTGAGCTTGGTTTTCGGGAGAGGTGATTACTAGCATCGGTTGCTCTCTTCCAAACTCAGTTTTTCCAATGCTGAAATATTGTACGCGATCAGAAGCTTCAGCGACTTTCTTGAAATAGGCTTCAGTTTCTGTAAAATTGGCAAGCATATAGGGATCGCCAATATCAAAACCAAAATGGGATTTTGGTGTAGGAACTTGCTGAGCTTGAATCGCAGAGACCCAAACAAGCATCAACAGCCCCAAAAGTGTAAATCGTTTTCTCATAAGAGTTTATTTGGTGGTTTTAGTCAATTCCTCTAAAATAAGACATAAAAAAAGAGACACTCTTGAATAAGTGCCCTTTCGCATATTTTTTACAGGATCGGAGAAAATCAATTCTAAAAGATTTAAGGAATATTTAAAAGTATCCTCAAAATATTCTTCGGATATCACTCATTCTCCCTTCCCTTGCCATTAAAAATTATTACTTTTGTCTCAGTATCCTTATCGATTCTTCCTCCAAACAAAACAATTCTTACATGTCTGAGGTAAAAATATTTGCCGGTTCCAACAGCACCGATTTAGCCGAGAAGATTGCCAAAAATTATGGCAAAAAATTAGGCGACGTCACTCTCTCAAAATTTAGTGATGGAGAAATGTCTCCTAGCTACAATGAATCTATTCGAGGGTGTACAGTTTTCATCATCCAAAGTACAAATCAGCCTAGCGATAATATTTTGGAGCTTTGCTTGATGATCGATGCTGCCAAAAGAGCAAGTGCCTACAAAGTTTGTGCTGTCATCCCATATTTTGGTTATGCTCGTCAGGACAGAAAAGATAGACCTCGTGTATCTATTGCAGCAAAACTGATCGCGAATATGATCACCTCTGCTGGAGCTGACAGAATTATGACATGTGACTTGCATGCTGGACAGATTCAAGGATTTTTTGACATACCATTGGATCATTTAAATGGATCAGCTATCTTTGTGCCCTATTTGACCCAGCTGAACCTTCCGGATATGATTTTCGCAGCACCGGATGTAGGAGGGGTAGCACGTGCTAGAGCTTATGCGAAGCACTTTGAAGTAGAAATGGTTGTCTGTGATAAGCACAGAAAAAGAGCCAACGAAATTGCTTCCATGCAATTGATCGGAGATGTTGAAGGAAAAGACGTAATTCTTGTTGATGATCTTGTAGATACTGCAGGCACTTTGTGTAAAGCAGCTCAAATCATCAAAGAGAAAGGAGCTAAATCAGTAAGAGCAATCGTCACTCACGGTGTTCTTTCTGGAAAAGCGTATGACAATATTGAAAACTCAGTATTGGAAGAATTGGTAATCACAAACACCATCCCTCTTTCCCAGAAATCCTCCAAAGTAAGAGTATTGTCAGTAGCTGACCTTTTTGCCAAAGCTATTCATGCGGTGACTGGTCATACATCTATCAGTTCTCTATTTATTTAAGAACCAATTTTAAAATACATAACATATGAAAACGCTTGAGATTATAGGGTTTAAAAGAGCAAATCTCGATAGCCAAAGCTTGAATGAGATCAGAGACAATGGCAGTGTACCATGCGTGGTTTACGGACCAGGTATCCCTGAGCAAATTCACTTCTCCAGTCCAGCAATTCTTTTCAGAGATTTGTTGTACACTCCAGAAGTTCACTTGGTAGAGCTTAACATCGAAGGTACTATCGTTAAGGCAGTATTGAAAGATGCTCAGTTCCATCCAGTAAGTGAAACTTTGATGCACGTTGACTTCATGGCTTACACTGAAGATCGTCCTATCAAATTCGAAATCCCTGTTAAAGTAACTGGAAACTCTCCAGGTATCGCTAAGGGGGGTAAATTGGAATTGAAGACTAGATCTTTGAAAGTGAAAGGACTTGCAAAAGACTTCCCTGATTTCGTAGAGGTTAACATCTCTAACTTGGATCTTGGAAAATCCTTCAAAGTTGGTGAATTGAAGCCTGAAAACTTCGAAATCCTAACTAGCCCTAATGTTTCTGTAGTTACCATCGGTATCCCAAGAGCATTGAGAGGTAAAAAAGTTGAAGAATAATTCTATCGACATCTTTTAAAATCCTGCCCAAAAGGCAGGATTTTTTATTTTGTATCCTAGAGGATTCATTATGAAATATCTAATCATTGGCTTGGGCAATATTGGCCCTGAATACGAATTAACTCGTCACAATATCGGTTTTCTCACTGTAGACAGATTAGCAGATAAATTTAATGCAGAGTGGAAAAGTGACAGACTTGCATTCAAGACTGAGTTTAAGCATAAAGGAAGAAATATTCATGTAATCAAACCGACAACTTACATGAACCTGAGCGGAAAAGCAGTAAACTACTGGATGAAAGACCTTTCAATTCCAAAAGAAAACATACTTGTAATTGTAGATGAAGTGGCCATCCCATTTGGGAAACTTCGAATGCGAGCTAAAGGTAGTGCAGCGGGACACAATGGCCTTAAAAATATCGAGGCACTAACAGGAGGACAAAACTACCCTCGATTAAGAATGGGAATCGGCGACGACTTTCCAAAGGGTAGACAAGTAGATTTTGTATTGGGAAAATTCACTGAAGGTGAGTTTGCAGAATTACCAATTATGATGGACAAAGCAATAGATATGATTCTGGGTTTTTGTACAATTGGTATTGCTCAAACCATGACTCAATTCAATGATTGAAACAAATGCTTGGAAATAAGATTTCCAGCATGTTACTTTGCATCACTTCAGGCAACTGATTTATAAAGAAGAGGCGAGAGAATAGGCTCTAAGACCCTCTGGCAACCATTCGGCGAATTACCGAAAAGGTGCCAAATCCTACCCGAATTGGGAACTATAAATTGGCTTTAATTACTCCTAATCCTTTTTTGGTTCTACCTTCCCGGGTCTGATTTTCAGATTGCGCTGATATTTATCACGTTACAAACAAGTAAGGACCATGAGCCAACATTTTGAGACCAACTCAATACGGATAGCAAAATCCAAATCCAATCAAAAGGAGCATTCCGCACCAATTTATCTTACTTCTAGTTTCACCTTTGATTCTGCTGAGGAAGCCAGAGCAACTTTTGCAGATGAAATCGAGGGCAACATCTATTCTCGCTATGCAAACCCAAACTCCACAGATTTAATTGAAAAAATCTGTGCCGCTGAAGGAACAGAGGATGGTATTGCTACGGCCTCAGGAATGGCCGCCATGTTTGCAAGTATCGCATCACTTCTACAACAAGGAGACCATGTTTTGGCAGCAAGATCCTTATTTGGATCCACTCACCAATTATTGACTCGCGTGTTTCCTAAATGGGGAATTACTTCCACCTATGGCGATATTTCAGACTTTGAAAACTGGGATAAACTCGTTCAAAGCAACACCAAAATGCTTTTCATCGAAACTCCATCCAACCCAGGATTGGAAATTATCGATTTAGAATGGGCCGGCAAATTTGCAGCTGCACATAACTTGATTTTGGTTGTTGACAATTGTTTTGCTTCTCCCTATTTACAGCAACCAGCTAAATGGGGGGCACACATAGTAACACATTCGGCCACTAAGTACATTGATGGACAAGGGCGAGTTTTGGGAGGATTGATTCTCGGTAAGAAAGAATTGATCAAAGATGTCCAGTTCTTTACGAGACATACTGGACCTGCCATTTCTCCATTCAACGCCTGGATTCTTTCCAAAAGTATGGAAACCCTAGGTGTTCGTATGGATAGACATTGCTCTAACGCCTTGACTGTAGCAGAGCATTTCGAAGGGAATTCGGAGATCATCTCTGTGAAATATCCATTTTTGAAATCACATCCACAACATCATTTAGCTGTAAAACAAATGAGTCAAGGGGGCGGAATTGTCACTTTAGATTTGAAAGGCGGCGTACAACGAGCACAGAGATTCATCGATAATCTTCAGATGGTTTCTGTGACAGCCAACTTGGGCGATAGTAGAAGTATTGTGACTCATCCTGCTTCAACTACTCATAGCAAGCTTTCTGAAGAAGAGAGAAATCGAGTTGGAATTACAGACGGACTAATTCGTCTTTCAGTAGGATTAGAACATTATGACGACATAATCCAAGATGTCGATCAAGCACTAACCAAATCTAAATAAAAAAAGGCTGTCGAACGACAGCCTTTTTTCTACCAGGTTGTATGTTTGAGTTTAGGAAAAGCACGTATCACATCAGATAAACTAATTTGCCCAACTAATCGGCCATTTTTAAGCACAGGGAATCTTCTAATCTTGTGTTCAAGAAACTTTCCAGCCACATCAAAAAGAGAAAGGTCAGGAGGGATAGTTATCACATCGGTAGACATATGTTCTTTTACTTTTGCCGGAAATTTCGGGGTATTGGTATACTTCCCTTTAATAATTTCCCTGAGGCAATCTACTTCGGAAATAATCCCGATCAGAGCCCCTGAAGAATCTACCACTGGACCACCAGAAATCTTCCGTTTGGTCAATATTTCCATCACTTGATCAATCGTATCATCTGAATGAAAAGTCACCAAATTGGTACTCATGTGGTCCTGAACTAGAATTTGATTAGTTTGAGTCTTTTTGGCTTCGACCATTCTGACTCCCTGAAAGCTTTTTACCATAGTCGAAAAGGGTTTATTGTTAAATTATAATATACTGAAAAAAATGATTTTTAAAAAACAATATTTGAATTAAATTTCTTTAAAAGAAGTATATATTGTTTTCTATATTTTTTACAGATTTTTATTTTTTAACAAAACCAAGGGAGTCCAATTTTCAGAAGGTTTCTTATATAAATCCTCAAAATCAAATACACCTATAAATACATCAGTATCTCCATCACGATCTATATCCCCTTTACTCAAAATCAAAAAATTTGAAGCCCATTTTACTTCTGAGACAAATGGCTTTAAGTTGATATTTCCTTCATTTTCAAAATAAATCAATTGCTCAGAGGGTTTTTCTTTTTTATCAGGGAAGAAAGAAATCGCCATCAAATCCTGATCTCCATCCAGATCAAAATCTTCAACTACCACCCCACTTGCTCCATACATAGGATAAAACCATGATTCTTCAAATCCCCCATTTTGATTCAAAAAAATCCTAACACCATGATACCCTTTCAACTGTTGGGATAAATCAGCATTGTCACCATTGGCAACAACCAAATCCAACAGTCCATCTTGATTGAAATCGATTATTTGAAGATCGCTCCCTCCAAAAGCTGGATGGAATCGAATAAGCGGTTTTTCCAGAAAATGCCCTTCTCCATCATTTTCCCATAAAAAAACACCCTCTTGTGCCTGAGTCATCAAACCTACTAGATCTAAATCCCCATCTTGATCCATATCAACAAGTTCAACTTTTCTTGCTCCCGGCAATGCCTTAATCACAAGCTCATCATAGCCTGATGAACTTGAAAGAAAAGCACTCAATTTCCCAATGTGATTACCAAATTGAGAAATGACATAATCTTCAACTCCATCAGAGTTTAAATCCCCATAAGAAACATGAACAGGTCTAATTAATTGATCAAAAACCTCAATGCTCTCCCAAACACCTAACTCATTTTGATAGTGTTGAAATGTCCCCAATGAATCATTTGCAGGATCCATCAGTCCCATGGATAACAATTCAAATCCGTCTTTATTAAACTTAATCTGAACTGGAGCAACAGGAGTAGAAATCGAATCAATGATTGAAAAACCCGATCCATCATCTAAGTGAAAAAGCTTCCGAAATCTATGTCCCAACCATAAATCGCCTTTCTCATCAATCGATATCATCGTGGTAAGATTTGGATAGACAAAATCAAATTCTGGGATTTCCACCTCAAAACCAGGAAGCCCTAAAGTTGGAGTCTCTTTAGCAATTTGTGGCAAAGGTTCTTTGGAAGCATTATCTATATAATATTGCTTTATTTTTAGCCAATTGTCTTCCGTGATAAAGGGAGTCTTGGAGTAAATCCCTTCTGGGACATTCATATCCTCAGGAAGCGTCCTCCCAAAATCCTCTTCCAAATACAATCCCATTCTCATCCTCATATCCGGAAGGACTGAGGATTCCCAGATATCTTTAGTCAAAAGTTTAGGTTCAGGCTTGAGATGACAGTTTGCACAGTAAAGCTCTGCCAATTGCTTTCCTTCCAACTTCAAATCCATCTGTGAGAGTCGGTATAAAGAAGGAATTGGCTGCTTCCTTTCAGAAATAGGATTGCAGCCAATTGCTATTATAAAGAAAAGGAAAGCAAGCCTTTTCATGAATTAAAAGCCTCTTTAAATTCTTGAACTACTTTTTCGTCGATCCCCAAATGAAAGTTGAAGTCATCTGGATCAGATGAAAATTGAACATCTGGATTTACAAATCGATTTGCAGCTGGAATCTTGGTTTTGCAGGAAGCATGAATTTCTTTGAAATCGGGAAATTTCTGCAAGTAAGTGACATGCTCCGGCTTGGACCCACCTCCAGGCATGATTATAATACGATCTTTTGCTGATTCCAAAAGCTCCTCTATCAGTCCCATTCCTTCAGTAACACTATTTTTAGCACCTGAAGTCAAGATCCTTGCAAATCCTAGTGAAATAATATCTTCCAAGGCCTGTTTTGGATCACGGCAGGCATCAAACGCCCGATGAAATGTACAAGGCTTTCCATTTGCTGTTCTAATTAGAGATTCGCAAGCTTCTTTGTTTACATTCCCATCTTTATCCAAAACTCCAAAAACGAATCCATCTGCTCCAAGCTCTCCCAAAACTTCAATATCCCTTTTCATTACCATCCATTCTTTCGAGGAATAGCAAAAGTCCCTGCCACGAGGTCGGATCATTACAAAAACAGGAATATCAACTTCGCTCTTCAGGTATTTGAGCATTCCTGCACTTGGAGTCTCTCCTCCTTCAGGAAAATTGGCACAAAGCTCTAATCGATCCACTCCATATGCAGCAGCATCTAAAGCAGACTGAAGATTGAATACCGGAGATTCTAAAAGGAATTCGCTCATCCTTTGAAATAGCTATTGGAGTCGATCATTGCATTTCCATGAAGTCCTCCTTTGGCAAAATTGAAACCTGGATGAACTGCAAAAGCTCCTACTTCTCCATCTTTATTGATCGCAAGGAACCCTGCTTGTAAATCTTTGATATTCTTTTCGTTTTTGGCGACCAATCTTCTTACAGTCTCTTCACATGCCTCTTGAGGAGTTCTTCCTTGGCGCATCAATTCAACGATCAAGAAACTGCCACAAATTCTAATGATAGACTCACCTAGACCAGTTGCCGTCGCAGCTCCAACTTCATCATCAACATAAAGCCCAGCTCCAATAATTGGGCTATCCCCTACTCGACCATGCATTTTGTAAGCCAATCCACTGGTTGTACAGCTCCCTGCCAATTTCCCATCAGCACCAATCCCAATCATCCCGATTGTATCATGGTTTTCTATATTAATTACTGGCTTATATTGGCTAGTTTCTTTCCACTTAAGATAAGCAGCTTTGGCTTTCGGACTTAGTTTTTCTTCTTCAATCGGGAAACCTTCGGCAATCGCCAATTGTCTTGCACCTTCACCTACGATCATCACGTGAGGCGTTTTCTCCATAACCACTCTAGCCAGACTAATTGGATGTTTCACTTGTCTTACGAAGGCAACAGAACCACAAGACCCATCCCCTTTCATAATTGAAGCATCCAACGTAGTAATCCCTTCTCTATCTGGCAATCCTTGAAGACCAACAGATAAATTACTCATATCCAACTCCGTATCCATCACACCGGCCTCAACAGCGTCAAGTATATTATTTGTTTCGGCATATTTCTTCAAAGCTGCCGCGTTTGCAGGAAGTCCATGGTTCCAAGTAGACAAAATCAATGGCTTTTCTCCAGCATTTTGTGATTTTGGACCATTTGCAAAAGTTTGACCTACCCCCGGAATAAACAGAGCAGAGCTCATCAGCGTTTGCTTGATAAATTTTCTTCTTTGAGACATTAGACTTATTTTAGATTCGAGCGTTCAAATTATCAATTTTGACCCGAATTAAGCCATTTTTCATTCAATTCCTCTAAAAATTACATGAGACCTTATATCCTGAAAGAAGCAAATTGGAAAACCCTAAAAGACCATCGATTTGATCTAGCAGTCCTACCTTGGGGAGCGACAGAGGCTCATAATTATCACATGCCATATGGTACAGATGTTTACGAGGCTGATGCCATTGGAGAGGAAGCTGGAAGAAAGGCTTGGGAAAAAGGTGCAAACGTTGTAATCCTACCCACTATCCCTTTTGGGGTCAATACGGGACAATCGGACATCTACCTGGACATGAATTTAAATCCAAGCACCCAATTCGCTATTCTGAAAGATCTACTTGAAGTATTTCATCGACAAGGATTAAAAAAACTTCTCATTCTGAACAGTCATGGGGGGAATGATTTCAAAACTGCTTTACGGGAATTGGGATTGAAGCACCAAGACATGCTTCTTTTCACCTGTAATTGGTTCCAAGCTTTGGACAAAAAGGAATACTTTGAAGAAGGTGGTGATCATGCTGACGAACTAGAAACATCCCTCATCATGCATCTTCACCCTGAATTAGTTTTGCCTCTTGAAGAGGCCGGAGATGGAGATGAAAAAAAATCAGTAATCGCTGGAGTAAGAGAAAAATGGGCCTGGGCAGAAAGAAAATGGTCTCAGGTAACTGCTGACACTGGAATCGGGAATCCAAAAAAAGCCTCCCCTGAAAAGGGAAGGCGATATTTTGAAGATGTTACTGAAAAGGTTTCTGACCTAATTCTAGACATCTGTTCTGTAAATCACGGGGAGTTGTACCGATAATTAATTTAGAAGAGATAAATCGAAGTCCTTCTGGTCCCCCTTGTAATCAATTACTTTCAGTGATTTTATTCCAAGTGGCAAAGTAATTTCTTTAGAAGACTGGGATAGGAATCCAGCGCCATGGGTAATTTCTATCCTTTGCGTTTTTCCATTTTCCAGCTCAACCAAAAGGGCAGCAACTTGCTGACCAGGTTCGATTACTTGGTTTTCTTTGGTTTTACCTCTGAACACTTTGAGTTCATCCCTATTTTGAGAGGCCACGACCAAAGGTCCTCCATTTACAGAGGCTAATTTCACTAGAGCTTTTCCATCACCTGGAACTACAAACCCACTTTCCGCTGCTTCCATAGGAGTAAACCCTCCCTTTCCATCTCCAATCAAAACCAACCCAATTAATGCATCCAGTTTTCCAATGAAAATCTCATTCCCGTAGTCATTCCCTACTAAAAGAATATCCAAAAACCCATCACCATTAACATCCTCAGTCAATAGTCCATTGACAGGTCCCAATTGAGCCAAAGAAGGCAATTCATGAACTTTAAACTTTCCTCCACCTAGGTTCTCAACATATACCGATTTATCAAAATTACCTTCCAGAATCAAAGCATCCTTTTTCTCATCTTCGGTAAAAAGAGATTGTTCAGTGCTCAAAGCATAAGTCTTATACCTTTCAAATTTCTTTCTAAACAAGGTGCTTTGGCCATATAAATCCGCCCAGAAATGACTAGGGAAAGATTGATATTCTCCATCTCTGCCCTTATACCAAGAAAAAGTAACAGGATCCACACTTCCATTCTTGTCAAAATCTTTCGCATAGATTTTAACAGGATGTTCTTGAGTCGGATGGTGGTGATTATTTGCCCCCATATTTCCAACTACAAAATCCACATCTCCATCTTGATCAAAATCACCGGAATTGATAGAGTTCCACCAGCCTAAATATGATTCTAGTCCAGTTTCCACCCGATTTAGTTTCTCTCCATCATTCTTAAATATCGTAATCGGCATTAATTCCCCAACTACCACTAAATCCACCAATCCGTCTAAATCCACATCCGACCAAATTGCATCGGTGACCATCCCCACATTTCTTAAATCTGGAGCTATTTCATCTGTTACATCTTCAAGTATTCCATTTCTGTTTTTCAACAAAAAGCTTTTCTCTGGGAATGGAAACTGGGTGACAGGAGTACGTCCACCCACAAATAGGTCCAGAAAACCATCTTGATCAAAGTCAGCGGCTCTTACAGCACTTCCGCTAGCTTTCACCAAACTGAAATTTTCATCTAAAGTGAAGTTCCCATTTCCATCATTCAAAAACATCCTGTCAGAATATTCAGCAGAATTTTGAGGAAATTCATTGCTTCCTTCGACTAAATACAGATCCAGATCGCCATCATTCTCAATATCAAAAAGTAGAATTCCCATTTCTTCAAAAGCTGGATTTTCGCCAGGGAGCAATACTTTTTTAGCAAAAGAACCATCAGAATTTTGAGTAAATAAAAGAGGTTCAAATCCAGAAGAAGAGCCCACTATCAAATCCTCTGCACCATCTCCATTGACATCTCCAACTGCCAATGAAGGCCCATATTGTGTCAACTTATGAGGCAGGATTCTCTGAATATTAAAGTCAATTTTATCTTCTTCCTCATGAACAAAAGCTAAACCTAAATCTTCTCCAACCTCTTCATAAAGCACATCCTTATTTCCTTCATCCAAAATTGCAACATTCGAAGACCCTGCCTTAGCTTCCGCATAAGGGATTTCTAAAACAGAATTAATGGTTGGGTTACTTATAGAACTTCTCTTCCCATTAGGCCAAATCACCAAGACTGATGACACTGTTGCTGATGAGCCAAGCCCAAAGTGCATCATGTCACCCAACGTCGACATATAGCCTCTTACAATTTGTTGTTCTTGAAAAAGCTCCTTGCCATTATCCAATTTCACAACAACCTTAGAGCCCAAGCCCGCCGGGTTCTCTACTGTGCCTTTTAGTTTAATTTTCAGATAGGACCCTTTATTCTCTTTTTTATCCAAATGATTTTCAAATACAAATACCGGATCATTGATATTATTGACCACATAATCTAGGTCTCCATCTAAATCCAAATCGATTAGAGCTGCACCATTTGAAAATGAAGGCTTATCCAAGCCCCATGAATTCCCAGAATCTTCGAATGTCAGATCTCCTTTATTGTGAAAAGCATAGTTTGGAATCTTAACTATCGGAATAGAGTCCAGTAATTGTCTGATTGTAGCAACAGAACCTACATCAGCTCGGTAGTTTGCAAAATCTTTATCCGTAATATCTCTAGGAAAGCCATTGGTCACTAAAAGATCTCTGTTCCCATCATTATCAACATCCCCAAATAAAGGTGCCCAGGACCAATCCGTTTGATATATTCCTGCATACATGCCGATTTCACTGAAAGGAACATCTTTACCATTATTCATATGGAGCATATTTCTCACATATTGATATTCGTAGCCCCACTGTTCATTACTCAAATACACCTGGTAGGAGTTCATCCCTATGGTAGTTTTCTTTCGATAGTTATCCTCGCCAAGCATATCCAATGTCATGATATCTGGCTTCAAATCGTTATTGAAATCAGCTATATCTGACCCCATTGAAAATTGGCTCTGATGCTTCAACCTTTTAGAAATCTCATTGGAAAAAGTACCGTCTTGATTATTGATATATAAAATATCGTTGGTGATATAATCATTGGAGACATGGATATCTGGCCAACCATCATTATTCAAATCAGCAATCAATAAACCAAGCCCAAATCCTTCAATTACAATCCCTGCTTCCTTGGTGACATTTGTAAATGTGCCATCTCCATTATTTCTATAAAAGGCATCATTATTAATAGCAGATCCATCAGTGATTTTCTCTCTATAATTGGATGGAATCACTTTGCTCTGTTCATTATTCAGAACATACAAATCCAAATCCCCATCAAGGTCATAGTCAATAAAGGCTGCTCCCATCCCATTTCCAGCATCAGCAATTCCAAATTGGGAAGCCATTTCTTTAAAAGTAATTTCACCATCAGACCCTTTTCCCTGATTCACAAAAAGAAGATTATTACGTTCCCCAGGGCCAGTTTTCATGGCTGCAACTACATAGATATCCAACCAGCCATCATTATTTATATCAATGACCGTAGATCCTGTACACCAATAATCTGAAGCGCCAATGTTCGTGGTTTCGAAAATATCTTCAAACTTAAAATCTCCTTGATTGAGGTATAATTTATTTGGCACTTGATTTCCTGTAAAAAATAAATCAGGAAGCCCATTTTGATCAAAATCACCAACAGAAACACCTCCACCATTGAAGATATATTCATCTGTCAAAATATTAAAGGAATCAGTTTCAACAATCTCGTTATTGAAAGTTATCCCCGTAGAATCAGGACTTTTTAATTCAAATAAAGTCTCTGTTTTATTACAAGCGCTTATATAAAACCCTAATAATAGAAAGATAAAGATAGATAGGTACTTCATGGGTAGATTGGGTATGATAGACAACCTTGAAAATAGTATTTCTCAAGCTAGCATAGAAATAAATTCATGCATTTAACTCGTCATAAATAAAAAAAGGAGACCAGTTGGTCTCCTTTTTAATTTTAATTGAAATGGTTTAGAAACCTGGATTTTGAATCAAAATATCAGAACCAACCAAGTCAATTTGATCTTGAGGAATTGGAAGTAATTTATGCTTATCCGTAAAGCTTGCTCCACCAAGAGCAGCAGAAAGCAATGTTCCATCCAAAGCAAAATAGTAATCCAATTCTGCCTGAACAGTATTCCATCTAACCAAATCATAGAATCTATGACCTTCCATACCCAACTCAAGCATTCTTTCCATTCTTACAGCTGTACGAGCGGCATCAGCGCTAGTCCAAACATCATCGTAAGTTGAGATCACATAGTTTGCAGCCATGGTTCCATCTTCTCTTTCAAGCTTGGAGTTCATAGCTCTTTCTCTTACACGATTCACTTTAGCTCTTGCAGATTCCAAGTTACCGGTTTCGATATCTGCTTCTGCTGACATCAAAAGAACGTCTGCAAATCTGATGATCATAAAGTTGATACCGGTATATCCGGGAGTCCAAGAAGAGTTATCCTGATAAGAACCTTGCTCCGTACGAGTATAAACATATTTCTTAGGCGAATATGGACCTCCGTTTGGCTGATTTCTAATCCAAGCAGCACCTGGATGATCTTGCCAATCCAAATATGGAAGACCTCTTCTACCAACAGTGTGATCCAATCTTGGATCCAAGTTTCCTGCATCTGGAGTAAACGCATCAGCAGTTTGGATACCCATATCATTTTTCACTCTGTTTGCTGCATCGTTATAAGTTTTATCTAACAAAGGAAGTCCATTTGCATCAGTTCTAAATGCATTTACAAAGCTGAAGGTTGGTTGGAAGAAACCACAACAGTTACCAGGTCCAGCAGGTCCGGTGTTATACGGCCAGTTCAAGTCAAATTCAGGGTTTGCATTGTTTACTGAACCAGTATTCGCAGCAGACTGATATGCCCAAACTGATTCTTGATGGTTATCATTAGCACCTCTGAACATATCCTCATAATAAGGAACCAAGTCATACTTCAAACCATTCGAAGTCACACCATTAGCAATTACATCATCGAATAGAGTTTTTGCATTAGAGTATTTAGCCTCATACAAATAAACTTTAGCCAAATAAGCCTTAGCTGCCCAAGAGTTAACTCTACCTACTTGACCTTGAGTTGCAGGAAGGTTATCAATTGCATATTGGAAATCAGCCTCAATGAAAGGATATAGATCCTGGTTGTTACTTACATCTTCCAAGCCACTACCATAGTCTACATTTTCATCCACATAAGGAGTGTCTCCATATAGTTTTTTCAACTCGAAATAGTAATGTGCTCTCAAGAATCTTGCTTGTGCAGCAATTCTTACTTGATCAGATTCAGTCACATCCTCACCAGGGTTTTGCAAAAGTCTCAACACGTTGTTACATCTTGCAATTCCTTCGTATGCACCATTCCACTTATCTCCTACATTTCCTGAAGCAGCATTTACCTCAAATCTTTGGATAGGGTTGATTGTACTGAAGTCACCCGGGTCAGTTCCTTTGTTGGCTTCACCACCTCTAATACTTCCCCAAACCCAGTTTGAAGGAGAGGCAAGTCTATTTCCTCTACCATTTACCTGAGAATATGCAGCAATCAATGAAGCCTCAATCCCTGCCAAAGAGGTCAACTGTGCTTCAGCTAATAACCCTGTCGGTGGAACCTCCAAGAAATCATCGCTACAGCTCACAGCTACCATCATCATTGCTGATGATAAGAGTGCTCCTATTTTTATTTTAAAATTGTTCATTTCTTAATCAATTATAGTTTCTATAAGTCGATTCAATTTGATGTGTTGATTAGAAGCTTACGTTCAAACCAAGCGTGTAACCTCTAGTAACTGGATAGTTACCTACGTCGATACCGAATGTAAGGTCAGCAGATCCGCCAACAGCTGGATCCAAACCTTCATAACCAGTGATTGTAAACAAGTTGTTTGCAGAAGCAAAAACTCTCAATCTTTCTAATCTCCATCTTTCCAACAAGCTCTGTGGAAGGGTATAACCCAAGGTTACGTTCTGCAATCTCAAGTAAGAACCATCTTCTACATAGTAAGAGTTAGCCACGTTAGAGGTAGAGAAGTTTGCAGTTTTTTCTACAATTGGAATAGTAGCGCCAGTATTACTTGGAGACCAAGCTCCTTTCAATCTCTCAGAGATAGCAGCACCTTCGAATGTTTGGAAGAAGTCGGTAAACCACTTAGACTGGTTCCAAACTTCGTTTCCAATAGAAGTATAGAAATATGCGGAAAGATCTAATCCTTTATATCCTACAGTGAAGTTAACACCACCTGTGAAATCTGGAATTGGGTTACCTAGGACAGTTCTATCATCAGGCGTGATTTCGCCATCACCGTTGATATCCTCATACTTGAATCTACCTGGAGCAGCACCATCTTGAGTAGCATGAGAAGCTACATCTTCAGCACTCTGGAACAATCCTTCAACTTTGTAACCAAAGAAGGTAGACAATGGCTCACCTACTTGGTTTCTGATTGGCTGGATTCCACGATAAGATGGGTTAACAGAAGTAATAACATTCAAGCCTGGCGCCAAATAAACAATTTCGTTTTTCAACGTAGATCCAGTCACAGTCAACTCATAAGTAAATGCAGATGAAAGATTACCTCTGGTAGAAACCAATAGGTCCAAACCTCTATTCAACATCTGACCGATGTTAACTGAGGGAGGAGCAGCGTTACTACCTGCAGTTTGAGGAATTGGAACTGTAAACAACAAGTCTTTAGTATCCTTTTTCCACCAGTCGAATATCACATCCAATCTTCCATTGAAGAATGTACCGTCAAAACCAATATTTTGAGTTACAGCAGTTTCCCATTTCGCGTTAGGGTTACCGATACGAGTTCTTCTAAAACCAATAGTAGCAGAAGAGTTAGTACCACCAATATCATAAGAAGATGCACCTACAGTACCACCGAATAGGGAATACTGGTTGTTCGGATCTACGTTGTTAGAGTTACCCATTTGTCCCCAACCACCACGGATTTTCAAATCGTCAATCCAGGTAGCGCTTTGCAAGAATCCTTCAGAAGAAATTCTCCAAGCCGCTGAGAATGCAGGGAATACACCGTATCTGTTATTAGCACCAAATCTAGATGCTCCATCTCTTCTTAGTACTGCACTCACCAAATACTTATCGTTGAAAGCATAATTCACACGACCAAAATATGAGTTGAAATTAACTCCTTTGAAAAGGCTGGAGTTAACTTGTCTTGAAGAAACAGGAAGGTTAGAAATGTTTACGAAATCAGGATCTGTTGAGAATGGATTCTGACCACTAGCACTCATATTTCTACCGTTACCGGTATTCAAAGCTTCTTGACCAACGATTACGTCAAATGAATGCTTACCAAATGTTCGTTTCCAAGACAACGTATTAGTAAATGTCCAGCCAAAAGTAAAGCCAGCACCTTCATTGTAACCGAATGCAGAGTTGTTTTCAGAGTTTTCATACTGCAATCTAGAATATCCCCAGTAGTAGTAATTGTTATACTGCCCACCGATGGATGTTCTGAATTTCAAATCATCCAAAATGTCATACTCAGCATACACGTTACCAAAAATATTGGCGTTGAAGTTTCTGTTATCTCTCTGGCCGTCTCTGTTCGCAATTGGGTTTCTTGGGTTGTTAAAGCCTCTAGCAGCAGTACCACCGTATCCACCAAATTCATCATAAACAGGAATGATTGAAGGCATTCTAAACGCTGCCAAGATATCATTTTCATCATCGGCAATACCTTGCCCACCATTTGCACCAGTCTGTCCTAAGACCTGACGGTAAGTAGCTTGGAAGTTTTCACCAATTCTCAATTTCTTGGTAACATCAAACTCAGAATTTGCTCTGAAGGAAATTCTTCTGAAGTTGTTAACCATCATAATACCAGCTTGATCTTGGAATCCAAGTCCAACAAAGAATCTGCTTGTTTCTGAACCTCCATTCAATCCAATAGAATGTCTATTTAGAGGTGCATTTCTTGTTAATTCTTTATACCAATCGGTACCTTCTCCAGTAGCTGCTCTTACCACTTGGTAGATTGCTCCTTTAGTTGGATCGATATTATATTTTAATCTTTCTTCTTCTAATTGAGCCGCAGAAAAAGGTCCAGCTACTCCAGCCGCTCCGCCCACGTTAATGTAATAAGGCATAACAGGTGTACTTCCTGTGCCAAATTGTGGGTGTTCGTAACTTGGATCTCTACCATCAATCATAGCTTGATTGGTCTCAGCTAACCAAGTATAGGTTGCAAAATCCTGAGGATTCATCATGTCAAGACCTTGACCAGGATTGGTCACACCAAACATACCATTGTAGTCTACTCTTAATTTTTGATTTCCTTTTCTACCTCTCTTAGTAGTATAGATAATCACACCGTTTGCAGCTCTAGCACCATAAATAGAAGCTGCAGCTGCATCTTTCAATACAGTAGTAGATTCGATATCATCAGGATTCAAGAAATCAGTAGTACCTACTGGCACACCATCAACGATGTAAAGTGGCTCATTACCACCAAATGCACCGAAACCACGAACACGGACAATAGATGTAGTACCTGGCTGACCATTCGTAATTACTGTCACACCTGATACACGACCTTGAAGTGTTTGCTCCACGTTACCAGTTGGGATTACTGTCAAATCCTTCGGATCAACTGTAGCAATCGCACCGGTAGTTTCTCGGCGGCTATCAATAGTATAACCAGTTACAACAAGCTCTGTAAGAGTTTGCTCGTCTGGGGAAAGTTTAACATCAACAACACTTCTGTTTCCTACAGCTTGCTCGATTGTAGCATAACCGATAAAGGAGAAAACAAGAACTGCTTGATCATTGGGAACATTGAGGGAGAATTTCCCATCAATATCTGTGGCGGTACCCGTGGTAGTTCCTTTAACGAGGACTGAAACCCCTGGAAGACCAACATCATACTCGTCAAGGACAGTACCGGTTACCACGCGTTGTGCCATGGCTGCCGAACTGGCAAATACTAAGAGCAAAAGCAGTGCACTTAGACTTTTGTAAACATTTTTCATAAACATAGATAGATTGGGTAACAAGAATAATCTTAATACTTGTCTGTTAATTGATTCCGCAATCGATTGCGGATTCTAGATAACTTTTAGCTATAGAATGTTGATTGGGTATTAATTTTTAAAGGTTCTATAGCAGTTATACCGTGGTACGAATACCTGCAAAAGGATTATTTCCTCGTAGGTTTGAGTGCATCGGGTGATGCCATTATAAGAGAGTGGGAGTAGCTAGGTAGGATAGGTCATTGGCGATATTTTGGGTTTTATTGTACATCTTAATCGCCAATGTTAAATATTCTAAAACAAAATTCAAACTTATCCAGCTAAATATTATTTGGTAATTTTTAACACTCACAGTAGGGAATTTGCCCTAATTAACATCATTCAATATAAAAATTTAAACAAGTCCCCAGTTCTGATGCCCTCATTTTTAAAAATCGGACAGTTTTAATACAAAAAATCAAATTTTGTTACCCAAATGTTAAAAAAATGATTTTTCAAATCTTGCTATTTTTTTCTCAAAATTTCGAAAAATTTTGGATCAGATTTTATATCATCAAAACTTGGGTCAACTAAGGATTTCTCGTATAATACCTCACTCGCATTTACGGCTTTTTCCAGCTGAATTAAAGCGACCTCATTTTGACCACTGTTGATAGCTATCAATGCTAAACCATAATAGCCATAACCAAAACCTCGATCGCGCATTACTGACTCTTCAAAAGCTAAAGAAGCACTTGCATAATCCTTGGAAAGAAATGATGCGAGCCCCTTGTTGAAAAAATCAAATGAATTTGAAAAAGGATAATCAAACCTTAAAGTCGCTAATTTATAGTCTCCTCTTATGATATCTAAAGCTCCTCTTAAGCTTTCATTTCTCATCAAAAAATCAGGATCTCTAGTCAAAACAGAAGCATCAGATAAATATTTATACGCTGTCCAGTATTCACCTTTTAATGCATATATCTGTCCTAAATTATGAAGAATGTAAGCACTCTCTTCAAGTCGGAGAGCTTGATTGAGCAACCATTCCGCTTCAGCCCACAAATTCTCCTTCAAGTCCCTGTCTAATGTTCTTTGTGCTTCTTGAATTTTGACAACAGCCAGGTTATTATAAGGAAGTGATGACCTGAACATCTCGGTCATCTTAGTATAGATCTCAGCTTTGTCATCTAAGCTGGGAGAAGTCTCAGCAGCACTAGCCCAATCTTGAAAAGTCAACTCAGAATTGGAAGAGTTTCCTTTTAACTCTTTTTCCAAGATCGACATTTTCTCAATCCCTAATCCAGAACCTGGCTTTGCCTGGATTTCAATTTTAGCCATTCTCAATTGTGGAAAAAGTTGTCTCGAAAGTTGACTAAAGCCAGCAATCTTTTCCATTTGACTTCTTTGTGACAGGTAGTCATCCCCATTCATTAAAATAGTATAATACTCATCCTTTTTGGAAGTAGAAAGACCAGCATAATCCCTAATCAATAATCGAAGGTCAAACCAATCATTCCATCTCGCCCCCACCTCAATGATAGAATCCCTCAAGAACAACTTTCTGGAGATCAATTCATCTTTGACCGTCATTGCCCTATCCATTCCCAATTTGCTGTTTTTCCCCTCAGCTTGTTCGGGCGATTGGATCCCTATAATTTTGATTGAAGTTATGGAAGGGTTTTCCATCAAAAAAGCTCTGATTTCTGAGAGCATGGCTTCATTCCTCGAACTCCCTACATAATTTGATGTTCCTGGATTGAAAAATATTTGAAACTCTTTCGTCTTAGTCAGATCCCTGTTAACGATCCCAGCAGGAATGTATAGGCCAATATTCGGAATTGGTTCATCTGGATTTACTCTACCTATTTTTGCTAAGAATGGGGTTGTAATGACTCCTTTTGCTAATTGGACCGTTTCAAAAGGCTCATCAGAAACTTTTTTTCCTTGAAATAATTGAGCTTCCAGAATTGCTCCTTCCATCCAAGGCTCGAATTCAAGTACAAAATCCTTAGAAAAAGAATAATCTCCTAAGTTCTTCTGAAGCTCAAAATCTCCCAAATCAAGTGACTTATCAGAGGTTTTTAGCAACAATTTCAATTCTGGATTTCGAGGACTCATGACCGACTCTATTGAGATCTTCCCATCAATTGAGAAGCGAACAGAGTCTCTGAAATACTCTAATTGTTGCGGTTTTATATTAATTTCCTCTAAATATCTTGCTTCTTGAGCATAGGAAATAATTGATAAACAACTAAAAATCAACAAAATGAAACTTTTTCTAGCTTTTAAAAACAATAGGGCCGACATTTTGCTTTATAATTCTTGAAATGATTTTTTAACTTTATTTGAATTAAACCAGCAACTGTCATGCAAAAACTGAAACTGTTTTTCGAAGAAAGAGCCTTCGGCGTATGTTCCAGATTAGGGGAAAAACTAAATTTCCCAATTGACAGCATCCGTTTATTCTTTATTTATTTGTCTTTCATCACATTGGGATCACCTGTGGTGATTTATGTGGTGCTCGCAATGACAATGAAAGTTCGAAAATACTTCCGCAAGATGAACAATCCTGCACTTTTTGACTAAAGCTTTTCAAAAGTCCTTTTCCTCAGGATTATAAAATCCCAATATATCCATCGAGAAGGCCCGATTCTTATAAATTCTTTCCCTTTGTAAGACCTCCCTTGGAGACTTTTCCCTTTCCAAAATTCCTTGTAAGCTCTAAATATTGCAGAGCCATACTTTCCTTGGCCCTTGACATAATATCCGATTGCAGCCAACCATTCAGTTAGGAGCTTAATGATGAATATCCACCAAAACTTCCCTGAAGTTTCAGCTTTATATATCATACTCAGGCTATTCTTAATATTCAAGAAGAGTTTCCTTGGGCTACTTCTTGCAAGCGTAGCTCCTCCAAAATGATGGACTCTTGATTGACCTGTATAGCCAATCTTATAGCCCATTTGTCTAAACCTTACACAAAGATCTATCTCTTCCATATGCGCAAAAAAATGAGCATCAAAGCCATCCGCTTGATGGAAAAGATCAGCTTTGATAGCCATACATGCGCCAGATGCCCAATCTACAAAAGCAAAATCATCATATTGGCCATGGTCTTCCTCGATTACATTCCAAATCCTTCCACGGCAATAGGGATAATAAAAATCATCCAGAAAACCTCCTCCAGCTCCTGCATAATCAAAAAGTCTTGGGTTTTGAAAAGAGAGAATCTTAGGCTGCACGGCTGCAAGGTCATCATCACTTTCCAAGGAGGAAATTAAAACCTGATCCCAATTTGGCAGCACTTCTACATCAGAATTAAGCAGGATATAATATTGATATTTACCCTTTAGTGATTCTAACCCCCAATTATATCCTCCAGCATATCCAAAATTTTCCTGAAGTTTAATTAGGGGAACTGTGGGAAATTCCCTTTCTAAAAGCGCTATTGATCCATCTTGGCTAGCATTGTCTATCACCCAAACATCCGAATTGGAATGTTCAATAACAGAGGGAAGAAACTGACTTAGCATTCCTTCCCCGTTGTAATTCAAGATGACAACAGCACAGTTTTTCATCCAAACATGCTTCCCAAGTCCATTCCGGGAATATTTGGCAACATTCCTTCAGTCGCTGACTTCATAGCTTCTTTGATTTTCACATCAATCGCCTCCATCGCAATATTAGTTGCAGCAACGATCAAGTCACTTAGCATTTCTTTGTCCTGAGGAGTCAAAAGTGACTCGTCCAAATCAATAGTTAATACTTTTCGTTCACCATTGACTGTGACCTTGACCAAACCAGCCCCGGATTCTCCTTCAGCAGTCAAATGAACAAGTTTAGACTGGGCCTCTTTAATTTTTGCCTGAGCCTCTTTGACCTTGCTCATCATGTTCATAAAATCAAACATATATCTGGAATTTTATTTTAATTTCAATTAACTTTTTAGAACATTCTTCTGAATATCGAAATCACATCAAATATTCATGCAAGAATGGAAACTTTTACAGACTTTTCTCTGTCTATATATTCTCTAAACCTATCAACCATGAAGACCAAAGAATACATCGAAAAAGAACAAATCAATTCTCTGAATTTTTCCAAACAGGAAGTTCTCCAATCATACGATGAGAAAAAATCCAGGTTGGCTGATTTGCATCGATCCCAAACCCTCGGGAATTTACTTCATTCTAAAGTTCATATCACCTTTCAATCAGCAAATGAACAAGTTTACGAAGTCTACACCACGGTTTGGGCTGTAGCTAGTGAATTCATAGTCCTGAAAGGAGGAGTGACCATCCCCATCAACTCGATTTTGAAAGTGGAATAACTTATCCCAATTTCTTGGTCAACTCTTCCAAATTAAGACTTTCTTGGTTGCCTGTTTCAAGCTCTTTCAAGGCAATCGTCTTGTCTGCTATTTCCTGATCACCACAGATCCCAACAAATGGAACTCCATTTTTGCTGGCGTAATCCAATTGCTTTTTCATTTTAGCCTGATCAGGATAGATTTCTGCAATGATTCCATTTGCTCTCAATTGAGACAAAAGGGATAAAGCATATCCGTATCCTTTATGATCAAAGTAAGTCAATAATAGCTGTGTTCCTTGGACGCTTTCCTTCGGGAAAATACTCAACTCCTCCATCACATCATACAATCGATCTACTCCGAAAGAAAACCCAACTCCAGAAACACCTTGAAGTCCAAAAACTCCAGTCAGGTTATCATATCGACCTCCACCACTTACTGATCCTATAGAGACATTATTGACTTTAACTTCAAAAATTGCCCCGGTGTAATAGGAAAGTCCTCTGGCCAAAACCATGTCCAATTCGACATGATCCAAACCCTCACCCATTTGAGAAAGAATCTCAAACGTCTCTTCCAATTCCTTTACCCCTTCCAATCCTACTTCACTGGAGGACAAAAAGGACTTTAGAAATTCCAATTTTCCAGCTTCTCCTCCATTGTATTGAACAAGCGGATTTAATTTTTGTACAGAATCGTTCTGGAATCCTCTCTGCTCAAGCTCTTCCTGAACTTTCTCCCAACCAATTTTATCGAGTTTGTCAATTGCAACGCAAAGAGGTCCCTCTTTTCCAGCTTCACCGATCACCTCGGAAATACCGGTCAGGATCTTTCTATTATTCACTTTGATCGTATAATCCTCGATTCCCAAATGCTTAAAAACTCGGCGAATCATCAGGATAATTTCAGCTTCACAAACCAGACTATCTGTCCCAACTACATCTGCATCACACTGATAAAACTCCCTATATCTCCCCTTTTGCGGTCTATCTGCTCTCCAAACAGGCTGGATCTGAAATCTCTTAAACGGAAATGTCAATTCATTTCGATTCATCACCACGAATCTTGCAAAAGGCACAGTCAAATCGTATCGAAGTCCTTTTTCTGAAACTTTGGTCAAAGTCGCCGCAGAACCATTTTCCAGATCCTCAGCACTTACTTTCTTTAAATAATCCCCACTATTCAAAATTTTGAAAAGGAGCTGATCCCCTTCATCTCCATATTTTCCAGTCAGTGTACTTAAATTCTCCATGGCTGGAGTTTCTATCTGATTGTAGCCAAACAGGCGAAAAGTGTCTTTGATAGTATCCAGAATAAAATTCCTTCTAGCCATCTGAATAGGGCCAAAATCTCTCGTTCCTTTAGGCAAACTAGGTTTCTGCATGCTTCTTTTTCTGGTGATTAAAGGCCAAATTTATCGAAAAATTACAGAAATACCCTTGATTTTAAGGAGAAGAGATAATTTATTCCTATAGATTTATAGGCAATAAAAAAATGTTTCTTTACCTTTGCACTCCGTTTCGAAACAAAAAACTTTAAACATATACAGTCATGGCAGTTACTACTCTGAAAAGAAAACTAAGAAGAAAAAGACAAAGCCAGAATACACGTGTAATCAGAATCAAGCAGTTGAGCGCTCAACCAGTGATCAAAAACGTGGATGTGGAAGAATTGAAAAAGTCTTTTGACAACAAATAATTTCCTAATTTCTGGAAACAAAAAAGCGACTCTCAAGTCGCTTTTTTTATGCCCTATTTTTTGACCACTCCTCTTTTCCCCAACTCAACGACACGTAAGTTCTGAATCTTTCCGGAATCAATTTCGAAAAGCAACATCGTTCTCATTTGATGAAAACCATGTTGACCGATTGCCCCTGGGTTCATATAAAGACAATTTAGAGTTTTGTCATATTCTACTTTGCAGATATGAGAATGTCCACAAACAAACACCTGAGCACCAGCCTCTTTAATCTTTGACTTCACTCCTTTTGCATATCCCGGAGGCTTTCCGCCGATATGAGTCATCAAGATTTTCACTCCTTTAATTTCAAAATCAAGCCATTCCGGATATAAATATTGAAGTTGGGAATCATCT
Source organism: Algoriphagus zhangzhouensis (assembly GCF_900148515.1). Classification (GTDB taxonomy): domain Bacteria; phylum Bacteroidota; class Bacteroidia; order Cytophagales; family Cyclobacteriaceae; genus Algoriphagus; species Algoriphagus zhangzhouensis. Next base: position 295,727 of record NZ_FRXN01000006.1, on the reverse strand, counting down.
ATATTTCCAAAAACAGCCCGGATCTTTTTATCCTGTGGCAACAGATTCATAACTTTCAAAGAACCTATATCCCCAGCGTGCCATATTTCGTCTACATTTTGGAGATAATTGATCGTTGTGTGATCAATGTAACTGTGGGAATCAGAAATGAGTGCGATTTTGTATGCCATTGAATGTGGATTGATCTAATCTACTGTTCAATATCAGACCATCATTTTACTTCAAAAACAAAATCATGAAAAATTTGAAACATTTATTTTGGACCCTTTTAATCCTAGTCGGCGTAAGTTTTTCTGTTTCAGCTCAAACTACTGCAGACTCAGCAAAAGTGGTATCAGCCGACAAATTCGAAAAGTTAATCTCGAAAAATAAAAACACTCTCCTAGACTTAAGAACTCCACAAGAGGTCCAAGATGGACATCTAGTCGGAGCAACCAATTTAGATTTCTTAGATGAGGATTTTCTAGAAAAAATTGAACAATTAGACAAATCAAAGACTTATCTATTATACTGCCGAACTGGAAATAAGACCAGAAAAGCTGGTGCCGCCATGAAGAAGGCAGGCTTCAAAAAAGTTATCATGCTTGACGGAGGCATTACCTCCTGGAAAGCACAAGGCAAACCTATTGAGGAATGAACAAAACCAAATCGATTAACCCCTACACGGGAGAACTTTTAAAAGAATTTGACCTCCTTTCGGAAAAAGTACTGAACGAAAAACTCCAATTAAGTGATCAAGCTTATCAAGATTGGAAATCAGTCTCTTTTTCTGAAAAGGCCAAATTGATGAAAAATGCGGCAAAGGAATTAAAGGAAAACAAAGATTTTTACGCCGAAATTATTTCCCTTGAAATGGGAAAAGTGATTAAAGAATCAATCGCTGAGGTAGAAAAATGTGCGTGGGTATGTGAGTTCTATGCAGAAAATGCTGAAGCGTTTTTAAAGCCAGATTTAATCGATTTACCAGATGGGAAAAAGGCTAAAGTACTTCACCAACCCATCGGGGCGGTTTTGGCGGTTATGCCTTGGAATTTTCCATTTTGGCAAGTTTTCAGATTTGCTGCACCTACATTGATGGCAGGAAATACCGGTTTGCTCAAACATGCCTCCAACGTTCCACAATGCGCACTGGCAATCGAAGAGGTTTTTACCAAAGCTGGATTTCCCAAGGGAGTTTTTCAGACTCTTTTGATTGATTCAAAAACCACGACCCAAATCATCAATAAATCCGAGATCAAAGCGGTAACCTTAACAGGAAGTGAGAAAGCTGGAGCATCCGTTGCTTCAGAAGCCGGAAAAAACATCAAGAAATCATTGTTGGAATTGGGTGGGTCAGACCCTTTCATCGTAACAGAAGATGCCGATATTCCAACTGCAGCGAAAACTGCAGCAAAAGCGCGAATGATTAATTTTGGTCAAAGTTGTATCGCCGCTAAAAGATTTATCGTGCATGAAAATGTTTTCGAAGAGTTTTTGGAAATCTTTTCAACAGAAATAAAAAATCTGAAAGAAGGGGATTCTTTGTCTCCAGATTCTGATTTTGCCTGCATGGCTCGAGCTGACTTGGCCGAAGAATTATATGCTCAGGTTCAAAAATCCTTAGAAAAAGGAGCCAAGGCAATTTTAGGTGGTGAAAAACCTAAAAAAGATTCTGCAAAGTTTTCTCCAACAATTTTAATAGATATTCCTAAAGATTCTCCCGCCTATTCAGAGGAGCTTTTTGGGCCTGTAGCCATCGTATTCAAAGTAAAATCTGATACCGAAGCTGTACAGATTGCCAATGATTCTGAATTTGGTCTGGGCGGTTCTGTCTGGAGCAAAAACCAGGAAAAAGCGGAGAAAATAGCCACTCAGATAGAGACAGGGGCAGTATTTATCAATTCTATGGTAGCCTCAAATCCTCATTTACCTTTTGGTGGGATTAAGAAATCAGGCTATGGGAGAGAACTTAGCAGATTAGGGATTCTGGAATTTGTCAATGCAAAAACCGTTTATCTAGGCTAGGAGACGTTTGGATAATGTCGGAAGCTATTTTTGCAATTGACCGATTCCTTCCTATTTTTACGAGCCAAAATTTTGTCTTTTACTAATGAGAGAAATACAATTTCGTGAAGCCCTCAGAGAGGCCATGTCCGAAGAAATGAGACGTGATCCTAATGTCTTTCTGATGGGTGAAGAAGTAGCCGAATACAACGGTGCCTATAAAGTTTCCCAGGGAATGCTTGATGAGTTCGGACCAGAGCGAGTTTATGACACGCCAATTGCCGAATTGGGATTTGCTGGTTTGGGAGTAGGTGCTGCTATGAGTGGCTTGAGACCTATTATCGAATTCATGACATTCAACTTTTCTTTGGTAGCAATTGATCAAATCATCAATTCTGCTGCGAAAATGTATGCCATGTCGGGTGGGGCTTATTCAGTTCCTATCGTTTTCCGTGGCCCAACAGGTAATGCTGGCCAATTGGGAGCGACTCACTCTTCCAACTTTGAAAACTGGTTTGCAAATACTCCTGGATTGAAAGTAATCGTACCTTCTAATCCTTACGATGCAAAAGGACTTCTAAAAGCCGCTATCCGTGACCCAGATCCAGTGATCTTCATGGAATCTGAGGTAATGTACTCTGATAAAGGAGAAGTTCCTGAGTCTGAATACATGCTTCCTATCGGAGTAGCAGATATTAAAAGAAAAGGAAAAGACGTGACTTTGATTTCCTTTGGTAAAATGATGAAAGTAGCTCTCCAAGCTGCCGAAGAAATGGCCAAAGAAGGAATTGAGTGTGAAGTGATTGATTTGAGAACTGTTAGACCTATCGATTATGCTACATGTGTTGAGTCTGTGAAAAAGACCAATAGAGTCGTTATCGTTGAAGAAGCAAACCCTCTTGCAGCTATCTCTTCCGAATTGACTTATCACTTCCAGAGATATGCATTTGATTACCTAGATTCTCCAGTGATCAGAGTCAACTCAATGGATATTCCTTTGAGCTACGCTCCTACTTATATTGAGGCTACTATTCCAAATGTGGAAAGAACAGTAGCAGCGATCAAAAAAGTGACTTATAAAGGTTAATCAAAAAAACCTTCGAACATAAAAAAGCCCGGCCTTAACAAAGCCGGGTTTTTTGTTACCCAATCTATCTATCTGTTTACGCTTAAATAAAGCCAATCTTAATACGGAGACGAATAGAAAAGAGGCCACTGAACTGTATCATAGCCTCTCCCCATAGAACAATTACTTCTTGTTGTTATTGTTATTATTCATCATGCCTCCGCCTTCGCCGCCGCCTTCGCCACCTTCTTTCAAATCATCATTTGAAACGGATCTTCTTCTTCTCGTGCGGTCGCTCATACTCAACTTACCGATTCTATAACTAAAGTTGATTTTGAAGTTCATATTACGCATGGCGTTGGTGCTATTTTGGATCATGGTAGGAGTAATGATCTCATTATTCACCTTAAACTCTTTTGTCAGGAAGTTTTCCAATCCAAAACCAATAGAACCTCTTTTCTCTTGGAATTGCTTATTGAAATTCAAACCATACATTGCAAATCCACCATTAGACCCTTGTAGCTGTACTCTTCTACCTCTTGCAAAGGAGAACAATTGGACTTGCCAATCTTTTGGAAGAGAGTAATTACCGAACATTCTACCAGAAATCACCCAGCCATTATTTTCGGTTCCTAGTCCATTATTCAACATCGCATAGTATAGATCAAATCCACCATTCAAAGAGAACTTATTATTGATGTTGATATTCATAAACATATTGGAGCCCACAGCCTGTTCTTGGCCGATATTTTCATATGTAGTAAAAATCACATCATCTTCTAACACACTTCTAACAGCCTGGATAGAACCAGTTGTATTTCTGTAAAAACCAGTGAAGTTCAGCATGGAGTTTCCGATGTAGGTACTGTATCCCAATTCAAAGTTATCAGTCATTTCAGGATCCAAAACTGGGTTACCTTGACTCCATTGTGATGGGTTGGAAGTATTCAAGTTAGGGTTCAAAAATCTCATAGAAGGTCTCTGGATTCTTCTGTTGTATGCTGCCTTGATCATGTTTCCATTTTTCAATTTACGACTGGCATTCACACTTGGAACGAACGTTCCATAAGAAGGAATTTCAACTGTTTGCTCATCAACGAATTCAGCACTAATAGTAGTGTACTCATATCTAAGACCAGTTTTCAAAGTATAGTTTTTCAAGAAATTGAAAGTATAAGACCCATAACCAGCAGTCACATTTTGATCATATGTAAACTCATTACTCAATGTAGGGTCTTGGATTTCCACATAAGAGCCATCCTCTCCTTCAGCTTGGAAATAAGCAAAGTCAGAATATGATTTTCTCATAATGTTCTTTGCTCCATATTCCAAGATCTGATTTCCGTCTTTACCCAATGGGTTTACAAAATCCAATTGAACAGTGAAATCCTCATTTCTACTTGGGTTTTCATTTCTCAATTTGGAATCGATAGTTTGGAAATCATCATTGAAAAGGCTGTTTACAAAAGAGCTATTTCTATTATCTCTGCTATACAAAGTCAATAAGCTGATCTCTTTCCCTTTCTTCTCATAAGTCCTGGTATAGTTCACACTCAAATCCAATGAGTTACCATCACTTTTAGTATCAGTTTCTCTCAATGCAGAGCTAATTAAATCTCCGGCAGAAAATCTTTCTGTCAAGAAGTTTGTCTGATTGCCTTGCATGTTTCTCAATCCAAAGTTGACAGCACCAGTCAAAAAGTTATACTTATCGATTTCATAGTCAACACCGAAATTATATCTGCCAAACATCATTTTACTTTCGGTATCTGCTGATTGAACAACAGTGGTTTGGCTTCCATCAGTACCAGTTAACAATTGCTCGTTATTAAAACCTCCCAAAATATTATACCCGGCTCTTCCGAAACCACCCAATGAAAACCCAAATTTTCCGATTCTTGCACTACCATTCAATCCCAAGTTTGATCCTCTCAGACCAGCACCTGTATTGATGCTCAAAGTCATCCCTTGAAGGTTGTTCTTCTTAGTCACGATATTGATCACACCTGAAGTTCCTTCAGCATCAAATCTTGCAGATGGAGATGTGATCACCTCTACTTCTTTGATTTCGTCAGCAGGAATCTGTCTTAATGCATCTGTGATACTACTTGCTGCGATGGCTGATGGACGGTTGTCAATCAATACAGTAATACTGGAACTACCTCTCATGGATACATTCCCATCCAAATCCACCGAAAGCATCGGAACTCTTCTCAACACATCCGTCGCGTCACCACCGGCTGTAGTTCTGTCGTTTTCTGCCTTATAAATAGTCCTATCAACTCGCTCCTCAATCAATTCTCTTTGTCCCTGAACAGTCACTTCTTCTAAAGCTACACCCTCATCAGACATCTGAAGCTCACCCAAATTGGTGTCACCAGTTTTGGATGTAATATTGATGTCATCGACAACTAAGGTTTCGAACCCCATAAAGGTTACTTGCAGCGAATATTCTCCAGGCTCAAATCCTGTGATATAGAATTTCCCCTCGCCATCAGCTACAGCTCCAGACATACTTACATCAGAACCTTTTTTGTAAAGGGCTGCAGTAGCATAACCCACAGGTTCACCAGTTTTGGCATCTTTTGCGACACCTATAATCCTAGCAGGCTGGGATTGTGATTGCTGCGCAAATGCCTGGGTCATCCCCAAAGCAGCAAAAAGAATAATTAGATTGAGTAGTTTTTTCATGATCTTGTTTTCAAATATTGGGCTCACACCAATTGAATACCCCAAATTTGAAGGCTTTGTTTCGCATTTTTTGACCAAATAGACAGTTATAGGTATCTTATCGACCAAACCCCCATTTGAGCAGATAAAAAGGATTTTCTGCTCGACAAATGCCTTTATCCGTTCATTCGGTAGTTTCGACGTGAAAAACAGCGGATTGGCAGATTATGAAAACTGTCAATAGATTCTTTATGTTAGTTTGGCAGCAGTTAATTCATTACCATGGCTACTATCACCCCAAAAAAGAATATTTCCTTTGTAGTACACTTGCTGGGCTGGATGATGTTGTGCATCCTTCTCGTACTACTTTCTCCTCTTTCTTGGAGAATGGGTGAAGCTGAAATTCCTATCGAATTTTGGTACAAGCAAGTATTCCTTGTAGGGATATTAGTTGCCACCTTTTATAATAATGTCACCTTTTTTGTCCCTAAGTTTCTACTTAAAGGCAAGAATTACATCTATCTACTTATTGTTTTAGGAGGGGCCATTGTGTTCTATTTCGCTATTGTCTATTTCGAACAACTCATCCAATACCCAAGAAGAATGCATGAGTTTTTCAATCCAGACAGACCTTTCAAACCTGGAAGACGTTGGATTCAGGGAGATGCTTTCCAGATTTTATTATACATCGTTTCAGTTGGACTGAGTACTTCCGTGGCATTAGTTCAAAAATGGCAAAGAGATGAAGCCAACCGCCAAGAGCTAGAAAAACAAAATATCAATACCGAGCTTTCATACCTTAAGGCTCAAATCAATCCGCACTTCTTCTTCAATACTCTGAACAACATCTATTCTTTAACCAACCTGGATATCAAAAAAGCTCAGGAAGCTCTATTGAAACTTTCCAGAATGATGAGATATGTTCTATATGAAAATCAACATGAGTCAACTCTCCTAAGTAAGGAAGTGGATTTCATTCGAGATTATATTGAGCTGATGAAAATGCGTCTAACAGACAAGGTAAAGCTTGAAATCCATCTTGATGAAGCCAAGGACAATCAGGTCATCGCACCAATGTTGATTTTGCCATTTTTGGAAAATTGCTTCAAGCATGGTATCAGTTCCCAAAAGGAAAGTCATATCTATATCAAGTTAGAAATCATGGGAGACACAGTTTTCTTTGAAACAAGAAATCAAATTTTCCCAGTCAATTTGGATAGCCCTGAAGCAAGAGAAAGTGGAATCGGACTAACAAATACGCAAAGGCGCCTGAGTCTTCTCTATCCCAAAAAACATAAACTTAAATTTGGGAAAGAGGAAGGCAAAGAGGAATATTACGTAAACCTGACCATCAATCTCTCATGAAACTCCAATGTATAGCTGTAGATGACGAGCCTTTAGCTCTAGACCTTCTCTGCAAATACATCGAGCAGACTGCTTTTTTAGAGTTGAAAGGTAAATTTTCCAGCGCCATAGAGGCTTTGGGTTTTATCAATCAAAATCAGGTTCAATTGATCTTTATGGATATCCAGATGCCTGATTTATCAGGAATGGAATTGGCAAGAGTTCTAGATGGTAAAAAAGATTCTGACAAAACCCGAATAATTTTTGCCACAGCCTATCATCAGTTTGCAATCGAAGGATACAAAGTAGACGCCATTGACTATCTCCTTAAGCCTTATTCATACGAGGAGTTTTTGAATGCCGCAACTAAGGCATTTAATTATTTCGAAAAGCAAAATAGAAATTCGGAAGAAGTAAAGGTGAAAGTTGAGGAAGACCCAGAATACATTTTCCTAAAAGTAGAATATCAGCTGGTCAAGGTCCTTTTGGATGACATAGCCTATGTAGAGGCCTATAAGGATTATGTAAAGGTTCATTTGCTTTCCAAAGCTTCTCCATTGCTTTCTCTAACGAGCCTCAAAAGCATGGAAGAATTACTTCCTGCAAAGAAATTTATGCGAGTTCATCGATCTTATATCGTAGGTCTCAACCATATAGAATCTGTATCCAAAAACTTGATCACAGTAAATGGAGCACAGATTTCAGTCAGTGACAATTACAAAGATGCCTTCCTGGAATTTATGAGCAGGTGGATGACTTAAGATAAAACCTTCAATATTATTCTACCCTGGTGTAGGTTAGAACCAAACAGTTTTCAAGAGGTCCGCATCCACTTGTTAAAGTTTTGTAATCCTCGGTAATTCCAAAAATCAAGGAGTTTGGAGGATCAAATTGATAAAGAACCAACTCACTTTTTGGCTGATAATTAGAATCCGCAACCCCTTGAGCATATGCTTCATTTTTGACGATGGTCACCTTATTATTCTCTATAGTATAGGTCCCATAACCATAAGCCCTATATCCTAATATCTCATCTCCTCCAATATTTTTGGTCACTTCTTCAAAAGTAAAAGTACCGTCATTTTTAAAATCCAGTGTACCCACAAAATCAAATTGCTCAGACCCCCAGCCTAAATTACCCTGGGTAATTCTCTCGTAAATCCCGGTAATTTTGGACTCAGGACTTGGCTCTTCGTCAGCACAACTTGAAAAAAGAATGGGAATTACTAAAATCAGAAGGATGTACTTTTTCATGGTTTTCATTTTGGTAAAAAATATTGGTTTACAACTCGAAGACGCCTTCTGCAATTCATCTGATACAAATAATCTAAAGTTTAATTTGGAATATCTATCATTACCAAGCAGCCCTTACCTGGCTGGCTTTCTATTTGGAACTCACCATTGAGCATTTGCACCTTGGTTTCGATACCCAATAATCCCATCCCCCATTCCTCCTTGGATTTTTGAATTCCGACTCCATTATCTTCTATAGAAATATTGACAGAATCAAAATGCCTGATAATCTGAAGCCTTAAATACTCCGCTTTGGAATGCTTCAATACATTTTGAATCAGTTCCTGGCAAATCCTATAAACAGCCAATTCCAATTGAGCCTCCAGCCTTTCCTCCAAACCCAAAATCTGAAGTTCAGTCTGAATTGTGGTCTGCTGGGAAAGTGGCTCCAACAATGCCTGCAGTGCCAGCTCCAAACCAAATCTTTTCAACGAAACAGGCGACATATGATGTGCAATTCTTCTCACTTCATCTATCGCTTCATCGAGCTTTTTCAATGATTTAAGCCCTTCCGATTTAAAGCTATCTTTTCCCGAGGAATCAAAAATATGAGTCAAATTCAACTTCAATGTAGAAAGTTGTGATCCCAAACTATCATGAAGCTCCCCTGCAATTCTCTCCCTTTCGTATTCCTGGACTTTGATCAAATCCTTGATATGGGAGTCTTTTTGCTTTTCCAACAAAGTCATCAAAGCTTGTTTTTCCTCCATCTTCTTCTGAACCTCCTCATTAAGCCTAAGGGTGTTTTCAAAATTTCTGGCATTATCCAAAATCACTCCACCTTGCCTGGAAACTATTCTAATCCATCTCAGAATATCCTCTGAATAAGCATTCGAGTCAAATTGGCTTTCCATATAAACCACCATTGTGTGATTTTCAGAAAACCCAACTGGGAAAAACAAACTGGATTTCACCCCCTTTTTCAAAATAGAATCCAGTTCAGGATAATTCAGATGCTTTTCAAGTTGATTTAAAACCAAAGGCTTTTTCGTTCTATGGACCATTCTAAAAAGCTCAGATAAAACTCTCCAAGAATCCTCCTCTTGATTCTCTTCAAAATTCAACAAACTGTCATGGTGAAAAGCCTGCAAATCTCCGTCTGGATTCACCCATAAAATCATCGACTTGGTGGAAGCCGAAATCCTCATCAACAGTACCATCAAAGTTCTGGCGATCTGAATTGAATGAATCTCTCCAGCCAGTTCAAAGAGAATATTTTCAATATCCAGACTTTCTCTTTTTTGAGATTTCTTAGGAATGATGAAAGCGTATTGTCTTACTAATTGCTCTATCTTCCGAGTAGCACCCCATTGATGATAGTGAAACATTGCATGCTGGAGGTGTGTGCTCGCGGAGACAATATTCTTATTTTCTAGGTAAAATTTAGCAAATAGCTCATGGCAAATTGCCTTTTGATAAACATTATCCCGAGCACCTTGGATTGCATGGATGTACGCATCTTCCACCTCTTTAAAATCAATACTTTTTATTCTTCCAAGCTCGGCTTTTAAAAGCCAAAAATGTGAGGCAAAATTTGATGGAGACTTATCATTCCAAGAAGAGATCATTTGATAAAAAGAATCTAGCCAATCCATTTCATCAACCCTTTCTTTTCCCAAATTGGCCCAATTTTGAGTGATTGCCAAAGCCTTCAAAATCAGATTTGCAGGTACCAAAGGAGAACCTTCTTGAAGTTTTTGATTTTGCTCCGCGATAGAGCTACTTTCTATAGCTTGAGAATAGTAGCCGAACATGAAATAGTACCTTGCCAGAACATAGTTTCTATAAAACTTCTCCTCCTGTAAGGTCAGCCTTGCAGCCAATCCCCTTGCCTCCTGCTTTGGTAAAGAAAGAAAAGGACTCCTACCAGAAATATATCTAAACAGCTCTTTTTGGTAATGGGTGATATAATAGGTCAACTCCATCCCCACGTAGCTTTCTTTGAAATCAAATTTTAAAAGATCCTCAATTGGCTTTCCACTGAGAAAATGAAGATTAAACAAGTGGGTTTTATTGATGTAATAGGCAATCTGGTCTCCTGATTTTCGAGCTGCAGCCATACCTTCTTCTAGCAATGGATAACTCAAATGATATCCTTCTTTCCATGGGAGAATATAAAATCCAAAGACTCCAAGTACTCGAGAGCGATACTGAATATCACCAATTGAGTTGTTCAAGTTCAAGCCGTGAAGTCCCAAATCAAATCCTTCTTCAATTTGGCCAGAAATAATTTTCATCCTTCCAAAACTCACCAATCCCAAGGATCTTACATTTGGCTGATCAATAATCTGAGATCTAGAAATAATCTGAAGGGCGGCCCAAGTCATCAACAAGTCCGAAGTATGATGAAGCGCCATTCCTCCATTGTAAAGCAGTTGTAATATTTTAGACTGATTACCAATTTCAACTTTTGTAGACTTTTCAGGTAAAGCATCTGATGCGATTCCAATCTCCAATCTCCGTATTTCTTCCTCTATTTGTTCCTGCACACTTGGTAGCCTAAGCCCCAGCTCATTTAAGATCTCAGTCAATATAAAAACCGACTTCCTATATCTTCCTAAATGATTATTGACGATGATTTTAAGTTCAAAGGCAAGAAATCTCAGCTGTGAATCTCGATTTTGCTCAAGCAATTCATCCAACAAAATCTCAGCGACATCAAACTCCCCCATGTAGTACTCGACGCGAGCCCGCTCTAACCAAACATGTCCAATCAAATCTCCCTTATCGGTCCACTTTTCTCCTTTCAATAAATCTCGAGCTGTAGTTAAAAATCCTTTGGCTTGAGAAAAAGAATGTTCTTCTCTCTGAATTTTGGCGACTTGAACCATCAGTTTTATGATTCTTTCTTTTTCCTGATGGGTCTGAAGGTATCCAGCAACTTGCTGGAAATGTTGAGCCAGAATCACTAATTCTGACACATTCTTTTCTCCCCAGATTTCATTCAAAAGCTGCTCTCCTAAAGCAAGGTGAAATTTTTGAATTTCTTCTTTACCAAGATTAGACAAAACAGCTTCCCTTATTGCTTCCTCTATGAATAACTTGTCATTTTGAAGAGATAAAAAATTCTCCAAAAACAGCTTTTTCAGTGAATCTCCTAATTCATCATGATTTGAAAAAATCTTTCTAACCCTTTTGAGATCTAATTCCTTCACGCAAGCCACCATCCCTAATATTTCTTTCTGAAGGGAGGATAGACTTTCATAAATCTTATTCAGGAGATGATCCTTTTTTTCTCCTATAAGTCTCTGAGAGATTAAATCTATGTCACCATTCCACTTCCCTTTCTTTTTCTGGATCAAATCTTCCAAAATCAATGTCTCTAGTATTAATATTAGAGTAGAAGGCAGGCCTTCAGATGACTCATTTAGTAGCTGAGCCAACTCTTCATTTACTGATCCTCCTAACCTATTTTCAATCAGCTCTTTTGCATTGAAATCTTCTAGAAAGTCGAGGTGAATGGTATGAATATGTTTATGAAACCAAGCTAAGGAATTTAGGAGTTGAGAAACCTTGTTCTGATCAGATTCATCAAAATCTGCCACTGCCACCAAGCTCAAAACCGAAGAATCCAAGTTTGCTAAAAGATACTGGATCAGGTTGCTCGTTGATCCATCTATCCATTGAAAATCATCTACAAGCCAAACTAGAGGACTTTTAAAATATTTGCTCAAACACTCAAAAAACTTTCTGAAAACTAAATAAAGCTGGCTTTCAACTTTTGGGAGCTGAGATTGAAACTCATTCGAATCAGAATCTAACAACAATGAAAGTTCTGGAAGATATTCCGACAACAAGGAAAATTCAGCGCCCAGGACAGTTCTCACTTCTTTTGAAAATCGGGAGAACTCCCCACTATTCATCCGCTTGATCTTTTCGCTTAAAAAAGGCCCTAATGCTCCCTTTAAAGCCGAGTAAGGAATGTTATGAAGTTGCGAAGTCTGGTCGCTGATTAATAATTGGTAAGAATTGGATTTTAGGTATTGTTTGGTCAAAAAAGATTTTCCGATCCCATCTTTACCTGTAATTAGTATTCCTACCAATTGCTCATCTGTCGGCAAAGACAATTGCAGAAAAGCACTTTCCATCTTTCTAAAAAACTGCTTTGTTCTGACCTCCTTGAAAGATGATTTTTGATGGTAAAAAGGGGGAAAATCCATATTCTCGTTCAATCAAATAATCTGAAAATGAAAATATTGCTTTCCCAAAGCCCGACCTAGAACTTTCATATTTCAGGAGCAAAAAGCCTCCCAATGGAATCTCATTTTACAAACCTGAGATCAGGCACAATGATATTTAACCAAACCATCCAAAGGTTTGGGTCTAATCTCCATGATTTGCTCACCAAGTTCACTTGCAACTTCGAGAAGAATTTCCTGAAAATGAAAAGCTACAGATCCTGCAAAAGAAATTGGATATTCGACACCCTTTTGTCGAAAAGGATGAATATAGAATTCGAAAAACTTTGAGAAACTTGACTTAATTAGCGCCTGAACTTCTTCATCAGATTTCTCCGAATGAATGAATGGAATCAAAGAAGCTAAAAACCGATTGGGATGGGATTGCTTATAAATTCGATCTAAAATAGCCACTCGATCCAATGCGAACTTTTCAAAGAATCTAGCCGTCAATTCAGGGGAAAGTTTTTCTGACAAAAGCTGCTGAACAAAATCTCTTCCCAATACGGCTCCGCTACCATAATCTCCCAAAATAAATCCTAAAGAAGGAACCGTCCCGACGATTTTCTCCCCATCATAGACACAGGAATTTGCACCAGTCCCCAAAATGCAGGGGATTCCAGGTCGATTTTGGAACAAACTCCTTGCAGCTCCTAAAATATCACCTTGGACCAAAGCAGAACTTTCCGCCGGAAAAACCTCATCCAATACCAGGGCCAATTCATTGGCCTTTTTGGGATGCCCACATCCAGCTCCGTAAAAAATCACTTGGGAAAGTCCTTCAATTGGATTCAATACCTGTTTTCTCAATTCCCTTTTGATTTGTTCAGGAGATTTAAAATAGGGGTTGATCCCTTGAGTTTTAAACTCGAGAATGGTTAATCCAGAAGGTTTGACGATTCTCCAATCAGTTTTTGTAGAGCCACTGTCAGCCAATAGAAGCATAGTTTCTTTCTTTGTCGGGTGGATAAGAGGCCATCATAGGCACACTTGACAAAGATGAAAGAAACAAGTTCTCTTCCAATCCCAGAAAACAGTGATTTAGCACAATCACCAGAAGTTTTTAAAAAAATGAATTAGTGGATCAATCCTTTTTTGTAGGCATTATTCACCAGCTCCGCAGTATTTTTTGCTTTGAGCTTGTACAACAGATTTTTACGATGAGTTTCGACCGTGTTTTTACTAATAAATAGTTTCTCACCGATTTCAAGAGTCGTCAAACCATTTGCTATACAATCCAAAACTTGGGTTTCCCTTTCAGAAAGTTTTTCATCCACCTGGTATTTGGAGGTGTTTTTGAAAAAGCTATTCAATAATAGTTTGTTGACCTCATCACTCACATAGGAATCACCTTGATTCAAGGTTTTGATTGCCTTTAAGAGATCCCCTTTACCGGTATTTTTCAATAAATATCCGTTAGCTCCACTTTTCAGCATATCAGAAATGTAGTTTCTATCCAGATGCATTGACAATCCAAGGACCTTTAGTCTTGAATCTCTCTTACACAATTCTTTCGTCGCTTCCACCCCATCCATCTCAGGCATATTGACATCCATGATGACCAGATCGACCTCATTTTGTGAACAAAAAGAAACCGCCTCTTTTCCATTATTGGCCTCACCAATTACTCTAATACCCTGTACTCCTTGGAGCATGGCCTTCAAACCATCAATAAAAAGCTGGTGATCGTCCGCTATCAAAACATTAATCATCTCTCAACAAATCTAATAACAAGGAAAAAACTTAACGAGAATCAAACTCTGAATAATATTACACATCCTTTTCCAACTCTTATTTAATATTTCCACCAGTGGAAATTAGCACCCCAATAAACACCTACACACGCCTCCTTATTTATATTCAATTACTCTTTAAAAAATTCAATAATTTATCTTATATAATTTCGGCACACTTCAAAAAACATTCACCCAGACTCATCAGAAGATGATTTATAACTTTTCAAGGTTCTTATCTCAAGATCTCTTTTAACCTCAATTTGTATTATTTATTTAAAATATCATGAATTAGTGATTTGATAATATCACTGTTTTCAGGGATAGCCTAGCGACATTTTTTAAAAAGATTTGACGGTATCATTCTATAGTCCCTGCTATGCTCAATGTTTATAACATGAATTAGCAAAGATTTTAGAACAATTTATTTCTAACAATTTTAAAACCTCTAACATGAAAAAACTACTACTCGGTGCCTTTGCATCAGTATGTTTTCTCCTGTTTCATTTTCAAGTAAACGCTCAATCACTACAGGTCACAGGACGTGTGATGAGTGCCGAAGATGGACTAGCACTTCCAGGAGTTAGCATATTGGTAAAAGGAACTACCAAAGGTGTCACCACCAATACAGATGGCACCTTTCAAATTGGAGTTGAGAGCGGGCAAACCCTCGTTTTCAGCTTTATCGGAATGGAATCGGTGGAAAGAGTCATCACTTCAAGTACCAATCTCGACATTGTATTAAGTCCTGATGCTCAATCTTTGGAAGAATTTGTAGTAGTTGGATACGGTACTCAAAAGCGAAGCGATCTGACAGGTTCCGTATCTTCTATAGACACCAAAGTCTTGGAATCAAGACCTATTACGGATGTGGGACGTGGACTTCAAGGAACCACACCAGGCTTGACTATCACTACACCGAGTGGTCAGATCGGTCAAAATCCAACCATCAGATTAAGAGGAACAGTTGGAACTTTGAGTAATTCCGGAGGAGCTCAGCCGCTGATTTTGGTTGACAACGTGGAAATCCCAAGTCTTCAATTGGTAAACCCTGAGGATATTGAATCTATTTCAGTACTGAAAGATGCAGCATCTTCTTCCATTTATGGCTCAAGAGGTGCCTGGGGTGTAATCTTGATCACCACCAAAAAAGGTAAAAAAGGAGAAGCTCCAAGAATCAATTATTCCAACAACTTCTCTTTTGCAACACCAACTACTACTCCTACCATTGCTCCAGGAGCAGAAGGTGCTGAAATGGCATTTCAAGCTTTGCAAAGAAGAAATCCTTCTACCAATGTATTTGGGGTAGTAGGGATGTATTTCGATGAAATCGGAATACAAAAAATGAGAGATTGGGAAGCACAATACGGTGGCCAAGATTTGGGTCCTGAGATGGTGCTTGGTAGAGACTTTGAAATCCGTGACGGAAGACTTTTCTTCTACAGAACATGGGATGCTGGAGATATGTTTATGAACAAATGGACTCCTCAGCAAAAACATGATCTTTCTGTATCTGGCGGAACTGACAAAACCACCTATCGTCTAGGTGTAGGATATTTGGGTCAAAATGGTGTTTTGAAAGTCAACCCTGATGAATTCAATAGATATTCAGCAGATTTAAGCTTAAGCTCTCAGGTGACAGATTGGATGGAAATTCGTGGTGGGGTTTTGTATAGCGACACTAAATTCACCAGACCTTTCTACTTCTCCAGTGAGACATACGATCCGTGGTATTACCTTTTCAGATGGCCTAAAAACTACCCATACGGAACTTACGAAGGCAATCCTTTCAGAAGTGCAATCACCGAAGTACAGCAGGCTAAAATGAATGAGGAAACAACAGCGCTAACCAGAATTAACCTGGGCACAACTTTGACTCCTCTCAAAGGTCTTTCTATCGTAGCAAACTTTACACATGACTCTCAAAACAATCATGTGCATCAAACTGGCGGATCTGTTTCAGCTTACAACTTCTGGTCAACAGGTGCCAATTTGCAATACGCTCCATACACAAGTGCATCATACGACAGAGTTAGATATACATCTTCTTGGAATACCAGAAATGTTGGAAAACTATTCGCAACCTATGACTGGACATTGGGAGACCATAATTTGAAAGCAATGATAGGTGGTGACATCGAATCTTATGAATACTGGTACCAAAGCTCCGAAAGAAGACAATTGATGGATCAAGACAGAGGCGAGCTTGACTTGGCTTCAGGTGATCAATTTGTAGATGGTGCAAGAAACCTTTGGTCTACCGCAGGGACTTTTAGCCGAATCAATTACAACTACAAAGGCAAATACTTCTTGGAATTGAATGGTAGATACGATGGATCCTCCAGACTTTCTCCTACAGAAAGATGGGCTTTCTTCCCTTCTATGTCGGCAGGTTATGTTATCTCAGAAGAATCATTCTTTGAGCCTATTTCTCCAGTTGTTTCTTTCTTGAAATTGAGAGGTTCTTGGGGTGCTATTGGTAACCAAAATGCTTACATCAGTGATATCTACAGAATTATGTCATCCTACTCTTCTGGATGGTTGATGGGTTCTGACAACAAACTGACTTTTGGAACTCCAGGAGCGCTGCCTTCTTCTTTGACATGGGAAACAATCACCACTCTTGACTTAGGATTTGACGCAAGATTCTTCAAAGACAAATTCGGAATCGGCTTTGACTGGTACAAAAGAGTTACTTCTGATATGCACAGTGCTGGCGAAGTACTTCCTGCGAGTTATGGTACTTCTGCCACCAAGCAAAACTTGGGAGAATTGGAAACCAAAGGATGGGAATTGGCTTTGGACTACTCTCATAAATTCGAAAATGGCCTGAACTTGACAACCACTTTCGTATTGTCTGACTACAAAGAAACTGTAACTGAATTTGCTGACAACCAAAGCATCTACTCTAACCGTCCAGGTCGAGTGATCGGAGATATTTGGGGTTATGAAACCGACAGATTGTTTACAGACGATGACTTCGTCAAGGATGCAAATGGCGAGTTTGTTTTGGACAACGGAAAATATGTATTGAAAGAAGGAATCCCTTCTCAGCAACTGTATGAAAGCGGATGGTTCTACTACGGACCTGGAGATGTGAAATACAAAGACTTGAATGGTGACGGAGAAATCACTTATGGTCAAAACACAGTAGATGATCATGGAGACTTGAAAGTAATCGGTAACTCCACTCCACGCTATCAATATGGATTCCGTCTCAACATGGATTACAAAGGCATCGACTTTGGGATGTTTATTCAGGGTGTTGGGAAACGTGATTTCTGGGCTAATGGACCGATTTTCATTCCTGGATATAGACCTGGAGAGGCATGGTTCTCACATCATTTGGATTATTGGTCTCCAGAAAATCCAAATGCTTACTATCCAAGACCAACTGATGCAGGGAACTCAAACAATTCCAAAAACTTCTTACCTCAGACAAGATACCTGTTGGATCTTTCCTACATGAGAATGAAAAATATCACAGTTGGATACTCTCTTCCATACACTTGGATTTCCAAGGCTGGAATGCAGAAAGTCAGAGTTTATTTCAGTGGAGAAAACTTGTTCGAGTTTGACAATTTGAATCTTCCACTTGATCCAGAAGTAGACTACACAGCAGCAGGAAACAATGATTCCAATACTTTCGGAAGGGTTTACCCGTATAGCCGTTCCCTTTCATTTGGATTGCAAGTCACCTTTTAAATCGACTAGATCATGAAAATAAAAATAACAGCATTAGCACTTAGTCTTTTCGCTCTGACCAGCTGCGAAGACTTTCTAGAAAAACCGCCTGTAGACAGGTTGACTGATGAGACTTATTGGGCCTCTGAAGACAATGTCAGAAGCTTTTCTTGGGGTTTTTACACCTCCTACTTCAGTGGATATGGATCTAGCTTTTCCTGGGGAAAGTTCTTCTCAGGTCAAAGTTTAAATGATGACTTTTCACCAAGTAGCCCTCCTCAGTTCAGAAGAACAGTCCCTACCTCAGCTTCTAGTGGCTATTGGACATTTTCATACGTGAGAAAAGCCAATATCTTCCTAAACAGGGTTCAAACAGTACCCATGGATGAAGAAGCTATCGCTCACTGGTCTGGTGTTGCGAGATTCTTTAGAGCTTTGGAATACCATGATTTGGTGAAGCAATTTGGCGATGTCCCTTGGTTCGAGGAAGAATTAAGTGAGACCGATACCGAAACCCTTTACCGACCACGTGACCCGCGTGATTATGTAATGGATCGTGTATTGGAAGATCTTCAGTTTGCAGCAGCAAACGTGAGAGAATCTGATGGAAATGATGGCCTTTCTGTAAACAGAGCTGTGGTATTGGCTTATTTGTCCAGAATCTTCCTTTACGAAGGAACTTGGCAGAAATACCATGAAGGCAACAATGCCAAAGCACAGGAATATCTTCAGGCAGCAAAAGACGCTGCTGGTCAATTGATCCAAACAGGTTCCTATTCATTAGGTAACTACAGAGAAGTTTTCAACTCTTTAAACTTGGCAGGTAATCCTGAAGTGATCCTTTACAGACACTATGAACCAGGGATGATTACACACGCTTTGAACTCTTACAATAATAAAGAGCCTCAAACTGGTGTTTCCAAGGATGCAGTTGATTCTTATCTATCAATCGATGGGTTACCAATCTCCCTTTCCCCACTTTATCAAGGAGAAAAAGGAATCGAAAACGTAATGGCCAATCGTGACCCAAGAATCCATGAAACTTTGGTTTCAGATGAACTTAGATTGAATGGTATTGCATCCAATTATAGCACGACTGGATATGCAACTCACAAATTCCTGAATGAAGTCATCAAAGATGAGCCAGAAGGAAGTTCCAATTTGAACTACACGGATTCTCCGGTATTGAGATTTGGAGAAGTTTTGATCAACTACGCTGAAGCAGCTGCTGAATTGGCGACTGTTGGTGGAGCTGCGCTTACTCAAGGCGATTTGGACATGTCTGTAAACGTTCTTCGTGACAGACCGGGAGTAATGCTTCCTCACCTGCAAGTAATGGGTGACAATGCAGCTGTGGACGGAATGGTCTACGAAGATCCCAATAGAGACTCATCAGTACCAAGCATTATTTGGGAAATCAGAAGAGAGCGCAGAATCGAATTGATGATGGAAGGCTTCAGATTGGATGACCTGAAAAGATGGAAAAAACTAGAGTATACTGATACTGAAGCAAACATCAATATCAATAGAGGTGCTTGGATTTCCAGAGTGGATTATCCAGAACTTCAGAGCAGTGTAGTTCTTTCTGACGGAGAAGAAGGATATATCATTCCGGCATCTGCGGCAGCTTCTCAAAGACTTTTCGAAGATCCTAGAGTATATCTTGATCCGGTTCCATTGGATCAGATCACACTCTATCAACAAAACGGGGTAGAGCTCACTCAGAACCCTGGTTGGTAAATTGAGTTAATAGCTGGTTTATATTATTGTCCCTCTTTCCATTGGATTGAGGGACTTTTTTTAACCATAATTATTAAAAAACAAAAACCAGATCCTTTCAGATCGGGCTAGTTTTTAATTACAATCATAAAAGCTTTTTATGCCCTTTTCAGGTACCTTCCCTATGCGAAACTATTAGAGGGTCTTGAATCTGTAAACAATCAATGTCTTCAAATTTCAAGGTTGGCATCATGCTTTTTAAACCTTCTCTGAAATTATTTTCCAATGGTTGATTGGAGTTTTTCACAAATAAAACTGGATATATCAACAGACAGCCTTCGAACGGAGTTAGATCAATATCAATAAGACTTTTGACAAAACTTTCTTGGACATCTTGATCAATGGGTAAAATTTCATCCGCTGAATAATTCTCCACTCTTGAAATATTTATTTCTTTTTCCTCCGAAATAAAAATCAACAAAGAATACCCTAAATATTTCTTCTCAAATTCCCCCGGCCTGATCTCCAGTACAAGGTTTTGAATCACCTTATTTGTGAAATCTTGGGGGAAAACACTTTTTTCAATTTTTTGGGAATAGCAGTCCGAAGGCACCTCTAGTAGAAAAACAAACATCATTGTTATTCCAAGAAGCAACCTATATTCAATTCTAAATTTTATCTGATGAATCTTATTCAAAACATTTAGTATTCCAATTGTTTTTCAATAAGCAAAACTCACACAAACATCCAACTCGACATTACCACCTGCTTCATTTGAAATCTCATAATGGAAAGTCGGACTATACTGATCTCGATTCTTAATCAAGGTGTCCAAATCCCCAGCCGGAAAGGAGAATTCATTGAAATGAATATCATTTTCAAGCTTTCCCTTCAGTTTTATTGAAACTGAATAAATCCCACCCTCAATTTCCAAACCACTGGAAATAGAATCTTGGAAATGGCTATTCGAAGTTTGAATTGTTTTACAGTTCTCATCTGTAACTCGAAGGCAAGAAGAGATAAAAAGAAGCAAAATCGGAAAAGCAAGACTGAGGTATTTCATTGAAAAAAGTTTCTGATTGGACTCGTCATTTCCAATAAGCCAAATTCAAGCTTAAAAAACAAAACCCGATCCTTTCAGACCGGGTTTTCAGACTTCATATTTTATCTTTCAGAATTTATCTTCTTCCCATTCCAGGCATCATTTTGCCCATTGCAGCTTTGGCTCCGCCCATTTTATTCATCTGCTTCATTAGCTTACGCATATCAGCAAATTGCTTCATCAGGTTGTTCACTTCGGTGATATTTCTACCAGAACCATTTGCGATTCTCTTTCTTCTGCTTCCATCGATCACATCTGGGTTTTGACGCTCATGTGGAGTCATACTTCTGATGATCGCCTCAATTGGCTTGAATGAATCATCATCGATATCCAATCCTTTCATGGCTTTGCCCATTCCAGGGATCATTCCCATCAAATCCTTGATGTTACCCATTTTCTTTACTTGCTCAAGCTGAGAAAGAAAATCATCAAAGTTGAAACTGTTCTGACGGATTTTAGCATTGATTCTTTTTGCTTCGTCCTCATCAAAGGATTGCTGTGCTCTTTCTACCAAAGAGATCACATCCCCCATACCGAGGATTCTTTGAGCCATACGATCTGGGTGGAAAACGTCCAAGTTCTCCATCTTTTCACCAGTCGAAATAAACTTGATCGGCTTGTTGACAACATGGCGGATGGAAATAGCAGCACCACCACGGGTATCACCATCCAACTTCGTCAATACAACCCCATCGAAATTCAATCGCTCATCAAAGGTCTTTGCTGTATTCACAGCATCCTGACCAGTCATGGAATCAACGACGAACAAAGTTTCTGAAGGATTCAAGGCATTTTTTAATTCCTCGATCTCATTCATCATCTGCTCATCCACTGCCAAACGACCTGCCGTATCGACGATTACCGTCTTCTTTCCAGTCTTTTTCGCATAGGCAATGGCATTGTTTGCAATCTCAAGCGCATTCTTGTTTTCAGGCTCAGCATAAACCTCCACTCCGATTTGCTCACCCAATACTTTCAATTGGTCAATCGCAGCAGGACGGTAAATATCACATGCAACCAACAAGACCTGACGGCCTTGTTTTTTCAAGAAGCTACCCAATTTCCCTGTGAAGGTCGTTTTACCAGAACCTTGTAGACCGGAAATCAAGATCACAGCAGGATCTCCACTCAGTTTGATATCCACTTTGGAGCCTCCCATGAGTTTGGTCAACTCCTCTTGGGTGATTTTCACCAACAATTGACCTGGAGAAACAGAGATCAATACATCTCTACCCAAGGCTTCATTCTTGATGGTATCGGTGACTTCCTTAGCTACTTTATAGTTAACGTCAGCATCAATTAAGGCTCTTCTGATCTCCTTAACCGTCGTTGCAACGTTGATTTCAGTGATTTTTCCGGTTCCTTTCAGGGTTTTGAAAGCCCGGTCCAGTTTCAAACTTAAATTATCAAACATGTGGTTTATCCGCTATTTGCTGCAAAAGTAATGATTTTCATTCCCTAAGGAAAGCCTAAATCCAAGGAATCCGATCTTCGTTTGCCTTTTAATTCCTAATTTGCACACTTTCTGTATATCCTAAGAAAATCACCTTACATGCAGCTGAATTTTCAAAAACAAATCTTACCACACCTCATAGGTGTCGGCATTTTCTACCTTCTTATCGTCTTTTATTTTTCTCCCATGGTTTTTGATGGGAAAGTGCTTTTCCAGGGAGACATTCTCCAATGGGAAGGCTCTGCCACAGAAGTCTTGGATTATCGTGCCGAAACAGGCGAACAATTGCTTTGGACCAATTCCACATTCGGAGGAATGCCGGCTTATTTCGTTTCGCTTGAATTTCCCGGAGACATCACAAACACGCTCATCAAAATCCTGACATTGGGACTTCCACACCCGGTGAGTGGCCTTTTCTTCGGAATGGTGGGAATGTACATTCTACTGTTAAGCTTCAGAGTCAGACCTTTATTGGCAATCGTGGGCTCTATTGCTTTTGCATTCAATACTTTCAATTTGCTTTCACTTGAAGCCGGACATAATGCCAAAATCTGGGCTGTATGCCTGATTCCTATCATTTTGGCGGGGATTCATTTGGCTTTTGAGAAAAAAAGAATCCTTGGGACTGCCTTGTTGGCTTTGGGACTTTTGCTCCAGCTCAAGTTCAATCACCTTCAAATCACCTATTATACACTGATCATTTCGGTGATTTATGTGATTGTAAGATTGGTGTTTGATTGGAAGAAGGATGGTCTCCCAGAAATAGGAAAAACATTAGGTTTTTTGGTTTTAGGAGCCATTTTGGCCGTGGGAGGAAATATCGGAAGACTGGCTACCGCATTGGAATATAGCCCTTATTCAACCCGGGGAAAAGCTACCATAGAAACAGCTTCTGCTGGATTGGACAGAGAATATGCATTCTCCTGGTCCAATGGAAAACTGGAAACCATGACCCTTTTGGTCCCGGACTTTTATGGAGGAGGTAGCAGTACTCCTTTGCCTAAAAACTCAGCTACTGAAAAAGCACTTAGATCCAATGGAATAGATCCGGCTCAAATCAACGGTTTTGTAAAAGGCGCTCCGACTTATTGGGGTGAGCAAACCTTTACCGGTGGTCCTATATACGGAGGTGTGATTCTGGTATTCTTGGCAATTTTGGGAATATGGGCAGCACCAAAGGAAAGCCTTTACACTTTTGGAGCAGTTATCGTTTTGTTCATCGTCTTAAGCTGGGGGAAGCATTTTGGCTGGTTCAACTACCTGCTTTTCGACATCCTTCCCGGTTACAATAAATTCCGGGCAGTTTCCATGGCATTAGGTATTACCCTATTTGCCATTCCTATTTTGGGGATGATTTCTTTGGAAAGGTTGATCCAAAAAGGCGATCTAAAACCATTATACATCGCAGGAGGAATTGTAGGTGGATTGGTTCTTTTATTGGCCGTAGCATCTGGAGCATTTTTGAGATTCGAAAGCCCGAATGACGTCAATTTGCCGGACTGGTTGGCTACTGCTATGCAAACAGACAGAAAAGCCATGCTTTCAGCTTCAGCTTGGAAAAGCTTTGGCTTTCTGGCAGCTTCTTTTGTGCTGATCTACTTCCGACTTAAAAATAAGATCAGTGATATCATCTTAGGTTCCGGACTTATCGCATTGGTTGGATTGGATCTTTGGACCATCAATAGACAATACCTCCACAGTGATTCTTTCCAAGCCAATCCCGGCAGAGAGTTTTTTGCAGAAACACCGGCTGAAAAGGAAATCGGTTCGGACCCGGGTTATTTCAGAGTTCTTAGCCTAACCGAATCAATTACCAACGGAGCTAGAACTTCCTATCGCTTCCATAGCTTAGGGGGGTACAACGGTGCCAAGCTGAGAAGATATCAGGACTTGATCGAATATCAGATCCAACCTGAATTACAGGAATTCATCGGAAAGGCTCAGGAAGGCAATTTTGACTGGAATGGGATCGGCGTGATCAATATGCTCAACACTAAATATTTGCTGGCAGGTCAGGATGCGAATGCTGTTTTCCAAAACCCGGAAGCAAACGGTCCGGCTTGGATCCCATCTACCATCGTTCCTGTTACCTCCAATGAAGAAGAAATTCAGAAAGTGGGTGAAATAGACACCAAGACTCAAGCAACAGTTAATACAGAAGAATTTGGATCTATTCCCGCAGGTTCAGGCCAAATAACCTTAACTGCAACTGAAGCTGACAAAATCACTTATCAGGCGGAAATGGATCAAGGTGGTCTGGTCGTATTTTCAGAAATCTTCTACCCTGTCGGCTGGACAGCTACTATCGATGGACAAGAAGCAGAAATCATCAGAACGGATTATCTTTTGAGAGGATTGAGTGTTCCTGCGGGAAGCCATGAAATTGTCTTTACCTTTGCTCCATCCAGTTATTATTCTACCAAGACCCCAATGATCATTTTCCAATATTTAATCGTGCTATCCTTGATCGGAGGAGTCTATTTCAGCTGGAAAAAAGAAAATTAATCAAGAAGAATCAAATCCTTTATAATTATGAAAATTCAGGAAAATGCAGTTGTTGGATTGACCTATGAATTGAAAGTCAGCAAAATCGAAGACGACATCGAATCCGTGCCATTTGAGGCGGAGGTGAGAGACGAGGACGATCCTTTTTATTTCCTTTTTGGAAATAGCGGATTACCTGAAAAATTCGAAGAATTAATGGCAGGAAAATCTGTTGGAGACACCTTTTCCTTCGTTTTGAAAGTTGAGGAAGCTTATGGTGAGGCTGATGATGAGTTGTTGGTTTCACTACCTAAAAGTCAATTTTCCAAAGAAAATGGGTTCAACCCAGAAATGCTTCAAGAAGGAAACTTCCTTCCGCTGATGGATGAAGATGGCTATTCCATGCAAGCGAAAGTATTGAAGGACCTAGGTGAAAATGTATTGTTGGACTTCAACCATCCTTTGGTAGGTTTTGATTTGCATTTCGATGGAAAAGTAATCGAAGTCAGAGAAGCTACTCAAGAAGAAATGGAACATGGACATGTTCATGGCGAACATGGAGCACATGAATAAATTCTAAAAGCTGAGGTTAAAAAGCTAAAAAGCGAAGTCGAATCCTGAATGGATATTTGACTTCGCTTTTTTTATACATCTGTTCTTCGGTCATCCGTCATCTGTCTACCAACCCTTAAATCAAAGGAAATTCAGATTGTGGTGAAGAAGCAGATAATAGGTAGTTTTAATTAATCACAATCTCATCTGTGAAAATAAATCCTCTTTGAGAATTGATGGCTTTCACGTTGATATAGCGAGCTTTTTCACCACCGAGACTTCCGGCAAAATCTTTCAAAATCAATTCCTTTTTGTCTTTTGGAATGTCATTTTCAATAGAAAGAACCTGATGGAAATTCTCACCATCAGAAGATAGGGATACCTCTACGGTTCCTGGCATCAATACTCCTGGCCCACTCTGTTGCATAAAGGTTGCTGAGAAAGAATTCAACTCCTGCTCCTCACCCATATCGATTGTCACATCCATATCAGTGGTAAATCCTTGCCATTTGCCATCTCCATAACCATTTCCTCCACGAAGTCCATCCGTCATAGTTCCCGCATCTCCAGCTGGATAAGATCTATTCCAAGGCTTTTGGTAAGTCACCGGTTTTCCTATCGCTTTGTGATAATCTACCTGACGAGTCAAGTATGGTTCCAAAGCTTTTCCTTCCTCAAAAACAGCCGCAGTAACCAATGCACTTCCTTTGACAAAAAACTCACCATCATATTTCGGGGAATCCATTGTGGGTGTAGATCCATCCAAAGTATAATGAATTTCAGGGTTACTCAGTTCGCTATCCAAGGTGATCCCAATCTGCTGCATTTCCTGATCCACATTCATAAAAGGAATCAATTCTTTGGTCACATTGTAAGAATATTTCACTCCTAATGCCTCCAGTCTTTTCAACTGAGTTTGAAGCCTAACTTTGAAAGATTCCCAATCAAGAACTTCAGGACTGGACCAAGTTCTTTCAGCCAAAGCCAGCATTTTCGGGAAAATAATCGCATCCGCCAAAGCTTCTGATGGCACCGTCTCAGACCAAAGAGCAGCTTGCGTTCCCTGAATCAAATTGACTTTCTCCTCAGGATATTTCTTCCCATGAAGAGGAAGATGGTAGATCGGATACATTTTGGCATCCAATCTTGAGAAATACATTGGGTTTCCAGGAACGAGGATCATACGATTGCCATTGGCTGCTATTCTCTCAGGGACTTCCGCTACCCAGTTTCTCCAATACATCACATAGGTAGAAGAGTCAATTCCTGCATTCAAAGCATCATCCCAGACGATCACTTCTTTGCCTTTGGACTTTAGGAATTTCGTCACTCGCTCCACAAAATAAGTCTGAAGCTCTTCCACATCTTTTAAGCCTTCAGCGGCCATCAGACTTTTGCAAGCCTGTGAGTTTTCCCAAGTGGACTTTTCCACTTCATCAGCCCCGATATGGACGAATTTGGAAGGAAAAATATCCATTACCTCAGTCAATACATTCTCAACAAACATATAAACACCCTCCTTGCCTGGACAGAGCGGAGTAGAAAACAATTCACCCCAACCAGGATTATCTATACAAGCCAGTTCGGGATAGACTTGAATCGCTGCCATCATATGACCCGGCATATCGATTTCAGGAATAATTTCCACATGGCGAGATTGAGCATAAGCAACCAATTCTCTTAGCTCATCCTGGGTATAAAACCCTCCGTATTGGGTTTGACCATCCACTTCACGAAGATGCTTCTGCTCGAAATTGAACCGAGGATCTTCGACAGCTTTTTCCATACAGACCGAATCCTGTGCATTGAAAGTTCTCCAAGCACTTTTTTCGGTCAACTCTGGATAATTTTTGATTTCGATTCTCCAACCCTGATCATCCGTCAGATGAAGATGAAACTTGTTCATTTTATACAAAGCCAAAAGATCCACATAGCGATGCAAGTATTCAATGGAAAAGAAATGTCTTGAAACATCCAGATGCATTCCTCTCCAATCTAATGTGGGTTGGTCTTCGATGCTTACTGTTGGAATTGAAATTTCACCTGAGGTTTTGCTGCCTTCCAAATCTGCCGGAAGCAATTGTCTAAAAGTCTCCAAGGCATAAAACATACCTGAAGGATCACCTGCTTTCAAAATGACTTTATCAGAATTGATCTCTAACTGATAGGCTCCTGCTGCTTGGATTTGGGAGTCAAAAATAAGTTCAATTTCAGTTCCATTTCCATCTTCTGAAATCTTGGAACCCAAAGCATGCTCAAGCGTGATCTGGAGGAATTCGACTTCGTTAGAGAATTTCCCTTCATCCTTCAAAACGAGTTTGGTGGAAGAACTTAGTGAAAAACTCCCATTTTGGATCTCCATTTTAGCTGGAGCAGGGATAATGGATATCGGGGTATTTGAAACTGGGGAACTGCAGGCCGTCCAAAACAGCACAGCCAACAATATAATAGATGAGTACTTCAAGGGATTAGGGTAAAATTTGAATCACAAAGATAGAAATGCAAAAAGAATCCCTTTCAACCACTTATCAAAGGGCAAAAGCCCTAATTATTTGTTTTTTAAACTGGCATGGAAAAATCATAGTGTCAGGAATCAGTTTCCAATTTTTTAAATCTACTAGTATCTCCATTTTCGAATTTCAGGATTAACTCATTTTTTGAAATCTTTTCAATTACAACTTTGGTCTCGATACCAAAGTCTTTAAACACTAAGGTATCTCCTACTATACTAAAAGTTTGTTCAGAAAAATTAATCATTGAACCTTCATTTTTTGAATCGATTTCAATGTCTGAAAATTCGCCTTCAGATTTATTCAGTAAAAAGAATTCGCTTATCCTTACCTTAGTTGAAAATTCAACTCCAATCAATTCATCTTTTAAATATCGATGAACATAAGTACCAGAATCTGTACAACCATAAATCTCATCGATTTCATCGGGATTTGGCCCAAAATTAACCACGTTTGAAGTATATAGGGTATCGCACTTCAATTGACCATTATTGTAAAAACCCATCCATTCCCATTTCCCCTCTAAGAATTGAATTTTAGATCCAGCTCTATAGTTGCAGGATTGAATACAACACAGAAAAATCAACGCGATTGCAATTTTCCCCTGCATAATTGAAAAGCAAATATTTTGAAAGAGTTATATGTATAAGTTTACAATTTTTAAAAACTTAATTCTCAAAATTCTTGATAAAAAACAACAAAAATTAGCTCTTACCCAATTCAAACTTTACCACCTGCTTTAGGCTAAATGTTATCGACTTTGGTCTAAAAGCTATGGTCTACCTACCCCTTCAACACCATCACCTTCTCTTCATCCCATTGCAGATAAACCCGATCTCCAATTTGATATTTTCGGCTGGGGTCATCTACCTCCCAGATCTCTCCGCCATTTTTCAGCTTGATTCTTAATGAATTGTAATGCACCAAATATCTGAAATCAATCACATGCCCCAACAATCCTCCTTTGGTTCGGATTTTCACATCATTGGGTCTAAGAAAGGAATTAATCCGGTCTGGGATCAGATTGATCGGAGAAAAAAGCCTCGCTACATAGCGTGTTTTGGGGCCTTCACACAGCTCCTGAGAGTTTCCTTTTTGGATGGTTTTCCCTTTTTGCAAAATCAAAACCTGATCGGTCAAGCGAAGCGCATCATCCAAATCATGTGTTACAAAAACTACCGTGGTATCCATTGCTTTAAGCAAGTCTCCCAGCTCAGAAATCAATTGATGCTTCTGGATGGTATCTAGAGATGAAAAGGGCTCATCCAATAAAAGAACTTCTGGTTCGATAGCCAAAGCCGTGGCTATGGCCACTTTCTGTTGCTGTCCTCCTGAAAGTTGCCTAGGAAATCTGTCTCTGAAATCCAGCAACCCAAACTGTCTCAGCAAAGTCTCCACCCGACTTTTGGTATATTCTTTTTCGTAGTGAAGCAAGGGCCTTGCGATATTTTCTGCTACCGTACTGTTGGGGTACAACTGATAGTCCTGATGAATCAATTTGATTTCATCGTATCCGGCAACTAGCTTCTTTTTCGGATTGAGGATTTGATTTCCATTGAGCCAAACCTCACCCTCATCTTGGATTTCAAGCCCAGCCATAATCCGAAGCAAAGTAGACTTTCCGGAACCGCTTTCCCCAACAATAGAGATAAACTCCCCTTCCTCTAATTCAAGAGAGAATTGATGGAGAGCTGATTTGTTTTGGTAAGATTTACTGAGCTTTTTGAGGGAATAAAAAGTCATGGGCGAATTTCTGCTTGAAGCTTTTTGGGTAAGGAGGCAAAGATCAGCTCATAAGATTGATCTGCCAAATCCAATATCAGTTGATCCGGTACATTTCCCAAAACAGATACCGAATTCCATAATTTTTTATTCATATGATAGCCTGGAGTAATCCCCGGATAGCGCTCTCTCAGCTCTTCGGAGTATTCCGAATCACTTTTCAAGTTGATATACTCAAACACTTCCATGTCGGTGATCGAAAAGATCTTTCCTCCCACACGAAAGCATAAAGTCTTCTCATCAAAAGGAGTGTCTTCAGTCACTCCCGGTTTGGCCAGGCAATAATCACGGAAATATTCGAGTGTCATTTATGGAAAGAATTTGAATAGAAATCTAAACAAGTTAAAATTCTTCTTTCAATTTCAATACTTCTTCCACCACTCTGAACTACTTGGAGATGCCAAAGATTGCAACTCTCCGATTTGAGGAATGATATAATCCAACTCAAGCTCTGATGCTTTTTCTATAAATCCTTCCACAGGCTCAGTCCAATGATGCGGTGCCAAGGTAAATCCGGCCCAGTGAATCGGCATGGCCAATTTCACGCCTGCGTCGCTTGCCGCCATTACACTTTCATCAGGAAACATGTGAATTTGTCTCCATAACTCATTGTATTGTCCACATTCCATAAAGCCAAAATCAAATCCTCCAAATTTATCTCCGATCTCCTTGAAATGAGGTCCATATCCCCCATCTCCACTCACCCAAATGGTTTCCTTTTGACCTTGGAAAACCCAGCCACCCCAAAGGGATTGAGCGCGATCTCTTAAGCCTCTACCGGAAAAATGTCTGGACGGAGTAAAAGTTACTTGGATTCCGTCTAACTCTTGGCTCCCCCACCAATCCAATTCTGTGATCAGCTTTTCGTCTATTCCCCAGCGAACCAAATGTCTTTTTACACCCAATGCCACAAAGAACTTTTTGACTTTGCCTTTCAGCTTCAAAATGCTACTCAAATCCAAGTGGTCGTAATGATCATGAGTCATCACCACCAAGTCAATTTCTGGAAAGTCATCAATCAGATCCAAGGAGCCCTCGGAAAATCGCTCAGTTCGAATCGGCCCAATCGGAGAACTATCCGGCCCCAACATCGGATCGACTAAAATAGTCTTCCCATCCAATCTCATAAGCATCACCGAGTGACCATACCAAACGAATTTCATTTGATCTGACTCAGCCAAGAAATTTTCTTTTTGAAAAGGCAAAATTGGAATAGGTGATTTAGGGATTCTTTCGGATCTACCTTTTAGCTGTTGCCTGATCAATTTGGGATAATCTCTCAAACTGATATCCATGGTGGTATCCTGCAGATTTTGAAATTTTCCTTTATTCCAGTTGGGGGACTTTTCGTATTGCTCTAAAAGCTGAGGAGTGATTTTACCTCCGAATTGTTTGAATGACATCTTTTACTCTTTTGTCACTGATGGACGAATTGTGATGTGTAATAAACTACATTTTGAGAATTCAAGTTTCGATTTGGATCAAAAATATCTGCCTTACTACCTAAAAAAATAATTTTCTTTAGTCCCAGCTTGAATAAATATTTGAATCATTTCCATAAGAACTAAAAAGGCTTAAATTCAAGGAATTAGAAATAATCACCATCCATGACAATTGGTCTTTTGAAAGAATCCGGTGAAGAAAACCGGGTTGCTTTACTTCCAGAAAGTGTTAAAAATCTTATTAGTCTAAAAGTCAGTATTTGGGTTGAGTCCAAAGCTGGAGAAAAGGCTTTTGCTTCTGATGAAGATTACGAGGCAGCGGGAGCTAAAATTTGCGGGAGAGCTGAAACACTCCAAGCTGATGTGGTTTTAGGGATTCAGCAACCTCTAGACTCTGAGATTGATTCTTTAAAAGAAAGTCAAGTTTTGATTTGTCTTTTTCAACCGCTTTCCAATAAAATATTGGTGGAGTCCTTTTTGAAAAAGGGCATCACAACCTTTTCAATGGATAACGTACCAAGAACAACCCGTGCTCAGGCCATGGATATTCTTTCTTCAATGGCAACTGTGGCCGGCTACAAGGCAGTTCTATTGGCAGCTAGTCATTCACCAAGATTTTTCCCAATGTTTATGACAGCCGCAGGAAGCATCATCCCTTCCAAGGTTTTGGTTTTGGGAGCTGGTGTTGCGGGGCTTCAGGCTATCGCAACAGCTAGAAGGCTCGGCGCAGTAGTGGAAGCCTTTGATGTCCGAGCCGCCGCAGAGGAAGAAGTGAAAAGCTTGGGAGCCAAATTCGTCAAAGTCGAAGGCGCTCAGGACGACAAAGGAGCAGGCGGTTATGCAGTCGAGCAAACAGAAGAATACAAAGCAAAACAACAAGCCCTCATCCAGGAGCATGCAAAAAAATCCAATATTATCATTTGTACAGCTCAAATCCCGGGAAGAAAAGCTCCACTCTTGATCACGGAAGACACTGTTAAAAACATGGCCTCAGGCTCTGTAATCGTGGATTTAGCGGCCAGCTCTGGCGGAAATTGCCAGTTGACCGAAAACAATAAAATCTGCTTAAAAGAGGGAGTTACCATCATAGGCGATTCCAACCTACCATCTAGCATGCCTATGGATGCTAGTAAAATGTACGGCAAAAACATGGTCAACTTCCTGAAATTAATTATTAGCCCGGAAGGAGATCTAAACCTAAACTGGGACGATGATATCGTGCTGAACACTTGCGTGACTCATCAAGGTCAAATCCAAAGTTCCCGAGTAAAATCCATCCTTTACCCTTCAGAAACTGCATAACAATGGAAGAAATATTAAGCCTTTTTTACGATAACCGAGAATTCATTTTCCTGATAATCGTGTCAGTTTTTTTAGGAATTGAAGTCATATCAAATGTCCCAGCCGTATTGCATACGCCGTTGATGTCAGGTGCAAATGCTATCCATGGAGTGGTGATTATCGGTTCGATTATTATCATGCTTCAGGCTGATCCCACAAACTATTACGCATTGATTTTGGGCCTTATAGCCGTGGTTTTAGGAACACTCAACGTGGTTGGAGGATTTGTGGTGACCAACCGAATGCTGGAAATGTTTAAAAAGAAATCGAAGTAATCTTATGACAGAACTTTTAGGACTCAGCATTCTCGAGCTTTGCTATATCGTAGCTTCGATTACTTTCATTTTGGGATTAAAAATGCTTTCCAGCCCAGACAAGGCGCGAAGAGGAAATCTGATTGCTGGATACGGAATGGGCTTAGCCATATTCGCTACCATCTTTTTCAAAGAAGAACTCACTCCTGACAAATGGCTGAATTACACCTTGATTCTTTCTGGATTAATCGTAGGAACAGTCATAGGAACCCGAATGGCTCTCAAGGTAAAAATGACCGCGATGCCTCAGATGGTTTCCTTTTTCAACGGAATGGGTGGAGCATGTGCCGGAGTGATTTCTTTGGTAGAGTTTGATCATCTGAGACATAATCCAAATCCTGAAACGGGAATGTTAATCGTCATCCTTTTGGGATTGATCATAGGTTCCGTTTCTTTCTCAGGCTCCATGATTGCCTATGGGAAATTGGAAGGAAAAATCAAGGACAAAGCACTTCCAGGAGGCCAAATCATCAATATTTTACTTCTTCTGGCTCTTTTTGGATTGGCTATCTGGATGAGTTTTACTGGAAATCTAAGTCCGACTTTATTGTATGTTCTTTTGGCGATTTCACTGCTTTACGGAGTATTATTTGTAATGCCAATTGGAGGAGCAGATATGCCCGTGGTGATTTCTCTTTTGAACAGTTTCACAGGGATGGCCGCAGCATTTGGAGGTTTTCTTTATGGAAATCAAGCGATGCTGACCGGAGGTATTTTGGTGGGTTCAGCAGGTACGATTTTGACTGTGTTGATGTGTACTGCGATGAACCGTTCTTTGACCAATGTGATCATTGGATCTTTTGGAGGCGGTAGTTCATCTTCAGCAAAGTCAGGAGAGCAAGGAACTGCCAAGGAAATCTCGGTGACAGACGCAGCCATCTTACTTGCCTATGCCAACAAAGTCAGTGTAGTCCCGGGTTATGGATTAGCAGTGGCACAAGCTCAGCACACTATTCATAATTTGGAGAAAATACTTGAAGAGAAGGGCGTTGATATGAATTATGCCATTCATCCAGTGGCTGGTCGAATGCCTGGACACATGAATGTGCTTTTAGCGGAAGCTGATGTCCCATATCCAAAATTGCTGGAAATGGAAGATGCCAATGAAGATATGGGTAGTACCGATGTGGTTTTGGTGATTGGTGCAAATGACGTTGTGAATCCTGCCGCAGAAACAGATGCGGGCAGCCCAATCTATGGAATGCCCGTCATCAAAGTTTGGAATGCCAAAAACATCATTGTCCTAAAAAGATCCATGGGAAAAGGCTATGCCGGAATCGAAAACGAATTGTTCTTCCACGACAAAAACCGAATGCTTTTTGGAGATGCAAAAGACTCTTTGGAGAAATTAATAGCTGAAGTCAAAAACCTCTAAGCTTAAGCAACGTTTCGCCAGGATTTAATCAATGCTGGCACCATGCTAAGAGCTATAATCAACAAGCCGAAAGATTCACGACCTATTTCCATTTCATGAGTTTTCATCGTCAAATCGCCCTGCTCAATCTCTTGACTGATCCATCCCCCAACTGACTCAGGCCAATAGAACAATGAGCCCGCTAGACAAGCAATGACTACTAAGGTCAAAGGAAATTTGGGGAATATGCCTCGAACTGCCAAAAGACAGAAAATAATAGCCACACCATAAATGGGAACCCATAA
Organism: Algoriphagus zhangzhouensis; assembly: GCF_900148515.1. Taxonomy (GTDB): domain Bacteria; phylum Bacteroidota; class Bacteroidia; order Cytophagales; family Cyclobacteriaceae; genus Algoriphagus; species Algoriphagus zhangzhouensis. The sequence goes on along the minus strand of NZ_FRXN01000006.1, from coordinate 261,418 downwards.
TTCCGGATCTGGATCATTGAATTGCCAGTAGGCAAACAAAGCAAAGATCAGTGCGAATACGCCGTAAAATATTTTTAGAAACTTCATACTTGAATTGTGATTAAGCAATTGTAATACAGCCCTCATACTTACCAGGAGCTACTTTATACCCATAATAATCAACCATTACCTCTTTGACAGTCGTAAAGCCGAAAATGGTTTGGGATTTCATCAAGTCAAAAAACTTTTTCTCATCCTCATTCTCTGAATTGGCCATTGCCATTAGAATCTCTTCTCTACCTTTTTGATCTGCATTTAGGAAATTGGTTTTCCCCAGCTCTTTCAATTGGGATTTGATCAAATTTTGATCTTCTACCTCATAACAATGCTCAAAAAGTTTGATGAGAAACTTATCTGTACCCGTACTTAAAGCACCAATTGGTTTTGAATCTGGAGATGGGGTAATGGCTGGAAGACCTTCAGGAATAATCGTATCGGCAATGGCCGAAATCATTTTTTCTTCTTTCCAGGAAAAAAATCCTTCATGGGTCATTTGATCCACAAAATGCCATTTCCAATCAGCAATAGCCAATCCAGCAATGCCTACTCCTGCTCCTCCAAGAATTTTGAGTGATTTCCTTCGGTCCATGGGTTGATTGTTTTGAACTACAATTTAAGCGATTTGCAATCGTAGCCCAAGATGATTTTTGTCATTTCCACTAGCGGTCCGCGTAATTGAATGAAAGGCCAATAGAAACGTAGGTTCGCAATTTTTTATCTGAGGTGTTTGTACCCATCCCCAAAGTTATCGGTCCCAAAAGGGAATGATAGGAAATATCCGCTCCAAATCCCAAATAGGTTTTCTGATTTAAAAAATCCCCGTTTTTAAGCACTTCTTTGAGTGGAATATGGTCTGAAAAACCTAGGAAATTGGCCCCAGCCCTTAGGTATAATTTTTTGATAGGAATAAATTGAAGGTCAGCTCCAACTTTCGCAAAGTTTGGGGTTTGGACTTCTCCATAATTCAAGCCCCAAAAATTCGTATCAATAAACCGGATGATTTGATAGCCCCCTACAAAAAACTCACGATAAGATTTCCCACTTTCATCATTGGTGAGTGTCAATCCAAATGCCCCTGAAGGCTTGAATTGGAATTTGGGTGAGAAGGGAAGAAACTTGCTATATCTACCTGTTAAGGTAGCATGTGGATTAGGTACTAATTCATCAACCAATGCATCTAAAAACTCTACGGCCACAGGAAGCTCCCCATTATCCAATTTAAAATAAACGGTGTCGATTCCTGATTTTACATTGATGTCAAGCCAAGACTTCAGTCTAAAATTGGCTTCCAATACTCCTTCTGCTCCTCTAGTTGGAAAATTTCTGTCATTTTGAGAATTTCTATAATACCTCGCTCGAGCTGAAAAATAAGATTCTACTCCGCTTTTGATGTTTTCAGGAATGGCCACATTGAATAATACTCTTGACCTGGCGACGTCATAAGCCAAGCCCAATAAAAATGATTGTTTCAAAGAATTGGTAGTGATGACCTGACTTTCAAAACGTGTATTTCTAATGATATTCACGTCCGACTTTTTCCCTTCCTCATAGCTAGGAAACTCCTGCCTCAAATAATTTGCTCTAAAATTAAAAGCGAAATTTTTATCCTTCCCCAAGTACTTATAATGATCAAATCGAAACTTAGGGTTTTCTGAAATATCCAATAAAAACACAGACCTGGAAGAGTTCCCAATCCAGTTTCTAATGGTCATATTTGTCAAGAGCCCCGCCGAAAAAAGGTTGTCATAATGAATGGAAGTGGAAATGGTTGTCGCGGTTTTTTCTTTTGTCCGAACCAGCATATTAAAAGTCTCCTCATTTGTTCTAGATAAACGATAATCGACTTTTCTGAAACCGTTCATTCCATACACATGACGGATTGATTCTCTTATTTCATCTCTAGTGACTTCTTGACCAGGATCTATTTCAAGCTTCGACTTGATCAAATCATCTGAAAAAAGATGATTGCCCCTTATTTCAATGGAGTCGATTTTGATAGGTTGGGAAGTGGGCTTTTCTTGAAATGCGGAAATATTTACTCCCAAACTATCTGCCGCTCTTTTGAATTCATCTAAAAATATTTCTCCCGCTTTGTCTCCCAATTTCAAGATTGCATCATAATCCCCAAAACTACCGGTACTATAGTTTTCCAAATCTGGCTTGATATATATATCTGTGAATTCTTTATTCACTACAGTTCTTCTGATACTCTCCGCCATTGCGATTTGCATCAAAATACCTCCAAAACCTCCCAGTTGATCAATATCCTCGAAGTCCTCGCTACTGACATTGACTCCTATCACAAAGTCAGCCCCCATCCTTCGCACCACATCGACAGGAAAATTATCTACAACTCCCCCATCCACTACCACTGTGTTTTCCAATTCAAAAGCAGAAAATGCTGTGGGAATTGCGATGCTGGATCGAATCGCATCATGTAAACTTCCTCCTTCAAAAACGATCGGCCTACCTGTCATGATATCAGTAGCAACGCATCGGAACGGAATCGGAAAATCATCAAATGAATCATATTGATTAGAGGGCCAAGTATAATAATGAAGAACCTCTGAAAGTACCTGACCCTCAATCAAGCCTGATGGAAGAGACAACTTTCCATTGACATAGGGTACTTCCAACAAATAGCGGTTGTAATACTCCTTTTCCTCAAAGGCAATATCCTTGAAATCCACACGATTGGAAATAGTCAAATCCCAATCAACTCCTCGGATGATTTTTTCTAATTCATCAGCATTGTAACCCAATGCATATAATCCCCCCACAACGGACCCCATGCTGGTCCCAACCACATAATCAGGACGAATTCCGGCCTTTTCCATGGCTCTGATTATCCCAACATGGGCCATCCCTTTTGCTCCACCTCCACTGAGCACTAATCCAATTTTAGCGTCTCTTGCGGGCTTTGCTTCTTGAGCATAGCTTGGTCTAAAAAAAACTAATCCCAATAAAAGTATTGGGATTAGCATGTGAGGTTTTAGGGTCATTTTTCTTGTTTATTTTCTATAATCAAGCGGCGCGGATCTATCTCCTACCAAGGCCTCGTATACAAAGCCCTCTCCTTGTCTTCTCGTCAATTCTTCCTTAGCAGCTTTAGTCACTTCCGGATTTTTGAAAATGTCTGCAGCTGTTAAAGCCAAAGTCTTTGCAGCTACCATCATTCCTTTTTGTCCAATGCTTGTACCACCTGCAGCTACTGCCTGCCAAGTATGAGCAGAAGTTCCTGGAACCCAAGTCGCTGTACCAAGTCCAGCGGTCGGAACCAACCAACTTACATCACCAACATCTGTTGAACCCGCAAAACCTTTTTCTGTTACTGCAAAGGGAGCTATTTTTTCTGAATCCTCAGGGTTTGCTTTCACTCCTGCAGGAAATGTTGCAATAATTTCTTCTGCAAATTTCTTTTCTTCGGGATCATACTTTATCCCACCAACAGCTTCAAGGTTTTTTTGCATGATTCTGGCAAGAGTCTCATTTGGCATAAGGTTGTAAACTCCATTGATGATCTCATACTCCATTTTGGTTTGAGTACCTTTTGCAGCTCCTTCTGCAGCATTCACTACTTTATCGAAAATAGCTTTAGTCACAGCTGCATCAGGATGTCTCACATAGTGATACGATTCTGCAAAAGCAGGAACCACATTTGGCGCTTCTCCTCCTCGAGTAATGACATAGTGCATTCTTGTCTCTTGAGGCACATGTTCTCTTAACAAATTCACCATATAATCCATTGCTTCAACCCCATCCAAGGCTGAAATCCCTCTATCTGGAGCTGCTGCTGCGTGAGAAGCTTCTCCATAAAATCTGAATTTGGCAGAAATATTAGCTAAAGATGAGTTTGCTCCGGCATTGTTTGCTGAACTTGGATGCCAATGCAGCATTGCATCCACATCATCCATCAGACCAGCTCTTGCCATATATACTTTTCCTCCACCACCTTCTTCTGCTGGAGTACCATATACACGTACAGTCCCTTGAATATTATTTTTCTCCATCCACTCTTTTACAGAAATCCCAGCAGCAACTGAAGCTGTACCGAATAAATGGTGGCCACAAGCATGTCCTGCTCCGCCTTCTACGACCGGCTTTCTGAAAGGAACAGCTTCCTGAGAAACTCCAGGTAGGGCATCAAATTCTGCCATAATTCCTACCACAGGCTTTCCTGATCCATATTCAGCCACAAAAGCTGTAGGAATATCGGCAACTCCTGACTTTACTGTAAATCCGGCATCCTTTAATGTTTTCTGCAATAAAGCCGAACTTTCGGTCTCTAAATACCCCAATTCAGGGTTGGACCAAATTTGTTTTGATATATCTCCATAAAAACCTGCTTTCCCTTCCAGGTCGGAAATAATCTGATCTTGTTGAGCGAATACTGAGCCCGCTATTCCAAGACCGAGGAATAAAGTGTAAAACTTTTTCATAAGGGATTCTTTAATCTAACTGGTTGATTTTACTTGATGTTGAAAATTATGCTGAAATAGAATTAGACCAAAGATATTTTCAAAAAAATAATTGAATACGCAATAATTTGAAGCATGAGAAAACAATCGAAAAACTATAGTTAAACTAAGTTTGATAAAATAGAATTATTCTAATTTTCCCATACACTTTTTTGTAGATTATTTTTTGATAATTCAGTTTTGTATGTATTTTTCTGATATATAAACCATTACGCCTTATGAAAAAACTGTTTAAGATCCTTGGATGGATTCTTGGTATTGTTCTCGTTTTTATAATCGCGGGAATAGCATTTTTAAATTTCACTTTTCCGAAAGTATCACCTGCAGAAGAACTCACAATTGAATACACTCCCGACAGAGTAGAAAGAGGCGCTTATTTGGCCAACCATGTCGCTGTGTGTATGGATTGCCATTCGCAAAGAGATTTCTCTGAATTCTCTGGACCACCAGCTCCAGGCACATTAGGTAAGGGAGGAGATAGATTTGACCATGGAATGGGATTCCCCGGAGTATTCTATGCTAAGAACATCACTCCTTTTGGCATCTCTGATTATACAGATGGGGAGCTTTACAGATTGATCACCACAGGAGTAACCAATGATGGAAGGGCAATGTTTCCATTGATGCCATACCGATATTATGGGAAAATGGACCCAGAAGATGTGTATGACATTATCGCCTATGTTAGGTCTATCCCATCTATTGAAAGTGACATTCCAGACTCAGAAGCGGACTTTCCAGTAAGCGTGATCATAAAAACGATTCCAACTGATGCAAGTCCTGAAGAAAAACCAAATCCAAGTGATCAATTGGCTTATGGAAAATATATGACAAATGTGGCAGGCTGTATTGAATGTCATACTCAAGTAGATGCCCAAGGAATGGTAATGCCAGATGTAGCATTTGCCGGTGGTAGATCTTTTCCTTTCCCAGATGGATCTTTTGTGACTTCATCAAATATTTCTCCGGACAAAGAAACCGGAATCGGAAGCTGGACTGAGGACATGTTCGTTCAGCGATTCAAACAATATGAAGACTCTGCTTATGTAAACCCTAAAGTTCCTCCGGGAGAATTCAACACTTTGATGCCATGGGTCATGTATGCAGGTATGAAAGAGCAGGATTTGAAAGCTATTTTCGCTTACCTTCAATCCTTGCCTAGTCATAGCAATCAGGTTACAAAATTCACTCCTGCCTCAGGAGAATAATTCAATTATATGAAGCTAAAAGCCTCGGCATCTGAGTGATGTCGAGGCTTTTTTGTAACAAAAGTCACGGATATTTTTTTGATTTTTATTTTATTTTTAAGGAATTAGGTAAATCAGCACCTATTCTTACAAACCCAAAATCACCCATGAAATCAAACAGAAGAAAATTTCTATCCCAATTAGGAGCGATTGGCACCGGAACAGGATTGATGACATTGAACCCATTCAGTTCGGAAGCAAAAACCCGGAAAAAGAAAAAAGAATCGTTCACAATCAGCATCTATCAAACTACGGATGTGCATTGCCAAATCCACCCTCATGATGAACTTTTTTGGGAAAATGGTCAATCAGTATTTAGAAAAACCGGAGGCTATGCTCATCTTAAATCATTGATGGAAAGTGAACGTGAGAAAGAAGAAAATAGCTTTTTGATTGATACGGGGGACATGTTTCAGGGATCAGAACTCTCTGTGAAAACCACCGGAGAGGCCATGGTTCCTATCCTCAATGAAATTGGATACGACTTATACCTTCCCGGCAATTGGGAGGTTATCTATTATAAGCAAGCAATGCAGCATTTGTTGGGCTCGCTACATGCTCCGAAAATCTGCGCCAACATGTACCATGACAAAGGAAATGGCAAAAAAGGCGAATTGATTTTTCCTCCCTATTACATCTGGACTGTCAATGGAGTCAAATTTGGATTCCTAGGATATACTGACCATCTGGTTCCAAAACGCCAACCACCCATGTTGAGTAAAGGAATCCTCTATTCTAAGCCTGAGGAGAATCTAGCACATTATGTAGATGTACTTAGAAATCAAGAAAAATGCGCTTTTGTAGCCATCATTGCTCATCTGGGACTTTCCCAACAAATCCATTTAGGAAATATTCCGGAATGTGAAGGAGTAGATTACATTTTAGGAGGTGATACACATGAGCGAGTTAGAAAGCCAATTCAAGGGAAATACGCCAAGATTGTGGAGCCAGGCGCTTTTGGTTCATTTGTCGGGAAGCTTCAATTGAAAATCGAAAATGGAAAAGTTGTTGAGGACAATTATTCTTTGCTCGAAGTTTCAGCAGAAAAATTCCCTGCCGATAAAGACGTTGCCAAGCTGATTAAAAAGAATGAAAAACCCTTCCAAAAGGAAATCTTTGATGTGGTGGGTTACAGCGCTTTACCTCTTTACAGATATTTTGTAATCGAAAATCCTATCGACACCATGGTGTTGGATGCGATATCATGGCAAGTGCCAGAAATCGACATTGTCTTATCCAATGGCTTTCGATTTTGCCCGCCAAATACAAGCCCAGATCATACAGGAAACATCCCAATCACTCATGGATACATCTATGACATGCTTCCATTTGATGCCTATATCAGAACAGGTCAAGTCACCGGATCTCAGATCAAAACTTGGCTTGAGAAGGAGCTTAACAATGTATTTGCAGAAGATGCCAGTAAGCGCTTTGGAGGATGGGTAATCAAATTCAGAGGCATGGAAGTTGAATTCTTGGCCTTCGGTGAGGAAGGTGATCGCGTTCAAAAAGTTTTGGTAAAAGGTCAGCCCCTTGATTTTGAGAAGACCTATACCATAAGTGCCTGTGAAAGAGAAGGTGATGCAGATGATATTCTTTGTAGAATAAAAGGAGTAAAAAACACCCAAAACACACCTTTTACAATGCATGAATCCATGATCAACTATTTGGCGGCTAATTCTCCAGTCCATCCGATTCCACCAAAATCAGCAGTTGCGCTGGATGCTCCTGCTACCTTGCTAACTCAGGTGAGTGGTGTTGATTATCAATTTACCTAAACAAGTCTCAAATCAAATTCTCTGAAACGATCTAAAACAGGGTCAGTAGGATGAAGCTCGGTGACCAAAGTATGAACCTCCGTCAAATCGCAGGTTTTATACTTTTGTACTGTGTGGAGTTTATCAGAAACTGAAAGAATGATCGTTTTTTTGGCAGCTCGCATCATGGCTTGCTTTACTTGGATCACCTCCCAATCAAACTCAGTCAAGCCATGATCAGCGTCCAAATAGCCAGTTCCCAGAATACATAAATCAACCCGCAATTGATTCAAGGCATTGACTACCGTGCCTCCGATTGCAAATTTTGCTTCATGCAATAACTTCCCTCCCAAAAAGATCACCTCGACTTCTGGCAACTCCAGAAGTTGCATGGCCACGTGAAGACTTGGCGTAAAAACTGTCAAAGGAAGTCTCCTTGGAATCATCTTGGCTACTTCCATATTTGTCGTCCCTCCACTCATCAATATCACCTGCCCCTCCGAAAGCAAGGATACTGTCTTTTCTGCAATTCGGATTTTCTTGGAAAGAAGATAAACGTTCCCATCATCCTTGCTGAAATTCATAAAGCCAAAGGAAGTAGCACCACCATGGACTTTCTTTAGCTTCTTCTCCTTTGCCAATTCTTTTACGTCTCTTCGAACTGTATCAATGGAAACATTCAAAGATTCAGATAAGTCAGTCAAAAGAACCCGATGATGTAAATGAACTTGATCCAAAATGTATTTCTGTCTTTCTTCCTTAAGCATGGTGAATTGTTTGGGTTTGGGAAACTAACAAAAACAGCAAAATCATGCAATTTTCAAGACCCTTAAAATAATTCTTGCAAAATATTGCTTGAAAACCTTCACATTCCAGAGATTTTCTGGGTAGTTTAGCTGACTAAAGCCGAAAGCCTTAATAACAATGAAAAACACTTTTAGAGCTACCTATCTCTTATTTTCTCTCACTTTATTGATTGCTTTTCAAGCTTGCAGTCAAAAGGCTACATTCCGAATTCTTGAAAAACCGATCACTTGGAATGACGAAAGAGAGCAGCTTTCTCTGAAATATCTCAAGGAAAGACATGGGCTTGATAAAGAAACTGCAACCATAGATCCCAAAATAGTAGTAGTTCACTGGACAGCTATCGACAATATCGAAGTGACTTTTGACGTTTTTGATTCTCCTACTTTGGGAGGACGAGCAGATTTGACCGGAGCGAGCAACCTAAATGTCAGCAGCCAATTTTTGATTGATCGTGATGGCACCATTTTCAGATTACTTCCTGACACCACCTTTGCAAGACATACAATTGGCTTGAATTATTGTGCAATTGGAATCGAAAACGTTGGAAGTGATGATTCGCCACTGACAAAAGAACAATTGAAAGCAAATGAGGAATTGATCCGATATCTGAAAAGAAAATATGCCATAGACTATGTCATAGGTCATCATGAATATCAGAAGTTTCAAGAAACCGATCTTTGGAAAGAAGCTGATCCTGATTACAGAACTGTCAAATCAGACCCAGGAGACGAATTCATGAATAAGCTTCGATCCAACCTAGAAGACTTAAACCTAAAACCAGTACCCAATAATTAATCTATGAATCGGAATTTTCGATTTCTAACTTACATACTGCTTCTCAGCAGTATTTTTTACGCCTGTAAATCTTCAGAAAAAGTAAGCCAGGGCTCCAATAATTCAAAAAACATTGAGTTGCCGAATGGAGAAACTCCTAGCACTGATTTCCCTTCCAAAGGTTTACCTTCTACTCCGGTTACTTTACAGCCTCTTTCCTACTCTATGCCTGAAATGCCAAGGGAATTTCGAGGAGTTTGGATTGCTACAGTAGCCAATATTGATTGGCCGATCTCTGGCACTGATTCTTGGGAGAAGAAAAAAGCTGATTTTATCAAGCTGCTGGACTATTACAAAGGACTCAATTTCAATGCTGTAATTGTGCAGGTTCGGGCGGCAGGAGATGCATTTTACCCTAGCAATTATTCCCCTTGGTCTAAATACTTGACAGGAAAACAAGGGCAAGGTCCTCAATCTCCTGAAAATCCTCTGACTTGGATGATCAAAGAAGCCCATGACCGTGGCTTGGAATTCCATGCTTGGCTCAATCCTTACCGTGCCACAATGGATCTAAAAACCGAGGAATTAAGTCCAAATCATGACTACAACCAACATCGAGATTGGATGCTAAAGTATGGTAGCAAATGGTACTACGACCCGGGATTGCCGGAGGTGAAGAACCATCTTTTGGCTATCATCAAAGAAGTTGTAGCCAACTATGACATTGACGCTATTCATTTTGATGATTATTTCTACCCCTACAAGGAGCCTAGGCTGAATTTCCCAGACAAAGCTTCTTACAACAAATACAAAAAATCAGGGCAATCAATCGACGATTGGAGAAGACAGAATGTCAATGATTTGATCTTTGCCCTTAACAATACGATCAAGGCAACCAAACCTTGGGTTCAGTTTGGGATTTCCCCATTCGGTGTCTGGAGAAATCAAGACAAAGATCCCAAAGGTTCTCCAACCCAAGCAGGACAAACCAATTATGATGACCTCTATGCTGATGTTCTTCTTTGGATGAAAAATGGCTGGGTGGATTATATGCTTCCGCAGCTATATTGGAGCATGGATCACCCCTTGGCTTCTTATAGAAAGCTTGCTGATTGGTGGTCAAACAATAGCTACAACACAAATGTCTATATCGGGAATGGCCCTTATAAGGTCCGGGCTGACTCTGACAAAGCTTGGGAGAATCCAAATGAAATCACCCAACAGATCAACTATACCCGAACCCTCCCCAATATTGAGGGTAATGCATTTTTCTCTGCCAAATCTCTATTTCTGAAAAATCAGGATGTTGCAAAAATCGTGAATGATCAAGTTTATGACACGCCGACTCTTCCTCCATTTTTTCAACCCAAAAGCACTTCCATAATAGAGAATCCTGTGGTTTTATCTGTAGAAACCAATTCCGATTGGACAAAAATCCAAATGGAGAAGCCATTGGATCCAGCTATCAGATATGCCATGGTTCAAGGAGCTGATCAATTAAATAATCTTTCCACAGCTGAAATCCATACCGTTTGGGTGGGAGGAACAAGGGCTCGAGGACTTGAAGTTAGTAGCCTCAACACCAATTATCTTGCAATAAGATGGATAGATCATTTCGGTAGAATTGTTCAAACACAAGTATTTCAAACACCAAAAAAATCACAGCCATGAAAGACATGTTGGTTCGCTTGATCGGTCTTCCTGACACCCGGGATTTGGAGAAAAAACTGGGAGTCAAAGAAAAAATCACCTTTAGGCGAGCTATTGCTCCTGAAAAGCACCTTGTCAGTGAATGGGTAAAAAAGGAGTTTGGAGATTATTGGCAGTCAGAAGTAGAAATCGCTTTTTCCAGACTTCCTGTATCCTGCTGGATCGCCCAAAGAGGAAATGAATTATTGGGCTTTGCTTGCTACGAATCCACTTCCAGAAACTTTTTTGGTCCAACAGGCACTTTAGAAGGCGAAAGAGGAAAAGGAATCGGCAAAGTACTATTGATCAAATCTTTGGAATCCTTGAGAGAATTAGGCTATGCTTATGCAATCATCGGTGGTGTCGGCCCCGCTGAATTTTATGAAAAAGTGGTCGGAGCCAAAGAAATCGAAGGGTCTGAAACGAGTATTTATCAGAATTTATTGAGAAAACCATGAGTCAAAACACATCCAAAAACCCATGGCTTTGGGTCCCTCCATTATATCTGACAGAATCAATCCCATACGTCATCATCATCACTGTTTCGGTGATTATGTACAAAAGCCTGGGGATATCAAATTCCGACATAGGACTTTACACCTCTTTCTTGTACCTCCCTTGGGTGATCAAGCCAATATGGAGTCCGATCTTGGAGCTTTTTGGAAATAAAAAACAATGGTACCTCAGCATGCAATTAATTCTTGCTGCGGTATTCTTGGGGGTTGGTTTGACAACGGGGTTAAATCAGTTTTTTACGGTTACCTTAGCCTTCTTTTGGATGGGGGCATTTGCTTCTGCCACCAATGACATTGCTTCAGACGGCATGTATTTGTTGGCCTTGAAACCGGATCAACAAAGTTTCTTTGTAGGCTTAAGAAGTACTTTTTACAGAGTTGGGATGATCACTGGCCAAGGGCTCATCGTCATTGTTGCCGGCAATCTCGAAACCAGTCTGGGAGATCCAACAAAGGCTTGGTCTTGGACTATGATTATTGTTGCAGGCTTGATGTTAGTTTTAACTCTAATCAACTGGATCACCACTCCAAACATCAAAGAGGAAAGAATCACGAAAGAAGAGCAGCCCAGTTTTGGAAAAGTATTCGCTACTTTCTTCAACAAAAAGAATATTGGTCTATCACTCGCATTTGTGCTTTTATATCGACTGGGAGAATCTCAGTTGGTGAAAATGGCCTCGCCATTCTTTCTGGATGAAAGAGCAGAAGGAGGCTTAGGATTGAGCGTCACTGATGTTGGTTATCTGTACGGAACTCTAGGAGTTATTTCCCTTTTGATAGGAGGGATTTTGGGTGGAGTTGTGATTTCGAGAGACGGTTTGGGAAAATGGATGATGCCAATGGCAATTGCTATTAATGCACCGAATTTAGGCTACGTTTTCCTTTCTTGGAATCAACCTGAAAGCTTCATCAATCCTGCCATTGTGGTAATCATTGAGCAGTTAGGTTATGGATTCGGTTTTGCTGCTTATATGGTCTTTCTGATTTATTTGGCAGAAGGCCTTTTCAAAACTGCCCATTATGCCTTGGCCACTGGATTTATGGCTATGGGAATGATGTTTCCAGGAATGGTTTCTGGCTATATCCAAGAATGGCTAGGATATCCAGGATTCTTCGTTTGGGTTGTGATCGCCACTATCCCAAGTTTCTTAATGGCCTATTTGGCCAAGTATCCAAAGGAATTTGGTAAAAAATCAGAAAGCTGAATTCAGAGTCCATAATTCAAAATTCAAAAACAGAATTTCTGAATATTGAATAACAAAAATGGGGAAATCACCCGATAGACACCGAAATTGTAACCATCCAAAAGCACCAATTAGAATCTTCTACCCAGATGAACAATACCCAAAAAATCGCCCAATGCTTCTCACCTGCAGCATTTATCCATGATACAGAGGAAAATTATCAGGAAATCGAAAAACTGATTTTGGAAGAAGAAATCGGTGGGTTAACCTTTTTTCATAGTCGCCATTCTGCTGCAGCTAATTTTGAAAAAAGAGCTGAATCATTGGATACGGAAGGGACATATGAAAAGCTGATCGGATTGATCAATCGCTATCAAAAGATATCCAAAACTCCACTTTTGATTAGTATCGATGGAGAATATGGATTGGCAATGCGAATAGAAAAAACTCCGCAATACCCTTTCGCTATTTCTTTGGGAGCATTGAAAAAAGATGCTGAAAAATGGGTCGAAGAAGTTGGCTATCGCATGGGTTTGGATATGAAAAACTCAGGTATCCATTTGAATCTTTCTCCATGCTCTGATGTCAATACAAATCCAGACAATCCTGTGATTGGCTATCGCTCTTTTGGAGATAATGCAGAAAACGTTGCAAAGCTTTCCTTGGCCGCATATCAGGGAATGAAAAAAGCAGGAATTGGAGCCTGTCTGAAACACTTTCCCGGTCATGGTGACACAGCCGTTGATTCTCATTTGGGCCTACCGATTTTAAATAAGACGAAAGCTCAATTAGAAGCTGAGGAATTAGTCCCTTTTCAATTCGGGATCGATCATGGAGTAGAAATGATTATGGTGGGTCACTTGGCTGTACCTGCTTTGACAGGAGGAAAGGAAGTACCGGCAAGTATCAGTCGAGAACTAATTACTGGGCTTCTGAAAGAAGAAATGGGCTTCACAGGCTTGGTTATTTCTGATGCTCTCAATATGAAAGCCGTGGCCAAGCACTTCCCAGAACCAGGAATGTTGGAATGGGAAGCATTTCAAGCTGGAAATGACATATTGTGCTTTTCGGATCATGTGAAAGAAGGGATTGAAATCATTTCAAATAAAGCTTCTGAAGAAGAGGTTGACTTGGTTTTCGAAAAGATCATGGCGCTAAAAAAGAAGTTGGGAGTCTTTGATTTTCAACCAATAGAAGTTCCTTCATTTGATTGGGAGGGGCATTCGAAGCTTCAAAAAGAACTAGCTGAAAATTACGTTTCAGTGATTTCAGGCGATATAGATTCTCAGACCTTAAAAGGATTAATTCAATCTGGTAAACTAGGATATTTTGAATATTTCACTTCCTCTCCAAGCTTATTCTCCCAAAAACTAGGCTTGCAATCTGATTCATCTGAAAAACAAATCATTGCTGTTTTTGTCCCTAGCCATAAGCCATTGAATCAATTTGGGATGGATATTGGTACGCTTGAAAAAATCAAAGAGTCAGCGAGCTCCAAACCAAGCATTTTGGTCCATTTCGGAAATCCTTTGGCTCTAAAACATCTTGGAGACTTAAAAGTTTTCGAAGCCGTAATTTGTGCCTATCAAGGATTTGAGGAGGTTCAAGAAGTTGCTGCGAATCTAATTTTCAAAACTTGATTTAAGACTGACATCCAGCAAACCGAAGGTATCTTGAAATTAAAACGCCCGTATCTTCATCATAGATTTCAAGGACTTTTTCAGTCAATTCCACCCTACCTCTGAGATTATCAGATTCACCGGGCCCACCCGTGAAAGACAATTTTCCGGACACAAAAGAATAGGTTCCTCCAAAGGGAAAAACACCACAATTATTTGGGCAGCCATCAAATGCCCCATACTTCCAAGTGCCATCAGCATTGATTGTATATCCTGCATTTTCACAAGCTGAATTCTCCCGAATCCACTGCCCTGTTATCAGTTCCAACCAATCCTTTTGAGGTTCATCATCCTCAGAATCTTTGCAAGAAAAAATCATTAAAGTCAGCAAAAGAGGCAATAAAAACAGCTTTTTCATATTTCTGATTAAAGGTAATTTATATCCAAAGAACACCCTTCGAACATTTCTATATCAGCGTTTTTGAAAAAGGTAAACAGACAGGATTTTAGTTTTTCATTTTGGGTTACATCAAAAATTGTCTTAATGGAGAATTAATACATGGCAGCACGATCCTTTTCCAAATACAGGAATTCTCCTGAAGATTTGTAGATTCAAGCTTTTCCATAGCACCGAGTCACAAAACTTAATTTCCTCAATTGATGAAAGCATTACTCCTTATCATCTTTCTATTGATTTCCCCTATTTTGATTGCTCAGGAATTGGTTTGTATAGATCAGTCCTTTAAGCATCAAATCGAATCCAAACATCTCAATGAAACGAGAGATTACTGGGTAAGCCTTCCATTAAATTACAGTGATTCATTAAGCTACCCCGTGATTTACGTCTTGGATGCCGAATGGAGATTTGAACTGATCAAAGAACTTACTTTTTATTTGGGGGCTGATGGAAAGATTGCAAAGTCCATTGTAGTTGGAATCCCTCACATAGATTGGGAAAAGAAAAGAGGACAAGATCTCACATTCAGCCAATCAAGGACCGAATACGATGGAGAAAAAGTGGATTCAACTTGGTACAATGACTCCAACTCAGGCAAAGGAATGATTTTTTATAATTACCTAAATAAAGAACTGATTCCAGATGTCAATAAAAACTATTCGACTAGCGGACACGAAACTCTGGTCGGGCATTCATATGGAGGCTACTTTGGAGGATATATTTTATCGCTAGAACATCCTTTTGAAGTGATGCAAATCTATGACCCTTCGATCTGGTATAGCAATGGAGAAGTCATCGAAAAATTAAAAAAAAGTGAGGCAAAAGAGAATGTCAAAATCCATGTGACTTACCAATCTCAACCTGAATTTCATAGAACAAAAATTGAAGAGTTCATTCAGGAATTGAAGAAAAAAGAAGGGATCACTTTGACTACGGAATTCTATAAAGATGAAACTCACAACTCTTTATTTCTGGATAGTTTTTACCAAGGAATCCGAAAAACGAATTGATTTTCACTCTTCTCATTTTTCAAAAGTGGAAATTGAGGTAAATTATAATTTGAACTTCATAGAATAAATAATACTTAGAAATACCCCTGCTCCCTTCTGTGATAAAATTTAAATTATTGACTTAAAAAGGTTTAAGACTTAGACATCCATAGCATGAAATACATTATACCTGTTATTTTTTTTGTTAGTATTCTTTTCTCTTGCAGCCCAAAACAAGAAAGTATTTCAGAAGCTGAAAGCAATCCTACTTTTTCTGATTCTTATAAAAAACCTGTTTTTAACCCGGATGATCGGAAAGAAAAAATCAAGAAGATCGCTCCTCAATTTCAGGTATTATTAGAAGAACATGCAAAAGCCAACAATATCCCAGGAGCTGCATTTGGAATAGTTGTAGACAATGAATTGGTTGCCACGGCGACCTATGGACTCATAAATCTTGAAAAAGAAATCTCTGCGGCCACCTCTTCTTCTTTCCGAATAGCATCTATGACCAAAAGCTTTACTGCTATGGCGATTATGAAACTGAGGGATGAGGGAAAACTCTCTCTTAATGACCCAGTGAGTAAATACATTCCTGAAATGTCAAACTTGGATTATTTAACGCAAGATGCTCCAATCATAGACATTGAAAACCTGTTGACAATGACAGCAGGATTCCCTGAAGATAATCCTTGGGGAGATCGCCAACTGGATGAACCCGATGAAATGTTGATTGATTTAGTTAAAGAAGGAATTTCTTTCTCTAATATACCTTCCTTTGAATATGAATATAGCAATACGGGTTATGCGCTTTTAGGCAATATTGTTTCGAAAGTGTCAGGCGTTCCCTACCAAGAATACATTACTAAAAACATCCTTCTTCCATTAGGTATGGAAAACACTTATTGGGAATTTGAAGGGATCCCGGAAGAGCAACTGGCCATTGGTTACAGATGGGAAGATGACCAGTGGAAATTGGAACCCATGCTGCACGATGGCTCTTATGGTTCAATGGGAGGCCTTATTACTTCCATCGAAGACTTTAGCAAATATGTCAGCTTACATTTATCCGCATGGCCTCCAAGAAATGGTGAGGACAATGGTCCAATTAAAAGAAGTTCTTTGAGGGAAATGCAAACCCCTCAATTTCCAAGACTCGGCGCCAATTCAAGAGACTATAATGGAGCTCCTTGCCCTACTCTATCGGGATATGGATTTGGTCTTGGAATTACGGAATACTGCGATGGGCTGAAAAGAGTTTCCCATGGAGGAGCATTACCTGGCTTTGGAAGCAATTATACTTTTTACCCAGAATATGGTGTTGGGATTATGGCATTTTGTAACCTTACTTACACCACACCTTGGCCTTTCTCAGACATCAGTAAACTGTTATTTGAAACAGCAGATTTAAGGCCAAGGAAATTACCTGCTTCCGATATTTTATTAGAACGACAGGAACAAATCACTCAGCTTATTCAGAATTGGGACTCAGAATTGGAGGGAAAAATATTGGCTGAGAATTTCTATTTAGATAAATCAAGGGAGAAGCGAATTACAGCTATACAAGAGCTTATTGATAAGGCTGGCACGATAGAAATCATAGGTGAACTTAACCCTTTGAATCAGCTACGAGGAAGCTATAAAATAACAGCCCAAAATGGACTAATAAACATATTCTTTACCCTTACGCCAGAAAAGGATCCAAAAGTGCAGCAATTGAATATTTCTTTCCAAGCCAAAGAAACCGAGTGAAACATTTCACTTTGAAAGGGGTATCTGATACCAAAAATCAGGTATGACTTTCATTTATTCGAAACAGCCTAATTCCATGGATAATAAATTTGTAAACTACTTTTCCAAAATTTCTTCTCTAACAAAAGAAGAGGCTGAAGCTATAGCTCAGACCATGAAAACCCAATCCTTCGAAAAAGGAGACTATTTATTGAGACAAGGCCAAAAATCATCCAAAACATATTTCATTCTAAGTGGCTGTATTAGAGAATACATTTTGACTGATGGAGAAGAAAAAACAACCAACTTTTTTACGGAGGAACAATGGGCTATTTCGCTTAATGGTTTTACTCCAGAAAATTCTGCTACCCATAATTGGGTTTGCGTAGAAGACACAACAGTTGTAGTAGGAGATGAAGAGCAAGCTCAGGCTATTTTTAAACGCTTCCCCAGGTTTGAAACTATTTCAAGAACCATCATGGAAGCTGCATTTTCTGAGCAAAGAGAAGCTTTGACTTCCTATTATACCGACTCACCTGAACAGCGCTACTTAAAACTTTTGAAATCAAGACCTGATTTAATCCAGCGAATTCCTCAATACCACCTTGCCAGTTATATAGGTGTAAAACCTGAATCTTTGAGCCGAATTAGAAAACGGATTTCTTCTTCAGAATAATTAATAAATCCCTCCAAATTTGAATTCGGAGGGGTTTCTTTTATTCATCGACTGAGAACTTATACTCAATCGTATGTTCATATTTTTCGCCAGGATTGAGGATTGGACTAGGAAAATTCTTATGATTAATTGCATCTGGCCAATTCTGAGATTCCAAGCAAAAGCCCCATTGCCTATCATATATTTTTCCATCAGCACCTTCAAAATTGGAGACGAAATTGGCAGTATAGAATTGCACTCCCACATTATCAGAATACATATCCATTACCCTTCCACTTTCAGGGTCTTTCACATGAACAAAGTGCTTCATCTCTGAACCTTTCTCCATTTTCATCACCATATTATGATCAAATCCTCCACCATTTGCTTCCACTTGGTCTCCTAGAATCTTTGGATCCCTGAAATCAAAAGGAGTTCCTTTCACATCTCTAATCTCACCCGTTGGGATCAAACCTTCGTCAACTGGAGTATAGGCATCTGCCCAAAATTGGAATTCATGCCCCAAAACATTTCTCTTTACTCCCGTCAAGTTGAAATACGTGTGATTGGTCAAGTTCACAATGGTCTTTTGATCTGTCTCTGCCTCAAATTGAATCCGAAGCGTATTGGATAAGGTCAACTCCATCCATAAAGTACTCTCCAAATTTCCAGGATACCCTTCCTCCCCATCCACACTCAAATAAGTCATCTTCACCCCTATCGTGCTATCATTGGAATAAGGCTCTCCAGCCCAGACTTTTTTGTTGAAACCAACATTGCCCCCATGGAGATGATTCGGTCCATTGTTTTTAGCCAATTTATATGTCTCTCCGTCCAAGGTAAATTCACCTTTTGCTATTCGATTGGCAATTCGGCCTGCTGTAGCTCCAAAGAAAGGATTGCTTTTGGTTAAAAACTCCTCTACGGTATCAAAGGTCAAAATCACATTTTCCTTTTTACCATTCTTATCTGGGGTTATTATTTTGGTGATGGTTCCACCATAGTTTGTCATTTCTACCTGCATATCTCCATTGTCCAATACATAATGGAAAACAGCTTGACCGTCCTGTTCGGCCACTTTTTCAGCTTTGATCATCAGTTCAATATCTTCAATAATAGGTTCTTGGGTCTTTTCTTGCTTGCAGGCCATTGTTAATAACAAAAGACCTGAAGCGTATAAAATCGAGGTGTATTTCATAGGATAATTTTGACAAGCTTGGAAACTTTTATTGGATGTAATCTTTACTTTCTGGAAATTCCTTTCATGAGCTAAATCCTTAAATTTTTCAGAATTCTGAATTCAGATTTTAGAATTCAACCTTCCTACTTTCTAATGTGATTGTTTTCGATTCGATCCAGTTCGGCTTGTAATTTTTCTTGGGAAAGCCATTCTCCAGCCATCATCACTCCTTTTGGATTTTGAAGAGTTTTCAGATCTTCCAAAGGATTTTTATCCACCATCACAAAATCAGCCGCCATACCTTTCTTGATCTTTCCCCACTCATTTTCTCTCCCCATGTACTGCGCAGGAACAACCGAGCCAGTTTTTAGGATCTCATAATTGGACATTCCAGCCTCAGACATCAAAGCCAATTCATGTTGGATAGAAAAACCTGGAACATTAAATACTTGTGGAGAGTCGGAAGCTAAAATCATTGGAACGCCAGCTTGGTGAAGTTCCATGAAAAGCTTTCTACGAAAAGCCAGATAAGGCGCCACATTTACCTCATCCAACATACCAGCTCTTTCTAATTGCTTTTTTGTATTCACCCACTGCTGGATCAATGGCCCAGGCAAATATTTCATCTCAGGAGCTTTTCTAAATTCATCTGCTGGGATATAGCCAAAATATCGATCAAAAAGTGTCAATGTCGGCGCGATATAAGTTCCTTGGTCCAGCGTTTCTTGAATCAATGCTGGCAGTTTTTCCATTTGAACCTGGCCAACCAATTTTAGATTGAAAGGACCGGAAGTGGTAATATCAATTTCGAGATCATCAGGCAATAAACCTTCCATGTAGCCATCCATATGCTCCACGGATTTAAATCCACTTGCTAATGCATTGTCAATTCCTACTGCCAAAGGGACATGACCGCCAAAGGGAATTCCTAGTTCTTTGGCTGTTTTGGAAATCGCCCACATCTCATCCAATTCTACTCCTGGGTGGATTTTCAAATGATCATATCCTGCTGCTTTTTGTTCTCTTACCATTTGAGCAGCTTGATCTGGACTGGTCACTGAGTTGGCATTAAAGGAAGGCCCTGAAATAAAAACCCGAGGCCCCATCAACTCTCCAGAATTCACCTTGCTTCTCAATGCAACATGGGTGGGATGTCCGAGCATACTTCTAATCCTCAAAACACCATTTGCTAAGTATAACCAAAGTGACTCTTCTTGTAATTGAGTGCTTCCATCGTTGGATACCGGAAGGTGGGCATGAAACTCCGCTAAACCTGGGTAGATATAAGCTCCACGTCCATCAACCACCAAATCTGCAGTCATTCTTGGAGTTTGAGGAGATTGAGGAATGATATCTTTGATATATCCATCAGAAACATAAATCGCATGATTTTCCAGAACCTCTTCCCCATCCATTGTCACAATATTGACATTCAGGACCAAGATATCTTGGGCAAAAACAGCTCCGGCAAAAAGCCACGCAACCAAGGAAAAGACGAGTTTTTGAAGTTTCATATCGGTTATTCAAGGTGAGACAATGAATTTCGGGCATTGAAACCTAGAAAACAATCCAATCCTGTAAAATCCTAAGGCTCTAGATGATCCAATATTTCTGCAACCATATTATCAGGGCTTTGGTCAATGGAAATTTTGACTCCGTAATCCGGTTCTTCCCAAGTTGCAAATTGTGAATCCAGCATACCGGCTTTCATAAAGTGATTTTGACGGGCAGTCATTCTATCCCAAATCAAATCTCGATCTCCGATCAAGTGGACCCAATGGATCTCTGGATCCACCGAAAGGATCTGTCTGTATTTTTCTTTTAAGGCCGAGCAACCCAATATACATCCTCCGCTTTCTTTCGAGTCGAGCATTTTTTGAGCTAAAAGCTCCAACCAAGGTTTTCTATCATTATCATCCAAAGGATGTCCGGCACTCATTTTTGCAATGTTCTCGGCAGGGTGAAAAAGGTCCCCGTCGTAAAAAGGAATCTGAAAATGCTCTGATAATGCATTCCCAATGGTGGTTTTTCCTGTACCAGAAACGCCTGTGACGATTATTAACATATATGCTCCAAAAGATGATCAATCAATCTTAAAGATTGGCTAATTTGTGAAAGATGAAAAACAACTCACCTTTTATTTCAGATCAATTTTATTCAAAATATGTCCGAGACCTCCATGTCAGACATTTGAGGATAGCCTCTCCCAGCACTTCTATTCAAACTTGTGCTACCCAAATGGCTAATGAGCAGGTTAGTTGTCTTTTTATCGGTTCAAGCCCCCAAGAAATCCAAGGCTATATCACCGACATTACTCTTAGAGATAAAGCACTCGCTTTGGGACTTCCACTTGAAACAGAAGTATCCCAAATCATGGAGAAAACCATGATCTCCATCCATTCTGAAGCTAGCTTAATAGAAGCTTTGCTATTGATGTTTCGAACAAAATCCAGATACCTCCTTGTCCAAGAAAACAATCAATACATTGGCTGGATTTCTCGAACGAAAGTCCTGACAGAGCAAAGCCAGGGACCTTTCATGTTTATCCAATCTGTAAAAGAGGCACGCCAAATCGAGGAATTGAAAGAAAAGTGGCATCACATGCCAGAGATCATCCATCTGCTACTTTCCAGAGGTATGAAAGCCGGCTATGTTAATCAAATCATCACGACTGTGGCGGATACGATTACGCAGCGTGTCATAGAACGGGTCATCAAAGAAATCGGACCTGCCCCTGCCAAATTTGTCTTTTTCGTATTGGGAAGTGAAGGTCGCGGCGAGTTGACATTAAAAACCGACCAGGACAACGCCATTATTTATGAGGACAAAGCGAATGAACATAGAGAAGCTGTAAGAGAATATTTTTTAGATTTCGCTACTCGAGTTTCTACTGCACTCAATCAAATTGGAATTGACTTTTGCTCGGGTGAATTAATGGCTATGAATCCCAAATGGACTCATTCTCTTTCTCATTGGAAAAGAAATTACGAAACGTGGATTTCGGATGCCTCTGAGGAAAACACGATGAACTATTCTACTTTCTTTGATTGCAGAGCCATCTATGGAAAAGAAAGTCTGCTTGAAGAATTGAAAGTGCACATGGGTAATCTTTTGGAAAAAGCCTCAGAGAGATTTTTCATCAATTTGGGACATAATGCTCTTCAATACGAGCCGCCTTTGACTTTTTTTAGAACCATCAGAACTGAAAAGATTGATGGCGAAAAGCAACTGAACTTGAAGCAAACCATGCGCCCGATCGTGGATCTTGCTCGAGTATTTGCCTTGAAGCATCAAATTCACGAAACCAATACTGTCCGGAGGATAGAGTTATTGAGGCAAAAAGGAGTATTCACCATGCCGGAAACTCAGGAATTGATCCATGCTTTCAATTACCTCATGTCTCTCAGATTGGAAAATCAGGCCCAGCTGATTTTGGATAAAAAAGAAAAACCCAAAAACTTTTTGACGCTGGATTCATTAACGAAAGTACAATCTGTAACTCTAATTGAGATTTTCAAGGTTATCAAGGATTTCCAAGCCAGAATTCGAATTTCCTTTACAAAGACCCTATAAATTTTAACTCAGGATGATACTTTTATAAATTTTTTATAAAAGTTGTTTTTTATTACTGAAAGTTTTTTAAATTTGTTAAATAGAATAACTTTGAAACAGATCTAAGTTTTTCAGAATTAAATTTTATTTATCTGAAATTCACAAATGATATTTTGGAGTTTTAAGTTCTAGCTCTTTCAGTTTATTTGGAATCAAATGGATTCTAAATGAAAAATTCATAAAAACCCTAAACTGTCGAAACAGTATGCTAAGTAAGTATCCACTCTCAGACGTTGAGAAAAGCTTCTTCAAGGAGTCAGGTGTTGAAAAAATCAGCACACAGATTCCTTACCTTATGGTTGACAATTTCCCGAAATTAGGATTGCTTACCGCTTGCCGATTCTTGGAATGGGCAGCAGCCAACCCAGAAGGCGTTATTTCCTTACCAACTGGTAAAACTCCAGAATTCTTTATCAAGTGGACCCAATATCTACTGGATAACTGGGACAGTAAAAAAGGGAAGGAAATCAGAGATCAATACGGTCTTGGTTCTGTCAAGAAGCCAGTATTGAAAGATTTGACTTTTGTGCAGATTGACGAATTCTACCCGATTTCTTCTTCTCAGCACAACTCATTCTACGACTACGTAAACAAATTTTATATCCAAGGTTTCGGACTTTCTAAAGAGAAAGCGATCCTCATCAACTCCGATGAGATTCCTTTAGCTCAAGGCAAATCTTATCAGGAAATCTTCCCTGATTTGAAAGTGGATCTTTCCTTGAGATACAGAGAGCCTGAAAACGAATTGGAGCAGCTTCAGCAGGAATCTATCTACTTGATCGACCAGTGGTGTGGTGACTACGAGCAAAGAATTCGTGACCTAGGTGGTATCGGCTTCTTCTTGGGAGGTATCGGACCTGATGGACACATCGCCTTCAACACCAGAGGATCTCACATCTTCTCTGTTACCAGATTGACTGAAACCAACTTTGAAACTCAGGCTGTAGCTGCCGGTGATTTGGGTGGTATCGAAGTTTCTGCTAACAGATTGGTTATTACTATCGGTTTGGACACTATCGTTTACAATCCTGAGGCAGTAGCTATCATCATTGCTGCTGGTGAAGCGAAAGCAGGTATTGTGAAAGACTCTTTGGAGACCAAATTGAGCAACGTATTCCCTGCTACTGTTCTTCAAAAATTGAAAAATGGTCGTTTCTATCTAACCAGAGGTGCTGGTGTGAAATTGACTGACTCCATGGATGCCTACTACGAAAAAGGCGAATGGACTTTTGAAAAGACTGAAAGAGCTGTGATCGAGCTTTGCAAAAAGCTAAACAAATATGGTCACAGATTGAAATTGAGCGATTTGAAAGCTGACAAATACTGTAAGTTGATCCCAGATCTTTCTGAGGAAACAGTAGGTCAGGTAATGAAAAGCATCGAAACTAAGTTGGCTAAAGGTTTGGAAAAAGAAACCGAGCAAACTTTGCTTCACACAGGTCCTCACCACGATGATATTTCTTTGGGCATCTTGCCTCATATCACCAATCAGTTGAATGAGCCAACCAATGAGGCCCACTTCTCTGTATTGACTTCAGGATTTACAGCGGTAACTAACAGCTTTGTGATTGACACATTGCAGCATACCAAGAAGCTATTGGATGAGGATAAAATCCAAATGGTGAATTTCGAAGACTTCTTCGAGGTAGGTTACAGCTTGAAGACTGATAAGGATGTCTATCACTACTTGACAAATGTTGCTTCTGAAAATGCTGATGCAAGAAAAAGAGGTCTATGTCACCGTGTAGTAAGAGCTTTGGTGATCGTTTATGACGTGAAAAACAAAACTCAGCTTAGAGAAACTATCAATGATGTCATCAGCATCTTGAGAAAGAGCTACGACGGAGAGAAAAACCCTGCTAAAATCCAAAAACTGAAAGGTATGATCCGTGAGTTTGAGGAGGAATTGGTTTGGGCTCACTTTGGAGTACAAGTGAAAAACGTTCACCACTTGAGACTTGGTTTCTACACAGGAGATATCTTCACTGAGCAGCCAGACAAGACTCGTGACGTAGAGCCTATCGTGGATCTATTCAGAAAAGTAAATCCTACTAAAATCAGCTTGACTTTGGATCCAGAAGGATCTGGACCTGATACTCACTACAAAGTATTGCAGGCAACTGCTGCTGCAGTGAAAAAGTGGAGCGAAGAGAAAGACTTGAGCGACCTTCGTATCATCGGTTATAGAAACGTTTGGTTCAAATTTGAGCCGCATGAAGCGAACGTAATCGTTCCAGTTTCTTTGGGTGACATGTCTGTAATGGAAGATTCATTTGCCAACTGCTACTTAAGCCAGGTAAATGCTTCCTTCCCTAGCTACTCCCACAATGGTAAATTCAGTACTGTAGCGAAGAGAACTTGGGTTGGTCAATTGAATGACATTCAGTTGCTTCTAGGCAAAAACTACTTCTACCTACATGATCGTGCAAAAGTAAGAGCGAGCCACGGCTTGATTTTCTTCAGAGATATGAACGTAGATGAGTTCTTGGCTACTGCTAGAGAGCTTGAAAAGTCAATTGAAGGAATGTTGTAAAAAAATGATAGATTGAAAATTGGATCAGAAAGTCATTTCGTATGACTTTCTGATTTTCATCAATCAAACCTATAATAACCATCTTAACAATAGCGAATGGAAAAGGCCATTTTGGGATTAGATATCGGAGGCACCAGCATCAAAGGTGGTGTACTGATCAACGGACATCTGGAGGATATCCGTACCATCCCTACACCGGCCAAAGAGACTCAGGAGTTTATCCTGGAGACCATCGCCATTTTTATTGAATCCTATTTACACCATGATATTTCTGGGATCGGAATCGGAATCCCAGGATTGGTAGATGTCGAAAACGGAATCGTTTTGGGCTTAGCAAACATCCCCGCATTTCAACATGTGGAATTAGCTAAATTCTTGAAAGCAAGGATCGGCAAACCAGTTTTCATCAACAATGACGCAAACTGCTTTGCTTTGGGAGTACATAAATTTGGTGTTGGGAAAAACTACAAAAATCTAGTAGGCATCACTTTGGGAACGGGCGTAGGAGGTGGAATTGTAATAAACGGACATCTGTATTCAGGCGTCAACTCCGCTGCAGGAGAATGGTGCAGCGCTCCTTATTTGGAGAGTAATTTTGAGAACTACTGTAGTGGGAAATTTTTCCACTATCAATACGATACCAAGCCAAAAACTTTGGCCAAAAAGGCATTAGCAGGAGACCCAGAAGCTCTAAAGGCTTTTGATGAGTTTGGTCACCACTTAGGTGAGTTGATGAAGCATATTCTCTATGCACTAGCCCCAGAAGCAATTGTCTTAGGCGGTTCAATTAGAAAAACCTATCCTCTATTTAAAGAGGCTATGTATAAATCTCTTTCCACGTTTGGATATCCAACCGTATTAGAGAATTTGAAGATTTTACTTTCCGAATTGGACGAAACAGCCATCCATGGAGCAGTAGCTCTGGTTGATTTCGAACAGGAAACAGTCAACAGTTAAAAGATTAAAGTTGGTTTAGTAAATGAAAAAGAGCGATCCCCCTGAAGAGATCGCTTTTTTTGTGAAGTGTTTTTTGATCAGATTCCTAAAACAAATTCCAGATCCAACCTATCATCTACTTTTATCAATCCACCAAATTTATTGGGAGGATCTAGATCCAACATATCAAAATTCAACACCAATTTACCTGAAATATTATCCTCTCCCCTCTCTAGTTCCATTTCTGGAAATTCTAAAGTTTTGCCTACCAAATTCACGGTTAGGTGACAAAATAGCCCACCTTTCATTTCATAAAGGTTTTTAACTTCGACTTGGGCGCAAGGATATTCACTTGATTTCAAAGTGGAACGAAAATCCTTATTCAAAAGAAAATTGCCACAGGAAAAGCTCGAAATTGGAATCTCAAATTCAAGAGAAGGATGATTTCCTGGCACATTTAAGTTCAAAGTATCCTTTTCCCCTACTCTTGTAAAATCACAGTTAAACCTACCCAGAGAAGTATATCCAGAAACTTTTACCTCATGGTGCGTAATGACCATGACCTTTTTTTCCTGTCTCTGAGGAGCAAACATTAATTCAAGTATGAGGAAAAGGATAATCATAATTCAAGTTGATTAGAAACCAATCACTCCTTCAATCATCAATCCATTGAATTTACCACCGTTTTTGATATCTGTAGCAGCAAAATCTTTATAATTCTGAGACACATATTCTAGCTTGGCTAGGATGTTTTTCGAGATAAACCATCCTCCACCTACTTGAACTCGATCAATAGATACATCCAATCCACTTCCAGCTAATTCACCATTCACTTGATTATATCTCCCCGCCACATAGAATTTTTCAGCAGTTCCAAATCTATAGACTAAATCAGCACCAACTTGATTCCATTTTCTATCCTCTGTTTCGCTAGAAGCTTTTCCTTTGGCTTGCTCTATATTGGCAAAGAATTCTAAGCCTTTGTATTTCACAAATGGGTTGAAAACCATTGCAGTGATATTATCTGTCAATCCAGGGTTGAATCTACCTGAGGTAAAATTGGAAGAAGTAGAAGCCAGTGTATTTTCCATGACCAAATAATATCTGGAACCTCCTCTATCACCACCATACAAGGTATTTCTTGAAGATCCTGAGGTAGTATACATGGATCCTGTCAATCTCAATCTGAAGTCTGAGCTCAGCTGTTTGTCATAACCAACTTTTCCTATCAAACTCAATTTTCTCTTGTCAGGATTGGTTACACCACCTTGGATTTCTCCACCAGTAATACCACCGACAACCAAGAATCCATTGCTATGGAAAGTCAAATCCCCACCAACTTCTGTGGTAAAGGCATCCATGATATAGTTTCCTACGAATGGATTAAAAAGAGCATTACCATTATCAGTTCTACGGAAGTGTGCATCACCATAATTGATCTCCATATGCCCCACTCTCAGGGTAAAATACTGCTCAAACCACTCCGGATTACCTAAAAATGAAAGTTTGTCAATTTGCAAATAACCACCTTTCACCCAAGACTCGGGATGGTGTCTAGAGGATAAATAAGTGATCAGGTTTAAGCGAACCCCATCCAACAATTCCACATCAATATTCAAGTTTGCGGTTGCCAGGTTTGATCCAAATCCGATATCAACTAATTCATTGACATTCACACCATCTGCATTCAAAACCGCGTCAGCAGTATTTTCATGGCTGATACTTTGGAATTGCTGAGCAAAATTACCTCCAATTCTCACCTTTACTCCTTCAAAAGGAACGGTATCCAGCTTACCTGTTTCGAAAATATTGATTCCTCTTTGATCATAAGGTCTCCAATATTGAACATCTCTTTCGAGTCCTTGAGAAAATGCCGCAGTGAAGCTTCCCGCAGCAAATGCAGCAGCGATTAAATACTTTTTCATGATTTCTAGTTAAAGGGTTGGTATAAAAGTCGTCGAGAACGACAAAGTTATCTCGTCATCAGTTTTCACTGTGCCTAGTAGCGCAGTTGGAGGGTCTATTGAAAACGTTGTCAACTTGGTATCAAAATCACCTTTGAAAGTGAAATTTTGACCACTTGTTGTGACTTGAACTGGAAAAGAAACTGTTTTAGTAACTCCCGCAATTGTCAGGTCACCGGAGGCAGTAAAATTGGCTCCGCTTTTAGAGATACTTTTCAAGGAAAATTTTATTTCCTTATTGTTTTTTGTGTCAAGTGCCTTGTATGCATTTTTGTCCAAGCCACTTGTTCCACTTTTTAGACTTTCCGCCAAAAATGAAATTTGAAGCTCCTTTGCAGAAACAAATTTTCCATTCTCAACAGTAAAGACACCTTGACCAGAAACTGTACTAGTTTCCATATGCCAATCATGTAAGGTCGACCCTCCTTCAATCTTTAAGACAGGAGAAGGCCCCATTTTGAAATTGGTTTGAGCTAGTCCGACATTCGCTATTATTCCAAAAGCTCCCACTAGCAACCAGCGATAAAAGTTCATTGTGATTTTCATTGGCTTACCGATTAATTGTAACAAATGTCACAGATAGAGTCTGTGTAATCCCTGACGAAAGTCAGCTTTTCAAATGATTGTATTCAGTAATCAAAAGGAAAAAATCAGAATATTATTCTAAACTCAAAGCTTTAAATATTAAAAATTAAAACTTTATTCTGATAAAGTTAATTTTTAAAAAATATCAAGCTACTATCTAACAACAAAACCAATTTATCAATGGTTTTATTAGAAATAATTTAAAAAAGATTATTCAAAATTGAAATTCGACTTAACAAAACCTATATCGATTGAAAATGATATCGATTTGACAATTAAATAATTATAAAACCTTTTTAAATAGTTATAACTTTTGTCTCCATTTAGAATTTCCCACCCTCTCCTTTTTGATTCATGATTCAACCAGAAATTGGTATTTTCAATTTTAATCACCCAAAATGAATCAGAACAATCTCAAAGTCGCCTTAGCTCAAATCGCTCCAATCTGGCTAAATAAATTTGAAACCCTGAAACTGGTTAAATCCAAGATTTTAGAAGCGGCGGAGCAAAAATGTGATCTAATTGTCTTTGGAGAGGGCTTCGCACCTGGCTACCCTTGGTGGCTTTCCATTACACATTCGGCTGCTTGGGACAACAAGATTCAAAAAGAAATCTTTGCTCACTATGCCAGCAATGCAATCCAAATTGAGCGCGGTGATTTATCTGAAGTTCAAAAAATCGCCAAGGAAAATAGGATTGCGATATACCTTGGAATCATTGAGAGGCCGACTGACCGTGGAGGGCATAGTCTCTATTGTACTTTGGTATACATGGACCAAACTGGCGAAATCAAATCTGTACATCGAAAGCTTCAACCTACCTATGATGAAAGACTTGTCTGGTCTCCGGGTGATGGAAACGGACTCCAAACCCATCCTCTAAAAGATTTCACCCTTGGAGGATTGAATTGCTGGGAGAATTGGATGCCTATGGCGCGAACTGCTCTTTATGGATTAGGAGAGAACGTCCATATCGCTGTTTGGCCAGGTGCGGTCAGAAACACTGAAAACATCACAAGAATGATCGCCCAAGAGAGTAGGTCTTACGTCATTTCTGTGTCCAGCTTGATGAGTAAGACGGATTTCCCAAAAGACACTCCCCATTTGGATGTGATCCTTGAGAATTGTCCAGACGTTTTGGCTGATGGTGGGAGTTGCATTGCAGGTCCAGATGGTAAATGGATCATGGAACCCCAACCTCTTTACGAGGGACTTTTAATCGAAACCTTAGACTTCCAGAGAATCTTAGAGGAAAGACAGAACTTTGACCCTGTAGGACATTACTCCAGACCTGATGTATTGAAACTAGAAGTGAATAGAAATAGACAATACAATGTGGATTATAAATAAATCCGAAAACCCCGAACCTATTAAATATCCATGAAAAAGACCCAATCTACCCTATTCCTCTTTTTACTAACCCTATTCATTGGGTTAAATACTGCCGTCTTTGCCCAAAAAGGCAAAGTAGTCACAGAAACCATTTTTTCTGAAAGCTTACAAAACTCCATGGGAGAAAATCCGTCCAGAGCTGTTTCCATTTACCTACCACCTGGCTATGAAAGCTCTACCCAGCGTTATCCTGTGATTTATTTTCTACATGGATTCATGGGTGATAATACCATGCTCAATTACATGTCAGGGCTTATGGATTATGCCATAGAAAAGAAAAAAATCCGCCCTTTTATCTTGGTAGTTCCAGATGAGAAAACGACATACGATGGAAGTTTCTATAGTAACTCCGGCTTATTCGGCAATTGGGAAGATTTTACAGCCATTGACCTAGTAGATTTTGTTGATGAAAACTTCAGAACAATTGCAGATAAAGATAGCCGAGGCATTACTGGGCATAGTATGGGAGGATATGGAGCTTTAAAAATTGCAATGCACTATCCAGATAGATTCAGTTCAGTCTATGCTTTAAGTCCTGGTGCTTTAGCAATAGTCAGAGAATATGGCCCAAATAGTGATACTTATAAAGAGCTTTCCACTCTAAAAACCATGGAGGAAGTCAACAATACCTATTTTGGGAAAGTAATTATTGCTTTTGGAAGATCTTGGTCTCCAAACCCAAACAATCCTCCATTTTATTGTGATCTACCATTTGAGTATCAAGGAGAAGAGCTGATCGTACATCCTGAAGCATTGGCAAAGTGGCAAGCCAATATGCCAGTTCACATGATAGAAGGCAATCTCGAAAATCTTCAAAAATTGAAAGCAATCAAGCTGGACTGGGGGAGAAATGCAGGCGAAAGATTTACACAGATGTGTAACATGTTCAGTCAAAGGCTAGAAAATGCTGGAATTACGCATTTTGCTGAAGAATATATTGGAACACACACCAGCGGCATTTATACAGAGGATGGTAGAATCCCCCAACAAATGCTACCATTCTTTGAAAATTATTTGAACTTCGAAAACTAATTAAAACGAAATGAATTCTTTTATTTCTGACATCTCCGCTTCAGAATATCAAGAAGTCGTAGATGTCTGGGAACCTTCAGTCAGAGCTACTCATGACTTCCTCCAAGAAGAGGATATCGCCTATTTTAAACCCTTAATTTTGGAACATTATCTCGACGCTGTTCAGTTAAAAGCTTGGAGAGACGAAAAAAATAAAATCTTGGGATTTTCTGGAGTTGCAGACGGAAATTTGGAAATGCTTTTTATCCATCCAGATTCGAGAGGAAAAGGAATCGGAAAGACCCTTTTGGAATATTCAATCACATACTTAAACGTTACCAAAGTAGATGTCAATGAGCAAAATGAACAAGCAGTTGGCTTCTATCTAAAACAAGGTTTTACCCAAATCGGAAGATCTGAAAAGGATCCAACAGGCAAACCCTATCCCATTTTACATTTACAATTAAATCCATAAACCAAATCAATGGAAACTCTTCCAACTTTTAAATTGATCGGGATAACTACCCGAACCAGTAACAACAATGGACAAGCAGCACAAGACTTAGGACTGCTTTGGCAACGGTTTTTTCAAGAAAACATCTCAGACAAAATCCCAAATAAAACTGGTGAAGAGATCTACTCAGTTTATACCGATTATGAATCTGACTACCAAGGAGAGTACACTTGTCTCATTGGAATGAAAACCAATTCTTTGAATGAAATCCCGGTTGGATTAATTGGCAGGGAGTTTTCAGAAGCTGAATACAAAAAATTTGTAGCCAAAGGAAAAATGCCAGAGGCAGTAGTTGAGACCTGGACAGAGATTTGGTCCAAAGACAAAGAACTCAACAGGAGCTATTCAGCTGATTTTGAAATTTATGGTCCAGCTAGTCAGCAAGGAGACCATTCAGAAGTGGATATTTTCATCGCTGTAAATTCATAATTGATTTTCAATCATTTATAAGAGTTTAGCTTTCTAGGTTCGTGGTTTTTTTACATTTTTAAGAATACCTAACCACCAACCAAATGAAATATTTCTACGCTTTTTGCATAGTCCTATTGACGGCTATGCAGGGGAGCTATTCCCAATCCAAATTAAATCCGGCACCTGATAGAAGACCCGATGAAGGGGAAGGTCCTTTTGAAAGACTGATTATCAGGGGAGCCATTGTCATTGACGGGTCAGGAGCACCTCCAGCAGGCCCAGCAGACATTGTAATCGAAGGCAATAAAATAGTCGAAATACGTCAAGTAGGTGTTCCGAATGTGCCTATTGAAGACTCTGGCAGACCCCAAGGCGCCACCAAAGAAATCGATGCAAATGGGGCCTATGTGATGCCGGGACTAATTAATCTACATGCCCACGTAGGTGGAGCGGCCAAATCTCCCAACGCTGAATATCCTTATAAGCTCTGGATGGCACATGGCATCACAACCATCCGGGGAGTACCTGCGGAGAATGTAGGCTGGACTCAAAGTGAGAAGAAAAGAAGCGCTGCCAATGAGATTGTAGCTCCAAGAATCATCGCATTTCACACGATGGGATCGGGTGAGGATTGGAAAGGAGGACCAGTTTATACTCCTGCAAAAGCTCAAGAATGGGTAAAATGGGCCGAGGCACAAGGAGTGGAAGGAATTAAATTCTTCAATCATGACCCTGATGTTTTAAAAGCAGCAATTGATGCTGCTCATGAGAATGGAATGGGAACAGTAGCTCATATTTCCCAACCTATGGTCGCACAAACCAACGCGTTGGACGCTGCCAGATTAGGCTTGGATGTATTGACCCACTATTATGGAATCTTTGAATCCCTTTATAAGGACGAGGACATCCAACATTGGCCGGCTGAATTCAACTATAATGACGAACAGCATCGATTCAGCCAGGTAGCTTATCAATGGAATAAAATCCATCCCCGAGGAAGTAAGCAATGGCAAGCCCTAATCGATGAATTTTTGGAGCATGACTTCATCCTTGACCCGACAATGACCGCCTATTTAGCTGGTAGAGATCTGATGCGAGAGAGAAACGCTGAATGGCACTCAGAATACACGCTTCCAACTCTTTGGGATTTTTACACACCCAATAGAGAAAATCATGGCTCTTATTTCTACAATTGGACTTCTTGGGATGAAACAGCCTGGAGAAACTTCTACAAAGTCTGGATGTCTTTCCTAAACGACTATAAAAATGCAGGAGGAAGAGTGACTGTCAGTGACGATGCTTCATTCATCTACAACCTTTGGGGCTTTGGATACATTGAGGAGATGGAATTGCTGCAGGAGGCAGGATTTCATCCTTTGGAAGTAATCCGTGGAGCCACTTTGCATGCAGCACAGGCGATTTTTGAGCCGAAAGGCAAACCAATTGAATTCGGTGTTATTCGCCCAGGGCTTTTGGCAGATTTGGTGATTGTAGATGAGAATCCAATCGAAAACCTGAAAGTCCTTTACGGAACAGGTTTTCTCAAATTGAACGATGAAACCAACCAAATGGAGCGAGTCGGAGGTGTAAAATACACAATCAAAGATGGGATTATTTACGATGCTGAAAAGCTTCGAGAAGACATCAAGAAAATGGTTTTAGATCAAAAAAATCAGTAAAAATCAGGTTTGCATCTTGTCAAATTGAGTGGAGTCGAAATTTATTTACGACTTTCTAAATGCTTCGACTCCGCTACTATTTACAAAAGGTTATTTTTTACATGCATATTACTTTTCCGTCCTTTTTCCTGTAGGTGAAAAAGGACCAAAAAACCCACCGCTGTCCATTTTTGGGTTAAAATCAATTTCCTCCCCACACGTCGGCAAACTCCTCAATTTTGCATGAAACCTCTACTAATCTTGGAGTTTGGGGTCGCAAAATTTTCGTCAAACAAGCCTCCTAATTTCAACCCTCACAATTGATTTCTTAACACCCAAAACTGGAAGGCGGGGCCAGACTAAAATTGATGTCCTGGAATCAATTTTAAGATTCCAGCATTTAAAAAACCTGAAATTTTAAACGAGATTCTAAATGTACGACTTGCTTTGAAGTGGCTGGTGACGGATTGAGGTCAACAAGCGTTAAGAAAATCGGCTAGTTCCGAACTTGTTCGGAAATCCGACGATTTTTAGCGTTTGACCCAGTCCGGCAGAAAATGTCTACAGGCATTTTCAAGCCAATTCAGGCAAAAGATCCTGATGGTCGAGGATTTGGTACTTTTGGTCTTTCAAAAGTGCCACAACCTGAAAACACCTTTCATTACTCTGGTATGTTGGAAGAAAATTGGAAACTCAGCCTGACAATTCCCATACTTAAATCCAAACTTCCAATATTTTTATAACCGATATTCTCCCCTTCCATCAAGTTAAAACGGGGAATTACTTTATTTTTGGGGCATGAGCCCATTGCAAAAGGAGCGTACAATATCAATCAGCGGACTTTTCCGAATTAGTCGCCCTATCAATTTGCTTTTGGTCGCTTTTTCTCAATTAATGACCGCTTATTTTTTGGTAAAAACCACCAACTCTGGAACGCCTGTTTTGGAAGACTTCAGGCTTTATTTGTTGGTTTTAGGTACAGTGATGATTACGGCAGCAGGCTACATGATCAATGACTATTATGATGTCAAAATCGATTATGTCAACAAACCTCATGAAGTAGTAGTTGGAAAAGGAATCAAACGGAGAGTTGTGATTGTTTTACACACAATCCTAAACTTTTCAGGGATTGCATTAGGTCTATTCGTTTCATTAAAAGTGGGCTTGGTCAATTTCTTTGCGGCCTTTTTGCTTTGGATTTATAGCAATCGTTTGAAACGCGAACCTTTTATCGGAAATCTTACAGTTGCCTTTCTGACTGGTCTTTCAGTTTACATCGTTGCCTTTTATTTCCAGAAAAATGAACTCTTGGTATTGACTTATGCCATTTTTGCCTTTTTCCTCAACCTGATTCGCGAAATCATCAAGGATATCGAAGATCGTCACGGAGACCGAAAACATGGCTGCAGGACTCTCCCTATTGTGATCGGATTTAGAAAAACCAAACAGGTGATTTTTGCAATCGCATCCCTTTTTGTGGTCTCCATCTTGGTTATCACTATCAAAATCAACAAAGCAGAACTCTTTATTTATTTCGGTTTTCTGGGTCTAGCTTTTCTTTGGTTTATGTGGAAAATCTATTTGGCTGATCGCAAAGAACAATTCACCAAACTTAGCGCTTGGGCAAAAATCTTAATGCTCGTAGGAACCTTGAGCATGGCTTTACTCTAATCAGTTCCTTCTAGTTTTTTTCTTTTCCACCTCTCCACATCCTCCAATCATTTTTTGGCAATTCCTTATCAAAACCATTACTTTCAAGCAAATTTTCAAAAAATGCAAAACGCCAAAACCATTGTAATCAAAATCGGCTCAAACGTCCTGACTCAAGCGTCTGGATTGCCCGACTTGAATCGCATGCAGCACTTGGTTCAGCAAATCATGAGATTGACAGAGGCTGGAAAAAAGGTTGTATTGGTCAGTTCTGGAGCGGTTGCATTTGGAAGACAGGCTATTTCCCTTCCCGAAAAATTAAACCCGGTTTTTAAAAAACAAATCTGGGCTTCTACCGGTCAAATTCGCCTGATCAATCAGTATCAGGGTCTTTTTGGTGAATTGAATCAGCCTATCGCACAGATTTTGGTAACCAAGGAAGATTTCCGCGACAGAAAACATTTCCTCAATATGAAAAATTGCATTGAGGCGTTACTAAGTCAAGGGATCCTTCCAGTCATCAATGAAAATGATACGGTAACTATTACTGAGCTGATGTTTACGGACAATGATGAATTGGCCAGCCTGACAGCAGCCATGATCAATGCCGACACCTTGATGCTTTTGACCAATGTGGATGGGATTTATACAGGAAATCCAGCAGAGCCAGGATCCGAATTGATTGAAAAAGTGGTAGCATCTATGCCGGAAGTGAGTTCCTATATCTCGGCCACCAAGTCATCTTTTGGACGGGGTGGAATGTTGACCAAATATGCAATGGCTAAAAAGTCGGCCGATTTAGGGATTCAGGTAATCATTGCCAATGGGAAAAACGATGGTGTTTTAGAGAGTTTTTTAAGGAAAGAATTGAGGTGCACCTGGTTTGAACCAAAGAGAGAAAAACATGCTCCCAAGAAATGGCTGGCCCATGGCACGCATTATTACAAAGGAGAAATATTTATCAACGCAGGTGCAAAATCCTCGTTGACATCATCTGTGATTAGAAGTTTATTACCTATCGGAATCACCAAAATCGAAGGCGAGTTTTCCAAAGGTGACATTTTACTGATTCGCGATGAAAATGGAGAAAAAATTGGATTGGGGAGAGCTGAATATTCTTCAAAATCAGCTGAGGAAAAAATCGGTCAAAAGAAGCAAAAAGCCCTAATCCACTACGATTACCTATATTTATTTGATCATGAGTGATTTTTCAAGTGTATTCCAAGCAGTCAAAAAAGCAAGCAGACAATTAACCGGGCTTCGAGATGAAGCTGTTCAAAAAGTCCTGTCAGATCTTGCTGATTTGATGGTTTTGCAGTCTGATTTTCTTTTGGCAGAAAACCAAAAGGATCTTGATCGTATGGACAAAGAAAATCCCATGTATGATCGCCTTCTTTTGACAGAGCAAAGAGTTAAAGGAATCGCTCAAGAGATGCGTCAGGTTAGTAATTTACCTAGTCCGCTTCAGATCAGACTCGAAGAAAAAATGCTTCCAAACGGCCTGTTTCTGGAAAAAGTAACCGTCCCTTTAGGAGTAATCGGAATAATCTATGAAGCCCGACCAAATGTGACTTTTGACGTCTTTTCTTTGGCTTTGAAATCTGGAAATGGATTGATTTTAAAAGGAGGTTCGGATGCAGATGCATCCAACCAGGCGATTATGACATTGATTCATCATATTTTGGAAAAGCATCATCTTCCAAAAGAAGCATACCTGCTTTTGCCTCCTGATCGTGCTGCTACCAAGGCTCTTTTGGAAGCAGTTGATTTTGTAGATGTCATTATCCCTCGTGGCTCTCAGGGACTGATCAATTTTGTGAGAGAAAATGCCAAAGTTCCGGTAATAGAGACAGGAGCCGGCATCGTACATACTTATGTGGATGAATCAGCGGATTTGGAAAAAGCGAAAGCTATCATTCACAACTCCAAAACCCGCCGACCAAGCGTTTGTAATTCTTTGGACTGTTTGATTATTCATCAAAGCAAGCTATCTGATCTCAATCGATTGATTCAGCCACTTTTGGAATCTGGAGTAAAAATCTATGCTGACTCCAAGGCTATTGCGTCTTTGGAACCTAATGAATTAATTTCTGAGGCAGATGACTCTCACTTCGGGACAGAATTCTTAAGTCTGCAAATGGCCATCAAAACAGTAGATAATCTGGAAGAAGCTTTGGATCATATTGCCACCTATTCTTCCAAGCATTCCGAAGCGATTGTTTCAGAAGACCAGGAACATATTGACCAATTCATCTTACAAGTGGATGCAGCTGCTGTTTACGCCAATTCCTCCACAGCATTTACAGATGGAGCTCAGTTTGGATTAGGGGCAGAAATTGGAATCTCCACCCAAAAACTTCACGCCAGAGGACCGATGGCACTCAATGAATTGACTAGCTACAAATGGGTGATAAGAGGAAATGGGCAGATAAGGAATTAAGATTTCTTTGTGTGGCGATCAATTAAAACCTCCATCACTTCATCTAATTCATATCCTTTTGCTTCCAAAAGCACCAGATAGTGATACAATAGGTCAGCTGCCTCTCCTAAGAATAACTCCTTGTTGTCATCTTTGGCCTCAATGACAATCTCTACGGCTTCCTCGCCTACTTTCTGAGCGACCTTATTGATTCCTTTTGCAAAAAGTGAAGCTGTATAAGACTGATCGGATGGATTATTTTTGCGATCCTTGATAATGGCTCTCAACTGATCGATAAACCCGGTTTTGGAGCTATTCACTTCGGCAAAACAAGTATCAGCGCCAGTATGACAAACCGGTCCAACAGGATTGGCTTTTACCAAAATTGCATCTCCATCACAATCCTCAGTCATTGAAACCAATTCCAT
Source organism: Algoriphagus zhangzhouensis (assembly GCF_900148515.1). Lineage (GTDB taxonomy): Bacteria > Bacteroidota > Bacteroidia > Cytophagales > Cyclobacteriaceae > Algoriphagus > Algoriphagus zhangzhouensis. The sequence continues at coordinate 223,185 of NZ_FRXN01000006.1, read as the reverse complement.
AAAATTACCGGAGGTCTCTCCTTTCGTCCACAATCTATTTTTGCTTCTGCTAAAAAATGTCACTTTGCCTGTTTCTTGGGTTTTCACCAAGGCTTCTTCATTCATATAGCCCTGCATCAAGATCTTTCCGCTCAAAGCATCCTGAACAATTGCAGGCACTAAACCATCCATTTTATCGAAATCAATGTTCATTATTTCTATTTTTTGAAATACGCTGAAATAAAATCTGACAAGTCAGATTGAAATAGAATTACTATTTCTGCCCAATTTATTGGGTACTATTTCTAAAGTATTTCGATTGTATTCTCTTGATTTTACAAATTCGTATACCTAATTCAAAACCTTCGGGGTTTTCCAAACCTCAAAGGTTATTTTCTAATCACAATCCCCTCTTCATCCAAATAACTTTTCAACTCGGGGATCGGAACTTCTTTAAAGTGAAATATACTGGCAGCCAAGGCTGCATCAGCTTTACCAAAGGTAAAGACATCTTTGAAATGAGCCATATTTCCAGCACCTCCAGAGGCAATTACTGGAATGGATAATGCTGAGGAAATTTCAGAAGTAATTTCATTTGCAAAGCCAGCCTTGGTCCCATCATGATCCATAGAAGTCAACAGAATCTCTCCTGCTCCTCGATCAGCCACTTCTTTGGCCCAAGCTTGAGTTTGAAGCAAAGTTGGTTTTCTCCCACCATGCGTATGGACATAATCTGTACCGTCCACATCTCTCGTATCAATGGCAACAACGATGCACTGGGATCCGAATTCACGAGCCATTTCATCTATTACTCCAGGATTTTTTACTGCAGCTGAATTGATCGAAATCTTATCCGCTCCTGCGTTTAGCAAGACTTTCACATCTTCTACAGTAGAAATTCCACCTCCAACAGTAAATGGAATATTGATGGCCTTGGCTACTTTGGTTACCAGATCAGCTAAAGTCTTTCTCTTGTCAACGGTTGCTGTGATATCCAGAAAGACCAACTCATCCGCCCCTTCGTCTGAATAGGCTTTTGCCAACTCCACCGGATCTCCGGCATCTCTCAATTGGACAAAATTCACCCCTTTGACAGTTCTACCATCTTTGATATCTAAGCAGGGAATGATTCGTTTGGTTAGCATGATAGATTTCCGGGTTTTAAAATTTCATTATTCATCATTCGATATTCACAATTCAAAATTACGATTTACGGTATTGGATTTACGGGGCTTTTGTTTGAAGGATTCCTTTCTTAATAACTAGACCTTTTTAGGAGTTAAGAATTGAAAATAGCATTCGAGGTTCAATTCCACTTCGTAAATCATAATTCTAAAATCGTAAATCAATTAAACGCTGCCAATTCCTCCAAACTCACTCTCCCTTCGTAATAGGCCTTTCCAACAATGGCGCCATAGACTCCAGCTTTCTCCAAGTCTTCTAGATCCTTGACTGAAGAAACCCCTCCACTAGCAATCAATTTCAGTCCGGGAATTTCCTGCAAAATTTCTTTATACAGATCAGTTGAGGGACCTTGCAGCAGACCATCTTTTGCCACATCAGTACAGATTACATAGCTGATTCCTTTGCTGACATAATCTTTGATAAAAGGAATCAAATCCACAGAAGTTGTTTCTTCCCAACCTCCTACGGCGATTTTTCTGTTTTTGGCATCCGCTCCCAAAATGATCTTTTCAGCTCCATAATTTTCAATCCAGGACTCGAAAAGAGATCTATTTTTCACTGCAATGCTTCCACCCGTGACTTGCTTTGCTCCCAATTCAAATGCCTTTTCAATTTCGGTATTGGCTTGAATTCCTCCTCCAAAATCAACATGAAGGGAGGTTCCACTCGCAATTCTTTCCAACACATCGCCATTAGTGATCTTCTTAGCTTTCGCGCCATCCAAATCCACTAAATGCAATCGCTGAATTCCGGCTCCTTCAAACCTCTTTGCCATTTCCAATGGATCATCATGGTATTCTTTTTTACTGGAATAATCACCTTGACTCAGGCGAACACATTTTCCTCCGATAAGGTCGATTGCAGGTATAATTTGCATGGTTAGAATTAGAATTACTTGTCCGCCGTGGCGGATTGAAAGTTTGGAAAATTTGATGGTCCAATTCCCCCTTTCAAAGGGGGGCAAGGGGAATTATTTATATACTTAGAAAATTAGAAAGCAGCTTCTCCCCAACCTCACTACTTTTCTCTGGGTGAGCCTGAATAGCCCAATAATTATCCCGATTTAAAATGGCAGTAAAATCATGAATGTAATGAGTTGTCGCGATCGTAGCCTCACTCAACTCTGCATAATAGCTGTGCACATAATATACGAATGGGTTCTCAGGCAAGTCTTTGAGTAAAGGATTCGCTTTCAGGTTTTCCAATTCGTTCCACCCCACATGAGGAACTTTAAATTCCTGAGAGTTTTCCGGAATGAATTTCTTGACCTTCACTGGAAATATCCCCAAACATTCGGTGTCATTTTCCTCTGAATGCTCACAAAGCAATTGAAGCCCCAAACAAACTCCCAAAAAAGGCTGCTTGATGTCTCGAATCACTTGATCCAAGCCTCTTGCTTTGAGGTAACCCATCGCTGTACTGGCTTCTCCCTGTCCAGGAAAAATCACCCGATCGGCAGATTTGATCTCATTGGGATCATCTGTCAGAATTGGGTGAGCTCCCAGTCTTTCCAAAGCGTAGAGAACAGACTGGACATTCCCTGAATTATATTTTATGACTGCTATTTTCATATTTTGGAGACAGAAGACAGATGACAGAAGTCGGAAGTGCAATACTTCGGTCTTCCGTCTCCGGTCTCCGGTCAATAATTATTATCAATAAATAGAATTACAACTTCCACATCCAAACTTCAAAACCTCCTACTTCCCGCTTCCTACCATCTCCACAAGTACTTCCTGAATTTCAGGCAAAGACTCATACAATTGCTCGTAACTTTCAATCACGAAATACTTGTCCTGAAACTTATCTTTCCAGTATTCCTGATTAAGAATTCTGCGGACATCATACGGATAATGTGCCGGTTCATTTGAAAGGCTAAATTTAGTCTCTCCTGCCGAACTGAGTATACCTGCACCGTATATTTTTAACTCTCCATCTTCACGAATCAATCCAAATTCAATCGTAAACCAATAAATCCTGCTCAACAACTGGATTGCCCATGGATCTTCGATGTGTTTCAAGGCAATTCCTGAAAGTTTTTCCAGAAAATCCACATAAGGCTGATTAGTCAGCAAAGGCATATGGGCAAAAGCATCATGAAACATATCAGGTTCTTCCAGATAATCCAATTGGGACATTTTGCGAAGCCAAGTAGAAGATGGAAAACGCTTGTTATTCAGCAAGCCAAAGAACAAATCATCATCGATTAATCCAGGAACCACCTGAACTGCCCAACCGGTCGTTTTCTCCAAAATCTGATTCAATTCCTCAAAATTGGCAATCTCATTTGCTGTAAAACCGACTTTCTCCACACCTTCCAAATAGGCTTTGGAAGCAGCCTTAGGAAGGTTTGGCATTTGTCTTTCAAACAAGATTTTCCAAACCTTGAAATCCTCTGGAGTATACTGGTCATACTCCTGCTTCAAATCCTGAAGTCGGGGGTCGCTAAAGACCCAGTCTTTTGGTTTTTCCATCATTTGTCTCATTGTTATTATTTGGGTTTATGTAAAATCTCTTTTGTTTGTACCAACCCTCCAAGAGTTCTAAACCCTTGGAGGGCAAATGGTATCCTAGAAACGAAAAAGGCCTATTCCGAGATGGAATAGGCCTTTCTAATATTTCTTTCAAAAACATAGTATTCCCATTCCATCATTGGAGATGATAGTAGGAATGATGTACAAATGTTCTTGGTGTTGGATTCATTTTATTTTAATGATGGCTCTAATTTACACAGATAAGTCTCTTAGTACAAGCCTATTTTACAACAATTCAAAACCTTTTCTCATTGCAAAGCTTTCTCTGATCCAAGAGATCAGTCTTTCGCTTTGTGCAAAGTCCAAAGTTTGCTGTCCATCTGAATAAGCTTTCTCAGGAATTTCATGGGATTCGTAAATGATTCCATCTGCTCCAGACATCACTCCAGCTAAAGCCATTTGAGGAACATAAGCTCGGATACCAATTCCATGAGAAGGATCTACAATGACCGGCAGATGGGATTTAGCTTTCAAAATCGGAATCGCATTCAAGTCCAAGGTATTTCTGGATGCCTTTTCGTAGGTTCTGATTCCTCTTTCACAAAGAATCAATTTTTCATTTCCCCCTGAGAAAACATACTCAGCTGATTGAAGCAGCTCTTCGATGGTTCCAGAAATCCCTCTTTTAATCATTACCGCTTTGTCGACTTTCCCCAATTCATCCAACAAGTTGAAGTTTTGAGAGTTTCTAGCACCTACTTGGTACACATCCACATAAGGATACATCTCTTCGATCTGGGAAGTTTGCATCACTTCTGTCACGATCTTGATTCCAGCTTCAGAAGCGACATCATGCCATAATTTCAAACCTTCCAGTCCCAATCCACGGAATGCATATGGGCTACTTCTCGGCTTAAAAACGCCTCCACGCATCATTTTCACCCCGTTTTTCACACAGTGATCCACGACTTTACGGATTTGCTCTTCGGACTCAATCGAACACGGACCCGTGATGATAGCCATTTCTCCATCTTTGATAAAGATATTGTCTCCCAAATCAATGGAAGTAGGTTTTACTTTCCACTTTTTGGAAACCAACTTGTATTCGTCCGAAACGATATGGATATCCTGAATCCCATCTAATTGGCCGATTTGGCGGATGTCAAATTCTTTCTTTCCAATCCCGATGATATAGTCCCCCAATTGGGTTTTTACTTCGGTAGTTTTATAGCCAATTCCATTGACCTTATTGATCAGATTTTCTTTTTGCTTGTCAGAAATATCCGGTTGAAGCTGTATGATCATTTTTATTTATGATTTATGAGGCTATTTAACTTTTATATGTTTTTGACCTCTTAATTCTCAATTATCTTTTTAGAACTTATGAATTACGAAGTACGGGCTACTTAGTCACCTCAAGCGAATTTCTAAAATCTGAAATTTGAAGGTTAGACTTTATTCGACAATCTCTGTTCTCTTGCCTTCTAATCTCTTATTCAATTTATTACTGACTGAATGTAACTCTGAACATCCTCTTTCAAGTTTTCAGAATTCTTCAGCACTTTAATAAAAGCCGATCCAATGATGGCGCCGTTACTATAATTAGAAGCTGTAGTGAATGTTTCAGAATTAGAAATCCCAAAGCCAATCAAACGAGGATTTTTCAGATTCATTTCTCTTACTCTTTCGAAGTAATTGATCTGCTCCTCGGAAATCCCACTTTTAGCACCTGTAATGGAATGAGAGGAAACCATATAGATAAATCCATCGGTATTTCCATCAATCTCACGGATTCGCTTCTCTGATGTTTGCGGAGAAATCAAGAAAGTATTCACTAAACCATAGGAATCAAACAGGGCTTTATATTCATCCAAATACTCTTGCATTGGAAGATCTGGTAAGATCAAACCATCAACTCCCACTTCTTTACATTTCTTACAAAACGCCTCCATACCGTATTGCATGATCGGGTTCAAATAGCCCATCAGCACTACCGGCAAATGGACTTTCGCACGAAAACCTACTAATTGCTCGAACAGTTTATTCATGCTCATCCCATTTTGCAAAGCAATCTGGTTGGAATCCTGAATAGTCGGTCCATCCGCAACAGGATCTGAATAAGGAACTCCGATTTCAATAATATCTGCCCCTCCCGCTTCAATCGCTTCCATAATTGGAACAGTATCCTCTAAGTTTGGAAAACCTGCAGTGAAGTAAATGGAAAGAACTCGCTCCTTCTTGGTATTAAATAGTGTATGTATCCGGTTCATTGTTTTGTATTCACAATTGAAAAATTGGAAAATTTGATTTGTTGAGGAACTTCATTATTCGAAATTCAACATTCGATATTTTTAATTTCGTATTTCGTAATTCCTAATTCGAATCTTCAATATCCTCCCCACTTAATATAGGTCTCCAAATCTTTATCTCCTCTTCCAGAAAGATTGATCACGATGACATCATCTTTCTTGTATTCGATCATATTCAAGGCATACAAAGCATGCGCAGATTCAATTGCAGGGATAATTCCTTCCAACCTGCTCAGCTCAATCCCTGATTTCATCGCATCTTCATCTTCAACAGCCACAAATTCAGCTCTGCCAACCTCAAACAAATGTGCGTGAACAGGCCCGATTCCCGGATAATCCAATCCAGCCGAAATAGAATGTGGCTCGACAACCTGACCATCTTCCGTCTGCATCAAAATAGTTTTGGACCCGTGCAAAATACCTGGAGTTCCTTTGGCTGTGGTAGCCGCTGTTTTCCCTGATTCTACTCCCAAACCTCCAGCTTCTGCAGCAATCAATCTTACTTCTGGAGTATTATAGTAATGGAAAAATGCACCTGCAGCATTGGAACCTCCACCTACACAAGCGATCACCAAATCCGGATTCTCTCTTCCTTCTTTCTCTTTCAATTGCCATTTAATTTCCTCAGAAATCACAGACTGAAATCTCGCTACCATCTCTGGGTAAGGATGCGGTCCTACCACTGACCCGATGATGTAATGCGTGTCTACCGGATTGTTAATCCAAGCTCTCATTGCTTCATTTGTGGCATCTTTCAAAGTTTTGGACCCTGAAGTCGCAGGAATCACCTGAGCTCCCAATATCCTCATCCTCTCCACATTGGGACGCTGACGCTGGATGTCCAACTCTCCCATATAAACCGTACACTCCATCCCCATCAAAGCGCAAACTGTAGCTGTTGCAACTCCGTGTTGACCAGCACCTGTCTCAGCAATGATTCGCTTTTTCCCTAACTTCTTGGCAAGGATAATCTGGCCAATCGTATTGTTTACTTTGTGAGCACCTGTATGGCATAAATCTTCTCTTTTCAGATAGACTTTTGCACCATATTTCTCAGAAAGTCTGGATGCGAAATAAAGAGGAGTCGGTCTCCCCACATAATCCTTTAATAATCCCCGAAATTCAGCTTGGAATTCAGGAGATGCCATGATGGCTTCGTAGTTTTCTTTCAGCTCCTCCACATTGGGATGAAGCATTTCTGGGATAAAGGCCCCTCCAAAGCTGCCATAATATCCTCTTTCGTCTACACCTATCATTGCTTTAATTTTGTTTATGGTTGTTAGCACCTGAATTCATCAGATGATTTTTAAAATTTCTTAGTTTCTGGATGTTTTTCAATCCGGGAGACAGCTCAAACTTTGAGTTCAAATCCACTCCTTTTAAATGTGGAGACTGTGCCGCAAATTCAAGGATTTCATCTACACTTTCTTCGTCCAGCCCTCCACTTAGGAAATAGCCTTTTTCAAAAGGGTAACTTTTTAAGATTTCCCAATCAAACTTTTGACCGGATCCACCATGAGCTTTGGTAGCGGTGTCAAATAAAAAGAGGTTGATATGCGGAACGTAATCTTTGTATAAACCCCAATCCACATCCTCTTTTACAGAGATTACTTTCCAAAGTTCACAATCTGTTTGGTTGGACAATTCACGAACCATTTCAGGACTTTCCTTTCCATGAAGCTGAATCGCCTTTAAATCAAATTTTTCAACTTTGTCAAGAATTTGATCAATCTCTTCATTGACAAAAACTCCAACTTTCTTAATAGGAACTCCTTTCAATTTTTCGGCTGAAGAATCTAGCACAAACCGAGGGGATTTTTCATAAAAGATCAGTCCCATCCAATCAGGCTTTACTTCCTGAATTAGCCCCTGAACATTTTCAGGCTCTCTCATGCCACATACTTTGACCTCCATCAGACTTTGCTTAGTTCTTCCTGAGCTTGAAGTTTTTTAAATTCCTTGATGAAGGTGTAAGCTGCTTGCTCGGGTCTAGCCGATTTCATGAAATTTTCTCCAATCAAGAACCCGTCAAAACCTGCTTTTTTCAACTGAACCATGGTTTTCGGATCAGAAATTCCACTTTCCGAAATTTTTACAAATGAATCAGGAATTGCATCCACCAAAGAAAGTGAAGTTTCAATCGACACATCGAAAGTTTTCAAATTCCTATTGTTCACACCGATCAAGTCCACTCCATCGTTGATGCTTTTTTCCAACTCTTCACCATCGTGCACTTCCAAAAGCACTTCCATTCCCAGGCTTTTAGCGAAATAAGCCAAGGATTTCAATTTTGCTGGTTCCAAAGCTGCCGCAATCAACAAGATACAGTCGGCACCAATTGATTTTGCCTCGATGATCTGGTATTCATCCACCACGAAATCTTTTCTAAGAATCGGACAGAAATTAAACTTTCGTGCAATTTTCAAATCATCATTGCTGCCTCCGAAATACACCTGATCCGTCAAAACTGACAAAGCAGATGCTCCTGCTTGCATGTAGCCGATACTCACTGTTTCTACAGAAGCCCCTCCATTAATTACTCCTTTGGAAGGGGACTTTCTTTTAAACTCGGAAATAATTCCTGACTTGTCAGGGTGAGTCACATACTTTTTCATAGAGACTACTTTCCCATCGAAATAGATGCTTTTCTCCAGTAGTTTGACTGGAATCAAACTTTTTTTATCAGCGACCTCTTTGTACTTGTCTGCGATGATTTTATCTAGAATATTCATAATTGTTGATTAGGCGAATGAAACTGAGGTTTTGGGATTGACAAGACCGTAGAAGACTTCAAGTGCCTTTCCACTCATCAATACTTCTTCGGCTTTGGCTACTGCATCTGGAAAATCCAGATTTTCGTCCGCTGTCACCAAGGCTGCCGCAGAATTCGCGATCACCACAGAATTCTGTCCTTTTGTCCCCTTGCCTTTCAGAATGCTTTCAAATATTTTGGCTGTTTCCTCGATGGTTTTGCCTCCTTCAATTTCCTCGGCTTTTAGCTTTGGTAAACCAATCTGCTCAGGCTGGAATAACTTCTCACCTCTGTTGGAAACCATTTTAAAAGCACCTGTTAACGAAATCTCATCATACCCATCCAAGGAATGGACAATCGAGAATTGAGCATCGCTCTCTTGATAAAGGTACCCGTAAAGTCGTGTTAGCTCTAAGCTAAATACACCAACCATTTGCTTTGCGGGAAAACTCGGGTTCACCATTGGTCCCAACATATTGAAGAAGGTCTTCACTCCCAATTCTTTTCGAATTGGCGCAACATTTTTCATAGCGGGATGGAAAAGCGGTGCATGCAAAAAGCAAATTCCTGCCTCGTCCAAAGACCTCCTGATTTCATTGATATCATTGGTAAATTCGTATCCGAAATAGGACATCAAATTAGATGAGCCACAGATAGAAGAAACTCCCGTATTGCCATGCTTGGCTACATTCTGGCCAGCTCCCGCTACAATAAATGAAGAAAGAGTTGAGATATTAAATGTATCTTTTCCATCTCCTCCCGTACCGCAAAGATCCATCGCGTCATACTCTGCAATATTCACCGGAATACACAATTCCAGCATTGCTTCTCTAAAACCTCTCAGTTCTTCCACTGTAATTGATCGCATCATATAAACGGTCATAAATGCAGCAACTTGAGATTGATTATAGACTCCAGAGGCCAAACTTTTCAACACTTCTCTCGCTTGCTCTTGAGAAAGTGTTTTGTGCTCGATTAGGTGATTAAGTATTTCTTTCATGATTTACAGGGTCTTGTGATCTCAATCAAATCAAGATTCAATCCAATTTTGAATTATTTTAATTCCGTTTTCAGTCAGGATACTTTCCGGGTGAAACTGAACTCCTCTGACAGCAAATTGTTTGTGTCTCACTGCCATGATTTGCTGATCTGGTGTCCTTGCAATCACTTCTAATTCCGGAGACAAATCTCCTTCATTGATTACCCAAGAATGGTATCTTCCAATGGCAAATGATTCTGGAACACCTTCAAATAAAAGATCTTTTTCCACTTTCACTTGAGATGCCACTCCATGAAGGACTTCCGCCAAGTTTATCAAACTTCCTCCAAAAGCTTCTCCTATTGCTTGATGTCCTAAACAAACACCCAAAATAGACATGGTTGCAGCATAGGTTTTGATCAGCTCTGGCATAATTCCCGCTTCAGAAGGAATCCCAGGTCCCGGGGAAAGAAGGATTTTGTCGTATTTATCAACTTCCTCCACCGTGATTTTGTCATTTCTGATGACGTCCATTTGATCACCATAACCTAGTTGCCTGACTATGTAGACAAGGTTGTATGTAAAGGAATCGTAATTATCTAGAACGAGAATTCGCATCTTTTTTTCTTTTTTATATCAGTTGGAAAGTTCATATCCCTTCCGCCGCTCGAAGAGCTACTCTCAAGGCCTCTAATTTATTTGCTACTTCCTGAAGTTCTGAAGGGATGGAAGATTTGGCTACCACACCCGCTCCCGCTTGGAATCGAAGTTTATTGTTCTCAGAAACAAAGGATCTAATCAAAATTGCATGATTGAAATCGCCATTGAATCCTAAATAACCGATGGCTCCGCCATAAAACTGTCTGCTGACATTTTCCAATTCATCAATCAGCTCCATTGCTCTGTATTTCGGTGCGCCAGACAAGGTTCCTGCTGGGAATGTATCAGCCACTAGTTGAAGTGGGTTTGCACCTTCCGGAAGATGTCCGGTAACTTTTGAAACCAAGTGAATCACGTGTGAGTAGTATTGAATCTCTTTGAATACATCAACCTTGACCACATCTGAGGATCTTGATAAGTCATTTCTGGCCAGATCCACCAACATCACATGCTCTGAATTTTCTTTCGGATCATCGTAAAGCTTTCTGGCCAATGCGGCATCATCCTGATCATTCCCTGTTCTTCTAAAGGTTCCTGCTATTGGATAAATCGTGGCCGTTTTGTTTTTAACTACGATTTGAGCCTCTGGAGAACTACCAAATACTTTGAAAGAACCATAATCAAAGTAGAATAGATATGGGGATGGATTTACTGAACGAAGTGCTCTGTAAACATTGAATTCATCCCCTTTAAATTCCGTCGTGAATCTTCTGGAAAGGACTATCTGAAATACGTCACCACGGAAGCAATGCTCTCTACCCTGATTAAGGATTTTCAAAAATTCCTCATCTGTATAATTCGAAACTTCCTCTCCTACCTTCTTAAAGGAATAAGTCGGAATATTCTTATTGATCAGCAATTGTTCAATTTCATCCATGTACTCAGGATTTTCAGCACCAGCTACTCTGTGCTCGAACAAATGCAACTCATTTTTAAAATGATCCACTACAATGATATTCTGGTACATGGAGTACCACATCATCGGAACCTCCGTAGGCTCAGTTTTGGTCAGCTTGATATCCTCAAACCATCCTACCGTATCATATTGGATATAGCCAAAAAGGCCATTGGTGCTGAACTTGAACTTGTCAGGAGTTGGATCAAACTTATTTCCAAAAGCCCTCAAAGCATCCATGAGTCGATTTTTGGCAGAGACTTCATAGGAAACCTCTTTTCCATCAGGAAGCTTTTCAGTCACTTCCCCATTGTTGAATTGAAAAGTAGCCAAAGGATTAAAACAGATATAGGAATAGCTGTTTTCCTGACCATGGTAATCTGAACTTTCCAATAAAATCGGATTGGCGAAACGATCCCTAATCTGCAAATAGATACTCACCGGAGTGATCGTATCTGCCAGACGCTTTCGGTAGGTAGTCAGAATCGGATATTTTACGTGGTTCATTCGTGGTTAAATTTTGGCACAAAAAAAGGCTTACCGGGAAATCCAGTAAGCCTCTACTATCGTCATGCAATCAAATTTTAGGCATGGGCTTGCTGATCTTTCCCTGAGAAAGTTTCAGTATGCCACCACCAATATTTGTTTGCGATTGTTTTCATAAGACTTCGGCAAATTTAGGAACGGATCTGAAACGACAAAACACTCATGAAAAATTTTCCACTTATTTTTGAAAAAAAATCAAAATTCAATCATGGCTAAAGCAATAGCGCAATATTTCAAGAGGGTTTTCGAAGACTATCAAGTATTAGTAATGGTCAATCCAAGCGACTTCACAGGAATAGAATTGATTCTTCATCCCGATGGAAAGGTCGAAAAAACAGAGATGGAGTTTGATGAGGAAATCTTCGAAGATCTTGCTGAGGATGAGTTTCAAACTTGTAGCCCATTGGAATTTCAATTGCTTCTTGCAAAGTCTAAATAGAAAAAGCTCTTCAGTGAAAACTGGAGAGCTTTTTTAACTTCTAATGGGTAGTAATTACTTTTTCATATAACCATCTCGAATCGCCTTGAACTCCGAGCCTTCTTTCCAGCCAGGCCACTGATCTGAATTTGACAAGGTTTCTCCGATATTGTATAAAAGCTGAACGTCATCCACTGCTCCCTCTAAATTCCATCTGCTAGGATCATATTCATCGGAAGGTTTATGATAGTATTTAGCCACATATTCATCCTGAAGGGCCTTTCCAAACTCTTTTCCCTTTTCGAAATGGTCGATTCCTGTATCAATATACAAAGCAGGAACTCCGATTTTAGCAAAATTAAAATGATCAGAACGGAAATAATAGCCATTCACAGGACTTGGTTCTGGTGCGGAATATCTTCCCTGTTTCTCCAATTCTGCATTAAGCAAATCTTCCATTTCAGATTGCCCATAGCCTACGATTGAAACATCTTTCATTTTTCCGTAAGGATTTACTCCATCCATATTGATATTGGCTACTGTTTTGGAAGGCGCATAAATTGGATTTTGTGCATAATATGCAGAACCCCAAAGCCCTTGCTCCTCTGCAGTCACTGCCAAAAAGACCACGGTTCTTTTCGGTTTTTTGGATTCTTGAAAGCCTTTGGCCAACGCTAAAAGTGCTGCTGTACCTGAGGCATTATCCAAGGCTCCATTGTAAATACTATCACCTGTTTCATCTGGCTTTCCTATTCCTAAATGATCCCAATGAGCCGTATAAATGATGTATTCATCTGGCTTCTCAGACCCTGTTATTTTTGCCACTACATTTTTTGAAGTATTATAAACGGTTTTTACTTCCATCGCTGAGGAAGCCGTCAAATTCATAGGAATAGCTTCGAAATCAGGTTTCCTCGCTTTAGCAAGCAATTCTCTTTCGTTTAATCCTGCCATCGCAAAAAGCTTATTTGCAGTAGGCAAAGTCACCCAGCCTTCAAAAGCCAGTTTATACTCTTCCTTTCCTCGATCATCTAAATAAAGCTTGGAAGCATTCCAGTTGTTTTGAACCACATTGAATCCATATCCTGCCGGAATAGTATTGTGAACGATCAGGCATCCCAAAGCTCCTTGGCGGATCGCTTCCTCATATTTATAGGTCCAACGACCATAATAAGTCATTGTATTTCCTTTAAAAAACGAAGCATCCTCTGAACCAAATCCGGGATCATTTACCAAAACGACTACTATTTTTCCTTTGACATCAATGTTTTTGTAATCATCCCATCCATATTCAGGAGCAATGATCCCAAATCCTGCAAAAATCATTTCAACATCCGAAAAAGCCACTTCTGGATCAGTTCTCTGAGTCCAAAGCACAAAGTCTTTTAACCCTTCAATTGTCAATGATTCATTGGCTGATTTGATTTCCATCGTAGGGGAAGGACTCGTCAGAATAGACACCATAGGAACATCCTGGAAATAAGAATTCCCGTTGCCCGGCTCAAGACCAAGGCTTACCAATTCCTTTTCCAAATAATCCAAAGTACGGGTTTCACCTTCTGTAAAAGGCATTCGTCCCATATAATAATCCGAAGAAAGTGAGTCGATATGTGGTTCAATATCTGAAACCTTGAATTGATATGGTTTTTTCTCCGAGCAGGAGAAAATCAACCCTAGCAGAGAAAGCGAGAGAAAAAAGGATCTATATTTCATTTGGCTGGTTTTTGGTAAATTGAATGAGTGATATACAATTCATAACAAGATAACTTTTAGAACTTTAAATCAAGAATCATGAAGGCTCAAAAAAATTACAGAAGAGAATTTCTCAAAAAAGGAATTGCCCTAACTGCTGGAATTTCCATGATAGGTGGAATCCAAGCTTCCAAAGCAAGTTCTGGAAAAAGAAGTGAGAACTTACTAGTAATCGGGCCTAGAACAGGTTACACTCCCGAAATGGGAACTTTGGTTTCTATGATGAACTACATGAGAATGAACCTTTCTCAAACCATCAAAGACATGAGTCAAAAGGAATTGGACTTTTTGTTTGATGCAGAATCCAATACCATCGGTGCGCTTTTGATGCATCTTGGGGCAACGGAGAAATTCTACCAAATAAACACATTTGAAAACCGTCAGGAGTTCAACGAGGAAGAAGATAAAATCTGGGGAGCGGCATCTCGCTTAGGCGATGAGGGTAGAGAAAAAATCAAAGGTCATGATTTAGATTATTATATGAATATGATAGGTCAGGTCCGCGAGGAGACTTTAGAAAAATTCAAAATTCTGGATGATGAATGGCTTTTTTCCATTGATCCAATTTGGTCAGGCCCAGATGGCGATGTAAACACCTATTGGAAATGGTATCATGTATTTGAGCATGAATCCAATCATATTGGACAAATGAGATGGATCAGAGCCAGAGCTTCAAAATAAAACCTTTGATCAAGTGAAGAAATAATTGCCTAGGTTGATTTTCATTAGGCTTTTAATCATCTTCCTTGTTCAATTTTAAATTTATGAAGACCCTACTCTGTATCCTTACACTTTCCATTTTTCTTCAACTCCAGGCTCAAGGACAAGAACCACTCAAACTTGCCGTTGCGGGATTAGACCACGGACATGTTGGATGGGTTTTCAATTCGATGAATCGTGGGGATTATGAAATTGTAGGAATAGCTGAACCCAACAGAGAATTAGCAGAAAAATATGCCAAGCAACACGGTCTTTCAATGGAACTTTTCTTTGAAGACCTTGAGAAACTTCTTGATGAAAAAAAACCGGAAGCTGTCGCAGCATTTGGAAACACCTTTCAGCATTTAGCTGTGGTAGAGGCAGCTGCACCTCGAGGAGTTCACGTGATGGTTGAAAAACCTCTTGCAGTAAGTTTGGAACATGCTCAAAAAATGAAGGCTTTGGCAGAAAAGCATAACATCCATCTATTGACAAACTATGAAACGAGCTGGTACCCGACAAATCATAGAGCAAAGGAACTTTTGGACTCCGGAAAAGTCGGAAACCTCCAAAAAGTAGTTGTTCGGGATGGTCATAGAGGCCCAAAGAAAATCGGAGTCGGTCCTGAATTTTTGAGCTGGCTGATCGATCCCAAACTAAATGGTGGTGGAGCTTTGATGGATTTTGGCTGTTATGGCGCCAACCTCATGACTTGGCTAATGGACGGTGAAAGACCTATCTCAGTCACTGCCGTAACTCAGCAGCTTCAGCCTGAAAACAACCCGCAGGTTGAGGATGATGCAACTATCATCGTCAATTACCCAAATGCTCAAGTCATTATTCAGGCATCCTGGAACTGGCCGATTGGTAGAAAAGACATGGAAGTCTATGGGCTAACCGGGACTATCTTCGCTGATAATAGAAATCAACTCAGAGTACGAATGGCCGAGGGCTACGATGGCTTTGATGAGCAAACTTACCTGCTTCCAGAAATGGAACCACCCTATCCAGATCCATTTATGCTATTAAAAGCAGTGGTGAGAAATGAAATCAAATTGCCCGAATATGATCTGTATTCTTTGGAGAATAATATGACCGTGATGGAGATTCTTCAGGCAGCCAAGGAAAGCGCAGAAAAAGGGGAGACTATTTATTTTTAGTCTCCCCAGGATTCTTAATTGGAGGATTTAATTGATGAAAAATATTCATACTCGTACTTAACAGGAACTTCTATCAAGATGTTTCTTACTAATTCATCATAGCTATAGCTAGATTTAATTGCTCTCACACTCGACATATTAAGGTTTTCAGAATCATTCAAAAAAGGGACCTGGCTTTTTAGTTCTTCAGGAAAAATCAATGAGAAGTTTGACTCTTTACCTTGAACCCAAAAACTAAAAAATTTACTTCCCTCTTCACTAATTTCATTTTTATATACTGAAGCCAAAAACTGATTTGCCCAAATTGGTAATTTAGATTGAAAATTATAGAGGGAGGAATTTGAAATTGAAAAGTCTAAAGTGCTAGGAATTTCAATTTTTGAAGGAGCGGCTCCTATTTTCCTATAAAACAATTCATTTCCTTCCTTCCGAAAGTTAAATTTTACATCATAAAGTTTGAATAAATCCAAAAAACCAAGATTGTAATTACTTGCTCCTGGAGCAGCACCAAAATTAGTTGAGGTCAAAACATTTCCATAGCTAAACCTATATTCATTTTCATTCAATGCAATTACTTCATAATTGGCATTAGGAGCTATATTCGATGAAATGGAAATAATTTTATCAAATGGGTTCATTTCATAAAAATTAATAGAATAACTACCATTCACCGAAACATCTTTTAGAAATTTATGTCTGTAATTACCCTGATCATCATAGGCAACAATGAGGTAATCACTCGCTTCACTGCTATAACCTTGTATTATATTAACTTGATTTGGATTGTAATATGAAGTAAAGGATAGGACACCATCTGATGAACTTCCATAAGCTCCAACTACTTCCGAAGTGTGGGCCAAACTAATTCCAAATTCTCCTTGCCTACTTTTAAATTGAGAATTTCCGTTTGGCAATCCTAAAGTATAAGTCTCTCCTATTGGGACATCCAAATAGCTCATCCCTGTATAAACTTCATCCCCGTTTGGAGTTGGATTTTTTGTAAGAAACGTCAAATGATAAGTGTAATTCTCAAGGTTTTCGAACATTACCTCTCCATTTTTAATTATTTCTTTCATTTCTAAATAAGATCCATCTCTACTTTGTATTATTACCCAGCCTTTCCAATCACCATTGAGAAAATTCCCATTAGCTTTAATAAATATTGATCCAGGAATTTCTGGATTATTTGGCTTTTCAGTTTCAGTGCATGAGAACATTAATGTTCCGAAAAGCAGCACATAAAGTAGTTTTTTCATAGATTATTTTGAGAAAAATTCTGGCAAATGTGAATGGAAATTCACTCAAAAACTAAGCAAACAACAATATTATTTTCACCCAAAAAAAAGGCTCAAAACCATCTCAAAACAAAGACTTTAGCTTCTTACATTTTTTTATGAAAAAATTGAAAAAAACCATTATATCCCCCATCTCGTTCCATAGAAATATCCTATTTTAAAGCAAAAACTTGAGTACCATGAAACTAGGAGCATTTTCAGTCAGTCTTTCCGTCAAAAATCTTCAAGCCTCTAAGGAATTCTATGAAAAACTGGGCTTTTCAGTTTTTGCAGGAAGCATGGAAATGAATTACCTAATCATGAAAAATGAACAAACCTTGATTGGTCTTTTCCATCAGATGTTTGACAAAAACATACTCACTTTTAACCCTGGTTGGGATCAAGAAGCTCAAACCGTAAAGGATTATGATGATGTCAGAAAAATCCAGCATTCCTTAAAAAACGCAGGAATCGCTTTGGCACAGGAAGCAGATCCAAGTAGCTCAGGCCCAGGAAGCATCCTCCTTTTTGATCCTGATGGTAACACGATTTTGATCGATCAACATATCTAAACCAACAAGCCCAGTAAATCCATAAATGTCACCACTCAAATCCATGAAAGCGGCCTTCCGGGATCACTATGTTTCAACTGATCTTGTGCAAGTTCGAACCCTACCTATTCCAGAACCCAAACCCAAAGAAATCCAAGTCAAAGTTGTTGCTACCACCATTAATCGAACTGATATGGCAGTCGTAACTGGTTGGCCTTGGATTATGCGACTTTTTGTGGGACTCCCAAATCCAAAATCCCCTGTACCTGGGACCGATTTTGTCGGGGTAATCAGTGCTGTAGGATCAAACGAAAAAGGCTTCAAAATTGGAGACAAGGTCTGGGGATTTATTGACAATGGATGCGGTAGTCATGCAGAATATTTTTGTACTTCCTCCTATTCAAATCTGCGGAAAATACCCGATGGAATCGATTGGAAATCTGCCGTTGGATCCATTGAAGGAGTGCACTACGCCTACAACTTCATCAATAAAATGACTCTTCATCCCGGGAATAATGTCTTGGTCATCGGAGGAACTGGAGCAATTGGTTCTGCTGCAATTCAGATTCTAAAATCGATGGGAGTTCTCGTCACAGCTATCAGTTTGGGACATGTTGATAGAGTCAAAGAATTAGGAGCTGACAGAGTGATTGATGGTTCTCAAGGTGACTGGACCCAATTTGTGGGACAATTCGATGCAGTGTTTGATGCCGTGGGAAAAAGTAGATTCAAAATCTGTAAACCTTTATTGAAAGAAAATGGAGTTTACATTTCCTCGGAATTGGGTCCCAATTGGGAAAACCCATTTTTGGCAATAAAAAGCGGCTTTATGGGTAAAAAGAAAGTGAAGTTCCCAGTTCCAACCAACGTACGGGAAAGCCTTGAAGAAATAGGACAGTTATTGTTAAAAGGAAAATTCCATCCTTTGATTGACAAGACAGTCGCTCTGGACGAAATCAGCAAAGCCTACACTTATGTACATTCTGGAAAAAAAATCGGCAATGTAATTCTGGAAATTAGCCAGGATAAATTTTGAATTTTGACTTCAATCAGATGAGATCATGACAATTGTCAGTCCTTCTTAGGTAATATACATCGATCTTGTGTACGGTTAAATGAGATTAAAAATCTGTACAGGTTTGTAATTTTTCATGGTTTAAATAGGTGCCCCAGCTTATCACTGGGGCATTTCCTTTTTATTTCAAAACCATCAATCGGATTTTTAATTATTTTCAACAGGAAATTTAGCAAAAGAAACTTTCATCAAATTATTTCTAAACAAAACCAGCCTTTATCCTATTATTCTACCGAAAGAAAAAATTCTATTTTTTCATTCTGAGATAATAGAGACTATTGAAAATTAACTAGTTTTAGAATAACCAATTATCCTAACAATAAACCTATGAGATTCAATTTACTTCGAGGTGGAGTCCTCGGATTGCTATTGAGTGCTTTTCTTTTTAGCTGTGCTAACAAAGAGGATGAACCAATAACAAAGCCCGATGACAACCGCTTTACGGCTGTCACCCTTACAGAAGGGATGGACGAGCCTATGGAAATGACATTCCTTCCAGGAGATAAAATCCTTTTTGTCGAAAGAAAAGGCGGGGTCAAAATCTTTGACCAAAATACCAAAGAAGTCACCTTGGTCGCCACAATCCCTGTCAACACCAAATACACCAATAAAGAAGGTTTCACTCGTGAAGCTGAAGAAGGTTTGATGGGAGTAATAGCTCACCCTGACTACGAAAAAAATCATTGGATCTACATGTACTATGCGGATCCAGTGGATACCAAACATGTCTTGGCTCGATGGGAACTTCGAGGAAATGAATTGGTAGAATCATCAAAGAAGATCGTCCTAGAAATCCCTACCCAACGTGAAGAATGCTGCCATACTGGTGGCGGGATGGTATTTGACCAAGAGGGCAACTTGTTCCTAACTGTAGGAAACAACACCGTCAACCCTCGCTCA
Organism: Algoriphagus zhangzhouensis; assembly: GCF_900148515.1. GTDB lineage: Bacteria > Bacteroidota > Bacteroidia > Cytophagales > Cyclobacteriaceae > Algoriphagus > Algoriphagus zhangzhouensis. Next base: position 203,577 of record NZ_FRXN01000006.1, on the reverse strand, counting down.
GGAACCTCAAACTTAGATGATAGACCTGGTCAAGAAAACAATGATGATCAGCGTGCACCTGGAAACACCAATGACCTAAGAGGAAAAATCCTTCGAATTCATCCAGAAGATGATGGTTCCTACACCATCCCTGAAGGCAATCTTTTCCCTCAAGGAACTGAAAAAACAAGACCTGAGATCTACACCATGGGACATAGAAATCCTTGGAGGCCTACTTTGGATAGCAAAACAGGCTACCTCTATTGGGGTGAAGTCGGACCAGATGCATCCACAGATTCTATTTGGGGACCAAAAGGCTATGATGAATTCAATCAAGCCAAAGGCCCAGGGTTCTTTGGGTGGCCTTATTTCATCGGAGACAACTTCCCTTATGTGGAACATGATTTTGACACTGATACTTACGGAAAGCCATTTGATGTCAATAAACCGGTCAATAACTCAAGAAATAATACAGGTCTCACAGAATTACCAACACCGGTTGTTCCTGCAATGATTTACTATCCATATGGAGTTTCAGAAGTATTCCCAGAATTAGGAAGCTCTGGTAGATCTGCGACAGGTGGCCCTGTCTTTAGAAAGGCTGATTTTGCAAAAGACGCACCTTTTGTTTTCCCAGCTTATTATGAAGGTAAATGGCTAATCGTCGATTTTATGAGAGGCTGGATCTATGCAGTTAGCATGGATGAAAATGGAGATATGACAGGAATGGAAAGATTTCTACCTGAATACACCTTTAGCTCGGCGATTGATATGGACTTTGGCCCTGATGGAGCACTATATATCCTAGAATATGGCTCTGCTTGGTTCAGAGGAAATGCCAATTCCAGAATTGTCAAAATTGAATTCAACAAAGGAAACAGAAAACCAAATGTCGCTGCACAAGCTGATAAAATAGCCGGAGCTGTTCCATTGACAGTCAACTTCGATTCTGAAGGAACAAACGATTTTGATGATTATGATCAGGGTAAATTGACATACAGTTGGTCGATCACTAGTGATTCAGGTTTTAATCAAACCATGCAGGGTGCTAATCCTACATTCAATTTCCAAGAGCCTGGCCATTATGTTGCTACCTTATCTGTCACTGATACCAAAGGGGAAAGTAATTTTACTGAAATAAGAATCACTGCAGGAAATGAACCTCCAAAGGTTTCAATTGATTTTGGAGATCAAAACAGAAGCTTCTGGTTTGGAGACAAGCAAATGAGCTATGACATTCAAGTATTAGATGAGGAAGACGGCAGCACAGCGAATGGCGGAATCAAACCTGAGGAAATTGCCGTGACTTTTGACTACGTTCCAGCTGGATTTGATCCGATTGAAATCGCCTCCAAGCAGAGTGGCGCAGAAACTGTCGCCATTCTTAATCTGGGCAGAAACTTGATCGAATCAAGCGATTGTAAATCTTGTCATCAATACGACACAACTTCTATAGGCCCTAGCTACACGGCCGTAGCCAATAAATATCCAAATACAGAACAAAACACAAATTACCTGATCGACAAAATCATCAATGGTGGTTCTGGGGTATGGGGTGATCATGGTATGAGTGCACACCCTTCACTTTCTAAGGCAGATGCCAAAAGAATGGTAGATTATATCCTTAGCATGGATGAAACTCAAGCGACTGTGAATTCACTTCCTCTAAAAGGACAAATCAAGCCTGAGGTACCTGCTGGAGAAAATGCCGGAGGAAGCTTCTTGTTGAGAGCATCATATTCGGACAAAGGTTCCGGTTCTATTGAGCCACTTTCAGGAGTGGACTATGTGGCATTGAAAGAACCATTTGTTGACCCTCAGACATCAGTAGATCGAAATGGCGTCCAATTACTCACTACCCCAAGTATCAATTTCATGGTTCAAGGCGACGGCTCCTATTTTGCTTTGGAAGGTATCGATTTGACAGGGGTCTCTGCGATCGATGTCCTAGCTAGCATTACATCTAGAAATGGAGCACTGGGTGGTGCTGTTGAAGTTCGCCTAGATTCACCGGAAGGACAAGTATTGGGCACATCTGAAAGCATTGGAAGAAAAGAAGGAGGAGGATTCAGACCACCTGAGGGGATGACCTTCGTGGAATGGAGAAGGCAACAAGCAAACCGCGCCAAAGTTGTAATCCAAGCAACTTCCGGACTGCATGACCTTTATTTCATCTTTAAAAATCCTAGTGCCAAATCAGGAGAAACAATCATGACCGTCACTGAAATAGAATTTATCAAGTAAACCAATGGTCTATACCGAATAGCCAAGGGATATTTCTCTTGGCTATTTTTTTGTCTTTTTCCAGAGTCTCCCTAAAGCACCACTCGTCAAATAAAACCCTTGCAGGACAGATAGTTTGGGCAAAAGCCTTATATTTTTTTCCTGAAAAATGGAAAAAACTTTGAAGGTCAAAAGCCCATATCATATATCTTCCAGAATCTGGAAAAACATCACTTTATCCCTTATACTTTTTTTAAGTGTTCTGACTCCCATTTTTGCTCAGGGAGAAACCAGCTCTAGCTCTTTTTGGCTCTGGGATTTCTTGGGGAGATTGCATCCCATGGTAGTTCATTTCCCGATTGCTTTGCTGCTCTTTGCAACATTTCTGGAATTACACACCTTAAAAAACTACTCGCAACCCATGCGCAAAGCCATCAATTTGATGGTTTATTTCGGAGCCACTTCAGTCTTTTCTTCAGTGATCTTCGGACTACTTTTGGCAGAAAATGAAGGAACCGCTGGATCAACTTTGGACATCCACAAATACATTGGAATTGCTGCAGCTGCATTAAGTATTGCTTTGATTTATTTTGTCAGGAAAGCTCAAAGCCATCCTAGCGCAATCAAAATTTACCGAAGCTTGTTAGTAATCACGGCTGTTGATGTTGGTTTCGCAGGACACTATGGTGCAAGCTTAACCCATGGAGAATCATTTCTCACAGAGACTTTACCTTTTCAAACTGATGAAGAAGCCCCAGAATCCATCACCATCAATTTGGCTTCTTTTCAAAATGAGCTATCATCAGAACAGGAAGTTCAGTTGGTGACCAACGTCAGATCCGTTTTTGCACACAACTGCTACAAATGCCATTCAGGAGCCAAAATCGAAGGAGATTTGAGATTGGATGAAAAGGAATTCATCTTTGCTGGTGGTGAAAGCGGCCCCATTTTCGAAGCAGGAAATCCAGATAATAGTGATTTGATTCGCAGAATTTCTTTATCAAAAAACCATAAAGATGTAATGCCTTCCAAAGGCAAACTCTTGACAAAAGAGGAAATTCAATTACTTACTATTTGGGTAGAAAAAGGAGCTCCATGGCCTGAGAAAGCAGATAATTTCTCCGTTTATAGAGTTGCTGAATTGGCTCCAAGAAAGCCCAACTTACCCCCTGTAAAATCAGGCCTAGAAAATCCAATCGACCGCTTGGTCAATCAGTACTTTGAGAAAAACTCTATTGAATGGACCGAGCTTGTGGATGACAGGACTTTTTTAAGAAGAGCTTATCTGGACATCGTTGGTCTTATTCCCAGCCCAAGTGATTTGGAGGAATTTGAAACCGATCCCGACCCAAACAAAAGATCCCTTTGGGTTGAGAGACTCCTGAATCAAACTGATGATTATTCTCAGCATTGGCTGACTTTCTGGAACGATGCCTTAAGGAATGATTATACCGGAACCGGCTATATCACAGGGGGAAGATTCGCCATCACCGATTGGATTTATACTTCCCTGAGATATAACAAACCTTATGATCTCTTTGTGAAAGAACTTCTGAGTCCGACAGATAAATCTAAAGGCTTTATCGAAGGAATCCGCTGGAGAGGAACAGTCAATGCATCTCAACGAACCGAGATGCAGGCGGCACAGAATGTAGGCCAAGTGATCCTAGGCCTCAACCTAAAATGCGCTTCCTGTCATGACAGCTTTATTTCCGACTGGAAACTGGAGGAGTCCTATGCTTTTGCAAACATTTTTGCAGACTCTACTTTGGAAATCAGTCGTTGTGAAAAGCCAACAGGAAAAATGGCCCAAACGAAGATTCTTTGGGAAGATTTGGGTGAAATAGACAGCTTGGCAACTAAAGCTGAAAAACTTCAGCAGCTGGCAGATCAGCTAGTTCAACCCAAAAACGGACGTCTTTCCCGAACCATTGTCAATAGAATCTGGAAACAAATGATGGGAAGAGGAATCGTAGAGCCGGTCGATGAAATGGACAATGAACCATGGAGTCAGGATTTATTGGATTGGTTGGCTTCTGATTTCACAGAAAACGGCTACGATATCAAGCGATTGATTAAGCAAATCGCTACTTCCAAAATCTATCAAAGCCAATCTATTCCGGTTCCTTCATCTGACTTCCTTTTGGCGGAAGACTACCAATTTGAAGGAATGGTCAGAAGAAGAATGACTGCAGAGCAATTCTCAGATGCTGTTTCACTTTTGGCAGCTCCTCTTTTTGACTCGATAGAGGTCAAATTCAAACCATACGAACTCATTCCTGAAGCGACGCAAAACCGAGAATTTACTAGAGCTTCTTTGGTTGCCAATAATGAATTTCTGAAGGCTTTGGGTCGACCAACTCGTGAAATTGTATCCACAAGCAGGGATTCTCAGGCAAGCTTGCTGCAGGCTTTGGAACTAAGCAATGGAGACAAGCTGAATTCAGCACTTCAAAAAGGCGCAGTGACCTGGATAGAAACTTATCCAGATTCAGAAAAATTGACACGTGAGTTATTTGCCAAGGCTGTTTTGCGGGAGCCAAACTCCAAAGAAATGGAATTAGCGATGAAAACCTTCGGTGAAAAACCAGCAGCCCCGGAAGTCCAGGATTTCCTATGGGCCTTATTTCTTTCACCCGAATTCCAGATGATCTATTAAGCTATGAATTACCTCAAAAGCAGACGGGATTTTATCAAAAAGACAAGCGCCGCAGCGATGGCTACCATGGGGATGGGAGCACCTTTGGCGGGTCTACTTTCTTCCTGTGAAAGCAAAATGAAAACCACTGCCGATTCCGTGATTTTACTTTTCATGGCTGGAGGCATGGCTCATACAGAGACTTTTGACCCTAAAAGACATACCCCATTCCGAAAAGGGATGGAAGCCAAGGAGATCCTCAGCACCTTTCCGTCAATCCCTACAAAATTAGATGGAATTCAGTTTTCAGAAGGATTGGAAAATATTGCTTCTGTCATGGACAAAGGGACCTTGATCAGATCCTATCAAGCTGCTGATTTGGGACATATTCTCCATACGCGACATCAATATCATTTCCACACTTGCTATGAACCCCCACAATCGGTGGTTGTTCCACATTTGGGAAGCTGGATAGCCAAAGAAAAAGGAGCTTTAAACCCAGTGATCCCTCCTTTTATCAATATCGGCCAGCGCTTTACTGTAGGAGAAGGCGAAGAGCTCAAAGCATTTCACACTGCCGGTTTTTTGGGTTCGGAATACGGACCATTTATGATCCCGGATCCTACTTCTGGTTTGGATTCTGTCCGTCCTCCAGTGGGGATGGATACTAAGCGTTTTGAGTCTCGAAACCAATTGTACAAGGATTTGATAGCCGCTGGTCCGATGGGAGAATTTGGTTCTGACTACCAGAAGGAATCCCTCAAGAGATCCATGGAACAGGCTTATATACTTCTCAATTCTCCCGAGGCAAAAGCATTTGATTTGAGCCAGGAGCCCAAGGAAAGTTATGACAAATACAATACTGGAAAATTTGGTTTGGGATGCCTTTTAGCGAAAAGACTGGTCAACCAGGGCGCCAGATATATCACGGTAACCACAGAGTACGAACCATTTATGGGTTGGGACACGCATGACAATGGACACACCCGCCTCAAGGACATGAAAAAACTAATCGATGCTCCGATCGCTCAATTGATCAAGGATTTGGATGAAAGTGGAAAACTGGATAGAACCATAGTCCTAGTCGCTAGTGAGTTTAGCCGCGACATGCTCACTGAAGGGCGACCTGACTTGAAAGTAAAAGATCAGGTACAAGTTCCGGACATCGTAGAGGATTTGAAAAACTTTGGAATGCACAGGCATTTCACAGATGGATGCTCCATGTTAATGTTTGGAGGAGGAATCAAGCGAGGCCATGTGTTTGGAAAAACAGCAGATGAGCGCCCTTGCAAAACCATTGAAAACCCGATTAAAATCGATGGTATCCACCAGACAATCTACCATGCTTTGGGAATAGCCTCAGATCTAAATTACGAGATTGAGCAAAGACCATTCTATACTACTCCGGATGGACATGGGAAAGTTGAGACAGGTCTACTTACCTAAATTTTTCTATGAACAATATAAATAATACAATTTTTATTACTAATAATCACAATTTTTTCGCATTATTAATAATAATTCAAGTTTAAAGGCTTAGCATTTTAAAGCCTGTTTTTTTTATTTAATCATTTTTAATTCAAACAGTAAGCATGAAAACATCAAACACTTCAAAAAATTGGCATGCAATTATTTTAGTTTTTGCATTAGCATCCTGTGATTTACAAATTGAGCAAGAAACTCTTCCGCAAGAGGATCTTATTTCAATAATAAATGAGCCTACATTTATCCCAGATAAATACATTGTTGTTCTGAAGGATGAGACCCTTCATTTTAGAAAAACAGACAAGTATGAGGCTGTCCAGGCAGGTATGAGAATAATTTCAAATGATCTTGCCGCGAGACATGGCATTCCTTCTAATAAAGTGGATAAAGTTTATGGAAATGTCATTTCAGGCTTTTCAGTAGAAATGACATCAGAGCAAGCAAGAATTATGGCCGAAGACCCAACAGTAGCCTTTATTGAACCAGATGGATATGCATATGGATCTGATGTCGTACAGACTAATGCAACTTGGGGACTGGACAGAATTAATCAAACTGAACTCCCTCTAGATCAAGAATACACCTATAACTCACCCGGATCTGATATTACAGCCTTTATTTTAGACTCAGGAATTCGCTATGATCATGAAGAATTTGAAGGAAGAGCCGTACCCGGTTTTGATTTTTATGGAGGTAATGCCTCAGATGTTTATGGACACGGGACCCATGTTGCCGGTACCGTAGGAGGAAAAATTTATGGTATGGCCAAAAAAGTAAAACTAGTTTCGGTGAAAGTATTAGGAGACGATAATAGAGGTAGTTGGTCAAACATCATTGGAGGAATTGACTGGGCATCTGCAAATAAAACCGGACCTTCTGTAATCAATATGTCTATTCAAGGCACCTCCTTTGGTAGCGCGGTATCCAATGCGGTAAAAGCAGCATTTAACAATGGTATAGTGGTAGTTGTGGCTGCCGGAAATTGGAATGATAACGCCTGTTTTCAAGCACTTGCATCTGTTCCAGAAGCCATATCTGTTGGAGCCTCAACCATGACGGATAGTAGAGCATTCTTTTCGAACTTTGGAGATTGTATTGATATTTTTGCTCCGGGTGTAGAAATCACATCCGCTTCTGTAAATGGTCCAGATGAATATATTGATTTTCAAGGCACTAGCATGGCAGCCCCCCATGTAGCAGGAGCGGCCGTTCTATATTTAAGTAAAAACCCAGAAGCAACACCTCAAGAAGTAACAGATTATTTGATGGAAAACTCAACTAAAGGAATTATAAGCAATTCCTTGTCAGCAAATAACAATCTTCTCTATACCGGAAAAAAAATAAAGATCAAATAATCAATAGTCTTATAGGACAAAAGGCATAATGGATTCTTTATGCCTTTTGTTTTTCTTATGCTTAGGTTTCAATCCCCCCTTAAATCAGATATTTGTAACTTCCTAAAACCATGCTTCAATCTAAAATATCATGGTAAATCCACCCTTATTTAATTGGCTGAGATTCCTATACTTGAGTCCTCCATAGAGCCACTATGTTTGGATCCGATCGACCCTATTTTTGATTTAGATTCATAGATTGCTAATTTGAGCAAAGACCATTTTACACCACTCCAGATGGACATGGGAAAGTGGCTCATGGGCTTTTAGGTTAAAATTCAGATGAAGGAAATAGAAAAAATTTGGATTGAAATTGGGTATAAGGCCTTTGCAATGGATGGTCCCAATGGGATTAAAATCGAACGGATTTCTAAAGAAGTAGGAAAAAACAAATCTTCTTTCTATCACCTATTCGCTGATCTTGAAATATTCACAAGTCAATTGTTATCATATCATATCGAGCAGTCAAAAATCGTAACCGGAAAGGAAGCAAAATGCACTGGTCTTGACGATTTAATTGAAGTTTTGGTAGAACATAAAATAGACCTTTTATTCAATAGGCAATTGCGAATAAATAGAGAAAACAGTGAGTTTAAAAATTGCTTTCAAACTGTAAATGAAATGACCATTTCTGCAATCATTCCTTTATGGAATAAATTGCTCAGCATAGAAGAGAATTTACCTTTAAACGAATTGGTTTTAAAAATTTCATTAGAAAATTTTTTTCTTCAAATAACTGATGAAACCATCAATAAAGAATGGCTTCAGGAATATTTTAAAGGGTTAAAAAATTTAGTATCGAAGGTCTACTAACCAAGAACTTCCATTAGACGGAGGCGTCTAAATTTCTTCACAATTATGAGTTTAATTTGACTAAAATTAAAATTAACAATTATGGAAGGATTAAAAAACAAAGTTTTTGTGTTCGCCGGAGCCGGAGGAATTGCAGATGGCGTTGCACAATTTCTAGGTGCAGGAGGTGCCAAAATCGTAGTCGGAGATATTGTTTTATCAAATGCTCAGAGGTGTATTGAGGTCATTAAAAAATCTGGAGGAGACGGGATCGCAACTAGTCTGGATATTTCGAATGAAGAACAGGTGAAAAAATTGATTTCTTTGGGTATTTCTACCTACGGAAAAATAAATGGTTTATTCAATGTCGCAGCAAACATAAATCCAGAGGAAGTAGCAAAAGACACCAACCCGATGGACATAGACTTGGATGATTGGCAAAAAAATATCGACATCAATTTAACTGGCTATTTATTGACTTCTAAGTATGCACTACCACACATATTAGATGCAGGAGGGGGATCTATTGTCAATACCATATCAGATGCTGTGTATGCAGGAATGCCTGACAAATTAACTTATTCAGTTACAAAAGCAGGAATTGGAGCATTAACAAGAAATATTGCTAGCAGATTTGGCAAACAGGGCGTTCGATGTAATGCTGTTTCTCCAGGTTTGGTTTTGACAGAAACCGGTTTAAAAAACTCCGGTCATTTGGTAGATATGGTCTTGCAAATGATGCCCGCTCCTAGAGTTGGTAAGCCCGAAGATATGGGCGCGATGGTGGCTTTTCTCCTTTCGGACATTTCTGAATGGATTACTGGCCAAACCATATGTGTAGATGGAGGAGCTGTGATGAGAACCTGAATACTTATGAAATATTCTACAAAAAGCGGTTTGGGTTCCCACTCAAACTGCTTTTTCATTTTCGAGAAGTATCTCCAAAATGGGAAAGTATTACCTGTTGATCTCCAACTCTAATTGCAGAAAACATTTGTATTATTTACCTATTTCCTCCCCATGGTAATTTGAAATTGATCTCATTCATTTTTTAAGTAAATTATAGTTCAATCAATTTTCATTCTGATTTTAATTTTTCAAATACTATGGAGTCTCAAAATCTTCGCATTCAAACAGGAACCAAACAAGCAAAAGAAGGAATCTACGCAGAGATCATTCTCAATGGCCCCATCAAGGTATATGGAGGAACTCCCGTTGTTCAGCAGTTTATAATGCCGGATGAAAAAGGGACTTCAGTAGCCTATCAGGAAGGTGAAACTTATGAAGTCAAGAATATCGTATCTCTTTGCCGATGCGGTCTATCCAAAAACAAGCCTTTCTGCGATGCTTCGCATAAAACAATTGACCCTGAGGAAATTGATCTAACAGAAACGGCCACTTTTCAACCTGAATTAAAAACAGCGGAGTTTATCGAAGGTCCGGAAAGAACTTTGAGTGACGATGAAAAATTCTGTGCTTATGCAAGATTTTGCGATGCAGGCCAACGGATTTGGAATCAGGTTCAGCTAGAAGGGGAGGAAAATAAAAAGCTAACACTAGAAATGGCTCATCATTGCCCAGGAGGTCGATTGATTGTCTGGGATAATGAAACTCAACAACCTATCGAATCAGTGGAAGCCCCATCCATTAGCCTAATTGAAGATCTCATCATAAGATGTAGTGGCCCAATTGTCCTGAGAGGTGGAATTCCAGTCAAAAGCAGCAATGGAGAGTTTTACGAAGTCAGAAATCGACAGGCATTGTGCCGATGTGGTCAATCGGGAAATAAACCTTTTTGTGATGGAACCCATGCTTCTATGAAGTTTCATGACGGTCTTCCCAATCGACCAAAAGAGGATGGCGAAATCAGTTAACTTTATTACTTGGTATAGAAAATGCCAATCCAAATGACGAAAAAGTATCATTTACAAACCTTTTATCTTCACTGAAGGAGGATAAAACCAATTGTATTTGCACTTTGACATTTTTAATTCCCCCTCTCAAAGTAAACCCGGGTTCTAAAATCAGGAAATCACCTTGTTGATCGAAAAAAGTTTGAACTTCACTTGAAAGACTAGGATCAAAGATTTCATACTCCTTTTTGGTAAAAGTGTTGTAAGCTATTCTAGGAGAGAATGCGAACTCAAAATTCTTCAAGGAAACACCAACGGCTGGTTGTAAATAAGGTTTGAAATGCCCGACATCAATATGATCTCGACTCACACCTCCCAGCTTGTTTTTTATACTGGAAAACCCTAAGCCTCCAGTTATTTCATACACCCATTTTTTATTTTCACTGGTACTATAAAAGCCTCCACCGATTTCAAAATAATTACCGGTTCCTCGCCAATCATCCGGGTCAGAAATCTCCTGATTTCCCAATGCATAAAAACTTGAATTAATCTGCCAATGATCGCTTATAGCATAGGCAAATTGAAACCCTCCGCCACTAGCAGATTCTTCTCCATCTGATCCAGAAATGCCTCCTTGTAGGAATACATCACCTTTCTCTTTCAAGAGAGGAACATTCTGTCCAACATTAGAATACATCACAGGGGAGCAAGCCTGCAGCAAAGCTGAAACGAACATAAAAAGAGCAGAGTATTGGAGGAGGCTTTTCATGAGATTTTGGGTTTGATGATACTTAAAGTTCAACTCTTCAGCTGTTATTTCCTCACTCAATTTTCCAATCTCAAAAAATAGATTTATGAAAAAACGCAAGTCCAATTCATTATCTAAATTAGACTTGCAAAAAATACTAAAACCTTTCGCCAATGAGCTACAAAACAGGTTAAACCCTACTTTTCATAATATTCCTCTACGGTATAAACAGTCTTTTCAACCTTATTAGAAACTGGATCCAAAGAGTGCAAATACCTATAAATGGCTCTTAAATCATCATCATCCATCCATGAAAAGTTCGCCCAAGGCATCGGTGATCCTTCCACCAATCTTCCATTTTTGATTCTTTCTATAAAGGCTTCCTCCGTCCAATTGGCGATTCTCCCAGTTTCTGGATCCGGGGTCAGATTCGGAGTGACATACACATAGCCTGTCCCCTCATCCATTGCCAATCCGCCAGAGAATTTAGGACCTGTAAACTCCCCGCTTGTCAAACTTCTAGGTGAGTGACACCCCACACAATTGGCAACCGAATTGGCTAAATACTTTCCATACTCAACAGTAGGACCTATCTCCACACGAGCAGGAGGCGTTCCTGTTGCACTTTCAGGTTTAAGCATCCCCAAGGCGATGACCATTTTACCCAAAAAGGAATATTCAGTGGATTTAATTTCATTTTTGACAGGCTTTTGTGACCTCAAGAATGAAATCAAAGCTGTCATATCTTCATCACTCATATTTTGAAATGGCATAAAAGGAAATATAATCCTCCCATCAGCCCCAATCGAATGCCTCATTACCCTGGCAATTTCTCCATCAGTCAACTTCCCTATTCCCGTTTCCATATCCGGCGTCAGGTTTCTGGGTCTAAAAATACCGGGACCAATATGCATTTCTGTCCCGCCTGTCAATAACACATCCATTCCCGCTTCCATATTTTCAAATTGATCCGGGGCGATATGGCAGGTATTGCAATGGGCGGGCCCAAAGGCCAAATATTTTCCTCTTGCCACGACTGCTGAGTCAGATGTGGATTTTATATTCGGATAATCAGCTTCAAATTTCTTCTCCCAAGTCATATAGACGAAGAGAACAAATACAACAGTAAGAACTACAATACTTCCTGCGATCCAGGCGAAAATTTTGAAAAGAGTTTTCATAGCGCATAGTTTTGGTGATAACAAATAGAATCATCTATTGAGGCACTAAAATCGTTGGTCAATCTCGCTGAAGGCTACCTAATCTGTCTCAGCACGGTAAATAATAGCCTAAAAAACAAGGAAGTGTAAGGGGTAATAAACGCTAATCAAAGATCCACTTCTTTTCAAAAAATTAAACTGAAATAGAATAATCAAACCTCTTATTGTACCAAGAGGCTTAGAAAATTTAAGAAAATTTCTTCGAATTATACAATTTTTCATGGCTAATTTTTCCACATCCAAAATTAGAAAATCACACGATCTAAATTTTTCTTTAAGGATTTCTGAGTAAGTCATCAAAACCGTTTAGCCTCTTTCCAATTATGCAAGCGGTATTGCCTAATTGCCTTAAAATTAAAATATTACAATAACCACCCAATCTTCACATGAAACTCACATCTACTCTTTCTATCCTCCTTTTCATCACTTTCTTTTTTCAGTCATGCTCTAAGAAAGACTCAATTAACTTTGATCAACTCACCGATGAGGTCGAAGTGATTAGAGACAATAATGGCATCAACCATATTTTCGCTCAAAATGAACAGGACCTATTCTTTATGCAAGGATATTTGGCTGCAAAAGACCGTCTTTTCCAGTTTGAAATATGGAGAAGACAAGCAACCGGAACTCTGGCTGAAATCTTGGGAGAAAGGGAATTGGAACGGGATAAGGGTGTGAGACTTTTTAAGTTTCGTGGAGATAAAGAAGCCGAGCTAAGACACTATCACCCGCGAGGTGTAGAGATTGTGGATGCTTTTGTTGCAGGAATCAATGCCTATATCGAAGAGGCCAATTCAGATATCTCTTCCCTCCCTATTGAATTTCAAATGCTGGGAATCCAGCCCCAGCCTTGGACTTGGGAAGTGGTGATTTCCCGTCATCAAGGACTTTTGGAAAACGTAAAAGACGAACTGGATTATAGCCAAATAGTCAGCAAAATCGGTGCAGAAGCAACCAAAAATCTGTTTTATTTTCATCCCAACGAGCCTATTCTGGATTTGGATCCTGGGATTCCCGAAGCTTTACTTTTCAAGGATATTTTAAAACCCTACTATGCTTTCCGTACAGGTGTGGTTTTCGAACCGGAAGATTTATTGCCAGAATATCGTGGAGAAAAAGAAAATACCGACTTGGCACTCGCCCATTTGAAGCAGGAGATCGAAACTACTTTGGAAGCTGATGCTTTTGCGCAAGGCTCCAACAATTGGGTCTTGAGTGGAAAGAAAACAGAAAGTGGATCACCTTTTATGGCCAATGATCCACACCGCCTTCAGGCGGCTCCTTCCCTTCGTTATTGGGTTCATTTGAATGCCCCCGGCTGGAATGTGGTCGGAGGTGGGGAACCTGTTATCCCCGGCGTTTCTATTGGTCACAATGAATTTGGAGCTTGGGGCTTGACCATTTTCTCAACCGACAATGAGGACATGAGGATTTATGACATCAATCCAGACAACCCCCACCAATACCAATTCAAGGGAGAATGGCTGGAAATGAGCTCCATCCAAGACACTATCCAAGTGAAAGGGCAAGAACCAGAAATCGCTACCTATTACTACACAGTTCATGGTCCCGTCACATTTATTGATGAGGAGCTCAACAAGGCCGTGGCTGTCCAATGTGCCTGGTTGGAACCGGGATCAGCTCCCTATCTAGCAAGTCTCAAAATGGATCAATCCCAAAGCTGGGAAGAGTTTCGGGATGCTTGTACCTATAATTTCATTCCTGCGGAAAACATGGTTTGGGCAGATCGAGATGGCAATATTGGTTGGCAAGCCACTGGAATCGCACCAATCCGAAATGGTTTTTCAGGGCTTGTGGCCACTATGGGAAACGGGAATTACGAATGGGAAGGCTATCTGCCGATTGAGGACAGGCCTCATTTATACAATCCAGAATCAGGTTTTATTTCCACAGCAAATCAAAATGTAACACCAGCAGATTATGCTTTTCCTCAGGCCTTGGGATTTGAATGGGCAGATGATTTCCGCGGAGAAAGAATCAAGGAAGTTCTTTCTCAGGATCGAAAATTCACCTTGGAAGAAATGGGTGCTTTGCAAAATGATTACCTCGCTATTCCTGCTAGAAAACTGACCCACTTTTTAGAAAACATTGCTTTTGAAGATGATTTGACTGACTCACTTCGACAAAGCCTACTTTCTTGGGATTTTATATTGAACCCAGAATCTATAGAGGCTGGTGTTTACGTGATGTGGGAAAGGACTTTACGAGAAAATGCACTAAAAATCTCTACCCCCGAAGACTTATGGGACTTAGTTGGTGCAATCCCCATGACTAGAGTGATTCTTTGGGCCCAAAATCCATCCGACCTTTTTTCACAGTCTCCAGAAGCTTCACGAGATCAATGGCTTCAAACTTCTTTTGAAGAGGCGATCCAGGAGCTGACAAAGAAATTAGGCCCAGATCCATCCAAATGGCAATATGGTCAAGAGGATTACAAACATGCCTTGATCAAGCATCCTTTGGGATCTGTTGTCAATGAAGAATGGCAAGCCAAACTCAATGCTGGCCCGCTACCCCGAGGTGGCTATAGCTTTACTCCGGGTGCCAATGCCTATGGCGACAACAATACCTCAGGAGCCTCTTTCAGGATTCTGGTGGACACTAAGGATTGGGAAAAAACCCAAGGAATCAACACCCCAGGTCAATCCGGAAATCCCGAAAGTCCATTTTATAAAAACCTATTCCCAATCTGGGCCAAAGATGAATATGTGACGGTTCCCTATTCTCCAGAATCTGTGAAAAAAGATGCTTTTGAATCCAAGATTTATTCGCCTAAGAAATAAGCCGAATCAAAGATCATATTTGACTGTCAGCAAGCCATATCTCGGCTGAACCCAGTAGGAATAGGTACTGATCAAGTTATCCGAAAAGCTATCTCTTCGGATGGCCTGTGTATCCAAAATATTCCAAACCGACGCCCTAAACTCCCAAGGACTTGACTTACCCTGGTAACTCAAAAAGGCATTCAAAAACTCAAAATCACTTTGGGTATTTGCCCCTTTGTTCAAGTAGGCATTGTAGGTATAATCTGCATTCAGTTTCAAGCCTTTGATGATATCTAGATCGATTTCCAGCTTGGGACTATGAGTTACGAAGGTATTTTCCACCATTCTTCCCTGATAGTTATTGGCATCGAAAGTATATCCCAGATCAATCTCCAGAATCTTGAAAACCGTTGTGGTAAACTTGAAATTATAGCTCTGCGAAAAGGACTGATTTTGATTTGCCTCTTCATCCAAAAGGGTATGCGTTTTATAGGAATTCCACCGGCCTCCTGCTTGAAGCTTGAACGTGTTGAATCGCTTGTCAAAAGTCAGATCCCCATTCAGGGTTTCATTGATCGGATCGATATTCTGAATAGTCAACAATCGATTGACACCAGCAAAATCCGTCACAGTGACCAAATCCTCCTTTTTCCTCACCCAATTGACATTTCCGAAAAGATTAAAAGCTGAGAAGAAATCAAAGTGATTGTAGCCCAAGGAATGATTGGAGAAAAGGCCATTGTCCAGCATTCTATTTCCAGTAAAAATGGAATTGTAATCCTGAATCACCCAGCCTGTCGCCAACTTTTGCACATCCATAAAACTTGCCGTCTGGTTAAATCGATAAGTCAAATCCCGGTTGGTTTTGATGGCCCATTTGGCATAAAGCGAAGGCAAAAGCAAGATTTTATCCTGTTCTCTGGAAATATCATCCTGCATATCTTTCCAGGCATATCGATGCAAGTTCAAGGACGGACTGAAAATCACCGTATTCCACTTGGTCTTGTAAGTCATTCCCAAGTAGGTATCCTTTATCCCAAAATCAGCATCGTTGGTAAACTCATCCAAGCCGATAGATTGGCTTTCCTCTACCAAATCCACTCTACCCAATAATTGCTGGTTGGTGGAACTGAAGCCCAAAGTCCAGTTCAAATGATTGGTAGCATTGAGGATATGATAGTAGTTGAAAGCTCCCTCGAATAGATTGCTTCGGATCTCCTGATTTTGAAGAAAACGATAAGTCTCCGCATCCTCTACAGCCAACATTCCCATAAAAGGCCGCTGATTGGTAGTCAAATCATACAATGGATCTTGGAATTTATTTTCCCAATTCACTTCCATGGAAAAAACCTGCTTTTCATTCGGCGCATGGTACCATTCCCCCTTTTGCTGGAATGAATAAGGCCTCCTAGTCTGGCGGGTAGCGATTTGCTGATTGAAAGATCCAAAGTCCGAATTCAAACCAGTTCGGGTTTCTATATCGGCTATTTTCCCAAAGAAACTGTACTTAGCATAGGTCTCTTCCCGAGGTGTAAAAGTCAAGGAATACTTCATCAATCCAGAAGCATTTTCAACTCGGTTTACGGATTCCAAAGTCTCCTGATTATTCTCATCGCTTCGCAAATAGGTTCTCTGAGAATTGCTTCCCAAAAGATTATTTGATGTAGAAGCGATGAAAAAGCCGGCATGTCTCCACTTTCTGGACGGGGTAAAATTCACATTTAAAGCTCCCAATTTGGTTTCCAGATCACGGGCATTATTTCTTTGAGCCATAGGAATCCCCATATCATCTCCGCTGAGCTCAACTCTGGAGCCATTACGGGAAGCCAAGCCTGCCAATCCTCCACTGAAGCGGAAATAATCCTGGAGAGTAAAAGCCAATTCGCCCACATTATTGGCATCGGCTATCAAATTCAGATTCAATTTGGGAGCATAATAAAAAGCATTTGCATGTCCCAAATAGCGCTCTTTCGGTCCTCCGCCTGCTGTCACATCTCCAAAAACCAGATTTTTCTTCCCGTCCTTCAATTCAATATTTAGAGCCAGACTTTCATTATTATCCAAACCCCTAATCGGAGAAACCTCATTGAAGTTTTTCAACACCTGAACTCGATCCACGGCATTGGCTGGTAAATTTTTGGTAGCCAATTTGGTGTCTCCATCAAAGAAATTCTTCCCATCCACCATGACCTTGTCCACCTTTTTACCCTGAACTTTCACCTCACCATTATCATCCACCTCAAAGCCAGGAAGCTTCTCCAACACGTCCTTCAGCTTCCGTTCATTTCCCGAGGTAAAAGCATCCGTTTTGTAAGTCAGCGTATCCCCTTTCATGGTAATCGGCAACTCCGTTACCACCTCCACCTGATCCAGAGTTGTTTCATCCACTGTCAAAACCACCTGAATTGGCTCATCTGGATTCCAGTCGGAAATCTCTCTTTCAAACTGCTGAAAACCCACAAAGGAAACCCGCAACAAATAGGAAGAACCAGTTGCCAGATTGATGCGAAAGCGTCCTTCTGCATTGGAAACGGCAAATCCTCCGATCTTTTGAGTGGACTGATTGATGGCTACCACATTGGCATAGGGAACGGGATTATTGAGGGAATCCAGCACCTGTCCAACCAAGGCCTTGCTTTGCCCAAAGGCTGGAAATACCATCCAGGTGAGGTAGAGTATAATAGCGGCTCGTTTTAAAAAAGACATGTTGGTGAAGTATAAAATTGGAAAGGTTGAAATCTAGGCCTATCTGCTTTGGCTATCTTAATATATCTGGCCGAATGGCTATCTTTTTGAGATATGGCTTCGCCGAGATACACTTCGTGAGATATGCCTTCGGCGAAATATTGGACTGTCTGAGTCAGCTATCTTGATTTATCTGCCCGAAGGGCTATCTTTTTTAAGATAAGGCTGCGCCGAGATACACTTCGTGAGATATACCTTCGGCGAAATAGAACTTGGTACATAGTACCTTGGACTTGGTACAAAAAGAACTACTTACTGTTTACAAAACTTGTAATTCGATTCATTCCCAGTTCCAAATCCCTAGTTGCCAATTCTGATCGTAAACTGATTCCCTTCACCCGGCTTGCCGGAATAGCGCTTCATCATATCCTGCATTTGCTCTTCCTGAACCGCCATAAATTCGGCTCTGCTCATTTCTTTTCCTTTCTTAGGAATTTCTATTTCCACAGGCTCATCCGATGGATTCAGTACAATTTTTTGACAGATAATCGTAGAACCTTCATTCTGCACTTCCAAGATTAATCCCGGCAATCCCCAATACTGATTTGGACCATGACTTACTGGGATCTGTGGTGTAAACCAAGCAACAATACTGACGGTATCTTTAACCGTTTCCATTTCTTCCATTCCGGTAGAAAAGCGCTTAGCATCAATTATTCTCATGTATTTGGCTTCTTGACTGGCATAATTACCGATTTGCTTGGTCTTTCCAGTCAATTCCCAATCCATGGTTGTTAGGCTATCCTTTACCAGAAATTCCTTTCCCATTAAGTCTTCCTCTTCGAGATAGGATTGAGACTCCACGTTTTTATACAGCAATCTATCCTGTCCTCCTTCCATGATTTTGATCTGCATGCCACCACTGCTGGCGGTTGCTGGGCCACCACCTAGACTGGGCGCTTGCTTCCAATTAGATTCGGTTTGGGTGAAATCCAGAATAAACTCCTTTTCCATTTGCTTTTTCAGCTGAGCCTGGATTTCCGCCATCTGCTCAGGAGCCATTTTGGTAGAGTCCATCGCTATTTTGATATTGGATGAGGTTTTGTAATAGGCTCTTCCGGTCAATCCTTGAGCAAAAGAGAGTTGAATAAATGATAGGCAAATTGCGCCGACGAGTAAAAGAATCTTAGCTTTCATAAGGCAGGTTTTGTTTGATACAAACCAATTAAAATTTGGATTCACTTAGCGTTAAGCAGTGTTAACGAGTGTTAACCTAGGATTTGAATCATGAATAAGCTCCTAATTTAGTGTCGTGAAAAAGCTGCAATTCAAGCGAATAGGTATTCTAATAGGCATCGTCCTTCTGTTCACCATCGGTGTGCAGACTTGGCGTATCTATACCCAATTTCAGATTATCCGGGATCAGGTCAACAATGACATCCAGCTGAGTCTGGACAATGCTGTGGAGAACTATTTTGCGGAATTGGCGAAAACAGACATCGTCACCTTGACCGATGATAGTTTCTTTAGTAGAAAAAAAGGTGACTCCTTACGGGTGACTACTCATTTGAAAAGGTATTCCACAGATTCTCTGGAAAATCTGGAGGACTTGGATGATTTTTTCGGTCGAGTTGGAAATAGTAAAATCCTTAAAAACCTCGATGATCTGGAGGAAGGAAACATCCGGTCTTTTTCTTGGAATTCTACTTCTCAAGACTCAACCCACACGCTGATCCTAATCGACTCAGCAAATAATATTGCCCGGGACACCAGCAATAACCTGAAGATCTTTATGGGTCGAAAAAATGCAGATTCTCTTAGCAATCTGGAGTTTTTGACCAATAGAATCATTATTTCCATTACTCGGGATTCTTTGGAATTTGATCAGATCAACGCCCTTTTATTTGCAGAGCTTCAGCGTCAAAACATAGATATCAATTACCGTTTGGTACATCTCGCAAAAGGCGAAGAACAGGAAGCTTCAAGTGATCAACTGCGAGAACTTCCTTATCATGTGACTTCAAGATCTACCTTTTTACCACAAGGTCAGACACTGGAGTTGTATTTTGAAAACACTGCCAAAACCATCCTAAAACGAGGAGCGGTGGAGATTTCCACGTCTTTGCTCTTCTTTTTAGCCATTGCTGGAGCATTTTACTATCTCTACCAAACTATCAAAAACCAAAAGGAAATCGCCGATATCAAACAGGATTTGATTTCCAATATCACCCATGAGTTCAAGACGCCAATTGCCACCACGCTTTCGGCCATCGAGGGAATCGAGCAGTTTAATCCAGAGAATGATGTAGAGAAAACCAAGCGCTACCTGGGCATCTCCAAATCCCAGATGCTAAAGCTCAATCAGATGGTTGAAAAGATGCTGGAGACGGCCACCTTGGATTCAGATCAATTGGTTTTGAAAAAGGAGGCGATCGAACCGGAACCACTTTTGCGCCAGATGGTCACGAAATTCCAGACTTTGGCACCTGAGAAAAAGATAGAACTGATCCTTCCTGCTACCTGCGAGCCTATTGTTGCGGATGCTTTTCACTTTGAAAATGTCCTTTCCAACCTGATCGACAATGCTATTAAATATGGCGGAGATGAAATCCGGATCTGTCTGGATCAAAACGGTTTCCACAAAATCCGCATTCGGGATAATGGAGGAAATATCAGTCCAGAGCAGAAAAACAGGGTTTTTGAGCAGTTTTATCGCATTCCAAAAGGGGATTTGCATGATGTCAAAGGCTTTGGAATCGGACTCTATTACGTAAGCAAAATCCTCGAAAAACACGGAGGAAAAATCGATCTGGAAGTAAGCAAAGGTTCCACCATCTTTACCACTTATTGGCCATGAGCAAAATCAAAGTACTACTCGCAGAAGACGAAGTCGCATTGGGGATGATCATTCAGGAAAGCCTGGAAAGCCGGGATTTTCAGGTCAAACTCTGTGGAGATGGACAGCAGGCTTGGGAGGCATACCAAAGCAATAAACCCGATGTGCTGGTTTTGGATGTGATGATGCCCAAGAAAGATGGATTTAGCCTGGCCACAGAAATCCGCAAGATTGATCCCTATACTCCGATTATTTTCTTGACTTCCAAAAGCCAAACCGAAGATGTAGTCAAAGGCTTTGGATTGGGTGCAAATGATTATGTGCGCAAGCCTTTCAGCATGGAAGAGCTGATCGTTCGCATCAAAGCCCAACTGGATAGACTTCGCATCCGACAAAATCAAAGTGACTGGATTGAGGTGGGGAATTATGAATTCCATCCAACCAAGCAACTACTCAAAATCGAGCAGGAAGAAATCCCATTGACCGCCCGAGAGGCTCAATTGCTTCAGCTCTTGGTGGAAAATGCCAATGAGATCACTGACCGAACTTTGATCCTAACACAGATTTGGGGTTCGGATGATTTTTTCAACGCCAGAAGCATGGATGTTTTTATTACCAAGCTCCGCAAAAAGCTTCATTTGGACTCTAATATTCAGATTTTGAATGTTCGAGGCTTTGGGTATAAGTTGGTTTGTTGATTTTCTTCTTCACCACAGAGGACGCGGAGGGTTTTGTAAGAGGTGAACTGTAAGTGGTAACTAGTGCTTTTGTACAATGTCTTAAGTACAATGTACCAAGTATCTCGCCGAAGGCTAAACGAAAACAATTCCCCCTTCGAAGGGGGTGAGGGGGATGTTTTAATAAATAGATAGCTACCGCAGATAGTCCAATATCTCGCCGGAGGCATATTTCCATTTTATTTCGCCGAAGGTGTATTTCCATTGTATTTCGCGAAGCGTATTTCTCTGATGAGACTACATCGCTCCTCTAGTTTCGATCGCTTGAAGAATACTCATGTCATTGCGATCCGCCGAGGCGGAGAAGCAATCTCCTCCACTTGAATTGAAATTTCCAAAAAACACCATTTTACACTATCTTAAATAAGATTTTTTGATTCGATTACCCTTTATCATTGTCATTATTTAATCTCAATCCAGACCCAATGACTTTTATAAGAGTATTAATTCTTTCCTTTTTCTTTACTGCTTCTAGCATTCTTTTCGGACAAGAAACTCAATCCTACGAAAGTAAAATCGCTGATTTGGGCGATATCAAAATGCAATACATGGACTTCAGAGGGGAAGGAATCACCTTTATTTGGGTTCAGGATTTCCACAACTACTTCGAAGGGGAATACCTCCCCTACCTCGAGCCGGTCTTGCCATTTTTGGAAAAGATCAGCGAGGAAGCTCATGTATTGGCTCCTATTCGCAGGGGATATGGAAAAAGCACGGATACTTCCTGGGGCTATGATGTAGCTACTCAAGCAAGCGACCTGATTCATTGGATGGATCAATTGAATATTGAAAAAGCTGTGTTCTTTGGCAGGATCGCTGCAGCTCAGGATATGACATGGATTGCAGAAAACTATCCAGAAAGAGTTTTGGGACTGATTTATGATGGAAATCCGATCTTGATTGCCAGTTGCTACGATCCCGAGCTATTGAAATTTGCAGAAACATGGACCTCGTTGGGACTGGATTTCGACAAGGAAAAGCAGAAAAAAATCATCCTCTCCAGATTGCCTTGGAAACCAGAATTCCTATCTAAAACAAACGAGACCTTAGAAATCCCAACATTGCGATTTTTAGATCCCAAAAACAACTGGCCCAATCCCAATAAAGGAGTAATCGAATCTGGTTATATCTATCAATATCTCGAACTGGATATCCCTGGAAGAGAAGAAGAGTTTGCCTATCTCAGAGAACTTGTTGCTGACTCCACCCGCATGGAACAGCTCTATCAAACCATCCTTGCCTGTGATCAATCAGAAGCCATTAATCAGGGAATGGAAAGAACCTTCGGCAAAAACCTACAAACAGTCAACATCACAGAAGTAGATATCCTAGCCGATGGCCGCCCTAAATATTTCGAGTACCAATTGGGATATATCTTGCCTTTTCTAAGGGGATTGAAGTAGAGGTTTTTTCACCACACCCCGATAATTATCGCGGGGGACGCAGGTTTTGTGAGTGGTAAACTGTTAGCAGTAAGTGGTATTAGTTATTTGATTATTCAGTTATTAGTTATTGGTACGTCATTGCGATCCGCTGAGGCGGAGAAGCAATCTATTCCAAATTATCCACCACAGAGGACGCAGAGAATAGTGAGTGGTAAACAGTAAGTGGTAAGTAGTGCTTTTGTACAATGTCCTAAGTAAAATGTATCAAGTATCTCTCCGAAAGCTAAACTTTTTAAAATCTCTAATAATTCAAAATCAATAGAGGCACTTCCCGTGCGCTGGAAGCGGCGTTTTCTCAACCCGGCGACGCTTCGCGCCGATTCACTACATTTTTTCAAGCTTTCACCTTGTCGGGATTTCGAAAACATACTGGTTTATCTACTTTTTCACCCAAAATCAATCCCCTTGCTCCGCTTTACTTGATTTGGTGTGAAAATGTTTTTTAGTATTTTCAGTAAAATTTTTAAAAACATGAATCTATTTATTAGTTGGTCTGGCGAAAGATCAGGATTAGTTGCAAAAGCTCTCCACCAATGGATAAAATGTGTTATTCAAAGTATTGAACCTTTCTTTTCGCCAAATGATATAGAAGGGGGCACAATTTGGATGGATAAACTTTATAATAAATTGGGATCAAGTAGTGCTGGCATTATTTGTTTAACACCTGAAAACCAACATGCTCCTTGGATACAATTTGAAGCTGGCGCTCTTGCCAAAGGCCTTTCTGACAATAGGGTTTTTATTTTATTAATAGGGTTAGAGTCAAGTGACGTGTCGGGCCCTCTATCTTCATTTAATCATACTTCATGTACAAAAGAAGGGATAGAAAAGCTGATGAAAAACCTTAACGATTTGACAGGTGAGAAAAAACTAAGCAGCGAAATTTTCTCGAGAGTTTTTAGTTTAAATTTTCCTGAAATAAATGGAATTTTTGAATCGGCAATAAAATTGAAATCCAAGGATTCAATTACTCCTGAGAGGGATGCCAAAGATATTCAAAACGAAATGCTCAAATTATTACGTGGTTTAACTAATCGTGTGTCCGATATTGAAGAACGTACCAGGCCTAAACAACTTGAACATAGGCAGGCAATTTATGGGGACAATATTGAAAAGATAGTACCATTAGACTTAACTAAAAATAATTATTATGGTTCTAAAAAACTTAATTCCCTCCTAAAGAAAATGGAGGAAATTGAACGTGAAAAAGACCTAGGAGAATCTTCAAGTAATGGAGGAGGAATCTAATTAATCAATTCCTTTTCTAAACTTTCCTTTAATTTGAAAAATATTGAAAACCTTTATTGGTGAATAATTCCTTGATCATTTGGCCTGGAACTCTTGCTTGTTTCAGAAAATTCTTCCAAATCCCAAATAGATGGAAAAAATCTCAAATTAGAAATATCGTCCTTTTTAAAAAGCTCTGCCTTTTCGGAATTAATATTATATAAAAAAATAAATTCCGTTGTTTCTCCAACAAAGAACAAGCTATCTGTATCAGTTGAAATAATCGAATCATGGTATAAGAATTCAACCCTATAATTCGTGATTTTCTCACTAACTCTATGAGACTCTATTTTCCCTAGAAGAAATGACATCACCAAAATAATTATAGAGA
Organism: Algoriphagus zhangzhouensis; assembly: GCF_900148515.1. Lineage (GTDB taxonomy): Bacteria > Bacteroidota > Bacteroidia > Cytophagales > Cyclobacteriaceae > Algoriphagus > Algoriphagus zhangzhouensis. Next base: position 179,138 of record NZ_FRXN01000006.1, on the reverse strand, counting down.
CTAAAAAAAAAATTGAGGCCATATGCTCTTTACTATAGAAAGTATCTGGTTGGATAGTTAGAAACGCTATAGTTGTCTGCATTATGAAAATAAACCAGAAATTCTGATTATAATAAAGATTTAGATTGACAGCAATTGATGTAATAATAATATTTAAAACTATTACAATTATAAAAAATAATAACCAACCCCATTTATTTCCATCAAACCCAAATCCATTCATAATTGAAACTAATGACTTTTCATTTATAAAAAATCTAAATATCAAATAGAATAAAAGGACAGTGAGCAAAATTTCAATTCCATTATATATTCAATCATATATATCGGTATAATATTTAATATTGATTCCAAACGACTTATAATATGACACTGAGTACACATATCCGATAGCATAAACTAATGGTATTAAAAATGGCAATATCTTTTTTTGACTTTCAAATAATTCGTCGATAAAATCAATTTTCTTCACCTCCCCCATCTCTCCTCCTGCACCCTTTTATAACCTGCTTTAACCAACACTTCACGCATCTTTTCAACTGTCATTTTTCCATCAGCATAGCGTTTCCGGTATGTTCTTACTGTCCCTTCATGCATCTCCAGCTGGTGATGGACCCCGCGAGTATTGATTATCTCCTCAAAGAGTTCGCTTAGTTTCTTTTCCATCCCCCAATTTATCCAAACCGTTTCATATTTCAAACGGTTTATTTGTCCTATATACCGCATTTCTAGCCTTTCATATTGCTTCAAATTACTTCTGAAGCATGATTCTACTTTCCAAAGCCCTTGACACTATGAAGAACAGGGATCATCGTGGCCAGGTGGTTCCTTTCTCACTCATATTCTGCCCAGCAGATGAAGGCAAAGGCACCGGTGGTGAAATCATTCATCTCGAAAAGGCTGTGCTCGGAAGATTGCTTAAAACAGCCCCACTGAGTGTAGTTTTCAACTACACCCTAATATCATGATCTCTTCCTCTTGGGGTAGCACCCATTCCTCTACATCACCATCTTTACCTCCCCAAAATCACATCTAGAATAGCCGGACCCCAGTATTCTTTTGTAAAGAAATAGGTTGCAACTAGTAGGAACAGATTGGCTGAAGCAAGGAAAACAATAGCGAAGGATTTGGCTAGGCCGGATTTTAAGACTTTATACGTTCCTATAAAAATCTCTGCTACCAGTAAGTTGGGCAGGTAAAAAAAGAAGTCCATAAAATAATCAAAGGCTCCGGTGAAATTGGAATTGTGTCCCAGTCGATCTGTCACCATAAACCAAAAGCCATAATCCATTCTATAGAGCCAAGAACCTATGGCCAAGGCAAAGAGTCGGATGGCCCAAGCCCGATGTTTTTCCATCTTCCCTGATCTGGCAAAATAGATGGTAGCCACAGCAGCTACAAAAGTCAATACCCCATAGCCTATAAATCCGATATCCATGATCAGGCCGCCGATGGTTCCCTTGGCAAAAATAAAGGTCAGACCACCCAAAGCTGCTGCGATCGAAGCCACCACATAGATCCGCCCTATAATGCGATGAAGTAAAGGATATTTAATCCGAACTGATCTCACCAATTGAATACAGCCCAGGATCAAAATAATCCCGCCTGCCGCAAAGTGAAGTCCAATTCCAAGTGTAGCTGACCTAGTTCGTTCATCATAAATATCCGGGAGCACTTCATTCCATTGGCTGGTATTCCCTTGGATCAAGGCAATAAAGTAAAAGGCCAAAATATAGCCTCCGAACAAAATGGCACTTCCCCAAACTATGATGACAAGCAAACGGGCAGCAAAGTGTAGTATTTTATCCAAGCTATTTCTGCGAACCGGAACTGATATTTCTTCCATAGAATATTTAAAAAGACAATTAGCTAAACCCCTATTTATCTTTAGGATTAGCTATTAACACATAAAATTTCAACTCAAAAGAATTCTGAAAGCCACAAAAATTCAATCAAAATTTTAAAAATAAGTAGCGTAGCTCCAGAATCCTAGGAACTTAAGCCTCCTATAGAACTTCTGGTTCATACTCCCGACTTGGACCTAGGATGTTGCAGTCTCAGACTGCATTATTGACAGCACAAGTCAGGAGACTCGCGCTACTTTATAAATGATTTAGCAATCTCATATCTCGCCGAAGGCGTATTTCCATTTTATTTCACCAAGTGTATTTCTTCGAAGATTCTACCTCGGTCCACTCACTTGACGAAGTGATATTTCCATTTCTTTTCGAGAAGCCTATTCCTTAAATTCAGATTCCCAACCTTGAATAGAAAACCATCCCATGAAAAAATATAATCCTCTCTTTGTTTTAGCGGTTCTGCTACTCTTTTCTCTGGAGTCTTTGGCACAATCAGATGCGGCTTGGAACCAGAAAATAGACAGTCTTTTTACCGAATGGAATACTCCAAATCATCCGGGAGGAGCCATCGCAGTGATGAAAGATGGGAAAACGATTTTTTCTCAGGCCTATGGCTTGGCTTCTTTGGAATATCTGGTTCCTAATTCCACGGGAACCATCTTCAATACAGGTTCCGTTTCCAAGCAGTTTACCGCCATGGGGATCGTTCGACTGGAGGAGGAAGGGAAGCTTTCCTTTGATGATGATATCCGAAAATACATTCCGGAATTGCCGGACTTTGGTGAGAAAATCACCATCCGACACATGCTTCACCATACCAGTGGATTGAGAAGCTTGCATACGCTTTTTGGCTTGGCTGGCTGGAGAGATGATGACTCCCGCAGCAATGCTGACCTGAACAGAATTATTCTGAATCAGGAAGACCTTAACTTCTCTCCGGGTTCAGAATACCTCTACTGCAATACCGGATATATGCTGATGGTGAATATCATTGAAAATGTCACCGGGGAAGTTTTTAAGGAATGGATGCAGGAGAATATTTTCTCTGAGCTGAATATGTCTCAGACCTATGTGGAAGACCTCTATAGCCGGGTTGTTCCCAATAATGCGACTTCCTATTATGGATCGGATCATTTCGAAAGAGCGGTAGAATATTGGGGTTATGTCGGTTCGGGGAATATGCATTCCACGACTGCCGATCTTTTGACTTGGTTATCCAATTTCAGCCATCCTAAGAAGGGTTGGGAAAGCTCTTTTCTAAAGATGCAGACGGTTGACTTATTGACTGATGGATCAGAGAATGATTATGCATTTGGTGTGATCGTGGATGAGCATTTAGGGAAAAAGAGAATCCAGCATGGAGGTTCGATTGGTGGGTTCCGAGCTTACGTTGCCACCTATCCTGAGGACGAGCTAAGCATCGTGGCCCTAACCAACTTCTCCGCAGGAAATCCAGGAGGGCATTCCAATCAGATTGCAGAGATCATTTTGGGTAAAAGCGATGTGGAACCAACTCCAAAGCCTACTTTCAAAAGCATTTCTTTGAGCAATGAAACACTAGCTAAATTTGAAGGAACCTATTGGGACAACAAGGCCAAATCCATGCAGAAAGTCCAGTTAAAAAATGACACTTTGAGATATTCTGGAACGGGTAGAGAAAGAGCGCTCGTTCCTATCAGTTCCAATACTTTTAAACTCCTGGATGTACCTGCAGATGTGGAAGTGAAATTTGAGACTGCTACTAAGAAAGATCAATTATTGGTTTCCGTTGATGGAGGAGCTCCAAGTACTTTTAAGGAGGTAGCAAACCCAGAATTCAAGGAAGAGGATTTAAAGGATTACGTGGGAGAATATTACAGTAGCGAGGTAGAAACCACATACACCATTTCCGTCAAGGATGGCAAAATCGAACTTTATCAAGTAAGGCATGGCTTTATCCCTGCGAAAGTCTTATTCAAGGACGTCCTTACCGCCGATTATCCTACGAATGTGATTCAGTTTGTCAGAGACTCCAAAGGCAAGATTACCGGCATTTTGATCACCAATGGAAGAGTACGAAATGCTTGGTTTAAGAAGGTTTTGTAGGATTCAGTCTTTTGGGTTATTTCACCACGGAGGGCACGGAGTTTTGTGAGGGGTTAATGGTAGAGATTTGAGATTAAGAGAATAGAGAATTTAGTTTCACGCCATAGAATGTCGTTCCGAAGTAAAACATGATCAACTAGACTACCACTCTTTCCTCACTAGACGAAAATCCGCGTCATTGCGAGGAGGCCAAGGGCCGACGAAGCAATCTAAAATCTCGCCGAAGGCATATCTCACTGACCGAAGTGAGGAGTATTTCGGCCTAGCCATATCTTAATAAGATAGCCCTTCGGGCAGATAAATTAAGATAGCTACCGCAGATAGCTCACCAACCCTAGGATGTTGCAGTCTCAGACTGCATTATTGATAGCACAAGTCATGAGACTTGCGCAAATTGAAAACATCAATTGATTGGGGTTTAGATAAATCTGTGAAAATCTGTGTCTTTTTCTGTGCACATCTGTGGGATAATTCTGTGTTGAAAATTGATTTTATACAAGAAAGACATTTAGAATCTATGAATAAACTATCCCAACGCCTTTTCAAAAACCTGCTGATGAACCACCGCCCCCTTCACATCTCGATGAGCCAAAGTAATCTGAGCTTGACCGGAAACTCGCTCAACTTTCACACTCAAAAAGCCTCCTTTCAATCTTAAAAACTGATGTTCGGGGCGATAATCATCCGCATCCCAACCTTGGGAATGATAATCACTGATCGGCCCAGAACAGAACTCCATCAAGCCAGTTTCCAAATCATTGGACACATACTGCCAATGCCTATCGCCATTAACTACAAAGAGATTGGGGATTGCTGAAAGGTATTTTCTTAGCTCCTTACCTTCTTGCTGATAGACAGAATTTGCATGATTGTCTTTCTTATTTTCCCTGTCTGGACCGACGATGGGTGTTGCTGTAACCAAGATCTTAAAGCTGGCATCTGAGGCCTCCACGGATTCTTTAAACCAATCCATTTGCTCTTTCCCCCAAATGCTTTTTTCCGGTCCATCGGGCTCTGGATTGGGAGTTCGGAACTCACGTCCTTCCACCATCCAAACCTGCAGATCCTTTCCCCATCTGATCGTTCGATAAGGCTTTTGATCCAATGGTACATTCTGGTACCAAAGCTTTAATCCATCAGCAAAAGTCAAGTCTCCATAAGCCTCCGAGGCAGGATGTGCATCATCTTTAAGCAAATCATGATCATCCTTCATCATATAGAGAGGCGTTTGCCGAAATAGGTCCTTCAAGCTTGGCCATGCATCCATCGCATGCCATTTATGCCGGGCTTGCTCAAGATTCTTTGCCAAAGGCCCAGGCTTATCATAGTAGATATAATCCCCCGTTTGGATAAAGAAATCCGGCTTCATCGCTCGCATGCTATCATAAGACTGAAAGCCTCTTTTCTCATCATCAAAAGACCAGAAATACTGACATGTGGAAGTCGTAAAGAGAACAGGAACAATCTGATCAGGACTGGGAGCAGTTGTAAAAGTCCCCTCCACTTCCTGAATTTCATTGCTTCCCAACTCTTCCTTAGCTCTGAGAAAAACCTGAAAAGAGGTTGCTGATGGCAGATTATCAAATGTGGCTTTTATAGTAAAGTCATTCTCTGGCATTGCTTCCAACCAATCAGAAGTCCAATCTTTTCCTCTACCTCTTATCAGTACTTGCACAAAGCCATGTCCTACCTCCACTCCACCATCCATATGGTTGACAGGCATAGTTTCATCGAAATCTATCGGATGTCGAAAAACCGTTTCCTTACGCTGATGCGTGATTGGATTGGGTTCCGCCTGCTTACATACCCGAGTCCAAACCAAAACCGAGTGATCCGTTACTTCCATCAGTTTGAATCCAGTAGTAAAGAATACAGAAGGTTCTTTTTTGGTAATTCCCAGTTTTTTGGCAAAAGCTGAAAATGGGGTTTGAGAAAAAATGGAGAAGGAAAAGATTCCCCATCCTATGTTTTTAAAAAAGCTCCTTCGGGTTTGCATGTTGGTTGAATTGAGATCCTAACTCCCTGAAGATAAAGAAGAATCCTGAAATGGTTCATATCTCCTGTATGGACCAAAAATAAGGCAGTCTCAGACTTCATAGAATCAAGCACAAGTCAGGAGTCTTGCTCTACCAGAGAAATTTGTTTCATTAGGCTTAGATAAATCCACCACCTATTATTTACTGGCTTCCTACGTATTTCTTACCACTCCTACTCGTAAGAAAGTCGTAGAAAACACGTAGGAAAGTCGTAGGAACAAGCCTCTTTCTAACCTTTTTCAACTACCTTTTTCATCGAATTTCAACCTTTAAACTACCAGAAGTCCTTCCTCTTTAGTACTTTATAAGGTGATATTCTAAAGCATATCCGCTCGAATGGAAATTTTGAAAGAATCTCTTTACCCAAACAATCGAACCCATGAACCGAAAAGCCTTCCTTAAAACCTCCTCCATTGCATTTACGGGACTGATGATAGCTCCCCAGTTTTCTTGTACCCAAGAGAAAAAAGAAACAGGCCTACTCAGCCAAAACAACCGTACCAATTGGGCCAAAAATTATACTTACAAAGCCAAAGAACTTTTTGAACCCAAAAATCCAGAGGAAGTCAGTTCGCTGATCAAGGATCTGGAAGGATCCAAAGCTTTAGGCTCCAAGCATTGCTTCAATGATATCGCGGATGATCCGGTGGCTCAGATTTCTACCCACCATCTGAATAAAGTCATCGCCATAGATCCGGAGAAGATGACCATCACCGTTGAGGCCGGTGCCAGATACGGAGACTTTTCGAAGGAACTATATGAAAAGGGTTTTGCCCTGCATAATCTAGCCTCACTACCTCATATCACTGTGGCTGGTGCCTGTGCCACCGCAACCCACGGTTCAGGTGTAAAAAACGGGAATCTGGCTACAGGAGTAATGGCTTTGGAACTGATCAAACCAGATGGAGAGATCGTTTCGATGGATCGATCTCATCCTGATTTCAATGCCGTGGTAGTTGGCTTAGGAGCTTTTGGAATAATCACCAAAATGACCTTGGCTATCCAACCAGCCTTTGATGTGCAGCAAGATGTGTTTTTGGATCTTCCTCTGGAATCTGTAAGAAATAATTTTAATGAGATCATGTCCAGTGGCTATAGTGTCAGTCTCTTTACCAACTGGATGAATGATAATGTAAGTGAGGTCTGGGTAAAAAGAAGAACTGACGAGGAGGTAAAAGACCTAGGTTCTGAATTCTATGGTGCCAAAGCTGCAGAAATCAACGTCCATCCGATTCTTGAATTGGATGCCCAAAACTGCACCGAGCAATTGGGAGTTCCGGGGCCATGGTATGATCGTTTGCCTCATTTCAAAATGGGCTTTCTCCCAAGCGCTGGTGAGGAGCTTCAGGCTGAGTTTTTTGTTCCAAGAGAAAAAGCCGTTGATGCCATTATGGAAATCGAAAAGCTGAAGGATGAGATTTATCCTCTTTTGATGATTACAGAAATTCGGACCATTTGTGGGGATGAATTTTGGATGAGTCCATGTTATCAGCAGGATTCGGTAGCCATACATTTTACTTGGAAGCAAATGACTCCGGAAGTGATGGCTGTTTTGCCTAAAATTGAGGCAGCTATTGCACCCTTCAATGGAGTGCCACATTGGGGAAAATTATTTACGATATCTCGGGAAAAACTAATGGAGCGCTATCCTAAATTCAATGACTTTGTGGCTTTAGCAAAGCAATATGATCCTCAGGGGAAATTTATCAATGACTATTTGAAGTGGAATATTTATTGAGGATTATGCCAAGACGAATAAACTTAGTTTCCTTAAATCGAACCTAATTCCAACTTGAAAGAACTCTTTGATATTGCTTTAAATAAAATAAGCGTCATTTAAGTTTAAAGCCCAAAACTCCAATCATAGCGCTGAAAATCAAGCCACTACAAAACTAAAAACTCAGAATAACGCTAGAAATAATCGATTAATTTTTTAATTTAATTCCAAGTGGATCTTGAAGAAATGGTAATAGATGATTTCAAGGTCAATTTTTCAAATAAAGAGATTCCCTTGATATGAAGAATAGGTTTCGGTTTGAGAATAGTGTTTTCTTTTTTATAGGCTTAATCATTTTGGTGTTTTTAGGTTTTTGGGAGACCTATTTTTCAAACTTATTTACGCCATCGGAACAGTTAAATATTTACTTCCACGTTCATGCTGTCATCGCATTACTCTGGATCATTATGCTGATTATACAGGTTTTCCTCATTAGGAGAGGAATGCTTGAGTTACACCGAAAAATTGGAAAGTCATCTTTTTTGCTAATAGCTTTAATCTTTATTTCTGTTTTACTCTTGGTTCATCATCGGCATTCAATAGATGAGGAAAATTTGGGTTTGAGACTCCTGGTCCCTTTTAAGGATTTGATCATCCTCGGAACCATGTTTTCAATTGGGATGTGGAATCGAAAAATAACGGGAATCCATGCAAGGGCAATGATAGCAACGGGTATTGTATTTATTGAACCTTCATTATTACGAGCTATCAGAAACTATCTTGATCCGGGAAAACCCTTCATTACAACTGCCCTGATTGTCTATTCTATACTTTTGATTTTAACTATTCTGACATGGCAACATAAAAAAGGAAGATGGGTATTCCCTCTAGAACTTTTAATGTACCTAACAGTGCACTTAATCATGCTTTTTAGACCTCAAATAGATTTATTGGAAGGTTTTGCCAAATGGTTTATGTCTTTGCCAATTACTTAAAATTCAAGACCAAACAAACCGAAAGATCATATTAAACCTGTTCAACTCTGAAAAGGCAAGCCTGATTCATTTTTCTGGAAAACCAATATTTAAAAAGCTATCTTATCATATATCAATGCCTAGCTAGGTTGAGCTAGATAAATTTGAGAACCTAAACAACTTTATCATGAAAGAATATTCGAATGGGGAAGTCACCATTTTGTGGCAACCAGAAAAATGCATCCATTCCGGTGTTTGTGTCAAAACTCTTCCCAAAGTATACAACCCAAAAGACAAACCTTGGGTAAAGCCAGAGAATGCATCCAGTGAAGAATTGATCAACCAAGTTTCAAAATGTCCATCTGGTGCATTGAGTATTAAAAAATAGGAGTACGAATGATTAAGATTGAACAGGAGGAAAATGGCAGAAAAGGCCGATTTGTTCTCTATGAAGATGGAAAGTTTGCCGGTGAAATGACCTATACCTGGGCAGGAACCAACAAATTTATCATCGACCACACGGGCATTGAAGATGGGTTTGGAGGTAAAGGTTATGGAAAAATGCTCGTGATGAAAGCAGTTGATTTAGCTAGGGAAAAAGATGTCAAAATCCTACCACTATGTCCTTTTGCCAAAGCTGAGTTTGACAAAAATGAAAGTATTGCTGATGTTAGGTTTTGAGATTTTAAAGATACTTACTTCTCGATCTTAGCATGTCCGAAGTTGACTGAAAACTCCACACACCAAATCAAAACATACTGGTATTTTTCCAAATCAATTTCTTCTGGCATATCATAGGAAAAATCACCCTGAAGGCCTTTTAACTTCCCTAAGGTCACAAACTCGGAGGCTTTGGTATCAGTAGCTAAATAGACTTCCAAAAGAGGTCCATTGTCTGTTTTGAAATCGGTAAACTTTAGAACACTAGTTTTGGGATCGGCACTTGCTTTTCCAGAAGTAGGATGTGCAGCATCCATAAAATCACCCATATAAATCATCGTCATATCGCCTCCCTGACCAACTGGATCATCGGGTACCTGAGGTTGTGGATCAGGATCTGAGCTATCCATGCAGGCAACACAAAACGCTAAGCAAAAAATGGGGAGTAAGTATCTTATCTTCTTCATCTTCTAACAGGGCTATTTACCATAATTTACAAATTCCAGAGAGGAATTAAAAAAAGCCACATCTTTCGAAGTGGCTACCATCAATATTTCATTTGATTATCCCAAAGGAGGAATTCTCAACACTTGACCTGGATAGATCAAATCTGGACTTTTCAGCATAGGCTTGTTGGCCTCAAAGATCACAGGATATTTCATCGCATCACCATATACTGTTTTGGCAATTTTACTTAGGGTATCTCCACTCACTACCGTATGATATGTAGCTTCAGGCTCAGGATTTTCTACTGTCATCTGATCATCTACAGTTGCGATTCCTTGAGAGTTTCCGACGACTAACACTACTTTTTCTTTAGTGGCCTGATCAAAAGCTGCACCTGACACAGTGGCTTTATCATCATCGATTTGGATATTCAATCCTACAACCTGCAAATCTAAATCTGAAATAGTTTGCTCTAAAACTTTAGCAGCTGCTTCCTCTCTTTTCAATTTTGCTTCTGCTGCAGCTTTAGCCGCATCGGCAGCTTTCTCCGCTGTTGTTTTTCCACCAAAAATCTTGGCTCCGGCGTCTTTAATAAATGAAATCAATCCCATAATCGTAATCTATTAATTGGTACTAGTATTTATTGAACTGGTATAAGATACAGCTTTAAAAAAACAACTAAGTAAATTCAACATTAAATAATTAATAAAATCCCCTATTCCATAGTTCATTTTACATTTTTCCCTCATTTACAAATAATTAAGATACGACTGGATTATTTCCACCAAATATTCTTATTTTAGAAATGTCACTTTTTCGATCATTGCAATAATGATTGAGCAATCTATATAGACCTTTTTATTCAGTTATTCTTTTTATCTAAACAAAAAATCAAATGAAAAATTTTAAAAACTTCCTTAAGCCTTCATGGGGGCTAACTTTTATAGCGGTATTGTTTTTTACAGCCTGTGAAATGGACCAAACTCAAATTTTGGATCAAAACGATTCACAACATTCCAGACTTGATAATAATCAACTTCCAGAAGGATATGAATCGAGAATTAATCCTCAATTAAGATCATCCGATCCAAACGGACGGCTAATGGAAATAGAACAGCAAACGGACACCTATTACAGAGAACTCGTTCAGCGTGCTATGGCTGTAGAACCCACCGAGTGTAGCTCAACTGAATTTGACGCATGGATCAATGAGGAATTAGCTGACTGGGCTTTTAATGAAATCTTCTGGGCCTCTATCACAGGAATGTTGGATTTCCCTACCTATGATGCTTTACTATTTTCAAATACCTCAGAAGGTGAATATTTCGGGAAAGATGGGGAATACACCCAAAAGATGACCAAGACTTTTAAAGATTTGAAAAGATTTTGGACAATCGACTCTGAAGATATTGTATTAGCAGCAATGCATGGAAACATGCTTCAAGATCGAGATCGTCTCATTCGTATCGATCAAATTTTATACTTAGATGATCTACCTACCGCAGAATATTGGGCGGATTTGATTTTAGAATTATTGGAAGAAATCCCTCAATACCGAAATGGAGAACATCCAATTTTCACTTTGAATGCATTTGCTCAGAGTGCATTTTTCTTCCCTCCTGTGGGAGAAGTCCCAAGCAAAATCATCATGGGTGATGGCATTTTGGAAGGTTATGAAACATTGGGCTTTGGAGATGTAGCTCCACAAGCAATCTTGGCTCATGAATTTGGACACCATATTCAGTTTCAATTAGATCTTTTTGAAGAATTTAGAAGTCCAGAGGCTACGAGGAGAACGGAATTGATGGCTGATGCTTATTCTGCATATTACCTATCACATTCTAAAGGTGCTACAATGCAATGGAAAAGAGTTCAGCAGTTTCTTGAAGTATTCTTTGCAATTGGAGATTGTGGATTTGAAAGCTATGGCCACCACGGTACACCAATTCAAAGAATGGCTGCGGCCGAATGGGGTTATGAACTGGCTGATCAAGCTCAAAAGCAGGGACACATTATGGACCCTCTTGAATTTGCAACACTTTTTGATGCAGCATTACCAGAATTGGTTGCTCCTTAAAAATAAAAACATAAAAATTAAAATGGGCTGAATTTCTTCTAATTCAGCCCATTATTTATTCTACAAATACTCCCGAAGGAATCTTTCCTATCCAGGATTCATAAGGAGATTCAATTCCAAAAATCTTGGAAATCACAACGGCTGTATTGGTATTGGAATTTGGAGTAGTAAGCTTTTTACCTTTTTGGATCTTGGGACCACGAATCATCCAAGGCACTTCCATTTCAGTCACTGATGTTCCTCCATGTCCATTTCCTACTCCACCATGATCCGTGAATAACAAAATATGTGAGTCTTCGAATAGACCTTCTGCTTTCAGTTGATCCGCAAACTTTCCGATTTCTACATCTGCTTCCTCAATGGCTTTGATATATTCATCGGATAGCCACTGAAAACTATGTCCTGCATGATCCACATGGACTGTATACATAAATACAAGGCTTGGATCACTTTGATTGGCTTTCAAAAACTCAAAAGCAGCCTGATAGTTCTCTGCATAACCATCATTTTCAGCAAACTTTACTTCATCCAGATATTTCTGATTAATCGGTTTAATCAAGTTCGCCCAATTGTAATAATATGCTGTCTTGGCATCAGTTTTTTGATCTTTAAGAACTTTGAAAATAGAAGGAAAGTATCCCTCCTCGTCCATTTCCTGAGGATCTAGGGGATGATCATTCATTTCCCAACCATTATTGAAAACTCCATGTTGCTCTGGCCCTGCCCCCGTCAAATGACTGGTCCAGTTGGGCATCGTCACGGAAGGCACCACAGTTCTCGTGTTCAATGAAATCACTCCATCCGCAAATAGACTATCGATATTCGGATGTTTAGCCTGAAGGTATCCCTCAGTCCCAAAACCATCAATCCCAATCAGGATAACTCGCTCATTGGCTGGTTCACTTTTCTGACAACTTGTAAAAAGAATTACGAGGCCGAAAGCTAAAAGAGGGAAGGATAGATTTTTCATGGAAGGAGTGTTGTTTTTTTTCTTATTAGGAAAATAATTTTCACTAAGATAAAAAAATCAAGACTCAAACTTGCGCTCTTTCTATTATCCTTTTGTTACAAAAGTTTGAATTCCAATTAAAACTCTTTGACACCGAACTCACTATTCACAAACTTTGATCTGTTTTTACGTCCATTGAGCGTGTAGGAAAGATTCAAAATCAACATGTCCACTTCTTGGATGTAATTAGTTGTGGTATAAAACTCACCTTCCCTCCAAGTAGTAATTCTTTGTTCATTGGTTTTCAACAATCCCATATCGATGTTTTGCCAAACGAAATTGGCGGTCAATCTTCCATCAAGCCAAGATTTTTTCACCGTCAACGAAGGCGTATAAAATCTACTATCTACTCCTTGAGCTGTCACTCGATCCGAAAGATAATTCAGACTAGCCTGTGCTGACCATTTTGGAGAAATTGTAAAAGTAGAATTGATATTGATGGAATGAACCCATGTTTCAGTTTCCACAGGTCTATTGTCAAAGCTTCCCTGAATCGAATAATGATACCAGTTCAACCCGGCAAATAGCTTCAACCATCTCGTCGGATATAGCTCGGTTCCAACATCTATTCCTGTTGATCTGCCAGTTCCGACATTGGAGTAAATCCGATTCAGGATTGTGTCATTGTAAACTGTATTCACTCGGTTGACCAGGTTTTTAACTCTGGAATGATAGACATTTGCATAGAAGGAATTGTCCTTCCAGGTTTTGATCACACCGACCTCGACCTGATTGATAAATTCCGGCGCCAATCTAGGATCACCCTGCTCCAAAGTCTCGCTATGTTCACGCTCCGGAAAAGGATTCATTTTGAAAGTGGTGGTTCGCTCCACACGTTGACTAAAATTGGCTTTCAACTGCAATTCCTCCTTGAGTTGATAAGCCAGGCTAGCGCTAAGAAAAGGTCTGATAAAATCATATATGTAAAGGGTGTCCAAAGTCCCTGCTTTATCTTTTAGACTAAGGTCGCGGTCCATGGATTCAACTCTCAGCCCCAATCCATAGGTCCATTTTTGCTTTTCTCCATCTAATTGGACATAACCAGAATGGATAGTTCTGATCAGTTCCACATCGCTGGAAAACTCCGGAACCAATTCCCAAACTCCAGTTTCATTGTTTTTCCTTTCATAAAGAAAATCTCCAGTGTGGTCAAGACTTCGAAATTGATAGCCAGTTTGCAACTGGCCAATCGGCAAGGGCTTGAATTGGTAATCTACATTGATCCGAGTACCATGAAGCGGATTATCATTGGTATTGTATTCGTCTTGTAAGACTTCTTCTATTTCTGGGTATCCCAAATTCCTATTGGTTGTAGGGCCTCCCAGCAAAGAGTACTCATACAAAAAGGAGGTCATCAACTTTGATCCATTTTCCATAGAAAATGTATAATCCAGACTCCCCAATGCAAAATCACCGCGTCGGTTTTGATCATTGGCATTGAAGTATTGGAAGGTATCCAATCTGGCTCCGTTTACTTCTCGATGATTGTCAAAATAGAGGATGTCGGCAGTACGCATTTTATCTCGCACTCCTCCAAAAAAACCCAAACTCAAATTGTGCTTTTCATTTGGAGTATAGCCAATCGTAAATCGACCAGAGTAATTCTTTTCATCGATACTTCGCTCTCCAGCTGAAGGGAAATAGGTCGTAGTATCCTCATCAATGGTATACACATTCCCGACTCTCCTGCCTGACACATCATTTCGCTGATAACTTGCGCCTAAAGAAAGATCCCACTTCCCAGAAACCCAGTTAAGATTGAAGTCACCTCCATAGCGCTGCGCTTTATCCTTGTTTCCATAATTTTGAAAAGGCGGAGCTCCCAGTTTTCCGTTGAATTGCAGATAGAGGCCATCAGTCGCACCTCTTTTGGTAGTAATATTGATCAATCCAGCTTTGCCTTCGGAATCATATTTGGCGGATGGAGAGGAAATCCATTCCACTTTTTCAATACTATTTGCAGGAAGCTGAGCCAGCAACATCATCGGGTCGGTTTGAACAGGTTTTCCATTCAGCATAACCACAAAACCTGAACTTCCGCGAATGGAAAGTGCACCATCGGCATTAATGCTTACTCCAGGCAAATTCTTCAAAACATCCGTAGCTGAACCACCTTGAGCTGCTTCAAAGTTGTCTGCGGAATAACTTTGTTTCTCTGGTCTGAATTCGGAAGTGATCTTTTTCCCCTCAACCTGAACTCCTTCTAACTCTTGCTGATCCGATACAATCCTCAACAAGCCTAAGTCCAAATTTTGCCCTTTCGACAAAGAGATATTATTGATCGTTTTGGTATAATAGCCAACAAAACTTAGTTGTAGGTAAAAGTTTCCTGGTTTGATAGAATTTAGTACAAAATCGCCTTCCACATCCGTGATTGTGCCGTCAATTAATGCACTATCCTTAGCAGAATAAAGTGCTACAGAAGAAAACTCCATCGGGTAATCAGAACCTTCTTCAAGTACTTTGCCCTTTATTGATTGGGCAAAAGAATTGGAAAAAACTAGGCAAACTATAAAAAATGAAAAAAGGGCCTTCATGCTATGAGAATAAGTTTTGCCAAAAATCTAGCTTATTTGGACTATAACAAAACCGCTCTTAAAAAAGAAGGGGGCGGACCTTTCGGTCCTGATAAAGCGTTAAATAAATCAATTACCCCCTGTCTTCACCATGAATATTTTAATAGGTTTGAGTTTGTTTTTTATAGGACCATACTTTTTGCAGTTGGCCCGGCCATAGGCATTGGTGTTCTACCTGACTTATTTTTCTTTTTTCTTTCGAAATAATGCTTCCATTGCTTGAATTGCTTTTCACTGAGTGAGAGTTGCAAGCGGGAATTTAGCTGAGTTTCTACCTCTTGAAATTCTTTCTCCAAAGGACTAAGAGTGATTTTCAAGAGATTTATTTGTTCCAAAACCGCCTCAAAATCCATATCATCCTCTATTTCATCTAATTTTTTATCAAACTCCCTCAAAGAGGTATTGATCAAACTTTGGTGTTTGGATTCCACTTGAGTAATGCCCTGGTCATAAGATTTCAAAGAGAACTCAAGTACTTTCACCAAGGGTTCATCTGTATCAACGTCCAGCTTTTTTATTAACTCCCGCTCATCCAATCGGACTATTTGAAGCAGCTCCTCAACCCTTTCATTTCCAAGTTCTTTCACTTGTCCAAAAGCAGGAAAAACCCATCCCAAAAGCCCAACAATCAATAAATATGGTAGTGGTTTAGCATTCATTTTAATCATAATTGTATCGCTGGAACCAGCGGTCCGCAAAGGTGAAATTCAAGGTGATTGTATGTAGGCTTTCTTGGGAAATTGTGTTCTTGTTACCGGTTGTTTTGTATTTGTATCCGATTGAAACTCTACTTGATACATTCAAAGGAACTCCCACGGCTGCTCCCACACTATAAATCGGGATTTTCAAGCCTTCCACTGAAAGAGAACCTGTTTGATAGCTTGCTCCAAAGGAATAATTCCATCTTTTGAAAAAATCAGTACTGAAATAATCGGGCATATGCTCTGCTCCAAAACTAAACACCTGATTGTCCACAGACTGAGTAACTTTAGGAGCTTTCAATGCATAGAGATAATCTGCCGCCCAAACCCAAGATTTGGTATGAAAAGCTAGCCCCCCTCTAAGACTCGGTCCTAGTTCATAGGACTCTGTACTTTCCTCCGCCTCATACAGCAGCTCATCATCTATATAGGTGTAAATATTTCCATTTAGCTTCCCTTTGACTTTGGAATTGATATTCCCAGTTGCTCCAAAAATCAAAGCAGAATTTTCATTTCTGAAAAACATATACTGAAAACCCAGATCAGCCCCCACCCCCGTCAAGGAGGTTTGCTTCTTGGAGACAAAGCCATCTTCGTGAACGTTGAGGAAAGTCGCTTCTTCGGTATTATTTCCAAAGAGAAAATACGGCCTTACCCCCACAGAAAACTTGGGGCTGATCTGGGTTGAGAAATTCATATATGCTTTGTTGAGGTTGCCCCATCCTCTAAATACCCTATCATATTCCTCAGAAAGCCCTTCGAAGTAAACTCTATCTGAAAAACTGTAATCCTTGGTATATATGGGAGTTAAACCGATGGAAACAGACAAGAATTGAGATGGTCTAAACCAAAAGCTGAAGTAATTCAGATTAGAGAAGTTATTTGCTATGCTTCCACTAGAAGTCTTTACCTGCTGATAATTATAACTAGCATCCACATCCACCATAAAGGTGTTTCCTGTCTGTATGCTCGTTTGGGAAGCAGGGTTGACTGAATTAAGGAAATAGGGTGATCTTACAGCGGCTCCTGTACCTCCGATTCGTCCTGCCATTCCAAAATTATCATAGGAAGGCAGCCCCAATCCATAGGTGGAATAAAGGGATCCATGACCTCTCTGCCCAAATGAAGAGGTAGTCACCATGCCTAATAGTAAGAATAGCAAAACGGGAAATGCTTTGTTCATTTCTGATTTTTTGCGGCAATCTAGGGCAGGGATAATCCACTGAACTTCAAACTGGACCAATGGGCTTTTTTTCAAGACACAAGAGGCTTTTCTCCCTACTTAGCCTTTAAAACACTTTTTTTGAAAGCAGTCCTTTTGATCGATAAAATCAGGGGGTTCCTCTAGAAAAAGAGGGGAAACATCTAGAAGTCAGGAAGGCAAAAAACTCCTCACCTAGTTTTGAAATCAAAAAAATGAAGTCGAGAATCTCGCTTTTACTTTTGACACTTCTACTGAGCTCTTGCTTTGAAAATGACTATTTGGAGGATCTTCCTATTACGGAAATCGAAATTCCATTTACCATAAAAAAGGTAGAAATGACTGACATCGAATTTTCCACTTATATGGCAGATTCAATTATCACCAGCAATAAGACAAGCTTTCTTCTTGGCAATTATCCTGATCCTATCCGAGGACATGTGATAGCAGAACCCTACTTCCAATTGGAACTGACTACTCTAAACCAAAGCTTTGAAGACTACCATGTCTTGGACTCCTTGGTCTTGAGTCTTCAACTTGAGGATACGCACTATGATACTGCATTTCGATTTCCACTTTCGGTTTATGCCGTGACTGAAGAGATTACGCCCAAGGATGACAAGGACAACATTTACAACTTTGAAACCTTTGCGAGAGGTCGTGGCCCCTTGGTGACGGTTGAAAAACAGCTATACCCGACTGACGACTCACTTAGCATCACTTTGCCTTATGAGTTTGCCAATAATCTTTGGCTCCAAGCCAAAGGCAGTAGCTCCATTTTCAATACCACAGACGATTTCAGAGAAGCATTGCAAGGTCTATCTCTTTCCGCTGATGGAACGAGCCCATTGATGTCATTTTCCAAAGAAAGTAAGCTGATTTTCTTTTATCACAATGACGAAGACATGGAACCAGGAGTCATGGATTACCAAATTTCCATAGGTGATTTCTCAAATTGCTTTACTCACATGGAGGTAGATCATACCAGCACTCCTTTTTCAAATTTGATATCATACGATGTATTAGATGCTAGTGAAAGTCAGGATTTAGCTTTTTCTGATGAACTAAGTGGCACTTCTGTGAGGGTTTTGATCAATGGTCTCAATGAAATCGGGGATGTCCCCTACGAGTATTATATCTCAGAAGCGAATCTATATATCCCGATTAAAAAAGGAACCTACAACAGCACTTTCAATACGCTTGCCCAAAAGATTGATGTCTATATCCAGTCAGAAAACAAAAAGACCAAGAGCTATTTGACGACCACAACTCTGAACAGTTTTGATGAAATCTTTCAGGAAGCGACTTATTACACCATTCCAGTCACTGATTTTATAGAGGAGCAAGTAGTCGGAAGTGAAACTGAAAGAACATTACTTCTAGACATCTATCCAGAAGAATCATTTACCACAAGCTATATGGTCGTCGGAGAAAACTCAGACCGATATAAAACCAGACTTGAAATCACAATTATCCCTTTAAACTAATGAACATGAAAAAAGTAAACCAACACCTTAAGATTTGGCACTTACTACTTCTATTGCTACCGCTATGGTCCTGCGAAACTACAGACGAGGAAGATTCTGAAGGAAACTGGGTCAGAAGATCCTATTTCGAAGGAAGTAACAGATCCGATGCCAGCTCATTCGTCATTGGCACCAGAAAATACGTAGTGGGTGGATACACTGGTGACGATTATGTCACAGACCTTTGGGAATATGACTCTGACAATGACTATTGGATCAAAAGAGCAGATTTCCCAGGAGTAGCGCGAAGCAATGCTGTCGCATTTAGTGTCGGATCGAAGGCCTATTATGGAACTGGATATGATGGAAGAAACAGACTTCAGGATTTCTGGGAATATGATCCATCGACAGATTCCTGGACTCAGGTTGCGGATTTCTTGGGCACAGCCAGACACTCTGCGATTGGATTTGCTTTGACCAATTACGGCTACATCGGAACCGGATTTGACGGAAGCGAACAAAAGGATTTTTACCAATATGATCCAAGCACAGACACTTGGTCTACCATCGTCAGTATGGGAGGAGCAAAAAGATCGGGTGCATTCGTCTTTGTAATCAATGACGTTGCCTATATCGGTGGCGGATTGAATAATGGATCCTATGAATTTGACCTTTGGGCTTTGGATGGAAGCTCCCTTGCTTGGACTCAAAAGACGGATTTGGATGACGATGATGACTACACATTAGCAAGAACATCAACAGCAGCATTCACCATCGGAAGCTATGGATATCTAGCTACCGGATCGAATGGATCTCTAATCGGAAATGTATGGGAATATCATCCTAGCACTGATGAGTGGGAGGAAAAAACTGCATTTGAAGGAACTTTGAGATCAGGAGCATCAAGTTTTTCTGATGGAGAGAGAGCTTTTGTTCTCTTGGGTAAAAGCTCCTCTGTAAGATTTGATGACATCTGGGAATTCTATCCTTTTGAAACCTATGATGAGGAAGACTAAATCTTCAGTGAATTAAAAAATCTTAAATGTAAGACGCTGATTGAGAGGCATTGCTTTCAATTGGCGTCTTTTGCAGGAAATATTAGAAATGAAAGATAAGAAGGTTCTCAAAACGATTATTCACTTGGCAATCATAGGGATCTTGCTGTCCTCTTCTTATCCATTTTTTGCAAGACCTGAAATGAGCAACAATCAGATCATCAAGATGCTGCTCTACAACGTGAATCTGATAGGAATGTATTGGCTCAACTCAGCCATTTTGATTCCAAAATTCATCCATACAGGCAAATACAAAAAGTACATTTTCAGCACTTTGGGGTTGCTTGTATTTTCCATGGTTTTGCTTTCCATCATTAATTATTTCTTTCCTGATGGACCTCCTCCATTTCGTCCCAACATGGAGAACATGCCAAGACCTGAGCATGAAAGACCGGAACTCCCTTGGTATAAAACTCTTTTTCCTAGATTCTTCTTTCTTCCTTTTGTCTTCCAATTCCTTGTTATGCTTGGATTTGGGACGACTTTCGAGTTGATTTCCCTATTCGACAGAGAGAGAAAGAGAAATGATGAAATGGAAAAACAAAAGGCGATTGGAGAATTGAATTTTCTCAAAAATCAGCTAAACCCTCATTTCTTACTGAATGCTCTTAACAATATCTACAGCTTAGCCAGAAAGAAATCCGACGATACAACTCGGGCAGTTTTACTGCTTTCAGACTTACTGCGATATGTACTCTATGAAACCGGAAAAACACGGATTCCCATCAGTCAAGAAATTGAGTTTATCAAAAATTATATCCAGCTGGAAAAGCTGAAGTTTTCGGAAGACAACTCCCCAAACATCAATCTTTCCATATCAGTCAAAAACCTTGATTACCCAATCGAGCCTCTACTTTTGATGACATTGATCGAGAACTCTTTTAAACATGGGGTCAGCTATGTGACACCTTCGTTTATCCTGATTTCTTTAGAAGAAAACGAAAAAGAGATCCGATTCTCTGTGGTCAACAGCATTACCAAAAAAGGTCAAGACCAAGCCAAAACCACTCAAAAAGGACTTGGTATCAAGACTTTGGAAAAACAATTAGACCTAATCTATCCTGGCAAACACAGTTTTCATCAAACGATCGAAAACAACCTTTTCAAAACCTTCTTAACGATCAAGAAATGAAATACCGCTGTATAGTGATAGATGATGAAGCCTTGGCCATTGATATCTTGGAAGATTTCATCGAAAAATTTCCTAACCTGGAATTGATAGGGAAATTTAGCTCTCCTTTGAAAGCAACTCCACTTTTGATGAGCCAAGAAGTCGATCTGATTTTTTTGGACATCAATATGCCGGATATCAGTGGGACAGCATTTTATGAAAATCTACCAGTAAAACCCTTGGTCATTTTCACGACTGCATATAGTGATTTTGCGGTGAAAGGTTTTGAAATGAATGCGGTTGACTACCTTTTGAAACCCATCAGTTTTGAGCGCTTTTTCAAAGCAATCAATAAACTTGGGAACAAATCTAATTCATTAACAATCGGAAATCCAGCTGCAACTTTACCAGTGACAAGTGAAGGGAATGATTACATTTTCGTCAAAGCTGAGTACTCTTCTATCAAAATCAAACTTTCAGATATTGTGATGCTGGAAGGTTACAAAGACTATGTCAAGATCCACCTTCTCAACGAACCCAAACCAATTCTTACCCTGAATAGTGTCAAACACTATGAGACAACATTATTCTCAAAAGGTTTTGTAAGAATCCACAAGCGATACATAGTTTCTATCGATAAAATCGAAAACATCAGTAGAAACAGAGTGAAAGTAAAAAGCAAAGATGAGTTTATTTTGATTGGAGAAAGCTTTAGAGATTTCTTTATGGAATTGGTCGTAAATCACCACTTGTAAGACCATTTCCCTATCCATAAAAAGGGATTTGCCTCATAAAACCTAAAATGAGCCTTTAAATCAAAAAATCACTCCTCATGTAAAAAGAAAAACCTACCCTATATAGCCCCGTTAGGCTAGGTAGGCTTTTGAAGCGAATTCGGTTAATTACACTTCAAAATCAGAGGTTGCAAATGGTGTCTAGCGAAACCCATTTGCGCCTCTGTTTTTTTTAACCTGGATTATGTAATAGGTTTCGTCATGAAGGCATTAATTGCAAGAAAATCAGTCTGTTTGGAAGTTGAGGCATAGCACCGCTATGTTAATCCCGAAAGTTATCGGGATGAAAACAGCAATGAAATGGCTGATTTTGAAGTAATTAATGATTGAAATAGAATTACTAATGCATATTTCAGGTTTAATACTTCAATGATTTCAAATAGGCAATACTTTTTGGCAAAGCCTCTATCTCGTGATCTCCTTCATCTTCGATAAACATGTGCTTGATCCCAATTTTATTAGCAGCTTTTAGGATAGCAGGAAAATCAAGTTCTCCCTGACCCAATGGAACGTCATTCTCAGGACCAGTAAGACCAGTCATATCTTTTGGAGCTCCTTTTCTGAAATCCTTCAAGTGCAACGAAACCCAACGGTCTCCATATTTTTCTAAAAGGCCTGCTGGATCACCTCCCCCAAAATGAGTCCACATTACATCCATTTGTAGAGAGACATATTTTGGATCAGTATTCTCCACCATGTAGTCAAACAAGGTTCCATCTTCATAAGGTTGGAATTCATATCCGTGCACGTGGTATTTGAATATGATTCCATTTTCTTTCAAGACTTTCCCTCCTTCATTGAAAGCTTTGATCGCTCGATCGGCATTTTCTTTGGAAAAAGCACCTCGATTATGGGGAATCCATGCACACATCACATATTTCGCACCTAGTGCTTTTGCTCGATCTGCCACCGCTTGTGGATCTGATTCTAATTGCTCAAAACCAGTTCCTGTGGATGGAATACTGATTCCCCGATTATTGAGCATTTTTTTGAATTCCTCTGGACTCACTCCTTTAGGAGCTCCGCCTTCAAATTCTTTAAAACCCATTTTCTGAATGATATCTAGCGTGGGCTCTACTCCATTTTCCCAATGGTTTCGGAATGTGTAAGAAGCTATACCCAAGGGTACTTGAAACAAAGGATCACCTTTCTTTTGTGCCTGATTTTCTTTTGGAAATAGAAAGAGAAAACTCAACAAAAGGATCAAACTGAAATATTGCTTGTTCATAGATTCATTTTTTTCAATTCATCGACTGCATAATTTGCCGCTCGAGCAGTCAAGGTCATAAACATTAAAGTAGGATTTTGGGTACTGGTACTTGTCATGCAGGCTCCATCTGAAACAAAAACATTAGGACAGGCATGCAATTGATTATACTTATTGAGCAAGGAAGTCTTGCGATCATGTCCCATTCTAACTCCTCCCATCTCATGAATATCTGATCCTGGAGGATTGCCGGAATCTCTTACCGAAATGTTTTTAAAGCCCATTTTCTCAAACATCTCTTGCTGCTGCTCCATGAAATCCTTTGTCATTTTATCATCGTTCTCTTTCCACTCCACAGACATGACAATCTTCGGAATTCCATATTTATCTGTTTCGGTTTCACTTAACCGCATATGATTATCTTCCTCTAGGACCATCTCTCCTTGCATCCAAGCAGACATAGTCCAGACTCCATATTCCTTATTCAGCAAATTATCTCTTAACTGATGTCCGATCATACTTGTATCAGAGCCTAACCTACGACTTCCAGACATTCCTATCGCATAGCCTCTCAGGAAATCAGTATCTTGTTTGAAAACATTTCTAAATCTTGGAACATAAGCATGTCCAGGATGCTGGCCTACCGGTGCTTTGTCGAAAAAGCCCTCATAGGTAGCAGATCCACCACCACGATAGTTATGGCTTCCTAGATACTTACCCAAAAGACCATTGTCATTTCCTAAACCGGCAGGAAATCGATTAGATTTTGAGTTTAATAAAATCGCATTGGAATTAATCGTTGAGGCATTGACGAAGATTATTTTGGAATAAAACTCCATCGCTTCTTTGGTATGTCTATCAATGATTCGGACTCCAATTGCTTTTCCCTTTTCTTCATCATAAATAATGGACTCCACCACAGAATCTGGTCTAATGGTCAGATTCCCTGTTTTCTCTGCCCAAGGGATTGTTGCAGCATTGGAGGAAAAATACCCTCCATAAATACAGCCTCTGCGACACATTTTCTGATTTTGACATTGATTACGTCCCTGCTGCTTATGGATTTCCTGAGGGTCGGTGAGGTGAGCCATCCTCCCTTGGATCAAATGGCGGTTTCCATAAAGTGTCTTCAATTGGTCGGAGTAATACTTTTCAATACAACTCAATTCAAAGCCAGGCTGAACCACCTGATCCGGAAGTTCTGCCAAACCATCTTGACTTCCACAAAATCCGGCAAAAGTCTCAACATGACGAAACCAAGGCTCTAAATCTTTATATCGAATTGGCCAATCCACTGCAAAACCATCTCGAGCGGGCCCTTCAAAATCGTAATCGGACCATCTTTGAGTTCCGCGAGCCCATAATAGTGATTTTCCACCGACATGATATCCTCTAAACCAACGAAATGGTTTTTCTTCGATATAAGGTTGTTCATCCTCTGCCAAAGCCCAATGCATGGTCTCCTCCGTTTGCCATCTTCCCGCACTTAAGCCCGATCTTTTGTCAATGGGAACTGTACCTCTAAATTCAAATTCCCAAGGTGCTTTGCTGGCTGTCGGATAGTCCTCAATATGACGAACCATTCGCCCTCTTTCCAGGACGAGGGTCTTGAGGCCTTTTTCACAGAGTTCTTTTGCAGCCCATCCACCACTTGCGCCTGATCCGATTACTATCGCATCATAAGTGGTTTCTTTTTTGGCTTTCAAATTTAGATTTGACATGGTCAGATTGGGTATTAAGTTTCGTTGGAGAAAAAATCATATTTGACTGATTTCTACCAGTTAATACCATATAAATGGTAGAAAATCGCTTTGAAATAGATTGAATTTATCCGCTACTTGAGAAATATCCTCATCAAGAAAGAATCTGCAGTCATATACAAAAACCTCTCTTCAGGATCAAAAGTACAGTTGGCAGTTGCTTCTCCGGTTAGGATTGTTCCTAAGTGTTTTCCATCAGGACTGATTACCAAAACTCCTCCAGGACCTGTAGCAAACAAAGTTCCTGAAGAATGAACCGTCAATCCATCAGGCAATCCTTTTTTCTCTTCGGATTGAAGATGGGTAACATCCAGGATCATTTTACCTCCAATCACATCCCCATTTCCATCCAGATCAAAGGAATAGTATCTGGCTTTTTCAGGATCTGATTGTCCTATGTAAAGTGTTTTTTGATCAGGACTCAGCCCAATTCCATTGGGACGGGAAAGACTATCAATCAGCAAAATCAACTCTCCGTCAGGATCAACTCTGTAAACACCCTGAAAATCCAACTCTTTTTCATCCCAAGGATCCATGCCATAGGGTGGATCTGTGAAAAACAATTGTCCTTTGGAATTATAAATCAAGTCATTAGGGCTATTCAATTTCTTACTTTCATAGGACTGAGCAATAGGTTCAAACTCAGGTTTAGGATCATTCAATGAAGAAATCATTTTGGCAACCTGTCTTTCACCATGCTGACACAAAACCAATTCGCCCGATTCATTTAAAATCAACCCATTTGCCCCAGGTTCATTTTTATCAGTTCTCTCACCCAAATACCCAGAAGGCTCCAAAAATAGACTGACTCCATTGAGCTCCGACCATTGCCATATTTTGTTTTTGGGAACATCTGTGAAAATCAAAGCCTCCTGGTCGGGAAGCCAAAGAGGCCCCTCAGCCCAATCAAATCCCGCTGCCAAGACCTCCGCTTGAGAGTTTTCAGAAAAAAATGATTCCATCTCAGGGTCTAAAATTTCAAGAGATTCATCTGACTCATTTGGGGAGGCACAGGATAGAAGTATGAGAAAAAAAAGGGATTTTGGGTTAAGTTTCATAGATCAGTAGCTTCTTTTACCCAATTTAACTCAAAGTGAATAAGACCACCATCCTTTCGAATAGAAATTTGATTCTTAGACTTTTAGTCTTTTTCCTCTTCTCAACCATCACCTCCTCTTTTGCTCAAAATCCTGAACAACCCAATATTATTTTCATTTTGACGGATGATCTAGGCTATACTGATTTACCAGCTTATGGGAATCCTTTTCAAGAAGCCCCAAACCTTGACTTTTTGGCTGAAAATGGACTAAAATTCACTGATGCCTATTCATCAAGTCCTGTTTGCTCCCCTTCCCGCGCAGGGATATTGACAGGAATTCATTCTACTCGATATCACCTCACCAATTTTATTGCAGGAAATAGAAAAGCTGACAGCTTATCCATCGACCCTGCAAATTGGAACCCATTTCTAGAAGGAAAGCAGGTGACTTTAGCTGAACTATTTAAAGAAAAAGGCTACCAAACCGCCATGATTGGAAAGTGGCATCTTGGAAACGAGGAAGATCAAACTCCATGGGCTCAAGGCTTTGATTTTTCAAGAATGATCGGAAAAAATGGCTTGGATTATTACAATTATGGGGTTTTCGAAGACAGCTATCAGAATATATTCTTGGACTCAGGAAAGCATTATCTAACTGACAAGCTTACTGCTTATGCTTTAGATTTTTTGGATAAAAAAGAAAGTCAAAAGCCCTTTTTCCTCTACCTGAGTTATTCTGCGCCTCATGTATTTGTCGTTCCACGAGGAGATAAAGTAAGTAAGTACCTTAGGAAATACGAGAAGTTTGACGGAAAGTATAATCCCTATTATGCAGCAATGATTGAGTCTGTTGATGATGGAATCGGGTTAATTTTGGAAGAACTTAAATCACAAGGACTTGACAAGAATACTTTGATCATTTTCACCTCAGATAATGGAGGAGTTGGACTTCCAGAACTTGGACCAACCCCAACGAATTTAGATCCTTTAAAGAAATGGAAAGGTCATCCCTATGAGGGCGGAATCAGAGTTCCATTGATTACCTATTGGCCTGAAAAAATCAAACCGGGAGTCACCTCATACGCAACAAGCAATTTGGATTTGGCTCCTACATTTGCAAAAATCGCGGGTCTGAATCCTCAAAAAGCCTGGGATGGGCAAAGTCTGAGTTCAATCCTATTTGACAACAGAGATCAAGAGAGAGAAAGTGATCTATTCTGGCATTACCCCCACTTTTCCAATCAATTGGGAATGCCCGCAGCGGCGATTCGGTCTGGAGATTGGAAATTGGTATTGCACTATGAAAATCAAAAAACGGAACTTTACAATTTAAAAAATGACCTTTCCGAAGAGCTTGATTTGAGCAAAGAAAACCCAACCAAAGTAAGGGAACTCTACGGTAAACTTTATAAATGGCTAGAAGAAACAAAGGCCAACCTACCGATTTCCAAATCGACAGGTCAGCCCATTATTTTAACCCGGATTATGCAATAGGTTTCGTCATGAAGGCATTAATCGCAAGAAAATCAGGCTGTTTGGAAACTGAGGCATAGCACCCCTATGGTGCAGTTGAAAACAGCAATGTAATGTCTGATTTTGAAGCAATTAATGGATGGAATAGAATTGCTATTGCATATTTCGGGTTTAAAATCCAGTTTGGATTAAAGCCCAGTTGCTTGAGAGTTTTTCCCTCTCTGAGAAATTAGCTTTTCCCTGATCTTTTCGGTTCTATAATAATCCAGAGGCGATTCAACTCCGCCGGATTGAAGTCTTGCTTCCTTAACCAAAGGTCTTACATCAGTCAAGAATGCATCTTGAAGGATTTCCTGAGCACCAACTGTGTCACCACTCATCTGACATTGGGTTAATTTCTCCCGATCTACCAGCAATGCTTTCGCATAGGCAATCGCAATGGCTTCCAAGGCTTGGATCAAATCTTCCAAAGGATCCTTGGTGTTATGACTTGCATCAATCATCCAAGAAATGCTTTCCCAAGCCTGTGCTCCATCCTCTGCACCACCAATCAATTCGCAAAAAATCAAGAATAATTGATAGGGCTTAATGCTTCCTGTACTCAAATCATCGTCACCATATTTGCTGTCATTGAAGTGGAAGCCAGCCAACATATCCTGATGCATCAATGTCGCCACGATCTGTTCAATATTGGTATTTGGAAGATGGTGTCCCAAATCCACCAAGACTTTGGCCTGATCTCCCAATTGCTTGCAAAGGAATGAGGAAGTCCCCCAATCAGGGATTACGGTATGATAAAAGTTTGGCTCATAAGGCTTGTACTCCAAAAGCAGTTTCCAATCTGACGGTAAATCCTTATAAATTGCCTGAAGAGATTCGTAAGTCCATTGAAGTGCTTTTCTAATACTTGCCTGACCTGGGAAATTACTTCCGTCAGCCAACCAAACTGTCAGACCTTTGCTTCCCAAGCTTTTTCCAATTTCAATTACTTGCTTATTATGATCTACTGCTTGTTGGCGTATAGTTGAATCAGAATTACTCAGAGAGCCCATTTTATAGGTCAAATCCTGCCCATAATCTTGGAATGTATTGGAATTCATTGCATCAAAGCTAATTTCCAAACTTTGAGCTTTTTGTTTTATTGCCTCCACATCTTCAGGAATATCCCATGGGATATGAAGTGAAACAGCATCAGTCTTTTTGGTCAACTTGGCAAGCAAACCAATATCTTCTAGCTTTTCTTCCAAATTTCTGGGCTCTCCTCCAATGGAAAATCTACCGAAACGAGTTCCTCCAGCACCTAAGGCCCAGCTAGGAACTGCTATTTGAAAAGCTGAAATTTTTGAAAGTATATCTGAAACAGATTTTCCTTTATTTTCCAGAATACTGGAAAGCAATTGAAATTCACTTGAAGGCATATGAAGGTGTTTTAATCTATTATTAGGCTTTTGAATTTACCCAAAATGGAGCAGAAACAAACCACATGAACATTCCTACTCCCATGTAAATTTTGGCAGAATCCAATTCCACACTTCCCAAATAAAACATGATTGGAGGAACAATTGTCAAGGCTAAACCAGCGAAAGAAACGATTTTAGTCAGGATTTTCATGCGATCAGCTGTTTCTTAAGTGGATACTGAATTCGGGAAAGCACAACAAATATGGCAACTGCTACAAACCATCCTGGTAGACCTAAAAAGAAGATATCTACCCCGTAGGAGAAGTTCAGGAATAGACAGAAGGCCAAGGTCAAGATCCAAGACAAAAATGCAGGCATACTAAAATTGGCATGAGAGTTCAATGCTTGTTCATCCTGAAATCCGAATTTTTTGGAGAAATAAAAATCCGCAAAAATCACGGCTCCCATAGGCATCAACAGCAACCCATAAAGCGCGACAAAATCCAATAATCTCATCACTAAAGCCGGGAAGCAAGCTGCCAAACTTGTGATTCCACCTACAATGGCTGTGATTTTCCAAGAAGGAACTTTAGGAAAAATCCCTTGTAGGGCAAGACCTGCCCGATAAATTGTCGGATTGGCAGTTGTCCATCCAGCAACGACCACACAGACAGCCCCAGCCAAGCCTAAAGTCTGATAGGCAATGGCTCCTGGCGCAAATTCCTGAGATGCAGCATTAGCTTGAAGAAAAACCGCATATAGAATCCCTGATGCCAACCAAGCTAGAAAATGGCCTAAATACACTCCTGCAAAGGTCAAGAAACCATATTTCCAAGATTTTGCAAATCTCAGAATGGTCAAATCTGACATTCCAATATGCATGGCCATATTACAAAACCATGCAAAGAATATAATATGCCAAATAGTAAACTTGGACATACCAGTCATCGGGACACCCGTCCAGATTACCTCATTCGCTGTTGCGATTAGGCTATCAAATGAGCTCACTCCCAATTGGGCTAAGCCGACAATTCCAGCTGCTGCAAATATCAAAATCATCCACGGAGACATGATATTTGCAAATTTGGATACTTGGGAATAGCCTTGGATTGCCACCAAAGTGATGATGGCTCCCATTAGCAAAACCGTTATCACCCAGCCGGATGTCCTTGGCATCCAGTCTGTCAAAGTCGGCATTTCCAAATTGAAAGGAATTCCAACAGCGGTGGCCGAGACGGCTATCATGGAGCCTGCCAAAAAGCAAAACATTAGGGCATTGACAAGGTTATACCAATTGACGACGCCTTTGCCTGCGATCCTTTCCAACTGATAATATAAAGTAAAGCGTTTCTTGACAGCAATAGGAGCTGTGATCAGTCCCCAACTTAAAACTGCTAAAAGGTTTCCTATTAAAAGTCCGACAAATAAGTCTCCGGCTGAAACGCCATGTGCTACAAAGAGAGGCCCGATGACAAACTCGGTTCCTGCTGCATGCTCCCCAGCATACATTCCCAAGAAACCCTTGCTACCCTTTAGTCTGTCATCGGGAACTGAAACTCGTTCAAACTCCTCCCTAGCTACTATCTTCTTAAATAATGTATTCTTCATTGAGTGATTTGCAAACAAGTTGTTAACAAACTCCTAATCAACTATCCTGTACTGTCTCAATAAAAAGCCGTATTTTCAAGACACCACAGGACACACTTTGGGCATATTTCTTACAAATTCGTATAAGCTAAAATACCAAAATATGACGATGAAAACCCAGAACTTTAAACATGTCTCTTACCTCTGGGACGAAAAAGTTGCAAATGAATTAGAAGGAAAAGAAGTAGATCTTTTGATCTATAGATCCAACATTCTAGGTTCAGATTTACGCATTACAAACTATGGAGGAGGAAATACCTCTTGCAAAACCTATGAAAAAGACCCTTTGACAGGTGAAGAGGTAGAAATCATGTGGGTGAAAGGTTCCGGCGGAGACATAGGAACACTTACTAAGGCAGGATTGGCCGGACTTTATGTAGACAAGCTTCGCTCGCTGGAGTCTGTATATAGAGGTCTGGAATTCGAAGATGAAATGGTAGAACTTTTCAACCATTGTATCTATGATTTGAAATCCAAGGCTCCATCTATTGATACGCCTTTGCACTCATTCTTACCATTCAAGCATATCGATCATCTACACCCTGATGCGGCTATAGCAATCGCAGCATCTAAGGATGGCGAAAAGATCACCAAAGATCTGTGGAATGGTAGCATTGCTTGGGTTCCATGGCAAAAGCCAGGATTCGATTTGGGACTTCAGCTTCGAGACGCGCTGAATGCAAACCCTGGAATCCGAGGTATTATGCTAGGAGGACATGGCTTGTTCACTTGGGGTGACACTGCCTATGATTGCTATATGAATAGCTTGGATGTAATTGAGACGGCATCCAGATATTTGGAAGATCATTATGGAAAAACTCGCCCAGTTTTCGGTGGAGAGAAAGTTCAATCTTTGGCACCTGATCAAAGAAAAAGTCAAGCAGCTATTCTTGCTCCGATCCTAAGAGGTTTGGCTTCTTCTGAAAAATTGATGGTTGGAACATTCAATGACTCTGACACTGTCCTACAATTCATCAATAGCCATGATCTTAATAAATTAGCTCCAATGGGTACAAGTTGCCCAGATCACTTTTTGAGAACGAAAATTTCTCCTTTGGTATTGGATTTAGCTCCAGATGCTGATTTATCTGATAGTGTAGCCATCAAACAATCTTTCGAAAAAGCTTTTGAAGATTATCGTGCGATGTATGCTTCCTATTATGAAAACCACAAGCATCCAAACAGTCCGGCTATGAGAGACCCGAATCCGGTAATCATCCTTTGGCCAGGTGTTGGTTTGTTCAGCTACGCAAAAGACAAGCAAACTAGCCGTGTTGCTAGCGAATTCTATATCAATGCGATCAATGTGATGCGCGGAGCTGAAGCAGTTTCAGAATATGTTTCTCTTCCTCTTCAGGAGGCTTTCAATATTGAATACTGGTTACTAGAAGAAGCGAAGCTTCAGAGAATGCCAAAAGAAAAGCCCCTTTCCAGAAAGATTGCTTTGGTAACAGGAAGTGCTGGAGGAATCGGAAAAGGTATCGCAGAAAAATTCGTTCAAGAAGGAGCATGCGTGGTATTGACAGACATCGATGCAGGTAGGCTCGACTCAGCACTAAACGAGTTCACTGGTAAGTATGGAAAAGATATCGTACACGGAGTTCTTTTGGATGTAACTGACACCGACAGCCTTGCAAAAGCTATTCAATCTACTTGTCTGAAATATGGCGGAGTGGACATCATTGTCAACAATGCTGGAATCAGCATTTCCAGAAAATTCGAAGAGCACAGCGACCAGGATTGGGACAGACTTCACAATATTCTGGTAATGGGTCAATACCATGTATCAAAAGCTGGAGTGGATTTGATGAGAAAACAGGGCACTGGAGGCGATGTAGTGAACATTGTAAGTAAAAACGCTTTGGTAGCCGGCCCAAAAAATGTAGCTTATGGTACAACCAAAGCTGCTCAGCTGCACATGTCAAGATTGATGGCAGCTGAATTAGCAGAAGATAAGATTAAAGTCAATGTAGTCAATCCGGACGCAGTGATTGAAAGCTCCAACATCTGGGAAGGTGGATGGGCTGAAAATCGCGCCAAAGCTTATGGTATTGATGTCAAAGACTTGCCACAATATTACGCCAACAGAACACTTCTAAAAGAAAGTGTCAAGGTAGAGGACATTGCCAATGCGGCATTTGCCTTTGTCGGAGGTCTGTTGTCCAAATCAACCGGAAACATGCTGAATGTAGACGGCGGATTGGCAGCAGCATTTCCGAGATAAAAGTATGAGTACCCAAAAACCCAGAATAACCAATGCTTTTAGACAAATCTGAAATGATACATGTAGATTCCCGTACTCCAAAATATCTACAGGTAGTCAACCTGATTTTGGAGGATATAGAAAAGGGAGAGCTGATGGTCGGGGATAGAATCCCTTCAATTAATGAAACGAGTTTTGATCTTTTATTGTCAAGAGACACCGTAGAAAAAGCCTATAACGAATTGAGAGACAGAGGAATAATCACTTCCGTTCGGGGTAAGGGCTTCTATGTGGCCTCTACCAATATGGCCTCAAAATCAAAAGTGCTTTTGCTCTTCAATAAATTGAGTTCCTACAAAAAGCTCATCTACTATTCTATTGTCGAAAGCCTGGGCGATCAAGCAACTGTTGATTTACAGATTCATCACTATAATAAGCGGCTATTCGAGGACTTCTTAGAAAGATATATAGGCAAGTACAATTATTATGTACTTGCCCCTCACTTCTTTGATCAAGAGGGACATCCAGACGCTGCTTATGAATTGATCAAGAGAATCCCAAAGGATAAACTATTGATCATTGACCGGGCTGTAAAGGGTCATGAGAATGAATTCCCTGGAATTTATCAGGATTTTAGCAAGGATATTTTCGAGGCCTTGGAGTCTGGAATTTCTCATTTGAAAAAGTACGAACGATTGATTTTGGTTTTCCCGAAAGGGGGAATGTATCCAGAGGAAATCATCGACGGCTTCAAAAAATTCTGTTTCTTCCATGATTTCAAGAATTTGGTTATCGATGGAATGGATGATGAAGAGCCATTGGAAAATGGAGAATGCTACATTGTTCTTTCAGAATCGGATTTGGTTAGTGTGGTAAAAAAATCCAGAGAGCAATCCCTGTGTCTTGGTAAGAATATCGGTTTGATTTCTTACAATGACACTCCATTGAAAGAAATATTGGCAGAAGGAATCACTACTGTTTCTACTGATTTTGTCCATATGGGCAAATCAATCGCTGAGCAAATCCTAGGTTCCGAAGATAGAATTCCAATCAAAAATCCATTTAGGCTAACCATCCGAAAATCTCTATAGAATTAAGTTTTTACCATGCCCAAAATCCCGGTTACTGCTGTTTTTGACATTGGCAAGACCAACAAGAAATTCTTTCTTTTTGACGAATCATTAAATGAAGTTTGGAACACCTACACTCGTCTGGATTCAATTCCAGATGAGGATGGTTTCCCTGCCGAACCGGTTCTCCCGATGAGGGATTGGATGATCGAAACCTTCAAAAAGGCTCTGGAATCCGAGCAATATGAAATCAAAAAATTAAACTTCTCTGGACATGGAGCCTCCTTTGTCCATGTAGATGAAACTGGAGAGCCAGTCACTCCACTTTACGATTACCTAAAGCCTTACCCTGAGGATTTATTAAAAAAATTCTACGCTCAAAATGGTGGCAAGATGGATTTCTGTAAGCAGACTTCCTCCCCTCCATTGGCGATGCTCAACTCTGGACTCCAGATATATTTCATCAAGCATTCCAAACCTGAGCTTTATAAAAAGATCAAATACAGCCTTCATTTACCCCAATATCTGAGCATGATTTTCACGGGCCAAATGGTCTCTGATTATACCAGCATTGGATGTCATACGGGATTGTGGGATTTTGAGAAAATGGATTACCATGACTGGGTGAAAAATGAAGAAATAGACAAGCTACTTCCTCCTATTTTACCTGGAAACTCTCTTTTACAAACCAAGGAAGAGTTTGGCAGTATTCCTTGTGGAATTGGAGTTCATGATTCTTCTGGTGCACTTCTTCCCTACCTCAGTCAAGAAAGTAACGAATTCGCTCTGTTGTCAACAGGCACATGGGCGATCAGCATCAATCCTTTCAACAAATCTAAGTTGACCAAAAAACAATTGAAGCAGGATTGCCTTCAGTTTTTGAGCATTCAAGGTCAACCCATCAAGATCTCCAGACTCTTTATTGGAGAAGAGCACAAGTATCAGATTGATGAAATGTACAGCTTCTGGGAACTTCCCCAGGGCACCTACAAAAAATTAAAGTTTGACAATAGCCTATATGAAAAAGCTAAGAATGAGTCAAAAAAGCGAATACATTTTCACTACCTGAAGCCGGAGGATTACGATATTCCACAAGCGGCTTGCTCCGACTGGGCAAGTTTTGAGAATTTTGAGTCTGCGTATTATACTTTCATCCACGAATTGACCGATCTTCAGGTAGCTTCACTCAGCCTCGTTTTGGAAGATTCGAATGTCAAAAAGCTCTACGTGGATGGAGGATTTAATGCAAATGACATTTTCCTATCCATGCTTCGAATTAAACTACCTGCCCTCGAAATTATCCCAAGTGATTTTCCAAATGGATCCGCATTAGGAGCTGCTATGCTAGTGAATTCGAGTTTTGGAAACTAAATTCGAACCCCATGTCAAATCAAACACCCCATGTTGGCCTTTTTATTCCCTGCTACGTGGATCAATTTTATCCAAACGTAGGGATTGCCAGCTTAGAATTACTTGAAAAATTAGGCTGCAAAGTCAGCTATCCTCAAAACCAAACCTGCTGTGGCCAGCCGCTCGCAAACTCTGGCTATGAGAGAGATACCATTGGAAGCAGTGAGCATTTCATCAAGACTTTCGGAGAATTCGATTATGTAGTCGCTCCTTCGGGAAGTTGCATCATGCACGTGAAAGAACATTTCCCGCCAGAATTCCTTGATCAAAATGCTTACAAAGAGCTTCAGGGAAAAGTATATGAATTGACAGAATTTATTACGGACGTTTTAAAAGCTGAAATCAAGGGAAAATTCCCACACCGAATCGGATATCATTCTTCCTGCCATGGATTAAGAGGACTTCGATTAGGAGCATCTACCGAGTTAAATGTCTCTCCATTTAATAAAGCCAAACAGTTACTTCAAGGACTGGATGGATTAGACTGGGTAGAATTGACCCGAAAAGATGAGTGTTGTGGTTTTGGAGGAACTTTCGCTGTAAGTGAGGAAGCTCTTTCTGTTCAAATGGGAAAAGACCGATTGGCAGATCACCTGGAAAAAGATGTTGAGATTCTTACTGGTGGAGACATGTCCTGCATTATGCACCTGCAGGGGATATCCTCGAGGAATAAGCAGCCGCTTAAATTCATGCATATTGCCGAAATCTTAAACCAAGCTATTCAATGAGTCACCCATCGAAAGCAGCGGAATTTTTGAAGGATCAGGCCAAAAGTCATTGGCATGATGAGACCCTTTGGTTTGTCCGAGATAAACGAGATAAAATTTCAAAGTCGATCCCTGAGTGGGAAAACTTGAGAACAATAGCTTCTGGACTGAAAGACTATGTCCTCAATAATCTGGACACACTTCTATTGGACTTTGAGGCAAATGCCAAAAAGAATGGGATCCATGTTCACTGGGCTGTCAATGCCGAAGAGCATAACCAGATTGTCCATTCAATTTTGGAAAAGCATGATTGCAAAGCAATCGTCAAGAGTAAATCGATCCTAACCGAAGAATGCCATCTCAATCCTTATTTGGAGAAAAGAGGAGTGGAAGTGGTTGATACTGACTTAGGAGAGCGGATCGTTCAATTCCTTCAGCAACCCCCAAGTCATATTGTCCTTCCGGCAATTCACTTGAAGAAAGGGGACATCTCGGAGATTTTCCATGAGAAGCTCAAGACTGAAAAAGGAAATGAAGATCCAACCTATTTGACCCATGCAGCTAGACTTCATCTTAGAGAGAAATTCTTAAAGGCGAAAGTAGCTATCACCGGAGTAAACTTTGGAGTCGCTGAAACTGGTGAGTTTGTAGTCTGTACGAATGAAGGAAATGCAGATATGGGAGTACATCTAGCAGATGTACATATTGCCTGCATGGGAATTGAAAAGATCATTCCTCGAAGAAAAGACTTGGGAGTATTCCTTCGTCTTTTGGCTAGATCTGCTACCGGTCAACCTATCACCAATTACAACTCGCATTTTAGAAGTCCTGAACCAGGAAAAGAAATACACATTGTTCTTTTGGACAATGGAAGAACCCGCCAATTAGCAAGGGAAAAATTTAAAAACTCCCTTAAATGCATTCGCTGTGGTGCATGCATGAATACTTGCCCCATCTATAGAAGAAGTGGCGGATACAGTTATGGCAGTACTGTTCCAGGACCTATTGGATCAATTTTGTCGCCAGGTATTGATGTCAAAAAGTACAGCACCCTACCTTTCGCATCTACTCTTTGCGGCAGCTGCTCCGATGTTTGCCCTGTTAAAATCAACATTCATGAGCAGCTATATGAATGGCGTCAAGAAATCACCAAAGCCAATCCAGACATGGCAAAAGGAATGAGTATGAAGATGGCTAGTGGAATTTTCACCAGTCCATTGGCATACAAAATCTCTGGGAGCTTGATGAGAAAATCCTTGAAAGCGTTACCAAAGTCAATCATTTACAACCCATTGAACGTTTGGGGCAAAGAGCGAGATCTACCAAATCCTCCGAAAGAATCTTTTAAAGAATGGTATAAAAAGAACAGACCATGAGCAGTAAAGATCAGATCATTCAAGCGATTCAAAAAGTAAAATCCGATAACAAAACTCTTCCAGAAATTCCAGAATTCAGAGTTCCAGAGGACTTACTTGCCACATTTATTTTATCCATTGAAGGCAATAAAGGTCAGGTGATTTCCAAAGAAGATTTTCAATCTTGGATGGAAGAAAAAGGTTACTCCAAGATTCTTTCTAATTCAGAAAGACTTGAAGTTTCTTCCTCTCAAATTCTTCCTTCTGATCCTCATGAATTGGCGGAACTGGAGCTGGCTATCTTGGATGGACAATGGGCGGCAGCAGAAAATGGAGCCATTTGGCTGGATGACACTCAGTTAAAATTAAGAGCTATTCCTTTTATCACAGAGCATTTGGTCATAACCGTACCTGAATCGAATATCCTCGGAAATATGCATCAAGCATATGAAAAAATAGGAGCGCAACATTCAGGCTTTGGAGTTTTCATCGCAGGTCCATCGAAAACAGCAGATATTGAGCAATCCTTGGTAATCGGTGCTCATGGGGCAAAAAGTCTAACCGTAGTGATTATCTAGCTCATTTTCCTTTCTAGGTAAAAGACATTTAGGTTATCTCCTTGGGTTTCAAATCCCAATTTCATTTCCAGTTTATCAGCAATTTTCTTACAAATGGGCAGGATCATACCTGCCCATTTTTCTATATTGGTGCTGTATGAAGTTCTGACCTTAAACTAAAAAAGCATTAATGCACTTGATAGAAGAACAAAAATCCGAGTGGTTTTCTCCTGTAGCAAATCCAGCGAGATCAGAGACTCCTCTTTAAATATTCTATTCATTTGCCTTAAATATTTCCTTTTTTAAGCTCTGGAATGAATAGCTACTCGATTCCCTTCCGAATCAAAAAACACACCCATATACCCAATATCTTCAGCAATCAAGCGCTTAGGTATTTGCACATTCCCTCCCGCACCTTCAACTCTTCCCAGCTCAACTTCACAATTTTCTGAAGAGAAATAAATCAAACATCCAGCATGCTCACTGGTGCTGTAGAATTGCTCATGATATACAAGACTACCACCAGCTCCTTTCGAATTTTCATCCATAGGAAACCAGGCCATTTGAAAATCTCCCATCACCTGCTTATTCAATTGACAGGCAAAAACTTTCTCATAAAATCCAATGGCTCGATCCATATCTTTGACTGGAATCTCAAACCATCCAACTGTTACTGAACTCATAATATTTTGGGTTAGGAGGTGAAACAACACTCAACTTACCCAAATCCTTAGACTCGGGTAAGCTTAATTGGATATGTCTTACCTGCATTCCATTGGCAGACATAAATATTTTCATCTTGATCAATGCATACATCGTGGCAGTGTTTGAACACCGGCTCACTCTGTACCATTAATTGCAATTCGCCATTTTTATATTCTGGGGCAGTCCCTCCTGGGTTGGAAACCACTTTGTTGTTTTTATCCAAAATCGTCACAAAACCTGAGTCAGGCATTTGCTCCAAATACTTCAATCTTGACCAGCAAACTCCTGCGTATAGATTTTCACCATGAATCACAGGTCGGCAAACAAATGCTCCTGGCAAAAACATGGTTTCGATATATTCCCCATCCATAGAAAATCTTTTGAAGGAATTATGTCCACGAGACGTACAAATCAAGGTGGGAGCTGCACCTCCACGCTGATCTACAGTGATACCATGAGCAGTTTTGAATTGTGCATCACCATGGCCATCACCTCCGAATTTGCGGATGAAATTGCCATCAGAATCATAATGAAGAAAATACTGAGATCCATAACCATCAGCTATATATAAATCTCCATTTGGTGCGACCGTTGTCTCTGTTGGAGTCCATCTCATGTCCTCTGAGTAAATCCCTACTTCTTTCGGATTTTTGATTTCAGTAATGATTTTTCCATCCAATGTGGTCTTCAGTACTCTTCCTCCATTGTCTACCACCCATAGGTATTCTGCATCACCTTCATCTACGAGAGTCAAGCCATGTCCAGACTTCAATCCCAAAGTCCAGGTATCCAAAAGCTTTCCTGATTGGTCATAGATAATCACATTATTCTTCGCTTCATCAGTCAACATGATCATCCTACCTTTTCGATCCATTACCATTTCATGGCAATTGACTACAGGAACTTTGGTAGGATCCAGATTACCCCATTTCATATCGACTTTATATTTAAAGTCACCATGACCTAGGATTTGATCTTGTTTTTCGAAAAGGCTGAAATCGGGTTTAATGCTCATAGCTAATCCAATCAAGGAGGAATTTTGAATAAATTTTCTTCTGGAGTTCATAAATATTTTAAGGGTAATCGAATTTTCAGAATAATTCTCAATATGAAAAATAGGAAGAAAAGGAAGAAAAGTTATCGTTTTAGCGGTTTATCTTGTTGCTGAGCGCTTCATTTTAACATTGCATTTAAAAATTCACTAGATTGATTCTTCCCAAAATCAACCTAATCATGAATCTAAAAAAACTCTTTTTTTCACTTCTATTTTGCTTACCACTAAGCTTATCAGCCCAGCAAGTGGCGCTTCAACTTTATTCCTTGAGAAATGAAATGCCAAATGACCCTTCCAAATACCTTCAAAAGGTTTCTTCATGGGGAATTCATGCTTTGGAAGGAGGAGGTGGATACGGACTATCTGATGCGGAATACCAAGATCTGCTCCGCAAAAACAACTTAAGCATTGTCGGTGTTGGCGCTGATTACAATCAATTGACAAAAACACTCCAGCCTATCATTGAAGAAGCAAAAAAATATGGTGCCAAATACGTCACTTGCTACTGGATACCACATGCTGACGGCCCAATTACTCTGGATGAAATCAAGATTTCCACTGCTCTTTTCAACCAAGTCGGAAAGGAATTAAAGGAACATAATCTAACATTTCTTTATCATCCTCATGGATATGAGTTTGGACCAAATGGAAAAGGTGTAGTGATGGATTACATGCTCGAAAATGCGGAAGACTTTGCGTTCAACATGGATGTTTTCTGGGTAAAAATGGGAGGTGGCGATCCCTTGAAAATCATGAAAAAGTATAAAGGCAAGTTTCCAATGCTCCATCTCAAAGACAGATTGATCGGAACTCCTGGATCTAAAAACGGTCAAGGAGATGTAGAAACGAATGTAGTCCTTGGAACAGGTGATGTAGAAATTGCGAAGATTATCAAAGAGGCGAAAAAGCAAAAAACAGCCTATTTGGTAATTGAAGATGAAAGTAGCCGCTCGGTTGAGCAGATACCACTATCTGTTGCATTTATTGAAAAGGAATTGAAGAAGTAAAGAATTAAAAAAGAGGTTGTCTCATATTTCATTTTTGTCACATTGAGCGAAGTCGAAATGTTGATTATTTCGACTCATTTGGACTTCGACTCCGCTCAGGTAGACAAATTTTATATTTTTGGGACAGCCTCTTGATTTATTAAACCCCAAATACTCGAGGCAACCAAAGCGATATTTCTGGGAATGCCATAATCAAGATCAGGGCAACGATCATCGCAAAGAAGAAAGGCAAAAGCGGTTTGATGACTTTTTGAATACTCGTTTGAGCGACTCCAACTCCAATAAACAGAATGGATCCCACAGGAGGTGTACACAAGCCAATACAAAGATTTAGTACCATCATGATCCCGAAGTGTACTGGATCAACACCCAAAGCCGTCACGACTGGTAGAAAGATAGGCGTAAAGATCAAAACTGCAGGAGTCATATCCATAAACACCCCTACAAACAAAAGAATCAAGTTAATCATGATCAGGATTACAAAAATATTATCACTCAAGGATAACAATGAATTAGAAATACTTTGAGGAATTTCTTCCGCTGACATCACCCAAGACATCGCCATAGAAGTAGCAATCAAAAGCATGACGACCGCTGTAGTTTCAGCAGACTTCAACAAAACAGCTGGCAAGTCTTTCACTTTTAATTCTCTGTATATTAATGAAAGCCCCAAAGCATACAAAACAGCTATCGCGGATGCCTCTGTTGCTGTGAATACTCCTGCTATAATCCCTCCAATTACGACGATCAAAAGGAACAAACTAGGAATTGCTTTCCAGAACGTGGACAAAACTTGCTTAATTGTCGAGGCTTCTCCTGAAGGAAGCTTTTTGATCTTAACCATTACTGCGGCTGTGATCATTAACATAACTCCAACCAACAAGCCCGGTAAATAACCTGCCACAAACAACGCAGCAACAGAAACTCCTCCTGAGGCTAAAGAATAAACGATCAACACATTGGAAGGTGGAATGATCAATCCAGTTGTGGAAGAGGTGATGTTAACTGCGGCTCCCAGTTCTTTTGGATAACCTTCTTTCTCCATTCTTTTACCTAAGATTCCTCCCATTGATGAGGCTGCTGCTACAGCAGATCCAGCAATTGCTCCCATCAGCATGGCTGCAATCACATTTACATGCAATAAACCACCTGGAAGTCTGCCTGTAATTGCTTTTGCAAAGTCAATCAATCGATTGGCTATCCCTCCCCGGTTCATGAGCTCTCCTGCGAGTATAAAAAAGGGAATTGCAAGCAAGGAAAAACTATCTAATCCCGTCCCCATACGCTGTGCGATGGTTGTCATCGCAGGTAAAGTCGAAACTGTAACCAACAAAGTCAAAAGGCTGGAAAGACCTAAACTCCAAGCAACAGGAACACCTATTCCCAAAAAGAACAAAAAGGATATTACTAGAACTAAAATACTTAAGGTCTCCATTTCAACTGTTTTTTAGCTCTTGGTTCAACATAACAATTCTACTGATTTGGTAATAAATCACGAGCAATCCACTGAAAGGAATCACTACATAAACGTAGGCCAATGGAATCTGCAAAGCAGCGGAGTTTTGACCCAAAATAAAGGTGATATAAACCAAGTTGACACCACCAATCACCATTGCTGCCAAGGCAAAAAGCATCACAAAAACATGAATTAGCATTTGAGTTTTGATGCGATTGGTAGGATTCATTTTAGTCAAAACAATGTCAATAGCCAAGTGCTCATCTTTTCCGGCCACATAAGCAGCTCCGAGCATCCCTACCCATATCAACATGTATCTAGCCAGCTCATCTGTAAAGGAGCTAGGGTCATTCAAAATATATCTTGAGCCAACTTGCCAAGATACATTGATGACCATCAATGCCATCAAGAGGATCAAAAACACCTCTATCCAGCGATCAATTGTATTTTTTATACTGGGAGAAAACATTCCTTTGGGATTTATTATTGTACTTCTCTGATTGCCTGGACAATTTCATAGATTTCAG
Source organism: Algoriphagus zhangzhouensis (assembly GCF_900148515.1). Lineage (GTDB taxonomy): Bacteria > Bacteroidota > Bacteroidia > Cytophagales > Cyclobacteriaceae > Algoriphagus > Algoriphagus zhangzhouensis. The sequence continues at coordinate 136,793 of NZ_FRXN01000006.1, read as the reverse complement.
GCTGCTCAACTTTAAGTTGATCATATACCCCTTCTACAGCTTTTCGGAAAGGCTCTTTGTCAGGATGCGTGATGGTTACACCTGCTTTTTCCAATTCTCTCAAAGATTCAGCTGTGGATTCAGCCCAAAGTTTCTTCTCATGAGCTGCAGACTCATACGCTGCTTCTTGCACCCATTCTTGCTCCTGTGGGCTCAAGAGATTCCATACCTTCGTGCTAATAATTACCACATCAGGAATAGCTGTATGTTCATCTAGGCTATAAAATTTACAAACTTCGTAGTGCTTGGAATTGTAAAAACTCGGTGCATTATTTTCAGCAGCATCCACAATTCCTTGCTGCAAAGCAGTGTAAAGCTCACCATAGGAAACTGGAGTCGGAGAACCTCCCATGGCCTTCACCATATTGGAAGCTGTCTGACTTTCCATTACTCGAACTTTCAAACCTGCCAAATCAGCGGGAGTCTCCACTGGCTTATCCTTGGTATAAAAGCTTCGCTTTCCTGCGTCATAATAGCACAAGCCTCTCAACCAATATTCCTCACCATCCAAAAGAAGCTGTCTTCCAATATCGCCGTTGAGAATTTTTTCTTGATGCTCATCATCTCTAAAAAGATATGGCATCCCAAATACTTGCATAGTAGGTGCAAAACCTTCTAAAGCAGAAGCAGAAACTTTGGTCATTCCCAAACTACCTATTTGAAGTAGTTCCAGAAGTTCTCTTTCAGTTCCTAATTGCTGATTTGGATAAACTTTGACGATGATCTGACCTCCTGATTTCTCCTCAATTCTTTCTGCCAAAAACAGCATGGCAGCATGAACGGGATGAGAGGTTACTTGGGCATGGCCCATTTTTATAATCTTTTTAGTCTGAGGCCCTTGACAGGCTCCAAGCAACACTAAAAGGAAATAAAATAGAAGGTTACGGATTTGGGGTTTATGAAGCATAAAAGTTTTACTACTCTACAACAAGTATAACTTTTTCTGAGCGGAAAAACCCGAAGATTTACGGAAACGATTGTTTTTCCTAAATAATAGTCCAAATTCCCTATTTGTGGGTAAAAACAACTGTAGGGAACATCTTTTGATATATTTTTCAAAAATTTCAAAAAAATAAAAGACCTTTAGGGGCTGAACTAAAACCTCAACCAACCTATTTTGCCAAATATTATATGAGCAAGGAAAGTTTGCAAATACACCCAAATGACAACGTGCTGGTCGCTCTCAGAGATTTGGATGCTGGAAGCACTTTGACTTTTGGAGAGTCCCAAATAACATTAAAAGATCACATTGCTGCAAAACATAAACTTTCACTTCAGGATCTTGAGCCAGGAGATGAAATTATTATGTATGGCATCACTGTAGGCAAGGCTTTGGAAAACATTGAAGCCGGGAGTGCCTTGACAATTGATAACATAGCCCATAAAACCACTGCCTTCGGAGAGAAGTCTGCAGATCTGGATTGGATCAAGCCAGATATCAGCCGATTCAAGGACAAGACTTTTATGGGATACCATAGAAATGACGGAAGAGTCGGTACTCGAAACTATTGGGTAGTTATTCCTTTGGTTTTTTGTGAAAACAGAAATGTCGGCGTCATCAAAGAAGCATTTTTGGAAGAGTTGGGTTTTGCAAAGACCAACCCTTACAAAAACTTGGTAAGGGAAATGGCTGACCTTTATAAAAATGGCAACCAATCTGCTATTGAAAACCTTGCCTCTGGCCCTTCTGATTCCTCTGCTTCTTCTAAAATTTTCGACAATATTGACGGCATTAAATTCCTTACCCACCAATTAGGTTGTGGTGGAACTCGTCAAGATTCTGAAGCTCTTTGTGCTTTGTTGGCAGGATATATCGCCAATCCGAATGTGGCAGGTGCAACAATACTAAGCTTGGGCTGCCAAAATGCTGAAGCTGAAACCCTTTTCGAAAAACTGAATCAATTCAGCCCGAATCATGGAAAGCCAACCCTTCTTTTTGTTCAGCAAAATGAAGGAACAGAAGCTCAAATGTTAACCAAGGCGATCAAAAGCACATTCTTGGAGCTTACCAAAGTCAATGAACAAAAGAGAAAGCCTGCTTCTTTGAACCATTTGGTAATGGGGCTCGAATGCGGTGGATCAGATGGATTCTCTGGAATTTCTGCAAACCCAGCAGTAGGATACGCTTCAGACTTGTTAGTGACACTTGGAGGAAGCACTGTTCTATCTGAATTCCCTGAGCTATGCGGAGTAGAACAAGAATTGATCAACAGATGTGTTGATGATGAAAAGGCGGAAAAATTCGCGCATTTGATGGAATCCTATAATTCTAGAGCAGAAGCTGTTGGATCTGGATTTGACATGAATCCATCCCCTGGAAATATCAAAGATGGCTTGATCACAGATGCGATCAAATCCGCAGGAGCAGCCAAAAAAGGTGGGACATCACCAGTTCAAGATGTTTTGGATTATGGAGAATTCGTAAAGAATCCTGGACTTACTTTGCTATGTACTCCTGGAAATGATGTAGAATCCACAACAGCTATGGCAGGCGCCGGATGTAACGTGATCTTGTTTACTACTGGATTGGGAACTCCAACTGGAAACCCGGTAAGTCCTGTTATAAAAATCTCAAGCAACACGAAATTGGCTACAAAAATGCCAGACATCATCGATATCGATTCAGGAGGAATTATCTCTGGCGAAAAATCGATTCAAGATGTCGGTGAAGAAATATTGGAATACGTCATTCAAGTCGCTAGTGGAGAAACACTTACGAAAGCCCAGCAATTAGAGCAAGACGACTTTATTCCTTGGAAAAGAGGAGTTTCCCTTTAATCAATAAAAGGAAACTCAATCGTTTTATTTTGGCGAGAAGATAGGTAGATCCCTCGGATCAACTCTACCGATTTTCTCGCCATTTTTGCGTCTACATTATTTGGCTTACCTGAATCAAGAGCCTCCAAAAACTCTTTCCATTGAGTTTGATGCAATTGATAGCCAATAGCCATAGGGTCAGCCGCTCCAGAGCCCTCCGCCTCATTTTTTATTTCCAAAGGCTTCTCTCCTTTTATATTCCAGGCAATCAATTTTCCCCCTTCCAAAATCGCGCTTCCTTTACTTCCAAAAACTTCTAACCTCTCTGGATAACCTGGATAAAGTGCAGTTGCAGCAGTGATACTTCCCAATGCTCCAGATTTGAATTCCACCATTGCCATGGCCAAATCTTCAGCTTCTATGTCGTGGAATGAAGTTTTCACTTTGGCATTGACAGACTTGACATCTCCGGTAATATTCAACATCAAATCTAAGGTATGGATCGCCTGATTGATCAAAGCACCACCACCATCTCCTTCAATGGTGCCCTTATACTGGCTAGTTGCGTAATATTCTTCGGATCTATACCAATTGATATGGGAGTTGACCAACAAAAGCTTTCCAAAAGTACCATTTCGGACTCCTTCCACTATTTTTTGGTAATCCTCTGAAAATCGGTTTTGGAAAATCACCTCCAACCGGACATTATTTTCCTCGGCGATTTTTGTCAATTCATCTGATCGGGACAAAGTTACTTCGATCGGCTTTTCTATGACCAAATGCTTTCCAGCTTTGGCTGCGGCAATGGAAGGGATCAAGTGATGTCCACTCGGAGAGCAAATGCAAACTATATCCATTCCCGGAGTAGAAAGGAATTGATCCATGTCGGTATCCACTTTCATTTGAAACTTTTCCTCAGCACGCTTTGCAGATTCTGGATTGGGATTAAAAAGTGCCAAAACCTCCGCATTACTCAAGCCATTTACTGCCTCAATTTGCTTTCCCGTAATTGCTCCTGTGCCGACTATTCCTACTCCGTATTTTTTCATGATTCTTTAAATTTTAAAATTTCATTCCAGACTTCCTGATCTACAGGGATTCCAGATTTTAAATTCATTTGTCTATTTCGAAGGACATTTTCCCCCGGATAAAAAACTTCTTTTCCATCAAAAACTTGGGAGCTTTTCAGATCCTGAATGATTGACTCAGCCTTGGTTTCAGCCCATTCTTCTAGCTCCAGTTTCTTTGGATCCAAAGCTAAAAACACTTGAGACAAGCCTTTTTCAACCCCAGATTTATCAACCTCATGGGTACTATCACCCCCTGAAAGAATCGAAGCTAATAAATCTAATACCAAAGACAATCCTGCTCCCTTCCACATTCCCGCAGGCAAAGCCATGTCATTCTCAATGATCACATTGGGATCTTTGGTCAAATTACCATCTGTATCAAAACCTGCTTCGTAAGGAGTTTTCGTACCTGCTCGAGCAAAATTAGAAAGCTTTCCATATGCAAATTGAGACATGGCCATATCCAATACAATTGGGCCTTTCTTTCTTGGAATGGCCACGATCAAAGGATTATTCCCGAGCTTCGGTTCGCTTCCTCCCCAAGCAGGCATATTGGCCTTTGTATTAGTAAAACAAATTCCAATTTTCCCTGACTCTACAGCCTGCCAGCCAAAATTTCCTCCACGCATCCAATGATTGGTTTGCTTCAAAGCCACGCAGCCTATTCCAAAATTCTTAGAGATTTCAATGGCTCGTGACATTGCGAAGCTCGCATTTAAATTACCCGGTCCCAGCTGTCCATCCCACCTTTCAAAAATACCAATACTGCTTTCCAAATCGGGTTCCTTGGAGGGATCTACATAGCCATTTTGGATGTATTTCAGAAAAACCGGAAACCTATTGACTCCATGGGAACGAACACCATCCAAGTCCGTCTTAGCAAATAAATGAGCACTTTGATCTGCTCTTTCCTCAGAAAACCCAAACTGGATTAGGACTTCTTTTAGAGTCTGTTGCAATTCATCATATGAGATCAAAAAATCACCCATAATTCTAATCTTAAGGAATTTAGAATGAAGCTCAAAAGAAATTTAGATCATCGGAACAGCTCTTTTACAAAGCTGCAGGCAGATTCCCCAAGGGTCTCTTAGCATCACCAAATGTGATCCATCTGGCAAAATATTATCAGAAAACTCAGTAGCACCAGCTTCTATCAATCGCTTTTTGTCGGCTGTCGGATCTTCTGAAACTAAGGCTAAATGCACTGCCAAGGGATGTAAGCCCACAAAATCCAAAGTTTCACCTTTTGGATTGCTGTATATCTCCAACATCACTGTACCACTATCATCCGCCAAAAACGTCATGTAAGGAGGTTCAGTCATTTTCTTCTTCACAGTCAATCCCAAATGCTCCTCATACCATAAAGATGTAGCCTGGCTATCAGGGACATTGATAGCAAAATGTTCAAATTTCATTTGTCTTGTTTTAGTCTTTTAAATATTTCACCAATTCCGGCAATTCCCTTCTCAGCTCCTCAACAGCCAAGTCACTGACCTTAAATGCACCTGTTGGAGAAAGATGGGTATTATCTTCTTTTCCATCAGGAAAAACTGAATAATCACCTGGTTTGTAATGCAAAAACAGTTCTTTGGATTTCTCCTGACCAAATTGTTCAATCAGAGCTATGGTCTTTTTATGAAGTTCAAAAAGTGGAACAGATTCATCTGAGGCAACCTCTCGTACCACCACTGAATATTTTCCATGGGTATCTGTCAAAAATCCATTTTCATCAAAACTTCTCCTTGAGATCGGTGTAGCCAACACGGGCTTTCCCCCTTTCTCTCTCACTTCTTTGATAAATCGAGTTAGGTTTTGGCGAAAAGTGGAATCCGCATAGGCGTCTTTATCCTCTTTATTGATTTTCTCATCATTGTGCCCAAATTCGATAATCACATAGTCTCCAGACTTCATTCTATCCATAACTACATCCCATCTACCCTCAGACCTGAAACTAGCTGCACTCCTTCCATTTTTTGCATGGTTTTCAAATCGAATCCCTTCTTTGAAATAAAGTGGAAAAACCTGTCCCCATCCTTTCTCGGGATTGCTACCTGCATAAGGTTTATCAGCCATAGTAGAATCACCCACCATGAAAACAGTGATCTCCTCCTGAGGCTCATCACTTTCGAATATGGTAACAACAAAAAGGGAAAATAAAGAAATCAGGATTACAATTAACTTCATATCAATTCATTTTTACTGCATTCGCAGGAAGTCCGGTTCCTTTTAAAATCTGGTCTGGTTTAGAAAAATCTGCCTTATTCAATTCCACCCGATTGGAATTACCCAAAATCCATACTGCAGGCTTTCCGTTTTCTTCGAATTCGAAACCGCTAACGGTTACTCCCTGGCTATTGTAAATGGTCAGAGGCACCTCATTGGTCCCTAAAACCTTTACATTGATGAGTTCTAGTCCTGAAGCATCAATTGCTGTAATCCCATTTTTAGCATCCAAAACAGCGTTTTCCAATCGCACATTTTCCAATTTCATTTCAGGTAGCCCCATGAAAAATGCTGCAGTTTCTGAATCGGTGACTTGGATGTTTTTCATACTGATATTTCTGAAAACCGGAGTTTCTTCAGTCACTGGAATTAAATTTTCCTGCCTTTTTTCATCTTCTTCACTTTGGTCTCCTTCTATGATCGGACTATTTCCTGTGTAGAACATATTGAACCCGATTGCTTCAGTCGGAATGCCAATCATATCAATATTGGAAATCCAAATATTCTCTACAATGCCACCTCGTCCCCGGGTACTTTTGAATCTCAATCCTATATCCGTACCCATGAACGTACAATTGGATATATGAATATTCTTCACTCCGCTGGACATTTCACTCCCCACAGTCACTCCCCCATGTCCGTGATAAACCACGTTATTTTTGATAATGACATTTTCAGTGGGTATTGCCCGATCCCGACCGTCTTTATCCTTACCTGATTTGATACAGATGGCATCATCTCCTACATCAAATGTATTATTATAGATCAATGCATTTTTACAGGATTCCAAATCCAAACCATCTCCATTTTGGGAATACCAAGGGTTTCTGACATTCAGATTTCTGATGATCACATCTTCACTCATCAATGGGTGAATGTTCCATGCCGGTGAATTCTGGAAAGTAGGGCCATCCAACAGCACACGCTTACTTTCACGGATACTGACCATCACTGGCCTAAGGAAATCTTTCATCTTCTCAAGTTCTTTTCGGTCCTTGATATCAGGTACATTAAAGCTACTACTGGCATGATATCCATCCAAAAATGACTGGGAAGGGTACCAGTTTGAACCTTCAACGATCCCGCCTGATTTCACCAAATTGTTCCATTGGTTTTCTGTCACTTTATCTCTCTTCACCGCCCTCCAAGCATCTCCACTTCCGTCTATAGTGCCTTTTCCTGTTATTGCGATGTTCTCCACCTGATAGGCATTGATGGGGGAAAGACAGCGTACAGTGTTTAGGCCTTCGAAACTTGTATCTACTAATGGATAATCCTCTTTATCCCTACTAAAAATAATCAAAGCTCCATCTTCCAAATGAAGATTAATATTACTCAAAAGTGTGATTGGACCAGTTAGCCAAATTCCTCTGGGGACAATCACCTTTCCACCTCCATTTTTAGAAACTTCCTCTATGGCAAGTTTAAAAGCATCAGAGTTTTTGGTCAGACCATCTCCGACTGCCCCAAACTCCACAATGCTTCTTTTGAAATCAGGAAAACTGGTTTCTTTGACTTTGGGCATCTCAAACTCCACTCCCTTATATATATCTTCCAGGTTTTGCTGGGCCTTGACTAGAGGCTGAAAGAGAAGTATAAATAAGATTAGTATGGGGCTGGTTAATTTTAATTTCATCACTTTGGGTTGTTATTGGTTGTTAATTGGATGGACTCTAATCTTGATGTATCAGCCAAATTTAAACCTATCTAATTCGGCGATTCCATTTTCATTGCAATTGGCAGTTTTGGTAGCAAAGCTCCCAAATTTAGCTTCAATCCCTATTCTGTTTAAGTTAAAGGCTTTATTTTAACATTGTGCAAACCATTCCAAAAACAGAATAAAAAATCCAATTAAAAATTGAATTCAATTCCTTCTGGAAGGGAATATAATTTAGACTCAACAACCAAATTAACAGAACTCTAAACATAGGCTGACCGGGAGTTTATTCAATTTGACCTTATTTTTAGATAAATACTCAACAATTAGGCTCTCACGTCTCACTTATGAAAGAATCAATCGTCCAGAAATTTCGGGTTTGAATTGTTTTCCAAAAACCAATAACAACCTATTGATTTGAAACATCTTATTTATTTCTTTTCCATAATTCCGGACTCCCATGGTTTATTCTAATTTGCAGGACAGTCCTCAAATTAGCATCCACTATATTTCCAAAATTATCCTTCCCCCAATCCTAATAATTATCAAAATTCATGAAAACGCTTTCAAAATCAGAAGTAGATTTCACTTTTAGACCTGTCAAAATCCTCCAATATGGTAACGGTAATTTTTTGCGTGCCTTTGCAGATTGGATGGTCCAAAAACTGATCGATCAAAACCTATTTGATGGAGGAATTCATACTGTTCAAATTCATTCTCCCAAAGCGGATCCAAAAATGATTGAGCAGGACTGCTTGTTTCATGTGTTGGAGAAAGGGTTGAAAAATGGAAAAGTATTTGAAGACACTACCTTGATTTCCTGTGTTCAATCATACTCTTCTATTTATGAATCCTATGAAGATTATTTGATTTTGGGAGAAAATCCGGACTTAAGATTTATCCTTTCCAACACCACCGAATCTGGAATTCAATTCGATTCCGATGACGATGAACCCAAAGAAATACCGACTACTTTCCCAGGGAAATTAACTGCATTGCTTTACCGGAGATTTCAGTTTTTCGATGGAGATATTTCAAAAGGACTACACTTTTTACCCTGCGAGTTGATCGAGAAAAATGGGAGAAAACTCAAAGAATGTATCCTTCAATATGTAGATCTATGGAAGCTTCCTGAAGGCTTTGCAAAGTGGATTGAAGAAGGCTCTTATTTCTATGACACCTTAGTTGATAGAATTGTCCCCGGCTTCCCTAAAGATGGAAGTGATATTGAATTTGAAGACAAACTTCAGGTGATGGCTGAGCCTTTTCATTTTTGGGCGATCGAGGGACCTGAGAAGATTCAGGAAGAACTTCCTTTCCCGAAAGCCGGACTGGATGTTTCTTTCGTAGCTGATTTGACACCTTACAGAACTAGAAAAGTCAGAATCCTCAATGGAGCACATACTTGTCTGGTACCTTATGCATATTTGCAGGGCCTGAGAACCGTCCGCGAGTCTGTGGAGCACTCTGAGATCGGAACTTGGCTCAAAGAGCTCATAGCAACCGAAATCGTCCCAATTTTGGATATGGACAAAGGAGAACTTGAGACTTTTGCGAATGCAGTCTTGGAACGGTTTGCCAATCCATTTATCCGGCATGAATTGAAGTCCATTGCTTTAAATAGCATTTCAAAGTTCAAAGTCCGAGTACTTCCTTCTATTCTCGATTTCTTCAATCAAAATGGAGCTTGGCCAGAGAAAATGATTACTGCTTTTGCTGCCACGATCTTATTTTATAAAGGAGATGTAAATGGCGAGACAATGCCTTTGAATGATTCATCGGAGGTGATTACTTTTTTCGAAGTGGCTTGGAGCAATCCTGACAAGAGTAAAATGATTCAGGCGATTCTACAAAATTCAAGTCTTTGGGATCAAGATTTAAGTTTGCTGCCAGGACTTCAGGAAGCGTTGGTAACATCACTTGAAAAACTGGAGGAGAAGATAGCTTAGGCTGATTTTAAGGTAATAGGATCTTGACGAAGGAGCTGAACCAACAAATGGTATAGCTCCTTTTTCCTTAATTTGAATTCCTCCGGTCTTTCAAAGAAATTCTCCAAGGCTACTGCAAAAAACTCATCTTCATCTACTGAACCTCTTTCTCTAAAAAAGTCATCGGTTCCTATTCGGATTTGCTCTTTTTCTAATTCAGAATGTTTTAGAAAATCTCTCCAAATCCCAGGGTGAAGGAAATTGCTTTCCTGATTGTAATGAATTTGATTTTCAAGTTTCAAAGCGTGGGCCACTTCATGCACTCCCAGATTTACACCATCTTGGTTGTCAACAAAGCCATCCACGAAACATGACCATGAAAGTACAATCATCCCAAATCTTGGATTGACCTCACCACGATGATATTGTTTGGAAATGGTCGAGTAATAGGTATCTGGATAGATCAAGATCTTTTTGAAATGACTTAAAAAGACCTTCCAAAACCCGAAAGTCACCTGGACGATAGAAGCTCCTATCATTAATTTCATTTCCATTGAAACCTCCTTCATTCCTCCCCTTGGGATAAACTTCTTTTGGGAAACAATCATTTCCAATTTCTTCCGAAACTCTCTTTGATGTTGTGGTTTGAGCGTGGAATAATATGGAAAATGCTTTTCCAAAAGCTGTATATCGGATGGCTTCAACCGATAATGAAAAAGCAGGAAATAGAGACCTTCGAAGGCCTCACCGATTAATTGAAGATAACTGGCTTCTAAAAACATAAAAAAAGCAGCTGGTTTTCCAGCTGCTCTAAAATAGTAGTTTTTCTTATTTTATCTGGCATAATTCACTGCTCTCATCTCACGAATCACAGTGATTTTAATCTGACCAGGATATTGCATTTCTTTTTCGATCTTCTGCGAGATATCAAATGAAAGCTTTCCTGCAGTTTGATCGTCTACATTTTCTGCATCTACCAAAACTCGTAGCTCCCTACCTGCCTGCATTGCAAAGCATTTGTTTACTCCATCAAACCCAAGTGCTAGCTCTTCCAACTCTTTCAATCGCTTGATATAGCTATCCATGATCTCACGTCTAGCACCAGGTCTAGAACCGGAAATCGCATCAGACGCCTGAACAATTGGCGAAATCATGGAAGTCATCTCAATCTCATCGTGGTGAGCTCCAATCGCATTGCAAACTTCAGGATGCTCTTTGTAACGCTTGGCCAATTCCATACCCAAGATTGCGTGAGGCAATTCTTGTTCTTCTGGCCATACTTTACCGATATCATGAAGCAAGCCTGCTCTCTTCGCCAACTTGGCATTCAAGCCCATTTCGGCTGCCATGGTAGAGGAAAGTTTTGCGACCTCTCTGGAGTGTTGCAACAGGTTTTGACCATAAGAAGATCTAAATCTCATTCGGCCGACCATTTTGATCAATTCTGGATGCAAACCATGCACTCCCAAATCGATACAGGTTCTTTCACCAATTTCAACGATCTCTTCTTCGATGTTCTTCTCAGTTTTCGCTACTACTTCTTCGATTCTTGCAGGATGGATTCTACCATCCTGAACCAATCTATGAAGTGACAATCTTGCGATCTCTCTTCTCACTGGATCAAAACCAGAAATGATGATTGCTTCTGGAGTATCATCCACTACAATCTCAACACCGGTAGCAGATTCCAAAGCACGGATGTTTCTACCTTCACGTCCGATGATTTTCCCTTTGATATCATCGCTATCGATATTGAATACTGACACGCAGTTTTCAACAGCATGCTCAGTAGCTGTTCTCTGGATGGTATCCAAGACAATCTTTTTAGCCTGCTTAGTTGCTGAAAGTTTTGCCTCGTCCAAAATGTCTTTGATTTGAGAAGACGCCTTGGTCTGAGCTTCTTCTGTAAGCATAGTGATTAATTGCTCTCTTGCCTCTTCCCTGGTCAATCCAGCAACTTTTTCCAAATCAGCGATTCTCTGATTTGTCACTTTGTCCAACTCTTCTTTTTTGACTTGAACTGCATGAAGCTGAGCATTTAGATTCTCTTTTTTGGAATCCAATTCAGCTTCTTTTCTTTTCACATGCTCTAGCTCTTTAGCTACCTGCTGCTCACGCTGCTTAACCTTATTCTCATTGGTAATGATGATGTTCTTTTTACGGGACATATCATCATCAAATTCGGACTTTAGCTTCAGATACTTTTCTTTCGCCTCAAGGATTTTATCCTTTTTCATGGACTCTGCGGAAATCTCTGCCTCTCTCAACATTGATTTGACTTTGTCGCGAGTCTCTTCTTCTAATTGCTTGTGTTTATTTTTAATAAAAACGCCCGCAAGCGCAGCTCCTGCACCAAGGCCAACAAGGCCCGCCAGGATAATATATAGTACGTCTCCCATAGGTTGTTTTGGATATAAATGAACCTGTAGGAATCCTGAAAAATTCGGGAAATCAGTGGGATTTTTTCAACTATACAACTTTGGACAAAATGGAATTTATATTGGCTATACTACTGCGAATATGTTCACTATCCTCGGCTGTCACTTCATTGGTTTCTAGGGATTCCACCATGCAATCAAAAGCCACCATGGCTAATAAGTCCTGGTTGTCATCCAAACCAAATTCAGTTTTATATTTCCTCAATTTCTCATTGATCAGTTTGCCAGCATGGCGGATTTTTGATTCATCCTCCACTTTGACTCTCATAGGATATTCTCTATCCCCTATTTTGACTCGTATGGCAAGTGTCTCCATATCACTCGGATAAGTAGGTGATCAAATGATCTATTTCTTGTATATAATTATTGATTAATTCACTCATTTCGGCCGAATCCCCTGGATTCACCGGTCGGTTGTCCACAATGTTACTAATTTTAATCTGTTTTTTAAAATGGTCGATTTCCTGCTCTTTCTTCTCCAAATCCGCTGTCATATCCGCCATCTTTTGCTTCAATAGGCTATTTTCTTCAGAAAGCACCTGAAGCTTTTGCCCAGCCTGATAAGCTAGTTTTTCAAGTTTTTGCAGTTCCTCGTGAATCATATTCTTAAGTTCGAATAACAGCGCCTACCTCATTTTGGAAGGCCTGAATCAATTTACTCATTGTTTTATCAATTACCTTATCGGTCAGAGTATTTTCCTGATCCTGTAGGTAAAAACTCAACGCATAAGCTTTCTTACCCGCTTCGATTTTTTCTCCTTGGTAGACGTCGAAAACACCAACTCTTTGAAGCAATCTTCCGCCAGCTTTTAATGCTACGGATTTCACAGAATCGTAGTTGACAGATTTATCAATTACCAAAGACAAATCTCTTCTTACCTCTGGGAATTTGGAGATCTCCTGATACTTTTTCAATCCTGAAGCTTTTTTGCAGATCAAGTCCCAATCCAACTCAGCGAACCAAACTTCTTGACGTACTTCTGCCAACTTCAACATTTTGTCATCTACCAAACCGATTATTCCAAGTTCTTTCTGGCCAAGCATCAACTTCAATCCATAAGCAAATGGCTGAGTTTCGATCATGGAAACATCTCCAATTTGAATCCCCAACTTCTCCAGCATTCTTTCTACAGTGGAATACAAATCCGAGAAACCAAAAGCTCTAGCTGGCTCTAACCAACTCTCAGAAGAACGATTACCGCTATGGAAAATTGCCAATCTCTTGCCTTCTTGGTATCCAGTTTCTGCTTTTTGATACACTGTACCAAATTCAAATGCTTTGATATCAGTTTGTCTTCGGTTGATATTTCTTGCCAAAACTTCAAGTCCGCTGAAGAGCAAAGTCTGTCTCATGACACCTAGATCTTCACTCAATTTATTGTATATCTCTACATTCAATTGTGGATCCAAATATCCAGACTTTTCAGAATAGGATGGCTTGGTCAAGCTATTGGTAATCATCTCATAATACCCCTGTCCAGACAAAATCTCTGAAAGACGATATTGTAATTTGTTCAGATCCTTAACCGGATGATCCGCTAAGAAATCAGTACTCAAATTATTAGAAAGTAATACTTGATGGAAGCCATGAATTCTCAAAACTTCTTCAATGATATCAGCTTCTCTCGTCACATCTACTCTGTATGGCTTTACAATTGCCTTGAACCCAACTTCAGTTTCATCAACAACTTGGATATCTAAAGACTCCAAAATAGTCTTCACCTCAATTGGATCAATCTTCTTTCCGATGAGACGGTTGATGTGACCATATTCTACATCGATCTCAAAATCCGCTACAGGATTAGGGTACAAATCGATGATTTCAGAGCTCACTTTTCCTCCTGCAATCTCTTGCAACAATTTCACTGCTTGCTTCAAAGCAAAAACAGGCATATTTGGATCTGTTCCTCTTTCAAAACGGAAAGATGCATCTGTTTTCAGACCATGGAACTGAGCTCCTTTACGGATCACATCCGGAGAGAAATAAGCAGACTCCATGAAAATTGAGGTGGTTTCGTCAGAAACTCCAGAACCGATTCCTCCAAAAATCCCCGCAATACACATTCCTCCATTTGGATCACAGATCATCAATTCTTCGCCGGAAAGCTTTCGCTCTTTTTCGTCCAAAGTGATGAATTTAGTGTCTTTAGGAAGCTTTTTAACGATGACTTTCCCTTCAGAAATCTTATCTGCGTCAAAAGCGTGAAGTGGTTGTCCCAAATCATGCAAGATGAAATTGGTGATGTCCACAACGTTGTTAATCGGCTCTAAATCCAAGGCTTTCAAGAAATCCTGCAACCATTGCGGAGAAGGGGCAACCTTCAAGTCAGAAACAACGATTCCAGCATATCTCGGACAGTCATCAGCATTTTCTACCTCAACAGAAATCTTCGGTCCTTCAGCTTCAATTTTGATTTCAGGATCAGCATCTATCGCCAAATCTTTTCCTAAAAGAGCTTTCAAATCTCTGGAAACTCCCAAATGGGAAGCTGCATCGGCACGGTTTGGAGTCAAACCGATTTCCAAAACCTGATCATGGGTTACTGGAATCAATTCAGATGCAGGAGTACCATTTGGTAAATCAGTACCCAATACCATAATCCCTGCATGGGAAGTACCAATCCCCAATTCATCCTCAGCACAAATCATTCCTTGTGAAACTTGCCCTCTGATTTTTGCTTTCTTGATGGTGAAAGGCTCTCCTTCGGTAGGATAAAGCGTAGCTCCAACTGTAGCTACCAAAACCTTCTGACCTTGGGCTACATTTGGCGCTCCACATACAATTTGAGAAGGCTCATCAGCTCCAATATCAACTGTGGTCAAGCTTAGTTTGTCTGCATCGGGATGCTTCACACAGGTCAGTACTTCACCGATCACAATCCCTTCAAGTCCACCCGGTATTGAAATAAATTCATCAATCCCTTCTACTTCCAAACCAGATTGTGTCAGCAATGCACCAACTTCTTCAGGACTTTCGGTTAAAGGGATATATTTTTTTAATCGATTGATTGAAATTTTCATGGAATAATTGGGTTTGGCCAGAAAAAGCTCCAGCCGCATAAACAAAAAGGGTTCGAAAACCCCATTTTACCTTGAAATGCTCACAAATTTAACAGATTTGGAACAGCCAAAAAGGCTAATCTTTGTAATTTTTCTCTCCAGCCTCAATAGAAATGTTCAATAAATTCTCTTTGGGAGGCAAAGGACAGGCATAATCTGGATTATAAGCACAATACGGATTGTAGGCCAAGTTGAAATCAATGGTGATTGAGGTCTTTCCGTCTTGCCTTACATTGATGTAGCGACCTCCTCCATAAGTATCTCGCCCGCTGGTTTCGTCAGCAAATGCCAAGAAAAAATTCCGCATATCTTTTTCATCCACAGACTGAAGCAGCAACAGTCGATTTGTCTTTCCATTCAACTCAAATTCAGCATAGGAATGCTCAATGTATTTTTCCACTGAACCATCTGTCATAGGAACTTCACGCATCCGTTTTTCTTCATTGGAAATCAACCTCGCCTTCACTTTATAAAGCGGGTCAATAGGATAAAAATCCAACTCCTTGAAATTCTGCTTTTGTTCGTCAGAAAGGGGTGAATCGATATTGTATCGGATAAATTTGTATTGTCTTTCTCTCTCTGCTTCAATTTTTTCCAAATAAACTTCAGGATCCTCAGCGCTAGTAAGCATATAGCCTACTGCAGCAAGAACAACAACTGAAACAAAAATGATTAGGATAGTATTGGTCTTCATAATTTATAGCTCACCTTCATCGGCGAAGCTAAAATAGCCAGTATCTGTAAAAATCACATGATCTAGCACCGGCAAATCCAAAGCACGACCGATTTCGACCAACCGTTTGGTCAATCTTTTATCTTGCTCCGAGGGAGTTAAAGAGCCACTGGGATGATTATGAACTAGAATCATAGATTGTGCCAAGTGCTCCAAACCCACTTTAAAAACTACTTTTGGATCAACCACTGTTCCTGCCGTACCTCCTTGAGACACAAGATGCTTTTTGATCACCTGATTGGATCGTGAAAGAAGGACAAGGTAAAAAAGCTCTACTTGTTCATCCAGCATTTCAGGTTTCATTAGATTATAGATATCAACAGAACTTGTGATTTTCACTTTTTTCTGAGGCTCAGAATCCTTTCGTCTTCTACCCAACTCCAAAGCACTTACAATTGAAATCGCTTTTGCTTCTCCAATTCCTTTGAACTTCTTCAAATCCTGAATACTTAAACGAGCCAATAATGCCAAGTTATGCTCAACGGACCCCAAAATACTTCGCGAAAGATCAACAGCACTTAAAGAAGCTGTTCCTGAACCAATCAGAATAGCAATCAATTCGGCATCAGAAAGGGCTGATTTGCCTTTTAAAAGTAATTTTTCCCTAGGTCGGTCTTCTTCAGCAAGCTGACTGATTTTTAAAGAGGAATAAGTCTCCATAGCTTTCAATTAAAAAATTAATCAACTAAAAATATCTAAAAATTAAACATAAAAAAACCCCGCACAGCGAGGTTTTCAATGAAATTTCGTCTCAAGGATTAACCAATAGCGTTAACGAACTTAGCCAATCTTGATTTTTTGTTATTAGCGTTGTTCTTGTGAATCACATTCTTCTTCGCCAATTTATCCAACATAGAAGATACTTTCTTGTACAACTCCATTGCTTCTACTTTATCAGTAGCAGCCTTAAGTTTCTTGATGAAAGTTCTTGTGGTCTTGGCCTGATATCTGTTTCTCAAACGCTTCGCTTCGTTAGCACGAATTCTCTTAAGAGCTGATTTGTGATTTGCCATATCTTGATTTAAATAAAGTTCTTTACGTTCCCCTATACCGAATTGGAGTGCAAAGTTATTGTAAATTATTAATACTGCAAAAGGAAATGTGAACATTCCTTAGCAAGACGAGAAATTTTAAGATGCAAAAAGCCATCAAAACCCTCATTATTTGGCAAATATAGCTGTTTTTGATACTTTTTACCTTTCTAAATTCTGATTATTTTAAGAATGAAGTTTTTTATCATACTTGCTTTTTACTCTTTCATTTTGAAACCGACCCCTATTTTCTGGGGATTTTATGCTCATTCTTTGATCAACAGGATGGCTGTATATTCTTTACCTCCCGAATTAATTAGTTTTTACAAGCCTCATATCCAATTCATTACAGAAAAGGCAGTCAATCCTGACAGAAGAAGATATGCAGTCGAAGGAGAAGCTGAAAAACATTATATCGATTTGGACCATTATGGAGATTCTGCTCAACATATACTTCCTATTTATTGGAATGAAGCAGTCGAATTAATTGGAGAAGACAGCATAAGGCTCAATGGGATCGGCCCTTGGTCAGCCTATTTTACTTTCCTGAACTTGACCAAAGCGATGGAAGAAAAAAATGAATCCGCAATTCTTCGGCTCTCTGCTGACTTAGGTCATTATATCGGGGACTTGAATGTCCCGCTTCATACCACGATGAACTATAATGGTCAATTGACAGGTCAGGAAGGAATCCATGGTTTTTGGGAAAGTAGAATCCCAGAATTACAGGCTACTGATTATAGTCTTTGGGTTGGAAAAGCGGAATATATCAAAAACCCACAGCTTGCCATTTGGGATGCAGTTCTCGAAGCTCATAGCTTGGTGGATTCTGTATTGTTGATTGAAAAAGAATTGACTCAAGAATTTCCTGAGGATCAAAAGTTCAGTTTTGAAGAAAGGAATAAACTTACGGTGAGAGTTTACTCCCAGGATTTTTCGAATACCTACTCAGAAAGACTTGATGGCATGGTGGAAAAACAAATGAAGAAAAGCATCAAAATGATAGCTGACTTTTGGTATACCGCTTGGATCAACGCCGGACAACCCAACCTATCAAACTTAGATCATGTAATAATTGAAGAAGAAATAATAGTCCCTGATTCAAGGATTAAAGTGAGAGAGCATTAAAAGTCAGAATTCTAAATTATGAAAGCTAAAAAAGGACGCCGACATGGACAAAGACCTTAAGCAAAGAACAAAAGCATTCGCTTTGGAAATCATTAAGCTTGTAACCGAACTCCCAAAAACAACGGCTGGGTTTGAATTAGGAAAACAAATAGTTAGATCTGGAACATCCATTGGAGCAAATTACAGATCTGCACAGCGAGGTCGGTCTCGAGCAGAGTTTATTTCAAAGCTTTCAATAGTTCAAGAGGAAGCAGATGAAACAGTTTTCTGGCTTGAATTAATCTTTGAATCAGGAATTATAACTGAAGAAAGAATTAAACCACTACATAAAGAAGCTTGCGAGTTAACTGCAATTTTCACCACTATGATAATCAATGCCAAGAGGAACTCTCAAAGTTAATCGGTCTAAGTTTTAGATTTTTCACTTAAGAATTTAGATTTTCTCAAACTTCTATTTGCCCTTCAAATACTCCTTAATCGCTTTCCCTAATCGCGTAAACGTATCCTTAAACACCTCTTCTTTTTCTTCCAACAAAGTCACACGGAACCCCCTCAAATCTGAGCAGAAAGAGGAAATTGGAACCACACAAATTCTTTCGGATGCCAATAGGTAATAGACAAATCTTTTATCCAAAGGCATTGTAGGATCAGAAACCCAGCCTTCCACCAAAGTTTTGAGTCTTGGATCTTCCACTTCTAACTTTTGATCAGGATTCAACACTCCTTCATCAAAAACGATGGTATTATAAAAAGCTCCTTGAGTCGGGTTGAATTTTATCCCAGGAATATCGCCTAGTATCTCGGCCATCCATTCACTTCTTCTTCCGATATCATTATTCGCCTTAACACGGTATTCATGATACGCAGGATGACTCATTATAATAGGTATAGCCAATTGAGGCAAGATGGTGGAACAAACCTCAATCATCTTGGCATTTTCCAGAGTCTGACAAAGCTTAGAAAACTCTTTTGATGATTCCCGATTATAAAACTCCATCCAACCACATCTCGCACCCGGCCAAGGGAATTCTTTAGATATCCCTTTCAATGAAATAGCTGGTCTATCTCCCAAAACCTCAGCTAAGGGAACGGCTTTGATTCCATTATAGGTGATATTCTGGTAGATTTCATCCACTACCAAAAGAAGATTGAACTCCTCGGCGATTTTCACAAAGCCTTCCAAAACCTCTCTAGGATAAACCATCCCCGTCGGATTATCCGGATTGATGATTAAAATCCCCACGATTGATGGATTGTATTTGACTTTCATGTACAAATCATCCATATCAGGAAGCCATTGATTATCTGGATCGAGCTTATAGGTAATCGGAGCCGTATTTGCGTGAGCAGCTTCTGCAGAGCTATGGGTAGAATATGCCGGTGAGGGACCAATGATCCTCGCTGTTGGCACCAAGAACTGGTACAATTTTGCAATAGCATCACCCAATCCATTGAAAAAGAGAATGTCCTCTGCTGTAATTTGAGTACCTCCCAATCCATTGTTCAAATCGGCAAGAAATTGTCTAGTTTCCAACACACCTTTGGAGTCCGCATATCCATAGGTTTTATCCTGTTTCAACAGATCAGAAATGATTTCTTTCATCCAATCTGGAACATGGTTGTTCTTTTGGATCGGATCACCAATATTTTCCCAAGTCATGGAATACCCCAATGACTCGATTTGGCGGGCTTTTTTTACGATGCCTCGAATTTCGTAGGACAATTCCTCTGCACCGGGTCTAAGAAGCAGCTGTCGCATAGGTTACTAGGTTTGAAAAATTAAGGTACAAAGAAAGGAAAAAGAGAAGTAAAAAAATGAGGAATCAGACTTTTCTCCTAAGAACTTTCTCAAAATGAATAGTATCTTCAAAGCCACATTTTATAAAACCTCATTATTTCAGTTTACAACATGATCCGTTCAGGTTTCACATTCTCAATTGTTCTTTTCTCCCTAATATTTCATAATTCTTGGAGCCACAATCTGCCAGACACCACTAAATACAACCTCGTTCTTATAGTTGCAGATGATCTGGGATATGGAGATCTGGGTTTTACAGGAAGTACTCAAATCAAAACCCCAAACATCGACCAACTTGCAGCCTCTGGTGTGACTTTTACACAAGGATATGTCTCTTCAGCAGTTTGCAGTCCTTCGAGAGCCGGATTGATCACAGGGGTAAACCAAGTGGAATTTGGACACGACAACAATTTAGCAGAGAACCAACCTGGCTTTGATCCTGAGTATTTGGGAATGCCACTATCTCAAAAAACCTTGGCTGATTTACTAAAACCATATGGTTACGTCAATGGATTGATTGGCAAATGGCATTTGGGAAAGGAACCACAGTTCCATCCACTGAAAAGAGGCTTTGATGAGTTTTGGGGATATACAGGAGGAGGCCATGATTATTTTGAAGCCTTACCTGAAGGCAAAGGTTACAAAGAACCTATAGAATCAAATTTCAAAACTCCGGCCCCTCTTACTTACATTACCGATGATGTGGGTAATGAATGTGTCGATTTTATCACTAGACATAAAAGTGAACCCTTCTTTCTTTTTGCTTCTTTCAACGCACCACACACTCCTATGCAAGCTTTGGAGGAAGACTTGGCTTTGTATCAAAATATCCTGGATGAAAAACGACGAACCTATGCAGCCATGGTTCATCGCTTGGATATCAATGTGGGAAAAATCATACATTCATTGGAAGAAAACGGGATCAAAGAAAACACCTTAGTGGTATTCATTAGTGACAACGGCGGGCCAGCAGACAGCAATGCGTCCATCAATGCTCCCTATAGAGGTCAAAAAGGAATTTTGTTGGAAGGAGGAATTCACGTTCCATTTATCTTAAATCTTCCTGCCAAATACCCTGAAGGTCAAATCTCCAATCAAACTGTCAGTTCTTTGGATATTGCTCCGACATTTTTAGCATTGGCAAGTCAGGGAAAATCTGAGTTAAAGGGATTTTCAGGAGTGGATTTAAACCCTTCTTTAACAGGCTCAACTTCAATTGAACTTGAAAGAGAAATCAAATGGAAATTCACCATAAGCCGGGCAATCAGACATGGAGACTGGAAGCTGGTAAGTATACCTGACAGATTGCCTATGCTTTATAATTTGAAAGAAGATCCTTCCGAGCTTAATAACTTGGCATTGGAAAAATCAGATATCACTCAAAGCTTATTAAAGAAATTAGGTGACTGGGAAGTAAGTTTACCTCACCCAGTTTTCTTGGAAGGAGCCCAATGGCGAAAAAGACAATTGAGTTTATACGATGAAACTTATCAATTGACTCAGCCTGAAAAAGAATAGGCTTTTTCAAACTTCTTTATTTTAGTCAGTCTGAGTCATTAATATTCTTTGAACAATCAAAATGGATATGACAGGCTATCTATGTTTGGGACTTTTGAAAGACCAAAAGTCCCACAAAGTCGTGTTAGACACTTATTTTTCCATCCGGCTTAAATCAAGTCTTTGCTTTTTGAAAACCCCCATTTTTATCCTCGTCAGTTGAAGAAGACTCTACTACAATCACGTATGGTGAAGTCCATTTTTGATCCATGATAACCGGAATAAAATATTCGTTTTTTTGAATCAATTCTGGGGTAAGAATCATTCCCGGATTTTCCAATGGATAAACTTTGTCCAAAATAACTTTATCTGCAGTCTTCACTCTCAATTTCCCATCTAGTGGCTGATTGAATACCACCATATAGATTTTTCCATCCTCACGGCTTTGGGTGTAATATCCCCAATCCTGCTTTTGCCAATTGAGATACCCGCAGGAATAAATTGCTTTCTGATTTACCTTCATCCAATCACCGATTTCCTTAGCCAATTTGGCTTCCTCAGAGCGAATATTCCCCTGTCCATCCGGACCAAAATTCAACACGAAATTCCCATCCAAGGAAACTGACTTGACCAACATTTCGATCAATTCATAACTGCTTTTCACATGTCCTCTCCAGTCCGAATGATAGCCCCATTGGTTTTCTGGAACTGTCATGACAGCATCCCAATCATTGCCTTTCGTATCCTCATAAGTATTGGGAAGCTTTCTCTCCCAGCCTTGCTCATAGTCCCCCATCAAATCTCCATTGCTATCAAAATGTCGATTCCCATAATCATCAGGGCGGAAGCGACTACCGATAATCAAACCCGGAATCATGGCTCTCATCTCTTTTTCTAACTCATCAGCAAAAACCGCCTGCTCTTTCCATGCCTCATCCCAAGTCCCGTCAAACCACAGCCCTTTGGCGCTTGGATAGAGCTCCAATAATTCAATCAATTGATTTCGTGTAAAAGCCTTAAAATCCTCATAGGCGGTTCTATCTTCTTCTGTCTCTAGAGATACTCGATAACCGGGCTGGCTCCAATCCATCACAGAAAAATAGAGATACACGTCAATTCCTTCGGCGTCATATGCCTCCACCAAAGGGCCAATGATATCATTTCCATACGGAGAATTAGTCACATCATAATCCGTGTATTTACTTGGCCACAGACTAAAACCATCATGGTGCTTAGTGGTAATGATCATGTATTTGGCACCCATTTCTTTGGCTTGCTTTGCCCAAGCTTTGGGTTCATAGTTTTTGGGATCAAAGGATTTGTATAGTTGATCATAGGCATCCTTTGGCATTTTGTCCCAAGATCGAATCCACTCAGCCGCGCCCGAATAGTATTCTCCATCCCAATGCCCTCCTGTCAGAGCATAAACTCCCCAATGGATAAACTGCCCCAATCCATAGTTTCTCCATGTCTCCATCATCTGATCTGTTCGTTTCCCTATTCGATGAGCCCCGTACTCCAATGTAAGGGAAGTTCTAGGAGTATTTTTGGGAGTTTGGGCAAAAAGCGAAAAGGAAAATGCTGCAAATGAAACTGTCAGAAAAACAGTTTTAGATAAGTACTTAATCATAATCTAGGGTTTAATAATCACCGCAAGAAAAATAGCCATTTGTAAAAAAACATATTTGAAATGTAAAACTTCAGGAAAAGAAACGGATTCGATTTCGGGAAAATCAAAAGGATCTAAAAAACTTTAAACCATTTAGAATCTCTAAAAGGTTCAAAAGCTTCTTTCTTCACCAAAATGCATCTCAACCAATCACAACACCAAATAATTTGTACTATTCTCACTATATATTGTATTTGAGACTAAAAGCACTTATTTTAAAAATTGAAATAAAAACCATGTTTCATTTAATTTTTTTCTTTATTTTCCTAAAAAAATTACATTTTCAATAATTACGCATTACCCTTTAAAAAAAGTCAAAAAACCCCCTAATCTTAAAAATCAATACCTCCATGTTTTAAAGAAGAATAAAATTGATTATCAAAAGAATAATTTTTATAAATTAAATTAATTGAATAAAATTTTAACCTTTACAAAGTTAAAAATTAATTATTCAATACAACCTTAAACTATTGGAAGAGTCTTTCGATAGCGGCTGTTTTAAGATTTATAAAATTTCATTTGAATTGAAATCGAATAGGGACTTTTTGTATCGACTGAAAAAAATTTCATAGAACAGTACCTTAACTTTAAGTTTATGATTGAAGTCAAAGAGCTAATTGACAGACCATCAATCGATGGAAAATTTTTCAACTTGAAAGAAAGTAGAATTTACATCAAGGGTGTTACTTATGGCACTTTTGAACCAAATGAGTCAGGAGACCTTTTCCCACCTCTTGAAATTGTTGAAAAAGATTTTTTGCTAATGTCTAAAAATGGCATCAACACAGTAAGAACTTATACCGTTCCTCCACTTAAAATTCTTGACATTGCCTTAAAACACAATCTAAAAATGATGATTGGAATGCCTTGGGAACAGCATTTAACATTTTTAGACACAAAAGAACAAGAGAACGATATTGTCAATAGAGTAAGACAAAACATCATAGACTGCAATCACCATCCAGCCATTTTTGCCTACGCAATTGGAAATGAAATCCCTTCAAACATAGTTAGGTGGTATGGAGACAAGAGGATTTCGGCTTTTCTAAAAAAGCTCTACAAAACAGTAAAAAAGACGGATCCAAATTCACTAGTAACCTATGTAAATTATCCAACTACAGAATATCTTGACCTTTCTTTTTTAGATTTTTATTGCTTCAATGTCTTCCTTGAAAATGAAGAAAAGCTTACTAGGTATTTAGCGAAGCTACATAATTTGGCAGAAGACAAGCCTCTTCTACTTTCTGAAATTGGTCTTGATAGCATGAGAAATGGCTTGGAAAGACAGGCTGTAACTCTTGACTGGCAAATCCGGAAAATATTTGAAAAGGGATGTGCTGGCTGCTTTGTTTTTTCCTGGACTGACGATTGGTGGAGAGGAGGACTCCCTATAGATGATTGGGACTTCGGATTAGTCGACAGGGAAAGAATACCCAAGCCTGCTCTTGAATCTGTAAAAACCGCATTTGAAGAAATGCCATATAAGGGTAGTGCAGATTTCCCTCTCATTTCAATTGTGGTTTGTTCATATAATGGCTCCAGAACGATCCGAGATACACTAGAAGGATTAAAAAAGTTAGAATATCCAAACTATGAGGTAATTGTAGTAAATGATGGATCTAAAGACAATACCGCAGAGATAGCCTCTGAATTCGATGTTCATTTAATTAGTACCGAAAACCGTGGATTGAGCAATGCAAGAAACACCGGAATGTATGCTTCTAATGGGGAAATCATAGCTTATATTGATGACGATGCCTATCCTGACCCAAAATGGCTTACATATTTGGCTTCCACTTACCTAGATAGCAATTTTGCTGGGGTTGGAGGTCATAATTTACCACCAAAAAAAGCTGAGTTAACCTCTCAATGCGTTGCTAATTCTCCAGGCGGACCCTGTCATGTTCTTTTGGATGATGAAGTTGCGGAACATATCCCTGGTTGCAACATGTCCTTTAAAAAGTCTGTATTAATGGAAATTGGAGGATTTGATGAAGTTTTTAGAGCTGCAGGTGATGACGTAGATATTTGCTGGAGAATCCAAGAAAAAGGATATGAGATAGGCTTCCATCATTCGGCTTTTGTTTGGCATCATAGACGTAGCTCATTGAGAATGTATTGGAAGCAGCAGGAAGGCTATGGAAAAGCAGAAGCCTTGCTAGAGAAAAAATGGCCGGAGAAATATAATAGCTTGGGCCATTTAAGTTGGAGAGGACATATTTATGGCAGCGGATTGACAAAGTCTTTTTACCCTAGAAAAAGGAAAATATTTTACGGGAGTCAAGGCTCCGCTTTATTTCAATCAGTTTACAATGATTCTTATAACTCCTGGAATAGTATCTCTTTAATGCCCGAATACTTTTTTATTATCGGTTTTTTTGGGATCGTCTCAATTTTTGGGTTTGAACTTCCATTATTTGGAATTGCATTCCCTGTCTTCCTTTTTATGCTCGGAATAGTCTTTTTCCAATCCGCATTATCTGCGGCAAAAGCAATAAGGAAAAACAAATCCATCCCAAGCAATCAAAAGTTAAAAGGATTCGCCATCACCACTTATATGCATTTCATTCAGCCTTTGGCTAGATTGAAAGGCAGAATTAAATATGGTCTAAATCCATCAAGAGGTAGTCTGGCCAATCTAAAATATCTTAATAGCTTTTCAATTTTCCCGCAGATGGTTTCTGTATGGTCCGAAAAATGGCAAGAGCTTTCTGAAATGCAATTCAATCTAAAAAAGGAGTTGTTGAAAAAGAAATTAAAAGTAAAAAATGGTGGAGACTATGACAGATGGGATTTGGAATATAAAATAGGACCTTTCATTTCAGCTAGAGCCTTGTTTACAGTCGAAGAACATGGAATGGGAAAACAGTTTTTCAAAATCAAACAGCGACTATCACTCTCTATTCTCCCTGAGCTACTTTTGGTTGGACTAGCAATAGTTTCGTTTTTAGCATTCAAAAATCAGGCTTACATCAGTTTTAGTTTTTTTGGTACAATGTCAATCTTACTATTGTTGAAAATCTTAGCTGATTCATGTTATCTTTTAAGAACTTTCAGAATGTCCGTTGAATCAATTGACTCTAAATTAAGCGACGAACTAGATAACAATAAAGTTTTGAGTAATGAAGTACTTAACATTGAAAGTCCTCGCTTACAAAAACTTATGCTTGAATCTAGAGATGGAAATATGATTTAAAATGAAGAATATTAATATTTTAAAGAGACTATTGACTTCTCTTCTCCCTTATAAGTGGAGGCTAACTTTATTAATATTCATTTCAATTTTCGGAGTGGTTTTCACTGTGGCTAAACCACTTCCGGTAAAAATAATTATTGACAATGTTCTTTTAAAGCAAGAGTTCCCACAATTTATAAGCGACTTTTTCCATATTAATAACAGTGGGCAATCTGAAAATGACTTACTCATTTTTAGTTTAGCCCTCATGGTAATTATAGTTTTAGGCGAAATATTCTTAGGCTATATCTCATTCCTATTAGTTACAAAAATCGGTATAGGCTTAGTATACGACCTCTCACTTGAGCTATACAAAAAGTTCCAGTCTCTTTCCATGAGGTTTTATTCAAAAAATAAAGCAGGCGACCTATTACAAAGGTTTAATGGCGACATTTTCGTCATGTACCTGCTAGTTGGACAAATTGTACTCCCGCTCATTTCCTCTGTCTTAGTTTTAGCAGGGATGTTTTTTGTGATGATGCTAATTGACACCACATTAGCCATTATTACTATATCGGTGATTCCTTTGCTTGTTTTGGCCCTTTTTGTTGTAAACAAACCTATGAACGATTCCACATTAGAACAATATTCGAAGCAAGGAGAACTCTCAGGTTTTGTTCAGCAAGCCCTTGTCTCAATGAGAGTTATTCAAACTTTTGTAAGAGAAAAATTCATGCTAGGTAAACTGGACTTTCTAGCATTGGGATTTAAGAAAGCCTATTTTAAAGCAGTCACTATAGGGGAGACGTACAACCAAACTGTTAAATTGATAACAGGCTTGGCTTCGGTCGTATTGGTAGGGCTAGGAGCTTATAAAGGACTCGAGGGTGACTTATCTCCTGGAGATTTGTATGTTTTTCTAGGTTATATTACCGCCATATATGGACCAGTCACTTCACTCTCCACAGCCGCCGGAGCATCCGTTTCGCTAGCTGCCAGAGCAAGTAGAATTTATGATATACTTGACTCTAAAGAGGAGGTCTTTGAAAAAGACAACTCTATCGATTTGAATGAAAAATCCTGCTTGATCGAATTTTCTGATATACAATTTGGATATAACCGCTTCCAAGAAGATGAACATTGTGTTTTAAAACAGATTAATTTCAAGGCAAAACCTGGCAAAGTAACAGCCATAATCGGAACAACTGGAGCTGGCAAAACCTCTCTAATATCTTTATTAGGAAGGTTCTATGAACCATGGGAAGGACAGATTAAAATCAACGGTACTCCCATTAGTAATTTTAGCTTGGTGTCCTTGCGAAGCAATATTTCTATGGTTTTACAGGACCCAATCCTATTTCCTGTGAGTATCGCTGAAAACATAAGGTTTGGGAATCCAAATGCTACCAGAGAACAAATCGAAATGGCAGCAACCTTAAGTGAAGCTCATGACTTTATTACAAAATTGCCAAAAGGCTATGACACAATTGTTAGCGAAGCAGGATTATCGCTTTCAGGCGGTGAAAAACAAAGACTCTCTCTTGCTAGAACTTTTGTAATGGACACACCAATCATAGTTTTAGATGAACCTACCTCTTCTGTTGATGCAATTACGGAAGGAAGGATTTTCAGGAGACTTAAAGACTATTGCAAGGACAAAACTGTTATCGTCATTTCCCATAGACTTTCAACTATAAAAAATGCAGATCAAATTCTGGTTTTGAAAAATGGGTCGATTTCAGAACTAGGCTCTCACGAACAATTGATCCAACAAAAAGGACTCTATTTCAACCTTTACACCCAACAAACTATCAACTAGAAATGGGCGAAAAACAATTTATTTTTAGAGAATATGAAGACTCTGATTTAAATGGAGTTCTAGATTTATGGGAGCACTCTTCCGGATGGGGAAGACCAAGTGAAAATGAGTTTAAAAAATGGCTCTCTACTCCTTTTGGTGAGGTAATCATTTATTTGGCCCTAGATAATTCTGAAAGAATTATAGCGCAAATATTCTACACACCTACTTATATTTATTTAAAGGGGAAAGAAAAGCTTGCAGCAAAAGTATCTGCCCCTATAATACAGAATGATTACAGATCTTCAGTATATCCAGAAAGTCTATCCTTGATGGTAGAACTATTTTTGAATGGTGCGAAATATGCGAAAAAGAAAGGCTTTGAATGGCTTTATGTATTCCCTGCCTACGGTTGGGTTAAACCTTTAAAATCCTTGCATAGGATAGATTTGTTTCCTTGGGAGCTTCAAATATTCTCCTGCCTTAAAATTTTAGATAAAGAAGTTGATCTGGGGAATTATTATTTGAATGAGGTAAATGAATTTTCTGAAGATTTTAATTCTGTTTGGAAAGGCTTCAAATCAAACTACCCCAACCTTTCCTATGTGAATAGATCGATAGAATGGTTGAAATATAAATGGGGCGATGAACTTAAAATCGGAATTTATGACATCAAGAAAAATCTGGCAGGATACTTTATAATTAAAAAAAGTTCAGGTTTAATTCTGGATTTTTTGATGACGGATTTTTCAGAAGCTCCTACACTTTTGATAAAATTGAAAAAGTTTCATCTAAAATGGATGATAGAAAATAGCTCCTATAGTGGGCAGGACTTAAAAATTATCGCCAATGATTTTTTGACTCCAATTTTAGAGAAGGTGAAAACTGAAAAAATCTCTTACAATTTTGCATTTGGCATCTCCTCCACTACTTCGACTGAGGCGATTGAATCGATCAAAGGGCAATCATGGTTTATTTTTCCAAACGATTAGTTTATGGCTATAAGAGAATGTACCCCTAGTGATTTCCCTAAGCTTGTCGAATTCTGGAACTCTAATGCAGGTTGGGATGAAATAGATTTAGATACTTGGAAAAATAGATTCATTTCATCTCCAGATGGGAACTCCTTTGTAGTAATAGCTGAAAAAGAAGGAGAAATTCAAGCACAATTAATATTCATATCATTAAGAGTCTCTTATCGAAAGGAATATTTTTCAGGATGTCGACCATTTGCTGCTGTAATTGGTAAAAAGAACCGTGGACTATTAGCCTATAAGTTCATTCTCCAACTTTTCAATTTTGGAATTCAACTTATGAGGAAGAAAAGCTTTGATTTTCTTATCATGATTCCAGACCCAAGATGGAAAAGCTTAGCTCATCTTGTTGACACACAAGTGTTTAAATTCCCCTTATATAAACTTGAAGTCTCAGATGATTCCAATTTTAATGAAACTGGAAATCAAATACGATTTATTGATTTTGACCATCGTCAAATAGACACACTTTGGGAAGAAATTTCAGGCCAAGAAATTTTTATGATTAATCGAAGTAAGGAGTTCTTAAAGTGGAAAAATAGCCATAGGGATTACAAAATAATAGGTGTTTTCCAAGGTGATCTCCTGATTGGTTTGTGCACCTTCCTGGAAAAGGAACGAGAAAGTCAAATTCTTATTTGTGATTTGATGTATCGTCATGAATTTACAGAACAAGTAATACAAGGCATTACTGATTTCATAGGGAATATGTATAAGAATGATTCCCGATTTAAGAAGATAGTTTGTTTAATGACTGAATCAATGAAGTCTGCATTCAGCAATTCAGGCTATGCATATGGCGACTATGATTTTTATTTTTGGGTTAAAATTTTGAACCCAAAAATAAAAAAAGAATCAATCGAGATTTCCAACTGGTATTTATCCGCCAATGACTAAGTATAAAGGAACCGTAATTATTGGAGGCTTTATTGGGTTACTACCTGCGGGAGGTGTTGTCTGGGATTATATCCAATATGTCCTGGGGTTTCAATCAATGGGATATAATGTTTTTTACATTGAAGACACCAAAGTATACCCCGTCTTCGGAGATACATGGGATGACAGTAGCACAACTATCCAAAGACTTCACGAAATCATGAAATCTTTCGGTCTAGAAAATCGATACATCTATTTAGATGAATTAACCCAACAAATCTTTGGTAAATCAAGAAAGGAGTATCTGGAGATTTGCAAATCAGCAGATATATTCATCAATATTTCCTGTGCAAATGTCATGAGGGAAGAATACTTACGAATTCCTATTCGGATTCTGCTGGATACAGACCCTATGTTTACTCAGATTCAAATAAACTCAGATCAAACCTTTTCTCCAGAAGAAGGGAAATTGGCTGAATTAGCAAAATGGCACACGCACCATTTCACATTTGGAGAAAACATTTTTCATGACGATTGCTTAATCCCCAAAGGAGATTATTCTTGGAAAATCACAAGACAGCCTATTTGCCTAGATTATTGGAATAATAAAAAAGCTCCAGCCCCTAAGCTTGTCTTCACAACTCTCATGAATTGGAAAGCCGGAAAAAAATTCCAATACGGAAATCAGTCTTGGGGTCAAAAAGACCTCACTTTTCCTATCATTCAAAATTTACCAGAATTGGAATCTGGCATTTCTTTTAAAATAGCTATAGGGCAAACCATAAATGATGAAAATGAAGATAGTTTTGAAAAGCTATTGAAATATGGATGGGAAATAGTTTCTACTCTGGAGGCTTCCGGTGACCACAAGAAGTATCAAAATTTTATTTATTCTTCAAGTGCTGAAATCTCAGTAGCTAAAGAAACATATGTAAAAGCAAAAACAGGATGGTTTTCATGCCGATCAGCATGTTATTTAGCCGCTGGACGACCTGTTGTAGCTCAAGACACTGGTTGGTCTAAGAACTATCCAACAGGTCTTGGCCTGTTTTCTTTTTCAGACAAAAACGAAGCTTTGGAGGCTATAAGAAAAATCTCTGGAGATTGGGATAATCACTCCAAGAATGCAAGAGAAATAGCTAGCTCTTACTTTGATCATAAAAAAGTTTTAGGGAATTTGATTGACTCACTCTAATCTTCTGAATACATGACCAACCCAGATTCTAAGTTTCATACTATTATTCCAGGAGCTGTTTTTTCTGGAGATTGGTTTCAAGGAAGTGTGCCACAAAACATCAAAGTAGGCAAAAATACGAGAATAGATTCGAGCCACAGCTTTCAACACTACCACTCTCAATTAAAACTTGGGCTTATTATTGGGGATAATGTTACATTTTGGAGGACCTCTTTGGCTGCTGGAGAAAATGGCATTATCGAAATTGGGGATTACTGCTATTTGGCTAATGCATCCCTAGTCTGTTCGGGTAGAATAAAAATAGGCTCAAGAGTATTTATTGCCGGTGGTGTCACTATTGCGGATTCAGACTTCCATCCTTTGGATCCATTAGAAAGAATGAAAGACATAATCGCTATTTCGCCTTTAGGGGACAGGAGTTCCAGACCTGCATTTAAAGTGGAGCAAGTAATTATAGAAGATGATGTTTGGATTGGACTAAATGCTACAATCCTCAAAGGTGTTAGGATCGGAAAAGGTGCTTATATCTACCCAGGATCAATGGTATTAGAGGATGTCCTTCCAGGGCAAAAAGTCATGGGAAATCCAGCAAAACCAATCTCATGAGACGAAATATCATCAAAGGAATCGAGAAATCGACTGAAGGGAAATTTATTATTCCCAACGACTGGTATGATGGAGAAATCCCTTCCAATGTAATCATCGATGATGCTGTATTCATCGACACTGCCTTTTGCTTTGAAATGTTCAACAGTAAAATTCCTCAAGCCTTGAAAGTTGGCAAAGGAACTGGGCTCTATGATTCAGCACAAATTGTAACTTCCGAAAATGGGGAAATTGAAATTGGAGAATTTTGCGTTCTTAATGGATCAAACATTATATGTACAGAAAAAATATCTCTGGGCAATTATGTTATGGCTTCTTGGGGCTCTGTTATTACTGACAACTTTCTCGGTGAAGACCTAACAATTGAGCAGAGGGCCTTTTTATTGGAAAATGGTTCTTCATCAGATCTGCATCAAATGCCTTTTTCAAAATCTTCACCCGTGACTATAGAAGACAATGTTTGGATTGGATTTGATTCGATAATCTTACCAGGCACCCACATAGGACGTGGATCTATTATTGGTAGCAAATCCATTGTTTCAGGGAACATTCCAGAATATTCAGTGGTAGTGGGAAACCCTGCTAAAATCATCAAAACGCTCCCCCCTACCGACCTAAATCCACATTCCATAAAAAAATGAAAATAATCCTTCTGGGATATATTGTAAGGGGGCCAGTTGGTGGTTTGGTTTGGCACCATTTCCAATATGCCTTAGGCCTAAAACTTTTAGGGAATGATGTTCTCTTTTTAGAACAAAGCGGGAATTATCCTTCCTGCTACAATCCAGTTAGCCATGAATTTTCAACAGACCCCTCATTTGGCCTAGAATTCATTAATTCTATTTTTTCTAAACACGGATTAAAACATCAATGGGCCTATTTTGATGAGCATTCAAATCAATGGCATGGGAAAACAAAACAAGAAGTCATTACTTTCTCAAAAGATGCAGACATCCTTTTAAACCTTTCCGGGATTAATCAATTGGATGATATTTTTCTAAATATCCCAATCAAAGCTTTTATAGACACCGACCCATTATTTACGCAAATTCGTCTCCTGAAAAACCCCGCGATGAATCAAAATGCAAAGGAGCATAATGCTTTTTTTTCATTTGGAGAAAACATCGGAAACGAAGACTGTATCATCCCATCTCACCAATACAATTGGGCTCCTACTCGCCAACCAGTAATCCCAGGTCTTTGGATTCAAAGCAAAGAAATCACTTCAAAGGCAAACTGGACAACCGTGATGCAATGGGAGAGCTATGAAAACGTGGAATGGAATGGAAAGGTATTCGGAATGAAATCTGACTCTTTCCAAGGTTTTCTAAACACTCCAAAAATTTTCAAGGAACAATTTGAATTGGCTTTAGGAGGAAGTACAGCACCTACTGAGAAACTTAAGACTTACGGTTGGAATATAATAAACCCCACTGAAGTTACATTAACCCCAGAGTCCTATCAAATGTACATTTCCCAATCTAAAGGGGAATGGAGCGTAGCCAAAGAGGGTTATGTTTCAAGCAATAGCGGTTGGTTCAGTGAAAGAAGCGCCGCTTATCTAATGAGTGGTAAACCTGTTGTTGTTCAAGAAACCGGATTTTCAAAATTTATTAAATCCGGGAAAGGTTTATTCTCATTTAAAAGTCCTTTGGAGCTGGAATCTATTTTTAATGAAATCAACCTTGACTATAATTCCCAAAGTAAACATGCTAGAGAAATAGCTATGGAATATTTTCATTTCGAAAAAGTCTTAAAACATTTACTTGAAAAAATATAACCTTTCGTAACTGTTCCCCTTAACCAAAGGGAAAATTATCAAGGAGCTAAACTTAGATTGAGACAAGGCGTTAAAAATTAATCTCAATGTATATTTCAAATTTGGATCCTCTCAATAAATCCAAAAATAAACGCCCTTTTAGATCAATTAAAACAGAACATAGTGATTCGTACTCTCATATTTATTGTATTCCTAGCCTTAATCGACTGGTATTCTTACCAGGCATTTAAAACCCTTTTCCCAGAGCAAACCCTAGTAAAAATTGCCTTTTGGGCATTTTCCATATTTGTTTATCTCTATGTAGCTTATGGCTTTATGACCTACGATCGAGGTCAAGTCAGCCTTCATTTTGGAAGGATGGTTTCATTGATGGTTTTATCGCTGGTTCCCAAGCTGATTGTACTTGTATTTATGTTTGGTGAAGATATCACTCGATTTTTCGCAGGAGCCTACCAATCTGTAAGTGGAAGCCGAGAAGGTGATTTCCTTCCTGACCGTAGAAAGTTCGTCAGTCAAACAGCTTTGATTCTTTCAGCTATTCCCTTTGTTGGAATTCTTCATGGAGTTTTGATTGGAAAATACCGCTACCGAGTAGTCAAACACACCTTGGAGTTCGATGATTTACCGGAAGAGTTTGACGGATTTACAATCACACAGATTTCAGACATCCACTCTGGAAGTTTTGATGACAAAAAGAAATTGGAATACGGTGTCGACCTGATCAACCAGCAGGAATCCGATGTGATACTTTTTACAGGAGACTTGGTAAACAATCATGCCGGAGAAATGGAGCCTTGGGTCGATACATTCAAAAAGCTAAAGGCTCCGATGGGCAAGTATTCTATTTTGGGCAACCACGATTACGGTGATTATATGTCTTGGCCGAATCAAGAGGCTAAAAAAGCCAATCTGAATCGCCTGGCTGATATTCAAAAAGAATTGGGATTTCAACTCCTTCGTAATGAAAACATCAAGCTTCAAAAACCTGCCCTGAGCGGAATCGAAGGGGAGGTGGCAAGTATAGACTTAATTGGGGTTGAGAACTGGGGAAAAGGTTTTGCTCAATATGGAGACTTGGGGAAAGCAACCGAAAACCTGAGTGACAAAGGCTTTAAAATCTTGATGAGTCATGACCCATCGCACTTTGATGAGGAGGTGAAAAAATTCGCTCAATTCATTCATTTGACTCTAAGTGGACATACCCATGGAATGCAGTTTGGAATCGAAATCCCCGGATTTATAAAATGGAGCCCCGCCTCCCTTCGCTATCCCAAATGGGCCGGATTATACGAGGAACTAGGTCGATATCTCCATGTCAATCGAGGTTTTGGATTTTTGGCTTTTCCGGGAAGAGTTGGTATTTGGCCAGAGATTACGGTACTGGAATTGAAGAAGAAGTAAACAGTACAAATCCACCTGCTCATAGGTAGATTTGTACTGAAAAACCGTATTTATGAATAAGTTGTGCCTCATGCTGAACAACCGACAAAATGACTAACCTTAATAAACATACGGAACTCGAAAAATATCGTGATTTGAATCTTTCGACTTTGGACTACCTATCCGAAACCATACAAATCGCGACAAACGATTTCAATTCTTCTCAACATTTTCAAAAGTTAAAAATCGAGGTAAATGAGAGCTTTACAAAAGGTCGTCTATCCAAATTAAAACAGTGGTTTCGAAACCTGACTGAAGTGCTTCGAGAGACAGAAGATTTGAAATTTAATGATTTCATAAAAGAACGAACGGGACACGAAGTCAACCTCCACGAAAGATTTGAAAAACGAATTTCTAAGATCCTCGGCCAAGGAAGGATTAAGTCTGAAAATGACTACCGGGATGTAGTGACCAAAGTAGATTACCTAAGCCAAAAGGAATCGGCAGATCAAACATTAATTGACCAATTAAATTTTCTGCTTATCAGCTTTGAAAAGAAGAAAAAATAAAAAAGGCACGAAGTAAGCGAGGCAACAGTGAAAAACTAAACAATAAAACTATTAACTAACTTTTGACATGGCTAACAGGAAAGTGCTTCTTAAG
Source organism: Algoriphagus zhangzhouensis (assembly GCF_900148515.1). Taxonomy (GTDB): domain Bacteria; phylum Bacteroidota; class Bacteroidia; order Cytophagales; family Cyclobacteriaceae; genus Algoriphagus; species Algoriphagus zhangzhouensis. The sequence goes on along the minus strand of NZ_FRXN01000006.1, from coordinate 101,258 downwards.
CCCGCCTACTCATAGTCAAACCGTTAAAACTTTTAAAAAAACCCTCCGATTCATTCTGATCCAGAGGGCTTTAGCTTTCTAAATTCTTACTTCAAATTTTTATATCTGATTCTAGAAGGTGCCTGATCACCCAGACGCTTCTTCTTATTCTCTTCGTAATCGGAGAAGTTTCCTTCAAACCAATACACTTGAGAATCTCCTTCAAATGCTAAAATATGGGTGCAGATTCTATCCAAGAACCAACGGTCGTGGGAGATAATCACTGCACAGCCACCAAAGTTTTCCAAGGCTTCTTCCAAAGCTCGAAGTGTATTTACATCCAAGTCGTTGGTAGGTTCATCCAAAAGCAACAGGTTTCCACCTTCCTTCAATGTCAAAGCCAAATGAACTCGGTTCCTTTCACCACCTGAAAGCACTCCTACTTTTTTCTCCTGATCAGATCCAGCAAAGTTGAACTTGGAAACATAAGCTCTAGAATTCACTTCCTTATTACCCAATTTCATCAATTCATTGCCTTCCGAAATTGTCTGGTAAACGGTCTTATTTGCATCCAAAGTATCATGCTCTTGATCTACATAGGCCAGCTTTACTGTCTCACCCACTTCGAAATTCCCAGAATCCGGTTTTTCCTGACCGGTGATCAATTTGAAGAGGGTAGTTTTACCGGCACCATTAGGGCCAATAATTCCCACAATACCACCTTGAGGAAGGGCAAAGCTTAAATTTTCGAACAATAATTTATCTCCATAAGCTTTGGAAACATTGTTGGCTTCGATCACCTTGGCACCCAATCTTGGTCCCGGTGGAATAAACAATTCCAACTTAGCTTCTTTCTCTTTGGATTCTTCTCCGATCAATTTGTCATAAGCGTTCAAACGTGCCTTTCCTTTGGATTGACGCGCTTTTGGAGACATTCTGATCCACTCTAATTCTCGCTCCAAGGTCTTTTGACGCTTGGACTCGGTTTTCTCCTCCTGCTTCAAACGTTGCTGCTTTTGGTCCAACCAAGAAGAGTAATTCCCTTTCCAAGGAATACCCTCTCCACGGTCTAATTCCAAAATCCAACCTGCTACATTATCCAAGAAATATCTATCGTGAGTTACTGCGATGACAGTTCCTTTATAATGTTGTAAGTGCTGCTCCAACCAATGTACAGATTCCGCATCCAAGTGGTTAGTAGGTTCATCCAGAAGCAGGACATCAGGTTCCTGAAGCAATAAGCGACAAAGTGCCACTCTCCTTTTCTCACCTCCGGAAAGATTCCCAACGATAGCATCACTTGGAGGGAGTCTCAAAGCATCCATGGCTTTGTCCAGCATCACGTCCAGCTCCCAAGCATTGGCGGCATCCAGTTTTTCCTGAACTTCCCCCTGACGCTCGATTAGCTTGTTCATGGCATCCATATCATCCATCAATGCAGGATCCATAAACTTTTCGTTGATTTCTTCGAATTCTTTCAGCAAATTAACCGTGTCAGCAACTGCTTCTTCGACGACCTCTTTGACAGTTTTATTTGGATCCAATTGAGGCTCTTGCTCTAGCATTCCTACGGTATATCCCGGAGAGAAGACTACTTCACCTAAGTAATCTTTGTCCATTCCGGCGATGATTCTCAGCAAAGAAGACTTACCGGAACCGTTAAGACCTAGGACACCGATTTTGGCTCCATAAAAAAATGAGAGGTAGATATCTTTAAGAACTTTTTTCTGTGGCGGGTAGACTTTGGAAACACCAGCCATGGAAAAGATGATTTTTTCTGCGCTCATGCGTTGAATTTTTCTTGAAAATTTGCGTTAAAGAGCAAAGATGCAAAAAAAGCCCTTTCTTAGGATAAGTGCTTTTGAATTAATTAATTTGCGGAAAATTGAAAACGACCACCTAACCTACTGTAGAACAATGGAGCATCCGTATGGATACATTAAAGACGATAAAGTTTATTTGAAGGGATTTCTTGGAACAGCAGATAGGGAGATCGGTGAAGTAAAAGAGGACGAAGCCTCTACCCTAGCTTATTTTGAAAGTCGCTTTGAGCAACTGAAAGAAAAAGTAGAAAAGCTCAAGACCGATATCCAGGAGAACCAAAACAAAGGCTCTTTTCTAATGAAATTGATTCACCTTCGTGATTCACTCTATGAATCAGACGCTTTGGGTGACTTTATCCCTTTGATCGACGAACTGAATCAACAAGAAGAATTCCTCAACGAGATCATTCAGGCTAACCGGACCAAAAATTTGGAGGTTAAGCAGGCTTTGATCCTAGAGGCTGAATCCAAAAAAGACGACACGGACTGGAGAGAAACCACTGAATTTTATAAAGAGCTAAAATTGAGATGGATCAAGACTGGACCGGTTGAAAAGGAAATTCAGGAAGAAATCGAAGCACAATTCAATGATTCTGTGCAGCATTTCTTCGAAAATAGAAGACATTTCTATGAAGGTCTGGCACTTCAGGCTGAAGAAAACATCAAAGTATACGAAGCTTTGGTAGTTCAAGCACGAGAAGCACATGACCTTCCCGACGCTAAAATGGCTTTTGAAATCAGTAAAAAAATTCAAAAGGAGTGGAAATCTGCCGGGAAAGTTCCTGCTGAAAAAAGACAACCACTTTGGGATGAGTTTTCCAGACTGAACAATAGAATCTTCTCAAGATATAAGAGAACCCTTAATCCAGGCCCTCAAATGCATCCGCGCGAGGTCATGAAAAAAGTAGAGACTTTGACTGACGAAATCAAAAGATTAGCTGGCCAACCTACTACTCCTTCTTTGATCAATCGTGCAAAGGAAATCCAGCAAGAGTGGAGAAAACTTCCTCCTCGCAAACCAAAAGATGCGAATTTATTAGCCAGGTCATTCCAGTTCTTCTCAGATATTGTATTTGAGAAAGCATTCTTGGAGAAACTGGTTCATGGAAAATATGCTGATTTTGATGAAAAACCAGAAGCCGAACAGATTCAGATCAAAACAGCTTTGTTGAAGGATTTGCTTCACAGGGATCAAACTGAATATGATACCGCTCAAGGAAATTCTGATAATTTTCAGACTAGAAGTAGCGACTTTGAAATCATGATGAAGAAAAAACTATTCGGTCTGAAAAGAAAAGTTGACGTAAAAAATTATATTTTGAAGCAACTTTCTTTTAAATAAATCAGTACACGATTACATATTTAAAAAAAAAGATAATTTTGCAACCTTAAAATCCGGAACACCTTAAAATAAACACTATGTACTGGACACTTGAACTAGCATCCTACCTTGAGGACGCTCCCTGGCCAGCAACCAAGGATGAGCTTATTGATTACGGAATCCGATCTGGAGCGCCACTAGAAGTAGTGGAAAACCTTCAGGAATTGGAGGATGACGGAGAGCCCTATGAAACGATTGAAGAGATCTGGCCGGATTATCCGACGAAAGACGACTTCTTCTTCAACGAGGACGAATATTAAATACAAAGCACTGCCCCGATCTCAATCGGGGCTTTCTTTTTTATAAACCCAGCACTTGTCTGAGTCTTGCATATCCTGTCTTACTCACCGGAAGCTTTTCTCCATTTTTCAAAAAGACCAAATAGCTATCTCTTTCATACGGCTCAATCCTCGTGATCTGATTCAAATTCAACATATAAGAGCGATGAATCCTTGCAAACTGATCTGGTGACAAAGATTCCTCCAAAGACTTCAAGGTCATCTTTTTTAAAAACTGACCGGAATCTGTATGAATTGCGATATAATCATCCTGAGCTTCAAAATACATCACCTCAGAAACAGGAATAATTTTAATTTCATTCTTTACGCGGACCACTAGGCGATTACTCTTCTCAGCCATATCTTGAATCCCAGAAGTATCGATCTCTTTCTCTTGAGTGCTTAAAAACCTCTCAATGGCCTGTCTAAACCTATCCTGAGAAAAGGGCTTCAGTAAATAATCTACAGCCTGCGCATCAAAAGCTTTTAAAGCATACTGATCAAAGGCCGTCGTAAAAATAACAGCAGGCGGCTCATCTAACAATTCCAGCAATTCTAATCCCGTAATTTTGGGCATTTGCACATCCAAGAACAATAAATCCGGTTGGTGCTTTTGAATCGACTTCATCGCTTGAAAACCGTCCTCACATTGATCTACAATTTCAAACTGGGGAAACTCGGCTAAAAACTCCCTTACAATTCCAGCGGCCAAAGGCTCGTCGTCTATAATTATGGTTCGAATCATTTCAATTGTGGAATTTTAAGTTGCACCAAAAATTTATTACCATGAATATCTTTCTTCAATAAATCCATCCTTCCAAATATCAAATACAACCGTCGTTCCACAGAACTCAATCCAAATCCAGTTCCTTTCACCGCCGGAGCTTCTGGATCAAAGGGGTTTTCAATAATTATTATTAAATAATTCTGCTCTTTCCTTGCTTCTAGATAAATTTCTACCGGACCAGTAATCCCATAAAGCCCATGTTTGATCGCATTTTCCAACAATGGCTGAATCAATAACTGAGGAATAAGCATTCCCAAAACTTCTTCCTCCACATTAAAATTCACCTGAAGTCGATGACCAAATCTTACTTTTTCAATCTCTAGATACATTTGAAGGTATTTTATCTCCTCCTCTAGCTTAACCCAGGATTGTAAATCTTTTCTAATTGTACCTCTTAGAAAGTCTGAAAGCTGCAAAACCATTTCTCTTGCCTTTTGCGGCTGAGACACAACCAATGCATTGATAGAATTCAAACTATTAAATAAGAAATGTGGCTGCAATTGTTGACGGATCTGATATAGCTCTGACTCCTTGGAGAGCTCTACCATATGGAGCTCTCTCTTTTGAAGCTCTTCTTGTTGCTCCAACTTGGACACTACTATTGCTAGTAAAGTCACCATTATTTCTACAATCGCTAGGATCAACCAACGAAGCAAAAAATGATTCCGGAGGAGATCCTTATAAGCCAGATCCTCTGAGAAAATCCATTGCAAGAAATATCTATGAAACAAGGCTCCAACCAAACTTAAAACAAGTGGAAGGATGAGTAGTAGCCAAGTATTTGCCCCTTTGGGAATATAGGAACTGAAAATCCGATCTAGAATAAATATGCTCCCAATGAAAATCAAAGAATAGATAGCACCGTCACCCAAAGCCACCATCCATTCAATCCCGTAAAAATGAAGAATGACAGATGTAGCAAGGAGCCAGATAATTCCGGCTCCCTGAATGATGAAATTCGCTTTATTTGGGGTAGAAAAGGCCTTAGAAAACAAAACGTTTGCTTTTAGCTAGGGAAGGTCGTTAAAATGATTTGATTTCCAAACCGCCGAATAGGATGGTTCCTTTCAATACTAAAACCTTATCCGGATCAACTTCCGCCTGGCGATAAATTCGCTTATCCTCAATTCCTGCCGCGATATTGGTCACTTCAGTTCTGACATCCCAATGAGGTGGCACCACCAATTTCATTCCTCCAAAGATCACATCGACCTGAACAGTCACAACGCCATTCAAATCTGCCTGACTCAAGTCCAAATCAACGCCTCCCATGAAAGCAGTCAACTTTCCACCCTGAAAATTCTTTGATAGTATTCTTTTGCTCACTCCACTTAGGATCGCATCAATATTTACACTGTCAGAGTAAGAGATTCCAGAAACTCCTCCCATTCCCGTAGAACTTTTAGAGTAATTCGTTTCGGACTCGACTTTGGCATCCTCCACATTTTCCGAGGAAAATTTAGACTCTGTACTAGATTGGTATGTTTTCTTCCTCATTTGCTCCTGCACATTGTCAATCACGCGTTTCTCCTTTTGCTTTTGGGTCACTAGATAAATCCCCAATAAAATCAAGCCTACAGGGAATACATAGCGTTCTATCCCTAAGTCAAACCCAAATTCTCGTTCGACCAGGAAATAAAGCCCAAAACCCAACATCATAGCCCCGAAGAAAGACTGAAACTGATGTTTGATCAAAACGACGATACCTACCCCTACCAAAATCATTGGCCAGGACAATACCCAATCAGGGAAATAAAAACCTAGCTTTCTTAACAAAATAAGAACACCAACACCTATAATAATGAACCCGAAGACGATACCACCGTCGTTACTGGATCTTGGATTAGAAAATTTTCCCATTGCTTTGTCGATTAATGATACCCAAATGTATCATCGAGCTCCTGAAGCTCGAATCTATAATCGACTAAAGGCTCAAAAAGTCGGTAAAGCCACCGAAAAAGTCGGTGAAAATTCATCAAAAAATTTGACCGCCCTTACTTTTTCAAGCTTAATAGAAACTCCGCGTAATCCATATCTTCAGGAGTAGTGATTTTGATATTCTCTGGATTTCCAGGAATCAAACTGACTTGCCAGCCTTGATGTTCATAAACAGTCGCATCATCTGTGAACTGAGGAATCTCGGTTACCCGAAAAGCCTTGCGGATCTTCTCTAGTTGAAAAGTCTGTGGAGTCTGAACTAATCGAAAATATTGTCTCTCTTGATAAAATGACTTTCCATCATCAGTCAGTTTTCGAATGGAGTCTTTCAAAGAAATCACTGCAATTCCACTCCCTGATCTTTCTGCTTCCTCAAAACTTGACTCAATCACTGAAGGCTTTACAAAAGGCCTTACTCCATCGTGAATAGCAACCAATCCCTCTTGAAAAGTGATTGCATTCAATCCATTTTTTACGGATTGAAATCTGGAATTCCCGCCAGCCACAACTTGATGAAGAATTTTGAATCCAAAAGTCTCAACCAATTCATTCCAATAGTCAAAATCGAGTTCTGGAATCACCAAAATCAATTCCGTTTCCGGATCCACTTTATAGAACACTTCCAAGGTGTGCATCAGGATCGGTTTTCCTCCTATGGGTAGATACTGTTTGGAAATTGGCCCTCCCATTCGAGTTCCCTTTCCCCCTGCCACTAAAACTGCAGCTTTTCTCATGGATTGAATTTTTGACAAAAGTATCCCTTCGGGACTACTGTCTGATTAAGCATGAATTATCAAAAAGTGAAAATACAAAAAAAGCTCCCTTTTGGGAGCTTCTAAATATTAAAGGATCAACATCGCATCCCCGTAGGAGAAGAATCGATATTTCTCTTTGATTGCTTCCTTATAAGCTTTCATGATCAAATCATATCCTCCAAAAGCTGCTGCTGTCATCAACAAAGTTGATTCTGGCAAGTGGAAGTTGGTGATCAAAGCATTTGCAATTTTGAACTCGTAAGGAGGAATGATGAATTTATCAGTCCATCCGCTGGAAGCCTTTAATCTTCCATTTGCAGTCACTGATGATTCAATGGTTTTCAAAGATGTGGTACCTACTGCTACCACTCTCTTTTTGTTATCCAAAGCCTCGTTCACCAAGTCAACAGTTCCATCTGGAATATCATAATTCTCAGAGTCCATTTTATGCTTAGTCAAATCTTCTACGTCAACTTGACGGAAAGTACCTAAACCAACATGCAAAGTAATTGGAGTTACCTCTACGCCTTGAAGCTCTAGTCTCTTCAACAAATGAGGAGTGAAGTGCAAACCAGCAGTTGGAGCAGCAACAGCACCTACATTCTTAGCAAAAACAGTCTGATATCTATCTCTGTCTTCCGGCTCGATCTTACGCTCGATGATTTCTTTCAAAAGAGGAGTTTCTCCCAAACTGTCAATTGTCTTATGGAACTCTTCTTCAGTTCCGTCAAACAAGAAACGGATAGTTCTACCTCTAGAAGTGGTGTTATCAATAACTTCAGCTACTAAATCAGAATCACCGAAATACAACTTATTTCCTACTCTGATTTTTCTCGCTGGATCTACTAATACATCCCAAAGTCTCAATTCAGGGTTCAATTCACGAAGAAGGAATACTTCGATTTCTGCACCTGTTTTTTCCTTGTTCCCGTACAGTCTCGCTGGGAAAACCTTGGTATCGTTGGTTACAAAAACATCACCCTCACCGAAGTAATCAATAATGTCTTTGAATGATCTATGTTCGATCTCACCGGTTTTCCTGTGAACCACCATTAGGCGGGATTCATCACGATTTTCAGTCGGATATAATGCAACAAGTTTCTTTGGTACGTCAAATTTGAAATCAGATAATTTCATAGAGAAGCTTTAGATGTCTGAGCTTGATTTGTTTGATTTAGAATTACTCTAAAAAATGCAAAGATAATAACATAATGTCCAAAAACCTCTATCTTGATGAATTGTTTTAACCAACTATTATAAAAGCATGTTGTTTTTGCAACTTACTTGGGAAAGTTTTCGATTCGCAGCTAATGCTCTGAGCTCCAATCTCACTAGGACGATATTGTCCCTTCTGGGTGTAACGGTGGGGATTTTTGCCATTATTGCTGTTTTCACACTCGTAGATTCCCTAGAAAATAATATTAAATCCTCTTTTTCTTTTTTGGGAACAAATGTGATGCGGGTAGACCGTTTTCCATTTGCATCAGGACCTCAGGATTATCCTTGGTGGAAATATTTCAGAAGGCCACCTGGAACAATGGCGGAATATAAATTCATGCAGGAAAGATTAAAATCTGCAGAAGCAGTTACCATCTCTGCCTCTGCAACAGCAACCGCTCAAGCTGGGAGTAATGCATTCCAAGGAATGCAATTAACAGGCGTAGCTTACACTTACCAAGATGTGTACGAAGTTGCGCTAGAAGAGGGAAGATATTTCTCCGAGATGGAAATCAATTCTTCCAGAAACCTGGCAATCATTGGTAAAACAATTGCAAATACCTTATATCCAAACCAACCCATCATTGGTAAAGAAATCAAAATCAAAGGAATGAAATATGTGGTGATCGGAGTGTTTGAGGAAGAAGGAGAAGGATTATTCGATCTACCATCCAAAGATGAAGCTTGCTTGATCCCTTATGGAGCATTTACCAAAATGTTCTATACCGGAAGAAATGGAATTGAGCCTACTATTGCTGCCAAAGGAAAAGAAGATGACATTGGCTTAGTCGCTTTGGAAAATGAAATGATGGGAATCATGCGTGCAAAACGTGGCTTGAAACCTACCGAAGAAGACAATTTCTCTTTGAACAAAACCGAATTTATCCAAAATGCCATCGGGTCCATTTTTGATGTGATCTCAGCTGCAGGTTGGGTGATCGGTGGATTCTCAATTCTGGTTGGGGGATTTGGTATCGCTAATATCATGTTTGTTTCGGTTCGAGAAAGAACCAACATCATTGGAATACAGAAATCTTTGGGGGCCAGAAACTATTTCATCCTATTCCAATTCTTGTTCGAAGCGGTATTCTTGAGCTTAATTGGAGGAGGTACTGGAATCCTACTAGTTTATTTCCTGAGTTTTATGCAGCTCGGAACTTTGGAACTAGTGCTTTCCTTTAAAAATATCATGTTGGGATTAGGTGTATCCTCAATCATTGGAGTAGTATCCGGGATTATTCCAGCGACATTGGCAGCTAGACTTGATCCAGTTGAAGCCATCAGAACGGCTTAATTAAGCCTTCAAAAAATAAAAAAGGGTTACTCAATGAGTAGCCCTTTCCATTTTATAACCTTATCAATTTTAATCTTCAATCTCAACAGAAGGATCTGCAGCCATTAAACCAGAAGCAGCCTTGATTTTCAGTTCCAATTCCTCCATTAATTCTGGATTATCCAAAATCAAATTTTTAACAGAATCTCGTCCTTGACCAAGTTTCTCACCATTGTAAGAGAACCAAGATCCAGCCTTCTTAATAATGTCAAACTCAACTCCCAAGTCAATGATTTCACCGACTTTGGAAATCCCCTGACCATACATGATATCAAACTCAACCACTTTGAATGGAGGCGCCACTTTATTTTTCACCACCTTCACGCGAGTTCTATTTCCTAGAATATTATCAGCACTTTCTTTGATTTGACCGATTCTACGGATATCTAAACGAACGGAAGCATAGAATTTCAAAGCATTACCACCAGTAGTAGTCTCAGGATTCCCGAACATTACACCGATTTTCTCACGAAGCTGGTTGATGAAAATACAAGCACAACCAGTTTTGTTGATTGCTCCGGTCAATTTTCTCAAAGCCTGAGACATCAATCTTGCTTGAAGTCCCATTTTGCTTTCACCCATTTCGCCTTCCAATTCACCTTTCGGTACCAAAGCCGCCACGGAGTCAATGACGATAATATCAATCGCACCAGAACGGATTAAATGCTCAGCAATTTCTAATGCTTGTTCACCATTGTCTGGCTGGGAGATCAAAAGGTTCTCAGTATCGATACCTAATTTTTCAGCATACACCTTATCAAATGCATGCTCAGCATCGATAAAAGCAGCCAAGCCACCAGCCTTTTGAGCCTCGGCGATACAATGCATAGTCAATGTCGTTTTACCGGATGATTCAGGTCCGTAAATCTCAATCACTCTTCCTCTAGGTATCCCTCCTACTCCCAATGCCATATCCAAGCCCAAAGAACCTGTAGAAATTGCAGGAACATCCTGAACTTTATTATCGCTCAGTTTCATTACCGTACCTTTCCCGTAAGTTTTTTCCAGCTTATCAATTGTTAATTGGAGAGCCTTCAGTTTTTCTGCGTTATTACTCATATTTATAAAATTATTAGAATCAGATATTGAAGTTAAAGATTGCAAAGCCCTTAATCAAGACTTTAGATTTATTGATTTCGAGAGGCAAATTCGTATTTTTAGCCACTATTCGGCACGCTTTTTCGTACATATCAGTAAAATACCCAGATTTTGTCAGGTATTGTCAAAAAAACTTATGAATAGCCCAAAATTACTCACCCTAATTCTATTTTTCTTCCTCACAGGAACTGTTTTCGGACAGACTCCTCAGGCTGAACCCTTTACTTTTGGGGAGGAGTTAAATTTCGAGGTGAGTTATGGTTGGTTCAACCTGGCAGATGCCAAAATGCAGGTGGCAAAAAGACCGCACAAAGAAAATGATAAATCACACTATCAAATAGACGTTTTCGGCAAAACAAAGGGCGCAGCAACCATTTTCGGGAAAGTCAATGACAATTGGGGCACTATACTGGACATGGATACCAAGTACCCCATTCAATCCTATCGCCATATCGAAGAGGGAAACTATCGTAAGCATGAAAAGGTGCACTTCGATCAAAAAAACTACGTTGCTTTGATGCAACTTTTTGATAAGGAAAATAGAAATCTGAAGGAAGAAAAGGAGTTCGAGCTTCCAGGTCAAGTTCAAGATATAGTAAGTGGATTTTATTACTTGAGAACTCTTGATCTAAAGGATATGAAGAAGGGGGATCAAATAATTATCCGTGGATTCTTCGATAAAGAAATATATAACATAAAGTTAATCTACGAGGGCTCTGAAAAGCTGGATACAGAAATCGGCGAGAAAGACACTTACATTTTTTCACCCCAAATTCCAAAAAACAAACTCTTCAGGGGTGAATACCCAGTGAAAGTCTGGGTCACAAAGGATCAGAACAAAATCCCGGTTAAAATTAAGGCCAACTTATTCTTGGGCTCTTTGAATTTAGATCTGAAGTCAGCAAAAGGACTTAGATACAATTAAGAAACATAGGATAATAATTTCTTAACACTAGCGGCCAAAAAGTTTACTTTTCCATACAATCTACATTAAATCGCCCCTATAGCATCCATTATATTTGGCTGCTATCTTCAAATATTCCTTAATTTTACTCAACTATTAAGACAAACTCCATGGGCGACAAACAGAAAATCAAGGTCTTGGTCGTAGATGACGAGCCGGACATTGTTGAGATTCTCAAGTACAACCTCCAAAAAGAAGGATATGAAGTAGCGACAGCTGAGGATGGTATCAAAGCAGTAAAAACTGCTACTAAATTCCAGCCAGATGTCATTCTTTTAGACATCATGATGCCAAATCAAGATGGCGTCGAGACCTGTCTTCAGATCCGTCAGATTCCAGAACTTAAAAACACCTTTATTATATTCTTGACTGCAAGGATGGAAGAATATTCTGAGGTGGCTGCATTTGATGTCGGAGCGGACGACTATATCACCAAACCTATCAAACCAAGAGCTTTGATGAGTAGAATTGCCGCCCTGTTCAGACGAGAGTCTAAAAAAGAACAAGAGCAATCTCAAATCAAGATTCGTGATTTGGTTATCGACCGAGGCAGCTATACAATCGAGCAATCCGGAAAAACGATCACCTTGCCGAAGAAGGAATTTGAATTATTGTATTTCCTAGCCAAAAACCCTAATATGGTATTCAGTAGAGATGAGCTTCTTCAGAATATTTGGGGATCTGATGTATTTGTATTGGCTAGAACAGTCGATGTGCACATCAGAAAAGTGCGGGAAAAAATCGGAGATGACTACATCACTACAGTAAAAGGTGTAGGATATAAATTCGATTTGGGCTCCTAAAAATGCTTGCAACCTCAAGAGGTATTTCATTAGTATTGGCACTTGCCATATCAGCTTTGGTGGCTGCATTCCTTTCTTTGATGGATGACGCCACCACTTTGCTTATATTGGTTGCAGGTGCTTTATCTTTTTCCGCCTCCTATTTATTAATCAACATTACACTAGAGTTTCTGGTTTTTAGAGAAATCGGAAACATCTACTCTTTATTGGAAAAGATCCAGAAAAAGGACCTTTCCGAAATTGCCAGCAAAACTTCCAAGTCTTCCATCTCTCCTTTGAGGAAGATTAATTCTGTCATTAACTCATACGCATTAGCAAGACAGAAAGAAATCGACACACTTCAGAAAAACGCCGAATTTAGAAGGGAGTTTATTGCAGATATTTCTCACGAGTTGAAAACTCCGATTTTCGCTACCCAAGGCTATATCCATACACTTCTAGACGGAGCAATGGATGACAAGCAGGTAAGAATGAAATTTCTGAAGCGGGCTGCGAAAAGTCTGGACTCTCTTGATATCTTGGTTCAGGACCTTTTAACCTTAAACCAAATGGAGAGCGGGGTGATCAAATTTCACTTTTCGGACTTCGATCTAAAAGAAATCATCGAAGAAGTGATCGATGAATTGGAACATAAAGCTTCCAAAAGAAAGGTCAAGATCAATTTCAAATACGATCCTGAGAAGAGCTTTATCACTCATGCAGATAGACAGAAGATTTACCGGGTTTGCCAAAACCTCATCTTCAATGCTGTTAAATACAATCATGACGAAGGAGAGGTCAAGATCAATCTAAAGGCTCAGAAAAACCATATTCAGGTAGAAATCAAAGACGATGGACAGGGTATACCTCCGGAGGATTTGAAAAGGATTTTTGAAAGATTCTACCGCGTAGAAAAAAGCCGAAACAAAAAAGAAGGTGGAACCGGCCTGGGACTGGCAATTGTCAAACATATTCTGGAAGGTCATAAAAGCAAGATCTCTGTAAGCTCCACTGTAGGAAAAGGTTCTATTTTCAGCTTTTCATTGCCTTTGTCAAAGTCAGCAAATCAGGAAGAAATCACCAAAACAGACTCTTCGAACTTGAAATAAATCAAGTTCATTTTTTTACTCCTTAAATTTCTCCTAATTTTGCAGCCTCTTTGAAGAGGCAGGAGAATCCATGAAGAAAATAGATTTTCAGAAACTTATACTGTTTGAAAACGAGGATTACCTGGTGATCAACAAGCCGCCTTACCTTTCGAGCTTAGACGATAGGCATGAGGCGCAGAACATTTTGGACCTTGCCAAGGATCACACAGCAGATGCCCAGCTGTGTCACCGATTGGACAAGGAAACATCCGGATGTCTGGTGATCGCTAAGAATCCAGAGGCCTACAGGCACATGGCCATCCAGTTTGAAAACCGGAAAGTCAGCAAAATCTACCATGCGGTTGTCGACGGGATCAAGGAATACGATCATTTGATGGTAGACCGGAATCTACTCGCTTCAGCAAAAGGAGTCGCCAAAGTCAGCAAAGATGGCAAGCCTGCTCAGACGATCTTCCATACAGTGAAGACTTACAGAGCACATTCTTTGATCGAGTGCAAGCCGATTACAGGCAGATTGCATCAGATAAGAGTTCACTTAGCCTATTTGCAGTCTCCCATTTGTGGAGACGAACTATATGGTGGCAAACCTTTATACCTTTCTTCGCTCAAGCGCCGCTTCAACCTTAAGAAGGACACGGAGGAGTTACCGATTATGCAACGCGTTTCATTGCATGCATTTACGATTGGGTTTGAGGGACTAGACGGAAAAGAAATTACTGTCAACGCTCCTTATCCAAAAGATTTTCAGGTTTTGGTACAGCAGTTAGAAAAAACTAACTGATAATCAGACCCGAAAAGCAGCAATAAATTCGGTGTTTTCAGGCTAAACCTATGAAAATTAGGTAGTAGCCTTGGAAATATTTTGCATAGAAAATAAAATACTTCTATCTTTGTGTCCCTTTTTGGGGGTCGAATATATTTAACAAGCTAAAAATTAAACAGTTACACAGTGGATACTTTAAGCTATAAGACCGTATCGGCTAACAACTCGACAGTAGATAAGCAATGGGTGATTGTGGATGCCCAAGCTGCAGTGTTGGGTAGAATAGCCAGTGAGGTAGCGAAAATCTTAAGGGGAAAAAATAAGCCTAGCTTTACCCCTCACGTAGATTGTGGTGACAACGTCATCGTAATCAACGCAGACAAAGTCAGATTGACTGGTGACAAGTGGGACTCAAAAGTATATGTACGTCACACTGGTTATCCTGGTGGTCAGCGAATCACTACTCCTAAATTGTTGAAAGAGAAATCTTCAGCGATTCTAGTAGAGAAAGCTGTCAGAGGCATGCTGCCTAAAAACAGATTAGGAAGAAAATTGTACGGTAACCTGTACGTGTATGAAGGATCTGAGCATCCTCATGAAGCACAGCAGCCAAAAACCATCACTCTTTAATCGACTTAATTCATGGAAATGATCAACAAAATCGGTAGAAGAAAGACCTCTGTAGCCAGAATTTACATGGCTCCAGGAAAAGGAAACATTACCGTAAACAAACAAGCACTAGAAGTTTACTTCCCATTTGATCTTCATCAGATCGTCGTGAAGCAGCCTCTTACTCTAGTTGGAGAAGACGGAAACTACGACATCCAGATCAATGTAGATGGTGGTGGTATCAAAGGACAAGCTGAGGCAGCTCGTATGGCTATCTCTAGAGCTTTGTGCGAATTCAACGAAGAGCACAGAAGTCCATTGAAGAAAGAAGGTTTCTTGACTCGTGACCCTAGAATGGTAGAACGTAAGAAGCCAGGACGTAGAAAAGCAAGAAGAAGATTCCAGTTCTCCAAGCGTTAATTGGCTATTTTCTCTCAACAATAGAAAACAAACAGATTCATGTCAAAAATCGAATACAAAGACTTACTGGATGCTGGTGTTCACTTCGGACACTTAACGAGAAAGTGGGATCCCAGAATGGCTCCATATATTTTCATGGAGAAGAACGGAATCCATATTATCGACCTAAACAAAACGCTTGCCTGCCTCGACGAAGCATCCGCTGCAGTTAAGCAAATCGTACGCTCCGGCAAAAAAGTAATGTTCGTTGCTACAAAAAAACAGGCTAAAGACCTAGTAGCAGCTGAAGCTCAACGTCTAAACATGCCTTACGTAACCGAAAGATGGTTGGGTGGTATGTTGACTAACTTTGCAACAATCCGCAAATCCTTGAAGAAAATGTCTGGCCTTGATAAGATGATGAAGGAAGACTCTTTCAAGAACATGGCAAAGAAAGAGCGTTTGATGATCTCTCGTCAGAAAGACAAAATGGAAACTGTATTGGGCGGTATCGCTGACCTAAGCAGACTTCCTGCTGCTCTTTTTGTAGTAGACATCAAAAGAGAACACATTGCGATTGCCGAAGCACAAAAGCTTGGTATCCCTGTTTTCGCATTGGTAGATACAAACTCCAACCCTAACGAGGTGGATTTCCCAGTACCTGCTAATGACGATGCATTCAAATCAGTAAACTTGCTAGTTAAAGCTTTCGGTGCAGCTATCGAAGAAGGTCTTTCTGAGCGTAAGAAAGACAAAGAAGATGCTAAACTTTCTGAAGAGGAAGAAGCAAAAAGAGCTGTAGATACTGAGGACAAAAAGTAAGGTCCAATTGATTTGATATAATTTTAAAAAATTGAACATCTGGCTCAGGTCGATGTTCAATTTTTTGTTTTTGCCTGATATTTGATTTTTCAACAGCAGCAAAAACACCACTAGGCAGCTTTGCTTAGTATTACTCCTAAGAAAAATATAATCGTTTAATCTATAAACAGATCCTAACAATGGCAATTACTGCACAAGAAGTAAACAAACTGAGACAAATGACCGGTGCCGGTATGATGGACTGCAAAAAAGCTTTGACTGAAGCCGAAGGCGATTTCGACAAAGCTGTAGACATCCTCAGAAAAAAAGGTCAAAAAGTATCCGCTTCCAGAGCTGACAGAGAGACTAAAGAAGGTGTTGTAGTAACTACTGTATCCGAAAATGGTGCTAAAGGAACTATCCTTTCTTTGACTTGTGAAACTGACTTCGTAGCTAAAAACGAAGAGTTTGGAGCTTTCGCAACGACTCTTTTGAACTTGGCAGTTGAGAAAGGTGCTACTTCTGTTGAAGAAATTATGGCACTTCCTTTCGAAAACATCACTGTAGCTGAGAAAATCGTAGAAATGACCGGTAAAATCGGTGAGAAAATCGAAATCTCT
The DNA here is from genome assembly GCF_900148515.1 of Algoriphagus zhangzhouensis. Lineage (GTDB taxonomy): Bacteria > Bacteroidota > Bacteroidia > Cytophagales > Cyclobacteriaceae > Algoriphagus > Algoriphagus zhangzhouensis. The sequence goes on along the minus strand of NZ_FRXN01000006.1, from coordinate 84,621 downwards.
CATTACGAAGTAATTTCTGCTGAAGCTGTTGTTCCTTACATCCACTCTAATGGTAAATTAGGTGTATTGGTAGGCTTGACTAACATCGGTGGTGATGTAGAAGAAGCTGGAAAAGACGTAGCAATGCAAATCGCTGCTATGAATCCAGTTGCTTTGGACAAAGACGGTGTTGATGCTACTACTGTACAGAGAGAAATTGAAGTAGGTAAAGAGCAAGCTAGAGCTGAAGGCAAGCCAGAAGCGATGTTGGAAAAAATTGCAATGGGTAAATTGAACAAATTCTACAAAGAGAATACGTTGTTGAGCCAGCAATTTGTAAAAGACAGCAGCAAAACTATCGCTCAATACTTGGACGGTGTTAGCAAAGGAATGACTGTTTCTGCATTCAAAAGAATCTCTATCGGATAATCATACCGATCGAATCTATATCAAAACCCTTCTGGAGAAATCTGGAAGGGTTTTCTTTTGTATTACCAAAAATAAAAAGGTCACCGTTTCCAGTGACCTTCATTTATTATATTTTATAAGTCCTTAAGGCTCCAAAGCAGCTACACCTGGAAGAACTTTCCCTTCCATATGCTCTAGCAATGCTCCACCACCTGTAGAAACGAATGAAACTTGCTCTCCAAAGCCGAATTTGTTTACTGCAGCAGCAGAGTCACCTCCACCGATCAAAGAGTAAGCGCCACCTTTTGTAGCTTCAGCTACAGCCTCAGCAACGGCCTTCGTTCCTTTATCGAATGAGTCCATTTCAAAAACTCCCATTGGACCATTCCAAAGGATAGTTTTGGACTTTAAAATCGTCTCAGCAAAAAGCTCTCTGGTCTTTGGTCCGATATCCAAGCCCATCCAGCCATCAGGAATTTCACCCTTATTGGCCAAACCTTGCTCCGCATCATTTGCAAAAGCTTTAGAAATCACTGTATCCAAAGGCAAAATCAGATTTACACCTTTTGCCTTAGCCTTTTCCATCAATTCTAGTACGAAATCCAACTTATCAGCTTCCAACAAAGAATCACCGATTGTTCCGCCTTGGGCTTTTGCAAAAGTATAAGACATACCTCCACCGATAATCAGGTTATCCACCTTGTCCAAAAGGCGTTCGATGATCAAAATTTTATCAGAAATCTTAGCACCTCCCATGATAGCAGTGTATGGTCTAGCTGGATCACCCAATACCTTGTCCGCATTTCTCAATTCGGAAAGCATCAAATAACCACAAACTTTCTCAGTGAAAAACTGTGCAATTACAGCTGTAGAGGCATGGGCTCTGTGAGCAGTACCAAATGCATCATTTACATAGATATCACCCAGAGAAGCCAATTTCTTGGCAAATTCTGCATCTCCTTTTTCTTCTTCTTTGTAGAATCTTAGATTTTCCAAAAGCAAAACTTGACCTGACTCTAGTCCAAGTGCCAATTCTTTCGCTTCAGAACCAATACAGTCTTGAGCAAACTTTACTGGACGGCCCAAAGCTTTCTCCAATGCTACTACGATATGCTTCAAAGAGAATTTATCTTCAGGACCATTCTTTGGTCTTCCCAAGTGGGACATCAAAATCACAGAACCACCATCAGCCAAAATTTTGTTAATGGTAGGCAAAGCAGCCTGAATTCTCGTATCGTCAGTTACATGAAAGTGCTCATCCAAAGGAACATTGAAATCGACACGGATTAATGCTTTCTTCCCTTTGAAACTGAGGTTATCTACATTTTTGATTCTAGGATTCATAAAATAGGATAGGATTGTTATTCAAAATAGGCCTGAATTTATCAAAGTTTTAAGCAAAAAGCGACAATCTGAAATGATCTATTTGCAAAGATCAACTTAAGCCTTGACAGAAGCTCTCTGCAAACGGTCATTCATGGCTTTTCCCAAACCCTCGTTTGGCATCCATTCTGCCAAAATAACATCAAGGTTTAAGTCATCTAAAGAACGCATTGCTGCAAATAATTTGGCTGCTGCTTCTTTTAGATCTCCTATCGCACTTAATTGAATTTGATCCAACTCTGGAACTTCTCTAAAAATTTGACTCAATGTCAAAACTCCTACTTTTTGTCCTTTTTCTAAAAATTGAGGCAATAAGGAAGCAACATCTCCAACGATAAAGGGTTTTCGAGGCGCATAATGGCTCTCAAGGAGACCAGGAGCACTTGGATTACTGCTGCTATGGGTTTTTACCTTGACAGTCCCTATAACAGCCTCAATCTCTCGGATATCCAAACCACCTAAGCGGTAAACAATAACTTCCCTTTCCTCAATACCGACTATGGTACTTTCTAAGCCAACTTGACAAGGGCCACCATCTAAAATATAAGGAATTTGGTCTCCCAGCTGCTTATTGACATGCTCTGCGCTTGTTGGGCTGATATAACCAAAAGGATTTGCACTAGGTGCCGCTAGCGGAAAATCCAGTGTTTTTAGCAGTTCCAAAGTCAAAGGATGTGAAGGAATCCTTACCGCCACACGATCCAAGCCTGAGGTTACGATATCAGGGATAATAGACTTTCTAGGCAATAGTAGAGTCAAAGGACCTGGCCAAAACTTTTCAGCTAATAGAGTCAAAGACTCTGGAATTTCCTCTACCCACTGATTGATCTTGTCAACCGAATCAGTATGAATAATCAGAGGATCAAAAGAAGGTCGGTTTTTTGCCTCAAAAATGGAAGCTGCGGCGTCTGGATTCAGCGCATTGGCTGCCAAACCATAGACAGTTTCTGTAGGTATGGCTACCAATTCCCCTTTTTCCAAAAGGCTTTTTGCTTTGGCAATATCTTGACCTATTTCAGCCATTATTCGCAGAAATCCTCAATCCAGGATTTAGCCTCTGTATAACCTAAAGAAAGTGCCATTTTCAAATCAGCACATCCAGCTTCCTTTTCTTGCTCACCCAAAGCACTCATACGAGTTACTCCCAACAAATAATAAGCTGCGGCATTTCTACCATCCAAATTCACAGCGTTTGTCAAGGATTCCATTGCTCCCAAAGGATCATTGTTCCCAACCTGGGCTTTTCCTTTATTGAAATAAACTAGCGCTTGATTAGGGTTTACTTGAAGAGCCGCATCAAAATCCAAAATAGCATCTTCGTATTCTTCCATTCCGAGAAGAGCTAGTCCACGATTGTAATAGATATCTGTTTGTGCAGGATCTAGGCCATTGGCCATATTGTAATCAGAAACCGCTTCTTTGAAATTGCCCAGTTCTAAATTAGCATTTGCTCGGTTGAACCAAGGCTTGTAAACTGATGAATCGGCTTCTACAGCAAGTGTGAAAACGGGGATTGCTTCTTGATATTTTTCCTGTTGGAAAAGTGCGACACCTTTTGCATTCAAAGCGGTTGCATTGCCTGGATTTTGTTCCAAAGCTCTATCAAAATATCCGATAGCTTCGTTCCAAGCTTGAGAATCCATCTTCTCAATTCCAGCTTTCATCAACTCCTCTTCACTTGGGCTACAAGAAAACAAAACCAGGGCTGCAAGAGCCAAACTCAATAAATTTCTCACGTGTCTGCTAATTTTGGGGCAAAGATAGGGAATCAAGCCTGTTTTTCAGGCTGATTTAGCAATTTCGCCTTGTAAAGTTCTGGAACTGGAGTTGGCTTCATAGTTTTCATATCCACAGATACCATGGTACAGATGCATTTTGCAAAAACCAGATCATTTTCAGATTCTGAATTTCCCACTAGGTATTGCTCCAAAACAAAAGAGGTATTCCCCACTCTGGTACATTTCACCAATGCCTTGACTTGATCTTCCAAATGAATAGGTCGGAAATAATCCATTTCCACTCGAGCTACCACAGCACCAATCTTCATAATATCCCATTGGCATCTTTTGTGTAAAAATTCAGCTCTGGAGTGTTCGAAATAATTGAAATAGATCCCATTATTGACATGTAGATACCCGTCGATATCAGAAAAACGAATCTGAATTGGAGTAGAGAAATCAAAGGAATCTAAGGAAACGGAATGATTCATTAGAATTAAAGCAGGATTTCGGATTTGGAGGTTTTTTCCAACATTCTCAAAATAGAAGGATTGTAGCCAATCATATCTACGACTGAGTCAAAAGTGAACCAAGCCAGCGAAATACTTTCATTACTCATCACCAATTGATCTTTCAACTCTGCCTCGATCATAAATCTCACATCGTAATGAAAATGTTCTGGAACATGGGGTCGTTCCGGGATAATATGCTTATCCAAATCGAAAATACTGGACTCAACCAATCTTAGATTACTCAAACCACTTTCTTCCTGAGCCTCCTTCAAAGCCACAGCAATCAAATCCTCATCTCCATCAGCATGACCGCCCAATTGAAGCCATCTCCCCAATTTTTTGTGCAAAGTCAAAAGAGTATGGGTTCGTGCCGGATTGACTATCCATGAGGATGCAGTAAAATGTCCTGCAAGTCTCTCCCTTTTGTAAGCCAAAGGATCCTCTGTCAAGTTGATGAAATCTTGGATGAAACCCGCTTCTTCCTCATAAGGAGTGCGGTATTTCTGTAGCTGGGCTTTTAGTGTAAGTCTGTCCATCAGGCTATGTTGAATAAGCGATCAAGCAATTGATCGAATGGTTTCGCATTTTGGAACAGTCTATCGGAATAAACTGTCGCCAAGAATTTTAGATAGCTGGGTTGATTGTCAATCGTAATCTTTTCAAGACTGATATTCCCGTACAACTGAGATATCAACTCATTTTCGGTGGGTTTTTGAAGAGGTGGTTTGAAGTAGAATTTCTCTGTAACCTTAACCTGCTGGTTAATTTCTTCCAGTTTTCTATCCAAACTGATCTGCTTGTATCCCAAATCTATAACACGTTGGGAAAAAGCCAAGAAAAGATTGGAAAAAGATTTTGAATCTAAGGGTTCATCATAGGTGATTGCAAAGCCATTTGCATAGCGGGATTCAAAATTATGCACCTGAGGTTTTCCGGCAATTCCGGCCTTTTTCAGGTGGATATTTTTGAAAATCAAAGCCATCAAATCTTTGGCCTCTTCAGTCTCCTCCCAGATTTTCAATTCCCTCCAGTCTTGATCTTTTATGGTGAAATTCTCCTTATGATTCACGGGGGCAGACTCACTGCCTTTGAAAATCTTTCCAAACAAATCCTCAAGAAAACCTCCCATTATCTTTTCAATTTTAAATACCCTAATGGGTCGCTAGATACTATTTCTTGGTCAAGCAAATTCCTAAGAACTTCTAAAAACCTATCAGATTTCCCAAGCCTGAGTTGATCCAAGAGTTTATCCTCAGTTAACCCCTCCATGGATTCCAAAGTTTCCAAAATTCTATTTTTCAGTACTTCATCTGCATGTTCTGGGTCCTTATTTTTCTTTTCATTCACGCACCAATCGCAAATTCCGCATTGTTCATCGGTCTTTTCTCCAAAATACTCCTGAATAAATTGTGTTCGACAAATGACATATTGATGTGCATAGGCAACCATACTTTTCGCCTTATCCATCGTCAAATTTCTCCGTTCTTCGATTCTTTTGAAGTTCAATGGCAATTTGCCTGCATCATACCTTGGAGTCAAAAAAGTAATCTGGGGCTTATCTTTCCTTTTTTCATAATCCACAATTTCCATCTGAGCTAACCTTTCCAGACTTTTGACAAGCTTGTACTCTGGCATCTCTAGGGCTTTCGCCAGCTTAAACTCATTGATTTTCAGATATTCCGAGAACAAATTCCCTCCATAAGTCCGAAGTAAAATTTTGATAATCGGATCCAAGGCAGCCTGTGCAATCTGCACTTCATACAATTGCTGGGAGGAAACTAGGAAATGAAGTTTTGAGGGACTGTAATAGCTTTCACTCAAACCAATAAAACCTTCCTCTTCCAAAACTTTCAGAGCGAAGAATGTTTCCAAAACACCCAAATCGTATGTTTTGGCAAATTCTCCCCATTCAAAGTCAAAACTGCTTAGCATATTACTTCCTACAGCAATTCGGAAATAGTTGGCGAGGCACTGATATACTTTTCTGACAAAATCTATCGGAGGATAAACCAAAGCAGCCCTTCCCAATAAATTCTCAAAATCAGCCTCATTGCTCAAAATCACCGCAAAAGCTTTCTTGCCATCCCTGCCCGCTCGGCCAGCTTCCTGATAATAATTCTCTAAGTTTTCCGGCAAGTCCGAATGGATAACAACTCTTACATCAGGCTTATCTATTCCCATCCCAAAAGCATTGGTACTGACCATCACTCTCAGTTGATTTTTCATCCAGGCATCCTGAAGGTTATTCCTGTCACCCATGCTCAATCCGGCATGATAGGCTCCTGCTTGGATTCCCAATTGGTTCAAAGCTTTTGCAATTTGATGAGTTGCTTGTCTATTCCTCACATACCAAATGGCTGTCCCAGAAATCCTCTGCAAAATCTCTCTCCCCTTTTCCAGCTTATTTTCAACTAATCTGACACTATAGCTCAAATTTTCTCTTGCAAAACTCTGACGAAAAACGATCCTGCTTTTCATCTCCAATCGCGTCAAAACTTCTTCTTCAACTTGAGGAGTTGCGGATGCTGTCAAGGCTACGAGATTTACTTTCGGATGATATTTTCTGATTTCAGCAATTTCTAAATAGGGAGGTCGGAAATCGTGTCCCCACTGTGAAATACAATGCGCCTCATCCACTGCTATCAGATTTAAGTTCATTTGCTTATACCGCTCCAAAAATAGATCGGACTTGAGTCTTTCAGGCGAAACAAAAAGGAACTTGTAATCACCATGGACACAGTTGTCCAAAGTAGTGTCGATTTCCCTATAACTCATTCCGGAAAATACGGCTGCAGCCAAAATACCCTTTTTGCGAAGCTGATCTACCTGATCCTTCATCAAGGCAATAAGAGGACTTACAACCAAACAAATCCCTTCTCTGGTCAAGCCTGGAACCTGATAGCAAAGAGACTTACCTCCACCAGTAGGCATGAGTGCAAGTGTGTCATTTCCTTCTAGAACAGATTCAATCACTTGCTTTTGGACGGGACGAAAATCATCCCAGCCAAATACTTCTTTCAATATGGAATAAGCCCTAGCCTCCACTTACCAATTAGGGCTTTTCTTCTCTAAAAATGAGGATATCCCTTTAATACAATCTTCGTGAGACCGGGCTTTTGCATTCACTTCAGCTGCTAAAACCAAGTTTTCCTCACGCTCCTTTTTCCCAATCATTCGAAGTAAACGCTTCGTTTCAGTCATGGAGTTCCCAGAATTTTGAGAAGCCAATTTCAATGCAAAGTCTTCAACAGATTTATCCAAGAAATCAGAAGGAACCACTGATGTGATCAATCCCAACTCAGCCGCTTTGGAAGCAGTAATCATTTCACCAGAAAGCAATAATTCCTGTGTTGTCGAAGCTCCAATTTGCTCCTGCAGGAATACGGAAACCAAGGCTGGAATAAAGCCAATTCTTACCTCAGTATAGCCAAAAAGTGCTTCAGGGACCGAAAAGGCGAAGTCACAAACCGTCACCAAACCACATCCACCTGCCAAGGCATGGCCTTGAATCTGAGCGATGACTACTTTGGGGAAGTTATAAATCAGATTAAACAGCTTCAAAAGCCTTTTACTATCCTCTAAGTTTTCTTCATAAGAAAAGGTCTGCAATGACTTCAAATAAGCAAGATCTGCACCAGCACAAAAAGCTTTCCCCGAAGCTTTGAGCAAAATGATTTTTACTGAGTCATCCTTTTCCATTTCTTCAAATGCCAGTGTTAGCTCCTCAACTAAATCAGGTCCAAGGGCGTTCCTTTTTTCCGGACGGTTGAGGGTAATCGTACCAATTCGATTCGAAATTTCAGAAATTACTAGCTGACTCATGGATTAGGGGTTGCTTCCAAGAATTAAGTTAATTGGAGATTCAGGGATTGCCAAAAAGCTGACTAAAAAAGAATTTTTAATGCAGAATTTGAATCAGTCAGATCTTTGGGACCTGCATCCTCCCACTTCCCATTTTCAAAAATCTGGACTCGACCTCCAGTTGACACCTGAAGGACAGAATCCTGGTTCAGGATCCAACCAATCTCTGGGAAGATCAACTGATTAAACTCTTTTGCCAAAGCAATCAAGGTATCCGGTTGAGTTCCCCAGCTATTATTAATCCTATTGGGGTTTATCTTATAATCTATGTCTCCCGGTCTGATTCCTTGATTCCATGATTTCAATCTTGTCCCATCCCAGAAATCTACAGCATAACCATTTTGGCTTTTGTAGATTATAGCTTGAGGCTTTTCACCTTTAATAGATCTATAAACTCCAAGCATGAACCAACCCGATAAAATGAAAGCTCCCAAATAGACCAAATTCTTTTTTGGAAAGTATTCCCAAGCCGCCCAAATCAATAAAATTCCCCAAACCAAAATCATTGTTTCCGGTTCAATTGACAAATCTTCAGCTTTTCCAAATGGCAAATTCTGAACAATTGACAAAAGCCATAACTCTATTTTTATTAAGCCATTGACTAACCAACCTAGGACAAAGTCGACTCCCGGAATCCATCCTAAAATCAGAAATGGAATCCCTACTTGCATAATCACAAATGTCAAAGGGATCACAAAAATATTGGCCAATAAGAACCAGGGAGGGAATGAATGAAAATAAAAAACGGTCAGTGGGAATGTAGTCAACTGAGCAGATATGGAAACCGAGACTATCTGCCAAAAATAGTCCAACCCCTTGTTGGGAGGCAACCACCATCTCAAAATCAGAGGATACAAAAGGACAATGCCGGAGACAGCCAAATAGGAAAGTTGAAACCCTACTTCACAGATAACCGAAGGATCAATAACGATCATCAGCATGGCAGAAAAGGCCAAAATATTGAAAACAGAAGGTTTCCTCTCCCGCATTTGACCAAAAGTAATGAGAGAGAACATGACTGACGCTCTTACTACCGATGGAGAAAAGCCTGTCAATGCAGCGTATCCCCAGATGCAACAAACCACTCCGAGCAGATAGATTCTTAAACCTTTTCCTTTTAGTGAAAATGGCTTCGCAAGGAAAAACAATAAGGTCACCAAAATCCCTACATGAAGACCGGAAACCGCTAAAATATGCATTACACCGGTGTCCCTAAAAACAGCTTTCGTATCCCTTCCCAAAAAATCCTTTTGCCCAAGTAAAAGGGCTATTGCCACATCCTGTACTTCGGGATCAGGAACGTGTCTTCTGATCTGGTTAATCAAGCTGATCCTAAATCTTTGAAACCAGGTACCATTACTTCCTTGCCCTGCCTTCAACAAAACAATTCCTTCTTCATTAAGGAATTGAGTAAAGTTTATCCCACTTTTTTGAAGGTAGGATTTATAATCAAATTCATATGGATTTTGAGGACTTTCTACTTCTGTTGGCAGATGGTCCACGCAAACAATTTGCCCGCTTTTCAATCCTTCTTTAACTTGATGATAGACAATCACTTTCTCTTTTCTAGGTACCCATTGGGAATTTTTCAATTCAAAAAACACATCCAAAATATTCTGCTTAGAATTTGGCTTCGGCACATCATCCTGAGAGACTTTGGCTATAAAAGAATTTGAAATCGGAATGATCTCCTCGTTCCCATTGAAATGAAGCCCCCCACAAAACACACCAAAAAGCAACAATTGTAAATAGGCCAGAAAGGCGGCGAAACCCAGAGTTTTCTTCCTCAAAACCCAGAATAAATAAATCAGCCAAATACTTCCTAAAAGGAAAAGTGCAGCATACTGTGGGATATAAATGACTTTTTCTATCCAAATCCCCATCAAGAAAAAGAAGAGATACCTTAAAAATGGAAAATCAGAAAACCTCATAAAAATCAATTAAACTTTAAGTTATAAAAATTAAGACAAAAAAAATAGCCCCAAATTGGGGCTATAAATTATTTGAGAAAGATTTATTAGAACCTATATCCTAGGCTAAAACCACCATTCACTTCAATTCTGCTGAATCTATCAGCCACTTCATTGCTGAACCCTCTAGTAACACTTGCATAAGGTCCAAAAGCAAAGTGATCTGAAATCTCCCACTTATATCCCCCCCCTGCTCCAAACATGAATGCATTCATATTTGTGGTTTCCACTGCTCCGTCTATTTCCTCTTCGAAATCTCCAAATCTTAGTTTCACAAGAGGGTAAATGTAAAATCTACCTTTTGGTCCCGCTGTAGTTTTTCCATCTCCGAAATAAAAATTCATCGAAGCCTGAACAGAGTTAGTCTTATATTTCTTCCCGTTATTTTCATTGTTGAACCCAAATCTATCATTGATCAATAACTGGATATCCAAAGAATGATCATCGGATAGATAGCGCTCATATCCAAATTCAATAGACCCTAAAGCAATAGCATTTAGAAAATTGAGTTTTACCTCATTGCTGAAACTTCCTACATAGGAATTTCCGCTACTGCTAGAAATCACCTCCTGAGCCATGCTTGAAAATGTGGCTGCTCCGATAAACAAAAGAGTGAATAATAGTTTTTTCATAATTTAAAATTCTAGTTGGTCAAAAATACTCAAAACTTAGGCCAGTTCCATTCGATAGTGCTGGATATTACATTCATCAAATTGATCTCCTACTTTTTGGAAACCAAATTTTTCATACAAAGGTACAGCCAGAATTTGAGCATTTAAATATTTCATTTTACCCTGTGCTTCTGGATGCACCATGATATCTCTCAGAACAGCGGTTAATAAAGCCTGCCCCACTCCTTTTCCCCTAGCTTCCGAAAGAACAGCAAACCTTTCCAGTTTTATCCCTTCAGTTGTGAATCTCCATCGAGCAGCCCCAACAGGTTTTCCATTAGAAGAAGCCAGAAAATGAAAAGATTCGTCTTCAAACTGATCATATTCTTTATCAGCAGGAACATTTTGTTCATCAACAAATACTTTAGACCGGATTTTAAAAACAATCTCTTTGGCAGTTTTACCTAGGGCCTTTTCTACTAGTAGACTCATACTTCTGTTGATCTTTTTCCTCCTGGTTCTTTTCGTAAGCCTCTATAATAGCCTTCACCAATTTATGTCGGATTACATCTTTCCCGCTCAAATTAACAATTCCAATCCCTTTGACATCTTTCAAAATTCGAAGTGCCTCAGAGAGACCAGATTTTTGTCTCACAGGCAAATCGACTTGAGTTTGATCTCCTGTGATAATCACTTTGGAATTTGGTCCCATACGTGTCAAAAACATCTTTATCTGCTCGGAAGTGGTATTCTGAGCCTCATCTAGCAAAACAAAAGCATCATGTAATGTCCTACCTCGCATATATGCCAAAGGAGCAATTTCAATCACTCTAGTCTCCTGATAATATTTCAACTTTTCAGGTGGAACCATATCTTGAAGTGCATCATAAATCGGCCTCAAATATGGATCGAGTTTTTCCTGCAAATCTCCTGGCAAAAAGCCTAGGTTCTCTCCAGCCTCGACAGCAGGTCTCGTGATGATGATTCGCTTTACTTCCCGATTTTTCAAAGCACGAACAGCCAAGGCAACGGCGATATAGGTTTTACCTGTACCCGCAGGTCCGAGCGCAAAAACCAAATCGTTTTTCATGGCCGCCTCTACCAACTTCCTCTGGTTCGGAGATTTTGGCTTGATGACCAATCCTTTGTTACCAAAGACGATTACTTGATCCCGATTAGCTTCTTCAAAAGGAACTCCCTCTACATCCAGGTAATCTTTAACATTTTCAGGTGTAAGATGCCCAAATCGATCCATATGCTCCAACAGTAAATTGAGCACATTGTTTACTCGAAGGATTTCCGGCGCACTACCTTGAATCCGGATTTCATTTCCCCTGGAAATTATTTTTGATTGTGGAAATGCCTGAGCCAATTGACGTATATTTTCATTAGCTGTTCCAAGGAACTCCGCCAAAGGCACATTTTCCAGTGTGATTACTTTTTCTACCAAACTTTTTCTTTGATTAAATCTGCTTGAATGGGTAAGGATAAAATTTATATTTTTGTCCAAAGCCCTCAAAACAAAAGTACATAATTTTAATTGACTTGCTTCTATGGCATTGGTGACATTCCTCTCAGATTTTGGGGATAAAGATTACTACGTACCTGCGGTGAAAGCCAAAATGTTGGCCATCAATCCGCAATTGAACATCATCGACATTTCTCATAACATTGAGACATTCGATCTAGCTCACGCTGCTTTTATTCTGAGGGCAACTTTTAGGGATTTCCCTAAAGGAACCGTGCATTTGGTCGCCATGAATACGACCGGAAACATGACTCAAGGCTACATTGGTGTAAAACTCGAGGAACATGTTTTCATCGGACCAAACAATGGGATTCTAAGCCTTTTGGCTGATCAAGACCCAGGAATACTGGTTCAGTTTGCGGACATCCATTTGAAGGACACTTCTTTTCCTGCAAAAGATATATTGGCACCAATCGCTGCAAAAGTAGCTTCAGGAGCCGCTATCCATGATTTCGGAGGTCCATTGACAAATTTCAGAAAATTAATGCCACGAAATCCGAAGGCAACCCGTGAGCAAATCATCGGTCATGTCATGAGGGTGGATCGATATGGAAATCTAATCACCAATATTCGCAAAGAAGTTTTCGATCAATTGAACCCAGGAAGATTTTCAATTGAATTTGGCAGAGAAAGTCTTGATCGGTTAAACTCAGGTTGTGATCAAGTAGAACCCGGAGATTGCTTTGCTTATTTCAATAGCCTTGGCCTACTTGAGATTGGAATCAACCATGGACATGGAGGCAATTTGCTTGGATTGAAATTCGAAAGTGTGGTTTACATCAACTTCAACCCTTAAGCGATGCTGATTCGAATCGTTCGTATGACTTTTAAGGAAGACAAGGTTGAAGCCTTTTTGAAAAACTTCGATTTGAATAAGGAAAAAATCAGAAATTTCCCTGGATGTCATCATTTAGAGCTTTGGCAAGATGAAAATCAAAAAAATATTTTCATGACTTACTCTTATTGGGAATCCGAAAATTCACTGGATCAATATCGTGATTCTGAGCTTTTTAAATCGGTCTGGAGCTATACCAAAACCCTGTTTTCGGAAAGGCCTCAAGCATTTTCTTCAAAAAAAATTGAGGAAGTTTAGCCGGAGTATTGGACAATAAAAAAAATGTTTTCATATTTGCATCCCGTTCGGGAAGGAACGGATCAGGTAATCAAAAAAACCTGCTTGAAATGCCCAGGTGGCGGTTCCGATAGCTATCGGAATGGTAGACGAAAGTCTTAAACACCTCGGTTAAAATACACCTGCCCAGGTGGCGGAATTGGTAGACGCGTTGGTCTCAAACACCAATGCCTTCGGGCGTGCCGGTTCGACTCCGGCCCTGGGTACAAAGGCTCACAGAAATGTGAGCCTTTTTTCGTTTATACCCCAACAAAAAAGCCTCTCAAAAATTGAAGAGGCTTAATACTTATTTTATTTTTTCACCCCGTAAAATACGCCTCCAACTCAGTCATCATCGCTGCTTTGTCATGCATATCTCGGATTACTTTTCCTTTTTCCAATAAGACAATTCTATCGCAAATCTCAGTCACATGGTTTAGGTCATGAGAGGAAATCAAAAAGGTGATTCTGGACTCCTCTTTTTCCTTTAGGATCAATTTCTTCAATCGAATCTGTGAACTTGGATCCAGATTTTCGAAAGGCTCATCCAGCAGGACAACTTCCGGCTTACCCATCAATGCCGCTGCAATACCGACCTTCTTCAGATTTCCCTTGGAAAGGTCCCTGATGTATTTCTTTTTTCCTCTGACTTCGTCATTAAACAACTCAGTGAATTTGGATAAATGAGCCTCCAAATCTGCTTCAGTCATCCCGTATATTTTTCGTAGAGTCTGAAAATATTCATCTGGTGTCAGATACGCTAATAGCATATGCTCATCCAAATAAGCACCTGTTATTTTCTTCCATTCTTCACCTTTGGTCACTTCCATGCCATCAATCGATACGGACCCACCAGTTGGCCTCACCAAATCCAAAATCATTCTGAAAAGTGTGGTTTTACCAGCGCCATTGTTTCCAACTAAACCAAAGCATTCCGTTGCAGGAATATCTAAGGATTCCACATCCAATACAACTGCTTCTTTATATTGTTTTTTAAGGCTATTTATCTTGATCATAATTCTTGTCTAAAAGAGGAAGAAATCTCGTATTTGTTACTGTAAACTCGGTTGATGTTAATTCGGCTTAGGACTTTAAAACTCAAAATCCCAATAATCCCACACACGAATAAGGCTATCAAACCTGCATAGTCGCTAACCAAAAGTGAGAACGGTAGATAAACCAAATAAGGCAAACCCATCATTGGCAAAATCATCAGCCATTGTGCTGCTCCTACGCCTTCGTAATTGAACATCGCTCCTTTGTTCAAATCCATTGGTTTTGGTTTCCAAAGGGCTAGGTAAATAATCGCATGAACCAAAACTCCGATATTGAAAATGAAGGTGGCGAAATGAATTATCAAGAACTCCCATCCAAAGTAGACGTAGGGTACTGAAGCCAAGAAACTCAAACAGGAGATGAAAATAAAGAGTAAATATTTCCCTTTCACCAACTCTTCAACCCCTCCTTTTTTCATTAGATAGTAGTCAAAATTCTGAGAGTTCCAGCTTAGGAATAATTGCCCATACTGTATCATAAAGATTCCGGTAATAAACACCCCTACAAATATGAATATTGGAGAAATTCCATCTTCGGATTGGTACGCTGGGTTCGTATAGAAAATCAAACCATACAACAAAAAGAAAATGGAGAGCATGATATAGGTCCTGCTCTTTTTATGTCTGATAATCAACTTCCACTCGACATTGGCCATTTCTCCAGCATTTCCAAACCTTGAGAAAAATCCAATCGATTGATCGGTGAACCTGACATTTTCCTCCTCAGACAAATCTTCGAGATAGGCATTGGACAAATAATAAGAAAAGCAGAGATAGTAACTCCCAACCAACCCAATAGCCAGGACGATCAATGGAATCAAGCTAGTCATGGCAAAATCAAAGACAGGCTTCATGATTTCACCCAAATTATACCAGCCCATATAACTGGCCCCTGATCCCAAAACAAGTACTGCCACAACGATCACCAAACCTATTGTAGAATCTTCAAACTTTTGCTTAAACCACAGCATAAACCAATGAAGAATCCAGCTGGTAAAAATGATCGAGCCAATCCAACCTAATAAGCCTAGGCTTCCATATTCAGGAAGAACTACTTGTAATCCAGAAGGAAGGAAAAGCAACAAAGCAATAATACTCATCGGTGAGAAAAAGGACCGGATGAGCAGCATATGCATGATTTTCCTTTTCCCAATTGGCAAATGCAGCAAACTCTCCAAGTCCACCACAGGAAGCTGTTGGATAAAGTAGCGATACATAAACTCAAAGAGGAAGAAGTATATCAGGTAGCTATTGAGAACAGATAAGGTATCCTCTGAGCCGGTAAGTTCCTGAATGATTCTAGGGAGAAATACTCCTGCTAAAACCACATAGGAAAGCAAGAGCAAGATGACTAATCCTAAAACAATATTCGTAATTAAGCTTTTTGCAAAGGAGGTAGATCGAATACTTTTTAGAAATTGCAGTCGAATTAATTCGAAAAACATATAGTTGGCATTAAAAACTCATAAACAGTCTCAGGCTAAATAAAGCAAGAATTCGCCTTACTAAAAAGTTACCTATGCATAAATCTGCACAAGAAACCGCATTTTTTGATGTTGTTGAAGCTAGAAGATCGGTACGGATATTCGATCAAGAGGAAGCTTTTGATTATGCCATTGTCGAAAAGGCGATCCAAGCAGCAATCCTATCACCTAATAGCTCAAATCTTCAGTTATATCAATTTATCCGCGTTCCCGAAACATCTAAACTCAAAGACCAACTAGCTCAGCTCTGCATGCGGCAAAAAGCGGCTACAACCGCCCGAGAACTAGTGGTAGTGATCACAAGAAGAGATCTTTGGAAATCCAGAGCCGAGGCAAATTATGAATTCATCCTCAACTCCAGACAAAATCAATCAGAGAAGAAAGTAAAGCAAGTAGGGAATTACTACAAAAATCTGATCCCGAAACTTTTCGGAAAATACCCGGGATGGACTTTAATCAAAAAAACCATCGCCTGGTGGGTTGGTCTTCGCAGACCCATGGTGAGGGAAGTAAGTGAAACGGATGTCAGAATTTCCGTACACAAAAGTGCGGCTTTAGCATCAATGACATTTATGCTTTCCATGAAAGCTTCAGGCTACGACACCTGCCCGATGGAAGGATTCGATTCAAAACGTGTGAAGAAGCTTTTAAAGCTACATGTTGCTTCAGAGATCTGTATGATTATTGGCTGTGGTAAAGGAACTCCCGAAGGGATTTATGGACCGCGTTTCCGAGTTCCTTTTGAAGAGTTGGTTGTAGAGAAATAATACTAAAAATCAACAGAACGCTAAAAATCCGTCATCGTGAGTAAAGCAAAGAGATCTTATAGATTCCTTCACTCCGTTCGCAATGACGGATCCCCTTCAGAAAATTCTTTTATTGAAATTAAGGATTCAATCTAGCTAAGACCTCTTTGGCTTCGTGCCATTGCAATCTTGGCCCGAATTGGCTTACAATTTTTGATGAAGCCATGGAAGCAAGTTTCCCACTGGAAGCATAGGAATGCCCATTGGTAATCCCAAATAAGAAAGCTCCGGCAAACATATCTCCTGCTCCATTGGAATCGATAGCAGTCGTCGGATAAGGCTCTATATCGATAAATGTATCTCCATCAAAGATCATCGCTCCATTCTTCCCTTGAGTGATCACAAAATGCTTCGCAATTTTTTTCATTTCTTCACGCGCATCCATGACATTATCTGTTCCTGTATAAAGCATAGCTTCTTCCTCATTGGAGAAAAGTAAATCCACACTAGCTCCGATCACATCATCAAAGTTCTCTTTGAAATACTTCACCATGGCTGGATCAGAGAAAGTCAAGGCCACTTTGGTTCCAGCCTCTTCCGCAACTTTCTTGGCGTGAACCATCGCTTCTTTTCCATTAGGAGAAGTCACTAAATATCCTTCAATGAAAAGGTATTTGGAGTCCTTGATCGCAGAGTCATGTATGTCTTTTGTAGAAAAATTCTGAGTAATCCCTAAGAAGGTATTCATAGTTCTTTCAGAATCATCAGTTACCATTACGAGGCACTTTCCAGTTACACCTGACTCCAAAGTAGATTCGGTCAATGCGATATCTACACCAGAATCGATTAGATCCTTCAGATAAAAATGTCCCAATTCATCATCAGCAACTCGGAAATTATAGAAGGACTTACCTCCAAACTGACTTACGGCAACAATGGAATTGGCAGCTGAACCTCCAGCCTGCTTTTTAGCCTCCTTGGTATTGATTACTTGCATCAGGGAGTTTTGGCGATCTTCATCTACCAAAGTCATGAGACCTTTTTCGACTCCATTGTCAGCAAAAAACTTATCGGTCACCTGAAACTCCATATCTACCAAGGCATTCCCAATGCCCGTTACGTCGTATTTTTTCATTTTATATTCTGTATTGGAAAATTTTAAAATTGAAATATTGGAAAATTGAACTTAGAAGTTGGAAAGTTGAAAGGTGGCAAGGTTCGAAAGTTTGCTTTTATTTCACCATTCGTCAATCGTAATTCATAAATCGTCAATCGAAAATTCTATGTCTTTCAAATGGCTTGTTTCGATCAAATAAATAGCGATAAGTATGATGAGTCTTGTAGATTTCAGCCAAAAGCTGTTCACAAACACGCATCATCTTAGGATTGAAATCACCAATCCAGTTCATCTCAATGGTTTTGTATGGGAATGAAGGCTTACCACTCATTTTATCATAAGAGATAATCATGGCACTTTCTACACCTTTTCCCTGATGATCAGGCACTACACCAAATACCAAACCTAACATCTTATTGGGTGGAGAGAATGTCTTGTACCACAAGAATTTCAATTTCCCGATCAAATCCATTTTACCATTGACATGCTTGAAAATCTGGTTGATCTCAGGGATCTGGATAAAGAAACCTACTGGATCTTCCTTGTGAAATGCGAAATAAATCAATCGCTCATCGATGATAGGCTTCATTTTCCCAAACATCATTTTCGCCTCTTTCAAAGACAATGATTTCCCCATGTGTCTAGCCCAAGCCTTATTATAGACTGTCATGAAATATTCGGGAGCCTTTTCTGCCAATTCTTTTCCTTTGATATATCTGAAAGAATAATCCGGGTCAGCCAAGATCTGATTGGCCCTTTTGATCATCTTTTCGTCAAAACCTACATTTTGGACTGGCCTCATGTATGTAAACTGCTTGAAGTAGATTTGAAAACCGTAGTCTTCAAAAAACTTCTGGTAGTACCCAAAGTTCCAAGGCATATTATAATTCGGCTCAGAAAAGCCATCAACCAGCAATCCCCACCATTTATCTCTCTCTCCAAAGTTGATCGGACCATCCATGGCCTCCATCCCTTCTGACTCCAGCCATTCTTTGGCTACATCAAACAACATAAAAGCTGCCTTCTGATCATTGATGCACTCAAAGAATCCAAGACCTCCGGTCGGTTGCTTTTCTTTCATTTTGGGATTGATAAAAGCAGCCACTCTCCCTATGGTTTCTCCTTTGTCATTTTGAAGCAACCATCGCTTGGCTTTGGCACCGTTTCTAAAAAGTTTATTGGTTTCAGGGTGAAAAAGCCCTTCAATATCTGCATCCAAAGGTCTGATCCAATTCTTTTCATTTTTGTAAAGACGGACAGCCATCTGGATAAATTCCTTTTCCTGAGCAGGACTGCTAACTTCTACTAAGTTCATTGGGGAGATTTTAGTCGGCTAAAATACGGCTTCCAAAGCAAAGGGCAAAAATGAAAGCTGTTTGGGTATTTGATCAAAATTAAAAAAGCTACTTCCGGAGAAGTAGCTTATATTTTTCAAGGCTTTACTCTACTACAGAGCCATACAAATCAAACTCGGTTGCCTCGGTAATTTTTACATTTACAAAATCACCCACTCGGCAATAATCTTTGGAAGCATCAATCAAAACTTCATTATCTACTTCCACAGAATCGTATTCTGTTCGGCCTACGAAGTGACCACCTTCTTTTTTATCTATTAAAACCTTGAAAATCTTTCCAACTTTATCCTGATTCAAATCATAAGAAATTTGCTCCTGAATCTCCATCAAGTTATTGGCACGCTCTTGCTTCACTTCCTGAGGAATGGAATCTTCCATGGTGAAAGCATGCGTATTCTCCTCATGAGAGTAGGTAAACACACCCAATCGCTCAAATTTCATTCTCTCCACGAAGTCTACCATTTCTTGGTATTCCTTTTCTCCTTCTCCCGGATGCCCAGCAATTAGGGTAGTTCGAATAGCGATATCTGGAAGAATGTCTCGGATGCTGTGAATCAAATCTTCTTGCTTCTGACGGGTTGTTCCACGACGCATCGCTTTCAACACATCTGTTGAACCATGCTGCAATGGGATATCCAGGTAGTTGCAGATATTATCACGCTCTTTCATTACCTCAATCACATCCATTGGGAAACCGGTTGGGTAGGCATAATGTAAACGGATCCAATCGATGCCATTCACATCAGAAAGTCTACGCATCAATTCAGCAAGATTTCTCTTTTTATAAATATCCAAACCATAATAGGTTGAATCCTGAGCAATTAACAAAAGCTCTTTGGTGCCATTTGCAGCTTTATGCTCTGCTTCTTTCACCAACTCCTCGATAGGTCTGGAAATATGTCCGCCTCTCATCAAAGGAATAGCGCAGAAAGAACAAGGGCGATCACAACCTTCGGAAATCTTCATGTAAGCATAATGGGAAGAGTGAGTCAATAATCTTTCACCTACCAATTCATGCTTGTAATCTGCCTTGAATTTCTTCAAAATAGCAGGTAAATCACGTGTCCCAAAGAAAGCATCTACCTGAGGAATTTCTTTTTCCAAATCGTCTTTATAGCGCTGAGAAAGACAGCCTGTCACATAGACTTTATCAACCAAACCCTGCTCTTTCGCATCAACATATTGCAAAATCGTATCGATGGATTCCTGCTTGGCATTATCGATAAACCCACAAGTATTGATGATAATGATATTGTTGTCATCAGTATTGGATTCATGACTTGCATTGATTCCATTCCCCTTCAACTGTGTCAAAAGCACTTCGGAATCCACCAAGTTTTTGGAGCATCCCATGGTAATGATATTGACCTTATCTTTTTTTAATGTTCTCGCTTTCACTGCTATTTGTCGATTTGAGAGTGCAAAGGTAGGGAAAATAGAGTTGGAAAGTGAAAAAGTTGAAAGGTTGAAAAGTTCACTTCATAAAACGCCTAGAGATTTATTTAAGCTGAGTTTCCCAAAGGAATAAACCATAAGCAGGAGCGGCTGGTATTTTCTCCCAATCTGAATCCGGGTTCGAAAGTCTATTCTGAATTTCCTCCAAGCTCCATTCTCCAGCCCCAACATACCAAATAGCTCTCATCATTTTCCGAACTTGATGATGCAAAAACCCATCTCCTTCGACTTCAAAGCAATAGATTTTATCCTGAAAAAAATCTATACCCAATCCTTTTTCTAGGCGGATGTCAGAAAAATTTATTGTTCGGGTAAAATTTGATTTTGTATCCGATGGTGTACAAAAAGCCTTAAAATCATAGCTTCCTTCGAATGCCTTTGCTGCCAGATTCATTTGATCCAATCTCAAATCCTTGAAAACGGGAACTACAAATGAGGAAGAAAAAGCATGATCAGCATTTCGAGCAAAGAAATATCGATAGGTTTTCTTCTGAATTTCCTGAATCAAATTAAAAGATCTATCCACTTGTTTTACCTCGTGGATCAAAATCTCTCCCCCTAAATTCTCATTTAATACAGGAATCAGTTCCTGCCAATCAACCTCAAATTTTAAGAAAATCTGGAAATATCCCTGCTTACAACTAACCCCAGAATCCGTTCTACTCCCCCCCATGATCGTAAAGTCATTATGCCCCAATACATAGCGAAACACACGTTCGATTTTCCCTTGAATAGTCGGTTGACCCTTTTGGATCGCCCACCCTTTATATCTGGCACCGAAATAGGAAATGGTGAATAGGTAAGTAATAGGTCTTAGCTGCAAATCTTCTTAGGTTAAAAACTCCACTATATTCAATTCTTGGAGAGTTGATATGGTATGACTAACTTGATCTAAACCCAAAAATACTCTTATGAAAGCAATTATAAGCACCCTTTTAATATTTGCAGGAATTTCTGCATATGCACAAACAGCTCCTTCCAAAGATATTCAGATAGTAATGGCACTGCTGGCTGCCCCTGAGGATCAACGGGAAAATGCCACAGTTTATGGATACGATACTGATGGAGACATTATCCTTCTTAGACAAGGAAGTAACCAAACGGTTTGCCTGGGTGATGATCCAAATAGAGAAGGTCTTAGTGTTGCGAGTTATCATATTTCCGCTCAGCCATTTATGACTAGAGGATGGGAACTCAAAAAAGAAGGGAATACTTTTCAGGAAATCTTTGATATCAGAGAAGCAGAATCAAAAGACGGGAAGCTCCAATTGCCTGATCAAGGAAGTGTTTTAAATGCTCTGACTGCTGATGAAGCTGATGTGAATTGGGCTACTGGAGAGGCAAATAACACCTATACACGATCAGTGATTTATATTCCTTGGGCTACCGCTGAAAGCACAGGACTCCCTTTAAGCCCTGCAGGACCAGGACTGCCATGGATTATGAATCCAGGAACACACCGTGCACATATCATGATCAATCCGGCGAGGGATTGAATTTGGGATTATGGAAACTGAAGTAACTTTCTTTGAAGACCGGATGATAATCTCAAGAAACGGGGTGAAAGTGATTCTGGATGTAAGGGAAGTTTCCACTAGGCTTTTTGAAGCTTCAGAGGAAGAACGTATTTTATACAAAATTTCTCCATCCGGCTATGGAATCCACTGGCCTATGATCGATGAGGATATTTCCGTCAAAGAATTAGTCAAAGACCATGAATGATTTAAACCCAAGTAAAAGTTGGGCAGCTAGACCTCACCACGTTGAGGGTGTCCCAATGATTGTTTATATTTTTTTCATCTTGATTTGTTTGCTTTTTAGCTTCTATATTTTCTACCGAATTAAAAAAGACCGAAAGCCATCTCCTCCAAACGCAAAGATGAATGCAATAGATCAAGCCATAAAATCGTCAAAAAAACCACCCCGTTTCTGAGGTGGTTTTTCTTTTGAAATTCGAGATTGCAAATCTCGAATAGCTGAAGTTTTGTAAGGATAAGTTTTAACCCAAAATCTTCGCAGCCAACCAATCGCCGACTTCTGAAGTTTTGTAGGCTTTTCCGCCTTCTGCGATATCTTCTGTCACCACTCCCTCGGCAAGTGAAAGATTCACCACGTCAGAAATAGCTTTCGCTTCTTCTTTCATATCAAAAGCGTACTCAAACATCATCGCAGCGGAAAGAACGGTTGCCAATGGGTTGGCTATGTCTTTACCAGCAGCTTGAGGATAAGAACCGTGAATTGGCTCAAACAATTTAACATTGGAACCCAAAGAAGCAGATGGCATCAAGCCCATAGAACCTGAAATCACAGAAGCCTCATCGGTCAAGATATCACCAAAAAGGTTTTCAGTGATCAATACGTCGTATGCTTTTGGCCATTGGATCAACCTCATTGCAACAGCATCTACAAATTCGTATTCTACTTTCACATCTGGATATTCAGCTGCCAATTCTTGAACAGTCTCTCTCCACAATCTGGAAGTAGCCATTACGTTAGCTTTATCCACACAGGTCAAAACTTTTCTTCTCTTTTGTGCAGCTTCAAAGCCCATTCTTGCCAAGCGGACGATTTCTTCTTTGCTATACACATTGGTATCGAAAGCTTTGGTTCCTTGCTCGTTTCTGCCTCTTGGCTCTCCGAAATAAACACCACCAGTCAATTCTCTGAAGAAAACGAAATCAACACCTTCCACTCTTTCCAATTTTAACGGAGACTTATGCACCAAAGAAGGGAATGTAAAAGTAGGTCTTACGTTAGCAAACAAGCCCAATTTCTGACGCATTCTTAACAATCCTTGCTCTGGACGAACCTTAGCCTTAGGATCATTGTCATATTTTGGATCTCCAATAGCACCGAAAAGTACCGCATCTGCAGCAGCACAAATTTCATGAGTAGCATCTGGATAAGGATCTCCAGTTGCATCGATTGCCGCAGCACCGACTACTCCTTCTTTGAAACTGATTTCATGACCGAATTTCTGTCCAACGGCTTTAACTACTTTGACTGCTTGAGCAATCACTTCAGGACCGATGCCGTCACCCGGCAACAGCGCGATATTCATTTCCATAGTAAGTGGATTCTTCTTTATCTGGATTATAATTAATTGATTCGATGATGTTTAGCATTTTTTCGGTAGCCATCATCGCAGCCACCGTTTGATCGGCATCCAAGCCTTTCGTTTTAAATATTTTGCCATACTCCCAGGTAATCACCGTCTCCACAAATGCATCGGTTTTACCTCCCGGAGGAATAGAAACATGGTAATCTGTCAACCTTGGAAGTTCTTTTCCTAAGGTTTTATAAATCTTTTTCAAGGCTTTCATGAATGAATCATACTGACCGTCTCCGGTTGCGATTTCATCATAAAATTTCCCGAAAATTTTCATCCTCAATTGAACTGTTGGCTTTAAACCCTTGGAATGGGTCATGTGATAACCTTCAATGCTGATATGCTTGGAGATAGAATTGTTTTGCAACACATCAGAAATTATGTATGGCAAATCTTCGGTGGTTACCCTCTCCTTT
Source organism: Algoriphagus zhangzhouensis (assembly GCF_900148515.1). Taxonomy (GTDB): domain Bacteria; phylum Bacteroidota; class Bacteroidia; order Cytophagales; family Cyclobacteriaceae; genus Algoriphagus; species Algoriphagus zhangzhouensis. The sequence continues at coordinate 60,803 of NZ_FRXN01000006.1, read as the reverse complement.
TTATCGCCCAATTCAATGATACGCTGAGTCACTCTAGCTAATTCATCTTTCTCCAATGAAATACCGAGTTCCTCCAAATTCTTTAAAATATTCGCCTTTCCGGAAGTTTTCCCCAAGGCATATTTTCTCTGACGACCAAATCTTTCCGGCATCAGATCATTGAAATACAGGTTCTTTTTATTGTCTCCGTCTGCGTGGATTCCAGCAGTTTGGGTAAATACATTTTCACCAACTACAGGTTTGTTCGCAGGGATATGTTGCCCTGAAAATTGCTCTACTAATTTAGAAACACGGAAGATCTTTTGCTCCTGCACCCCAATCTCCAGATCAGTAAAATCTTTGATCACGGCGATCACAGACTCTAAAGGCGCATTCCCAGCTCTTTCACCCAAACCATTGATGGTCGTATGAAGACCAGATGCTCCATGAAGCAAAGCCTCCATGACATTGGCCACAGAAAGATCGTAATCGTTGTGTGCGTGGAAATCGAAATGAGCTGTCGGGAATTTTTCTCTGATTAAATCAAAATAATCCCTCACTTCATCCGGAGAAAGTAAACCCAAGGTATCAGGAAGCATGATCCTGACAACTGGCTGCTTGGTCAAAAACTCAATCAAGTCCATGGTGTACTCTTTCGAGTTTCTCATACCATTGGACCAATCTTCCAAATAGACATTAACTGCTACACCATTTTCTCTGGCATAGTTGATAGACTTTTCAATATCTGCAAAATGCTGTTCTGGAGTTTTTTTCAACTGGTGCACCAAATGATTCAAAGAACCCTTGGTAAGCAAATTCATCACTTTGGCTCCGGCAGAAAGTATCCAATCTACAGAAGCAGGCGTATCTACAAAGCCCAATACCTCCACACGATCCAAATACCCCTTTTGGGCAGCCCATTGGGTAATTTTCTGAACACCTTCCAATTCACCGTCAGAAACTCTTGCAGAAGCAACTTCAATCCGATCAATTTTCAATTCATCGAGCAGGAGCTTTGCTATCTGGAGTTTTTCTGATGGCAGAAAGGAAACACCTGAGGTCTGTTCACCATCCCTCAGGGTTGTATCCATTATTTCTATTTTGCGATTAGCCGTCATTCTAATTCGAATTGGGTTGGGATCGCTTAACGATCAGCAGCAAATGCGTCGATTTCGGTTGACATGTTCAACAAATAGTCGATATCATCAAAACCGTTTTGCATGTTACTTTTTTTGTACTCGTTGATATCGAAAGATTCAAATTCACCAGTTGACAAAAGAGTAATCTTTTGCTCAGGTAAATTGACTTCGATCTCAGTGCTTGGTTCTGCTTCGATAGCAGCCAAAAGCTTGTCAGCAAATTCAGGAGAAACTGTCACTGGAAGTACTCCAATGTTCAAGCAGTTATTCTTGAAGATATCTGCAAAGAAACTGGAAACCACACATCTGAATCCATAATCATAGATTGCCCAAACAGCGTGCTCACGGCTGGAGCCAGAGCCGAAGTTTTTACCTGCAACCAAGATTTTTCCACTATAAGTAGGGTCGTTGAGAACAAAGTCCTTTTTAGGATTTCCTTCTACGTCATATCTCCAGTCACGGAACAAGTTATCACCAAATCCGGCTCTTTCTGTTGCTTTCAAGAAACGAGCAGGGATAATTTGATCAGTATCCACATTCTCTGTAGGCAATGGAACTGCTGTGCTGGTCAATACTGTAAATTTATCGTAAGCCATTTTTTCTACTTTTTAATTTTCAAAAACCTCTCTTGGATCAGTGATTTTACCTGTAACAGCTACTGCTGCTACGGTCAGAGGAGATGCCAACATGGTTCTCGCTCCTGGTCCTTGACGACCTTCGAAGTTTCTGTTAGAGGTGGAAACAGCATATTTTCCAGAAGGAATCTTGTCATCATTCATGGCAAGACAAGCTGAACAACCAGGCTGACGCAATTCAAACCCAGCTTCTTCCAAGATTTTCACCAAACCTTCTTCATGAGCTTGTTTTTCAACTTCTCTAGAACCTGGAACGATCCAGGCAGTAATATTATCTGCTTTTTTATGTCCTTTTACAAACTCAGCAACTGCGCGGATATCCTCGATACGACCATTGGTACAAGACCCTACGAACACATAGTCTACTTGCTTACCTTTCACAGGCTCACCTGGCTCGAAGCCCATGTAGTTCAAAGATTTCAAATAAGAAGTCTTATTAGATCCTTCCATACCTTCAGTTGAAGGAATGTTACCTACCACTTTGATTCCCATTCCTGGATTGGTTCCATAGGTAATCATCGGCTCAATATCAGCAGCATCGAAGTTATATTCTTTGTCGAAAGTAGCTCCTTCGTCTGTTTTCAAAGTTTTCCAATAAGCTACAGCTTTGTCCCACTCTTCACCTTGAGGTGCATATTGCTTTCCTTCCAAGTAGTTGAATGTAGTTTCATCCGGAGCGATTAGACCACCACGTGCCCCCATTTCGATGGACATGTTACAAATGGTCATTCTCGCTTCCATAGAAAGATTTTGGATCGCAGATCCAGCATATTCTACAAAATAGCCAGTAGCACCTGCAGCAGAGATTTTGGAAATGATATACAAGATGATATCCTTAGATGTCACTCCTTTTCCAAGCTCTCCGTCAACGGAAATTCTCATTTTCTTAGGTTTGGACTGCATAATACACTGCGTAGCCAAAACCATCTCCACCTCAGAAGTACCAATACCAAAAGCTATCGCTCCGAAGGCACCGTGAGTAGAAGTGTGAGAGTCACCACAAACGATAGTCATTCCCGGTTGGGTAACACCCAGCTCAGGTCCGATCACGTGAACAATTCCATGATGGGCAGTACCCAAGTCATGCAATTCAATCCCATACTTTTTACAGTTTTCACGAAGCTTTTCAACTTGCATGCGGGATAGTTTGTCCTTGATAGTTTGGTCCTGATCTACCGTAGGTACGTTATGATCAGGTGTAGCTATGGTACGATGAGGATATTTCACACCGATACCTCTAGTCTCCAAGTTAAGGAATGCTACAGGAGAGGTTACTTCATGGATAAAATGCTTATCGATGAAGAAAACATCTGGGCCAGCTGGTACTGATTTGACCACGTGGGAGTCCCAGATTTTATCAAATAAAGTTGTCTTTTCCATAATTAGGCAGTCGCGTATTCTTTGACTGGTATTTTGTTCAATGCATCTACAAATGCTTGGGCTGAAGCCAAAACGATATCTTGGTTGGATGCAAATCCATAGTAAGGCTTGTCGGATTTTATCAATCTCATGTGAACTTTTGCCACATCGTCAGAACCATGGGTAATCGCTTGGATCAGGAATTCTTCCAAATCAACTTGAGGCTTCACGATTTGCTCGATAGACTTCAAAACCGCATCCACAGGACCTACTCCAGTAGAAGAAGCTGAATAGGAATCATTTCCGATTTTCAAGGATACTTCGGCATTAATCTCACCATTGGAAGAGTAAGAAATATTTTCCAATTCAATAAAATTGGATTCATCCATATACTTACCTACCAATTCAAGCAAATCTTTTCTACCGATATCTCTTTTTGAATCAGCCAAAACCAAGAATGCTTCATAAACTTGTCTCAACTCTTCGCCTTCTAGCTCAACGCCCAAAGCATCCAAATGGTGCTTCAAAGCAGCTCTACCAGAACGAGCAGTCAATACAATTGAAGATTCTTCAACACCCACTTCTTTCGGGTCGATGATCTCGTAGTTTTCTCTATGCTTCAAAACTCCGTCTTGGTGGATACCGGAAGAGTGAGCAAAAGCATTTCTACCTACGATCGCCTTGTTTGGCTGAACAGGCATATTCATCAACTTAGAAACTAAGCGACTGGTTTTGTAGATTTTAGGGGTAACGATATCTGTATGAACAGGGATGGATTGATGACATTTGATCGCCATCACCACTTCCTCCATAGAAGTGTTCCCTGCTCTTTCACCGATACCATTGATAGTAACCTCAACTTGACGAGCACCGTGTTGCACACCTGCAACGGTATTGGCTGTAGCCATACCCAAATCATTATGACAATGAGTTGCGATGATAGCCTTGTCAATGTTAGGCACATTATTTTTCAAATTGGCGATGATCGCTCCGTATTGCTCAGGAAGGCAATATCCTGTAGTATCAGGAATATTCACGACTGTCGCACCGGCTTTGATCACTTCCTCAATGATTTTGCAAAGGAAATCAGGCTCTGAACGACCTGCATCCTCAGCGTAAAACTCCACATCATCTACAAAGTTTCTAGCAAACTTAACCGCTGCCACTCCCCGACGAATAATCTCGTCAGGGGTGGAGCGTAATTTGTATTGAATGTGATAAGGTGAAACACCAATCCCAGTATGAATACGCCCTTTTTTGGCGTATTGGAGAGCTGCGGCTGCGACTTCAATATCCTTTTCTACAGCTCTAGAAAGGGCACAAATGATTGGATTAGAAACGGCCTTCGAAATCTCCTGAACAGAGTTGAAATCACCTGGGCTGGAAATAGGGAATCCAGCTTCAATAATATCTACTCCCAGTTCTTCTAAAGCTTTCGCCACCACAATTTTTTCTCGGGTGTTCAACTGACATCCCGGCACTTGCTCCCCGTCTCTCAGGGTAGTATCAAATATCCACAGCTTGTCACTCATAATCTTCAGGTTTGGGTTTTAGTTATTTTCTGGTCTCAACTGACGGACGACAGCACCTGCCTGCCACATTTCAGACTCTCTCAATTCTTTCAATTCTTCTTCCAACTTCTCTCTGTAGTCAGTTTTAGAGTTGGAGTCGATAGACTTCTGAGCTTCTTTACCAGTTTTTACAGAATCATACAATTCTTCGAAAACAGGCTTGGTTGCATCTCTGAAAGGTTTCCACCAATCCAAAGCACCACGCTGAGCTGTAGTAGAACAGTTGGCGTACATCCAATCCATTCCGTTCTCAGCTACCAATGGCATCAAAGACTGAGTCAATTCTTCAACAGTTTCGTTGAAAGCCTCAGAAGGAGTGTGACCATTTGCTCTCAATACTTCATACTGAGCAGCAAAGATTCCTTGGATAGCTCCCATCAAAGTACCTCTTTCACCAGTCAAATCAGAAGTTACCTCACGGTAGAAATCAGTTTCGAACAAGTATCCAGAACCAACACCGATACCCAAAGCAACAACTCTGTCTTTAGCGTTTCCAGTTGCATCTTGATAGATTGCATAAGAAGAGTTCAATCCTCTACCTTCAACAAACATTCTTCTCAAAGATGTTCCAGAACCTTTAGGAGCAACCAAGATCACATCCACATCAGCAGGAGGAACAATACCGGTTTTCTCTTTGTAAGTCACACCGAAACCATGAGAGAAGTACAATGCTTTTCCAGGAGTCAAGTGTTTTTTAACAGTTGGCCAAAGTGCAATTTGACCAGCATCAGATAGCAAAAACTGAAGGATGGTCCCTTTTTCGCAAGCTTCCTCCAATTCAAACAGGGTCTCCCCAGGAACCCAACCGTCAGCGACAGCCTTATCCCAGGTTTTGGAGCCTTTTCTTTGGCCCACGATCACGTTGAAGCCATTGTCCTTCAAGTTCAAAGCTTGACCTGGACCTTGTACACCATAGCCTAGCACAGCGATTACTTCATTTTTCAATACTTCACGTGCTTTTTCCAGAGGAAACTCTTCTCTGGTTACTACGTTCTCTTCAACGTTGCCAAATTTTAATTTCATAATAAGATAGGTATTAATTATTTGAGTTTGATTTTCAACTATTTACTTCACAAAAGAGTCAATGGTCAGCATTCTTTTTGCTACAGCAACTCTTCCGGATCGGGCGAATTCCAAAAGGTCATAACCTTTAAGAATTTCCAGCAATTCTTGTGTTTGTTCTTTGTGTCCAGTTAATTCCAATACAACAAATTCCGGTTCTGCAGCAATGATTTTTGCGTTGTGCTGGCGAATGACTTTTTCCAAGCCTCCGTCCAATTTTGCTACAGGGATTTTGTACAAGGCTATCTCTTGATAGACTACCGCTTCATCTTCATGATAAAATGCTTTAATCACGTCGATGATTTTTTCGATCTGATTGACGAGCTGAATGACGGTTTCCTCAGAGGCTGTCACCTCAATGGTGATTCTGTGGATTCCTTCCAGTCTACTTTCAGAGGCTGTCAGTGCATCGATATTTATCCCCCTTCTGGTGAAAATAATGGTGATGCGATTGAGTATACCGATAAAGTTTTCGGTAATGACAAAGATGGTATAACGCTTCATAGGCTCTTTTAGCTTAATCTGACTTCCTCCACAGAACAACCTGTGGCTATCATAGGAAATACATTATCTTCTTTTTCCACGACTACCTCCAAGAAATACGGTCCATCGTGAATCAACATATCTTCTATCGCCTCATTCAAATCTCCTCTTTCTGTAACTTTTTGAGCGGCAATCCCATAGGCTTCTGCAATTTTCACGAAGTCAGGATTATCCAATTCGGTAAATGAATAGCGCTTGTCAAAGAACAATTGCTGCCATTGTCTTACCATTCCCAGATAATTGTTATTCAATAGAACAATTTTCACAGGGGCTTTGGTCTGCATAATTGCGCCCAATTCCTGTATTGTCATTTGAATACCTCCATCACCTACTACACAGACTACTTGTCTAGAGTAATCATGCAATTGAGCTCCAAGGGCAGCTGGTAAAGCAAAGCCCATAGTACCCAATCCACCAGAGGTCACCTGAGTTCTACTCTTTTTATAATTGAAGTATCTCCAAGCGATCATCTGATGCTGACCAACGTCTGTCACCAATACAGCATCATCAGCTTTGTACTGATTTACTTTATTGATCACTTCACCCATAGTCAAGCCCGTTTTGGTTGGAGTAACATCATGCTGTACAACAGCTTCTTTCTCCATCTGCTCCAACTCTCTGAATCTTGCAATCCACTCTGGATGCTGTTTTTTGTCAACTGCTTCGGTCAACATTGCCAAGCTTTCTTTGCAATCTCCCAAAACAGCCACTTCAGTTTTTACATTTTTATTGATCTCAGCAGGATCCAATTCCAAGTGAATAACTTTAGCCTGCTTAGCATATCTTTTCAGATCTCCAGTTACCCGGTCGTCAAACCTCATCCCAACAGCGATCAATACATCGCACTTATTGGTCAACAAATTTGGAGCATAGTTTCCATGCATACCAAGCTTTCCTACAAAGTTTGGATGATCCTGAGACAATGCCCCAGACCCCAATAAAGTTGAAGCAGCCGGAATACCTGACTTGTCCAAGAAAAACTTCAATTCAGCTTCCGCTTTTCCCAAAACTACACCCTGACCATACAATACATAGGGTCTTTCCGCATTATTAATCAATTCAGCAGCCTGCTTGATTGCAGTTTTTTCAACCGGAATATGCGTCTTGTAGGATCTAAAGCCTAAACAAGGAGTGTAATTCATCTCACCAAAGTCTACCTGTGCATCCTTGGTAATATCAATCAAAACAGGACCTGGACGACCAGATCTTGCGATGTAAAATCCTTTTGCAATCGCTGGAGCAATATCTTCTACTCTACGAACCTGGATATTCCATTTGGTCCCTGGCATGGAAATACCAACGACATCAGTTTCTTGAAACGCATCCGTTCCCAATAAATGAGATGCCACTTGCCCAGTGATACAGACGAGTGGAGTACTGTCTATTTGAGCATCTGCCATACCTGTGATCAGGTTTGTAGCACCAGGGCCGGAAGTTGCCAAGCAGACGCCGACTTTTCCGGAGACTCGTGCATAGCCTTGCGCCGCGTGGATTGCTCCTTGCTCGTGACGTGTCAGCACATGCTTAATTTGTTCATGATAGTCATACAATGCATCGTAAACAGGCATAATGGCCCCGCCAGGGTAGCCAAATATGATTTCTGCCTGCTCAGCAATCAGAGATTGGACAACGATGTCCGCTCCTCTAATCATTGTTCCCTTCATAGGCTTAGAATTTATCAGTCACACAACCTTCAGAGGCTGTAGAAACTAGTTTGTTGTATTTTTTCAAAGTTCCTTGAAGCCCTTCAGTGGCTTTAGGAGACCAAGATTTTTTTCTTTCAGCAAATTCCTCATCACTTACCTCCACGGATAGAGTCAATCCATCAGCATCAATAGTAATGATGTCTCCATCTTTGATCAATCCGATAGGACCTCCAGAAAACGCTTCAGGAGTCACGTGACCTACCACGAAGCCGTGCGTTCCACCAGAGAATCTACCATCCGTAATCAAAGCCACATCAGATCCCAATCCAGCTCCAATAATCATGGAAGTTGGTTTCAACATCTCAGGCATTCCAGGACCACCTTTTGGCCCGATATTTCTGATCACTATCACTTCTCCTTTTTGGATTTGATGATCTCTGATTGCATCATTGGCTTCCTGCTCAGAATCAAATACGTGAGCCGGACCAGTGAATGAGCTTCCTTCTTTCCCTGTTATTTTGGCCACAGCACCTTCTGGAGCTAGATTACCAGATAGGATACAAAGGTGTCCAGTCGCTTTGATCGGAGTTTCCAAAGGATGAATCACATTGACCATAGAAACTGTTACAGGCTCAATATCTTTTAGATTTTCTTCAAGGGTTTTTCCTGTTACAGTCAGGCAATCTCCATGAAGGTATCCATTATTTAGCATGTATTTCATGAATGCAGGTACACCACCTTGCTCATGAAGATCTTCCATCATGAATTTTCCAGATGGCTTGAAATCACCTATCATTGGCACTCTTGCATTGATGGCTTTGAAGTCTTCAATGGTGAAATCAATTCCTGCAGTTCTTGCAATTGCAATTAAGTGCATCACAGCATTGGTACTGCCTCCTAGAGCAATCGCAACAACAACAGCATTTTCAATACTCTTGCGAGTAATGATATCGCTAGGCTTGATATCCTTTTCCAAAAGGATTCTCATGTACTTATTCACCTCGCGGCATTCTCTCAACTTCTCTGGAGAATTTGCTGGATAGGAAGAAGAATATGGAAGAGACATTCCCATAGCCTCAATCGCTGATGACATAGTATTGGCAGTATACATACCTCCGCAAGCACCTTGACCAGGACAAGCGTTACGAATCACTCCATCATAATCTTCATCTGAAATCGCCCCATTAACACGCTTACCAAAAGCCTCGAAAGCAGAAACAATATTCAATTTCTCTCCTTTATAATGTCCTGAAGCAATTGTACCACCATAAACCATGATTGCGGGCCTATCAGTACGGATCATTCCCATCACAGCTCCAGGCATGTTTTTGTCACATCCTGCTACAGCGATAGTTCCATCAAAAGAGTGCCCTAAAATAAAGGACTCAATAGAATCTGCGATGATTTCTCTGGAGACCAGAGAATAACGCATTCCCAAAGTTCCCATAGAGGTACCATCAGAAACTCCAATGGTATTAAAAATTAAACCGGTCAGATCATATTCCTGAGAGGATTGTTTGATCAGACCGGCAAAGTCGTTCAGGTGCATATTGCAGGGATTGCTTTCATAGCCGCAGCTAGCTACCCCCACAAAGGGTTGTTTCATTTTCTTATCGGACAAACCAGTCGCATACAACATGGCCATGCCTGCTGGATGTTCAGGATTATCAGATATTTCCCAACTGTACTTTTTCAGGGTCATAATTATTAGGGTATAAAAAAAGTGCCTCATTGGGCTGAGGCACTTATGTTTTTTATTTGATTTTAGATAATAGTCTAGTGCCTCACATTAACATCCAATGAGAATAATAAAGCTTAGCAAAACGACCACTCTGTTCATATTTTTTTTGAATTGAATACAGTTCCTCTTAGAACTATGGTTCAAACTTACTCCCGAAAAATCAGACTTACAATATTTAATTCGCCTTTTTATTACAGAAGCAAAATATAAAGTATTGTAAAATAATTTTTTTCGAAATATTATACTTTAAAAAATCCAGATTTCTCTTATTTTTTAGATCAAGATTTTATTTTTTCACTATTTTCAAAATTAAATATTGATTTGCATAAAATTCAATATTTCTCAGAAAAGATTTTCTTTTTTTTAAGGAAAAAATCATTAGCAACATCTTCATTAAAATAGAGTTCATTTTTTTGAAGATTCTTTAATTAATTTTTCAAACTTTTTGAATTCGAATTTCCCTCTAATTTTGTCACAAAGCTTTTCTGATGATATCATTCCCTAACGCAAAAATCAATTTAGGACTTCACATCACTTCCAAAAGGAAAGATGGCTACCATGAAATAGAAACATGCATGGTTCCAATACCACTTTATGATGCACTGGAGATCATTATAGATAAAAAAGGCGGCTGGGAAAGCACTGGTACTCCGATCCCTGGAAACTCTAAGGATAATTTGATACTAAAAGCTCAGCAATTACTGCGAAAGGATTTTCAAGGACTACCCAACCTCAAAATTCATCTACATAAAAACATCCCTATGGGAGCAGGTTTGGGAGGAGGCTCTGCTGACGGAGCTTTTGCATTAAAACTCATGAGTAATCTGTACGATCTCCATCTAGAAGATTTTTTCTTGGAAGAATATGCTGCGCTACTGGGAAGCGACTGTCCCTTCTTTATCGAAAACACTCCCAAAATAGCTAAAGGAAGAGGCGAGATCTTGAAACCAATTGACATTTCATTGAAAGGGACTTATTTGGTTTTGATAAACCCGGGTATCCATATCGGGACCAAAGAAGCATATGCGGGTGTGACACCTGGAGTCCCGAAGGTCAAACTAGAAGAAGTTTTAGCCGACAAATCCAGGTGGAAAGCGGAATTAGTAAATGATTTCGAGGCTAGTATCTTTCAAAATCATCAAGAGCTCGCCGAAATCAAATCACAACTCTATAATGCTGGAGCCTATTATGCCGCCATGTCAGGATCTGGATCCACCATGTTTGGATTGTTTGATGAAAAACCTGAAAGTCTTGAGGTAAATCCAAAATTTTTCAATTTCACCTACCAACTTTAACTGATTACCCTAAAGTCCTAACCGGCTTTTTCCTCCTCCTATTCCAATAATTCAATACTGGGTAAATCAATACGGATATAAGAATAATCAGTGTACCATAATAAAACTCAGGAGTCATTTTTTCACTTTCTCCAAAAATCAAAACAGCCAGAACTATCCCATAAACAGGCTCTAAGTTCACAGTCAAATTGATAGAAAAAACGCTCAATCTTTTCATCAACTCTACAGAAACAGAAAAAGCATAAACGGTACAAATCCCTCCCAAAAGGAATAACCAAAACCAGTCTAGACCATGCCAAGCCCATTGAATTGGCACCCCATCATTGAATCCAAAAGAATAAACTGGTAAAAAAAGTAAAGAAAAGATGCAGGCTCCTGCCATTTCATAGAAAGTGATTTGATAGGGACTATGTCGCTGAGTCAGACGACCATTGATTACGGAAAAAACAGCTGCTAAAAAGGCAGAAACCAAAGCCATCGACAAACCCAACCAGTAGCCTGATTCAAACTTAAAAATGACCAATAAGCCAGAAATCACAATCAGTCCTAAAAGCACCTCATACCATTTGATCTTAGTCCTATTAATAAAGGGCTCCACAAATGCTGTCCAAAGGGATGTTGTAGCCATTCCTGCCAGACAAACTGAGGCTGTAGAAACCTTAGCCGAACCAAAAAACAGAATCCAGTGAAGGGCTATCAAACAGCCTGTCCCAATCACTTTCCACATTTCATGAAAAGGAATCAAAACCGGCTTTTTTCGAAACCACATTAATATCAGCACTCCAACTGAAGCAATCAGCGTCCTATAAAACACCAATTCTAGAGCTGGAAGTGTAATCAGTAAACCTAAAATAGCGGTAAAACCCCAGATCAATACGATCAGGTGAAGCATCAAATAATCTTTGATAGAGCCGCCTTGCATTTACCTTGGAACTGTTTTGTACAACAACAATCCCATCAAAGCAAAAACAATATTTGGCATCCAAACAGCCAAAATCGGATATTCGGCTCCATTCTCAGCAAATGTTCTCGATAGCAAAAACAACAGGATATATAAAAAAGCGAGTAAAAAGCCCATTGCAATTTGGAATCCAGAACCCCCACGAGTCTTCCTCGATGACATGATCACTCCAATAAATGTCAGGATTAGTGCAGCAAATGGCGACATAAAACGAACATAGCGCTCAATTTTATAATACTCCACATTGTCAGCACCTCGATCTTCCAATACCCGAATCTGCCTACTTAACTGAGGAAGCTTCAGTGTTTCATGGTGATTTTCAGGAACTCCAAAATCGTCTGGAACAATTGATAATACAGTGTCTCTGTCATCTCCCACAGTCCAAATCTCCTTGCGATCCTTTAACTCTCTCAACCTCCAATTACGCAAAGTCCAAGTATGTTTTGCTGTATCCCATTCAATCCTATCTGCAGAAAGTTTTGCTAGTAGCTTCCCATCCTCGATAGTTTCTAGCGTGAAATTATATCCTTGATTGCTGGTTTTGTAAAACCTGCTAAAATAGGCATAGCTATTTTCACCCACCTTCATGTGAATATTCTGATCGGTAGTTGTTTTACCCTTTTCTAAGTAAACTAATTTGAAAACGGTCATGCTTTCAGTAGCTGCAGGAAGAATCCATCCATTTAGGTAAAAGCTAGCAGCCCCAATTAAAGCTGCCCCCATCAGAAATGGTCTTAACAACCTAACAAAACTAACCCCACTACTTAAAATAGCCACGATCTCTGTTCGTCCAGCCATTTTAGAAGTAATGAAAATCACGGAAATGAAAACCGTAATTGGAGTAAGGAGATTGTTCAAGTACAAACCATAATTCCACATGTACCGAAGTATCTCATTCGTCGGTACCTGATTAGAAATATACTTGTCATTTTTCTCGGTGAAATCTAAAACCAACACCACCATGATCAACATAAGAACTACAAAAAAGTAGGTCTTCAAGAAGTCCTTGATGATGAGTTTATCGATTAATTTCATATTAGAGTCTAGTACTCACTTTTTTAACCATGTGATCCTTCCAAACGGCAAAATCTCCCGCTAGGATATGCTCTCGAGCCTGTCCGACAAGCCAAAGATAAAAGGCCAAATTATGAATACTTGCTATTTGAGCCGCCAAAATCTCCTTAGAAATTGTTAAATGACGCAAATAAGCTTTGGAATAGAATGTACTCGCATAGTTTCCAATTGCTGGATCTATAGGAGTAAAATCATCCTTCCATTTTTCATTCCTAATATTGATGATACCTTCTGAGGTGAAAAGCATTCCATTTCTGGCGTTTCTTGTTGGCATTACGCAGTCAAACATATCTACGCCTAAAGCGATGCATTCCAAAATATTCGCTGGCGTCCCAACCCCCATTAAATAGCGAGGTTTATCATTCGGAAGGATATCAGTAACCAACTCCGTCATCTCATACATCATCTCAGCAGGCTCACCTACAGAAAGTCCACCGATTGCATTTCCTTCTCTTCCTCGAGAAGCAATAAATTCAGCACTTTTTTGACGTAAATCCTTGTAAACCGAACCCTGCACAATTGGAAAAAGTGTTTGGCTATAACCGTATTTCCCTTCAGTGGAATCAAAACGATCAATACATCTATCCAACCAGCGATGGGTCATCTCCATCGAATTTCTTGCATAACCATATTCGCATGGATAAGGAGTACACTCATCAAAAGCCATAATGATATCAGCACCTATGGTCCGCTGGATATCCATTACATTCTCAGGGGTAAAATGATGCTTCGAACCATCGATATGAGATTTGAACATCACCCCATCTTCCTTGATTTTTCTGGTTCCAGAAAGAGAAAAAACCTGATACCCTCCACTGTCAGTCAAAATCGGTCCATCCCAACCATTGAATTTATGAAGACCTCCAGCCTTTTCCAGAACATCCAATCCAGGACGGAGATACAGGTGATAGGTATTCCCCAAAATGATCTGGGCTTTGATATCTTCCTTCAATTCTCGCTGATGAACTGCCTTGACACTGGCAGCAGTGCCTACAGGCATAAATATCGGTGTTTGGATGGTTCCATGATCCGTTTCCAGTTGTCCCGCACGGGCTTTGGATTGAGGATCAGCATGCTGTAAAGTAAACTTCATCTTTTTTGATTTCTGACCTGTGGAGATAATCCACGTTTTGATGGGTTTAGCCTGCAAAAATATCCACTTATTCTTAAATGAATGCTCAAATTGCTTTTATATTTGCCCAGCAAAATCGACCTATGGGCCTTTTTTTACTTTGGTTTCTCTTTGGATTTGGAATAATCATTCAGGTAGTCTACCTACTGGTGATTTTTGGGCGCACTGCCTTTTTCAAAACCCCAAAAACTAAGCCCAATTCGGGCGAAGAAGAGCCTGTAACCGTAATGGTGGCAGCTCACAATGAGTTTAAAAACCTCAAGACTCTGATTCCCAAACTTTTCGAGCAGGATTATTCGAAATACGATGTCATGATCATCAATGACAGAAGTACAGATCGAACCAAGCGCCTGATCGAGGAAATGATGGCAATCTATCCACGTCTTCGCTCTGTCACTATCAAATATACCCCGGATCATGTCACTGCCAAGAAATATGCATTGACTTTGGGTATCAAAGTGGCCAAAAACGACGTCATTTTATTGACAGATGCGGATTGTATTCCTGCATCCGATCAGTGGATCAGAAAAATGACTCAGCCGATAAGGGAAAAGAACAAAACGTTTTCAATAGGGTATTCCGGTTACGAGCAAGCTAAAGGATTCCTAAACAAATGGATTCAGTTTGAAACCCTTCAGACTGCACTTTATTATGTATCCTTTGGTTTATGGAAATCTCCATTTATGGGAGTTGGTAGAAATCTATGCTATCGCCGAAGCTTCTTTATGGAAGTCAAGGCATTTAAAGATCTTTGGCATATTGAAGGGGGCGATGATGATCTATTTGTCAACAAATACGCTACTGGGAAAAACTCCTCGCTAGTATTGGATCCAGAGGCCAACACTTGGTCAAAACCCAAAGAGAACTGGAAAGAATATAGAATCCAGAAAAAAAGACATCTTCACGCCGGAAAATATTATCGTGGAGAAGACAAGAGAAAAATCGGTTTTTACACTATTTCTCACGCATTATTCTGGATTGGAAGCCTAGGATTACTTATTTATTTCGGAATTGAGCGAAACTGGGAACATTTTCTTTTAGTTTTCGGTATTATTCTAGTGAGGTCACTACTCTTGCTGGGGATTTTCTCTTCGGCAAGTAAAAAAATCAATGGTTCAAAAATTCCTGCAAATATCCTAATCAATGACTTTTTGTATTTAGGTTATTTTTGGATTTTGGGATCAGTTTCCCATCAGGCAAAAAACATTCAATGGAAGTAAACGAGCGCGGATTTTCAAATAAGGCACTGGAAGATTTTGATCTAATCGACAAAGCGGTAGATGAAAAAGATCAGCAGGCCTACGCTACCCTTATGAAGCGGTACAAAAAGGCCGTTTATTTCATGATCTTGAAAATGATCAGAGATGCCGATGATGCGGAAGATTTGACCATGGAGGCTTTTGCAAAAGCTTTCAAAAACCTCCATCGTTTTAAAAAGGATTATACTTTTTCTACCTGGCTTTTCCGAATTGCCACAAATAACACCATTGATTTCATCAGGAAGAAGAAACTCAAAACCATGAGTTTGAACAATACCCTTTCCGATGATAGTGGAAATTCCGTAAACATTGACGTGGAAGATGATGACAATAATCCTCAGGACGAATTCATCAAGTCCCAAAGAATTGAAATGGTTCGTATTTTTGTGGACAAACTTCCTGCGAAATATAGAAAGCTGGTTCAATTGCGGTATTTCGATGAACTTTCATACGAAGAAATCGCGCAAGAACTAGACAAACCACTTGGAACTGTCAAAGCCCAGCTTCATAGATCTAGGGAATTACTTTACGAAATCGCCGCAGGCAAAGAAAAACACATCTGATGAATTCAGGAACACAGCTGATCCTATTCTATTTCCCTGATTTGACTGAAAGGCAAATCGAACAATTGGATCGACTTCAAGACTTATATACCGAGTGGAACTCCAAGATCAATGTGATCAGCCGCAAGGATATGGAACAGTTTTATATCCGCCATGTATTGCATTCATTGGGTATTGCTAAAGTGATGAGTTTTCAACCGGGCACTAAAGTTTTGGATATCGGAACTGGCGGTGGATTTCCCGGAATTCCATTAGCTATTCTTTTTTCAGACACCCATTTTCATTTAGTTGATTCTATTGGCAAAAAGATTTCTGTTGTCAAGGACATTGCGAAGCAACTGAAGCTTTCCAATGTGGAAGCCCAGCAAGCAAGAGCTGAATCTTTGGTGAGAAAATATGACTTTGTAGTGAGCCGTGCTGTGACCAGAATGGCAAATTTTTACCCTTGGGTCAAAGGAAAAATCAAGAAAGAAGATTTCAATGAATACCCAAATGGTATCCTTTACCTCAAAGGTGGGGATGTAGATGAGGAGATGGAGGAAACAAGAAAATCCTATGTCACCTACCATTTGGAAGACTATTTCAAGGAAGATTTTTTTGAAACCAAAAAAGTCGTTTACATGCCTTGGGAGGACAAAAGGTGATTTTTTAATTAAAAGATCATTCCTAAAAACTAGCAAATGAAGAGGGGATTAACTCTCCCTTCATTTGCTTATTTCTTTTTTAACCCTTGACAATTAGTACAGTCTGATTTTTGAAGAGTAATAAACTCATTGTAATTCCTTTTTCAGAAAAAAGGCAAAATGAATTACCTAAGCCACATTTCGCTGCTAGAAAAGCGACCTTTTTTAATTGATTTTTCACTAGGAATACCAAATCCTAAAACTTTCTCTAACATTATTTAACAAAGTAGTTACGCTACTTCAAAAAAATAATCGTTAATATCATCGCATTAAAATACTTATCAGAATAACTGTTTGGTGAATATTCATTTCAATCGAAAGGTAAAATTGATTGATAGGATTTTTGAAATCATCAAGCATTGCGCAAAGCAAAAAAGATGGAGGTTAATGACTTCTATTTTTTGGAAATCACGCTTCAGGGCCGAGTGAATGAACAAAGGATTCTTTTAGTTGAAAACATAAGCATACCATTTTTCAACTTTTTCAGTTTCATCCACTATCATTTTTGAGTACATCATTTTCCAAAAAGATTAGCTGATAATGATTTTGGAAGGGAATCTAGTTTTTGAGACCGCTTTTATAATTAATAATATAACCTTGAATAAAATGAAATTTTTCCTTTCATTCTTTCTTTTGCTAGCCATCACATTTGCTACGCAAGCCCAATCTAAACTAACTATTAGGGGAACGGTAAAAGATACTACCGACACCCCACTCGACTACACATCTGTTCTACTTCTTAGTCCACAGGATTCTGCCTTGGTAGCTTATACTTTGACTAATAAGGCAGGAGAATATCAATTCAAGAATGTAGATCGTCAGCCATTGCTAATCAAAGCAACTTATATGGGATACATCCCTTTCCAAAAGGAACTGAATCTACCAGAATCTGACGAATTAGAATTAGAAGAAATTGTTCTAATCCCTATACTCCAAGAGCTATATGAGGTGGTGGTGAAAGCTGCCAAAGCACCATTGATGATGCGTGGAGACACATTGGAGTATGACGCAAGTAAATTCAAAGTGCCACCTGGAGCGACTCTTGAAGAACTTCTCCGAAAACTCCCCGGGATGCAAATAGACGCGGATGGAAATATCATTGCTCAAGGGCAACAAGTCCAGAAAGTAACGGTTGACGGCAGACGGTTTTTTGGAGGGAATACAAAGATGGCTACCCAAAATTTGAATGCTGAATCCATTAGTAAGCTCCAACTATATGACGATAAGTCAGAACAGGCCAAACTCACGGGAGTAGATGACGGAGTGAAAGAAAAAACGTTGAACGTTGAGCTAAAAGAAGAAGCTAAAAAGGGAGGGTTCGGAAAGATCTCAGCAGCTGGAGGGACAGACGATAGATGGTCTTCCAATGCATCCTTTAATAAGTTTGACAAAACAAACCAATTTTCAATCATAGGCTACGGGAATAATGTCAACCAAACCGGTTTGAGTTGGGATGACCTTCAGGAGTTTAGGGGGAGCAGTGCATTCCAATTTGGAGATACCGGAGATTTCGGGTTTAATGGAGGTGGAATGTCATTCATTTCATTTGGAGGAGATCGTGAAGAATCCTTCGAAATCCCTTTCAACAACCTAAGTTCAGGCTTTTCGAACAACCAGGCTTTTGGAGTGAATTATAATTATCTGAAAGACAAAAAGGACTTTAGTAGTAATTATTTCTATAGCCGAAGTGACCAAATCATTGAAAGTTTCAATTCCAGAACCACATTCCTTGAAGACGAAACTTCCTTTACCTCCACCGACAAAAGCAAGCAAAACAACGTAGCTGGGCATCACCGGGTAAATCTACGTTTTCAAAATGAGCTTGACAGTACCAATACCATTACCCTCACGGGAAAAGGAAGGCTAAGCTCTCTGACTACCTCATTAGCAAGTTTGCAAGAGCTGATACGAAGTAGTACCGAACAAAGCCAAATGGAACGTGATAACCAAAACGATAGATGGTCTGGCGCCTTCCAAGCCACTGCAATCTTTAGGCATAAATTCAAGAAAAATGGAAGAAACTTCGCTGCTAGCATCAGCAACACCTATAGCAAAGCAGACCAAGATGGCATCCAAAAATCTGTCGTAGACCTTGTTAATTCTACAGACCCAAACACCTATTTCAGAAATTTGGATCAGGTAAATGAAGCATTGAATAGTTCTAACCAATTCAAGACAAGTTTGCTTTTTGTTGAGCCTATCAAAAAGACCCTTTTTTGGGAATCATTCTATAATTTCAGCCTTTCAAATAGCGAAACTGATCGCAAAGTATACGATGTTGAGGCAAGCGATACTCCAGAGCTGAACCCTGATCTCAGCCGGTTTTTTGACAACACAATTACTTACAACCGATTGGGTTCCAGTATTAGGTATGCCAACAAAGGCTCCAACCTAAGTGTGGGTCTGGCAGCATCCAACTACAATTTGAACGGTCAGTTTTCAGTATTAAAAGACAGTGAGACTCTGGGAACAGTAGACAAAAACTACCTCAATCTAACTCCAAATCTGTCATTCTGGAAAACCATGAAGGGCAATAAGCGTCTCAACGCAGGATATTCCATGGGAGTAACTCCGCCAAGCATTTCTGATCTACAGCCTTTCAAGGACATTTCTAATCCTTTGTATATCCGAGAAGGAAATCCCGATCTAAAGCCTGAAGTTGCTCATTCCTTAAATGCAGGGTACAATATGTATGACCCAGCTACATTTATTAATTTCCAATTTTCTTTGAATTCAACTTTCTACGAAAGCCAGGTGGTTCAAAACCAAACCATAGACCCAGAAACTTTTGTCACTACTTATAAGGCGGGAAATGTTTCTGGAGGACAGCGCTATTATTCATACATTGGTTTTGGGTTCCCTATCGTGAAAACCAAATTCAATGCATTCATTAATGCAAATCCATCCTATACTAAAAGCCTGACCCTAATCAATTCCTTGGAAACGGAAACAAATACCTTTAGCCATAATTTTAGGGTAAGCCTGGACCTGACTCCTTTGGAATGGTTTAACCTATATGCTGGTACCTCTTTCCGTCTGAGTAAAACCAAATACGAACAGAATCCTTCTCAGAACCAGGACATTATTAACTGGAATGCTTATACGAACATGAACATTAAGCTTCCAAAGAATTTCTACCTGGACGTGAAATTCAATTATAACAGATATGAAAATGAAAGCTTTGGATTTGATCAGGAAGTACCCATTATGAATGCCTTTATCTATAAACTTCTCGGTGAGGCTAAAAAATGGGAAGTTAGGCTTTCTGCCTATGATATCTTTAAGCAAAATCAAACAATCAGTCAGTACGCCGGTCAAAACTTCGTTTCCACCGGAAGGATTGAAACTTTATCGAGATATTTCCTACTTGGAGTGACTTACAATATGCGAGGAATAGAAATCAAAAAAAGAAGATAACACAAACTAGCCGTCAACTTTTATATCAATGAAATTAATTCTTAAGACAATTGCGCTGATACTGATTACCACGGGATTACAAGCCCAAAATATAGTGGGAGAGGTAGAATATCGATACAAAATTTTCTATGACAAAATCTATTCAAGTCTCCCCCATCTTACCCAGCAGGAAAGGGACAGGATTCTACTTACTTGGGGGAACGAAGAAGGCTATAGCACACGGATGAAACTCCAGTTTTGGCCAGAAAAAAGTCTCTACACCTATGGAGCCCCTTATGTAGTGCAAAGCTATTCTTGGCAGGTAGAAGATTATATCATTGAAAACAATCTTCAAGACCAAACTTATCTGAAATTCATGGATCAAATGGGCAAAACATATGTGGTTCGTGACAGCCTGAATCCTCCAAAATGGAGGGTAATGAATGAAATACGCGATATCCTTGGACATATGTGTATGAAAGCAGTGAGTGAAGACAGTATCAAAGGACAAAAGATCACTGCTTGGTTTGCATCTGACATCCCCGTTCCAGTCGGTCCTGAAGAGCTATATGGACTGCCCGGTTTAATATTAGCCTATGACATCAATGACGGTATGCTTATCGTTGAGGCTGAAAAAATTGAATTTGGAGAACCTGAGGAAATCATCTCTTTCCCGAAAAAATTGAAAGGAAGAGAGGTAACAGGCAGTGAATATCAGGAATTGGTTAAGGACTTTATCCAGACTTCCGTTGAAAGCAAGCGAGCTTGGATGTGGGGTTTAAGGTATTGAAAACTTAGCATCCAGTTGGAAGCTGCATAGAAAAACTGAATTAGGAGAGAAATTACTAATTCATCACAGGATGATTTTATTGAAAGTAATTTCTCTTTTCTTTGACAATTACCTTCGTTGGAGTTGGCAGCTTTGGGACTTTACCCCTAATTTGAAGTCCCATTTCTGGAAGCTGTATGTATATAATATTTGATACCGAAACCACCGGATTACCTAGAAATTACAATGCCCCCATGTCAGACTTGGACAACTGGCCTCGCCTTGTCCAACTCGCATGGCAACTGCATGATTCTAAAGGAAATCTGATTTCCAACAATAATTACATTGTCAAACCCGAGGGCTTCACCATCCCTTACAATGCCGAAAAAGTTCACGGGATCTCTACCAAACGAGCTTTGGCAGAAGGTCATGACCTGAAAGAGGTTTTAGCAATTTTTGAAAAAGATGTCGCTAAAGCCAAATACTTGGTTGGACACAATGTCGAGTTTGACGTTAATGTGGTTGGTTCTGAATTTATCCGAACTGAGCTCGGAATGCCGCTGACAGCTGATCAGCTGGATACAAAAGATATTTCTACAGACTTCTGTGCCATCCCTGGTGGAAAAGGCGGAAAATTCAAATGGCCTACCCTTACAGAATTACACCATAAGCTTTTTGGAGTTGGGTTTGACGATGCTCACGATGCAGCCTATGATGTAGATGCAACGGCTCGTTGTTTCTTTGGTTTGATCACTCAAAATGTTCTAAAACCTGAAGAAGGAATTGCTGTCTCAGAAGTCATTTATGAGGCTCCCAAACTAGCTGAAGCGAACTTTGCGCAAGCAAAGGATACTCAAAAGACCGCTGCTAAGGATGTACTAAAGCAAGCAGGTAAGGCTGATATTTCGGACTTGGTGGATGTTCCATTTACTCATCTGCATGTCCATACTCAATATTCAGTCTTACAGGCCACTTCCGAAATTCCAGCTTTGGTTGCAAAGGCAAAATCTTTGAATATGCCTGCGATTGCCATGACTGATCATGGAAACATGATGGGAGCTTTCCATTTCGTGAAAGCTGCAATGGGAGCGGAGATCAAGCCCATTGTCGGATGTGAATTCAATCTTTGTCGGGATAGAAAAAACAAATCCCAGAAGGACGACGGATACCAAACAGTCCTTATCGCTAAAAATAAAACTGGCTACCACAACCTTGCAAAACTGGCCTCCTATGCCAATATCGAAGGGTTTTACTATGTCCCAAGAATTGACAAGGAAGTTTTGGTTCAATACAAAGGTGACCTAATTGCTACCACTGGCGGACTTTGGGGAGAAATTCCTTTTCTGATTCTAAATGTTGGTGAAACCCAAGCTGAAGAAGCATTTCTGTGGTGGAAAGAGCAATTCGGAGACGACTTTTATGTAGAACTGAATCGCCATGGGATTCCTGAAGAGGAAAAAGTCAATGAAGTTTTATTGGAGTTTGCCAAGAAATATGACGTAAAGTATTTCGCAGCAAACAACTCCTATTACAATGACAAGGCGGATGCCAAGGCTCACGATATTTTGATCTGTGTAAAAGATGGTGAGTTGGTAGAAAAGCCTAAAAAATATATCGGTAAAAGAGGGAGAGAATTTCGTTACGGTTTCCCAAATGACGAATTCTATGTCAAGTCACCGGATGAGATGAAAAAGCTTTTCGCGGATCTTCCTGAGGCAATCGAATGCACACAGGAGATCGTGGAAAAAATTGAAGCTTACAAACTTGCAAGGGAAGTTCTTCTTCCAAAGTTTGACATCCCTGATGAATTCAAAGATCCTCAAGATGATGTAGATGGAGGGAAAAGAGGCGAAAATGCATTCTTAAGGCACCTCACTTATGAAGGTGCGGCTCTACGCTACAAAGAAATAACTCCCGATATTAAGGAACGCCTAGATTTCGAATTGGCAACAATTGAAAACACCGGATATCCAGGATACTTTTTGATTGTACAGGATTTCACCCGAGCAGCAAGAGACATGGGAGTTTCAGTTGGGCCAGGAAGGGGTTCGGCAGCTGGGTCTGCTGTTGCTTATTGTATTGGAATTACCAATGTCGATCCAATAGAGTATGATCTCCTTTTTGAGAGATTCCTAAATCCAGACAGGGTTTCCTTACCCGATATTGATATTGACTTTGATGATGAAGGTCGAGGAAGGGTTATCGATTATGTGATCAAAAAATACGGCTCCAATCAGGTAGCTCAGATTATTACTTACGGCACGATGGCTGCCAAATCAGCCATCCGGGATACTGCCAGAGTATTGAATTTACCTTTACCTGAAGCTGGTAGATTGGCAAGTTTGGTTCCTGACATCAAGTTGAAAGCATTGTTTTCTTTAGCCTCAAATAAGGCGGCTCTTTCTGATAAATTAAAAGGACAGGGTGAATTGATTCAAAAAGCAGAAGAGCTTATTCGAATTGCGCAAGGTCAAGACGAATCTGCCAAAACTGTCAACCAGGCCACTGTCCTCGAAGGATCGGTTCGAAATACCGGGATCCACGCCTGTGGGGTAATTATCACGCCAGATGACATCACCAACTTTGTTCCGGTAGCTTTGGCAAAGGATTCAGACATGGTTTGTACCCAGTTTGACAACTCAGTGGTAGAATCTGCCGGCTTGTTGAAGATGGACTTCTTGGGTCTAAAAACCCTAACCCTGATCAAGGACGCATGCAAAATCGTTAAGGAAAGGCACGGAATTCAGCTCGACCCGGACAGTTTTCCGATTGACGACGAAGAAACATATGAGCTATTCCAGCGTGGTGAGACAGTCGGAATTTTTCAGTATGAAAGTGCTGGAATGCAAAAATACATGCGAGAGCTGAAGCCTACTGTTTTTGCGGATTTGATTGCCATGAACGCACTATATCGTCCAGGACCTTTGGCTTACATTCCTTCTTTTATTAAAAGAAAGCATGGAGCAGAAGAGATCACTTACGATCTCGATGACATGAAAGAGTATCTGGAAGAAACCTATGGAATTACGGTTTACCAGGAACAGGTAATGCTACTTTCCCAAAAGCTGGCAGGTTTTACCAAAGGTGAGGCCGACGTTTTGCGTAAGGCAATGGGTAAAAAGCAAAAAGACGTTTTGGATAAAATGAAGCCCAAATTCGTCGATCAGGCTGTAGCCAAAGGTCATGATGCCAAAAAACTTGAAAAAATCTGGACTGACTGGGAGGCATTTGCATCCTACGCTTTCAACAAATCCCACTCAACCTGTTATGCCTGGGTGGCTTATCAAACCGCCTATCTAAAAGCGCATTATCCTGCAGAATATCTTGCTTCAGTATTGAGCAACAACATGAATGATATCACGCAGGTGACTTTCTTCATGGAAGAATGTAAAAGAATGGGAATCCCTGTTTTGGGACCAGATGTCAATGAATCTAAAAATGGTTTTACTGTAAATGCTGCAGGAGAAATTCGTTTCGGTATGGCGGCAATCAAGGGGGCAGGTTCCGCAGCGGTGGATGAAATCATCAAGGAACGAGAAAAAAATGGGCCTTTCAAAAACATTTTTGAATTTGCGAAGCGAGTAAATTCCAGAGCTTTAAACAAAAAAACAATGGAAGCTCTTGCCATGGCAGGAGGCTTTGATTGTTTCCCAGAGCATCATCGAAGACAATATCTCGAAGCTCCTGAAAACGACATTACTTTGATTGAAAAGGCAGTAAAATATGCACATAAAGTTCAACAGGAAGAAGAGAGTTCTCAGGTAAGTTTGTTTGGTGGAGGAAGTGGAAGCATGGACATCCCTATGCCTTCTGTGGCTCCTATGGAGAAATTCTCCCAACTTCAACAACTCAATATCGAAAAAGAAGTAGTGGGTCTTTATATCTCAGGCCACCCATTAGATCAATACAAATTGGAGATTGAGAACTTCACAAATGCTTCCCTTCCTGATTTGAATGACTTGGAGTCCCTCAAAGGGAAAAATGAGATTCGACTGGCAGGTTCTGTTTCTTCTTTTGCCCATAGGACAACCAAAAATGGAAAGCCATTTGGAACCTTGAGTATGGAGGATTACCAAGGAGGTTTTACATTCTTCCTTTTTGGGGACGATTACATCAAGTATAAAGAATATTTCATGACGGGCTGGTTTCTCTATATCAAGGGGAAAATCGGTCAGAAAAAATGGAATGAGCATGAAATGGAATTCAAAATTGACAGTATTTCCCTACTATCTGAGGTAAGATCCAAAATGGTCAAAGGGCTACGTGTCAATATTGATCTAGATGATCTGACTTTGGATTTGATGGAAAAATTGGAAGCTATTACAGAAAAGTATAAGGGTGAGGCCAAGCTTTATTTTGATGTAGTAGATAGAAAAGAAAACATCAGTCTGGAGCTATTTTCAAAGAGATTCTCGATTGATCCAAGTGCGGAAATGATCCAGGAATTGAAAGAAATCCCAGAAGTGGTTTATAAAGTTATCTAAATCAAGCTGATCAAAGTGACTACAACTATGGGTCATAGACAAAATTTATCTTCTCTTCGGAACTTATTGCCAGATGATTCACTTTCTCTCATATATTTGAAACCTGAAAAAAATCTAAATACTATATAAAATGGCAAAAGCAATCGAAATCACTGACGCAAACTTTGAAGAAGTAATCAAATCTGATCAACCAATCTTGGTGGATTTTTGGGCTGAATGGTGTGGACCTTGTAAAATGATCGGACCAGTAGTAGAAGAATTGGCTGGTGATTACGAAGGAAAAGCAGTTATCGGCAAAGTTGATGTCGACTCTAATCCTGGAGTGGCTCAAGCTTTCGGTATCCGTTCTATCCCTACCCTTTTGTTCTTCAAAGGAGGTCAAATCGTAGACAAACAAGTTGGCGCTGTTCCTAAAGCTGTTCTTTCTCAGAAATTGGACGCTCAACTGTAATTAATACACATTGACAAATCAAAGCCGCAAGGATATCCTTGCGGCTTTTTTTATATTCGTTCTCTATGAATGAAACCCTCATTTCACTTTCTGAATTTTTCGAACTTCGACATTCCCTTCCAATTCTCGATGCAAGATCCGAAGGGGAATTTTCTCAAAGCCATATTCAAAACGCATTCAATATTCCTATTCTGAATAATCAGGAAAGAGTGGTAGTAGGAACGCTTTATAAAAATGAAGGAAGTGAAAAGGCCACTTTGAAAGGATTTGAGTTGGTTGGACCAAGATTTCATCAAATTCAAAAAGAGGCCATTGAGCTTTTCCCTGAAAGGGAAATCATTCTTTATTGTTGGAGAGGTGGAATGAGGAGCCAAATCCTATCTTGGCTTCTTTCTATGGTCGGTTTTAAGATATTCAGAATAAAAGGAGGCTATAAAACCTATCGAACGTTTACCTATCAAGAAGTTAGGAAACAAAGGAAAATCTTAGTTTTAGGAGGAAAAACGGGTGTTGGAAAAACTGTTCTCCTAGAACAACTTAGAAGAAAAGGTGAGCAAATTATAGACTTGGAAGGCTTAGCAAATCACAAAGGATCTTCTTTTGGTTCTATTGGACAAAAGCCTCAGCCAACTGTTGAGCAGTTTGAAAACATGCTAGGAGAACAATTGCTTCAAATGCATTCTGAAAAGGTCTTATGGCTTGAAAATGAAAGTAGAAAAATCGGCAGGATCATTTTACCCGATTTGTTGAACGATCAAATGAAATCCGCACCTCTTATTGACATTCAAAAAACAAAATCTGAGCGGATTCAGCATATTTCTGAGGAGTACGGTTCTCTTCCAAAGGCCGATTTAATTGCAGCGATTAAGCGATTAAGCAAGAAGCTTGGAGGACTTAGAACTCAGCAAGCCATCTCTGATGTAGAGGATGAAAACACAGCCAATTGGGTTGAAAATGTCATGATTTATTATGACAAGGCTTATGATTTTGACTTAGATAAACACGAGACTCAACAGGTTAACGAAATTGATTTGAGTGAAAAAAGTTGGGAAGAGCAAGCAGAACTTTTGATCACTTTGAAAAATAAAATATATGGAAGCTAAGGAAATCAAATTAACAGAATGGAGTGAAGGCTCAGGTTGTGGCTGCAAAATCGCTCCAGCTATTTTGGATCAAATTCTATCCTCCAGCAATTCATTTTCACAAAATGACCCCAATTTATTGGTTGGTAACTCTGGAAAAGATGATGCTGCAGTTTACCAAGTTTCCGAAGACATTGCCATGATCAATTCAGTAGATTTTTTTACACCAATCGTTGACGACCCCTTTGATTTTGGAAGAATCTCTGCTGCCAATGCTATTTCCGATATCTATGCGATGGGGGGAAAGCCCCTATTCGCAAATGCCATTTTAAGCTGGCCCGTTGAGAAAATCTCTCCAGAATTGGCTGCTAAAGTAATGGAAGGAGCCAAGTCAATTTGTCAAGAAGCTGGAATTGAACTCGCAGGTGGACATAGCATCGCGGCGAAAGATCCAATTTTTGGTTTATCTGTTAATGGTGTTGTTCACCCTCGAAAAATCAAAACCAATCAAGATGCTAAATCTGGGGATTTGATTTATCTGACCAAACCACTTGGTGTTGGAGTTTTAGCTACGGCTTTGAAGCGAGGAAAAATCAATGAAGAGGACTATTCAAAATTGATTGACACGGCCTGTCAATTGAACTCCATTGGAGCCATACTTGGAAACCATGAAGAAGTAAAAGCCATGACCGATGTAACTGGTTTTGGCATATTGGGACATTTGATAGAAATGGCAGAGGGAGCGAACCTTTCTGCTGAAATAGAAATCTCCAAGCTACCCTTGATTGATGGGATTCAAGAATATATCAACCAGTTTATTTTCCCAGACAATACCTATAGAAACTGGAATGCCTTTTCTCCAAAAACTGAAGGAGTCAAAGGAATGGACCTAGTCAAACTTTGCGATCCACAAACTAGTGGGGGCTTATTGATAGCCGTTTCTCCAGAAGATCAAAAATGGTTTGAAGACACTTTGAAAAGGGAAAACCACAAATTCTGGAAAATCGGATCATTTACTAATCTTCTAGAAAAAACAGTGTATATCCAATAATTTACCTGAGGCTTAGTAAATTAAGGAGAAACAATCTCCCAAAAATGAAACCTAAAATCCTCAGCTTTCTATTCTTAATAATCCCTGTTTTTTCTAGCCATTCCCAACAAGTCCCAGAGGGAATTTCCAGTGAGCTAGTCATTTTGAATGTCAATACTCTTGAAGAAAAAGTAATCCTGAAGGAAAAAAGACATTTTGAAGCTCCCAATTGGAGTCGAGATGGAAAATTCCTACAAATAAATTCCGATGGCAAATTGGAAAAAATCGATTTGGAGGGGAATAAGCTTGGTACTATTTCCCCTGATTACATGAATCGGATCAACAATGATCACGGACTCAGCTTTGACGGGAAGACAATTGTTTTTAGTAGAAATGATGAAGGACTGAGCTCAAGAATCTATACCATATCAAGTAATGGTGGTCCCAGTAAATTGATTACTCCAAATTATCCAAGCTATTGGCATGGGATCAGCCCCGACGGAAAAACATTGGTCTACTGTGCAATGCGTGATGATGCTTGGGATGTATATGCTATTTCCTCAGAAGGAGGCGATGAAGTAAGGCTAACAGATACTGAAGGATTAGACGATGGCCCAGAATATTCTTATGATGGAAAATGGATTTATTTCAATTCACATCGAACTGGAAGAATGCAAGCATACCGAATGAAACCCGATGGAAGTCAACAAGAACAATTAACTTTTGATGAACTGGACAATTGGTTCCCTCATCCATCTCCAGACAATCATAGCGCAGTGATCATCTCTTACCTTGAAGACCAAAGAGGCGCTCATCCATTCGGAAAAGATGTCAAGCTTCGCTTATTAGATGTAGAATCCAAAAAGCTAAAAGATTTGACTCCGGTTTTTTATGGAGGCCAAGGCACCATCAATGTACATTCATGGTCTCCAGATGGGGTATGGATTGCATTTGTGAGGTACCTCAAATAGGGATGACATATGACTTATCCTTCCAAAGATGAAACACCACCACTTACCATAAACTTCATCACATCAGCACTCTTCACTCCTTCAAGGCGTTTTACTTTATCTTTAGGAACCAAAAACACGTTACCAGACACATTGTAACTATGGGGAAAATATACGGCAACCAATTCCTCATTTCCGATAACTGACATATCATCTTGGGTGATAAAACCCAGCCTAGAAAGAGTATCAGAAACTTGAACAATGACAGGTGAGCTGAACTTTTTCTTTTCCCCTACAAAGGCTCCCATCAAATCTTTAATAGAAGTGTACAGCAAGTTCACCAAAGGAATCCGGACCAAGCCTCTTTCAAACCAATCGAAAAACCGACGGGTAAAGAACAGACTCGCCAGATATCCAATAAAAGTGATCAGACCAAGAACCATGAGAATTCCGATCCCTGGAATAGGAACAGGAATCAAATTATCCAAAAAGACGAAAATCGCATAGATCACATAAATAGTGACTGCTAAAGGAGTCAAAAACAATAAGCCTCGAAGGAAATAGGATAAGATCCTTTTGTATGTAAATGCCATGTCTCCCCTTTCTCAAAAAAAATGCCTAATCATTTTGGACAATAAACACTTTACAAGCTTTCGACTCTAAATTGACTAGCCGTTCGGAATAAAGTTGAGGTATTCTTTTAGAAAAACTTATATTTTTAATTATCAGCCAATTTTAATTCCTGTCAATCAACACTTAAATCCAAAATTCACATTCCATGAAAATTCACTTTTTGAGTCTATTTTTTCTTCTACTGGTTTCATTAAAAGTCTATCCCCAATCAGAAATTGAAATCATATATTCTCAAGGCCAAACCACCATTCAAGAAGCTGAAAATGGAATTTTAAAGATTCTCGTTTCGGATTCAGATTTAGCGAAATTCAAAAAACAAGGTTTCATCAGCTACAGTGATTTTGGTGCTATTGGAGATGGAAAAGCTGATGATCAAAATAGCATCGTTGCGACACATGCTTTTGCAAATGAAAATGGATTAAGTATCAAAGCAAACGAAGGCGCAAACTACTATATCGGAGGTAATGATCGAAAAGCGATCATACAAACAGACACAGATTTTGGAAAGGCTTCTTTTATCATCGATGATAGAAATGTAAAAAACAGAACTACCCCCATTTTCGAAGTAAAAACTTCATTGGACCCTATCAAATTGGAAGGTGTCACTTCCCTTAAAAAGGGTCAAAAGAAATTGGACTTAGACTTGGATCAGGCCTACCTGGTCACTGGCACAGATACTACCATCCGACGCTACATCCGATTTGGTCTAAACCAAAACAATGGCTATCCACAAACAGACAATTTCAGAATTGAAAAGAGTGGAAAAATTGATCCAAAAAGTCCTATCATCTGGGACTTTGAGCAGATCACTGAAATCACTGCACTTCCTATTGATGAAAAAACTGTTAAGATAACAGGCGGCCATTTTACCACAATAGCTAACCAGGAGGAATCCAAGTACAACTACTACAGTAGAAATCTTCTAATTAGACGCTCAAATGTCATTGTTGATGGCATAAAGCATTCTGTCACTGGAGAAGGCGAGCATGGGGCTCCTTATGGAGGATTTATCACTATTCAAGATTGCGCAGACGTCAAAGTGATGAATAGCATCTTTACTGGTCATAAAACCTATAGCACGATAGGAAGAGCAGGCAAACCCGTAAGCATGGGCTCTTATGATCTTTCTGTAAACCGGGCATTGAATGTGTCTTTTATCAATTGTAGTCAAACAAACGACATCAATGACAGAACCTACTGGGGAATCTTCGGCTCTAACTACAGTAAAAACCTACTCTACGACAACTGTAAACTTTCCAGATTTGATGCTCATATGGGTGTGGCAAATGCGACTATCCGAAATTCCGAATTGGGCCACATGGGGATCAACGCTATAGGTACAGGAACTTTGTTGGTAGAAAACTCCACTATCAATAGCGGAAGGTTAATCAATCTCAGATCAGACTACGGAAGCACTTGGGAGGGAGAATTCATCATCAAGGATTGTGTCTTCAATCCAAATGCTGGCAATGCAAGACAAGCAGATTTAATTAGCGGATACAATTCTGGTCAACATGATTTCGGATATGTATGCTATATGCCTGAAACGATAAAAATCATAAATCTCTCCATTGAAGACTCCAATCATTCTGAGGAATATGATGGTCCCATCCTTTTTGCCAATTTTAATCCTGAAAGGAAGGATAGTTTTTACCAGGAGGAATTCCCATATGTAATCACCAAGAAAGTAATCCTAAAGAACATCAAAATAGCAAGTGGGAATGCTTTGAAGATCAGTAAAAATCCGGTCATGTTTCAAAAAGTAGAAATTGAAGGGCTTAAAAAGTAAATCCAAACCACTGGAAATAAAAAATGCCTGATCAAAATTGGTCAGGCATTTTTCATGTTACTAAAAGGGATATTAATCTTTGTATTTCACTTTGATGCTTTTGAAATAGATCACTGAATTTGGATCATGTGCCTGAAGGGCAATAGTGCCATGACTCAACTTTTTGGTACCCAAATCGCCTTCTTCTCTATCCTTGGATTCATCAAATTTATTGATTGTTTTTCCATTGACTTTCACAGTCACTTTATCTCCTTTGACGATGATATGCTCTGTATACCATTCTCCATCTTCGACATAGACATCTTTCACATCTTTGAACGAATAAACACTACCAGTCTTTCTCCAGTCACCATGACTTTGGTTTACCTGAATTTCATAACCGATATTAGGCCATCCATCTGCCTGATATTGTGTGTGGATGAAAATCCCAGAGTTTGCCTGTGGCATTGTTTTCAAAGTAACGATCACTTCAAAGTCTTTGAAATCATGGTTTCCAACTGGACCATCATAGAAAAGGTGCGCTCTTTTTCCAGCTACTTTAATGACTCCATCTTCAATTTGAAATGATTCGGGACTATCTGTAGTTAATTTCCAACCATCTAGGTCCTTACCGTTAAAAAGCTCAATCCATTCGCCGGATTGGGCATAAGAAAAAGTAGCTACCAGGGTCAAGAGTAGTAATGAAAATATTTTTTTCATGTTGTAGTAATTAGGTTTGAACTCGAAATTTAGGTTTTTCTTAAGAACAATTTTAACCGTTAAAAAAACAATTAAAACTGATTTTCGAACAAAACTGAAAGGGCAAAAGCCCTATAACAAAAAAGGCTCTGAATTTCTCCAGAGCCTTTTTTAGATCTTTATTTTCTCTTAAAGGTCGATACCCATAAAAGACATAAATGCAATACCCATCAAACCGGTCAAAAGCATGGTAATACCCAAACCTTTCAAGCCATTAGGAACTGCAGAATATTTCAATTTTTCACGGATCGCAGCCAAAGCTACAATCGCAAGACAGAATCCAGTTCCTGAACCGAAGCCATATACTGCAGATTCAGCAATGGTATAGTCTCTTTGAGCCATGAATAGGGAACCACCCAAAATCGCACAGTTTACAGCGATCAAAGGCAAGAAGATACCCAATGCACCATACAAAGCTGGAGCAAATTTTTCCACAACCATTTCTACCAACTGAACCATCGCAGCGATGATTGCGATAAACATGATAAATCTCAAGAAAGTCAAATCGATAGATGCCAAATCAGCACTTACCCAAGTCAAAGCACCTTCTTTCAATACATATTCATTCAATAGCCAGTTCACTGGTACAGTTACTGTCAATACGAAGATTACAGCTGCACCAAGTCCGATTGCTGTACTTACTTTTTTGGAAACTGCCAAGAAAGAACACATTCCCAAGAAGTAAGCGAAAATCATGTTGTCGATAAAGATCGACCGAATACCTAAGTTAAATAATTCCATTTCTTCTATAGGATTTTAGTGTTCTACATAACCAGTTTTGGTACGCTGTACCCAGATGATCAAACCTAGGATCACGAAAGCACCTACAGGAGATACCATCAATCCGTTGGTTGCCAACTTGAAGTCAGGACCAAATAGACCAGAGATCGTGTCGTAAATTGGAAGTCCGAATACAGATCCAGAACCTAGCAATTCTCTAAAGAAAGCTACTGTCAAGATGATCCAAGAATATCCCAAAGCAGATCCAAACCCATCCAATACTGAATCATAAGGCTTGTTACCCAAAGCAAAAGCTTCCAAACGACCCATTACGATACAGTTGGTGATAATCAAACCGATAAATACAGAAAGTTCTTTGTACATGTCATAGGCAAAAGCTCTCAATACCTCTGATACCAAGGTTACCAAGGTTGCTACTACTGCCAACTGTACAATGATACGAACTCGGCTAGGGATGGTATTTCTCATCAAAGAGATTACCAAGTTGGACATTACAACAACAAAAATTACAGAGATTGCCATTACCAAAGTAGGCTTCATCTGCGTTGTTACCGCCAAGGCAGAACAAATCCCCAATACCTGAATGGTAATCGGGTTATCATCTACCAAAGGGTCTGTTACTAATTTTTTGCGGCGCTTGGAAAGAAGCTCTTCAGCTGGCTTCTTCTCAATCGCTTTTTCTACTGTTTCAGCACTCATATGATTATAATTCTGTGAGTTGTTTAAAATTAAAGAGCGGCTACAGCCCCAGACTTCTTGGATTCGATATATGCCTCGTAGTGACCAAGGTAATCCTTCAACATTGAATTGACACCTTTACCAGTAATTGTTGCTCCAGACATACCGTCAATTTGATGAGGTTGAGAAGAATAATCTTTTCCTTCACCCTTCTGCATTTCTACAGCAACTAGATCTCCAGATTCGTCAAAAATTGTCTTTCCAACATATCTAGCTTGCACACCTGGCTCGGTAATTCTAGCTCCCAAACCTGGAGTTTCACCTGCGTGAGCCAAAGTAATACCACCTACAGTATTCATATCAGTATCCAAAGCGATAAAGCCCCAAATAGCATCCCAAAGACCTGCCCCATAAAGTGGGAAAATATAAGATTCCACTTGATCAGCATTTCCTTCTGCATGATAAATAAATACTGGATACAATCTCTGATCAGCTGGCTTCTTGTAGTTTTTAGCGATATCAACAGTTTCAGCTGTTACCGCTACACCACCTTGCTCAGACACTTCTTTTCCATTGATATCAACTACAATAGAAGAAATTCTATTGGTATAATAATCATTTACCTCTTGAGGAGACATTGCGCTGATTTCCTCACCGGAAATCACAGCTCCCAAGATTTGTTTTTTCTTATCCAAGGCTTCTGCCTCACGCTGCAACGGTCCCAATACTTGAGAAGTACCAGAAAGAAGCAAGCCAAGAACTACGGTCAAGATGACCGAAAATGTGATAATATAAGCGTTAGACTGTTGCACGTTGTAACCTCCTTGTTTTATTGGCTTTTACTACATAATAATCGATCAAAGGAGCAAACACGTTCATCAATAGAACGGCAAGCATAATTCCTTCTGGGTATGCTGGGTTCGTTACACGAATCACCACGGTCATAAAACCGATCAAGATTCCGTAAATCCATTTACCTGTTTCAGTTTGAGCGGCAGAAACCGGGTCAGTTGCCATAAATACAACACCGAAAGCCAAACCTCCCATTACCAAATGGTAGTGAGCAGGCATTGCCATGTATTCGTTTACAGCAAGTGCATTCATCAAAAGACCCATTGCATAAGCTCCACCAAAACCACCAACGATGATTTTCCAGCTAGCTACACCAGTATAGATTAAGATTACAGCTCCGATCAATGCCATCAAAGTTGATGTCTCACCAATTGAACCAGGAATCCATCCCATAAACATATTCATAAAGCTGAAATCCGCTCCCATAGCCGCATTGTGTGACGCAAGAGCTTCAACAACCGGTGTTCCTTCAGTACTTGCTCCATAAGCAACTCCCAATGCAGTAGCACCAGAGAAGCCATCTACAGCAGCTTTATCACCTAGGTAAGTCCAAACTTGATCACCAGAAATCTGAGCTGGATAAGCGAAATACAAGAATGCACGAGCGGTCATCGCTACGTTCAAAATATTCATTCCTGTTCCACCAAACACTTCTTTACCAATCACTACTGCGAAAATGGTAGCCAAAGCAATTTGCCAAAGAGGAATATGCGGAGGCATCACCAACGCGATCAACATCCCTGATACTAAGAAACCTTCAGAAACTGGGTGATTTCTAACCACACAGAAAATGAATTCAGTCACCAAACCAACACCATAAGAGACGATAAGGATAGGTAGTACGGAAATCAATCCGAACAACACTTTATCACCGAATCCAGCGGTTTCACCAACAGCTAGGAAGTGCTGCTCCCCAACATTTAGAATTCCGAAGATCAAAGCTGGAATCATTGCAATCACCACAGTGATCATGACACGCTTTAGATCAGTTGCATCTTTAATTTGAGCACCTTTAGCCTTGGTTACCAAGTCGGGTGCAAAAGCAATCGTTCTATGTCCCTCATAAAGGGTATAGAACTTTTCCCATTTGCCTCCCTTTTCAAAGTTTGGCTTAATACTATCGAAGAGATTTTGTAATGCCTTCATATCTTAGCTATACATTAATAATTCAATCCCAGATCTCACCAACTCCTGCAGCTCATTCTTAGAGGGATCCACAAATTCACAAAGAGCAACGTCTTCTTCGACGATCTCATACAATCCAAGCTCTTCCATCTCGTCAAAGTCCTCAGCAATGATTGCTTTGAACAAATAAGTAGGAAGAATGTCCATTGGAAGAACTTTTTCGAAAACTCCGGATACTACGAAAGGTCTTTCTTCACCGTGAGTATTAGTATCTACTTTGAATTCTCCTTTGTTCATAAAAGAGAACATACCGATTGCTTTATGGAAGCTCAATTTGGATGTAGTAGGCTTGATCCAACCCAAGAACTCTTCATAATCACCCTCAGGGATTACAGTTACTTGATTATGGTAGAATCCCATGTAACCTTCTAGAGAGATTTTCTCGCCGGTAAGTACGTTACCCGAGATCACTCTGACATGTCCGCTATTCAAGTTACCTTTTACAAAAGAGGAAACAGAAGCACCTGTAACAGTCTTCACATATCCTGTTTTGGTCAATTCTGAACCTGTAACAGCAATTACTTTAGAAGCATCAAAAACTCCGTTCAAAACCAATTTACCAATTTGAACTACTCCTACTGGAGAAATAGTCCATGCAAGTTCTCCTTTGTTGATCGGATCCAAATGATGAATCTGAACACCTACGTTACCCGCTGGATGTGGTCCTGAGAATTTATTGATTTCAACGCCTTTAGCATTCGCAAAAATTGCCGGTACATTTTTGGAGCCATCCACATTCAAGTGTACTTTTCCATCGGTCAATTTCGCCAATGCGTCCAAACCAGCTTGGAAATACTGTTCTTCACCTTGAAGGGTAAATCCGTAATCTGGAGCAAGAGGATTAGAGTCAAAAGCAGAAATGAAAATAGCCTTAGGAGTATCATCAGGGTTTGCCACGATACCATAAGGTCTCTGAATCAAGTTTGGCCAAACCCCGCTTTCAGCAAGCTTTGCCTTCAAAGTATCACGATCTACTTTACCTAGGTCGATTTTACCCAAGTCTTCGAAGGTGGTTTCTTTGTCTGCCAAAATTTTGATTTCGAGTAATTTTCTCTTTTCTCCTCTTTTGACTTCGACAATCTCGCCTGAAACCGGAGCCACATACTTGACTTGGTCCATCGCTTTGTCGAACAGGATTGGAGTACCAGCCTTTACGGTATCTCCTTCATTGACAAGAACTTTCGGTCTTTGAATACCAAGAAAGTCAGTCGGCTTAATGGCGAAGGTTTGAGCAGAGGCAAAATCAGCAAGCTCTAAAGCCGCCTTTCCTGCAAGGTTAATGTCAAAACCTTTCTTAAGCTTCACTAATTTAGACATATCTGTTTTTGAACTATGAGCTTTTGAAAAACGCCCCAAATCTAATAAATAACCTCTTTATTTATAGACTATCTGGAAGTTTATGTTTGATTTTCTCCGGAATGGCTTTCCCCACTTCCGAATGGTGATTTTTGTATTTAAGCCGGAAGAGCATTTTCTTCCATAGATTCTAAGTGATTTTTAACCTGCTCCATCAGCCACATTGGCGTAGAAGTCGCTCCACAAATACCAACTTTATCATCCGAATTAAACCATTGAGGATCCAGTTCAGTCTCATTTTCAATGAAATAGCTTCTTGGATTTTCCGAAAGACAAACTTGATAAAGGGCTTTCCCATTGGAGCTCTTTTTCCCAGAGACAAAAACAATCACATCATTTTCTTTTGAAAATTTCTGTAACTGAGGCTCGCGATTTGATACTTGGCGACAGATAGAATCATTGGCATTAAAATCGACAGTTTCCACTTTTCCCTTCTCAGCTTGAATTCTTTCTTCAATTTTCCGAGATAATTCGTAAAAACCTTTGGTGCTTTTAGTTGTCTGACTGAACAAAGTTACAGGTCGGGAATAGTCGATTTTCTCCAAATCGGAATCTTCCATCACTACAATTGCCTTCTCCAAAGTCTGGCCAGTCAAGCCAATCACTTCAGCATGACCTTTCTTGCCATAAATGACAATTTGCCCTTGCTCACGCTCCATCTTATCAAAAGCAGTTTTGACACGGTGCTGTAGTTTCAAAACAACTGGACAAGAAGCATCAATCAATTCGATATTGTTTTCTATGGCTGTGCGGTAAGTTTCTGGCGGTTCACCATGAGCACGGATCAAAACTTTGCAATCGCTCAATTCTGAAAGTTGCTCTCGGTCAATGACCACTAGTCCTTTCTCTGACAAGCGCTTTACTTCCATGTCATTATGGACGATATCACCCAGACAATACAACTTGTCTGCCTGCTCCATTTCGTCCTCTGCCATTTTGATGGCAAACTCTACTCCAAAGCAATAACCGGAGTTTTTATCAATGGTTACTTGCATAATCTTTCGTATGATTAATCTTCTGCTGGGCCAAATCCACGATTTGCGCTACCTGCTCTGCGAAATTCAAATTACTGGTATCGATCTCAACTGCGTCCTCCACCTTAATCAATGGCCCTTCTTCGCGAGTCGAGTCGATTTGATCTCTTTCTGCTAGATTTTTCTGGATTTCTTCCAAATCCACCAAATCACCTTTTGCTAATAATTCTTGCTGTCTTCTGTAAGCTCTTGTTTCCAAGTCGGCCGTCATAAACACCTTCAGTTCTGCATCTGGAAAGATTACCGATCCAACATCACGGCCATCCATGACCACTCCTTTGGATTTCCCCAATTTCTTTTGCTGGGCAACCAAAACTTTTCGGATCTCTTTTTCCTTGGCCAGATTACTTACATTTTCCGAAACCCGCATGGTCCTGATCTCCTTTTCTACATTGAGACCGTTGAGATAGGTTTCTTGTTCTCCTGAATCAGGATTAGGGTGGAATTCAATTTCCAGATCTTTTAAACCTTTCTCCACATCATGAGGATTGGAGGGTGAAAGATATGAATTCAAAAAATGTAAGGTTGCTGCTCGATACATGGCACCAGAATCAATGTAGGTGTATCCCAAATCCTTGGCTACAGCTTTGGCAGTTGAGCTTTTACCACATCCTGAATATCCATCTATGGCGATGACAATTTTACCCATCAAAAATCCTAAGGTTTATGCTTTTTTATTCCGTGGCAAATATAGTAGTTTTAATCCAATTGAATTTTGAAGGGGCGATTATCTCCAAGATTTCTTTCTTAGCCTCAGTTCATTTTTAACACTGATTTTCATGATTATCCGCGCTCATTTTGTCGATATCCTTGGTAGAAAAACCTATCCAGCTGAACTAGCTTTCGAAAATGGAAAGATTCTTCAAATCACTCCAATCGAAACATCAGATTCGCTACCTTTTATTTTACCTGGATTTATTGATGCACATGTCCATGTGGAATCCTCCATGCTCGTCCCATCTGAATTTGCAAGATTAGCGGTGTGTCATGGGACAGTTGCTACCATCTCAGATCCTCACGAAATCGCCAATGTCTGCGGAGTAGAAGGAGTCGATTACATGATCGAAAATGGAAAGCAAGTCCCATTCAAATTTTACTTCGGTGCTCCCTCCTGCGTCCCCGCCACTCCATTCGAAACAGCCGGAGCGGAAATAGATGCGCAGGATATAGAGAATCTGATGTCCCGACCTGAAATCCATTATCTGGCTGAAATGATGAATTGGCCTGGAACAGTCAATCGTGATCCACTGGTCATGGAGAAAATCAAAATTGCACAGAAATATGGCAAACCTGTAGACGGACATGCCCCGGGGCTAAAAGGTGAGCTTGCAGAAAAGTATGTCAGTGCAGGTCCTAGCACAGATCATGAATGCTTCACTTATGAAGAAGCCTTGTGCAAAGTCAAACTGGGAATGAAAATCGCCATTCGTGAAGGTTCAGCTGCAAAAAACTTTGAGGCATTAATTGACCTGATTGATGACTATCCAGAAATGATCATGTTCTGCTCTGATGACAAGCATCCTGATAATCTGGCAATATCCCACATCAACGAATTGGCCGCTCGGGCTGTCGCAAAAGGAAAAGATATTTTTGATGTTCTGAGAGCAACCTGCCTAACTCCAATTTCACACTATTCATTGAAAGTTGGTCAGCTAAGAACTGATGACCCTGCTGACTTTATTTTGGTCAAAGATCTAAAGGATTTTCAGGTACTGGCAACTTATATCGATGGAGAAAAGGTAGCTAAAAATGGAAAGACACTGATTCGCCCTATCAAAAATGAGGTCATCAATAATTTTGACACCAATCCAAAAAGACCGGAAGATTTCAAACTCAAAGCCAAAGGAAATCAAGTTCGTGTAATCGAAGCATTAGATGGACAATTAATCACTCCCGAAACCTCAGGTGAAATATTGGAAAAAGACGGTTTCGCAGAATCCAATGTAGAAAAAGACGTTTTGAAAATCACCGTTGTCAACCGCTACCAGAATGCGGATCCAGCAGTCGCCTTTATCAAAAACTTTGGACTAAAAACTGGTGCAATCGCTTCTTCGGTCGGACACGACTCTCATAATATCATTGCAGTAGGAGTGGATGATGAATCCATTTGCAAAGCGGTAAATCTAATCATCGAAGCCAAAGGTGGGGTTTCCGCAGTATCAGGAAATCAGGAAGAAATTTTACCGCTTCCTGTCGGAGGAATCATGTCTGCTTCGGATGGCTATGAAGTGGCTACCGCATATACCCGAATAGACAAAATGGCAAAAGAGATGGGCTCTCAACTCAATTCTCCTTTTATGACTTTGAGCTTCATGGCCTTATTGGTAATACCAGACCTCAAACTAAGTGATAAAGGTTTATTTGATGGACAGAAGTTTGAGTTTACTGAAGTTTTTAAATGAGAGATGAATTACCAAAAAGTAAAAACCCTTGGAGGGTAAAAGGCTTAAATTAAAACTCCGAAGTAAAGTGGAATTCTATATCTGGATAATTGTCCTGAACCATCTGAAGCCAGGCTTTGGATTCTGCCATAAAGACTAACTTCCCGTCCTTGTCATGAGCGATATGGCGATTTTTGGAGCGAACAAATTCATCCAATTGTTTTTTGTCCTTGCTGCTGATCCAACAAGCTTTATAAAGGTTCATTGGATGAAATTCTACAGTCGCATTGTATTCATTTTTCAATCGGAACTGAATCACCTCAAACTGCAATTGACCTACGGTTCCGACTACCTTTCTGGATCCCATATCGAAAGTAAATAGCTGAGCTACCCCTTCCTCCATCAACTGCTTGAGACCTTTTTCCAATTGCTTGGTTTTCATCGCGTCTTTGTTGACTACCTCTCGGAAAATCTCTGGAGAGAAGCTAGGAATCCCCGTGAATACCATTTCTTCTCCATCGGTCAAGGTATCTCCAATTTTCAGGTTCCCGGTATCATACAAACCGATGATATCACCCGGGTAGGCGGTATCAATGATTTCCTTATCCTGGGCCATAAATTGAGTTACATTGGAAAAACGTAAAGGCTTTGGGCCGAAAACATGCTTGTACGGCTTATTTCTCTGAAACTCACCTGAACAAATTCTCAAGAAGGCAATTCGGTTTCTGTGATTCGGGTCCATGTTGGCGTGAATCTTAAACACAAAGCCAGAAAACTTGTT
The DNA here is from genome assembly GCF_900148515.1 of Algoriphagus zhangzhouensis. Lineage (GTDB taxonomy): Bacteria > Bacteroidota > Bacteroidia > Cytophagales > Cyclobacteriaceae > Algoriphagus > Algoriphagus zhangzhouensis. The sequence continues at coordinate 19,831 of NZ_FRXN01000006.1, read as the reverse complement.
TTCGCCTGGCAAAACTTCTCTTGTATCAGTATTTCGGCTTTTTGGAGCTGGAGCAATTTTGATAAAAGTATCCAGCATTTCATTGACACCGAAATTATTCACGGCTGATCCAAAGAATACAGGAGCAACTTTTCCTTCCAAATACTCCTTGGTATCGAAATCGGGATAAACACCTTCGATTAATTCGACATCTTCTCTCAATTGATCAGCGGCACTTTGCCCAATCAATTTATCCAATTCAGCATCTTCCAGATTTTCAAATGTGGTTCTGTCATCGGAAAGTTTTCTCTGAGACGGAGTGAAAAGATTCAGCTTCTGGTCATATAAATTATAAACACCCTTGAAGCTTTTCCCCATTCCAATCGGCCAGGAAAGCGGACGACACTGAATATTCAGCTTAGATTCCACTTCATCCAACAAATCATATGGATCGCGTCCTTCACGGTCCAATTTGTTGATAAAGCAGATCACTGGAGTATTTCTCATCCGACATACTTCCATCAACTTTTCAGTCTGAATCTCGACCCCTTTCACGCAGTCAATCACCATGATTACCGAATCGACCGCAGTCAAAGTACGGTAAGTATCTTCAGCAAAGTCCTGGTGACCTGGAGTATCCAGCAAGTTGATTTTGATGTCTTTGTACTCAAACCCCATTACGGAAGTAGCAACAGAGATACCTCTTTGCTTCTCAATATCCATCCAGTCAGATTTAGTAGCTGTATCGATTTTATTCGACTTTACGGCACCTGCAGTATTGATCGCTCCCCCAAAAAGAAGCAATTTTTCCGTCAGGGTTGTTTTACCTGCATCCGGGTGGGCAATGATTGCAAAAGTTCTACGCTTTTTGATTTCTTCCGTCAGACTCATGGGATGTGATTTTCAGCCGACAAAGGTAAGGAAAAATAAAGTGGGAAGGTTATAAAGTTGAAAAGTGTAAAAGTTAGAAGACTTCTCCTCAGGCTTCAACCTCCTTTGGTAGATGCTTTTATCGAAAAATTGAAAGATTGAAAAATTACGCTTGAAGACTCTAAACTCACCTTTAAATCAAGGGTCGATGTCAGAAAAAGGAAAATGGCAATTAAGCACCTCGTCTTTCGTATTTCGTCATTCAAATTTCAATGGATAACAAATAGTGAAAATTAGTCCAAAAATTCTTGGCTCACTGATTTTGTGATTTTTATCCTGTATTTCCAAATTAGTATTCCGTATTTCTATTTGTATTCTAGGATTCCTTCTGTCACGAATTGTTCTGCACCTTCCCTCGTACTATGAAGTATTATTCTAAAAGTAGTCCCAACACCAACTTCAGAGCTTTTTACAAAAATCTTTCCTCCGTGATAGCTTTCAATAATTCGTTTTGCCAAAGTAAGTCCCAAGCCCCATCCTCTTTGTTTGGTTGAAAAGCCTGGATTAAAAACTCGTCGATACATCTTTTTCTCCATCCCTTTCCCGGTATCCGTAATATCTACAATCACAAATTTGTCACTATCCTGAAGCAATTCTAATGTGATTTTACCCTTGCCCTTCATGGCATCGACTGCATTCTTACAGATATTTTCCACCACCCATTCAAAAAGAGGCTTATTCATCATGGCATCGAGATCCTGAGAATCAGCTTTGATATTCAATTCCACTTTGGTAGAAATCCTTGGCCTTAGATAGCTAATAGTCTCCTCAATAACCTGATACAAGTTTTCAGCTTGGATTACAGGCTTGCTCCCGATGCTACTGAATCGCTCTGTCACCATCCGCAACTTCACTACATCCTTATCCATTTCCGTAATGATCTCCTTATTCTCTTCCCAAACAGGTGAATTTCGCAAGTAATCAATCCAAGCCATCAAAGAGGCGATCGGAGTACCTAATTGATGAGCAGTTTCCTTCGTAAGTCCAGCCCATACTCGATTTTGCTCAGCAATTTTACTTTGGTTAAAAAGCGCGTATGCCAAGGCTCCAAAAATCAATATCACCGCCAACTGGATGTAAGGGTAATACTTCAAGTTCAATAGGAGCTCCGAATTCCGATAGTAAACATGAATATCTGCCTCTTCCAACAGAATTGGCTCATACTCCTCCTTCATTTCGATCAACTCAACTTCCAAGGTTTTCGCTGAGTCCTGAGCAGTTGCATTCTTTTTAAAAGTGATATTCCTATACTCAAATGGATTTCCATTGGGGTCCACCATGATAATAGGAATAGAATAATTCTGCTGGATAATCTCTTGATTGATAAAGGTAAGGTTCTCGGCTGTCGAAGCGGCATACTCCAGCGCACTGGAAAGCAGTTCAATTTGTCTCCTCTCCCTTTCTCTCAACTCCTCCACCAAACTATTGGTATACCAGATTGACCCAGCACCTATTAAAAGAGAAACCACAACCAAAAGCCACTTAACCTGTTTTCGGTTTTGGTAAAAATCAATAGAAGTAAGATCCTGGAATCGGTTTTTCATGAATTGCGGTGTTGCCCTTAAGGCTATTAACTGACCAAAGTCATAGATAGTATATCTTGGTGATAGATAATATCAGTTAGCTTTTCAGGCCTGTTTGCCGTAAATTTATGGTATTAAAAATAAGACAAAAACAAATAAGTAATATGAAAACGAACGACATCGGATTAGAAGTAAAAGACAGCATTGTTTTAGTAGAAAAATTGAATGGATTGCTAGCAAACTATCAGGTTTACTATCAAAACCTTAGAAACTTCCATTGGAATGTATCAGGGCCTAACTTCTTTGAACTCCATGCGAAGTTCGAAGAACTTTACAATGAAGCAAATGCAGCAATTGATGAATTAGCTGAAAGAATTTTGACCTTGGGAGCTAGACCTTATTCTTCTTACCAAGAATACATTGAGACTGCGACAATCAAAGAAGCTAAAGAAGTAACCGAACCTGTGAAAATGGTCGAAATTGTTAGAGATAACATGACCACTCTTTTGGAATTGGAAAGAAATACTCTTGATACTGCCGGAGATTCTAATGACGAAGGTACAGCCTCATTAATGAGTGATTATATCACCGCTAAAGAAAAGGTTGTTTGGATGCTTTCTGCTTACTTGAGATAATGTCCTAATAGAAAAAAATCTAAAAGTCCCGACCAGTACTGGTCGGGACTTTTTGGTTATCAAGCATTGACTATTAAATCTCGAATTTTGATTCTAGTTTCTTGGTTCTTGTTTCTAAAATCTAGATTCTTCAGGGATTAATTATTTGTTTTAATCCACTTCCATAAGGTCTTGTAAGAAGGTTTGGTTCCATGCATTAGAATCCCAATTCTATAGATTTTTCCAGCTAACCAAGTGGTGCCCAAGAATCCCAGAATCAATAAAACCATAGAAAGAGCTAATTCCCAAAACGGCACTCCAAAACTTACTCTTCCCATCATAGCAATTGGAGAAGTCAATGGAACGATTGACAACCAAAATGAAGCAGTACTATTTGGATCTTGAAGCACAAAGACAAACAATCCCATGTAGGACACGATCAAAGGAATAGTAACCGGCAGCATAAATTGCTGTGCATCTGAAGGCGCATCCACTGCAGAGCCAATTCCTGCGAAAAGAGCTCCGTAAAGTAGATACCCACCTAAGAAATAGAATACAAAACAAAGAACCAGGGTTACAAAGTCAATTCCATTGATCACCTGGAGGATTTCTGAAACGCCACTATCTGGAATTTGCTCCATTCCAACTTGGGCCATCTCCATCGCCTGCTGTTGAGGCATTTTCATTCCAAGATAACCCGTCACTATGGTGGTCAATCCGCCAATCAAAACAATCCAAATCAATAGTTGTGTCAAACCCACTCCAGCAATCCCCACGATTTTACCCATCATCAACTGAAAAGGCTTCAGGGATGAAACCAATATTTCCACAATTCGGCTGGATTTCTCTTCGATGACTCCTTGCATGATTTGATTGCCGTAAATGAAGATAAACATGTAAATCAAGATCCCTGCAACAAATCCAATGGCATAATTGACAGTGGCATTGGAGACTTTCTCCTCCCCTTGTTCATTTACTGTAATGGACTTGATATCTACATTTGTCCTGATATCTGATATCAATTGAGGGTCTATTCCCGATTCATACAATCTTTGATCTTCTATTTTCTTTTTCAGACTGGATTCCAAATAAGACATCAGGTTCATATTTGGATTTTCTTCCCCGAAAAATGTGATCCCCTTGGGATCCTCCAAATCAAAATTGGGAATATGAAGAAAACCGTAGCGGTCTCCATTTTTCACTAGTTCTTTAGCCTCTTCATCACTTCTGTCGGAGAATGAAAAAGCATATTGATCGGAACTCTCCAAGAAAAAAAGTTTGTTTTCGTCGACAACTTCAATGATTCTCAAGGATTGATTATCCTTTTCCTCTACGGCTATCCAAACGAAAATTGCCATGATCGCTGGGAAGATCAATGGAGTCAATAACGTAGCCAAAAGGAAAGATTTCTTCTTAACTCTAGCCAAATACTCGCGCTGCATCACCAACCAAATCTTATTCATCGTGTGTTGATTTTACTTGGTGAATAAAAATTTCCTCCATACTTGGAATTACTTCTTGGAATCTACTGATCTGTCCATAGTTCATCAATTCTTCCAAAAGTTCGTTTGGACGTTTCCCACTTAGTGGCAAAGTAAAATGATAAGCACCTTCATCTTCTTTTGCCGTCCATTCAGCAGGAATTTCCTTGACCGGATTTTCGACAGTCACATGAAAAACTTCTGGGCGAAAGCTGTTTTTTACCTGACGAATTGTGCCATCCAAGATTTTATGAGACTTATTAATCATAGCCACCTGATCACAAAGCAATTCCACGGATTCCATTCTGTGAGTACTTAGGATTACTGTAGTTCCTTGTTTTTTAAGTTCTAAAATCTGGTCTTTTATGATTTCCGCATTTACAGGGTCAAAACCAGAAAAAGGTTCATCTAATATTAGAAGAGGTGGATTGTGAATGATCGTTGAAATAAACTGGACTTTTTGAGCCATTCCCTTGGAAAGATCTTCAATCTTCTTTTCTCTCCAGGTACTCATCTCCATTTTATCTAACCAGTTTTTAATTCGAGTTTTGGCATCGTGTTGGGAAAGACCTTTGAGTCTGGCGAAATAGATCATTTGATCCCAGACTTTCATTTTTTTATAAAGGCCTCTTTCTTCCGGCAAATAACCAATCTGGCTGATATGATAGGGAGCCAATGGTTTTCCATCAATTAGAACCTGACCTGAGTCAGCATCTATGATTTGATTGATAATTCGAATGAGAGTTGATTTTCCAGCGCCATTAGGACCCAAAAGTCCAAAAATCACTCCCTTACTCACCTTTAGATCGACATCGGTCAATGCCCGATTGGATCCATAGGATTTATTGAGTTTTTGGGTTTCAAGCATGTAATAAAAGGTTATTCTACTTTAAGAGAACCAACCCCAACATCAATGATCATTTCCAAAAGTTTGGGGTCATCTTCTTTGTAACCTCGTGTCACATAGGTCTCCTTGTCCAAAGAACGTAAATATTTCGGGATTGAAACCCTACACATCGCAGTGGTTTTCATTTTTATCTTGACTGGATAATTGTCAGAAGGCAGTTTCAACTTTAGAGTTCCTGCTCCTACAGCAGCAATTACCTGAGAAGAGTTTGACATACCTTCTGAAAAATTCAGGTAAATATTCCCATAATTCACCTCAAAGATCATTTTTTGAGCATTGGTGAAATTGGCAGACTCTACATCTACGGTACCCATATTTAAGGTTACCAATAGTGTGTCCATCTGAACTTGGTTCGGATCCTCGCTACCATAAAAAATATGTACATCAGCACTTGCACTCCGAACCTTCAACTGGCTAATTGGCAATTGAGACAAATCGAAGTCAGCTTGTCCTACACCTAAATTAAAATTAAGATGATATAAATAATTGGAGGCTAAGCCGACATCCCAACTATGACCGAAACCATCTTTTCCACTGGAAAAAAACTTGGAAGTAATGCTTTTACCCAAATTATCAGACTCTACATTTTTATGGGAAAGATTTGCCCAAAGAACATTTCCTTTTACTTCATGTGAAAATGAAGGTAAAATATTGGTTTGTTCTAGGTGCCCATGGATATACACAGGCTCCATGGACCGGACTCTTTTGAGGTGAGTAGCACTTTTATAACTCGAAAAATCGAGGACCACCAAATCAAAGCCCTCTTTTTCAGGGGCTCTATATTCTTTCACCAACTGTGCCTGACTAACACCTATCCCACAAAACAAACCCAGGAAAAGCAGACATAATTTTCTCAGCATACGGATAGGTTACGACTCGACATAGAAAAGGTTTTAAAAATATAAAAAAAGCCAGAATTGCTTCTGGCTTTTTCATTTCTAAAAGAATTCTTTCATCTTATCGAAAAAGGATTTGTCTCCATTTCCCGGGTCCGGCTTGAAATTTTCTGAGCTTCTAAGATTTTCCAAAGCTTGCTTTTCTTCCTTGGACAATTGGGTTGGAGTCCAAACATTGACCATGATTAATTGATCCCCTTTTGAATATCCATTAATATCTTTGATCCCTTTTCCTTTCAATCTTAATACTTTTCCTGACTGAGTTCCAGGATCGATTTTAATCTTGACCTTTCCGTCAATAGTAGGTACTTCAATAGAAGCACCTAGAGCTGCATCTACGAAAGAAACATAAAGATCAAAAACCACATTGTTTCCATCTCTTTGTAGTACCTCGTCTTCAATCTCCTCAATTACTATCAACAAATCACCAGGAATTCCTCCTGGGATTTCATTTCCTTTTCCAGACATGCTTAGCTGCATACCTTCGGCAACTCCTCCTGGAATATTGATAGGAATAATTTCCTCTTTTACGATCAAGCCTTTAGCATCTGCTTCAGCAGGTTTTTTATCAACTATTTGGCCGCTTCCACCACAGACCCCACAGGTACTGGCAGAAACCATTTGGCCAAGCATGGTATTCACCACCTTTTTGATCTGACCGCTTCCATTACAAGTTGAGCAAGACTTGAAAGTTACCCCTGGAGCAATGATATGTCTTTTTACTTTAATCTTCTTTTCTACACCATTGGCTATTTCCTGAAGATTAAGCTTCAACTTAACTCGAAGGTTGGTTCCTTTTTTAGTACGACGACCTCCACCTCCTCCGCCACCGAAGAAAGAAGAGAATCCACCACCACCAAAAATATCGCCGAACTGGGAGAATATGTCATCCATATTCATTCCTGCTCCGCCAAAGCCACCATTTCCGCCAAGGCCTTGATGCCCAAACTGGTCATATCGCTGACGTTTCTCTTGGTTACTCAAAACCTCATACGCCTCTGCAGCTTCTTTGAACTTATCTTCCGCTTCTGGATTGTCTGGATTTTTATCTGGATGGTACTGGATCGCTAGTTTTCTGTAAGCTTTCTTGATTTCGTCAGCAGACGCAGATTTGCTAACACCCAGTATTTCGTAGTAGTCTCTTTTTGCCATAATTATGCTCCTGTCACAACTTTGGCAAAGCGAACAACCTTATCTCCTAAGGTGTAACCTTTCTCTACCACATCAATTACTTTTCCTTTCATTTCTTCAGTTGGTGCCGGGATCTGTGTGATCGCCTCTTGCGTATCCGCATCAAATGGCTGCCCGATCAAATCTTGCATCGGTGTCAATCCCTTATTCTCAAGTACTTTCATGAACTTATGGAAAATCAACAAGTTACCTTCTCTGATTTTCTGAGCGTTTTCCTCATTTTCATTTGCTTTGATAGCTCTTTCAAAATCATCAACAACAGGGATCAAATCACTTAGTACCCCTTCTGATGCTGTTTTGATTAGATCCAAACGCTCCTTGGCATTTCTTTTTCTGAAATTTTCAAAATCAGAATACAGCCTTAAATATTTATCCTTCATTTCAGCAACATCCGCTTCCAACTTAGCCATTGGATTTTGCTCTGTAGCATTTTCTCCTGCATTGATATCTTGATCTACAGTTTGATCTGCTACTTCCTGTAGGTTTTCGTTCACTTCTTCTTCCTTATTTTTCATATTAATATTTTCAATAGCTGGCTTTCCCTTTCTCAACAATATTGTTGCCAGTGATCAGAAACTGACAAACTGACACCTCACCCTTCCTGAATAGCCTGCCAAATCATATCTTTTAATTTATCAAGGTTCTTTTGGGCTACGGATGAAATAAAAATTGACGGGATTCCTTTTGGCAATTCATGAGTCATCTCTGCCATTAATTCATCATCAAGCATATCTGATTTTGAAATTGCCAGTAACCTCTTTTTATCCAAAAGTTCAGGATTATATTTTTCCAATTCCCCCAACAAAATCTTGTATTGTTCCGCAATGCTTTCAGCATCCGCAGGAATTAAAAATAACAAGATGGAATTTCGCTCAATATGTCTCAAGAAACGGATACCAAGACCTTTCCCCTCTGCTGCTCCTTCTATAATTCCCGGGATATCCGCCATAACGAATGACTTATCATCACGATAGCCAACTACTCCCAGATTTGGAACCAATGTAGTAAAAGGATAATCTCCGATTTCCGGTTTTGCAGCTGAAATTGAAGACAAAAGAGTAGATTTTCCCGCGTTAGGGAATCCTACGAGACCGACATCCGCCAATAACTTCAATTCGAGAATGATCCATTCTTCGATTCCCTCTTCTCCAGGCTGAGCAAAATGAGGAGCTTGATTGGTAGCAGATTTAAAGTGATGATTTCCCAATCCTCCTCTTCCACCTTTGGTTAAAATCACCTCTTGACCATCCTCGGTGATTTCAAATCTTTTTTCTCCTGTTTCAGCATCCTTAGCCACAGTTCCTAGAGGAACATCAAGAATAATATCTTTCCCGTCAGCACCAGTCCTTCTTCCTCCTTCGCCACCTTTACCAGCTTCAGCAATCACATGCTTTTTATACTTCAAGTGAAGTAATGTCCAATGCTGGGCATTTCCTCTTAATATGATATGTCCACCTCGACCGCCGTCACCTCCGTCTGGACCACCTTTAGGAACATGCTTTTCTCTTCTAAAATGAAGAGAACCTGCACCTCCAGCACCTGATCGAGAACAGAACTTTACATAATCTATGAAATTGGAATCTGCCATGGGATATTTTTTAATAAAAAAGGCTAAGCATATAGCCTAGCCAAATTGAGTTTGCAAAATTAGCAAATTATGTCAAATCAGTAGCTATCAATCACCTTGCTGATTGAATCAAAGATGAAGTCAATTTCTCCTACTCCATTGATTTTTTGAAATTTACCCTGCTTTTCGTAATAACCAGCTACTGGTAATGTTTCATCTAGATAGACTTTGATCCTTGTATTGATTTTTTCATCATCCTGATCGTCAACTCTTCCAGAAGTTTTTCCTCTTTCCTTAATTCTTTCTCTAAGGATGTCTTCTTCAACATCTAAAGCTATCATCCCTGAAATTTCCATCCCATGCTTTTCCAACATGGCATCCAGTGCCTCAGCTTGAGCTGTAGTTCTAGGAAAACCATCAAAAATAAACCCTACCGCATCTTTAGTAGACTCAATTTTCTCTTCAACCATCCCGATTACAACCTCATCAGGAACCAATCGGCCTTCATTCATATACTTCTTTGCTAGGTTCCCGAGTTCAGTCCCTTCACCCAGATGTTTTCTAAACAAATCACCAGTAGACAAATGTGTCAAACCATATTTCTGAATCAATTTTTCACTTTGAGTGCCTTTTCCAGCACCTGGAGGGCCAAATAGTACTATATTATGCATCCTGAATTTTTTAATTTATAGATTACTTTAATTGGTAGATCTCTGGAAGTTCCCTTCCCAAACCGTCGTAATCAAGTCCATATCCTACGACAAATTTATTGGGAATTTCAAAACCCACATAATGAAGTTGATAATTAAAGCGAAATGCTTCGGGTTTATAGAGTAATGTCGCAATAGAAATCGACTTGGGTTTTTCATTTTCAAGACGATGAAGCAAATAATTCATACTAACGCCAGTATCTACTATATCCTCAACAATTAAGATATTTTTATCCTGAAGGTCCTTTGGCAAACCAATTACCTCCTTGACTATACCTGTACTCTCAGTACCAGAATAAGAAGATATCTTTAAAAATGTTGTTTGGACCGACACTCCTTTGATTTCACGACAAAGATCTGCCATAACTATAAAGGAGCCATTTAGGACACCCAAAACCAAAAGGTCCTGTCCTTTAAAGTCAATTGAAATTTGTTGCCCAATCGTTTTTAATCTATCCTTAATCTCAGATTCTTTTAAATAGATTTCAAAAGTTTTGTCCTTAAGTGTAACCAACATATTAAAGATGTTTCATTAGATATTGATGCATTTGAATCATCGAGTCCAAATCGGATAAAGCTACTTTTTCATTGGGAGTATGGACATTTTCTTCAGCTGCACCTACAAAGACCCAATCAATAGCATAAGGGGAAAACTGAACCTCCCTTCCATCACTACCTCCATAAGCTTCAACTTCAAGTTGAAATGGAATTCCGCTTTCTTTTGCCAAACCTACAACTTTGTCGATGAATTTTTTTCTAGGAATAAATTTGTCCCGAATTGAAATAACAACCCCCTCATTGGGAAAAACACCATCTGTCACCCAAGTAATATCAGAGATCAAGGCGTTTTTTATTGGATGTTTTTGTTGAATAAAAGACAACAAATAAGGCATACTACCTCCTCCATGCTCTTCATATGTAGAAAAAACTACCCAACCATGTTCCAAATTTTCACACACTTTAAGCGCAGAATAAACTCCAAGTCTATTGTCTAGGTATGCAGCTTGGATAAATTCGTCATCTATTCTTATATCTTGAGCAAATGCAAGCCTAGTTCCTCTTTCAATCGCTCTCCCAAAGTCATGTCTTAGATTATCCTCATCTCCCAAAATCCTGCAGGAAATTTGACCGAGACTATCTTGACCTTCCAATAAAGTGCCTTCTTGAATTTCCGGACCACCCACTGCAACCAACTGATTTTCATACCTTGACATAAAACCAATAGTATCGATATGTGCAAACACAGCTGTAGTTGGTGAGCCAAACTTCAACAATATACAGTCATGAAATTCATCACCAGCAAAAATTTCTGGTTGAAAACTCCAATTTTTTTTCTGTTTGTATATATATTGAAGGATAAATTTTGTTGTAAGCCCTTCATCACCGGAAACCCCGAACTGAACTAATAAATCACGTAATAATTTCATTTTGGCATCAATTATGTGAATATTTTATCGTTTATTGAAAAAAAGTCGACGATTGTTTTAAATGAAAAATTGGCATTTAAATATTTCGTCTAGATTTGCAGTAAATTAAAAGTTTATAAATTTGTAGTCACATCAATCAAACACTTAAAATTTGAACAAAAATTTTTTGTTATGAAAAAACTAATACTCTCAACACTTATGGCAGGGGCTTTGGCAATCGGAGCCAATGCTCAGGACTTCGACAAATGGTCCCTAGAAGTCAATGGTGGCTTTAACAAACCAATGGCCCCATTAAATGGATCGTTCCTATCACCTTCTCTTAATTTGGGACATGTGGACTTCGGAGTTCGCTATATGTTCAATGAGAAGTTTGGTTTGAAATTGGATTATGGATTTGGCTCAATGCACGAAGCAAGAGGAGCAGATTCTGAAAGCCTTGAATTCGACACAAAGTATAGCAGACTTGACCTTCAAGGTGTGGCTAACATGGGTCGTGTTTTCAACTTTGAATCTTTCACTAGATCATTTGGTCTATTGGTTCATGGTGGTGCAGGTATCGGAACTGTTAAGCCTCAAATGAATGCTATCAGTGGATTCGATGATCAAGTTTATACCTTTATTTTCGGTTTCACTCCTCAATTTAAAATCTCTAATAGTGTAGCTATCGTTGGTGATATCTCTACTATTTTGAACGGTCGCCAGACTGTAACTTGGGATGGTTCTGAAATGTTAAATCCAGATCTTACTAATGGTTTCTATGGTACTAATGGTACTTGGTGGACTGGTACTCTAGGTTTGCAATTCTACCTAGGTTCTAAGGAGGAGCATGCTGACTGGTATATCGCTGCTGACAAATATGCTACTAAAGAAGAATTGGCATCTCAAATCAACGGAATCAAAGATATGTTGAAGGATTCTGACGGTGACGGTGTTCCTGATTACCTAGACAAAGAACCTAACACCCCAGCTGGTGCTAGAGTTAACTCTGCAGGTATGACTCTAGATTCTGATGGTGATGGTACTCCTGATCATATGGATAATTGTCCATTCCTTCCAGGTCCTGCTTCTACAAATGGATGTCCAGTTGAAGAAGTTGTTGAGCAACTTGATTTCTTCAAGAAAGCTATCAATGACGGTTACGTAAACGTATACTACGCATTCGATTCTGCTAAGCCACTTGGATATTCTTCTAGCGCTGCATCTTATGTTGCAAACTTCATGAAGAAAAACCCTGGTGTTAGTGTAGAAATCAAAGGATATGCTGACGAATTAGGTCCAGAAGATTACAACATGAAATTATCTGAAAGAAGAGCTAAAGCAGTTTACGATCTATTGATCGCTTCAGGAATTGATGCTTCTAGACTTTCTTACAAAGGATATGGTGAAGATACTAGCGTTGACAAGTCTTCTGCAGATGCAAGACAAATGGCAAGAAGAGCTAGCTTCGAAGTAAAATAATACACGTTAAAATACGTTTTAAAACCTGGTCGATCTGGCCAGGTTTTTTTTTGCCCTATTGAAAAAAAATGAATTGCATTTATCTACATTTGCTCCATCATCCTAAAATAATCAATTCACTTTCAATGAGAAAACTATTTATCCTACTATCCCTAATCGGGATTTCGCAGGCTTCTTTTGCCCAAAAGGATTTTAACCAATGGTCTATAGAAGCAAATGCTGGATTTAATAAGGCCATGGCCCCACTATCTCCAGATTACTATTCCCCATCTCTGAACATTGGACATGTAGACTTAGGATTAAGATATATGATCAATGAATATTTTGGTTTCAAAGGAGATCTGGGTCTAGGAACATTTTCAGAAACAAAAAATAAAAGTCCTAAATTCACAACTCACTATGTCCGAATGGATCTCCAAGGAGTAGTCAACTTTGGAAAAATGCTAAGCTTCGATTCCTTTTCAAAAAGATTAGGTTTCTTGGGGCATTTAGGAGCAGGATTTGGCCGAATGAGTTTTGAAGATGCAATAATTAAAAATGGCCCTGATTACCATTACAACATTATATCTGGACTAACGGGGCAATTTAGACTTTCTGAAAAAATTTCACTCTCAGGTGATATTTCTATGATCACAAATGGAAGACAGACTTACACATTTGATGGTAACTATTACAATGCAGACATTCAACCTTCTGACCCAACGCAAAACCCAATGGTTCATGCGATGGGAAATTGGTGGACTGGAACATTAGGGCTAAGCTTCTACCTTGGCTCTAAAGACCAGCATGCAGATTGGTATCTAGCCTCAGAAAAGTATGCAACTAAAGAGGAGTTATCCAGCCAAATTAACGGCATAAAAGATATGTTGAAAGATTCCGATGGGGATGGGGTTCCAGATTATTTGGATAAAGAACCAAACACACCTAATGGAGCACGTGTTAATTCCACTGGAATAACTCTAGATTCAGATGGAGATGGCATAGCTGATCACCTAGATTCATGCCCTTTCTTACCAGGCCCAGCTAATACGAATGGATGTCCGGTCGAAGAAATCATTGAACAAGTTGACTATCTCAGAAAAGCCATTAATGATAACTATCTGAACATATACTTTGCATTTGATTCTTCAAAACCTCTAGATTACTCCATTTCTTCAATCCAATTTGTTTCCAATTTCCTTATAAAGAATCCAGGAGTACAACTCGAGGTAAAGGGATACGCAGATGAATTAGGACCAGAAGATTATAACATGAAATTATCTGAGAGAAGAGCAAAAGCTGTTTATGATCTTTTGATAGCCTCAGGAATTGATGTATCTAGGCTATCATATAAAGGGTTTGGAGAAGATACAAGTGTAGATAAAACTTCAGAGGGTGCGCGTCAAATGTCAAGAAGAACAAGCTTTGAGGTGAAATAACCCACAATCAAATTTTAAAAGATCAAACCCGACGATAATTCGTCGGGTTTTCTATTAAATTTGTTTCATGTTCATACTTTCTGATCAGCCGTCTATTGCAAATCAATTCATTGCAGAAATGAGAGATCCTGTGATCCAAAAAGATCGCATGAGATTTAGAATGAATTTGACAAGACTTGGCGAAATCATGGCCTATGAAGTCTCCAAATCTTTTCCCTTCGATTCAAAGGAAATAAAAACCACCTTAGGTACTGCAAAAAGTTTGATCCCTAGTGAACAGCCAGTTCTTATTTCAGTTTTAAGGGCTTCCCTACCTTTCTATCAAGGGTTTCTCAATTTTTTTGATCAAGCTGAAAATGGTTTTATAGGTGCTTTTCGTCAAGAAAAAGAAGGGGAAGATTTAACAATAAATCTAGGGTACTCTGCTACTCCTTCTCTGCAAGGTAAAACTATAATCATTGCAGACCCGATGCTAGCATCAGGGAAATCGATCCTATCTACAATAGACAAACTGAAAGAGCATGGCATACCTAAATTCATACATATCGTTGCGGCATTTGCGGCCCCCGAAGGGATCCAGCATATTGAATCAAATCTTAAATCACCTTTTAAAATCTGGACTGGAGTCCTTGACGAAAAGCTAAATGACCTGTACTATATCGTTCCAGGCCTTGGAGATGCGGGGGATTTAGCTTTCGGTACTAAACTATAATTTATGACAGCTTATTTATTACTGGCTCTAGGGCTTGTAATTTTATTATTTGGAGGAAAGATCTTGGTCGACGGAGCATCTGCCATCGCTCTAAAACTAGGGATGAGTAGTGGGTTGATTGGTCTTACCATTGTAGCCTTTGGCACCTCTGCTCCTGAGCTATTGGTAAGTGTCAGTGCTGCACTTAAAGGGAATAGCGATATTTCAATTGGAAACGTAATCGGTTCTAATATTGCCAATATTGGTCTTGTATTGGGTTTTAGTGGAGTCTTTTACCCTATTATGATCAAACGAACGCATTTGCGTTTTGATTACTTGATTACAATTCTAGTCTCACTTCTCTTTTTTGGATTAAGCTACAATGGAAATATTCAAGTATGGGAAGGCTTACTACTTTTTGGACTCTTTATCGTATTCAACCTTTATCTTTTCAAAAGTGTAAAAGGAGGCGTGAATGAGGATCCAGGCCATGAAGCTGAAGAGGAAATAGAACATGTTAAAGGCTATGGTTGGATTGCTTCTTTAGGTTTATTTGTAGGAGGAATTGTCGGTCTTTATTTTGGATCAAATCTCCTTGTTGAAAATGCCGTTTTAATCTCAAGAGAATTTGGAGTTTCAGAAAGGATTATAGGTGTAACTATCATCGCTATAGGAACCAGTTTGCCTGAGCTGATTACTTCAATTATGGCTGCTTTGGCTAAAGAAACAGATATGGCTTTGGGAAATATACTTGGAAGCAATATCATGAACATCCTATCAATCATTGGTTTAACTGCAATCATACAGCCTATTAATGTTTCCCCAGAATTTATTCAAAGTGATTTCATTTGGATGATAGGGTTTACCTTAATTTTATTCCCGCTGATGAAAACTAAAATGCAGATTTCTAGGTTGGAAGGAGTGATTTTATTACTTGGCTATTTTGCGTACTTGTTTTTCCTATTATGAGCGATTCTCTAATCACCTTTTTAGGAATTTATTTTCTAACATATTTCAAATTCATTGCTGGTCCTTTATTAGGTTCTGCAGCAGGTTATACAGTATATGAAACTATTTTAGTGACTGTTGCGGGCACCATGTCGAGTGTGTTTGTTTTTACCCTTTTGGGCAAAAAGTTTAAAGATTTTCTAAAACTTCGGTTTTCTAAAAAAAAACCAATATTCTCAAAAAAGAATAGAACCGTTGTAAAGCTCTGGAAAAAATATGGGGAAATCGGAATTGCACTGATTACCCCATTAGTACTTACCCCTATAGGAGGGACTTTAATATTGGTATCTTTTGGTACGAAAAAGAGAAGAATCTATTTCCATATGCTTTGGTCATCTACCCTTTGGGCTACTTTTTTTAGCCTTACTATTGACCAAATTCTTTCTATTCCTTTATTTCAGAATTTACTCGGGTGATTTCTCATCTGGTAAAATCTCAATATCCTGGATCAATACCCTTTTAGAAATTTCTTGCCCAGTGAGAGTTGCTGCTAATCCTCCCATTGCTGTTTCTTTGTATTTGCTTTCCATAGAAGCCCCAATCTCACCCATTGCTTCTACGCATTCATCTACTGGGATCACTGCATTCACACTAGCCAAAGCAATTTGAGCGGAACTAAAAGCTATACTTGCGGCACTAGCATTTCGAACTACACAAGGCACCTCTACCAATCCAGCGACAGGATCGCAAACTAATCCTAGCATACATTGGATAGTTATTGCGACTGCATTGAAAACTTGATCTATATCTCCTCCTAAGCAATAAACTATGGCACCTGAAGCCATTGCGGCAGCAGAACCAGTTTCTGCTTGACAACCACCAACAGCTCCAGCCAAACTTGCTTTTTGTTCAATAATCAATGCTATACCCGCACCTACTAATAAGCCTTTGACAATTTGTTCATCAGATAACCCATGAATTTCTTGAAGAGTCACCATCGTCCCAGGAAGAATCCCTGAGGCTCCAGCCGTAGGAGCAGCGACAACTCTACCCATACAACTATTCACCTCTTTGGCTGCTAAAGCTCTGGAAATTAACTTTTGAAATTCTGGAGACAACACGGTTAAATTATGGTTGAAAACTTTTTTAGCACCGTTATCAATCATTCCACTATGAGACTTCATATCCTGCTCCAATCCAGTCGTCACAGCATCCTTCATCACAGAGTAGGCCTTCAATAGTCCGTTGAGGATATCTTCTTCATTTGCCCCCTTCTGTTCACATTCATATTCAATGACAGATTTATCCAGAGAGACATTTTTTTTATCGCAATAGGACTTCCAATCTCTAAAGTTTTCAAATAAGTAACACATGTATATTTGGGTTTAAAGATTTATGATGTTACTATATCAATCAAAAATTGAAATTAATAGTTTGCTTAACCGAAGGATCCAAACTTAAAGCCACCGGACATGTTCTAGCTGCATTTTTCAATTTCTGAATCATAGCTGGATCTGAAACAGGATCCTCCCAATGAAAATCAATTACAATCTCTCCAATTTTCCGAGGATTAGAGTCCATTATTTTGGTCACTTCCCAATCAAGACCGTCTAAGGAAACATTATTTCTTTCAGCTACAATTCCCATAATAGTCACCATACAAGAACCAAGTGCCGAGGCTACTAAATCTGTTGGAGAAAAAGCCTCTCCCTTTCCATTATTATCTACAGGTGCATCAGATATAATAGTCTTACCTGATTGAATATGAGATGATGTGGTTCTTAAATTTCCTAAATACGAACTTTTTATCGTGGGCATAAACTCTTACTTTTAATTTTCAGTTAAATACTTGTATTCAAAAATAGGTCAATATTTTCGACTCAAAGCCAATGAACAGTTTTAAAATTTTCTTTTTAGCTTGTTTTGCGATGATCGCATCAACGGCTTATGCCCAGAGGGAGGATGCAGGTAATTACGAATATGACAAGGAGTTTCTCTTTGGTTTAAACAAGAATACAAATGGCGGATTAATTGGAGGATTTGTATTCAAAGTAGGAACTCGTATAACCGATGATCAATTTTCATTTTTTGCAGTTGAGTTATCCAATGTAAAAAACCCAAAAGAAGTAAGATATAACACTGTTTTGGGGAACAGTTACATATTTGGAAAATCAAATTACCTCTATGCTATAAGACCTCAATATGGCCGCGAAGTGATTCTCTTCAAGAAGGCCCCAAACCAAGGAGTTCAAGTTTCCGCTCTAGCAGCAGTAGGTCCTTCAATTGGATTAATAGCTCCATATTATATTGAATATGCAATCAATCGCTTGGAATCCGTAAGAGAGCAATATGATCCGGAAGTCCATGGTGTCAGGTATAATATCTTGGGAACAGGCAGACTATTTGAAGGTATTGGCCAATCGCAACTAGCCATCGGTGCCAATTTGAAAGCGGCCATTAATTTTGAATTTGGGGTATTCAAAAGTAATGTCACTGGTCTGGAACTAGGATATATGATCGAGGGTTATTCCAAAGAAATCCCCCTAATTCCAACTGCCGAAAACAAGCAGCTCTTTCAATCCGCTTATTTTACATTCTATTATGGATTCAGGAAGTAAGGAAGATTGGGTTTTGATTCATTAAACCTTAATTTTGCCTTCAAATTACATCGATATGATTGAATTGCCGGTAATATCAGAAGAAGCTACTCGAAGAAAGAAACCAGATTGGTTGAGAGTAAAGCTTCCTGTCGGAAAAGAATATGCTAAAGTCAGAAAACTAGTAGATCAACATAAACTCCATACTATTTGTGAAAGTGGAAACTGCCCAAATATGGGTGAATGTTGGGGTGCTGGTACAGCGACTTTCATGATACTTGGAAATGTATGTACTAGATCATGCTCTTTTTGTGCTGTAGCAACAGGACGTCCACCAGAATATGATGAAGACGAACCAAGAAGAGTAGCTGAAGCTATCCAATTGATGGGAGTAAAGCATGCTGTTCTTACCTCAGTTAACAGAGATGAGCTAAAGGATAAAGGTGCTGAAATCTGGTACCAAACAGTAGTTAAAACTAAGGAGCTTTCACCTTCTACTACGATCGAAACCCTAATTCCTGATGTGAAATCAAATTGGGATGCATTGTATAGAATGATTAGCGGTGGGCAGGAAGTAGTATCCCATAATATGGAAACTGTTGGTTCACTCTATAGAAGAGTAAGGCCGCAGGCCAAATATGACCGTTCTTTAGAACAAATCAAATTGACTAAAGAATATGGAAAAAGAACCAAGACTGGTATTATGCTAGGTCTAGGGGAAACAAAAGAAGAAGTCTATAAAGCTATGGATGATCTAGCTGCTAACGGTTGTGATATTCTTACACTTGGGCAATACCTTCAACCGACCAAAATGCACATAGAGGTTGCAGAATTTATCCATCCGGATCTATTTGATCATTACAGAGAAGAAGGCCTTAAGAGAGGCTTAAAATACGTTGAATCTGGTCCGTTAGTAAGATCTTCTTACCATGCAGAAAGACATGTAAACGTTTAATAGTACAAACGTTATATGAATTATAAGCTCAGAGAAATCTGAGCTTTTTTTATGCTATAGTAAAAAAATAGGATTTACCCAGTCCACCAAAACCATTTAGATCTTTTAAATAAGGGAAAATAGGACATTGAAACGGTCATGCAAAAGCATCAAAAAACCTTAAAAACACAAAAGCCTCAGCTGTTTAGCTGAGGCTTAAATAATGTGGCGGCGACCTACTCTCCCGGGTGTAACCCCAGTACCATCGGCGCAGCAGGGCTTAACTTCTCTGTTCGGGATGGGAAGAGGTGGGACCCCTGCGCTAGGCCGCCTAAATCTTGATACCTGTTCGGTATGTAATATTTTATTGTTCTTGGTACCCTGTACATCGTACCTGGTACTATCCCGATTCCTATCAGGATAACATATATCGTAGAAACTGTAACACAGCGTAAGTAAGCTTTCGGGCAATTAGTACTGCTCAGCTATGACATTACTGCCTTTACACCTGCAGCCTATCAACCTCATCGTCTCTGAGGGCCCTATATGGAAGTCTCATC
>NZ_FRXN01000003.1:290756-908934 GCF_900148515.1 Algoriphagus zhangzhouensis | reverse complement strand
AAGCCTCAGCTAAACAGCTGAGGCTTTTGTGTTTTATATTGTTTTTCAAAACATACAGACTCTTTGGTCTTTTTTTGACTT
Organism: Algoriphagus zhangzhouensis; assembly: GCF_900148515.1. Taxonomy (GTDB): domain Bacteria; phylum Bacteroidota; class Bacteroidia; order Cytophagales; family Cyclobacteriaceae; genus Algoriphagus; species Algoriphagus zhangzhouensis. The sequence continues at coordinate 908,853 of NZ_FRXN01000003.1, read as the reverse complement.
CAAATGAATTCTAGATCGTAGTTTACTTTTCATTTTTAGAATATTGTTGCAGTTTTGCATCAAATCAAGAATAATGGCTGTACTCTTCAAAGGTCTCAACCTTTACACTTCAGGAAAATTCTCAAAAGGGGATTTTATTTTTGATGAAGGTTCCTTAGAACCTTTTACCTCGACCTTTTCTGGAGAAATTGAACAAGAAATAGATGCTTCCAACTTATTAGGAAGTCAAGGGTGGATTGATCTTAGAACGCTTTGTGGTGAGCCTGGATTAGAATATAAAGAGACAATTGAATCTTTATGTGATTCTCTTCAGGTTAGTGGTTTTTCAAAGGCTGTTTTAATGCCTAATACTGAGCCTACCATCCAATCCAAAAATGATGTTGATTTTGTAAAATCAAAATCAGCTTCTTTTGGGCCAGAATTGTTAGTACAAGGTGCGGTTACCAAAAATGTAGCAGGTGAAGATCTTACTGAGATCTTAGATATGCATTATCAATCAGGTGTTACTTTATTTGGAGAGGGTACTACCGCTCTTTCCAATAGCGATCGCTTTTTGAAAGTTATTCAATACCTTCAGAAATTCAATGGGATTTTGTTTGATCATTCTTATGATCCACTTTTGGCTATTTTCGGTCAAATGCATGAAGGAGAAGTTTCTACTCATTTGGGTATGAAAGGAATTCCTAGCCTTGCTGAAGAGGTGGCAATTCATAAAAATCTAGAATTGATTCGCTACGCGGGTGGTCGTGTTCATTTTCAAACTCTAAGTACTGCTAAAGGTGTAGAATTGATTCGTCAAGCTAAAAAAGATGGTTTGTCCATTACTGCTGATGTATCTATTTACCAATTGTTGTTTACTGATTCAAATTTGGAAGACTTTGATTCCAATTATAAAGTAAAACCTCCCTTTAGAAGTGAATCTGATAAGCAGGCTTTGATTGAGGGTTTGAAAGATGGTACTATTGACGCTATAGTTTCCAACCACCAGCCTCAGGACTTCGACTCCAAATTTATGGAGTTTGATTTAGCAGCCTTTGGAATGGCTGGCTTGCAGACCTTTCTGCCAGCAATGAACGCTCTTATTGATGAACTAGGTTGGGAATTGCTTTTGGAAAAGGTTACGAATGGTCCTCAAACTGTATTAGGTACAGAAAGGAATGACTCTTGGACTATTTTTGATCCATCTGAAAAATGGATGTATGATCGTAAATCCAATAAGTCATTAGCCTCCAATAATCCTTGGTTTGGTCAGGAAGTAACTGGAAAAGTTAAATATGTTATTCAAAAAGGCCAGTTGATTCAATTATGAGCAAGTATTTTGGATCGGCCTATCAATTTGGAACATTAGGTGGAATTTTGAGTTTGGTTGCATTTGGCGTAATGTCCTGGTTACAACCAGACCCAACAAACCTCAACTTGATCTTCGGGTATGTGATTACTCCGGTTTCTATATTCCTTGCCTTAAAGTACTTTAAAGACTACTCCAATAACGGGTACATTTCCTTTTCCGAAGGGATGTCTGTTGGATTTGTTACCTATCTGATTATTGGATTGATTTCAGGTTTGGGAATTTGGATCATCTTACTGATTTTTCCTGATTTCTTTGAAAGTATCAAAGCTTCCAAGCTTGAAGTATTGGAATCAAGCAGAGAAACAATTGTGTCTCAAGTGGGTGAGGAATCCTATCAAAGTACACTTACAAATGTAAAAGCAATGGTTCCATTTGATATAGCATTAAACGATACTATTTGGAAAATCATTCCCGGTCTTTTTTTTAGCATTATTATTTCTATTATTTTGAGGAAAAACCCTAATTAACAATTTTATGGAAGAGCAACAATCTCCTTTTCAAGCTGCGCTAAAACCCGGATTAACAATCGGACTTGTTTCTGTCGCAATAACCTATTTGGCTTATTTTATTAATTCATCTCTCTTGGCATCAGGATGGTTTGGGTTAGTTGCTTTGGTTGTATTCTTTGCCTTGATCATTTACTTCGGTAAGCAATACAGAACTGAAATAGGTGGCTTCATGTCATTTGGTACGGCTTTCAATTTTAGTTTCATTACTATCATTATTTCTGGTCTTGTCAGTTTGATCGGACAAATTTTATTATTCCATGTAGTAGATCCAGCATTACCTGGTGTTTTGGCTGACGAGACTTTGAAGACCACTTTAGAAATGATGGAAAACTTTGGGGCAAATCCTGATGATCTTCCTGCGGATCAAATGGATGAGATTCGCGAAAACACTCAAAACAACTTCACAATTATGGGTCAAATCAAGAACTTTGGTTTTGGTTTGATCATTTACGCTATCATTTCATTGATCGTAGCTGCCATTATTAAGAAAAGAGATAAGTCTCTAGACTATTAAAATGATTCAAATCTCAGCCGTTATTCCCGTTTTCAACGAGGAAGAGTCATTACCAGAATTAACTCATTGGATTAGCCGTGTCATGAATGACAACGGCTTTTCTTATGAAATTATCTTTATCAATGATGGAAGTACGGACGGGTCTTGGGATGAGATTCAAAAATTAGCATCAACTAATGGCAATGTTAAAGCCATTAATTTTACGAGAAACTATGGAAAGTCTGCTGCCTTGGATGCAGGCTTTAAAAAGGCTCAGGGTAAGGTTGTAATCACTTTGGATGCGGACCTTCAGGATAGTCCTGATGAAATTCCGGGGCTTTATAAAATGATTACTGAAGACGGTTTGGACGTGATTTCCGGTTGGAAAAAGGAACGACACGACCCAATTACAAAGACAGTTCCTTCTAAGTTTTTCAATGCTGTAACCAGGTGGATTTCTGGAATCAAACTCCATGATTTCAATTGTGGTCTGAAAGCTTACAAATTGAAAGTGGTCAAGAATATCCAGATCTATGGGGAAATGCACCGCTATATTCCTTTGCTGGCTAAGTGGAATGGTTTTCCCAAAATCGGTGAAAAGGTAGTTCAACACCAAGCCCGAAAATACGGCTATTCAAAATTTGGAATCGAGCGCTTTTTAAATGGCTTTTTGGATTTGATTTCTGTTTCTTTTGTCCATCGATACAAGAAAAAGCCTATGCACTTCTTCGGTCTTTTAGGGACTCTGTCCTTTTTGACCGGTTTTGTGATCACCTGCTGGTTGATTTTTGAAAAAGTCTATGGCTTAAGCAAGGGTTTGAAGGTTCGTGAAATCGTAGATCAGCCTTTGTTCTTCTTAGCTTTGGTTGCTTTGATTATTGGGGTACAATTATTTGTGACTGGTTTCATTGCCGAATTGATGACTTCCAATCAATCCAAAGAGACGGAATACAAAATCGATGAAGAGCTGAACTTCGATTTTTGATGTTGTTTTCGGTTATCATACCGGTTTACAATCGACCTGAGGAGTTGGCGGAGCTATTGTCCAGCTTGGTCGGTCAGACTATTACCAATTTTGAAGTAGTGGTTGTGGAAGATGGCTCCAACAATCCTTCAGACACTATTATTGGTTCATTTCAAAAGGACCTAAATATCCAATACATTTTCCAAGAAAATACCGGACAAGGCTTTGCCAGGAATCATGGGATGAAACTTGCCAAAGGTGATTTTTTTGTGATTTTGGATTCTGATGTTATCCTTCCTTCGGATTATTTAGAAAAACTTGAAAATGCCATCCATACTCGGAAACTGGATGCATTTGGTGGGCCTGATGCAGCAAAGGATGATTTCTCTTCCCTTCAAAAAGCGATGGACTTTGCGATGACTTCCTTTTGGACTACAGGTGGAATTAGGGGGAAAATGAAGGATCCAAGTAAATACCAAGCTCGAGGTTTTAATATGGGAGTTTCGAATGCTGTTTTTGAGGGTTTGGGAGGCTTTGTGGACCCAAATAGAGGTGAGGATATAGAATGGAGTCTTAGAATCAAAAACGCCGGATTTAAGCTGGAATTAGTCGAGGAAGCTTTTGTCTACCATAAAAGGAAAAATACCCTTGAAAGTTTTGCTAAGCAGGCTTTTTCTTTTGGACAAAATCGTGTGAATGTGTCTAGATTCCATCCAGGTGCCATCAAGTTAGTTCATTTATTCCCCAGTCTTTTTCTACTTTTTTTGATAGCAACAGTAGTGGGCTTTATTCCTGATACTTTGACTCTGCAAAGGTTTCTTCTGGGTTTTTGGTCTGGGATGATCTTGTTGACAGCAACCCTACGGACTAGATCAATTTGGGTAGGGATCTTGTCATTGGTTTGTTCCATAGTTCAGTTATCGAGCTATGGGTTAGGCTTGCTTTACGAACTTATGGTAAAGCTATTCAAAGGTTAATTTCCTTTTCTACATACGAAAATAATTTCCTTTGAAGGGAGAGCATATTTTTGGATGATTCCCTGAGGGAGCTCTTTGACAAACTTGTTTTCTTCAATTTGGATCCCCGATTTTCTCAACCGTTCAGCATAATCATTCCCATATTTTCTCACATGGTCTCTTTGTCCAAAAATCCTTTCGCGCTCGGCAGGGTCTGTAATAGAATTGTCTTCTAAGGTCTCGGGGAGGTCATAGACAGGAGATTGTAGGATTCCCCACCCATTGGGCTTCAAAATCCGGTTGAATTCCTGACAGGCCTTGATATCACTGTCTACATGTTCCAATACGTGGTTGCAAAAAACGACGTCAAAGGAGTTTTCAGGAAATGGAATATCATGAACATCCATTTTCACCTTTGCCAATGGAGACTCTATATCTGCAGTGATGTATTCCAAGTTAGGCAACGCTTCAAACCTTTCGATAAAGCAGTGCTCTGGCGCTACATGTAAAACTTTCAAAGGAGCAGAGAAAAAATCAGTCTTCTCTTTTAGAAATAGCCACATTAGGCGGTGACGTTCAAGAGAGAGGCAATTTGGGCAAAGTGCATTTTCTCTGGCAATTCTACCATAGGGTAAGAACTTCTTGTATTCCTTTTGGCAAACTGAACACTGGACTCCAGTACCTTGATTACTCAATGCCAGAACTTTCATAGCCAAAGGACTTACTCTTTGAAGAATAGGCCTCGGAATGTATCGGATGACGAAACTGATTAGTTTTTTCATAAGGATTTCAGGCCGCAAGATAAGGAATCCAATTGGGAAGGGCAGGGGAAAATCAATCTGAAAATTTTAGGAAATTTAAGACCTGAGCGATTTTTAGGCATTGGGATTTGCATTAACTATCATTATTTTAGTTCGATTCCTTTTTATACCAATAAAAACCTCAATGAAAATCGACAGCACTTTTATCTCGATTCTTTTTTGTCTTGTATTTATCTCTTTTACGGCCCATTCTCAAAACTCCGTTACGTATAGTCTAGATCAAATGGTTCAGCAAGCAAAGGACCGTTCTCCAGCTGCATTAAGAGCCTCTACCAGACGAGAAAACAGCTATTGGCAATATCGTTTGTTCAAATCAGATTATAATCCCCAATTGCGATTGAACGGGACAATTCCTGGTTACACGAGATCTATCACTGGGGTTTTACAGCCAGATGGATCTATCGATTACCGAGGTGTCCAACAAAATAATGTAAACCTTGGGCTTGGACTTGAACAAGTGATTTCCGGCACTGGAGGGACAGTTTCAGTAAATACCTCCACCAATAGATTTGATAATTATTTAGCCGGCCCAGGTGATATCAAAACCCAATGGTCGGGGATTCCGGTCAATGTGCGATTGGCTCAACCCATATTTGCCTTCAATGCTTATAAATGGAATAAGAAAATTGAGCCACTGCTTTTTGAAGAAAGTAAAAGGGTATTTGTCCAAGAAATGGAAGAGGTCTCATTTAATGTGACTCAACTCTATTTTCAGTACCTCATTGCTCAGGTGAATTTGGATATCGCAACCCAGAATTTAGATAATTACGAAGATGTTTTTGAAGTAGAGCAGAAGCGATATGAATTAGGGACAACTTTTGAAGATAAATTACTTCAAGTGGAATTGCAGGTGCTACAAGCTCAGCAAGATCTGGCTCAAGCCAAATTGGATTTGGAAAGTTCTGCTCTGATGGTCAGCTCCTATATTGGATTGGACCCATCTACGGACATCCATTTATTGGCGCCAGAGATTCTTCCTGATTTCGAAGTGAATGTGGATGAAGCCATCGAATTGGCTTTTCAAAATAGATCTGAAGCATTGGAATTTGATCGTAGAAAACTACAAGCCGAGGCACAAGTAGCTGAAGCAAAAGGTCAAAGGATGCAAATGCAGCTTAACGCGAGTTATGGGTACAATAATGCTGCGTTGACTTGGGGTGATATTTATACCAATCCAAATTCTTCAGCAATTGTGAATTTGGGGATTTCAGTTCCAATTTTGGATTGGGGAAGGAATAAGGCCAGAATGTCATTGGCCGAGGCAAATCAGCAATTGGAAGAGTATACGATTCAGCAGGACTTGATCACTTTTGAGCAAGAGATTTTCACAAAGGTGAAGAACTTCTTGATGATCAGAGATAGGTTGGAAGTGACAAAGACTTCAGATGATGTTGCTCAAAGAAGGTATGAAATCGCTTTGAGAAGATATCAGACAGGAAATGTGACTATTACTGATTTGAATATTGCCCAAGGAGAAAAGGATACTAATAAAAGAGCTTATTATAATGCCTTGCAGGATTTTTGGTTGGCATATTATGAGCTGAGAGCTTTGACCCTGTATGATTTTGAAAATGACGAATTATTATACAATCCAGAAATCTAAAAAATAAATGAGGCTGTTAGGTATCAAGTAACGGCCTCTTTTTTTATTCACCTTTTTTAGGAAGCCTACCAGACTTTTTCAAAGCCTCTCGAATAATCCATTCCAACTGTCCATTGGTACTACGGAATTCATCAGCAGCCCATTTTTCAATAGCCTTCATGGTATTCTCATCTATTCTCAGTGCAAATGCTTTCTTACTAGGCATGATTTAGTCCTCCATCCAGTTTTCCAAAAAAGATTGTAATTCAGCTGTTTTTTTGGTTCCTAACATGATTTTTTTCTTTCCTCCCACATCAATCAAAATGCCTTGATCTCCGATGATGCTATAGGCTTTTGTAGTTCGATTGCCTTTCATACCCCAGCCTCCATAGTCTGAAATAGGACTGAATGTGATCAGGTTAATTGATTGGATATTCTCTTTTGGGATTATTCTCCATTTATTCAAAAATGGAATAAACCTATAATGGACTCCTTTATGATCAATCCTTGTTTGAAGTTGGATATTCATTAGAAGTAAAAAGGCACCAGACATAATTAACAAAACGAGTCCCAAGTGAAGGAAAATCTCATTATTATCCGTCTTGGAATTGAAAAGGATAATTGTAACCAAAACCAACATAGGGAGCTCGGTCATGAGTATTAAATACATGACCCAAGTCCCCCTGTAGTTTTGAGTTTCGTTAAAAACCTGGGTAGCCATTTCTATTGATGAAGAGTTCCTACATTTAGTACAGGACTTGCACTTTTATCTGAGCAAAGGACCACCATGAGGTTAGAAACCATGGTCGCTTTTTTCTCATCATCAAACTCTATGATGTCCTTGACTTTCAAGTCATCCAAAGCCATCTCGACCATACCTACAGCTCCTTCTACAATCTTTTGTCTAGCTGCTACGATCGCTGTTGCCTGCTGTCTCTGAAGCATAGCTGATGCGATTTCAGATGCATAAGCCAAGTGAGAAATTCTGGCTTCGATCACTTTGATACCAGCATGATTTAACCTGTCGACAATCTCAGCCTCCAAGGAATGATTCACTTCTTCCACCCCAGATCTTAGCGTTATTTCAGCTTCCTCATCTTCGAAATTGTCATAAGGATAAGAACCTGCCATCTTACGAACCGCAGCGTCGGACTGAAGATGAACGAAGTTTTCATAGTCATCTACATCAAAGGTCGCTTTGAAAGTGTCCTCGACTTGCCAAACAACGATCGTACCTACCATTACTGGGTTACCGATCTTATCATTCACTTTCAAAGGCTTGTTTTCAAAGTTTCTCACTCTTAGTGAAATCTTCTTTTTGGTCATAAAAGGGTTGACCCAAAAGAAACCATTTGCTTTTACTGTTCCTTTGTAATCACCAAATAGCAATAGGACCATTGCCTTGTTGGGTTCAACGATAAAGAAGCCTGGAATACAAAAGAAGGCTAAGATCAATAGTGGCGCTCCATAGATTGGGTTCACATTTAAGATCGTAAAAATTCCAGTGGCTATTGCGGCTAAGATTGTCAAAATCATGACGTAGCCGGATGTGGGTTTTATTATTTTTTCCATTTCAATATGATGTTAAAATGATATCATTATGAATTACGACAAAAAACTCAAAAGGTTCAAGAAAATGCAAAAAAAAAGCCCCGGGGATACCGAGGCTTACAATGAATTATTTCGAATTAGGACTTCTTTGTGAATAAAGAATCTACAAACTCCTTTCTGTTAAATATCTGAAGGTCAGTCATTTTTTCTCCGACTCCTATGTATTTGACAGGGATTTTAAATTGATCACTGATCCCTATTACAACTCCACCTTTGGCTGTTCCGTCCAGCTTGGTGATTGCTAGGGAAGTGATTTCTGTGACCTTGGTAAATTCTTTTGCCTGGATGAAAGCATTCTGTCCGGTAGAACCATCCAAGACTAGCATGATCTCATGTGGAGCGTCAGGAATGAACTTTTGCATAACCCGCTTGATCTTTCCCAATTCATTCATCAGGTTAACTTTGGTGTGCAATCTTCCTGCGGTATCTACGATAACCACATCTGCATTTTGCTCTACACCTTGCTTGACAGCGTCAAAAGCAACCGAAGCTGGATCAGTATTCATTCCGTGAGAAATCACAGGTACTCCGACTCTGTCTCCCCACAGGATCAATTGATCAACCGCAGCAGCTCTAAAAGTATCGGCCGCTCCTAAGATTACATTCTTGCCAGCATTTTTAAACATGTTGGCGAGTTTACCAATGGTAGTCGTTTTACCTACTCCATTGACTCCTACGACCATGATGACATAAGGTTTTTTGCCTTCAGGAATATCGAAATCCAAAAGATCCTGAGAATTGTTTTCCTCCAAAAGAGCTGCAATTTCCTCTTTAAGGATTATATCTAGCTCTTCAGTATTCAGGTATTTGTCCCTGGCTACTCTTTCTTCAATTCGCTGAATTACTTTGATAGTAGTATCCACACCTACATCAGAAGTGATCAGAATTTCTTCCAATTCATCCAGAACTTCCTCGTCTACCTTGGATTTTCCGACTACAGCTTTGCTTAGTTTGGAAAATATATTTTCGTTAGACTTTTGAAGCCCTTGGTCAAGACTTTCCTTTTTGTCTTTTGAGAAAAAACCGAAAATTCCCATACAAGATTTTTTTAAAAGTGGAATATAATGAAAAAGTCCCTGCTGACCGATGGACAGAGGGACTGAAAATCATTACGATGCTCTTGGCAAATTATTTTTTCAAGGTGTCCTGTACCGCAGTGGAAGGAACCATTTCTTCTTTGAAGGTGTATGCACCAGTCTTGTCAGACTTAACGGCTCTAATTACTTTGGAGTAAGATATGCCACCTTCTTTCTTAAGGGTTGCTACTACTTTCTTAGCCATGTCTTTGTTAGTTTATCGGAGTAGACTCCGTGATAAATTACTTAATTTCTTTATGAACAGTCACCTTCTTCAAGATAGGGTTGAATTTTTTCAACTCCAATCTTTCAGTAGTATTCTTTCTGTTCTTGGTAGTGATGTATCTTGAAGTACCAGGCATGCCAGAGGTCTTATGCTCTGTGCATTCCAAAATCACTTGTACTCTATTTCCTTTCTTAGCCATCTTTCTTTCGTTTTATATCGTCGTGACTTTGATTATCTGATTACAATCATTCCTTTATCCTGAGCATCTTTCAATACTGCAGTGATACCTTTTTTGTTGATCGTCTTCAATGCTTTAGAGCACACTTTCAAAGTGATCCATGCGTCTTCTTCAGGAACGTAGAAAGTCTTCTTGTGAAGATTTGGGTAAAATCTACGCTTGGTCTTGTTGTTTGCATGGGACACGTTGTTACCTACTCGAGGTCTTTTTCCGGTAATGTCACAAACTTTTGCCATGATTCTTTATCGTAATTTGAATGCGTTTCTGTAATGAGTCTGCAAATATCGGAACTTTTTGGGAATTAACAACAAAGGGATTTAAAAATATTCAAGATACTTTTTTATTCTTTGCTATAAGGGCAGTGTTTACACCCATTTCCGCAGCAATAGCCCCTTTTTAAATGATATTTTGCAGTGAAGACCATGAGCCCTTGCTCATTCATATAATAATCTCCTGCTTCCAAAGTCGGTAATTGTCTCTTCTTTCCCTGTTTCATTCTTTTAGCGCTAGCGCAATCACTATATTTGTGACTAAGGAATCATTTTAGAAACCAAAAATACAAAAAAACATGGAGACCATCACTTCTAGCAAGCAGGCAATTGCCCTTGAGGACAAATACGGAGCTCATAACTACCACCCACTACCAGTGGTATTGACTCGAGGAGAGGGAGTATTCTTGTGGGATGTGGAAGGGAAAAAGTATTACGACTTCCTATCTGCTTATTCAGCGGTGAACCAAGGCCATTGCCATCCAAGAATTAAAAATGCTCTAGTTGAACAGGCAAGCACTTTAACTTTGACTTCAAGAGCGTTTTATAATGATGTATTAGGGCCTTTTGAAAAATATGTGACTGAATACTTCGGTTTTGACAAGGTGCTACCAATGAACACAGGAGCAGAAGGAGTAGAGACAGCAATCAAGATTGCCAGAAAATGGGGATATGAAAGAAAAGGGGTTGCTGAAAACGAAGCAAAAATCATCGTTGCTGAAAATAATTTCCACGGTAGAACTACCACGATCATTTCATTTTCAAATGATCCAGTAGCAAGAAAGAATTTTGGACCATATACCAATGGGTTTATTAAGGTCCCTTATAATGATACAGAGGCACTGGCGGAAGCGTTGAAGCAACCAGGTGTTGTTGGCTTTTTAGTTGAGCCTATCCAAGGAGAAGCTGGGGTATATGTTCCAGATGAAGGGTATTTGAGCAAAGCCAATCAATTGTGTAAGGATCATCAGGTCTTGTTTATCGCTGATGAGATTCAGACGGGGATTGCTCGTACAGGAAAACTATTGGCTGTGGATCATGAAAATGTCAAGCCAGATATGTTGATTCTGGGTAAAGCGATATCTGGAGGTTTCTATCCAGTTTCTGCTGTTTTGGCTGATAACGAGGTGATGGATGTGATTAAGCCTGGTCAGCACGGATCTACTTTTGGTGGGAATCCATTGGGAGCCAAGGTAGCCATGGCTGCTTTGGATGTGATCAAAGATGAAAAGTTGGCTGAAAATGCTGAGTACTTAGGTCAGATCTTCAGAACTCGCATGCAAAAAGTAGTAGAGAAATATCCAATCGCAAAACTGGTGAGAGGAAAAGGATTATTGAACGCGGTAGTGATTAATGATTCTGAAGATAGCTCAACTGCTTGGGATATTTGTGTGAGACTTGCAGATTATGGTCTTTTGGCGAAGCCAACTCACGGAAACATTATCCGCTTCGCTCCACCTTTGGTAATGACTGAAGAGCAAATTCATGAATGCTGTGATATCATAGAGAAAGTGATAGCGGAGTTTGATAAAAAGTAAAATCCAATGAACTGATTTTGGGTCGCTTTCTGTTGTGTGCGGAAAGCGATCTTTTTATTTATTAATAGTATGAATCAAGCAGTAATATTCGATATGGATGGGGTGATTTGTCATACCAATCCATTTCATTCATTAGCATTCAAGGAGTTCTTTGCAAAGCGAGATTTGCATCCAACAGAAGAGGAGTTTGCATCTCACATGTATGGAAAAAGTAACTCCTATATAATGAGCCATTTTTTTGGGAGAAAAATCGAAGGTCAGGAATTGTTGGATTTGGAAGATGAAAAGGAAAGCTTGTTCCGGGAAATATATCAGCATCATGTAGATCCTATTTCTGGATTTTTGGAGTTTTTCCATGGCTTGAAAGAAAATGGGTATAAAACAGGAGTTGCAACTTCTGCCCCTCAAGCAAATCTTGATTTGATAGCAGGGAAATTGGATTTGTTCCCTCATTTTGGTTCTGCTTTGGCTAGTGAAAATGTTACCAAACATAAGCCTGATCCGGAAGTCTATTTGAAATCTGCAGCAAACCTTCAGGTAGATCCTGAGAACTGTCTGGTATTTGAAGATTCTTTTTCAGGAATTACCGCAGGTCTTAAGGCAGGAATGAAAGTAGTTGCAGTTTTATCCTCACATACAATGGCCGAGCTACCAGAAAGTCATTTTTATATCAATGACTATAGAGAGATTACACAGGATAAAGTCAAGAGCTTACTAGCAATTTAAACATTTCAATTTTTGTAAAATTCGAAATTTAAGAACACAAGGATTCATAAGAGCAAGCTTAAAAACTTGCTCTTTTTTTATTGCTTGACTCTGGGATGCAGTAACTTACAAGCAATGTGATTTCGTTGAATTAAAAGTGATTTATAACTAAAATGAGATTTATTGAATTTTGTATTTATAAAATTGTATGATATTATTTTTGCTTTAATAGGCTTGGATTGAAATATAATTTTTTAGAATAATAGAGGAGTATATTTTTTTATTTCTCTCGCAAACTGGTTAAATTCAGCAGATTGTGATTTTGTTTAATTTTTAGAAATCAATTTTTTATGGCTACTGTTAACTTGCCTTTTGAGTCTTTACTCACTGATATCGGTCTGGGACAACTTAAAAATCAATTGGATCAATTGATTGCAAACCCAGCGGATACTGCAGAAATGGTGTTTGAGCATTTGAAAGATCAGGTAGACTCTCCGATCAATTTACCGGTTGTCATTTCAAAGCCAGCTGATCAATATATCATCGAGGCTGCCGAAGATTTAATAGCCAATAATCAGGAATTTTTTCTTCATGAATTAGAGTCAGTTCTCAAGCAATTTAGAATCAAGCTGAATGATGCAGTGACTCAAGTAGATGAGATTTTGATGCAAGGTGAAACTCAGTTACAATCTCTCAGGGATCGTGTGACTGATGAGCTTTCGAAAATTCCCTACAGTATTGAGATTCGTGACGCAGGCGGAACTAATGAGTTTTTCATCAATCAGACAGGGCCGATCGAGGCAAAAATTCAAGGAGTTGAAGTAAATGTTATTTCTTCCTCTTTGGCTTTTACCTCGTCCAACTTGACTGCTCTGGAGCTTTCTATTGAGGCATTTTTACCAGGAATTCAAAATGAAGATGGCTCCGGCCCTCACCAAGTTACTTTGAGTATTGAGTTTGGAGCGGGAACCTTCACAGGCACTGCAGCCAATGTTCCTGCAGCTAGACTTCAAGGTTTTCAGGCAACAATAGATGAGTTAACACTTGTCATTCAAAATGGAGAGTTCCAGGCTGGGACTCAGATAAGCGGAGAGCTTGTTTTTGATTTTTTGGATGATGGACAAAATGGTCCCGGAAAAATAGATTTTGAAGTAGAACTCCTCAATAATGGAGATGTCAGGTATCAGGCTCAAAACTCAGAAGGGCAAGAACTGAAGAAAGGTAGTGTTTCGATTTTCTTTGAGCAGATAGAAATAACAACCCATCCAGCAGCAGCTGCTGATGTTTCAATAAATGGCTGGGCGGAACTTCCGGGAGTGGAAGATTCAAATACTCAAGAGCCGGCCAAGACCAATTTTGATTTCTCCTATGCTGATCCTCATTTTGAGTTTACAGGGACTAATTTCACCCCAATTCCATTAGGATTTGGAACGGCAACTTTCGACACAGTTTTTCTAAGAATACATAAAGATGGAAATCTTGTTCAGAGTACTTGGGAAGGTGATCTCGAACTTCCATTATTTTCAAATGGTCAACTGGGTTTTAACATTCAATTTAAAGATGCTCAGACTGATCGTCTGAAAATCGAGATTTCAGGAGGTCAACCAATTCAGCATGGAGGGTTTGTATTGGATTTGCAGACCTATGAAATGTTATTTGAGAATGGTGAGTTGCAAGATGTTTCTGGTGATGGAGAACTGACTATTCCTGAAATTACTTCCGGAACACCCATTCAGGTCGAATTATCCTACACGAAGGCAAGTAGCAGGTTGGAGATATCAGCTACGAATTTTGGCACCCCAGAAATAGTTGGTTGCCAAATTGATTTTGCTCAGATTCAATTCATTTTTCTAAATGGAGCCTTTTCAAGTAGTGCAATCAATGGTCATCTCAAATTACCGGATGTAACGGATGGGGCAGGGATTCTATTTGATTTGGAAATTGCCAATCAAGGCAATGACTATACAATTCAATTAACAGGAAGCCCTCAGGACAGTGTCTTGAATTTCGGACCTGTTCAATTGGAGGTAAGTTCCTTTGAATTGGAGGTTGTCAATTCTTTGGTTCAAAGTGTAAATGGAGCTGGTTCTATGCAATTGCCGGGATTAAGTCAGGCTTTTGTATTCACTTTTGATGTGACCATCAATGGTCCAACTACTACTTATGCAATTCAAATCAATGACATCGCTGCTGAGATTGGAGGGTTCAATCTAAGCTTTACCCAAATCAATTTATCCAGTCAAGGAGGTCAGCAATTCTCTGCAAGTGCTGTGGGAAGTTTGACTTTGCCGGTTTTTGAAGATGGAGGAGCATTGGATTTTGCTATTTCATTCGATAGAGATAATAATTATCAAATAGCTGTAAACAGCGGAACTCAGTTTGTGGAATTTGGAGATTTCAAACTCAACCAAGTTCAGATTGAATTGAATATTCAGACTGGAGTAATTCAAGACTTCACAGGAAGTGCTGGATTGCAGATTCCAGGATTCAATTCAGAGAGTGCGGTTTCCTTGGAATTCATCCAAATTCAAGACAGATATTTGATTGAATTGAATAATCCAGTCGATTTGGATCTTTTTGGAGGATCACTTCATATGGATTCCCTGGATTTTGAAATAAGAAATGGAAGTTTCTTTAGTGGCTTGGCATCCGGAACTTTTAACCTTCCAGATTCAACGGGTGGCGCAGGGATCCAATTTGAATTGACAATCGGCAATACCGGGAATGACTATACTATAGAATTGACTGGAACTCCAGATCAAAATACAGTGGAGTTTGGCCCTGTTTCTTTACAGTTTCAAAGCTTTAGCCTAACTGTACAAAATGGAGATCTGCAATCCGTTACCGGAGCAGGAGCATTGCAATTGCCAGGATTGAGCCAACCTTTCAATTTTAATATTTCAGTTGATACTTCTGATGCAGATCCAATCTATATTATCGAATTGACTGATATCACTGCCGATTTGGAAAGCTTCAATCTGCATTTTGATCAAATCAGAATTGAAAGTCAGGAAAGTCAGCAGTTTTCAGCTGCAGTCAACGGGGATATTACATTGCCAGTATTTGATGGCAGTCCGATTGCTTTCGATGTTGCCATTGCTAGGACAAACAATTACACCATTGCCATAGACGGAACTGGGCAGACTGCCAATTTCGGGATGTTTGTCTTGAGTAATGTTGCTTTTAGTATTCAGGTCGATAATGGCGCTGTCCAAAATGCAAGTGGTTCGGCAGGATTCCATATTCCTGAATTGACTCAGCCAGACACTCCATTTACAGTTGATGTCAATTATTCTAAGAATGGCAATGAGGATTTTTCATTAAATGCAACGAATCTACCTCCTGCCGATTTAGCGATTTTCACTTTAAATATCGCTTCCCTCGCCTTCTTGATCAGAAATGGTTCCTTCGAATCGGGAGATTTGACAGGTTCGATGACCATGCCATTTTTCACAAATGGAGGAGGACTGAATTTCACCTTTGAAGTAAGCAATGGAGGAAATAGCTATACAATCGAGATCACATCGACGGGAACTCTAGAGGGGAATGGCCTAGAAGTAAAAGATATTGATTTGGAATTGGTGGTGAACAATGGCTCTATGCAGTCTATTTCGGGATCCTCCAAATTCAAATTGCCAGGAGGAGATGATTTTGTGGACGTCTCGATTGCATATGATTCACCTCAAAATAAGCTAAGTTTTTCTGCTAGTCCACTACCTTCTTTTTCAATTGGAGGTCTGACATTTGATTTTTCTGAATTTGGATTCTCCATTCAAAATGGAAATCTAACTGATGCTGTTTTTGCAGGAGAATTGACCATTCCAGCTTGCGACGCACCTAATGATAAACTCGGGTTTAACTTCGAAGTGGCAAATGGCAATGATTACACAATTCAAGCAAATCCAGGAGGAGGTAGAACTGAGCTGAAGCTTGGGGATGTCAGCCTTTTTATAGATGAGTTTGATTTAAGAATCTTGAATGGAGACTTGGAAAGCATTTCTGCTGAAGCAGGTTTAGGATTCTCAGGTTTTGAGGAAGAAGATGGTTCTGGCCCTGCCGAAATCGGAATTGGCTTCAGCTACGATAAAGACGATAATGAATATGGGATTTCTCTTTCCCAAGATCAGAAAATCAAAATCGGCGGATTTGCATTTACCCTAAAAGAACTTGAACTCACTTTTACACCTGACAGTCTAGAATATCCTTTCTCTTTTGAAGGGGAATTGGAAATTCCAGGATTAAAAGATGATTCGGATCAACCGGCAAAAATTGAGGTTACTTTCAATGTGCCATCCGCAGGGAATTTTTCTGCTTCCATCGGCAGTTCTGCGGTATTCAATATTGGCTCGGTAAAGATTACAGTAACCGAGATTTCTGTAGTCAAAAATGGAGATGAAATAACAGTTTCTTTGAAAGGTCAACTTGAATTGGAAGGATTCAGTGGAATGGGAGGGGAGTCGACAACAATTGCTGTTGATATTGAGATTGATAATCAGGGCGCATTCCATGTGTTGGGAGAAGTAACTCCAAGTACAAATGCACTCAAAGTGCTGGATATTCCTAGTGTAGTCAGGATTTATCTGAACAAAATTGGATTAAGCAGAACGGCCGCTAATGAGTGGGATTTTATTTTGGGTGGATTGATCCAAAATCAAATTGTCATTCCTGGAATGGATAATCTTCTTCCAAGTGAGATTAATTTGAAAGATCTTCAATTTGGGAATTCCTTTGATATAGACTTAGACATTCGTTGGCCATCTGGCTTGAGTGTTTCATTTGGAGGAGCACAAAGTGAAGCCTTGATTCCTGTTAATGGGAAGTTCGGAAATGCCGTAAGCCTGGATGCCATTAAGATTACCTACAAAGATAATGGAGGAGCAGGAGTTGATCTGGGAGTCGCTTTCTCTGGAGCAAGTATCACTTTGGGACCTGTTGCAGCCTCTGTTGAAGGTTTAGGTATAGAAGCTACACTATCTAAAGCTACTTTCTCCAATGGATCACCTCAAGGAGATTCCAATTTTGGTATAGTCAATATTGATATTCGATTTAAGCCGCCAACAGGATTGGGAGTCTCCTTGGATACTCCTGTTTTCTCTGGTGGAGGATATTTATTCTTCGATAAAGATAAAGGCGAGTATGCCGGTGCGGTTGAGCTTTCCTTTATGAATCTTTTTGCGGTTTCTGCAATTGGGATTATCAATAGCAAAATGCCAGATGGCAAACCGGGAACCTCTGTTTTATTTATTGTATCAGTAGAATTCGGGACTGGAATAGCCCTTGGCTTTGGGTTCTTCCTGTCTGGATTGGGAGGAATTTTGGGAATTCACAGGACTATACAAGTTGAAAGGCTACGTGATGGGGTAAGAACTGGAACTATCCAGAATATTCTCTTCCCTAAAAACATCATTGCCAATATCAATAAGATTCTTACTGATATCAAAGAGGTCTTCCCAGTTAAAAGAGATCAGTTTGTGATCGGCCCAATGGCCGCGATTACATGGGGTGTACCGACCATCCTCAGAGTGGATTTGGGAGTAGTAATTGAGTTTGCAAGTCCAACCAAATTCGGAATCCTAGGTGTATTGAGAGTAATACTTCCTGATGAAAATGCCGCCTTAATCAAAATCCAAGTTGCCTTTTTGGGTATGATTGATTTCGAAAAAGGCATGTTGAGCTTTGATGCCAGCCTGTTTGATTCGAAGGTTTTGACTTTTGGATTGGAAGGAGATATGGTTCTTAGAATCGGTTGGGGAGAAAAACCAGACTTTGTCCTTTCAGTAGGTGGCTTCCACCCGAGATTTACTCCGCCTACTCATTTGGGTATTCCACCAATGAAGAGGTTGACTTTGAAGATTCTTTCTGGAAATCCTAGATTGACTCTGACTTGTTACTTTGCAGTTACTTCCAATACGGTACAGTTTGGAGCAGGAATAGACTTTTATTTTGGCGTTGCAGGGTTCAAAGTCGTTGGTGAGTTCGGTTTCGATGTTTTGTTCCAATTCTCTCCTTTCAGATTTATCGCCGATGCCAGAGCAAGATTGGCTGTCAAGGCTGGAAGTGCAACTTTACTCAGTTTATCACTTGAGTTTACTTTGGAAGGACCGACTCCATGGAGAGCAAAAGGTACCGCCAAATTCAAAATATTGTTCTTCTCTGTCAAAGTTAAGTTTGACGTTACTTGGGGAGATAAAAAAGATACCACATTACCAGATATCGAGGTGTTGCCTCTATTGCTCGAAGCAATGGAAGACATCCAAAACTGGAGAAGTGTACTTTCCAATCCAAACTCTGCCGGATTGCGCATGAAAGGATTGGCTTCAGAGGAAGAGTTGATTTTGACTCCAAATGGATCAATAGAGATCAGTCAGAAAGTTGTTCCACTTGAAGTGGAAATATCCAAGTTTGGTCAGTTTAAGCCGTCGGATTATACCCAATTCGAGGTGGTAAGTATTCAGATTGGTTCTTCTACGGATTCAAATCCATCCTATATCACTGAATCATTTGCGCCTGCGAATTTCTTGGATATCAAGGATAATGAAAAGCTTGCTTTGCCATCCTTCCAAGATCAAAATTCGGGAGTCAAACTGAAATCAACGGACACGCTCAAGACGGGAGCTGTTTTGGATAGAGATGTAGAATATGAGCAGCTGATTATGGATGAAGAAAATAATCTGTTTGCTGTTAATAGACTTTCGGCCCTAACGGGATTCAGTAAGCAAGAGACTACTTTCTTCAGTAGAACAGGAGCTGTGGGTAGATCTGCTCTTTCAGCCTATCAATCCAGAGTAGTCAATTCGAAGAAAGTTGAACTCAAAAAGCCAGGTTTTGCAGTAGTTGGAACCGATGATTTGAAAGTTGTCCAAGGAGCTCAAAAATTGTCCTACATGGAGGCAGTTCAAATTGCCAAAAAGTCGAGTTCAGGAACTCAGAGTGTACAAGTAGTAGCAAGTGATGTTTTAGCCTTATAAATTATGCCAGATTCTGTTTTAGCTAGTTATTCTTTTTTGCCATGGGTGCGCAAAGGCTTAGGAAATGAAATCATTGAAGCCGATTTTTTGGGGAATGCTATTCCCAACAATGCCGCTGTGGAGAGACCTGAAATTACTGTTTCGGTCAACTTGAAAGCCACAAAAGGTGAGCTGGAGCATATTCCCGCACCAGTCCAAAAAGTGGTCAAAGTTCAAGGTCCAGGAGATGTTTTGGGAGTAAATTCCAAATCTATAATTCGGGTTCATCCCAAAAGAGGGGTGGCTAATTTTGAAACCAACAACCTCTGTTATGTTGAGTTCTACGAGGAAGACCTTCCTTGGAGATTTACTCCGGCTAAGGCTGTTGGCAATAAGCTTAGGCCTTGGTTGGCCCTGATCGTATTGAAGGAAAATGAATTTGAGAAAAGCACTGGAGGAACTCCGACACCTTTTATTAATATAACCAACGATGCTTTGCCAAAGGCTTTTTGTAATGAAAAGGACACTTTTGCTTTAGCGCATGTGCATGTATTGGAAGATTTAGGAGATAATCCTGCAAATGCGGCAAGTCAATTAGCTGGGAAATTGGCAAAGAATCCTGATTTGGCACTTTCTAGAGTGCTGTGTCCGAGAAAGCTGGAGTATACAGCTCCCAATCCAAGTTTGGACTTTGATCCCAATGTGTACCATGCTTTTTTAATTCCGGCTTTTGAAACGGGCAGATTGGCAGGTTTGGGTTTGGACACTGAAGGAATTCCTGCACAAAAATCTTCTTGGACTAGATCTGCGATTTCGGGAGGAACAAACCCATCCAGTTATCCTTATTATTTCACTTGGTCTTTTAAAGTGGATGAAGGAGGGGATTTTGAAAGCCTTGCTGAGCTACTTGAGGCTCGTGAGCTCCCAGAAAACATTGGCAAGCGAGAGATGGAGATGAAGGAGTTGGGATTTGGAATCAAACCTATTGGAGATGATGCTTTAGGATTTGTGGAAGGTGCCATGAGACATCCCAATTACCAAACGGCTCCATGGCCAATGAGTAATATGGATTTGAAAAAGCAATTGCTGGATGTTTTGAATCTCTCGATGGATTTGCAAGACACAGTCCCATTGGTGAATCCTTCATTTTTTTATTCTCCGATTGTTGAAGAGGACCCGATTATCACTCCTCCGATTTATGGGAAAATGCACAAAGGAATCCTGAAGCTTCAGGCAAATAGTAATGATTGGATTCATAAGATTAACCTTCATCCGAGTTACAGATCTGCGGCAGGTCTTGGAGTTCAGGTGGTCCAAAAGCATCAGGACAAATTTATGGAAATGGCTTGGGAGCAGATTGGTGAAATCAATGAAGCAAATCAGAAGATCCGTGAGAGTGAGTTGATGAAAAGAGCTACCAAGGCTTTAGCTGCAAAAAAAGTATTCAAACTTCAAAGTATGGATCTGATCAATGCCGCAGGAAAGGCATTTGAAATGATGAAGTTTGATGCGAATACAACTATCAAAATGGAAATCAAAAAATCGACTGTTCCGACTGCTATTAGGTCTGGGACCTTCCTAAAAGTTGCCAATAATTTTACGCCTACAGCATTAATGAACAATGGTGTAGATGGAGCATTGGAAATCCTGAATCCTACTTTCTTTCAAAAGCTTAACGTTAAAGAGGGTAATGCAGGCAAAATATCTGCCGCTCCAAGTAAATCAGAGCCGAAAATTGTTTTACCTACTTTGAATGCTTTTGAGGCGATCAATAGTGTGGTGTTAGATCCTCCTGTCTCATTTATGGAGCATCTTGCCAATGCAATTCTAAAATTCCCAAATGTCTCTTTTACCACAATCCAAGTATTGCCTCATCTTCCAGGAGATTTTGAAGCGGATGAGGTTGAAAGAGCTACAGCTATATTGAATGGAATCAAGCAAAAAAGCATGGATGGGATTAATAGGATGCTTAAAGTAGATCCTAAGGTCTTTGATGAAAGAATAAGCGAGAATTTTCAGCAAGGGCTTTACGGGCCTTCCGATCAAGTATGGTTTATCAAAGATTCAGCTCCTGTCCCTGAGCCACTTCAATTCGTTCATAGCGAAATCGTCAAAAGCAGACAAGACTATCTTTCAAGCTTTCAGACCAAGTTCATATCCAAGGTAAATAATGTGAATTTGGTCAAGGTTTTCAAAAAGCCTGTCAAGCCAGTTTTAGCAGTTAATTTTTTAGATCAGATCAAGGTCAAACTGAACCCAGTATTCAATTTTGATCGGAAGTTGTCTTCCTTTTTCATGGCCCGATATGCCAATAATAATAAGCCAATCATGGCATATCCGAGATTCCCGATTCCGGTTTATGATTATTTGAAAGAGATTTCTCCAGATTATATCATTCCTAATATTTCAGAAATAGAACCCAATACCATCACTTTGATGGAAACCAATAGAGAGTTTATCGAATCATTCATGATGGGAATGAATCATGAGTTCTCCAGAGAATTACTTTGGAGAGAATTTCCTACAGATATGAGGGGGAGTTACTTCCGCCACTTCTGGGAATACGACAATGACCCAATGAATGATGTTGAATTAGGAGAAGACTATGATGCCTACGTGGATGCAATGCTTGCCAATCAAAATGCAAGAGCAGACATCAAGGAAATTCATAATTGGAATAAACCTTTGGGGCAAAATGAGGAGAAACCAGGTCCTGATTTGGTATTGTTGATTAAAGGAGATTTACTAAGAAAATACCCGAATACATTGGTCTATGCCCAAAAGGCAAAATACAAAAATGGAAATCCTGCATTACAGCGAGAATTGACTGATTATGATACTCCAGGAAATGTGATGTGGCCTGTAATTACTGGGACTATTGAGCCTGATGTTTATTTCTTTGGATTTGAGCTGTCCCAGGAGGAAGCTAATGGAAACCGCACGAATAATCCGGGTTGGTTTTTTGTTTTGAGAGAAAGACCGGGACAAGTCAGTTTTGGATTGGATGATTTGGGAGAAGGTCAATTGGATACCACTCCAGATAATTGGAATCAAGTTACTTGGTCGAATATCACAGGAGATCCTACAACAACTCCTCCGTATTTGAAAATCAATGGGGTGACGATTAATCTGAGTCCTGGTGGAACAGGCCCGCGTGCTGCCCAATGGGGTGGGAGCAGCAGTGATATGGCCTATATTCTTTATCAATCCCCAATTCTTTTTGCACGTCATGCTTCAACCATGCTAACCGATTAAGCGCTATGTCTATCCCTCAATTAGTAGGAAAATATAACGATCCGATTTTTCATCAAATCAAAACCTCTTTCAATCAAAGAAGTGATGATTTTCCTGTTTTGATGCTGCCAGTAAGGCTTGAAACTAAGTTTATGGAGTATTCAAGAGTTGTGAGACCTGTAAATCCTTCCAAGGGAATTACCAATATCGCTGTCCAAAATACCTATAAGTTGGTTTATGATATACAGGTTTATTTCAATACTGTGGAGGAAAAGAAAATCAAAGCTCTCGAAGTAGGAAGAAAGCTTTCGGTTTTTAAAAATGAAGTTGAAAAAATAGCAGCAAGTGTTAATAAAATAGAAGAAACTCCAAGGGTTGATAAGGTGGTACTTCGAGATGCTGCTGGAGATTTACAATCATTGACACAGTCTTTAGCTGTAGCTGCTTCTATTTCTAAATCCAAGACCCAGTTAAATACTGAGGTGAGTGAATTGATTAATGCGGTGGAACGAATTAAAACTCCATCCAAGATTATTTACGAAAAAGGGAAGCTTTATTTAGACGCTCTGGTGAAGCTAGAGAAAAGCATCGATTCTATTTTCGTTTCAAATAAAATCAATGCTGCCAGTTTGGATAAGGAGTTGAAAAATATAGAAACTCAGCTGGCGCAAATGGATGAGATTGCTGATTCTCCGGATTTCCGGGCGACGGAGGATATGATTCAAAAGATCCAAAGTAAGATCTCATATATCAAGAGGCAGCATAAAAGTGGGAATGTCCGATTAACCAATTTCAAAATAGGCTATACAGGACAAAAAGATCTGAAAAAGGAGGAGTATGAGCTTCGTAAAAAAATCAATGCTCTGAAGGAGAAGATTGATAAAGAAACAGTACCTGTAGTTCGGTTTAGAGAGACCATCAAAACATTTCCAATCAAGCAGCTCAATGCTCAGATTGTAAAAGCGAACTTCTTTTTAGCTGCAAAAAATAGAGTTGGGATAAAAGATTTCAGAACCTTATCTGCTGTTTACAAAGAACTCACAACCCAGCTAAAGTCCATTCAGAAAAATGCGCTTTTGCCATTGGATGGTGATTTGAACGATATCAAGCAGTTAAAGACGAACTATGCTAACCTGAAAAGGCAACTTTTAATTTTTCAGAGGGTATCACAAAAAGTAACTCCAAAAACTAGGATTGAAAAAGCTGCGATTACAAGGTTAAATACCCAGTTGACTACTTTTATGAAGGATTTGCAGGAGCTGGAGCCAGGTTTCAAAAAAGTGGAAAACCAAATCCTCGCAGAAAACAAAATCAAAACGAGTACTCTTTCATCTGTTGCTTCTCGAACTAGTATTTTGAATGCAAGGGAAACTATCAGGGTTAGTAGCACAATCAAGACTCCTCAGCAAAACCTTGCGATTTTAAAAACTCAACTTTCTGATCTTCAAAAGAAAATAAAGGCAACTGCTTCAAGTACAATTTTACTTCCTAGAGGAGATTACAACCAATTGAAGAGCGCCTATTTCAGTCTCAAAGATCAAGTGAATAATGTTTTGGACTCCAACCCACTTCCAGAGGCTAATGATACAAGAGTCGAAACAGATAAGATGCTTATCTCAATTGAGAATCAACTTTTAGATCAATTGGTTGATATTAATGATCCAAGGGACCGTTTTTATGAAGCCTACAGAGATAAGGTGATTTTTAGAGTGGAAACAGTAGTTGTTCAAGAATTGTGGGTAAGAATTTTTCCAGATGACATTGCAATTGATAATCATGATGAAAGATTAACGGATCAAGAAGAACAAATTGCTCAGGATTACTACAAGGAAATATTCAGTAAGCCAGAAAGTGAAAGGCAAGCAGCTAAACTAGGTGCTTGGAGAGCGGCCGCTGCAAGTCTTGGCGTAAGAAGGGCCGCCTACGCGATTAGGGCAGTGGAACCGAATGGTAATATTCCCAAGGTTCAGGATTCTATTGAAGCCTATTTAATTAGGAATTTGAGTTATGAGAGAAAAGGGATTGTAAAAACTAAGAATGAAGCAAGGCTTGAAAAGCTTTCGGCAGGATTTAAAACTGCTCCATCTCAATTAAAGAAACTTCTTTCAGAAAAGAATTTCACTCCATGCCTTGAGACTAAGCCTTCTTTGGATTTGGCAATTAATTACTTCCGGCAGCTGATAGATTTATTGGGTAGCTGGGTAACAAACAGGACTTCTGCAGAACAAAAAGCCCAAATTGAAGAATTGGCCTCTTTGATTAATGAGTGTGGAAAAATTGTTTACTCTTATTACAAAGATCATTTGGTCGAATTGAATGAGCCTTTTAAGCCTACCTTAAAATTTAAGGAGGTGGAGAAGAAGACTAAAAGTTGGGATAGAGCTGGATTTACAGAAGCTTTGCCAGATCGTTTTGTCATAGTCACTAAACGTGGAGGACAGTATCAGCATATTGTTACAGGGAAAACCGTCCAAAAACCATTGCCGGTGAGTTTGGATCCAAGTGGAGATCAGGCAGAAAGATTCAAACATCTTCCTAATGGTGATTTAGAAGTTCCAGAGGAGCTTAGCTGGATGTTTGATTTTGATGCGGCAGTAGATGCAGGGATGGGAGTTAAAATCCCTTTAGATAAAGAAGATTGGGATAATGGGTTTGAATTGGTCATGGCTTATGGGGTTCAGGATAAAAGTGCTCAAGAAAGTCAGGATCAAATAGATAAGCTTTTTACAAATCACTTGTTTAGTGATGGAGGTTTGGAATATTTGCCGACAGGCACCGCAACAAACAATACGGAAGATGTAAAATCACCTTATCGGGCTTTGGATAATGATTTTGATGGAGCTTTTGATTTGTTTTTTGCTGAAGAATCCCCGCAATATGTCAACAGCTATGATGACGATAATGAGCTGGATGTAACCGATGGTCAGTACTTCAAAGAGGCTTTAGGCTTGCCAAATGAGATTGCAGATTTCATCCGAAATCACGACAAAAGAGATATCTGTGATGGAAAAGCCATGAACAGAGCTTTATTTAATTCGACTTTGAAATACTTTTTCAGAGTGATGGCAAATAATCTGTTGGAGAATTTTGATATCAATCAAACCATGCTGTTTATGCTCCATCACGTTTCCGCTTTGGGCACCTTGCCAATCTTCAGAGCAGATAATCAACCCTATGGGGTGTTGCCAATAAGCCCGGTGAAATTATTCAAAGCCCAAGGGACTACCCAAAAGGGGACGGAGGCAAATTATATTAAGAATCTGACTTTGTTTTTAAAACAGACCAAAGCTGCATTTGATGCTTTCAACTCGAATCCGTTAAATATTAATAGTGCTCAATATGGGGCTGATCCTCAAGCTGAGTTTTTGAAAATTTTAGGTTTGGAGCCTTTGTCCAAGGAATTCTTTTTCAGGTTTGGAGTTAATGCTGCAAACAGATGGCAAGAGCCCGATGAGGAAGGTTCTGGTTTCAATGTCAATTGGGATCATGTGACAGATACCTATGCACCTTTCAAAGTGGCAGATAATTACAATTTGCTTCTGAAAGGCTTGGGGCACACCACCAAAGGGACTCAAGAAAAAGCCATTTCAAAGGCTAATATTTACAAAAACAGATTTACAGAAGGAAACTTTGTTTTAGGAAACCTAGTCCAAGACCCAGAGTTGGGTTCAGAAAGTCTTGCCGTCACTGATAAAGGCATGAACTATATTGAATGGCTTTTGAGTAAGGATAATTTGGCGGAGTTGATCCAAATGAAGCTTTCTGATTTCCCTAAAGCTGAAATTGATGGGGAAAATAAAGTCCAATATACGGTATTGATGGCGATGCTAAGAGGGGCCTGGATCTATGATCGATCCAGCTACGCAAGAAGAGCTGTTGAAAAATTGAAGGACTTGGATGTGAAGACACTCGAGAGATTGACTTCTTCACATATTGACTTGGTTAGTTACCGATTGGATGCTTGGTTGACTGGCTTGTCAGATTATAGACTTCGTGAGCTTCGCAAAGCCAATTCAACAGGGACCTACCTTGGCGCCTATGGATTTGTGCATGATTTGAAAAAGACATCAGGACCACAAGTGGTTGCCTCCAATTTACCAAAGGGATTAGAATCCTCAAATGGTCAGTCTGTGAAAATATTGCCAGATAGTCAAGGATTCATTCATGGTCCAAGTCAAAATCATGCTGTGACGGCGGCAGTCTTAAGAGCAGGTTATAACTCCATTAAAGCAAAAGGAGATAACAATAATGCTTTGGCGATCAATTTGACTTCCAAAAGAGTCAGAATGGCTTTGAACTTATTGGAAGGGGTTGGAAATGGACAGGAAACCGGAGCTCTTTTAGGCTATATGTTCGAAAGAGCTTTACATGAAAAATATAAAGACGGTTCCAATAATCCATTGGAAATGGATGTCTTCATCTATCGTCTTAGAAGGAAGTTTCCTACTTATTCAGATTCTTCAGTTGATCCGACAGACACCAGTCAATCTGAGTCGATAAAGGCAGCAAATGTCCTAGATGGTTTAGCACTTTTGGATCACATCGAGAAAAATATGGAGGATCAGGGCAAGTGGGATGGAAATAAGACTTTTGTGGATAATTTGATCAATTCCGGGTCTACACCTATCAGTTTCAAGGGGTATCCGTGGGGTTTAGGTAGCCAGTTGCCGACGTTGTCAAATGATCTGGAAAGAAAGAAGATGCGAGCTATTATTCATGAATTGGATAATATGGCAGACGCAATAGACTCTTTAGGTGACCTTGTGACAGCTGAGGGAGTCTATCAATTGGTTCGAGGAAATCATACCCGGGCAAGTGCAGTTCTAAATTCTATATCAGAAGGAAGAGTGCCTTTGGATCCTGAAATTATCAGAAGTATGAGAGAAGGAGTGATGGTCACTCAGAGAGCGATTTTACAAATTCCAGTAATAGGCAATTCAAACTCTCCATGGGTTGGAGTTTCCGTAAGTCCAAGAAGTAAGGCGGATCCATCATTGAATAATTGGATTGCTGGAAAAATTGGTGATCCCGAACGGGTTTCTTGGAATGTAATTTTTGGAGAAACTGAATCCTCAATGAATTTGCTTGATCTTGGAATGCAACCTATTGATTTGGTGATGCTGATCACTACAGGAGGGGAAGAAAGTCAAAATGAGTTGAAAGCCAGATGTGTCGATTTTGTTTTGCAAAATGGGGCAAGCGAGGATGATGATATTGAGATTAAGTTCAATGAGGCCTCAGCCTCTGATAAGTTGAGCTTTGGGGAAATAATTTCTCTAATTCAGCACTTAGGTAAGGTGGTTGGAGCTTCCAGAGGAGCTGATGCCAGAGACTATAGGATTGCGGAGGATGATTCTAATTTTGGGCCAGTAGCACCGGGAATTGATACCGATGATCTGATGGCTAGAATGAATGCAGCTTTTTCAGAGTATTCAGACTTATTTGATTCTTTAGCTCCATTTGAATCTGCAAAGACTAGTTATACTCAGCCTCAGCATGATTTAGCGATCGAATCATTGAAGTCCCTGACGGTATTCGGTTTTCCTGGATTTTATCCAAGCGATAAAAATGAGGATGTGATGTCCTTGGCTCAGAGAATTATTTCTGCGAAAAGCAAAATGGCTGAGAATATCGCATTTGCTCAGGCAAAATTAGCGGAATTGGAGTTGGAAGTCGATCAAGGTAAATGGGTAGGTTTCTTAGGTGAATTTTGTTCCAAATTCTTTGGAAGTGGATTTAAAATGATTCCTAAAGTTACCATCTCCAATGAAACCGAACTCAATTCTCAACTGAATATGCTTTTAGCAGAAAGTCCATTAAGGCATCATCCAGAAAGTTACCCTCAAGACTGGTGGTCTGGAATTTCTCTCGTCAGAAACAGGCTTAATTACTTAGAGACTATTTCTTTGTTGGGAGAGGTTTTGAATGAGGATACAATAAGTTTCAAACCAGCACAATTACCGTTCGATATGAATGCCCTGCCTCCTGTAGCTGAGCGAGATTTTTGGTTAGGGGCAGCATATCCGGACACCTATAAGCCTGATGGAGATAGGTTGTCTTTGTTGCTTTTTGGAACAGAAAATCTTCAAGAGACCAGTTGTGCGTTAATGCTTGATGAATGGATGGAGGTGATTCCGGATGAAAAAGAAACGACAGGTATTGCTTTCCATTTTAATCAACCAGACTCTAGAGCCCCACAAAATTTATTATTGGCAGTTACTCCTGAGAAAACTGGCCTTTGGGATTTTGAGGAATTGGGACTTTGTGTCGAGGAGGCCTTCAATTTGGCGAAATTGAGATCTGTAGAACCTGACCAGATCGATGAATCGATGTTTGCACAACTTTTACCTGCGACGGCAACCTTGTCTTTTGGAGATGACAAATTCGCTCAAGAATTAGCTTCCATTGATGATATTCCTGAAAATGATCCTCAGCCTGAAGATGAAGAAAGTCTCGGCTATTTCATCGATTATACTAGTGTAAATGAAGGATATGAACCTGAAAATCTTTAATCATGGCCATAGATTTATATAACCCATGCGAACCCTTTCGGGCCTATAACAGAATAGAAGGTAGACCGAGAGAAGAAGAGTTAGATGATGCTTTGGCAGCCAAAATCAATGATCCTCTATGGATGCTGGCTAGGCAGTTTCAGTTTGGAGAACTGAAGGGAGAGGATGCTGGTTCTGCCATTTTTGCAAAAGCTGCTATCAACACTGTTCGAATGACTTCATTTACTGGTGGAAATGGTCAAAAAGTCCCCTATTCAGAAGTTACCCCGTTAGAAACTCAGGTGGAAAGGTTGATTCCGGATATCGACTTGAAGTTAGCGGCGAAGTTGGGTAAGAAATTTTATGCCTTACTGGAAATAGAAGGAGTTAATGCACCTGTGTCAGCTGGATATTCTTCTGGAATGTATAAAGATCTTTTAAATAAAAGATTTCCATTTGTAGTTCCTGTGATAAATGAAAGTGATAATGCACAGGAAGCTGCTTCGAAAGCCAGGACTTTGAGTCTTCAACAAGCATCTTCTTTTTTAAGGGCGATGGCAGGACGAGCTATCAATGGCCGTGGGCTTTGGATTGAATTGGGAGGTGTTTTCACTGGAGTGAATGCCTGGGTTTTACCTGCCAGCCAGCTTCCTTCAGGCTCCAAATTCATTAATTCAAAACATCAGACAATTTTTCAAGAAACTGCTAAAAAATGGATCGCTTTTGTCAAAGAGGAATTAAACCTTCCAAAAGATGATGAGGATGATTCTTGGTTTAAAGAGAGGTTGGAATACAGCTTTAAAACAAGTGTAGACGAGGGGAATGGAAGTGAAACTGATTTGAAAGCGGACGAATATTTCCAAGGTCACTTAGACTGGTACTCCTTTGATGTGTCTAAGCAGATGAATGGAGGTGTAAAAGTATTCGATGATACTATTCGGAGAAGAGAAGTATTGACGGTGATTCCTTCCGAGGCGAGTTTTGCCGGTATGCCTAATTCCAGATGGTGGGAAATGGAAGATGGTTCTATTGACTTAGGAAATTTGAAGGCTTCCGATACTGATATAGCCAAGATTTTGGTGACTCAATATGCACTACAATATAGCAATGACTGGTTGGCAATACCTTATGAAATTGCGACGGGAAGTTTTGTGGAAGTCGAAGGCGTTTTGGTGAGAGATACTTTTGGTCAAAATTATTTGGTAGAGGCTGCGCACAAAGATGGAGAGAGCTGGAATGAATGGAATATGTATTCTTTGTCGGTAGATACCGGTGAATTTAAAATACCTGAATTTGATAAGAGGATTCTTCTTCCTGCATCTTCTGCTAAGACTTTGGAAAGCGAATCAATTGAAGAAATCAAATTCATTAGAGATGAAATGGCCAATATGGTATGGGGAATAGAATCCAGAATCCCTGATGGTCTTGGTGGCGGAATGGATGGGTATGAAGCTGCAAACAATTTGCAGGCAGAATTTGAAAGAATGATCAAGGAAGGTGAAGTTCCGGAAGAGTTGGTTCTTCCTGAAGTGAATTTGGATGACCAAGACAATAAAGCAAATACTTATAAGCCTCAGCTAAAATATCAATTAGGTAATACTGTGGGTGAAAATTGGATTCCATTCATTGCAGTCCATAAAAATGGCTCCAATCGGGAAATTCATTTTCAGAGAGCATCTATGCCGAGAATCAACGAATTATTTGACCCACATGCAGTTAGGCCAAGAACACAACTACTCCGGGAGGGGATCAATGAATTGGATAATCAATTAACACCACTTTATATCAATGAAGAAGAGATTCCAAGAGCGGGTGCAAAATTGACAGGGACTTATCAGCGTACCCGATGGTATAACGGTAAAATTGTCTCTTGGTATGGCCGAAGAAAACGAACAGGAAGAGGTGAAGGAAGTAGCGGTTTAAGGTTCGATTTGGTTTTGGAAAATAATGAGTAAATACCTAAATTAAGGTATCAAAAATGACATAATAATATTTAAGATAAATGCACTTCGGTGTTAGGAATCTGAGCAAGCAAGAGAGACAAACTGGAAATTGGAACTAGATAAAAGCAAAAGCGAAGAGCAATGCATTGGCACTCTGTAGGCACAGTGGCGTCTTCTACGGGAGACGTTTTTTTTATGCCAAATTTTTAAGGATTTGGTTGACGCAGTCGCGAGGGGAGCTGTTATCGGTAGTGAACTCGAATTCATTTCCATCAATCGATTGGTATGACTCCGAGCGGTCAAAGTATTCTATCAAATGCCTGGCAACTTCGTGATAAGCCTTTTTTTCAAGAAGCTTTAAAATTTCATTTGCTTCATGTTGGCCAATTCTAAATTTGAGTTTTTCTATCCCCTCCTTGAGCTTCAAATCATTGACATTGGCATATTCTTTTACTAGTCGTTCTATTCTTTCTTCTTTAGAGAGAGAAATCCGAATTTTCTTTGAAGCATCAAGAGCCTCAGAAAGTAAAAGAGGGATCATGTTTTTTCCTAGCCCGATTTTTTCTGATTCCGCAAAAACTGGCTTATCTACTGAAAATCTTGCTAAAGTTTCGGCTAATTTGATAGTAAAAGTTTCCTGACTAGGCTGTGTATTGTTTTGGAGGTTTCCAAATGTGGAACCATTGTGATTGGCTATTTCCTCAAGGTTCAGGGTTTGTTGCCCTTTGCTTGTAAGTAATTTTAGTAAATCCGTTTTTCCTACTCCCGTTTCTCCATACAGTGTGAAGAATTTGTAAGGTTTCTTGAAGATTTGATTTGTTTCTTCAAGAAGAGATTTTAACCCTCCCGAATATATATAAAGGTTCGTTTTAGGTCTGAAGTGTTGCCAAATTGCTTTTGCTATAATTTCAGGAGAATCGTCAAATATTAAAGTAGGTTTTGTGGATAGGATTTCATTTGAATGAATTTCAATTTTATCCATCAATGATTTTCCTAACTCATTAGAGAAACCTCTTCTTTTAAGTTGGTTTAATTTATTTTCATTTAGAAGATGGATTTGAGTCGCAAAAGGGATGGGGCTGCTGGTTTGCTTCTCCCTTGCTCTGACATCAATGCAATGATATTGGTCTAGAAATTCAAAAATGCGATGAACGTATTTTTTTTGATTCATTGAAAAAGTCATTTCTCTAAGATAAAAAATGGTAACTCAATTTTCCATCTTTGGAGAGGTTTAGTGTCTAATTGCTTTAAGGGGGAAATTCTCGTTCGTACCTTTGTCTGGGTAAATTCTTAAACGATGCTTAGACGACCAAGAAGAAATAGAAAATCGGAGGCTGTTCGAAATTTAATAGAGGAGACCTCTCTGTCTGTGAATGATTTAATTTTCCCAATGTTTCTGGTTGAAGGACAGGGTAAAAAAATAGAGGTTGACTCTATGCCGGGGATTTATCGTTTTTCAATAGATACCATGCTTTCGGAAATTGAAGCCTGTATGAAGCTTGGGGTTATGTCTTTTGATGTTTTTCCAGCTTATCCAGAAAACCTTAAGGATGCGATGGCTTCAGAATCTTATAATCCAGAGACTTTTTACTTAAAAGGATTGAGAGAGATAAAAAAGAATTTTCCAGAGCTCTGTTTGATGTCTGATGTGGCCATGGATCCTTATAGTAGTGATGGTCATGACGGAATCGTAAAAGACGGTAAGATTTTGAATGATGAAACTCTCGAGGTTTTGAGTAGAATGTCTCTAGCCCAGGCTGATGCCGGAGTAGATATTATAGGTCCGTCAGATATGATGGATGGGAGAGTAGGTTTTATCCGTGAAGCATTGGACGAGCATGGATTTACTGATACTTCTATTATGTCCTATACTGCCAAATATGCAAGTGCATTTTATGGCCCATTTAGAGATGCTTTGGATTCAGCTCCAAAGTTTGGAGACAAAAAGACCTATCAGATGAACCCCGCCAATGTTCAAGAGGCTTTGATTGAAGCGGATCTGGACATGGAAGAAGGTGCTGACTTTTTAATGGTGAAACCAGCATTGGCTTATCTTGATATCATAAAGCTCTTACATGATAATTACCCGTTGCCAATTGCAGCTTACAATGTGTCGGGAGAGTATTCAATGTTGAAAGCTTCAGCTCAAAAAGGATGGTTAGAAAATGATCGAGCAATGGTAGAAATGTTGACTAGTATTAAGCGGTCTGGGGCAAAGATTATTCTGACATACTTTGCAAAAGAGTTTGCTATTCTAAAATCATAAAAGTGGTCTTTATTTTATGTATTAGCTCGAAGAAATTCGAGCTTTTTTTGTTTAGTGGGGCTAAATTTCACCCTGTTTATTAAAGAATTGTGTACTTAATGCTGAAGTTAGGTGAAAAAAAATGACCTAAATTGAATTTTTATATTTTTCGTAATTTTAGTCCATCGGTATAAAATTCATAAAAAATCAGTTTTTTGGAATATTGTTTTAATAATTATCGATTTTAATTCTTTTTGTTCTGAATCAAATATTTCGAAAACGGTTTCGGAAAATATCATGTAACATTTCCAAATAATATTCTTTTTAATATAATAGTTTAAAAACACCCTGATTTGCTCGAAATTTTGAAAATAATGCAAAAAATGGATTGTAAAACAGCTAAAAAGAGTGATAAAAATGGTTTTTGTTAAAAATCTGATTTGTTTTTTAACTTTCTTTTGAACTACATTGCTCTAAGAAATTTTCTTTCAGACCTACACAAAATTTTGAAAAAAGTTCAAATTTTAAACAAAAACCTATGAAGTATTTTGACGCCCTGTTGGTCAATCAAATGGCCGCAACAGATCTCTCGGTTGAGATCTCAAACAACCTCCTCACAGCAAATAATGTCTGGATGATGTTGTCTACCGCCTTAGTGTTTATCATGCACTTGGGGTTTGCGGGGGTAGAGGCTGGCTTTGGTCAGGCAAAGAACACCGTGAATATTCTATTCAAGAATACCATTACACCAATCATTGGGATTATGTCCTATGCTGTGATCGGTTTCTTTTTAATGTATCCAGGATTTGATGTTCCTGGATGGTTCGGATTTGATGGAGCTGGTTGGAGTATGTTCTGGTTTTCACCAGGAGATGCCGATGTTTCATTTGGGTATGCCGATGGTGGTTATACTTATTGGACCGATTTTCTTTTCCAAGCAATGTTTGCCGCAACAGCAGCGACTATTGTTTCTGGAGCAATTGCAGAACGTGTGAAGCTAGGTGCCTATCTGATCTTTACACTGTTCTTTGTAGGAATTGTTTATCCATTAATCGGTAGCTGGAAATGGGGTGGAGGAGCTCTAGATGATATGGGATTCTATGATTTTGCTGGTAGTACGCTTGTTCATTCTGTAGGTGGATGGGGAGCTTTAGCTGGAGTTATCCTAGTAGGTCCTAGAATTGGTAAGTATGTAAATGGTAAAACAGTTGAAAAGCCAGGTTCAAGTGTGCCTTTGGCTGTTATCGGAGTATTCCTTCTTTGGCTAGGATGGTTTGGATTCAATGGTGGCTCAGTTCTTTCTGCTGATCCTGGTTTAGTTTCCTTTGTATTAGTTACAACATCCTTGGCTGCTTGTGCGGGTGGTCTAGGAGGATTCTTAGCTGCATACTTTGCATTCAAGAGATTGGATTTGGGTATGGTTCTAAATGGAATTCTTGCGGGTTTGGTGTCTATTACTGCCGGTGCAGATGTGATAAATCCCGCTGCAGCGATTTTAGTAGGATTCATTGGAGGTATCCTTGTGGTTATCTCAGCCATCTTATTAGATAAATTGAAGCTCGATGATGTGGTGGGTGCGGTTTCTGTACACTTGACTTGCGGAGTTTGGGGAACTCTTGCTGTAGGTATTTTTTCTACTAACCCTGATCATTCCTTCTTTACGCAACTAATTGGTGTGGCCATCTGTGGTGCTACCGCTTTTGTGTCAGCTTTCGTAATCTTCTTTGTTCTGAAATCAACTGTAGGTATTAGAGTTTCTGAAGAGCACGAACGTACCGGTCTTGATTCTCACGAACACGGAATCCGTGGGTATACCATCGTCTACGACGAATAACAAAAAATTGATCCTAGCCCCTTATTGAAATAAACGCGACTCTAATTCAAGGGGGCTAGGATTCTATTGGCAAAAATTTACAAAACCAACACTCAAAAATAAGATGAAGAAAATATATCTACTAATCATATGTCTATCTGTTGTATTTATCAATAAAGGATTTGCACAGGAAGAAGAGGAAAAAACATCCGCATTAACACTTTCAGGATCTGTTGATGCTTATTTCAGAACAAATTTTAATGGGCCAAATAAAGGTGAGAATACCATGGCTCCTGCCACTTCTTTTGCTAACCTCCCTGGGTTCTCTTTAGGAATGGCTAATATTATTGCTACTTATGAAGGCGAAAAAGTAGGGGCAGTTGTTGACTTGGTATTTGGCCCTAGAGGTGAAGATGCTGTTTTTGGGTCCCCTCTATATGCTGGTGGAATGGCAGGAAGTTCCCAAATCGTCAACCAGTTGTATGTATACTGGAATGCAAGTGATAAAGTGACTTTCACAATGGGTAACTTCAATACGTTTTTAGGGTATGAGGTGATTTCTCCGACTGGTAACTTCAATTATTCCACATCTTATATGTTCTCTTATGGGCCATTCTCTCATACTGGCTTGAAGGCTGATATCGCACTTTCTGATAAATTCTCTTTCATGGCTGCTGTGATGAACCCTACAGATATGACGGAATTTAACTTGAACGGAACCTACACACTAGGCGCACAATTGGGATACTCTACAGATGCTGGAAGTACATATTTGAACTTTGTGTATGGCGATCAGGACGGTAAGCTTACAGATGATGGTACTTTGACTGCCGGACAAATGTCTGGAGGAAATACATTCCAAGTAGATTTAACTACCGGATTTAACTTGACTGATGCTCTTTATTTGGGAGTGAATACAACTTATAACACTACATCTTCTGGTGAAATGTATAGTGGTTCTGATGTGCAGGATGTTGACGGTGACGGATATGGTTTCTATGGATTTGCAGGTTATTTGCAGGCAGCTACTTCAGAAACATTTGCATTAGGTTTGAGAGGTGAGTATTTTAATGTCTTCAATGGCGGTTTGGACGGAGTTGTAGGTCTGGATGACGCCGGAGACGGAAATGTGTTCGCGTTAACTTTTTCAGGAAATGCGAAAATTGGAAACAATTTGACATTAATTCCTGAAATTAGAGTTGACACAATGGGAAATGACTTCTTTATGAACAAAGATTTGGCAGCAACCAAAAACCTTTCATCATTTTTATTGGCGGCGGTTTTTGCCTTCTAAAGAAAATAAACAGGGTCTATTGTTGTAGGAAAGCCGGGGTGATTTTCACCTCGGTTTTTTTATTTACCTGTACTTTTTCAAAATTTTAATTTCAAATTGAACTGATTTTTAGAGCTTTTGGACTGTTTTTTTAAAAATGACGATTTTTTTAAACGGAATATAATTAAGGTGAATTAATATTTGAAAAATTAATATTTTACCAAATGTCAAAAAACTTTCAATAAGAGCTGATTTTTAAAACCTTTTGCCCTCGTATCTGTATATCTTTGTATAACCCAAGTTTAGAGATATGAAAAAGTCACTTCTAGCAATTTCAGCATTTTTAGTGCTGGGAATTACTGAAGCGCAGGACCTTCCAAAGGGACCTAAAGCAAAAAATGCAAAAGTCTGGAACAGTAATAAAAAATCACTTCCAGTTATGTTTCAAAGCAATCCAGAGACAGTTTCAGGTGCTGAAGCAAAGCAATTCAAATCATGGAATTCTGAATCTTCAAAGCTAAGAATTCAGACTCGTAGAGAGATTAATAATCCAAAAGGTCTGAAAGCTAAAAACCGTAAGGTTTGGGAAGAGAGTAGTTTGAGCGTGAATTCTAATGCTTCTTATGTTGTTCCAAAAACTTTAAAAAAGAGGAAGTTCTGGTGGCATTAAGCCCTATTCTATATCGTAAGCAAAAAGCCCCGAATTTTCGGGGCTTTTTTTATAGTTCTTGTTCTCTTTCAAGCATCAATATTGAGCTTTGAGAGACGATGTATAGCTTTTCTCCTTCATAGATCACTTCATGGGCTCCTGAAAGTAAAAATATTGCTAGGTCTCCTTCTTTTGCCTGAAGAGGGATGTATTTTATTTTTTCCTCCTGATCCATCCAAGGCTCATGATCTTCACTAGCAACAGGAATAGGGTAACCAGGACCTATTTTAATAATATAACCTTGCTGAACCTTTTCTTTTTCCTGTACTCCCGGGGGAAGGTAAAGACCCGTAGAAGTACGTTCGTTTGGCTTTTTTAATCTAATCAGCACACGGTCTCCCACTACGATTAGATTCTTCAACTTATTATCTGAGGTTAGTTGCATGTTTGTTGAAAATTGGTTCAAGAAACAAAAGCCAAGACTCTTGATGGTGTATCTAGATTCTTGGCTTTGGAATAAAAACAGCACCCGAATTAGATCAGATGCCGTTTTGAAATATGAATATTACTTATTTTTTGTCTTCGTTGACTTCTTCGTAATCTACATCAGAGACTCCGTCTCCTGAAGCATCAGCTCCTGCGTCTGGACCAGCTTCAGCTCCTGGCTGAGCACCTGCTCCTTGAGTCGCATTGTAGATTTCTTGAGAAGCAGCTTCCCATGCCTTGTTCAAGCCTTCCATGCCAGCTTCAACGCCTGCGATGTCCTGAGCTTGATGTGCAGCTTTCAAAGTCTCAAGAGCTCCGGTGATAGCAGTTTTGTTGCCATCAGATAGCTTATCCCCATATTCTTTCAACTGCTTTTCAGTTTGGAATACTAGGCTGTCAGCTTGGTTTAGCTTCTCAATTTTTTCTTTTTCAGCTTTATCTGAAGCAGCATTTGCTTCAGCTTCTTTCTTCATTCTGTCGATTTCTTCTTGAGAAAGTCCGGAAGAAGCTTCAATCTTGATTTTCTGCTCTTTACCAGTTCCTTTGTCCTTTGCAGATACATTTAGGATACCATTGGCATCGATGTCAAATGTAACTTCGATTTGAGGTACACCTCTCTGTGCAGGTGGAATGTCAGAAAGCTGGAATCTACCGATGGTCTTGTTGTCTTTAGCCATGGATCTTTCACCTTGAAGAACATGGATATCAACAGCAGGCTGATTGTCAGCAGCGGTAGAGAATACTTCAGATTTCTTGGTAGGAATGGTTGTGTTGGACTCGATCAATTTGGTGAATACACCACCCATTGTTTCGATACCCAAGGAAAGTGGAGTTACGTCTAGCAAAAGAACGTCTTTCACTTCACCTGTCAATACACCACCTTGGATCGCAGCACCGATTGCTACTACCTCATCAGGGTTTACACCTTTAGAAGGTTTCTTTCCGAAGAATTTCTCAACTTCTTCCTGGATTTTAGGGATTCTGGTAGAACCACCAACCAAGATTACTTCGTCGATTTCAGAAGGATTCATTCCTGCATCCGCCAAAGCTTTCTTACATGGCTCCATGGATCTTTTTACCAATTCCTCAGAAAGTTGCTCAAACTTAGAT
The DNA here is from genome assembly GCF_900148515.1 of Algoriphagus zhangzhouensis. Lineage (GTDB taxonomy): Bacteria > Bacteroidota > Bacteroidia > Cytophagales > Cyclobacteriaceae > Algoriphagus > Algoriphagus zhangzhouensis. The sequence continues at coordinate 870,323 of NZ_FRXN01000003.1, read as the reverse complement.
CTGCTCAAGTTTCTTACCAAGTGCTTAGGACCGGTTTGAGTAGCAGTGATGTATGGCAAGTTGATTTCAGTAGAAGAAGAGCTAGACAATTCGATTTTCGCTTTCTCAGCAGCTTCTTTCAATCTTTGAAGAGCCATTGGATCTTGTCTCAAGTCAATTTGCTCTTCAGCTTGGAATTCTTCAGCAAGCCAGTTGATGATCACTTGGTCAAAGTCGTCTCCACCTAGGTGTACATCACCATTGGTAGATTTTACCTCAAACACACCATCACCTAGTTCTAGGACAGAGATATCGAATGTACCACCACCAAGGTCATACACAGCGATTTTCATGTCTTGGTTTTTCTTGTCCATACCGTAAGCCAAAGCAGCAGCGGTAGGCTCGTTGATGATACGCTTCACTTCCAAACCAGCGATTTGACCTGCCTCTTTGGTAGCTTGACGCTCAGCATCGTTGAAGTAAGCAGGAACTGTAATTACTGCTTCAGTTACTTCTTGTCCCAAGAAATCCTCAGCAGTACTCTTCATTTTCTGAAGAATCATTGCAGAAATCTCTTGAGGTGTATAAGATCTATCACCGATTTTGATTGCTACGGTGTCATTTGGTCCTTGTTCTACTTTATAGGAAGCATGTTTTTTCTCTGCAGAAACTTCAGAGAATTTCTTACCCATAAATCTTTTAACAGAAGAAATAGTATTGGCAGGATTGGTGATTGCCTGACGTTTTGCAGGATCACCTACTTTGCGCTCTCCGTTTCCATTGTCCAGAAATGCAACGATAGAAGGAGTAGTTCTTCTACCTTCACTATTTTGGATGACCACAGGCTCATTCCCCTCCATTACGGCTACGCAGGAGTTGGTGGTTCCTAAGTCAATGCCTATAATTTTTCCCATGATTATAAATTTTAAATTAGTTGCTTAATTGATACTACTCCCATTCTTCAAGGCTTATGCCATCTCTATTTTTGAGGTTTTTTGTGTCACATTGTCAGAATGAGGCTTTCTGATTTCTTAATCTTTTCTTTTTTTGACACAATAGCCTCGAAATTGGGCTGCATTCCTGACAGGTTTGTTAATATTTCAAGGGCATTGCAACCTTTCAGGCTTTATTGTCATCTAATAAGTATGAAAGGGATATTTTTTCATGGGAACAAAAAGGAGAAACTCCGGTGGCTGGTAGTATTTCTTGTCGGTGAAATCCTGATTTTAGGAGATCAGCAATTTGAAATTATTCCTTCTTTTTGGTCTGTTTTCAAAGCTTTTATTCCAAGTCTGACGTATTTGATCGCTTAAGTCAGTATTTTGACTCGTCTTTTTAAAAATAAAAAAGAATCCAATGAGTCAGAAAATTACATTACAGGATATATTTATTTACCCCATCAAATCCTTGGGAGGCATTCGTTTGGATTCTTGGATTGTGGAGGAAAAGGGCTTCAAATATGACAGAAGATGGATGCTTGTGGACGAAAATGGGCAGTTTTTATCCCAGAGGAAGCATCCAAGTTTGGTCTTTCTAAAGGTTGAATTGGGTGAAAATTCCTTGCAAGTTTTTGATAGCAAGAATTCCCAAAACCAAATAGAAATTTCTTTAGAGGAAGTAGGTTCAGATAAATTATCGGTAACCGTGTGGGATGATGAAATGGAAGCCCGATCCGTATCAAGCGAAGCGGATAATTGGTTTTCGGATTACTTAGGTTTTCCAGTGAGATTGGTGAAAATGCCCGAGTCCACAAAGCGAAAAGTTGATTCGAAATATGCCGTGAATTCTGAATCTGTCAGTTTTGCTGATGGGATGCCGTATTTATTGATAAGTCAGGCTTCTTTGGATGATTTAAATTCTAGATTGGATGAGCCAATTTCGATGAATCGTTTTCGCCCAAATCTGGTTTTTTCTGGAATGACACCTTTTCAGGAAGATCAATTTGTGAAAATGACAGTTGGGGAAGTAGAATTTCAAGGGATCAAGCTTTGTGCTCGATGTGTAATGATCACAATCAATCAAGAGACTGGTGAAAAAGGAAAAGAGCCCTTAAAAACTTTAGCCACATATCGTCAGCAAGGACATAAAATTCTCTTTGGACAAAATGTCGTAGCCTTAAACTCAGGCAAGGTAAAAGTTGGGGATACGGTCACAGTACATTAAAAAAGGAGCGCTAGGCTCCTTTTATTATTTATAATTTTTTACGGTTTCGATAAAGACTTTAACCTTTTCTGGATCGATGTCAGGATATACACCATGGCCCAAGTTAGCAATATGCCTTCCTCCTTTGAATTGATCCATCATCCTGTTGGTCGCAGCTGCTACTTGTTCCGGAGTGCCATACAAAGCTGCCGGATCCAAATTGCCTTGTAGGGTCTTGTCCTCTCCAATCATTTTTCTGGATTCTGCAATTCCCATATTCCAATCCAAACCGATTGTTTCACAATTCAATTGACCCATTGCCTCTCTGGCGAAAAATGCTCCCTTTGCAAAAACAGTTTTAGGGACTTCATTGATAGCATCACATATTTGCGAAATGTAGTTCAAGGAGAATTCTTCGTATTGATCAGGTCCCAAAATTCCAGCCCAACTGTCAAATAGCTGAATCAGATCGGCACCTGCAGCAATTTGAGCTTTTAGATAGTTGATCGTACTATCGGTGATCATCTGCAAAAGCTGGTGAGAAAGCTTCGGCTCAGTATACAACATTGCCCTCGCTTTGGAGAAGGTTTTGCTTCCACTTCCCTCTACCATGTATGCAAAAATGGTCCAAGGTGCACCTGCAAATCCGATCAAAGGTACTCTTCCTGCCAATTCTTTTTTTGTGATCTCAATAGCCTTGATCACATAGCTCAGGTCATTGGCTCCGTCAGCGATTCTCAATTTCTTCAAATCGGATTCAGAGCTTACAGTATTAGGGAACCATGGGCCTCTTTTTTCTACCATTTCATAGGGTAATCCCATCGCTTCTGGAATAACCAGAATATCCGAGAAGATGATAGCAGCATCCACTCCTAAAAGGTCAACTGGCTGAATGGTCACTTCAGAAGCTAGCTCAGGAGTTTGCGCTAATTCAATAAATCCGGAAACAGATTCCCTTACTGCTCTATATTCAGGTAGGATGCGTCCAGCTTGACGCATTAACCAAACAGGAGTTCTCTCAACTTTCTCGCCTTTTGCTGCTCTGAGCAGCAGATCGTTTTGGATTTGCATGGTGCAAAGATAGGAAGCAAATAATATTTGGCCTCGAAAAATTTAGACATAAAAAAACAGGACCGCTGCAAAGCCTCAATCCTGTCGTAGTAGAAGTTGGTTTAGTATATCTTATTGTTTCGATTTTGGAGAAAGTCTCACAAAGTCGTCCTCTTCGATTCCAAGCATTTTTGTCACCGCATCATAATCTGAATAATCAATTCTATTGGTAGTAGAGAAATCAGCAGGTACAATGACCACTCTGAATAACTGATCTTGAGTCCACTCATCTCCTAGTAGAGAGTAGTCTAATGGACCATCCAAGAATACAGAGAAGTCATATTGAGTAAAGTCATAATTGTACATTAGGACTCCTTCCTGGAAAAAGATTGTCTGCGGTAATGGTCGCCAAATTGGAGTTCCGTTATCTTGTTCCCATTGGATATAAATCAAAACGACATCGCTATCATAAATTTCCGGGTCAAATTCAAAGATTTCGGTGTAGTCATTGGTTTCGGTAAAGTCAACTTCTACCTCAAAGGCTTCGCCAACTATTGTGATTCCATCTACACCATCTTGACCTGCTGGTCCTTGAGGACCTACTGGCCCTTCACATGCCTGAAAAGCCATCACGGCAATCAGGCTGAATATTGTGGTAAATCTTTTCATAAAATAATATTTGGTGAATGAGTATTTTCTTACACGTTAAAAATACTTTAAGGGTTGGTTAAAAAATCTAAATTGGATTTTAATCCTTTACCGGAGCGATGACATGTACCTCATTGTCAGTAATTATCTTATCAATGAAGATCCCTGTTAAAGTTAATTTCGCAGAATCGGCAAAGTTCATTAGTTGCTCTTTTACGATTTCCGGTCCAGGCATGACCCATTTATTGGATTGGATTTTTGCTACCAAATATTGCTTTTCCTGAAAAATTCTAGATTCGAATTCTTCACCTGAAAGAGCTTGATTCAGGCCAATAAAGACTTTCATTGTGTCCAATTTTCCTGCTGGTTCCACTTCGTAAATGGTATGGAGGAATGTACCGGGATGGAGACTTTTCTGAGTCTCAATTTCTTCGAAAGCCTCTTTTAATTTTTCATCTTGAGGTGTTCCGATGTAGTAGATACCTGTCAATGGTTCGGGGTTTTTCTCGACCAAAGAAATTTGTACTGGATTATCTCCTCCCAGTTTATTGAAAAGGATATAGCTTCCAGTGATGATCACCACAAAGGCCAGCAAAGCAATCCCTAATTTGTTTTTCATGATTTAGAATAAATATCTAACTCCAATCCCTCCTTGACCTTTGATGTGGCCTACACGATCCAACAATTCCAGAAAGAAACCAATCTCTGCGAATACCGAAATCGGTATCTCATCAAAATAGTATTCTCCACCTCCAAATACCTCTGGTCCAAAATCAATATTGTTTCGCTTCTCAGTCAAAGGAACAGAACCTCCAACTTGGCCTTCAGTATAGGTATAGGTCACATTTGTTGTTCTTAATTGGACACCTGCGCCAACATATCCAAGCAAATACCCTTCGGTAATGTCGAACATGTCTGTAAAGTCCTCATGGAGAGCAACTCGTCCATGAAGAGAGATTCCCTTTTGAGTGTTATGGTTTACATAAAATGAATTGGAACTAGGAGGGTTGTTGTCAAAATCCCTTTGGTAATAAGTTCCTCCATTCGGACTTCCGGTTCCTACCATTAATTCATAGGAAAAGTAATCGTCGAAGAAATCTTTGTAAGTAATGGAAAATGGCTCGCCAATTCGAACTCCAACTCCTCTTTCTTGAGCCATTGAAAACAATGGGAATGCTAATAGAAGTACTAGTAATCTGTATTTCACGATAAATTGTTTTTTAATTTGTTCAAGCAAAATCTAGGCTAGATTGCCATAGTCTTGAGTTGCATTTGATGCAATTGGGTGTAATATCCTCCCATTTCCAAAAGAGTTTCATGGGTTCCTGTTTCCACGATTTCTCCTTTATGAAGGACAATGATTTGATCCGCCTTTTGAATGGTTGAAAGTCGGTGGGCGATGACTATGGAAGTTCTTCCCTTCATCATTTTCTCGATGGATTCTTGGATCAATTCCTCCGTTTCGGTATCAACTGAAGAGGTAGCCTCATCCAAGATGATAATCTCAGGATTGTAAACCATTGCTCGAACAAATGAAATCAATTGTCTTTGGCCGACCGAAAGAGTTGCTCCTCGTTCCATTACATTATAATCCAGACCGCCAGGAAGTCTTTCGATAAACTTTTTGGCTCCTACCATCTCAGCAGCTTCTAGTACTTGCTCCCTAGTAATATTAGGGTTTCCAAGGGTGATGTTGTAATAGATTGAATTGGAGAAAAGAAATACATCTTGAAGTACAACGCCGATGTGTTTTCTAAGTGTACTTAGCTCGAAATCCCTGATGTCTGTGCCGTCAATAGAAATAGAGCCTTTGTTGATTTCGTAGAATCTAGAAAGAAGGTTGATTGTGGAAGATTTTCCGGCTCCGGTGGCTCCTACTAGGGCAACTGTTTGTCCTGGTTTAACCTCGAAATTGATGTTTTTGAGAACATAATCTTCATCGACATAAGCAAACCAAAGGTCTTTTACCTCGATATGTCCTTTGACTTTTTCAGGCTTGAAATCACCTTCATTGGCAATGTGTTCTGTGCTATCCAATAATTTAAAAATACGAGAGGAACTCACCACACCCATTTGAAGTGTGTTGAATCTATCTGCTATCATTCGGATCGGACGGAAGAAAAGTTGCAGATACATTATGAATGAGATCAATACACCTACTTGAATGTCCATGCCCAAGACACCGACTGCTCCATACCAAACTACCAATCCGATTCCGATAGCTTGAATGATTTCAGCTACAGGGAAATAGATGGAGTAATAAAGAACAGATTTAATATGAGCAGTTCTATGTTCTCGATTAATCTCTTTGAATTTCTCAAACTCTCGATCTTCACGGTTGAAAATCTGGACGATATTCATCCCCGTGATGTGTTCTTGAAGGAATGCGTTCAAGTTGGAAACTGCATTTCTTACATCATTAAAGGTGACTTTGATTTTTTCCTTGAAGATGTAAGTAGAAATGATCATCAGCGGCAAGGTACACAAGCTGACCAATGTCAATTTCCAATCAATGTAAAACATGACACCAAGAATGGTCACTAGTTGAAGCAAATCGCCAATGATTGCTGCCAGCCCTTCGCTAAATACATCTGCCAGGGTTTCGATGTCCGAAACGTTTCTGGTAACCAATCGTCCGATGGGAGTATTGTCGAAGAATTTTAATTTCAGTTTTAATAGATGGTCGAAAAGTTTGACGCGTAGATCTCGGATAATCACTTGCCCAATCCAACCAGAGTAAAAGGTGTGTGCCCACTGAACCACAGCCTGCAAGATCATCAATCCTACGAGGATATAGACCATTTTCAAAAGCCCTTGACTATCTCCCACAGATATATAATCATCTATGGCGACCTGTATAAAATAAGGTCGAGTAGGGGCTAAAATGGCTAAAGAAATAGTCAGAAAAACCAAAAAGTAGAACTGAAACTTGTAAGGCTGGACATAGCGATACAATTGTTTCAGAACCTTGGTGTCGACGATTTCGCCTGATGATTCTTTTTCTTTTGCTAAACTCAAAGTCTACTAATCTAGATAAATTTTTTCCGGATAAACGATTTTCGATAGAAACAAGCCTTGGGCAGGTGCTGATTTTCCAGCTTTTTTTCGATCTCTTGATTCAATGATTGCGTCCATTTCCTCCACTTGCCTTCTACCCATTCCGATTTCCACCAAAGTACCGACAATCGCCCGTACCATTCCACGTAAAAAACGGTTGGCGGTTATATGGAATAGCAATTCTTCTCCATTTTGTTCCCAAACAGCCTTTTTTATTTGACAGCGAAAATTATTGACTTCGGTTTTCACTTTGCTGAAACTTTCAAAATCCTCATGTTTTAACAAAGCAGAAGCCGCTTGGTTCATCAAATCAATATCAGGTCTGACATAACTTGTCCAGGCCAAATGATCGATGAAAGGATTTTTTCTGAAAAGCATCCGATAAACATAGGATCTTTCCTCTGCATCAAATCGAGCATGGGCATCAGGTATGACTTTTCTGATGGAGTGAATGGCAATCTGTTTGGGTAAAATCCCGTTCAATCCACGTAGCAACTTCTCCCGATCGAAATTTTCCGAGTAATCAAAATGACAAACCTGCATGGAAGCGTGAACACCGGTGTCGGTCCGTCCACTTCCCATGATAGAAATGGGTGATTTGAAATAAGTAGAAAGGGCTGTTTCTATGGATTCTTGAACTGTGTGGGAGTTATTTTGGATTTGCCATCCGTGAAAAGCACTTCCCTCATAGCTCAACTCCATAAAATATCGCTGAAATCCGCTCATACCGCGCAAAGATACAATTCCCTATTGATTCCCATCGAGAGTTTTTGTCTTTCCTTGTGAAAGCCGCCAAATGGGCGTTTCTTTGCACAAAATTTAAGGTAAAATGATTCAGCGAGTACAAACAATATTTCTCCTATTAGTAGTGATCTGTATGGGAGTAACCATCGGAACCACACTTTGGGTACAAGGACCAACCCCTGAAGGGGATTCTTGGGAGTTGTCGGCATTTATGATGAGTAATTTGGATGCCTCTGGTGAAATGATTCAGTCTTCTTCCAAGTGGTATATAGCAGCTTTGGCCTCATTTGCAGGTCTTTTAGCCTTGATCTCAATCTTTCAATATAGAAATAGAGCGAAGCAAATGATGCTAAATATGGTGAACAGTCTGATCATGGTTGGTGCCGTTGTTTCCGTTTTCTTGACTACCAATGGTGTCAATACAGCGATTGAATCTACCGAATCAGGAAGCTACCAATTAGGTTTTTGGACGATTTTGGCAGCTATGGTTTGTAATATGCTGGCCAATAGATTTATTAAGAAAGATGAAGCTTTGGTGAGATCTGTAGATAGGATCAGATAAAAAAAAGCTAAAAAAATAAGTAGGCCCTCAAGCGAATTAGATCGCTTGAGGGCTTTTTTTTACCAGAATCTCACCCCGATTGTTGGGTAGAAAGTCTTTAAGTTTTCAGTGCCTACGACTCCCACTTCAATAGCAATATTTTTATTGAGTTGATGCTTGTAGAAAGCTCTCACTGTTGTTCCAGAAAATAAGTCACTCTTAGTATCATTCATGAGCAGCCCAATTCCAACTGTGTTTTTCTTGTTTTCCCTTGAGTATTTTTCCCAGGAAAATTCGGCATTGACAAACCAGCTGCTGTTTACTTTGATGTTTTCTTCGATCCGTGGAGGGAAATAAATATGGTTGGTGATCGATCCTCCAAAACTAAAGTTTCGGAGATTTAAATGAGTTCGGAAGCCAGCTACCGGAGTGAAATCCCCTCCGGTATAATCCAAGCCAACAGGGAACGTGAATTCCAGGCTATCTAAGTGCTGAACGTATTTATTCTCGACTTCATATTTTACAGCCTCTAAACTGGTGGATGAAAAACTTTCAGCAATTCGATAGCCTTTCGTTTCAAAATCCGGGAATTTAGTAGCATTCTCTAAAATAGGCTGAAATTCTTCTTGAAGTGATTCAACGCTGTGTTCCTGATTGTTGAAGTAAAGGAGAAATGTTCCTTCATTGGGAAGATTAAATACCAATGTGTCTGTAATAGGCGATTTTTCATTGATCATATTTTGATTGAATTTGCTTAATTGGTTTTCTACCTCCTGTGCAAAAAGAGAGATCGAAAAGAGCATAGCAATCCCTGTGAGAAGAAAATATCTTTTCATTTTAATAGTGTTTAAGGTGTGATGGATTAGTTTTTAAATTTGATTTGAATGGTTTTGGAGGTGGCAGTATGAGACTTTCGGTCCGGTTGTAACTCTTCTTGGCTTTTTCCAAAAGCAGTTTTTACTCTCATTTTTGAGCGGCCTTTACCCCAAGAAATGTCTACCTCATGCAGGCTTTTGTTTTTTGAAGAAGCTGTGAATTGATTTGGATTATAAGATGGATCCAAACTTACCTGAGGAATTTCCATAGTAGGTAAGGAAATGTTGGGAATACTTACCTCTGCCAATTCCTGTTTTGATTCAAAAGGTTTAGTTTCCGTGGCAGTAGTGGACGGTTTACCCATTTCTACAAAGCTCTCTTTTCCCTCAAGAATTGGTTTCTCAACTGGTATAGGGATAGAGATATCTTGAATCTGCGTCAAAAGATCTGTTTCGAAAGTAGGATCTTGGTCTTTTTCTAACAAGACCCATAATAATGCAATCATGAATACCAAAACCATTGCCGCCGCCAGTTTTTGCCAAATCGGAATGATTCTTTTCTCAGAGTCCAATTCAGAGACTATTCCCTCCCAGGCCTTGCTACTCGGTTCGAAATGAGGAAGGTCAAGACTTACTTTTTCTAATTGAGTGTCGAAATCCTGCTGTTGCAAAATCTTATCCCAGCTAGTGCTTTTTGGAGTATGTTGAGGAAGATTTTTCATGCCTGAAGCAGGGTTTTGATTCTTGTTTTTAATAATTTCTTAGCATAACTCAGCTGGGATTTTGAAGTGCTTTCACTCACTCCCAAAAGCTTGGCAGCTTCTTGATGTGGATAACCTTCAACGGCAACCAGCATGAAAATGGCCCTAGCGCCGGGAGGAAGGCTTCTGATTGCCTGATCCAATAGTTCTCCGTCAAACCAGGCTTCAAATTGATCCTCCCCAGTTTCCTCTACTTGATCCAGTCTTTCAAATTGGAACTGCTTTTTTCCTTTACGAATGGCATTGCGTGCCGCAATCGTACGCATCCAAGATGTCAAAGCTTCCGGGTGCTTCAAGTTTCGGATTTGTTGAAAAACCTGCACATAGGTATCCTGCAGAACATCATGCGCCATGTCTTCATCATCCAACATTCGAAAAGCCAGAGAATAAACCATCCGCTTAGTCAATTCGAAAAGCTGAAATTGAGCTTTTCGATCCTGAGCGATAACCTGCTCTATCAATTCACTGTCTAGTTGGATTTGGTTCATGTAATTGTCTTTCTGATCTAAAGAGCAGACTCAAGCTAAAAAGGTTGGAATGAACATGCGAATTTTTTAAAAAAGTTTAAGTGATCTTTCTCCTTCCCCAATTGCTTTTACTTTCTTAATTTCCCAAAAATCTTGGAGCTATGAAATTCGAAACGCTAGCAATTCATAAAGGAAATCAGGTCACAGATAAAAATCAGCCGGTTGTTCAGCCGATTACTCTGAGTACGACTTTTATTCACGGGAATGAAACCGGGGCACTATATACCCGAGCAGCCAATCCCAATAGATCATCTTTGGAAGAATTGATTGCAGTTTTGGAAAGAGGAGAAGATGCTGCAGCTTTTTCTTCGGGGAATGCAGCTGGAACTGCCGTTTTTCAAGCTTTGGAGGCAGGTTCACACATCATCGCTCCAAATGATATGTACCATGGTTTGCATAATTCCATGACGATGCTTTTCAAAGGTGTGCATGAGGTGACTTTTGTAGATATGAGTGATTTGGATGCTGTAAAAGCTGCAGTACAGCCAAATACCCAATTGATTTGGGTGGAAACGCCAAGTAATCCTCTTTTGAAAGTTACGGATATTCGAAAAGTAGCCGAGATCGCCAAAGAGGCCGAAGCAATTCTAGCTTGCGATAATACTTTTGCTACGCCAGTTTTTCAAAACCCTCTATTGCTTGGAGCAGATATCGTGATGCATAGTAGTACCAAATATTTTGGTGGGCATAGTGATATTTTGGGAGGAGCATTAGTGACCAAAGAGAAAAATGATTTTTGGGGAAGAGTCAGATTGGTGCAAAAAGTAGGAGGGGCGGTACCTTCTGCTATGGACTGTTATTGGTTGACTCGAAGTATGAGAACCTTGGCCTATCGGATGAAAGGGCATGGAGAACATGCGATGATTTTAGCAGAATATCTTTCTGTTCATCCCAAGGTAGATAAAGTTCACTACCCTGGTTTGAAATCGCATCCAGGACATGAGATTGCCGCAGGTCAAATGACAGGTTTTGGTGGTGTGGTTTCTTTTGAGGTTAAAGGCGGAGCTGCTGAAGCTGACCTTTTGATTCAAAATCTGAAATTATTTGCGAATGCTACCAGTTTGGGAGGAGTTGAGAGCATTATCGAAAGAAGAGCTGCGGTGGAAGGTCCAGATACTTTAACTCCACCGAACTTAATCCGTGTTTCCGTTGGGTTAGAGCATACGGATGACTTATTGGAAGATTTGGATCAGGCTTTTGCGATACTTTAATCTTTAGAAAGTGGATATCCTTGATTCACCCATGGCCCCAATCCTCCTTCGAGTTGATAAACCTTAGTGTAACCGTTTTGAACTAGCATTTCTGCTGCTTGCGCACTTCTCACTCCTGCGCTGCAGTAGATGTAGATCTCTTCGTCTTTCGGTAGCTCCAAAGCTTTATCCAAAAAATCAGAACGATAAAAATCCAGTGCTTCGGCTCCTTCAATCTTACCTTGGCTGACTTCCTGAGGGGTACGAACATCTAAAATGATTCCTTTATTTTGGTCAGTCTTATCCTTAAAATCTGACGCAGAAAGAGAAGTTACTTTTCCAGCTGGTGTTTCAGTAGTCGCATTACTTTGATCAGAGTTTGATTTGGGTCCACAGGCATACATGCCTCCAATTAGTAGAAAGAAAAGGGTCAGTTTTTTCATCATAATCGAAATTAGCCAATTTTTTAAAGCTATTGGGTGACTAATGCTACATAAGGAATCGAGTTTTTAATCAAACCGCAAGCTGACCTTTGTCATATTTAGTTGGAGATTTTTAAATTAGAATTGATGACATAAAACCCATAAAACCATGGAAATGATAGATAAGAAAGCAATCATAAAAGGCTGTTTGATCAAACAAGAAATGCAGATTCAGGATTTTGAAAAAGAAATTCAAGACTTGAAGTCTGAGATTTATGATCATGATGTAATTCCTAGTCAAGACGGAGGAGGGACTACTGAAAGACAAGAAGTGTTGGCGAGGTATGAATCAGAATTGGAATTTTTGAAGTCGGAATTGGCAAAGTTGGAAAGTATTGATTGGGAAAGGGTTCATGAGGTAGTAGATACAGGAGCTGTAGTTGTGACAGATAAGAGAGTATTCTTTGTGGCAGTGTCTACTGAGGAGGTAGAAGTCAATGGCTCTTCAATTTTTGGTCTTTCAACCCAAGCCCCAATTTTTCTACAAATGAAAGGCAAAAAGTCAGGAGATGAGTTTGATTTCAATGGCCAACATTACAAAATCAGCAAAGTTTATTGATCAAAAAAATCTGAAATTTATTGCTGCGAGTAGAAGGATTGTTATGATTCTCAGGGAGAAACGTAATTATTGATAGATATTTTGTAAATTTCTTTAGCTTTTTCATTTAAGACCCTGAATTATGCCAGCACAGCCCCTAGAATTGATCTTAGGCAGACAGTTTATGGATACCTTGAGTATTCCTGCTTTTTTAGTGGATACTCAAGGTAATTTGCTTTTTTACAATGAGCCTGCTGAAGAAATTTTCGGTTTGAGGTTTGGAGAAACAGGAGGGATGAAAGTAGAAGAATGGGCGACTATTTTTACTCCAATGGATGCAAAAGGAAACCCTTTAAGACCTGAGGATTTGCCTTTAGTGAAAACTTTAACGACTCAGGTTCCAGCGAATGGATCTATGTTTATCAATAATCTTAATGGTGAGAGGGTCCCTATTTCAGTAAGTGCTTTTCCTATTATTGGAAGACCGGATAGATACTTAGGAGCTATGGCTATGTTTTGGAAAAGTGAAATAATATGATCGCAAAAATCTGGGGATGTAGAGGCTCTTTACCTTCACCAGGGCCTGAAAATATAGTTTACGGTGGAAATACCTCCTGCATTGAGGTAAGTGATGGTGAGACTTTTTTGATTTTGGACGCAGGTTCTGGAATACAGAGATTGGGAAGATTTATGGGGCCAGAAGTGAAGGTCATCCATATACTTCTGACTCATTTGCATATTGATCACACGATGGGATTAGGCTTTTTCAAGCCATTGTATCATCCCGATGTGGAAGTTCATCTATGGGGCCCTTCAGCCAGTAATGATTCATTGTTGAGCCGAATTCGAAAGTATTTTTCCGCGCCACTTTTCCCTGTTCGCCTGGGAGATTTACCTAATCATCCGGTGATTCATAAGTTGGATGAAAGTGAATTTGAAATAGGTGACTTTAAAATCAAAACCGATTATATCTGTCATCCCGGGCCGACTTTGGGTTATAGAATTCAGCATGGAGATCATGTTATAGCTTATATGCCTGATCATGAACTGCGATTGGGGTCTACTGATTTCCCGAATAATCCAGATTGGACTTCCGGTTTTGAAATCGCAAAAAATGCGGACGTTTTATTTCATGATGGTGCCTATTCCTTCGCTGAATACGAAAAGAAAGTAGGCTGGGGGCATAGTGCTGTCCGTGATACACTTCAATTTGCAAAGCTAAGTCAGGTGAAAAAGCTTTCGATTTTTCACCATGAACCAACAAATACTGATGAGCAGCTCGATGAGATTCTAAGAAGGAATCTTGAGGGAAAGAGCTTCGATTTTGAAATCGAAATGTGCAAAGAAGGCTTGGTCTACGAGTTTTAGTTCGGATACCAATTCTTCAATCTTACCTCAACTCCCGGAGCACTTGCATTAACTAAAGTCTTGAATTTTTCAACATCACTCAAACCTTCTGTTCCTCTGTAGTGATAAGGATAAACAATGGTTGGTTTGAATTCAGATACCGCAGAGGCTGCTTGATCCACATCCATCGTATAAGGTAGATTCATGCAGACAAAAGCTACATCAATTCCTTCCAAGGCTCTCATTTCCGGAATGTCTTCAGTGTCTCCAGAAAAGTAAAAGCTTTTACCTCCCAATTCTACTATGTATCCATTTCCGCGGCCTTTTGGATGACGGCTGTCATCTGTTTCAGGTAAATTATACATCGGGATTGCCTCAATTCGAGTACCTAAAATATTCTCCACATCTCCATTACCTAGGATAATGATGCTTTTATACTTAGCTGCGGGAAGTTTATCAGCCACTTCTTTTGGAGCGACAATGACAGTCTGAGAAAGATCCAATCCGTCCAAAGTTTCTTGATTGTGATGATCACCATGGATATCAGTAATCAGGACTAAATCTGGAATGTTTTGTCCGCTAAATACTTCTGCTCCACCATATGGATCCACAAAAATTGTCAAGTCTTTATAGTCCAATGCGACAGTTCCGTGCAGAATGGGAGTGATTTTCACTTCTCCATCATCTGTTTTTATCATGTCCTGTGCATGCACTGAAATGGAAAAAGCAATAAATAAAAGAGTAAGAAAGTTTTTCATAGGGTGTAAAGGTTATGCTTTGCTTAATTTCTTCAAAGAATTTGATAACAGCAAGTTAACTGATATGAGAGGTGAATGTTTAAATCTCAAACCTTCTCAACCAGCCCAGCCTTCACGATCCAGACTTCGGTATTGAATGGCTTCTGCCAGATGCTCGACTTTGATTTCATCTGAGCCTGCTATATCAGCTATGGTCCTGGCCACTTTCAAAATCCTGTCATAGGCTCGTGCCGAAAGGCCCAATCTTTCCATGGCTGTTTTCAGTAGTATTTTACCACCATCATTGATTTGGCAGATTTCTTTGACCATATGAGAAGGCATCATTGCATTGCAATAGACTTCGGGATTGTCTTTGAAGCGATCCTTTTGTTTTTCTCTCCCTAAAATGACTCGATCCCGAATGGCTTTGCTAGATTCCGTTTTTCGAGTGGAGGTCATCTCGTCAAATTTCACAGGTGTCACTTCCACATGGAGATCAATACGATCCAATAGTGGCCCGCTCACCTTATTGAGATATCTCTGAACGATTCCTGGGCCACAAACGCATTCCTTTTCAGGATGATTGTAGTAGCCGCACGGGCATGGATTCATACTCGCGATCAACATGAAGTTGGCTGGATAATCCACAGAAACTTTTGCTCTGGAAATGGTCACTTTTCTTTCTTCCAAGGGTTGTCGCATCACTTCTAGTACAGTACGCTTGAATTCTGGGAGTTCATCCAAAAATAGAACACCATTATGGGCTAAAGAGATTTCTCCAGGCTGAGGGTTGCCGCCGCCTCCAACCAATGCGACATCAGATATCGTATGGTGAGGGCTTCTGAATGGCCGGCTTGCCAGCAAGGAGGCGTTTTTTCCTAGTTTTCCTGCCACGGAATGAATCTTTGTAGCTTCCAGAGCTTCTTGAAGAGAAAGAGGTGGTAAAATGGAAGGGAGTCTTTTTGCCAACATCGTTTTTCCAGCTCCAGGAGGACCTACCATGATTACATTGTGACCTCCGGCAGCAGCGATTTCCATGGCCCTTTTGATATTTTCTTGTCCTTGGACATCCGCAAAATCAAACTCGATATCATCCAAGGAATGGTAGAAAATCTCTCTTGTATCAGTTACCAATGGCTCGATTTCCAATTCTCCCATTAGGAAATTTGCCGCTTGATTCAGGTTTTCAACTGGAATAATATCCAGGTTGTTGACAATTGAAGCTTCTTTGGCATTTTCAAGAGGGAGAATGAAGCCTTTAAATCCCTGTTTTCTGGCTTCTATTGCAATGGGAAGCACTCCTTTGATCGGACGAAGATTTCCATCCAATGATAATTCGCCCATGATTACATAGCGATCCAATTCTGGGAATTCCACTTGTTCTGAAGCTTGTAAAATTCCCATGGCAATTGGTAGGTCGTAAGCCGATCCCTCTTTTCGAATATCTGCAGGAGCTAGATTGATGACAACCTTTTGCCTAGGCATTCTGTATCCAAAATATTTGAGTGCGGACTCAACTCTTTGCTGTGATTCTTTGACAGCAGAATCAGGAAGACCCACCATATAAAAGCTAGTGCCTTGCCCAACATTCACTTCAATTGTAATCAAATTTGCGTCTACGCCTGAGACGGCGCTTCCAAAAGTTTTTGCTACCATGGTATAAAAAAGGAAACCGTTTTGGTTTCCTTAATATAGGTTTTTAGTAAGATTAAATCTTTAATTTCAACTTATTTTTAAGTTTTGGGTCGTTATGGATTTGGAAGAACTTTGTTTTTGATTGCCCAATTTTGCCAAAGACTATCCAATTCAAGAACGACTTCTGGGTATTTATTAGCTAAATCCTCAGTTTCTGTTTGATCTTCATTAATTCGAAATAATTGCCAAGGTTGCTTGGCATCCAATGCAACCAGTTTCCATTCAGAAGTTCTGACATACCGGCCTCCTTCATGTTCATTGAAGAGGATAGGGTGTCCTTCTCGTTTCTTTCCCTCAAAGATGGGAAGAAGGCTTTTTCCTGCCAAAGGAGTAATAGGAATTCCATTCCAGCTTTGTGGATATTCCGCTTTTGCAACGTCTGCAAAAGTTGCCATGAAATCCATCACATGCCCAACTTGATTAGAGATGGTACCTGCAGATTCTTTCATTTTGTCAGGCCAGAAAGCAATCATCGGAGTATGGATTCCACCTTCGAATGATTCCATTTTCCAATATTGAAAAGGGGTGTTTGCCACATTGGCCCATCTAATCCCAATGGATGTGAAAGTAGTCTGAGGACCCGGAAGCACATCTTTTTGTACAGGATAATGAATCGTTTCTCCAGATCTCGTTTGGCTAGGTCGGTCAAAGCCAGGCCCATATCTCATGGCATTCTCAGAACTTGCTCCGTTGTCACTCAAGAAAACTATAAGGGTATTGTCTAGCTCGTCCAATTCTCGGAGAGTTTCGATGATTCTGCCTATTCCTTGATCCATTCGGTCTACCATGGCTGCATGAACAGCCATAGCATGAGCATCCCAATCTTTATCTTTATTTTCTTCCCATGTCACTTCGCTATCCCATCTTTCTGATAGTGGAGCAACATTTGGATCAATCATGCCTAGTTCTACTAGTCGATTATAGCGCTGATTTCGGATAGAATCCCAACCAACTTTATATGTGTCTTTATATTTTTCGATATCCTCGGGTAGGGCGTGGAGTGGCCAGTGAGGAGCAGTGTGAGCGACATAAAGGAAAAAGGGCTTGTCATCTTTGACAAAATCTCGGATATAAACCGAAGCTGTATCATTGATGGCATCAGTATGATAATAGTTTTTGGGAACTTCTGTAACTGGTTCGGTGCCATTGACTAAACTGAAAGGATCGAAGAAATCCACCACACCCCAGATATTTCCAAAGTATTTTTCAAATCCTCGATTGGTTGGGTATTGCTCAATCGGTGAAAACAGAGGGTGTTCTTCTTGATGATTGAGCCAAGCCAATTGGGCTTCTGGTGTTTCTTGAACAACCGTATTGGAAACATGCCATTTTCCCACCATTCCAGTGTGATATCCCGAGTTTTTCAATACTTCAGCCAATGTAACAGCGGAGGTGGTGATGTGCCCTCGGTAAGCATCGAGGCCTGTATCTGTGGTCATTTGACCGATTCCTGCTTGATGGTTATATAATCCTGTCAAAAGAGAGGCTCTGGTTGGACAGCATCTGGATGTATTAAAGAACTGGGTGAATTTGATTCCTTGACTTGCCAGCCAGTTGAGATTCGGAGTATCAATTTCGCCTCCAAAAGCTCCCAAATCGGAATATCCTAAATCGTCTGCAAGGATTAAGATGATATTTGGTGCTTTTTCAATCGTAGTTTTGGGAGCTTTTTCACAAGAAAAGAGGCCTAAAAAAAGAAGAATTATAAGAAGTCTGTTTGAATTCTTGACTGTAATCATGATTGGTATGTGCAATAGAATAGGAATGAAAACTGAAGTTAAACCAATCCTTATTATTTCACGATTTGATTTTTATAGGTGGGGAATGGGTTTAGAATGAGGCGGTTAAAAACGAAGAAAGGAAGCCGCCGGCTTCCTTTCAATAATGTTTTCAAGTCTTATACTGATTAATCAGTATAATTTTGACGTGGTGGAATGTTTCCGCTATCACTTTCCGGTGCTTTTGTAGGAGCAGGTTTTGGAGTACTTGGTTTTGCAGGCTCCGGTGTATGAGGATGCTCAAAGTCATAAATTTTTGCTTTGAGTCTATTCATCTCATTGTCCATTTTGGTGATTTTTGAGTTAAGCGATGAGATCGCTCCCTTTCCAGTCAACCAAGCGACCAAGAATATTCCCAGCCCGATCAAGAAAATAGTCACCATGGATTGAGAAGAAACTTCTGCCATTCCAAAAAGACTTCCCAAGGTGTCAAAAGTGATGAAAAATATCAGATAGGCTACAAAATATACCAGTAGAACTATCTGCATGATTTGATGAAACTTTTTCATTATTCTAATCTCTTATTTTTTTAAAGATACTAAACCGACTGGATACTGGAAAGCTTTTGATATAGTCCTTCCGTTAAGATTAATTCCTTGTGAGTACCTCTTTGAACGATTTTCCCTTGCTCAATGACCAGGATTTCATCTGCATGCTGGATGGTACTCAGTCTATGAGCAATCACCAAGGTAGTTCGGTTGGCCATTAGCTTAGTCAAAGCTTCTTGAACCAATAATTCAGACTCGGAGTCCAAAGCAGAAGTTGCTTCATCCAAAATCAAAATCGGAGGGTTTTTCAATACCGCTCTTGCAATACTCAATCGCTGTCTTTGTCCACCGGAAAGGAGAGAACCTCTTTCCCCAATGCTACTTTGGTAGCCATTATCCATTTTGGAAATGAACTCATGAGCATTGGCGATTTTAGCCGCCTCAATGACTTGCTCTTCCGTTATATTTTCTAAACCAAATGCGATGTTATTGAAAACTGTATCATTGAAAAGAATAGATTCCTGTGTCACAATCCCCATTAGTTTTCTCAGGCTTCCAACTTCAAAAGATCTCAGATCATTTCCATCCAAAAGAATTTCTCCTTCGGTCGGATCGTAGAATCTTGGTACCAGATCAGCCAATGTCGATTTTCCTCCTCCAGAAGGTCCGACCAAAGCAACAGTCTTTCCTCTACCTAAAGAGAAGTTGATGTCTTTTAAAACCTTTTTGTCCTGGTAAGCAAAACTCACATTTTTGAATTCGATGGAGTTTTCAAATGCTTTTGGTACAATCGGATTTTCTGGGCTTTTGACTTGAGTTGGAGTATCTACCACTTCGAAAACTCGCTCCGCAGACGCAATTCCACGCTGGATGCTACTGACAGCTCTTGAGATTTCCTTGGCAGGATTCAAGACCTGAGTGAAAATGATGATATAAGTAATGAAATCCGAAGCGCTTAAGTTGGAGTTTCCGCTCAAAACCAAACTACCGCCATAAACCAATATTCCTGCTACGACGCTGACTCCTAAAAACTGGGAAATAGGGGAAGCTAGCTCATTTTTTCGCGCCATATTGACATTGACTGCCGCATAGTGATCTGTCTCCTGATCAAATTTCCCGAACATGAATTTCTCGGCATTGAAGGCTTTAATCACTCGCATGCCTCCCAAAGTCTCATCAAGGATATTCACGATTCGACCTAAAGATTCCTGGCTTTGAATGGCTTTCTTTTTTAGTCTTCGAGTAATTCCTCCAATGATCGCTCCGGAGATAGGGATGATCAAAATGGTGAAAAGCGTCAGCTTAACCGACATAAAGAAAAGAACTGCGAAATACAGAATTATAGTCGCAGGCTCTCTGAAAACTACTCTCAAGGACTGAACGATGGTATTTTCTACTTCCTGAACGTCATTGGTCATTTTGGACATCAGGTCTCCTTTTCTTTCATTGGAAAAATAGCCGATGTGAAAACGAGTGACTTTCCCGAAGATGTCTGCTCTCATTTTTTTGATGACTACTGCTCTCACTTTTGCTAAAACCACTCCAGACAGGTAGGTGAAAAGATTAGAAAGGAAAACAGAAATCACAATGATGATACAAACGAAAATCAGAGTGCCGACTTTGCCGTAATCATCTGTTACTTGTAGAAAATAGTGGTTGAAAAGGCCTGTGAAGTATTCAATACTAAAAGAAAACTCAGGAAGAGCCCTGTATTTTTCAAGGCTTTGTGGATCCACCTGCTCAAAAATCACATCAAAAAGAGGCTTGAGTAAAGTGAAATTTACCAAGCCAAAAATGATGGAAAAGAGGGTGTAGATAATGTATGTTGGGACGAATCTGCCAAATGGTTTGGCATAAGAAAGGATCCGCAAATAGGTCTTCATGTTGCAAATATCGGAATTCCAGTGGGCATTTACGCAAAATTGCGCTATGCCTAGAAATTGTAATCAGGTCTAATAAAGTTCCATCTGATACCCAATTGGATAAATTGCTTGCTTTCTGGGGAATCCAGATCTTGTGCAGTTCTCCTTCTAAAAGTGTGATTTGCATCGATGAAGAAATTATGCTTGAGCATATAGCTAGCCACCAAATTGGTCTGAATAACCTTGTTTTCGATTCCCTGACCGATGTAATTTCCAAATAGTCCTGTCGGACTTCCTTCCAATCTGTTTTTCAAAACATCTCCTCCGTAATTGGTTTCGGTATCTGGATCGGTGCCGTACAATTGATACATTCCCAATAGGCTCAGGTTCAGCTTTGGAATTGGCTGATAACGGATGATACTAATGAACTCTCTGAAGTTTGCACCTCTTGGATGGGTGAGTGGAGTTCTCCAGTTGCTGTAGGATTGATCATCAAATTTTTCCTGGAAAGTATAAGGTCTTGCGGCATTGAACTCAAGCTGGAGATCCAAATTTGAAAGTCCGAATGCATTGATGTATTTGTATCCTGCCTGTGCTCCAAACTTATTTCTTTTTGAGCCTTTGCCGTCTATTCCAAAAAATTCATTAAACACAAACTCATCCAAAGCAAATTGTCCATAGAATTGCATTCCAGGATAGAAATTCCACTTTCCGTCAAACCCTAACATGACTTTGTCAGGGGTTCCTAATTGCTGCTCTACCCAGCGGAAAAATACGATTGGATTGAAATAGTTGAAATTGACCTTGTCAGTCATCACTGATTCAAAGAAACCAAGGTTGATGTTTTTGCCAATGTTGAATCCCAAGCGGTGCATGGAGAAATATTTCTGGGGATACCTTCCATCAGTTGGTCTACCTCTGTCATAAAAGACGTCGGCTGTCATCTGAGTCCAGAGATTAGTCAATTGAAACTTCCAGACTTTGGTGTTCAGTTTGACAAACATGTAAGGATTGGAAAAATCCGAAAGCAAAAAGGAGCGATATCCTTCTCCTATAAAGTTTCGGTCATGTCCCACTTGAGCTTGAATACTTTTGGTCAAGTTGAAATTCACATGACCTCTGGCTGAGAAATAATTGTAGCCATCGGTATTGTATTCTTTCCAAAAACCTTCTCCAGGAACAGCACCATTATATTCTGCATAATTTTTTACCCATGAAGGAAAGTATAATTCAGTGGTGGTCATATAGGTGAAGAAACTCACCTTTTTATCAATGGCTCCTCTCACAACAATTCCTCTGGAAAGCTGAGCAGGGTTTTGATCATTATCTGTTTCCGTTCCTCCCGCCAAATAAATCACAGGACTCAAATGAATGTCAAAATCCTCACTATAATAATGAGCAAAGTCTCCAGGTTTTCGATAAAGCTTTTTGAGGAAAGGTTTATTCGAGTCTGGGGTTTCTTGAGTTACAAAATCCCAATTGTCTTGTGCCAAATATGCCAAATTGAACCTGTCGGATGCGGTAGAAATCACAGGGTCATTTACCAAGGAATCCAAATACTTGGCAAGAAGATCTCTCCTTTGAGGTTTGTAGGCCGTTTGGAAAAAGGGATTGTTCTTTCCCTGAAGAATCTCATAGCGTTCAAAGCGATGATAGTAATCCCGATCAAAAGGGATATAACTTCCTTGGGCTTGGGCAAGGCTTTGTGTAAAAATCAAAAAGCTAACAAAAAAGAAAAGTTTTGGGAGTGAAAGTAAGGGTTGCCTCATGCTTTGGAGAATTGAAAACTGATTTGAAAATAGCAGGTCAGACCGAATTTCCCTATATGACTCATGATATTGTGGTCAAAGGAAAATTAATTTCTTGAAAACCTTACCTTTGTGGTAAGAGGTGAGAGAAATCCAAACTCACAGAATTTTCTAGAAAGATTTGGTGATTTTTGCGAAAAAGGATAACTTTGTGCCTCATTTGAAAAAGCTACTCCAAAAATACTTAGTGATATGAAAGCTGATATTCATCCAAACTACAGAGACGTTGTGTTTTATGACACTTCTTCTGAGTTTAAATTCTTGACTAAATCTACCATCGAAACCGAAGAGACAATCACTTGGGAAGATGGACAAGAATATCCTGTGTACAAAATTGAAGTGAGCTCTCAGTCTCACCCATTCTACACTGGTAAGAAAATGTTGCTCGATACTGCTGGTCGAGTTGAGAAATTCAACAGAAGATACGCGAAGAAGTAATTCCAAAGCGTATTCAGCTAAAAAGTCTCGCGGAGCATGGATTCCGGGAGACTTTTTTATTTTTGCCACATGGAAAATATTCTTTTGTTCGATGATCCATCAATTCGCGGGTCATTACTCCCTTTTACTTTTACCAGACCTGTGGCAGATATCCGAATTGGGATATTGAAGATCTCTGAGAAATGGGAGAAATACAGCAGGAAAACCGTTTCGTATCTTACTCAGGATTACCTTCAAAAGAAGTTTCCTAGATCCGAGGGTAGTCTGTTGGCAGTAAACGGAGCTTGGTTGCCAGATTCTAATTCTGTAGAAATTCTCCGGAATTTGGGAGAAAACCAATCACTTTACTTCGGAAAGACGCTTTTGGCTTCTTATATCGGTGAGACTGAAAAAAATCTGAGTATAGCTGCTGAAAAGGAAATCGTGCAGATTGAAACTGTGCCGGATATGCTACTTAAGACTTGGAATATCTTTCAATTCAATGGGGCGGAAATCAGAAAAGATTTTTCTTTGATCACGCAGGGGCGAAAATCAGAAAAACTGAAAGATCCCTATACTCAGGTTTATGCTCCTGAGAATATTTTCATTGAAGAAGGTGCAGTAGTCAAAGCAGCAGTATTGAATGCTGAAAACGGACCGATTTATATTGGCAAGAATACCGAAATCCAAGAAGGAGCTTTAATACGTGGGCCTTTTGCCCTTTGCGAAGGTTCTACTGTGAATATGGGAGCCAAACTACGTGGAGACAACACGGTTGGTCCTC
Source organism: Algoriphagus zhangzhouensis (assembly GCF_900148515.1). Lineage (GTDB taxonomy): Bacteria > Bacteroidota > Bacteroidia > Cytophagales > Cyclobacteriaceae > Algoriphagus > Algoriphagus zhangzhouensis. The sequence goes on along the minus strand of NZ_FRXN01000003.1, from coordinate 846,933 downwards.
ATTCTAAGGTAGGAGGAGAGATTTCAAATTCCGTGATTTTTGGATACAGCAATAAAGGGCACGAAGGATTCCTGGGGAATTCTGTACTTGGAGAATGGTGCAATCTGGGAGCAGATACTAATACTTCCAATTTGAAAAATAACTATGCTCCTGTCAAAGTCTGGGACTATGTGAAAGGAGGATTCACCAATACAGGACTTCAGTTTTGTGGTCTGATGATGGGAGATCATTCCAAATGTGGAATCAATACCATGTTCAATACGGGTACAGTTGTGGGTATTGGAGCGAATATCTTTGGCGATGGCTATCCCCGAAATTTTATTGCCTCCTTTGCTTGGGGTGGAGCAGCTGGATTTTCTACCTTTCAGTTTCCCAAATTCAAAGAAACGGCTATTGCTGTGATGAATCGCAGAAAAGTTGAATGGACCGATATTGAAGAGGAGATGTTGTTGAAGCTATTTGAGATGTCCAAGAACTATCGAATTTGGGAAAAAAACTCCTAATCTTAGACCATGCAATTTTCTGAAATACCCGGACTTCCAGAAACTAAAGCCCATTTGCTTAATGCGGTCAAAAACAACCATTTGGCTCATGCGCTTCTTTTCTATGGGCCAGAAGGTTCTGCAAATTTGACGATGCCATTGGCATTGGCGACCTATTTATATTGCCAAAATCCTACAGAAACAGATTCTTGCGGCACATGCCCTGCCTGTCAGAGAATGGCCAAACTGGTCATGCCGGATTTGAATTTTGCTTTCCCTGTTATTGCGAAAGCCAAGGAGACGGATAAGGACAATGATCAAAAAGTGGACATGTTGGCAAACTGGAGGAAGTTTGTGCTGGAACAGCCTTATGGGAATGTCCATGATTATATCTACTTCAATGGCTTTGAGAAAAAGCAATTGAATATATCGGTAGGGGCAGCTAGGCAGATCATTCAGACACTTTCTTTGGTTTCATTTGAAGGTGGATATAAGATCATGATGATTTGGGGAGTAGAGTTTTTGAATCCTCAGGCAGCCAATGCCTTGTTGAAGATTTTGGAAGAGCCGCAGCAGAAAACCATTTTCATGTTGATCACTACTCAGCCAGAGCAATTGCTGACTACGATCCTATCCAGGACTCAAAAAGTGATGGTTCGGGGATTTACTGATGAGGAAATTCATGAATATTTGGTTTCTTCCGGTCTTTGTGATGATCAAACTGCCATGCAGATTTCGATGATTGCCGACGGAAATCTTCGCGAAGCCATGCGTTTAGTCAATCAAGTCGAGGATCAACAGGTGGCATGGATCAGGAATTGGTTCAGATTGTGTCATAGCAAGCAATTCAAGGATATATTTGCACTGTCGGACTCCTATCACAAGTTTGATAAGGAAGCCCAAAAGTCCATCCTGCAAACTGGAATGAATGTGCTGAGGGAGATTTTATTAAAGAATGCCTCGGTCGATTCTTTGCTCAGAACCAAAGGAGATGATCGGGAATTTATCAATAAGATCAGCGGGAATGTCCTAAAGGAAGATCATATTCCGGGTCTGTATGAGCTATTCAATAAGGCACATTATCATTTGGAAAGAAATGGAAATGCTAAATTGATTTTCACGGATCTTTCCATGGAAGTAGTCCTATTGATGGCGAAAATCGACTAAGATTGATATGAAAGTCATAGGTAGAAAAGAAAAAATCAGTCTCCCTGAATTGGGTTTGAAATTGGTTTGGGCCAAAGTGGATACGGGGGCCTACACCAGTTCCATTCACGCGGAAAATATCCGTACCGAAATCAGAAACGGGAAAGAGGTTTTGGTTTTTCAGGCTCTTTTGCCAGGACATAAAAGCTATTCTGGAGAGGAGTTGGTGTTTGAGCAGTTCAGGGAAAAGAAAGTGAAAAACTCCTTTGGACATGGAGAATCAAGGTATTTGATTGAAACTCAAATGGAATTGGCTGGTGAAAAGTTTGATGCGGAAATCACTTTGTCCGATCGATCAAGTATGAAAAATGCGATTCTTTTAGGTAGAAAAATCCTCAGAAAACGTTTTCTAGTGGATGTGTCAGGAATGAATCTAGCAAAAGCCTACAGAAAATAAGTGTTATGAAAATTGCAATCCTTTCGAGGAACCCTCAATTATATTCAACAAAAAGACTCTTGCAGGCCATTCAAGAAGCAGGTCATGAAGGGATCATTGTAGATCACAGTTTATGTGATTTGATCATCGAGCAAGAAGGACCTTCTATTATTTACAAGGGACAAAAAGTGACCGGTGTGGATGCCATTATACCACGAATTGGTGCTTCTGTGACTTTTTACGGAACAGCAGTGGTTCGTCAGTTTGAATTGATGGGGGCTTTTTCGGCTGTGAACTCTCAAGCCATTGTCCGCAGTAGGGACAAACTGAGAAGTTTACAGATTCTTTCAAAAGCTGGATTAGGAATGCCCAAGACTGCTTTTACAAACTTTTCCAAAGGTGGAGAAAAGCAATTGATCGAACATGTAGGTGGTGCTCCACTAATCATCAAACTTTTGGAAGGTACCCAAGGGCTTGGGGTAGTTTTGGCAGAAACCAAAAAAGCAGGACAATCAGTAATTGAAGCATTCCATGGCTTGAAAGCTAGGATTATTGTTCAGGAGTTTATCAAAGAAGCTAAAGGTGCCGATATCCGAGCATTCGTAGTGAATGGGAAGGTTGTTGGAGCAATGAAGCGACAAGGTGCTGAAGGAGAGTTTAGATCCAATTTGCACCGAGGGGGAAAAGCTACAGTGATCAAACTTAGCAGAGTAGAAAAGCAGGCTGCCTTGAAAGCTGCCAAAGCTTTAGGACTGGATGTGGCTGGTGTTGATATGCTCCAATCAGATAGAGGGCCTTTGATTCTTGAGGTAAATAGCTCGCCTGGTTTGGAGGGGATTGAAAAGGCTACCGGATTGAATATAGCTGGAGAGATAGTCGGATTTATTGAGGAAATGGTCAAAAAGAGCCCTTCAAAGCGGGCAACAGAACAATGAGAAAAATCAAAATAGGAACCAGAGGAAGTAAGTTGGCTCTTTGGCAAGCGTATCATGTGGAGGAGCTTTTGAAAAAAGCTGGTCTGGAATCCGAAATTGTAATCATAGATACCAAAGGGGATCAGATTTTGGACGTTTCCATTTCAAAAATTGGAAGCAAAGGAGTCTTTACCCAAGAATTGGAAGACCAATTGACGGATGGAAGGATTGATATAGCAGTTCATTCGGCCAAGGATATGCAGTCCAATTTGCCTGAAGGTTTTGAGATTATTGCCTTTACTGAAAGAGAGAAAGAAAATGATGTTTTGCTCTCATCCAACACCGATATTTCAATAGCTGACGCTTCCAAACCTTTGGTTTTAGGTACATCCTCTACCAGAAGAGTTGCGACTTTGAAGCATTTTTATCCCCATGTGAAAACTGTGGAGGTTCGCGGGAATCTTCAAACCAGAATTCGAAAAATGGAAGAAGGGCTTTGCGATGCCTTGCTATTGGCTTATGCTGGTGTTCATCGCATGGGATATGACTCCCAAATCGTAGAAAAGCTTTCACTGGATGAATTTACACCTGCTGTAGGACAAGGTTCCGTGGCTATAGAAGTATCTAATTCGATTGATCCTGTCATAAAAGACCAATTGATCGCCGCTTGCAATGACTTGCCGACTTCTTTGAAATTAAGAGCTGAAAGAGCTTACCTCAGAGTTTTAGAAGGAGGATGTAGTATTCCCGTTTTTGCTTTGGCTTCATTAAATGAAAATGAGCTAACCTTAAAAGGAGGGATAGTTTCCTTAGATGGGAGTGAAAGGATATCAATTGAAGTCAAAGGCGATGCTTCTAATCCAGAGGAGGTCGGCCAAGAATTGGCAGATAAAGTTTTTGCCGCAGGAGGAAAAGAAATTTTAGATCAGATTAAATCCACATTGAACCCATGAGATTAGGGACTTTGGCCTCAGCGATGCTGGGCATATTATTACTGGTGTCTTGCGCTGGTCAAAAAGATCAAATTGTCAGAATCGATACCAGCTATGGTGAAATTGTGGCGATCTTGTTTGACGACACACCTGCGCATAAATCCAATTTCATTGAATTAGCTGAGGATGGAAGATTTGATAGTACGGAATTCCATCGGGTGATCCGAGATTTTATGGTTCAAGGTGGTGATGTATTTACCAAAGAGGCGATGCCTGCTGAAGAGTGGCCTACTTTACCAGCGGAAATCCGCACGAACCATTTTCATAAAAAAGGAGCTATTGCGGCTGCGAGACAAGGGAATGGAATTAATCCTGAGAAGAGATCTAGTGGCTCGCAATTCTACATTGTTTTAGGTGAAAAATACACCGAAGAAATGTTGGTAACTGAAATGGAAAGATTGCAAGAAGCATTTATGCAATATGTCCAGTTGAAAAGTCAGGAACCTCTTAAAAATGAGTATATCCGACTTTACAACGCAGGGGAATATGATTCTTTGACTTCTTTAATGTATTCCAAAAGAGTAGAAATTGAAGATGCCTTGAAATTGAATCTGACCAAGGAGATTTCAGATGAGGAGAAAGAAGCTTATACGACCATCGGAGGTACACCGCATTTGGATGGTGAATACACAGTATTCGGTGAGGTGATTTCGGGTTTGGATGTCGCTGAGAAAATTTCAGAAGTTCAGACTGGGCCTAGAGATAAGCCTGTTCAGCCTATTTACATGACAGTGACTGTTGAGAAAATGGCTAAAAATAAAATAGAGAAGGAGTTTGGATACAAATATCCCAATGAGCAATAAAAAGAAGTTATTCCTAACAGGAGCCAATGGGCTTTTGGGCCAAAAGTTGGTCTCTCAGTTGGTAGAGGCAGGTGAATTTGAAGTTTTTGCATCGGGAAGAGGAGAATGTAGATTGCCAGAAGGTGGTTTTACTTACATCTCGTTGGATTTAGAGGATGCTAATGCCGTAAAAGAAGCGATCCAAGGACTTTCTCCAGACGTAATAATCCATGGAGCAGCGATGACTCATGTGGATCAATGTGAGTTGAATCAGGACGCTTGCTATCAGGCAAATGTGGTAGCGACGGAAACTTTGGCGAAGGCCGCAGAAGCAATAGGTGCTCATTTTATCTTCGTTTCAACAGATTTTATTTTCTCGGGTGAAGAAGGTCCTCTCGCCGAAGATGCGATTCCGGCACCAGTGAATTATTATGGTGAGACAAAAGAGGAAGCAGAGAAGCTAGTAATGAACCTGAAGACTCCTTGGGCTATTGCACGAACTGTCTTGGTTTTTGGAATAGCACATGACTTGAGTCGATCCAACATTGTATTGTGGGTCAAAGGAAGTTTGGAAGCAGGAAAAGAGATTCAAGTAGTGGATGATCAATTTAGGACTCCAACCCTTGCAGAGGATTTGGCTGCTGGATGTATTCTCATCGCTAAAAAAGGAGCGACCGGAATTTATCATATTTCAGGAGATGAATTGATGACTCCCTATCAGATGGCTTTAGAGGTGGCGGATTATTTTGATCTCAATAAAGACCTGATCAAAAGAACTGACTCCACAAAGTTCACTCAGCCCGCAAAAAGACCCCTGAAAACAGGGTTTATTATCGAAAAAGCCAGAAAAGAGCTCGGATTTGAACCGAAAACTTTCCGAACGGCAATTGGTATTTTATCAAAACAAATTATCTTAGCCCGTTCTTGAAAACCAGTTTATACCCTTTAATTTAACTTTAGCATCAATTTATGGCAGTAAATGCAAACACCGAAGAGAGAGGACAGTTCGGTTCTAGTCTAGGTTTTATCATGGCCGCGGCAGGGTCCGCAGTAGGACTAGGTAATATTTGGAGATTTCCTTATTTGACCGCTGAAAATGGAGGGGGAGCTTTCGTTTTTGTTTATTTGATTTGCGTTTTATTTATCGCGCTTCCACTATTGCTTAATGAGATTGCCCTGGGTAGAAGATCTAGGAAAAACCCAATTGGTGCAGTTAGAGAAACTGGAGGAAATAAATTCTGGCAATTAGCAGGCGTACTTTGTGTATTGGTCTGCTTTTTTGTTTTTAGCTACTATTCAGTGATTGCTGGATGGACAGTTGGTTACATCGTGACTGAAATTATCAACATTCCTGTTGATTTCTCTGAGTTCGTTCAGACTCCACTTTATGTAATTCCTTTGACCTTCTTATTCATTCTATTCACGATTTTGATCGTATTGGGTGGTGTATCAGGTGGTATCGAAAAGGCAGCTAAATTCTTGATGCCAGTTCTATTCTTGATTATCATCTTTATTGCAGGTAGATCAGTGACTTTGGAAGGTGCAGAAGCAGGTATCCAGTATTATTTGAACCCTGATTTCTCTAAAATCAATGGTACAGTTGTTCTACAGGCACTTGGACAAGCATTTTTCTCCATGTCAGTAGGATGGGGTTTGATGATCACATTCGGCTCTTATTTGCCTAAAGAATCCAATATCATTCAGTCCGCAGGATGGATTGCAGGGATGGATACCATGGTTGCCCTTTTGGGTGGTTTGATGGTGTTCCCGGCTTTATTTGCTCTTCTTTCTCCAGATTACTTGACTGATGGACCAAGCTTGGTATTTAATGTTCTTCCAAAAGTATTTGCTGAAATGCCAGGTGGTCATATCATCGGGGCATTGTTCTTCCTATTGTTGATGGTGGCTGCATTGACTTCCACCATTTCTATGTTGGAGGTTCCTGTTTCTTATTTGATCGATGATAGAAAATGGAATAGAAAGAAAGCTACTTGGGTGGTTGGTATTGCAGCGATGATTTTGTCTGTTCCTTCAGCTCTTTCCAATATTGAAGGAAACTTCTTCGCAAATATTGAATTCACATTCCTTAGCAATCCAGTTCAAGGGTTCTTCGGAGCAATGGACTTTATCTTCGGTACATTCGCAGTAATCGTGATCTGTTTGATGCTTTCACTTTATACAGGTTGGGCACAAAAAATCTCTGACTATGCTACTGAATTGAGTTATGGAGCTCCTGGCTTTAAAGGACCTTACAAAGCTGCATGGATGTTCTTCATTAAGTGGGTTTGCCCAATTGTGATTATTCTTTTGATTTTGAATATGGTTGGGATCTTTGGAGCTCCGCAAGCAGCTTAATAAATCCATCATAAAAGATATTTTAAAGGGAAGTCGTGAGGCTTCCCTTTTTTTGAATAAAATTTATCCAAAAAGCACAAAAAGTGGTTTAAACTCAATATATTAAGGGATATAATTCATGGTATGAGAATACTTGTTGTAGATGACGATGCTGTCCACTTATTGATCTTAAGGAAGATATTTGAGAAATCCGATGATACGGTGGTTGTTGCGCATAACGGAAAAGAAGCTCTTCAAGAGCTAGAAAGAGACCCAGGGTTCAATGTAATTTTGACAGATATCATGATGCCTGAAATGGACGGGGTGGAGCTTTTAGGAAAAGTAAAATCCAACTTAAAAACCATGGGAATTCCTGTTATTGGGTTTACAGCAGGAGATGTAGAGTATTTTCGAAAAAAATCTCAAGTTCCATTTGATTCATTAGTGCCAAAGCCAATGGACTTTTGGGCGCTCCATGACTTGGCTAAAAAGAAAGCAATAGCTCTTTTGAATTGATTTTTGAGTTGGTGGCAAGGGATTTGCTAATTTTTTAGAAACGTATTCGTTACTATTTTCTAACCAACTATATTTTCCATGAAAAAACTTTCACTGATTATCCTCGCCCTTTGCCTGAGTATTCCTGTTTTCTCCCAAAATGGGATTGGAATCAAAGCAGGTTTAAGCAGTTCCAAACTGGATTTTAAAAATGATGACTTTGTTCCTGCTGATGCCCAAACAGGGTACCATGTAGGCCTTTTTGGACGCTTTGGGGCTGCAGGCTTTTTTGTTCAACCAGAGGTTTTGTTTACTCAGACCAAAGGTGAATTTGCATATGTTCCGGGAGGAGTTTCTGGTGGTTCTGCTCCAGAGGATTATAAAGCGACATTCAATCGTCTAGATATTCCCGTAATGGTAGGTTTTAGGCTTTTAAGAGTAGTTAGATTGATGGCTGGTCCGATTGCCAGTGTAAATATCAATTCGAAGCTGGATGAAGCTCCAGATACAGTTAGCGATGCAGACTTCAGTGGTGCCACCTTTGGTTACCAGGCTGGTTTAGGTATTGACATAGGAAACCTTTCCATTGAAGGCAAGTATGAAGGAGGGCTAAGCAAACTGACTGAAAATGTAGGATCATATGACACCGATAACAGAATGAATCAATGGGTTCTTTCACTTGGATTCAGGATCTTTTAAAAACGTATTTTAATGAGAAAAGGCTGTCAATTTTGACAGCCTTTTCTTTTATCAATTCATTACTTTTTGGTCCGGTTTGGCTAAATCATGGAGTTGCTCCAATTCAACTACATAAACGCTTCTTCCATGTGTTCCGATGACTAAGTCATTTTCTCTTTCCTGGATGACCATGTCATAAATGGCCACATTCGGGATTTCTCCTTGGAATAGGTTCCAGTTGTTTCCTCCGTCCATCGTCACGTAAAGACCATGATCAGTGCCTAAATAGAGTATGTTTGGATTGGTGTGATCCTCCAAAATAATATTGGTGGATTCCTCAGGCATATTTCCGTTGATGGCGTTCCAGGTTTTTCCATAATCTGAGCTTTTGAAAACATAGGTCTTGAACTCGTCATATCTATACCCATTTAGGGTAATATAAACCACACCTTCCACATGTTTGGATGGAGCAATAGAACTCACCCAACGATCTTCCGGAAGCCCTGCATTCAAAGATTCCCAGTTGCCTCCATTGTTACGAGTGATCCAGACATTTCCATCATCCGAACCTGCATATAGGGTCCCGAATTCAAATGGAGATTCTTCTACTACTGACAAAGTAGCAAAAGGCACATTTCCACTTTTCTCATTTTTGGTCAAATCAGGAGAGATAGTTGTCCACGTTCTTCCTTGATCCAAACTCTGATAAACATATTGAGATCCCATGTAGATGATGTCCTGATTGTGATGACTCAAACGGGCTGGAGTTCTCCAGTTCCAACGATTTGGAGTGTTTCCTATATCATGCCCTGGAGTGATTCTCCTTCGATCTCCACTGGTCTTGTCAATTCTGAAGTAAGTGCCAAATTGGAATCCTGTGTATACAATGTTATTGTCTCGGGTGTCAACAGCGACTACCATTCCATCTCCCCCCATCAACGATTCCCAAGGGTCTTCAGGAGAATTGGCAGAACTACCAAACCAAACTCCATTGTCCTGCATTCCTCCGTAAATATTGTAAGGAGCGGCATTGTCAGTGATAATAGAGTAGAACTGAGATATCGGCATTTGGGTATTCAAATGATCCCATTTAGCTCCGCCTCCATAGCTTCTGTAAAGACCTCCATCATTTCCCAAAAGAATATGTTTTCCATCCTTTGGATTGATCCACATAGATTGATGATCAGAGTGTGGGCGGCCAACTGAGTCGGTTCTGGAGAAGTTTTTACCTCCATCCCGTGAAACCAACAAAGGAACACCTAAAACGAAAATCTCATCTTCATCTTGGGTATTTACTCTGATTTCCCCAAAATAGTATCCGTAGGTATTGTAAAGCCTACTGATATCAGATTCAGAAACCTTTATCCATGATTTCCCGGCATCTTCTGAGCGATAAACTTCCGCTCCGACTACTGACCCATTGTAAAGAGCCTCGTTGGCACTTTCAAGATCACCATTGTAATTGGCGATTTGCGTGGTGTTGATTTTACCAGTTTTGAGCTGTCTTTTGATTTCGGCGGCGGTGTATTTGCTGGCAAACTGATTTCTTCTCAAAAATGAATTCAGGCGCTCATCTTCCAGTCCCATCGCATCTTCAACAGTGAGATCTTTGAAATCCTCAAACTTCAACGGGTTTTCTTCCTGTGGACCTCTTCTTCTAAATCCTGAAGAAGATCCTTCGCTCGGCTTCTGACTATCATGAAGCGCATAGACTACATTAGGGTTGCTTTGTGCAAAATCAAAACCGATTCTTCCTACAAATTCATCCTGCGGGAAACCTGTTACAGCTTTTTTCCAGGTTTTTCCTCCATCCTCTGATCTCCAGATGGCTGAACCTTCTCCATTGCCGATGAAATCATGAGCTTGACGGAATCTTTCCCAAGTCGCAGCTACCAAGATGTCTGGATTTTCTGGATGGATTTTAATGTCGATTACTCCAGTATTGTCGTCGACATACAGGACTTTTTTCCAAGACTTGCCTCCATCTGTAGTCATGAACAAACCTCTTTCCTTGTTTTTGGAATAGAGTCCACCCATCGCTCCAACCCATACGATATCAGGATTAGTTGGGTGGATTTGAATCTGGCCTATATGATGGGTGTAAGGAAGTCCCATGAATTCCCAGGTCTTGCCTGCATCCGTGGATTTGTATACTCCAGAACCTGCATAGGTAGAGCGGCTGGAGTTGTTTTCTCCAGTTCCTACCCAAAGGACATTGTTATCGGAAGGGGAAAGCGCCATGTCTCCGATTCCCAAAGCGCTTTGGCCATCAAAAATGGGAGAAAAGGATTGGCCATTGTCCTCGGTTTTCCATACTCCGCCTGATGCGGCAGCTATGTAAAATGTATTGGGGTTTTGGGCAACTTCTATGTCTACAATTCTTCCAGACATATTGGTTGGTCCAACGTTTTTGGCCTTAAAATCTTTCAAAGGGCTTGAGTTAAGGAGCTGTTTGTGTTTTTCAACAGACTCCAACAAACCTTTTTCAGTGGTGGCTTTGATATTTTGGGCTTGTAGGCTTCCGATGGAAAGAATTCCTGCCGCTGCCAAAATCAGGTAGGTAGATGATTTTTTCATTCAATTTGTGATGTGATGACTAGGGAAGATAAACAAAAGCGGGCAAATCTGGATAGACATGCCCGCTCAGTGGAAAGGGGTAAAGAAGAATGGTTAATTTGCTGGGACAATCCGGGTTTTGTAGATCACAGAGTAGTCATTTTCGGCTTGCTCAAAATTGAGTGAAAACCAGATTTCATCTTTGGAAACAAACTTGCCCATATTTCCAAGTATCTCAGGTTTTTCAATAATTGGACTTAATGATTCTCCTTTTAGAATTCTGTAACCAACCGTGTTATACTTTTCTGCCAAAGTAAAGATTTGATTGAAATCTGTGCCTGCCTCGGAAATCACCTCGTTTGCTTTTTCATCGGTTAATCCTGAAGAATAATAAATCAGGATTTCTCCATCTTCAATTGGGTCGATACTATTGAAGGATCCCAATAAGAAATCTCTCATATCAAAGCTTCCTGGCTCCACTTCCTTGGACATATCTCTTTCTTCGAATGCTCCAATTGGAAGTTTGAAAGACCTTGCGGGTGTTTCAAGATTATCAAGAGAAAAAGCATAGAACGTAGGGTCATTTCTAAATAGAAAATAGAGTGAATCCCCTTTTACTGTGAAGACAGGGTGATAATCAAAACCCTGAAAATTTGCTTCAGAGCCTAAATATTTAGAACCTTTTGGAAAAGGAATGATTGGGTGGTACTCTCCTGTATTAATATCTATTCTTTCCAAATTTCTTGCAGAGTCCAAATTCCCATTATCTGCATACCTTCCTTGTAATTTGAGAAACACTTGATTGCCGGCTTGTTGGATAGATGTTGAAAATGAAACCACCAGATTGGCAAATGGAGAAAATTCAGGTTTGAAGTTTTCAATTTTCTCTCCATCGAGTGAATAAATAGAAAAGCCTTGAGTTGTAGGGACTAAATAGGAGGAATTATCTCTAAATAAAAACCTGCCGCTTTTATTGCCTACATAGTCATTGGGGCCATCCCCAGTACGGTTGTATTGATGGAGAATGCTCCCTTCAGAGTCAGTTATAAGGATGTCTCCAGAATTTTGATCTGACAGCAGGTAATTATTGCCATTTGGACTGATGTCCATCAAAACCAAGTTACCGATATGATCTATAATAAGGGAATCATAAATTTCAAACTTGAGATTTTGCTCAGAAAGGGGAGTGGCAGGTTTTTCTTGTTTGGAATCCGATTTTCCACAGGAGAAAAGTGCCAGACTGCAAAGTATTAGGCCAAAGTAGTTTTTCATTTCTGTACTAGTTTCAGTTTGTAAAAAGTGATATAATCTTGTTCCTCACCGATATAATCGTCGTTTCGGAGCGCGAAGAAAGGTTTGATCGGATCCTCTATAGCAAAAATGCTCTTAACTTTTTTAGGAATTGGGATCTCGTTTGACCAGCCTTTTTCTTCATCATAAATCTTGAAATAGGATTGATTTAGGACTGTCAGTTTTGGGAAGTCGTCAGGGAAATTGAATTGGTTTGCAGTAAAAACTTCCTCCGAAATTCCTTCTGAATAGTGCACTACAATATATTTTTGATCAGCAAATACTCCAAAAATATTTCCCTCTACCAGTTTTTCATAACCATAGTTTTCTGTAATATCTTTCAGCTTTGGAGCTTCGATAAATCTAGTCGGGTTAACGTCTATAGTTTCGGTGTGCTTAGCGGAATCTAATAGGTTAAACTTGTGTATTTTGGGTTCATTGCTGAAATACAGCAGTAAGTTATCGCCCGATAGCGTAAATGAAATGGCAGGTCTTTCATAAAGCGAGCTTGTACTGAATTTAGATGTATTAGGAGTACGAATTATGGGACTACTTTTTCCTGTGGCAGGATTTAGCTTTTCCAGCAAAAAGCTTTCACTTAGGTAAGTTTCTGTGTAGGGGCTTTCTTCATTTCTACCTGGAAAGTGAAATATGATGTTGTCTTGCCAAAACTCAAATGATTTCTCGTCCATTAAGCCACCAAACGATTGGGATGGAAAGGGCATGTCAATGTTTCTTTTGACTGAAAGGTCTTCATTTAATTCTAAGTAGGGGCCTCTATAGTGACCGATGTAGGGATTTCCGTAAGGATCAAATTTGACCGTGGAAACATACGAGATTGAATTTGGGCCAATCTTAGGGTAAGTATGGGTGGCCAGCATTTGCCCTTCATAATTGATTTTGACTAAAGTATTGGCTGTGATGTCGTAGAGTAAACCAAATCCTCCTTTAAAATCTCCAGTTGATATATTACCCAAATAATCCACCTGAATCGAATCCAAAATCACCAGTTCCCATTCATTGGAAAGTTCTTCAGGGTTTTCGTTTTTGGTTTCAGAAGTGGTGCAGGAGAAAAAGAATAAAATGAAATTGGCTGCTAAAAAATGGGTGGTCTTCATTCTTGTGTCAATTTGTATTTATAAACTCTTAAAAAATCTTCCTCGACATCTGGATCTGGCTTTTTCTGGAAGTAGATGAATTTATCATCTGCCAAAAGCCCTCCTGTATTAGCTTTCTCAGGGTAACTAAGCCTACCTAAAAATTCCAATGAAGTTTCATCAAAAACAATAATTCCAGGAGGGGTTTCTCTATTCAGTTTCTCATAAATTGCCTGCGATTCCTTTTCTTTTCCTTCTGACCATAATTTATTAGCCTCCTCCATTAATTTAGGATCCATGCCAGGGAAATACGAAATCAGGATTAACCCATTTTGTATAAAGATATTTCTGATAGCGGCAGTACCTCCGTGGAATGAATAAGATCCCTCTGAAAGTTCTTGTCGCTCGACTCCTTCGATTGGAAATAATCCGGGGATATCCAATGAAAGTGCAGTGTCCAGACTTGTCATGCTTGGGGAAAAATCATAAATCCACAGTTTGGGTTCTCCTCCATGGGAAAGGTATAATTTACTTTTATTCTCTGCATAAGAAGGGAAATAATCGCTTTGAATAAATCCTTTTCCATTTAAAAATAGACTTCCTTCTTCAAAAGGACCAAAATCCTGAGCCTCACCAGTTTCTAGATTGATCAATTCCAGTGCCTTGTAAGTGTCGTAAAATTCTTGCGCTCCGGCAAAAGTACCCCGAGTCCGGACAGAGTTCATCAAGAGATAGGGGCTGCCATTGAGTTCTATTATTTTTGAAGTCTTTCCAGTTCTGGAGGCAAAGACTGCTCTCCCCATATCTTCGGGATGTTTGATTTTTTTGAGCATTTCACCTTTTTGGGTATAGATGAAAATGCCATTCATTCCGACCTGAATCAATTTGTCTTTCCCATAAATCACTGGTAAATCAATCATAAAACCATAAGCATCTGGAGTGTCCCCTTGCTTGGAAAGTGTATCCAGGATTTCTCCAGATCCATCCGAGACAATTATTTTTTTAGAGGGATAATCGAAAAATGCCAGGCGAGTTCCTTCAGGATTACAAGATGCCAAAACGGGGGAGCCTAGAAAGTCAAGATCCAAAGAGTCGGCTAATTCCAGACTCAATGATAAATCAGCACTTGTTTCAGTCTTTTGATCTGAGGTGCCACAAGAAAACAGCAAAATAAGAAGTGTTGCTGCCCAAAAAGAGTGTCGCATTAAGAGTTAAATATCAGTTGGTTATCAAAAGATAGGGAACTAGCTGATACAATAAAAAAAACTCAGCCGAATTGACTGAGTTTTTGATGCTTATCCGATGATGTTGCCTTCGTCATCCCATTGAACGACATTGGCTCTATCCTCTGGTTTCAAATATAATTCTTTGTATTTCTCAGGATTTGAAAGTCCATGTTTGTCCAAGACTTCCTGAGGTACACCATCCCATACGTTAGGAGTATTCCCTCTATAGTCGATGTATTTCCAACCCGCTTGGGTAGAGAAATAACCGGAACAAACCATGTTTCTTACTAGGTTGAACCATTTTACAGCTCCTTCATATTCAGGAGTAGCTTTGTCAGGCCAAGCCACCAAGTCTACGATCTGCATTACCTGATCTTGTGATAGATCATTGAATAGCTTACCAAACTTCTCGTCGGCTTCAAAGTCCAACCACATCAGTCCACCTCTCATGCGAGTTTGGTTTCCTGGCTGGTCTACCATCATGAAGTCGATGAAGTCAGTAACTTTCAATTCAGAGGCAGCAGGAGATTCACTGTCTGCCGGGCAAATAATATCCCCTAGCGTATCCAGTTTCTTTCTTTCAGCCTCGGTGAAGAATTTCTCAGCAAGCAATTCTGCATCTCTGATTTTTTCCTCTTCAGTTCTATTTCCAGGAGTTCCTCCTGAAGCAAGCACCGGCTCATGCGCCAAAGTGGTTTGCTCAGGTTCGCATCCTGTCATCAACAAGCCCGCTCCAATTGAGCCTGTAAAGAGTAGTTTTAGATTTTCTCTTCTGTTCATGGCTTAGATGTTTTTTTGTTTCAATTGCTCAACAATGTAATCTGAAGTTCTCCAAGACAAGGCCAAGATCGTCCAAGTAGGGTTTTTATCTGCTTGAGAAACGAAAGAACCAGCATCTACAACAAATAGGTTCTTACAGTCGTGAGCCTGACAGTTGGAGTTCAAAACAGATCCTTTTGGACTGCTACCCATACGAGTAGTTCCCACTTCGTGGATAATTCGACCTGGTGCATGCAATCCATAATCTGATTCAGGCCCTGGTTTAGAACCCAATAGGATTGCTCCAGCATTTGTCAAGATCTCCTCGAAGGTATCATGCATGTGTTGCGCTTGCTTCAATTCCTGATCAGTCCAGTTATACTTGAATCTCAAAACTGGAATACCGTATTTATCGACAGTTCCGTTTGGATCGATCTCACAGTAGTTTTCGTAGCGAGGAACACTTTCCCCACGACCTGACATACCTAGAGTGGCTCCATATACCCGCTTGATGTCTTTTTTCAAGCCTTCGCCATATCCTCCGTTTGGACTTGGATTACCGAATTCATCCTTCAGATATTTTCTCATGGTATCCATGCCTCCGCCGGCACCATAAGATGGCTGGCCCATTCCACCCCAATACTCGATGTGGTATCCTCTGGCAAAGTCCAGTTTCTTATTATCCAACCACCAAGGAGTGTACATGTGCATGCCACCTACACCGTCCTCGTTGTATCTTTCTCTATCGAAAAGATCAGGCAAGATACCCATACGGTCAGCGCCTGTAGAATCATGAAGATATCTACCAAGAGCTCCAGAATCACCACCGATTCCATTTGGATGGGTTTTGGATTTAGAGTTCATCATGATCCGGGCAGACTCACAAGCAGAAGCTCCCAATACCACAACTCTAGATCTCAATTTGTACTCTTTCATATCCATTTTGGAAACGAAAGAAACACCAGTTGCCAAACCTTGCTCATCAGTGATCACTTTTCTCACCATAGAGTAAGTGTAAAGATCAACTTTACCCTTCTTCATAGCTGGATGCACCAAACAAGTACCTGCAGAGAAATCAGCATAGGCTTGACAAGCTCTATTACACTGAGCACAGAAGAAACAAGTTCCACGCTCATTGTTGATAGGTCTGGTCAACATAGAAAGACGACCAGGAATCATCGGCATGCCTGCTTTGTCAGCTCCCTTTTTCAAGAATAGCTCGTGTAGACGAGGCTTTGGAGGAGGAAGGAAGAAACCATCCGGCTCGTTGTAGATTCCTTCTTTGGAACCAAATACCCCGATCAACTTATCTACTTTATCATAGTAAGGCTTCAAGTCATCATAGCCTATTGGCCAGTCAGTACCCAAACCATCTATACTTGCTCTTTTGAAGTCATTAGGACCAAATCTAAGGGAGATTCTTCCCCAGTGATTGGTACGTCCACCGACCATTCTGGATCTGAACCAGTCAAATTTGGTTCCGTCTTTATGTGTGTATGGTTCTCCTTCGATATCCCAGCCACCGATAGCCTGATCAAAATCCCCGAAAGGTCTGATTCTGGTACCGGCACCCCTTCGAGGAGATTCCCATGGTGGTCTCAATTGCGTTCTGTCCTCGTCCTTAGCTGGGTCGAAGTCTCCGCCCGCCTCAACAACTGCTACAGAAAGGCCCGCTTCGGAAAGGATTTTGGAGGCCATCCCTCCGCCTGCTCCAGAACCTACGATGATGACATCATAGGAGTCAGGAGTTTCTTTTATCTGAAAACTCATTTCCAAAAATTTTTAATGAAGTCGAAAATTTAAGATAAAAAAAACCTGTATCGAAATTCGAATTATGCCAAAAGGGAAAAAATGATGATGTGGGGAAGTATGGAGTGCTAATTTAAAATGATTAAAAATTAGAAGCTGTATTTTACTGACACAGATTGAGTTTTAGTTATAAATTTATTCCTTTTCAAGCTTTTCTTTTTGGATTATATCCCTTAGAATAAATGAAATCTTTAAAGTCTTGATTAATCAGAGCTGGACCACTTACCTGCATTAGTTGTGCTTGGGGTTTTGAATTGATTTCGATGACTTTAAGTCCCTGTGTAGTAAATGCCAGATCTAGCCCGGCAAATTCAATAAAGTCCAAAGTGTCCACTATTTTTTGAATGTCTTCTTTAGTTTTTTTCCAGTTTGGGGCAGAAACTCCTTCAATTTTTGCTCCTGACTCCATGTGCTTATCATACCAGCCAATGAAGGAA
This sequence comes from Algoriphagus zhangzhouensis, assembly GCF_900148515.1. Classification (GTDB taxonomy): domain Bacteria; phylum Bacteroidota; class Bacteroidia; order Cytophagales; family Cyclobacteriaceae; genus Algoriphagus; species Algoriphagus zhangzhouensis. Next base: position 829,500 of record NZ_FRXN01000003.1, on the reverse strand, counting down.
GGGTTGACATAGGAACAAGCCTTGGAGAACCGACCAGTTTCTAAATCAATACTACATGCAAGCCCTCCTTGGGAAATGTTGTCAACAGATTTGGATAAGGAGCTTCCAAACCGATGAGCAATCATTAGAATCTCATTTTTCCCCAGTTTATTTTTGAAAAAAACCACTCGGAAGGTATTCAGTGATCCGGGATGAATAGCTTTGATGAAATCCTCATTTTCCAGGTAATTATTAATGACATAATTCCCTTTTTTAATTTTTTGGATTCCTTGATCGATATTTTCTTTATCAACAACCAAAATGTTGTTCCCTCCAAAATCCGACGTTGGTTTAATGATTATTTTCTTATGTTTTGAAAGGGCGTTATTTAATATTTTGTCAAGATTGTTTGATGAAGAATTGTCACCTCGTGTAAATTTGGGGTTTCCATTAGAAACGAATGCAAAAAACTCTGGTAGGAATTCGGGAATGGACTGTAGAATTATTGGTAAAAACGCCTTATTATCTATCAATTGGGATGTTACTCCATTTAAATGATTAAGAATTTTGTAATCTCTCTGATTTAGAAATGCGTCAAAGCCATGCTTTTCGAAATCATATATAATGGAATCGCTAGGATAAAACCCCTTATCAATAAGCTGCTTTTTTAGTTTCCCTTCAATATTTGAGTAATGATCCTTGAGGTGCCAATTTTTATAATGTTGGTGCTGATTCCAAGATTTAATAAATTTTCTAACCAATTTTTTAAGTGACATTTCTTAAGGCTGAAAAGTTTGTTTTATCTAGTTAAAATTACGTTTGTATATTGATTTTTGAATTTCATCATTAAATTTGATATTTATATAACAAAAATCAAAAGTTTTTTAACACTCCCGAAATATCATGAAAAGTAAGATTTTGGTGAATTTTTGTCCAACTGGAATGATTCCTCAAAAGAGCCAAACACCTTTTGTTCCAATCAGTCCTCAAGAAGTGATAGAGCAAACCCATGAAGCCTATGAGATAGGGATTACTATAGCTCATCTCCATGCGAGAAATGAAGATGGGGTTCCTACTTATAAACAATCTGTTTACCAGCAGATATTTGAAGGTGTACGTAAGTATTGTCCTGAATTGATTATTTGCGGGAGTACCTCTGGAAGAAATTTTCCGGAATTTGAGAAAAGATCTGCAGTAATTGAATTGAAGCCGGATATGTGTTCTTTAACACTTTCCTCCCTCAACTTTCTAAGACAGGCCTCAGTCAATGCGCCTGAAATGATAATTTCGCTAGCAGAAAAAATGAAATCCTATGGTGTGACGCCGGAGTTGGAAGCATTTGATCTTGGGATGATTAATTATGGAAACTATTTGATCAAAAAGAAAATAATCCAAGGTCCAGTTTATTGGAATTTGCTTTTTGGAAACATAGCCGGCTATCAGGCTAGTCCATCTCATATCGGTCAGGCTATCCAGGAAATATCTAAGGACAATTGGATCACTCTTGCTGGTCTAGGCGAATATCAATTGCCAGTAAATTCTATAGCGATTTCTCTTGGCTATGGAGTAAGGGTAGGTTTGGAAGACAATATTTACTGGGATTCCAAGAAAACAAGGCTTTGTTCTAATATAGAATTGGTGAAAAGAGTCCATGATTTGATTGAGATTAATGGGAAAGAATTCTTGAAACCAAAAGAAATGGGGCAAATGGGTTTTTATAACTCTAGTAGGATAACTTCGAAAGCTGAATTTTTTCAGTCAAATTAAATCTAAAAATGAAGGCCCAAGAAGGACAAAAATCAGATTTTTCAGAAGATCCTTTGGTCAGCGTTTGTGTTCCCGCATTTCAACATGAGGATTATATTGGCGAATGTCTAGAGAGCATTCTCGCTCAGAAAACAGCCTTTCCATTTGAGATCCTTATCGGTGAAGATGCAAGTACTGATGGTACGCGTGAAATAGCCAAGACCTTTGCTGATAAATACCCAGAAAAGATTCGACTTTTTTTAAGAAAAGAAGAGGAAAAAGCAATCATGTATGGAAGGAGGGCTGGCCGGTTCAACCATTTGGGTTTATACAGGGATGCAAAAGGAAAATATATATGTATTTGTGACGGAGATGATTATTGGATAGATCCATATAAACTCCAAAAGCAGGTAGATATAATGGAGAAAAACAAGGATTGCTCCATTTGTCTAACAAACACGGAAATTGATCGACAGCCTGGGAAAAAGCCTCCTGGGGTCCCAGATTCCTTTAAGATTTTTGTGAAAAGAGATCTAAAGAAAATATTTTATATGGGACATATATCCAGTTGGATGATTAGAAATAGTATGAGTGAATTACTAGAGAATCCAATTGTCAAAAAACCAATTCCCCTTGATCAGATTTTGTTCTCATTCTATAAGAAAAAAGGCTCCGTTATTTATCTTCCAGATACAACTAGCTTTTATCGATATAATCCGAATGGACTTTATTTAAGCAAATCCAAAAAGAAAAATCATAAGGCTTTGTATAGGAATAATTGGTTTTTATTTAGGTATATCCATCATGATCCGTTTTTATTTATTAGATCAATAGCTTATTCCATGAAGAGGTATTACTCCAATTTTATAGTAAGATGAGCAAGTACATTTCTTTCAACTATATAAACCTATGAATGAAAATAAAATGATATTAGTGGGTCATAGTGACGGTGGTGTAGCTGTGGCAATGGATTTGGCTTCCGAACTATTGGGGATTAATCAATACGATATTGTAAAGAATGTGGATCGACCTAATTGTATTATATCGGATAGATATTCCGCAACACATTTTTTCGAGAATGAATACGATTTTAATGAAAATATTGCTTTGCCTGTCCAGTTTGGCGTTCATCATTCCAATGTGAAATATCTGCTTTATCATTTTTTCAAGAATAAACATGGAGTTTCTCAAAGTCGATATGTGGATGTGATCCATCCTCAAACCTACTTTGGCCCAAGTTCAGAACAGGCTGGTGGAATCTTGATAGAGCCGATGGCTTTAGTTTCTTCCATGTGCCAATTGGGCTTTGGAATTACGATCAAAAGGTCTGCATCCGTAGGTCATCATGCTGTTTTAGGGGATTTTGTCAATATTAATCCCGGAGCTGTTTTGTCCGGATTTGTGAATATCGGTGAAGGAACAGAAATAGGAACTGGGGTAAGTGTTTCAAATAATGTGACTATTGGTAAGAGATGCCTCATTGGGGCAGGAAGCGTAGTTACTAGGGACATTCCTGATGGAGTAATCGCTTATGGGAACCCATGTAAGGTTATTCGTGAAAATGAAAGATGGAAAGGAATAGAGCTTGAACCTGATTTTAAATAGGATGAATGTTCTTTTAACAAGTGTAGGAAGACGAAATTATCTGATAGACTATTTTAAGGAAGCTGTTTCGCCTTATGGAGGAAAAGTCTATGCTGTCAATAGTCATTCTAATTCTCCTGCCTTATATGTGGCTGATGCTATGGAAATAGCCCCTCCGATTATTTCCCAGGATTATATTCCTTTTCTTAAGCAGTTTTGTTTGGAAAATGGTATTCAATTGATTGTTCCTCTTCTTGATTTGGAACTACCTGTTTTGGCAAAGGAAAAGGAGGAGTTTTTGGAATTGGGTATCCATGTTTTAGTGCCTAGCTTAGATTTGGCTCTTCTTTCCAACGATAAGTTCAAAACTTATCAGTTTCTGAAAGAAAATGGATTTCAGACAGTTCCTGTGTTTTTGTCTCTGGACCAATTTCATTCGGCAAAATCAGCAGGCTTAATTGATTTTCCTGTGGTATTAAAACCAAGATGGGGGATGGGCTCTGTGGGAGTTTATGTTGCCGAAAATGATGAAGAGCTTACTTTTTATTATAAAAAACTCAGAAAGGAAGTCGAAAGCTCAATTTTAAAATTTGAGAGTAGTCAGGATTTTGAAGGGGCGATTTTGATCATGGAAAAATTGTCTGGGGAAGAATATATGCTGGATATTATCAATGATCTTGATGGGAATCATCAAATAACTGTGGTCAATAGAAAAATCTTTCGAAAAGGAGGAGAGACTGAAGGTGCAGAAACTATTGATAAGCCTGAATTAAGTGAGTTAGGTTTAAAAATAGCAACCTTGACCAAGCACCCTTTGGTATTGGATGCAGATGTCTTTGTCAATGAAAAAGGCTGCTTTATTCTAGAATTTAATCCAAGGTTTAGCGGGGGATACCCATTTTCTCACCTATCAGGAGTTCAACTGCCTAAAGCATTAATCAGGTGGGTCAAAAGAGAACCTTTTGATCCATCCGAATATTTATCTCCTGCTTTTGGGACTGTTTCTCTAAAAGGGATATCAATGATATCTACAAACCAAAAGAAAACTCAAAGATTGGATTCAATAAAAGGCCAAACAGTTTTGTAGACAATTTTATGTCCTTCTTCTGTAGGATGGATGCCATCGGGCAAGTTTAATTCAGGATCTCCAGCTACTCCTTCCAATAAAAAAGGAATCAAAGTCACGTCTTTTTCTTGTGCCACTACGGGATAAATTTCCTTGAACTCATCAGTATATTCCTGTCCCATATTAGGTGGGATTTGCATTCCTGCCAAGATGATTTTGGTTCCAGGGAATTTGCCTTTCACCTTATCTATGATTTTCTCCAGATTACTTTTGGTTTCACTCAATTGGATACCACGAAGCCCATCATTTCCGCCCAATTCCAGTATGAAGATTTCTGGCTGATCTTCCAAAAACCAATCCAATCGGCTCAGACCTCCTGCGGTAGTTTCTCCGCTCAATCCTCCATTGATTACTCTATAATTCAATCCTAGACTGTCGATTTTGTCCTGAACCAAGCCTGAAAAGGAATCATCCTGATCAATTCCATAGCCTGCTGTTAGACTATTCCCAAAGAAAAGTATGGTTTTCATCTCAGGTTCTTGAGCCCCTGGTTGATCCGCTGAAGCAGTTTGTACTGTTTCTGCTTTTTTGGATTCAGAGCAGGAAAAAGAAGCAAGGCCTAAAGAAATGAGGCAAAAGGAAAGTATGGTTCTGGAAATATTCATAGTTCAAATTTCTATTCCTATTTAATGGATTTCAAGTAAAAAAGTTCGAATTCTTTCAGAAATCAAAGGAAAGGAGCAGAATCTCAAAATCATCCTGTAGATTGAATTTTTATCAGTGGGCAAGGGGAAATGAAGATTTCGTCCTATTTTCGGTTCAATTGATTCGATTTTAACCAATTGGATTCTATTTCTAACCCTGTCCGATCCTATTCGTTTGAATGGGATATTATTTGCCTAAAAATAAAAGATGAATATACTTTCTATACAAGACCTTAGTAAAACCTATCAAAGTGGAAGTCGCAAATTAACGGTACTTGATTCCGTGAATTTTGATATTTCTTCAGGAGAAACCATTTCAATTGTTGGGCCATCAGGAAGTGGGAAAACCACACTTTTGGGGCTATGTGCCGGATTGGATTCTGCTAGTACAGGCTCAGTGACTTTGAACGGTGAAAACTTACAAAACCTCAATGAAGATCAGAGGGCCAGAGTCAGAAATCAGCATGTTGGCTTTATTTTTCAGAATTTCCAGCTTCTCCCGACTTTGACTGCTTTGGAAAATGTCATGGTTCCTCTGGAATTGAAAAAAAGGAAAGATGCCCGTAAGAAAGCGCAGGAATTATTGGAGAAAGTGGGGCTGGGTGACCGTGCGACGCATTATCCAACTCAGCTTTCTGGTGGAGAACAACAACGTGTTTCTATTGCCAGAGCTTTTGCCAATGAACCGAAAATCCTTTTTGCAGATGAGCCAACTGGAAACTTGGACACTGAAACAGGTGAAATGATTGAGAAATTAATTTTTGACCTAAATAAAGAAGAAGGAACAACTTTGGTTTTGGTGACTCACGACTTGGAGTTGGCGGCTAAAACTCAGCGAATCATTCATATCAAAGGAGGAAAAATACAGGAGGAAGCACATGCCTGATTTTAACTGGATTATAAAGATGGCTTTCCGGGATTTTCGGAAAAACATCTCACGCCTTTTACTTTTTGTTTCCTCCATTGTGGTTGGAATCGCGGCTTTGGTGGCGATAAGTTCCTTTGGTGAAAATTTGACTAAAGACATAGATAATCAGGCAAAGGAGCTTTTGGGAGCGGATTTGGTGCTGGAAAATCGAAATCCGATTGGTGATCAGCCAATCGATTCTTTGGCTATCCAAACTGCTGCTGAAGTCAATTTTGCCAGCATGGTAGCTTTCCCAAAAACAGGTGCGAGCAGATTGACTCAGGTAAGGGCTTTAGAAGGGGCCTTTCCTTTTTATGGTGTTCTAGAGACAATTCCTTTGGATGGAGAATCTAATTTCCGAACTGCAGGGAAGAAAGCCTTGGTCGAAAAGACTCTGATGGCTCAATTCAATGCACAAGTAGGAGATCAGATCAAAGTAGGGGAGGTTGAGTTTGAAATTGTCGGAGAACTTCAAAAAGTACCTGGACAGACCGGGATTACGGCAACTGTGGCTCCAGCAGTTTATATTCCAATGGCATATTTGGAAGAAACCGGCTTGGTTCAATACGGTAGCCGAGTGGAGTATAATCGCTATTTCCAATTCGCAGATGGTACCGATGTAGAGAAATTGATTGAGCCATATCAAGAACAATGGGAGATCGATCGAGTGGATGCCGATACAGTGGAGGATAGAAAACGATCAACAGGCCGCTCTTTTGGTAACCTATCCAATTTCTTGAGTCTGGTAGCATTCATCGCTCTTTTGTTGGGCTGTGTGGGAGTGGCTTCCGCAGTTAATGTATTTGTGAAAGAGAAATTGGCATCGGTTGCGGTCTTGAGATGTTTGGGAGTTTCTTCAAGAGATGTACTGTTTATCTACCTGACCGAAATCAAAATCATGGGATTGGTCGGGGCCATATTGGGTGCTGTTCTGGGAACCTTGCTTCAGTTTATTCTACCTGCTGTTTTTGCGGATTTCCTACCTGTAGAAGTGACTTTTGGGATTTCCTGGATGTCCGTTGGTTTTGGAGTGTTGACTGGGCTTTTTGTTTCAGTTTTATTTGCTCTTCTGCCATTATTAAAGGTTAGGAATGTCTCTCCAATGGCTACTTTGAGACCTGAAACTGCAGATTCTACTTTGCTCAAAGATCCATTGAGATGGATGGTGATTGTTGGGATTCTACTATTCGTTTGGGGATTCAGCTTTTACCTTTTAGGCTCCATGATGATGGCCTTGGGATTTGCAGCTTTTGTGGTTTTTGCCTTTGGAATCCTTTGGGGAATAGGGCAGTTGATCATGTGGGCCGTGAGGAAGTTTTTGCCTATTTCACTTCGTTATACCGTCAGACAGGCTTTGGCAAATTTGTATAGACCGAACAACCAGACTATTTCTTTGATAGCGACAATTGGTTTGGGGACTGCCATGATTTCCACTTTGTTTTTCCTTCAAAATCAACTTCTAGCGGAGGCAAAGTTTGCGGATAAAGAGGATCAACCCAATATGTTGATGTTTGATATTCAGACTGCCCAGTTGGATGATGTGAAAGGAAAGCTGTTGGATAGAAATCTCCGGATCATGCAGGAAGTTCCTATTGTAACCATGCAATTGAATGAAATCAATGGGATTGATAAAAAGGAAAATGAAGAATTGCCAGAGGAGGAAGATTACTCGAGATGGTTGTATAATCGCGAGTTTAGAGTGACCTACCGGGATACATTGATTTCTTCAGAGACCTTGACTGATGGGGAATTAATTCCAGTTGGTGCAAAAGGGGATTCTATTTTTGTAAGCTTTGAAAAAGGCTTTGCAGAAGGAAATGGCTTAAAGATCGGTGATGAAGTGGAATTCAATGTTCAAGGCCGACCTATCAAAACCTACATCGGTAGCTTGAGAGATGTAAAATTCAATCAGGTTTCTACCAATTTTCTGGTTTTGTTCCCCGGAGGAGTCCTAGATCAGGCACCGAAATTCCATGTGCTGATCACCAAAACAAAAAATGACCGGGAAGCAGCAGATGTACAGGCGGAAGTGGTGCGAGCTTTCCCAAATATCTCGGTGATCAATTTAGGTACCATCGTGGAAACGCTAGAAGATATTCTGGGGAAAATCAGCTTTGTGATCCAGTTTATGGCTTTCTTCAGTATTGCTACGGGTATTTTGGTTCTGATCAGTTCTTTGATCATCAGTAAATACCAAAGAATGCGAGAAAGCATATTGTTAAGAACATTGGGAGCGGACTCTGGAACAGTCAGCAAGATCAATACCTTGGAATATTTCTTCCTGGGAAGTTTGGCATCGCTTTCTGGAATCTTATTGTCATTCTTGGCGACGTGGTTACTTAGTGCTTTTGTCTTTGAAATGGAATTCCGTCCCGCTTGGGGAGCAGGTTTGATACTTTATTTGGCTATCACGGGATTGACAATTGTCCTAGGTTGGTTGAATGGTAGAAGAATCATCAATCAGCCTCCGATGGAGATTTTGAGAGGGAATGGATGATTTAAAACTGGTTAGAAATATGAGTTTTTTTCCTTGGGAAAAAGTAAAGTGGATGTATATGATCCTTATGGGGTTGTTCCTGTTAACTCTAATGCTCTTGGGACTGGTACTATACCGATAGACTACTGATTATAAAAAAATGGCAGCAAAATATACTTTTGCTGCCATTTTTAATTGAATAGGTTATCGATTAATACCCTTGATTCTGAACTAGGAATCCTTCCACATTGGATGCACCATCAATGGCGCTTTGTGGTATTGGGAACAATCTTTTATAGACGTCTGTATCAGTTTTTTCGGTCCAGGAATCCTCATATTTTCCAAATCGGATTTGATCTGCTCTTCTGAAGCCTTCCCAATACAATTCGAATCCACGCTCTCTGAAAAGAATTTCCAAATCGATAGAATTCAAAGCTGCTGGCGTCACTTCAGGACGAGCAGTTCTGGAGGTTCTCACTGTATTCAAGTCAGTCAATGCTCCTGCAGAATCTCCTAATCTTAATTTTGCTTCAGCTCTCATCAAATAGATCTCAGCCAATCTCATCAAAACTAGGTCCACGCTGCTGTAATGGTTCCCGTTTGGAGATGTATGACTAAACTGGTATTTCGCACATCTGAATCCAGTATTATGCAATCTTCCTTCATTAGTAAAGTCTACCATCATGGTATGATTTACATATCCGACGTCTTTATCAGGTCCATTTCCTTTTCTTTGGATTACTGGGTAGATTCTCACTTTTCCATCATCACATCTCAAGAATGCTCCATCATCCCCTTTTCTAGGTCCCCACTGCACTCCTCTTAATACACCACGGTTCATTTCAAAATCTTCATCTGTGATGCAATAGTAATTGTCTTCGTCATTCAATGGTGAAAGTCCAGTCAAATCTTGAATGTCCTCAGGGATCATTTCATTCATTTTGAAAAACCTTGCATCAGCCTCTGCAGGATCCACCTCATAAGCATCCATCCAAGTTTGAATAAAGTCAGAGGTGAATGCAGGACCATCTGTACCGTCTGCACTTGGCGACTCAGGTCTAGGGAACATGGATCCAGCGATAGACCAATAAGCCCAACGGCTATGCTCGTCTCTCAATACACCTCTTTGATCCAATGCGAAGATGATTTCAGAATTGCTGTTGTTATCATCATTGAAAAGGTCGAAGTATTCTGCAGAGAAATTGAATTTTCCTGAACTGATGATATTGTTGGTGTATTCTACCACCTTATTCATATCCTCAGAGGTGAAATTAGGAGTTCCGTAAGGATCACGATAAACTGCTGCATTCAAGTGGAGTCTTGCCAAAAAGCCATAAACTGCTGATTGGGTTAATCTACCAGGTCCCAAATCTGTATTGATCAAATCAACTACTGAAAGAAATTCATCTTTGATGTAATTGATAGCATCATCACCTCTCAAGATTACAGAAATGTCACTGGAAACTTCTTTGTCAAAAGCAATTCCCCAACTATCCAAAGCCAACATGTTTAAGTAGGCTCTTAAGGCAATCATTTCATACAATGCAGAAGCTGCTTGCTGATCACCTGCATCTGCCAAAGGTCTCAATACTTCAATCGCAGAGATCGCTCTGGAGATATTTTTTGTCAACTCATTCCAAGAACTACCAACTAGGTCGTTTCCAGGAGTCATCAAATGCTGATGAGTAGCAATAAATTTACCCCCATCAAACCAATCTGTTCCACCTCGGTAAGGGAGGATCGCTTCATCTGATGAGATTAATTGTAATCCGTAGTAATTAGTATGGTACCAAACGGATGAGATCTGTCCGTATGCTGGAGCAATTGCTCCACTAATAGGCTCTGCTTGACCTTCACCAGCCAAGGATTCATCTAAGATCGGCTCTTCTAGGTCTGTACAGGCTGCTCCAAACAAGAGCAAAGTCCCTAATATTGTTTTATTGAATATATTCTTTTTCATCTTTTTCGTTTTTTAAGATCTAAAAATCAGGAGCTTAGAAAGCTACGTTTAAGCCCAATAGAATAGTTCTAGCTTTAGGGTATGTGAATCGATCAATACCGAAAGTTTGAACTCCACCAGTAGAGCTACCTGTATTTACCTCAGGATCGAAACCAGAATAGTTTGTGATCACAAATAAGTTTTGGCCTGTCAATGAGATTCTGATATTTCTCACAACATCACCCAATCCAATTGCTTCTGGTCTTAGGCTATATGCCAAAGTTGCGTTGTTCAATCTCAAGAAGCTTCCATCTTCCAAATAACGAGTGGAAACCTCATTGGCATTTGTGATGTCTTCTTCAGGATATTGGGTAGCAAAATCCGTAGTGTTGAAAGAAGATGCCAACATTCCTTTTTGGAACAAAGACATGGTGGTGTGGTTGAAAATCTTATTTCCAGAAGCGCCATTGAAATTGATACCTAAATCAAAGCCCTTGTATTTAAGGTTTGTGTGGAATGCGTACAACATTTTTGGAAGAGCTGACCCCACGACTGTTCTGTCATTTTCCAATACTTGACCGTCACCGTTTACATCACGGAAAGCGTTCAAACCATTTTCACCGATTCCGATGAAATCTTTCATATAGAAAGCACCAATAGGCTCACCGTTGATATAACCATTGATAGTTGCACCTGTTTGGCCTGCACCTGACGCCGCACCTGTTGTCAAAACTGCAAATGGAGAGTTAACAACTTTGTTGTCAATGATAGTAGCATTACCGCCCAAGTTGAATTGGAAAGGACGCTGAGGATCATTATTGTATTCCAAACCAAATTCGAAGCCTTGGTTTTGGATCTGCATGTCTGGCACATTGGTCCAGTAGGTAGCTGTTGGCTGAATCGGATCGGCTGGAACTACTTCCAATAGGATGTTTTCAGAGATTTTGTTGAAGTAATCAACAGTACCTGATAGTCTGAAATCAAAGAAGCTGAAGTCTAGACCAATGTTGGTCTGGGTGGAAACTTCCCATTGGATGTCAGGATTTGCCAGCCTGGTGAAGATTGTACCATAAGGATAGCCGTCCAAAGTAGTCGCTCCTGGAGTCAAAGGATAAGTATCGTTTCCTCCTTTGCTTTCAGAAAAACTCAACTGAGTAATTTTAGAAGGGATTTCTTGATTACCAGTTTGTCCCCAGCTCGCTCTCAATTTCAAGTTGTCAAAAAATGACTCTTGCATAAATCCTTCTCTGCTGATGTTCCAACCCAATGCAAAGGATGGGAACACTCCGTATTTATTGTTCTCTCCAAATTTGGAAGAACCATCCGCTCTCAAAGTAGCAGTGGCAAGGTACTTTCCATCATATCCGTAGTTTACTCTTCCAAAGAATGACTGCAATTCATTTTCAATCGCATAAGAGTTTACTGTAGTAGGTTGTTCTTGAGTACTGGTTTGATCCTGATAAATCGGATCTACATCATTGTTTGCAAAGCCTGTAAGGTTGAATGCTTGTTGCTGAACAAAAGTCTTTTGATAAGAATGACCTGCTAAAACAGTGGTTTCAATTTTACCTGATTCAAATTTGTATGTCAGGATATTTTCAACCAATTGGTTGGAGTTTCTTGTGATAGCAGAGTTCAAATAGCCCAATTCATATCCTTCCAAAAGGTTGTATGGTTTTCTCTGAACATCTCTATTTGTAGTAGAGAAATCAACACCCAAATTCAATTTGTAAGTCAGTCCCTTGATGATTTCATATGAAGGAGAAATGTTTGCCAACATTCTGTTGTTGATAGCTACATCTGAATAGATCTCATTGTTCACCACCGGATTCAACATGTCCACCAATTGAGTTGGCGATCCATTTGTAAAGGCTGGAATAGTTGGGTTCAATTGCAACATGTTCACGATTATTCCGCCATTGTCAGGTCTGAAGTTTTCCGTTCTGGAAGCCGTCAAATTATAGTCAACATTGAATCGACCATTCAAAGCTTTCTGAGTCATGTTTACTCTGCCTGAATAACGCTTCAGTTCAGAATTCAATAGAATACCTTCCAAATCTTCTACACCTGCAGATACATAGTAAGAGAATCTCTCACTTGCAGCTCCACTCATTGAGAAGTTGATGTTATTGGAACGGCCAGTTTGAGTCAATGCATCCTGCCAATCAGTATTTCCACCAGCATCATACAAGGTTCCGCCAATAGCAGGAACTTGTCTTCTGAATTCATCAGCTGAGAAAACATCGATTTTGTTGGCCATGTTGGACCAAGCAGTAGAAACGGAAAGATTCATTTCAGTTTTACCTTCTTTTCCTCTTTTGGTAGTAATAACAATTACCCCGTTTGCAGCACGAGCACCATAAATGGCTGCTGCCGAAGCATCTTTCAATACATCGATACTTTCGATATCCTGCGGATTGATAAAGTTCAGAGGGTTACTTGCCAAACCGGTAGTGGTATTGTCCAAAACAAAACCATCTACTACATAAAGTGGGGTGGTTCCTGATCTCAAACTACCGATACCACGGATAATTACATCCTGCGCAGCACCTGGCTCGCCACTCGTATTGGTGACATTGACACCAGCAACCTTACCTTGAAGCAATTGACCTGGGTTGACCACAACACCTTTGTTGAAGTCTTCAGATTTAGTAGAGCTAATTGCACCAGTTACGTCAGATTTTTTCTGAACACCGTAAGCAACTACGACTACATCTTCCAATTGGGTAATGTCAGCTGTCAATTCTACATTCAATGTGGTTTCATTTCCTAGAGTCACCTCTTTAGAAATGTATCCGATGTAAGAAAATACCAAAACATCTCCCGGGTTCGCATTGATAGAGAAGCTTCCGTCAATATCTGTAATGGTTCCGGTTACTGTTCCTTTGATACTGACAGAGGCTCCTATGAGTTCCTCGCCGCTTTCATCGGTTACAGTTCCTCTGATTTCTGCCTGTTTTTCATAGGCTGAAATCCTTGCGAAATTACCTTCGGCAAAGCTCGGTGCCGAAAATGTGAATTGGCAGCCCAGTCCTATTAAAAGGAGGGCAGACCAATGTTTTTTGGATAAAAGTTTCATCATAGTGCGATGGTTTTGAGAGTTTAAATTGGGTTTATGGTCTTTTTGAAAAGCGATTGGCAGAGAGATTGTCTCTTTTGTGAAAATATTGCTTCTAAAAATACCCTAATACAAAATTTCGACTCTAGCGAATAAATAGGTTGTATATATCTAGTTTTATGAAAAAACTGAAATAATATACTGATTTTTAATTTGAGATTTTAAGGTGTCTGGTTTTTTTGAATTCGGGCGCAAGGTTACGCCAATCCTTTCAAAGAGGGTGGTCCCAAAAAATTACCATTAGATTAAAAAATTGTAAAGTCGAGAAATGTGTGTTTGTGTGGGGGTTAATTTTTCAACCTAAAAAGTTGCACAGGGCCCAATAAGCCAGATAATGCCGTAGGATATTCCGATGCGTCAAATGGCTTATAATTGATGTTGACAATATTTGCGTCCTTGAATTTCTTCCAGTTTTTCTCTCCTTTTTGATCAATCGCGATGATTTGGTTGATCGCCAAATTGGTCACTTCAATTCGGAGTTCATTACCGGATTTACGAAGCAATCCTTCTGGAATCACCAAGTCAAAAGGAACTGACCAGGCATTGCCAACCAGTTTTCCATTGATATAGACATCTGCGGATTCTCGGACATCTCCCAATTTGAGGAGAAAGCTTTCCTTTTCATTCCAGCTTTCAGGTAAATCAAAGCTTGTAGTGTAAACTCCTGTTCCTCCGAAATACTTTGCTTTTTCATCCGATAATTCTGTCCAGGATTTTAGCGCGGAAAGAGTGGTCGACTCAGGTAAGGGACTATATCGAGGAAGGAAACTTAATTTCCACGGTCCTTGAATCGATTCAGGATTTCCTTCAGGAATAATGTAATTCCACTTTTCATCTTCATTCCTCTCAGAAGCATAAGATTTGATAAAAATCGACTGCCCTGGTTGTAGCTGTAGGAATATTTTAGGGGTACCAGCCTTAGTTTTTGAAAAATCTACAAAACCCTTTTTGCCGGTATTTGGGTCATACAACTCGATAGATTTACCAAAAATAGAAAGTGAGATAGAATCGCTATGAAACTCATTTTTCAAATTGGTGACGAAATAAAAGTGATTTTCAGATTCATCTTTTTTTCTCAAAAAGCTTAAGCCTTTTTCGGAAAACTCTTCTGATTGGATCCTCCAGTTTCTAAGTTCCTTAGAAATAGAGGTGCTGATTATCACATTTGTTGAAGCTTTCAATTTTTGATTGATTACTTCGAGTTTTTTATTCTTTTCTTCATAATCAAAAAGTCCAGCTGTAGAGCTAGGCAATTGATTTTTGAATATGATTTTTGCCCCTTTTTGAGATAGCTGCTCAAGTTGTTGAAGTGTCGAAAGTGGAATAAACTCAACTTCTGGAATCACTATCGCTTTGTATTTGGCTTTCCCCGATAGAATTGAACCATCTTCGGTAATAGTCAAATTTTCTAACAATCGATCTGAGATATAATCAAACTGATAGCCCGAATTCATCAGTTCTTCTGCCAAATGCCCCACAGAAGTATTCAAAAGCCACCTTTCGGCATGGTGTACATCCAGTTGAACGATGCCGGTAGAATTTCCTGAATTTGCCCAGATATCATCAATAGGGAAATAAAGCAATACATCCTGATCAGGAAGAGAATTTTGTAAAATCAGTTGTGAGTTGTAGATGTAGCGGTTCAGAAGAGGGGTCTGATTCCAAAACCCAGCCTGAGGTCCAAAATTAACAGCGGCATAAAACTGCCAACCCGGAAAACCTTCTTCATAAGGTGAATAGGGGAGCCCATGATAATAAATGTGATTGATGCCATTGACCAAAAGCTCATCCACTTGCGGCTTGATCATGGAAAGTGCGATTTTGAAATGGTCTGCAAGCCAGGTGAAACTTTCCGAACCAGACCTTTTCTTGCCTGTCAAATTGGCGGCAGATGAAGCGAATTTGTAAGTGAGAGGTTCTGGTTTTCCGAAGCGACTTTCATCAAAATCGGGATCATTTCTGACCAAAGGAATATCAAATCGACTGGTTCCAAATGCTTCCGTTTGGGGAAGATCTGCCGCAGCATATAAATCCAAAAGATTTCCCGGAGAGCCATGGGCTTGATTGCTCAAAGAAATGCCCATTTGATTGGTCCATTTTTGTAGTGGCGTGACAAATTCCTCCAAAAGCAAATCTGCTATGGTTTGCTGATAATCCATGTAAACTCGCTTCTTGAGGTCGGATTCTGCTCCCAAAAGCAATTCAAAATAATTTCGGAAATCATAGCCTCTGCGCTTTTCGAATTCTTCCAAAAACTCATCCGTCCAATTCGCTCCATAGACTTCGTAACTGTCATTGAAAAAGGATCTGGGCTTTTGGTTTCTATCTGAAAATATCGAGTCGAACTTTACCAGAAACTGCTGAAGCGCGGCTTCATTGAAATGATCCATGACCAAGCCTGCTCCGCCCGGTGCTGCTCGTTTTACTTTTTGGCCAGTCAAAGAAGATTTGATTAGAAAAATATCCCAAGTTGGTTGTGGAGAATTCAAGTTTCCATCCTGCGGAACTTCTTTGGTATTGTTTTCACTCATGACCGCTTTCGCCCAGACGATGGCACTGTCTGATTTTTTGATTTGTTCAAGATCAGGCTTGGTAGTGGATTGAAACGATTCGATTTCAAACTTTTTGGCAGCGATATCAGGGCTTACCTGCGGGCCACCTATTGGCCATCCGGAACCAATGGAAATGTCTACATCCAAATTCAATCTATGGGCTTCCTGAATGGTGTGGTCCAGCATTTGAAGCCAGAGCTCAGAGAGGTAAGGTATTTCTTTTTCCTCTTCGCCCATGACGCCATAAATAGGAACGATTTCCACTCCGCCGAACCCGGCTTTACTGAGGTCTTCTAAATTATGTGTGATTCCCTCCTCTGTGACTATACTTCCCAGCCACCACCAACGGGTCCAGGGTTTGGCATTTGGATCCTCAGTTTGAGCAAAAATGGACTGACTGGTAAAAAGGAAAACGAAAAACAGAGATAAGAAATAGGTTCTTTTCATGGAATTGGACAGATCCTGAATTGATTGTAATCTTGAATTTCCAATATAGGTTTTTCAATCCGGTGGACTGTCATGGACCTGGAGCCTTTTCTGACAAATGGAAAGAATAGGAGTCCGAAATTCAGACTCCTTTAATTCAAAATCAGATTTACTTATTTCTTGTTATTTATATCCGCATTTGTATTACAAATCTAAAGCTTATTAGTGGTTTATTTTCCACAATGTTTATTGAGTCATTTTACAGGTTTTATACAAGGTTTTTTTATCTTTTTTTTGTAAAAAACCTGCTTAAAGCCTGAATAAACCCTGAATAAACCTTGAATAAAGTCGAACGTTTATTTGTGACAGAACCAAAGAAGTATTCATTGGAAATTGATCAGGATTTGGGGAATTATTTTAGTGAGGATTACATGAACATTTTTCTTTAATTGGCTAACAATTTTTTCAAACAGTTTCATTGACAGTTGTTTTTATTTTCACCTTTCTGAGTGATCCATTCATTAAAACATCCTATCATTTGTGGTAAATGATAGGATATTGAAATTCTTTCCTTTGACAAGTTGAATATCGACTATTGAAATGCAAATAATATTTCCTATTTCATTCCCATTGATGAGCTTTGAGTGTGTTCCATATTTCTCGGATACTTTCAACCATTCCTTCATCGTCTTCGGCCATAATGTTTGTCATTAAAAATGCTCCTGCATTTCGATCGGGATTTGCAGCAGATAGGCTCAAAACTCCCAAATCACTCCCGGTATGACTGAAAACTCCTGATTCGGAAACCTCCCAAAAGATGCCTGACGATTCTTTTCCAAATACCTTTCTAGAAAACATTTCTTCATAAGATGCTTTGGAAAGTAGAGTTCCTTGTCCTTTAGCTCCTTTCATCATTTCCGCCATGAATAATCCAAAATCTCCAGAACTGGTAATCACTCCTCCGTCTGGATATGTGATAAGTTTGTAGCGTGGAATTGGATTGAAATTGGTCAGGTATCTAGTCGCAAATTGCTCGGGTAGATTATCTCCCAAATCCCAACTGGATTGTGTCATTTGAAGGGGGGCGAAGATGTATTTCTGAGTGAATTCATGAAATGCCATGCCAGTTGCATTTTCCAAAACATAGGCAGCCAATGCCGAGCCTACATTGGAATAACTGTAACTTTTTCCGGGTTCTTTGGAACCGAAATTATCTTCAGAAAACCACTTTCCTTCCGAAGCCAGAGAGTTCTTCAGGAATGAACCCAAATCCATATCCTCGTTTTGCTTAAAAATCTCATAATACTCCTGAACTTCTGAAGGAAGGAGGCTAGGATCATAGTTGGGGTCTAAAATAACATAAGCTCTGGGGTAGATCAGCTCATCTTCGATACCTGAGCTATGCCTTGCCAAATCTTCGATGGAGATCGGAGTGTTCGGGAATTTGGGATGATGAATTTCAAATGGTAGGTATTGATTGATGGGGTCTTGTAAGTCTAATTTCCCCTGTTCTTGTGCGATCATCAAAGCAACGGCAATAAAGGTTTTGGAAGTGGATCCAATGGTCTGGACAGTAGTGTTCAAGTAGGGAGCTTGATTACTTAGATCGCTTACGCCAAAACTTTTTTGGAAGAGAATTCCAGTGTCATCAAAGGCTGATACACTCAATCCGGGAAGCTCAGATTCATCAAAAATCTTTTGGAGTTTGGCTTCAAGTTCAGATTCCGTTTTGGTAGGCTTCACTTCTTGCGAAAGGCATCCAGTAGTTAAAAAGAGGATGAAAAGAAGGAGAGGGAAGAATGATTTGTTGTACATGTGTTTGTTGGTTTGTTTTGGACAAATCAAGCCAACAAACAGACTTCAGACGTCCCAATGGATGCATTGGGCCTAAATGGGTCCATTTTTTTCACTTCTCTCCGTACTTTTTCCTGTATTCCGAAGGCGAAAGTCCTGTCTCTTTTTTGAATATCCGGTTGAAAGAGGTTTTTGATTTGAATCCGCAATCAAAGGCAATCCCTAAAAGTGTCAAATGAGAGAAGGCTGGATCTTTTATTTTTTCGCAAACGGCCTTTATCCTTTCCTGATTGATCAGATCATAAAAACTGATTTTGAGATATTGGTTCAAAAAGGCAGAAAGCTTCTTGTCTGAGACCTCCATCAGTTTGGCCATTTTTCCCAAAGTCAAATCCTCGTCGAGATAAGGCTTTTCCTCTTGCATCAATTGTAAATAATCTGACTCAAGACCTTTCAGATCTTCTGGAGAATAGCTTGGACTGGTGACTGGAGAGGAAGGTTTTTCAGTAATTATTTCTGAGTGAGGAATAGAAGGTGAGTAAAGGTGTTTTGGGATTAAGATTTTGGATTGGTTTACACCGTAATAGCCCAGATGAAAGACCAAAAAAAGGATTCCTGCCAAAGTGATATAGGCATCTGATCCCGCCAAAAAAGTCAGTTCTTCACCAAAAAGTAGCAAATAGATTTCAGTCAAAAGATCAATGCTGGTAATCAATATTGCTCCCCAAAGTAACCTCCCAATCCATTGGATGTCATAATTTGAATAGCTTTGGTTTAGTAGATTTTTAAATCGATTATAAAGTCGGATCGAATAGCTTAAATATCCAATCAGATAAATACTTTCCAGAAAAACTAAAGGCGTTTCACCCAACCCAATCAGGTTTTGGATATAGGAAGGTTTTGGTGCGCCACTCAGCCAAAATATCAAAATCGGTAATGAGAAAAAGCAAGTAAACAGGAGGGCAGGGGTAAAGTGAAACCACTTTTTTCTCCAAAACTGTTTTTGTTTGGTGAAAAGGGATTCTATGTAAAGACATAGTAATGGTGCCGCAATCCAGGCCAAAGCTTCAAATGGTAGGTAGGTAAGAGTAAATAGCCATTTGATTTGGTGGATTTGGGAATAAGAATGGATGAAAACCAACAAAATCAAAATGAAAAACAAGCCAAGAATAATATTAGACCTTGTTTTTTTCTCTTTTTTGAAGATCAGCATCAGGATCAAAAAACAGATGATGATGCCGCCAATCAGTAGAAAATCTAAAATCAATTGCATTGAAAAAGTGAGGTGATTTGGGTTTTAAGTTCGGAACTCAAAGAAAGCAGAAAATCCTAAAAAAGATGGGTGATTTTAACTTCTCTTAGCTTTATTTATTGAGTGAACAAAGTCCATTTTTTCTCTGTTTCAAATTTTCTTTGAATTAAATGTGGGCTGTATGCGACGACACTGACTCCTAAAAATACCACACTAGCCTCGAATAGACCTTGAGCATCTTCTTTTGAATCGGTGATCATTAAAAGGGGAGAAGTGATCAGACCGATTAATCCAATGTATCCCGTGATTCCAGCCAAAGCAGGTTGCTTATTCATTAATTTGTTTGTTATTTCTTGGACTGAATTAATTTGAACAAGGATTATTTCTGAGTCCTTTTTCTTTCTGGAGGTTGAAATTTCTAGTATTTGGTCTTTTACAATAAGGATTCTACCTGTGACTAAGGTGGAGTCGGAAGTTTTAAAAGTTAAGATGGTTTTCCTTTTGAGTTTAATAACCCGTCCATCTTCGTTGTTTTTTAAATAGGCATTCTGTTGAGCATTTGCAATGCTAAAAGGGATAAAAATCAATAAGTAAATAAGTAAGTACCTCATGATTTCAATTTTTAAAAAACCAAAAGATGTCAAAAGAATCCGGATTTGTATCTAGGCAGATATTGGATCACTTTCCTTTAATTTATGACAAAAGTTTTATTAAATAACAAGGTCCCAGGTCAGTAAATAGTCTAGAATATCAGGGCGTAGTAGCCAGTTGTTTTTTTTAAAAAACTTCATCTCTCAGAATGATTTTTTTGGCCTCTGGATAAAAAATCCATTTACAATGAAAGCAGCTGCTAGTGCCATAAAAAAGCCTTTTGGAAATTTTCTGAAAGGCTTTTTGATATAATTTGATCACCCGCAAACTTGCCAGTTTTGGAAAAAAGTGGCAAAGATTAGCATTGAAGTTCCAGGCTTGCAAAATTTGCTCATCAGTCATCCGGCCCAGATAATCAAAGGAAATTAAGAGTAGAATACAAATGCAGAAGTGCATTTGGAATGAAATTTACCACTTTTCAAGACCTAGAAGTTTTTTGCTCAAGTCAGTCAATTCAGCAACTCCATACTTGGTTTGTTCCCAGTTTCGGGGATCTCCTCTAAGCATAGAAAACTTGGAAGACTAGGTGTAGTTTGTAACTACACCTTTTTTATTTTCTTGTATTTTCAATACCCTGCCCCGCGCAAAAACACGAGGCTAGGCAATAATGCTGCTGAGAATGATTCTTTCTGGGCTTTAGCCCAATTGTGATAAGAGAATTAGCAATTCAGGGAAAGAAGTTCGGGATTGCAAACCCCAAACAGCGGGAAGACCGTTTAGGAAGAAGTCCTGTTTTCATCCGAACCTAAAAACGAGCTATATTGAGTAGAGGAATGGTTTGCTTGGTTTGCATTAATTTGGAGTTAAAACTCACTTGTAGGATGAAAAAATATTGGGTGCTATTTTTTGTTTTGGCCTCCTGCGGACCGGAGGAGATTCCCTACCTTCCCGTAGAGCAGAGGGAAACGGTGGAAATCTTGGACCAAGAACTGATCGAGATCCGAAGTTGGTATTTTCCAGAAAATTCATCTTCCAAGATCCTGAGTCTAAAACGGGTCAACCAGCCCGGAAAAGATTCCTTGACCTTGGCAGACACTTTGGTAATGAGCCAATTTGTAAGGGAAATTGGTTGGATACCATGGAATAGCCCCTACAGCGGGGGCATGAATAATTTTTTTTACAACAACGGCTGGGAATTCTATCCTTTCTACATCCTAGGTTCAGGTCAGATCAAAGAAAGCGATCCCAGAGATTCCTTGCCAGGTCTTCCCCTTTTGTTGGAAAAGATCGTTCAAACTCCCCCGTGTCCAGTGGTGATTCCAGAGAGAAGAACGGACTATCCCCTACAAAATATTCCTTGGAAATGGATCGGATTTATCGACGAATCCGGTGAGGTTTACTCCCACCCTTATTGCGAAGGACCTTCTGGCAGTATCCAATTCACTCAAAAAGGACAAAGTGTGCCTGGTTACGTTACTAACCAACCTAATGCCCTGCTGGTGGAATTCAGCACCGGAGTCAGTAATTTTTATGACTCCCCTTTTTTCTATGAAATCAAGGGAAATCAGGTGAGTCTTTATACTTCCTATTATTACGGTCCTAATCGGCATCAAACTTCCTTTCCTTTAACGACCAAAAGAGTCTACGAAAAGCAAGATAGTGTCAAGCGCGTGATCGCTCCAGGAGAGTTGGACTTCCAGATTCAGGGGAATCGGCTAATTATTTCCCGAAATGACACGGATCTTCGGCTTTTGTATATGGCGAATTGAGGAGGATTTCCTTCATACCCCACTAGCCCTTCAGAGCCTAGAGAACCTTATAGACTAGGTGTAGTTTGTTACTACACCTTTTTATTTTCTCGAATTTTCAATATCCCTCCCCTGCGCTAAAGCACTGGGCAATTTTAGTTCCGGTAGGAAAGATTCTATTCTATTGGAATGGGTTTGAACCCATTTCACCTATAAAAAAACAAAACCCCTGAATTTATGAAAATCCAGAGGTTGGTGGAGCTGGCGAGATTCGAACTCGCGTCCAGATAAGGAAACACCGTACCGTCTACATGCTTAGTCACCGATTGGGTTTTCGACCAAACTATGCTGGGTGACACACCTGAGCTTGGCTTATCGATTGGTCTTAAGCTTGCTTAATCGCATCACAAGCAGCAGCCCGATCAAGTCGACACCTCAAATCCAGCCGGATCAGACAACGGATGGTGAGATGTGGCCGGGGAATTACTCTCGTAACTCAACCCTTTAAGCGATCTATCCTATAAGGTTAGATTAGGCAGCCATGGCGTAAGAAGTTTCGCCATTTATAGTTCGTATGAATCTTTCAAGGCCGTACATACTCCAGCCTGCATGCAAGCCCGATCTTTACACTTACTGTCAAAACCGGTCAGCCCCATTTGTTTTGGGAAGACAAAAGTAATCCAATTTTAGTTCCAAGGAAATGATTTGGCGTTTTTGAAAAGAGCAGTTGCCTATTAACAAGTTGCGATCTTTTCCAGAAGTCAATGGAATACCTCAATGTGCCTACTTTTTTTCATTTTTTCATTCTTTCTAAAAATCAATCTCTTACCGAAAAAAAAGTCAGAAGGCTAAAATTCCGGGTTTCCGAATAGCTAGATTTTTATATCTTGCAGCGATGGAAAATTTCGTCGTTTCGGCAAGAAAATATAGACCAGCTAATTTTAAGAGTGTAGTAGGGCAGCAGCATATCACTACTACGCTTCAGAATGCTATCAAGAATAATCACCTTGCCCAGGCTTTCCTTTTTTGTGGTCCAAGAGGTGTAGGTAAGACTACCTGTGCACGTATCTTGGCCAAAACAATCAACTGTGAAAACCGGGGAGATGATCAGGAAGCTTGTGGCACTTGCGAGTCTTGCGTTTCTTTCCAAAACAACTCTTCCTTCAATATCTATGAACTAGATGCTGCCTCCAACAACTCCGTTGATGATATTCGGAATTTGGTGGATCAGGTGCGCTATGCTCCTCAAAAAGGACAATACAAAGTCTATATCATAGATGAGGTTCACATGCTTTCCAACCAAGCTTTCAATGCCTTTTTGAAGACTTTGGAAGAGCCTCCCAAGTATGCTATTTTCATTTTGGCGACTACGGAAAAGCATAAAATCATTCCTACTATTCTTTCTCGTTGCCAGATTTTTGACTTCAATAGAATTCAGATCAAGCATATCGCTGACCACCTGAAGTATATTGCAGATCAAGAAAAGGTAGAGTATGAGGATGAAGCGCTTCGATTAATTGCAACTAAGGCGGATGGAGCATTGAGAGATGCACTCTCCATCTTTGATTTGATAGTAACCTATTCAGCAGGTCAGAAAGTTACCTATCAGGAAACTATCTCCAACCTTCATATTTTGGACTATGACTACTATTTCAAAGTAGTTGATGCGCTGATTGCTGGAGATATTTCTCAATCCCTATTGATTTTTGATGAAATCCTGAAGAAAGGGTTCGATGGACATAATTTCATCGTCGGACTTTGTGAGCATTTCAGGGATTTATTGGTCGTAAAAGATCAAGTGACTATAGATTTGATTGAGGTGTCTGAAAATGTCAAAGAGAGGTATCTTTCCCAGACTCAGGCAATCAGTCCTTCCTTTTTGCTATCGGCTTTGAATGTTGCCAATCAATGCGATATCCACTATAAGACTAGCAAGAATCAGCGTCTTCATGTGGAATTGGCTTTGATGAAAATGGCTAAATTGCCTCAGGCTTTGAGCTTGGCTGCTGTAGTGGCTGAAGATTCAAAAAAAAAAGCCTAACTAAGGAAGAAAAGCCCGCTCAAGAAGCTCCTCCAGCACCCAAGTTAGGAGCTAAAACCACTCCTGTTCAAAAGACTATTTCCATTCCCACGAGTCTTTCTCAGACTAAAAAGCTTGCCCAAGAGCTTACTCAAAAAGCAGCAGAGACAGAAACTAAATCAAATCAACCTGTTGAGTTCGTTTCAACTACTGAGTCTCTGAAGCCTTTGACTCAGGAGTTGTTGGATCAACACCTTCCACAGATTCTGGACCATTTCCAAAAACAAAAAAAGAATCTAGAATGGGCTATTCTAAACCAGTCTATTCAAGTTCATGAAAAGGGTATTGTGCTGGAGATTACAGGCCATATGCAGGAAGAGATTGCTGAAAAAATGAAGCCGGAACTAATCGGTATTATCCGTCAAGTTGCAGGAGTCGGTCATTTTCGGGTTTCTTTGGAACACAAAGAAGAGATCACAGATCAGAAAAATAAACTGTATACCAATTCGGATAAGTTTAATTTCCTGTTGGAAAAGCATCCTGCGCTGAAAGAATTTACCAAGAAGTTTAATTTGGAAACGGACTTCTAAAAGTCCAGGCTGACCCCAAAGTTGATCAGGTTTTTGAGTTGGACTGCCTGTTTGGATGTGCCATCATCTTGCTTGATCAATACTTTTTCATCATAGATCAAGGCTGTTTCTATCCTCGTAGAAATGTATTTATTTACCTTCATTCGGATGATGGAGTTGAAGTTGACTACCATATTCCCAAATGTCTCATAATTGGAGAATAGGTTGAGGTCAGCCTTCCAGGTGATATTTTCCATCAAGACAAAATCGGTAATTGAAGTATTCAATGACATACCTGCCTCAGCTCTTACATTTTCTCCGGGAGTCACACCAAACGCACCTGCATTACTCAGAGAGTCATTCATCACAATGGTAAAACGGCCTGTGAAGGGTGAAAGGATCATGGATAGCTTACCTTTCTTTTCATAGGTCTTTCGGTAGTTCAAACCCGTGGAGGATTGGACATAGCCTGGTGATAGGAGATCCGAGATCTTTGTCCGTGTATCTCCATCGCCTGAGGTGGCGTATTTAAAACCCGCTAACAACTGGGTGCTCGCATCCAGCTGAGTAGAGAGATATAGTTTCTCTGATAGTTCCCGGCCATAGTTACTGACGAATTTAAATGCATCCGTAGTTTTTCGTGTCTCAAAATTCCGATCATTTTGACGGTTGAAGCCCAAACTGACATTCAGTTGTGTGTCCCAGACTTTCTTATCCTTTTTGTAATTGGCAAAAAGGGAGACGCCTGTGTTCAATGCAAAAGAACTTGCACCCCCTGCAGCCCAGTTACTCAGTGTTACCTGCTGGATGTTCATATTATAGTTACCGCCGGTTTTCCAAAAGATTTCTTTTACGGGTTCTTCAATCAAGACAGAATCACCCAACATCAATAGGGTGTCTCCATTGATCAAGACCGTATCGGGGATAAATTGAAGATCCTGAGCTAGAGCTTTTCCGCTTAGGCAAAGAAATAAAAGTCCAAATAGGAGAAGAAGTGGTTTGCGCATGAAAAAGGGCAAGATCAGGGCTTGTAAATAGTTAATTTCTGACCTACACTGATAATGTTTTGGCTACCGATTCGGTTCCAAGATTTCAGTTGATCTACTGTTACTCCGTATTTTTTACTGATTGCATAGAGTGTCTCTCCAGACGAAACTGTATGCGTTAATTGGCTAGGTTGGGAAGGAGTAGAGGATTGAACAGGAGCAGGTTGGCTTACCTGTGGTTCTACCTTTTGCTGAGTATTGGTATTTTGACTGATTCGCTGATTAGACAAAGATTGCACCTTGACCATAGGAATTTCTTCTCCTCTTTTTCGGTGATCCTGAAGATTTAAGACCATTCCTACTTTCAAGTCTTTATCTCTTCTGATCCTGTTTTTGGCTTTCAAAGAAGAGAGCTTGATTCCATATTTCTGAGAAATGCTCCAAAGTGTTTCGCCTGGCATGACAATGTGAGTCTCCACTTCGGCTTTGGCTTTCTTCTTTTCAGTATAATAATACTCACCAGCTTCTACTCGCTCTCCTTTGTCCAAATCATTCAATCTTCGGAATTTCTTTTCTTTCATTCCGATTTTGTCCGCAAAGCTCCCTTGGGTGGCATTATTGCTTGCTTGCACACCATCTAGTTCATTGACTGTGATTTGATCAGGTTGAGAAGCTTTAGTCGTATTACCAGCGATTCTTGGGAAAGAATTAGCCTGCTTATAAGCTGGATTGCTTTTGTATGAGTTTTGATTCTGAGTAGAAGGCTTTTGTTCTATGACAGCAGGCTTGAATGGAGTATCACCTTCCTGAATATAAACTAGGGAATAACCGCTCCCTGAAGGTACTTTGCCATTTGAGGCCCATTTATTCATTTCTTTCAAATGCTCCGTTGTCACCCCGTATTTTTTTGCTAAAGCAGTTAAAGTAACAGGTCCAGAAACCTTCACTTCTACCAGTCTTTGGTTGTTACTCACCAGTGTGGTATAAGAGTTTTCAAATGCGATTTTGTGAGCTAGGAATTTTTTGAAATACCAATGAGAATTTCGGTCTATGTCGACCACTCGTTTGCCATTGTATCTGGTCCCGAAATAGGCTTTAGCACCTCCTAAACCCATTTGGTAGGAAACCAATGCACACATCCAGTTGTCAAAAGAATTATTGTGCTTTTTCAAATAGAGAGCAGCTCCTCTAGTAGAGTTTACAATGTTCTTTCGATCATCGATTTGGCCATCAACCCGCATGAAAACTTCCTCTGCTGTCCCTTGCTTAAATTGCCAAAAACCAACCGCATTTGAAGTGGAAACGGCATCAGCAATCAATCCACTTTCTTGAATTACCAGGTATTGTAAGTCTAAAGGAACTCCGACGTTATTCAATTCTCTTTCGATAATGGGTCGGTAAAGGTTAAAGCGGTCTTGTTTGACTTTTAGGTAGTTTGGGTTTCTGTAAAGCGCGTCTACATCCAGTTGAATTTCCCGTCTTGCTTGCGGATTGATTCTCACAATCAAATCAGCAAACTCCAACTCTGCAGGCACTTGAGGGATTTGTGCAAGGAGGGAAGATTGGGCTAGAAAGAATGCGAAAAACGTGAAAAATATAACTCTTCGGGAATTCATGCTCAGTAGTTTCGGATGCTTTTTCCACTTTGAGCAAAAATGGTTCCTATTTTAAAATTTTAGAGTTTTCTGGCCATCATTATTCCATCCCGTATCGGAAGAAGGCTGTTTTCTACTCTTGGATCATCCTGAACCATCCGATTGAAATCCAAAATTGCAGCTGTGTCTTTGTCCAATTTTTTTCGACCTTCTGGAAGGACTTTTCCAGACCAAAGGACATTGTCAGCCAGAATGATTCCGCCTGTAGACATCTTGTCAATCACTAAGTCATAGTAGTTGGCATAGTTGATCTTGTCGGCATCTATAAATACCAGATCAAAAGGACCTTCTAGGGTTGGAATGATTTCAAGGGCATTGCCTAGGCGATAATCGATCTGATCGGAAAGTCCAGATTCATCAAAAAATCCTCTCACCATTTTCTCCAGTTCATCATTGATATCCAGGGTGATTAGTTTTCCATTTTCTGCCAATCCTCTAGCCATGCAGAGGCCAGAATAACCCGTATAAGTCCCGATTTCCAAAATGGTTTTTGGTCGAAGCATTTTGACAAAAAGCTCCAATAACTTTCCCTGAAGGTGACCTGAAATCATTCGAGGCATCAGGACTTTTGCCTGAGTTTCTCTGGTAATCTTTTTCAGTAAATCGTCTTCTTGGCTAGTATGGTCCTCGCAATAGGCAAGGAGTGCTGGATCAATGAATTCCATCTTAATTCGGTAGATAAGTTAGATAGCTAAGTTGTTCTGGATCGAAGATCTGTTCAGCGATTTCCAGTACTTCTTCAGCAGTCGTACTTCTTATTTGCTCAAAGATACGCTCTAAAGGGTCGATTTTCCCATGATCTATGAGGCTTTTACCAAAAACCAACATCAATGCGGCGTAGTTTTCTTCCGCCATAGCCATCTGCCCAATTGCTTGTTCTTTTGCCATGTGAAGTTGCATTGTTCCCAGCTTCTTAGTTCTCAATTTGACTAATTCTCGGTGCACCAAGTGCATGGATTTTTTCAAAGTTTTTTCTTCTGTTCCAAAAAATATTCCAAAGAATCCAGTGTCTGAAAAAGGTTGATAGCTAGACTCAATGGAGTAGACGTAGCCATATTTTTCTCTCAATGCGAGATTGAGACGACTATTCATGCTTGGTCCTCCAAGTATGTTGTTTAGCAGAAAAAGTTTGTAGCGATTTTTGTCATGCTGAGAAAAAGCAGGCCTTCCGATCGCACAAAGTGACTGTGTGATGTCTCTTTTGACAATTTTGTTTTGAGGGCTGTAGTCATGAAAACCACTTCTGATATAGAGGGTTTTCTTAGACTGAATTTGGGAAAGTGGTCCTTCAATAGCTTTTAAAGCTTTTGCAAATGAGATATTTCCTGCAATAGAAAAGACGACCTGAGAGGTGTCGAGTCTACTTGAAATGAAATCAAAAAAGTCTTGTTGGCTAAAATTGGAGACAGTCTCCTCTGTCCCTAGAATATTTCGACCCAAAGCATGATTTTCGAAGACCAAAGTGTCCAATTCATCCTGGATGGAATCATCCGGTGAATCTCGATACATGGACATTTCTTCCAAAATGACCTGCCTTTCTTTTTCTATTTCCTTGGTAGGGAAGGTGCTGTTGAAAGTAATATCGAAGAGCAAATCGGCTGCTTTGGAATAATGCTCTTTGAGTACGGAAGCATAAAAACAGATTTTTTCCTTGGTAGTATAGGCATTCAGCTCACCACCAAGAGATTCTAATCTATTGATGATATGGAAGGTTTTGCGCTTTTGAGTACCCTTGAATGCCATGTGTTCCCAAAAATGTGCAAGTCCCTCTTGCTCTTTGGTTTCGTCTCTGCTTCCAATGTTGAGAATAAAGCCACAATGTACCAATCGGGTGTGGGTGACTTCCTGATGGACAATGCGAATGCCGTTTGCAAGCTCTTTTATTTGGTACATGAATTTCTGTTTCAGATGAAGATAGAAAAAATCTACCTTTTAAACTCCGTGCGAATAATGTTAAGTTTGTCGGGATTAATCTAAATGTAAGGCCTTTTGGGGAAGAAAAATTCCCGAAAGTCAATTTGAATCTTTAGTTAAAATCATTTTATGAAATATACTCCACTTCCTGCCTCGCTTTACATAAAAAACAGGGCAAAACTCGCTGCAAAAATGGCCAAAAACTCTGTGGCTATTTTCAATTCCAATGATATCATGCCAACGAATGCAGATGGTACGATGAAATTCAGACAAAACAATGATCTGTTTTATCTCTGCGGCATAGACCAGGAAGAAAGCATTTTACTATTGGCTCCAGATTGTCCAAATCCTTCTATGAGAGAGGTGCTTTTCTTAAGAGAAACCAATGAGCATATCGCAATTTGGGAAGGACATAAATACACAAAGGAAGAAGCGGAGGCTACTTCTGGGATCAAGAATATCCAGTGGTTGGATAAGTTTGATTTGATTTTCAGTACCGTGATGGCATTGTCGGATCGAGTTTATTTGAATACCAATGAACATTTGCGTGCAGGTGTAGTGGTAGAAACCCGTGATGCTCGTTTTATCAAGACTTGCAAAGAGCAATTCCCATTGCACGAGTATGAAAGAGCTGCTCCATTGATGCATGAGTTGAGAGGAGTGAAAGAGCAAGAGGAAATTGACCAGTTGCAAATCGCTTGTGATATCACTGAAAAAGGATTTAGAAGAATTTTGAACTTTGTGAAACCCGGTGTGACCGAGTATGAAATCGAAGCTGAATACCTTCATGAGTTTGTGAGAAACAGAAGCAAAGGCTTTGCTTATGAGCCAATCATCGCTTCTGGAATTTCTGCTTGTGTTTTGCATTATTTGGAAAACAACAAAGCTTGTAATGATGGAGAGTTGCTATTGATGGATGTTGGTGCAGAATACGGGAATTACAATGCAGACATGACCCGTACCATTCCTGTTAGTGGCAAATTCTCGGATCGCCAAAAGGCTGTTTATAATGCTGTACTAAGAGTGCACAAGGAGGCTTCTTCCATGCTAAGACCGGGTGTGACCATTCAGGATTATCATAAAGAGGTGGGATTGATTATGCAATCTGAATTAATCGGGTTGGGACTAATCGATCAGACTGATATTCAAAACCAAGATCCTAATTGGCCGGCCTATAAAAAGTATTTCATGCACGGAACTTCCCATCACTTAGGATTGGATGTACATGACGTAGGAACGATGTATGGACCTATTCAGCCGGGTATGGTATTTACTGTTGAGCCGGGAATCTATATTCCTTACGAAGGTTTTGGAGTAAGATTGGAAAACAACATTGTTGTTCTCGAAGATGGATATTTCGATCTGATGAGAAATATTCCGATCGAGGCAGATGAAATTGAAGATTTGATGAATTCATAAAGAAAAAAGCCCCATTCGGGGCTTTTTTTATGCATGAACTATTTTCATTATGGTTGAAAATGGAATTTGTATTAAAATTGAATCATAAATTGAGATTATGAAAACCTTCTATCCCAAAGATCTAGCTGTACCAGATTTTCATGCTTTGCTCCAAGGAAGTATTGCTCCTCGACCAATTGCTTTTGTGTCAACTATCGATCAAGAAGGAAATGTAAACCTGAGTCCCTTTAGTTTTTTCAACCTTTTCAGTACCAATCCGCCAATTTTGGTTTTTTCTCCTTCCAGAAGAGTTCGGGATAATACCACTAAGCATACTTTAGAAAATGTCAAGGAAGTTCCTGAGGTGGTGATCCACGTGGTCCATTATGGAATGGTTGAGCAAATGTCTTTGGCTAGTACCGAATATGCTAAAGGGGTCAATGAGTTTGAGAAAGCAGGTTTTACTGCAGTGCCTTCCCAAGAAGTAGCACCCCCTAGGGTGAAAGAAGCCAAAGTAGCTTTTGAATGTAAAGTCAATGAAGTGAAACCTCTTGGTGAAACTGGAGGGGCTGGTAATTTGGTAATTTGTGAAGTTCTTGTGGCTCACGTGGATGAGCATATTTTAGATGAAAAAGGAGTAATTGATCCTTACAAAATAGATTTGGTTGCTAGGATGGGGGGAAACTGGTATTCCCGTTCCAATGGTGAAGCACTTTTTGAAATTCCAAAACCTTTGAGAACACTGGGGATTGGGATAGATCAAATTCCAGAAGAAATCAGAAATAGTACGGTATTGACTGGAAATAACTTGGGAAGGTTGGGGAATGTAGAGAGTTTACCGACAAAAGAGGAACTTGAATTGTTTGGTGCCGGAAGGGAGATTCAGGAGATGCGGATCAGATTTCAAAATGATCAGGCAAGCTGGTTGGATCATTTGCATCAGTTCGCCAAAGAAGCACTTGAAGAAGGGGAGGTTGAAAAAGCCTGGAAAATTTTGCTACAAGAAAAGTAAAAAGGAGAATGCCTTAAAATTGAATTTTAATAATTAAGTCACATTGAGTCTTTAATTTTCTTTGAACATTCAAAAAAAGGATATACCAAGTTATTTATGTTTGGCACTTTTGAAAGACCAAAAGTGCCCAAAAGTCTTTTGCCTGAATTGGCTTGAAAATGCCTGCGGACATTTTCTGCCTGATTGAGTCAAACGCTAAAAATCGCCGGATTTCCGAACAAGTTCGGAACTAGCCGATTTTCTTAACGCTTGTTGACCTCAATCAGTCACCAGCCACTTCAAAGCAAATGGACCTAATGAATTCTTGGGTAAAATTTCAGACTTATAGAAAAGATAGCGGCTTTAATTTGAGTCGATAATATCAATTTTAGTCTAGATCCGCCTTCCAGTTTTGGGTGTTAAGAAATCAAAAGTGAGGGTTGCAATTAGGAGGCCTGCCTGCTGCAGGCAGGCTTGTTTGACGAAAATTTTGCTACCACAAACTTCAAGTTTAGAAAAGAGTTTATGCAAAATTGAGGAGTTTGCCGACGTGTGGGGAGGAAATTGATTTTAACCCAAAAATGGACAGCGGTGGTCCCGTACAGCTGTCGGGATTGATCCTTTTTCACCTATAGGAAAAAGGACGGCGAAATTAAATACTAGTGAAGATTGTATTCCAAATAAATAGGGTTGATTTGGAGGTTTTAAACCGAGTCAACCCCTTTTTATAGCATATTATTCTGTTTTAATTGGAAGTTTCCTAACAGATGTACGGGATCTAAATGTATCTATAAAACAAACAATAGGCTTCGACTCCGCTCAACCTTACAAAGAGGCTGAACTTTTCCAATTACTTAATCTTGATATCCATAGGAAGTCTGACCTGAATTCCCTGGTATTTTTTGACTTGTTCGATTTGCTGATACAGTTCATATTGATCACCAAGTTTAGCTTTGATTAATCTGAGCTGAACATTGTTTTCAAAGTCAGACATGAATTCTTCAAACCAAGGCCTGATTGTCGGGTAGAAGATTATACGATAATCATCACCGGCGTCAATTTTTTCTGCTGCAATCTGGATAGCTCTATCCATGCCTCCCAATTCGTCAACAAGTCCTCTTTCTAAGGCTTGATTTCCAGTCCAAACACGGCCGGACGCTACTTCTTTCACTTCTTCAGGACTCATATTTCTTCCTTCAGCTACGCGGCTGATGAAAGTTTCATAGCCTTCCTCGATGGAATTTTGAATGATTCCTCGTTCTACATCCTCCAACTGTCTGGTAGGATTCATAAAATCAGAAAATTCCCCTGTGGAAACCACATCGGTGGTGATACCCAGTTTTTCGTTCAACAATTCTTGAACATTAAACCACATACCGAAAATCCCGATGGAACCTGTAATAGTATTAGGTTGGGCCACAATAGTGCCTGCAGGGCTAGAAATGTAATAACCACCGGAAGCGGCAACTTCACCCATTGAAACAACAACTGGCTTCGTTTCTTGAGCTTTTTTCATCTCTCTCCAAATGACTTCTGAAGCCAAAATCGAACCTCCTGGGGAATTGACACGAAGGACGATAGCCTTGATATCATCGTCTTTTCTGGCTTTTCTGATTTCTTTAGCAAACTTCTCTGAGCTTATTACTCCATCTGCATTTCCGTCCACGATCTCACCTTCGGCAAGGATTACGGCAATTCGATTTTTGGAAGTGATATTTTTGGAACTTGCTAAAGAGCCTAAATCAGTGGCATTGATTGTATGGATGTCTCCATCCTCATCGATTCCTAGTTTCTCTCTTAAAATTGCATGAACCTCATCTTCGTATTTGAGGGAGTTTGCGAGATGGTAGGTAACTGCATCAGCAGCCTTTCTTACCAACATTTGGTCATTGATCAAAGTGATGCTATCCAATGAAATCCCTCGGGATTCAGCAACAGATTTCAACATTTCGTTGTTGATGTCATCCAAGAAAAATTGAGTTTGAAGACGGTTTGCATCACTCATTTTGTCCAAGATAAATGGCTCAACAGCACTTTTGAATTCACCTACTCTGAAGATTTCCGGTTTTACTCCGATTTTTTCAAAAAGACCTTTGAAGAACACAGCGTCAGAGGATAATCCATTAAAATCAATGCCGCCCAAAGGGTTTAAATAAATCTCATCAGCCACAGAAGCTAAGTAATATCCTCCCTCGGTATAGGCCTCATCATAAGCTAGAATGAATTTGCCTGACTCTTTAAAATCCTCGAGTTCTTCTCTCAATTCCAATAAATTGGCTTGGCCAGCCATGATCAAACCTGTATTTAGATAGATCCCTTGGATTTTGTCATTGGATTTGGCTTCACGGATTGCTTTTTTCAGATTCACCAAGCCCGCATTGAATTCTTGACCAAATGGATTGCCAAAACCTCCAAAAGAATAATCCTCCTCTCGAGTTCTTTCGACTAAAGTTCTTCCATTAAGGTTGAGGTGGAGGATTGAGTTGTCATTTAGACTCACTTCTTTTTCTCCTGAAGCGGCTATGATTCCTATCAAGCCAAAAAAGAGGAAAAAGGTGAGGATACAAAAGACAAATAATCCGACTATTACTGCTAGGACGTTTCCTAAGAATTTCATGTTGTATGCTATTAGAATGGCTAAAATAGGCTAAATTGATGAACGATTAAAAATTAATTTTTCAAGTAAAATGCTAAAAGAAGCAGTTTTGATATTGGGGGGCAACCAAGGGGATACCACCAAGCTTTTAGAGTCTGCAAAAAAAATGATCAATACCGAAGATAGGATAATCAAAGAATCGAGTATCTATCTGACGGAAGCATGGGGAGATGCGGCTGACCAAGATTTCTTAAATCAGGTAATTGTGGTAGAAACCGATAAGGATCCCTTAAAGTTTTTGGTGGGCCTTCAAAAAGTAGAGAAAGAATTAGGACGAGTTAGAGAAACAGTCTGGGGAAACAGGACCATGGATATTGATATCCTTTTTTGGGGCAGCGATGTCATTGAGTTGCCTGATTTAAAAGTGCCTCATTTATTTATGGCAGTCCGAAGATTTGTTTTGGTTCCATTGGTAGAAATCATGCCTGATTTTGTTCATCCAGAACTAAATAAGACTTGCCGGGAATTGCTGGAAATGTGTAGGGATCATTCGGAAGTCAAATTATTTAAGCAATAAAAAACCCGCTCGAGGCGGGCTTTTGAGGTATGAATTAAAGTCCTGAGACTTCAGCTTCGCTATGTATCTTTTTGACAAGTCCCTGAAGAACTTTTCCAGGCCCACATTCTACAAATTCTGTAGCGCCATCTTTGACCATATTCTGAACGGACTGAGTCCATTTAACAGGTGCTGTCAATTGTGCAATCAGGTTTGATTTGATTTGATCCACATTAGTAACTGCAGTAGTGCTTACATTTTGGTAAACTGGGCAGCTTGGAGTGTTGAAATTGGTGCTTTCGATCGCTTTTTGAAGCTTCTCTCTAGCTGGCTCCATCAAAGGAGAATGGAAAGCGCCACCAACAGGAAGAGGAAGAGCTCTTTTTGCCCCAGCTTCTTTCATTTTTTCACAAGCGATCTCAATTCCTTTATTAGAACCGGAGATTACCAATTGTCCTGGACAGTTATAATTGGCAGGTACCACGATTTCATCGGCGATGCCAGCGCAAATTTCTTCAACTTTTTCATCAGGTAAACCCAAGATTGCAGCCATGGTGGAAGGGTTGATTTCACAAGCCTCCTGCATCGCCATCGCTCTTTGGTAAACCAATTTTAATCCATCTTCAAATGCCAAGGTGCCATTTGCTACAAGAGCAGAAAACTCTCCTAATGAATGTCCAGCAACCATGTCAGGATTGAAATCAGGAGTTGTTTTTGCCAATACTACCGAATGCAAAAAGATGGCAGGTTGAGTTACTTTGGTCTGTTTCAACTCTTCGGCAGTTCCATCAAACATGATGTCTGTGATTCTGAATCCAAGAACTTCATTAGCCTTTTCGAACAATGCTTTTGCTTCTGGATTTTCTTCGTAAAGAGCTTTTCCCATACCGGGAAACTGGGCCCCTTGGCCCGGGAAAACAAATGCCTTCATGAGTAATTGTTTGGTTGAGCGGCAAATATACAGCTTTTCTATTTTGCCATGTCAATCCATCAAAACATGGGTAAGAAACCTTGCACTTAAATAAAGGGGCTAGGCGATCTCTTTGAAAGGAGAATTGCTAGGGGATAGAAATTTGGCCTGTTCTTCAGGGCTTGGAAGTCTACAGGTATTTTGTTTTCCAAACCATTTATACCTGTTCTTTCCAATCCAATCATAAACTGCGTCTCTCAAACTTTGAGGAAAAAATACCAAGGGGTAAAGTGCTGGCCAAAAGCCAGATAGTTGCTTGGCGATTTTTAAAGCAGCAGTGCTTTTGTAAAATATTTTTCCATTTTCAAGAAGGACAATGGAGTCTAGATAGTCCTCTTTCACATCGAATTGGGAAAGGATTTCTTTACTTGTTTCATCTTGAAGAGCTCCAACCAAGAATCTATCATTTTTGTCCCTTTTGATCATGAAATCAACAGAGGAGTTGCAGAGGTTACATACTCCGTCAAAGAAAACGATGGATTTTGGCTGACTCATCTTAGAATCTGGATAGTTCCTTTCAAGGTCTGCTCCTGTTGTCCAGGATCCAGTACATCAAAATAAACTTTTCCAGAATAAAAATAAGTTCCGGCAGGAAGGTCATTTCCATTTTTGTCTTTCCCATCCCAGTTGATGTAGATGTCGTTTTCAGTTGCCTCAAGGCTATTGTAGTTGAAAACTTCCACTCCCCAACGGTTAACAATTAGGATTTCTACTCCTAAGACAAAACGTGGACATTTTGCAAATGGATTGTCGAAAGAAGAGAAGGTGTCATTCACTCCGTCGCCATTTGGAGTAAAGGCATTTGGCAATTCGTAATTAGGACAATTCTCCACACAAACGATATTGCTAGGCTCACTTTCATTCCCAGAACGATCAATGGCAGTAATGTAATAACAGCCTCTGTATGTGGTCAATTCCGAAATTCGAGTAGCAAGCTCCAAAGAGGAAAGCTCTGCAATCAATTCGAATGTACTTTCCTCACCATCATTGGTGTAGTATAACTTATAGCCTGAAAGTTCGTCATCGCATTCTCCTGAAAAATCAGGAGTCCAGCTCAAATCATGATAATAGGTGTTGATATTACAGGATTGTTCAGCAGTGTAAACCGAACATTCTGGTCCTTCAAATGTCAAAACAGGTGGACATGGTAACCTATTGTCATCAGGCTTGGCACAAGTTATCTGGGATTTGTTTTCCAATGGATAAACTAAACCATCTACATTGTAAGCACCTTTGGTGATCACGTAGTAGCAGTATTCTGTTTCTTTTCCAAGAGGTACATTATTGAAGCTTCCATCATCCAAGAATGTAAATCCTGCTGAAGTAACATCAACCTCTGCTATCAACTCAAAGGTGTCGGCATCTTCTGCATTTGCATCCGTACGATTTCTGTAAACTTCATGCTTAAACTCACTGATAGAATTGTTCCAAGGTACAGTGAATTCCCAATTCAATTCAATAGCTTCATTGATAATCGTTGGTTCTAGCCAAACCGAGGAAGCCGAAGAAGAAGTGTCAATTCTGGTCCCTTGATCCAAAAGTACAACCCTGTAATTATAAACTTCATTTTGGGTATTCAATCCAGTATCGGTGTACAATGTGTCCGATGTAACTCCCAATGAAACTCTGCCTTGATTTCCTGTAAAACCGTTACTTCTTAACAGTTCATAGCTGTAAGGTCCAGGGTATTGTGTTTTATCAATGTCGTAAGGAGGTGTCCATTTGATAAAAATTTCTCCTTCTGTGGCATCAGTTTCTTCAACACTGACATTGGTGATAATCGGAACATCTACGTCAATAGTGATGCATATCTCTTCAGAAACAATACTCTCGCCGAGTCTTGGAGCTGGATAAGCAGCAACTAATCTATAACAATAGGTGTTTCCAGGAGCCAAACCTTCTCCATCATTCAGATCTGTGAAAGAGAAAGTCTCCATATTGGTGGTGCCTACCAGTTCATATCCAGGACGGATTCCTGTTTCACAGCTGTCTGGTTCGTAAGGATCTGAATTAATTCTCCTCCAGATTTGCATTTCTTCTGCCGAATTGGCGCATGCATACGGATCCCAATTCAATTCAACAGTTCTTCCTGATTGCTGCTCGATGTCTGACCAAACTGGCGGAGGGCCAACTACTTTGATTCTCCAAGTTTTGATGTCTACCAATGCAGGTCCTGATCTAGGTTGATCCGTGATTCTAACCCTTACGTCATATTCCCTAGCTCTGACATGGCCACATACAGTTTGCCAGGTGAAATCCACAATGCCAGGTGAAGGTTGGAAAGTAGCCTCAGGGTCATAGCTGCCCGGAGAAGTGGTGATTTCGATTGGCTCTCCGAAAATTTCAATCTTTATTGGGTCACCATCTGGGTCCTCTCCTTGGATAATTTCCTCAATCAAAGTGCCCGCTTCCACGCAAATATCAGGAGGTAAAATCAATTCGGGTCGTCGGTTGTTTGAGTTTTCGATAATGATCTGCATATCTCTAACGACGAAGCCTATTTGAATCCATTCACCGTTGATTTTCCGCCACTCTATAATTTTAAATGCTACGTTAAACTGACCGGCTGTGCCTGGAGCATCCCAAATTAAGTCTCCATAAATCGGGTCTAATTCCAAGAAGGCCGGAGTAGCACCACTTTGCTGATTGAAGCTGAATTCAGCAGAAGCTGGGCTTCTGTAGTTATTTACAGGTCTTTGGAAATTCTGAAGTGGGATTGTCATTTCATAGGACAAGCTATCTCCATCTGGATCATAAGCACCTGGGTTGTGGATATAAGTGGAATTAACTGCTCCATTGTCCACTGGAGGGATAGTTAATACCGGAGAGTTATTCACTCCTATGAATGGGTCAATAGTAATCTGGGTTTCAACATAAAAAGGAGTATCCACAGAATTATCCATGTTCAGGGTCAAATCATTTCTGTTGAATTCCTGAAAACGGATGGTATATGTGCCAGGCCCCTGAAAAGTGTGTGTGATGACAAATGTGTTTTTTTCAATTTGGTTTCCGAGGCTCTCAACAAGAGCGAAGTCATTTTCAGTATTCAATTGGACCTCTCTGCCATCTCCAAAATTGATGATCCCCGGACCGAATACTACATTGGAACGAGTATCGGTATAGCCAACTACTGTGATTTTGTATTCTAGTGTTTGAACATTGACCCGTTCGGCTATGATTTCACCCGCTCGAATGTGGGTTGCCCAAGCATATGAAAGCCCAAGAATGAGGTAAGAGAAAAAAAGTCCTAGCGAAAGTTTGAGCTTCATGTTGTTGCCTATTGGTTCCTGTTTTTTGCAAACACTTGACAAGACGTAATGTTCTGCTAAAGTGTTAACAATTGCTAATGATCTACCTATACGAAATAAATGGAAGTAAGTAGAAAATCACCGCAAAATCAAACAATAAAATTAAACTAATTGTTGAAATGTGAAATTTAAGGCTGTTTTGGTCTTTTGGTGCGCTCTTTTATTTAGAACCTTTTAAAATAAGAAAGGACCTGAAGAATGGATTGTTTGCTAGCTGTTCCACAGTTAAATTTGGCAGCAGTATAATAAGACATTCGTTTTAAAATTAATCCTAAAATCGTATGAGTTGGGTTACAAAAACCTTTAGTAGCACTCTGGGAAGGAAGCTGATCATGGCATTGACTGGCTTATTCCTGATCCTGTTTTTGACAGGTCACGTATCGGGCAACATGTTGCTTTTCAAGGGAGATGGAGGAGAGGCATTTAATATTTATGCCAAATTCATGACCACCAATCCTGCAGTTAAGATCTTGTCCTACTTGACCTATATTTCCGTGATTGGCCACGTGATTTATTCAATCATGTTGACTAGCAAAAACAAATCTGCAAGACCTATCGGGTATGCAGAGTCCAAAGCATCTACCAATTCTACCATGGCTTCCAGAAATATGGGAGTTCTTGGTACCATTATTTTGATCTTTTTGGTAGTTCACCTTCAAGGTTTTTGGTATCAAATGCACTGGGGAGATCTTCCAGTTGTGGAGTATGACGGAGAATCTTACAAAGATCTTTTCTCTATTGTCACTTTCGCATTTCAAAATGAGTTGATCGTTGCTGGGTATGTAATCGCTATGGGCTTTTTGGCTTTCCACTTATCTCACGGATTTGCAAGTGCATTCCAGACTTTGGGATTAAATCATGTCAAATATTCTCCAGCTATCGCAGCTGTCGGAAAAATTTACGCAGTGGTTGTGCCGATTTTATTCGCATTGATGCCACTTTATATCTATTTCACTAGCTAATCGATTTCCCGTATGATACTAGATTCTAAGATTCCTGCTGGTCCATTAGCCGAAAAGTGGACAAAGCATAAGTTTACAAGTAAGCTGGTCAACCCAGCAAACAAAAGAAAATATGAGGTCATCGTTGTGGGTACAGGTTTGGCAGGTGCTTCTGCAGCCGCTTCTTTGGCAGAGTTGGGTTACAATGTAAAAGCATTCTGCTTTCAGGATAGCCCACGTAGAGCTCACTCCATCGCTGCACAAGGTGGAATCAATGCCGCCAAAAACTATCAAAATGATGGTGACTCAGTTTATAGACTTTTCTACGATACTATCAAAGGTGGTGACTACAGAGCTCGCGAAGCGAATGTCTACCGTCTAGCTGAGGTATCTGTAAATATCATTGACCAGTGTGTTGCTCAAGGTGTTCCTTTTGCACGTGAATATGGTGGATTGCTAGCCAACCGATCTTTCGGTGGTGCTCAGGTATCCAGAACATTCTATGCTAGGGGCCAAACTGGACAGCAGTTGCTTTTAGGTGCATATTCAGCATTGAGCCGTCAGGTGGCGAATGGAAAGGTGAAACTATATCCTCGTACAGAAATGATGGATGTGGTGACAGTGGATGGACATGCTCAAGGTATTGTGACCAGAAACTTGATCACTGGAGCTATCGAAACCCATGCAGCTCATGCGGTTCTTTTGTGTACTGGTGGATATGGTAACGTATTCTTCCTTTCTACCAACGCTATGGGATCCAATGTGACTGCAGCTTGGAGAGCACATAAAAAAGGCGCTCACTTCGCTAACCCATGTTATACGCAGATTCACCCTACTTGTATTCCTGTTTCAGGTGATCATCAGTCTAAGTTGACTTTGATGTCTGAATCTTTGAGAAATGACGGTAGAGTTTGGGTTCCTAAGACTGTGGCCATGGCTGAGAAGCTTAGAAAAGGCGAAATCAGACCTAGAGATATTCAGGAAGAAGACAGAGATTACTATTTGGAAAGAAAGTATCCTTCCTTCGGTAACTTGGTGCCTCGTGACGTTGCTTCTAGAAACGCAAAATATGTTTGTGATGAAGGACGTGGTGTAAATGAAACTGGTGAGGCTGTATTCTTGGATTTTAGAGACGCTATCAATAGAGACAGTGAAGCTACTATCCGAGCAAGATATGGTAACTTGTTTGATATGTATCAGCAGATTACCGGTGAGAATCCTTACCAAACTCCAATGAAAATTTATCCTGCGGTTCACTATACAATGGGTGGACTTTGGGTTGATTATAACTTGATGACTTCCGTTCCTGGACTTTATGCATTGGGAGAGGCAAACTTCTCAGATCATGGAGCAAACAGATTGGGAGCTTCTGCTTTGATGCAAGGTTTGGCTGACGGATACTTCGTGATTCCTTACACTTTGGGAGATTATTTGGCAGGTTTGGGTACCAAGCCGGTTGATACCAATCACCCTGAGTTT
Source organism: Algoriphagus zhangzhouensis (assembly GCF_900148515.1). Taxonomy (GTDB): domain Bacteria; phylum Bacteroidota; class Bacteroidia; order Cytophagales; family Cyclobacteriaceae; genus Algoriphagus; species Algoriphagus zhangzhouensis. The sequence goes on along the minus strand of NZ_FRXN01000003.1, from coordinate 788,235 downwards.
GAAAAAGCTGTGAAGGGAGTGAAAGACAAGATCAGCAAATTGTTGGGTATCAAGGGGACCAAGTCTGTAGATTATTTCCATAAGAAACTTGGAAAGATCATGTGGAATGACTGCGGTATGGCTAGAACTGCTGAAGGCTTGACTCGTGCTAAAGCTGAGATCAAGGCCTTGAGAGCTGAGTTCTGGAAAGATGTAAAAGTCTTGGGTGAAAATGAAGAATTGAACCAATCATTGGAAAAAGCTCACAGAGTAGCTGACTTCCTAGAATTGGGTGAATTGATGGTAGATGATGCTTTGAATAGAAATGAATCTTGTGGAGGTCACTTCAGGGAGGAATATCAAACTCCAGAAGGAGAGGCATTGAGAGATGATGAAAACTTCGCCTATGTAGCGGCTTGGAAATACCAGGGAGATGAACAAGAGGAACTTCTTGAGAAAGAACCTTTGGTATTTGAAAATGTGAAATTAACCCAGCGTTCGTACAAATAATCAAGACAAAAATTCATAGTACTATGAAATTGACATTAAAAGTTTGGAGACAGAAAAACAACGCTGATAAAGGTGGGTTTGTCTCCTATCCATTAGATGGGATTTCCACTGACATGTCCTTTTTGGAAATGTTGGACGTCCTTAATGAAGAATTGACAGAAAAAGGAGAAGATCCAGTTCACTTTGATCACGACTGTAGAGAAGGGATCTGTGGAATGTGTTCTCTATATATCAATGGAAAGCCTCATGGCCCTCAGCAGACTACTACTTGTCAGCTGCACATGAGATCTTTTAATGATGGCGACACCATTACTATCGAGCCTTGGAGAGCTGCAGCTTTCCCTGTGGTGAAGGATTTGGTTGTTGACCGTTCTGCATTTGATAGAATCATCCAGTCTGGAGGTTACGTTTCTGTGAATACAGGTGGTGTTCCTGACGCTAACGAGATTCCTATTCCAAAAACTATCGCAGACGAAGCATTTGATGCAGCTACTTGTATCGGTTGTGGAGCTTGTGTAGCAGCATGTAAAAATGCCTCCGCTATGCTCTTTACTTCAGCTAAGATTTCCCAGTTGGCAATGTTGCCTCAGGGAAAAGTGGAAAGAAAAGCTAGAGCTGAGAAGATGATTGCTCAGATGGATGCAGAAGGATTTGGAGCTTGTACCAATACAGGCGCTTGTTCTGCCGAATGTCCGAAGGGAATCTCTTTGACAAACATTGCCAGAATGAACCGAGAGTATTTCTCTGCTGTGTTGAGCAGCGAGAATGTTTAAGTTTAAGATTGATTAGATAGAAAGCCGGAGAGATCCGGCTTTTTTGTTTTTGTACTATTCTATATCAAAATTGCACTGAAAGAATGAATTTCAGATAAAAACCCAATAAAATTTCAAAATTGAGCCTATTTGCTTACCTTTGAAAAATTATATTTTAAAATAATTTGATACAAATCCAAAAACATAATGCATTTTATAGATCTTCTGATCTTCCTGATTTACATGCTGGCCATGCTCGGTGTGGGTTATTTTTTCATGAAAAAGAATACAGGACACGAGGACTATTATGTTGGAGGCCGGAGTATAGGTAGCATTCACATCGGGCTATCAGTGGTAGCTACAGATGTAGGTGGTGGATTCTCCATCGGGCTGGGTGGACTAGGATTTGCGATGGGGCTTTCAGGTTCCTGGATGTTATTCACTGGATTATTGGGAGCTTGGATTGCAGCAGTCATCTTAATCCCTAGAGTCAAATCGGACCCAGCTTTTGCAAACTTTTTCACTTTCCCCCAAATCGTAGGCTACCTCTACAATTCCACTACTGCCCGCGTAGCTGCCATCATCTGTTTTTTGGGATATTTGGGATTTACCTCCTCCCAGCTTTTAGCAGGAGCCAAATTAGCTTCTGGAACATTCGAAGCCTTAGATTTACAAACTGCTTTACTGATCATGGGAGCCATCGCTGTAGTGTATACGGTGATGGGTGGATTGAAAGCTGTGATCTATACCGATACCATCCAATGGATTATTCTGATGTTGGGCTTGATGTTTATCGGAATCCCAATGTCCTATAATTATGTAGGTGGATGGGAAGGCGTGAAGTCTACACTGCCTGAGGAATTCTTCTCTTTTTCAAACCTTAGCTGGCAAGATTTGTTTAACTGGGGGATTACTATCATCCCAATTTGGTTTGTAGGCATGACCTTGTATCAGCGAATATTTGCCGCAAGGGACGTAAAGACTGCTAAAAGGGCCTGGTTTATTGCGGGCCTGTTCGAGTGGCCAATAATGGCATTGATGGGAGTTACATTGGGGCTTTTATCTCGAGTAGCAGTCGAACAAGGTGCTCTGGAAGGTTTTACCGCAAGCATGGACCCTGAAATGGGACTTCCTGTTTTGTTGAGTCAGATATTGCCAGCGGGGATTTTGGGCCTGATGATGTCAGCTTATTTCTCAGCGGTTTTGTCAACAGCCGATTCTTGTTTGATGGCAGCTTCTGGAAATTTGACAACAGATCTTCTTGGTAAGTTCTTCAAAGGGAAACCTCATGATCAAGAAATTAGAATCTCCCAAGTCCTAACATTGCTAATTGGGATTGTCGCAATTCTGATAGCCTGGCAAATGACGGAAGTACTCAGTTTGATGCTATATTCCTATGCTTTCATGGTTTCAGGATTGCTGGTTCCGGTGGTAGCCGGCTTGTTTTTTGGGAAAAATAATTCCAGAGCCGCTGTTTGCTCCATGATAGTTGGGGGAACTCTCACGGCTTCTTTGACCTTTTTAAAGGTGAATCTTCCATTTGGACTTGATGCAAACCTTTTTGGATTGACAGCTTCCTTATTAACCTATATAATCGTATATCAAATAGATAAAACCCTCACCCCTAGTAATAAAAGAATATGATAAAATTAGAATCACTTTCAGCAATAGATAATGCCACATTTCTTCAAAAGAATGAGATCGCCGATTTCCTTTTTGAGCATTTAGGGAAATATGGAGATCCAAAAGATGATATCATGAAGTGCCTAGACTATGCTTTGGACCAAGGTCTTCAAGCAGGTGGCTTTGTGGTGTTGGCTCGAGAAAATGGAAAAATTGTAGGCGCATTAGTCATGAACAAAACCGGTATGTCTGGGTATATTCCTGAGAATATTCTAGTCTACATCGCTGTAGATGCTTCCCAAAGAGGAAAAGGCATTGGAGGAAAAATCATGAATTTGGCCATCAAAATGGCGAATGGAGCAGTAGCACTTCATGTCGAACCAGATAATCCTGCTAAAAAATTATATGAACGATTGGGCTTTACCAACAAATATCTCGAAATGAGATTGACCAAATAAAATGGCACACCTGACATTAAATAAAACCAAACTCAAGGATAATTTTGAATTCCTCAAGAAGACCTTCAATGATTCTAGTGTCGCTTGGGGAGTGGTATCGAAATTACTTTGTGGTAATAGACTTTTTCTTCAGGAATTGATCAACCTGGGAGTAGATGAGATTCATGATAGCCGAATCAGTAATTTGGCTATGGTGAAAAAATTAAATCAGGAGGTTCAAACTGTTTATATCAAACCAGTTTCAAAGAAGAATGTGGGCAAAATGATTGAGTTTGCTGACGTGAGTTTGAATAGTGAATTGGAGACTATTCATTGGATTAGCGAAGAGGCAGTTTTGCAGAATAAAAAGCATAAAATCATCATCATGGTCGAAACCGGAGACCTCCGTGAGGGAGTCATGGGTGAGCATTTACTTGATTTTTATTCTGATGTTTTCAAGCTTCCCAATATTGAAATCATCGGATTGGGGACTAACTTGAATTGTTTGAACGGTGTTATGCCATCCACTGACAAATTGATTCAACTTTCTTTGTATAAGCAGATTATCGAACTGAAGTTCAATAAAAAGATTCCTTGGGTTTCTGCTGGGACGTCTGTGACCATTCCTTTGATGTTGACACATCAATTACCCAAAGGGATTAACCATTTTAGAGTAGGAGAGACTTTGTTTTTTGGAGTAGATCTTTTCGAGGAAAAAGTGATTGAAGGAATGCATGGGGATGTTTTTGAGCTTCATACTGAGATCATCGAGATGCAAGAAAAGCCTTTGCTTCCTGTCGGAAATTTGGCTGCAAATCCACAAGGTGAGGTTGCTGAAATAGATGAAAGCCTTTATGGACAGACATCCTATCGTGCTATTGTAGATGTAGGATTGTTGGATGTGGATCCTAAATATTTGGCGCCAACTGATGAAACCATTGAGGTCTTGGGAGCCAGTTCTGATATGTTGATTATGAATTTGGGGAAAAACCCAAATGAATATAAAGTGGGGGATGTGTTGACTTTTGACCTCAAATATATGGGGGCTCTTTCCCTATTAAACTCTAATTACATCGACAAAACAGTCATTTCTTCCTAAAAACTGCGATTTCTGTCACTGGCATTGGTTTTGGCCATTAGAGGGCGAACCAATATTATTTACAGATGAAAAGAATTGTTTTGTCTTTATCTATGCTGCTTTTGGTGACATTTGCAGTCAATGCGCAATCAAGTTTAGGTATCCGTGGAGGGGGGAGCTTCTTCAATTTCGGTGGAGAAGATGCCCGAGAGAATGATTATATCAACCGAGCAGGTTTTCATGCGGGTCTCTATGCAAGTTTTAATGGGGGAGGAGCTGTTGCTGTGGAGCCAGGTGTTTACTATTCAGTGAAAGGTACTCAAGCTGACAATGCGATTAATTCAAGAGCTATTTTGAATTATGTGGATGTGCCCTTGTTGTTTAGATTGAAAGCTGGCGATGGGTTCAATGTTTTTGCAGGACCTCAGTTATCTTTCTTGGCTAATTCCAAATTTGAAGGTGATTTGGGAGATTCTACTTTCTCATTTGAAACCGAAAATGTCAGAAATACGGATGTGGGAATCGTTGTAGGTCTGGGGTATAATTTGCCACATGGGCTGAATATTCAGGGATCTTATGACTATGGTATGACTACTGTTTTCAAAGACTCCGACGCTGATATATACAATCGAGGATTTAAACTTTCTCTAGGTTATACCTTTTAAGCGTTTGGAAAGAGAGAAAAATAAAAAGGGCGTCCATTGGATCGCCCTTTTTGTGTGAATTAAGAAAACCTTATTTCTGTGGATAGACCAAATCGAATCTGTCCAATTTCATAACCTTGTCCCAAGCGGCTACAAAGTCTTTCACGAATTTCTCTTTGGAATCATTGCTTGCATAAACTTCTGCCAACGCTCTCAATTCAGAATTGGATCCGAAAATCAAATCAGCTCTGGTTGCCATGTATTTTACTTCTCCAGAAGCTCTATCTCTTCCTTCGAAAAGCTCTTTAGTATTGTCTGCAGCTTTCCACTCTGTGCTCATGTCCAATAAGTTGACGAAGAAGTCATTTGTCAATTGGTCTTTTTTGTCAGTGAAGATTCCTTTATTCGAACCGTCAAAGTTTGCATTCAAAGATCTCATTCCACCTACCAAAACAGTCATTTCAGGAGCGGTCAAAGTCAATAATTGCGCTTTGTCAACCAACAATTCTTCAGTAGAAAGAGTGTATTGAGTTTTCAGATAGTTTCTGAATCCATCAGCCATCGGTTCCAATACTGCGAAAGATTCTACGTCAGTTTGTTCCTGAGTAGCATCCATTCTTCCTGGAACAAATGGTACGTTTACTGAGTATCCTGCATTGGATGCCGCTTTCTCAACAGCTGCAGCTCCTCCTAGCACGATCAAGTCGGCCAAAGAAACTTTCTTAGCTCCTGATTTGGAGTTAAAGTCATTTTGAATTTTTTCCAAGGTACTTATCACCTTGGCCAATTGAGTAGGGTTATTTACTTCCCAGTCTTTCTGAGGAGTCAGTCTGATTCTAGAACCATTTGCACCACCTCTTCTGTCAGAGCCTCTGTAAGTAGATGCTGATGCCCAAGCAGTAGAAACCAATTCATTGATACCCAATCCTGAGTTCAAGATTTGAGATTTCAAATTTGCGATATCTGCTTTTCCAATCAAGGGATGATTTACCGCTGGGATAGGATCTTGCCAGATCAAATCTTCAGAAGGAGCTTCAGGTCCCAAATAAGTTGTTTTTGGTCCCATATCTCTATGAGTCAATTTAAACCAAGCTCTTGCAAATGCGTCGTTGAATAACTCAGGGTTTTCGTAGAAACTTCTAGAGATTTTCTCGAATTCTGGATCAAATCTCAATGCAAGGTCGGTAGTAAACATAGCCGGGGCATGTCTTTTGTTAGGATCATATGCATCAGGAACCGTCATGTCAGAATCTTTAGCTACCCACTGATGGGCTCCAGCAGGGCTTTTTGTCAATTCCCATTCATTTTCGAAAAGACTGACAAAGAACAAATGGCTCCATTGAGATGGAGTAGGAGTCCAAGTTACTTCAAGTCCAGAAGTGATAGCATCGGCTCCTTTTCCAGATTTGTAATCACTTTTCCATCCGAAACCTTGCTCTTCAATAGGAGCAGATTCAGGGTCTGGGCCTACGTGAGAAGCAGGGCCAGCACCATGTGCTTTTCCTAAAGTGTGTCCACCAGCAATCAAAGCAACTGTCTCTTCACTATTCATCCCCATTCTTCCGAATGTGTCGCGAATATCATCAGCTGCCAAAAGTGGATCAGGAACTCCGTTAGGTCCTTCTGGATTGACGTAGATCAAGCCCATTTGCACAGCTGCAAGAGGGTTTTCTAATTTTCTGCCTTCAGAATAGCGCTCATCAGCCAACCATTCCTTTTCTGGTCCCCAATAGACATCAATTTCTGGCTCCCATACGTCTACTCTACCTCCCGCAAAACCAAAAGTTTTGAAGCCCATGTCTTCCAAAGCCACATTTCCGGTCAATACCATCAAATCAGCCCAAGAAATCTGGTTACCATACTTTTGCTTGATAGGCCAAAGAAGTCTTCTAGCCTTGTCTAGGTTGGCATTGTCTGGCCAGCTGTTCAATGGTGCAAATCTTTGCTGTCCAGCTCTGGATCCACCTCTACCGTCACCAGTTCTATAGGTACCCGCACTATGCCAAGCCATACGAATGAATAAACCTCCATAATGGCCGAAGTCTGCTGGCCACCAGTCTTGAGAATTAGTCAAAACTTCACGGATATCACCTTTCAGTGCATTGTAATCCAATTCGTTGAAAGCTTTGATGTAATCAAAATTCTCTTCCATTGGGTTTGAAAGAGATGAGTTCTGACGAAGAATTGTCAGATTCAATTGGTTTGGCCACCAATCGCTGTTGCTGGTAGCTTTTTGATTGGATGCACTTTTCTTGGTTGCACCTGATTGTCCATCTGTGCTTACTTCACCAGAACCGCCTTGTTGGCAGGAAAAAGTGATAGCAATTACTAGAATCAATCCTAAAAAGGTGGATATTTTTTTCATCTATCGAGTGTTTTTGTTTTTTGCTGCTGCAAGTATAGATGGAGGTTGAGTCAGGATTGATATAAATCCGATTGATTGTTTTTATTTATCTATAGATAAAAACTATTATATGAAAACGACTTTCTGGTGAAATCTTCAAAAAGCTTTAAATTCAAGCGTTTGAAATTAAAAAAGTGAAATACGATAGAATCTCTCTAATAGGGATACAAAAAAAGCATGAAATGGAGTTTAGTTGAAGACTCTTATTTCATGCTAATCTGGAGAAATATGCAATTGATTTATTCCAGAGATTTGATCCATTCGCGGATCAATGCAACTCCTTCTTTGTGTATGGTGGTTCTTCCTAATTCCGGCATGGCTACGCCTACATCAGTGGAGTTCATTCGATGAATAACGATGGATTCTTCCGGTTTACCCGGTACCACATCAAATTTGTGACTTCCCGCTCCTATACCTGCAGCTACCGGAGTTTTATTGATGCCAAGCTTCATAGGTTCTTTTTCATTATAAGTCAAGAACAAACCTGAAGTACTGGCAGGACCTTCAGCTCTATGACAATGTGAGCAATTGATATCTAAATAAGCCATAGCTCTTTCATCCAATGGAAGGGACTCATTTTCATAATTTATTAAAGAAGGGTAATGCTCTTTTCCCTCAAATCCTTCCAGTTTTCCTGCTTGACTCCAGAATTCTAGTTGATTTCCATGCTGACTTTGGAAATCTAAGTCATTATTCAGATGCTTTACTTGAACTCCGATGGGAGCCATTTCTTCATTTTTATTGTGACAGGTTTTGCATTGATTTCGATTGGGAATCAAATAGTCAACTACCTGATCTTTCCCCTCAAGGTCTTTAAAATGCACCTCCTTTTGCCCTCCAATTACTTTCAATTGAGCATTTGTCTGTTCCTCATTCCAGATATAAGGATAGGCTTCCCATCCACTTTCTTCCAAAATCAAAAGTCGAGTTTCAATTATCCTTCTTTCGCCATCTGGTTTTTGGAAATCCAATGGGTAGTAGAAGTTCTTGATTAAGATCGTTCCTTCGGGGAAGTCAAATTCGCCATTTACCAATTCAGTTTTTCCACCTTCTGGAAATTGAATAAAGCGAGTTTTATGAGCGTAATCAGTAAAAAGGGAAGAAGAGGGTTTGTAAAAAATTAAATCTCTTGCCGGATTTAAATTCGATATGTCTCCTTCGAAAAAGGCATAGGTTGAAAGCCATTTGTATGGATAAAGCCCGTCTGCTTCCTCAGTTTCGATTTCTTGGGTTTGAGCCAGTTCTTTTACTTCCTCCTTCTTACAAGAAAAGAGAATCACCAAAACTGCAACTAGGCTGGAAACATAAGCCAGTGGTTTTTTTTGAATCAACATCTACTTAATAATTATAATCCTGAAATAAAGGATTTATCAGTCTTCACACTCACCTGACAATTGCTAAATGGAATGGGGTCATCAAATGATTCAATATTGTCATCTCCATCCATCAGGTAAAACCTGGTAAAATATAATTCAGAGATTTTCGGCTCCGAAATACACAGATTCATAGGATTGGATTCGATGGATTCAGAAATGGATTCATCCCAAATTCCATCATAAACGATGTCTTGGGTTTTGGCTTTTCCATGTGCATTATAAATGCTAATTAATTGACCCATCTCTCGCGTCAGATCAGGAAAGCCTTTGCTTCGGTCGTATTGATTATCGTGAATGTAAACATCGGAAGTGTAGGGAGACCAATTTGGAGCCTCGGAAGGGAATCCGGTGATTTGATAACTGGCTACAGCAATTCCGGTAGTTTTATTTCTGAGAATTTCATTACCATAGATTTCTACTTCTTTAGCTGCCAATAAAATAACTCCTGAACCTGGAGGAATCATGGTTACAGTGTTGCCATTGGGATCCTCGCCTAAAGGAGTAGCGAAATTCTCGTGATTGTTATCGATTATTTGATTATTGTAAATCTTGGTGCCTTTTCCATCAGATTTTGGTAGTCCAGGTAGGTTGAAAACCAAAATTCCACCAGCATTATTTCTCGCGATATTTCCAAATACCTCCGCATTGTCACAGTTTTCTATTTCTATTCCTGCCACATTGCCGAAGGCTAGGGAATTTTTGACCACTATGTTCTCTGATTGGCCAACATAAATTCCAGCATCTCTTGAGTGGGAGGCTATACTTTCTTCGATCAGAACATTTTTACATTGAACTGGATAGATGGCGTAGGTTCCATTTTTGGATTTGTCACCATGAGTCCATGTGACATTGATTCTACGAAAAGTAATCCCATCCGTATGTTGTGCTTTGATTCCGTCTCCCGGAGCATCCTCGATGGTTAAGTCTTCGATTGTGATATTGGTTCCAACTATTTTTACACCTTCTCCACCTGTTTTTAGATTTCGAAAAGAAAGAACAGTATTCTTTAGGCCTGCGCCTTTGATGGTAACATTCGATTTATTGTCAAGAATTAGCTGAGTGTTGATTTCATAAAAACCTTCTGGAATTTGGATAACAGCTTCATCTTCTGCCATTATGAAGTCTTCGATTACTTTTTCGGTTTCCTCTATTGATCTTTTTGGTAATAAGGATGAGTCAAAAAGTTGTTCATTGCTGGTCTCTCCACATGCAAAAAGAAAAAATGCAGCTAAGTAGGTGAGTAGTAGTTTACTTGGGTTTTTCATAGATTGGTTTTGACGGAATTTCCTATCAAAATTACCTTATATCTCAGTACAAACCCTTGATAAAAGTCAAAAACTCAAATTTTAGCCCTTATTCTGCTGAGTGTTTCAATAGTCATGTCAAGGAAAGAGGCGATCTGACCTACAGAAGCTTTTTGGATGATTTTAGGTTTGTTTTCCATTAGTTCCAGATATCGATCCTTTGCAGATTTAAATTTTGAAAAAATCAATTGCTCTTCTAAAGCGATGTAATATTTCTCCAAAATTATTCTGTAAGTGCGCTCCATGTCTGGATAATCTAGAAAGCATTGTTGAAGGTCTTCGTATGAAATCCGGTAAACAATTGATTTTTCTAGTGTTTCTATTGTTTCGTAACTGGGACTTCGGGTGATGAAAGAGTGCATCGCAGTGACAAATTCACCAGCTAAAGAGAATGAAACAGTAATGTCCCGATTGTCTCTCACATAATAGCTCCTTGCTGATCCCTCTGCTATGTAATAAAGGTTATGGCTGACTTGGCCTTCTTGCTCTAATTTGTGTCCTTTCTCAGCTTTTACTTCTTCAAGGAATGATATGAATTTTTGTTTTGCGGCATCACTGACCCCTGTGATATTTTCAAATAGGCCTAAAGATTGTTTCATAAACAGAGGGATTAAAAAAATAGGATGCGGACAATTTTATCGAACGCATCGACTAGTTTTATTGGAAATTAAAAAATAAAGAACACATGAAAAAGATTTTGTTCCTATTCTTCGCATTTGGATTGATAGCAAGTACAGCTCAAGCGCAATTCGGTATCAGGGCGGGTTTGTCTTCTGCTAATTTTTCAGACACGAATTACAAAGCCCATTTAGGTTTTCACGGGGGCGTGTATTATACTTTGGGAACCGAGTTTTTATCTGTAGAACCTGGAGTTCAGTTTGCTCAAAAAGGCTTTGAAACCAATCAGATTCCATCTGGGGATGTGATTACAGAAAGTTTCAATTATGTGGATGTGCCTGTATTGGTTCGCTTGAGTTTTCTGCCGGGACTCAATGTTTTTGCAGGCCCCCAAGCAAGTATGCTTCTTTCAAGAAATAGAGAAGAGCCAGGTAATAATCAAACTTCCACGGATATCATCAAAGGATATGATATTGGAGGTGTGGTAGGTATTGGGGCTTCATTTCCGATGGGATTGAACTTTCAGTTGAGCTATGATTTGGGGATGTCAAACTTGAATTATTACGATGCTAATGTGAAAAATAGAGTTTTAAAGCTCTCTGTAGGTTATGATATTTATAGAAGGTATTGATCTGGGGTATTACTTTTTAAAAGTCATTTTTGCAATTTGTTACATTGAGCGGAGTCGAAATGCAGGCTTTTTTGCAGCCTTTGTATTCAATTAGGCTTCCAATGACAACAGAATAATTTATTATGAAAAAGGGTTGATTCGGTTTTAATTTCCTAATCAACCCTTTTTAAATTTAAATAAAATCCACCTTGTTCTTCTATTTAATATCTTCGTCCTTTTTCCTTTAGGTGAAAAAGGACCAATCCGAAAAATATCGGGATTCAGGACCATTACTATCCAATTTTGGGATAATCAAATTAATCTAGGGAATTGAAATCTTCACTTGCCCTTAAACTTCAAATTTTTTAAACACCAATAGTTAATTCAATCAACTTGGGCTTCAAATTATTGAATGTACTTTTGGCATGGCCCAAAAGTACGAAAAGGCCTAGTCGCGGCTAAGCTTCCCCCGCAAATAGCCTACCCACACCTCGCGGCTGCGACCTCCCACCGCACCGCTAGATTTGAGTTATTTACAAAATTCAAAAGATCTGAAATTTTGAAAGATTACTTGAATGATTCGGAAGCTGCTTTGAATTGGCTGTTGACAGATTGAGGTCAACAAGCGTTAAGAAAATCGGCTAGTTCCGAACTTGTTCGGAAATCCGGCGATTTTTAGCGTTTGACCTAATCCGGCAGAAAATGTCCGCAGGCATTTTCAAGCCAATTCAAGCAAAAGACTTTTGGGTACTTTTGGTCTTTCAAAAGTGCCAAATATAAATAATTTGGTAAATCCTATTCGAATGTTAAAAGAACATTAAAACTCAACTTGAAAAGGTGAAAAGCTTTATTTTTTGATTCGATCGGGATTTTCTTCGATAAAAGACTTCCATCCAGCACTTCGACCTCTCGTTTGTACTCTACCCTCATGAAAATGATGACAAAGAGCAACTGCCAAGGCATCCGTTGAATCCAATAGTTTCGGGATTTCTGTTAAGTTGAAAAGTGTCTGAAGCATCGCTGCTACCTGTTCCTTTGATGCGTTTCCATTTCCGGTTACGGATTGTTTTACTTTTTTAGGAGAATATTCTGTGATTGGAATATCTCTCGCCAAAGCAGCTGCCATAGCTACTCCCTGAGCCCTTCCAAGCTTGAGCATGGATTGGACATTTGCTCCATAAAATGGGGCCTCAAGGGCCACCATGTCAGGCAAAAATTCATCAATGATTCCGGTGATCCGCTCAAATATTTTTTTCAGTTTCAATTCATGAGTTTCATATTTCTTGAGATGAATTACCCCGTATTGAATCAGCTTATATTTTTTCCCTTCAGTTAGAATGAGGCCGTAGCCCATAATATTTGTTCCTGGGTCAATTCCCAAGATGATTTTTTCCTTTGCCTCTTTTTTAGTTGCTTTACTCACCTTTGCAAGTTAGCCCAAAAGATGCTAAGTTTTTACCTGATTTGGTCTGGATTCTATTTTCTGATTCTCTTAGGAATGAGATTATGCTGGCGGATGTCAATTCGGAAAGCTCAGGGAAATCCAAAGAATGATTTACCAATTACATTGATAATTCCATTTCGGAATGAGTCTGATCAACTGCGAGATTTAATCACTGAACTGTCCAAATTCATGGAGTCAGAAGTTGAAATTCTGCTAGTTGATGATCAAAGTCAGGATGATTCCTTTGACTTGGTGAAAAGCCTGACTAAAGAGCTTCCAAACATTAGAGTAATCCAATCAACTGGATCAGGGAAGAAAGACGCATTGGCTTTCGGAATTACAAATGCGAAAGGAGAGCTAATTCTCACTTCAGATGCCGATTGTAGATTTCCGGAAAACTGGATTGAGGAAATGACCAGACCGTTCCGTGATGAAACAATTCAGATGGTGTCAGGCCCCGTCCAAGTTGCAGGTAAAGAAACCTCATTGACTGACTTTCAGCGATTGGATTGGGCAAGCATTTCTCTGGTAAATCAGGTTTCAAACCTTTCAAAGAAACCATTGATGTGCAGTGGCGCAAATTTGGCTTTCAGAAAATCTGTATTTGAAAACGTAGGAGGCTATCAGGGAAACCTCCAATATCTTTCAGGAGATGATGAGTTTTTATTGAAAAAAGTGATTCTGGAATACGGTACGGAGTCATTCAATATGCTTCATGGGAAAGAAGTCTTGATTTTTACAAAGGCTGAAAAATCTTGGAATGAATTGATTCAACAAAGGGCCAGATGGGCATCTAAATGGGGGCTTCATGGAATAGGATTTCATGCGATTGCATCATTACTTCCATTTTTCTTTCAATTTATCTGGGTAGGAAGTTATCTCTTGTTGCTATTCGGACCCGAGGGGTTTTTGGTTTTTTTAGGAGTCGGGATCCTAAAAATTTTAGCAGAAAAACTGGCTTTGGGAAAAGTACTCAGTAGTTTTGAAATACATGTGGGGTGGAGGTCATTTGTATACACTAGCCTAATCCATCCCTTTTATGTGATTCGTGTTGGCTTTGAGAGTTTTAATTCAAAAATCCAATGGAAAGGAAGAAATATCAAAAGAGAGATAATAGTGGATTCTTATGGAGATGAATGAAGACGAGTTTGATTTGCTGGATGAGTTGTATTTTGTTCAGCCATTCAGTTATCTGCAGGAAATCCTAGGCTGGGAGGATTCTAAGATTTTGGAGATACTGGATTCACTTTATCAAAAAGCGTTTATCAAATGTCTATCTGCTCCAGATGAAGAAAGATTTGATCAGGTAGACATATTAAAAGATGGAAAAGAGTTGCTGTTTTTGGCAACTAAAAAAGGATTGATGGCCCATAATGCCCTTTAAATTTTGATTTCGGAAAACGATAAATATCAACGCAAAGAATTAGAGCTGAAAGCTTTATTGGAAATCACTCAGGCGATCAATGAAAATCAGTCTGAAGGAGTGCTTTGCAATATTTTTAAATTTACCTGCCTTGTTCACCTGAATATCAAATCTTTGATTTTGTATGTGTTGCAGGATGAAGGTTTTGTGAAGAAGATTTCTCATGGAGTCAAGGGGAGGGTTCCTGATTTGATTCCCAACAATCAGATCAAGGACGAAAAGAAATCCGGACAGTTACTTTTGGAGCTGGACTCTGAATTTTCTTTTGAAGAACTGGAGACATACCTGTCGGTTTATCACAAGGATCGTTTGCTCGCAATTTTGTTTTTAAAAAGAAAAGAGGAAACCGAAGAGTTGGACTTAGATTTCACTCAGGCTTTGAGTAATATCTTGGTTGTGGCATTGGAGAATAAGCGTTTCGCAAGAAGGCAGCTGCAGCAAGAGGTTTTGAATAGGGAAGTGGCGATTGCATCTCAAGTTCAGCAAATGCTTTTGCCCAATAACTTGCCTGACACAGATGAAATCAAGGCAACTGTAACCTATTTTCCACATAGTAAGGTCGGTGGGGATTATTATGATTTCATCAGGCAATCTGAAGATGTGGTTTATTTCTGTGTTGCTGACGTATCTGGAAAAGGAATTTCTGCGGCCCTGCTAATGTCAAATTTCCAAGCCGCTTTACGAACGCTTTTGAGAAGTGATGCAAATCTGGAGACTATCGTCCATCAGTTGAACTACACGCTTTTTGAAAACACTAAAGGGGAGCGATTCATTACTTTCTTTTTGGGGAAATTCAATTTCAAAACCAGAAAGCTGGAATACGTGAATGCGGGACATAACCCTCCTGTACTTTGTCGGGAAAATGAGATGTCTGTGGAGCTTTTGGAAGCAGGCACAACCATTTTGGGTGCTTTTGAGGAATTGCCTTTTTTGGAAATCGGAGAAAGGGAAATCCCAAGCAGCTTTAGCCTTCATTTATATACGGATGGATTGACAGAAACTATGGATGTGATGGAAAATGAATATGGAGAAGAGCGCCTTTCGGATTTCGTTTCAGGTCATATTTGCATGCATCCAACTGAATTTCATCAGGAGTTTTTGAAAGAGCTCAAAGATTTCTCGGGTGAAGTTCCCCTTCGGGATGATTTGACCTTGTTTAGCTTACGATTCTTTTAAATGGCACTTTTCCATAAAACTCCAACTTGGGTCAAAAGGCTTTTTCCAAATCGGGTGTGGAATGGAAATGAATCTAAAATTTACCTGACTTTTGATGATGGGCCTGTTCCAGGAGCCACTGATTTTGTGATCAATGAATTAGGGAAAAGGAATATGGAAGCCACTTTTTTCATGGTTGGAGACAATGTGAGAAAGCATGAAAGTCTAGCCAAAGAGGTGTTGAATGCTGGGAATAAGATAGGAAATCACACTTATAATCATTTGCTGGGATTAAAAACTCCGACAGAAGAATATCTGAACAATGTGGAGCTTTGTGATTTGATTTTTCAAGAAAAGCTTGGTGTAAAGTCGACCTTATTTCGCCCTCCTTATGGCTGGATGAAGTATTCTCAGGCTAGGATTGTATCCAAATCTTACCAAATCGCTATGTGGGATGTTTTATCTACAGACTATGATTCCAAAGTTTCACCAGACAAGGTTCTCAACATTTGTCAAAAAAATAGTGCTGCCAGTTCGATTATTTTGTTTCATGACCAGGAGAAAACAGAACATATTTTACCAGCATTTTTGCCAGATTTTTTGGATTTTGTAAAAGATCAAGGTTGGGAAACAGCCTGTCTTTAAATGGTACAATTAGCACTTTTATTTCTATCGGTAATCCTGATTCAATTCTTTTTGATTCTATGGCGATTCAAATGGAATTGGCTTGAATTTCCTGCGCCTAAAATTCATGATTGGCCAAAAGTGTCGATTTTGGTTGCTGCCAGAAACGAGGAAGAGAATCTCCCTAAATTATTAGAGTCCTTTGAAAAGCTAGATTATCCTAAGGATAAGATTCAGTTTCTTTTTGCAAATGATCAAAGTGAGGACGAGACGCCTGAAATTTTAAAGCATTGGTGCAAAAGCCAAACCAATGCCCGTTTTATCACTACCAAAAAACTATCTGATTCACACCCTGTTAATCCCAAGGCAGAAGCGCTGGCTCAACTTTCAGAGATTGCAAATGGAGAGATATATCTGTTTACAGATGCTGATTGCGCTGTTTCCGAGAATTGGGTCAAAGGAATGGTGTCAGGATTTGGACCCAATGTAGGGATGGTTGTAGGGGTGACACATGTTTATTGGAAAGGCTTTCTCCGTTTTTTTCAAGATTTGGATTGGTGGAATACTCAGGGTTTTATGAAAGTTGCTTCTGACTTGGGAGTTTCTACTTCTGGGATGGGTAACAACATGGCCGTAAAAAAAAGGATCTACGAGGATTGTGGAGGTTTTGAAAATCTGAAATTCAACCTAACAGAAGATCTTGAATTGAGTAAAGCCATAGCAAAAGCTGGCTATAGGGTGCATTCCGAAATCAAACCTGAAACTCTCGTTTTGACAAAAGCTGAAAAAAGCCTGAAAAAACTATTGGCTCAAAGGAAGCGATGGATGTTTGGTGTGCTTACTTTACCCTGGTATTGGAAAGTAATCTTGGCTTTTCAGTTCTTTTATTTTCCAGCTACTTTCTTTCTGATTTTTCAACTGGGTTGGCTTATGGTTCCTTTCATTCTGGCCAAAATTTTCCTTCAGGCAGGCTTTCATAAGTCTATAGCCAGTAGAGCTGGGCTTAAATTGTCCTATTTTAGTCTTCTTTCCTTCGATTTTTACTTTTTCCCTACCACCGCCCTGACAATTCTTTATTACTTTTGGCCCTCTCCAATCGAATGGAAATCCAGAATATACCCATGAGCCTAATTGAAACCCACGCGCATATCTATTCCAGCAAGTTTGATTCAGATAGAGATGCAGTGATCGAAGAGATACGAGCAGCTGGTGTAGAAAAGCTATACATGCCCAATGTGGATGTAGAAACTATCCCGAGAATGCTCGAATGTGAAGAGAAATATCCAGACCTATGTATATCCATGATGGGGCTTCATCCTTGTGATGTCAAGGAGGATTTTGAATCCCAGCTGGAAATTATGAAAGGCTGGTTGGATAAAAGACCATTTGCTGCAGTAGGTGAGATTGGTCTTGATTTATACTGGGATAAGACATTTTTTGAACAACAAAAGTTGGCCTTGAGAGAACAGATCTCTTGGGCTAAAGAAAAGGAACTTCCGATTGTTATTCATTGTAGAGATTCAATGGATGAGACAATTGAGATCATCCGAGAAGAGCATGATGGAAAACTCAAAGGGATTTTTCATTGCTTTACTGGGAATCTGGTTCAAGCAAATCAAATCATCGAAATGGGATTCCTTTTGGGAGTCGGTGGGGTAAGCACCTATAAAAATGGTGGTTTGGACAAGGTTTTACCTCATATTGGTATAGAAAACTTAGTGCTGGAAACAGATGCTCCTTATTTGGCACCTGTTCCATTTAGGGGAAAAAGAAATACTCCTGCCTACCTTCCTTATATTGCTGAGCGAGTGGGGGATCTGCTTTCCATGAGTAAGGAATTGGTTGCAATGAAAACCAAAGAAAATGCGTTGAGTTTATTTAAGGATTATCAGCTATGAATTATAAAATAGTTCGACTCAATACTCGGATCAAATCAAGTAAGACATCTTCTGTTTTGATCATTTATACAGGAGGTACATTGGGGATGGCCTACGATGAAAGTGGTTCCCTGGTACCCTTTAATTTTGGTCAGATTCTAGAGAAAATCCCGATCCTGTCCAATATGGATATTGCGATCACGGTGATATCATTTCCTGAGCCAATCGATTCATCCAATGTTTCCATGCATCATTGGAAGGATATGGCCTATATCATTACCGAAAACTATGATAGCTATGACGGCTTTGTGGTTTTGCACGGTACTGATACGATGGCCTATTCTGCATCCATGTTAAGCTACATGCTTCATGGCTTAAATAAACCTGTTATTTTCACCGGAGCTCAATTGCCTATTTCTGCAATGAGGTCGGATGCTCGTGAAAACTTGATGACCAGTTTGGAAATCGCTACAGCTCAAATCGACGACTATCCGATTGTCCCTGAGGTTTGTATTTTTTTTAATCATATGTTGCTTAGAGGAAATAGGGCGAAAAAGGTTCAGAGTGTCCACTTTGATGCTTTTGAATCCGAAAACTATCCAAATCTTGCAGAATCAGGAATCGTTATTGACTATAATACTGCTGCGATTCGTCCCTATGAGTCTCATAGAAAATTAGTCAATTTGAATGACTTAGATAATAGGGTGATGGTTTTAAAACTTTTTCCGGGAATCACTGAAAAGGTCATGGACGCCTGCTTTGCGATTGAAGGATTAAAGGGTGTTGTCTTGGAGACTTACGGGTCAGGGAACAGTCCAAGTGAAGCCTGGTTTATGAAGTCTTTGGAAAGGGCAATCAAAAAAGGTCTGATTATTCTTAATGTATCCCAATGTAATGGTGGACGTGTCATTCAGGGACGGTATGAGACATCTAAAGAATTATTGGCAGTTGGGGTTGTCAGTGGGGCTGATATGACGACAGAAGCAGCGGTTACCAAATTGATGTTCCTTCTGGGGCAGGAAAAAGACACAGAGGAAATCCGTCGAAAATTGACTATTCCTATTGCGGGTGAGATGACGACCTGATATTTTCTGCTCTATTTTCGAAGGAAATTTGGAAAGGGAAATAATAATTTTTTTCTTTGCACTCCGATTCGCAAAGCGCATCAAAATTTCAACACAGAGAGGTGTCCGAGTGGTTGAAGGAGCACGCCTGGAAAGCGTGTATACCCCTAAAGGGTATCGAGGGTTCGAATCCCTTCCTCTCTGCAACAAGCCAAGCTAAACAGCTTGGCTTTTTTTGTATTAAGTCCTCAATTTTAAATAAGGCCTGGGAGAACCCTCTGTGAAGTCAATTTGAATTTAATTGGCCAAAGAGGAAATTGGCGAGAGGTTAAATAGTGCGACTTGTAATTCCGAGAGTTCCTTCATCTATTCTAAATTTTATTGACGTAGTTTTTTAAGTCTATTCTAAACTTCATTTAAGCGGTTTTTTCCTTGGACCGAAAAAAATTAATCAAAAATGAACTTATTCTTCATTCTATTCGTCATACATGTAGTCTAATTAATGTATAGACATTAAAAGTCGTGACAGATAAATTATAAATTCTTCAAAAACAAAACCTAGCATAAATTTCAAACCAAAAGTCAAATGAAAAAGACAGGATTAATCGCAGTGGCATTTGCTCTATTTGCATTTACTGCATTCACTACCAAAGGAATCTGGACTTCAGATGTGCCCCATTCTGAGTTCGGTTTTAGCATTGTTCATATGGGCATCTCAGATGTAACCGGAACCTTCAATGATTTTACAGCTACTGTGACCAGCAACAAGGAGGATTTCAGTGATGCGGTAGTGGAGGCCACAATTCAAACAGCGTCTATCGATACTAGAGTCAGCATGAGAGATGATCACTTGAAAAGTGCTGATTTCTTTGAAGTTGAAAAATTTCCGACAATGACTTTTAAAAGTACGGGAATCAAAAAAGTAGAAGAGAATACCTATAAACTAACTGGGAATGTCACTGCAAAGGGAATTACTAAAGAAGTTGTTCTTGATATGATCTACAGGGGAAGTGTATTAAATCCTCAGACCAAAAAAACATCTGCAGGTTTTAAAATGACAGGTACACTTAAGAGATCTGATTTTGGAATTGGAGATGGCTTCCCTGAGCCCATGTTAAGCGACGAAGTGAAAATCAATATCAATGCTGAAGTTTTGCAATAAGACTTCCATATTTGATTTCAAAATAAATCGGCCCTGAGAATTTTTGAATTTCTCAGGGTCTTTTTTTGGATAATAGTTTGTCGGATTTATTATAAAAAATTGATGATCAGTGTTTTTTAAGAAAAAATAACTGTTGCGTGTATTTTAATTAGTTAAATTTTTAATGTGAAAAGAGTTGGAATCTTATTGATTTTCAATTCTTTGGTCGTTTTATTGAAAATATGACAGAGAACTCAAGGCTTTTATTAAAAAAATCAAATAAGAATAAACGTAAGAAATAGTAGGAAACATAATTATTATTGGGATTTAGACTGAAAAATGGAGATAAACCAAAGATTCGATTGAATTCTCATTTAGGTTTCAAATCTTTTTAAAAATTGTTTTTTCTTTTGATTAAAATTGCGAACCTTTCGCTGAGTTTTGAGTAATCTGGCTTATTTCAGAGAAAAAAGAAAATTCCCCGCTCATGTAAAAATTGGCTTAATCATGCTTTAAAAGCGGAATTTTTCGGAAAAATCTGAAAGAGGTCATTGTTTTTTGAATTTAAAAAATGATAACTTTAAAACTCGATTTTAGTGTAGAAACCATTTAACCTTTATCAAAAGTCTATTTAAAAATCACATTATGAGAAAGTTAATCGCTTTGTTCATGCTTGCAGGTATCTTATTCGCGCCTGTTTTCGCTAACGCACAAGAAGCAGAATCGGATTCTGCAGCACAAGAAGAAACCACCCCTGTAGCAGAACCTGCTGCAGCATCTCCTATGGTAGTTGACGACGAGATCGTCGCTGAGGAGCAAAGCTTTCACCAAATCGTTAAAGAGAAATTTATCGAAGGTGATCCAGTGTTTATGACACCAGTATTGATCTGTTTGATCTTGGGTCTAGCAGTAGCTTTGGAAAGAATCGTTACTTTGAATCTTTCCACTACAAACACAAAGAAATTATTGGCTAAAGTTGAAGATGCACTTGCTTCTGGCGGTGTTGAAGCTGCTAAGGACATTACCAAAAGCACTAAAGGTCCTGTTGCTTCTATCTTTACTCAAGGTCTAATGAGATATTCTGAAGGGATCGAAATGGTAGAAAAATCTATCATCGCTTACGGTTCTGTAGAAATGGGTAGATTGGAAAAAGGTCTAGTATGGATCTCTTTGTTTATCTCTCTTGCTCCAATGTTGGGTTTCATGGGTACTGTAATCGGTATGATTGGTGCATTTGACTCAATCGAAGCAGCTGGTGATATCTCTCCTTCCTTGGTAGCAGGTGGTATTAAAATCGCCCTTTTGACTACTGTAGCTGGTTTGATCGTTGCGATTATCCTACAGTTGTTCTACAACTATTGTGTAGCTAAGATTGATTCTTTGGTTAACGATATGGAGGATGCTTCTATCACTTTGGTAGATATCCTTGTGAAGCACAAATTGACTGGTAAATAATTTACCGGCCTTTTTGTTGAATTTCAAATTAATTAGTTAACCCCAAAAGAAGACATATACTATGGATACTTATGATATATTCTTATACGTTGGCTATGGTCTAGTGATTTTGGGTGCGATCTTCGCAGTGGTTATGCCACTTATCAAGTCTCTTGATAATCCTAAATCTCTATTAAAAACTGTAGTCGGTATTGTCGGCATCGCGGTATTGTTCTTCATTGCTTACAGCATTTCTAGCAATGAGGTACTTCCGAAGTTCGAGGCTGATCCATTTAATCTAACACCAGCAGGTTCCCAGTTTGTAGGTGGCATGTTGATTACTACTTATGTACTGGCAGTTATAGCTGTAGTTGGTATCGTATTTACTGAACTAAGCAAAGCTATTAAGTAATATGGGCAAGAAAAAAAGCAGACCAAGTCAGGAGGTTAATGCAGGTTCGATGGCAGACATCGCCTTCCTGCTTCTAATCTTCTTTCTTGTCACAACTACGATCGCTTCGGACAAGGGTATCTTAAACGTACTCCCTCCGAAGTTGGATCCGAACAACCCGCCGCCGGAAATTGATAAAAACGAGCGTAACATCTTTAACATTTTGATCAACGCAAATGATCAACTTCTTATCGAAGATGAGTTTAGAGATAATGCGGACGGTTTGGATGCGGAAATCAAAGCTTTCGTTTTGAATTTCGGTTTACCTGATGAAGAGGCAAGTGCATTGTATAATACTTTGCCTGCATCTTTGAAAGCTCAGGTTAAAAGAGATCCTGAATCTTCTGATTCTCCTGGTGAAGCTGTAGTTTCTATTAAAACTAACCGTGGAACTAGCTATGAGAAATATTTGGAGATCTTTGATTTAGCTAAGAAAGCGTACTTTGATATTTATGCTGAACGTGTAAATCTTACTACTGATGAGTATAGAACTCTAACTGGTAAAGATGACGCAGAAGAGGCATTAATTGATAGAGGAAAAGAAGGAATCCCTATGGCGATTTCAATTGCAGAACCAGATAAAATAGGTAGTTGATATGGCAAAGTTTAGCAAAAAGACAAAAACTGAGGAAAGTATTCCGACTTCAGCATTGCCAGATATTATCTTTATGCTTCTATTCTTCTTCATGGTAACTACCGTGTTGAGAGAGCAAGATATCTTGGTTGAGCAGAAAATTCCTCAAGCTACTCAGCTTCAGAAATTGCAAAAGAAAACATTGATTTCTTACATCTACATTGGTAAGCCTAAGAATACATCATTGTACGGTTCTGAGCCAAAAGTTCAGGCTAATGATGTTCTTATTGGAGCTGAAGATGTAGTTCAGTGGGTAAACCAGGAAAGAGATTTGCTTCCAGAAGCAGATCGAGGAATGATCACTATCTCTATGAAAGTAGATAGAGATGTTAAGATGGGACCTATTTCCGATGTTCAAACTGAATTAAGAGAAGCTGATGCACGTCGTGTATTATATGCATCAACAGGAAAACTCCAGAAGTAATCAATTGATTTAATTCTTTATATTTAAAGCTGTCTCCTAATCGAGACAGCTTTTTTATTGTTTACACCTGCATGCTGTTAAATCTTAAAAATAAGAAGAAGGTCCAAAATGCTTGGGCCATGTATGACTGGGCTAATTCTGTCTATAGCTTGGTGATCACATCTACTATCTTTCCAGTTTATTATAATTCAGTTACCAAAGGAATTGATGGAAGTGATTTGGTTTCTTTTTTCGGGTTTGAAATAGTTAATACTGTATTGTATTCTTATTCTATTTCCTTTTCATTTTTGGTTATTGCTTTGATTTCACCCCTTCTTTCTGGTATGGCGGATACTAGTGGGAAAAAGCTTGAATTCATGAAATTCTTTGCCTATTTAGGCTCAATTGCCTGCGTCGGCTTATTCTTTTTTGATGAAAATAATGTTGAATTTGGTATTCTTTGTAGTGTTACTGCAAGTATTGGATACGCTGGTAGTATCGTCTTTTATAATGCTTATTTGCCTGAGATTTCTGAAGAGAAAGAATATGATTTATTAAGCGCCAAAGGTTTTGCCTTAGGATATATCGGATCTGTAATTTTGTTGGTTGTCAATTTATTGATGATTCAAATGCCAGATCTATTTGGTATTCCTGATGGAGGCGTTGCAGCACGTCTTTCTTTTTTGATTACTGGAGTTTGGTGGGCTGGATTTTCTCAGATACCGTTTAGAGTATTGCCTAAGAATCCCTACAATAAAAAGATAAAGAGGGAGCTAATTTTTCATGGGTATCAAGAAATTAGAAAAGTATTTAAAGAAGTCCGGGGAATTAAAGTTATGAATCGTTTTCTAGCTTCCTTTTTCTTTTATTCAATGGGAGTTCAAACAGTAATGTATTTAGCAGCATCTTTTGGAGATAAAGAATTAGGATTGCCTGGCGATCAATTAATCATGACCATATTGATTATCCAATTTGTAGGGATAATTGGAAGTTACTTTTTCGCATTCCTTTCCAAAAAATATGGAAACAAACTCAGTTTGGTCATTATGGTTCTTATTTGGACAGGAATCTGTGGTGCTGCATATTATGTTTATACGGTCTATGAGTTTTATGCTTTAGCTTTCGTAGTAGGCTTGGTAATGGGAGGAATTCAATCACTTTCTAGATCAACCTTTTCCAAATTAATCCCAAAATCCACTACCGAGCATGCCTCTTTTTTCTCATTTTACGATGTGACTGAAAAGCTTGCTATCGTAATTGGTACGTTCTCTTATGGTGTTATTGAGCAGCTTACTGGTAGTATGCGAAATTCAGCATTGACTTTAGGAATTTTCTTTTTGGTAGGATTAGGCTTTCTAATGCTTGTCAGTATTCCGAAGAATCAACTTTCACCTCAATCCAATTAAAAGGATGATCAAAATATTAAAAGGCTCCGATGTTAAAAGGCTTGATAAACTCGCCTGTGATAAGGAAGGAATTCAGTCCTATGAATTAATGGAACGAGCCGGTTTGGCCTTTGAAAAATGGTTATATGAACAAGATTTTTCCAAGGACCGTGACGTTTTGATCTTTGTAGGTGCAGGTAATAATGGAGGAGATGGATTAGTAATTGCAAGGTTGATTTCACAAAAGAACTTTCAAGTAACTGTTGTCAAATGTTTTCCTGAAAATGCCAAATTAAGTGCTGATTCTGCGAAAAATCTTGAAATGCTTCCAACAAAAGTCAAAGAAGTTTTTCTTAAAGATTTCGAAGTTCAAATTGGTTTTCCAGTTATCATTGATGCTTTTCTTGGGGTTGGATTCAATGGAGAACTAAGAGAAGAAGCACAAATAGTGGTCTCAAAAATCAATGAGCTTTCTGGATATAAAATCTCAATTGATATTCCAAGTGGATTACATTCCGAAGGAATCGGTGGAGGACTGGTAGTAATTTCAGATTTGACTTTTACTTTGGCATTCCCAAAAGAAGCTTTATTGATTCCTGAAAATGCCAATGTTGTTGGTGACTTAGTTGTCGGAGATATTCAAATTGATCCTGCATTATATAAAGAATTTGAAGGAGAGATGTATTTTCTTCAAGAAAATGACCTCCCTGTTTTGCATAAAAAATTTACAAGGTTCTCACACAAAGGAGATTTTGGAAAAATATTGTTGGTAGGTGGTAGTTTAGGAAAAATGGGGGCTATGGTTCTTGCATCTAAAAGTGCATTGAGGACTGGGGCTGGTTTAGTGACCTGTCACGTGGAGGAAAGTGAACACCATATTCTACAAATGGCAGTACCAGAAGTAATGTGTAATTGGGGCCTTATCCCAAATGCTGGATATTATGATGCCATTGGTATTGGGCCTGGATGGGGCTTAGACCATCGAAAAAATTTGATGGAACAACTTCTGAAGGACTTTCAAAAGCCCATGGTGATAGATGCTGATGGGATCAACCTTTTGGCTAAATATCCAGAAATGATAGAAAAATTACCTAAGGGGAGTATTTTAACTCCTCATGTGGGTGAATTTGGCAGACTGATAGGAGAGTTTGATAGCCATATCGAACGTGTTCAAAAGGCTAAAGAGTTTGCTACCAAACATCAGCACATTCTTGTGCTCAAAGGAGCAAATACAGTTATTTCTCTTCCTGATGGGAAACAGGTTGTCAATAGCTCCGGATCTCCCTTTATGGCAACCGCTGGATCTGGTGATACTTTGACAGGCATGATAACAGCCTACTTAGGAATGGGATATTCTTCCGAATCTGCAGCGCTTTGTGGGGTATATCATCATGGATTGGCAGGTGAGATTGCAGGGGCAAAGAAAAGGAGGGGGGCAATCGCCTCTGATATTATCGAAGCGATTCCGGAAACCTATCTGAAATTAAACGTTTAAAATTCTTACCAACGAAACTATTAAGTTTTACTTAGGGTTTTGCGTTAAAGTATTTTTATGAATAAGGAGAAACTACTACTCTGGACTTTAGCAGCAATCAATTTTATCCACATTGTGGATTTTATGATTTTGATGCCACTAGGGCCACAATTAATGAGAGTCTTTGAGATTTCTCCAAGGGAGTTTGGCCTATTAGTATCATCCTATACTTTTAGTGCGGGTGCCTCAAGTTTTTTTGGAGCATTCTTTTTGGATCGATTCGATCGTAAGAGGATTCTATTGTGGGTTTATATAGGGTTTTCTATTGCCACACTAGGTTGTGCACTTTCTCCAAATTACCATATTCTTCTATTTGCAAGGGTAATCTCCGGCTTCTTTGGAGGCCTTACATCTGCTCTGATTTTGGCTATTATTGGCGATGTAATTCCTGATTCCAGAAGAGGGAGAGCCATGGGATTGGTAATGGCAGCCTTTTCTTTAGCCTCTGTTCTTGGAGTTCCTTTGGGATTGTTTTTAGCTAGTTTGTCTGATTGGCATACTCCGTTTTATATCTTGACAGGATTGTCCGTAGTGAGCTTAGGGATGATTATCAAGTTCATTCCGAATATTACAGACCATTTGAATAAAGAAATAGAAAAGCCTAGACCTGTTGAAGTGGTCAAAAGAGTAACTGGCAATTCAAATCAAATGAGGGCTATTGCTCTTTCTGTTATGATGATGTTTGGTCAGTTTATGATTATTCCATTCTTGAGCCCTTATAATGTTGCCAATGTCGGGTTCACCGAAATGCAATTGACCTATATCTATATAGCCGGAGGAGCTTTTACCATTTTTACTTCTCCATGGGTGGGTAGGTTATCAGATAAATATGGAAAATTGAAGGTCTTTACGATTTTCATGGCACTCAATGTCATTCCGATTGGAATAATTACCCATTTGGGGATTACACCAGTGCCATTGGTTTTAATCATTACAACGATGTTTTTTGTGACATCTAATGGGAGATATGTACCCGCTGCAGCAATAATCACAGGGACAGCAAGGCCAGAAAACCGTGGGAGTTTCTTGAGTTTTAACTCTGCAATTCAGCAGTTGGCGGCAGGATTAGCTTCCTTAATTGCGGGCTTGATTATAGGTGAAAGTGCCACTGGTCAATTGACAAATTTTAATCTGGTAGGCTATTTGGCAATCTTCTTTAGTCTGCTATGTATTCCTTTGGCCAGAAGAGTAAAAGTGGTCAGTTAACCATTCTGATTTTTCTTTATAACTCAGGACAGCATTACTGATTTCAATCATTAAATTGGTTGAAAATGTAATTCCCATGAAATTGTCTTTTCGACATCTCTTTATTCTAGTAGCAATTTTTCTTTCTCAGACTTTTAGGATTAAGGCACAAAATGTTCCTAAAAGACCCAATATTCTTTTTATAGCAGTGGATGATTTGAGGCCAGAGTTGGGGGCTTATGGTAAAAGCTATACCTATACTCCAAACTTGGATCAGTTTGCTTCCAAAAGTTCTGTTTTTCAGAATCACTTTGTAACAGTTCCAACATGTGGAGCCTCTAGATATAGTATGCTTGTTGGGAAACTGCCGAAATCCAAAGGTGATTTGAGTAATATGGCCGCAGTTAATAATATCTCTAACAAGCCAGAAAGTGAAAGGCCCAAGACTTTTGTTCAAGACCTTCGAGAAAATGGATTTTATACTGTTGGAATTGGGAAATTATCGCATCATCCGGATGGTTATGTTTATGAATACGACGAACCCAAAAGTAACCAGTTAGAATTACCTGGAACATGGGATGAAATGCTCTTTGATTCCGGAAAATGGGGAACAGGCCATAATGCATTTTTTGGCTATGCAGATGGAAGTAATAGAACTGGGATGAATAAGCAAGTCAAACCCTATGAATCCGCTGACGTGGACGATATGGGCTATCCGGATGGCTTAACGGCAGAGTTAGGGATTGAGAAATTGTCCGAATTGAAAGAGAGGAAAGAACCATTCTTTTTAGGTGTTGGCTTTTTTAAGCCTCACTTGCCTTTTACAGCACCGAAGAAATATTGGGATTTGTATGAGGAGTCTGAAATTCCATTGGCCCCCTTTGCGGCCATACCGGAAGGTTCTGCAGCTGCTAGTTTGATCACAAGTGGTGAGTTTAACCAATATGCCCTAGGGGAGGAAAAAGCAGGTTTGGATCATGCCGTTTCCAATGAATATGCTAGAAAAATTAGACATGCCTATTTAGCTTCTGTAAGCTATGTAGATGCTCAGATTGGAAAAGTATTAGATGAATTAGAAAAGCAAGGGCTGGCTGAAAATACTATTGTCGTAATCTGGGGAGATCATGGTTGGCATTTAGGGGATGATTTAGTTTGGGGAAAGCATACGCTTTTTGATTGGGCATTACAATCTGTTTTAATGATAAAAACTCCTGACGGAAAAGGAAATTACATCAATCAGATAGTCAGCACAGTGGATATTGCTCCTACTTTGTTGGAACTGGCTGGTGTAAAACCTTCAGAAAAACTGGATGGAGAGAGTTTGGTAGATCTAATGAAGAACCCGAAGCTTCAAAGTTGGAGAAATACAGCTTACAGCTATTTCAACCAGGGGAATTCGGTTCGGACTTCTGAGTATAGGTTAACCCGTTATTATCGCTCAAATGGTCCTGAATATGAATTGTATGATCAGATCAGTGATCCCAATGAGACAAATAATATAGCTGGGCCTCAATTGGAATCATTGCCTAAGCTCAAAAAGTTATTGGAAAAAGGTAATACGGGGATTTTTGAGAAATAAGAATCCCCGACATTTTTGCCGGGGATAGAAGGATTAAAATTCTGCGTTTCCTGGGGTTCGAGGGAAAGCAATTACGTCTCGTATATTTCCCATTCCGGTAACGAATTGGACCATTCTTTCAAAGCCCAATCCAAATCCGGCATGTGGAGTAGATCCAAACCTTCTGGTATCCAAAAACCACCACATCTCTTCAGTTGGGATGTTCATTTCTTCCATTCTTTTCAGAAGAACGTCCATTCTCTCTTCACGCTGGGAACCGCCTACGATTTCTCCGATTCCAGGGAAAAGGATGTCCATCGCTGCTACGGTTTTTCCATCTTCGTTTTGACGCATGTAGAAAGATTTGATTTCTTTCGGATAGTCAGTTAGGATAACTGGCTTTTTGAAATGCTTCTCAACCAAATATCTTTCGTGCTCTGATTGTAAATCAGCACCCCACTCTTCGATCAAATATTGGAATTTTTTCTTCTGATTTGGTTTCGATCTTTTCAAGATTTCAATCGCTTCGGTATAAGTGATTCTTACGAATTCGTTTTCTAAAACAAATTTCAACTTATCAATCAACCCTAATTCAGAACGTTGATCTGCTGGTTTTGATTTTTCCTCGTCAAGCAATCTTGATTCTAAGAATTTTAAATCCTCCATGCAGTTCTCTAAAGCATATTGGATCAAGTATTTCAAGAAGTCCTCAGCCAAATCTGCATTGTCTTCTGCGTCATAAAATGCCATTTCCGGTTCGATCATCCAGAATTCAGCCAGGTGACGAGTAGTGTTGGAGTTTTCGGCACGGAAGGTAGGTCCGAAAGTATAGATCTCAGAAAGAGCCATCGCTGCCAATTCACCCTCCAATTGTCCAGAAACTGTCAAGTTTGCTTCTCTTTCGAAGAAATCCTGCTTGAAATCAACAGCTCCTTCCTCTGTTCTTGGAGGATTAGCAATGTCCAAAGTGGTTACCTTGAATGTTTCACCGGCACCTTCTGCATCGGAGGCAGTGATGATTGGAGTATGGATATAGAAAAAGCCCTTATTGTTGAAATACTGGTGTACCGCAAATGCTAAAGCATGGCGCACTCTGAAAACTGCCCCAAACGTGTTGGTACGCATTCTTAGGTGAGCGATTTCTCTCAAGAATTCCAATGAGTGCTTTTTAGGCTGAAGTGGATATTTTTCAGGATCTGCTTCACCTAATACTTCGATGGAAATTGCATTCAATTCAGAAGCTTGTCCCGATCCTTGAGATTCTACCACAGTTCCTGTGATTTTCAGACAAGCTCCGGTGCTGCATTTTTTCAATACGTCTTCAGAAATCAAATTGGGGTCAGCTACTACTTGATAATTAGTTATAACTGAGCCGTCATTCATCGCAATGAAGGTGACGTTTTTGTTGGAACGTTTGGTTCTTACCCATCCCATGATGGTAAGTTCACTGCCAATTGGATTTTGATCCAGGATGGTCTTGATTTTGACCCTTTTGTTGAATGCCATGATTTCGAATAAAGTTTAAAACAGCGCAGAGCGACTATTTTTTATAGTTTGCAAAAAAACGATTAAATCACCTTTTTATCAAAAATTTGCTCGTTTTTCCTAACTTTGAGTTCAGGGCTTTTTCATGAGAAAAGGCCTTTTTTGAACCCAAATTGCAGGTTTTACTCAATCATACATGCAAAAGCTACATCTTAGTCAGTCACTTTCACAGAAGCTTTCCCCTCAACAGATCCAATTTATCAAGCTGTTGCAGGTTCCTACAGCCGAATTGGATGCAAGAATTGAGGAAGAATTAGAGGTGAATCCAGCTTTGGAAGAAGGTAGAGAAGAGAAAGAAGAGTCTACTCAGGAAGAGTTTGAGGATAGCTATGAAGATGATGTCCCTACAGATGATAGAGATATTAATTTGGATGAATATCTGGATGATGAGTATGGTGGGTATAAGATGCAAGGTGATGGGAACTATAATTCTGATGAAGAGGATCGTGAAATCCCCATTTCTTCTCAGGCCTCACTGCATGAGCAGCTAATTCAACAATTGAATTATTTGAAGCTGGATGAACGACAAAAAATCATCGGCCAGCAATTAATTGGAAGTATAGAGAATGATGGCTATATCCGTAGAGATTTGGAAGCTATCATCAATGATTTGGCTTTTTCTCAAAATATAGAGACAGACATCGATGAGTTAGAAGAAATCTTAAGAAAGATCCAGTCATTTGATCCAGCCGGTATCGCCTCTCGTAATCTTCAGGAATGCCTGATCTTGCAATTGGAGAGAAAAGAGCATCCAGATGATCCTGTGATTCTTCATGCGCTTAGAATTCTTCATGATTGCTTTGAAGAATTTACTAAGAAGCATTATTCCAAAATTCAGAGGAAATGCGAATTGACAGAGGAAGAAACCAAAGATGCTGTTAATCTGATCACAAAATTGAATCCTAAGCCAGGAGGTATCTCAGATGGCTTGGTTCGAACACAATACATCATTCCAGATTTTATTCTGACCAATAATTCTGGAAAATTGGAAATCAGTTTGAATTCCAAAAATGCTCCTGAACTTAGAATTTCTAGGTCTTATGCGGATATGTTTGATGCTTATGATAAGTCTGACAAAAAAGATAAAAAGCTGAAAGACACAGTCACTTTTGTTAAGCAAAAGCTAGATGCCGCAAAATGGTTTATAGATGCCATCAAGCAAAGACAAAACACTTTGTTGCGTACCATGGAGGCGATTCTCCAGTATCAAAAAGATTTCTTTTTAGATGGTGATGAGACCAACCTTCGCCCTATGATTTTGAAAGATATTGCCGAAAAAATCGATATGGATATTTCTACTGTTTCTAGAGTGGCAAATAGTAAGGCAATTCAAACTGAATTTGGGGTTTATCCATTGAAATACTTTTTCTCTGAAGGTATATCTACCGACAGTGGCGAAGATGTAAGTAATAGAGAGGTGAAATCTGTGCTTCAAGGAATGGTGGATGAAGAGGATAAGAAGAAGCCTCTTTCTGATGATAAGTTGGTGAAAATGCTGAACAAAAAGGGCTACAATATCGCCAGAAGAACAGTGGCTAAGTACAGAGAGCAGTTACAAATCCCGGTTGCCAGATTAAGAAAAGAATTGTAGTGGCGAGATTTTTAGCTCAGATTATATCGGTAATTTTTCAACCATTAGTAATTCCTGCCTTAGGTTTCGCCTTGATATTATTTGGAGTACCTGAGGCGAGTAGTATACCGCAAGAGTTCAAATCAAGGATTTTTTATTTGGTTTCACTTTCCACTTTAGCTATTCCAATGATTACAGTAATTGGTCTTCGGGTAAGTGGGACCGTTAAAAGCTTACACATGATAGATTTAAAGGATAGATTGATTCCTTTTTCAGTCATATCAATCTATTACCTGATGACAGTCTATTTCATGTATCAAATGACTGAGCTTGATCCCATTCTTTGGCAATCTTTGGCCATTATGACAGCTGTCGTGGTGGTGCTTACAATTGTTACTTTCTTTTGGAAAATGTCAGCACATATGACTGGTGTAGGTGGGTTGTTGGCATTGGTAGTGGTGTTGGGGATGTACTTTCCTAATTTTTCTGCTTTGTACCCACTTTTGGGTGCACTGATGCTGTGTGGGATTGTAGGTTCTTCCAGATTGCTTTTAGATGCCCATAAGCCTGTTGAAGTGTATGTCGGCTTTGCCTATGGGTTTATTTCCTGTTTGATAGGATTTCTTTGGATTTGGGGATAAAAAAAAATCCAGACTTTTCAGCCTGGATTTCAAATATCAATCTTTATTTCTTTTTAGAATAGATTCACAGCTACTCCAAAGCTAATCTGCTTTGCTTGGTTTTCTACAGGTCCCATACCTGATTGGAATACATTATTCAATCCGAAATAACTCCATACATAGAATCCTGGAGTACCAGCTTTGAAAGTCAATCCATATCGAATTTTCTCCAAACCATAGTTCTGGGATTCTTTGATCTTTCTTTCTAGGCCATCATTATCAGTGAATTTGATTTTGGTATGAGCATCATAAAGAATTCCAACTTTACCTCCGACACTTACTCTAAACCCTTTTGTGTAGTTAGCCTTGTTCACGTGATAAACCAAGTCCACAGGAATTTCAAAATAATTCAATGCGAACTTATTGTAGTCTACAGAAAGGCCATCTCCATATACGTCAGACAAATCAAGGAAATCACTTGCATCTGTTCCTTTCTCTGCATCGTTGAAAAGGTTCATTGTTTCTTGAAATGACCATTTATCAGTTCCAAAGCCAACACCTGGATCCAAAGTAAAACCAGAGGTAGCGCCGAAGATATTGATAGGATGCTGATAGTATACGTTCAAAGATCTTGATCCGAAAAAGTTGGTTCCCATGTCTTCAGGTCTATTGTTGAGGACATTGAATCCAAATTCAATTTTCAAATCAGAAGGAATATTAGGTCGGCCTCCAATTGGAGTCTTAGGACTTTTGGCTTCTTCCTGAGCAAATGCTAATTGAACTAATGAAAATGCGAGTAGGAAGGTGAATATTTTTTTCATTAAAAGAATGCTTAATTACGTGCTAGTGCGGGCAAAAATAGAAAATCCTACAGGAATAAACCCGCTTTTAGTCTTAATAATTCTTAAGGCTGAAAATCAGGGTAGAAGGTTGCAAATAAAAAAACCTTGCAACTAATATTTGGAATAATTCGATTTATAGGTACCTTTGCAGACCAATTCGGCCTCGTAGCTCAACTGAATAGAGCACTTGATTACGGCTCAAGAGGTTTCAGGTTTGAATCCTGACGAGGTCACAAAGCCCATCTTTGCAAAAAGGTGGGCTTTTTTTTGCTTCAATTTTTAATCGGCTAATAGATTAAGTAGCTATATCCCAGTGCTTGAAGCTGTAAAAGTCTAATGGAGTAAGACTCTGCTATATCCAATCCATCAAATAATTCTTCTTCTGAAACATTCAGTCTCTTCATAGCAATGCTACAGATACTTACTTTGACTTTGGACTTGTATTTCTGAAACTGCTTTTCCATTTCAGAGCCTTTTACCAACTCTTTCACAATAGGTCCTTTTACAACTATTTCGAAATTTTCAATTGAGACTCCATTCTCAGAAAGAGCATCAAACATTCCTAATGCGCTGTTAAATCCATCGGCGTCTCGGACTCCAAAGGCATAATTTGGATTTTTATTTAGGTCTGAGATTGTTTGTTCTTTAATGACAGTCTGACTAAATGCAGTTGAGACAGATACAAAGCAAAAAGCGAGGAGAAGAAATGTGTATTTTTTCATAGTATTCAAGATTTACATTCAATTTAAGGAGAATTGGATAGGAGAGGTAGATTCGATTAAAAAATGTGAGTGGAGAACTTTTGATTGGAAATTTGGTGAGGTTGAAGAGCTTAAGCTTCCTCTTTTGAAATGTATAGTTTACATTAGTCTGATTATTCCATGGCTAATGAAACTTAAATACGGACTCATCCTTTTTGTCGCACTTTCATTGACTTCTTGCGAAAGTTGGCTACAAGACATAGGAATAAAAGACATTCAGAAGTTTGAAGGTCCTTGTACGATAGTTTTAGCCAATGGAGGAGGAGTGGTAGAAACTAATCACACGATTGAAGTTTCTATTAGAACAGAGACCTTGACTTATCGAGATGATGATGATAAAATTTGGTCTTTGGAAAAAGATGAATACGAAAGCTATTCCTGCCCTTAGAAAAAAAATACATAAAAAAAGCAGCCCGAAGGCTGCTTTAATATTTTAGTGAGCAACTGCTACTTCTGGTTTTTTACCTTTTTGCCAGAAGAAGAGAATTACAAATGCCACGATCAAAATCATTGGGAAAGTCATCATGGTAGATAGAGTTGCTTGACCTGCAGCCAAATCTAGTTCAGTGCCTGTTAGTCCCAAAGCCTTTTGCTCGGCAATGTCACTGTCAATCCAGCTTCCAATGAAAGGTTGGAAAATTGCTGTAGAGAACATACCTACACCACCGATGATTGACATACCAAGAGCTCCACTCTTAGGGATTTTTGCAGCTACAAAACCAATCATGGTTGGCCAGAAGAAAGCAACACCTAAAGCGAAGAAAATTGCAGCTACGTATGCCATAGCGCCAGTTTGAGTACTGAATAAATAGATACCTAAAGTAGAGATAATCGCGCCTGCTAATAAGACACCAGTTTGACCTAAAGCATTGGTGACAGGCCCCCCGAAGAATCTTAAAACGGCCATCAAACCAGTGGTAAGTGCCAAAATCAACATAGGCTTAGCTCCAGAGCTTTCCATGATCAAACCAGTCCATTTTTGAGGTCCGAATTCGGTAATGGCTGTCAAAGCCATGCAGCAGAAAATAAAGAAAAACAATGGGGTTAACATTCCTTTGATATTTCCAGATAGAGATGCCGCCTGCTCTTCACTTGATTGAGGGAAAGCTTTTCCTCTAAACAAAAATGCATAAATCAATGCTGGGATAGGGATCAACCAGAATTGGGACTGCCAAGAGAAACCAAGAGTTGACATCAACTCAGAAAGCAAGGCTCCTACGAAAATTCCACCTGGGAACCACATGTGGAATCTGTTTAGCATTTTATTCATTTTCTCTCCGGTATACATATCGGCAATCATTGGGTTACAAGCAGCTTCAGTACATCCGCAACCGATTCCCATCAGCAAGTTAGAGGCAAGTAATAAAACATAGCTTGATTCAGACACAAAATAGATAGCATAAAGCGTCAGGGCTGCACCTAAAAAGTGAGAAAGAAAAGCGATGTTCATGATTTTCTTTGGACCTAGGGAGTGGTATACCAACCCCCCAATAATCATAGCGATAGGGAAGCCAAAGAACCAAAGTGAATTGATAAAGCCGAGTTGTTCGGCCGAATAACCTAAGTCAGTACCAAGGGATCTCAATGTCCCGGCACTAATACTAAATGAGAATGCTGTGGTAATCAACGCAAAACAACTGGCGTTGAAAAGAGCACTGCGATTAATGGCTTGCGTCATAGAACAGGTTTTTTTGGATTAGGAATGAATTTTCGGTTGATTAAATCCGTTGAAAATATGAAAAATATTGGATTCAGGCTTTTCCGCCAATGTAAATTTTAAAAATGTTCCTATTCAATTACTAACAATGAGCCAGTTAGCTTTTCCTCAAATCCATAGGTTGGATTTCTCAAAAGTAAAACTACCACGTAGGTCCCCAATGGGACTTTTTTTCCATTGAGCATCATTCCATCCCATTGTAGGATCGGTGTCTCATAGGCTATTTCCTGAGTGTCTTCTTGGTAAATAAGAGCTCCTTGTCTATTTAAAATATACAGACTTGCTTCTGTCACTCCTTCTGATACTATTACTCCAAAATTTCTATTTGAATCTCCAATAACCATCGCATTAGGATATACTACTTGAAAATCACAAGCATCATAGGTAGTAAAAGAATCTGTAAATACGCATCCATCAATAGTCGTGACGGTCAACGAATATTCACCCACAAGTGTAGGCTTATAGGTACTTGATGTGGAAACTAGCTCATTTTCAAAATACCATTCATAGCTTTCGTAATCACCAGGATTGATGCCTTCCATGGTGTTTTTCTTTGAACAAATAGCGTAAGTGTCATCTAATTGTGGAGGTGTGAGCAAGGTGCTGGCTTCAACAGCAATTAGATTTCTACCGATCTCGCATCCCATTTGATTATAAGCTACCGCCTCATAGGTTCCTGGGTTTGTTACTTCTATTTCAAATTGTCCTAAAAACTCTGGTAATTCCTGACGGTTATTTAATGAATCGTAATAAATCCATTCCGTATTTGCTACTTCTTCCTCATCAGTTGTAAGAGTGACAACCCCAAAACTTGGTAGAGGACAGATTTTGGTAGCCGCCATATTCATTGGCACTGAGGTGATCGGGGCTACAACCTCAAACTCTACAGGATCTACCGGGCAATATCCACTTGCTAAAGGCTGGACTAGAAGAGAATAGAGTCCAACACCTGCAGGATAAAACTCAGGTGCTCTCCCCACAATATCTCCCTGATCATTAAACCATCTGATACTAGCTTCTTCGATGGAAATTCCTTGCAATTCAATTTTAAATCGGATTGGGTCGAAGCATTTGTCTATTGCCAAATAGGGAGAGAATGAAATCGATTTAGAAAAGGTGGCAGAAAACTCAATAATTTTAGGGCAAAGGTTTGCATTGTTTCCATTTCCTTCACCAAATATGGTGTATTCTCCTTCTTCAGTTAAGGTGAAGGCCTGACCGGAATTTAAGGACTCTTCTGTTCCGTCTGGATAAGTAAGTGTAAAACTGATATCTTGATCTGTATCGGGTTCTAAAACAAAAGTCTCACAGATGTTTAATTCGGCTGGGACAGTGAAGTTAACCTGAGGAGCATCTCCGATCTCTATTTCTTCAATGGGATAGGTACATCCATCGATATTTATTTCAAGTAAATAACTTCCGTCTTTCAATTCTACTTGAAACTCTCCATTGGCGGGTATTTCACCAGAATCTGTCAATCCTCTGCCTTTTTCAAGAATTCTATAGGTGCCATTTGAAATAGGAATACCAAATTGGACATTGACATTGCCTGATACCACACCATTTGGAGAACAGGTCTCATCAGTTGTAGTGATCGTAGGTGGTGTTTGGCTAGGAGGATTGGAGGATGTTGGAGGATTTTTAGAATCTAGTTGAACCAGAGTTGTTGTCTGACACCCCGCTTTTTCAATTACCACCGAATATACCTTTGGCTCTAAATCAGGAAAGGATATGGACTGCCCTGAACTTAATGAACCTTGAGTATAGTTTAATTCAGGGATATATAAAGCATCAACATCGGTACTCAAGGTAATATCAAAAGCCCCATTAGTAAGAACACAATCATCCGGTTGTTCTGTGATGCTGATAGTTGCTTGAGGAGATTCCAATAATTCAAAGCCCACAAATCTCTCTGAAATACAATCAGGATATTCTTCGGAAGTTGTTTGAAAAGTAACAATATAAAGTCCAGGGCCACTTAGGTCTTCTGATTCAAATTCAATTTCGAATCCTTGGCCTGCAAGTTCCCTTGCACCGGTAAATCCTTTTTGGATAAACCAGTCCCCTGTAAGTGGTGTGTCTAACCCTACTTCGATGGTTCCTCCTTCACAAAAAGTAGTGGATGATAGTTCAATCTCGAAATCAATAGGGGGACCGACAAAAGTAGATCCAGTGATTAAACAAGACTGAGCCCCATTTGCTCCTGTTCTATAAAGCTCGACTAAATGGTATCCTGCACTATAGGTGAGATATTCATTTCCAGTTCCCAAAAGGTTGCCATCGATATCTTTCCATTCTATGGTGAACTCTGATATATCACTACTTGATGGATCAAGTGCGGTGAGAACAGTTGCAGATCCAGCACAAAGTAGATAGTCAGGGAGCAAAGCTAGTTGAGGCCCTTTTTGAACTTCAACTGATTTCGATTCTTGGTAGTAATTAAAATTTGTTCCTCTCCTAACTTGAAGTGCAATGGTATAAGTGCCTATTTCAGAAAACACAACTTGAATCGTTTCTAGTTGCTCTCCTCCACTTCTAGTCAAAATTACCTCTCCAGCAGGGTTGGTAACAGTCCAATCATACACATCACCGACATCACCTCCCGCGCTATAGGTTCCAACTACTTGGCCAAATACAACACAAAGAGCGTCCGGACCAACAATTTTGGGTTCAGCAAATTCAGTGGAAACATGGGGGATCATGCTTTCTTTTGTGACTTCACTTTTTCCTGCTTTACTTACTAATGCAGAAAGTGAAATCAAGATGACGAATATCCCAATCTTCCAATTTGGAAATTGAGCCTTTTCAGACAAGGGTGTTAAGTTTTTGGGTGCAAGACAAAAATACTGCCTTTTGATCGAAGAATTACTTTTTTGAGAATTTTTGCAAAAAATATTCCAACATTATTGAACCTATATTACTCAACCACCAAAAGTGACCCTAGGTATTCTTCTTGTATGTTTTTTTCAATATTCCTGTAATTCACCCTAAAAGAGTACGCTCCATTGGGTACTTTTTCCCCATTAAAAGTGCCATCCCATACACAGGTTGACTCTTCATTAATCAGGTCCGTGTTTTTACAATGAAAAATCAATTCTCCCCATTGGTTGAAAATCCATAGTTCTAGCTCATCGACCAGATAGTTAGTATAAATTAAAAATGGTTTGTCAGGATTGTTTGGAGTTAGTGCTGTTGGAAATACAACTTTCAATTCGCATTCTTCCAAAGTAGAAAAAGTTGCCTCATAAGCACATCCTTCTAAACTATAAACAACCAGTTGGTAGTTGCCAACTTGTTGTGGTTTGAAAATTGGATTTTCAGAAACTAGTTGTCCTTCAAAATACCACTCATAGCTTGCAAAATCGCCGGGGTCAATATTTGGACCAATTTCATATCTAGGACAAATCTGATAGCTCTCCTCTACAATTGGTCTTACGTCATCTTGGCTTCTCAAGATAATAACCTGATCTGTTCCGACTAGACATGGGATGAAATTAAAAGCTCTTGCTTCATAGGTTCCTTCTTCAATAGCTAAAATCTCAGTCTGATCATTAAAATTTGTGAGTTGAGTTTGATTTCCGTTTAGGTCAGTAAACCACCATTCAATACTCGTGACTTGATCAAGATCTGTGTTTAATGTGATAATTGCTGAATCTGCATCAGGGCAAAGAGGTTCAGGATCCAAGCTGACTTCTACTTCAAAAATAGGAGGGTCTTCTGTAAACTCTTTAGGTAAATATGGGCAAGCCTCAGAGTTTTTTGGTTGAACTTCCAATGAATAGGTTCCTGCTCCGGGCAGGGTTAAGAACTCTTCTTCACCTATGATGCCTCCATTGGAATCTCTCCATGTAAATAAGACATCATCAGGACTGTAATTTTCTAATTCGGCTTGATATATTCTGCTGCCATCACAAAAGGCTTCCGAGAGTACAGGATTGAAGATCACTGGTTCGACTAAAGTAACTACAATCTCTTTTTGTTCTGGGCAAAAAGGAGTAGGAGAGTCTTGATCAAAGGCTAAGAAAGTATAAGTGCCCTCCTGATCCAAGATGAAACTATCCCCACTGACTCCTTCCAAAATTTCTCCTGATGGAGATGTGACAAAGAAGTTTAAACCGTCTTCTGTTTCAGGAATTAAAGCAAATGATTGACAGACTGAAATTTCACTTGGGATGTCAAAGAGAACTTTATCTGGGACGAGGTTCAATTGAATACTCGACCTTCCTAATTCGCAGTTTTTATTGATCGCAGGTATGATACTGTAAACTGAAGCTTCATAAGTTCCTCCAATCCTTGTCGTTATTTCCCATAAATCGTCATACTCGGACAATTCAATTATTTCGCCATCTTCATCAAATCTCCGCCATCTTACATCAGTAACAGCCTCAGGAAATGTAGTCTCCAGATTTACTATAGCCTCTGGCCCAAATTCACAAAGTTTGGTAGAGGTTAAGGTCGCATCTACAGAAAGGACCGGGTCTGTGATTTCAAATTCTAGTGGAGGATTAGGACAGCTTGAACTATTTGCTGGTTGGACATCCAGTTTGAAAGTTCCGGTCCCAATAGGGTTCAAGTATTGGTTTGTCCCTACAATATCCCCGTCGTTATTGTACCAGGTGAAAATAACCGCAGTCGAATCTCTATCGTATATCTCTGCTTTGTAGGTTTTGTTTCCTAGGCAGTCTTCTTCTGTTTGGACTACTTCAAATTCAACAGGGTCTACCAGAGTGACATTAAAGATTTTAGAAACTGGGCAGAAATCACTTTGTTCAGGCAATCGACCAATCATTTTGTATTCCCCATCTTCAGTAATGGTGAAAAAGTCCCCAGCAAGAATCGTTTGGGAATTATTATTTGGATCTATTAATTCAAATTCTAAAGCTTGGTTGGTTTGAGGATAAAGATCAAATGTCTGACAAATCGCTAAACTCTTAGGAATAGAATAATTAACCAATCCTTTGGAAGGGATTTCTATTGGTTGCTTGGCTGGAAAGGAGCATGAGTCCAGATTATTTAATTCGAAAATAAAGCTTCCTCCTCTTATTTGGACATCGATTGTAGATTGCCCCGTAAAAGACTCTTGCTGAATTAATTCACCTTTTTCTCCTAAGATTTTGTAATAACCGTCCATGGGTCCATTAGTCAAATTGACCTTGAAACTTCCGTCAAGCTTTCCGTCCGTGGTACAAGTTTCTCCTATTTGGTCTGTAATAGTGAACTCTAAATCTGGTGGTAGATCTATAATTGGGACAATGGCTCCGTATGAATTTCCGCAATTTCCTAAAACGGCTATTAATTGATAAGCCCCGGAAACTAGACCTGGTATAGTATATTGATCCCCAGGAGCCAATGGGGGAGTTTGGAATGTAGTTTCCTCAACGTATATATAATCAATCGGAGTAATTGCCTCAATAGTAACTCCACCATCATTGGCATTACAATCACTCGCTCCAATTGGATCCAGGATTTTAAAGTCTGGAATTTGATTGTATGTAAAAGGAGCTGAAACTAAAATTTGACAACCAGATGAGTCTTCAGTAATGACTTCAAATATTACTTCATAATCTCCATAACCTGAAGTCAAGGTATTTGAGTGAATATTGATTTCGGAACCAGTACCAATTAGATTCTCAGTGGATTCTCCAGCCTTCTTTAAATACCAGTTTCCTAAAGTTTCTGGTTCTGATTGTAATGAAATGGATTGGTTGGTACATATGGCATCTGTTGACGCAGATACTGTAATGTCCGAAGAGGATGAAACCTGCGTATAAAGTGAAGTACTACATTCTATACTTCCCTGACTATTGATTGTGTAGATATCAACATAATATTCTCCAATTTGAGAAATAGAAAGCAGATTTTCTGTCCCTAGAGTGTCACCATTAGCATTTTTCCATGCAAAGTTATAGATGTCGAAATTGGGAGATTGAGAATCTATCGCCTGAAGAGATATTGAATCATTTTCACAAAGTGTATAGTTGAGATTTAAACTTGGAGTTGGACGGTCCTGTACCAATACCTCCAATGTTTGAGTAGGAAAAGATAATAACCCTCTCGTTACGGTTAGTTCAACCCTATGGGTTCCTCTTAAATTAAAAGTATAGCTGATTGTTTCAAATAATCCGCCAGCATTTGGCTTAGTGAAAATCAGGCTATTGTCTGGGCCATAAATATTCCAGGTGTAAGTGTCGATTTCCGGATTTCCTCCTCCAGAAAATGTCCCGATTATACTTTGTCCTCCAATAGCATAGCAAAGTATTTCTGGCCCTGTAAGGTTTGGCTCATCTTGGGTGATTTGCAAAGAAATGGCTTCAATTTGAGCCTTCTTTGTATTGATGGTAGGGTATGGGAAAATCCTTTGCAGTATTAAAATGAAAACTACTGCCAAGAACAAGGAAAAAAATATTTTCTTGGGGACTATTTTCATTTATGTTCTTTTTACCCTCATAAATCTACCAAAATACTTAGGTATCAAAAAATAAAGCTCCTCAATATCATTAAATTGAGGAGCTTTTTGGTCAGTTTATCGGATAAATACCCAATCCCTTTTCGAACTTAACGATTCAGAGAACTCATAGCCTTCCTCATTAAAAGTTTTCAATTGCTCTGGGTCAGTTATTTTATTCTTAATGGCATAGTTTGTCATCATCCCTCTCGCTTGTTTCGCAAAGAAACCAACCACTTGGTATTTGTCATTTCGATGCTCCTTGAAATGGATGGTAATCACAGGAGACTTCAAGGTTTTAAGGTCAACTGCCTTAAAATATTCTTGTGAAGCCAAATTGATGATGGGTTTCTTTGCTGCAACAGTATCGATTGCTTTCGCTATTTTCTTATCCCAATATTCATATAGGTTTTTGCCTTTTTTGGTTTCCAGTTTTATTCCCATCTCAAGGCGGTAAGGCTGAATCAAATCCAAAGGCTTTAATAATCCATATAGACCTGAAAGGATTCTCAAATGATCCTGTGCAAATGCAAAGTCCTCATCAGAGTAATTATCTACATCAATTTTAGTATAAACATCTCCTTTGAAAGCCAGAAGCGCTTGCTTGGAGTTGTCAAAATTGAATTCTTTTTGAAATGTCTTATATCTCTCCTCATTGAGATTGGCAAGATTGTCACTGATGTGCATCAGCTTGGCGATGTCAGCTGCTGACTTTTTCTTCATCACTGAAACTAAAGCCTTGACATCAGTAGTGAAATCTGGTTGAGTGAATTCTTGAATTGGAGGAGTGCTGTAATCTAGTGTTTTAGCTGGGGAAATTAAGATTAACATTATTGAATGATGGTGATTGCTTTGGTAACTTGTTCGGTTTTATTTTGATCTCTACTGATAAACTTCACAACGACCGCATATGTTCCATTTGGTACAGTTTTTCCATTGACTATTCCATCCCAAGGGCAGAATGGCTGTGCTGGTTCTAGATTTTCATGGTCACAATGAAAAATCAATTCTCCCCATCGATTGAAAATAAAGACTTCAGCAAAATCAATATATTCATTTGCATACAGGATAAAGTTTCGATTTGGATCATTTAAAACAACTCCGTTCGGGAAAATGATTTTCAAAGAACAGTCTTCTAATACCTCAATGAACTCGGTATATGAGCACCCTAAATTATCCGAAACTGTCAATTCATAGGTTCCAGGTAGAGTAGGAGTAAATATTGCATCTTGCGAAACTTCTTCACCATTCAAAACCCAAGAATAATTATCGTATTCTCCTGGATCTATACTTTGCGTTACTCCTTCAATCGCACAAATAGTGAATTCGGTTGGAACTACAGGTGGAACAATCACAGATTTGGCAACAATTCCGGAGGCTCTTCCTAAATCACATCCAGCAGCGCTTCTCAGTAATACCTCATAAGTACCTTCGACATTAGTTTCAATGATTGGCATATCATCATATTGGAAGGCTCTTGTTCTTGTACCTGCTGAAACAGTGTACCATTCGATATTTGCCACATCGCTTAAATCTGCAATAACTGTCAAAGTTGTGCTGGTCTGGTCCACGCAGAAAGGCATCACATCCAATTCTACTTCTACAGATAAACTTCGAATC
Organism: Algoriphagus zhangzhouensis; assembly: GCF_900148515.1. GTDB lineage: Bacteria > Bacteroidota > Bacteroidia > Cytophagales > Cyclobacteriaceae > Algoriphagus > Algoriphagus zhangzhouensis. Next base: position 744,468 of record NZ_FRXN01000003.1, on the reverse strand, counting down.
TCTGCAGTAAAATCAATTGGAGCTGTTTGACATAAGCCACCGGCTTGAGGCTGTACCTCCAAACTATAATCCCCATCTCTTGGTGGAACAAAGCTTTGTCTTCTCCCGACAATAACTCCCAAATTATCTCTCCAGAGGAAAATCACATCTTCTGGATTCACATTGTTTAGTTGAGCTTCATAGATAATTCCTGATTGACAATCGTCGATAGGACCAACTAATGCAAAATCGATAGGTTGAGTGATGGTAGCATCAATTTCTATTTCTCTTGGACAATTTTCTCCTGTAGGATCTTCTCCTAAAAGTGTATAAATATCAGATTGGCTAATTGTGAAATTTCCATCAGCATCAGCCGATATCACGTTTCCACCCGATCCAGTCAATGTATAGGTGAGTCCATTATCAGGAGTTGGCTGGAAAGTGAAAGTTTCGCAGGCCGTAAACGAGGTAGGAGCAGAGAAATTTACTTGGAACTTTTGTGCTATAGTATGGATGTCAGGGTCTGGAATATTACAGTTGCTTGGATCGATAATCTCTACAGAATAATCCCCGTAAGGTACCGGAATTTCTATCATGGATACTCCCGAAATGGATCCGGAAAATAATTGACCGTCACCTTGTCTTGTAATTTCGTATGTTGCTGTGACAGGAGTACCACTGGTAAATGTGATCGTTATTAAACCATTTTCAACTCCATTTATACTACATGTTTCGTCCGTTGTGGAGACTGTAAATTCATAGCCAATTGGAGGATTGCTGTTCTCAATATTCACAGTTCCTATATAGGTACAGCCGAAATCATTCACAGCTTCGATTGTGTAAACTCCAGGTAAAACATTTGAAACTGGAATGACATCTCCTGCTGAAACATTTGAAAAAACTTCTCCAGTTTCTTGAATAGTTACTGTGGAGGCATTTGCCTGCATTGTAATTTCAAAGGATCCATCAGCTGTGTTACAGTCAGTCGCTGGAGTTGTTTGAATTGCCGTAAGCAGTGGAATTTCATTGACAATCAAATCAACCTTTTTCTCTACCACACATCCTTCTAGAATCGGATCTTCTGTCACAAAAATAATTTCATAATCACCAGCACTTGGAAGGGTAGTCACTGTCAATTCCAATTCAAAATACTCACCCAAAGAAACTCTATTTCCGTCTTCATTTAGTTCGTAGAACCATTCTCCGGAAATTGGAGTGTCAGGGGCAAAAGTGACTACAGTTTCCTCGTAACAAACCTCTTGAGCATCCTGATTGATGTCAAATTCGAAGGCTGGGCCTACAAATACTTCTGCTTCGGATGGACAGGTTTCATAGAGGAGTGCCTCCTCTTCAGAAAGCCCTTCTGGTAATCTGTAAGAAACAGAGACTGTATAAATGCTTTCCTCATCCACTGTGATGGAGTTTGAGTTTTCATCTCCAAAAACTTGTCCGGCGGCATTGGTCCATAGAAAATCATATAGACCCTCCGCAGGATCGTATCCATCTATTGCTGTAAGAGTTACAGGGCTTCCAGAACAAAGTGTAGCATCTGATTCCAAAGTCAAAACAGGAGGTGCATCCACCTGGATTTCCATGCTGTCATAGAAATAGTTTTCTGTTGCGCAGCGAGTCACATCTAATTCGACTGTATAAGTTCCAGGTTCGTCAAATACTTGATCCAAGGTCTGGAATTGATCTCCAGGTCCTCCATAATTATCCAAAATCACTGTACCATCGTCTCTTGTAATAGTCCAGAAATAAGAGTCAATATCAGCCTCTCCACCACCTTCTAAAGTTGCTGTTGCTCCTTCTACTGGATCAAGGCAAAGCCTTTCAGGTCCTAAGAGAGATGGTTCTGGAATTGAACTTCCACTATTTTGAACGAAACTTGGTAACCCTAGATTGGTGGTTCCTGGCATAGGTTCCACCGCATCCATGTTGAAGGTGCTATTAGAGTCACATCCTGATCCAACTGAGATTTGACCGATTTGATTGGAGCCAACTACAGCCACATAAATATTTCCGTCAGGCCCTATTTGCAAAGCTCCAAGATCCATTCCTCCAGTTTGACTGATTGCATGTCGAGTAGAAATGATACAGGATTCTCGTTGCGCTCGAGTTGAAGCGCCATCAAAGCAGGCAGGACAAGTGGCGGCATCTGGATCGTCGTTTTCTACAGGTTTGACGGCAAATTCTTCAATTCCTGGTCCTCCATTTCTGTAGGAAACAAAGACTTTTTCTCCACTATCTGAAAACTCTAAACCATATACATCTCCATCACAACCTAGGTCAATTCTGGCATATTCTGTCATTTCGCCCGTTTCAGCGTCGAAGTCAAAAATCTCCAGCTTATTACAGCCTCCTTCAGAAATCGTGACTGCAACCTGAGACCCGTCTGGACTGAATTTCATGGCTCCAACCCCGGAGTTGAATCCATGGTTACTACCTACTGAACTCATGACGGGTTGACCAATACCTTCAGATGATACTGGATAGGCCCGGAAAGTATTATTCCCTAATTCATGGAAAAGTACCCATGTGGTATCTCCATCCGAAAATGCTGCGGATTGTTCAGTAGATGGGCTAAACAAGAAATTGTCTTTGGTGACTACATTTCCAACTCCCTCAGGGTTGTCAGATTTGATGTCCACCAAAGAGAATTTTACCTGATTACTTCCATTTGCGCTTTGCTGAGTCGTAAAAAGATAAAAGAGGGTTTGCTCCTGAGGTACTGCTACAGCAATGACACTTTGACTAGAGCTATTGTCCCCACCAATGGAGTCTCCATTTTCCATGAGATCTCCGTTTAAATCCCAGACAGAGGCGCCATCCGTGAAGAACAAAACCTGTCCTGCCTGATCTGAGATTGTAGTTGTGCCGGCTGGTATATTTTGAGGGTGCCGTTCGGCAATGGGTCTAGGTGTTGGTGCGTCTGGATTATCTGGATCGGGATTAAAATCCAGCCCAGCTCCATCGCCAAAGTACCAGATATTGTTACTTTGGTCCTCCAGATCCCAGACTTTGACTCGGATTTCTGCATAGGCATAGCATTCCGAGTCCGGCTCTCTTACTAAAACCCAATACAAACCTGGAAGACATACCGTGTTTTCCTGACGTGTTCCCCATCCTTCTTCACGGTAGTTGGACCAGAAATATTCGTATTGATCACCTCCACCACTTGGAGGAGCTTCTCCCCCTGTTTCACCGGTGGAATTTTGTGCTTGAAGCAATGCTGCAATATCCACACATTGTCCTTCACAAATTGTAGTGTCTGAAGGATTGAAGTTCGCTTCTAAATTGTTTTCAGTCAGGGGAATAGTTTTGGTGACAGGCACAGATGTGGATCCGTCAGCATAGGTTACTGTAAGAGTTACCGTGACACTTTGCCCTTCAGTAGCATCTGCGGGGATCAGGAAATGCTCTTGTTCGTAATCAGCATCTAGAGGATTGCCATCGGAGTCTGTCAAAGGAGGATCAAATTCCCAATTGAACGAAACAGGTTGATAATTTTCTGGTGTGATTTCACTAGTCAACTGTACCGGATTATTTGAACAAGGCATTTCCGGTTGCCAAGTGAAGTCTACTGTTGCAGCGACATCTGCATTGGGTGCAAATGTGGGAAAAATGGTTCCGCAAAAATCAGTTCCATTAAATGGATCGATTTCAACTTCAATCAACGTTAAATCCGGTTCATTTGGGTTGCTGACTCTTCCAATCAATTGAGGTCCTCCATCTACTTCTTCATAGATAAAATAAAGCTCTCCATCTGGTCCGACTTTTAAATCATATACTGTTGATGGCTGAGGATCTAGAGGTATTTCCTCAGGAGTTGCAGAAAGGTCTGAAGAAGGAACCCTGAACAATTGATTTCCCCTTGAGAAATAAACATAGCTGCCGTCTTCAGAAAAGGCCGCCCCTTCAATTGGCTCGGTTCCTCCGGATTGAGAAATGGAGGTAGAAGATCCAAAATTACCACTACTAGTATTGAAATCAACAACGACGATATCATCTCCGGCATTTTCAGGAATTAGGATCAATTGTCCTTTTTCTTCGTCAAAAATGATTGCTTTTGGAGTAAAAGGAATGCCTTGACTGTCTGTTTGGGTGAAATCTCCAGCAGTATCGCCAAGTCTTCGAGAAATAAGATTCCCTCCGTCGAAGCTGATTAAATAGGAGGGCGAAGATGGTGATTTGACTACGAGAATTGCACCTTGTGCATTTCCGATTTGCTGGTCTTGTTCGGTGATTTCTCCCAATGGGCGCTCATTTCCAGTTGCTTGACCGGGAGCATTCATGTCGATCAATGTGTATAATAATTGACCTCCTGGTGAAACATAAAATAAGTAGAACAACTTATTTCCTTCTGGTTCATATTCCAAAAAACCTGTTGCGACTTGCTGTCTGGTGTCAATTGGTCCATTGAGATTTCCTACCTGCCCTTGAATCGGAGCTCCACTGTAATCATATACGATTGAACCATTGGAATAAAAGAATGGCTGCCCAGTAATTGGGTCTATTGCCAGCGAGTTGCTGAATTTGTCAACAATTACTGATCCGGGGAGAGTTTGAACAGTTGGATTAGTTCCTTTACCAAAGGATAAATAATTGTTTTCTGTGCTTCCACCACAATAGCCAAAAATCCATTCATTGTCGTTGTACCCCTGTGCTTTAGCTGTATTTTCATTTAAAGTGCAACAAAGCAGGGTCAAAAACGCTAAAAAAAGGTGTATATGTATGGAATGCGGCTTGCTTTTCATATTTTTCGAACTGCTTTCTAAAACAACCGAAACGTAGTTTCGTTTTAAAAAGCGACTGAATATTCAAATAAACGAACAAATACTTGTTACGGTCTTCATTGTCTATTGTTTTTTTTGGGTGCTTGGCATTTTTGCTGAGTCTTTCTGCCTATGCCCAAGATCCGCAATATAGCCAATATTATGCAGCCCCACTTTACCTAAATCCTGCCATGGCTGGAGGAGAGTTAACTGGTAGGGTAGGCTTCAATTACAGAAATCAATGGCCAAGCATTGACGCTCAGTTTACTACCTTCTCGGCCTATTATGATACCTACCTGCCGGATTACAATGCCGGAGTAGGAATTCATGTTATGCAAGATACAGAAGGGGCTGCCAAATTGAGATCAACTTCGATTTCTGGAATATTTTCTTACGAATTGAAACTGGGGGACAATTCCTATTTCAGACCAGGCTTTCAGGCAACCTATATCCGCAGACAAATCGGGTTTTATGAAAATTTGGTTTTTGCCAATCAAATTAACCCAAGCGATCCTTTTGGTCCGATTTTACCCGGAACGGATATTCCAGGCTTAGGTGATCCTGTTAGTATGCTTTCTTTGTCTTTGGGTGGTTTGTTCTTTACAGAAAATTTCTGGTTGGGACTTTCTGCACATCATGTCAATGAACCCAATCAATCTTTCATAGATGGAATCAGTCCACTGCCTGCAAAATTCTCTTTGCATGGAGGTTATAAAATCGATTTGGGACAAGGCGGATATAGAGGAGATTTTACCCATATGCGTCGACAGAGATCATTAACTCCAACCTTCAATTACAAAAGACAAGGTCCTTTCGAGCAGCTTGATGTAGGTGCCTATTTCAATGTGGAACCAATGGTTTTTGGACTTTGGTATAGAGGGTTACCGTATAAACCTGTCAATGAGCAAAGCAACAGAGATGCCATTGTGATGATGGTGGGGGTGAATCTCTTGAGTGGGTTAAATATTGGATATAGCTTCGATTATACCGTTTCTCAATTGGGAATTCAGTCAGGGGGCGCTCATGAGTTGAGTCTATCATGGACCCTTCCAAACAAATATCAAGGCAAACCTTCAAGAAGGGATACAATATTGCCTTGTCCTAAATTCTAAAATATTTGATGAGCCCAGAACTATTAAAGAACCTCTTGTTGGGAGTGGTGGTGTTTGGCTTTTTGGTGGATAAAATTTTGAGCTACCGGAATGTCAAAAGACCTGTTCCAGCTATCCCGGATACTTTATCTGACCATTTAAATCAGGATGAACTCTTGAAATCAAAAGCCTATCAAACTGAGAATTATAAGTTTGGACTTTTCTCGGGCCTGTTTTCATTTGCATTGAGTATTCTTTTGATTTGGTTCGGGTGGTTTGGAGCTATTGATGCTTGGGTCGGAAGTTTTGTAGATAATTCCATGATTCAATCTTTGATTTTCTTTGGGGTCATCTTTGTAGGGGCTGATTTGTTGAGCTTGCCATTTGATTATTATTCCACTTTTGTGATTGAGGAAAAATATGGTTTTAACAAAACCTCAATTGGTACTTTTTTCGGTGATAAAATCAAAGGATATCTTCTTTCCATCATCATAGGTGGAGGCCTTCTATTGTTGTTTTTGTGGCTAATCGATCAAATGGGGAAAGAGTTTTGGTGGATTTTTTGGATTTTTGCTGCAGGATTTATGGTTTTGGTCAATTTCTTCTATACTGCCTGGATTCTACCTCTTTTCAATAAATTGACTCCGTTAGAAGATGGAGAATTGAAAAGCAAAATCATGGATTACGCCAAATCTGTTTCCTTTCCACTAGATAATGTTTTTGTCATGGATGGAAGCAAAAGATCTTCGAAGGCCAATGCTTTTTTCTCTGGTTTTGGAAAGAGAAAGAAAGTGGTGCTTTATGATACTTTGATTGAGCAGCATACTCAAGAAGAATTGGTGGCTGTTTTGGCTCATGAGGTTGGGCATTTTAAGAAGAAGCATATCATTTTGAGTATGGTGACATCGGTTCTTCAGGTGGGGGTGATCTTATTTCTTTTGGCTCAATTTATTTTTAGTAAAAACCTCAGTTTGGCTTTAGGGGGATCGGAATGGTCCGTACAATTGAATCTAATCGCCTTTACCATGCTATTTTCCCCAATCTCCATGATCATTGGCATTGGAATGAACGTATTGAGTAGAAAAAATGAATTTGAGGCGGATGCCTTTGCTAGAAATACTTATGCAGGAAAGCCATTGGCGGAAGCGCTGAAGACTCTTTCTGTAAAAACTCTCAGCAATATCAATCCGGATCCGGTTTATGTATTTGTCAATTACTCGCATCCTCCATTGCTGGAGAGATTGGCGAAGTTGGAAAAGTAAGGTCCATCTTTTCCAAAGATCTAAGAAGTTATTAGGGTTAGTCCATTTTGACAGCGCAAGGCTATTAAGAGTGTGAAGCTTTGAAATCCAGTTACTTTGCTTGTCCTCATGATAGTCAATTGGTTTTAAGTTTTTATTTTGACTTGACACTAAACCCTTTGATCTATGGATTTAATTTTTTTGAGAAGTTCCATTACAGGAGCTTTTATCCTTCTTCTGTTTTCTTGCCAATCTTCTACTGAAAATGACTCTTTTGAGCAGTATGGAAGTAACCAACTTCAAAAGCTTGAATATAATAACCCTGGAATGCTGGTGGATTTGGATGTTGGCTTCAAAGCTGTTCCGATGCCCATGGACTTTGATGGAGACGGAGATTTAGATCTTTTGATTTCAGAATCGGGAAGTTATGCCGAATCAGGTATTTTTTACTTCGAGAATATTTCAGGGAATGTTCCCATGCCCGTATTCCGAAGGGGAATGAAAGTTTCTTTTGAGCGTAGAAGATTGGGAGATGATGGTTCTAGATTTCAGGTTTCCAATGTCAATGGCTCGGTCCATGTTTTGACTCCTGATCGAGTAAGAGAATCCTTGCTGATCTATAAAAATGTTCCCCAAAATGTCTTTTGGGATCAAGATGAAATTGATCTGCCCGATGATGGCTATGATTATTTACACAATAAAAAAACAGAGTGGAAGTTTATTGACTTTGATGGTGATGGTATCCATGACTTGATTGCGGTTGCCACTCGAGATAGTGGGAAAAAGTACCGGGGAAAAGTAGCAAAGGCAATAGAAAATCTGGATCGACAGATTGATGGGGAAAGCCATGTTTTGTTTTTGAAGAATTCGGGTACAGATGAAGATCCTGTTTTTGGGAAGCCCCAACGTATTCTCAAAGATGACGGAACTTCCCTCGCAGAGGGACTTTCACTCATGCCAATGATGGCTGATTTTGACGGAGACGGAGATTTAGACTTTATCAGTATGGGAAAAGGGCAGGAAGAGTTTGATATCCCCTGGAATAATGATTTTTACCTCTATTTCGAAAATGCAGGATCTAAAACTGAAGCTAAGTTTAAAGAAGGGAAAGTTCTTTTGCATCAGAATCTACCCATCCAAATGGAATCTCGGGCAACTATCCACCTAACGGCGATAGACTGGGATAAGGATGGACATATTGATATGCTGGGAGGAGATGAGGATGGCAAGATTTCTTTTTTGAAAAATACAGGAAAGCTGGATAATGATATACCCCAGTTTTTGCCACCTCAATTTATTCAAGCCGAGGCAAAATATGTTGATTTTGGAGCTTTAACCACACCTAGAATTTTTGATTGGGACGGAGATGGTCTGGATGATATTCTCAGTGGAAATGGCGTTGGCCATATTGGCTTTATCAAAAATCTAGGAGGAAAATCTCCGAAATGGGATGCCCCTAAGCTTCTGGAAATTGATGGAGAACCGATTTTGTTGAGAGCTCATGAAGCTTTACCCAATACCGAGGAACCTTTATGGGGCTATTCAACCATTGCTGTAGGCTTTTGGGATGAGGATGAGTTACCAGATATTTTGGCCAATGAACATAATGGAAACATTGTTTTCATTAAGAATATAGGAACGAGAACCGAACCAAAACTAGCCAGACCGGAGCCATTGCCTGTAGAGTGGGAAGGTGATCCGCAAAAGCCTGCTTGGGTACCGGGAGTGTCAAATGGAAATGAATTACTGGCTCCTTGGAGAACCTCACCTTGGATTATGGATTACGATGGAGATGGGTTAAGCGATCTAGTTTTGATGGATTATGAAGGGTATTTATCGGTTTACCTGCGCGAGAAGAAAGATGGAAAACTTGTGTTGAAGCATCCCCAACGCAATTTTGTCTTTCCAGATGGCCAACCCATATTGTTAAATCAATTGACTGGAAAAAGCAGTGGGCGACTGAAGTTTACTTTTCATGATTGGGACGGAGATGGTCTAGAAGACCTGATTGTAGCTTCGAAACCAGCAGTAGATTGGATGAGAAATATGGGGAAAAAGGATGGGAAGACTGTTTTCGAATATATGGGCAGGGTGTTGTCCGTTACCTTGATGGGACATACTGATGGCCCAGTTGTTTCTGATTTCAACAAAGATGGTGTTCCAGATTTATTGGTTGGAACAGAAACTGGGCAGTTCTATTATTGGCAAAGGAAAAGTTGGGGTCAAACCAGTACAATGACCTCGGAAGGAAAGCAAAATCCTGCTTCTTATTCTTACTTTAAGAGGTAGGGATTTATTAATGCGCGAATTAGTGTGATTAATTACCCAAAACTAGGACACTCTAATTTTAGCATCTTTTAAATTAGGTCCTGAATATGTGAAATTGTTTTTAAGCTTTAAGAATCTGATTTCAAATAAATTATAGCTAAGGAATGCTATCAAAGTGCTAAATAAAATCACAATAATTAAATCTAGAAACCAAATGGAGGTAGGGATCATATCTCGAACTATTTGGATAATGAATATATGGTAGACATAAGTTCCGTAACTAATTTTTCCAAAAAAAGAAAGAGGTTTGGCTTCTAAAGTTTTATTGATGAGATTTTGTGGTTTTAAAAGGATTAATAAACTGATACCAAGGAAATATATTACTGAAATTAAGGTCAATTTTAGGCTAGTTATCATATGAATTTCCTTTCCATTGAAAATAATATAAACCATTGCGGTTATCCCTATTGTGGTTAAAAGGAAATAGGAGATTGGTTTTAGGAAAGTTGAACTTGTGAATTTTTTATTTCTTTCCATTAATGCTGTCAAAGCTCCTAGCGAAAGGGAATCAAAGTTTGTAAATGAGAAATAAAATGGATCATACCCTTGATTGGAAAGGATGATTCTAAAAATAAATGATCCAATCAATAAGATGAAAATGGATGTTTTAATAGATTTTTCGCTTAAGAAATAGATCAATACAGGCCATATTAAATAGAAATGTTCTTCCACAGAAAGTGACCAAAAGTGCCCTGGGCCTTCAATAGGCCAATTAAATGTTATTGGGAAGGTCTGGAAATAGGTAGCGAATACTACAATATCTTTCAAAGAGGCTACTGGATTATTAAAAATAATGGGATAAAATATATAGAAAAGGATTAGTGAAAAGTAATACAGAGGAAAAATCCTCAATGATCTTCTCAAATAGAAATTGCTGAAGTAATTTTTATCAGTCTTCGTGTTAAATAAAATTCTACTGATTAAAAATCCAGATAAAACAAAGAATAAAGTAACACCAGACTTTCCAAATGGGGTGATTTTTTCCATTAGGTGGTATGTATTGCTATTATAATCAGTCAATGCGAAAAAATGAAAAACAATAATCATCAATGCGGCAACACCTCTTACTCCATCGAGGTTTTTATAATGTCTGAGAATCATATGTTAAAATGACTTGCAAAAAGGGGTTTGAAGTGAGGTTTGGTAAAAGTTTGTCTTCGTTAAAACTTACTTGTGAAAAAACAATTAAGAACTAAGCTTGATTGTGAAAAAGGGGACTTTTCTAAACTTTTGTAAAAATAGTCTGTTTGACGAAAAGTAAATGGTTTAAAAATTAATTTTCTAATAGGAACTAGACGAAAATTTAGCCTCAATTAAATAAATGAACAAAAAAAGCATCTATTATTTAGATGCTTTTGATTCTATAAATTTGATATCCTTTTGGGTTCACAAGTGTTGAAGATGGTATTTCACTACCTTATATTTTAAAGAGTATAATACTCCTCCCAACCTTTTCTCGGAGGCATTCCCGCCAAAACTTGATTCGCTAATGGGTTGTTGGTGATTTGCTTGGTTTCTCGATCAAACTCCAATTTTAATCCAGTCCACTGTGCCATCACTCCTAAACAGAATACTTGAGAAAGTGGTCCTGCTATTTCAAAAGGAGATCTAGTCTTTTCTTCACCTTTACAAGCTTTCAAGAAGTTTGCAAAGTGATTGGAAGGGCTTTCTGGAACTTCAGGAAGCATAGATTCCATCTCCTTCGCTTTTTCCTCAGGGATAATGCTTAATGTACTTCCGTGAGAACCTCCCTTAAAGGTTAAATCTTTCCCATAAATGATTTTACCAGGGTTCAATTTTGCAGGTTGAACTTGGCCCTGATTGGTTGCAGGAATATTCGGATCTACTTCCGAAACCCCATATCCTGCAGGCACAGGAGGAATATTGTCCACACCATCATACCATGACAAAGTCAAAGCAGGCATATCTCCTCTTTCAGGGAATTTGAATTCCAGAGTGGTGGACATAGGATAAAAGAATGGATTGTGACCTTTGAGTAAAGTTGGGTTGACTTCATAAGGAAGTCCTAAATCCAAAAACTCGTGAACGGTATCCATTGTATGAGCTCCCCAATCACCTAAAGCGCCCATCCCGAAATCATACCAGCATCTCCACTGGCCATTATGGTAATCTTTGTTGTATGCGTGAGGTTCTGCCTGTGCTGTCCAAACATCCCAATCCAAGGTAGAAGGGATGGATTCCGCTGCTGGGTAAGAGGTAATGTTAGGATCCCATCCATGCCATCTTCTCGGATTGTTCATGTGTGCAGTTACAGCATAAATGTCCTTGATGATTCCGGCTTCTTTCCATGCTTTGAATTGGAAATAATTGGCCTCAGAATGTCCTTGATTCCCCATTTGGGTGGCAAGCTTTGGATATTTTTTAGCCGCCTGAATCATCAATTCAACTTCGCGGAAAGTTCTTGCCATTGGTTTTTCCACATAGACATGCTTGCCTGATTTCAAGCCCATCATGGTCACTGGGAAATGGGAGAAATCTGGTGTTGCTACGCTAATAGCTTCGAATTCATTTCCCATTTTGTCAAACATGACACGGAAGTCCTGAAAATGTTTTGCCTTTGGAAACATGTTGATTACTTCCAAAGTCTGAGGAGCCCCCATGTCCACATCACAGAGGGCTACGATATTACAAAGGCCCGTTGCAGCAAGTGCCTTGATGATTTGATTTCCTCTGTTTCCAATACCAACACAAGCTAAGTTGACTTTGTCAGATGGAGCAACATATCCCATGGGTTTACCGAGAACTGAGGGTGAGATCACTGTAAGACCTGAAAGCCCCAAGGCTGTTGTGGCACTGGTCTTTAGAAAATTTCTTCTATTCGTCTTCATATGGAGAGTTTATAGCTAATTGAAAAGGGATTAAAATGTAAGAAAATCCTAGCTAAGATTCAGTGAATCGACAATAAGCAAAAGCAAAACCAACGGAATGGATTTCGAATTGCAAAATTAATTTTGGATATATCTAAGGAAATATTCTAAAATAAATTCAATTAATTCCATTTTCGAATTTTTTAAATCTAGGGCGTTCGCCCTTTTTGCTCCAAAGCGGATTTATTTAAAAGGTTTAAAATATAGTTCATACTACATAAATTTTAATGTAAAAAGTAAACAGGTGTAAAAACTAATTCTATAATATATTCTTTTTCAACTAGATTCAGTCCTGATGTATCCTGTTGTTATTCAATGATTTGTGTCAGGATGATACAGGATACCGTCTGGTCCAAAATCAAATAGTTTGGGTTTAATATCAATTCATTAAACCCAGCAATATATGATCAAAATTTTAAAAATTCATCTGAAAGGTCTATGGATATTGACCTTATTTTTGATTTTTTTATGTCAAATTCCGGCTTTTTCACAATCCTCTCAGATTAAAGGAGTCGTTACTTCAGGAAATCAAAATGAACCTGTTCCAGGAGCATTAGTCGTAGTCAAAGGCACCCAAAGAGGAACTGTAACAGAAAATGATGGAAGCTTCGCTATTGAAGCTTCAGTTAATGAGACCTTAGTGATTAGTTTCATCGGTTACCGTACCAAAGAAGTACAAGTGACAAGCCAAAATCAGGAGATTCAAGTTTCTTTAGATGTTGATGAGGCTGAATTGGATGAGGTAGTTGTCATCGGCTATGGTACCCAGAAAAAATCAGATCTGACTGGTTCAGTTGGATCCGTGGATGAGAATTCATTAAAGGAAAGACCTGCGGCATCCTTGTCCAATGCTCTTTCCGGAAAAATCCAAGGAGTGAATGTTTCTATCAACTCAGGGCGACCAGGAGGTAGAGCCAATATTCGAATTCGTGGAAATACTTCAGTAAGTATTGCAAATGACCCCCTCTATGTAATTGATGGGGTTATCATGCACGCAGCTGGTTTGGCAAACGGAAGTACACCGATTGATTATATCAATCCGAATGATATTCAATCTGTGGAAGTTTTGAAAGATGCTTCAGCGACTGCTATTTATGGAGCAAGGGGTGCTAATGGGGTTATTCTCGTTACGACCAAAAGAGGTAGTCAAACCGGTGGCTTGATCACATATGAGGGCAATTACAGCATAGGAGTTTTGCCTCGAAAAATTCCACTGTTGAATTCTGAGGAGTTTTTGGCAACTGAGGATCTTGCTTATCAAAATGCTCAAAAATATGATCCAAATGGATGGGCAAATGGAATATATAAAGATCCGGCACTCAAGAGAACAGATCCTAGACTTTTTGATGCCAATGGAAACCCTCTTTATGATACTGATTGGCAAGAAGAAGCTTTCCAACCGGCATTTACTCAAAATCATCAGTTGAATTTTACTTCAGGAAATGTCGATGACAGTTTCGGGGTTTATTTAGGATATCGAGATGAGGATGGTTTGATGGAGAACTCTTGGTTGAAGCGGTATTCTTCTCGGTTTGTTTTTGATAGCAAAATCAAAGATTGGATCAAAGTAGGTGGGGTATTAAGCTATAATGACCAGAAAGAAAGTCAAGTTGATCCTTTAGGAAATGGTGGGATTGTAGCAATGAGGCAAGTTTTGGAAGCCCTTCCAATTATTCCTGTTAGATATCCAGACGGTTCTTGGGCTGGAAATGCAGATTATCCTGGTATGGAAGGTGGCAATAACCCACTTCAAGTGTCCAAAGAGAGGGTTTATTTGGTGAATACCCAAACTGTAATCGGGAATGTATATGCGAATATATATTTGGCGAAAGGATTGGAGTTGCGCTCCAATATTTCTGCCAACATTGTCAACCAGCGTGTCGATTACTATGGAGGTAGGGAGCTGAATTATATAGCTAAAAACCAAAGAGGGGATGCTTATATTTTTAATGATCGATTGAATTCATGGCAATTTGAAAACTACCTTACCTATGTCAAGGAATTTACTCCAAATCATAGACTAAATGCCATGGCTGGCCTTTCTTGGCAACATGTGGATAGATTTAATGCTCAAGCAAGGTCCCAAAACTTCCAGGATGATTATTTTATGTTCAATAATCTCGGTGCTGGTGCCAATGCGATCCAACCACAATCTGGTAGAGTTGCTTATGGCTTGAATTCTTATTTCAGTAGAATAAATTATACCCTAAACAATAAGTATCTATTCACCTTCACCGGTAGAGTGGATGGATCTTCAAAGTTTGGTTCTTCAAATCAGTACGCATTTTTCCCGTCTGCAGCATTTGCTTGGAGAGCCTCTGATGAAGGATTTTTACAGAGTAGCAATACCATTTCAGATTTGAAATTTAGGGCGAGTTATGGTCAGACTGGTAACTCTGAAATTACAGCTTATCAGTCTTTGGCTGGTATGGGTAATTATTCTGTCATTTTCAATGATCAAAGGGAAATCGGTATTGGAATCAGCCGATTGGCAAACCCTGATTTGAGATGGGAGAAAACCAGTCAGGTCGATTTTGGGTTTGAACTTGGTTTCATTCAAAATAGAGTAATGTTTGAGGTTGACCTTTATAGGAAAATAACCAATGACATGCTGTTGAGTGCTCCAGTTCCTTCCAGTAGTGGCTATTCTACTGTAAGTAGAAATGTGGGAAGCATGGAAAACAAAGGGATTGAAATTGGTTTGAATACTGTGAATATTGAAAAGACCAATTTCACCTGGAGTACCACTTTTAATTTCTCCTATAATAAGAATACTGTTAAAGAATTGACTGGAGGTGCAGATATTTTCTTAGGCTCTACCATTGTGAGAGAAGGGGAGTCTGTAGGATCATTTTTTGGATTCATTCATGAGGGAACCTGGAATACCGAGGAGGAGTCAATTGCAGCAACTTATAATAAGAGACCAGGAGATATCAAGTACAAAGATGTCAATGAAGATGGAGTCATTAATGATCAAGATCGAGTGATTATCGGGAAAGGAATACCTGATGGGTATGGGACATTTGCCAACACATTCCGATTGAAGAATTTCGAATTATTGGTGGATATCCAATTTAGCTATGGCAATGATGTCTTGTTTAGAAGTAAGCACTCTGCTGAAGATAGAACAGGTATTGCAAACAGTTTCAAAACTGTGCTGAATGCCTGGACTCCAGAAAATCAAAATACCAATATTGCTCAGATTAGACCATTGACGGCAGGTTATAATACCAATAATGACTCCGATCGAGTTCAAAATGGCTCTTTTGTAAGAGGTAGAAACTTGATGCTTTCCTACAATTTTGACTCACAATTATTGGAGAGAATCAAGGTGAGAAACCTACGGACTTTCTTCTCTGTCCAAAACTTTTTTCTAGCAACAGATTATGCTGGATATGACCCTGAAGTTTCTACCTCAGGTGCAGCCTTTGATCAGGGTGTTGATCTCTATGCTTATCCCAAGCCACGAGTTTTTATGCTAGGTGTTAGTGTTGGTCTTTAATTATTAATTCTGAAAATCATGAACTATATCAAATCATATATAAGAAGAATCATTTGTCTGTCAGCGGTTGTTATCACTGCTTCCTGTGCGGATTTTCTTGATGAAACAGATCAATCCAATTTCACTTTGGATAATTATTTCACCAAGCCTGAGCATGCCGTCAGTGTAGTAAACTCAATTTATCAAAGTATGCAGCCCATTATGAATAGTGGTTTTGGTGGAGGTACTTGGATGATGTTAGAGTTTGCGACAGGTCTGGCAGATACAGAATTGGGACAAGCTCAAAACAGCTTGTTTGTCAAAGATTTAGTGAACACCTCTGATAATGGATATGGTCAGACTTTCTGGACCAATTATTATCGGGGAATTGCAAATGCAAATCTTGCGATAGCAAAGATTCCAGACATGAATATGGATGAAACTCAAAAGCAGGGCCTTTTGGGTGAAGCTAGATTTCTGAGGGCTTATTATTACTTTAATCTGGTTCAGATGTTTGGGAATATCCCCTTGATCACTGAACCAGTGGACTTGACTTCAGAGCAGCTATACCCAAATCCTGTAGCACCAGCTGCCATCTACGATCAGATTGTTGCTGACTTGAAAGAGGCAGAAAACTCTGGATTGCCAATGAGGGATGTATCAGGACGCGTTTCCATGGGAGCTATTAAATCCCTGTTATCCTCCGTTTATTTGACTATGGCTGGTTATCCCCTTCAAAAAGGAAATGAATATTATGGACTTGCTGCCTCCAAAGCCAAAGAAGTGATTGATTCCAATGAGTTTTCTCTATTTGGCTCTTATGGGGATTTACATGATCCTGCCATGAAAAATTTGGGAGAGAATATCTTCATGTCTCAATTTGCAGCTTATATACAACCATCTAATTGGCAAGTTTCGATCATTCCCTACAACAGAGGGATTTCGAATTATAGCGCTGAGACCGGTGGGATCTTTGCTCAGGAAGAATTTGTGAAATCTTATGAGGAAGGTGATAAGAGAGCTGATGAAAAGGAATTTTACTATAGCAGTTATACACTGAGGGAAGACAGAAGCCAAACTTTGGAATTGGGAGATTATTATATCTACAAGCATTTCGATGTAGTAGCTCAGACAAGTACCACGAGTAGTGATCTGAATTGGCCGATTTTCAGATTTGCCGAGGTATTGTTGATTTTCGCTGAAGCATCCAATGAAGCCAATGGTCCAAATGAAGACGCATATGATGCAGTGAATTTGGTTCGAGAGAGAGCAGAATTGAGCCCGCTTTCAGGTTTGTCCCAATCTCAATTGAGAGAAGCTGTTTGGAGGGAAAAATTCTATGAGCTTTCCTTCGAAAACAAAACATGGTTTGACATGGTAAGAATCCGAAAAGGATTCAATGTTACTACCCATGAATTTGAAGACTACGTTGGACATCAATTTGTATATGGACCGACTCTGAAAGAACGCGAGTTGCTATTCCCAATCCCAACTGCAGAGATTAGAAATAATTCCAACTTGGTTCAAAACGCAGGGTATTAATACTGGCTGGGTGCCACAAGGTGAGGGCTTGACTGTCGAGATTCAATGTCCTTCACAGAAGGCTTTATTTGAAAAGGTAAAGCCTTCTATTTCATCTAGCAATTCCTCTTATTTTCAATGATTTTCAGGAATAATTTGAATGCCTTTTAAAATTTCTTAAGTACAATTCCTGAATTAAATATATTGGCCTGTAGTAAGAAGAGAGAAGTTTTTATTTATCTTTTTACTCTCCAATCAACCCAAAATGAAAGATTTAGCAGATTATCCTTATCCCTTGACTGATTTGTTTTCTCAGCCACAATTGGCTCTGGATTGGGAGAAATATAGACTCAGCCAGGAACAAATCGAATTTTTCAATGAAAATGGATATGTGGCTGGAATTCAATTGCTGGATGAAAATCAAATTGAAGTTTTGAAGAAGGCATTGGACGAAGTCATGGATCCTGAGCATCCTTTGCATGGGCTTTTTCATGAGTTTCACAGCAATGAATCAGCGGATCCAAACACAGTCTTATTTCACTCTTTGGGGCATTGGAGGATAGCGGAAGCCTTTCATGATGCCATTTGGAATCCTGCTTTCAGGATGGTCGCATCCCAATTGTTGGGAAATCGAGCAGTTCGCTTTTGGCATGATCAGCTCTTTTGTAAACCTGCACACCATGGTGGAGTGGTGGCTTGGCATCAGGATTATTCCTATTGGACTCGGACAATAGAGATGCAGCACCTGACTTGTTGGTGTGGATTGGATGATGCTACGGAAGAAAATGGCTGTTTGCAATATGTTCCAAGATCACATCGGTGGGGATTACTGGAAAAGCCCGCATTGGCAGGTGAAATGGATGGGTTGATGGCCATGCTGAGCGAGCAGCAGAAAGCTGAATTTAAGCCTGTTTCAGTTCCTTTGAAAGCGGGACATGCAGCATTTCATCACCCTTTGTTGGTACATGGGAGTTTTGCAAATTATTCTGATAAATCTCGAAAAGCCTTTGTGTTGAACGTGTTTGCCGATGGTACAATTTCCAATTCGGATGAACCGCTTTTGGAAGGTGTTCCAGTGATTTCTAAAGGAGAAAAAATGGGAGGTAAATTCTTTCCTTTGATATTTGATCCAGCCGAATTAGAAAATTGAAAGATTTCAAAATTGAAAACCTTGTTTTGTCAGGCTGAGCGAAGTCAAGCCTATTTTGGATGGTAGATTTTATGTCTCTCTATCCAGATTGTTAAAGAAATTCAATTCAAAATTCTGATTCTTATTCAAAATGAAATAAAATAATTGTGCCCAAATTAGAATCACTTATTTTAGGGCTTCTGTACTAATGAATAAAAATAACCTGATGAAAAAGATTGCCTCTTTATTTATTTTCTGTCTTTTTATTTCCTGCGCCTATTCCCAAAATGGTGTGACTTTTCTTCAGTTTGAGGGTGGTCAAGGTCCTGGGAAAGGGAAACATGTAGTTCTTGTAGCTGGTGATGATGAATACCGCTCCGAAGAATCCATGCCTATGTTTGCCAAGATTCTATCACAAACTTATGGCTTCAAAACTACAGTTCTATTTCCGATAGATCCAGAATCGGGAGATATCGTTCCCAATTATCAAAACAATATTCCTGGCTTGGAGCATTTGGAAACTGCCGATTTGATGATCATGCTGATAAGATTCCGTGAGCTTCCAGATGAGCAGTCGCAGTACATCGAAAACTTTTTAAAGGCTGGAAAGCCTATCATTGGATTGAGAACTTCAACCCACGCTTTTGCCTATCAAAAGAATCCGGATTCTCCATTTGCTAAATGGCATTGGAGAAGTGAAAAGGAAGGCTGGGAGAGAGGTTTCGGTCAAAGAATTCTAGGCGAAACTTGGGTAAATCACCACGGTCATCATGCACATGAGGGTACCAGGGGACTTTTGGATGGAACAGATCAATTGAATGATCATCCGGTGCTTCGAGGCGTGAAAGACATCTGGGGATATTCCGATGTATATGGAATCAAGCATCTACCAGCCGAGGCTAATGTTTTGATGTATGGGCAAAGTACAGCAGGGATGACACCTGATTCTCCTATGATGTGGGAAAAGTCGGTAATGCCTGTTGCTTGGACAAAGCCTTATCAAATCGAGGGAGGCTCTCCGGGGATGGCTTTTGCATCGACCATGGGAGCTTCTATGGACTTTGAAAATGCTGACCTTAGACGAATGGTGATCAATGCTGCTTTTTGGCTAGTGGGGATGTCAGATGAAATTACTCCAGATATGTCAGTTGAAATAGTAGGTGAATACAAGCCAACCATGTTCGGCTTTGATACTTTTAGAAAGGGAATGAGAGTGGAGGATTTTAAATAGACCATAGATTTGAATAAGCTATGGACCAAGGTCTATCGACAAAAAACTTGAAATATGAACAAAATAGGATTTAATGTGCTGGCCTGGTCAGCAGAAATGTCAGAGTCATTATTGCCCATCTTGGATCGATTGAAAGAGATCGGTTATGATGGTGCTGAATTTTTTATCGGAGGATCTCCGGAAGAGTCTTTCAAAATGGTGGGGAAACATTGTGCAGATATTGGATTGGAAGTAACTACTGTGACTGTTTTGAGCCCGGAAGAAAACCCGATTTCTCCTGATGGTGCAGTAAGAGAAAAATCAAAAGAAAGACTTCGTTGGGTTTTGGATAGAGCTGCTGATTTGAATTCGCAAGTGCTTTGTGGGCCATTTCATTCAGCTTTCGCGACTTTTGCTTCCCGTGCACCGATGGAGGATGAATACAATTGGTCTGCGGAGGTTTTGCATGAAATGGGAGACTATGCCCAGAAGTTGGGAATCCTATTGACGCCGGAAGCCTTGAATCGATTTGAATGCTATTTGGCAAATACTATGGAACAATTGGATTACTTGTTGACCAAAGTAAATCATCCTAATGTTCAGGCGATGTTTGATACGCATCATGCTAATATGGAGGAGAAGAAACTGGGTTCTGCGATTGAGTTGATCGCACCAAAATTGGGGCATTTCCATATTTCTGAAAATGACCGAGGAACTCCGGGTTCTGGTCATGTGGACTTTGATGAGACTTTTGCCACTTTGAAAAAGGTAGGCTATTCCGGTTGGTTGACAATTGAAGGCTTTACCCGAAATGATCCAGCATTTGCCAATTCTATTGGAGTTTGGAGAAACTTCTCAGAACCTTGGGATATGGCTGAAAACGGATACAAACTGATCCGAGAAAAAGGGGAGAAGTATGGATTGTAATCAGAGATAGATTGAATACATGGAAGCCTTGAATATTACTGTTCAAGGCTTTTTTTATTTTTGTCAGGAAAGTGAGTTTTCAAATAATGATAAAGTTGCTCGACATTATCTCTATCGGCAAAGTCAATAATTGTAACATTATCCTCATTAAACTGAAGATTTAGTTTTCTAAAGCTTATCCTGATTATATTGTTGTCCTCATTCCAGGATGTCAACCCTTTTAAATCATAACTTTTGGTTGAAAATAATTTT
Organism: Algoriphagus zhangzhouensis; assembly: GCF_900148515.1. Lineage (GTDB taxonomy): Bacteria > Bacteroidota > Bacteroidia > Cytophagales > Cyclobacteriaceae > Algoriphagus > Algoriphagus zhangzhouensis. Next base: position 723,646 of record NZ_FRXN01000003.1, on the reverse strand, counting down.
GTGATTCTTAGAATAGTGTTGTTATGGTGAACTTTGGAGTAAGATTGAATTATCCAAAAAAAAAGTAAACCGGTGGTAATTGGACAGAGAACCATGGAACCTTTCCAAATCCAATTATCCTCAATATTCCATAAATAGTAAGATATAGCCAAAGCTCCAATGAAATAAAGGAAAGTACTTGAAAGAAGAATTAAGTATTTCATTATTGAAGGAGATTTATCAATTAACCATTAAATATTATTTCTGTTCTTTTTTGTTCAATTTTAATCCTTCGAATTCAATTTCTGCCTTTTTGTTTTATATCCTAAACTGATTCCAATACCTAAACTTAATTCGTTATAGTCATTTAGTTTGTAAAATTTTATAAAAGTCTGAAGGTTCTTAATTCCACCTTGAATTTTAGCTTGGTATTCTAATTTGTCTTGGTAGATACCCAACTTAAAAATTGCTGTAGGGTACATCGGGAGACTAAAATATTTACCAACCCCAATCAAAACTCCTGAAGATGTCTTGTTGAATTGATTTTCTATTTCCGAAAAATTTAAGTGTGAATACCCGGCAATGAATTTAATTTCATGAATATTTAAATCTATTTCAAAAGAGTGGGCATGAAATCTCAGGTTTTGTTCCCAAGAAATTTCTCTATAGTCCCATCTAAAATCTATATCAAAGTCACAGTTTGAGATGGAATGAGCAAATTCGATTTGGGCATTTTGATGATGGTTTTCTTTAAAGTTCGTCTGGTAGCCATATTTTCCTTTTATTACACCTCTAAAAATCCATGGTGAGGCAATTTCAATTTCTCCGCCGATGGGATTATTTATTATTCCACTTTTGGTAAAAAAACTGATTTCTTGTGAATCGAAAAAATCTTTGTTACAATCCCATTTTGCTACAAATACAATCTGATTTTTTCCTTTTAGAGGAACTTCCTCAGTTCTCATCCCTATAAATGAAAAAACTAATGCTGCATTTGGATCACTTACATTTAATTCAAATGTTCCATCTGTTTTAGTAACAGTTCCATTCTCAATACCTTTTTCTTGAACCTGAACCCCTGGAATTGGAGACTTGTCGTCTTTGTCTATGACTTTCCCCGTTATTCGAATTTGACTCCAAGTTTGAAATGAAAAATAGAAGAAAAGAAATAATAAAAGTGAAAGTCTTTTTGTCAATGTTTGGTTGTAATTGGATTCAAGTTGTTGGGGCCATTCATTCTTTAAAGTTTGTGTATTTTAAATACTCTTCTTTTTTGGATCTTGGCGATTGGAAAATAAAGAAATAACCAAAAAATCCGCTACAAATCCTAATGTCGTTTCTCAATTATTTTTCTTTCTAAGCCGAGAAAAAAGCGTGATGGGAAATCTTGAATCAAATTAGTTGACAATTTTATTTCCTTGCACTATAGTAGTTCCACATTTACCATCCTTCTCCAATTCATCTGGGTTATTACCATAGACTTCAATTCCAATTTCCAAGTTTTCTATATAGTTATTGAGAATATAGTTGTTGGTGCAATCTTTCTCTTTTTCAATTCCTTCTGTATTAGTTAACCATTCCTCGTAAGGCCAGACACCAATTGCATTGTGAGTGACATGATCTATGGGGACATTTGTAGGCTCTTTTGAAAAAAAATGATTGTTTTCAACTGTCACATTACCTCCATTTATGGTAAGGCCATGGTAGTTGTCATGAAAAATGTTGTTTGATATTTTCGTGGGTATTGGACTATTGCCAGTAACTCGTATTCCAGTTGGATTATTCCTGAAAGTATTATTTTCAATAATATGACCTCCATAGGAAGTCGTGGTAAAACTGCTTCCAGATTCAGCTTCTTCTATATTTTTTGGCATACAGCATCCAATAATGATTCCATGCCAAGCATACTCAAAAGTAAAGTTCTTAATTGTCTGCGAATCTGCGATTAATTCAAAACCACCACATCCGAAAATTGATGGTTCAATGTCTACCATCTCGTCGGGCTCGCATCCTCGGATGATTGTTCCCTCTTCATGACCTATTAAAGTTAGTTCTGGAACGTCAAGGTCAATTAAGCTACCAATTCGGTAGGTTCCCGGTGAAAATAAAATGACATCCCCAGGCTTTGATAATTTAAGAGTTGAAATAATGAGTTCTCTATCTTCATCAAATAAACCCGTGGGAGGATCTACATATAGTGTATCTCCAAAATTATCAAATGATGGATAAAAGAATTCTTGAGTAGATTTTTGATTGGTGTTTCCTAAAGTCAATAAAACCAATAGACTAAAGAACAGAAAAGAAAAATAGTTCATAGCGTTAAAAATTAGATATTATAAACTGAATATAATGAAATATTATAAAAAATAGATTTTAAATCATTGATAGTTAGGTATTTATAAATTAGTTTTTGATCATCGAGGCTTGTAATTTATGTAGTAGTTAATTATATGTTTAATTCGATTAATAGCTTATCATAAATCTCTCGATTAGATTTTTATTATGATAATAATAAAAAAAGGAGCCTTCATTATTTAATGAAGGCTCCTTTTCAGAGTAAGAATTGGATGTTCTATTTCAATCCTTTTAAATATTTAACAACAACCAGAACTTGGTTCACAGCAGGATGATCCGGCCTGCAATTCGGATAGCTTTAATTTTGGTTTTGCAGATTTAGCTCCTCCTTTTTCTGCATAAACTGTGACGCTATAGATTCCTGTTCCACCATTGTTGAAGTTTTGAATGCCTTCAGTACTTAAATATTTGGAAAGGATATCTTCTGGAATTTGGATAGGCTTTTCTTTTTGAATGGTGATATTCTCAAATCCTTGATCCTGGATGTATTGTAAATATTCAGATTTTTGGATGGCTCCTGCTACACAACCCGCATACATTTCGGCATCCTCTCGAAGTTCTTTGGGAAGCTCACCAACCAAGACAATATCAGAAATACTAAAGTGACCTCCTGGCTTTAAGACTCGGAAGATTTCACCAATTACTTTTTTCTTGTTGGGAACCAAGTTCAAAACGCAGTTACTAACGATCACATCCGCTACATTCTCATTGACAGGCATATTGTCAATGTCTCCTTCACGGAATTCCACATTGTTATAGCCTAGTTTTTCGGCATTGGCACGAGCTTTTTCGATCATGATAGGGGTGAAGTCGATTCCAATGACTTTTCCTTCTAGCCCCGTTTCATGTCTGGCTACAAAGCAGTCATTTCCTGCTCCTGAACCTAAATCAATGACGGTGTCACCTTTTTGGATTTTTGCAAACTGGGTTGGAAGTCCACATCCCAATCCTAAATCAGCATCTTCCAAATAACCTTCAGTTTCCGAGTAATCATCCATCATGATATTGTAGATCTTGTTGGATGGAGTAGTGGCTCCGCAGCAAGAAGCGGCATTTTCTGCTTTTCCTTGCTCAGCGATTTTAGCATATCGCTCTCTGACTATATTTTTTAATTCCTGTTCTTCTTTCATGATTACTCTAATTTGCGTTACTAAAGTACAAACAGCATTTGGCTTAAAATGGATCAAAAGTCACAAAAAACGTGTCTTGAAGAAAATTCCTCCACTATTTCTTCACCCCTGGCCCTTTTACCACCATTCCAGGGAGTGCTCCGGTATGTTCTCCATCTTTGAGGACTTGGGTTCCATTGACAAAGACATGAACCATCCCTGTGGCATATTGCATCGGATCCTCGAAAGTGGCATTGTCCTGAATTTTTTCTGGGTCAAAAATCGCCAAATCCCCATAAAAGCCTACTTTCAAAGCTCCACGCTTCTTGATTTTCAAATTGGTAGCGGGTAAGGTAGTGAGCTTGTAAATTGCTTCTTCCAATGGAATGACTTTTTCATCCCTAACATACTTCCCTAATAATCTGGAGAAGTTTCCAAAAGCTCTTGGATGATAGCTGGACTTTAAAAAAACTCCCTCAATCGAGTAAGAGCCGGCATCAGAGCCAAAGCTCATATAAGGCAATGCGATTTGTTTTTTGACATTCTCCTCGGACATTAAGAAATAGATTGTACCTACTCTGCTTCCATCCTGAACTACCAAGTCCATGGCCGCTTCAGCAGGTGTGGTATTTCTCATTTCGGCTACTTCAGCCAAGGTTTTGCCTGTCAGGTATTTCAAACTGTCGTTTTTAAAACCTACCAAAATGATTTTTTCAGGTCCTTCTACAGCCTGCATCAGGCTTTCCCATTCATTGGTAGGAGTGACCATTTCCTGATAGACTTTCTTGCGAATTGCGGGATCCTGAAGTCTTTCTGCCCATTTCTCATAGCCTCCTTCCTGAACCCAAGGCGGCATGGAAGCGTCCAAACCCGTCGCTCCAGCGATGTAATTGTACATATCTGTGGTGATTTCCAAGCCGGCAGCTCTAGCCGAATCTATTTTGGCGACTACCTGATCAAATTTGCCCCAATTGTCCTGACCACTCATCTTGAGGTGATAGACTTCTGCTCTGATATCTGCTTCTGAGGCGATGCGAATCAATTCATCCAAACTCTCCAATAATCGCCCACCTTCACTTCGCATATGGGAAATGTACATTCCGTCATATTCAGAGGCGACTTTGCAAAGCTCAATCAACTCTTCTGTGCTGGCATAAAAAGCTGGGGCATAGATCAGGGATGATCCCACCCCCAAAGCTCCTTCTTCCATAGCTTTCCTGACCATGTCTTTCATGGATTCCAACTCTTCAGCGGTGGGAGCTCGGTCTTCATAGCCCAAGGCATTGACCCGAACTGTGGTAGCTCCGATAAAAGAAGCGACATTGGTGGACACTCCTTTTTCAACCAAGAAATCCAGGTATTCTGCTAATGAAGTCCATTCGATAGGGAATTTGATGTCTCCTTGGGCTTTGAGTTCCTCTTCCTTCATGGTTTCATTCAAAGGGCCCATAGAAGCTCCTTCTCCAAATACTTCCAAAGTCACTCCTTGTCGAATATCACTTTGGGATCGACCATCCTCAATCAGAGATTCAACAGCCCAACTCAGCATATTGATGAATCCCGGAGCGACTACCAAGCCAGTAGCGTCAATTTCCAATTCGCCTTGTGCTCCATCCAATTTGCCGACCGCTGCGATGGTATCTGCAATGATTCCAACATCTCCGATATATGATGCCTGGCCTGAACCATCCATGATTTGGCCATTTTTGATTAGGATATCATATTTTTCAGGTGAAGAACAGGCTGTGAATAGCAGGATTCCAGCAAAAAGGGAATAAAAAGATTTCATGTTTAAAAGGTTGAGGTGGTGGTTTGTATCCTTTTAAATTATGAAAACATATTCAATTTCTTATGCCTTTTTGAAGCCCTTGTAAACCAAAAGCGCGGCTGCAAGATCTTCGACTGCCAAACCGGCAGATTTGAATAGCGTGATTTCTTCAGGACTTGTTCTTCCAGGGTGAATTCCTTTGACCAGTTCTACAATATCTGCTTTGACATCTTTCTCGCTAATTATTCCTTCGGCAATTGGGATTGCCAACTCTCCAGTTTCATGTAAAGCTCCTTCACGAGAATCTACAAAAATGGAGCTCTTTCGGATGGCGTCATCATCCGTTTCACGAGTTGTCGGCTTGTGAGAGCCAATCATGTCCAAGTGCGTGCCTGGTTTTATCCATTCGCCCATAATGACGGGAGTAGGAGAAAGGGTTGCGCAAGAAATCAAGTCGGCCTCTCTGGCTGATTCTTCTAAATTTGAAACAGATTCTGCTGGAATTCCCTGTTCCTTCAAACTGCTTACAAACTCTTCCAATTTCTCTTGATTTCGCATCCAAACACTGGCCTTTTTGAAGTTTCTTATTTCTAAATGGGCATGAACTAAATGTTGGGCAACTTTTCCACCACCCACAATCAAAAGGTTTTCGGCATCTTCTCTACAAAGAAAAGAAGCTGCAAGGGCTGATGTGCATGCCGTCCTTCTTGCAGTGAGCTCAGTTGCATTCATCATTGCCAGTGGCTGTCCGGTCTTTGAATTACTTAAGATATACTGAGCAAAAATCGATGGCATATTGGCTTTTGCATTGGCAGGCGCCACAGTCACCTGCTTCATTCCCATGTACTCATTGTTCCAAACCGGCATTAGGATCAAGGTGTTTTCCTCGCCCTCTTCTGTTTTGTAAAAATGATGATGCCTGACAGGCATGGTGAAATCAGATTTAAAAATTGCACTTAAAGCTTCAATTAGGCTTGAATATGAAAGAAGTTCAATGATTTTCTCGTCAGGAATAATCAACATGAGGAATAGTTTGAAAGTTTACAAAGCTTGAATTTCCTCAAAAAACTTTTGGATTTGAAATTGATTAGTGAAAAAGACCTATATGACTAATTTGTTCTAATGATTTGAGTGATTTAAAAAAAATGGGCAAAAAAACGTGCCATGCAATTTCTTGCAGGCACGTTTCTGGTTGAAGGTTGGCTTTATTTTTTTCTGGATCTAAATATTCCAAAGAGACCTAAAACCAAGAAAGTCCCGATTCCAATATAAGAAAGCATTTTGTTGCTAATGGTTTTAGGATCGGTAATTGATTCATCTACAGGTTTGAGAGCAATAGTTTGAGTTTTTTGGATAGGTCCATCCAATTTTATTTCTACAGGATCGAATACACCTGATTGAATGTTCAAGGTAATTTCTCCTAGTTTTTTCTTTTCCAAATCATCGTTTGATTCAGAGATCTGGAAAATCTCAACATCGTGGGTTACCACCTCATGGGTAATTGCATCAAAGTCAAAAACAAAAGGTTCAGTTAGGTCTCCTTTACTTGGGGAGAGTTCAAAATCAATTGTTAAAAACTCAATCACTCCATGGTGTCCACCTTGCTCTCCATCATCTTCTTTGAAAGAATCAATGGAATTAATCTTTACCTCCCAAGTTTGATTAGGACTACTTGCCTGAATATGTTTTTGGAAATATTCCCTGAGAAATGATAGATCTAGATTGTTGCTATCAAGTTCTCTTTTGGTGGCAGTTTCCAATTCATGGACAGGCATGGTTGCGATACCGTAGATCAATTCATTTTTGATTTTTAAATTGACTTTGGTACTAGGTAAAGGGTGGGCAAACATTAAACTGCTTACTAAAAGCATGCAATTTAATAGGATAGCTTTTTTCAATTTAGTTGCCTCCATAGTCATTTCCTTTATCTCTCCATACTGAATGTGGATGTGGATCAGATAAGATAATTCCATTCTGAACACTATATTCGATCCAAACTGATGGGCCGTCAATTCTAACATAATCCCCTACAGTTTCTACCCCTGTCGTACCAGAATATGCCACATAGGTTTCATCTAATTCATCAACATAAGTTTCATAAATCAGTACTGCATCGGCATCGGTGATATCCAAAACGTATGTTTTAATAGCTGTTTTGACTAGCTCTTTTTGAGAATCGGAAAGTGCTGAAACCTTGATCCCAGAATAGGTAGATGGGAAATTATCATCTTCTCCTGGACCTCCAAGGATATCACTCCAAGAACCACTTAGTTTTGCTGTTGCTAATTCCGAATCTGAAAAAGATTGAAGCAATGCAGCAAATGCTTCTTGCTCTTGATTTAATGGTTGATTGCTTTCTCCATCCCAAGTGAAAGTACCAAAAGGTTCAATCCCTCTAAAAGAAGGTGTTCCTGCAACCAATTCGCCATCTGTATAGGTGTTTCCAAAAGCATAGTGATGTCCACCAAACATGACCTCCCAAGTTCCACTTGAAGAAGGCGTTCCTAAAATCGCTAAATAATAGAGGCCTGAGCCATATCCATTTCCTCCAACATTATTTAAGTAATCATCGGCATTTAGTGTTTGCATCATTTCATCATAGCCTTCATTTTCGGTTTCGCCAGAAGCAGCTACCAAAAGAGCTTTTGCTGCTGCCAATTGTGTAGTGGATAAATCTTCCAGGCCAATTCCAGGTCTGGGAACATTTCCCACAGGTAAGTTGGACCATTCTTGAGCTGTGCTCACGCTGTAGGTGAGTTGAGCCTCATCAAGTTGGGAAGAGCTTAATGTCCCTAGGAAGGAATTTGCCAGACATTCTACCAAATCATAGCCTGTATACTCGGTACAGTCAAGAGCTCCAGTGGAACCTGTATCATCATCATCGTCATCATTGGAGACATAGCCGTCAGGCTGCTCACATGCTGAAACGCTTACGTCTGGATTTCCTAATCCATCTCCGTCTGAATCTTGATACCAGGTGGATTCGGTACAAGGCTCATCATCATCCTTGCAGGATGTCAAAGTCAAAATTGGCATCGCTACCAAAATGAAAAGTAAATTTTTGAATATTGCTCTCATATTTGAGTGGTTGTTAGTTGATACTGGTCGTAAATGTATGAACTATAAATTCAATTATTGATATTCTTAACCTAAATTAATTTTATTAACAAAAATTCAATGAAAATCCGATTTCGTCGTAAAAAACATCGATTATATAAGAAGTTAGTTAATTATTGGCGAGAATAAATAGTCTCCGGTTAAAGCCCTTTAACCTATTTTTTTACATTTTCCGCTAGCTCCAAAGCGCATCCCCAAGCAACAGTAAAACCTGCCCCGCCATGTCCGTAATTGTGAAAAACGTTTGGAAACTCTGAATCAAACTCAAACCTGACAGCCGTTCTTTTGGGTCTTAGGCCGACCAGTTCTTCTAGGATGACTGGTTTTTGCTTGACGCCTGATTTTTCGATTCTATTTAAAATCAAATCAGTGTCATTCGGGTCGATGGATTCATTCCAGTCGTTTTCATAGTCCGTCCCACCAACTACTGCGTCATGGGTTCGGTTGATGATGTATCGCAATGCTCCTTTTTGCGTGGGATCTGCGAAAGAAATCGAATCAAATCTCTTACATCTCAATATTTGACCTCGAATCGGGTAAAGTTCTTCGTCTTGACAAAGTTCTTTTGAGCCTAAACCGGTGCAGTTAATAACGATATCATCCAAGTCAGCTAATTCCCGAAGAGAGGAAATTGTTTTGAGTTTAAACTCTCCGCCATTAGCTAAATATTTCTCAAAAAGATAGGGTAGGTATTGTATGGGTTCCACCAGAGGAACTTTCGCGATTAAGGCATTTTCCATTCCTGCAGGGAGTTCCTCCTTACTAGCCTCTCGAACGGTCCCTTTAGGTAATTGCTCTTTCCATTCAGTATTGGATCCGGGTACATAAGCATTGATAAAGGGAATCATGGAAACTCCTGAGGGCTTATTTAAATCATCCAGGTATCTGGTGTAGGATTGGCTAGCCCAAAGGTTGGTTTTCTCCTTGGGGGCTATTTCAAAAGGAAACCAAATAGCTCCCACCTTATGGGAAAGGCTGTTTTGAAAAGCCTCTTTGGAAATGATTTTTACCTGAAAACTGGCCTTCTGCAATGCAATTGCCGAGGTCAATCCGATAATTCCAGAGCCTACCACTGTTGCTGAATTCATGGAGGAATTTAGAAAAGTTACTTTAAAAACCTCTCCATAAATTCTTCTTTAAAAGCTCTTCCGATAGGCAATTGAGTTCCATTATAGAGATAAAGAGTATTCCCACTTACTTTTTCGATTTGATGGATATTTACCACGTATGATTTATGAACCCGAAAGAAATCCCATCCTTCAAGCATTTCTATCCACTTTTTAAGAGTTTCTGAGGATAGGTGTTTTTTATCATTCAGATGAATTTCACAGTAGTCACCATCAGCAGATAGGTATAAAATTTCCTCAAAAGCTATCCGGATATGTTCATATCCGATTTTGATAAAGTGTTCCTTTTTAAGTGGAAGGGATTGAGGGATTGGTTCAGGGTTTTGAGAATTTCTGACTTTTGAAACCGCTTTGAGGAACCTTTCGAAGGAAAAAGGTTTGAGTAAATAATCTGTCACATCCAATTCGTAGCCTTCCAATGCATATTCAGAGTAGGCAGTTGTTAGGATTACTTGAGGTTTTTTCGATAGACTTTTCAAAAATGAAATTCCACTTAGCTTGGGTAAGTTGATATCCAAAAAGATTAAATCCACAGAGTTTTCTTGAAGGTATACCATTGCTTTCAGTGGATCTCCAAAAACCCCCTTCAGATCCAGAGTCCCTAGGTCCTCAATGTATTTTTTCAAAATCCGTTGAGCAGGTGGCTGATCTTCTATAATGATGCAATTCATACTTCTTCTAATTGAATAATTAGGGAAACGCTATAGACATTTTTTGATTTTTGAATAGTCAATTGATGCTTGTCTGGGTACAAAAGAAATAGTCGCTTTTTGACATTTTCGAGACCGATTCCATGGTGGTTATTTTCTTCAAATTCACTTTCCTCAAAATTATTGATACAGGTGAATTCAAATTCTCCCCTTGAATTGACTCTGGCAGAAACTGAAATTTGAATTTCTTCAGATTGTCCAGTTTGGCTGTGTTTGAAAGCATTTTCCACAAAAACATTCAGAATCAATGGAGCGATTTGGTAATGATTGTTGACGTTTTGGATCTTGAAATCTACGGTTCCCCTTTCCTCAATTTGTAACTCATAGAGCTGAATGAAATTTTTGAGATGTTCGATTTCACTAAGTAGGGGAACGGTTTTTTCCCGGCATTCATAGAGCATATAGCGCAGAACTCCACTCAGTCCAAGGATGATTTCTGGAGTTTTGGGAGATTGCTCCACGGCATATGAGTAGAGATTATTTAGGTTATTAAATAGAAAATGGGGATTGATTTGAGAGTTGAGAAAGGATAATTCGCTTTCCTTTACCATGATTTTGAGCTGATCCAGTTCTTTTTGCCTATTGACCGAATCCCATGCAATTTTCATCCCGCACAAAGTAACTAATACGGATAATGACTCTCCCAAACTGAGTATCACACCTTTAAAGTCGGCAATTCTTGTTTCTGGGAAAAAGATTTTATCTAAGAAAAATTCCTCAATAAAAATCACTGCCAGAACAATGAAAAGGAAGGAAATAGCGAATTGCAGATACTTTTTTTTATAAAAGAATTTGGGTAAAAGGACATAGCTAATAAGAACATTAGCAAGAATATAATTGCTAAAAGAAGCTACTTGAAACCAACCCAATTCATAAACCACCTTTCCTCTAACATTGTCAATAGTAAGAAAATAGAAAACCATCAAATGGAGGATGATCTGAAATAACAGTTCCTTTTTGGCGAGTTTATTATGAGTCAATTCTATTTCCATAAAAGAAAGGTAAGAGTCTTAATTCATATTGAATCAGGCTTAGGGTGAACGGCACTTTTTTCCAGATAAACGACCATTCCTGAATCTATTTGTTGTTTGTCTGGAAAGGTCGGTCGTTCACCGAGTTTATTTTTTAAGATAAAGAATCCAAAGCAATTTGACTTCGAAAACAAAACCAGGACCTATGAGACTTTCATTGATATGTATTCTTTTTTTCAGCATTGGGCTGAACACTGCTTTTTCACAAGAAGTGGAAATTACTGGAAAAGTAATTGATGGTAAAAGTCAAGCCCCAATTGAATTCGCTACGGTCAAGCTTTTGGATAAAGTCACAGGGAATATGCTTGCAGGAACGACAACACAGGCCGATGGAACATTGCTTTTGGCTACATCAAGTGAAAACTTTAGTCTAGAGATCAGTTTTATGGGGTTTATAACTCAAGAATTATCTGATTTTGAAGTGATCAATAACAAAGTAGATCTAGGGACAATTGTTTTGGAAGAAGATTCAAAATTGATGGATGAGGTAGTTGTACAAGGTGCAAAATCTACTACTGAGTTCAAGTTGGACAAACGAGTGTTTAATGTTGGACAAGACTTAAGCAGTACCGGTGCAAGTGCCCTTGACGTATTAAATAACATTCCTTCCGTCAATGTGAATATCGAAGGGCAGATCTTACTTAGAGGAACTGGCGGGGTTCAAGTTTTGATCAATGGTAAACCTTCAGTGTTAACCAGTGATGGAGGGAATGCCTTAGGCACAGTAACTGCCGATATGATTGAGCGAGTAGAAGTGATCACCAATCCCTCAGCAAAATACAATGCGGAAGGAACGTCTGGAATTATCAATATCGTTCTGAAAAAAGATGAGAAAAAGGGAATAAATGGATCAGTGACTTTAAATACTGGGGTACCCAATAATCACAGTTTGGGTTTTAGTTTGAATAAACGAACAGACCGATTTAATATCTTCAGTCAGTTAGGTGTGGGATATAGGACTATGCCTGAAGATTTTGAGACAATAAACCGAAATCTTAGCGATGGTACCCGAGTGGAAAATATAGGAGATGCAGAGAAAAATGAGAAGTTCTTTAATTTGATTTTGGGTTCTGACTTCTATATCAATGATAAAAATGTAATTACACTTTCTGGTAATTATGCTTTCGAGGGAGAAACAGAATATTCTACAGGCAATTTCGGGTCTTATAGTGCCGCAAATACCTTGCTTTCAGGCTGGACTAGAAATGAATCTACAATCGCTGATAATCCTAAGTGGCAATATGAATTGCAGTATAAAAGTGATTTTTCAGATAAAGAAGACCACTTTTTATTGATATCTGCAATTGGTAGTTCCTTTGCCAAAGACCAATCTTCAGAATTTGGCAATACACCAACCTTTGGAGAAGGAGCTCAAACCTCCCAACAACAAACCCAAAACGATTTTAGTCAGGCGGAATATACGTTCCAGGCAGATTATACCCGTCCATTTGCTGAAAAATTCACCCTAGAGACAGGAGGACAATATTTTATCAGTAAGGTTAAAAACAACTATTCAATCAGTGATTTGGAAGATGGTATCTGGGTTGTCATTCCCACTCTTTCCAATGATTTTGATTATTCTCAGAATGTCTTGGGGATTTATGGAACGGGCGCATATGAAGGGGATAAATTTGGACTAAAGTTGGGGCTTAGAATGGAAAGTACAGATCTCAGCACCGAGCTCAAGCAAACGGGGGAGTCAAATAATCAGAATTTTACCAATTTATTTCCGACTCTGCATACTTCATACAAGCTTACCAAAGGATTTTCAGTCCAAGGGGGGTATTCCAGAAGAATTTCAAGACCACGATTTTTTGATTTGAACCCTTTCTATAATATCAGAAATACCTACAGTGTCAGAACGGGTAACCCCAACCTACTTCCTGAGTATACAGATAGCTATGAGGTGACTGGAATATTTGATCATGCACTTTTTTCCTTGAGTAGTTCGATTTATCATCGATACATCACCCAAACAGTGGAGGATGTAACTTTCTCTGAAAACGGTATCAATATTACCATGCCGATGAATATTGGGACAAATCAGGTAACTGGTTTGGAAGTCAATGGGAAAGTCACACCAACTCAATGGTGGGGAATCAATGCTGACTTCAATTATAATTACTTCGATAGGTCAGGAACATATGAATCAACTCTTTTTGGTTTTACATCCAGTCAATGGTCCAGCAAATTGACCAATAAGTTTGATCTTCCTGCAGACTTTACCCTAGAGATTGTGGGAGATTACCGATCATCATTTCAGACCTTCCAGAGGACCAACAAGGGGTATGCATTGGCGGATATCGGAATCAGAAAGAAAATTATCAAAGGGAAAGTTATTGCCAACCTAAGTGTCCGAGATGTATTCGCTTCCAGAGTTCAGAAAAATGAGATCGTTTCTACCGATTTCTCTCAATATAGTTATCGATTAAGAGGCCGATTTATAACCTTCGGGGTCAGCTTTGGATTTGGTAAAGGAGAAGCGATGGAGTTTAGTGGTACGAGAAGAAGATTTTAGCAGCTAATTTCTTATCTTTAGGCTATTAGAATCTCTCTATAAATAGTGTCAAAGGACCATTTTAGTCCAAAAGAGCCCCATTTCGATGGAAGGCTCTCTTTTTATTTCCATACATTTTATAGAGAAAATCATGAAATCATTTCAAAAAATAGCCGTCATAGGCGGTACAGGTAAATCAGGAACTTACCTCGTAAAAGAGCTTTCATCACAAGGATACCAAGTAAATCTTCTAATTAGGAATCCTGAAAAAATCCCTGAATCCCATCCAAATCTGTTTCCAATTCTGGGAGATGTGACTTCAGAAAAAGATGTTGAAAAACTGCTTGAAGGTTGCGATGCGGTCCTCAGTACTCTGGGGTTAGGAATTCCTACAAGTGCACCTGATTTATTTGAAATAGCTACAGCCATCATTCTGAAATCAATGAAGTCCCAAGGGGTTGAAAGATACGTGGTGACAACTGGATTGAATGTCAATACTCCTGAAGATCAGAAAAGTGAAAGAAATCTTCAGGCCACAGCTTGGATGGAGCAAACTTTTCCAAAATCTACTCAAAGCAAGCAAAAGGAATATGACCTATTGCTAAAATCGGATCTAAAATGGACTTTGGTTAGGCTTCCTATGATAGATTTGACAGATGAGGAAAGTTCCGTTGGAACCGATTTGAAGGATTGCAAAGGGGAAAAAATCAGTGCTAAGTCTTTGGCTCGTTTTCTGATCGAGCAGCTTCATTCTGATCAGTTTATCCAAGAAGCTCCTTTTTTGTATAATCTTTAAAGGATAGTTTTTTGTCAGTCAGAGCGGGGTCGAATCCTTCAAATTTTGATCCCGCACAATTGTCGGGTCGCTCAAAGCGACAAATTCTTTTTTGGGTTTCAGTATTAAGCTTTTTCAGCCAAAATCCCCAATAACTTATCGAGAGTCTGCTTAAATGAAACTACCTCTTCTTTTGAAATGGATTCATCCTGAAATGAATCAGCAATTTTTTCTGGAATAGAAAGTGCCTTTTCTCTTAGGGATAATCCATTCTCAGTCAAAGTGATCACAACGGACCTTTCATCACTTTTGGAGCGAGTTCTCTGGATCAGATTCTTTTGCTCCATCCGCTTGAGTAGAGGAGTCAAAGTGTTTGATTCCAAAAGCAATTTTTTACCTATCTCATTGACGGACTGTTCTGGATGCTGCCACAAAATCATCAATACCAAATATTGAGGGTAGGTAATATCTAGCTCGTTGAGGAAAGGGGTGTATATCTTGGTAGTCAGCCTTGATGCCGCATACAGCGGAAAGCAAAGCTGATTTTCCAAATATAAACTGGCTAGTTTGTTACTCATTTTATAAGACTTTTTGGATGTATTCCTCCATCTTTTCAGGAGTGGTAACCGGGGCAAATCTTTTTACTGGTTTCCCGTTTTTATCAATGACAAATTTGGTGAAATTCCATTTGATTCTACTTCCCAAGATTCCTCCTTTCAAGTGAGATTTCAAGTATTTGAATATAGGATGGGCGTCTTTCCCATTTACATCAATTTTGTCAAACATCGGAAAGCTCACGCCATAATTTAGCTGGCAGAACTCCTCAATTTCTTTGGAAGAACCAGACTCTTGGTTGGCGAATTGATTACACGGGAATCCTAAAATCACCAAGCCACGATCCTTGTATTTGTTGTATAGGTTTTCCAATCCTTCGTACTGTGGAGTCAAACCACATTTGCTGGCAGTATTGACGACTACCACGGTTTTGCCTTTGAAATCACCCATGGAGGTGTTTTGTCCGTTTAGTTTTTTTGCTTCAAAATCGTAGAAACTCATTGTGTGTTATTTTTTGTGGTTAAATATTTCAACGCCCCTGTAGACCAGAGTGCCCAAAGAATTAGGACGGGTTGAAAAAAGAGGCGGATTAGTCTTTTTTGATCGGTATCCAGTCCAAAAGCATCAATTCCGTTGGTGTATTGAGAGATATTTCCGGGGAAAATCAGGATGTAAAAGATAGCCAAAGCGATCCCCACCTTTATTTTATGCTTGACCAGAAAGATCATGGAAAGTCCAAAAGCAATCTCGACAACACCTGAAGAAAGGACTACAAAATCCATAAAAGCAGGGTCAGAAGGTAGCCATCGGGGTACCTGTGCTAGGAATTCCTCCCTCTGAAATGTCAAATGACCAACTCCAGCAAGGGTCATAAATGCTCCCAATAGAATTCTAAAACCTGATTGAATCCAGTTTGTTTTATTTTTCATATCGCTAGAGATTAAATCGTGAACGATACAAATGTAAATATCAATTTCTTAAAAACAAATTTGTTGATGGATTGAGTGGCTTATCGAGACACCTTACTAGTAATCTGGTTTACTGCTCTGGTTAGCCCAAACATCAAAACCAAGAATATTCCCAAGAATCCCAATAGAAAAGAATAGCCAGATATTGTGGCGATTTTTCCAAAAATATAGGGCATCAATGTGATCCCTACATAAGCGCTGGCCATTTGCATGCCCATAATTGCCTGGCTTTTTTTCTGTCCAAAATTCACGGGAGTTTCATGCAGCAAACTCGGGAAGATTGGAGCGCATCCCAGTCCAATCAATAGAAAGCCAGGAAGGACTAAGAAATCGAAAGGTAAAAACAATGAAATTAATCCAAGAGCGATGACTCCTTGTCCTAAATAGACTAGGTGTCGATTGGTGAAAAAGTGTGTCAGGAAACCTGATAGGAACCTTCCGATTGTAATTCCCAAATAGTAAAGTGAGACAAATCTTGCCGCCTGTTCTGCTTCGAAACCTCTTTCAAATACCAAATAACTGGCTCCCCAGAGTCCAAAGCTAGCTTCTATAGTACAATAGCAAAAGAAGAGTATAAGTGCAGGCTTAAGTCCGGGAGTATTTTTCAGTAAGGACAGATGATCGTGGGACTTTTCTTCAATTTCGTCATAAGGGTTTTTCTTTTTAACCCATAGAGGAATGGAAATCAATAAAATCACAACCAAACAGATCTGAATCCAAGCGATGGTATTATATCCCCTTGACCAGGACTCCCCTTGTGCCAAGTATCCAGCCATGATCATCGGGCCTATTGCAGCTCCCACACCCCAGAAGGAATGCAGCCAATTCATGTGTTTGGCTTTGTAATTCAGTGCTACATAATTATTCAAAGCTGCGTCTACACTTCCTGCGCCTAGACCCAAAGGAATGGCTAAAAAGCAGAGATAAATGAATTGATGAGAATAAGAAAAGCCCATCAATGCAGCGGCAGTCAGAAATACACTGAATGTGGTCACTGAAGGTACTCCGAATTTATCGATGACTTTACCACTAAAAAGACTGGAAACTACCGTGCCGGCCGCCACAATCATGGAGATGATTCCCGCATAATCCAAAGGAACTCCCAAATCATCAAACATGGCTGGCCATGCAGAACCTAAAAGGGAATCAGGCAATCCCAAGCTAATAAATGCCAAATAAATAATGAGGAGGAGAATTCTCTTTTTCAATGGAATAGGGGAAAGGGTAAAACTAAATATATAAACTAAATTTTATTTTACACTTTGGGCCAAGGAAGTAAAAAATTAAAGTACAGGATGGATATCTATTTGAAATTTATTTCTTTTCAAAATGAACAAATCTAAGACCCGGATTATTCTCGCCTGTTTGCTTTTCTTCTTTTCAGCTAAGAATGGATTTTCTCAAACCGAACGTCCCAATATCATTTTTATCCTGACTGATGATCAGCGATGGGATGCTTTGGGATTTGCTGGGAATGATATTATCCAAACTCCCGAAATGGATCGTCTTGCGGAGCAAGGGATTTATTTTGAAAATGCCTTTGTGACAACTCCAATATGTGCGGCAAGTCGTGCAAGTTTGTTGACGGGATTATATGAAAGAACCCATGGCTATACTTTTGGGCAGGGGGATATCAAGCAGGTTTACATGGATGAATCTTATCCAGAAATTCTGAGAGAAAACGGGTATTACACTGGTTTTTTCGGAAAGTTTGGTGTCAATTATCCTGAGTTTGGAAATTTGTTTGATGAAGGAGATAGCTACGATCGAAATGGCAAATTCAAAGATCGAAGAGGGTATTTTTACAAAACTATCGATCAAGATACTGTTCATCTAACTCGCTATACGGGTCATCAAGCTATTGAATTCATTGAAAATTCTCCGAAAGAAAAGCCCTTTATGTTGTCCTTGAGTTTTTCTGCTCCCCATGCCCATGATCCGGCTCCTTTGCAATATTTCTGGGATGAGGAATACGATACAATATATCAAAACATCACGATCCCTGATCCCAAATTGGGAGATGAAAAGTATTTTCTCGAACAACCTGAATACGTCAGAACCGGTGAAAATAGAACTCGTTGGCACTGGCGCTATGAAACTTCAGAAAAGTACCAGCATTCAGTAAAAGGCTATTATAGGATGATTTCTCAGGTAGATGCTGAGATTGGGAAAATCAGGAAAGCTTTGGAAGAGAAGGGTATTGCTGACAACACGGTGATTATCCTGATGGGAGACAATGGCTACTTTTTGGGAGAAAGGCAGCTAGCTGGGAAATGGCTGATGTATGATAATTCTCTTAGAGTTCCTTTGATAGTTTTTGATCCAAGAAAGGAGGGGGGGGTTAGAACGCCAGAGTATGCTTTAAATATTGATGTTCCCTATACCATTTTGGATTTTGCAGGAATCAAAACTCCCAAAACCTGGCAAGGCGAAAGTTTGATTTCTTCCAAATTGGGGAGGAGAAAGGACTTCCTATTTGAGCATTTGTGGCAGGTTGCTATCATTGCCCCCAGTGAGGCGATGAGAACTCACCAATGGAAGTATTTCCGATACATCAATGATCCTAGCCATGAAGAATTATATGATTTAAGCGAGGATCCCTTGGAGGTAACCAATCTTGCATCTAACCCCAATTTTCAATCTATTTTGAAGAAAATGAGAAAGAAAATGGAGAAGAAGTCAAAGATGTTTTTGAAGGCAAAAAAGGGCTAGATTCAAACCTTTTACCAAGGAAAAATATCCTCAAAAGAGATGGAGGGTAAGGAAAACCTTCTGTCTTCTGTCCTCAGTCTTCTAGCTTTTAATTATCGAATCCCTTCGTATTTCTTTAATGCCTTGTTCAAGGTTTTGAATGCCTTTTTACCACTTTTGTCCAGTTCATTATAAATCAGAGGGGATTTCTCTAGCCAGTCTTTTTCAACATTGAAAAATTCTCCTGTGGTGTAAAGCTTGTATTCAGTGTTTTGGGCAAATTCCTTAAGGCTTTCCAGATCACCATTTCTGGTATACCAGCTATAGATCCAGTCTCTAGACTTTCCTTTTTTATCCATAAGCTGAGGATAAAAACTTACCCCGTCCAAAGAAAGGTTTTTAGGGGCTTTTACCCCAGCAACATCCAATAGAGTAGGGAGGAAGTCACTAAAATCGACTAGGTCATTACTTTGGGTGCCAGGTGCGATGTGACCATCCCATTTGACAACTAGAGGAACATGCATTCCATTTTCAGTGGTATATTTTTTTCCTCCAGGATATTCTGCTCCGCGATACATAGAAACTACCGGCTCGTCCGTTCCATTATCTCCCGTGAATATGATTATCGTATCCTCGCTCAATCCTAATTCATCAACTTTCGCTATGATTTTCCCGACGATTTTGTCCATATAAGCTACCATGTCTCCAAAATATTGAGGGTCGCCTTTGTAGGTTGGAGAACCTGGGCTAGTAGGATCCCAGTCTTTTGAGTCCGGTGTCGGCACAAAAGGGCAATGGGTAATAATCATCGGGTAATAGGCGAAAAAGGGCTGATCCTGGTTTTTCTCAATAAAATCAATCAAGAAATCACTGGTGATATCCGTGGAAAATTGGCCGCCATCAAAATGCTTGGCAACTCCATTGATTTCTAAAACAGGATTGGAATAGCGGGTGTCATTTCCATCCTTATCAGTTGCTCCTAGCATGTGTTGCCAAAGACATGATTCATCAAAGCCAAAGTGCTGAGGGGAGTCTTTTTCTTTTCCAAGCTGCCATTTTCCGGCGATGGCTGTTTTGTATCCAGCATCTTTCAAAAGGTTGGCAAAAGTGGTCTGATCTCTATTCAGCTGACCAAATACTGTATAGTTTCTCACATTGTATTGCCCTGTCATCAATTGCACCCTAGAAGGTGTACAAAGCGGTTGGGCATAGGTATTTTCGAATTGAGCTCCTTCTGCAGCCATCGCATCGATAAATGGAGTAGAGTAGGAGGTTCCCCCATAAGAATTGATAGTTTCTACTCCTAGATCATCAGCCATAATTAGGATAATATTAGGTTTCCTTTCCTGAGAAAAAGCTGAATTAATAAGTGCTAAAAAGCAGATAAGGAAAGAGCTGATGCGAGTAATACGGAATCCTGAATTCATGCAATAAAACTATTAAAATTAGGCCTATTACCCTAATAATTTTGATAGAACCAATTTCCCTTTGTGTTATTATTTTTTATTCTTCCTGGGCTAAAACCCTGATATCTTTAATTTCCAATACCTGCTTTGGATATCCATTGAGTACAGCGTTGATCATCGCTTTTCCAATATCTCCAATGGAAAGAACAAGTTTTGGGGTGAAGAACTTCATGATTTTTGCAATTCCTACGTATGCTCTTTTAGAGTTCTTTTGACCCTCAACTGGAAGCATTACTCCAGGACGGAAATTGTATTGTCCTTTAAAACCTAATCTCATCAGGTTATTTTCTGTTTTTCCTTTCACTCTGGCCCACATCACCCGTCCTTTTTCACTTGAGTCTGTAGCTTGACCGGAAACAAAGTTGAATACCATGTCCTGATTTTTATCCACAAGAGTCTTGGCAAATGCTAAAGTGGTATCGTAAGTGATTCGGACATAATCTTCCTCTTTCATCCCCACAGAGCTGATTCCTGCACAGAAGAAACATGCATCATAGCCTATCAGTTGCTCCGAAAAATCCTTGATCTTTAGAAAGTCAGGAACAATTAATTCTGATAGTTTTGGATGAGATTTTTGAATGGATCGACGGCCTACCACCAAGACTTGAGAAACATGTTCATTCTCAAGACATTCCATTAATACGCCTTCTCCTACCATTCCAGTGGCTCCTGTAAGTATAACTTTCATAGGGATTACTTTTCTTAACTATTCTCTACCTGTATTTGTCATTTAAGCCTTTTCCCTCCAAAATCATGGGAATGATCTTTTCTAATCGGCTTAGCTTTGTGGCCTCTCTTTTTGCCTCTGTGATGTACTCGATATACTCCTTTTGCTTGAAAGGAGTCAAAGATTCAAAAGCCTCTTTTAGTTTGTTGTCTGCTTGAAGTTTTTCATCCAATTGTTCCGGAATCTCCATTTCAGACCCTTTTTCAGCCTTCCAGGATTTTCCATCCTTTTCATTTTGAATAGCCTCGTGGAGGTATTCCAAGATTTTGATCTCATCTATTTCTTCCATGGATTCAAATCTCCATTGACGCATGGCTTTGGTTTTGCCTTCCTGAGCATTAATTAAAACTCCATATGGGTCAGAAAGGAAAACTCCATTGTAAAACCAGATTCCAAAATGATTTTTCATCCCAGCATAACCGACCACGTTTTTTCCATTGATCGTAAAGACCGGCATTCCCCATTTGACAGTTTTTACCAATTCAGTTTTGGAAATAATTTCATTGAGTCGGCTTAGGGCCTCCGGCCAGTTGTCTACTTTGGTCATTTTTAGACGGGTTTGGAAAGTAAGTTAGAAAAAAAATAACCCTACCGAAACTAAGTGCTTGGTAGGGTTGAAGATTCAAGCAGAAAGTCGATTAAAACCCTAATCCCAAATCCGTATTCGGATATTTTTTCATGGTTGCCAGATGTCTTTTTTGGAAAGCAATTACTGCTGGCATTCCCCATTCAAAGTAGCGATGCCCTTCACTGCTCATTTCCTTTGGATCTACATTCAGATTGAATACCCAAGGAGCAGTTCCGACTCGGGTTAGAGTCGTCATATCCAGATTTCTTCGAGGAGCCTTCGTTTCAAAAATTTGGAAGTGAATCTTATAGTCTTTCCATCTCACAGCACAGAAATCGGTGCTATTCCATAGGAAAATAGCCTGTCTTTTCGAATGTCCATTTTCAGTTAATAGGTAAGCAGTCTGATCAATCCCGTCAAAATATAAATTGGATGGTAGCTGATCCATTACTCCCCCAAGTCGCAATGAAATCATGTACAAATCTGTCAAATCAATCAATTCATTGGTTTCCTGACCTGGTTCGATCATTCCTTTCCAATAGGCAATTCCTGGAACTCTTACACCGCCTTCCCAAGTCGTTCCTTTTCCACCTCTCCAAGGGTGATATCCAGAATCTGGGAATACATCTTCATTGGCACCATTGTCAGAAGTAAAGAATACCAAAGTGTTTTCCAGCTGACCGGAAGCTTCCAAGACATCCATGATTTCTCCAATGATAGCATCCATTTCAACGATGGCATCTTTTACAGGCATGGCTGCAGGACTTTTGCCGATGAAATCTTTCCCGGAGTAAGTGTCATTGTGAATGGCAGTGAATGAATGCACTAAAAAGAATGGGTTTTCGCCTGCATTTTCATTGATGAATTTGATTGATTCATCTTTCAACTTTTCATCCACCATTCTCATGTCATCCAAATTGTTGATTTCGAAACCAACTTCTCTTGGACCACCTTTATGCCCCATGATCAAGCCCTCAGGACGCATTTGGAAAGCTTTGTCATGAAGATCCTTGTTTCGGATCATATCGGCATATTGTCTGTCCACCAAGTATTGTGTGTAATCGGATTGCACAGCTGGAAGACCGTAGAAATAATCAAAACCAACCTCATGAGGAAGCATGTCTTCACCCTCCCCAATGTGCCATTTTCCGATTAAAGCGGATTTGTACCCAGCATTTGCCAATAGTTTGGCTTGGGAAACTTCGATCTTCCAAGGGTTCGTGGAAACTTTGTCACCACTCAATAAAGGTCTTGTTAATCCGCTGCGGATTGGAAGTCGTCCAGTAATTAATGCTGCACGAGAAGAGGTGCAAGTCGGGGTGGAATAGAAGGATTTGAATTGTTTTCCTTCTCGAGCTAGCTTATCTACATGAGGAGTAGGAGCGCCTACTGCCACCCCTCCACCATTGACTCCGATATCTCCCCAGCCAAGATCATCTACCAAGAAGATCAAAATATTGGGTTTGGATCCGGTACGGCTTTCCAAAGAAGCCAATTTCTTTTCAGCAATACTTTCCTGTAAAGGTCTTGGGATCACTGGCTCCAAATTGTCTTTGACAACTACAGTTTCGTCGAAAACACTAATTTTTTCCTGGGCTGCTAAATTTCCGACCAATGAGATCAAAAAGAACAAGCCTAAAATTTGATGTTTCATAGTAATTAAAATTTTGGATTGGTTCTGAAAAAGGGTTTAAAAATCAAACACTTGGCTTATATAAGTGTTTTAAATTACTAATAATAAATTCTTCATTAAAGAACGGGAATTCTAAAAAAGCAATACTATTCAAATGGTAATTCTAGGTATTTATATACTGAATTAATCGTTATTTATTACTCCTTTAGTTTCTTTAAAATTCTAGAAAATGAATTCGGTGTAATGCCTAAAAACTGAGCTAAATGTTTCTTTTGAACATGAGGAAATAATAGTGGTCTTGTGGCAACTAAATTCTTATATCTTTCCTCTGCATTTTCTATAGTCAATAACTTAATTCTTTCTAAAAAAGACGTCATGATTACCAAGATAGCATCATGATAGAACTCAAAAAGATGTGGGTTTTGGGTGGCGGATTTCAGTAGTTTTTCATGGTCTATCTTTATGAGGGTGACATCAGAGACAGCCTCAAATATGTGAGAACTAGGCTTTGTTTCTTTGCTCAGAAGCTTTTCTGGAGTAATAAACCATTGGTCGTCATGGATAAAGAAAAGATTATGCTCGTCCACATTAGCAGTATATTGACTTCCTCTAACGACTCCATTTAATACATGAAAAAAGTATGGGCAATAGCGTCCGTAATCAATGATTATTTCACCTTTTGAATATTGAACAACTTCAGCAAATCCAGAAAGTTCTAAAAGATCATTCGTAGTTAGGTAAGGGGATTTCTTTTGAAGTCTCTCCACAGTAAACTCTGTTTTTTACAAAATTATCAAAATGAAACAACCCAAAGTATTCAAATTGTAATTAATGAGTTGTCCTTAGTTAATTAAAAACATTCATTTTATGAAACTGACTTTCTTTAATTGAGGTTTTATGATTTAATCTCGGATTTTCATTTTGAATAATAATATAAGATATGATTTCATTAAAAGGAAAAATAGCCATTATCACTGGGGGAAGTCGTGGTTTGGGTAAAGCTATCGCAACACTTTTAGCTCAAGAGGGTGTAAATATTGGTATAACAGGTAGAAATGAAGCAAACCTTAGGTCAGCAGTTGAGGAGCTTAAAGGATTGGGAGTAAAAGCTGCTTATGCTGCATTTGATATTTCAAGTGAAGCTGCAGTAAAATCTGGAATCGATGCTTTGGTAGCTGAGTTGGGTGGAGTAGATATTTTGGTGAACAATGCTGGTATCGGAAAGATGGGAACTCTGGAGGCCATGTCTTCTGAGGATTGGCAAGAAGTAATCCAGACGAATTTGTTTGGGGTGTATTATGCAGCGATGGCTGTGTATCCTTATTTGAAAGAAAAAGGAGAAGGTGATATCGTCAATGTATCCTCTACTGCCGGACTGAAAGGTGGGGCTCATATGTCTGCTTATGCAGCTTCCAAAGCTGCAGTGATTTCACTTTCCCAGTCTATGATGGCCGAGTGGAGGAAGCAAAATATCCGTGTGATCACTTTGACTCCAAGTACCATCGCTTCTGATATGAGTATCCAAGCTGGCTTGACAGATGGAAATCCAGAAAAGGTTCTTCAGCCGGAAGACTTTGCAGAGTGGGTGAGAGATATCCTAAAAATGAACCGTCGTGCATTGATTGCCAATGGTTCTATTTTCTCGACCAATCCTTGATTAAAATTATAAAGGGACAGCTAATTAGTAGTTGTCTCTTTTTTTTAAGCTTTGGCCTATTGCTTAGGAGTTGGGATGAATCGAAATAAAGGAGCAGGCCTATCCTGCAGAATTATTCATATAATAATTGATGCAGTGGAGTATAGTCAATAGGAGTAGCTCCTTTTGTTCAAAACCTTCAAATTTTTCGCTTGTTTCAATGTCAAAATCAAAGGTTAGATTTTTCCATTTGAAGTTAGCCTGAGCTACCAAAAGCTCTTCTTGGTCGGTATCGAGCAAGACATATTGATTGCTCAAAAGACCTTTGAGTTTTAATAAATAGGTTTTCTCATTTCCTTCAAAAAATGTGTTGATGAGAATTCCTTTCCAGCCCATTTTAAACTCCAGAAGAGATTGCCTCCCATCAGTTAGTTCGATTTTTGAGTCCCAAAATCCTTTGGGTTCCAATTTGTATTTCTCTCTGCCGGATAGCTTAATCTCAGCTTTGAATGAATACCATTTTTCATATGCCAGATCACCGATTTTTCGAGAATCTTCGGTTAAGCTGAAATTCCAGGTGTTTTTTGCGTTGGCTTTATAATTTCCCATTTATCCTGATTTGGTATTTGTCCTTGTAAAATATCATTTTGAACCAACATGTCCCAAAATAAAAAGGCCGCTCTTTTCAGAACGGCCCTTCTAAAAAAAACTAGCTGGTAATTAGTTTACGTCCCAGAATAGTTTCACATCTAGGTCATCTCCTCCGATTGCTGCAGCTGCTTCAGTATAGCTTTCGCCATTTGAAGTTTGTTCTGCAACAGGGTAGGTATATCTTACAGGGAATGGTCCTCCTGGATTTGGTGGTACATTATATACTGGATAGTCAAATCTTCTATAATCTCCCCAAGCTTCAAAGCCTCTGTTGAACATGGCAATGTACTTTTGACGAGCGATTTTTTGAAGATCAGTGCTGCCAATTGCAGTTGCGTAGGCCACATCTGGATCAGCGATGTAAAGATCAGCATCAGCCTCAGCTACACCCCAATAATCCATGGAAGCTCTGATTCCATTTTCATAGTGCTCAGCAATAGTTCCTGCAACTGTAAATCCTTTTGCAAGAGCTTCAGCCAAAAGAAATTCCACCTCTGTATAGTCAATAAGGATTCCAGGCCAAGTTGCAGAAGTTACTTTTGCACCTGCTTTAGAGAAATTGACATAAGCATTACTTGTTCCGTAAGTTCCTCCTGAGTATCCACCAAAGTTATCAAGTGTGTAGTACTCTGGAATACGTGGATCATCCACAGCAGGCTCCTGCATGATATCCATCATGGTATTGGAAGCTACATAATCCTCACGACCACTCTGGATCAAACCTACCCAAATAGGGTTTGTGTTTGGAGTGGTGCTTAGGTATTGAAGCTGTGCAATTTCAGCATTTGAAGTAATCAAATCTGATGCGCTGATACTTTCCACAATGCTCTTTGCCAAGCTTGGGTTTGAATCAGAAATAAACATCCCCATTCTTAACTTCAATGAGTTTGCAAATTTGATCCAAAGGGTGATATCATCTCCAAACAATAAGTCCGAAGCTCCGAAACCCAAATCTCCACCATTGTCAACATCTGGATCTAGATCAGCAATAGCTGCATCCAATCTGTCCAATAGATCATAAAAAACTTCCTCTCCATCATCGTAAGCTGGAGTCAAGTTGTCTGGATCCAATGCTTCCGCCTTTAAGCTGGTGTTTAGAGCTCCAGAATAAGGGATGTCTCCATAAGTTGTTACTAACAGAGAATAGGTAAACACCTCCATGATCTCAATCTGAGCCATTTTGTTTTGGTCTACCCCTGCGTAAAATGAAGGATTGTCGGTTAATATCTTTTTAGCTTCCTTATAATCAATCAATACTGATTGGTATAAAGATGACCAAAAGCCACTTCCTACGTCTGTCAAAGTATAATTACTGGTCGTGAAATAGGTGGTTTGTGCAAACTGCTGAGACCAAATCTTGAAGTTCATTCCATAAGTGACCTGATCCACCACATTTCTAGAAGCATTTGCGAAAAATGGTCCTTCTGGAACTAGGCCAGACTGATATGCTTTAGGATTGACGTTCAATGACGTAAGATCATCCACACATGCTGTTGCCATTAATACGGAAGCAGCGAGAATTGTCTTTGAAATATATTTTTTCATGTTGATTTTCTTTAGAAGGTTGCTTTGATGTTGAAGCCCATGTTTCTAACTGCCGGTAAACTACCTACTTGATATCCTTGGTTGTTACCTGCTCCCAAGTTGTCTTCAGGATCTGCATATGGTAGGTTTTTGTGAATGATCCACAAGTTTCTTCCTACAGCTGAGAAGGTTAAAGAGCCAATAGCTTTCCAGTTGTCAACAATTCTTTTTGGAACTGAGTAAGAAACCAACAACTCTCTGAGCTTGATGTAGCTCGCGTCATACACATAAGCCGCAGTTGGGTTTACAGTGCCACCATTCATTGGATATGCATCCATAGCCAATCTTACAGTGTTGGTTGTTCCATCAGCTTGAACGCCTTCTTTCAGGATACCACCACCTTCAGAAATAGGATTTCTGATCGGGTTGCCTAGTTCATTGGTTCCTACAGTTTCAGCATACAAACCTGTCGCCAAACCATAATACATATCAGCAGAGTAAACATCTCCACCGTGCTTCATGTCGATCAAGAAGCTCATTGAAATAGTCTTGTAAGAGAAGGAGTTTTGAATACCACCTGTCCAATCAGGGTTGATGTTACCGATTGGGTTAGAAGCAGTGGTTGTTCTTTGATATCTACCGTTTGGTAATACAGTTCTTTGGCCATTGGTATAGACATAGTCATAACCATAGATAGTACCATAGGTGCCTCCCAAAGGAGCGTTTAGGGATCCACCACCAGCTCTGAAGCTACCTAGAGGAAGGTTGGTTACATCACCATATAGTTCAGTCACCTTGTTTCTGATACGTGTCCAGTTCAGGTTTACATCCCATCTGAAGTCACCAGCTTTGACAATATTAGCGCCTACCGTTACTTCCCATCCTTTGTTTTCTACTGAACCAGCATTCACATATTTAGAAGAATAACCGGTCGCTGTAGATACTGTTACCGGAAGGATTTGGTTGATAGTAGAAGATTTGAAGTAGTTGACGTCCAAGCTTAGTCTTCCGTCAAAGAATGTCAACTCAGTACCGATTTCGTAACTTTTTGTTCTTTCTGGCTTCAAGTCACTGTTATTCTTGGTGCTAGGCATAGAGAATAAAGGAACTGTTCCAAAACCAGTTGGCTTGTTGTAAAGGTCAGCCAATGAGTTGAATGGTGCGTCATTACCTACCTCGCCATAGTTCACTCTCAATTTACCATAAGTAAATGTAGGGTTGTCAGGGATGAAATTGGAGAATACAAATCCGGAGGAAACTCTGAAGTAGTTGTAAGCATTTTCACCGTCAGGTAGAGTAGAAGAAACGTCTCTTCTGAAAGCACCGGTTACGAAAAGGTAATCCTGATACCCCAATTCAGCATCAGCAAATAAGCCATTTACCTGCTTGTCAGAGTAAGATTCTGCAGGGGCTTCGATCATGCTCAATGAGTTTGATAATGCATAGATGCCCGGTACAGTCAAACCACCGTTTGTTACAGCACTGATTCCTGAAATTGAAGTTCTACGAACGTTAGAGCCCAAGGCACCAGTCAATTTGAAGTCATCATTCAACTCTTTGTTGATGGTGGCCAACAAGTCATAATTGTACTCGCTGAAAGAAATGTTTCTACGAAGGTATTCCCCTGGCTGGTAGTTGATACTACCCACAGCAGTACGCTCTTCTTGAAGTTGGTTGTAGCTATCTAGAGAGACTCTTCCCATGATATTCAACCAATCAGTGATTTTATAATCAAGTTTTACATAACCCAAGTAGCGAAGACGATCATCACTTGCATAGTTTTGATAAGCAGCGAAGTAAGGGTTGTCCCAATAAATCAAACCTGTCTTATTTGGAAGACCACTGGACCAGTTCCAAGTAATGTTTTGACCGGTTCTGTCATAGGCGTCTTTTAGTTCATTGATGTCTACGTTGACCTGCCACCATTCTCTAAAGCTGGACAGGTTGTTGTTTCCACCGTAACCTGTAGCATATCTACCTATCGCATCTTGTTGAGTGAAGTTCATTGAAGCAGATGCTGTCAAGTTTTTCACGATGTCATAAGAAGCGCTGAAGTTTAAGTAGTTTTTATTCAAAGAAGAATTTGGCTGAACACCTTTTTCATTGGTTCTAGTATAGCCCAATTTGAATTGTCCTCTGTCAGAACCACCATCGATTACGATACTGTTGTTGTACACATACCCAGTCTTGAAATACTCTGAAGGATCAGAAGAAGCAGCTACCCAAGGTGTTTTTTGCAAATAGGTAGGGCTGGTAGGATCACCAAATGCATTCCATTGGTAAACCAAAAGGCTTGGATCAAAAGCTCCCCCAACGGAGGCATCTTCATAAGTAGGTACGATAGGATCCAATGTTCCATCACCATCTACATCAGCCATGTCGAAGTATCCATCTTCTGTAGGACCATAATATTTACCATAACCACCACCATATTGAGTTTGGTAGGTTGGCATAGTGCTTTTGTCAATGGTTGATACTGTAATACCGGTGTTAATAGTAACTCCGATGCCATTCTTTCTGCCTTTTTTGGTAGTGATCATCACGACCCCGTTAGCTGCTCTAGACCCATAAAGAGCAGTTGCTGCAGGACCTTTCAAGATTGTAGTTGACTCGATGTCGTCTGGGTTGATATCAGCACCCACGTTACCATAATCGACACCCGCATAGCCACGGTTTACACCGCCAGCATTATGAGTTGTGTTGTCAATCGGAACGCCATCGATTACAAACAAAGCCTGATTGTTTCCAGTAAGGGATTTAAATCCACGGATAATTACGTTAGTGGATCCACCCATACTGTTGTTTTTCTGAATCTGAACCCCGGATACTTTACCAGACAAAGAGTTCATCAGGTTATTGTCTCGAGCTTGGCTAAGGGATTCGCCACTGACAGATTGAGCGGCATAAGAAAGTTCATTCTTTGTCTTCTCAATCCCTTGAGCTGTTACGATCACTTCTGATAGACTGGTTACATCCTGGCCAAGCGACACATTGATGATTGCTTGTTCTCCAATTACTTCCTCTACGGTTTCATAACCGATAAAAGAAAACACGAGAGTTCCCCCTGATGATGGTACTGATATCTGGTATCCACCATCCATGTCGGAAACTGTTCCTACTGCTGTGCCCTTGAGCAAAACAGTCACGCCAGGTACTGGGCTGCCATCCTCGGCAGCGGTAATTTTACCTGAAACCATTCGATCCTGCGCCAGCAAATTTGTGGCGACAAGAAAGAACGAGAAAATCAATAAAATTCTTCTCATTTAAGTAAGGTTTTGGTTTTTTGAACTTGATTAAAATTGCCGAAATGTACATTAAAAAATCACATCAATTGCTAATGATTTTTGTCATTTATTAAAAAATAGCTTTGAATTTATATCAAACTTTTAAAAATATACATGAAAGGTTAAAAATGTGGTTGATTTTTAGGTCGTTGTATTCCTCTATTCTATTGAGAAGATATTTAATGTTGAATAGTTTGGAATTAGTATGAATAAACGTAGTATAAATTCCGTATATACTGAATATGACAGAATATAATTTTAAATTAAAGAATTAGTCTATTAAATTGGGTGTTTTGAAAATCGACAGGTGAATAGTTTTGTTTTTTTTCGAAAAAGATGTTTTTACAATGTTGTTGCTTTCCTAAAAATAAAGGAGATCATTTCTTAAATTTTGATATGGTGCTAGTCCCACTTTTAACTTCACTTGATAAAAGAATTTTTTGCCTTCCTTTCAGCTGCAAAATCACCCTTTAGTCTAATAAGACTATAGGTTTACACCTATTTTGTTAATTTTGTATTCCAAATACTTCAAGAAAATATTAAAGTAGGGGCAAAATAAATTTCCCATAAGGTTAATCGATCGATGAGGATCTAAGAAAGAGATTCGCAGGGCAAGGCCGGAGGAAGAACTCCTCGGATTAAACTTAACATGAGAAAGGCTGCTTAAAGCCCCCTGCTTGGCCGGTCATTAAAGACCGGCCTTTTTTGTTCTTTTGGGATTGACAGAACTCTCTTTTAGCTTTTTATTTTTATCCCTTTTTACTTCACTGTCTTATTTTCTTATTT
Source organism: Algoriphagus zhangzhouensis (assembly GCF_900148515.1). Lineage (GTDB taxonomy): Bacteria > Bacteroidota > Bacteroidia > Cytophagales > Cyclobacteriaceae > Algoriphagus > Algoriphagus zhangzhouensis. Next base: position 692,689 of record NZ_FRXN01000003.1, on the reverse strand, counting down.
TCAGAGGATTTATCACCCAAACCCAAAACCAATGAAACCAATCTACTCTTTGTTTCTTCTGGCCTTGCTTTTTGCTTGTCAGCCTCAGAGGGAATCCCAAATCGAAGCCAAGCCTGAACCTTCTTCTACCAAGCCGAGAACAATCGTCACCACCGATGGAGAGATTGATGATAGAGGCTCCTCAGTTCTTCGTATTTCGTAATTAGGTAAAAACCAAAAAAAAAGCGCAGAAATCAGATTTTCTGCGCTTTTTCTATAAGATGGTATTTGTTATTTCTCAGAAAGTGCTTCTCCTTCAAACTGAATTCCTTCCCAACCGAATTGGATGAAGTTTCGGATATTTTGATGGTCTGTTCCATCAGGGTTTTCTAACACATCCTTTCTAAAGTAATCTCCAAACAGTGCCAATGTTTGATTTTGGTCTAGGTTCTGGAGTTTTGCAAAGGAGAATACCTTGCAACTTCCATTATTTTGACCGGCTTCATTGACCGTGTTTCCATTGGTGAATTGGGTAGGAGTGAAGTTGTAATTGGAATCGATGTATTCGATGACATCAGAGAATTGAATGTTCTGAGGAGAGTCTTTTAGCTGTTCTAGGATATTCATAGGTCGCGAAGATAAGGCATATTGAGGGAAATGGAGAATCGAGAATAGGGATTGAGAGAGTGGAAAATAGAGATATGAGACAAAGAGATTGGAGTATGGAGATAGCGATTCTCTGTTTCTCGTATTTCCCGATTTAAAATTGGGTAAAAAAAGCGCTGGAAGTGAGTTTCCAGCGCTTTTTAAAAATCTTGAAAGAACTAATTAGTGTCCTCCTTTGCCGACATTGGACATGATTTGATCCATCATGGAGCTAAAGTCCAGTGACTTGGCTCTTTGCACTGGTGGGTATTCCACCATTGATTTTGTAAAGTTGTTTAAGCTTTTCATTATGAAATCATTGACGAACTGTTTGGATTGAATGGCCCAAGTCTGTGCGTCTGTGTTGTCATAGGATTCAAAGGGGTCCATTCTAAGATTGAACATCAAAGGGAATTTATACTTGGTATAGGTTCCGTAATAATTTTCAGTAGTTTGAAAATTAACCTTCCAATTTCCCATTCTAATCGCCATCAAGTTGGACTCATAGAAGTATAAGAAGTCTTGACGCTTACTTTTATCTTCCTTGCCCAACCAATAATCCAAATTGTCTACTCCATCGATATATTGTTTCTTTTCAGTAGCTACTTTCTCTGCGACATTATCAACGCCAGCTGCAGAAGCAAGTGTGGTGAATAGATCCATATGTGATTGGATACCATTTAAATATTGACCTGGTTTGATATGATCTTTCCACATTACAACTGTCGGAACTCTCAAACCTCCTTCAAACGTGGTCATTTTATCACCTCTAAAAGGTGTTGCTCCTGCATGGAACATTGCTTCATGTTCTGGTCCATTATCCGTGGTGTATACGACGATTGTGTTTTCTAGGAGACCATTTTTCTCCATGTATTCTAATAAATCTCCCACCATTTGGTCGTGCTCTATTACGCCACTTCCGTATTTATCATCCCCAGAAGTATAATCCTTGGCTAAGTACCTTGATTCATCTGAAAGGTGAGTGTGCATATGCATTCTAACCGGGTTTAACCACACAAAAAATGGTTTGTCATCTTTTTGGGCTTCAGACATAAACTCTTCGGTTTTTGCAAAAAACTCCTTGTCGATAGTTTTCATCCAGTCAATGGTGAATTTCTCATCACTTAGGATTTTTTGATTTCCTATCACTCCAAATCGGGGGTCGACTGTGTCATCATAAGTGCTGGAAGCCACGGAGTGAATAATGCCTCTTGGTCCATAATTTTTCTCAAAATTCGGATCAGAAGGATAGTCTATATCTGCATATTCCTCAGACACATTTTGGTGATAGAGGTTGCCATAAAATAGATCAAATCCATGAACAGTAGGCAGGTTCTCATTTTGATCGCCTAGGTGATTTTTGCCGAACTGTGCAGTAGCATAACCCTGTCCTTTCAAAATTTCTGCTAGTGTAGGAGATTCTTTTTTGAGACCAAGATCATCTCCTGGACGTCCCACCGTGGTCATACCACTTCTGATTGGATATTGACCAGTGATAAATGCCACTCTACCTGCAGTACAGGAAGGCTGGGCGTAATGATCAGTAAATACAATCCCTTCCCGACCTATTCTGTCAATGTTTGGGGTGGTATATCCCATAGTACCCAATCCATAAATACTTAGGTTTTGCCAACCCATATCATCTGACATGATTACTAGGATATTGGGCTTCTCTTGAGCCATCGCAAGATTGCCTATGGCAAAAAGAATAATAAAAAGAAGTTTTTTCATTTTAGAGTGAATAAAATTGTTGGTTAGTAATACTAAGTTCAGAATTTTTTGACTTTTAACCTAACTAACTGACAACTCGAAAAATGGTTTAACTAGGTGTTTCGATTATTATGGAGGTGATTTTAACAAATTTAACAATGGCTTGATTCTTATTTCAGCCAAGACCAGCGAATAGCCCAGTCATTTAGAATGTCATTTCTCCATTTGAAAATGGTATTTCCACCTTGTAATCTTCCATCAAAATCTTCCGGTTTGCTGGAGTCTGAATACCAGTTTTCTCCCAGAAAGTAATCCTCAGGACGGGCTTTGCCTGGCCAGAGATTGGTGACAACGAGCTGACCTTCTCCAGTGGGAAATCTATCGATTTTTGATGTGAAAATAAATTTCAAAACTTCGGCCTGTTTGGGTGCATAGCGAAGACTGTAAATTCCATCTCCTAAATAAAAGCCCGGCCAAACTTGTTTGCCATCGCCATAAGGGACTTCCATCTGGAAAACAGCAGAATCAGCTGGGACATTGATCTCTGGACCTTGGAATCGATATTCCACTACGGTACAAAAAGCCATTGAATCCTCAATTGTGGTATTTCTTTCAAAGATCACACGAGAGCTTCTTCGGATCTTTTCGAAGCTTCCTCCCCAGCTTTCACCTTCGGGATCATCGGGATTTCCATTCATCAGATAGAGTAAGGAAGGAGTATCCCCCATTTTGATTTCCCCTCCATAATAGTCCTTGAAATCGCCTCCGAGATGTCCGGCTCCCTCTATATTCTTTTGGTAGTAATCCGTGGTCTTGACCACATCAGGTTTCTGATTGTTTGAGAAAAAGCCATAGTAGCTTGAGTTGACCTCGATCATCCATAGATCTGGGAAATTGGCAGCGATGTAGGCATAGCTATTGGCAGACCATTTTTTGTTTGGTCCTCCGATCCAATAAACTCTGATGTTTTTCTGAATTTCCGGTGCATCATGCAGTGCTTGAGCCAAATCATCCAGTCCTCCCCAAACCAAGACCCAAAGAGGTCTCTTGTCTTTCTTTTTTGCAGATTTGATGATCCAATCAGAACCTTCTGTAGAGCTGATATAACCCTTAAATGGTGCGGCCCCTTTTCTTCCCTGTTTGGTAATAGATCTCAAATAATTTGGGCTAGCAAAACCGGTTTTGTGTTTTTGTAAGAGAGGTAGGTCCTTTTCATACAGATCTATCATCCGTAGAATCTCTTCCTTATTTCCACTTCCATAGGATGGAGATGAGACCAATCCTTCCAAATCAAAAAGATCAGAATACATGAGTAAGTGAGCCATGCTTTGATTGTCATCGGGATCGGTACCTCCAATATCTGTACTGATCAAAACTCTGGGTTTTGATGATGTAGTGTTTTGTCCAAAAAGCTGAATAGAGATTAGGCAAAGAAGGAAAAGCAGGAAATTTCTATACATATCTAGAATTCATTCAATCCTTAAGATGCGGATCTTTAGAATGATAGCTGTCCTGTGGTTTGTGAAAGTGGGATTATTTGAAATAAAAATCTGGATTTTGAACCTTAAGTTTTATTCCAAATGGTGAATTGAAGAAAAAGATATTGATAATTAATACATTACAGCTTGATAAACAATTAACCAATCCGCCCTATATGAAACCTAAAAAGATATTTACCAATTCGATAAGCCTTTGCATGGTTTATCTTTCATTTCTCCTGCTTTCTGCCTGCTCTCAAGAAGTCAAAGTGGAAGAGAAACCTAAAAAGAGGCCCAATATTGTGTTCATCATGAGTGATGATCATGCCTACCAAGCTATCAGTGCCTATGGAGGGCCTTTGGCTGATTTGGCTCCTACTCCCAATATTGACAGGATAGCAAAAGACGGGATGCTTTTTGTCAATTGTTTGGTCACTAATTCTATTTGTGGGCCTTCTAGAGCAGCCATTCTAACAGGAAAGTACAGCCATAAAAATGGATTTATAGACAATACAATCGGTTCTACATTTGACTTTAGTCAGGAAAGCTTTGCTAAAGTATTGCAGCAAGCGGGTTATCAAACAGCAACAATCGGAAAGCTGCATTTGGGTGATGTGCCAACTGGGTTTGATTACTATGATATTTTACCTGGTCAAGGACGCTATTACAATCCTCAATTTATCAATCAGAATGGCCAATATGAAGTAGAAGGCTATGCGACAGATATCATCACAGATAAGACCATCGAATGGTTGGATTCCGCCAAAAATGATGAGAAACCTTTCATGGTGATGATGTGGCACAAGGCGCCTCACCGTAATTGGGAGCCAGGTCCAAATGAATTAGGGATGTATGAGAATGTTACCTTCCCTGAGCCAGAAAGCCTTTTTGATGATTATTCCGGAAATAGAGAAGCTGCTTCTTTGAATAATATGTCTATCGCCAAAACAATGAAGTTGGAGACAGATCTCAAGTTGATGGAAAATGCTCCAGCCGCTATGACAGAGGCTCAAAAAGAGCAATGGAATGCGGTTTACAAGCCTATCTATGATGATTTCAAAAAGGCAAATCTTTCAGGTGACGAATTGACAAGCTATAAATACCAACGCTACATGCGGGACTATCTTGCTAGTGTTTCTGCAGTAGATAAAAGTGTAGGTAAAGTTCTGGATTATCTGAAGGCCAATGGACTAGACGAAAATACCATTGTGATTTATACTTCAGACCAAGGGTTTTACTTGGGAGAACATGGTTGGTTTGACAAGAGATGGATGTATCGTGAATCACTTCGTACTCCTTTGCTGATCAAATGGCCAGGAGTAGTGAAGCCTGGAACAGTTAATGAAGATTTGGTTTCCAATTTAGATTTTGGAGAGACTTTGATTGATGTTGCTGGAGCTCAGATTCCGGCTGAAATGCAAGGAGTAAGTATGTTACCTATCTTGGAAGGAAAGACTCCTGAAGATTGGAGAAAAGGACATTATTACCACTATTACGAGCATCCTTCTGAGCACAATGTGATGAGACACTATGGAATTACTACCAGTAAGTATAAGCTGATCCATTTTTACTATGACATCGATGAATGGGAGTTGTTTGACCTAGAAAAAGATCCTTCTGAGATGAACAATGTTTATGGTGATCCAGCTTATGCTGAAGTTCAAAAAGTACTACATCAGGACTTGGAAGCACTTCGGAATAAGTACCAAGATAATGACTCATTGAATCAGGTGTTTATCGAGGAGTACAAGGAAAAGGTGAAAAAGAATCCTGTAATCGAGTATTGGAAGTTGACTAGAGAGGAACTTCAAAAGTATTTCTCCGGTGGAGGAGAAGGAGGAGAGAAGAAAAAGGAATAATACTCAATTCTAAAAAAATGAAAAGCTCCCTGATTTGATTCAGGGAGCTTTTTTTATTGGGTATCAGAAAACTTAATTTCTGGTACTTGAATTCATGATTTTTTCAATTGCCTTATTGATATCCAAGGAAGCAGAAGCCTGACGAGGAGGGAAGTCAATGAATGTGCTCAAGTGGTTGTTCAAAACTCCAATCGCAGGCTGGAATACCCAAGATTTATGCATGATCAATTCGAAAGCATATACGTCATCGTATTTTTCAAATGGATCTTTTCTCAAGTTGAATAGGCGTGGCATGGTATGAGTTACCATATCGTCAAAATAACGAGTTTTCGTAGCGAAGTGCATTTTCCAAGGACCTACTCTCAAAGCAGTCAAATTCGCCTCGTAATAATAGAAGAAGTGGTTTCTTGCAGACACATCAGTCTTTCCAGTCCAATAATCTAAGTTGTTGAAACCATCAATATGAACTTTGTAAGTCATGTCTCCAACTTTCTTTCCTGCTAACAATTCTTCAGAAATATTTGGATTACCAACAGCAGCCATCAAAGTTGGAAGAACATCTTCATGAGAAGAAATACCATTTCTTTTCAACCCAGCAGGGATTTTACCTGGCCATCTCACCAAGAATGGAGCTCTTAGACCACCTTCCCAAGTTGTCATTTTTTCACCTCTAAACATGGTCACACCAGCATCTGGCCAAGTACTTTGCTCAGGACCATTATCAGTGGTGTAGATAACAATGGTGTTGTCCGTCAAACCTAATTCATCCATGTAATCTAAGATCATCCCTACATGTCCATCATGCTCCATCAAACCAGAACCAAACAAATCCATGTCTGTACTAATTGGAGTTGCTAGGTTTCTGGATTCTTCTTTCAAGTGAGTGTACACGTGCATTCTACTTGTTGCATGCCAGATAAAGAATGGTTTGTCAGCATCCTTTGCACGCTTCATGAAGTCTTTGGTTTTTGCTACCAATTCCTCATCAAAAGTCTCCATTCTTTTGGAAGATAATTGACCAATGTCTGTCACTTTTTGCTTCCCGATCACACCGAAACGTGGATCCACCGTGTCATCATACTTGTCACTCGCATAGGATTCGATGATTCCTCTAGGGCCGTATGTGTTTTTGAATTCTTCGGTTTTTGGATAATCTGCTTGCTCCGGCTCTTCAGATACGTTCAAGTGATACAAGTTTCCAAAAAACTCATCAAAACCATGAACAGTCGGAAGGTGCTCGTTTCTGTCACCCAAGTGGTTTTTTCCATATTGAGCGGTCATATAACCTAATGGTTTCAGAAGTTCTGCGATCGTTGGATCCTCTGGCTTAATTCCAAGTGGATTACCTGGCTGACCTACAGTAGTCAAGCCTGTTCTTACTGGGACTTGACCCATAATAAATGCCGCACGCCCAGCAGTACAACTTGGCTGAGAATAATGATCTGTAAATAGAACTCCCTCATTGGCAATACGATCAATGTTTGGTGTTGGATATTGCATGCCCATGGTGTATGCTCCAAGCGAGTTTGGCGCCACGTCATCCACCATGATGACTAGGATGTTTGGCCTGTCTTGTGCAAATCCCAACTGGGCTAATAGCAGAAGGCAAGCGATAAAAGATAGCTTTTTCATAAAAGAGAAAATTGGTTTGTCATGAAAGAATTAGAGGACGAATTTCCACTATTTATCTAACAAATAAGAAAATCTTCGATGTTGAAAGTGTGAAATTGTCACATTTTAACAATAAATATAATTAACATTTGAATATTTTCCCTAAGAAAATAGATAATACGAAAACGATTTCTAATCTAACTGCTTAGTAACCAGTAATTCAAAAAATGGTTTATTACTTCTGCCAAAAAACTACCAATCCATCCTTTCCAGCCACGGCAATATCTTGCTTTCCATCTTTGTTAAGGTCGGCAACTGAAAAATAAAGACCGGTTCCTTTCCCATTTAGAGGTTCTCCAAAAGAGATGATGTTTTTGGTAAAGCTGCTTCCATTCCATTTGAAATAGTAAAGGCCGACATCGTCTTTCCCTCCAGGATCATTTCCATTGTGTGCACGATATCGCTTTCCCGTCACTAATTCTTCCTGACCATCTCCATCTAGGTCCACCCATTCCATGGTGTGGTACTGGGATTGGAAAGGGTCTATTTCATGCTTTTCGAAAGTAATTGAGCTGCTATTTTTCTTTTGCTCCATCCAAACCAATCCATAATCGTGTCCTTGACCGACAATTAGATCATTCAAACCATCTTTATTCAAGTCCGTGATAATTACAGGGATTCCGGCATGATCCAGTTTGAAGTCTTCGTGTAGGATCCATTCGCCATTTTTAAGATCAGCAGGGGCTTCTAGCCAGCCTTCGGTAATAATCAAGTCTCCTCTTCCATCTCCATTCATATCTCCAAAACCCAAGCCATGTCCCTGAATCTCATGAACGGGATATTTTTCAAATTGCCCAGCCCCCGTTTTTTTGAAATAAGCCAATGGCTTTCCGGGGGTGTTTGGGACTATTTCTATGACTCCATCTCCATCAATGTCCCAAGCTCTGGTGGTTTCTATGTTTCCGGTTTCAGCGATTTTGTGAACAAGCCATTCTGAGCCATTTCCGGGGTTTTCTTTCCAGGTCAAAGTTCCTTCAAACCATCCCCCAGTGATGAAATCCATCTTGCCATCCTCATTCACATCCAATGGAATGGTAGAGAAATCTTCGTAATACTCTCCAAACCTTTTGACCTGGCCGATCATTTTTCTTTCCATGAATTCCGGGCCCTTGTACCAATAGCTCCCTGAAATCAAATCCAAATTCCCATCCCCATCCACATCAAATGTGCCCACGGACTCATAGCTTTCACTGGCGATATTCTGTCTGGAGAAACTTAGGTTTTTGCTTTGTGAAAAAGCTGAAAAGGAAGCAAGGAAAAGAAAAAAAGGTATTGAGGACTTCATAAAGATAAGGTTGTAGGGTTTAAATGAGAATGGGAAGAAATCTACAATTCCTTCCCATTCAAACTGTCCTGTTAAGTCTAAAATTTTAGAAAGACAGGTTTATTTCTCCATTGGATGTTGCTTCAGCAAATCACTTGGGTTGTAGAATCCTTCGTGATCTTTGATTTCCGCGCGAATCTTTTTCACCATATCCGGAGAAATTGGAGAAGCTTGATTTCCAAATGAGTTTCTTACAAAAGTTAACACCGCAGCTACTTCAGAATCATCCAACATTCCTTCGAAAGGTGTCATCGGAACCTGTCCCGGATATTCTTTTCCAGCCACCTCGATTGGTCCCAAAAGGCCTTTTAATACAATTTTGATGGCTCTTTCTGGGCTTCCCGTTACCCAAGGAGTATCTTTCAAAGGAGGGAAGCCAGAAGCAGCTAAGCCACCACCATCTTCCTGATGGCATGTAGCGCAGAATCCTTCACGGGCATAAATTTCTTTTCCAATCACAAATAGTTCTCTATCCGATCCAGTCAGTGAGGATTTGATGTCTTCTTCTTTTTTCTGAGAAACCGAAAGTCCATTCATGTGCGCAACTGCAGTTTCCAAAGTTCTTGGAATCCAGGTATTATCTTTTTCTTGTTTTTCAGCTTCCGCCAAAATAGGCGTGCCGATTTCTCTAGGAAGCCAAGATGCTGCTGCAATTGCCTCAATTCTCACTCTTCCATTTGGATCTTTGACCGACTGCATCAATAGCTCCGCTTGATCTTTGACTTGATGACCTGTATATCTCAATACGCGGGTAGCGGCTGCTCTCACTCGGTAATCATCAGATTTTAATAATTGACGAAGCAAGTCTTGATTCACTTTGTCAGCACCCCAAGTTACCCAAAGTGCTTCCAAACGATTGTGCTCATAGTTTGGATCATCTGGATTCAATTCTGTTAGCCATTTTTCTACGGCATCATATACTTCTTGAGTATCTCTGCCTCTCAGTTCTCTTTTGGTTCTATATCGAGTTCTGTATTCAGGAAGCTTCAGGTTTTCCAAAAGATCATAAATGCTCGCACCGTCGATTTTTGCTGGAGTAATCAAAGGTCGAGAAGGGTAGGTCACACGGTAGATTCTACCATGGACATGATCTCTCAATGGATCTCTTGCATTATGCTGCATGTGCCCGATCAAGATATTGTGCCAATCGACTACGTATAAAGAACCATCAGGAGCTATTTCCATATCTACTGGTCGGAAATTGCGATCTGTAGAAGTGATCAGATCCTGACGCCATTTGGAAGTAAAACCAACGGTGTCTTCCACCATTTGATGCTGTTTGGTTCCCAAGAATCCAATGGTGTTGTTGATGATCAGATCACCTTGAATGTCATCTGGGAAATGTCTACTGGAAATGAATTCCAATCCGGAAGTAGGACGTACCAAATGTGCTTTTTCTACCAAGTTTGGACCTTTGTAGTTGGCATTTCCATAGCGAGGTAAAGTCGATCCCGGAAGCATCCAATTGACATTTGGTCCGGAGGTTTCAGCATAGAAGTTTTGACCCCATTCATCAAAAGCAATTCCCCAAGGATTCGGAATAGAAACCTGATTTACACGCTCTAGCTTATGTCTTTTTGGTTCGTAGCGGTAGAAACCACCATTGGTTGCTCTAACAGGCCCATAGGATGTTTCCACATTGGTATGAAGGAAAACCCCTTCACCCATGAATATGGCTCCACTTTCATCTGTAGTAAAGGCAGAAATAGCGTGGTGAGTATCATGATCATCAAAGCCAGAAAGAAGAATGGTTCTTTTATCAGCCTTGTCATCTCCGTCAGTGTCCTCTAGAAATACCAGATTAGGGCTTTGAGAAACATAGACACCATCAGCCGCAATTTCAAAACCAACTGGGATATGAAGATTGTCTGCGAATGTTGTTTGTTTGTCAGCTTTTCCATCTCCATCTGTGTCTTCCAAAATGATCAATTTATCTTGAGGTCTTGGATCACCTGGTTTGTAATGAGGATAGCTAGGCATGGTCGCCACCCAAAGTCTACCTTTATTATCAAAGGAGAGTTGAACTGGGTTAGCCAAATCTGGAAATTCCTGTTCGGAAGCGAAAAGCTCAATTTTATAGCCTTCTGGAACCTTGATGGTTTTTAGAGCATCTTCACCATAAAGGTATTCCATGCTGCCGTTTGCCTCAGGATTGTAATTTGTTGTGACTTCAGGAAGCGTTCTTGTTCTGGCATCGGCCGTTGCCAAGTCAAAAGTCTTTCCTTGATTAGCATCCCAGATCGCAGAATCTCTTATCGCTGTCATCTGACGGATCTTCTCTTGCTCAAATGGGTAATTGTCAGGACCGAAAGGATCATAGCGACGTCCAAAAACGTGAACTCCGTTTGGAATCTTGTAATCATTGTGCCACATCCAGTTTTTCTCTTGCACTGCCGCATGGATCATGTCAAGATTGGCTTCAACTTGATGATTAGCCTGGCCGAAAAGTTTGTCTGCTAAAAAGTCTCCAAAAATTTTATAGCCTTCTTCCGTCAGCTGTGTGCCATCGATGGTTAGAGGCTCATCAGAACTGTTATACCAATCTTGGCTTGCATCAAAGGCATCCACAAATACCAATTCGTATTTTTGAGCGATTTCACGCATGCCCTCAGTGTACTGCTTCAGGATGGTATTTTCTTTTTTTCCATCCGGCACATCGATTAGGTCTGAAATATCTTCGAAAGCAATAGGTGAAACCAAAGCAATCTGTGGAGCGGCATTGCCATTGTATTTCTGTTTTTGGGTATGGAGAATCCAAGCCTCTAACTCGTCTTTGTAATTTTGAAGCTTTTCTAAACCTTGGAAAGATTCATTGAATCCGAAGAATCCAACGACTATATCTGCTTGTATTCGGGTAAGCCATTGATCTGGCTTTTCCAAGAAACCAATACTTCCAGAGGGAGTTGCATATTCTTCTTGGAAATCTTCAGCTCCAGGGAAAACCCAAGGATCATTGGTCCCTGATCTTGGTCGGAAACCAGGAGTGTCGCCAGGATCGGCTAGATTTCTTATAACTAAAGCGCTATCCGGATATCGAACTTGCATTTCGGTTTCGAACCAGCCGAACTCCATCATTCGGGAAGCAAGGTTATTACCTACTAATGTAATGTGTGAGTTTTTGCGAAGTTCAAGGGTTTTTTCTTGAGTACAGCTACTGATTCCAGCTAAAAGTAATAGTGAAAACCACCAGGGTCTAATATTGATTTGCATAGATTAGGAAGATTGAAATCTAATATTAGAAGGATTGCCCTAATTATTCAAGATATTTTTTATCTGTGGTCTTTATTAGAATAATTATAAATAATAAAATTTAAATACAGAATTTTCTAAGGCTTTCTGTCCTGTTCTATCCTGAGTTTGTGAGTCTTTTTGATAAAGCCAACGTTTGCTATTTTAAATAGTTAAAAGAAGGTGATAGTCGGTGTATCCTGCTCTGTCCTGTGTATTAAGTATTGATTTTCAGTATGTTACGCAGGATAAGGCAGGACGGGTTTGTACGTGATTTCATGAAAATTGGTTGAAATTTTATCAATTAATTTTAAACCCGCCAGTATGAATAACCACTATCTATCTAGGGTGAAAATCCGATTTATCGGATTTTTGCTAGTAACGCTGTGCATAAGCATATCGAGTTTTGGACAAACCCAGACTATCACTGGGGTTGTCGTTTCGGTGCCGGACAATGAGCCCATCCCAGGCGCCTTGGTCTCCGTAAAAGGGACACAAAAGGGTACAGTCACCGATATCGATGGCTCTTTTAGTATCCAGGCCGCTCCAGGAGAAACTTTAGTTTTTAGTTTTGTTGGATTTGTTGCCAAAGAAGTAGCTGTTGTAGCCGGGCAATCAACGGTCAATGTTTCATTGGAATATTCCACCTCAGACCTGAGTGAAGTAGTCGTTGTCGGTTATGGTAGCCAGATCAAAAGAGAAGTTACAGGGGCGATTCAATCTGTTTCAGAAGCTGAAATGGCAGATTTGCCAGTGTCTTCGACTGCTCAAAAACTACAAGGGAGACTAGCCGGTGTTCAAATCAATCAGACCACAGGTAAGCCAGGTCAAGGGATGAACGTTCGTATTCGTGGCCAATTGTCAGTATCAGGTGGTAGTCAGCCGCTTTATGTTGTGGATGGTTTTCCTATTACAGGAGATATCAATCAAATCAACCCTGATGAGATTCAAGAAATCTCTGTATTGAAAGATGCGGCATCTACTTCATTGTATGGGTCTAGAGCTGCCAACGGTGTAGTTTTGATTACTACTAAAAAAGGAAAGCAAGGTCAAACCAATATTGGTTTCAATGTTTACACGGGTATTCAAAATGTTCCTCAAAGAGGAAGGTTGGAAATGATGAATGCTGAGGAATTCGCTCAGTTCAAAAAAGAATACTATGAAGATGCAGGACAATCTGTTCCAGCTGCTTTCCAAAATCCATCTGAATATAGAGGTCAAAATAACGACTGGTATGATGCTTTGATCGTCCAAAATGCTCCAATTTCTTCTTACAACTTGACCATTACTTCCAATAAGGAAAAAGTAAATACCGCAATCATTGCAGGTGTATTTGATCAAGAAGGCGTAGTGGAAAATACGCAGTATCAGAGATATTCATTGAGGATTAACAACATGTACAATATTTCAGATAAAGTAAATGTTGGGTTTAACTTGGCTCCAAATTACGTTGTTGATAATACACCAAGAACAGATGGTACTCGTGGTACAGGTATTATTTTCAATGCATTGCATACGTGGCCAGTAATGCCTATTTATGATGATAATGGCGACTTGACCTATTATAATAGATTCCCAGCTGAAACAGGAAATATCTTTGCATATCCTAACTGGGTAAGATCTGCTAGAGAGATCACCAATGAAACCAAACAGACCAATTTGTTGGCAAATGCATTTGTTGATTGGCAGCCGATTCCTGGATTGACTTTGAAATCTACTTTTAATACCGAGATTAATAACTCCAAATTTTTCTTCTTTAATCCATCGACTGCTACATCTGCTATTAACGTGGCAATTCCGACAGTTGCGGTTTCAGTGAGACAAAATTTTGAAGCGCTTTCCTGGTTGAATGAAAATATTGCAACCTATGCTAAAACGGTCGGTGATCACACTTTTGAAGCTTTGGTCGGATTTTCAAATCAGAAATTTAGATTTGAAAGTACCAGAGTACAGGCAGATACCTATGCAGATGATAGGCTTCCAACTATTCAAGGTGCGATCAACATCAACCGTGGAGGAACTCAGTCTGGTGTAGGTGAGTGGTCTTTGACTTCCGTGTTCTCAAGATTGACCTATAATTATATGGGTAAGTATTTATTTACTGCATCCGTGAGAGGAGATGGATCTTCTCGATTTGGAGCTGATAATAGATGGGGTGTTTTCCCTTCCACATCTGTGGGTTGGGTCATGTCTGACGAAGGCTTCTTGAATACAAGTTCTACGGTATCATTTGCTAAACTTAGAGCTAGTTATGGTGTAACAGGTAATAATAATATCGGTAACTACACACAATATGCCTTGGTGAATAATACGATCAATGCGGTATTCGGAGACCAAGTAGTTGCAGGAGCTGGTGTTACTTCCTTGAACAACTCCAATTTGGGTTGGGAAACAACCACGCAGTTGGATTTAGGACTTGATTTGGGTTTGTGGGATGATAGAGTTCAGTTTGCTTATGACTTCTATACCAAAAACACTACGAATCTATTGTATGCAGTACAGATTCCTCAGGAATCAGGTTTTACAAACTTCAATGACAACATCGGTGAGATCCATTTCTGGGGTCATGAGTTTGCAGTGAATACGGTCAACACCACAGGGGAATTCCAGTGGACGACAAATGCGAATATTTCTTTCAACAGAAACAAGGTAATCGAATTAGCTGATGGTATCGATCGCGTGTATGGATCGTATCACATTACTCAGGTAGGTCAGCCATTTGGTCAATTCTATGGATTGGTGAAGTTGGGTAACTATGCTAATGAAGAAGATTTGGCGAGCTCTCCAATCATTCCAGGTAGATCTACTGTAGGTAGTATCAAATTGGATGATGTCAATGGAGATGGAGTAATCACTTATGGTGGCGATAATGACGATAGAGCCATCATCGGTAATCCTTTCCCTAAGTTCGTTTACGGTTTGGTGAACAACTTTAGATATAAAAACTTTGATGCAAGTATCACAGCATCGGGTTCTTATGGTAATCAGTTGTATATGAGACACCTTTATTCAACTGCGAATCTGGATGGAGTATTTAATATGGTTGCCAAAGCAATTGACAGATTCAGATCTCCAGAAGATCCAGGAGAAGGGATCTTTGGTACTACTGTAGGTGGTGGTAATGTGACAGGTGTAGAAAGAGACTGGAACAACAGCAACTTCGTATGGGATGCATCTTACTTCACGATCCGTAACATCACATTAGGTTATACATTCTCCAATATTTCAAAATCCCTAAAATCAGCTAGAGTTTACCTTTCTGGTCAAAATATGTGGGTGTTTACAAAATATTGGGGTGGTCCAAATCCAGAGGTTAGTATGCAAAATAGTGGTACTGGTGATGGTGGTAACTTGAGTCCAGGTGTGGATTTGGGTCCTTATCCGGTTCCAAGAACAATCACAATTGGTGCAAATATCAATTTCTAATCAAATGATGTTGAACCACATTTCTAACCCTAATTGAATTTAAAAATGAAAAAATATATTCTAGCCATCGCTGCAGTAGGGATTTTGTCAACCAGTTGTGATGATTTCTTGACCGTGGTACCAGAAACTCAATTGAGTTCGGCAACCTTCTTTAAAAATCAAAATGACTTTGAGCAAGCTGTTAATGCAGCCTACGTTCCTCTCCGAAATATTGTAAACAACCGTGCTTGGTTGCTTGGAGAGATGCATTCTGATAATACTTATTATGCACGAAATGTCCTGTTTGGAGCTGTAGACCCTCAAGAGGATTTGGCAGATTTTTCCCTTTTGGAATCCAATGGGACGAATCCCAACGGTCATTTGACCGATCAATGGCGACAGGATTATCAGATTATAGCCAGAACCAATCAGATTTTGGACTTGATTGATGATGTTGAATTTGATGCGGATGCAAAAGCTAATGTAAAAGGTCAGGCTTTGTTCTTGAGAGCATATGCCTATTTTGAATTGGTTCGCTATTGGGGAAGCGTTCCTTTGCATTTAACTCCTGTGGCGGCAAGAGAAGAGGCTGCACTTCCCCTTTCTAGTGAAGCTGAGATTTACTCACAAATAGAGCAAGATTTGCAAGCAGCTGTTCCGCTTTTACCAAATAAATCAGAGCAGCAGGCTGGAAGAGTGACTTCTGGTGCTGCCAGGACTCTTCTGGCAAATGTCTATATTAATCAAGAAAAATGGTCTGATGCTGAGCAAATTCTGACGCCAGTTGTGACAAGTAATCAATATCAATTGATGACTTCCTACGATATGGCATTTTCTAAAAATACCTCTAATAAGAATAATTCTGAATCTGTGTTTGAAGTACAATTCCTGGAAGGATCTGCTGGTCTAAATGGGAACTTTATGTATCAGTTCATGCCAAGACCGATTTCTGCTTCTGAATTGGAGCCAATCATGGGGACAAGCAACCCTCAGAATATTGACGGTGAAGGAAATAATATTCCAACTCCAGATATCATTGAAGCTTATGAAGATGGTGATCTTCGAAAAGAAGCTTCTATCGGAAATGTCTATCTAGAAGGAAGTTTCAGAGATAATAAGAATTATCCTTACATCAAGAAGTTCCAGAGTTTCCATTCTCAGCACAATAACCATGGGATGAACTGGCCAGTTTACCGTTATGCTGAGGTTCTTTTGTTCATGGCAGAGGCACTGAACGAGCAAGGGAAAACCACCGAGGCTGCCATGTATTTGAATATGGTTAGAGATCGTGCAGGATTAGATGATACTACTGCATCAGGTCAGGCGGATCTCGGAGAAGCTATTTTCAAAGAAAGAAGAGTTGAGTTAGCCTTTGAAAATAAAAGATGGTTTGATATCCAGAGAACAAATAGAATTGAAGAGATCATTATTCCTCATGGACAAAGGATAGTGGCTAATCCACTGGATTACTACTATCCTCCATTGGAGGGAGCAGTACCAAGACCGAATGTGTTTTCAAATCTGAGTAAATTCTATCCGTATCCTGCGGCAGAATCGGATTTGAGCCCTTATTTCTAAGCTGGTTTTTTGTTTGTAGATAGCCCGGATTCCAAATGAACTTTCGTGAGTTCTGTAGAATCTGGGTTATTTTTTGGCAGATATGGCAGGATGGTAAACAAAATGATAAATAGTAAATAGCCTTTGTGAATGGCTCTCCTGACCCTGAAATATTTTGCAAATTGTTTTAGAAATGGAAAGCCTTAATTGAAGCAATAAATCCGAGATATATGTTTTTGAAAAGAATCCCGAAATCGATCGCAGTCCTTCTAGGTGTGATGGTTTTGGCTACAGCTTGTGAAAAAAGCGATGAAACGACTACCGGCCGAAAACTGACCGGAAATCCTAAAATAGATAAGTTAAAACTCCCAGATGGCTTTGAAGCTGAGCTTCTTTATAGCCCAGGTGAGAATGATCAAGGGTCTTGGGTAGCCATGACTTTTGATGACAAAGGAAGGATGATCACAGCCGATCAGTATGGCTTCCTTTATAGGTTGGAGTTGCCACCTATTGGCTCTGATTCTACAGTAAAACCAAAAGTTGAAAAACTGATCATAGGTGGAGTAGATGAGCCTCAAGTAGGAATGGGCTATGCACAAGGTTTACTATATGCTTTCAACTCTTTGTATGTAATGGTAAATCACCATTCAAACCAGATTTTTGAGAAAAATACCGGATTGTATAGAATCCAAGATTTGGATGGAGATGATCAGTTTGAGACTGTTTCTACAATTAGAACGCTCGAAGGTTCTCCTGGAGAACATGGACCTCACTCTATGAAATTGACACCTGATGGTAAGTCAATTGTTCTTTCTGCTGGTAATCATGTGGATGTTCCGGAGATGAATCGCTACAGACTTCCAAGGGTTTGGGATGAGGATAATCTTTTCCCATTGATCAAAGACCCAAGAGGTCATGCAAATAGTAGAATGGCTCCAGGTGGATGGATTGCCAAAATTGATCCAGAAGGTAAAGATTGGGAATTGATCGCCGCAGGTTTTAGAAATGAATTTGACATTGCATTCAATGAAGTAGGAGATCTATTCACCTATGATTCTGATATGGAGTGGGATTTTGGGATGCCTTGGTATCGACCAACCAGAATACTTCATGTACCTAGCGGTGCAGAATTTGGTTGGAGAACAGGTGACTCCAAGTGGTCTCCAAACTATCCAGATAACCTGCCTGCTTTGGTGAATATCGGACAAGGTTCTCCTACCAACGTGATGTTTGGAACCGAAGCAAATTTCCCAGATAAGTATAAAAGAGCTCTTTACGCTTTCGATTGGAGTTTCGGAATTATTTACGCCATGCATTTGACACCAAATGGCGGTACCTATGATGCAAAAGCAGAAGAATTTATTTCTGGATCTCCGCTTCCATTGACAGATGGTACTATTGGCCCTGATGGTGCCATGTATTTCGCTACTGGAGGTAGAAGATTAGAGTCTGACTTGTATAGAGTTTATTACAAAGGTGATATTGATACCTATAAGCCTTTGACCATGGCTGATATGCCGGAAGAGGCCAAAATCAGAAGAGAACTGGAAAGCTATCATGTAGATGGAGCACCTTCTGAAGGTCTGGAAATGGCCTGGAATAACTTGGATAACAAGGATCGTTTCGTTCAGTATGCGGCTAGAATTGCACTGGAGCATCAGCCGGTTGCTAGCTGGAGAGATAAGGCTATCTCAGAAACCAATGCAGTGAAAAAGACGCAAGCTGCTTTGGCATTGGCAAGACATGGAAGTAATGCTGATGTGGTTCCTATGTTGAAGTCCTTGATGGAGATTGATTATTCTTCTTTGTCTGATAAAGAGAAGCAAGATTTACTGAGAACAATCGAGGTGACTTTGTATCGTCATGATGCTGCTGCCAATCCGGTGAAGCAGGATTTGGTTGCTTACTTGGATCCTAATTTCCCTTCCAACGACAATATGTTGGATAGATCCTTGGCAGTTTTGTTGACTCACTTGGATGCTCCAGATGCGGTTGAGAAGACTTTGGCACTTTTGGAGACTGCGAAAGATGATGCAGACTATCAAAAGACTTTCACTTCTTCGTCTGACTTGGTATTTAGAAATCCTCAGTACGGAATGGATATCGCAAATATGTTGGCAAATGTGCCACCGGCTCAACAGACCTATTTTGCAACTGTTTTGGGTGGAGCTGATCATGGCTGGACTCCTGAGATGAGAGAGGAATACTTCACTTGGATTAAGGATGCCTTCAAGTATAAAGGAGGTAGAAGTTATGTAGGCTTTATTGATAGAGCCAGAAAAATGGCCTTGGAAAATGTTCCTCAAGCTGACTTTGCTAAATACGATGAAATGTCTGGTGCGGCTTTATTGACTTCCAATGGAAATGATATTGCAAATACTGGAATACAGCCAGAAGGTCCAGGAAGAAGATGGACTGTAGAAGAGGCGGAACCAGTAGTTGAAGTTCTTGCTGGCAGGGATTTTGAAAGAGGAAAGGCGATGTTCCAAGCGACTCTTTGTTCTTCTTGCCATACAATGGGAGGAGAAGGCGGAATCATTGGTCCGGACTTGACGCAGTTAGGAACTCGATTCTCTAAGAAAGATATCTTGGAAGCTACTATCGAGCCAAGTAAGACGATTTCTGAGCAATATGAAGCAACCGTTCTTGAGTTGAAAGATGGTGGTTCTATCGTCGGCAGAATGATCGATCAGGATGATGCGAATTACTACATTTCTCAAAATCCATTTGCTCCTGAGACCATCAGAACTGTGCCGAAAAACACGGTTACTCTTGCTAAAGAATCTGATGTTTCAATCATGTTGCCAGGTTTGATCAATAGATTGAATGAAGAGGAATTGAAAGATTTGATGGCCTACCTGATTTCAGGTGGAAACGAGAATAACGAGGTGTTTCAAAACAATGCAACAGCAGAAAAATGAAATTGAATTTCTTTAAAAAATATTTATTCGTAGAGGCGGTTGGTTTATTGATGCTATTCGGGTATTTGGTGGATTTTGCATCAATTCCTGAAAAGCAAGGGCCGCGATATGCAAAAGATCCTTTGATGAGTGAGGTTGATTTTGAGCCGATTTTCAATGGGAAAGATTTGGAAGGATGGGAGTATGATCCTGTCTATTGGTCCGTGAAAGATGGTGCAATCGTAGGTGAAATTACTCCTGAGACCATTTTGAAAAGCAATACTTTTATCATCTGGAAAGGTGGAGAAGTAGGGGACTTTGAATTGAAATTGGATTATTGGATTTCTGAGGTCGGAAATTCAGGTGTTCAATACAGAAGTGATCGATTTACTGAGGTTCCTTTTGCTCTAAGAGGATATCAGGCAGATATTGATGCCGCAAATCGATATACAGGTCAGAATTATGAGGAGAGGAAGAGAACTACGTTGGCCTACAGAGGTCAAAAGACAGATATCACCTCTCAGCCTGATGGGATGACTGTCAGAGAATATGTAGAAAGAAATGCCTGGAAAGGTCTACATGTGACTGAAGAACTAGGAGACAGAGAAGAGCTGGGCAACCTGATCAAAAAAGGAGAATGGAACTCAATCCATTTGGTGATCAAAGGAAATGTGATGAAGCACTATGTGAATGGAACTCTGATGAGTGAAGTTCATGATGATGATGAGAAAAATCGTATGCTTTCAGGCTTACTGGGAATGCAAGTTCACGTAGGGCCTCCAATGATGGTCAAGTTCAAGGATATTCAATTGAAGAAATTGTAAGAAAAAATGAAGGCTGGTCGATTGATCAGCCTTTTTTTGAAGTTCATTTTTTATTTTTCCATTTCTTCGAGTTTCAAATTTCGATGATTTCTTTCCTCCTTTTCCACTACTAGTTTTTTTCTGTTGGCAACTATGATTTTTATTAATTGGGGAGAAAGTGATAAGGCTACTAATGAGGCTCCAAGAATTAATACATTGGTGGGAATAATCCAGAGATTTCCACTTGTGAAGATTCCGAGAATCACCAAAGTGCTAAAAGGCATTGAGACTGCAAGCACGTTAATACCAAGGTCCAAATCGAAAGTTTTTCTTAGGCTTTCTGAATCCAATTCCATTTTTCGTACAGCTGACATGTGAGCAAATGGCCAAAAACTAACTGCACTCTGTGGGAAAACCACTGCTAAAAGTGATAAAGCTGGGGTAAGTTCAGGTGCAAGCCAAAGAAAAATACCACTTAAAAGGAATGTAATCCCTGCTCTAAAAGTCAAAATGGAAAAGATTTTTCTAATCTGACTCCATTTAAACATCACTGCTATTCCCATAAACAACAAGATTAATGGTGTCATGATGTCTTTGATCATGATAATAGAAGTGGAAAGGAATCCAGGAAAGCTGTCCATAGAAAGCCCAAAGCTAAGAAGTATAATTGCCAGGATGATTACCAAATTAATGGGCTCACTGACCATGGCAATTAGCAATTCTTTGACCTTTTCTTTGTTTGATCGAGACTCTAATTTTTGAGTCTTGTAGTACAAAGACATTGCAATCAAATAGGCTAGAATCAAGACAAATATTTTGTTTCCTATATCTGCTAATGCCGCCCATGCCAGCAGGTCATCTCCAAGGTATTCAACAATGAATGGAAAGCATGTCAGACCAGGTGCTAAGGAAGGGATCAAAAGTGATAAGGTTCGCATCTCTTTTGAATTCCTTCTGATCCCAAAAGTTGGAAGAGAAATCTTCGTGATATACCACATCACCAGATTAAAGGACAAGGCCAGAACTGGTAGAATAAGGAGATCTGTATTGATTTCGATTTTCATCAAAGCGACAAAAATCATAGCTGGTAAGGCAAGCGACAAAATCATTGTCTTAATTCCCTTTTTCTGATCCTCCGATCGGAATTTCGATTGAAGTAAAATTCCAATTCCAATCAGAAGGATCAAAGAAAGAGTTTTTTCCAAAGCAAAGCTCATGGGGAATTCGGTTTAATCAAGCGGTAATTTTTTTGAATGTTTCGACGAATTGCTGCATTTCTCCCATGGTTCCCATACTCACTCGGCACCAAGGTTTATCATCAATATTGAATACACGGACTCCTACGCCTTCGTCATACATGCCTTTCAGAAATGGTTGTCCTTCCATTGCAATTGGGAAGATCATAAAGGAAGTATTTGATGGAATAATGTCATATCCCAATGAGCTGATTTCAGATGCAGTGTATTCTCTACATTCAGTATTCATTTTTCGACAGTTGGCTAAAAATGATTGCTCACTCATGCTGGCAATTGCTCCATTTAGAGAAGTGACACAAAGGCCCATTGTACTTCGTACTTTGGAAGTGATTGATTTGATTCGCTCAGGTTGAGCCACGATATATCCTATTCTCAGGCCTGCCATTCCGTGGATTTTGGAAAAAGTTCTGGCCACTATGACATCCTTGCCTTCAGCGACTAGCCCGACTACAGAATTTGCCTCTGGATCATCCAAAAACTCCAAATATGCCTCATCAACAAATACTGGTACCTTCTCTGATGTTTTGGAGCAGAAAGCTTTGAGTTTGCTAGGGTCTGTGATCGAGCCTGTTGGGTTGTTTGGATTACAGACATAGACAAGCTTCGTGTCAGAATCAACTTCTTTGGCCATGGCATCTAAATCATGCTGATAGTCTAGAGTTAAAGGAGTAGGCTTCCAAGTAGCTCCCAAGGCTTGTGCTGTCCTCATGATGGACATATAAGCCGGATCTGCAGAAACTATGTTTCCCCCTTCCATGAATTGTACGAATGCTGTCTTTTCTAATAAATCTGAAGAGCCTGGTCCCATCATGATATGTTCAGGGGTAACGCCTTCTTTTTCGGCGATCATTTCAATTAGAATTTTTGCTTCCCCGTGTCCGTACCTATTTCCAGATGATACAGATTCAGAAATAGCTTTTACCACTTTTGGAGATGGGCCATATGGATTTTCATTCGCGTTTAGCTTAGCTACCAGTCTCGCCTCATCATAGGAAAAGGCAGGTATATACTCCTTTAATCTACTTTTTGGATGGTAGGAGTGAAGGTTTTCTTTTGCTGCCAAAGCTAAAGAAGGGGCTAGGCTCAATGAGCCCATCGCCAAAAAGCTGGATTTCAGCCAGTTTCTTCTACTTATTGATTGTTTCATGGTTTTATGTAATTAGGTGGATATCTAAAGTTCAGGTTGTTATTCTACAGTGACGGTGTGGTATTTTCTAAAAGCGATGTCCTTGTAGGATCCAGCAAATTCAAGTCGAACTTGAGTGCCGCTAGTTGGTTCATCAATTCCTAATTCTCCCCAAGTGATTTCTAGGTCTGCACTTCCATTGGTGTCTGTTGTCAATGAAGCTACCTTCGTTGTGGTTTCTATATAAACCTCCAAGTTTAGGTTTGATACAGGAATGGAATCTATACCTAGGGTATGGTCAAGAATATTGGTTTTGTCAAGCTCATAAGTCATCGAATTCACAGAAACTGAAGAAGTGGATGAAAAGCTTGATCCGTCCAATAAAATCAGTACAGGTGAAGCGACGTTCGGAGTAACCAAGTCATCTGTTTCCACACAAGATTGAGCCAAAAGCATGACGAAAAGCGCGACTAATAGGAAAGGTGTTTTTATGAATTTTTTCATGTTGTTCATTTTTTGAAAGTGGAGGTTTATTCTACCCACCAAAGTGGTGTTCTCATATTGTCCGCTCCGCCGAGAAGACCGACTCCTTCATTTAAGTTTGTCACATTCAGTGAATACTCGGAGGTAGGATATTCCAATCTGGTTGGTAATACCCCTTCGTTGTAGAAAACCGAACTAGGGTGGGGTGCTGGCATAACAGGGTATCCAGTTCGTCTGTATTCAGTCCAGGCTTCTACTCCCTGTCCGAAAAGTGCCAGCCATTTTTGGGTCATAATGGTTTCTTTCGAAACAGCCCCTATTCTGCTCATATAGTCACTAGGTATAGTCAACCCGTGTTGCGAAAAACTTGCAGTTATAGCCTCCTCAAGCAATGCTGATGCGTCTCCATCAATGTCTCCGTCATAGGCTGCTTCAGCTTTTATGAAGAGCAATTCAGGGTAAGAAAGAAGAAGACTTGGAGCGATTGGGCTTAAGTAGTTTGTTCCGATTCGAGATGCATTGAAGGTTCCAGCGGCAGCGTCCGTCAAGCCATTGGGAAGTCCTGCATAAGTTCCATCAGCCAAAGGCTGTGCATAGACAGTGATTCTCTCATCATCTAATTCAAGAAGTTTGTCAATCAGAGTGGTGCTAATGTTCCAATCGGACCTAGTAGAAAACACATCAAACATTTTGTTTCTACTTCCGATTACATCAAAGTGGATGAGTTTGGCAGATTCTTCTTGATTTGTAAAGACTGGATAGGTAGAAGGGTCTCCCAAGATTTTTGTCATAATGGCTCGAGATTCCGATGGTAATTTTCCAGATTGTCTATTCGCGATTCTAAGCGCGAGAGAATTTGCAAACTTTTTCCATCTTAGAATGTCTCCATTGAAAAGGATGTCTCCTGCGATGGCTGGGCCATCTACATTTAAGTTGTCATTGGCTTCCTCGAGGTCAGCTAATAGTCCTGTATAAATTGACTCCATAGAATCATATTTTGGAGAATTGATTACTTCCTCAGCAGTGCCTTTTAAGGCTTCAGAATAAGGAATAGGACCAAATACGTCCGTCAGATAGGAGAAAGCAAAAGCTTTCATTACTAGGGCGACTCCAACATAATTGGAGTTTTCAAAAGCTGCTTCAGGTGAGGCTAGGTTTTGAACTCTTTCAAAATTGACAAGAGATTGGGTGTAAATAGCATTCCAAGTTCCTGAGGAAACTGTAAGAGGTATTTCGTAGCTGTCCCCTTCTGCATTAATGTAAATGTTTCTAGATAAGTATTGAACCCAGCACATGGCAGCATCGATATTCAATCGTTGATATCTGGTACTATGTCCCCAGTATCTATCTACAACTGTTTGGATAGCATTTGGCAAAAGCAATGCAGGGGAAATCTCCACTGGATTGTTTGGATCAATGTTCATCTCCTCGAATTCGCTGGTGCAGGACAGAGCAGTCCAAGATGCCAACACGATTAAGAGAGCTGAAATATGTTTTATAAAGTATTTATTCATGACATTAAATTTTTAGAGTGTAGGGGATTAAAAAGTGATGTTCAGATTAAAGCCCATGTTTCTGGTGCTAGGCATTTCTCCATAAGCAAATCCTTGAGCATTTCCACCTTTATTATCTACCTCTGGGTCCATATGAGGATGGTTTTTGTAGAGGATGGCTAGGTTTCTAGCTATAAAGGATAGCCTCATGGATTGGATGAAGTTGTTGCTCAAAAAGTTCTTTGGGAAACTATATCCAAGGGTTACCTCTCTGAGTTTGACAAATGTGCCATCAAAAACACCTGCCTCATGGTAGGTTCTAGGATTTTGCGCATTCCAAAATGTAGTAGCGTTCACTATTACATCATTTGGTACGTAAACTGGTTCCTCATCTGAACCAATATTCATTACACCTTGTCCAATGATGCCTTCTTCTCTGCCTAAAGCAGTCTCGGCATATTGTCCTGTCTTTCGGGCCAGTCCGGTACCCACATCAAAAATATCCCCACCCATTTTCACATCTATGAGGGAAGAAAATGTAAAGCCTTTATAGCTTAATGTGTTAGAAAGACCGCCTATCCAGTCTGGCTGAATATTTCCTAAAGGATGAGTGCCAGAATCTAAAACAGGGAGACCATTTCTGTAAATAATTTCACCTTCTGGACTTCTGAGATACCGTCTTCCATATAATGTGCCATATGGTTGTCCAACTCTAGCTTCCGAGGTTAAACTGTTTTGGGTTCCCAATATATAGTTTTCAAGGCCTTCAGCCAGTTCAACTACTTTGTTTCTGTTTCTGGCAAAGTTTAATGCCATGTCCCATGTGAATCCGGAATGATGCTCTAATAGTCTTCCATTCAACATAACTTCGAGCCCTTGGTTGGTGATTTCACCAGCGTTCAAAATTTGACTTGTATATCCTGAAGCCGTTGATATCGAGACTGCTAAGATCTGATTGATAGTAGACTGATAGTAATAAGTCATGTCCAGTCCCAGTCTCCCTTGAAAGAATCGGATGTCTAAACCGACTTCTTTTCCGGTAGTGATTTCTGGCTTTAGGTTCCTATTGGCGATTTCTTTGGACTCGGTGTAAGTAGGGGTAGTCCCTGCCCAAAGCCCAACGGAAGAATAGACCTGATTTAGCAAATAAGGAGAGGCATCATTTCCTACCTGAGCCAAGCTTGCTCGGACTTTCGCAAATGATAATACATCTGAGTCGATGTTGAACATGTCGGTTAAAACCGCACTCAAAGCTATGGATGGGTAGAAGAATGAGTTGTTGTCAATTGGTAAGGTACTTGACCAATCATTTCTTCCCGTGATATCCATGAATAGGAAGTTTTTATACCCCAATTGTGCAGAGCCAAATACACTATTTACTACCTGTTCACTTGTTTCACTCGATGGTGTGGTAGGGCTGGCATAGTTTCCTAAGTTGTAAAGCCCATCGATGGTCAATTCACCTACATTGACCTGTGTTCTTCTATAGGTGTTGGTTCTATTAATTGCTCCAGCTTGAACTTTCATGTGGAAAATGTCTGAAAGCTCTTTGTCGTAAGTCAGGATCACATCATTATTGGTTTCTTGACTTCTTAGAGCTATTTCTTGATATGACCCGAGTCTTTTGACGTTATTTTTGGTGTATTCTACACCGGTTACATTTTCCCTTAGGTCAGACCAAAAATCAGTTCCGCTTCTCAGCATGATGCTGAAATGTTCATTGAAATCATAGTTTAGAGCAATATTCCCTACTAACCGATCTTTCTCGTTTGCATTTGTGTAGTTGTCTTGATAAAAGAATGAATTTGAAAAGTACTCATGTTGCCAGTTGGCATAAGGGTAGAAATCCCCACTTCTAAATGTGAGTTGTTGAGTAGCATAATAATCTTCCCAGTTTTTCAATTTTGTAAAATCCGAGTGTCGATGAGACCAGATAAAATCCGAGCTATTGGAGTATCTTCTATTGTCAGATCCCGCTTTGATGTATTCGGCATTTACTACAACTTGTAGATCAGGAGTGAATTTGTAAGAAGTGTTGAGTTTGAAATTGTTTCTCCAATAATCATTGTTATACATGATGCTGGACTGATTCATTTTGCCTACAGAAAGGCGAAAGTTTCCTTGCTCATTTCCGCCTGAGAGGGCTACGTTGAATGTTTGAGTGCTTCCAGTTTCCCAAAAGTCTTCCCAGTTGTTAGGTTGTGGAAGTAGAGCTGCTCTTTCAGGTGCTGTATACCAAAGTGGGACTAGGCTGCCATCCATAGGCGCTCCCCAGCTTTCGTCTACACCTGCAGTACCACGGATCCTTTCAGCATCGTATCCATTTCTTCCATCCACATACCAGGTTCTATATCCAGCACCACCCCCATATATATTCTGAAAGTTTGGCTTGACGAGCGGGTTGTCCCAAGTCATGTTTGAATTGATTTCCAGTCCGATCCCTTTGGTTCCTTCACCGTTTTTGGTGGTTACCATTATTACCCCGTTGGCAGCTCTGGACCCGTACAATGCAGCGGCAGTTGCTCCTTTGAGGACATTGATTTCTTTGATATTGTCTGGATTAATTTCTGATAATCCGCCTCCATATCTTTTAGAGGAAGATTGCTCCAGCGGAACACCGTCGACGACGACCAATGGTTCATTGTTTCCTGCTACTGATGATGAACCTCTAATTACGATATGAGATCCACTTCCTGGGCTGGAGTTACCTGTGATCTGAACGCCTGCAACTCGGCCTGAAAGAGAATTGGCAACATTGGAGGCTCTCGCGTCTTTTAATGCGTCTCCATTGACGCTTTGCGTGGTATAGCCTAGTGCTTTCTTGTCCCTTGCCAAACCAAATGCTGTAATCACCACCTCGCTCAAGGCTAAATCTGAAGGAATCAAGAATACGCTGTATTCAGATTGGGATGTTACAGGGATTTCTTTCGTAGTAAAACCAATAAAGGAAACAACCAAGACAGGGTTAGGGATGCTTTCGTCGAAAGTCAATGAGAATTTTCCATCCAAATCTGTGACGACACCGATTTTAGTGTCCTTGATTAAAATACTGGCACCAGGGATGCCCATTTCCGTATCGTCAAATATCACACCTTGGATGGTTCTATTTGCTTGTTTAACCTCAGTTTTTGGAGAGTTTAAATAAGTGGAGCTAGGCGCTGAATTGGGTTGGAAATCGTTGTCTTTTACTATCAAATAAAAATTCCCTGAACCTTTTTGGTACTTCAAACGGCTTCCTTTCAGGATTCTACTGAGATTCTCCTCTGCTGAAAGTTTGGAGTTGATAGTAGTTTGAGTAGTACTGCCTGTAACCAAACTTGAATTATAGGCAATCGAAATGGAATAGATCTCTTCAAGATCTCTAAATGCAGACTCCAGAGATTTGGAGGCTATCGCTAAAGTGGGGCTAGGACCCTTGGCGAGTTGAAGTGATTGGGCCCCGACGATAGACGGTGTCGATATGACACTCGCTATCCCTGCGACCAGCAAGCAGCGTGTAAAATTTGAGAGCATAGATAAAAAGGTTAGAGGTTAGAATGGTACTAGTAGGTGCTTTTGGGTTTATTACTAATCATTCCAAGCCTTGCGGCTAGCTTCTATATCTCTATCCGGTTCCGTATGACCCGGTTAAATCTTTATATCACTTTTGGTCTATTGCTCTTTAGAAATAGTTAATTGAGTTCGGAGTGTTTTACGTTGACTTGATTCCCTTTTAATTCGATGGGAGTTTCAAACAAAATTTCCAGATTCGTAAAAACTTCCATTGGGTCGTCATACAGCGGTAAACTTCCTGAAACCCTATTGTTGTCATGGCTAATCCCTTCCAAGTCTAATTTTAAGTCGTAAATCTCCGCTACGGTATTTAGAACTTCAGACAATGATTGGTTTTTCAGTTTTAGCTTTCGGCTTTTCCATGAAATCAAAATTTCAGGGTCTTCAAACTTTTTAGAGTGCAGCTGATTATTACCCGTGGTTAACCTGATTGCTTCCCCAGGAGTCATTAGGTATTCAGAAGAGCTTTCTTCAGAATGAAAATCTAGCTTTACACTACCTTCTATAAGGATTACTTTTTGAAGATTCTCCGAGCTTTTGACACTAAACTGTGTGCCTAAAACAGTTACGCTTAAATCACTTTCCTTATTTATTTCAAAGAGTTCTCCGTTGTTGCCTTTTTGGATAGAAAAATAAGCCTCACCTTCTAGCTTTACTTTTCTGTCAAAACCCGAAAACCTACTAGTTTGATATGTCAAGCTAGAGTTGGAATTGAGAATGACAGTTGAGCTGTCGGGTAATGATATTTCAAGGATTTCATTATCAGAGGTCCGATAGTTCACTTCATTTTTTCCTGTCCAAACCCAAACTGAAATAAGGCCTAGAATGATAAGGGAGAATGAGGCGGCAATTTTTGTTGTTCTCCAAATTGATTCCCTTGTTTTCTTTCGAGCGTCTTCTTTAGCTATTCCTTTTCGAATTCCTTTCAACAACTTTGATTTCAAAGCGACTTTTTCGCTTTCATCTAATCCATCCAAATACTCCTTGTCGTTCTGCATGCTTGTTTAAGTTTCTCAGAAGCTAGTTAGGAAATGTTTGGGTATTTTGGATCGTTTTCCCCTATTAGTCAACTGAGAATGAATTTTCCTCCAGTGTGATTTGAATAAAAAATTAAAAAATTTTAAAAAAGTTTGTATTTGGTCTGTTAAATGCCCTTTTGTCTGGTGGTTATTTTGAATTAATTAGATAATGCAGAATAAAAAGTCTTGTGATAGGAGTAGGCTGCCAGTTAAAGTCAGCTCTTTAAGGCTTATTCGAAGGTCTTTGATGGCTCTGATTAAATGTTTCTCCACAGTACTGGCGGAGATTTTCATAGTTTCGGCGATTTCTTTATAACTCAATCCCTTATTGAACCTCAAGTCATAGGCTTTTTTTCTTTGGGAGGGAAATTCCTCAGTTATACTACTGATTCTTAGTTTTAAGTCATTAAAATGGATCATTTCCTCAATTGAAAATTCCAAATGTGCATATTGACTTTTCAGTGTGTCTAGATATTTTCTCCTGACTGATTGAGATTTGTATTGATTGATGATTTTATAGTTTACAGAAGAGTGAAGGTAGGTTGAAAGCGTTTGATTGATTTCCAACTTACTGCGACGAACCCAAAGATCAATAAAGACTTCCTGAACAATTCCTTCCACGGTCTCCCTTTGATCAAGTTTTTTCATTCCAAAATTGAAAAGCTGTTTCCAATATCTGTTGTAGGCTTCTTCAAAAGCTAGGTCAGATCCATTTTTAATTCCCTTGAGAAGCCTGTTGTCGATATTTGATTTTTCGGACATAAAAAGAAGGGAAAAAGAGATTTGAAATTGAGTAAAACTTAAAAACAGGGTAAATAATCTTATTGAATTGAGTTAAAATTTGTTGAAAAGTCAAATCATGGTTTGATAATTTGTATAAAAAGATAAAAAATATGTGACTTTTGATAAAACTGGTTTCTCTGAAATAATTTAAATGTAAGTGTCTTTATGTCAATTGATTACATTTTTAGTCTTTTTGAGCTATGTTTTATGCATTTCAAATATTAGATGGGCTAATTCATCCTTGTTGAAATGAGTTTTATGTTTTTTTAATTGTGGAGTAAGATTTTCTTTCCTTAACAAAAGGTTGGAGTGTTGGTGTATGGGATTTTTAGTTTGAAATAAATCGCCTTTAAAAATTAGAGATTGATTTTTTGATTAACGGCGGAATTTTATTCCGTTCATTTTTTAACTTTTAAAATTCAATCCAAGTTTTGTCCTGATACAGCAGGATGGACTCTGGAAGGCATTTTTATAGGTTTAACAGATTCTATTATACCCAAAATGAACCTCGGAAAAGTATCCAATTGGAAAAATAAAATATCCAACTTTCAGCAGTTGGGAGGCATCGAAACCTCCGTTTTAGACAATGGATTAGGTCGAGGAACCCGAATTGCCTGGATAAATACGGGGACAGGTCTAAGGTATAAGTTGGTCCTTGATAGAGGGATGGACATCGTAGATGCCTTTCATAATGAACATAGTCTTGCTTGGATCTCACATAATGGAGTCGCTTCCCCACAGGCATTCTCTGACAAGGGCATTGAATGGCTAAGAACTTTTGCTGGCGGGCTTTTGACCACCTGTGGTTTGTCCAATGCCGGACCGCCTAATGAAGATGAAAGCGGTGCCAAAGGATTGCATGGTAAATATTCGAATACTCCAGCTGAATTGGTTTCTATCAAACAGCCTGATATACATTCAGGGGATCTTGATTTTGAGATAGTAGCTAAAGTCAGAGAATCTTCCACTTTTGGACCTCATTTGGAAATGACCAGGAAGATTTCTGGGAGGATTGGAAGTGCAGAGATCCAGATACAAGATACTGTGGCTAATCTGGGAAATCAGAAAGCACCTCATATGCTTTTGTACCATATCAATTGTGGTTGGCCATTGATCGATGAAGGAGCAAGAATCATTTGGCAAGGGGAAAAGAAGCCTAAGGCGACAGATGCTAACAATACCCAGTTTAATATAAAACATGAATTTACCAGATGCGCACCTCCAATGGATGAGCATGCTGGATTTGGTGAAGATGTGGCTTTTATAGATCCAAAAGCTGATTCTAGAGGGACAGTTGTTTGCGGTTATGCCAATGACGATTTGGGCTTGGCATTGAAAATCACTTTTTCCAAGAATCAGTTGCCTTGGTTAATCAATTGGCAGCATTGGGGAAAAGGCGAATACGTGACGGCATTAGAGCCAGCTACTCACCCGCCGATAGGTCAGAAAAATGCAAGAGAAAATGGGAGCTTGATCCTGCTTGAGCCTGGAGAAAAGAGGACCTATAATTTGAAGTTGGAAGTGTTGACTGGAGATGAAGTGAATGAATTTAACTAGTAAATAAATTGGCCAAGGGGGAATTTCCCTAAGTTCAATTTTTCAATAATAATAACTCAAAAATCTAATAACCATTACCATGAGTTTAGCAAAAAAGGCCCTCGAGCAGGGGGAAGGAATTTTAAGACTCACCCCAACATGGGTACCCCGATCCTTTTGTGTGCCGGGAAGAAGAATAAAGCTACATCCAGATGATTATTATGCATTAGGTGGAGCAAGAGGAGGAATTGACGAGCGTTGGTTTTCGTCTACTACCCCTGCAGAAAATGGTCCTTTGACTTCCAAAAATGAAGGCCTATCGCATATTGCCTATGAAGATGGAGGTAAAACCGAATTGTTCCTTTTAAAAGATGCAATCGATGAATTAGGAGCTCAGGTTATTGGATCCAGACTTTGGGATCAATACAAGTCCTGGCCGATGTATTCCAAGTTTTTTGATAACATGGGACCACTTCCTCATCACATTCACCCAAGCGATGAATTTGGAAAGTTGACCAATCAAAACGGAAAGCCAGAGGCCTATTATTTCCCTCCTCAGCTCAATAACCACGGAGGTGATTTTCCATATACCTTCTTTGGGATCGCTCCGGGAACAAGCAAAGAGATCATCCTAGACTGTTTGAAAAACTTCAATAAAGGCGATAATAAAATCACCAATTATTCTCAAGCATTCAGATTGCAACCGGGTACAGGATGGGATGTTCCTCCAGGGATGCTTCATGCGCCAGGTTCCCTTTGTACTTATGAGCCTCAGAAGGCTTCCGATATTTTTGCCATGTACCAATCTTTGGTAAATGAGGCGATTATCCCTGAAGAACTACTTTGGAATGCTACTCCGAAGAACCGTTGGGGAGATTATGAATTATTGGTTGAGATGATCGATTGGGATCTCAATGTAAATCCAAACTTGATGGATAATCACTATATGGAGCCGAAGCCAGTTTCTGATGTCAATGAAATGCACGCAGCTGGATATCATGAAAACTGGATTTGCTATAGATCTCATGATTATTCAGCTAAAGAATTGACAGTTCTTCCTGGTGAGACGGTGACCATTACAGATTCTGCAGCTTATGGTATGATCATGATGCAGGGTTATGGAAAAATGGGTGCTTGGGATATTGAAACCCCAGCTTTGATCCGTTTTGGTCAGTTGACTCATGATGAGTACTTCGTGTCTGAAGATGCGGCAAAAGCAGGTGTGAAAATTACCAATATGTCTAAAACTGATCCTATCGTGATGTTGAAGCATTTTGGACCAAGAAACCCTGACTTGACAGTTTTGTAAATTAATAGGAGGATATGAGAATCCAGCGCTTTTACCCTTAGAGCTTGATTCTCAATTTTTCCAATCTTTCAATATTTAAATCCCTAATAACTATGAATAACTTCCCTAAACTTCATAATGCCACTTGGCCGGGATTGGTCGGAAAAGGACCAGATTCTGAGCCAGTGATCCCTTTTGATTCTTTGTTGGAAATGACGGCCGCTGCAGAGGTTAATGGTGTCAAATTCGACGGAATTGATGTGGGACTTTTAGAGCCGCACTTTGACTTGAATAATCCAGATGAAGCCAAAAAACTGGCGGATAAAGTTTCCAAATACAATCTGAATGTAGGCTCTTTAGTTGCCCCGATTTGGGCTGGATCTGCGATGGGATCTGCTGAGCAGAGAAAGACTTTTGTGGATATGGTCAGAAAATCCTGTGAATTTGGTCAAAAGCTAAAGGAGTTGGGTGTAAGACATTATGGTGTGGTGAGAATTGATTCAGCGGCGGGAGTTTCCGATTGGGCAAAAGACCCTGAAGGCAATACCAAGCTGATTGTTCAGACTTTTCAGGAAGCTGCCGATGTAGCTGCGGATTTTGGTGAAAGACTTGCTGCTGAGGGAGAAATCTGCTGGGGTGCTATGCATAGCTGGAAACATATGGTGGACCTTTTAGAAAGGGTGGATAGAAAAAATGTAGGTTTCCAGGCGGATATGTCCCATACCTTTTTGTACACCATGGGTTACAATGCTCCAGAGCATAGAATCTTGGCAAAAGAAGACGAGAAGGATCGTGGTGCAATTGAAGCGGCATTGAAGACTGTGACCGATGCGCTAAGACCATGGACGATTGACTTCCACGTAGCTCAAAATGACGGATCTGTATTCGGTTCAGGTTCTCATGATAAAACAGGCAGACACTGCCAGGCCACAGACCCGAATGGGTTGTTGGATATAGCTCACGATGCAGGTTACTGGTTGAGAGATAGTGATGGGAAATTGACCAAAGCAGTTCAGCACATTTGCTGGGATGGATGTATGTTCACAAATTCTGTGATGGAAAGCCAACAAACCTGGAATGATATTCTTGCGGCCTTGATTTCGGTTCGTGAGGCACATGGATGGGAAGGCTGAAATTGAAAGGTAGAAGGCTAAAATGAGAAAGCTGAAACCTTACAAATTTCCAATTTTTCAACCTTTAAACTCAATCTTCAAATTTCAAATTCAAAAAACATGAGTAATAAAAAACAAATCAGAGTAGGGCTTATCGGAACTGGATTGATGGGCCGAATCCATACGAATGGCTATAAGCGTATGGAAGACTTTTTTCCAGATTATGAATACGTTCCTGTATTGCAGGCTTGTTGCTCCAGAAGAGAAGAAAAAGCAAAAGCATTTGCTGAGCAATGGGGATATGCTTCCTACGAAACTGATTGGAGAAAAGTACTTGAGCGAGATGATATCGATGCTGTAGATATTTGTACTCCAAATGATAAACATGCTGAGATCGCCATTGCAGCAGCAAAAGCTGGAAAGATGATTCTTTGCGAAAAGCCATTGGCAAGAACTGTAGAAGAGGCTGAAGGAATGCTAAAAGCTGTTGAGGAAGCCGGTGTGAAAAATACTGTTTGGTATAACTACAGAAGAATCCCAGCAGTGACTTTGGCTAAAAATATTGTGGCTTCAGGTAAGCTTGGAAAGATTTTTCACTACAGAGCAAACTTCCTTCAAGATTGGACGATCAGTCCAGATTTGCCTCAAGGTGGAGATGCGCTTTGGAGATTGGATGTGGCAGCTGCAGGTTCAGGTGTTACAGGTGATCTTTTGGCGCACTGTATCGATACTGCTATGTGGATCAATGGTGGGATCAAAGATGTTTCTGCCATGACTGAGACATTTATCAAAGAGAGAGTTCATCAAGGAACTGGCGAAAAGAAAGCTGTAGGAATCGATGATGCTTGTACTTTTCAGTGTCATTTTGATAATGGTTCTTTGGGACTTTTTGAAGCGACTCGATATGCAAGAGGCCATAAAGCTCTTTATACATTTGAAATCAATGGGGAACATGCGTCTATCAGATGGGATTTGCATGATTTGACCCGATTAGAATATTTTGACCATGACGATGAAGGTATCGTTCGTGGCTGGAGATCTATTCACGTCACTGACGGAGATCATCCCTATATGGACAGATGGTGGATTCCGGGTACTTCCATCGGATATGAGCATTCATTTATCCATCAAGTAGCCGATTTCTTCCATAGTCTTCAGACTGGAGAGGCTTGTCATCCAACATTTAGAGATGCCTTTGAAACTCAAAAAGTATGTGAAGCCGTGATCAATTCAGCCAATGAAAGAGCATGGAAAGATACCGGAGTGGATTGGGTAGAAAAAGTATAAGGTTTGTTATGTAATGGAAAAATCCAGGCTACTTAGTCTGGATTTTTTTATGCCCTGAATTTGAGCAAGATTTAGAATTGTGGTAATTTATTCTAAAATCATCCCAGCCTTATGAAAAGATCCTACTTTATTCTATTCGCTCTCACTTTACTTTGTTGGTCTTGTAAAAATGAAAAAGAAAGTGATTCACTCGAGGATCTAATTCCTGATAATGGAGAGATGAAGGCTATGATTGATGAAGTCAAAATGATTCCTATTCAGACGCCAAAAGGAGAAATGAAGGTTTGGACTCAGAAAGTAGGCGATAACCCACGAATCAAATTACTCCTGCTTCATGGTGGGCCTGGAATGACTCATGAGCAGTATGCCAATTTCAAAGACTATTTGCCACAGGAAGGAATAGAATTCATTTGGTATGATCAATTAGGATCAGCTGGTTCGGACCAGCCTGATGATCCCAGTCTTTGGACGATTGAGAGGTTTGTGGATGAAGTAGAGCAGGTCAGAAAAGAACTGGGTCTAAATAAGGATAATTTCTATTTGCTTGGACAATCTTGGGGAGGAATGCTAGGAATGGAGTATTCTTTCAAATATCAGAATAATCTGAAAGGATTGGTCATTTGTAATATGATGTCCAGCTTGGATGAATATGAAAAATACGCCAAGGAGGTTTTAGGCCCGCAAATGCCGCCAGAAGTTTTTGCGGAGGTGATGGAAATAGAGAAAAGAGGTGATTTCGAAAATCCGCGATACATGGAATTGCTTGGAGAATATCATTACCCTCAACATGTATTGAGAAAACCCATGG
The DNA here is from genome assembly GCF_900148515.1 of Algoriphagus zhangzhouensis. Lineage (GTDB taxonomy): Bacteria > Bacteroidota > Bacteroidia > Cytophagales > Cyclobacteriaceae > Algoriphagus > Algoriphagus zhangzhouensis. The sequence continues at coordinate 656,387 of NZ_FRXN01000003.1, read as the reverse complement.
ATGAATGGCCAGAGGAAATCACCAGAATGATGTCTCAGGTGAATCCCAATGTTTATGTTTTTATGCAGGGTCATTCCGAATTTGGGATTACCCCAGGAGCTAGCTTGGAGGGGTGGGATGTTCGAGATCAATTGTCAACGATTACCATTCCAACCTTAGTGGTGGGTGGAGAGCATGATACCATGGATCCCAAACACATGGAATGGATGTCTCAGGAGATCCCAAATGCCCGATATCTATATTGTCCTGAAGGGTCTCATTTGTCTCAATTCGATGATCCAGAGCACTTTTTCCCGGGCTTGATTCAATTTTTGAAAGATGTGGATGAAGGGAAATTCTAAATTGTAATGTTTTACTTTTTTCAAAAACACTATTTAAATTTTAGAAACTTCTTTTATACACAGGAATTGAAAAAGTATGGGGTGGAATACGCTAGGTCTGGTGATAATTTCGGGCTTTTTACCTTAGTGTTTTTCCCTTGTTTGTATGGATTAATTATTTCCGCTTTGATCGCAGTGGAATTTGGTTTTAGGTATCAGTTTGAATCAGAAAATAAGGAGGTAATTTGGACTCTGATCCTTTCAGGTATTACCATTATTTTCACCTACTTTATCCATAGGAGACTAAATTTTATTTTAGTTCCAAAGGAAGAACCCAAAGTCCAATTAGAAGAGACCCAAAGAAAGAAGTACTTAAGGACCTATATGGCTTTTGGTTTTGGACCATTGCTTTTTATCTTCTTCCTGATTTTTTGCTTCTATTTTTGAAAGTGATTTAAACCCTGAAGAAAATCCCTTTTCTATATAAGAAATAGCAAAGTCCCCACAATGCTCCTAATGTTGCAAATGCTGTGATTACAGCTAGTAGGTGCTCATTCATTCCAGTCCATGAGAGAAAGCCAGTGGTGAAAATGCCTACCGTTCTATTCAGCCATCTGCCAAGGATTTCTGCAAAGAGATAGATGAAAATGGAGTTCATCCCTACAATCAAGAATGGAAAAATTCCCTTTCTGTGGTTTTTGATATCTACCCAATAAAATGAAAGTGCTAATACCAATAAGGCCCAGCCACCAGAGGCAAAGACGAAAGCTGTGGTACTGATTCTTTTGACGATAGGAGTGATGCCTGCCAGATCGAGACCAAAGCCGATGACCAAAGCAACAATTCCCGAGAGGGCAATGGTTTTGATTTTATCTGAATCTGCTTTCTTGGAAAGCAAAATATTTCCACAAATCGCACCCCAAATCGTGTGCGCTGCTGTCGGAATACAATTGATAGCAACCCAACCTCCATTATTGATTTTGCCCATCAAGATCATGTCAGTATAGTTCCCAAAATTGGTTCCATGTTCAAAAGGAACTTCAGGGTTATACAATCTATACATGATTTCTGTTAAAGCTAAAAGACCCAAAGAAACGCCCAATTGAACTTTCCATCCTTTGTCCAATAGGAAATAGGTGACCAAGATCGTAAATGACAATTGGGTCAGAACATTCCAAAGTTCGAAAACCAATTTGCCAGAATAGATGCAGTGTAATCCTGTTCCAAAAAGGAAAAGGATCAGGCAGCGTTTCAAAATATGGGAAGTTACTTTGCCTCGATTTTCAGCTAAAGCCAATCTTTTATTCAAAGAAAAAGGCATGGCCACCCCCACTATAAACATGAAGAATGGTTGGATCAGGTCCCAAAATCTCAAACCGTTCCAAGGGTGATGGGTAAACTGGACAAAAAATGTGTGAAGTGGATTTCCTTCATGGAAAAGCTCCAAAAGAGAATCATAAACCAATGATGCCTCTGCAACTAAAAGAAACATGGTGATTCCTCTATAGACGTCCAATGAAACTAATCGCTGGGTAGGGTTGATGGTGGTCATAATGTGTTGAATGAGAAATACCTAAGATAAAAAATGCTGAAAAAATGAAGGGTAAAATTTGATGGGTGGGGAATAAAAAAGCCTTCCGATTTTGGAAGGCTTAAAGCTTTTTGAGATTAAAACTGAGATTTGAACTGCTCCAGTTTTTGGTCTACTTGTGTGTCTACAGGGAATGTGACTTTGATATTTTCCCAAGCCATAGAGATCATGGCAGTTTTATTGTCACCAGCTGAGATGGTGTAGGTCAACCTTTCAGTGCTACCACCTCTCTCGGTTTTTCCTTTTAATGAAACTGCATCATCTTTAGCTACTGCTGCCTCGTCAATTTTTCCATCTACCATGTAGGCAAATACTGATTCAGCTTTTTTGTTCAAGTGAACAGTCCAATCGCCAGATTCGGTCGGAGTGATAAAGATGGAATATTTACCCGCTCTAAGGTTTTGACCACCTACGCTGACAGGAGTGCTGAACTCGATGATGGTTTGAGCATTGGCACCGGCTCTCCAGGTCACGCCATATTTTTCAATTTCTCCGAATATTTTTCTTCCCTTTACACCCGGAGAAGAGTAGTCAATATTGATTTTGGTGAATCCAACTACTTGGGATACGCTGGAAGCTGGACTTAGAGAAGGGGTTTGTAATTGAGCAAATGCAGCGATTGATGTAAAAACTGTCAATGCAATCACTGCAAAAGTACTTTTGATTTTTTTCATGGTTTGGATTTATGTTTTGTGTCTGAAACTAGCAAAAATTTTAGAATCCCTCTCTTTATTCTTGAGAATTGGAATCTGTTTTTTCTTCGGAGATATATTGAGGCGGGAAAGTAAGATTGTCACCTATTCTATTGGCCCGATAATGAGGGGACATGATTTCAATACCAGCCTCATTGAATCCATCTTGAATATTTGCGTGGAGGTTAGAGAGAATAAATGCCGATTTCTGTGGTTGATCAGTATATCCATTAATCTGATAGCTTACATAAAAATCATCAAGGCTGGTTTGCAATACAAAAGGAGCAGGGTCCATTTTGAGAAATTCTGTTTTTTGTACTGCCCCAATAAGTAATTCATGAACCTTTCTCCATAGTGCATCATAACCGATGGTAACCGACGTGTGTAAAATCAATCCAGGTTCACCTACACTGCTATAATTGATGGTTTTTCCATTCAATATGGCTGAATTTGGAATGGTTACTTCTTCGTTTTTTATAGTTTTCAATTTGGTGACGAGCATGGTTTTTTCAATCACATCTCCTGTTGTATCGCCGATTTTTACTCGGTCTCCTAATTTGAAAGCTCTCATATAAATTATTACAAGTCCCGCAATGATATTGCCTATGGCAGATGAAGAACCAAGGGAAATCAAAAGGCCTAAAAATACGCTGACTCCCTGAAAAGCTGGGGAATCCGACCCAGGCAGGTAAGGGAAGATAACTATAAAGGCGAAGGCAATTATGATGACCTTTGTAAGATTAAAAGTTGGTTTGGCCCAGTCTGGATAGAATCCAGGAATTTTTAAGCGTTCGTGTTCGACCTCTCCAGAGATGTAATTGACAAACCTTACGATATAGAAAGTAATAACCCCAATCACAAAGATCATGATCATCTCTGGAATGTATCCCAGAAAAGAGCTGAAAATAGCTTTGAATGGATCAATGATGTATCCAAGCAATTTGGTTCCGAGTGCCTTCGTAGATGGGAATACGCTGAAAATTACCGGGAGAGATAGATAGAGTAAAAAAGCAATAACAACGATTTTGAGACCCTTGAAAAAAATCAAAAACAAGCGCTCCTGCCTAATCACGGATATCACCTCAAAATTTCGAATGGTAACTCCTTTGAATAGGTGCTTAAATTTATTGAAAATGAACTTGATGAGTTTATCAAACCCAAAATTGATCAGCCTTACCAAAAGGAATACTCCTAGTAAAACCCCTAGCAAGATGGCTACTCTAATCAATTGGGTGATTAAAGTGTGATTGGAGTGGTTTTCCCGAAAGGTGTCTTTAATATTTTGAAGCTGAATTTCAGCTAATTCTAATTTGCTGAGATTTTGTTTCTCTGCATCCTTATCGGTGACACTTCCTATGATTGTATTACCATGAAGCAGTTCAATCGCTAAATCTTCTTCCCTAAGCGAAAGCAAAGTGGTGTCAAATTTCTCATCTTCTACCAATTGCGATAGTTTTGAACTCATCTGATTGGCCCGTTCAGCAGGACTAAAAGGACCTATGGAGGTAGATATAAAATGAAGAGTATCCTCAAAAAAGATTACAGGAATTGAGTCTAATCTCGGCTTTTTTGGAAGTCTGTCATTTTCCTGAGCAAATCCATATAAGGAAAGACCAAGTAGAATAATATTGAAAACTACTGATAGAGCTTTTTTCATTTTTAACAGTTGGAAATAACTGGTAAAATAGTTTTTATGAAATAAACGTTTGTAATCAAGTGTGAATTTAAAAATAAATTTTGTGATTTCGATTTTACCAGTTCCAAAGAACGATTGCCCATTCTTCGTATTGGTCTTTGAAGGTGTGTATGGTTTCAAAACCTACTTTTTCATGAGCTCTTAGTGATCGCTTATTATTGAGAGAAATCTCTGTAATTGCGAAATCATACTTTGGTTTGAAAAAATCTCGGTATGCTTGATAAGCTTCAGCAAAGAGTCCCATTCCACGGAAATCTTTACCTACACAGACTTGGCCCACAGCCATATAATTAAAATCTGAAACCTTCTTTCCAGCATAGGAAATGGAATCAAATTGCTCAAACATGGGTAAAAGCATAGGGATTTTGTCCCTGGATTGTTTGGTCATCGCTAAAATATATGCGGCAACTTTACCCTGAAAATCAGCAATGACATGTCCTTCATCTTTTTGGAGATTTGCAAGGTCTTCCAATGAATGTTTCACTCTAACAAAACCTTCTTTTTGGATGGTTTCCTGATCTAGATTTTCCAATAAGTTTTCTCGCTGAAGTTTTAGAATTCCTTCTAAATCAGAATTTGATGAAGACTGACGGATGATTGTTTTTTCCATGGACTAAAAAAGCCGGGCCCCAAAGAACCCGGCTTAGATTTATGGTTGGCGGTCAAATTATTTTGCGTTAAATACTGCGTTTAGAATGATGAATGTTCCCAATTCTCCACCTTCACCAGGACTGGTTAGGATATAGATTGGATGTTTTTCACCATCTGTTTCTCCAGTAATCGGAATTGTAGCAATATCATTGATAATTGGCATACCCGGAGCTTTGACAGTGTTTTTCTGAATAAATGTTCCAGAACCTAAAACTTTTCCTGTAGGGCTACCTTCTCTGATTTCAAATTCTACAGGGATTGACAATGGCTCTTGGGTCGCTACTACGAAAGTGATCGAACCAATTCCTGTCATGTCAATATTTGGCAAAGAGAAGGATCCAGGTTCGCTTGGAGCCATCAAAAGATCCATGCCATCGAATGCCATTGAGGTATAGCCTTCCAGATTGGAAGCTGATCCCATGCTTAAAGTATTTCCTCTCAAAACCAATGTGCTACTTCCAGACAAAGGTTTGATATTTTCACCGCCAGCATCGGTATAGCTTGCATTGATCATCAATGCTCCTGTTGGAGTTGGAGTTTTACCCATGGTTGGGTTAAGACTTCCTTTTGCTCCTAAACTTGGCTTTTGATCACCTTTCAATGAAAGTACATAAGCTACCAAGGCATTCAAATCGACATCTTTCAAATCAGGGTTAGCAGGCATGGCAGTTTCTCCCCATACTCCGCTACCTCCATTTTTGATCTTGTTTTTCAAATAATCAGCATCTCCAGCTCTATACTTTTTAGCTACTTCAGCGAATGGAGGTCCAATGGAAGCTTCATTCTCTTTATGACATGTTTTACAAGTCATAGATTGAGTCAAAGCTTTTCCTGTCATCGCCTCACTCATGATTTTGTGGCCCATGTCAGCCTCAGCTTGGTCCAGTCCTTCAATATAATCTGCTGCAACATACAAGTTTTGGGTATCTGTGCTTGCCTCAGGATGATCTTCGTCATTGACGATTACCTCATAGGCTACTTGCTTGCCTGGGAAGAAGAAAGATTGGTTTCCAATTACTTTGATAGACACTACTGGCGCAACGTTCCCTACATAGATAGGAAGTTTTGAGCTTATGCCTTCCAATCCAGAAGGGTCTGTAGCTTTCACAGTAACTTCGTAATCTCCTATTGCATCCAATGTAGTAGTCAGGGTAGGAGAGTCTGTAGTTTCAGTTTTTCCATTACCCAAATCCCATTGGTAAGAAATTGGATCATTTTCAGGATCGCTTGCTTTGGCAGTCAAGGTAACTTTCAATGGAGCTTTACCAGAAGAATGATCTACTGATAGGTCTGTTACAACAGGTGCTCTGTTGCCTCCATTGTAATCGATTCTTGAAAGAGCAGCATCTGGATTCTTAGAGAACCATCCATTTCCATACTCCAAAGTGTAGATTCTACCATCAGGTCCCAATTCCATATCAATCAATGAATTGAATTTGGTGTTAGGCATGAAAGGCTCCATTTTGGAGAAATCTCCATTTTCTTCCATGGTTACTACTTTAATCCAACCTCGAATCCAATCGTAAATGATCAGTTTTCCATCAAAGTAATCAGGGAACTTGGTATCTGCAGTAAACATGTCAGAGTAGTAAACTGGACCAGCCATTGCGTTTCTTCCTCCTGTTCCTACTTGAGGGAAATCAGGTGAAGCTGCATAAGGATACCAGATAAATGCCGATTGAGTAGGAGGCAACTGTTTAATCCCTGTATTGTGAGGGGAATTATTCATTGGACCCGCAGCATCAAATCTGGAACCAGGATCACCAGTGGCATAGTTGAATTCGCGGTAGGTATAATTGTCTCCAATAGCGTATGGCCATCCAAAGTTTCCTGCTTTTCTAGCTTGGTTTACTTCATCATATCCTCTTGGGCCTTTGATATCCAAGGAATCATTGTTTGCATCAGGACCAACTTCACCCCAATACAAGAAGCCTGTTTTTTGATCGACCGAGATTCTATAAGGGTTTCTATTTCCCTGAACATAGATTTCAGGACGAGTGCCTTCTGTTCCCTCAGGGTAAAGGTTTCCTTCTGGGATAGTGTAAGAACCATCATCTTGAACTTTGATTCTAAGGATTTTACCTCTCAAATCATTTGCGTTTCCAGAACTTCTTCTCGCATCCCATTGCTTTCTGCCTTCGGTTCCATCCAATGGAGCATAGCCGTTCAAGACATATTTTGCGTCATTTTGGTTGAAAGGAGTAGAGTTGTCTCCCAAAGAAAGGAATAAGTTTCCATCACCATCAAAGGCGATAGAACCTCCTGTATGGCAGCAGATATAGCGATCGGAATGAATGTCCATGATCACAACTTCTGAACTCATGTCCCAAACTCCATCTTTGAAAACGAATCTGGAAAGTCTGTTGATTTCCTCATCTCCTGAAGGAGAGTAGTAAACAAATACAAAATTGTTTTGAGCGTAATTCGGATCTTTTTGGATTCCCATCAAGCCTTCTTCAGCATTGACTCCCGGAACTCCACTTTGCCAATACACGTCCAGTTTGGCTACTTCAGTCAGCTCTTCAGTTTCATCATTGAAATACAGGATTTCACCTCTTCTCTGAGCTACCAAAATATCCAGATTTGGTAGAATAGTCATTTCGGTAGGTTCTGTGAATTCACCTTGCTTCAAAATGGTTTTTGTAAATCTGTTTTCCTCAGGAACTCGCTTGCTTTTAGCTGCTGTATAATTCAGCTTTTCATTGCCTCCGATTGCATACTCAATTGCTGCTAAAAGGTGCTTCAAGTAGTTTTCTTCTACAAAAGACTCTTTTGTATGACCTCCGCCGATATAGAATGCCCTTCCTCCATCAAAGTCATGGAACCAAGAAGTAGGGTGCTCTCCCATATCGTATCCACCTTGATAAGAAGCTTCATCTAACATCAAAAGTTTGGTGGTGTTTGGGTTGATGTTTTTATAGCTGTACCACTCGTCTGTTCTATCCCATGGATCGGGCAAAAAGTCCACGGCAGGATTGGAAACTCCAGATTTATGGACTGTTCCTGGCTGAACGTTAGGGTGTGGATCGTTGATGCCTGGATGATCTATGAAGTATCCTCCAACTAATTTTCCATACCAACCCCATTCATATTCTGTATCAGCTGCTGCGTGGATACCTACATAACCACCTCCAGATTGGATATATCTTTCGAAGTCAGCTTCTTGATATTGGTTTAAGACATCGCCAGTAGTGCTTAGCCAGATAACTGCAGCGTATTTTGCCAAATTATCTTCATTGATGTCCTCAGCATTGTCCGTTTTATCAACTTCAAAACCGTTTTCGGCTCCAAGTTTTTCGATAGCAACGATACCGTCTTGAATGGATTCATGCACGAATCCTGCTGTTTTATAAAAAATTAATACTTTGGGCTCTCCTTCTCTTTTGTTGCTACAGCCTGTAAAGCAGAGCAAACCAACTAGGAGCAAAACCACTAGGTTTGTTAGGTTCTTTGGGTATTTCATAAATGGTTAAGTTTGGGGAAAAGAGGTGATATTCAAATTTCCTGCACTAAGTAATTGAATTTCGCGGATTTTTCAGGACAAAAAAGAGCTAATTTTTCAAGGAGAAACATTAAAGAAAAAAAATAAACCTCCTTTTTTAAAAATTTCTAAAAAGGAGGCTCAATTCGTTAATAAAAACTGCTTTACAAGTGCTTATTAGATGATTTTCGGGGAACTAAAGTAGTCTCTAGTACAATAGAAATCGGGTCATCAGAAGCTTGTCCATCCAGTTGATCCAACAAGTGACTTACAGCCAATTTCCCCATCTCATATCCAGGTTGAGAAACTGTAGTCAGAGGAGGTTCTACTACTGCAGCGGTAGGATTGTCAGTGAAGCCAGCTAAGGCTATATCTTCTGGTACTTTCAATCCAACTGACTTCCAATAAGTCAATACATCCACAGCCACTGGGTCAATCATACAAAACACACCATCGGGCTTTGGATTCATTTCCGCAATTGCTTTTGCTACTTGAATATTTCCTGTTAAAGTCAAATCTGAAACTTTGATATATTCAGGGTTTTCATCGATCCCATATTCTTTTAATGCCTTCAGATAACCCTCTTTTCTTTTTTTGGAAATATAAAGATCCTCTGGTCCTGAGACATAAACAATGTTTTTGCAACCCATCTCCAACAAGTGGTGAGTCACCTGGTAGGCACCGCCAGCATCATTGAAAGTTACTTTCGAAACAGGGATGTCTTCCTGAACGCGGTCAAAAAGAACAAAAGGGATTTCTCTGCTGTATAGCTCGTATAGGTGCTCGTAATGATTGGTTTCCCGACTAAGAGAAATCAGTAAGGCATCAACTTGGGAAGAAACCAAAGTTTTGATATTGGCAATTTCTTGATCTATTGATTCATTGGATTGACAGATCATGACATTGTATCCTCTACGGTTTGCATGATCTTGAATCCCGCTTATACAAGAGGCAAAGAAGTGTGAAGTGATTTCTGGTACAATCACTCCAAGAGTTTTGGTTCTGCTGATTCGGAGACTCTGAGCCAATAAATTGGGCTGGTAATTCATCTCTTTAGCCATCTCGACGATTTTTCTCTTCGTCTCTGGATGCAATTCGGGTGAATCTTTCAAAGCACGAGAAATAGTGGAAACTGAGACTCCCAGTTTCTTGGCTATTTCCTTCATAGTAACCTGATGCCCTTTTTTCATGGTATAATAAGTTTCCTTAAATATCTATTCAATTAATGCCTAAAACGTTTGAAATCAAGGCGTTTTTGGAGTAAACCTATTCTTGGTAAACTGTAAATAAAACAGTTTCTCCTACAGCTTGCAAGGAACGTCTATCAATCAGTTCCATATTATCCATATGAGTATGGTGATACCTGCTAAATCCCAAATCAGGAGAAAACTCAATAATATCAATCATTGGGATCTGGCCATATTCATTTACAAAGGCGTGATCGTCTGTAATCTCAGGAGCATCTCTATTGATAAAGAATGCAGAATGTCCTACTTGAGCAGCATTATCCCAAACTTTTTTCAAGATACCAGAGGCATATTTTCTTGAGTATCCCTCTCTGAAAAAACGCGCTCCTTTTGCTCCAACCATATCCACCAAGATTCCATAATAAGCGGAATAATTAGGTGCATGTTTGTTTTTGGACCAATACTGGGATCCCAAGCACCACCAAATCTGAGAGTTGTTTCTCATCGAAGCATGGTCAGGTTCACCATCATCTTCTCCATCGAAAAGAATGATGTCAATCCCTACATCCGGTTTCAATTCTTGAGCGGAAACCGAACGAGCAATTTCCAACAAAACTCCTACTCCAGATCCACCATCGTTTGCTCCATCAATCGGTTGATCAATGTCTTGAGTATCCTTATCGGCAATTCTTCGGGTATCCCAGTGAGCTGCCAATAAGATTCTTTTGGTGGCTCCTGGATTATAGGAGGCGATAATATTACTCAAGTCCCAGGTCAAACCATCATAGGTCTTTGCTTGGAAATCCTGAGTTTGTACTCCCCATCCAAATCCCTCGAATTTGGAAATAAGCCAATCTTTGGTGGCTTGGTGTCCTGCGGTACCGGGTACTCGAGGTCCAAAACTCACCTGCTTTTCAACATAGGTATATGCCGAATCAGCGTTGAATTTAGGATAGGGTTTGACTACTACTTCTGGGACTGTGGATTCTGTTGTTTTTTCCCCAGAACAAGCCCAAGCAAAAATCAACAGGGCTAAAAGCCAGATTCTATTCTTCATATGCCCAGTCAATTTTTTCTTTCATGTCTTTTACTACAAAGCCCATTGATTTCAATCCTGCACGGATCTCGTCCACTTTGTCATAATCTCTTGCTGTTTTGGCTTCAGAGTAAAGTTTCAGTAGCAAGCTCAACATAGGTTCCTGCACTTCACTTTTCTCTTCCAAAAGACCCAAAATATCCACTACAAAGGTGATGAAGGTATCTTTTAGCTTATTGAATATCTCCTCTCCCAAAGATGAATACTTCAACTGTCCTGTGAAAATGGAATTGATTTTTTTCAACAAGTTGAAAAGGTGTCCAATCGCCTGTGCGGTGTTGAAATCATCATCCATAGCTCGGAATGCTGCAGCAATGCTTGATTCGATTTGCTGGATTTGCTTTTCATCCAAATCGGCTCCAGACTCTGGAGAAAACTCCAGAGAACGAGCTATTCTTAAGCCATTGATTAGCTTTTTATAACCTTTCTGAGCCGCTTGAAGTGCTTCATTGGAGAAGTCCAAAGTGGATCTGTAATGAGCCGTCAACATGAAATAACGGATAGTCATCGGGCTATATGCTTGTTCCAGAAGTTTGTGATCTCCTGTGAAAAGCTCCTGAAGCGTAATGAAATTACCCAGTGATTTCCCCATCTTTTGACCGTTGATGGTGATCATGTTGTTGTGCATCCAATAGCGGGCAGGATCTTGATGGTTGCATGCATTGCCCTGAGCAATCTCACATTCGTGATGCGGGAACATCAAGTCCATTCCTCCTCCGTGAATATCAAATTGAGTTCCCAAGTATTTTGAACTCATAGCTGTACACTCCAAATGCCATCCCGGGAAACCAATTCCCCAAGGAGAATCCCATTTCATCAAGTGTTCAGGAGCTGCATTTTTCCAAAGAGCAAAATCAACAGGATTTCTCTTTTCACCTTGGCCGTCCAAATCACGGCTTCCACTCATTAGCTCATCTAGGATTCTTCCAGAAAGCTTGCCGTATTTATAGCTTTCGTTGTATTTCAATACATCGAAATAAACAGAGCCGTTTACTTCATAGGCAAGTCCTTCTGCCAAAATAGCTTCCACCAAGGCGATTTGCTCAGGAATATGACCTGTTGCTCTAGGTTCGATGCTTGGCTTCCAGGTATTCAATGCCGCCATATCCCGATGGTAAGAATCGGTATACTGTTGGGCTACTTCCATAGGCTCCAACTGCTCTAATTTGGCTTTTTTGGCAATTTTATCCTCGCCTTCATCCGCATCACCTTGGAGGTGGCCGACATCTGTTATGTTTCGGACATAGCGAACCCGATAATCCAAATAGGATAGATATCTATTGACTGTGTCAAAAGTGACAGCCGGTCTGGCATGGCCCAAATGTGCATCTCCATAGACTGTAGGACCGCAGACATACATTCCTACGAAAGGAGGATTGATGGCTTGAAACTCTTCTTTTTCCCTTGAAAGGGTATTGTATATTTTCAGTTGATGCGACTTCATAAGTTGCAAAAATACGATTTACGAAATAGGAATTACGATTTTTTCAGGCTTAGGGTTGATAACCAATGGGCAAAATAGGGTATTTGTCGGGCTAAATGAAAACTAATATCCTGCCAACCATCATATTTGAATTAGATTTTGAAAAATGGGGGTTTACATTGTCAAATTAATCATCACACTATGAAATTGACTTTTCTATTATTTAAGAGTTTTAGCTTTTCAAATTTTCAAAAGATGACCAAGACTGCCTTTTTGACCTTATGTTTTTCAGCAGCCCTTTTGGCCTGTAGCCCAATTCAAGAAGAAAAGACACCTTTTGTTCAGCAGCAAGTAATTCCGGGTGAGTTGCCAGATCCCAGTATGATTGAAGTAGATGGTGTTTTTTATGCCACAGGCTCATCCAATGATTGGGGACCATTTTATCCGATTTATCAATCTAAGGATTTGAAGAATTGGGATTTTGTTGATTACGTATTCCGGGAAAAGCCCAATTGGACACTCAATAGTTTTTGGGCCCCTGAGCTTTTCTATAAGGATGGGAAGTTTTATTGCTATTACACCGCGCGAAGAACCGATGGAGTATCCTGTATAGGAGTCGCGAGCACTGATGATATCAGCAAAGGTTTTGAAGATCATGGGGTAATCATTGAGTGGGGAGAGGAAGCCATTGATGCCTTCGTCTATCAAGAAGGAGAAGATCTGTACATCACTTGGAAAGCCTATGGCTTGACAGAAGGAAAACCAATTCAGCTTTTGGGCTCCAAATTGAGCAAGGATGGACTTTCCCTGGAGGGAGAAGCTTTCGAAGTGGTAACTGCCGAGGCGGAATCCTGGGAAAGAGGTGGGATCGAAGGACAGACTATTTTGGAACATGATGGCTACTTGTATATGCTATATTCTGGAAATGCGTGTTGTGGGGCCAATTGTGACTATCAAGTAGGAGTAGCAAGAGCAAAAACCATGGAAGGACCTTGGGAAAAATATGACGGGAATCCAATCTTGGTTGGAAATGAAAATTGGAAATGTCCGGGGCATGGTACCGCACTTCAAAAAGGAGAAGACTGGTATTACCTGTATCATGCTTATCCCTCTACCGGTTTTCCGAATATTGGAAGAACTGTACTCCTAAGTCAAATCGAATGGGATAAGAATAAAGGCTGGCCTTATTTCAATGCTGAATCCGATAGGGGTTTGATCGTTCAGGATTTCAGAGATGATTTTGATGGAAATGAATTGAATCCAAAATGGAGATTTGATGTGGGGATTGAAAATGTGTCTTATGAGCTTTCTAAGAGAAAATTGGAACTCAAAGATGACAGCAATGGCCAATATCCAGCATTCTTGGGAATCAGTCCTGATGCGGCCAATGGTACATTTGAGACTATTGTGGAAATAGGAGGGGATGCCCTTAAAAGTCTGACTTTTTATGTGACTCGAGATAATAATCTGGGTATAGGAGCCCAAGGAGATTCCTTGATTATTTGGAAACAAAGTGGAGGGAACTGGGAAGAGTTGGAGAAAATCGAATTGGAACCTTCGGAAAAAGTCTATTTAAATGCCCAAATGAAAGAGGGGAAGGAGTTTGTTTTCTCATATAGTTTGGATGGAAACTCTTGGACGGACTTAGCTACAAATGTCATTGGAGACAATCTTGCTTGGTGGTCCTGGGGAATGAAGGCTGGAATTTCTGTGAAAGCAGATTCTGCTACTGATAATCAGATGGGTAGCTTTGAGGCTTTCCAAATTAAATATTGATATCGATATATAAGTACCTAACAAATATTGTTTATTTAAAAATTAGTTTAATAAAATATTGAAAATTAGATTTAAAAAGTCCAAATAATATTGGATTTGTTAAAAAGTAGAATCAATTTTGGTTTCTGTTTAATTATGTTCCATCAATTTTTGATGCAAGGGATTGAATTTTTTGGAGCCCTAATCAAAATCTAATTTTACTTTATCATGAATAAAATCTTTTTAAGATTTAGCCCCATTCTATTTTTGGGACTAATATTCTTTTCCTGTCAACCCGATGAAGAAAAGCCAATTGACTACCCTGTAGTTTCTGATTATTCTGGAGAAATTGTTTCTGACTGGGGAGAAATTATCCTCAAATTATCTAAAGAATGTCCCGGGTTTTCTCCTCCAGTTGTGGCTCGAGCTATGGGGTATATCGGTGTAGGTTTGTATGAGAGTATGGTGCCGGGAATGCCTGAATATCAATCTTTGCAAGGTCAGCTAGAGGTGTTTCCTTTAGGGACTATTCCAGCAATTGAATCCGATGTGCCCTACAATTGGGATCTGGTAGCCAATGCAACATTGGCCAAATTGGTAGTCCATGTGTTTCCAAATGCAAGTGCGGAGAATCTGGATTTGATTAATGAAATTAAGCAAAAATGGGATTCTAAATATGAATTGGAATCTCAAGATGTAATTGACAGATCAGTTGCTTTTGGGGAAGCTGTAGGAATTGCCATGTCAGACTTTTCTGACACAGATTCTTATCAAGATGCCTATTTGAATAATTTCCCAAGTAGCTATGTTCCGCCTACTACTCCGGGATCTTGGGTACCAACTCCTCCTGCTTACCAGCCAGCCCTTCAGCCCTATTGGAGAGAAGCGCGAGTTTGGATGAAAGTCAACTTAGAAGAGGTATTGCCTGCGCCACCACCTGCCTATTCTATATTACCTACTTCTCCATTTTATTTAGAGGCAATGGAGGTGTATGAAACCGTAGGGCACCTTACCACAGAAGAAAAGACAATTGCTGATTTTTGGAGTGATGATCCTCAGACTACTGCGACCCCTGGAGGTCATTCTTTGTCTATTGCATTAGAAATCCTCCGAATTGAAAATGGAGACTTAGGGCTTGGTGCTGTCACTTTGGCCAAGTTGGGGATGGCTGTCAATGATGCTTTTGTGTCTTGTTGGAATGCGAAATACATTTATAACTTAATTCGCCCAATTACATTTATACATACTAACATTGATCCTGATTGGGAAATACCTTTGAATACCCCACCTTTTCCAGAATACCCTTCTGGACACTCTGTTCAGTCGGGAGCGGCAGCAAAAGTGTTGACAGATCTATTCGGCGAAGAACATTCATTTACAGATAACATGCATTTGTCTCGAGGTGATATCGATGGAAGTCCACGAAACTTTGAGTCTTTTTATGATTTTGCTGATGAGGCTGCTATAAGTAGACTTTATGGAGGAATCCATTTTCGATCCGCTATTGAAGTTGGTGTTGATCAAGGGATTGAGGTTGGAGCAAATATTGGTGAAATACAATTCAAGAGGTAATTCTGAACAATACCAATCAAAAAGCCCTATTTCATCATTTTGAAATAGGGCTTTTTAATATCGATCTATAAAAGTTTATCTAACTACTTTTTGATAGTCAGTTACCAAATGTTTGATGAAGAACTCCATCATTCTGTCTCTGTTCAAAGCCGTGTGACCTCCATCTGGAGCCACTTGAACTTCGATGCTTTTTCCGGCATTTTGGAATGCTTTGATCAATTGAAGAGAATTGGATGGATGTACATTGTTATCTGCAGTTCCAAAGAAAATCAACAACTCGCCTTCCAATTGGTCAGCCATATTCATCAAACTGAATCTGTTGTAGCCTTTTAGGTTAGTTTCCAAAGTTCCCATGAATCGCTCTGTATAGATGTTGTCATAGTTTCTCCAGTCAGTTACAGAAGAGTTTGCTACAGCTGCATGGAAAAGCTCAGGGAATCTCAAAAGCATGGTTGCGGCTGTGGTTCCTCCGTAAGAAGTACCATAAACACCCACACGCTCTTTATCAAAGTAAGGACGATCATGAAGAGATTTGACACCTTCAGCAAAGTCATCCATCTCGACCAAGCCCAAATTGCCATACAATTGGTCCAATAGCTCTTTTCCTCTGCCTCTTACATTTCTTCCATCAATGTTCAATACCAAAAATCCATATTCAGTCAAAGGATCAGGATTGACGAAAGTCTCGCGGAATGCATTGGTAGCAGGGCCACCATAGTTGCTCAAGATAACCGGATACTTTTTGCTAGGATCAAAATCAGAAGGGAAGTGAATCAAGCCGTCAAGTTGAGTTACTCCATCTTTTGAGGTAAAAGTGAAATGTTCCACTTTTTTCAAACCTAGCTCTTCGAACTTACTCATGTCACTTTTCTCCAACTCAGCCACTTCTTTGCCTTTCGCATCGATCAAATTGGTGAAAGGAGCTACATCATGAGCTTGCGCAACATCTACGAAATACTTTCCATTTGGAGCAATAGAAACGCTGTGATTCAAGCTTGGATCTGTCAAACGGACATCTTTAGTTCCATCGAACTTCACTCGGTGAAGCTGCATTTTCATGTGGTTGTCACCACTTCTAGCCATGTAGTAAAGTGTCTCGTTTTTCTCATCTACCTTAACAATACCTGCAATTTCATAAGGATGGGAAGTGATAGTGCTTACCAAAGTCCCATCGTAGTTGTATAGGTAATAGTTTTTGAACCCACTTCGCTCTGAAGCCCAGATAAACTGAGTTCCATTGTCCAAAGGCTTCATCTCTGGAGAATTATCTACCCAACTTGGAAGCCATTCTTCACGGATTACAGTTCTGCTTTTTCCTGTCTCTGGATTGGCGGCACGAAGCTCCATGACATTCTGAAGTCTATTGGTACTGTGGAAAAGCAATTCTTTGCCGTCAGGAGTCCAAGAGATATCATAAATGTAAGTACCTAATTCACCGTCTTGGAACGGCTTTCCGTCTCTGGTGTCTAGCTTCGTAAGCTTTTTGGTGTCTAAATCATAGACCATCAAATCCACAGGAAGGTTTGGCTCACCCACTTTAGGATAGGCTTCGATTTCCAAAGAGTCGTACAGGCTCAATTGATCCAAAAGGACATAGTATTTCTTGACATCTTTCTCCTCGAATCGATAGAAAGCGATCTTTTTGCTGTCTGGAGACCACCACATAGCGGTGTTTTGTCTCAATTCCTCTCCATAAACCCAGGTTGCAATTCCGTATTTTACCTGATTGGTCTCGTTTCCATCTGTCGTCAAAGGAACTACTCCTGAACCATCAGCATTGCTGAGGTACATGTTTCTGTCCTTTGTGAATGCTTTTAAAGCTCCGTCTGGAGAAACAGAAGAATCATATTGACGGCCTCTGGCTGGACCGGTTCTTCTTCTAGGTTCTGGTTTTGGGGCATCTCCGATTTCAGTCGCTTTTTTGGACTTGACATCGTATTTGAAGAGTTTCCCGTCTTGGGAATATTCAAAAGAGCTACCATCTTCACTCCATTTTGCTGAGATTGCTCCGGATTTTACAGCGGTATAAATTTGAGGTGCTACTTTTTGATATTGCTCATAGCCAGGCATAGTTTTTAGTTTGTCCTGAGCTTGAGTAACAGAAACTGTAGCAGCCAATGCGGCTGCTAGGAAGAACATATTCTTCATTTTCTATTTGGGTTAAATTTATTCAGCTGCGATGATAAGGGTTTTTAATTTGAATTGCTGGCCTAAATACATGGGAGGCAGGAAAAATCTTGAATTATTGATTTTGCTCATAAATTCAAACCTTTTTAACCGGACGTGAAGCACAAAAAAAGACCTCCGGAAATTAAATCCCGGAGGTCTTGAATCTTGATTCCAAGATCTTATATCTAGAATTAATGTTTGAAGTGTCTTACACCTGTCATTACCATTGCCATTCCATTGGCATCACAATAATCAATGCTCAGTTGGTCTTTGATAGATCCACCTGGTTGAACCACAGCGGTGATTCCAGCTTCATGAGCGATCTCTACGCAGTCAGGGAAAGGGAAGAAAGCATCAGAAGCCATCACTGCACCTTTCAAATCAAATCCGAATTCTGCAGCCTTGATGATTGCTTGACGCAAAGCATCTACTCTGGAAGTTTGTCCAACTCCAGAAGCAAAAAGCTGAGAGTCGTTGCTCAATACGATGGTGTTTGATTTGGTGTGTTTACATACTTTGGCAGCAAAAACCAACGCATCTATTTCGCTTGCAGTAGGAGCTACTTTGGTAACTACTTTGAAGTCTTCTTTGGACTCAGTAGCCAAATCTTTATCCTGCTCGATCACACCATTCAAAAGGGTTTTGATCATTTTGGTACCTGGCAAAGCCATTTTCTGACGAAGCAAGATTCTGTTTTTCTTACCAGTCAAAATTTCCAAAGCTTCCTCAGTAAATTCCGGAGCGATCAAAACCTCAAAGAACAAGCTGTGCATTTCCTCAGCAGCAGCTTTGTCTAGAGTTTTATTGGTGATCAATACACCTCCGAAAGCGGAAGTAGTATCAGCAGCAAATGCTTTTTGGTAAGCTTCTTTTACAGTGTCAGCAGTTGCGCATCCGCAAGCATTGGTATGCTTCAAGATCGCAAAAGCAGTTTGCTCAGGGAATTCAGCGATCAAATTGACAGCTGCGTCAACGTCAACCAAGTTGTTGTAAGAAAGTTCTTTTCCATTCAACTGATCAAACAGATCTTCCAAGTCACCATAGAAATGAGCAGCTTGATGAGGGTTTTCTCCGTAACGAAGAGCCTTTGCTTTGCTTTCAGAGACTTTCAAAGCTGGGATGCTTTCAGTTTGGTTGAAGTAGTTGAAGATATGCGTATCGTAGTTGGAAGAAACCTGGAATGCCTGAGCAGCAAAGTATCTTCTGTCTTCGATGGTAGTTCCTCCATCTTGCTCTGAAAGTTTTGCTTCCAATTCTCCATACTGCGCTTTTGAAGCGATGATGGTTACATCTTTGAAGTTTTTGGCAGCAGCTCTGATCAAAGAGATTCCGCCGATATCGATTTTCTCGATAATGTCAGCCTCAGAAGCTCCAGAAGCAACTGTTTCCTCGAATGGATACAAATCAACGATGACCAAGTCGATTGCAGGGATATCGAATTCTGTTGCTTGAGCCAAATCACTTTCGTTGTCTCTTCTGTGAAGAATTCCACCAAAAATCTTTGGGTGAAGGGTTTTAACTCGTCCGCCGAAGATAGATGGGTAGCTAGTCAACTCCTCAACAGGAATAACTTCAGCTCCTTGCTCCTCGATAAACTTCTGAGTACCACCGGTAGAATAGATTTTTACGCCATGCTTTTTCAACAAAGCGATGATAGGTTCAAGATTGTCTTTGTAGAAGACTGAGATCAGTGCAGATTCGATTTTTTTAACTGCCATTACGAAATGGATTTGTATGATTTCTAATGAGTTTGCAAAGGTAGGAAAAAAGGTCGAAAAGGCTTGATCTTGAGGGGAAGAGAATTCATCCTGGATTTAGATTAATAATCTCCTCCAGCTCTACTTTTTCCCACAGAAAGAATCCAATCGGCAAGTTCCTTTTTCATTTTGGCGGCTATCTCAGGGTGTTGGTCAATGATGTTGTTACTTTCTGACGGGTCCGAATCGAAATCATATAACTCAAAGGTTTCTCCTAAATCTTGAGTAATCAATTTGTATCGATCATCTACCCATGATTGTTGCTTGCTGATCAAAAAGCCAATAGGCTGGTTTCTTTCTGAAATATTAGTGGAAATGGCATTTTTCAGGCTTTTCCCATCCAAGGCTCTATCAGGTATCTCCAAACTCAAAATATCCAATACAGTTGAGAAATAATCGCTAGTAACTGCTGGGAATTCAGTTGTTCTGCCTCCTTCAATTTCTTTTTCCCAAACCATAAAAGCCGGCACCCGAACCCCTCCTTCGTACAAACTCCTTTTTTTACCTCTAAATTCTCCGGCAGATCCTGGTGTATTCAGTTCAGGACCGTTGTCGCTGCAAAACCAAATCATGGTATTCTCCTGGATTCCCATTTCCTCTAATTGATCCCAAAGTCTTCCTATTTCCTCATCCATTGCTGTTATAGCGCCGTAGTAGAGCTGCTTTTCAAAATCAAGATCAGAATACAAGTTTCTATGATTTTCATCAGCTACGACCGGTAGGTGAGGAGTGTGAGGCCAGATGGTTGTGAAAAAAGGCTTGTCTTTATTGACCGACTTCGTAATGAAATCCAAAGCTCGATCAAGAATTACTCTCGTGTTTTCTCCTTCTAAATTGGCTGTAGCTTTTTCTCCTTCCTTTTCCCAATAAGCCGTTCCATAGGAAGTTGATTCGCGCGAGGTTTCAATGGCTTTCCAACCGAATCTTAAGCTTTCCCCTTCTTCAAATTCTTTAGGCTGAATCATAGGGTCATAGGTTGGTATTTTGGATTCGGTCGCGAAATATTCCTGGTAGCCATGCATGGAAGGAATGCTGTAATCCTGCGAAAACTCTGGTCTTCCGCCTCGATTAGCGTCTAATTCTGTTTTGGTGAAAGTTCCCAGATGCCACTTACCAAAATGCCCTGTGGAATATCCCGCAGCCAACAGGATTTCAGCAAGCGTGTTTTCCTGAATCTTCATATGTCCGGAGTTTGCTTGAGGGATATCAATTCGAATCGGGTTTCGGCCTGTAAGGACACTCGCGCGGGTAGGAGAGCAAACGGCAGAGGCAGAATAAAAGCGATTAAAAGTAATTCCTTTGCTGGCCAGCATATCCAAATTAGGTGTATGTACTTCTTGGTTTCCGTTGAAACCTACATCTCCCCAACCGAGGTCATCCACCATGATCAAAATGATATTGGGTCGATTTTCTTGGCTAAATGAATTGAAGCTAAAAAGACAAAAAAGGATTAGTAAGAATGAGTGTCGAATCATTCTTTAAAACTAAGGGTTGAGGTTCAATAAAAAAATCCAAGTATTATTCGCCTTCCACAAGCTCGGCGATAACCCTAGGGAAATGAGCATGTTCTAATTTGTGGATCTTTTGAGCGATATCCTCAGGGCTATCATCAATCCCCACAGCTGTGGTTGCCTGGAATACAATCCTGCCTTCATCGTAATTCTCGTTGACGAGGTGAATGGTGATCCCGGTTTCTTTTTCACCGGCAGTTTTCACAGCTTCATGGACGTTCATTCCATACATTCCTTTTCCTCCGTACTTTGGAAGTAAGGCCGGATGGATATTGACCATTCGGTCCGGGAATGCTCTGGTCAATTCTACAGGGATTTTTAATAGGAATCCAGCCAAAATAACCCAGTCAATTTTTTCCTCCTTCAGTTTGGCTTGCAAAATCCCCGCATCCATTTCTTTTCTGGAAAAAGTAAAAGTAGGTACGTCAAACTTTTTTGCTCTTTCCAAAACAAATGCGTCAACCTTGTTAGAAGCAACAAGAGCGATTTCCACGGTTTTGGAACCTTGAAAGTATTCCATGATTTTTTCGGCGTTAGAGCCGCTACCAGATGCAAGGATTGCCAGACGTTTCAAACTATTGGGATTTTAATAAGCTGCAAAAATAGGAAAGACTTAGCTTTTCAAACAAATACTCATGAAATCTTAAAGTTATGGGATTAATATACAGGGAACTCCTTTCGAAGTCCTTTCATGGCATCGATCATTTCCCATTGAGGTCTAAAAAACTGGCTTTGGATTCTGCCAGAGACAGTTCCATTTTCGATGTAATCTAAAGCTGCTCCGAATCTTAAATCCCTCTGATCTCCCCAAGGGAATTGAGGACTATCTCCAACAGCATAATTGGCCGGGAATCCATCAAAATATTCTGCTTTCCCTTCAGAATTCGCCAAGGCAAAGGTGATTGGAACGAGCTCCACATCATTTCTTTTCAAGACATCATTGTAAGAGGAAAGAGGGAAGGAGCCAACCGGCTTGCCATAGGTATTGTCTCCAATCAGCACAATTTCAAAATAGGGGTCAAGGCAGTTTATTACTAATTCAGACGCTGAAGCTGTTCCTCGGCTGGTAATAAATATGATTCTGGTAAGATTTAGATTCCCCAACTTGGAGAAGTTCTCAGAATCATTAAAGCTACTTTTTAGAGAATTGAGCTTGTTGGTGTACATCAACTTTCCAGTATTGCCAGATTGGATCAGGTAATTGTTGATTTGTTCGGCAACAGCAACTGAACCGCCTCCATTATATCTCAAATCAATGATGAGTTCTTCGATATTTTCACTTTCGAAATAACCCATAGTGTCCTCGACTTCCTGACTTTTGGTTGGAGAAAGGCCTGCTGTGGCTTTGAAACTTTGGTAAACCCAATAACCTACTTTTTCACCAGCCACTTCAAAAGCATTCTTGTAAAGGACCGAATTGGATTGATATTCAGCTTTGGTATTAGCACGGGTTATTGTGCTTCCATCTGGAAGTTTGAAAGTAAAAGTATTGGTAATGCCCGGGTCAGAACCGCCTAATTGAAAATCATAACCTCCGGATGAGGTTTTGTAGTCGGCAATTGCCTTTCCATTGATCTCGAGGATTTCCCATCCTCTTTCCCAACCATCTTTTCCCGCAGGAGACTCACTGAAGACAAAAGTCAAATAAAGTCTCTCTTCAGAATTAAAGGCAAATCCGAAACCATGGCCTGCGTTTTTTCCTACAAATGCATTCTGAAAAGCCTGCAAAGTCGTGAGATAAGAAAATCGGTCTAGTGGTTTGAATTTGATTGCTTCCAGAAACTCCTCATTGGAAGAAACTGAAGCAAAATCAGGAATTGCTGGGAGTTCCTCGTTCCAATAATACCATTCCTCCATTGACTCATAAATAGCCTCTTTTACCTCATCAGATTGAGGATTAGGAGTGATTGGATCTTCTTCAGTGGGGTTACAAGCCCAAAATCCAATCAAAAGAAATAAGAATGAGAATGACTTGTATTTCATGACATTGGACTTTGGGATGATATACGAGAAATGCCGGGAATTAGATTGCGATATCGTAAACTTTCACAGTGCTCCACATAGAGGAATATTTATCAATAAACTCCAAGTGAAGTGGCTCTTTTTGATATGCTAATTGGTCTTCCAAGCTGTCGAAAAAGATAGTACAGGATACTTGCCACGAATGATCCACCACATCTCTTTTTTCGGTGTCTGCTGGAGTTCCCGCAATAAATTTGGCTACGGTAGGGCATTTTCCAAGCATTGGAACTGCTTCGGTCAAGAATTCATTTGTGTTTGCATTGTCATGTAGCCAGAAATAAACCTGGTGAATCATTTTTTGATTAGCCATTTCGTTTGCGATTGTGTTTATAGGTAAAGTGGCGGCAGCACTGACTACCCCCAGAGTTTTGATAAAATTTCGTCTTGAGTTCATTGGTGATGAAAGCTTAGAATCTTAAATATAAAGAATAATCAAGTTGCATTGGAAAAGAAATTTTGATGGGAAAAAGAATGGGCTCTACCGTTTAAGCAAAAAAAAATCCCTCAAGTTTTCCTTGAGGGATTTTAAGTATTGAATATCGATAAGAATTACGAATCTTTCTTCGCCATTCTGTTTCTTTCGTTTTCGTCCAAATAGATTTTTCTCATTCGGATGCTTTTTGGAGTGATTTCCAAGTATTCGTCTTTCTGGATGTATTCCATGGATTCTTCCAATGAGAATCTCTTAGGAGGAGCGATTCTTACGTTGTCATCAGAACCAGAAGCACGCATGTTGGTCAATTTCTTACCTTTCTGAACATTGACTACGATGTCATTGTCTCTGGAGTGCTCTCCGATTACCTGTCCAGTGTACAAATCGTCACCTGGCTCGATAAAGAATACTCCACGATCCTGCAATTTGTCAATTGCATAAGCAGTACACTGTCCTGCTTCCATAGAGATTAAAGATCCGTTGATTCTACCTGGGATAGGGCCTTTGAAAGGCTGGTAAGAAGAGAAACGGTGGTTCATGATTGCTTCCCCTTGGGTAGCTGTCAATACGTTATTTCTCAAACCGATCAAACCTCTGGAAGGGATCTGGAATTCTAGGTGTTGCAAATCGCCTTTAGGCTCCATGATCAACAACTCACCTTTTCTCTGAGTAGCCAATTCGATTACTTTACCAGCAGTCTCTTCAGGTACGTCTACTACCAATGTTTCTATAGGCTCACAGTTCACTCCGTCGATTTCTTTGAAAATCACCTGAGGCTGTCCTACCTGAAGTTCATAACCTTCACGACGCATCGTTTCGATCAAAACTGACAAGTGAAGAATACCACGACCATAAACCAAGAATCTATCTTCAGAATCGGTAGGCTCAACTTTTAATGCCAAGTTTTTCTCCATCTCCTTCATCAAACGATCTCTCAAGTGACGGGAAGTCACAAATTTTCCTTCTTTACCGAAGAAAGGAGAGTTGTTGATAGTGAAGAGCATGTTCATCGTAGGCTCATCGATAGCGATACGAGGAAGTGGCTCTGGATTGTCTACGTCAGCGACAGTATCACCGATTTCGAAGTCGTCCAAACCTGTGATAGCACAGATATCTCCAGCTTCTACAGTTTGAACTTTATTTTTTCCAAGACCTTCAAAAGTATGAAGTTCTTTTACTCTCATTTTTTTGATGGTTCCATCTGCCTTGCAAAGTGCGATTTGCTGGTTTTCAGAGATGGTTCCTCTTTTCACTCTACCGATGGCGATACGTCCTACGAAGTTGGAGTAGTCCAAAGAAGTGATTTGCATCTGAAGAGTTCCTTCGTCAATTTTTGGCTCAGGAATATATTCCAAGATTGCATCCAACAATGGAAGGATAGAATCAGTTGGGTTTTGCCAATCAGGTCCCATCCAGTTTTGCTTAGCAGATCCGTAAAGCGTATGGAATTCCAATTGCTCTTCTGTAGCGTCCAAGTTGAACATCAATTCGAATACCGCCTCGTGAACCTCGTCAGGTCTACAGTTTTCTTTATCCACTTTATTGACAACAACGATAGGTGTCAAACCTAGGGAAAGAGCTTTACCCAAAACGAAACGAGTTTGAGGCATTGGGCCTTCAAACGCATCCACTAGCAAGATTACACCATCAGCCATTTTCAATACACGTTCCACTTCTCCACCGAAGTCGGCGTGACCTGGAGTATCGATAATGTTGATTTTAGTGTCTTTATAGCGAACGGAAACGTTCTTGGAAAGGATGGTGATACCACGCTCACGTTCCAAATCATTGTTATCCAGAATCAAATCATCGAATTGTTGATTCTCTCTGAAGATTTTGGATGCATGGATGATTTTATCCACAAGGGTAGTTTTCCCGTGGTCAACGTGTGCGATAATCGCAATATTTCTGATTTTCTGCATGATCTGCCTATTTCAAGGCGCAAAGGTAGGGAAAAATTGTGGGATGAAGGTTATCCCTCGGTGAAGATAAATGAGAAAGAAGATGAAAGGATCAAGACTTAAGGCATTAGACTAAAGTCAATAGATCCGAGAGCCTAGATTCAAGAAGCTAGAATCAAGAGCCAAGAAACCAGAGCCAAGAGCCAAGAGTCTAGATTCGAGAAGCTAAAATAAAGACAACAGATTCAAGATCTAAGATGTTAGAATCTAGCCTTCGTATATGGATTTTAACTTTTCAGTTTCTTGTATTGATTGGTTCAGGATTTTGGGTAGGATAAAAATGCTGACTACAAAGCCCATCAAGACCAGAATAATGGCCCCTTTTAAAATACTTGTGAAAATGGAATCCGTCTCTGCGGCCCTTAAGTAAACGAACTGATAAGCATAAATACAAATGAGGAAGGATTGATTTAAGTATTGAAAAACTGATTTGGAACCCGCGTAACAAGCATAGTTTTTTAATTCTTTATGATTTTTCCAATACTTGATAACGATATAGGTGCTTCCCATTACAACAAAGCCCATGAGGACCAAAATCCAACTGGATGGATCATTGAATAAAGTGGATGATTGAAAAGTGAGCAAGGCAAGTGACAAAGGGAAAATGATCCTATAAGAGAAAATTAATTCTTTAATAGCATTCCAAAAATAGCTCCAGGTCCTTTTTTCGATCATTTTCTTGTAAGATTCCTCCAGCGTACTAAATCCAAATATCCCGAAACTGGAATGTACTTTCTGAAAAGCATCCTCCAAACTCAGGTTTGGGTTTTCTTCCATCAGCTTTTCCACCTCACATGCCACATGATCCAAAATCTCATATTGCACATCGATTTCAGGAAAGCCTTTGTAGAAGATCAGTTTTTTAAGTTGCTCGATTTGAGCTTGGCTGAGTTTCATTCAAAGTCAATTAAGACTTAAAAATTAGTTTTAAATCTCTGTCTTTGCAACTTTTGAATGGAGTTCAGGTAGGAGGGGGAGTGCGGCTGACCCATACCATTCTTTGAGATCCATTTTGAGTACTCCGGCTTTGATGGATGGATCTGTTTCGGTCAATGCCTTGGCTTCTTCCAGAGATTGGACGTCGAAGAAATACAATCCTCTCAAATCTTCATTCCCAAAAAAAGGTCCTGCCAAAACCAATTTGCCTTCTTCTGCCATTCGATTGATATTGGCCATATGTCCTTTTTGGAGTTCTGCTCGCTCTTCTTCTGAATATTCATTGACACGATCTCCTCGGTAGAGAAATGCGATTACAAACTTTTTCATACCATATTCATCGGCGCCTACTTTCTCTGCAAGCTCTGGATCATATTCTGTTTGGGCCTGAAGAGAAAATGCTCCTCCAAGGCAAAGGGTCAGGATTAGGATTAATTTTTTCATAGTGATTGGGTTTTAATATAGAATCAGGGCAACTGTGTCAGATTTGGTTCTCAACTTTAACCATTGAACCAATTTATCAGTCTCTGATCGATTTGGCTTTTTCTTAAACTCAGCGTAGGCGAGTAGTAAGGTGTCTGATTTTTCGGAGGCAAGGTCAGTTACCAATGAACGGTTCAAAGCAAATTTACTCAAATTTGGATGATTGATTTTTGCTTCTTGAGCTATCTCTTTTCCCAATATTCGAATCTGTCCATAGTTGGCTACTTCATTTTCTAGAAGCGAAATTCTTTTGTCTTTGTCCTGAATAATTTGTTCGTTCCTTTCGTAGAGATCTTTCAAAATATCTGAACGAAGGAGGTTCATATCAGTGGCTCCATTTCCACTTTGGTGGATGACGATTTCGGTATTTTCAAGATTGTATTCTAATGCTTTTTCTTTAGTGATTTTTAGAGTTCCTTCATCAATTTCTTCACCGATCAAATTCACCTCAATTCTTCTAGGTTCTTGAGAGTAGTCAAGCTCTGAATTTAGGACTTGAGTTTTGGGAAACACCATCTCGATCTGAACATACCTTTTTGCCTGCTCTTCCCATATGGATCGAAGGACAATCCCGTAAGCCAAATAGACAGATGGGACGATCGTCAAAATGGTAAAAATCGTGATGTAAGTTTGAACTCTTTTTTCCTTTTTGTGATCCAAAAATTCTTTCTTCGGATACTTCATAAATCGGACGATCAAGTAGGTCGAAAGACTGATGAAAACTGAGTTGATGAAGAAGAGGTAAAAGGCTCCAAAGAAGTAGTAAAAATTGAAGGTCGCCAAGCCATATCCAGCGGTACAAAGTGGAGGCATCAAAGCGGTCGCAATAGCCACTCCCGGGATAGCATTACTCTTCTCTTTTCGGGAGCCGGCTACGATCCCAGCAAGCCCTCCAAACAGAGCAATCAAAACATCCCAAATCGTCGGTTCGGTCCTAGCCAAAAGTTCGGACTGAGCATCCTGAAGAGGGGTGAAGTTGAAGTAAATTGTGGAAGTCAAAATCGCAATGAAAACAGCGACTCCTAAGTTGCGAAGTGAGCGCTTCAATAACTCGAAATCATTGATACCGGCAGCCATCCCAATTCCCATGATCGGACCCATCAATGGAGAGATTAACATGGCTCCGATTATGACAGCAGTAGAGTTTACATTTAGTCCGACAGAGGCGACGAAAATCGCAAATATTAGGATCCATAAATTCGCTCCCTTAAACTCTACGTTTTTGCGGATGTACTCGATGGTAGCCAGTTCATCTTCCTTCCCGTCATGCAGGTCGAATCGATCTCTTAAGTAGAGGAGGAATCTGATCAATTGATTTTTCCTCCTGGGTTTTGGTGTGGTAGCTTCCATAGTGAGCTGATAAGTATTTGCGTGGCAAAATACAGATAATAGCTAAAATCTATCACTGAGAATGGGTAATATTAATTGGCCTAAAAGTTGTTTTTAACCTGAATTAGCAAACGTTTTCTAAGGATTTTTATAGCTGCTAAATAGGATTTTTTGATTGAATAAAAACTTTAATCATTTACTTATAAGATATTGATAAATAATTTTTTAAATCCAATTTAGATAAAACATAATTAGCTTTGACTAAAAAAATTAGACAAGGCTTAATTGTGGAGATAACGTTTGCAAGGCATTATTAATTGGATAAATAGGATTAGTTTTAAGGATAACAATTCAATTTTTAAGACTCGCCATAATTGGTCGAGGTATTCGCAAAATTTATAGGAGGATGACTATAGTTTATTTGGATGATGATAAGATTCAGCATTTGCTGATGAAAAAATTAATCAAGCTGAACCTGCCAGGATCTACATCAGAATTTTTTGAAAATGCAGAAGAACTTAATAATTGGTTACAAGGAAACTCAGCCAGTTTAATTCTTTCTGATCTGAATTTGGAAGGCGGATCTGGATGGGATTTTGTAGAAGAATTTATCAGTAATTCCGAGGCTCCAATTGTCTTTATAACGGGGCATGTTTCTTCAGATGATCTTAAAAAATCAAGTCAATATTCAAGGGTAAAAGGGGTCTTAGAAAAACCTCTTTCAAAGGAGAATTGGGAGTTGATATTGGAATTAGTTTCTAGTGAAAACTGAGATTAAAATTGATATCTGACACCTGCACTCAAAGTGGTAAATCCATTGCTTGCGGTATTGTAATAATTGAAGCCTCCGACCAGTGACCAATGGGGTTGAGCCTTTCCGTAATATAACGTTTCAGCAATTCTTTCTTCTGGTTTTTTCAAGTCATAAAAGCCACCAATTCTCGCATTAAAACCGAAGCTAGATCCTCCATCATAAAGCTCCAAAGCAGGTCCAATTTCTGCTTGAATTCCGCCTCTCAAACAGGGGTTAAAACTGACTCCACCATTTAAAGAGGCGACTCCAAATCCGGGATATTTATAATCAAATCCTGAGTTTGATTCGTTCTTACCAACGAAGTAATTGAAGCCTACACTGGCATAAAAATTTATAGGTTTTACCTGGATATATTGAAAATATTTTTCCTCTTCCTCAGAGGTATTTTGATAGTGATATCCGATTAAATTTTCAATCTCAAATTCCGATTTTCCCTGTCCTCTGACATAGCCATAATCATTCCAGTTTGCATTGATTGTAGGATCGGAATTTGTTTCAAGATTTTTGAATTTTTGATCCAGAAAATTGCCGACTTCGCTAATCTGAACAGTCGTTTTAGGATCATTATTTTCTATCCTTTCTTGAACTATAATCTTTAACTGTTCTTCATCAATTTCCGGTTTTTGACTCTGGTTCAAAAAGGTTCTGGAGCCGTTAATTAACACCAATCTATCGGTTAAGTTTGCAGTACCTCTAATCTGAAAAGTAGGATTGTGAGATTTCCCTGTATTTCCTAGAGCGATGTTGGGTAGCACCTCTAATCCAATGCGTCCTTTTTCTTCTATTTCCGATTTTGTAATGGATGTAATTGGTAGAGTTACTCTTTGAATTTTGTGATTTGCCCTTCTTTTAAAAATTAGATTTTCGATCCCAATTGGAGATTTTTCTTTCAAAATATTGGGTTTAGTAGCGGTGTGAGAATTTTCCTCATTAAAAGAATTTTGCGCTACAGTAGGGAAGTATAATGAAAGGAAAACTATAAGTGAGAGTATCTTTTTCATAATCATGATGATTTTGGTGAATAAAAATTACTCTGTGGTAGCTTTGGTATTTTCTTTGATAATCAAAGAATTTTAGAATGATTTTACGAAAAAATATTTAAAAAACAAATTATATTTCGAAATAATTATTTATTTAGAATTTAATACTAAAACCTTCTTATTTTACTTCTTCAAAAAAAATCTTGTGAAGGTAAGGGTTGGTTTTAATTTTGTTTTCTTTGCATTGCTTCCATTCCTGGATTCTAATTAAACTGAAAAGATTGAAGGAATTATGGCCGAAGAATCGGATGATAGAAAGCCTTTGCTTTCAAAAAAAATCGATAAGTTTTTTACTGGTCTAGCTGATGCTTGGAACTTTGTTAGGCGATTTTGGAAAGAAGTTTTTCTTCCTCCATATGAGTTTAAGGAAGTCGTTCATCAGTGCTATCGGATCGGCGTGGAATCACTCCCTTTGATTTCATTGACAGGATTTATCGTCGGAATTGTATTTACA
This sequence comes from Algoriphagus zhangzhouensis, assembly GCF_900148515.1. GTDB lineage: Bacteria > Bacteroidota > Bacteroidia > Cytophagales > Cyclobacteriaceae > Algoriphagus > Algoriphagus zhangzhouensis. The sequence continues at coordinate 626,014 of NZ_FRXN01000003.1, read as the reverse complement.
AACCAGTCTAGACCCTCACTTTCAGAGTTTGGGGCTACTTCTTGGTTGCCCTCTTTGATCTCTATTGCTGTAGTAAGAGCGATGGGGCCCTTGGTGACTGCATTGATCGCCGCAGGTAAAGTTGGGTCGAGTATCGGTGCGGAAATTGGCTCCATGAAAGTAACGGAGCAGATTGATGCGATGGAGGTCTCCGCGACCAATCCATTCAAATTTTTGGTTGTCACACGGGTGATTGCTACTACATTTATGATCCCAATATTGGTACTATACACCGATTTTGTGGCTTTGATGGGTTCATTTCTCAATGTGAATTCCAATGAATTGGTCAGTTTGTCTACCTTCTTTTTCCAGGTATTTGAATCCATTTCATTCTTGGATATCTGGTCTTCGGTATTAAAATCCTTGCTTTTTGGCTTTACAATTGGGATTGTGGGTTGTTATAAGGGTTATCATTCTTCTAAAGGAACAGAGGGAGTCGGTAGAGCAGCTAACTCAGCGGTTGTTATTTCCATGTTCTTGATATTTATCGAGGAGCTATTGGTACTTCAGGTTGTCAACGCAATAAGAATACTCTAATCATGGCAGAAAAAGTTGTAGAAATTCGAGACCTATATAAAAGTTTTGGAGACTTAGATGTCCTCAAGGGTGTTGATCTGGACCTTTTCAGAGAGGAAAACCTTGTCGTTTTAGGGCGTTCTGGTACAGGTAAATCTGTATTGATCAAGATTATGGTTGGTCTTTTGAAGCAGGATAAAGGCCAAATGAATGTATTGGGACAGGAAGTATCCACTTTGCATACGAAAGAATTGAATGAATTGAGGTTGAAAATCGGCTTTTCATTTCAAAATTCAGCCCTCTATGACTCCATGACTGTTAGAGAGAATATGGAGTTTCCTTTGGTCAGAAATATCAAAAACCTGACAAAAAAAGAGATTACAATGAGAATCGAAGAGTTGTTGGAGGCAGTTGGATTGCCGAATACCATCAACCAGATGCCTTCTGAGCTTTCTGGAGGACAAAAAAAGCGAATTGGGGTGGCGAGAACTCTAATTCTGAATCCTGAGATTATGCTTTATGATGAGCCTACAGCGGGTCTGGATCCGATTACCTGTGTGGACATCAACAATTTGATAAATGAAGTAAGAGAGCGCTATAAGACTACATCCATTGTTATTACGCACGATCTGACTTGTGCAAAAATGACGGGAGACCGAATGGCGGTATTGCTAGATGGTCAGTTTAGTTCAATAGGGACTTTCGAAGAAGTATTTCCGCATGCGGAAGATAAACGAGTGAAATCATTCTACGATTATAATTTTATAGAATCATGAGAGGTGAAAACAAACGGTCTGTTGTAGTAGGCATTTTTGTCTTTTTAGGGATCGCTATTTTAGTTGCTGGTGTGATGACCCTTGGTGGCCAGCAGAAGAAATTTGTAAAAGCTATCCAGCTTAAAGCAGTTTTCGATGATATCGGAGGCCTACAGCCAGGAAATAACGTCTGGTTTTCTGGTGTAAAAATCGGTACAGTAAGAAAAATTAACTTCTACGGTGATTCTCAGGTAGAAATCGAGATGAATGTAGAAGAGGAAGTAAAAGAATTCATCAGAAAAGACTCCAAAGCGACTTTGAGCTCCGACGGTCTAATTGGTAATAAGATCATCGTAATCTATGGAGGAACTACCTTGGCTCCACCAGTGGAAAATGGAGATAGATTGGAAGCTGTAATGCCTTTGGATACAGATAAAATGATGGAAACGCTTCAAGAAAACAATAAAAACCTAGTGGATATCACCAATGACCTGAAATTGTTAACAGGTAAATTGGCAGCTGGAGAAGGAATTGTTGGAGCTGTAATGACGGATTCTACCTTGGCCGAAAACTTCAGAGCAATCATTTCCAATTTGAATAGAGCCAGCATCAACAGTAATCAAATGTTGACTGATTTGAACAAGTTTACTTCAAAATTGAACCAAGAAGGCAATCTATTCAATGATTTGGTGACAGATACAACCATGGCTTCTGAGTTGAGGGCAACTGTGGCAAGCTTTAGATCTTCAGCTACCAACACTGAAGAATTGACTGAAAAATTGAGTGAAATTTCTTCCAAATTGGATGACCCAAACAATTCTTTGGGAATGCTTTTGAATGATCCTGAGTTTGCTGAATACTTGAAAAGCACACTGGAAAACACCGATTCTGCTACCTATAATCTGAATAGAGGTCTAGAAGCATTGGAATACACCTGGCCTTTCAAAAAGGGCTTTAAGCGTAAAGCCAAAGCTGAAGAAAAGGAAGGAAATTAATCTTTTGAACCAGATTCAAGCCCGTTGGAAATCTTCTGACGGGCTTCTTTTTTTTCATCCCCATTAGCTCTTATTGGTTCTACTGTTCTCTCCTGAATTAATACCGCCTTAATACTTATTGGAAAATGGTCAGAACCGATATTACGATGGACTTTCATTTTACTAAGACCAAAGTCCTTACTAAGAAAAACATGATCCAAAGGCCACCTGAAGATGGGATAATGGGCATGAAAAGTATTATAGGTGCCTCTCCCGCGTCTTGGATCAGCCATTTCTGAGATTTTGAGGAAAAGCTCTGTTGTATAGCTCCAGGCTACATCATTCAGATCCCCAATTACTAGGGAAGGGAGCTTGCTGGATTTTGCTTTCTTTCCGACAATGAGGATTTCGGCATCCCGGTCAGTACTTTTCGAATTTTCACCCGGAACTGGAGGAGTTGGATGGATTGCAAATATTGTGATCATATCCCCATTTCTTAACTCAATATCCAATTCCAAAGAAGGAATTTCAGAATCAATCAAATAATGAATTTCCTGTCTTATTATTTTCAGCTTGGAATAAAAAAGTAAACCGTAGGTATTATCGAGGGGTATTTTGATGGTAAAAGGGTAGTCCTTTTCTAAAGGATTTAATGCTTTTTCCCATTTGGAATCGGTTTCTACAAAGAAAAGGATATCTGGACGCTCGATTTGAACGAGGTTCAAAAGCTTGGAGTATTTGACATTGTATTGATAAACATTGGCAGCCAGAATATGAACTCCACTTTCCTCTCTGAATGGGACTTTTTTGATCATTTTCTTACCGAATGGAGTAAAAGGGTAAACCTGATTTCCAAGGTAGAAAACGGCAATTCCAATCAATCCAAGCCATATCCACGGTTCTGGCTGGCTGAGATCAGAATAAATAAGCCATCCTAAACTAATTAGGATTAGAATGGTTAGTTTTTGAAGTCTTGGATAGTCAAATATTCGAATCCACCATTTGTCTGATTTGATAAGTGGGAAAAAAGTAGCCAAGAAGAAAAATCCACTGAGGATTCTTAGAAGGTTCATAGGAAGCTTTGGTGATTTTGCCTTGAGATTTAACCTAAATAGCCAATAATTTTCTTAAAAATAGATACCTTTTATGTATCTGGGGAATTCAATAGCCTTTATTTCAGTTGATTATTATGAAATTGTTTTAAACCCATAATTCTTTTTATTATGAATCTAGATCCTTATTCCATTCAATCCAGTTTGAAGACATCCAGTGGGGAGTTTACTTACTGGAGCTTAGAAAAACTTCAAAATTCTGGTAAAAAGGTAAAGCATTTGCCTTTTTCGATCCGAATCCTTTTAGAAAATGCACTTCGAAATTTTGATGATTTTGCAATTACTAAAGAGCATTTGGAGACTATTTTGAACTGGAGTCCGAAGGCCTCTGATAAAGATATTCCATATAAGCCTGCGAGGGTTTTGATGCAGGATTTTACAGGTGTACCAGCTGTGGTTGATATTGCCTCTTTACGGTCCGAGGCAAAAAGAAAAGGGAAAGACCCTGCCAAATTAAACCCTTTGATTCCTGTTGATTTGGTTATTGATCACTCTGTTGTAGTAGATTATTTTGGAACCAATTATAGTTATCAGAAGAACGTAGAAGTAGAATACAAGAGAAATAAGGAGCGATATCAATTTTTAAAATGGGCTCAAAAGTCCTTTAATAACTTCTCTGTAGTGCCTCCGGGAATGGGGATTTGCCACCAAGTCAATTTGGAATATTTGGCCCATGGAGTGATTACACGTGACGGGAAAGCATTCCCTGATACACTTGTAGGAACAGATTCTCACACTCCAATGGTCAATGGAATCGGAGTTGTTGCTTGGGGAGTGGGAGGAATTGAAGCTGAAGCGGCGCTTTTGGGGCAACCAATTTACTTTATCATGCCTGAGGTAGTGGGATTGAAGCTGACAGGAAAACTTCCAGCGGGAACTACGGCTACAGATATGGTTTTGACCATAACCGAATTGCTTCGAAAGCATGGGGTAGTTGGGAAGTTTGTGGAAGTATTTGGTCCAGGTTTGGATTCGCTTTCGGTTCCTGATCGAGCAACTATTTCTAATATGTCACCTGAGTTTGGCTGTACTGTCACCTATTTTCCGATTGATGATAGAACTTTGGATTACATGGCCAAAACCAATCGAAGTGCTTCTCAAATCCAATTGGTGGAAGATTACTGCAAATCCAATTTGCTGTGGAGAGAAGATGAAGATTTGATTCAATATTCATCTCTCGTGGAACTGGATTTAGGGACTGTAGAAGCTACTGTTTCCGGTCCAAAAAGACCACAGGACAAGATTTTGGTAAGGAATTTCAAGCCTAAGTTCCAAGAACTTTTGAAGTCGGTTCATGGCAGAGATTACATTCCGATGGACAAAAGAGAAGTGAGTCGATGGTTCAATGATGGAGGAGGTCAAGAAACTTCGGCACCAAGCAATGTTGCTGTTGAAGCAAGCCAGGAAACTAAAATCAAGGATGGTTTGAAATCCGTCACGGTCGATCTTCACAATGAGAAGTTCGAGCTTCATGATGGTTCGATTGTCATAGCAGCTATCACTTCTTGTACCAATACTTCGAATCCTTCTGTTATGTTGGGAGCGGGTTTGGTTGCCAGAAAAGCCATTGAAAAAGGGCTGGATGTCAAGCCATGGGTAAAAACATCTTTGGCACCGGGATCCAAAGTTGTAACTGATTATTTGGAAAAAGCGGGACTGATGGATGATTTGGAAGGTTTGAAATTCCATACCGTCGGTTATGGATGTACTTCTTGTATCGGGAATTCAGGGCCATTGCCTGCTCATATTGCCGCTGCTGTAGAGGATAATGATTTGGTTGTAGCTTCAGTGCTTTCTGGGAATAGAAACTTTGAAGCCAGAGTTCATCCCCAAGTGAAAATGAATTATTTGATGTCTCCTATGCTTGTTGTTGTTTATGCTTTAGCTGGTAGAGTAGATATCGATTTATATAATGAACCGGTTGGATATGATCCGAATTTGGAGCCGGTTTATTTGAAAGACATTTGGCCAACTCAGGAGGAAATCGATGAGATTTCCAGACAGGTTCTTTCTCCAGGTGATTATCAAAAGAGTTACGGAGAGATTTTCGAAGGAAATGAAATCTGGAAGCAATTGGAATCTGGAGAAGGGGAGATTTACCCTTGGGATGACCAATCCACTTACATCAAAGAGGCGCCATTTTTTAAAGGAATCTCTGTGGATGTGCCAGAGCCAAAGGATATCGTCAATGCCAATGTTCTCTTGAAATTGGGTGACTCTATCACTACAGATCATATTTCACCAGCAGGTTCATTTAGAGAAAATACGCCTGCAGGTCAATATTTGGTTGGTAGAGGAGTTCAGAGACCGGATTTCAATTCCTACGGATCACGCAGAGGAAATGACGAAGTGATGGTCAGAGGTACCTTTGCTAACGTTCGGATCAAAAACCAACTGTCTAACCAAGAAGGAGGCTTTACAACCTATATACCAAGCGGTGAAGAAATGACCGTTTTTGATGCTTCACAAAAGTATCAGTCAAATCATATCCCATTGATTGTTTTGGCAGGAAAAGAATATGGCTCTGGCTCATCTCGAGATTGGGCAGCAAAAGGAACCAATCTTTTGGGCGTCAAAGCCGTGATTGCTGAAAGCTATGAGAGAATCCATAGATCCAACTTGGTTGGAATGGGAGTTTTGCCTCTACAGTTTCTTAAAGGAGAAAATGCTGCTTCACTCAACCTAACTGGAAGGGAAGAATTCACTATTTCAGGTATAGAATCAGGCTTGACTCCTGGTCAAAATCTTACGGTAAAGGTTAAAGCTTCAACTGGAGAGGAGAAAACATTCGAAGTTAAATCCAGATTGGATTCAGAAGTTGAAATAGCCTACTATAAGAATGGAGGCATTTTGAATTATGTCCTTCGGGATTTTTTGAAGGATTAATTAATAAAAAAGGGGCCTTAAAAAGCCCCTTTAATTTTTAATATAAAATCTGATTCGGCAGATTCAAAATTCAATCTCTTCTTTTCCCCTTGGGGATAAATCTTAAATTTGTTGTTCATTCCTATCATAACCTAAAATGAACGTTATTAACCCTACGACAACACCTGCTTGGGAAAGATTAGTTGAACTGGCAGACAAATACAAAGACCTTCAAATCCTCTCACTTTTTAATGAAAGAGAGCGTTTTGAGCGCTATAGTATCCAATTGGAAGATCTTTTGGTGGATTATTCCAAAAACCGCATCAATGACGAGATTCGAGATGCACTTTTAGATCTAGCAAGAGAAACCGAGTTGCATGTTGCAATCGAATCCATGTTTGAAGGAAAGCATATCAATCAGACTGAAGATAGAGCAGTACTACATACGGCACTTAGAAATAGAAGTGATCGCGCTGTTTATGTAGATGGACACAATGTGATGGAAGATATCACTGCAGTACTTCAAAAAATGAAAGTATTTGCTACCAAAGTTCATGATGGAAAATGGTTGGGATATACTGGAAAGCCGATCAAGAGTTTGGTAAATATTGGTATTGGTGGATCTGATTTAGGTCCGGTGATGGTTACCGAAGCTTTGAAACCCTATCAGGCTGAAAACCTGGAGATTTTCTTTGTTTCCAATGTAGATGGAACTCATATCGTTGAAACTTTGAAAAAAGTGGATCCCGAGACCACTATGTTTTTCATAGCTTCCAAAACATTTACCACTCAGGAGACCATGACCAATGCTCATTCGGCTAGGAATTGGTTTTTGAACCATGCTAAAGATGAAGCTGCTGTTGCTAAACATTTTGTTGCTTTATCTACAAACCTGAAAGGGGTAGAGGCATTTGGTATCGACCCAAATAACATGTTTGAATTTTGGGATTGGGTAGGTGGAAGATATTCCTTATGGTCCGCTATTGGCTTACCTATTGCCTGTGCAATTGGTTTCGACAATTTTGAACAATTACTTGAAGGTGCCCATGCAATGGATGAGCATTTCAGACATTCTCAATTTGACCGAAACATTCCAGTATTACTGGCTATCATAGGGATTTGGAACACCAATTTCTTGGGAGCAGCTTCTGAAGCTATTTTGCCTTATGATCAATACATGCACCGATTTGCTGCCTATTTCCAACAAGGAAATATGGAAAGTAATGGAAAGTATGTGGCAAGAGATGGTGAAAAGGTAGATTATACCACCGGACCAATTATCTGGGGTGAACCAGGAACTAATGGACAGCATGCTTTTTATCAACTGATCCACCAAGGAACTCATCTGATTCCTTGTGATTTCATCGCGCCGGCGATATCCCATAATCCTATTGGAGATCATCATCCGAAGTTGCTTTCTAACTTCTTTGCTCAAACTGAAGCCTTGATGAAAGGAAAATCTTTGGAAGAGGTAAGAGCAGAGATGAATAAAGCTGGTAAATCTTTGGAGCAAATTGACCAAGTTGGACCGCATCGTGTTTTTGAAGGAAACCGTCCGACTAATTCTATGTTGGTAAAGAAAATCACTCCTTATACCTTGGGAATGCTAATTGCCATGTATGAGCATAAAATTTTCGTACAAGGAGCAATTTGGAATATCTTTAGCTTTGACCAGTGGGGAGTTGAGTTAGGAAAAGTTTTGGCTAATGGCATCCTTCCGGAATTGAATAATGAGGAAGAAATCACAAGTCATGATGGGTCTACCAATGGCCTAATCAATGCTTATAAGAAAATGAGATAACAAATACTGAAAAGTAAAAAAGCTCCTGAATCAAAATCAGGAGCTTTTTTTATGGTAAAATCTTAATTCCAGCTGCCTCAATGCCAGGAAGAGTTTCCTGCCTCATGTATTGTAAAAGAGTGAGAGAATTTGTGCCTGGTTTGAATTGGATTGGAAGGGTATCATATTTTGTATAGGTGCTTCCAAATCCTTCTCCCAAAGGCTCACCTGTTTTTGAATCAAATAAAGGGACATTTATCAATTTATTTTCCAAAATCTGATTGCTGGAATCCTTTGCCAATATCCTCACATAGAAGTTGGAGAATGGATAATTGTCAGTGAATCGAATAGCTAAAAGGGATGTCTTTCCAGAGATCACTACATCACCTAATTCAAATCTTAAACTATCATTCTGATTCCATCCGGAGACATTGTCTAAAGGAATATAATCCTCATATAAGCGATCTTCAGAGCAGGAGCTCCCAAAGGCTAGAATCATTAGTATTCCCCAAAAAACAGATTTATTCATTTCCTGAATTGTTATTGGGGTTTTGGTTTTTTCTTGGAGGAAATCTTTTCTTACCCTCTTTTTTTGGACCATTAGGCTTTCCGTCACCGGAATTAGAAGCCTTAGACTGTTGGTTTTGAGGGGCCTGATTCTGAGGGTTTTGATTTTGAGAACCCTGATTCTGGTTTCCTTGATTTGGGGAACTCTGATTTTGTGGATTCCTTGGTTTTCTCCTTTTATTTCTGCGTTTTTTATTTTCTTGATTAGCAGTATCACCCTGTGGAGTAGGGGGAGCGGCTTGTTTCTCTGGGGCAGAACTTTTTGGAGGGTTTGGCTTTCTCCCCTGTCTTTCTGGCCTAGGCCTTCTTTCAGGGCTTGAGCTTTTTTGTTCAGGGGCAGTGTTTTGAGTTTCCTGCTGATTTCCTTGAGTCCTATTTCTTGGTTTTTTTCTCCTTTTTTTCTTGGCGAATTTTTTATCCAGAAGCTCAAGCTCACGGGTAGATTGTGCAGCAATATCTTCAATGTCTGAAGATTCATTGAACTGGAGGTTGAATACTTTTACACCTTTGGCATTCAATTCTTGAATCTCCTTAACTCTCTCACACGTGATGCTGTGCCAGTCATTATCATTGTTGTAGCTAAACCACATCAATTTTCGGAAGATATCCGTCTTCTGAAGTTTAGCTATTCCTTGGTCTGTCTGAAGTGGTTTTTCGATAGTTGGGATGTCCTTGATCGCATCCATGTAGGTGTCCAACTCATAGTTTAGACAGCATTTAAGTCTACCGCATTGACCGCTAAGTTTTCCTGGATTTAGGGATAGGTTTTGATATCTAGCAGCCGATGTGCTGACATTTTTGAAATCTACCAACCATGTAGAGCAGCAAAGTTCACGTCCACAAACACCTATTCCTCCCAGCCTTCCTGCTTCTTGACGAAGACTGATTTGTCGCATTTCAACACGGATCCTGAATTCTGAAGCCAATACTTTGATAAGTTCCCGGAAATCAACCCGCTCGTCTGCAGAATAATAGAAAGTTGCCTTTGAGTTATCTGCTTGAAACTCAATATCAGACATTTTCATTTTGAGACCTAACTCTTCAACAATTTGTCTACATCTATAAAGAGTTGGGATTTCTCTATTTTTGGACTCCTCCCATTTTTCGACGTCCTTTTGATTGGCTAATCGATAAATGCGAAGAATATTATCATCGTCTTTGATTTTACGCTTTTGCATCTGTAGACGTACCAGTTCACCCTGAAGGGAAACATATCCAATATGATGACCGCTTGGGACGTCTACAACCACAGGGTCTCCTGTGGTCAAGGATAAATAGTCTACATTCCTGTAGTAATCTTTCCTCCCGCCTTTGAACTTCACTTCGACAATATCAAAATTGTCCACTTGGGGTATACCCATGTGGCTCAACCAGTCAAAAGAGTTCATTTTATTACAATCGCTCGTTCCGCAAGTTCCGTTGTTTTGGCAACCTCCGGTACCTCCTGAGGAAGTCGAGCAGCTACTACATCCAGACATATATATCAATGGGGCATAAGCCCTCGTTTATTTGGGTTTATTTGATCAGTTTCAGGATGTCCTGGCCAATATCTTTTCGATAATATGCCTTATCCCAATTGATTTGCTCAACCACCGCAAAGGTATTTTTAAGAGAAGTCTCCAAATCTTTTCCTCTTCCGGTTACAGCAATCACTCTACCTCCTTGGTTTACCACCTTTGCATCAGCATTGAATGCGGTTCCGGCATGGAAAATAGTGGCATTTTCTACCGATTCCGGCAAAGTGATTTCAAATCCTTTTTCATAAGAACCTGGATATCCGCCACTAACCATGACAACTGTGGTGGCATAATCGCTGGAAAGAGAAAGCTCATAGTCCTTCAATGATCCAGTTCCTATCCCCCAAAGCAAATCAACAAAATCACTCTCGATTCGAGGAAGAACGGCCTCAGTCTCTGGGTCACCCATTCGGACATTGTATTCGATGACATAAGGTTCTCCATTATTATTCATCAAACCAATGAACAAAAAGCCTTTATAAGGAATATCCTCTGAAGCTAATCCAGCTACCGTAGGTTGGACAACCTTTTCCTCAACTTTTGCCATAAAGTCTTTATCGGCAAATATCACAGGGGTTACCGCTCCCATTCCTCCGGTATTTAATCCAGTATCTCCTTCACCGATTCTTTTGTAATCTTTGGCTTCAGGAAGAATTTTATAATTCTTACCGTCAGTTGCTACGAAAACGGAAAGCTCAATGCCAGTCAAAAACTCTTCAATCACTACTTTGGAAGAAGCTTCACCGAACTTTTGATCCAAAAGCATTTCTTTTAAAGAAGTTTTGGCGTCCTCTAATGTTTCGCAGATCAAGACACCTTTTCCAGCTGCTAGGCCATCAGCTTTTAGTACGATAGGAAGTGATTGTTTCTCCAAATAGGCCAATCCTTCTTCCAGTTGATTGGAATCGAACGTTTCATAAGCTGCAGTAGGAACATTGTTCCTTTGCATAAATCTCTTGGAAAAGTCTTTGCTTCCTTCCAAAGTCGCACCCAATTGAGATGGGCCTACTACTGGAATTGATTTGGTTTCTTCTTCAGAAAACAAGAAATCAACTAAGCCTTTTACCAAAGGTTCTTCAGGTCCTACTACTACTAAATCGATGGATTTGTCCAAAATCACCTGCTTGATCCCTGTGAAATCAGTAACTGCAAGTGGTAAATTGGTGGCGATTTCTGAAGTTCCTGCATTTCCAGGAGCTACATAAAGATTGGTGCACTTTGGACTTTGTACAATCTTCCATGCGAAGGCGTGTTCTCTACCTCCGCTACCCAATAAGAGTATATTCATTGAATTAGATCAGTTTAATTGGCATGTTCGGATATGAATTTGATTCTGTAGACTCGCAGTTCGTCCTCTGCGAAATCCTCATCTTCCAATTCATCCAAAGCTGCCTTTATATTATCGCTTTCCGCACTCATAAAATAATCATGGAGGATGTCTTCCCGCTCCTCATCCATGATATGATGAATGTAGTAATCGATGTTTAGTTTAGTTCCGCTATAGGTGATTTGCTCAATTTCTTGAAGCAATTCTCCCATACTAATGTTGAGATTTTCTGCAATCTCGTCCAGGTCAATCTTGCGGTCGATTTGCTGGATTATCGAAATTTTGACCTTTGAGCGGGTTCCGGAGGATTTAACAACCACATCCGAAGCGGTCTCGATTTCATTCTCTTCTACATAACTCGCAATAAGTTTTAGAAAAGGTGACCCAAATTTAGCCACTTTTCCCATTCCAACCCCGTTAATTTGAGCTAATTCATCACGAGTCGTAGGGTAAACTGTGGCCATTTCTTCCAATGAAGGGTCTTGGAAGATTACATAAGGAGGTAAGTTTTTGGATCGAGCGACCTTTTTTCTTTCAGCTTTTAATAATTCAAATAGCTTTTCATCATAGGCGATTCCACCAGAAGAGACTTCCAATTCTGGTTGCTCATTCTCCATTTCCTTCTCAAAATCATGGTCCTTATACAGGTTTGCTGAATAAGGAGCTGAAAGGAATCCGTGTCCTTTTGGAGTGATTTTTAATACTCCATAGTTTTCTATGTCCTTTGCAAGCAAGTTCATAACTAAGGCTTGTCTCAACACAGAGGTCCAGAGTTTTTCAGGCTCTTCTTTGCCCTTTCCAAAGACATCTAACTGATCGTGCTTATAACTCGACACATAATCTGTGACCTCCCCAATCAACACCTTGACTAGATGTTCTAGTCCAAACCTTTCATTGGTTTGCTGGGCAGCTTGAAGGGCAAGGAGTAGATAGTCCATACCTTCAAAGGTTTCTCTCTCTCGCTTACAATTGTCACAAAAACCACAATCCTCATCAAGGGTCTCCCCAAAATAATTCAAAATAAATTTCCTTCGACAAACTCCCGTCTCTGCGTAAGCAGCCATTTCTTGAAGGAGAATTTTGGCATTTTCACGCTCAGTGACAGCCTTATCTTTATTGAATTTGTCAAGCTTGACGATGTCCTCATATCGATAGAACATCAAGCAATGCCCTTCTAAACCATCTCTTCCTGCTCTTCCAGTTTCCTGGTAGTAGCCTTCCAAAGATTTTGGAACATCATAATGAATCACATACCTAACATCAGGTTTGTCAATTCCCATTCCAAATGCGATTGTTGCGACGATTACATCTACCTCCTCATTAAGGAAATCATCTTGATTTTTAATCCTAACTGAAGAATCCAAACCTGCGTGATATGGCGCTGCATTGATCTGGTTGACCTGCAATAGGTTTGCTATCTCCTCCACTTTTTTACGGCTCAAGCAATAGATAATACCTGACTTACCTTTATGAGATTTGATAAACTTTATGAGCTGTTTTTTGGTGTCGTTCTTAGCTTTAGCACGAACCTCATAGAATAGATTGGTTCGATTGAATGAGGATTTGAATAAATCTGCCTCCTCCATTTGCAAGTTCCTTTGGATGTCCTGTTGAACTTTTGGGGTGGCGGTTGCTGTAAGGGCTATGATAGGAAGGGTAGGAGCAATTTGAGCTACAATTGATTTGATTTTTCGGTACTCTGGACGGAAATCATGTCCCCATTCCGAAATACAATGTGCCTCATCAATGGCTACAAAACTCAATTCTGCTTCCTTGAGGAAAGCTATATTTTCTTCTTTGGTAAGGGATTCAGGAGCTACATAAAGCAGTTTGGTTTGCTTCTTGAGAACTTCCGATTTTACTCTATTGGATTCGGATTTACTGAGGGTAGAATTTAGGAAATGGGCATTGATACCTATCGCATTGAGTTGGTCCACTTGATTTTTCATCAGTGCAATCAATGGAGAGATTACTATGGCGGTCCCGTCTTTTACCACTGCAGGAAGTTGGTAGCAGAGAGATTTTCCCGCTCCGGTAGGCATAATCACAAAGGTGTTACGCTGGTTGAGCAAGTTGTCCACTATGGGTTCCTGATTCCCTCTGAACTTACTAAATCCGAATATTTGCTTAAGATCTGCTTTTACTTTTTCTTCCACTTGAACAGGGCTTTAAGGGTATGAAAAGCTGCGTACAGGAATGATTGATTACTTTTATACCTTTGTACAAAATTAGTGATTAACGCAGGTAAAATTGAATTTAGCTAAAAATATTAGAAATACAGCGGCTCGTGTCTTGCAAAATGAATCGAATGCAATTTTGAAGCTAATCGATTATTTAGATGGAGATTTTGATGCTTGTGTGGAACAGATTTTACATGGTAAAGGCCGTGTGGTGATTACTGGAGTTGGAAAAAGCGCAATCATTGGTAATAAGATAGTTGCAACACTTAACTCTACAGGTACTCCTGCTTTGTTTATGCATGCAGCTGATGCGATCCATGGAGATTTGGGGATGATTCAGGATGATGATATTGTTTTGTGTATTTCTAAAAGTGGAAATACTCCTGAAATCAAAGTTTTGGTTCCGTTGTTGAAAAAACTGGGATCCAAACTCGTTGCAATGGTCAGCAATACTCAAAGTTATTTGGCGAAACAGTCTGATTATGTGTTGAATGCCACAATAGGTGAGGAGGCTTGCCCAAATAATTTGGCACCGACTACAAGTACCACAGCACATTTGGCTTTAGGGGATGCTTTGGCTGTTTGCTTGTTGGAAGCACGTGGTTTTAGCTCCGAGGATTTTGCCAAATATCATCCTGGAGGATCATTGGGAAAACAGTTATATTTAAGGGTAGCAGATTTGATTGGGGGGAATGAAATCCCAGTTGTTTCCAAAGAGGCAGGTTTAGCTGAGGTGATTTTGGAAATTTCCGGTAAAAGATTGGGCGCTACGGCTGTTTCTGATGAAAGTGGAAGACTTTTGGGAATCATTACAGATGGTGACTTGCGGAGAATGCTTCAAAAGACTTTGGATATAGCATCCTTAAAAGCTGAAGATATCATGACCAGCGGACCGAAAACGATTGACAAAGACGAATATGCCATTCGTGCTCTAAATATGATGCGCAATCATAATATAACGCAGCTGGTAGCGATGGATGGAGAAAATATTGCCGGATTTATACATATTCATGAGTTAATGAAGGAAGGTATTGTTTGATGTTTGAATGCAAAATAGACCCTATATAGTAATCATGGCTGGGGGAATTGGGTCCCGGTTCTGGCCTTACAGCAGAAGAAAAAAGCCCAAGCAGTTTTTAGATATTCTCGGAACTGGTAGATCTTTGTTGCAAATGACTTACGATCGGTTTCGGGCGATAGCTGAAAAAGATCAATTTTTTGTAATTACCTACAGGAAGTATGTCAGCCTGGTCAAAGAACAATTGCCTGAACTGGAGGATCATCAAATTTTGAGTGAACCCAATCGTAAAAACACGGCTACATGTATTGCATATGCCGGATATAAGATTCATTCCATCGATCCAGAAGCAACTATGATTGTGACTCCAGCAGATCATTTGATCCTGCAGGAAGTTAAATTTTTAAAGACTATCGAAAAAGCTGTAAAAGCTGCTCAAATTGATCATAGACTGGTGACTTTGGGAATCAAACCAAATCGTCCCGAAACTGGGTATGGGTATATTCAGTACCATGAAGGAAAAGGAGAAGACGCTAGAAAAGTGAAGACTTTTACTGAAAAGCCAAATCTCAAATTGGCCAAAACCTTCATTGAGAGCGGCGATTTTGTTTGGAATTCAGGGATGTTCGTTTGGAAAGGGAGCAGTATAATTCATGCTCTTAGAGAACATATGCAAGATATTTCCGAAATATTTGATGAAGGAATCGAGGCTTTTGGAACGGAGAAAGAAGATGATTTTGTGAGTAAAGCCTATCTGCAGGTAAAAAACATTTCCATTGATTTTGGATTGATGGAAAAGTCTAGTGATGTCTATGTGATTTTGGGGGATTTTGGTTGGTCTGATTTAGGATCCTGGACCAGTCTCCATGAGATTCGTGAGAAGGATAAGCAAAATAATGTAGTGGAGGCCAACGCTATTTTATATAATACTGAAAACAGCTTTATCAGCACTAATTCAGATAAGTTGGTCGTAGTGGAAGGTTTAAAAAATTACCTGGTCAATGAAACTGACAATGTCTTGCTTATTTGTCCTTTAGATGGAGAAAAGAAATTCAGAGATTTTGTTTCCAATGCCCGTAAAAAAGGAGAGGACTTCGTTTGAAGTCCTCTTTTTTTATGCTTTTCTCTGTCTGATTGCCTCGTAAATGGCGATTCCCGCCGATACTGAGACATTAAGACTTTCTATATTTCCAGCCATTGGGATTTTTACTTTTTCATCTACGATCCCCATGATTTCTTGAGAGATACCATCTTCTTCGGAACCCATAACCATAGCAACCGGACTTGCAAAATCAGCTTCATACATGATTTTGTCTGTTTTTTCAGTGATTGCTACCAAGGTCAATCCCATTTTCTGAATATCTCGGCAGGTGTAGAAGAGGTTTTTGACTCTCACCACTGGGATGAAATTCAATGCTCCAGCCGATGTTTTGATCGCGTCAGAATTGATTTGAGCACTCCCTTTTTCTGGAATGACAATCGCATCGATTCCAGCACATTCGGCAGTTCTGGCAATAGCTCCAAAATTTCTCACATCGGTAATATGATCCAAAATCAAGATTAATGGAGATTTTCCAACCGCGTAGCAATTGTCAATCACATTGTCCAAAGAGGCATAAGTGATCGCAGACATTTGGGCGATGACCCCTTGATGATTTTTACGAGTGATTCGATTAAGCTTTGCATCCGGAACACGTACAACAGGAACACCTGAAGACTTGCATAGCTGAAGCAATTCTTTGATCAGGTCATTATTCAATTCTTTTTGTACTAAGACCTTGTCGACCTCTTTTGCAGCATGGATTGCCTCCATAACAGCACGAGTACCAAAAATAAAATCTTTGTCGTGAGCTCCTCGCTCGATTAGAAAGCCATCCTTCCGCTTCTCCATTGGGATATATTTTTAAACCAAATCGGCTGGTAAGCACGAGATCGATTTAGAGTGTAGTAATGAGGGTTGAGTATGTTTTTTACCCGTGCAAAGGTAAAGCGAATTTTTGAACTCTCATCTATACCTACATAAGACCAAATTTCTCGATCCTGATAAAAATTAACTTCCTGAGGTGGACCCATCACAATATAGACCATTCCTTTGTCGGTTTTCCATCCTTCTTTGAAATCGGTAAATAAGATGTTGGCAAATTCTACCTGTCGAAAATACTCACGAATTAGCTCCTTAGCAGTGTCTGGATTCCTCGTCAAATTGATCCAATACTGATCCAATGCTTTCTTTTTATCCTGGGCCATCAATAAAGTTTCATGCTCTCTCCTTGTGGAAATGTAGGTAACCATCTGTACCATTTCATCCCAATCCTTCACCTTGGGAAATGCCTCATGAGTTGTTTTGATCAAAAGACCTGAACTTGCGGCTGTGTCTTGCTGAAAGAAATAATAACCCAAATGATCCAAGTCTTTGGGTACGTTGGCAAGAAAATCCCCTTCGTCATTTACTTCAACTTCTTTGGGTACCGGGGCTGGTTTGGTTTCCATCGGTGGGTAAGGTACGTCAAAGTCAATTGGATAATAGAAACTATGAAGATTAGGACCTTGGGTTGATTTAAATAGCAATGCCTCCCCAGCAGTTAAATAATTCTGGTCAAATGGGACACTATTGGCATAGTATGCGCCAAAACTAGGTAGATCATATACATATGGACTTTTCAAATCCACTTGGAAATAATAGGGGTCCCCTTGTCTCGTGTCTGTCGCAGAAAATAGTAAGATAGCGGTTTCCTGACCCGCGGGAACTGTTATTTCTTTTTCGAAAACCCAATGTCGATCTGTGTCATATTTCAGATCATTTTCTATTAAAATATTGGTGTTTTCAGAGTCTATTTCATCATTGTAGCTTGAAAGAACCGAATATGAAAAGCTGTATGAATTTACAGAAGGTTCCTCTTCAATCTTCTCAACGACCATCTGAGCCAAGAAGGTATTGTTATCTTTCTTTACAGGTATGACTTTCAAGGCAATTCTAGAATACCTAGAATATCTTAAAGCCTGATTAAGATCGCTTAGTGTGTTTTGTGCAAAAGATGAAAAAGCGAATGAAAAGACAAGAAGAAAAAGTGGGAGAATGTAAATTGGTTTAAGCTTCATTGGGTGATCATATCTGGTTTTAAAAATTAACCTTACTTTTGCCAAAATAGTAAAATTTTACATGGCTACCTATACAACGGAAATCGCCTCTGACAAGTTGGTAAGCGATAATCCAATACATCAACGACTATTAAAAGCATACATTGCAGCTAAACCTTGGATTAGTGGTGATTTGTTGGAAATCGGATGCGGAGAAGGAAGAGGGGTGGAAACTTTGCTCCCTTTGGCGAATAGCTATATAGGTATCGATAAAATCGGGGAAGTGATTTCTAGTCTTCAGGAAAAGTTTCCTGGAGTGGAATTTAGACAAGCTGTCATCCCACCATTCGAAGGCTTTGAGGACAATTCTTATGATACGATAGTAAGTTTTCAAGTAATCGAGCATATCCAAGACGATAAACTTTTTCTCGAAGAGATCTATCGGATGCTTAAACCGGGAGGGAAAGCCATCATTTCTACACCAAATAATACTCATACTCTTTCTAGAAATCCTTGGCATATCCGAGAATATATCCCTCAACAGTTGATTGATTTGAGTGCAGGTATTTTCGATAAAGTGGAGGCCAAAGGAGTAGGAGGAAATCAAAAAGTATGGGATTATCATGAGGCAAATAGAAAATCCGTTCAAAAAATCATGCGATTTGATATCCTGGATTTGCAGCATCGACTTCCTAATTGGATTCTGAGAATGCCTTATGAGATTCTAAATCGAATGAATAGAAACAAGCTTCATCAACAAGAAGGTGATTCTGTAACTCAGATTACACATGAAGATTTTCCTCTAGTTGAGGATCCAAAAAAAGGTTTGGATTTGTTTTATATTCTTTGGAAAAAGTAAATCACTGAACTCCTTGGGTGGAATCCCACCAACCTTTCATTTTTCGGATATATAGGATTTGACCTGTATGATATGCATTGTGCGATGCAACGTTTGCTAGGCTAGATGTCCAGCCCTCCAATTGCTCAGGGGTGGCATTAGCAACCGCTTCCTCCAATTCAATCATCACTTGATCCAGATCTCCTTTGGTCTTTTCCCAAGCAAGACTATCAAGCAAGGAGAATGTCTCCGTGTTTTCCCCTTCAAACTCCTCAACATTTTCTCTTTTGAATGCTTTCAAAATCCGTTTGTTCCAAAATAATAAGTGCGAACCTAACTGTGATATAGAATGGTTTTCTGTACTGTCTTTCCAATTTGCTTGATCCACTGTCAAGCCTTTTACAGCTTGATTGAAAGATACGAACCATTCAGAATTCGAATGGGAGTTTTTAAGCTGTTCGGAAATAAGTTCTTGAACTGGGGGACTTGAGATTTTCTTTCCGCAGGAAAATAAGAGCAGTGATAAACTTATAAGTAGTAGCTTTTTCATGGGTTCATTGGTTTTCTACTATAAGTTCAAAAAAAAAGTCAGGATAACCTGACTTTCTCTTTATTAATCTCTTCTGTCTAAAACTCCCGGTGATTGACTTTCTTGGCCGATCAAGGATTCTAGTCTCAGTTTGAGTTCCTGTGCTTTTTCTTGATACCCTCTTTCTTCCAAAAGCGGAATAAAATATTTGATCATCTCAATAGAAATCATCATCTCACGATCGTAATCCCTATTTTCCTTGGTGTAGAATTCAATCATGTCCAAGGATTTTTTAGAAATCACATCGATGATGTCAAGCGCTTTTTCTTCTTCTCCAACTTCGAAGAACAATGGTACGGATTGACCGCTCGATAGATCATAAGGAATCGCATCATTCGGCATCACTTCCAATCCGTAATTCAGAATGGTAGCTGCTTTTTCCATTTTGTCCTCATCCAGAAGTGCTATTGCAATGTTGTTGATAGCACTTCGATGGTTGGAAGCAAATCGGCGATACTCTTCATCCAAATAAGCATTCGGATCATCCATCCCTCTGAATGCAAACTTGGTCATGTAGTTTTCGTAAGCCAATTCTGCATTTACCAATTCTTCTCTCACATAGTTAGGCTTTCTAACAGGTAGAAGTCGATAAGTCAAGCCTTCCATTACTACATGATCTTCTAGATTGATTCCAATTGTAGCTAGAGATGTATTATTGAAATAGATTGGTCTTTCCCAATTGTTGTTCACAATCAAATCTACCAACATCAAATTACCTTTGGTGAGATAGCTTCCTTTTACTTGAAGATTGATTTGAGGAGTAAATAATGGTGCAAATTCTTCAGGGATAATATCCTGATTGAAAACAGCAGCACTATCCACTTCCATGATCAAGTTTCGAGAAGGAACCATATTCAACTGACTTTTACCTCCGGTCTGCATCTTCAATAGATCAGACCCTGAGTTCAAAAGCTTTAGATATTCTTTAGCTGAGATGGCATTTAGACCTTCTCTTTCCATGACAAAGATGACGTCATTGGTTCCTTTTTGGAACTTGTCCTCAGAAAGAGAGAAAGGAAGGGCTTCAGATTCATTGACAGGATGAGTCATTTGCTCTACATACCAATCCGTATCGAAATAACTCAAAACGATCACCCGAACATCCGTACGGAATCCTTCTACTTCCTGCACATACCAAAGTGGGAAGGTGTCGTTGTCTCCGCCGGTAAATAAAATGGCATTCGGAGCACAGGAGGCCAGGAAGTTTCTAGCAGAATCAACAGAGAAATAGCGTCCCTGTCTATCGTGGTCATTCCAGTTTTGAGCTCCCATTAATCCTGCAATAGGCAAAGTGATCAAGGTTGCGGCGATACCTGCAGTCGCAAGGTTTTTGGTGGCTTTGCCAAGCATATGTGCCAAAGCCAAAACTCCCATACCTGCCCAAATGGCAAAGGCATAGAAACTACCCACATAGATATAATCTCGTTCTCTTGGCTCGACAGGTGGAGAGTTCAGGTACAATACCAAAACCACACCCATCATCAAGAAGAGCATCAAATTCACATAGAAGGACTTTGGATCAGCTTTGGCTTGGAAGAACAAACCGATAATTCCCAAAATCAAAGGAAGCATCAGGTAATTGTTATGTCCTTTATTTTCTAAAATATAATCGGGGTATTTGTCGGAGAATGCATCCGTGATTCCCATCCAAGGAGCATCAGAGAAGTCACTTTCTCGTCCAGAGAAGTTCCACATAAAATATCTCCAATACATGTGTCCCAATTGATGGCTCAACATGAAATAGATATTGTCACCAAAAGTAGGTTGTTGGCCTTCTCTCAACCCTAGTTTCTCACGGTAAATTCTTTTATGATTTTCCTGAGTTGAATAGATTCTTGGAAGGATGGTGGTTTTCTCTGGATTGTAAGTGTTTTTCAACTCATAATCCGCAATCTCATACTTGTCTTTTCCTTTTCTATAGACAGGAGCGCCTTCTTCCTGATCAATGAGCTCTGCAGTAAAATATTGCCCATGCAATAATGGTCTATACCCATACTGCTCTCTTTTCAAATAGGAGACATAAGAGATGATATCCTTTGGAGCATTTTCATTGATCACAGGATCTTGGTTCGCACGGATGACTATTAAAGCATAAGAGCTATATCCGATTAAGATGAAAATCAAAGAAAGAAGAATAGTGTTCAGACCTGCCATTTCCCTTTTTCTGGAATAGCGGTAGGCATAAAACAAGGCTGCAAAGAACAGGATAATAAAGAAGATGATTCCTGATCCAAAAGGAAGTCCAAGGCTGTTTACAAAGAAAATCTCCGTGGAACCTGCCATACTCGGTAAGCCAGGAATAATAATATTGTTGATGATGATCAATGCTACTCCACCAAAAAACATGGCGATTAGTGCGCCTTTTAAGTTTGGCTTTTCATACTTTTTGAAATAGTAGATCAATGCCAATGCAGGTAATGTGACCAAGTTGAGCAAGTGGACACCGATAGAAAGTCCAACCAAATAAGCGATGAAAATCATCCACTTGTTTTCCTCTCTTGGGTCCTTGATCACATCCCATTTCAATACCGCCCAGATTACGATAGCTGTAAAGAAAGATGACATGGCGTAAACCTCTGATTCCACTGCAGAGTACCAAAAGCTATCAGAGAATGCATAAATAAATGAACCAACGATACCAGCACCAATAAGGCTAATGGTCTGACCTTTCGTCTCATTTCCTTCTTCAATGGCGAATAGTTTTCTCCCAAAAAGGGTGATAGACCAGAATAGGAATAGAATAGTGAAGCCTGAAAACAAGGCACTTCCCACATTCATCCAATAGGCTACCTGTAGCGGATCACCAAAAGCAAGGAAGCTAAACATACGATAAACCAAAAGCATGAATGGTGCTCCTGGAGGGTGAGGGACTTGAAGCTTATAGGCAACGGCAATAAATTCTCCTGGATCCCAAAAACTCGCCGTTTGTTCGACGGTCAATATATAAACCAAAGTAGCTACTACAAATACCACCCAGCCGGTGATATTGTTGATTTGCTTGAATTTGAGCATTAATGAGGTAGTTTTGACGGACGAAAATATAAAATTTATTCCCAAGTCTGGGTTTTTTAGCACTTTTTAAAACTGCCCTCTGTTCTAGTCCTGTGATAATTATTACTGACATATTAGGACCAGTGGTTCTATCTTTGTTTAGAAATTAAAATTCTGAGTATATGAGCACGCAACCAAAAACATTTCAAGAGCTGATTAATGGTGATACACCTGTTTTGGTAGACTTTTTTGCTACCTGGTGCGGTCCATGCAAGATGATGCAGCCGATTCTAGAAGAAACTTCAAAAGCTTTGGGTGGTAAAGTGAAGATTGTAAAAGTAGATGTGGATAGAAACCAGCTGGCTGCCAGTAATTTTCAGGTGAGAGGAGTGCCTACATTGATACTTTTCCAACATGGAAAAATCTTATGGAGAGAGTCAGGAGTTGTGCCAGCTCATCAGTTGGTGAAAATCCTAGAATCTCATTTGACAGCAAATGCTTGATTCCAATGTGACAAAAGTCATTTTGGATCATCTGTCATCAACCTAATTTTGATCAAGTTTAAAAGCGAAAAATTTAATAAAGCAATCATATGAAAATCGAACAAATCTATACCGGATGTCTTGCTCAGGGAGCTTATTACATTGAGTCTAATGGCGAGGCTGCTGTAATCGACCCTTTGAGAGAAGTACAGCCTTATATCGAGAAAGCTGAGAGAAGAAATGCGAAAATCAAATATGTGTTTGAAACGCACTTCCATGCTGACTTCGTTTCAGGACACAAAGACTTGGCTGCAAAGACAGGAGCTAAGATCGTTTACGGTCCTACTGGAATGACAATGGGATTTGATGCGATCATCGCAGAAGATAACCAAGAGTTTCAAATCGGTGGAGCTAAAATCAAAGTGATTCACACTCCAGGACATACGATGGAATCAGCTTGTTATTTGTTATACAATGAAGAAGGAAAAGCTGAAGCTATTTTCACAGGAGATACCTTGTTCATCGGTGATGTTGGAAGACCTGATTTGGCTCAGAAAGTGGTAAAAGACTTGACTCAGGAAAAATTGGCGGGTCATCTTTATGATTCATTGAGAAATAAATTGATGCCTCTTCCAGATGATTTGATCGTTTACCCAGCACACGGTGCAGGATCTGCTTGTGGTAAAAACATGAGTAAAGAGACTTCAGATACCTTGGGTAATCAGAAGAAAACTAATTACGCTCTTCAGGATATGACCAAAGAAGAGTTTATCAAAGAAGTATTGACAGGATTGACTCCTCCTCCAGCATATTTCCCTCAAAATGTAATGATGAATATCCAAGGATATGATAGCATTGACGAAGTATTGGAAAGAGGCGTGAAGCCATTGACACCAGCAGAATTTGAAGCTGTTGCCAATGAAACTGGTGCGATGATTTTGGATACACGTGATCCTCAGACATTCGCTAAAGGATTTATCCCTAATTCAATCAATATCGGTATCGATGGATCCTTTGCAGTATGGGTAGGAGCGATGATTCCAGATGTGAAGCAAGAGATTTTGGTGGTAGCCGAAGAAGGAAGAGAAGAAGAAGTGATCACCAGATTGGCTAGAGTTGGATACGATTATGCTTTGGGTTATATCAAAGGTGGTTTCAAATCTTGGAAAGAGTCTGGAAGCGAAGTGGATTCCATTACTTCAATCTCTGTAGATGAGCTTGCTAAGATTCAAGCTAATGATCCAGAAGCCCATATCTTGGATGTAAGAAAGAATTCAGAGTATTTGTCTGAGCATGTAGTGGATGCAGAAAATGCACCGCTTGACTACATCAATGACAGTATGCTAAAAGTTGATAAAGACAAAACATACTATGTGCATTGTGCAGGTGGATATCGTTCTATGATCTTCAACTCTATCTTGAGAGCGAGAGGATACGATAACTTAATTGACGTTGCTGGTGGATTCAAATCCATCAAGGAATCAGGTAAGTTTAAAGTGACAGATTACGTTTGTCCTACTACATTGCTCTGATTTGACATAGAGAAAAGCTGCTTAAAAATGAAATGGCGAGCCTTCGGGCTTGCCATTTTTAGTTAGTGGATTTTCCATGTGATTAAAGTCACAAGGTAATGCGAAAGATACAAGCGAAATTTGCAGTACTGATTCTCCTCTTCTGGTGCACCACCCCTATCATTGCCCAGCACCATGAGGTAGAGTCAGAAGCGATTGACCCAGATAAAAAGTTGTTTGGGAAAGTTTTGAAAAGTGGAACCTTCGAATTTCATCTGAGGACTTTCTTCATGGGAACGGTAAATCAAGGAGCTTTGACTGATTATTCCACCTGGGGTACTGGTGCTGGCCTTGGATACTTCTCACCACGATGGAAAGGATTTGGACTTGGATTTAGCGGATTCTTTGTTTTCAGACATTATGAAAACAATGTTACTTCTCTAGACCCAATCACAGGAATGCCTAATCGCTATGAGATCTTGCTTTATGACGTTCATCATCCAGATAATCATAAGGACATGGATCGGTTGGAGGAGTTTTACATTTCATACGAAACACCTGAAGTATCTGCATGGCTAGGAAGGCATCATTTCGAAAGCCCTTTGCTAAATGCTTCAGACAATCGAATGAGACCCAATTTATTTAGCGGAGCTTCCTTCAGCTGGAATCATGAGAAATTAAGCTTGAAAAGTGCCTGGTTTACACATGTGATTTCTAGAGGCTCTTTGGAATGGCTTCCGATCAAGGAATCCTTCGGGTTTTATGCAACTGGCAGGAACCCAGAAGGAGGTGAGGAGAGTTATAAGCACCATATTCATACAAATGGTGTTGGAGTTATAGGAGCTGAATGGAATGAACACAACTGGAAAGCCAAGTCATGGACTTATCTCTCTGAAGGAGTGTTTGCCATTAGTTTATTACAAGCTGAAGGGAAATATGAAACCGGATCAAGTGCCGATTTGGTTTGGGGAGTTCAAGGATTGTATGAATCTGCTATCAAGGATGGCGGTAATTCAAATCCAGAGTACGCTTACATCCTTCCTGGCGAAACTTCAGCAGCTGTTGGATTGAGAGGAGGTTTGAAATGGCCTCATTCTCAATGGACCTTGAATTATCTGGGGATTTCAAATCAAGGAAGATTTCTTTTCCCAAGAGAATGGGGAAGAGAGCAATTCTTTGCAAGTCTTCCAAGAGAACGATTTGAAGGGCTTGGAGGTGTTCATGCGGTGATGACGCAGTATGAACATGAGATGTTCGAAGATAGATTTCGATTAGTAATAGGTGCTTCTCACGTGAAAACACCTGATATACATAATGTAGAGTTGAATAAGTATGGGATACCTAGTTATCTCCACTTCTCTGGATTAGCTGATTATAGATTTCAGGGCTTCTTTCAAGGGTTGGATCTCCAGCTTTTGGTAGCCGCAAAAAAGGAAACATTTGAAAGAGAAATACCTCTTGAATATGTTATCAATAGGGTTGACATGGTGAATTTCAACCTGATCCTAGATTACAGATTTTAAAAAAGAAAAATAAATAAAAATGAACCAAGTAATGGATTTGATTACTCAGCCGTGGCCATGGTATGTGGCGGGGCCTTTGATCGGGCTTACAGTCCCGGCACTATTGATTTTAGGAAATAAGACCTTCGGTATTTCTTCCTCATTGAGACACGTTTGTGCTGCCTGTATGCCTGCAGATATTCCTTTTTTCAAATACAACTGGAAAAAAGAAATATGGAACCTTCTATTTGTGTTGGGAGTGTTGATTGGGGGCTTTATCGCTACGAACTTCCTTGCAAACCCTGAGACCATTGTGATCTCTGAAGCAACTCAAAATGATTTGAAAGCTTTAGGTGTGACTGACTTCACAAGTTTACTTCCTTCTGATATTTTCTCTTGGGAAAATTTATTCACTGCTAAAGGACTATTGTTCTTTGTAATCGGTGGGTTTATGGTTGGGTTTGGAACCAGATATGCCGGAGGTTGTACTTCTGGTCATGCCATCATGGGGATCAGTTCTCTGCAGTGGCCATCACTTTTGGCTACTACTTTCTTTATGATTGGTGGTTTCCTAATGACACATGTGTTGCTAGAGCCATTGATGAAATTAGTAGGGTTTTAAACAAAAATTGAAAAGACATGTTAGTAGCAGATAAAAAAGAAATTAATGTTCAGGATCCTCATTGCGTAGCACCTAACTTAAAGCAAGAAGGTGAACATGGGGCTCAGTTGATCAAATATTTGATTTTGGGAATCTTGTTCGGAATCGTATTTGTCAAGGCTGAGATTATATCCTGGTTTAGAATTCAGGAAATGTTTAGACTTCAATCTTTCCATATGTATGGTGTGATTGGATCAGCGATTATTACAGGGATTATTTCTATTCAATTGATCAAAAGATTGAATATCAAATCTATTCATGGTGAAAAGATCAATATCCCTAAAAAAGAGTTTAGAAAAGGACAGATTATCGGTGGATTTATCTTTGGTCTGGGTTGGGCTATGACAGGTGCATGTCCAGGACCTCTTTTCGCTCAGATTGGTAGTGGATTTACTGTAATTGTAGTCACCCTTCTTTCAGCAATTGCAGGAACTTGGGTTTATGGTAAGTTTGCTAAAAAACTGCCTAATTAAACTTAACACAGGAGAATTAGGTATTGGGCCGTGGATTAATATTCACGGCCTTTTTTAATCAAATACTTTTTTGATGATAAATCTGATTAAAAGAATGGCCGAAATAATGATGGTTCCTACGATTACAAACTCCATAATTGTGTTTTCATTTTAAACCAAGGCAATCTCAGATTGTTTTTGCAAAAGACAAAGGATAATAGAGGGGATTATTGCTTGATTCTTACTTATTTTGAATCGCCTATCAAACCTTATCACAATTTATGAAACCCCTTACCAAAAGACGAATAGCTTTAGGAAGTCTATTTTTCTTTCTTGGACTTTGCTTTTCCAGTTGGGCTGCAAGGATTCCGGATATTCAATCCAAGTTTGAGCTTTCTGAGGGGCAATTGGGAACCCTTTTATTGTTTTTGCCAGTAGGTTCCATGCTGGGGCTTCCGATTGCGGGATGGTCTGTACATAAATACGGTAGCAGAAGAGTGATTTTGATTGGAAGTATCATCTATTCTTTGGTTCTTCCATTGATTGGTTTTAGCCCTCAAATCTGGATTTTGGTGCCAGTTTTAGTGCTTTTCGGTATGCTGGGAAATATCATGAATATATCCCTTAACACTCAGGCCCTAGATCTCGAAGATCAAATCGGGAGAAGTATTTTAGCTTCTTTTCATGGACTTTGGAGCATGGCAGGATTTGCAGGAGCCGGAATTGGCGCAGCGATGATATTTCTTGATTTGAGCCCTGGAATCCACTATTTAGTAGTGACAGGGATTTCTTTGATTATCATTTCCCAAGCTCATAGCTATATCGTAAAGGAAAAGAAAGATTCTGAAGCTGGAGGAATGGTTTTAAAAAAGCCTGATGACCTTTTGCTACGAGTAGGAGTGATATCTTTTCTAGGTATGATGACCGAAGGGTGTATGTTTGATTGGAGCGGTGTTTATTTCAAAAAAGTGATTCAAACTGATCCAAGTTTAGTTGCTCTTGGCTATGTGGCATTTATGGGAGCGATGGCCTCAGGTAGATTTATAACCGATAAAATCGCCGCCAAATACACCAAAGTAGCAGTTATCAGGTTCTCTGGTATTTTAATCTTTATTGGCCTTGCTTTAGGTGTGATTTTCCCGACCATTGGAATTGCAACATTTGGTTTCCTTTTGGTTGGATTAGGAGTAGCTTCTATTATTCCACTTTCTTACAGTATTGCTGGTAGATCTAAATTGTATTCGCCGAGCATTGCATTGGCATTGGTTTCTACGATTTCGTTTTTCGGATTCTTACTAGGTCCTCCATTGATTGGTTTTATAGCAGATTTATTCGATTTGAAAACTTCTTTTGCTTTGATCGCCATCAATGGTTTAGGCATCGCATTCTTGGCTACTTATAGAAAACAAGTCTTTTTCCCAAATCAAACAGCTTCATGAAGTACCCTGAATCATTTCAGTTCCAAAAGAATTTTGAGATCAATTCCTTTTTTGTCAATCCAAAGGGGAGTCTCAGAATCAAAGGACTGGCGGATCTATTGCAGGAAATAGCTTGGAAGCATGCTGATTCGCAGGATTTTGGGAGAAATCTCTCGGAGGCCAATCAAATGTGGGTATTAGCGAGGCTGGAATTGAAGTTGTTTCAAATGCCGAAATGGGGACAAAAAGTAGAGTTGTTTACTGGTGGAAGAGGAGTTGATAAGATTTTTGCATTTCGCGAATTTCTGATGAGGGATTTGGATGGGAATGTTCTGGTGAGAGGGATGAGTTCTTGGTTGTTGCTTGATTCGAATTCAAAGAAGATGCTTCGGCCTGAAATGGTTTTACCAGTTGAGCTTTTCGATCCAGCTTTGAAGCCAGATTGGCAACCTGGGAAAATCATCAAAAATGGTGAATTAATGAAAGAGGAGACGATTATGGTCAAAGCTTCAGATTTGGACCTTTACAATCATGTCAACAATACAAGTTACGTTCGCTGGGTGGAGGATTTGATTTATGATCTGGTTCCTCATGTAAAACAATTTAGTATCAACTATCTATCTGAATGTCTGTTAGGGGATGAGGTGACACTTCAGCTTTTTAAAGACGAAAATGCATTTTTTGTAATGGGTTCTGTTGAAGGGAAAGCATCCTTTTCAGTAGAAGTGAATCTAGAATCACTTTAAGAAATTCGGATTTTTTTGGATTGATGCCTAATTTGAAATGGGTGTGATGGAAGTCACAGCTTTTTGGCCCATAATTCATGCAATTTTGTAGGTAAGAAAAAAGAAATTTAAAAAAATGGGAAAACCCTTTTTACAGTTAATAACATTGATGGTAGGACTTTTAGCCCTTGCTACTGCGCTCGTTGGAGTGGTAGGAGGGGTAGTGTTTATGTCCTACTCCGGAATTCAGTTACCTTCTCTTACTGAACAGCAAAATGCTGAGGTAAATCTTCCGGTTCCAGAAGTTCCTGTTTCAAAAGCTTTGGCTGATCCTGCCCAAATGTGGCATTCGCCAGATTGGGCCTTGGTTGATTCTGAACCAAATGCCAAAGATATCAAATACGGAAAAGAGCTGATTGCAAACACAGCTGCCTATCTAGGTCCCAATGGGAAAGTGAAGAAAATAAGCAATGGGTTGAATTGTCAGAACTGTCACTTGCAGGCAGGAACAGTTCCTTTGGGTAATAACTATTCTGCAGTGGCGTCTACCTATCCAAAAGTAAGAGGTAGATCAGGAAAGTCAGAAGATGTAGTTGCCAGAATTAATGGATGTTTTCAAAGGAGCCTCAATGGGGACGCATTGCCTGCTGATAGCAAAGAAATGGTTGCCATGGTGGCTTATATGAATTGGCTGGGTCAGGATGTTGCTAAAGGTGAAAAGCCAGCTGGAGCGGGAATTTATGAACTACCCCTTTTGGATAGAGCCGCAGATCCTATCAAAGGAAAATCAGTTTACGATAGACAATGTCAAAGCTGCCATGGGCCGGATGGTCAAGGTTTAGCAAAGCAAGACGGAAGTGGTTATACTTATCCGCCACTTTGGGGAGAGCATAGCTATAACCAAAAAGCGGGTTTGTTTAGAATGTCCAGATTTGCAGGATATGTGAAAGCTAACATGCCTTTTGGTGCCACTTATGAGAATCCGATTCTTTCGGATGAAGATTCTTGGGATGTAGCAGCCTATGTGAATAGCTTGGATCGTCCTGATCGAAGCTTTCCAAATGATTGGCCGGATATTTCTAAGAAGCCGATGGATCATCCATTTGGACCCTATAGCGACTCTTTCACTGAGACCCAGCACAAATTCGGTCCATTCAAACCAATTCAAGAAGCCAAGTCCAAATAATTCATGAGATACTTATTACTGGGGATTATTAGTTTAATTCCCCTTTGGAGTCATGCTCAGGAGTCTGAAAAGAAGTTTGAAATCAAGCCCGATCTTCACTTCCGGACCTTTTGGATGAGCACCTCCTATCCTGATGATTTTAAGAATGATTTTGCACTAGGGACTTCTCTTGGTGTAGGAACTAAGCTGAGTTATGGAGAACATTGGTCTGCCAAAGTATCTTATCGTGGTTTCCTCAATGTTTGGAGTTCAGAGATCTGGGAGCCGGATCCTTTAACAAATAGAGGAAATCGATACGAAACAGGTTTATATGATTTGTTGAATCCAGAAGACGGGGCTTTTGGGTCTTGGGAAAATCTTTCTCTAAACTATCAATCAGAAAAATTTGATTTTGGAATAGGAAGAATGGGGATCAATACTCCTTGGATCAATCCACAAGACGGCCGATTGGCTCCTACCATGATAGAAGGGGCAACCTTCAATTACCGTCCTGAAAAAAGTTGGGAAATTTCAGTATGGTATATATACCGAATGAGGGTCCGTGGGACCAAAGATTGGCTTCGACCTGGAGAGACTGTTGGGATATTTCCTGTAGCAAGAGATGTAAATGGTCAGCCATCCCAATATTTTGGAAATACCAAAAGTGACGGAGTTACGGTTTTTGAGGTATCCAAAAAGTCTCAACTTGGGAAGTTTGAACTGTCTCATACATGGGCATATAATTTATTTGCCACCTATTGGACGCAATGGCAGAATAACTGGAAATCAAAAAGCGGTTTGACTTGGATAACTGGGCTACAGTTTGGCTATCAGCATGGGGTGGAAAATGGCGGAAATTCTGATCCCCTTTTGAGGTATAAGGATCCCAATGATAAAAACTGGGTTGTTTCAGGACGTTTTGGATTGAAAAAGGGAAAAATCCTCAGTCATCTAAATTTCACAAAACTTGGAGGAGAAGGTCGTTGGCTTAGCCCTCGAGAATGGGGTAAAGACGCATGGTATACCTTTGTTCCAAGAGAAAGAAATGAGGGATACAAAAGCGTGGAGGCATTTACAGCTTATTTGGAGTATTCCCCAAATAGCCAATGGAGTGTTTATTCTCATTTGGGGTTTCACTGGTTGCCTGATGTTTCAGATTTTCAAGCCAATAAATATGCTTTTCCATCCTATAGACAATTGAATTTAGGAGTCAAATACAATCCAGAATCCCTAAGGACTATGGATTTCCACTTATTGGTTATGAACAAGGAGGCAATTGGTGATCAGGAGCTTTCAGCAGCACAGCGGTACAACAAAGTGGAGATGATTCATGTTAATTTGATGATCAATTGGCGATTGAATTAAAAAAAAATATTGAAAATCAAGGAGTTAAAAATGTAGAAGAACAAATTTGTTTTTTAATTGATTAGGAAACACCAATTCTTCTGCTCACCTTTGTCACCAAATCAAGTCCAAAAAGTTGGCTGATTTCAAAAAAAATAGTTTCGCGTTGATTATCAACCTGCTTAAGTAGCAATTTCAGAGTTCCTCCCTTGCCTAGGTTTTAATTCTTTCTTTCTACTTTTTTAATTCCAAATCATTTTGATATTGAATTAAAACCTGCAGCATTTTCCGTAATATGGAAGCAACAAATACATTTAGAACAAAAAGTTTATCAAACCAGTAAGATTTTCCAAGTCAGTCCTTTCTGATTTCTCTAAAACTCTCAGAAGCCGAGTTTATAGCCATTTTGAAACCACCGAACAATCCAAGTATGGAAATTGGAAGATGGTTCTCAAGACAGTGCTGCTTCTTTCTCTATATCTTATACCTCTTGCTTTAGTAACTATTGGAGTTGCTCATACAACCTTTCAATTGTTTGCTTGCTTTGTAATTGCAGGTTTGGGTATGGCAGGAGTCGGTATGGGTGTGATGCATGATGCAAATCATGGATCCTATTCCAAAAATCCCAATGTTAATAGATGGGTAGGGTATACTCTAAATTTGGTTGGAGCGAGCTCCACAGTATGGAAAATCCAGCATAATGTCCTTCATCATAGTTTTACCAATATTGATGAACATGATGACGATATCAATGCCCCATTTTTCCTAAGATTTTCTCCTAATGCGGAGAAAAATGGATTGCATAAGTATCAACATTTATATGCGTGGTTTTTCTATTCACTTTCTACCATTTCTTGGGTGACTGTCAAGGATTTTGTCCGCTTGACACGATACAATAGAATGGGATTGGTAAAAGGTAAAAACGCGTATAGAAACAATATATTTAAGCTAATCGCCTGGAAAGTAGGGTACTTTGTGTTTGCCTTGGGCTTACCATTGATGTTTGCTCCATTTTCTGTAGGTCAGATTTTGTTAGCTTATATACTTATGCACGCGGTCACAGGTTTTGTCATAACGATGATTTTCCAGACTGCACACATTGTTCCAGAAGTAGAGTTCCCATTACCGAATGAGGAGGGAATCGTAGAAGGAGAACGGATGCTGCACCAGTTGGCAACGACTTGTAATTTTGCACCTAATTCTAGAGTATTAGAATGGTATATAGGAGGCTTGAATTATCAAGTTGAGCACCATTTATTTCCAGATATTTGTCACGTTCATTATCGTGAAATTTCAAAAATCGTCAAGGAAACTGCAGAAGAATTTCAAATTCCATATTATTCGAAACCCACATTTATTGGTGCGGTATTAGATCATTTCAAAATGCTTTATCTCTTAGGGAATAGCCCTGAAATGGAGCCAGTTAAAAGCTATTCAAAATGAGTTCAGCACCAAGAAATAAATCGAATAAAGGGAAATCTAACTCAGGTAGACCTCAATCAAGTAGACCTCAAAAAGATAGGAGAGGTTCTGGAAAAGCACCTAAGGTTTCAAAGTTGGATCCTAAGCTCCTGGTGAAAAAAGCCATTCCTCAAGAAAAGGTAGAGTTTAAATCAAAAACCTTGTTTTCATCTTTGTCCATAGGGGCTAAGTTGAAAAAGAATCTGGAAGCTAAAGGTTATTCTTCTTTGACAATGATTCAAGAGCAATCTATTGAACCTCTTTTGGAAGGAAGAGATTTGATGGGTATTTCTAGCACTGGTTCAGGAAAAACCTGTGCCTTCTTGATCCCAATCATAGAGCATGCCTTGGCAGAACCAAGGGATTTCAAGGCTTTGATTGTAGCACCGACAAGAGAGCTAGCATTGCAGATTGAGGAAGAGTTTAAAAGCTTGACTAAAGGATTGAATTTGAGTTCCGCAACATTTATTGGTGGAACCAATATTAATACCGACGAAAGGAAACTTCATCGTCATCCGCAGATTGTGGTAGGGACACCAGGGAGACTTTTGGATCTCTATGGAAGGAGACTTCTGAAACTCCACTTGATGAAAACATTGGTGTTGGATGAGTTTGATCGAATGTTGGATATGGGTTTTGTCAATGACGTGAAAAAGTTAGTGGCTCCCATGAAAATGAGAAGTCAGACTATGCTGTTTAGTGCTACTTTGGATGCTACTCAGGAAACTTTAATAAAAGGATTGCTGAATGATCCAGTGGAGGTAAAAGTTAACAGTGGAGGAAATTCAAGTGATAACGTCAATCAAGAGGTTATTTACCTGAAAGACGGACAGGATAAGTTTTCGGTACTTCAGAACTTATTCCAAAATTCTGATTTGGAAAAGGTGATCCTATTTACCGAAACTAAAAGACTTGCAGATCGAGTATGTAAAAAATTAAATCAGACCGGAATTACTTCGGGGTTGATACATGGGAATAAATCTCAAAACTTCCGAAACAGAATGATTGAGGAGTTTAAGGAAGGAAAATCGAGAGTGTTGGTGGCTACTGATGTAGCTGCAAGGGGTATAGACGTAGCTGATGTGACCCACGTGATCAATTACCAGCTACCCATGTCTATGGATAGTTATATCCACAGAATAGGACGGACAGGCAGAGCTGGGAAAACAGGTCATGCCATAACATTTGCCAATTAAAAAACTATATGTCAAAAAATCAAAATGCATTCATCAAAAAACAAAAAGCAGAACTTAAGAGAAGAAAACAAAAAGAAAAATTAGAAAAAAAACTGGCTAGGAAAGAACAGCCAAAAAGTGGCGATCTGGAGGATATGATGGCATATGTCGACAGATTCGGTAATATTACAGAGACTCCTCCTGAGGAGGAAGTCCCTCAAAAAGAGAAATCAAAAAATTATAATTTCAATAACAAACAACACAGTAACAAATAGTAATCATGAATGAAGGAACAGTAAAATTCTTTAACAGCACCAAAGGTTTCGGTTTTATCACGCCAGCAGATGGCACAGAAGATGTATTCGTACACATTTCTGGTCTAATCGACGAAATCCGTGAGAATGACAAAGTAACCTATGATGTAGTTCAAGGTAAAAAAGGTGTTAATGCTACTAAAGTGAAAGTGGTAGGATAATCACTATACTTTTAAAGGTAAAATCCCTGAGCTTTCGAGTTCAGGGATTTTTTTATCCTATTTGATTTGTGAGATTTTTTCCATCCTCAAATTCAGAAATGTTATTTAAGGTGGTAAGAGCGATTTGGCCTAGGGCTTCCTTGGTCAAAAAAGCTTGATGACCTGTGATTAGAACATTTGGAAAAGTCATTAGCCTGGAAATCTGTTCATCGGGGATAATTTGCTCAGACAAATTTTTGAAGAAAAGGTCTTCTTCTTGCTCATAAACATCAATTCCCAGATAGCCGATTTTTCTGTTTTTTAAAGCTTTGATGACTGATTTGGTTTCTATCAGGGCTCCACGGGAGGTGTTGACCAATGCTACTCCATCTTTCATATGCTGAATTGCCTCCCCATTGATTAGATGTTTGGTTTCGGGCGTAAGGGGGCAATGCAATGAAATAATATCAGACTTCGAAAAAAGCTCCTTGATCCCATGATACTGAATCCCTAGGCTATTCATTTCTTCATTTTCGAATAGATCATATGCCAAAACCTTTCCTCCGAAGCCCAAGGCAATTTTACAAAAGGCCCTGCCAATAGCCCCAGTTCCAACTACACCAAATGTTTTCCCATGAAGATTGAATCCAGTTAATCCTTCCAAAGAAAAATTGGATTCACGAACTCGGTTATAGGCTTTATGAGTTTTCCTGCTGAGAGTCAAAAGAAGTGCAAAAGCATGCTCTGCAACAGCCTCAGGACTGTAAACAGGAACTCTTACAACAGGCAGGTCAAATTCTTTGGCAGCATCTAGATCTACTTGGTTGTAGCCAGCACATCTCAATGCAATAAGTTTGACTCCTCTGGATTTGAGCTTTTTGAGAACCTGTTTATCGAGAATATCATTGACGAAAGCACAAACCACCTCATGTTCTTCAGCCAATGAGGTGGAATGTTTATCTAGTTTAGCTTCAAAATAGGTGATTTGATGGCCAAATTGACTTTCATATAGATTGAAGCTATCTCTGTCGTATGATTTTGCACTATAAAAAGCTATTCGCATAGGCTTAGTTTTGAACTTGATAGATTGAAAAGCGAGTTACCTCTTCTTCAATTTCGGGATTTTCTGGTTCAACTACCAAAAATTTACCCTCTCCAAGTCCAAATAATATACTTCCTGGGATTGATTCCAGTTCTCCAATTTGATTTTGACCGGAGACCAAAATGATTTTTTGTTCTTTGGTGTCATTTGTAGGGGAGTAGATTGCATCTTGTCCCCTTCGTGTATTGAACTGACCCTCCGTGACACCGGTGAAATATTTAATCAAATAGAGATCTTTGTCTACCTGGATTAAATTTTGGTTTCTTCCAGCCATCAATCGGAGAGCAGTAAGTCTATCATCCTTGGAATCTGCTCCAATTGGGATTGGTGAATATTCCAAAAATTCCGAATGTTGGATAGGAATACTCTCTTTGTAGATTAAGGATGGTAAAGAGTAAACTTCTATTTCATCTTCAAGACCATGAAGAACCAATAATTCATTTTTATCGTGATCAACGACAAAGCTTTTGGTCATAAGTTCCGGGTAGATGTCTAGTGTCTGCTTGTAAACTGATTCATACCTATAAGGAAGGACTGACTTCATGTCCCCAGACTGAATATTGATTGTGAAAAAGTTGGTCAAGGTATCTCTTCCTTCTTCATTGTGAATCAAATAGTGAGCTGAAAGATAGTTACTCGGACCGACCAAGAAGTAAGTACTATCCTGGGTTTGATAATATTCGGTCCTTCCCATTGGACCAAATCCCCTAATTGGTAGGGGGGATTGAATTCTCTGGCGATAGATTTCCTCGAAATCGCGATCATAGGCCAAAATGGAAAATGGCAACTCTGCTATTCTCATTCCGTCCGGGCCAAAACCCATTCCGATGGGATTCCAATTCCCATAGAATCCACGGCCTTCGCCTTTTTTATGCGTTCTCTTGAGAATCTCTCCATCCTCTGAAATCTCTAGTAAATCATCCTCTACCATGGCATATCCGAGATAGATTTTTTCCTCAGGAGAGTAGTCTCTAATGATCACTCTAGTCAGATTGTTCACTTCGAAAGAATCTATTTTCTCGATGTGAAAAGTGATTGCCTCTTGTCCTGACTTATTGGTAGAATCAGATCCTGAGCAGGAGAATAGGCCAATGCTAGTTGAAAATGTGGCGATAAGGTAGGTAAATGGACGTAGCTTTAAATTCATTACTTAAAATATAGTTTATCTACTTTTATTTCGTTGAATATACATTCATAATTTGATTTATCCAGCGAATAGAATTCTTTTTCTAAATTATGATGGATTCCGTACATTCAAACCACCGCAAACCTTATTTAAAAATGAAAAAAATCCCTTTTTACTTTCTTGCGCTTGTTCTTTTTTCTTGCTCTCCAAATCAAGAGGAGAAAGAAGTTGTAACCGAAACTATTATTGAAGAGAAAATTATGGAAGAAACACCTGACTCAGTCTTAAGACACGTCGTATTGTTTGGTTTTAAAGAGTCTGCTACTCAAGAAGATATCGACAAAGTTGTTGCAGCTTTTGAGAATTTGCCTAATGAAATACCTGAGATCAAAGGATTTGAATGGGGTACAAACAACAGCCCTGAAGGACTAAATCAAGGTCTGACTCATGCTTTTACTTTGACGTTTTATTCAGAAGAAGATAGAGCAATTTACTTGCCTCACCCAGCTCACAAGGCATTTGGAGAGGTCTTAGGTCCATATTTGGACAAAGTAACTGTAGTCGACTATTGGACTAAATAAGTGATTTATTGATCATATGGAAGGGCGGAGTTACCAGAGGTGGCTTCGTCCTTTATCGTTAATACCTCTGTGACTACAAAGTTGCTCGTTCCTCTCCAAGGAAGCATACCGTTATATTCTTTATAGCGAAGTTCCACAAATCTTCCTGAGGCTCTTTCCAGCTTCCCAGCAACATCTTCATCCACTACGCTGAATCTGAATTCATTGCTTTGAAGTCCACCTGCTGTAGGGCTTTGAAATCCTTCCTGGACGACTCTGCCTTCATAGGTTTTAAAAATGATTCCCTTCTTTACAAAGTAGTTAAGGGATCCAGCCTTAACGCCCTCACCAAAGACGAAGTAGAATTTATACCAGAAAATCCCAGCAAGTACAACGATTAAAACAGAACCAAAGATCCAGGCGAATTTTTTCATCTTATCTAAATTTTCAGTTAAATATAATCAGTTGCAGGATGTAAAATATTCGTGGGTACAATTATTTTGGTTTCCTGAAATGGAAAATGGTTTAAAAAAGTATCTGTTCTTTTAGAATCTCCAAGTATTCCAGAAGCAATGGTTTTTCGATGTATTCAATGACACTGGAATAATCCAAAGCCCGATTTTTATCTTCGCTATTGATTGAGGAACTGATCAGAATTACCTTGATTTTATCCGGCTTATTTTGCTTTTCGATAAAGTTAAGTACTCCCCAACCATCCATATTTTTCATATATATATCTAAAAATAAGAGGTAGTTGTTATTTTCTTTTTTTTCTAAGAAATCAACCACTTCTCCGCCATCTTCGAACTTTTGAGGAGAGTTATGAAACCCTGATTTCTTAGCTAAAACCTCATGTAAAAACAAAAAACTGGGATCATCATCCACAATCAAAAGCTCAAAATTTGCCATTAATGCGATAGAGAATAAGTTGGGTTTTGAATTGAGAACTGTAAAATAGTAGTTTTAATTGACTTGGATAAGTCAAAACATAAAAAAAGGAAAACCATCAGGCTTTCCTATTCTTATTCAGAATTAATTTAAGGTTTTAGGCCTTATTTATCTTCTACAATCCATAGATAATCTCCATAACCCTCAGCTTCCATTTCCGATTTAGGGATAAATTTCATTGCTGCAGAATTCATACAATATCTCAATCCGGTAGGAGCTGGGCCATCATAAAAAACGTGTCCCAAATGGCTGTTTCCAAATTTACTTCTTACTTCCACACGCATCATTCCTAGGGAATTGTCTACGGGTTTATCTAGTACTCTAGGATCAATCGGTTTGGTGAAACTTGGCCAGCCTGATCCAGATTCGTATTTGTCAGTCGAGCTGAACAAAGGAGCTCCAGAAACTATGCAAACATAGATGCCTTCTTCTTTATTGCCATTATATTCATTTTGGAAAGCATATTCAGTAGCATCTTCCATAGTGACTTCCCACTGAAGGTCTGTCAATT
Organism: Algoriphagus zhangzhouensis; assembly: GCF_900148515.1. Classification (GTDB taxonomy): domain Bacteria; phylum Bacteroidota; class Bacteroidia; order Cytophagales; family Cyclobacteriaceae; genus Algoriphagus; species Algoriphagus zhangzhouensis. Next base: position 587,271 of record NZ_FRXN01000003.1, on the reverse strand, counting down.
CACTTTTCAGTTCTGATTTGGATTTGGCTGGATATTCTTTTGCAGATAGTTCAGGCCAATGTTTTTTGATGAAATCATCACGTCCACTTCCTTTTCTGTAGGAATAATAATCTGTTGGATTTTTCTTATAATAATCCTGATGATATTCCTCTGCTGGGTAGAAAGAGGTGAATTTGATGATTGGTGTGGCTACAGGCTTGTCAAACCTTCCTGATTCATCCAATCTCTTTTTTGACTCTTCAGCTACCTTTTTTTGCTCAGAATCCATGTAAAAAATTGCTGATTCATATTGAGACCCTCTGTCATAAAATGAACCCCCAACATCCGTAGGGTCATAAGTCTGCCAGAAAATATCCACCAATTCTGAATAGCTAATTACTTCTGGGTCGTAGGTGATCTGAACAGATTCTCGATGTGAGGTTCTTCCTGAACTAACCTCTCCATAGGTTGGATTTTTTTCCTTTCCTCCGGCATATCCTGATATCACAGTTATTACTCCATCTACATCCTCAAAAGGAGCTTCTACGCACCAGAAACATCCACCTGCAAAGGTCGCTTGTTCTGTTTTTCCCGAGAAAGCTTCAATTTTTTCTGAATCACTGGGGCTTAACTCAATTTCCGAATTTTGTTCGGAAGGTGAGCTGCAGGCCATGAAAAGGCCGAGAAATAGGCTCAACATCATCGTATATGGTTTAGGTGACAAATGCATGATTTACAGAAATTTATCTTTTATGCGAAAATTGGTCTCGTATTTGAAACTGAAAATATAACCCATCAGTTCGAGAACTGTTTTTAATTCTAGATTTAGATACGTGGTTTTTGAAGGATTAGATTGGTTAAGATTCGAAATTAGTTTCTCAAAGTTTCATTAAATGACTGATCTATGAACAAATTACAGCTACTAATTATTTGTCTTCTCATTTTTACAGGTTTTTCTATTCCTACAATCGCGCAACAAGGATCTGGGTTGGGAGTAAAAGTCGGAATGAATTACAATACCTCTGGGAAGTATTTCCAAGATGCTGGGAATATTTGGAAAGACCCGACTACCGGAATGGGCTATCATGCCGGTCTTTTTTACAAAATGAGTTCCTATGATATCTATCTCAGACCAGAATTGGTTTTCACTGAAACCCGCTTTGAAACAGGAATATTGGATGCGAAATCACAAAGAATTGATGCTCCAGTTTTAGTAGGGATCAAGCTTTTTCAAATCATTACAGTCTTTGGAGGTCCATCTTTTCATTATACTCTCAAAGACAATTATCTACCAAGTGAAATAGAAGAATATAATAAGAAACTGCGATTTGGTTATCAGTTTGGGATGGGAGTATCCATTGGTCCTGTTGGTTTGGATCTCCGGTACGAAAGGGAGTTTCGCGATCAGAAAATCAACATTTACAGAATGTTTGATGGTACCCAGCATATCCGCCATGAGCAGGTATTGTTAGCCTTATCTTTTAGGATTTCAGGGAATTAATCTTCCATAAATGGTCTAAATTCTGCCGACCAAAGTTTGTAACCATCTTCATTCAAATGCAATTGATCTTGAATGTAAAGTTCTGGGCGAGGATTCCCATCGGAATCAAGCAGTGCTTCCCAAACAGAAACATATCCAACTCCCTCATGAGTCTGGGCATATTGTCTCATTAGGTCATTAAGGATGAGGTAATTTTGTTTTTTGCTCCAGCGGCTTGGGCTAGGTTTAGCGCTAATTAGGTTGACTTCTGTATGTGGATTGGCGATCAAAATTCTGGAAACGATGTTGTCCAAAGACTCCATTATGTCGGCAACAGCTACATCTGCCCAAAGGTCATTGTCACCTTCATAAATGAATACTTTTTTTGGCTCAAATCTCAAAACCAAAGGGAAAAGGTGTTTTTCAAGGTCAGAAGCCTTGGAGCCACCAAACCCGGTATTTAAAACGTCATGACTTGGAAACTCAGCCTCCAAACTTTTCCACATCCTGACACTGGAGCTTCCTGTGAAAACCGTTTCGCCAGGTTCCCATCCAGCTTCATCTATTCTTGCTGAAATTTCTTTGACTTCATTTTCAAAAGGGACAGTCTGAGCGATGCTGATTTGGCTTCCAAAAAATAGACAAATCGCTATCAATAGGAGGTTAAAGGGCTTCTTCATATTCCTAAACATACGTCCAAAAAACACATCTTCAAAACCGTTCACAAATTGATCGGATACGTACAGGGTGAACAGATTATGAAAATGACCTAGAAGAAACTTGAAAAGTCTAAAACAGCCCTGAACATCCCAAAAAAGGAGGTTTTTGTCCCTAAAAGAACTGAGTATATCCCCAGTCAGAAGTAATTCTCACTTTTGGAAGGATTTTAGCGTTTTATATGCGAATCCATTCATTCATCCTTCTTATGCAACAACTCACTCAGTTTTTCTGGTTTTGTAGTGGTGCCAATTTCTCAATTTTGAAGAGAACTCCCACTGATTCAAATAAATACATCGGAATAGGAGCTACGGTTTTTTTTACTGGCATCTTAGCAGCATTGGCCTCGGGCTATGCGATTTATACAGTTTTCCAATCCATTTGGCCAGCAATAGGGTTTGGGCTACTGTGGGGCTTGATGATCTTCAATTTGGATCGATTCATTGTTTCCAGTATGCGAAAAAAGGAAAACTCGTGGGCTGAATGGAAGTTGGCTATTCCAAGATTGGTTTTGGCAGTATTACTAGCACTTGTGATTTCTAAGCCATTAGAATTGAAGATGTTTGAAAGAGAAATCAATCGTAAGCTTGATGAGAAAAAGACTGAATTTATTGCTCAGTCCAAAGCGAATCTGGCCAAAGGATTTCCAGAGATTCAAGAATTAGAAGGGAGAATCGATTCATTGAAATCAGAAGTTTCAAATGCTGAAGCTTATCGAGATCAACTTCAGAAAGAATACGATGCAGAACGATTTGGAGAAAAAACTGCTGGGACGAGTGGAATTGTGGGCTTAGGAACCAATGCAAAAAAGAAAGAGCAACAACTGGATGCAGCCCAAATAGCCTTGGATGAGTTGAAACTGAGAAATCAGATTCGGGTAGATACTTTGGAGGCTCAAATCCGAGAATATATGGCTTTGCGTCAGGAAGAATTTGAAAAGCAGCAACCTGGAATTGAAGGGTTTGATGGGCTCGCGGCAAGAATGGATGGTTTGGCTGCATTGACAGAGGAGAGTTCCGCAATGGCGCTTGCAAATACGTTTATAATGCTTCTTTTTATTGCCATTGAAACGGCTCCAATTTTCGTCAAATTGATTTCTAGTCGTGGGCCCTATGATGAGCTATTAGAGCTTCATGAGGAAAAAGTGAAATTGTTTAAAGGTGAAAAATGGACTTTTGCCAAAGGGGAATCTGATGCAAGAGTGGACTATTTTCAAGGAACACACTTTTATGCAACCAATCTTCAAAAGGAAAAAACTAATCGAAAAAACAAAGTCAAGACTGAGGCGGAAATAGCCGGTATGGAAGAAAAATGGGGGAGAGGGATCTAGAAGAGTAACTAAAGTATTTGGTAATACGTAAAAAAATATTTTTCTTTACGTATTACCTGACTTTGAGAGCTATGGATTCCAAAATCACACTTTCTTTTAATAAAGACGTTATTGAAAAAGCAAAGGAGTTTGCTAGTCAAAATAATATCAGTCTATCTAGATTGACTGAATATTTATATTCACAGATTACGTCAGGATCCTATAAATCTTTGGAGGATTTGCCGATATCCAATTGGATAAATGAAGTAGCAGAAGGGGAAATCGAATACAAAAGAAGCTCATCCAAGAAAGGAATGAAGGATGAATTTTTTGGAAGCAAAAAATGAAAGTCTTTCTGGATGCAAATGTTTTGGTATCAGTCCTTAACAAAGAATACCCACTTTTTTCTTATTCAGCGAGGATTCTTAGCCTGGCAGATAATAGCCGCTTTCAACTTTATACATCCCCAATATGTTTGGCTATTTCCTTTTATTTTTCTGAGAAGAAGAGTGGAGCAACTGTTGCGAAAAGAAAAATGGATTTATTGAATTCAAAAATTCGGGTTGCTGAAGTAGGAGGTGATGAGGTTTTAAAAACTTTAAAAAACCCATCTATAAAAGACTTTGAAGATGGATTGGAGTATTTTTCAGCAATAAAAGCTTCCTGTGAGGTGATTGTTTCTGAGGATTCAGGAGGGTTTTACTTTTCTGATATTCCAGTTTATTCTTGTCGTGAATTTCTGGATCATGTTGTTTTTCCTAACCTTTAAGTCAAAGTGTTTTTTGCCACTTCATCCAATTGAGTCATCGTATCCTTTACAGATTTCCATTCGGCAAAGCCAATAATCTTAATTAGGAATCCCAGGAATTTCCCAGGCTGAATTAGCTTTCTCGCCAGGTTGGAGATATTTTTGTCGCGATCTGAAATCTGAAAATTCTTGTCAGAATCAGCGTGGTATTCCCCGGCATATTTCCAAGCCCCATCTCTTGCCAGCTGAATCGAGAAATTCAAAAGCATTTCATCTTTGCCTTTCGCCAAAGGAATTAGCAATCCAAAAATAGGAGAAACCTTACTGATGTTTGCCTTAACGCCATCAACCAATTCAGCTAAAACGGAATTGATCTTATCGAAGTCATTTTTGATCCCTTCCAAGGGATGATCCTTCATGGTTTCTGATGCAGCAATTCCAAGATCCAAATTTATATGAGCGTTGATTCCCAAGAATAGGTGTTGCAAAACAAGGTAGGAAGAGCCTTTGCTTGCCTCAAATGCTACCGACCAACTTGAGGTAGGCAATCCTCCACTTTTCCAAACGTCATAGGCATCTATAAATCTTTTGGCGAAAAGGATGTCCAATACCTCCATTCTGGCATTGTCTTCAAATTCTTTTGCCAGAATGCCCTGTTTAATTCTCCGGGTGACTTGTCTGTATAAAATGGCAAAAAAGCCGATTCTGCTTTCTTGAATTTGACATTCCGAGACAATTTGGTCCATTCTTCCCAGTACTTCATCAATTGTTTTCATAAGGATTACATAAAAAAGCTTTCTAAAATATCACCAACGTAGAAGGCGACTATAGCCGCTAAAAGTCCTAAACCAACCGTTTCGATAATGCTTCTGAGGGTGGAAGTCTGATTCACGATACCTTTTAGCCAGCCTACTATCAAAAATGCTATTCCAGTCAGAATACTAGTCCAAAGAAAGGTGTTGATTTCAGAAGGAAAAAAGAAGTCCCATAGATAAATCAATAATGGGATGAATCCGACTATGATAAAAGAAATCAAGGTCGCTAGCCCAATTTTAAAAGGACTCTTTGTGTCTTTCATCATTCCCAGCTCATCTTTCATCATTTCGGAAACCCAAAGGTCTTTATCTGAGCAAATGTGATCCACAATTTGATTTAAAAGGTCACCTTTAAAGCCTTTTTCACGGTAGATTTCCTCTATTTCTTCCCTTTCGGTTTCAGGTAAGTTTTCTATTTCCCAATACTCAATTTTTTCATGTTTGTCATAATTGTCTCTTTCGCTTTTAGCCGAAAGATAAGCGCCGACCGACATGGAAAATCCATCAGCCAATAAGTTGGCAAAACCTAAAATGATCAAAATCCCTGGTTCTAAATTGGCACCATATCCACCAGCAACTACCGCAAAAGTAGTTACAGCTCCATCAATTCCTCCATAGACGAATTCTCTTAAATACTCTTGAAGTTTCCCAAATTCATTGTTCTGATGATGGATGGCTTGTTCCATTTATTTTAAGTTTTTCAGTAAAAAGTTCTTGACGTTTTCTCCCATCACAGCTTTGATTTCATCTAAAGTAAAGCCTTCCTGAAGCATTCCCTCTACAATAATAGGTAGACCCGTGATATCAAAAGGCACGACGACCGCTCCATCATAATCAGACCCAAGGGCAACATGCTCTATCCCTACCAAATCCCTTACATGCTTGATTGAAGCAATGATATTTGGGATTTCAGGCTCTCCAACTGCCGCATCAAAAAATGCGATGCCAATAATTCCTCCGTTTTCTGCGATTCTTTGAATTTGATGATCACTGAGATTTCTTTGAGAATCCAAAACAGCCCTAACGCCCGTGTGCGAAACGATAACAGGCTGGGTGGTCATATCCAATACATCCTCTACTATTGCTGGTGAAGAATGCGCGAGGTCTATGAAAATTCCCAGATCGTTCATTCTTTTAATCACTGATTTTCCAAAGTCGGTCAGACCTTCACCTGATTCACCGTGAGCAGAGCCTCCTAATTTATTGTCAAAAAAGTGAGTGGGTCCTATCATTCTGACCCCTGCTTCATAAACTCGATCCACATTGAGAATATCACCTTCCAAAGCATGAGCGCCTTCGATTCCCAACATTCCTCCTATGACATTTTTATCGGATTTGCGGGCCTCAATGAGTTGATTTAGGTCGCTTTTGCTTTTGACCAAAATAGCTTTTCCCTCTTCCTCTTCTATAAAATCTTCCAAATCTCCAGATTGAGAAAGAGTTCTGTTTACCAGGCTGAACCAATTGAAAGGGCTTTCTCCTTTGACGATTGTCAGAGGTGTAATCACATCCATGGTCTCTGCACTATTTTTCTGCATATTTTGACCCGATGGAGATTTGGATACGATGGTAAACATCTCCAATGCGACATTTGCCTCTCTCATTCTTGGAAAATCAACATGTCCTCGATCGCCTTTTTCTGTCAAATCTCTACCCCAAAGCAAGGCGTCACAATGTAAATCAGCGATGAATTCTAAATCATCATAAATTGTTTGTGCTTCTGCTGAAACGGTGTAGGGAGGAAGGATTTTGGTTTGATTGCGGTCTGATTCTATATAAGGTGGAACCAATGCAATGGCAATCACATATAAAAGGAAAAGAACTAGTAATCCAATAAGGAGTTTTTTCATCGTATAAGGCTGGGTTAATCCGATGAAGATACTAAAAAATACAAGTGAAAGGAGGAGTCTTAACTGATTACTTCCTCAGCGCTTTTGGTTGGTTCTAAATCATCTAATTCTTCCATTGTGAAAATTCTGGATCTGATAATAAATCTAATTCCCATTGGGATTTCCAGTGAGAAACTGCTGCCTCTTCCAGGAGTCACGTCCAAGGTTAATTGAGTGTGTTTCCAATATTCGAATTGGTCTGAACTCATAAAAAAATCACAGCCATGTATATTTCCTAGCCAGATATCACTGCCTCCAACTTTGAAATCACCTTTTTCAAAACACATAGGCGATGACCCATCGCAACAACCTCCGCTTTGATGAAACATCAATTCGGTTCCTGTCTGCTTTCTCAATTTATCGACAACTTCCTTTGCCGAATCGGTGATGGTTATTCTTGGTATCATGGGTTTATTGGTTTTTAGGTAAAGAAAATAAAGACAGGCGAAAATCACCTGTCTTTACGGGTTTGGTTTTACTTTGATTAACTACTTAAAAGAAGCCTAATTTCTTTTTACTGTAAGAAATAAGCATGTTTTTGGTCTGGCGGTAGTGGTTCAGCATCATTGCGTGATTTTCCCGTCCGAAACCTGATTTTTTGTATCCGCCAAATGGTGCGTGTGCCGGATATGCGTGGTAGCAGTTTACCCAAACTCGACCTGCTTGGATCGCTCTAGGTACTTGGTATAATTCATGTGCATCTCTTGACCAAAGTCCAGCTCCCAAACCATACATAGTATCATTGGCTATTTGGATTGCTTCCTCTGTGGTCTTGAAAGTGGTAACGCAAGTGACAGGTCCAAAAATCTCCTCTTGGAAGATTCTCATTTTATTGTTGCCTTTGAAAATGGTTGGCTGAATGTAGAACCCATCTTCCAATCCTGAATTCAGGCCGCTTTTCGCTCCACCTGTTAGAACTTGAGCTCCTTCTTGCTTGCCGATTTCAATGTAAGAAAGAATTTTTTCGTATTGATCATTGGAAGCTTGTGCTCCCATCATAGTATCCTCAGCCAATGGGTGACCTAGCTTGATCGCCTTGGTTCTAGCGATTACTCTTTCCATAAATACATCATAAATGTCTTCATGAACCAGAATTCTAGAAGGGCAAGTACAAACCTCACCTTGGTTTAAGGCAAACATTACTGCGCCTTCTACAGCTTTGTCAAAGAATTCATCGTCAGCATCAGCTACAGACTTCATAAAGATATTTGGTGACTTACCACCCAATTCCATGGTTACAGGAATCAAGTTTTCAGATGCATATTGCATGATCAATCGACCTGTAGTGGTCTCGCCTGTAAAGGCAACTTTTGCAATTCTTGGAGAAGTAGCCAATGGTTTTCCAGCTTCTGGTCCAAAACCTGTAACTACGTTTAATACTCCCGGAGGAACTACATCTGCAATCAACTCCATCAACACCATGATGCTAGTAGGTGTTTGTTCAGCTGGTTTTACAACTGTACAACATCCTGCAGCCAATGCAGGAGCGATTTTCCAGGTGGCCATCAGGAGAGGGAAGTTCCATGGAATGATTTGTCCTACGACTCCTAGTGGCTCATGAAGGGCTATACTTACTGTGTTTTCATCATGCTCAGAAATGGAGCTTTCATCTGCCCGGATCACACCGGCGAAATACCTGAAGTGGTCTACACAAAGTGGCAAATCAGCAGCTCGTGTTTCCCTAAGTGCCTTGCCATTATCTATGGTTTCTATTCTTGCAAGAAGTTCGAGGTTTTCCTCAATGACATCTGCAATCTTATTGAGGATCTTGGATCTCTCAGCAGCAGGTGTTTTGGACCATGAAGGGAATGCCTCGTGAGCAGCATCTAATGCCTTTTCGATATCTACTTTATTTCCTCTTGCTGCTTTTGAAAATGCCTTTCCATCGATGGGGGAAATGTTGTCAAAATATTCACCTGAATCAGGTGCAACCCACTTGCCACCTATAAAATGATCGTATTTAGATTTGATCTCTGGTCTATCCACAGGCTTCGCCTGAGAAAGTGTTAAAGTTTCCATATGTTTTACTGGTTATTTTGGTATTGATCAAAGCTCAATACATTTCTTTTAAAAAAATTGCACCAGATGAACATCTCATGTACTCACATTGCTTTTTTTTCCGTTTTTAGAGAGTATTCTAAAGAAATAATAAATAAATTAACTTTTCTAAAGCTGTGCTAGTTAATACATTACCCTATGACCCGAAATAACTTTCCTGCACAGGTGACTTGGAGATCTCCTAAGGATTTGAAAACCTTGGTGGAGAACAGGACTACCTATACCTTAGACAATTGTGAGCTCAATATTTTTGAAACTCACCAAGAGGCTGCCGATGTCAATTTGGTTTTCGGAGACTTGGTGTTGACTACTATGCTCAAAGGGAAAAAGGTGATGCATTTATTTGATAAGCCTGGTTTTGATTATTTGCCTGGAGAGTCAGTGATAGTTCCTCCCAATGAATTGATGAAAATTGATTTTCCAGAAGCTCAATGGAATAATCCTACTCAATGCATTGCTCTGTCTATTTCTAAGGAAATGATAGAAAACACTTTTAATATGCTTAATGAGCGTTTTTCAGACAAAGTGTTGACTCAAGAGTGGGGACTTGATTTATCATACTTTCATTTGATCAATACGCAAGACCTCTCCGAAATCATCAACCGCTTTATTAAGATAGGAGTGAAAGAGCGGTCAAAGGAAAAGGACCTGATTGCTTCATTAGCTTTGAAGGAACTTTTGATCAGGCTCAGTCAGACTCAAGCGAGGGATATGCTGGAAAAAACTTATAAGGAATTGGCCTCTGGAAATCGTCTGGCTCATGTGGTGGCTTTTATCAAGTCCAATATCCGAGAACAATTGACATTGGAAGATCTGGCTTCGAAAGCATGCATGAGCAAGGCTCATTTTGTGAGAACCTTCAAACAGGAATTGGGTCAAACTCCTATGGAGTATGTTTTAAATGAAAGACTCAAATTGGCTAGAAATCTTTTGCAAATGGGAGGGCTCCAGATTCAGGAAGTGGCGATAATGTCTGGTTTCAATAACATCAGTTACTTCATTCGAGTTTTTAAGAAAGAGTTTGGACGAACTCCAAAATCATATCAAGACCTACCAAAAGGGTTCTAGAAGAAAAAAAATCAAAAAATATTTTATCGAATTTGTGTTATTATCTTAAATTTTATTAAGTTTAATAAATTTTGGTAGGCAAAAAAAGATATCAACCTATCGCTTTACCAAAGTTTATTTGGTTTTACTTGATTAACAATAGACCCTGACTGAGAGCTTATTTCCTAATAAGCTCTCTTTTTTTTGGCTTCTTTAAAAAGGCATTTTGCGTAAATGCAAAAAACCGGTTTAAAAAATGTGTTGTTTTGTTCAATTTTTTGTTAAATGTCAAAAAACCGGTTTAAATGAGTCAGTTAGGTTAAGAAATTATAAAGTTTTGTTTTTTAGGCTTTAAACAGAAAAAGCTTCTCGAAAATTCCGAGAAGCTTTCTATTGTTTATTAACCCTTTAATCTAAAAACCTATACTACACTAGTTCTTTTTTAGCCAAATAGAAGTCTACCATCTCATAATCACTCGCTTCGCGCTCCTGCATTTCTGCAACTGTTTTTGGTGGGGGTACGATTACTTTTTCTCCTGGTGTCCAATTCAGTGGCATGGCAACTTTATATTTATCAGATGTTTGTAGAGCTACTAGGACTCTTTTGATTTCATCCATATTTCTACCCACATTCAGAGGATAGTACATGATCAGTCTAATTTTTCCGGTTGGATCGATAAAGAATACAGCTCTTACTGCCGCAGTCTCACTTTCTCCAGGTTGAAGCATTCCATATAATTTGGAAACACTCATGTCGATGTCAGCAATGATTGGGAATTCGAATAAAACACCGGTGTTTTTCTTGACATTGTTGACCCAGGCAATATGGGCATGAATAGAATCTATACTTAGACCAATCAATTTGGTATCGTGCTCATCAAAGAATTTTTGATCCAATGCAAAACCACTCATTTCGGTAGTACATACTGGAGTAAAGTCAGCAGGGTGAGAGAACAAGATGGTCCAAGAATCCTTGATGTATTCGGAAAATTTAATCTTTCCTGTGGTAGTCATTGCCTCAAAATCGGGAGCTTGATCTCCAATTCTAGGCATTGTTATAGTTTGAGTTTCCATAGTTAATGGTTATGGTATTTTTTAATTGATAGCATAAACCTACTGCTATTTTTCTTTAAAATCTGTGATAAGAATCACCTATGATTAATGATTATTTGGGTTCCCATTCCCTTTGTGATGCTCCTTGAACCAACTAGGTTCCTCCAATTGATTGGCATGAATGTAGTCTACAATTAATTTGATCTCTTCTTCAGGAACCAGAGGTTTTGGCATCACCCCAAAGCGCTTCATAGGTCCCTTCATGATTCCTTTTTCTTCACTAGGATCGGAGACGAATCCAATCATAGCAGCTTTAAATTTCTTGCTTTCTGGATAGGCTTTTTGATAATGCGATTTGATACCCACCAATGGAGGGGCCAACATCTCATCATGGGATGGGGAAGCAGGATTGTGACAGGTATAGCAGTGTTTTTGAAGTAATGCTAATCCTTTTTCGACTTGTTCTTGGTTCTCAGTTGAAATTTCGTTTTTGCCCTCAGGAGACTCGATGCTCAAGGAAAGAGCCGAAACTAATACCCATGACAAAGGAATAATTGCTAGGTTCATTTATTTAATTGGTTTGACAGGTTGTTTTTGCTGATGTGATGATGTCTTCGTAAAGTGTTTGACTGATATAGCTAGGCGAATAATCAACTCCATATTGAGTTGCTAATCCATAAAAAGCCCTCATATGGTTTGAAGAGCCACATTGTAAGCTTCCATAGACAGTAGCCAATGAGCTTTGACTAGTTTCTGCAATTGCATTTTCCAAGTCATAGATGTCAATATCTTCAATCCATAGCCCTGCGATAATTGCATCATTTAGTGACTGGTCTACTTGACTAGTGAGATTGTTATAAAGTGTTTGAATGGCAGATAATGTAAATTCTCCTGGTGTCGTCCTTCCATTCAAAGGATCAGAAATATCATAAGCATTCATCTGAGTCAAAATGGACTGGATATGCTGGGATTCACTATTAGCAATGTTTTGGAAAAGGATATTTCCATATTTCTCATAAGCATAGATGTAAACATCATGCGCCAGCTTTTCTTCTTCTCTGGTGAATAGCAAAGTTTCTATCTCTGCATCTGATAGAGTGGTGCTTACCATTGGCTTCTCTTCATCTTGACAGGAAAATAATCCCGCCAACAGAATAAATAAGGGGAGGATTGATCGTTTCATGGTTTCTAAGTTTTATAGAACCAATGTCGATACTAGTAGCCTCAGAAGCAGTGATATTTCTCACACGAAAATCCCTTTTGGATTAAACTTTTTAGAGCTTGAAGCTCCTTATTAATCCGATGCTAATCCTGTGTTGATTTAGAATTTGGTTTCCGTTTAGATTTTGATGGATTGGACGTTGGTAGACCAGAGAAAATGTAGTTTGGGACAGATTCAGGTCTAGCCCTAGTTGTGCAAAATCCACTTGGCCTCCTGTAAGATCCTGCTTTTCTCCATTGTAAATATCCCTTTGAGCAGATTCATGATATACCCCCAAATTTGGAGCTAGAAGCAAGCTCCCTCCGAGTTCAAACTGATGAAAATACAGCAGATATGCGTTGAATGAATTTCCAAACTGATAGGATTGCTTTCCCTCTGTGCTCCATTGGTAGCTCATTCCGGCATTGATTCCCTTATTTTCTAAAAACCATTGATAATTCAACCGGGGGATAAAAGAAAAGGCACCTTTTCCGGGTTGAATGATTGGGTCAAAAAGCTCTCTATTTTCATTATTGGATTGAATTTGCGCTTGACCTGTTGGAAGTGTAAAAGCCAATCCAGGTCGAAAAGTATGTCTGGATTTAGGGTTGTAAACTAAATGGATATATTCTACTGCGGTAGTCAAATCACCCCATCCTTGGACATAAAGTGTTGTGTCAGAAACCGGATTGGGTAAGTCCAGGTATTTTTCATAATAAACCTTGTTGAACTCATAAGGCAAAAGGAAGGTCAAATTCCATTTATAATTCAGAGTGATATTTCCTCTTGCCTCAATGGTTTGATAGGTTTCAAAATCCTGTTTGGTCTTTTGTACATACAAATTGTTCCCTTCAGGTTCATGCATGATTTCGTTGCCAATCCAAGGTTGAAGCTGGGTACTTAGCTGTGCGGGGAAACTTTGAATTGCTGTAGTCGTGGATGGAGAGATAGTCTTATAATCCCGAAAATCCCTGAACCTATAGAATAGGCCAATGTAGCTTTTGTTTTCAAGGAGGCTGTATTCAAAGAAATTGCAGCTATCGCATGCAAATGACTGATTTGATTGGGATAGGAGTCCCAGAAATATGAGAATGAGTAAAGATTTTTTCATGGTAAATCAGGATTGTCCTGAAGGTGTTTTTGAATAAACTGATCGTCTTGAAGAGTTTTTAGAAATGTGATCAAGGCTTCCTTTTCCTCTTTGTTTAAGGGAATGCCATCTTTTAATTGTGGAGCCAATGAACTGTTTTGCTTGATCCCGGAAGAATAATGGTTAAATACCTCATCCAGATTTGAGAATCGCCCATCGTGCATGTAGGGAGCTGTCAAGGTGATGTTTCGAAGGCTTGGGGTTTTGTAAGCTCCCAAATCCAATGAGTCATGGCTGATTCGAAATCTTCCCAGGAATACACCTTCCTTATCAATTGGGTCAGGGTAGCTTTCATCCAGTCCATTGTTGTGATAACTGAGGTCTGTAAAAAGGCCTTCCTCATGACAACTGGAGCAATTGGCTTGATAGATTTCATAGCCTTTTAATTCTAGAGAATTGAATTCAATCTCTCCATTCATCCAGAGATCGTATCGGGAAGTTTGGGAGATCAGGGTTTTGGTATACTGAGCTATAGCTCGGCTCATTGTAGCACTTTGAATGGGAGTTGCAGGAAATGCTTTTTCAAATAAATTCAGGTATTCTTCCTCTTGATTCAAATAGAGCAAAACAGCAGTCAGATCAGCTCCCATTTCATTGGGGTGGGTAAGAGGACCAAAGTTCAAAGACTCTAAATCATGTGCCCCACCATCCCAAAAGAGTCCAGTAGTATTCCAAGCCAAATTGAAAAGGGGAGGGGCATGTCGGTCTAATTCTATCCCCGTCACTCCATGATCAGCAAGCGGAACTGCATCTGTGAATGCCAATTGCGGTTGGTGGCAAGAAGCACAAGAAACTTTTCCATTGCTAGAGAGATTGGTGTCGAAAAAGAGCTTTTTACCCAATAGGACCCCTTCTTTGGACATGGGATTCCGATCCGGTTGCGGAAAGCTCCCGACATTCAAAGTTTTGGAAATGGAAGGAACAAATAACTCAGGTGCATTTTCTGCCAATGGTTCTTGCTGCCCACGATCCTCACATGCCCAAATCCAAGAAATAGAAAGGAGTAAAATGAAAGCCTGTTTTTTCATTGGAAAGCATTCCCCCGAAGAAATCCTCGGGGGATTTTGATTAGTTGGCTTTTATAAATCCATCAGCATAGTTTTGACCAATTTGATCGGCAACAGGTCCTCCCATGACGGTGGTACTTGCCAGATTGCTTGGAACCAATGAGTTTGGGTTGGAGAAAAGCTCATCAATTGCTGTTTCCAAAGAAATAGAAGCAGATTTCCCAGCAGCTAATCCAGAAAGAGGCAATGTGACTGTTGCATAGTTTTGGTTATTTCCGATATGAAATACTAAACCGGTTCTCTCTTGGGTGCTTTGGTGGATAAACTCACCTTCCAAAATGACGAATTTATAACCTGAATTCCAGTTCCAGGCCATGTCATTGTTGGGGTCTAAATCACCCGTCTGATCCGTTCTGGAATTGGCTACTTCATCTACACCGATGGAGAAGGTGATTTGATCATAATTGGCCGAAGGGATCATTCCCAATTCAATTGCAGAATTGAAATCCTGTCCCATCAGATGGTAACTGTCTGTTTCTACATATTGAGTATTGGTTTCCGAGTCTGTCAAAATCACGTTGGAGATGTAATATTTGAACTTTTTGACCATAAATGATTCTCCAGAAGGGAGTGTAAATATCTCTTGGTTCAACTCAAGAGTGTTTCCGTTCAAGGTGTTCTCAAATGTGATTTCTACATTCATTTGAGCGGGAGTTTCGTCCTCTTTGTCACAAGAAGTGAAAGCAAAAAGGACGGCAAGGAATAGATAGGATATATTTTTCACTGTGATAGTTCTAATTAAATGGATTTGAAAATTTTGGGTTCGAAACAAACTCCTCGTCCGTCAGCGTATGGAGAAAAGCAATAATTGCCTGCTTTTCTTCGGCTGAGAGGTAGAGTCTGATTGGTTCGGCAGGATCAAGGATTTCATTACTAGCTTCCAAAATGAGCACATCAAGTGTTTCGCTATTTTGGATGTGTTCATTGTAATGATCCAATACTTCTTCCAAGGATGAAAATCTTCCATCATGCATATAGGGTGCAGTCAAGGCTATGTTTCTTAGACTTGGAGCTTTGAATTTTCCTTTGTCAAAAGGGTTTTCTGTGACAGATTCTAGCCCGGACTTCAAACTTTTATCTGAGTCCAAGCCATTGTTGTGAAATCCAGCAAATCCGTTAGGATCTCCTGAAGTCATGAAACCTAAGTGGCAGTCCCCACAATTGCCTCCTCGGAGTTGAATGGATGGCTCTGGATGGGTGAAGAATAGTTCTAGTCCCAATTCTTCTTCGGGACTAAGTTCTACCTCTCCACGAATCCATTTATCAAATTTGGAATTGGCGGAAATCAGCGTCCTTTCAAATTGAGCCAGTGCCTTTCCGATATTTTCAGAGGTAACCTGGTCAGACCCGAAAGCTGCCTGAAATAAACCCGGATAGTTCACATCACCTTGAAGTCGGGAAATAGCCTCTTTCATAGGGAGATTCATTTCCTTTGGATCTTCAATAGGTATGAGAGCCTGTTCCTCCAAGGATACAGCTCTTCCATTCCAAAAGAATCTGGTTTGCCAATGTAGGTTGGATAAAGCCATAGCATTCATTGACCCAAGAGTTCCATTGACTCCAGGGCTAAATTGAAGACCATCACTGAACCCTTTTTCTTGCTGATGACAGGAGGAGCAGGAAATTGTGCCGTCCTGAGAAAGCTTTTTTTCATAAAAAAGCATACGACCCAGACGCACTCCTTCCTCCGTCAAGGGATTGTCTGAAGGCATGACCTGTTGATCCGAGAAATAGTCGGGTTTATCCAATGAAATGGGAGTAGGGCCTTGATCAATAGGTGGTTCACTCTCACTACAGGAAAACAACAAAGCACTAGCTATCATCCAAGCCGCATAGCGGATAAGAGATTGCATATTCTTTTTTTGTAAAAGGAAATTTGAATTAATTCAGAAGTGAATCAACTCTGAGGAGGATGATCAATTGAAAAAATAGCAGTTTGGCTAAACTCATTATGGTAAGTTTCCTGATGAGTCAAGAAAGCCTCAAAAGTCAACTCTATTGAATTTGAAATTGATTCTGAAGGGACAAAAATTCCAAAGTCCTTATTGAAAGTGAATGCAGGAAGAGATTCCTGTCTTTCTTTTTCTGCTTTGATTTTTTCAGCCAAAAAGCACTTACCATCACATTTTAGTTCTGGTTTATCCTTGTTGATACAGAAGTTCTCAATGATGTATTTTCGATTGATCGTGAAATCCACTTTGATCAACGAATACACCATGCTGTTGAGGACCATGGTCATCGAAAGGGTAATATAAATAAGGCTTTTCAGCATTTGGGGGTAAATATACGACTCGGAAGTGAGCTTGATATGTGATTTTTATCCCAAAAGGCAAACATTTTTTGAGAGTCCAACAGATCCTGATTTTTATCCAGGCAAAGCCAAAATATTACAAAATTCCGGTAATTTTTGGATAGAGGTAAGTTTGCCTCTCAAGCCCAATTGGAAAAATTTGTAATCGTATTTTTTGAGCAAGTCCAAAATATCTTCCGCTTTATATCCGCCCGATTTGCAGGCTTCCCGATTGATTTCTAAGAGAAGTTTGGGACGGAATTTTGCAATAGATTTTTCTCCCCCTTGCAAAACCTGAAGTTCTGCACCCTCTACATCCACTTTCATCACATCAATTCGGTCGATTCTCAGTTTTTCAACTTGATTGTCCAACGTGTCCAACTGAATTTTTCCCAAGGAAATATTGAATTGATCTGAACTGAATATGGTATTTGTTCCTTCGTTTTGTCCTGGTTGAGTGAAAAGCTCAAGCTCTCCCGGTTCATTGCTCAATCCCAATTGAATAGGGTGAAAAACGGTTTTGTACTTAGGGTTAAGTTTTATGTTTTCCTCAAGTTGAGCAAAAAGCCCGGCCATCGGTTCAAAGGAATAAACCTTTCCCTCAGTTCCCGCTTTTCGGGCAGCCCACAAAGTATATTCTCCTTGATTTGCACCTACATCTATAAAAGTATCGCCCTTTTTAAGTTGGCTTTCCAGTGTGAAAATTGGAGACCAATCATGAGCTCCTCTCCAATAAATGGCTTTCCCCATGTGCTTGGAAAGATCCACTTTCATGGATATCCCGCGAAAGGAAAATTTCCTCCAATTAGGACTTTGAGAATCACTTGAAAACAGGCCTCTCAAAAACTTTGAAACAAAGTATCCTCCGGGAATAATGTACAGATTTCTAGAAAGTTGGCTGAATAGTTTTTCCATTTTAGAGGACTGTGTTCAAAGTGGAAATGAGTTCTTTTTCCCTTTGTTTTAATGTGAAATTCTGGATGATCTGTTTTCTGGCCTTTTCGGCTAAAACTTCCTTGTTTTTAACTTTGATGACTTTTTGAATCAAATCTGTTGCTAAGGTCAGGTCTTTTTTCTTTAAAATAAAACCACTTTCACCAATTATTTGAGGGATATGGTTTGTATTGGATCCAATCGGGATACAGCCACAAAGCATCGCCTCGGCTAAAGCGCATCCAAATCCCTCAAAGCTTGAAAGTTGGAAATAGAATTGGGCTTTTTGGTAGGTTTGTCGAAGTATTTCTGGGCTAAGTCTTCCAAGGAAATGGACATTCTCTGGGACTTCCATTTCCAAATCTTCTAGGCCTACTCCTGCAAAATAGAATTTACACGTAGGAAATTCTTTTGCCAATTCCACGATTATATCTCCTCCCTTCAATGAAAACTGGCTAGGGGACATTACTGTCAAAAAGCTATTTTCTTCCTTTTGTATATGCTTTGGGTACGTCCAAAAGTCTTCATCCAAACCATTATAAATCACCTTGAATTTGGGATTTAAATCCGGGTAAAGCTTCTTGATTCCCTGTTGATGGTGCGTGATTGGTGGATCAAAAGTCAATTCCGTTTCTATCAAGGAATCGCTGACCGGAAGTATCAAATCTGTTTTGGAATAGGCCGCTCCGCAAATTTTTCTCAGAACTGGAATTCGTAAACTCCCATAGTTGATTTCTGGGATAGCAGCTGAGTCAGTTCCATGAACGATGACAACGGATTTCTTTCCAAAGAGCTTAGCAAAAAAGGTTGGCCAATAAGCCCAATACCCCCCAAAATTCACCACAATTAGATCCGCCCAGATAGCAGATGGAATCATTGCGAAAAACTGCAAAAAGAAGTAAACAGGAGCGTATTGCTTGTTTTTCCAAGGGTAGTGATTGACCCTAACTTGGAAATGCTTCTCCAAAATCTGGAGGTCAGCCTTGACAAAAGACTGAAAAGAAGGGGTGACGTACAAAAGCCTTTTTTTCATGGTCAAAGTCTTAGTATGTCACCCCTTTTTATGATTGCTTGTTTCAGAATTATACTACCAAGTTGACGATTTTACCTGGAACAATGATGATTTTCTTAGGTGTTTTTCCTTCCACCCATTTCTGAACAGTTTCATCTGCCAATGCTGCCTTTTCGATATCTTCCTTGCTCAAATCTAGGCTTAAAGTCAATTTAGCACGCATTTTACCATTGATCATTACAGGGTATTCGAAGCTGCTTTCTACCAAATAATCGGCATTGAATTCTGGGAAACTAGCTTTGGTGACAGACTCAGAATGGCCCAGCAAAGCCCAAAGTTCTTCGGAAATATGTGGAGCGTACGGAGAAACCAAAACTGCCAATGGTTCCAAAATCTCACGTTTGTTGGATTTCAAAGCAGTCAGTTCATTCACACAGATCATGAAGCTGGAAACCGAAGTGTTGAAAGAGAAATTCGCCATGTCATCGTCCATCTTCTTGATGGTTTTATGCAAGGTCTTTAATTCTTCTTTAGAGGCTTTGGCATCCGATACTTCAAATTCTCCTTTTGCATTATGGTATAGGTTCCAAAGCTTTCTCAAGAACTTGTAAACTCCGTCAATTCCATTGGTGTTCCAAGGCTTGAATTGTTCCAAAGGTCCCAAGAACATTTCATACAATCTCAAGGTGTCCGCTCCGTATTTCTCGATGATATCATCCGGATTAACCACATTGTATTTGGATTTGGACATCTTTTCTACTTCTGCTCCGCAGATGTATTTGCCATCTTCCAAGATGAATTCAGCATCAGCCAAATCAGGTCTCCAAGCCTTGAATTTCTCCAAGTTCAATTGATCATTGTAGACAATATTGACATCCACGTGCATGGCAGCAGTGTCATATTGGTCTTTCAATCCATAGGAAACGAAGGTGTTGGTTCCTTTTTGTCTATATACAAAGTTTGATCTGCCTTGGATCATTCCTTGGTTGATCATTTTTTGGAATGGCTCGTCGATTTTTACCGCTCCGATATCATGCAAAAACTTGGTCCAGAATCTGGAATACAGCAAGTGTCCAGTAGCATGCTCGGATCCACCGATATATAAGTCTACAGAACCCCAGTAATCAGTAATTGCTTTGTCAGCAAAAACTTCATCGTTTTTAGGATCCATGTAGCGGAAGAAATACCAACTAGAACCCGCCCAACCTGGCATGGTGGAAAGTTCCAATGGATATTCTCCGTCCTCAGTTTTATAAGTCCAGTCTTTGGCACGACCTAATGGTGGCTCCCCATCTTCTGTTGGAAGGTATTTGTCCACCTCAGGCAATACCAAAGGCAAGTCTTTTACATCCACCAATTTTGGAAGCCCATCTTTGAAATAAACCGGAAGCGGCTCTCCCCAATAACGCTGACGCGTAAAGATCGCATCTCTCATTCGGAATTGGATTTTGCCTTTTCCTATGCCTTTTTCTTCCAAAAACTCAATGGCTTTTTCCATGGCTTCCTTCATATACAAGCCAGAAATAAACCCTGAATTGATGATCAATCCACCTTTTCCAGGAAAAGAACCTTCCTCCATGGATCCTTCGATCACCTGGCGGATTTCCAATCCAAAATGCTTTGCAAAGTTATAGTCACGCTCATCATGAGCCGGTACAGCCATTACAGCTCCAGTTCCGTAACCCGCCAAAACGTAGTCAGCAACCCAAATTTGGATTTCTTCACCATTGAATGGGTTAATGGCATAAGCTCCTGTGAAAGCACCAGAAATGGTCTTCACATCGCTCATTCGCTCTCTTTCTGAGCGGTTTTTCGCCACTTGGATATAGGCTTCAGCTGTTTCTCTTTGATCCTCAGTGATCAATTCAGCCGCTAAGTCAGACTCAGGTGCCAAAGCCAAATAAGTCACCCCGTAGATCGTGTCTACACGGGTGGTAAATACTTTTATCTTTTTATCAGATCCCTTGACGTCAAAAAGAACCTCCGCTCCAATTGATTTTCCGATCCAGTTTCGCTGCATTTCTTTGACAGGCTCGGACCAATCGATGGTATCCAACCCTTTCAACAAGCGATCTGCATAAGCAGTGATTCTCATGGACCACTGCATCATTTTTTTTCTTTCTACCGGATGTCCGCCTCTTTCTGAGAAACCATCTTTTACTTCATCATTGGAAAGCACAGTTCCCAAAGCAGAACACCAGTTGACAGTCGTTTCAGCTAAATAAGTCAAGCGGTATTTCAAGAGCATTTCTGCTTTTTCCTTCTCAGAAAAAGCAGACCAATCTTCGGCGGTGAAAATCGGAGTTTCATCATCACAAACAGCCTTGATAGCTTTGTTTCCTTCTTTTTCAAATCTTGAAACCAAGGAATCAATGGAAAGAGCTTTGTCAGCATCCTGATCATAATAGCTGTTGAAAAGCTGCATAAAGATCCACTGAGTCCATTTATAATAGGCAGGGTCGGATGTTCTCACTTCTCTTTCCCAATCGAAAGCAAAACCAATATTTTTTAGCTGTTCGGTATATCTAGCAATGTTTTGCTCGGTAGTTATTGCTGGATGTTGTCCGGTTTGAATAGCGTATTGCTCTGCAGGAAGTCCAAAAGAATCGTAGCCCATCGGATGAAGGACATTGAATCCTTGCAACATTTTATAGCGGGAAATAATATCAGAGGCGATGTATCCAAGCGGGTGGCCTACGTGTAGTCCGGCTCCAGAAGGATATGGGAACATGTCCAAAGAATAGAATTTGGGACGATTTGGGTCCACTTGTGCATGAAAAGTTCCTTTCTCTTTCCAGAAGTTTTGCCACTTCTGCTCGATCTCCCTGAAGTTGTACTCCGCCATGATTGTAATTTTCTTGAAATTTTAGCTAAACGCCTGCAAAAATAGAAAAATCGAGCGGGTTTGGTAAGCAAATTTTCAATTCCTCTCGAATTGAGATTTTTCCATTGGTCATTTTTATATCCTTTCTTTTCAGGTTTTTGCTAAATTCCACACATACAACCACCAACGCTTATGAAAAAAATTAAACTATTAGGCCTAGCCTTGCTGGTAGGGCTAAGTGGAGCCAGCTATGGCCAAAAAAAGTATTCACCCAAACAAATTGAAGCTCTCAAAACTGAGGTAGCTGGAATTGTTCAGGATCATCACAAGCAAAGTCAAGTGATGGTCGATAAGATTTTCAGTTTCGCTGAATTGGGATTTCAGGAGTTTGAATCTTCCAAATATTTGACTGGGATTTTGGAATCAAATGGTTTTGAAATCAAGCATGGGTTCTCAGGAATTCCTACAGCTTGGGTTGCCACTTGGAGTAATGGAGATGGACCTGTTATCGCCCTAGGTTCTGATGTAGATGATATCCCGAAAGCATCTCAATATCCTGGGGTAGCTTATCATAAACCAATCGTAGAAGGAGCTCCTGGTCATGGAGAAGGTCATAATGCAGGTATTCCATTGAATATCACTTCTGCTTTGGCAGTGAAGGAAATTATGGAGCGGGAAAACATCGGCGGGACATTGGTTCTCTGGCCAGGGATTGCCGAAGAATTGGTGGCTGCCAAAGCTTGGTTCGCTCGAGACGGCATGTTTGATGATATCGATATCTGTATTTTCACTCACGTAGGAAATAATTTGGGTGTAAGCTACGGAGCTGCCTCAGGTACCGGATTGATTTCGGTAGAATACACTTTTGCTGGTGAAGCGGCTCATGCTGCAGGAGCTCCTTGGAGAGGAAGAAGTGCTGCAGATGCCACTGAATTGATGAATATAGGCTGGAACTATAAGCGAGAGCATTTGAGTCCTACAAAAAGATCTCACTCTGTTATCACTGATGGGGGAGATCAACCAAATGTGGTTCCTTCTCAAGCTTCTATTTGGTATTATTTCCGTGATGTGAAATACGATGGTATTATGGATATGTATGAGCAAGCTAATGAGATTGCAGAAGGAGCTGCTATGATGACTAGGACTTCCATGACTTCTAAAATTATGGGGACTGCATGGCCTAGACACTTCAATAAGGTGATTGCTGAGACGATGTATCAAAATATCGTTCAGGTTGGTCTTCCTACTTGGGATGAAAATGACCAGACTTTGGCAAAAGCACTTCAGAAAGAGTTGGGATCAGAGCAAAGAGGTTTGCCAACCAAACTGGATACTTTGAGACCGCCAGCTACAGAACTACGATCTGGTGGTTCGGATGATATTGGAGATGTGTCCTGGGTATTACCTACTGTAACGATGAGATTCCCTTCAAATATTCCAGGACTTCCTGGTCATCATTGGGCAAATGCAATTGCGATGGCAACTCCGATTGCTCATAAAGGTGTAACTGCCGGAGCTAAAGCTGAAGCGATGACCATTTTGGATTTCTTACTGAAACCGGAATTGGTAGATCAGGCTTGGGATTATTTCAAAAATGTTCAAACCAAAGAAGAACAATATAAGCCAATGATATCTGCTGACGATGTGCCTCCAATTTATTTGAATGAGGGAATCATGAAGAAATTCCGTCCTGAAATGGAGAAGTTCTATTATGATGAAACTAAGTATGATACGTATTTGGAACAATTGGGAGTGACTTATCCTACGATTAAAAAGGATTAAAAAATTTGAAAATTGAAAGATTTGAAAATTAGAAGGGTTTAAAAGTAAATTCACATCTAAATCCGTAAATAATCTTCCAATTTTTCAATGTTACAATCTTCCAATATTCAATTTAAAATTCGAGAAGCTTCTCTTGAGGAACTTTTGTGGATGCATCAGCAAATCCCGGAGTTCCCTGGAAAAGCTTCTCTTGATTTTTATAGTGATCGGTTAAAGCATCGCTTGTATTTGGCTCTGGTGGCAGAAAAGGAAGGAGAGCTGATCGGATTCAAAGTTGGCTATCAAAGCGATACTCCGGAGACTTTTTATTCCTGGATGGGAGGGGTAAGGCCTGAATTCCGGAAGTTTGGTGTTGCAGACTCATTGGCTGATTTTCAAGAAAACTGGGCAAAGGAAAAAGGGTTTGCCAAAGTCTTTTTCAAAACAAGAAATAGATTTCCAGCAATGATCTCTTTTGGATTGAAAAGAGGCTTCAAAATTTTGGAGGTAATTCCCAAAGGAGGAGTGGAGGATTACAGGATAGTGATGGAGAAAGGGTTGTAGAATTAGAGGTCAATTTTACAATCTTGTAATTTTTCAATTTTCCAATTCAAACAGCTACCTTTGCAAATTCAAAATTCACCAGCGGTTCAATCGCCCGCTTTATCAAAAATTCATGAATACCAAAGATCAAGTAGCAAAAGGACTGATGCTTCCTATCATGGAAGCTTTTTATACGATTCAGGGAGAAGGGAGATTTACTGGGCATCCAGCTTATTTTATCCGGCTTGGAGGCTGTGATGTAGGTTGTGTCTGGTGTGATGTCAAAGAATCTTGGGAGGCCGGCAAATGGCCCGTTTTATCCATCGAGCAAATAGTAAAGGAAGGATTGAATCATCCAGGTCGCTTAGTGGTCATTACCGGAGGTGAGCCACTAATGTATGATTTGGGACCTTTGACTAAGATGTTGAAGGAAAAAGGATTTACAACTAATATTGAAACCTCAGGGGCGCATCCCTTTTCAGGTGATTTTGACTGGGTTTGCTTTTCACCCAAAAAATTCAAAAAGCCTCATCCTTCTATTTACGAGCAAGCGAATGAATTGAAAGTTGTAGTATTTCATAAAAGCGATTTTGACTTCGCCGAGGAGCATGCGGCTTTGGTGAATTCTTCCTGTGAAAAGAGGCTTCAACCAGAGTGGAGCAAAGCTGAAAAGTTTACTCCAATCATTATCGATTACGTTAAAAATCACCCAACTTGGAATATTTCCCTACAAACTCATAAATTTATGGACATACCTTAAGTCCATGCGCCCTGTTTTCTTAAGTTTTTTACTGTTTTTTCTGTGTTCCTATGCGTTTTCGCAGGAATTCTCCATCAT
Organism: Algoriphagus zhangzhouensis; assembly: GCF_900148515.1. Taxonomy (GTDB): domain Bacteria; phylum Bacteroidota; class Bacteroidia; order Cytophagales; family Cyclobacteriaceae; genus Algoriphagus; species Algoriphagus zhangzhouensis. The sequence goes on along the minus strand of NZ_FRXN01000003.1, from coordinate 562,557 downwards.
CGATGGTCGGGCTACCCGTTTTTATAAGGAAGGCGAAGAGCTGATTTCTCAAAGAAAATACCCTGAAGCAATCGAGAAATTTCAAGATGCAATCAACAGGGAAGGCTCTTTCATTGAGGCGTATGTGAAAATGTCGCAACTTCTGATCACTATGGGTGATTTGGAAGAAGCTGAACGGGTAGCAGAATCCGGTCGATCCAGACTTTCTGGTAAAAATGCAAAACCAAAGCATTCAGCAGATATAGGGTGGGTTTTTACCAATATTTATCTAAAGAAGGGTGATTTTGAAAAAGCCTTAACGGAATTTGAGGCGGTTGATCCATTGTTGGAGGATTCATTTCGGACCCATATGTATTATAAGGAGATGAAGGCTCAAATGGATTTCATTAAATCCCAGTTGGGAAATGTGATGTCTATCGAAATTGAGATTTTGGAAGATCCATTGAATAACTTTCAGCTTCAATATTTTCCAGTTCTAACTGCAGATGGTGAGCAAATTCTTTTTACCAAAAGAGATGGGACTGGCAACTTCGACAAAGAGGATATTTTTACTGCTTATATGAACCCGGAAGGGGGGTGGACTCTTCCTCAAAGTATAGCTGAAACGATCAATTCTCAATACAATGAAGGAACATGTTCTGTTACGGCTGATGGAAATATCCTGATTTATACATCATGCGATGCTCCGGATTCAGAAGGTAGCTGTGATCTTTATATTGCCTACAAGGTTAATGGAAGATGGCAAAGGCCTAAAAATATGGGGAAGAAAGTCAATTCCAGATATTGGGACTCCCAGCCATCTCTATCAGCGGATGGTAGGATTTTATTCTTTTCTTCTAATCGAAGAGGGGGATTAGGAGGGAATGACATCTATTATTCTGTGCGAATGCCTGATGGTTCTTGGTCGGACGCCAAAAATCTTGGTGAAACTGTCAATACTCCAAAGGATGAGATTTCTCCTTTTATGTTTTTCAATAATGAAATTCTCTTTTTTGCCTCAAATGGACATATGGGCTTTGGTGGAATGGATATATTCTTGACTCGGGTAGAGGAAGGGGAGTTTCATGAACCTGAAAATCTAGGATTGCCAATCAATGATCAATTGGATCAGGTGGCTTTATTTATCACAGCGCAGAAGGATTACGCCTACTATACGGAATTGAAATCGGAGCATACTGAGCAAGATCGTTCTTTGCTATATCGTTTTAAATTCCCGAAAGAAATCTATTTGGGAGAGAACTTAACTGTGACTGGAGGTAAGGTCTTTAATTCCAAAACTGGGGAACCAATTGATGCGACTTTGTCACTGATATCCTTGACAAATGACAGTACTCTCTACGAATTCAAAGCGGACGGAAAGACTGGGGAATTTATGATGCTCTATCCGGAAAAATCCATTTCAGGGCTTTATGTTGAGAAAAAAGGTTTCTTGCCAAAGATTTTCAATGTTGAAAGAGACAAGATTCAAAATGTAAAAGACTTAGAGGTTCAATTGACACCAGTGGCCTCCGGAGAAGAATTTGTCTTTGAAAACATCTTCTTTGATTTTGATAAATATGACCTGAAGTCTGAGTCGCTTACCTCGTTGAAACGATTGGTGAAATTTTTAAATGAGAATCCGAACGTCAATATTTTAGTGACGGGTCATACAGATAATGTAGGTTCTTCTAGTTACAATCAAACATTGAGTCTGCAGAGAGCTACGAGCGTTCAAACCTATCTCATCGAAAACGGCATGCTTCCGGGTAGAGTGCTTGTAGAAGGTAAGGGGGATACAGTTCCTATGGTACCAAATACTACATTAGCTAACCAAGCTTTGAATAGAAGAATTACTATCAAAGTATTATAAAGCCTTATCAATATTATTTTTTGATCTCTTTAAGACTTTGTTTTGCGCAAAATAAAATTCCGAAAAACATATAAAAACATCTTATATTTTTCTAAATAAACTTATTTAATGAGTCGTAATTTTTAGTTTTTTATAAAATTAGTATTGTTTTAAACGTTATTTAAAGGTTTGAGATATTATATTTTGATAAATCTATTTATTGGCGAATAAAAAAATGTATCGTGTATTTAAATAGGTAAAATTGACTGTAAATATTTTTTTAACTTAAAATTAACTTTTGTTAACATTCAATTGTCAATAAAAAATTCTGCAAAAATATGCATTTGAAAATTGATCAGAATTTTATTTCGATTTCTCTCTATTTTTAGACAATTGCACTAAAATCTCGAAAAGAACAATCATAAAATTTCCTAGTTAACTACTTGTAGGATAATAAGATATCGAATATCATTGTGTATAATTTAAACCATAATTTAACCAAATATGAGGAAAGTTTTACTTCTAGGACTCATGCTGTTTTTTGCGAGCGCGGTAGTGTTTGCTCAAAGCCGTGTGATCACTGGTGTCATCACATCCACTGAGGATGGCTTAGGTGTGCCAGGTGCAACAGTTCTGGTGAAGGGAACAACGATTGGTACTGCCACTGATTTAGATGGTAACTATTCAATCTCTGTTCCAGCCGGAAGCAATGTTTTGGTCTTTAGCTTTGTTGGGCTAAGATCTCAGGAGGTTACCATCGGTAATCAAGCTACTATTAATGTAGCTTTGGAGCCAGATGTTCAGGCCCTTTCTGAATTTGTGATCACTTCATACGGTGATCAATCAAAAAGAGAGATTACAGGTGCGATTGCATCCGTAAAAGGTGAGATCTTCCAAGATCTTCCAATGCAATCTTTTGACCGTGCGATGCAAGGTCGTATCGCGGGTGTTCAAGTGACTTCCACTTCTGGTCAGCCAGGTGGTACATTGAACGTGAGAATTCGTGGTGTAGGCTCCATTAATGCTGGGAATGATCCACTTTATATTGTGGATGGTGTTCAGGTAAATAATGGTGGTCTTTCTGGTCAAGGTTCTCAAAATGCTTTGGCTTCAATCAACCCAAATGATATCGAATCAATTGAGGTATTGAAAGATGCAGCAGCTGCAGCAATCTATGGAGCTCAGGCAGCGAATGGTGTAGTTTTGATTACTACCAAAAAGGGTTCTAAAGGATCTACAAAAACAAGAATTTCTGTTCAAGAGGGTATCGTTCAGCCATTGGCATTGTATGACGTAATGGATGCTACTCAATTGGCAACTATCAAAAGAGATGCATACATCAATGCAGGATTGAATCCAGCAAATGCAGCTGCTACTTATGGTAATCCTGAGGATCCAAATTTGGAGTCTTATGATTGGGTGGATGCCTTGTACAGAACAGCTCGTTTGAGTGTTTATGATTTGTCTGTTTCTGGTGGTGATGAAAAGACTACTTTCTTCCTTTCTGGTTCTTATACCAAGCAAGAAGGTCAAGTGATTCAGTCTGACTATCAAAGAGCGACTGGTCGTTTGAATTTGACTCACAGACCAAGTAAGAAGTTTACTGTTTCTGCAAACATTTCTTTGGCATTCCAAGAGACAAACGGTACCATTGATAGAGGTAACTTTGTAAACGGTCCTTTCATGGCAGGTTATTCTGCTAGACCAAATGTCCCTATTTACAACGAAGACGGTACATTCGGTGCATATCCTTCGAATCACTTGTTCGGATATAACATCGTTCAGGGTGTTTATGAAGAATTGAGAAGTGCTAAGACTGTTCAAACTGTATCTAATTTGCAGTTGAACTATCAATTTGCTCCTTGGTTGAGCTTTACTTCTTATTTCGGTATTGACTTCTCCGACAACGCAGATATCAATAACAGACCTTCTACTATTCCAGTATTCTCTTCTTATGGTGGTGCTTCTGTATTTACTGCTAGAAGAAAGAATAACTTTAATACCAACCACAACTTCAACTTCAACAAGAAGTTTAATGATGTGCATACCATTTCTGGTATTTTAGGTTTTGAGTATAAAGGTGCTCAAGATGACTTGCAATCTGCTACCGGTAGAGGTTTTCCTAATCCAACTTTGATTTATCTTCAAAACGCTGCTACTCCATTTGCGGTTAACTCAAACTTCACAGAGTATAAAAGAGCTGGTATTTTCGGTCAGGCGAAATATGATTACGATGACAGATATACTGCTGACTTCACTTTGAGAAGAGACGGTCACTCAAGGTTTGGTGAGCAAAATAAGTGGGGTACATTCTACGCTGCATCCCTCGGATGGAGATTGTCTTCTGAAGCATTCTTGCAGGATGTGACTTGGTTGGACAACTTGAGAATGAGAGCTTCTTATGGTGTAACTGGTAACTCTTTGATTTCTGACTTTGCTTCAAGATCTCTTGTAAGTGATGGAGGTCAATATCTAGGAGAAGGTGCTTTGTCTCTTTCTCAATTGGGTAATGACTTGTTGACTTGGGAAGAAGCAGAAACCTTCAACATTGGTTTGGACTGGACCTTGTTCAACGGAAGAATCATCGGTACTGTAGACTTCTGGAGAAAGAATTCAAATGATCTATTGTTCAATACACCTCTTCCAACTGACTCAGGATTTGGATCTATTACTAGAAACACTGGTCAAGTTAGAAACCAAGGAATTGATTTGGATATCCAAACTGTAAACATTGTAGCAGGTAAATTCCAATGGAATACTGGATTCAACATTACATTCTTGGAGAACGAATTGATATCCCTATATGATGGATTGGATAGAGTAGGTAACTCTTTGATCGTAGGTAAGCCGATTTCCTTCTGGTACATGAACACTTACATGGGTGTGAATCCAGCGAATGGACGTCAAATGTTCAGCGATTTGAATGGTGGATATACGTATGTGGCAGGTGAGTCTACTTTGAGCTATATCGGAAGTGCGCTTCCAAGCAGCTATGGTGGTTTATCGAATACATTGACTTATGGTCCAGTTTCTTTGGAAGTATTCTTCCAATATCAGTTCGGAAACCTAGCGTTCAACCAAGATTTGTATAACCTTGGTAACTGGGGCTCTGGAACTGGCAACTTATTGATCAATCAAGAAGATTACTGGAAGCAGCCTGGGGACATTACCACAGTAGGTAGGCCATATGAAGGTGGACAAGCTCCAGGAACTTCTGCTATCAACACATCTTCTACTCGTTTGTTGAGCGATGGAGGATATATCAGATTGAAGCAAGTAACATTGAACTATACACTTCCTTCTGTTGCTGCTAGCAAAGTGGGAATGAGCTCTGCTTCTCTATTCGTGCAAGGATTGAATTTGGCGACTTTCACCAAATACAATGGCATCGATCCAGAGGCAAACTCTATCGGAACTACTTATGGTTCATATCCAAATGCTAAGCAGTTCACTGCAGGTATCAATCTTAACTTCTAATTAAGGACAGAATGAAAAAGTATATACAAATCCTAACATTAGGTAGTGCTTTGGCTTTGGGATCTTGCTCTGATCTTTTGGATACAGAACCAAGACAAAGTCTTACACCAGAGTCTGCTTTTGCAGATGTAGATGGATATCAATCGCTTTTGTTCACCATTTATGGTCGCGCAAGAGGTTTCAATAATTACGGTCAGCAATTGATGATTGCTCCGGAAATTATGGCTGATAACTTGAAAATTATTGCCAACACTGGTCGTTACATCGGACAGGAGGCAAATGCTGACAGAGCTCATATTGGACTTTGGGGAACAGGTCACTTTGGCGGAATCAATGAAGCAAACATCATCCTTGATGGAGTTGATGGTGTGGAAGGAGATGATGCCACTAGAAATATTGTAAAAGGTGAAGCTTATTTCCTTAGAGCCTTATTCTATTTCGATTTGGCTAGAGTTTATGGATATGAACCTGGTAAAGAAGTGAATGGATGGGACAAATCTGTAATCATCCGTACAACTCCAACCTTAGGATTCTCTGATGCTGATTTCAGAACAAGAGCTACAAATAGAGAAGTATATGATTTGATGGAGTCAGATTTGACTACAGCAATTGGTTTGCTTCCTACAGCGACTTTGGGAGGTTCTGGTGTTTACAGAGCTTCTAAAGGTTCTGCTGAGGCATTACTTGCCAGAGTTTATTTGTACGAGGGAAAATATGCTGAAGCGGCTTCCATGGCAACTCAGGCGATGTCTACCTTTGGTTTAGGTAGTGATGGAACTGGTTTGGCTGATGCTGCAGATTATGTTGCAGGTTTCTCTACTTTCCCTAACCCTGAATCTCTATTTGAAATCGAAATCAGATCAAATGACTGGTCTACAGTAGATGGTGTAAACAACTCCGTTTGTTCACTTTCTGCAAATGTTTTTGCAAGTGCTCAGTTTATCTTAACTGCTTCTGATGAGCTATTGGCTTCTTATGAAGAAGGGGATGTGAGATTGGATACTTGGACAGAAACTACTCGTTCTGGTGCTGATGGTACTGTTTATAGATCAAATAAGTGGTTGGGTGCCAAAGGAGATTTCTTGGAAAATCTTCCTATCATCAGAGCTGCTGAATTGTATTTGATCAGAGCTGAAGCAAGATATAGAACAGGTGATGAAACAGGCGCAAGAGCGGATTTGACGGCTTTGAGATCTAAAAGAGGATTGGCAGCTGTTGAAGCTAGTGTTACTGGAAGTGATTTGTTCGATTTGGTAATGAATGAAAGAAGAGTTGAGTTTGCTTTGGAAGGTCATAGATGGTTTGACTTGAAGAGAAACGGAATGGACATTTCTAAAGCTGGTAGCTTTGAGACTGTTCCTTATTCTGATTACAGACTACTTGCTCCGATTCCTCAGGATCAATTGACTTTGAACGAAGGTTTGGAAAACAACCCAGGTTATAACTAAAACCGGAAATGAAAATGAAAATAAATAAGATATATTCCTTTGTAGCAGTACTATTTACGGTACTAACAGCTACAGCATGTTTTGATGATCCGGGAACTGATACCTTCTACGATGGAAATCAAGTCGAATTCCAGGATGCAAACTTGCCAAATGGATTGACTACGACTCAGGTTAGAAGAAATGCTACTCAAACTGATGTGGTTGAAATCCAAGTAAACAGAGTTTCTTCAAATGCGTCTTCACCAATTTCTGTGACGATTGGAGTAGACACTGAAAGCTCAACTGCAGTTCAGGGAGTTCATGTTGATTTTACTGGAACTACAGTGACTATTCCTGCAGGGGAGTGGGTTGCTACTTTCCCAGTGACTGTATTAACTGGAAATATTGATCCTTCTGAAGCTCCAGTTTTGGAAATGACTATCGATTCAGCGACTGGTGCTACGGTTTCTACCAATTATGCTGCTTTGTCATTGAATATTTCAGTGATCTGCGAGTCTAATATTTCAGCAGCTTCAGATACTTGGACTGCAACTAGTGAATCTCGTTTTGGAACTTTCACCGCTCAAGTTACAGTAGAACCAGTTGATGGTGCAGTTGGAGAGTACGTTGTATCTGATATTTCTGCAGGTCTTTATGCTGCATTTGGATACGGTACTACTCAGCAGGCTATTTATGGTGACAACTGTAATGTATTGACGTTCTTGAGACCAGGTCAAAGAGAATTCAATATCTCTGCGCCTAGTGTTGAGCCGCTAGAAGGTTCATTTGATCCTGATACAAATACATTGGTGTTGTATTGGAGTGATCCAAACAACTCTATTAATGGAAAAACTACCTTGGTTAAAAATTAAGGTATTGATTGATGTATGTAAAAAAGGAGGGGATTCCCTCCTTTTTTATTTAATTTTTTAAATAGTGGGGATAGAGATCTAATTGATTTAAATTGAACCGCTTTTGATGATTTTCATGTTAAAAAATATAAACCCATTCCGCTGATTAGCAGTTTGTTGTTATTATGAGGCAAACTATGAGATTACTGCTTACTCTATTTGTATTCTTGTTCTCTTTGGTCGCAAATGCCCAGGACTCAAAGCAAAATTTGCTTAGAGCGGCTAGAGAACAAGTAAAATCAGATCTACAAAGACATTTAGATCTTCTGAGACCACCTGTTGGATTGGATAGATCTTCCTATCATTTTTTGAATTCTCAAGGGCTATTCCCCCTTGAAGATGGGCATACTTCCAAAGTTCAATATTTGGATCAAAGTGGTTTTCCTGTGGTTTACGCCCCGCATAACTTAAATGCTGCCAAAACGACTGGTGCGGATCAATTGCAACCAGGTGGTTCCTTGGGACTTAATTTGACTGGAAAAGGTTTTACTGTTGGGATTTTTGACCAAACCCGCCCTAAACCCGATCATGTTGAGTTTCAAAGTAGATTGACTCAGGTAGATGGTTCTACCGAAGAATTAAGCACCCATGCGACACACGTGACAGGTACTATTTTAGCAGCAGGAATCAATCCACAGGCTAAGGGGATGGCTTATGAATCTACAGGCTGGTCATTCAATTGGGAGTCTGATATTTCTAAAATGAATGCCAATGCCTATGATCCGGAAACCAAATCTAATGGGATGCTGATTTCGAATCATTCATATGGGGTTGTTTTGGGCTGGAGAAATACCGAAAGTGGCTGGGAATGGGTAGGAAATCCCTCTGTTGATGAAAATAAGGATTATCGGTTTGGCTTTTATTCAACTAAAAGCCAGTCTATAGATGAATTACTGTTTACAAAACCCTATTACAGTGTTGTTTGGTCAGCAGGAAATGATCGAAATGATACTGGAGATGGCACTAGAGACCCCGATGGACCTGAGGATACGATAGGACCAGAAGGTGTTGCCAAGAATAATATTACAATTGGTGCTGTAGAAAAGGTGATTGATTATACGCAGGCTTCGGATGTGAAAATGAGTACTTTTTCCGCTTGGGGGCCAACTGATGATGGAAGAATTAAGCCAGATTTGGTGGCAATGGGAGTTGGAGTTTTTAGCTCATCAATTACTAGTACTGGAGCGGATGGATATGCAAGTCAAAGTGGTACTTCCATGGCTGCACCAAACGCTACTGGATCACTGTTTTTGCTTCAGCAATTATATGCTGAGAGAAATTCCGGCAGGTTTATGCTTTCCTCAGCTTTGAAAGCCTTGGCAATCCAAACAGCAAAAGAAGCTGGACCAGCTGCAGGACCAGATTATATGTATGGCTGGGGGCTATTAGATGTTGCAGCTGCCGCAAAAATCATTTTGAACGAAGATGGAAGTTCCTCATTTATCAGAGAAGAAATTTTGGGAAATGATGAGGTTCAGGAATTTGAGTTCGTTTCAGATGGTGTAACTCCGATTAAAGCCACAATCGCATGGACTGATCCAGCAGGAACCCCTACTGCAGCTTCATTGAATCCAACGGATTTGATGCTAGTCAATGATCTTGATTTAAGAATCTTTGATGAAGACGGGAAGGAGTATTTTCCTTGGACATTAAACCCTGCTCAATTGGCAGGTGCTAGAGGGGATCGAACCAAGGATAATTTTAGAGATAATGTAGAGCAAGTTTGGATCCCTAGCCCATCTGCCAAGAAATATACAATTCAAGTCTCTCATAAAGGGGATTTGAAATTTGATGTTCAGCAATATTCTATCGTCTTTACTGCAGGGGTATTAGATGGGGCAGATGAAACTTTGTATTGGATAGGAGGGGAATCAGGAAGTTGGAATTCAGCGGCCAATTGGTCATTGACTTCTGGAGGATCTTCAGCGGGCAAAGTTCCAGGCGAATCTACAAGAGTTGTCTTTGATGGAGACGGGAGCCCTGAAATTTCTTTTTCTGCCAATGCTAGTGCCTTTAGTGTGAATTTGTTTGGAGATCAAACAGTAGCATTAAATCTCAATGGAAAAGATATCAAGGTTTATAATGGATTTAGAGTAAACAATCAGGTTACTCAGATTTCAAATGGTAGGATCATTTTTGAAAATTCTGGAAGCAACAGCCAATTAGTCGAATTGGGTCAGACGACTTTTGATGAAGTAAGGCTGCTTTTCAATTCAGGAGAATGGAAACTAATCTCCGCAGATGTGCTGGGAGATGTGCTTGTTGACAATGCTGTTTTAGATATTGAATTGTCAGATGTGAAATCTCAGTCATTTACTTTAAACAGTAATGCGACCCTCATAGGGAATTTTGAATCACTTGCATTTATGACTGATTTCAATTCAAAATCTGGAGCCGAATTGAAAGATGACTTTGAACTGATTTTTGATGGAGAGACTGGTGATTTCTCAAATTCTTCCGATTCAGAAATTAATGCATTATCGATTTCTTCAGGAACTTTGTCTGTGTTGACAGATGGATTTAAGAATTTGAAAATAGAACAAGCTAGGATGAACTTGGGTGTTGCGGCTATTTCAGTGAATTCGTTGAGTTTAGGAGTTGGCGCAACATTGAATTTGGGCTCGACAGGTAAAATAACCGTCAATCAGGAAATAACTTCAAGTGCCACTTCCAGTAATGGATCCCAAATAATTGCTGGATCCAAAGGGACTGTAATCCATGATATTTACAGAAAGTATTGCTTTGAGAATCTAAATATTTCAAATGTAGACCTCCAAGGTGATGCCATAGTGAATCTTGGAACTGGTGCAACTATCACCAATTCATCTGGGTGGTTGAGCCAGGAATGTGATGCTGTCTTATTTGCCAATTTTGATGTATCCTATACTTGCGTAGGTGCCGCAGTAGATTTTGAAAACCTCAGTGAAGGAGAAATTACATCTTATTCTTGGGACTTTGCGGGGTTGGGATCTTCTACTTTGGAGAATCCATTCTTTGTATTCGGAAGTCCAGGGACCTATAATGTGGAACTTACGGTCATCAATCAAAGTGGCTCCACTTCTTATACCCAAGAAGTTGTAGTTGCAGATAATTCCTTGACTCAGCCTATCATTGTTGCCAATGGAACGACATTGACTTCCCAGCAACCAGGAGACTCATATCAATGGTATTTGAATGGTGAAAAGATTGCTGGAGCAACAACACGATCCTTTTCTGCTACCAATGATGGATCCTACCAAGTTGCCATTTTCTCGGAAGCTTGTAATAGAGTATCAGAACCTGTTGTGATTTCTGCTATTCCTGATCAAGAAGTGGAATTGAGCCGATTTGGAATTTTCGTCGGACCAATTCCTTCAGATGATCAAATCAATATTACTGTAAACAACGAATATTTGGGGCCAATTGAATTTTCAATTATTGACCTTTCTGGTAAAGTGATGAGCCTTACAGAAGTAGGTAAAAATTCAGAGAGACTGGATTTGAAAATGAGCCTTCCGATAAACCGGGGACTTTATATACTAAGAATAAAAACCAACAATTTAACCTTACACAAAAAAGTACTTAAACAATGAGAAAGCTATTAGTAGCAGTTGCGATTCTGATTTCTAATGTAGGATTTGCTCAAATATCGAACATATCCTTGAACGGAGCACCCGCAAGATTGACTGCTTACGAAGGGGTAGAGGGATCGCCTTACTTATTTGAAGATTGGGCCCGTGCTGATTTTGGAACAACAAACGCCGGATTGAAGGAGAAAGTAGCCTACAGATTCAATATTTATGACAATGAATTCGAGGTAATCAATGAAGCTGGAAACAAGATCTATTTGAATAAAGATTATGTAGAATATGCAATGCTCGAAAGACCGTCAATCTTAATCGCAACCGGTACTCCAGGTATGTTGACAAATTTGCTTTTCAAAAAAGGCTATACCATGATCAAAGGAGTCGGAGAGAAGGATTTTGTCAATGTGTTGGCTGAAGGTGGAGGCTATACTTTGGTGAGAAAGTTCTATTCAGATCTTGTAACACCACCGAAGAATTCATATGCACCGACTGCCGGAAGAATGTTTGTGTTTGAAGAGTCGTATTATCTGGTAGACAGCGATGGAAATGTTTCCACTGTGAGGAACAAAACCAATAATATTATCAAGTCTCTAAAAGATAAAGATCAAGATAAAGCTAAGGAAATCGTTAAAGAAGGAAAGCTTGATTTAAGCCGAGAAGATCATTTGGTGATTTTCTTTCAGAAGTTGAATGAAGCATAATTTCTATGAATATGAATGAAAGCCCATCTTGAGAGATGGGCTTTTGCTTTTGGTATAAGGATGAATGAGGTCAAGTTAATTTCCTATATCTTTTCTTTTGCCTAACTTTGCAGCGAATTTCAAGAAGATGATTTACGTTTGTCGAAAAGAACATTTCAATGCTGCTCACAAGCTTTGGAATCCCAATTGGTCTGATGAGAAAAACTTTGAAGTTTTTGGCCCTTGCGCTAATGTCAATTGGCATGGTCACAACTTTGAGTTGATCGTAACTGTGAAAGGCCTTCCTGACCCTGAAACGGGATTTGTGGTTGATTTGAAGCAGTTGAGTACTTTGATCAGAACTTTGGTGATCGATAAGGTTGATCATAAAAACCTGAACATGGACGTGGATTTTATGCAAGGCAAAATGGCCAGCTGTGAAATCTTGATCATGGAATTCTGGAAAATTCTTCAGCCTGCGGTTGAGAAAATCACCCCTCACGGTGGCCTTTACAAGCTGACCCTCTATGAAACTCCAAGGAATTTCGTGGAGTATTTCGGTGATTGATTTAAAATTCAAGAAATAAAACCACAGAGATCACAGAGTTTAATTACTTAATTTTTTAATTTATAAAATGAGTGATTTCGATCTGACTGAAAAAATTATTGGAGAAGCTATTTATGTCCATAAAAGGCTTGGTCCAGGATTATTAGAGAGCACATACCAGTCTTGTTTATTTCATAGGTTAGTTCAGATTGGGTTAAAGGTTGAGAAAGAAAAATCTTTACCAGTTTTATTTGATGGTTTACAGTTAGAATGTGGTTATAGACTTGATCTTGTTGTTGAAAATCAAATTATCTTGGAGTTGAAAAGTGTTAAGAAGCTAAAAGATATCCATTTGGCTCAAATGATTACCTATTTAAAACTAAGTGGAAAAAAGACAGGACTTCTTATCAATTTCAATGTTCAAAGGCTAGTTGATGGTCTAAAAAGAGTCAAAAATTAATCTCAAATTCCTCTGTGACCTCTGTGGTAATTAAGAAGAAAAAAATCTACATCATTTCAGGTGAGCGATCCGGTGATCTTCACGCCTCCAATCTGGTTTTGGCCTTAAAAGAACAAAATCCCAATCTTGAATTGAGAGGAATGGGTGGCTCTTATTCTCAGGAAGCTGGAGTGGAGCTGGCAGTAGATTATGCTGAGGTAGCTTTGATGGGTTTTATTGAGGTAGTTTTCGGTTTTCGAAAGGTTCTAAAATATCTAAGCCTAGTCAAAAAAGACATTCTGCAATGGAAGCCAGATGTCCTTATCCTAGTCGATTACGGAGGCTTCAATATGAAGATTGCAGCTTTTGCAAAAGAGAATGGAATCCCGGTTCACTATTATATTCCTCCAAAAGTTTGGGCTTGGAATCAAAAACGGGCATTGAAACTGAAAGCTTTTACAGACCAGATTTATAGCATTCTTCCTTTTGAGCCGGCATTTTTTCAAAAGTTCGATATGCAGGTCAATTATGTGGGGAATCCCTTATTGGATGAAATCAAAAAGTTTAATCCGCATCCATTTTTCTTTCAAAAGAACGAGTTGAGTTATGCTCCGATTATCGCATTACTTCCAGGAAGTAGAAAGCAGGAATTGGAAGCCATGTTGGACAAAATGGTGGAATTGGTTCCCAAATTTCCCAATGCTCAGTTCGTAATTGCGGGGGTGGAAAGCTTGCCTTCGGAATTGTATGAGCCAGCAAAAAAAGCAGGTATCAAAGTGGTTTTCAATCAGACCTATGATCTGCTTTCTCATGCTACCGCTGCTGTGGTGACTTCGGGAACAGCAACTTTGGAAACGGCCTTGTTTCGTGTTCCTCAAGTGGTGGTTTATAAGACTTCATCCATTTCATACATGATAGGAAAGAGAGTCATTAAAGTGCCTTTTATTTCCTTGGTGAATTTGATTGCTGAGCAGGAAGTTGTGAAGGAATTGATTCAAGATGACTTTTCAGTGGCTAATCTGGAAAAGGAACTGATGCAGATTTTGGGAAATCAGATTTACAAAGGTCAAATGCTTCAAGGCTATGATTTGATCGCTGAAAAAATTGGCCAAAATTCAGCTTCGAAAACAGCAGCTACCATGATTTTAGAGTCTTTGAAATAAGATGTTTAGGTTATTGAAGGGTAAAATTTTATTTTACTTTTCAAACCAAAACCTAAACTCATGAAGACCCGATTAACCTTTTTCTTTTTATTACTTTTTTCAATATCATCCTATTCCCAAAATGTCCCGGGAATTATTCCCGAAAGAGTTCAAAAGCTAGATAAAATGCTGGATGATGCCGTAGCAAATGGCGAAGTGCCGGGACTTGTTGCAATGGTGATGAAAGATGGAAAGCTTGTTTACCATAGCGCAAAAGGAATGGCCGATGTTGCCAATGGAAGGGCGATGAAAAAGGATGATATTTTCAGGATCGCATCCCAAACTAAAGCAATCACCTCTACTGCAGTGATGATCTTATGGGAAGAAGGGAAATTTCGCCTAGATGATCCCATTTCCAAATACATTCCAGAGTTTAAAAATCCTCAAGTTCTAGCTGGTTTTAGATATTCTGACACTACTTTTTATACCAAGCCGTCTTCCAAAGAAATTACAATCCGTCATTTGTTAACTCACACCTCAGGATTGGGATATGGAATGATCGATGGGGATGAGCGAATGAAAATGATCTACCAAAAGGCTGGAGTTACGGATCTATTTACAACAGAAAATATTTCTATTGAAGAAAGTGTGAAAAAGTTGGCTAAGCTGCCTTTGCACCATGAGCCGGGAAGTAAATATACCTACAGCGAAGGATTGGATGTTTTGGGTTATTTTATTGAGGTAGTTTCAGGAATGCCTTTTGATCAGTTTTTGAAGGAAAGAATATTTGATCCTCTAGGAATGAATGATACCCGTTTCTATCTATCAAATGCCCAAGCACCTCGATTGGTAACTGTTCAGACCTATAAAGATGGAAAATGGGGGCCTTACCCAGTGACCTTTTACGATCCTGAATATCCGAGAAAAGGAGCTAAACGCTTTTTCTCAGGAGGAGCAGGACTTTCCAGTACTACTGCAGATTATGCCAAGTTTCTTCAAATGTATCTGAATGGTGGAGAGTTGGAAGGGATGAGAATCCTAAGCCCTCAAACCATCCAGACCATGATGAAAAATCAAGTAGGTGACCTGATGAATGGGGATAAATATTACGGTTTGGCTTTTGGAGTCGTTACTGATCAGGGAGTAGCTACAGGAGGTTTGGGTAGCAAAGGGACCTTCGATTGGGGTGGATATTTCAATACACAATATTTCGCAGATCCTGAGCTGAATTTGATTGGTTTGATTTTCAAGCAGACTTCAGGTTCAGGTAATGGAGATCAAACAGGCTGGAAATTCCGCCAGATGGTCTTTACACTAGTGGATTGATTTTTAAAAGAAGTAATTCAAAGCCTCATCAAAATTTAAAAAAGCTTTTTGACAACCCATACCTTCCAGTTCTTGGGGAGTATGGGTTGTTGCTATACCATAAACCGGGATTCCTGCTCCTTTCGCCGCTCGAATTCCACCTGATGAATCTTCAAAGACAATTGCGTTTTCGGCAGGTATTTGAGCTTTTTCCAAAGCTTTCAAGAAGATTTCCGGATCAGGTTTTCCATTTTTCACCTCATGACCACCAGTTAGACTATGGAAATAGGATCTAATCTCGATGAGATCCAGTGTGTAATCAATATTGTCCTGTTCGCCCATTGTAGCCAGATGAATGGACTTGTTTTGGTCTCGTAATGCCTCTAAAAAGGAAGTTACTCCTGAAACCTCTTCAATGTGTGGTTTGTATAGATTTCTAAAGGTTTCCTCTTTTTCTTCTCCCAAATCATAAATTCTGTCAGCTGATTTTTCATTTGGAAAAAATCGCATGATCATTTCCTGCAATGTCCCATGGTTTTGAGCATGGAAATCTTCTTCTCGAATGCTAACTCCATTTTTCTCCAAAAAAATCATCCAAGCTTGGAGATGAAAAGGGATGCTGTCCACAAGGGTTCCATCCATATCAAAAATCACTCCTTGAATGGGATTGTTATTTACGATCATAAAATCAGTTTTTACTTAAATAAGTCATCAAAATAATGGATCCAGCTGTCCCATCCATAGTCGGTTCATTCGTGCTATAATCGCCTACTGCATCATGATAGACCACAAAAGGATTTTGTCTTCCGACATAGTCGTCTGGCCTTTCCAAAGTCAATCCGATTAAGCCGGAATGAATGGTTCTAAAAATAGGTCCATCTACCAATCCTCCCGGAATTTCTAAGCCCAACATGACATAAGGTGCAGTATGAACATAGACTGGAAAATCGCCTTTCTCAGGGATACCAGTAAACATGGAAGTACCCCAGGGGTTTTTTCCAAATAGCCAATCTCTTTGTGCTGTAAGGTAAGGCTGATATTGCTTGTCTCCACTCATTTTCTCATACAAGATCAATTGAGTAGCAAGGCTTGTCATCAAATTGTTGGAGCACCAGATAAAGGGGATGCCCACCTCAAAAGGGCTGGTCTTGGATTTTGTGATCGTATAGTCAATGCCTTCTTGATAGAACGTTTCCAAGGTCTTTTGAAATTCTGGTTCCACAACCTCATGAAGAGAAAAATGTCCCAAATTGATGAAAGGATAGAGCTGGTAATGAGAGGCTGAGTCTTTGACAGTCCAAGAGTCTTCGTTGGAGCTTATCAAAGCATATTCTTTTGCCTGATCCCGATAGGATTGTTCTCCTGTCGCTTTGAAAAGCTCGGCTCCTGCCCATTCCATATCATCGTTCCAAGTTTCTTCATTGTATCGATAAGGAGCTCCAAAGGAATTCCCTTGTTGCACACCTTCATACTTTCTTCCCAATGCATAAAGACTTTTTGCTGCTTCGAGGCAACGTATGGAATAAGCCTCATCTATTTCTTTCCAGATTCTTGCTCCCAAAGCCAAGGCAGCTGCGGATCGACCTGCAATATTGGCCATGCCGTTGCTTTCACTTTGATATTGCATGAGTCCCTGCGGCTTCCCAGTGGCGAAATAAGCCGCTCGATAGGAGTTTGCTCCCCAGCCGTAATCAGAATTGTCCTGATTAGGGATTTTAAAGCCTCTATGATCTCTATCATCAGCGATTTGATGGATGAGTTGATTTGGAGCTGGGTGGAGCTTCAGAAGCCAGTCTAAACCCCATTTTGCCTCATCCAAAACATCTGGAATTCCATTTTCTCCATCTTGTCCTAAAGCATTTACCTTGTCCTCAAATTGATCAGGGAATAGGGTGTAGGCCATCAACATATGTCCCGTGGCATAACTGCTTGTAATTAGATATTTCAATTGATCTCCAGCATCATGCCAGCCTCCAGAAGCATCTACATAGGTGCTGTCTGGCATCGGGCCAAAGAAACTTCTGCCATCTTTTTCGTGACAAACCATGTCCAATACGGGATTGTAACCACATCGTTGCTGACGCATGAAGTGAAGCAAATCTTCCTGATAACCTTGGTAGGCTTTTGAGCCAATTTTGAATATAGGAGAGGAGGTTTCACTTGCTGAATGCCATAGGAAAAACTCTCCCTCATTTTCTATTTCTGAAAAATCAATTTCATAATAATTGAAATCTCCCCAAGCACCAGACTCAACAGGTTTTGGTTTGATTTTAATAATGGAAGCTGAGTCAGGATACTGAATCAGGTGAATGTTGTTTTGTATTTTTTCAGGAGAAAAAACAATGGCTTTTTTTGAATCTGCAGGTAAAAATCCAATTTGATTGACCGAAAAATAGACTTCTTGGGAAAAGGCTTGAAATCCCAGAAATAATCCTGTTAGAAGGAAAAGGAACTGTTTCATTTCAGAAAAATACTCAAATCATTCAGGAAATAGAACCTATGACTTCAAACCTTTTTTGAGTGGTTAACTGCTTGGATTTTTTATTCTGAGAAAATGAGTTTAAGTGGCTGGAATTCAGTATTTTTTATATTCTAAACCCAAAAGAAAGATGAAAAAGAGAGACTTTATCAGGAAGAGCTTGGCAGGATTTGGTGGTATTGTAGCCTTGCCAATTGCTGGTTGCGAAACCAAAGGGAATCAGCTTGACGGAAATAATGAAAATTGTGAGATCTCTCCAAGAGAAACCCGAGGGCCATTTCCTAACAAAACTCCCGCTGAATTGATGCGTGCCAATATCATTGGCGATCGAAAAGGAGTCGCACTTTTAATCAATCTGAAAGTTCAAAGTCAATCTGAGTCTTGTGGAAATTTGTCGGGAGTGCAAGTGGATGTTTGGCACTGCGATGCGGAAGGGTATTATTCCGAATATGGAGGCAATCGCTTACAGCAAAAAGATCTAAGCAATGAACATTTTTTGAGAGGTAGACAGACTACCAATGAGAATGGAGAGGTTTCTTTTATCAGTATTTTCCCAGGCTGGTATCCGGGTAGGGCTCCGCACATTCATTTGGATGTAGTAAAGGATGGTGATATTATTTTGACTACACAAATTGCTTTTCCCGAGGCAATTACTTCGGAAGTGTATGCTAGTTCAGGATACAAAGGAAAAGAAGATACACCCAATGAAAAGGATGGGGTTTTCAGAGGTAGTTTGGCCGGAAATATGGCAGATTCAGTAGGTGGAAATCTCCAGGATGGCTACACTTTATCTAAAGTTATTACCGTTGCTTAAGCTTCCTTAGTCTGGAGATTTTCTCCATCTCGAAAATGAAGTCTTCTAAATACCAACCCTGATAGGATTGTTAATCCCCCAATGACAAGGAAGGTGTATCTGAATGCATTGTGGATTTCATTGTGAATCAATTTGGTGTCGCCCTCAAACAGCTTCAAAACTACCAGTCCAAAAGCAACTCCGAAACCAATTGCCAATTGCATGTTGACAGATAGGAGCGAATTCCCACTGGAAGTATGATAAGAACGCAAATCTGCAATTGAAATGGAGTTCATGGAAGTAAACTGGATGGAGTTGAAAAAGCCCAAAACGGCTATAATTGGGATATGCCAATAAATGGAGCTGTGAATTCCCGGGATTGCAAATGAGCAGATCAAAATACCGATGATGAAGGTATTTGCCATCAAAGTGTTTCTGTAACCAAAACGATTGAGAATTCGGATCACTACTGATTTCCCCAACATGGCTGTCAAGGCCATAGGTGCTACAATCCAACCAGAAATCACAGCACTTTGGCCGTAAGCGATCTGGATCATTAATGGCAAAAGCAATGGCACAGAGCTAATCCCTAACCGGGTAGCTAAATTCCCCAAAATCCCAACTCGGAAAGTCCTTACCTGAAATAGATTCAATGGAAAAATGGGGTTCTCTTCCTTTTTCGCATGGCGGTAATAGAAATAAAGCATCAAAAAACCGAGTAGGAAAAAGAGAAGAATCGGTGTGATCTGGACTGAATTCCCCAGCAGTTCCAAGGAAACAGAAAGAAGGAATGAAGCTGCCCCAAAGATCAGAAATCCTTTGAGGTCAAAACTCAAAATTTTTGAGGTGTAATCTGGCATAAACCTCAAGCTCAGCACAATTCCAATAAAAGCAATCGGAAGGTTGATTAGAAAGATCCAATGCCAAGAAAGGTAATCAACCATGTATCCGCCCACCAAAGGACCTAGCACTGGCCCGATCAAAGCAGGGACGATTGCATAGTTCATCGCTTGAACCAATTCATTTTTCGGATAGGTTTTGATCAGGGTTAATCTCCCAACTGGGGTCATCAAACTCCCTCCCAATCCTTGGATGATTCTGGCAGCCACTAATTGGTTTAAGTCCTGAGAAAGGGAGCAAAACAAGGATCCTGCGGCAAAAAGGATTAAAGCCAAAATAAAGATTTTCTTGGTTCCGAATTTGTCCGCTAAAAAACCGCTTACAGGCATGAATAAGGCCAGGGTCAATACATAACTGACGATGGCATTTTGCATGTTGAGAGGGGACTCATTCAGATCTTTTGCAATCGCCGGAAGGGAAGTGTTCAAAATTGTGGAATCCAGCATTTGCATAAAAATCGCGGTCGCCAGGATCATTGGAAGAACTTTTTTTACCTGTGGACTCGCTTGGGCTGTACTCATAGATCCCTTTCTGATTGGTTTAGGAATATACCATAATTCGGTTTATTCCTCATTTGATTTGTTTGTAAAACCAAGCTAAAGGTGGCTCAGTTCCTGATTAATAATAATACCTCATGAATAAAATAAAAGGCGCATTGATAAAATTCATTGCGCCTTCTGGGAACTTGTGTCAATTGTCTGTGGACTACTAAATTTTGTCCACTGCCAATTTGTAGGTTGGGTCTTCCATTACATTGACATCAATGATGGAATCCGCTTTTTCGATTAGTTTTCGACAGTCCGGACTCAAATGTTTGAGATGGACTTTTTTGCCGACTTTGAGATAGCGTTCGGTGATTTTGTTTAAAGCTTCAATGGCAGACATGTCAACGACTCGGCTCTCTGCAAAATCAATAACCACTTCTTCTGGATCATTCAATACGTCGAATTTCTCATTGAAAGCAGTGATGGATCCAAAGAAAAGAGGTCCAAACATTTCGTAATGTTTGACGCCAGTATCGTCTACAAATTTTCTGGCTCGGATTCTTTTTGCATTGTCCCAAGCAAAGAAAAGTGCAGCCAGAATAACTCCGATCAATACTGCTAAAGCCAGATTGTGTAAGACTGCTGTGACAAGGGTAACCAAGACCATCAAGAACACATCTGATTTAGGCATTTTGGTAAAGGTCTTCAAACTGGCCCATTCAAATGTTCCGATAGAAACCATGATCATCAAACCTGTCAATGCCGCCATTGGGACTTGTTCAATCAGGTTGGATCCAAACATGATGAATACCAAAAGCATAACTGAAGCAACGATTCCAGAAAGTCTGGCCCTAGCACCGGAAGAAATATTGATCAAACTCTGGCCAATCATCGCACATCCACCCATTCCTGAGAAAAGACCTGAAAGAATGTTCGCTGTTCCTTGTGCTACTGCTTCTTTGTTTCCTCGACCTCTGGTTTCCGTGATCTCATCGACAATGTTCAGAGTCAATAAACTTTCGATCAAACCAACTCCTGCTACCACTGCCGCATATGGAAAAATGATCTGTAGTGTTTCAAAGGTAAATGGAACTGCTGGAATGTGGAAAGGAGGGAAGCCTCCTTTGATGGAAGCTAAATCCCCAACAGTTTTCGTGTCGATTCCTAAAAGAGTAACCAAACCAAATACAGTCAAAATTGCTGTTAAGGATGCTGGAACTACTTTGGTGATTTTTGGTAGCCCCCAGATAATCAACATGGTTAATCCAACAAGGGCTAAAAGAATATAGAGCGTTTGTCCTGTCAACCAATTTCCATCAGCTCCTTTGAATTGATCCAATTGAGACATGAAAATGATAATAGCTAGGCCGTTAACAAAACCAAAAATTACGGGCTGCGGAACCAAGCGGATTAATTTCCCCATTCTCAAAGTACCTGCAGCTACTTGAAGTAATCCAGCTACTATGACCGTGGCAAAGATATATTCCACACCGTGGGAAGCAGCCAAAGTGACCAAAACCACTGCTACTGCTCCGGTTGCACCTGAAATCATTCCTGGTCTACCTCCGAAAATAGAAGTGACCAATCCCATCATAAAAGCTGCGTAGAGGCCTGTAAGGGGAGAAAGCCCTGCAATAAATGCAAATGCTACTGCCTCTGGAATCAAGGCCATGGCTACAGTTAGGCCGGAAAGGATTTCAGTTTTGTAATCGACTTTTTGGGAAAAATCGAACAGGTTTAAATATTTTTTCATGGAATAGGTTTGATTTCAGGGACTTAAGTTTGGTGGTTGGTCCTGATTTATTTTTTCAAAACGAATCGCAAAGGTAATAAAATTGGGTAAAACAGAATTTTATTCTGTAAATGAAATAGCCCATTGATTGTAATTCAATGGGCTAAAGAATAAACTCAGTTGAAACCTATTTCACAAACAAAATCCCCAAGCCAGCTTGCTGAGCTAATTTTTCAAATGCAGGAATGTCTTTGTTTAGAAGATTTTCTCCTTCTTCTTTCAAATCTTCCCATTCTTCCATCAATTCTTCGTGACGCTTTAATGTGCCGTCGTTGACTTTTGGGATGGAACTGTCAGAATGATTGAGCATAAAAAGGAAGTTGGCTGTAAACTTATTTTCAAAATTTTCCACGTCGTCGTAGGCCTTGGATTTTCTTTGGATCATTTTTTCATCCCAATCTTTTAGAAGGGATTCTAGTTTTTTTCCATTGGCGATCAATGGCTCGTAGCCTTCTTTTCCTTCAAGTGATTTCAAAAGTTCATGCAACTTGTCTTGTTGAGCCTTCGCCTTATTGATCATGTCATGCATGATTTTCACTTCTTTTTCACCGGCAGACATAAATTGATCATAGGCCTGATAATTGGCTTCAGATAGTCCGTAGCTAGGTAGATCCACAATTTCAGCCTCTGAATTGAGTGCTTGATCTCCAGCTTTAAGTGTAAGTTGATAAGTTCCAGGAATTGCCTTGTGTCCTCTATAATTGGATTCGATATATACTCCGGGAACACCAGGCATGGTGGTATGTCTCAAATCCCAGACAAAGCGATTAAGTCCTGGGGCTGTTCCCAATGTTGGCTCGGAAGGAGGACCGCCGGCCCATCGAGAAAAGCTTGGATCTTTTTTGGAAGAGATTTTACGGATTAGTTCTCCTTTTGCATTTTTTATTTCTAAAGTCAGCACTGTGGAATCGCTGAAGTCATCAGGTAAATTGTAATAAATCACCATTCCATTGGCCGGGTTGATTCCTTCCAAGGGAGATGTTCCCTTAAAATCTTTCAAATTACCATTCATGGCACTATACCAATTGCCGAGTAGCGTCTGATCTGGAGAAAATAGCTTTAAGCCTTTTTCTTTTCCATCTAATTCTCTCACCACATTCAAGTCATCCAAAATCCAAAATGATCTTCCTGAAGTAGCTACAATCAAATCATTGTGTGCAATTTTCAAATCTGTGATCGGAGTGATTGGTAGATTTAGCTGAAAAGTTTTCCAAGAGGTTCCTCCATCTTTGGAAATGTAGATTCCCAACTCTGTTCCCGCGAAAAGCAGATTTTCATCTTCGGTATCTTCTCTTACTACTCTTGTAAAAGCTCCATAAGGAATTCCAGAACTGATGTTTTTCCAAGACTTTCCATAATCAGTTGATTTGTAAATGCCAGGAGTATAATCGTTGAATTTGTATCGGGTTGTGGCAATGTAAACGGTTCCCGGATTTGATGGGGAAACTTCTATTGCATTGACTAAGCATTCTTCCAAACCTTTTGGAGTGATATTCTCCCAGTTTTCACCACCATCCTTCGTGAGGTAAACTAGACCATCATCACTTCCCGTATAGATCACTCCCTTTTCATGTGGTGATTCAATCACATAGGCAAGCGTTCCATAATTTTCAGCTCCAACCGCCTCATTGGTATATGGAGCACCCCCTTTTCCTTGCTTTTCTTTTTCATTTCGAGTCAAATCCGGTGAAACCACCTCCCAGCTTTGTCCCATGTCTGAAGTTTTGAGAAGGTATTGGGCGCCATGATAATAAGTGTTTGGTTCATGTTGTGACCAAATGATTGGAGCATTCCAATTATAGCGGTATTTCATGTCCTTGGTTTCTCTTCCCAAGTATTGAATTGGCTCGATCATAATATTGGTGGAGGCTTGATTCTCCATATCCAATACTTCGATTGTTCCCAAATAGCTTCCTCCAAGCACATACCTTGGATTATCTGGATCAAATGCTAAAAATGCAGATTCTCCTCCAGCAGAATAATTCCAGTTTTCCTGAGATATACTTCCTCTTCCCAAGGCCTTTGAGCTAATGACTAGGGAAGTATTGTCTTGCTGACCTCCATAGATTCTATAAGGAAACTGGTTGTCTGTATTGATTCTGTAGATCTGGGCTGTCGGCATATTGTTTTGGGTGGACCAAGTTTTTCCTCCATTAAAGGTGATAGATCCGCCTCCATCATCTGCCAGAATCATGTTTTTGGAATTGTGAGGATTGATCCAAAGATCATGGTAGTCTCCATGCGCCGCATCCATGGTTTCAAAAGTCTTACCGCCGTCAAAGGACATCAACATTGGGGCACTTTGCACATAGACCGTGTTTTCATCGTTTGGATCTGCAAAAACTTCAATGTAATACCAAGCTCTTTGCGTCAATCGATTGTCTTTATTGACCCAGTTCCAGCTTTCACCTGCATCGTCTGAAACGAATAATCCCCCCAAATCCTTTTCAGTATCACTTTCAATCAAGGCATACACTTTATTTGGATTTGCTCGGCTGACCGAGATCGCCATTTTCCCAAGCTCATCAGGTAGTCCTTTTTGGATTTTTTTCCAAGTCTTTCCTGCATCTGTGGATTTGTACATTCCTGATCCAGGTCCTCCGGAGATTACTTGCCAAGGTATTCTTTGGTGTTCCCACATAGCAGCATAAAGTACTTCGGGAGTATGCATATCCATGGATAGCTCAACAGCCCCAGTTTTGTCGTCTACAAAAAGAACTTTTTCCCAGGTCTCCCCTCCATTTGTGGATTTGAATACACCTCGGTCAGGATTGGGTGCATGCAAAGCTCCTTGAGCGGCTACATAAACAATGTCAGGATTAGTTGGGTGAATCTGGATTCTGGAAATATGTTGAGTCTTTTCAAGGCCTATCTTTTTCCAGGTTTTTCCAGCGTCAGTGGATTTATAAACTCCATCACCATAAGAGGTCATAACACCTCTAGGAGCATGTTCTCCCATTCCTACATAAACAATATTGGGGTTACTTTCTGAAACGGCTACTGCTCCGACAGAACCGGTTTTGAAATACCCATCAGAAATATTCTCCCATAATTGACCTGCGTCTGAAGTTTTCCAGAGTCCGCCTCCGGTTGTCCCGAAATAGTAGGTGAGAGGGTCATTCACTACTCCAGTTGCAGTTACAGATCTGCCTCCCCGATAAGGGCCGATGTTTCTGAACTTGATAGGAATGCTGTCTGTGAAGATGTCTTGGGCGAAAAGTCCTATACTCCAAAGTAAGAAGGCGAAAGTAAATTTGGTTTTCATGTTGGGTTTGGTGGTTTTTATACCTAAAAGATAAAAAGAACCTGTACAAAACCCATAAAAAAAGTACGACCCAATGAGTCGTACTTTTGCTGGTTTATTGTTTGATTAGTTATTACGGGTGTTTCCTCTTGAGGATGAGCTACTTTTTGATGTTCGGGAAGAAGAGCTTCTTGAACTACTGGTTCTTGAACCTGAACTTTTCGAAGAAGATGATCTACTCACTTGAGGAGAAGTTCTAGCTCCACTTGATCTTGTAGGAGAACTAGTCCTTCCAACTTGAGGGCTGGTTCTAGATGAAGAGCTTGATCTACCTACTTGTTGTGAAGTTCTAGAAGAACTGGATCTTCCAACCTGAGGTGACGTCCTTGAAGAACTTGATCGGCCTACTTGAGGAGAGGTCCGGGAGTTAGATCTCCCGGATGAATTAGAACCTCTGTTTACTGTAGAATTTCTATTTGGAGAACTCTGTCTCTGTACTTCTTGTCTGCGTGGAGCAGATTGTGTTTGGGGGCGAGTAGTGGTTCTGCTACCAGAATTTGGGCTTGACTGAACTCTTGAATTTCTATTCGTAGGAGCTGTGGTTCTTCCTCTTTCCTGAGAATAAGGTTTCATTTCAAACCCTGAATTTTGGCCTCTGGATGAACCTGCAGATCTGTCAACGCTTCTATTAGAGTTTGGAGTTGTCACTCTGGAGTTCCCTTGGCTTCCTCTAGAGGAAGGTTGGGTTGCTCTTGAGTTAGAGTTGCCATTTCTTGAAGAATTGACTCTAGCACTTCTATTGGTTCTAGCTTGATCTGGAGTACTTACTCTGGAAGGTCTTGAATCCACAGTTCTGCCCCTAGCTGATCTTAAATCAGGCTGGTAAACGTTCACCGAGTTTCGGGAAACTGAAGATCTACCAGGGTTTGAGGCTCTGTTTACATCGTAAACTCGGACTGATCTTCCAGTGGATCTTTCAACCTCTCTTCTGCTTGGACCGGAAACATAGGTGTTGTTGTTATAGACTACAGTGTTATTGATGATTTTGGTTTTGTTGATGATTTTTACTTTTCCACCACCGTGTACATAATGTCTATATCCATAATGGTCATAGATTCTTCTTGAAGGAAGGAATACCCAGTGAAAGCTTGGAATATTAACTCTCACACTTACTGAAAGTCCAGGTCCCATCGGAGCCCATCCATAATATCCACCACCTGTTCTCCAGCTAACCCAGGCCGGTCCCCAGTCATATCCTGGAATCCAAGCCCAACTTTGGTAGAAGTCATCAAAGTACCATCTTCCATAGTGGAATGGAGCCCAGCCCCAGTCGTAATAGGAAACCCAGGTGTTTCCGTAGCCGGTCATGGCCCAGTGTCCGTTGGTTCCATAAGGATGGAAATCATATCCAACAGCAGGTAACCAAATGTATCCGTATCTAGCATCTTTTACCCAGTCTCCATAAGGAGCAAGCTCATCATAGAAAACCTGAAAAGAAACGCCTATATAATCATCTTCAGCTTTGGCATCTGATATGCCAAAGGAACTTAGAATAAGAAGCCCCGCAACCAGTTGCAGAAGCCATCTTTTTGGTTCGATCTTTTTCATAGTAATTGTGGTTTAGTGAATAATTGGGTTAATCAAGTTGGTTGGTTCTTCTTTTAGGAAGATGCAGTTCTCAATTAAAAGGCTGCATGCATACTAAAACTAAAATCGAGCCAAACTTTAGATCTTTCATAAAATTAGAAAGTGTTCTGATAAATGAATCGTAAAAAAATTAGATAAGGTTTTGTTCTTTATTTTGAATTAATTGAAAAATGATTTTAAAAATAACAACTTAAGTAAAAATTTTAATTAATATAAATATTGCTTTTCTAAAAGCTTGGAGAAGTAATTCTTATTACTCAAAAAAGTAAACGCAAAAAGCCGAATTTGGGTCAATTCGGCTTTCTTAATTTTTTCTTAAGATTTTTTCAAATTTTAATTTTTGTCAATTGATCCATTGCCCAATTGGTATTGGAAGCACTTTCTCCTTTGCTGGGGCATTTGCCAGTTCCCAAAAGTTCATGAACAATTGATTCTATCAAGGGGTATTGGATGTGTTTGGGAAGTTCAACTTGATAATGAAAGGGCTCTTGGAAGTCTTTTAGCAAAGTGAATTCTCCTTTTCCAAAAGTTTCAAATCGAATCTGTCCTTTACTTCCATCAATGATAACTTCGTCTTTTTCTGCAGTTTTTGAACTTGTGAAGCACCAGTTTCCAGTTCCTAAAACTCCGCTTTCAAAAACGAAGCTTCCTGTCACTATATCTTCTGTATCATAGGCTCCTGCCTGATTGCTACAGAAACCATTTGCTTGAGTGATTTTTCCAAAGAAGAATGCCAAAAGGTCCAATTGATGGGAGGCGAGGTCAAAGAAATAACCTCCTCCAGAAATTTCTGGGTTCACCCTCCAGTTATCTTCTAGTTGGGCAATGATCTCAGGTTCAACGATTTGTTTTAAATTAATATGAACTGTTCGAATTTCTCCGATTTCACCTGCTTCGATCAGCTGTTTAATTTTTACAAAATGGGGAAGTGCCCTGCGGTAATAGGCTACAAATAGAGGAACTCCTCCAGTCGTGCAAGACTCTATCATTTGCTCACATTCCTCAAAAGTTCTCGCCATTGGTTTTTCTACATAAACAGGTTTGCCAGCCTTTGCCGCAAGTCTCGTCAATTCCTCATGGGCATTGGGAGGAGTGGCAATGTAAATTGCGTTTACCTCTGGATCATTGATTAGTTCGTGGGCATCCGTATACCATTTCTGGATTCCATGTCTTTGAGCGTAGTCTTTTACTTTTTCTTCAGATCTACGCATGACCGCGGCGATTCGGCTTTTTGGGATCAAGTTCATGGCTGGGGCGGATTTTACTTCGCAAACATTTCCTACACCAAGGATTCCCCAGCGAACTTCTGTGTCTAAAAATTCTTTCATTCTGAAAATTACCCCCAATTTGATAAAAAGAAAAGGGACTCTTGGTCCCTTCTTTCTACTGTCTTCTTCTCATTACCAGACTGTCTGCTGGATAGGTAGCTTTGAGCATAGCCATTTGTGATTTTGCCCAGTCGATGATTTCCTGTTTTTCGCCTTCAGTCAAGTTTGCCTCAGGATGTAGTCCCATATAGGTGTAAGATGGAATCGGCATTTCATTTTGCTCAACCATCTCGATAGTCTCTTCCAATTTATGGTTTTGATATGCCAAAGGTCGATTGGTAAACTCTGAAAAATTCAGATGTCTTTTCCCATCTTGAATGTGGTTGTTTAGCCAAAAACCAACGGGCTGGATTTTGCTGTACCATGGGTATTCCGTTTGGTTGGAGTGGCAATCGTTACAGGCATTTTCAAAAATGGTCTGCACATTTCCAGGGATTTCATAATTGTTTGAAATATTGAATTGCTGGTCTCCAGAATCATTTTTTTCAACTGGTATGAATTGGATTAAGACCAAGATCACTAAAAGGGCGATGCTAATTTTTTTAATCATTTTAAAAGCTATTAAAGAGGAAGGATTGGTTAGGATTTAGACTCAAGGTTGTGCTAAAGGTTTAATCCTGAATCTGAAAAAAAAAATTAGGTATAATTCATCGAAAATGGATGTGTGTACCTGTTATTTTTTTGTTTGTGAAAAATTATTTCAGTTTTCGGGTGAAAGTCAGTTGGATGATTTTTGTAAAAAATCAGATTTCTGGCTACTTTCTAGCTGATTTTAGAGTTGATACAATAAGCCCATTTTTATACTCCAATTTTGTAAATCAACAATCATGAATAGAAAAATCAGCCGGAAAGAATTCTTGGCTCAAATGGGTATTTTAGGTACTTCAGTAGTCGTTTTTAATTCTTGTGGTTTCAATTCATCTACCAAAAATGTAGTGTCTATGGATCCTCCAGTTATTGATCAATTGAAATCAGGTGAGGATATATTTTCTTATATCAAAAGGACCACTGAAGATTTCAACCAGACCCTGTTTCGACAAATCATTGGTGCCGCCAACGAATTCAAAGAAGGTGATCAAACCTTAGGGGTTGCAGCTGAATCCTCGAATTCCAGAGAGAATGCCAGGATTTTATTAGCAAATACCAAGGTTGGAGACTTGAATCAGCAAAGTCTTTTTAGTGATGAGTTGTATGATTTGATTCAAGATACAACTGAGAAAAATCCCGACCTTGATTCTTGGACAGTAGGTGAGTTGAAGGAATTTATCCTGACCCAACCTGAAGAAAGTATCAAAGAAATAATGCCCGCTCTAAATAGCGATATCATTGCTTGTGTAGTCAAGCTGATGAGCAATGAAGAGTTGATTCAGCTGGGACAAAAGGTGTTCAATCCAATTCCTGGGACTCAAATAGGAAGCAAAGGTTATATGAGTGCTCGGGTTCAGCCGAATTCTCCAACTGATAACCCAACAGATATCGTATGGCAGGTCTTTGATGCCTGGTCCTATGGGGTAGGAGATTTGGTATTGGGAACTAATCCGGTTTCCAGTGATCCGAAATCAGTAGCTGAGATAGAAAAAGCGCTTTATGATGTGATCACCACTTTTGGTTTGGAGAAGACTATTTCCAATTGCGTCCTTTCACATATTGATGTCCAATCAGAAGCAGAAAAAATTTACCCCGGTACTTCGGGAATTTGGTTCCAAAGTTTGGCTGGGACGGTAAATGCAAATCAAACATTCGATGTGACCATTGCTAAAATGAATGAGCATATGGATAGCCGAAATGGGCAATTTGGTTTGTATGCGGAAACAGGACAGGGGGCAGATTTTACCAACGGTCATGGAGAAGGTTTTGATATGTTGGTTCATGAATCCAGAAAGTATGGTTTTGTGAGAGCTTTGAAATATCGACTTGCTGAAGGAAAAACTCCAGAAAATACTCCATGGGTTCATGTGAATGATGTTGCAGGTTTTATTGGACCAGAGGTATTCAAATCCAAAGAACAGTTAGTGAGATGTTGTCTGGAAGATACAGCGATGGGTAAGCTTCATGGCTTGACTATTGGTCTAGACGTTTGCTCAACCTTGCATATGGATGTGACTTTGGATGATTTGGATTGGTGTATTGAGCAGATCATGCCAGCAAATCCAGCCTATTTGATGGCTCTTCCTACCAAAAATGATCCTATGCTGAGCTATTTGACTACGGGTTTTTACAACCATGTGAAAGTTCGCGAGCAGTTTGGATACAAAATCAATGATGCGATGTGGGATTTCTTCAAGAAAATCGAAATCATCGGAGAAGACAATAAACCTACAGCCAATTTCGGTGACCCAACTTGGGTATACTATCAATATCGAATGGCCAAAGGGGATTTGAGAACCAGAGAGGAGATTGTAGCAGAGGGGAGAAAAACCATTGCTGAAATTGAAGATCGAGGTGTGCCGATTGCACAGGGTTTCGGTGAAAATGTCTGGGATTTGGAACCGGAACTTGATAAAAAAATCCATGCCTTGTATGAGGATGCAAAGGAGAGCCTTTGGACTGAAATGACTCCTGATTTCGTGCAGTCAATTCCGGCAGCTGTTCCTCTTTTGACCAAATCAAAGGATAGAAAAGATTATGTATATCATCCCGAATCAGGTGAAGTTTTGAGTGATGATGCGGTTGGTAAATTGGAGGCAATGCTTTCGACTTGGAATGTAGAAATTCCAGATATTCAGTTGGTTATCTCGGATGGATTAAACGCGAGAGCTTTGATGGATGAAGGGCATTTGACTCCATTTTTGATTGAGTTGAAAGGCAACTTAGAGAATATGGGATATAAAGTCAGCTCAGAACCAATCCTATACACCCATGGAAGGGTAAGGGCAGGATATGCGACTGGGGAAGTACTTTTCGGATCATCCCAAAGCCAGAAAAACAAAAATGGGATTGTGCATATTATCGGTGAAAGACCAGGATCGGGGCATCACAATTTCTCAGCCTACATCACCGCGGCTTCTTTTGATCAATGGAATGAAAAAGGCAAAGTGGACCATGATATCACCCGAGTGGTTTCTGGGATTTCTGATACTGCTTTGAAACCACAAAAAGCAGCCCTGCAGACTGCAGAGATTTTGGATGGGTTATTTAAAAAATTGGCTTGATAAAAGAGCTGAAAAATAGAAAAGCCGGATTCTAACAAGATCCGGCTTTTTGTTTGGATTGAGATTTAATTAAACCTCAAATCCTTTTCTATAAGTTCTTCCAACGAATTGATTTGCTTCTTCCAAGTTGGTGATTCTCATGTTTTCACCATCCCAAAGCAATTTCTTTCTACCGAAGAATTCCATTTGACCTTTTTCATTTTCTCTTCTCAACAAGAAGCTTCTGATCGCAAGGTTACCCATCAATACAGTTTCAGTCATTGGTCCAGCGTAGTCGAAAGAAGAAGTCAAGCCTTTGTGCTCAGTACTTCCAAATCCTGCCTTACAAGCATCTACCCATAATCTTTGGTGACCATATTCTCTTTCAAAACCTTCTTCAGATTGAGGGCCCATTTCTACGGTTCCATCATTCAAATAAAGTTTTGGCATCAAAGGAGATGAGTCATTGATATTGGTAGAGATAATTCCTTTTTCACCAATTATCAAAACACCGTTTGCAGAGCCAGTACCTCCGATATCATCGTCAGCAGGGATGATTTCTGGGTGAGCAGGCTTGATACCGCCATCCATCCAAGTCATCTCGATTGGGGACTTACTTTTTGGAGTAGCTCCAAAGTGAAGTGTAATGAATGAAGAAGCAGGGCATCCATCAGGGTGGTAATCCGCAGTCCACATACCACTATAAACAGAACCTACAGAGCATTCTGCATCTGTTGGGTAGTGAAGTCCCAAAGTTCTGAATGGAATATCGATCAAGTGACATCCCACGTCACCCAATGCGCCAGTTCCATAGTTCCACCAGCCTCTCCAGCTGAATGGATGCAAGTTTGGAGTATAAGGGATTTCAGGAGATGGGCCTAACCATAGATCCCAATCCAAAGCATCTGGCTTTTTGCTTGGTTCTGGCTGAGGGAAAGGGCCTCCTTGAGGCCATACAGGTCTGTTGGTCCAGATTTGAACTTTGGAAACAGCTCCGATTTTATCCTCATCGATCCATTTTTGAACCAATTTCAATAGTGGGTTGGATCCACCTTGGTTACCCATTTGAGTCACCACTTTTTTATCTCTAGCCAACTGAGTAAGCAATCTTGCCTCTCTGATGTTGTGGGTCATTGGCTTCTGAACGTAAACGTGCTTGCCTCTGTCCATGGCGAATTTGGCAGCAGGACCATGTACGTGATCTGGAGTAGAAATGGTCAATGCATCGATTTCAGGCATTTCTTCCAACATGATTCTGTAATCAGCATAAAGCTTAGCATCTGGGAAGTTTTCTACTGATCTTTTGGCAGTTCCAGAGAAATCAACGTCACAAAGTGCAACGACGCGCTCTCTTCCACCTACAGAGGCAAGTTCGATATCACTGGCGCCTTTTCCACCGGCACCGATAGCTGCCAATAAAAGTTGATCAGAAGGTGCAGTATATCCTACTCCGCCTAAAACATTCCTTGGTACAATAAAAAATGAAGAAGCCAAGGCCGCATTTTTTATGAACTCCCTTCTGGACTGTCCAGAATTTGGTTTTTCAGAGTCTTTCATTGAATTGTTATTTGAGGTTATTAGTGTTTAAAAACTAGGATTTTGAAGTTAGGGTATCAAAACCTGAATCCGAAATTTTACTATTTAAATGGTCAATTTTTCCCTTAAGATTTAGATTTCATGATTAATGACAATAAAAATCCTGTTAAGAAAATGCTACATGTGCCTAATACAATCGTCATATTGGTGTGAAGGGGATTGGATAGTCCCTCTGGAAAACCCCAAGTCACCCAGATTCCCGATAAACTAGCCCATGCTATCACTACTATTCCAACGAGCACAGCTACTACTGCATTATTGCTTTTGCAATTTGGAACTATCATTCCCAGTAAGAATAATCCCAGCATTCCTCCACTGAAAATCGAAGCCAATGCCCACCAGGCATCCAAAGCACTATCGACTCCATTAAATGCCAAACCAACCACGATGGCAATTATTCCCATGAGAAATGAAGAAGTCCTCAAGACTTTCATGTCTTTTTCGGCAGGAGCATTTGGTTTAATGTATTTCTTATAATGATCTGAAAGGATCACGGTCGCAGAGCTATTGATACTGGTAGAAAGCGTACTCATGCCCGCTGCAAATATCGATGCGATCAAGAGTCCTGTAAGGCCGACAGGTAATTCTTTGACAATAAAGTAGGGAAATACACTATCTGCAGCTATGCTATCTGGAAGCAATCCTGGTTGAGACTGATAGAAGGAATACAAAGCTGTACCAATGAAAAAGAAAATTGCTGAAACTGGCACGTAAAGTAAACTTCCCATCCAAGTGGACCGCTTGGCATCTCTGTCATTTTTAGCCGAGATATAGCGCTGAACATAACTTTGATCAATTCCAAAGTTTTGGAGGTTGATGAAAAGTCCATAAACCATAATCATCCAAAATGTGGAGGCTGTAAAATCAAAGTCAAAACTCCCCAAACTGAATTTGTCATTTTCTCTGGCTATCTCGAAAACGGTAGTGCTTCCTCCAGGGATGTCTATAAAAATCAGCAAGACACAAAGAATTGCTCCCGCAATCAAAATGATGCCCTGAATGGCATCTGTCCAGATTACAGCCTCGATTCCTCCCATCATGGAGTAAATCACCACGCTCAATCCAGCCATTACGATCACCCATGGAATACTCCATCCAAAAAGTAAATGCATTGGCAAAGCCAATAGATACATGATTGCCCCCATTCTTGCCAATTGAGTCAAGAGGTAGCAGAGTGATGCGTAGATTCTAGCCCATGGGCCAAATCTTTCTTCCAAATAGAAATAAGCAGAATCGCTTTGAATCCTTCTGTAATGGGGAACAAAATATTTGACAGCAATCCACGCTGCAAAAGGAATAGATAGACTGAAAACAAAGCCATTCCAATTGGATAAATAAGCATTTCCAGGAAGTGCTAAAAAGCTGATGCTACTGACGAAAGTGGCAAAAATGGACATCCCAATTGCCCAGGAAGGGAGTTTTCCACCACCTGTTGTGAAATCTTGGGCACTTCTATTTCTAAAGGAAAACGAAACTCCAAAACCTATAATACAGAGCATATAGACCAAAAAAACAATTAAATCTACTAAGGGGAGTTGTTCCATCATTCCTCTAGTAGTTTTTGAATTTTGGCTTTTATTTTATCGAACTTCTTATGGAAAGTCAGTTTTTCATCATCCGAAAATGGCCTTTGCGGAGGAGATAAAATTCCGCCTGAGAGGTGGGAGAGTTTCATGCATTCCTTCAGACCTTTTAAGTAAGAACTTGGATGGTCCACATGACTGTAAAGTTCAGCGCTGAGCTCCAAAATCATGTTTTGGAATTCTTGTGCTTTATCCAAATCACCATCCTCAAAGTATTCAAAGCATTTGACATAGATCTGTGGATAAACATTGGCTCCACCACTGACGCCACCTTGGAATCCTACTTTCATGGAGTCGAGCAATCTTTCCTCAGGTCCAATTAAAAGTCCAAAGTCAGGATGGTCTGCAAATACTTCGGAAAGCGAATTCATATAGTCCATGTTCCCCGTGCTATCTTTCAATCCCACGATATTTGGATGCTTGGAAAGACTTTTCGCCGTTTCAATAGAAATCGGAGTTTTGGCATGAGAGGGAATGGTATACAGCATCAATGGCAACTCACAGCGGTTGGCCAGATCCCTGAAATACAATTCAAGATCTGTTTGGGAAATGTTCATGTAGAATGGAGGGGCAGCCACGACAGCATTTGCTCCATAATTGGTGGCCATTTCTGCCAACTCCAAACTGTCACCCAAAGCACAGTCTGTGATCCCAACCAAAACAGGAATTCTGTCATCCACTATTCGGCAGGTTTCCCGAATCAATTGAATTTTTATTTTCTGAGAAAGGGAAGGGGATTCACCAGTAGTTCCTAGAATAAAAACGCCATGGACTCCACCTTCAATGATGTGGTTGAGGATTTTTTCAAGGGAAAAAACATCCAGCGTGAAATCAGGAAGGAGAGGAGTGACCAAAGGAGGAATTATCCCCCTAAAAGAGAATTTGTTGCTCATTGAAATTATAGGCTGAGGTGCGCGTATTTGATCTTTTCACGGTTCCAGGTATAGGTCAAATGAACCGTCCCGTCTTTTGCCTGAATGATCGCCGGATAACTGAATTCTCCTTCTTTTTCATCTTCCAAAACCAAAAGCTCCTCCCAGGTGATTCCATCACTAGAGCCCATTAAGCTCAATTTTTGTCTTCCTTTAGGAATAGGATTACACAATAAAAGATGATATCCGCTATCCAAAGTGACTGCGTCAATTCCGGAATTGTTGTGGACGATCCCTGTGGATTCCAGCTGACTCCAGGTCTCACCATTGTCAGGAGACCAAGCTGTTGCGATTACTCCTTCTTTGGTTCGGGTTAGTACTTGAAGGTGATTGTTTGGGTGGAAAAGAACAGTAGGCTGAATCGCATTGAATGGGCCATGGATTTCTTTTTTTGTCCAGTTTTTCAAAGCCGGATCAGAAATTTCTACATGAGAAGTCCAGAGCCCGTTGATTTCAAAACTACTTGGGTGAAGCAGCATTCCATTGCTCAATCCAACAGTTTTATTCTTGATAGGTCCCATAAAGCCAGGCATGATTTGAACTGCCTTGGACCAGGTTTTTCCTCCATCATTGGAAGTTTTATACAATCCCCACCATTCTCTAGGATTAGGCCCTTCCTTATAAAATAAGATCACTTTCCCGTCTTCCAATTGGTATAAAACTGGGTTCCAAGTAGGGTTTCTGAAATCTTCATTTTCGATTCCATCAGCAACTTCCGCAGGAGTGGACCAAGAACCACCTTTCTTTAAAGCTGTATAGATGTTCACATCTGGATGTCTTTCGTATGTTCCTCCGAACCAAGAAGCTAAAATCCCATCTTCAGTCTCAATCAAGGTCGAGGCATGGCAGGAAGGAAATGGAGCTGTTTCGTAAATGAATTCTGAGGTGAGGATTTTTGGAGTAGGCTTTTCTGGAAAAATCATAGCCCACAAAAGAGTTGGTATACCAACAAGGTAAGTGAATAATTGCATGTTCAATTAGAGATAAAATATTCTAAACAAGGTCTTAAGCTACCAAAAAAGGAGGATTAATTAATTTTTCCGTCCGGTTGTTACCTGAATGGTTTTATTGGAAGATTTTGGCAGCAAACTCTAAAAATATACCCCAATCTTCCCATTTCAGACTATGCTTCCCTTCACGAATGTGATAACCGGCATTTTCCAGATGGATAGGTTCGATAATTGATTCAAAATCAGTCTCAAAGCCAGAGTCTTTTTGGTAGATGTCAGTTTGAACCCTGCTGCCGATCTGAAGGGAAAGGTATTCGCCTTTTGGGTCAGCCCATTGATCTCCCTTAGCACTGGCGACATATAGCGCTCTAGGTGCAATGAGGCTTAAAAGCATATGCTGGTCTAGGGGAAGTGTTTCTTCAGCGCCATTGTATTTTTTGAAATTTTCATCAAACCAATGTGGAAATGCAGTATTGATCACCTGGACCGTTTCACCGTATTTTCTTTTGGAAAGAGCTGCTCCACCACAACCTGATTCATTGGAATAAGTGATGGCCCACCTAGGATCATTGGCTGAAGTCCAAAGAGCGGATTTCCCGGATCGAGAATGACCGACCAAAGCAGATTTGCTGGCATCAATTTCAGGATGCTGAACAAAATAATCCATAGCTCTCATCGCTCCCCATCCCCAGGCTCCCAATGCTTTGAGACCATCTGGTTTTTCCATTTGCTCTGGGTAAAGAGTTGAAATGATTCCGTTTTGGAAGGTTTCTGCATTGTCGGGAGCGACTGTCTCAGCATGAAAAGATGCAGTGGCATAGCCTCTTTTAAGCAATTCATCCACCGGCCAATATTCTTCTTCTGACAAGCTACCATCAGGATATTTTGGTCGATGATTGATTAATAGAATGACAGGAAAAGGAGCCTTTCCTTCTTTTGGAATGAAAAGATTAAGTCTCATCGTGAGGGAGTTTCCATATCTTTCCACCGTGATATCAACTTCTTCCAGATTAGCTAATTCAGGGTAGGGGTTTGTGCTTTCTTGGGCTAATTGAAAAGAGATTTTGTCAAAATCCTTCGGGATTTCTCCATAGACTTCTTGTTGGAAAAGTTGGAAAATCTCAGGTCTACGAATGGCTTCCCAATCTTCAACAGATTCAATTATTTGTCCCGATTCACTGACAAACAAATCAGGCAAAACCAAAGGAGGGACCTTGGACTCATCATAATTTGCATTGTTTTGTGACATGGCTGAAATCGGAAGAAAGGTGAAAATTACAAGTGCTAGGTTCAATAGGTTTTTCATAGACTGATTATTTTTCACTAGCAGCCAATCGGCTAGGCTCAAATTCTTCAAATGGATAAGTTCTCGGAAGTACTTCAATACCTGAGGTTACTTTTAATGGTGTTTCTCCAGCAAAGGTCAATTCTACAAAATAGGCTCTATAGCCTTCTTCTGGCTCAGAAATATTGACTTTCAGTTCACCATTTGCAGGCATGGATATTTCTTCGAAAACCCAGTTTGGACCGAATTCATCTATTCTGAAATCTCTGGAAAGTGGATTCAATGCAGACCAAACTTTCACAGAAATAGGAGGGGAAGCAGGATCGGTGTGAACTATGATCTGGTCATCAGTAACCTTCCAATCATAGGTTGGTCTTGGGCTGTTGGTAAGAATGGATGAATAAAAAGAAATCAAATTGGGAAGTGCGTCTGAGTCACTTAAGTCATGACCGAAATTCGGGACATATTGAACATGTTTTTCACCTTTCAAATCATTCCAATAAAACTCCCAGCTATCAGGCTGAAAGAATTGATCGCCAGCTGCATTGATCAATAACTTAGGGATCTGAAGGCTATCGATAAAGGAATAAGGTTCTGTCAATTCCAGCAATCGATCAAACTCTGTAGTGCCCATCCATTCCATGACTCCTTCGCGCACATAATCATCTACGGCTGGAGCCCAGAATCCATAATTCTTCCAATGATGAAGGAATGACGGCTCCAAATTCAGCATATCAATCACCACAGGGGCCATGGCGATGACTCTATCATCAGTTG
Organism: Algoriphagus zhangzhouensis; assembly: GCF_900148515.1. Classification (GTDB taxonomy): domain Bacteria; phylum Bacteroidota; class Bacteroidia; order Cytophagales; family Cyclobacteriaceae; genus Algoriphagus; species Algoriphagus zhangzhouensis. Next base: position 524,313 of record NZ_FRXN01000003.1, on the reverse strand, counting down.
CTGCAGTGGTCCAAGTGGTCCAGCCTCTTTTGGAAGCGCCAGCAACAAAGAAGTTTTCGATATCAATATTGTTGTTGGTTTTGGCAACTTCTGTTACTGCATCCATTGCTAGTTTAACAGCCTTTGTCATAGGGAATCTTGCTAGCCAAATCGCGTCTTCGTCTTTGGCTCCGCCTTCAAGGAATTTTCTCCATCCGTAAGAAATGATCGCGTCTTCATATCTTTCCCCAAAATCATCTCCAGCAAAAACTAAAGGCTGAAATGGAACATTGTGAATCTGAGCCACCACCGAATTGGTTTGGGAGGCTGCTGCCAAAATCAATTTGTCTGGTTTTTCTGGCATTTTAGAGTTTTTACTTCCTCCTCCGATCCACATCATGGCGGTGTGGTAAGGTGTGTTTTTGGGGATTACCATGGAAACCCAATGCCACCATTCTGTTTCGTCCACCAAGTCAGGAGTCAACCAATTCTGAGAGTACATTTTCAGCACTACATAGTCAAAGTCACCCTGGTCAGCGGTATGAACTACCTCGAACCTGTAGGTCGAATCTGGACTTTGGACATAAGCTTCAAGAGGATTTATTGGAGCTGCTTCTTGGGTTTCGAATTTTTGTTCCTCTTTGGTTTCACAGGAAAAAAAAGCAATAGAAACGAATAGGAATACTAATCCAATTGAGTGATTTCTCATGAATTTTGGAAATTGGGTTTAAGATTGATTTATTAAAAAACGCTTGGTTGAAAGTTGAATTAGAAGGTCTCTTAATTCAAATATGATCTTTCAACTTATCTAAAAAAGTAGGGATATTTTAGGATAAATCATTGACAGTAAGTAAAAAGTGTAAGAATAACTTGGCTTTACAGGCTTCAATTTCCAAAAAGAGCAAGCTTCTCTACTTTTATTTCCATTCCAATATTTTGAAAACTATCTGGTGGTAATTATCTCTTTCGTATAGAATCCCTAGATGGTTTTCGTCTAGTTTTACCAAATCCGAGTAGGCAGTCCAAGGCAGTTTTTTAGAGTCTCCGGTATAGTCCACCGGCAAAATATGATCCCAGGTTTTCCCTTCATCATAGGAAATTTTCACAGTCAAGAAATTCCTCTCCTCGGTATCTGCAGCATTGGAATGGGCTAGAATTGTTTTCCCTTTTTCTACTCCAATGTCCAGAATGGATGCCTGACAGACAGGATCCGGGAGTTCATCTTCGAAGTAAGTTTCATCCCAAGTTTCCCCTCCGTCCGATGAAAAAGCCAAAATTCTACTTCTGCGATCTCCTTTTTGGTTTCTGATACTCATGATCATATTTCCATTGCTCAGTTCTGCAGCAATGGATTCATTGGATCCAGGGATCTCGATGGATTCAGAAAGACCAAACGTTTTTCCATGGTCATCTGTGAAAAATCCATGAGCCTGATATTCTGAGAAATGCTCCTGGGGATCACCTTTGGAATGATTTGCAGCTACGAAAATTCTTCCTTGATACGGTCCGTTTTTAAATTGAAAGGCATGGCCTGGAGTATTGGCATAGTGTCTCCAATCTTCTGGATTTGTATAGTCAGGATTGAAATCAGGATTATTTGGTTTGTGGACCTGCGGGGTAATATTTTCTGGCTTTTCCCAAGTTCGACCCAAATCAAATGACTTGATCATCCAAACCTCACGAACTCCTTTGTTCATTCTGACATCGTATTCATGGTTATTTCCCGTATTGTAAAATAGGTATACAACACCATTGGGGTGCTGAGGATCGAAAAGGTCCACTACCGGGGCAGGGTTGCCAGCTTGTAGCTTGTCGTAGTCAACTAATGTTTGCAAAGGAGACCAAGTAAAACCGCCGTCCAGACTACGTTTCATCACCAGATTGACATCTCCAAAATCGTCGGAACCATTGACTCTGCCTTCTGCAAATGCCAAAAGGTCTCCTGTAGGTAAACTGATAATAGCGGGGATCCTATAGATGGCATGGCCTTCCTGACCTGCTTCAAAAACTATTGTTTCTTGTGCAAAAAGTAAAAAACTTGAAAATAGGAAAAGACAAAATAAAACAGGCTTCTTCACGATTCTAGGGTATTTTGGGATAATTTATTTCCCAAAATAATCAAATGAATCGATTGAAGAAGCCTGCTCCTTAATTTATTGGTTTTCGAAATATCTCTTCAAAGTATATTCCGGCTGCCAGCCATCTGGTTTTCTTTTCAAAGTGTCAGGGTCGTAAGCCATCGGTTTGATGACATCCGCAGTTAGAGCCACTGTATCCTTGAAGCTTTTTTGCCATTTTTCCATCAACTGGAACATCTCTGATTTCTTGTCTTGATATTCAGGAAGTTCGGCCAGATTATGGATTTCCAAAGGATCCATTTTCAAGTCAAATAGTTGAGTATAATCTCTTTCTGGATAGCGGATCAACTTGTATCTTTTGTTTCGTACAGCTCTCACTGTATTTCTATAAGAAGTGAAAAGTGCATCTCTCACACCATCAATTTCTCCTTGGATTACAGGTACTAAACTCTGACCATCTACATCCTGAGGTTTTGGCAAACCAGCCAAATCTGCTAAAGTAGGGTAGAGGTCATGGATATAAGCGAAAGCGTCCAATTCTTGGTCTTGAGGAACTCCAGGGCCTTTGATGATCATTGGAACTTTGGAGCTGTGCTCATACAAACTTTGCTTACCCAATAGCCCATGACTTCCTACAGCTAAGCCATTGTCTGCAGCGTAAACGATGATCGTATTGTCATACTGCCCAGTTTCCTTAAGCGTATTCAAAATCTTTGCGATTTGACCATCCAAATGAGTGATCAACGCATAATAATCAGAAAGGATCATCTGGATTATTTCTGGTCTGCGTGGCCATCCAGTTAGATTTTCATCCCTCACAGTCAAATGATCAAACTGAAATGGGTGATAAGGTAGGTAGTTGCCAGGAAGAGGAAGTGAACCATCTGGGTAATGGTTGATATAATTCGCTTCTGGGGAATAGGGGTCATGAGGAACGGTAAAAGCAACATATGCAAAGAATGGCTGATCCGTTTTTCTTGCTCCATGATCTTTAATAAAATTTATGGCTGCTTGAGCAAATTGCTCGGTAGAATATCCTTTACGGGTAGGTTCTCCCAGTTTTCCGTCAGGACCATAATCTCTTAAAGGAAGGTCGTAGTGATTGGCCATTCCACCTAGGTAAACATTGTTGGCTTCTTGGAAACTAGCCTCAAACATTTCCTTTTCATTATGCCATTTTCCTGTTCCAAATGTTCTATAACCCGCCTCGGCAAATTGCATAGTCATAGTATGTTGACCAGTCAGTTTATCGAATACTTTGTAAAGGTTTTTTCCGCTGAAAAGCATCGCACGACTTGCCATACAGATTGCTCCATGATTGCCACCCATTACGTAGGCATTGTTGAAGCGGCTTCCCTCTCTTGCTAGCTGATCAATGGTAGGGGTTTGGATATATGGATTGCCATAAATTCCTATCGCATCAGATCGCTGGTCATCTGCAAAAAGGAACAGTACATTAGGTTTTTTCTTCTCAACAGGTTTTGTGTCTGTCAGGAGAAGGTTCAATGCTATAAATAAAGATTGAATTAAGAGATTCATTTGATTGATAGGTATACTTTATTGGTCTGAAAGCTTTAAGCCATATAGCTCACAAGCTCTTTTTTGTTCTTTTTTTCCCTCTTCAGTTAGGTAAGGTTCGATGGTTGAATAGATGGAATTGATCATTTCTCCTTTCTCGGTGAATTTATAAGTCGCCATAACCTCCCTTTGGGAAAGCCAGAAAGTGATGATCATACGGATCGTGTGCTCCAATCTTTCGATTGCTGCATTCTCCATTGGGACCAAATAGCCATCTGTGACAAACTCCTTGAATAACTCGACGGTTGTTTGTCTTCTTTTGACAAAGGTTTCTTGAATGGTTTCAAATATGGTTGGGAAGGTCCTTGATACTTCTAGGACATCCAAGTTGAAGAATCTGTATTTATGTTGAAAATCTTCGAGGTGAAGCAATAAGATATGGAAGTGTTCCAAAGAGCTGGTTCCAACTTTTCTTCCCCCGTAGGAGTCGGACATTTCCTTTCGCATTTTCTTATAAATTGCCTGGATGATGTCTTCTTTGGTTTTGTAGTGGTAATCTAAATTTCCATGACTGATTCCCATCTCGCTAGCAATATGCCTACTGGTGACATTTTGTACTCCCATTTCATTGTAAAGTTTGATGGCTTCGATCAGGATTCTGTCTTTGGTTTTGATTTTTTTGATTTCGGTCATTTGTAAGGTTTGGGTGGTATTTTGTTGTTATTTGATCCTCGAAAAATAGTATCAAACGTTTTCTGGTTTTATTTAATGTGTCAAAATAGCTCTATTTAAAATGATTCCCAATTCTGGGTTTTAGGTTATGGTTTTCATCGTTTAACGTTTTGAGAATCGACACACTGGCGATAAAATAAAAAAGGGGGTTAAGAACCCCCTTCTTTGATAATTTTCATAACCAATCACTCTACGTTTAACTATGAGATAGTTTCCTAGTTAAAAAGGTGGCTTAAATATATATAAAATAGGTCTGCTGCACTAATAAAAATTAAAAATTTACACAATTGGATCTCCTTTTTTTAAATTTTCTTCAATTAATGCATTGGTTTGTTGTTTTATTTTGAAATCCTTAGGTGGTTTAAATTCCTTTAACTTAATCTTTTTTAAAATTGATCAGCTGACCTTTGTTAGTTAGGATTTTGTACTCAAAGTAACCGTCAATGTTTTGATTTATAAGCTCTTTGTCTGAGTTGTTGATAGAGTTTCCTGGGTTGATTGGAAGCAAAAGGTTGTTTGTTCCTGATTCCATGAATTGGATTCCATCTTCAAATATTAAAGGAGTTTTGGATCGGATAGGTAATACTCCACCATTTTTAGACAGGATAGACCCTTGTTTAATCTCATTGGATTTCCATTTCAAGCTTACCTCAAAACCTCCTCTAGCTTTCAAGCCAGAGATTTTTCCAAATCCCCAATCAGTAGGTAGTGCTGGTAATATTTCAATTGCACCATCATGGCTTTGGATCAGCATTTCTGCAATCCCGGCTGTTGCTCCAAAGTTTCCATCTATTTGAAATGGAGGATGGGCATCGAATAAATTGGTATAGCTTCCGCTTTTTTGTGGCCCTTCGGACTCAACTAGTCTAAGTAGGTTGGTTAAAAGAGTTAATGCTTTATCTCCATTTTTAAGCCGAGCCCAAACATTGACTTTCCATCCCATAGACCAGCCGGTAGCCTCATCACCTCTACGAACCATGGTTGTTTCCACTGCTTTTACCAATTCTGGATTGAAAGTATTGGTAATTTGATTGCTTGGATGAAAGGCATACAGATGCGAGATATGTCTATGTGCAGGTTCTTTCTCTTCAAAATCGAATTGCCATTCCTGCAGCTGCCCATATTTTCCAATTTGAAAGGGGAGAAGCAAAGGAAGCTTTTCCTTGATTTCAGTGGTGAAACTATTTTGGACTCCCAAAAGCTCTGATACTTCCAAAAATCTGGTAAATGACTCCCGAATCAAGGCCATATCCATGGTAGGTCCGGGGCTTTGAGTGGAGGCAAGATTGTCGCCATATAGAAATTGATTTTCCGGGCTATGTCCGACTGGAGTCACCCAGTAGCCATCCTTATTTTGAATCATCCAGTCATTGTAAAACTGAACGGATCCCTCTAAAAGTGGGAAGATCTCGTGTTTTAAGAAGTCTTCATCTCCAGAGAAAAGATACCTTTCCCACATATGACTCATTAGCCAGCCTGATACCATGGGCCAAAATGAACAAGCGCATAAATCCACTGGTTCTGCCTGTCTCCAGATCGACATGTTATGGTTTCCAGTCCAACCAGGACTACCAAACATATTTTGGGCAGTTTTTTCACCATTCACTGCCAATTCTTTGATCGCTTGAAATAAGGGTTCATGGCATTCTGAAAGATTGGTCAACTCCGCAGGCCAATAATTCATCTCCAAATTGATATTCATGGTATAGGCACTTGCCCAAGGTGGGATCACTTCCGCATTCCAGATTCCCTGAAGGTTCAAAGGCTGACCACCCGGTCTAGACCCCGAAATCATCAGGTATCGCCCAAATTGGAAATAAAGACTTACCAAAGAAGGATCTTTGCCATTTTCAAAATATAAAAGACGCTGGTCTGTTGGAAGGTCAGATTGCTTGGTCTTTTTGTCCAATGAAAACTGAACTCTATTAAATAGATTCTGGTAATCTTCAACATGAGATTGATAAAGATCCTCGTAGCTTTTGGATTGAATACTTTCCAAAATCTCCTGCGATTTGGCAGCTTCATCAACACCTTCAAAAGCTGGAGATTTATCAAATCCATTGTAACTAGTGGCAGAGGTAATCAAGAAAACAATCTCATCCGCGTCTGAGACTGAAATTGACGTCTCATTAAATTCTACATTACCGCCTTGATTTCGAGTCATTACCCGTGTATCGAAAGCCATTCCCAAACCAAAAATATCTTCATCATAAAGAACATTTTGTGCGTCTGGTTTTAGGGAACCATCCTTCTCAAATAATTCTGGGTATTTGTATTGATCACCAGCTGAGATCACCTGATCAAAGCTTCTTCTTAAAGCGATTCCCGGCGCTTTTCCTTGAAGAACTAATTGGGTTTTATCTTCAAAAACCTTCTCTGTAGGCTCGTGAGGAGTGGAGAGATGTAGGTTTAGGTTGATTTTGCCAGGTTGATCAGCTGAAATTTTTACTGCAATTAGGTGATCAGGATAAGATGCGAAATATTCTCGTGTATAAGTCACACCATCTATTTGATATGTGACTTTCACCGTAGAGTTTTCCAAGTCAAGACTTCTTTGATAGTCTTTAACTTCTCCTTGATGATCAAAATCCATCCAGATGTCACCCATAGGCTGGAAGCATTCCTGAGCTCTACCTAGCCAGTTTTTTTGAATGAATTCCTGAGCTTCTTTAAATTTTCCTTCATCCAGAAGTGCCTTTACTTCTGGGTAAGTTTTTCGAACTGAAATATTTTTAAAAGTATAATCAGGATCCCCGGAATAGAGAGTTCCCTCATTTAGTTGAATTCTTTCTTGTTCGATCCCTCCAAAGACCATTCCCCCCATATATCCATTACCGATAGGAATGGCTTCTGTCCAAGCCTTCGCAGGCTTGTTATACCAAATTTTTTGGTCTAGATCTTCCTCAGAAAATGTGATGGATTGAAAAGCCTGACTTTGGAAGCTTAAGAAGGTAAAAAAGAGACTAAAAATTAATCTAGAAAAAGGGGAGGATAAAATGGGTTTCATTGGAATTGGGGTTCAATTGAAAGCCCAATATATAAAACCCTAAGAGTTTCGGCTGAATAAAATAGAGCTTTCGCCCTATTTTATCTAAACTGTATTAATTTCTTTGCAAAATCAAGATTCTTGATAAGGATGGAGGGCAATCACTCGTGCCAACTCTTCTTTTCCGGCTGTAGTCATCATTGGCTTCAAAATCGTGTAGATTGACTTAATCATATCTCCCTTGTTTCTGTAATTATAGGTGGTCAATACCTCTCTTTGGGATAACCAAAATGAAACTATCATTCGGATGGCATGTTCCACTCTTGCCAGATCCTCCATGTCCATTGGATTTAAGAAACCTTCCTCAATCAATTTGCTCAAAATCGCCAAGGAAGTCTTTTTTCTATCTTCTAATGTCGATTGGATATTTTCATTGACTGATGGGTAACATCTAGAAATCTCCAAAATATCCAAACTGATGAATTTGAACCGATATTGAAACTCCTCCAAAAAGATCAATAGGCGATGATAATGCTCCAATGAACTATCTCCAGAGGTATTCTCGACATAGGAAGAATTCATTTCGGATCTCATTTCTTGATAAATGGCCAAAATCAATTCCTCTTTTGTTTTGTAGTGATAGTTGAGATTACCGTAGCTGATCCCAATTCCCAATGCTATATGTCTGCTTGTAATATTTTGGATTCCAAACTCATTAAATTGTTTGATTGCCTCTTCACGTATCTTTTCTTTCGTTTTAATCCCAGGTGATTTAGTCATTATCTAGAGTGTATTGGTATTTTTCAAACCGTGTATATACAAATATAATGCGGGGATTGAAAGTTGAATTATAGCCTCCTCTCAAAATTTGGTCTCGAAAGGCAAGAAGGGTTGCTTCAACTAAGTAATTGAATTTCTTAATTCTACGTTGAATGATTACTTAATAATTAGTGGTCTTCTTCTACTTTGAGAGGGATCTGCATATTGAATGAGCTCCCATCATTTTTTGGGTTTACATTTTCGATTGCACCTGCTGAATACAGAACCTGAGGGATTCCATCTTTTGACAATAAAAGTTGAGGTCTTTCCATCCGATCCATATTTAGAATTTGACCATTTTTCAGTTGAACTTCTCTTTTTAGAAAAAGAGGAACTTTAGCTGGCTTCCAATTGATGCCGTCTTTGGAATTTAAAAGTGCCAAAGCTTTCTTTTCACCACCTGCCACAGCGCCTGTGAAATCCTTAACTATCGCAAAAAAGCTATCGTATTTGCTGGAATACCAAACGTATGGATCTTCTGTGCTTGCCATGCTACCATCAGACATTTTTACATCGAAAATTGTTTCATCTCTTGGAGTAAATGGTCCTAAGGGAGTAGGTCCTGTCGCCACACCATGTACTCCTTTCCAATAGGGCTCGTAGATGTTCCCTTTAAAGAAAAGCATGTACTCTTTGGTATGAGGGTTATAGGTCACAGAAGGATTGACAACGATCAAGTTGTCTGGTTTAGCTTCGGTTCCTTCTGGAGAAGGGAAAAGTACATCAGTAGATTTCACCCTTGTTCTTGGAGATAAAAGTGGCTCTTTAATTCTTTGAAAATTGCCGGCTATAAGATCTTCAAATGAGTCAAATTCAAAGCCCCCGATTTGTTGGGATTGTTGGACACGGGACCTTTTGTCCAAATCAGGAGCAGCTGCTTGCCCATGGTCTTTTCCTCCGATATAATAGAGATAATATTTCCCATTGAATTCCTTGAGATGAGGATTGTGAACCATCTGAGCATCCCATGAGCTACTATCTCCATCATATCTTGTTCCCTTGAGAATAACCTTTTTAAACTCAAATTCTCGATCCGGAAAATTGGAAACGGCATAACCTATTTTTCCTTCCAAAACCCAAGAATTCGTGAATTTATCAGTATCTGGACCACTCTCCCAAAGAGCAAAGATCATGTGATATTTCCCATCTTTTCCTTTGACTACAGATCCTCCCCAAACGAAATAATCCTTCAGTTTCAAAATAGATGGCCCATCTAAAAAGGAGCTTTCATTTTCTTGAACAACCTCTGCTTGAATAGGTAGGGATTTGACTTGGAATTGAGCTTTGGCATAACCTGATGCTAGGAAAAATGCCACAAGAATTAAGCGTTGAATCATTTCAGGCTTTTTGTAATCTATACTAAAATCAATTGTAGGTTCTACCCAAGTCATTTTGCCTTACCTCTTCAAGTTTGGCCTTCAAAATCCCCTTCATCTCATCCACAACTGGTTTGAAATGAGGATTATCAACCAGATTGGTGTATTGCTTGGGATCTTGCTCCATGTCGAAAAGTTCTGATCCAGCAGATCCATCTTCATTGTATTGGATATAAGCCCATCTGTCTGTTCGGATCAAAAAGGTATTTCCGCCTTGAGTGACAGAAAAAGCATAATCTCTTACTTCATGGTCTGGGTTTTCAAATACAGGAACCAAGCTTTTCCCCTGCAAGCTACTTTGCTCAGGAAGCCCTGCCATTTCCGCAAGGGTAGGGTAAAGATCCAGAAGCTCCGCAAAAGAATTGCTTCTCACTGGAGCCAAACCCGGAGCTTTGACGATCAAAGGAACCTGAACGGATTCCTCATGCAAACTCACTTTCATCCAGAAATCATGTTCTCCCAAATGAAATCCATGGTCGGAAGTAAAGACAATAATTGTATTGTCTTCCAACCCCTCCTCATGAAGAGTTTGAAGGATCTTGCCAACCTGAGCATCCATATAAGAGACAGAAGCATAATAGGCAGCAATCGCCTTTTGCTTATGTACATAATTCATCTCCCCATTTACGGTAGTCACATAGTTGATCCCTTTCTCTGGAATATCACTCCAATCATCCTTCACTACTGGAGGAGGGACGATTCCTTCCCATGGGAAAGGGCTAAAGTAATTGGCAGGTGCTACAAAAGGCACGTGTGGTCTTACCAATCCGACAGCTAAGAAAAAAGGTTCGTCCTTATGGGCCTTAATCAATTCAACTGCTTTTTTTGCTGTTTTTCCATCAGAATGGACCAAATCATCTCCATCAGCTTCCACAATGGTCATGACATTTCCGCCTTTTCTTTCTATGCTTCCATCGGGATTATTTTGGACTAATTCAGCTTTGCCGGCTGCAGTCCACTCTGGACCTTGGGAGTTGAATTTCTCTGTCCAAGAAGCCGGGTCATCTTTTCCATCCGATCCTTTTTCGATATCCCCAGGTACTCCCATGTGATAAATTTTGCTTACTCGCGCGGTGTAATAGCCATTGTTTTTGAAATGCTGGGACATGGATACTTTCTCAGGACCTACATTTTCTCGTCCACTGACATAGCCATAGGTTTCTGTGGCACTTGGATAATAGCCAAACATAAATGAAGCTCTGGACGGACCACAAACTGGATATTGAGTATAGGCTCTGTTGAAAACGACCCCTTCGCTGGCTAGTTTGTCGATGTTAGGTGTGTGGGCCAATTCATTGCCATAGGCACCCAATGCGGTAGTTGTCAGATCATCTGAAATGATGAAAAGGACATTGGGCTTTTTTTCCTGAGCAATGCTGTTTGTTGAGAAAAGAACTAAAAAAAGAAAGAGGATCCGGTATTTCATTTAAAGGGTATTTTATTCAGGGCTTCGTAAAGATCGAAGAAGGGATCTTTTAATATTTTCAAATCTATCAATTGTAGGGCTTTTGGACTAAATAAAGCGAGAGAATTTTTTTACTTTGCTTATTCATTTCAACCAGAGCAACTGAAGGTACAAATACTTTATCGCTTTCAATTTGCGATGGTCCAAATAAATCAACCCGAAACCCTATGAACAAATCTATCCTGTTTGTTGCCTCTGTGATATTAGCAGGGCTATTTTCTTGCCAGGAAAAGGTGGAAGAAAAAGAGAATTCCAGACCCAATATTGTTTTTATCATGTCTGATGATCATGCGTATCAGGCGATTTCTGCATATAGTAACAAACTGATAGAAACTCCCAATATTGATCGAATCGCAGAATTGGGGATGCTTTTTACCAATGCATCTGTAACCAACTCCATTTGTGCGCCTTCTAGAGCGACTATTTTGACTGGAAAGCACTCTCACATCAATGGGAAAGTTGACAACCATTTTCCTTTTGATACGACGAATGTGACTTTTCCTCAATTGTTCCAAGATGCGGGCTATCAGACTGCCATGTTTGGAAAGCTTCACTTTGGAAATAATCCAAAAGGTTTTGATCAATTTAAAATCCTTCCCGGTCAAGGAAAATATTACAACCCGGATTTCATTACCAAAGACGATGGAAATATTCAGGTGGAAGGTTATGTGACTGACATCATCACGGATATGACTTTGAATTGGCTGGAAAATGAAAGAAAGAAGGAAGATCCTTTCTTGCTTTTCTACCTGCATAAAGCTCCTCATAGAGAATGGCTTCCAGCAGGAAGACATGTGGCTGAGTTTACCCAAAGAACTTTCCCTGAGCCTCCAACTTTGTTTGATGATTACTCAGGAAGAGGTCGCGCAGCACATGAGGCTGAGATGAATTTGCTGAAGGATATGCACTGGGGAGGAGATTCCAAGATTCCACCTTCAGTGATGGATGAATTGGGAATTGAGCCTACCTCAGGTTGGGATAAAGCTGCCTTCGAAGGGGAAGTGGGTCGAATGAACCCGGAGCAAAGAGCGGTTTGGGATGAATCTTACAATAAGATGATTGAGGAGTTTAAGAAGGCTTATCCAAACATGACCGAAGAAGATAAGATGAAGTGGAGATATCAACGCTATATGCAGGATTATCTGGGTACCATTAAAGCCGTAGATGAGAATGTGGGACGTGTTTTGGATTACCTGGAAGCCAATGATTTGATGGATAATACCATCATCGTATACACTTCAGATCAGGGTTTTTATCTGGGAGAACATGGATGGTTTGACAAGAGATTTATCTACGATGAGTCTTTCAAAACTCCTTTGTTGGTGGCTTGGCCGGGCAAAGTTGCTCCGGGTTCCAAAACAGATGAGATGGTTCAAAATCTGGATTTCGCCCAGACATTCTTGGCAGCTGCCGGGATTGACGCTCCAAGTGATATGCAGGGTGAAAGCTTGCTTCCACTTTTGACTGGTGAGACAGACAAATGGACCAGAGATGCGGTTTATTATCATTATTACGAATATCCTTCCGTGCATATGGTAAAACGCCACTATGCGATTGTGACCAAAGAATACAAGTTGGTGCATTATTATTTTGACGCTGACGAGTGGGAATTGATCGACAGAATCAATGATCCGATGGAGTTGAAAAATGTCTATGACGATCCTGCTTATGCGGAAATTCGGGCAGAGTTGCATCAGAAGCTGGATGGATTGAGAGAAAAGTATGGAGACAACTCTGAGATTTCCCAAAAATACCTAAACGAGTATCTGGACTATTTGCAGGAAAACAATTCCTATGCAGGAGGTAAAAACAAAGAATTGCTAGATAAGATCTTTGACGGCAGAAAGCTTTCCAATCAATAATATGCATTCATTTTTAAACGCTACTATGAATAAATACTCATCCTTTTTGTTGGGAGGATTTGCGCTGGTTACGGTCTTTTCCTGCGAGCAAAAAGCTGGAGAATCGGCTCAGGAAAGGCCCAATATCATTTTTATCATGTCAGATGATCATGCCTATCAGGCGATTTCGGCATATGATAATACCTTGATAGAAACTCCCAATATCGATAGAATTGCTGAGATGGGGATGCTATTTACCCAAGCAAGTGTCACCAATTCCATTTGTGCACCTTCTAGGGCGACGATTTTGACGGGGAAGCATTCTCATATGAATGGAAAAGTAGATAACCTTTTTCCATTTGATACGACCAATGTGACTTTCCCTCAGCTTTTTCAAGATGCGGGTTACCAGACTGCCATGTTTGGGAAGCTTCACTTTGGAAACAATCCCAAAGGCTTTGATCAATTCAAGATTTTGCCTGGTCAAGGTTCTTATTACAATCCTGAATTTATCACCAAAAATGAAGGTGAAATCAAGATGGAAGGCTATGTGACGGATATCATCACCGACATGACGATCGATTGGTTGGATCAAGAAAGGAATAAGGAAGAGCCGTTTATGTTGATGTATTTGCATAAGGCGCCACACCGCGCTTGGTTGATGGCGGAGCGTCATATGGAGGAATATACCAATAGGACTTTCGCAGAGCCAGCAACCTTATTTGACGATTATTCTGGAAGAACTTCTCCAGCGGGAGAGGCCGAGATGAATATCCTCAAACATATGAGTTGGTCCGGAGATAACAAATTGACAGCTGAGACCATGGATGAGCTGGGATTACCAGAGATCGGTCCTGACAAAGGTCGCTTGATCAATATGATGAAACGCTTTACTCCTGAGCAAAGAGCGAGCTTTGATAAGGCATATGGGCCTATCAATGAAGCTTTCACAAAGGACTATCCAAACATGAGTGAAGAAGAGATTATGAGCTGGAAATACAATCGCTATATGCAGGATTATCTGGGAACGATCGCTTCAGTGGATGAGAATGTAGGTCGTTTGTTGGACTATTTGGAAGCCAATGATATGATGGATAATACCATCATCGTCTATACCTCGGATCAGGGATTCTACCTGGGAGAGCATGGGTGGTATGATAAGCGATTTGTTTATGACGAGTCTTTCAAAACTCCTTTGCTGGTTGCTTGGCCAGGGAAAGTAAAACCAGGTACAACCTCTGATGCATTGGTTCAAAATCTCGATTTCGCTCAGACCTTCTTGGATGCTGCAGGGATCGAAGCTCCGGCAGATATGCAAGGAGAGAGCATGGTTCCTCTGTTGACTGGAAATGATGCAGCTTGGGATAGAAATGCAGTTTACTACCATTATTATGAGTATCCAGCTGAGCATATGGTGAATAGGCATTATGCGATTATCACCCAAGATTACAAACTGATTCACTACTACTATGTAGAAGATCAGTGGGAGTTGATAGATCGGAAAAATGATCCTTTGGAATTGAACAACGTATACGATGATCCAGCTTATGCGGAGATCAGAGCCGACCTTCACAAGAGATTGGATGAACTTCGAGTGAAGTACAAAGACAATACTGAACTAAGTATGGGCATTGTGGAGAAATACATGGATAGAGGAGGAGAGGACAGAACCTTCGGTGCTCATCGAGTTCCCAAAGGAGAAATTCTAGAAAGAAGAAGAAAAGTAGAAGAGGAAAAGAAGTAATTAGACTATAGTTTTTGGTTGATAGACCATAGAAAACGCCACCTAGGAATTGGGTGGCGTTTTCTGTTTTTTAATCCCCCGAACCTCATTTCCTAAAGGGGGGGGGTTGAATTTCAAATCTCAAATCTCAAGTCTCAAATCTCAAATTCTCATTTTCTCAAGGTCTCCAAATAGCTCACCAAGTCCACCATTTCCTGGTCGGAGAGTGGGAATTTTGGCATCAGAGATTCGTCCAGTTGGGTCACGCTTTCTACCTGATCCAATTTGTAGATTTTCTGTTCGCTGCTTCCGATCAGTTTCACGATTAGATCGTTTTCAGTTTTGGAATTGACAATGCATTTAAACTCGCTACCATCCTTCATTTTTACCAATTGAGTTTCATAGCCAAAGCCCATTCCTTCCGAAGGATTGGCAATCGCATTGATCAAACCTTCCTTGGATAGTTTGTCTCCGATTTCAGAAAGTCCCGGACCAAAATCAATCCCTTCATTTCCGGTTTTATGACAAGCCAAGCAATAGGTGGAGGCAATGGTTTTTCCATTCGCAATATCTCCATCCATCGTCAAAAGCTTAGGAACATCATACTCGCTGCCGCTTGAGCTGCCAAATTTCTTAGTAGCCTCTTCACGGATATTTCCATTCCAGGAACCCATCAGAATTTTCTGAGCGATAGGTAAAAGATCAGCAGGGATTTTATCCTCCTGAGCCAAAGACCAAAGGTAAGGCTCGCTGTTATAGCCTCTGGCTTCTTCCATAGCGGCTATTCGCTTGGCCTCGGATTGCTTTTCATCCAGATAAATCTTGGAAAGCAATTTGGCCATTGCCTCATTGTCTATGCTTCCAAACTTGCGGATTGCCAAGATTGCCTGATCTTCATCCACATTTGCAAAGGCTTTTTCGATTGGAAGAGGTCCATACAAATTGAAGAAAATACGAGCTGCTGATCCGGAGATTTGTCCATTTTCAGAGGTGTAAATCATCTTCTCCAGACGGTCAGACTGATTGCTGATTTCATATTTCTGCACAATCTCCAAGAAGTCCTGATCATCTTCGATCTTGCTTGCTGTTGCCTTGGCCAAAGCCAAAATCTGTGAATCAGGTCTTTTTGGATTAAAGGCCATTTGTCTCAAAATAATCACCTGATCTTCCTCAGAGGCATTCGCCAAAAGGGCTTTCAAAGTTTTGTCTTTTGCAGCAGGATCTTGGAAATCCAAAGCCCGGTAATAGCGCAAGTTGTTTCTGCCAGGCTGTGCCAAAATCAATTTGCCCAAAAGGTCAGCTGTTTGGGAAGAGCGTGATCTCCAGACTACATCCTTAGCTGCTTCGCTTTCCATCCAGTTTGGTGAAAAGCTTTCCAAATATGCAGGAAGATATTCATCCCAGAATCCTTCGGCAGCGATTCCCAAAGCCTCCAAATACCATCGGTCACCTGGTTCATAGCTTTCTGCCAGTTTTTGCCAAACCGCCTGTTGCGATTGGTATCGGATCGCCAGAGCAACCTCTCTTCTAACCTGAGGGGATGGATCGCCTGCCATTCTGGAAAGGAATTCCACATTGTCCATATGGTTTTCTCTATAAGCACGAACTGCTGCAACCCGGATATTTTCATCTGGATCTTCGGAAGCTGTCTGGATGTAATCATTTCCATTTGGAAGCTTGGTCAAGACCCAAAAAGCTCGGGCCTTCATTCGTGGGTCACCTTCTGCATAGAGCGTTTCCAATGCGTCTTTGGCTTCTTTTCCTTTGGCTACCAAAGCCATGAAAGCCTTAAAGTGGGTAGCGCGATTCGGATTTTGAAGCAATTGAATCAAAGAGGAAACGGAAGAATAATCAGGCTTGGATACCTTGTAAGGGGTGTTTTTCGGAGAAAGACGATAAACTCTGCCTTTTTCCAAATCACCCACAGCATGGCCGCCCACTCCTGGATCATACCAGTCGGAAACAAAAAGAGAACCATCAGGAGCAACTGTCACATCAGAAGGTCTAAACCAATTGTCTCGTGCGTTTCCGTCCAATAAATTGAGGATTTTTGCATTAAAGCCAGCCCCATTTTGGCTCACAGGATAGGAGCGAACGATATTCGGTCCAGCGTCCGAATGGATCATCTGTCCTTGGTATTCTTCAGGAAGCAATTTTCCCTCGTAAATCAGAATCCCTGTCGGCGAACCTGCGTAGGTTTGAAGTAAATTAGGAACAACCCCTGGGTCATTCAAATGCCAATGGCGAAGAGGAATAGAATCCTCCATATTGATCCTTCTGGATCGCCAATCAGCTCCGGTTATTTCATCTTTGAAACCGTAGTTTCCAAAGTCCATCACATAATTGATCCGAGTACCACGGTTGCCATCGTCATCATTGTCAGATTGCCACATGCGACCGTAGCTATCCACCGCCAATTCGTAGTTGTTTCTAAAGTTCCAACCCAAGATTTCCAACTCCGAATGATCCGGATTCATCCGAAAAACCATTCCTTCCCGATAAGGCTGGGTTTGGCTGTTGACAGGTCTTCCTATCGGATCCATGATCGGAGAGCCATCCGCAAGGTGAAGCCCTTTCCCTTCATTTCCATAGTTGAAATAGATTTTTCCGTCAGGGCCGAAGGTAAACGCATGCATCCCATGATCGTGCTGAATACCCCCAACCCCCGTAAACAAAATCTCTTTTTTCTCCGGCACATCATCGCCATCCGCATCCGTGAACACATAGACATTCGGCGAAACGGAGACATAAACCTTATCACCCAAAACGGCTATCCCCAATGGGGCATTGATATCCGGACCTTGGTAAAAAACTTTGGATTTGTCGGCTTTACCATCACCGTCAGTGTCTTCCAAAATCAAAATTCTATCCCCTTCGGCATGCGTTGGATTTTTAGGGTTGAGGTTGGTTCGGTAGTTGAAAGCTTCGGTAATCCACACTCTGCCTCTATCGTCAATATCCATATTGGTAGGATTGATGAGCATAGGTTCGGAAGCAAAAAGCTCCAGTTCCAATCGCTCATCCTTGACCAAAATCCCGTCAAGGGCATGTTCAGGGCTTCTTTTTTCCTCATCGCTAAGTTGGGCATAAGCCTCATCACTGAGTTGGACTGGGGCTTTTTCTGAGCAGGCAAAAAGTAGAGTGGAAAGAATTCCAACTGTTAGTAATCGATTCTTCATTAGGTTATGCTAGGTTTTAAGGTTTGTGGAAATTGCACAATAAATTAGGGTGTATTCTATTGAAATCCAATGAAGGTTTGTTGATTGGTGTAATTAGAGCAAAGATTTTAGAGCCAAGAATCAAGAAGATAGAGAGTTTATGATACTGGAGATTGGAGAACGAAGACAGAAGGAGGGAGAGAACCAAGAGCAGAGATTCTAGAAGAAAAAGAGATTTAGAGAATGGAGATTGCGATATTTCGCAGGAATGATTTATAAATGATTTGAAATACCTATTTGCGTTGACAGCCCTGAAGGTGCTGAACATGAATAGCCCTACCTGAGGTAGGCAGGCTAGGGTTTTAACCCTAGGTAAAGGATGAAAAAAGCATTGCTCAGGATACTTCAAACGCCTCAAATTGGTTCAAGCCTCCTGACATAAACCAGATTTTATAGAAATTATTGACTGTTCTTTTGTCTTGACACAAAAGAACCAAAAGGTCAAGATCTGGCAAAGCTTCCCCACTCTATCCAACCGCACCCCCGCTGCCAGCTCCTCCCACCGCGCCACTAGACTTGGGGCCATCAGCAACATTTTTAGTCTGCCCTGAAGGGACTGAACATGAATAGCCCTACCTGAGGTAGGCAGGCTAGGGTTTTAACCCTGGGTAAAAGATGGAAAAGGCGATTCCCCTCGGCCCCGGAAATATTGAATTGAGTAGTTTGCTGATTGCCGAGGAGTTAATGAAAACGTAATTTACAAAAAGCGATGCTCAGGATTCTACTATCAACTCTTGATCTCCTTGCCAACTCTGAATCAAAGAAAACACCACACAAACATGCGCCAGATAATACGTTGGCAGGATGGTATAATTCAATCCATCAAAGCCTAAAAACTCCTTGAAGGAAATCACGGTATCCGAAAAGAGAATCAAAAATATCCCAAAGACATATGGCCACTTGACTAAGGCTTCGACATTCATTCCTAAAGCTGCTCCCATGGATAGACAGGAAACCAACAAGTAAACCAATACTGCCCCCTTCAAAACTGAATCATCTATCGCTGGAGCCAAGGTCAGAAAGTAAAAAGCCAGAAAGGCCAATAAGATGCCTCCGGTAACTTTCCAATTGATTTTTCCATTTATACAAGCATATATCAGATATCCCAAATGAGCCAGAAAGTACAAGGCAATACCTTGGACAAACATCCCGGAATCCCCTTTCATATTCGATAAAAACCAATCTCCAGCAATAGAAAAAGCAAATGCCCCCACAATCAACCAGTTCTTATTCGAAGCCTTGGGTTTGCTGATAAATAGAATCAACAGAATCAAAATCCCAATCGTCGCAGTCCCCGATTTCAATAGAAAAGAAGAGATATTCAAAGCCAAAACCCCAAGTAATGCAGCTAAACCTAAAAATACATAGAGCCAGAAAGGGGAGAGGGGTTTTGGGTTGGGCATATTGAGTTTTTTAGATTACATATTCTGCTTTACTGCAAAATAAAATAAAGTAAATGAAGCAAGAATGTAGAAAACCATAATATAACCTCCTGATTTAAGAGCTTCTTTTGAAAAATGAAGGTTCTCAATTCTTTTTTTCGGAAGCATAAGAGTGAATCCAAAGTAAAAAAATATAACAAATGCGGAGGAAAGAAGGTATTTCATTCCTGTTCCAAATAGATCATAATTCTTTGGGAGTAGGTCAATTTCCAGAAATATTGTCAATGTCAATACATTCAAATAAACTAGAATCATTATCGCCACTATTGACTTTTCGTATGCAATTGATTGGGTTTTCCCTTTGCTGAAATAGTGGTAAAAGATAAAAGTAGCGAAATCAAGATGATTCATTCAAATATGAAAATTTCAGAATGAAGATCGGGATTATTTCTTTTTCAATACCCAATTTCGATCATCAAGATTTTGAGTTTTTCAAAAAATTAAATTTCATAAATCCCAATCATCGCAGTCCCTGACTTCAATAGAAAAGAAGAAATATTCAACGCCAAAACCCCAAGCAATGCTGCTAGTGCCAATAGTGTATATAGCCAGAAAGGGGAGATGGATTTTGGGTTGGTCATATTGGGGAGGGTAGGTTTAACGGGTTTGCTATTCACAGTGTCCTGAAGGGTATAGTGTATTGGTTTTGTTGCACTGGCTTTTATTTTTCCTTTTTTGCGATTTCACGTAAATCCAAGTCCATTTTCAATTGAGTAAACCAAAAGGAATCATTTTCCATAGCCCTAGTATCGGCAAGTAAAATTTCATTTTTTAGTTTTTCAAACTGCTCGTCTGTAAAGACGGAATCTAGATAAGCATCCTGCCCATTTTCCTCTAGAATCATGTCAATAAAGTTTCTATAAGCGAGCAAACTTTTGGCAAGGCCAGAAATGTCTGAATTGAAAAATCCGGACGAGAAATAATTTTCATGGTCCAAAAACTCAATTTGGTCGTCCATTTGAGTATTTACAACAATTGGGTCGCCGTCACCACAGGAACCAATAAAAACGTATTTTTCAAATTCTGGATCCAGAATGTCATAAACCTTATTAAGTTTTTGAATTCCATTGGATAAGTCCTCAGAGTCATTCGAAAATGAAAGAAATGGAGCAACACTATCAGGCAAGCCTGAACGTACTAAAAAGTGGATGGTTTTTGCAGATAAACCAAGTCCATCCAGTTTTTCAGAACTTATCGGATTGAGATTGTTCTCAAGTGAAATCCATTTTTGCTTAAATTCTTCAGGTGTCATTAGCTATATGCTTTGTTGCCACTAGTATCTTTCTGTTAGTTCTACAAATCCGTTCATTAAGTCAACAAGTTTTTGTCTTTCTTGCCAACCAGGGAATTCTCTTTCTATGAATGTTATTGGTGAATAGCTTCCATAGGCTATATAATTCTTTCCTTGGCACATCGAAAAGCTGTAATTGGCCCCATCAGAAACACTCACCGTTTTTATTGTCCCTAGTTCTTCTCCTTTTTTTTCTGTGATATTAAGTTTAGACTTATCAATTAGATACTTATCTCCTTGAACGATATCGTTTAGGTGATTCCAATATTGTTCATATTCTTTTTTACTAATTCTTTTCCTTTTAATTTTTGTTTTCAATTCTGTCGAATTCGGTTGAAAGACATTGAACCTTAATACTTTTCCGTCATTTTGGTAAACAATAAATTCCGAATTCTGTCCTTTTGTCCAGTATGATGAATAAGCTATTCTTATTATTAGTGAATTTCGGTCTTTTAACTTTAGCAAGTCCACGTAGGTGTTTTTAGTTGCCGTTTCTCCTTGCCAATCAATTGTCGGAATGGTCCAATTCTGTGAAAAACCCAGTATTGGAATCAGGATTAATATTTTGACTAGCATTTTATTCATATTAATGGCAACTCATTTATTAATTCAGCATTCCCGTATTTATCCCCTTGGATTTGGGAGGATATATACAGGTTTGTATTCATCTTTATTTTTGAATGCAAACGCATAGATTCGATTCAAATCCCTGTGATTTCCCAAAAAATCTATACCCTCAAAAAATCCGAGTTACTCGTTTTGAAAAATCCGATGCCCTAAGAAAAGCCTTTTTTGAAAGATTTATATACCCTGTACTGGGTGTCTTTAGTTGGAAGTCTCTGTTTTTGAGATTATTTCGCTCCTCGCATTGCTTTCGATGAAAAAATAATTAAAGGATTCAGTATGATTGATAAAACTTTGGGAATTGATTATTCATAGAAGCCATTGTTGCGCTTTCATTATTTTAGTCATATTCCTCGATTAATTCATAGAGGTTTTCTAACTCATTTTTAAGTCTATGGTAGTTGCCGATTTGTACATTTGAGTTATAGAATATATTGTCTATTAAGCTTTCAAACTTTAAAATATTCAGTACACTTAAATTGTTATGGTTACTAAATTTTGAAGGTCCGATTAATTCTCCATGTTCACTATGCTCATAGTCCATCTGTCTGAAACTGATATGCTCATATATGAAGGGATAAAAATATTGGTTAAGGTCTTCGTTCATGTATTTTTCTCCAGTTCTAACCTCTTCGACTAGAGATGGCAAGCCGTATAAAAGTGTCTTTAAGGAATCGGATTTAATAAGAGCGACCTTTCCAGTATTCAGTCCTTCGTTTAAGGTTCCATTTTTAAACTCCATGTTGCCATTTGCCATAGTTATGATGATTAGGCTATCCAATGTCTTGGAAGAAAGTTTGGTAATATCTTTATCAAACATTTTTAAAATAGCTAAAGAACTGCTCCTTTGGCTTTCTTTTTTATCAATCTCCTCCTGGGTAAAAGCTATATTACTTTTTACTTCGGCTTTTAGTCGAGCTACAAATGCATTAGATTCTATTAGATTACTTTTGCTGATGTTCCAGTTATTAATTTGTAGGGCTATTAGAATACCAATAACTACAAGAATAATTTCTCCTATTGCATAGGTTAGATATTTCCCGAATTTGTTTTCGGGGAGTAGATTTTGTCTAATTTTTCGAAAGAATTGGATCATGATGTCTGAACTGGGAAATTGCTTTGATCGGATCAAATTAGAGTTCTTTTGAACCTCTCATTCGTTTTGACAATTCCGATTATCCCAAGAAAAGTAAATTCTAAAGAATTTTTATACCCTGTACTGGGTATTTTTATAAGTGGAACTGGTTTAGTTGACTGGTTTTTTAGCCATTTTCACCATAATCCAAGAAGCCACAAAAGCCTCTAAAAAACTTAAAGGAACGGCAAAAGGTAAAATACTAAAAGGTAGAACTGCCATATTTCCTGTTACCACCCACATCAGAATAAATCCCATCCACCAGGAGAGAAGAGTGGTTTGGATAAGGGTGAATTTTCTAGAAATGATAAAGATTCCTATTGCAAAAAATAAGGACCATAAACCCCAAATAGCGCCATTGATGGGGTCGGAGGGAAAGGTGAGACCAAGCTCTTGGTAATGTGAAACCCAATGCTCTTTGAGAAGGATTTCATTTCGAAAAAACTCTGAAATACTGATCCAGATGGTCGCTAAAAGTATTGGGAGGAGTTTGGTTTTGAGAAAGCTCATTTTGGAAGGATTTGAAACCGATAATACAATATAAGCTTATCTTATGATTGAGGTATTCCAATTTTATTCCCCTTTACCTCCTCGGAAATATGTTTTATTGTCCCCAATAAATCTGGTGGTCGAGGGGAGGAGGAAATTTTTTTGTCTACCCCGGGCTAAAGCCCAGGCCTGCCTGCCTTTGGTAGGGCTATTCATGTTAAACCCCTTCAGGGTTAGAATCCTTGATGAGATTTTTATGGTTCCAAAAATTTCAAATCTAGAATCTACAATCTCTTAATTTCCAGTCTCTTACTCTCATAATCCTTTATTCTCCAATCTTGATTCTTGGTGGTCGGTTCTAAAATCTCAAATCTGAATTTTCAAATCTCAAACTTATTACTCTAGGCTTTTTTTAAGATGTTAAAAGGCAGCATCAGGATGTTTTTGATCAGGTCGAAGGATAGATCAATGGCAAACCCCAAGAGTCTAAATGGCAACAGGAGCAACCAAACGATAGGATAAAGAATGATGGCGAGGATGGCGATTGGCCAGCATAGGACCAATAGAATCAACCAGAGTAAGAAGTTTAGCATATTCAATTAATCTCAATCTCAATGCCATCTGGGTTTGAAGCTTGTAAAGGCTGATTTTAAGGATTGGATTGTTCTTTTTCGGACAGTGAAATGTCCGTTGGGAGGCGTTTTAAAAGTTGAGTTGATTCATTTAATTCAAAGAAATACGCTTCGCGAAATAGATTAGAAATACAGCTCCGCTGAAATAAAAAAGAATCAGAGAATATAAGTTTCTTTTCTGTGTTGATCCGTGGGAAATCTAATACCCTTTCTCCAACTCCTTCACGATTTTTCCAAAAACGGGTGCGACCGCACTTCCTCTCCAGATACTGGAATAGTTTGCCGCCATGTAGAGATCTTTTTCTGGAATATAAACCACCTGCGTTCCCCAAAAACCCGAATGTGTAAAAGCATCCATTCCTTCAATTTTTACCTTATACATCCCCATTTGATAATCCATATTGGATTTTTTCTCATAAGTCACTGGTTCCAACATAATGTCCAATGTCTCTGGATTTTTGAAGATTTTCCCCTGAAATAATGCCTGAAAGAAATCTACCAGTTCCTCGGTGGTAGAAAGGAATCCGCCACCTCCATAATAATCCATAGTCGGGCTGAACTCATAGGTGTCCATACCCTGAAAATATTGGTGAATTCGCTTTTCATCCGTCTTAGAATCCTTTCGTTCGAAGTCTGTTCTCTCCAATCCCAACCCTTCCAAATTGAGGAGTTCTTTGATCCCGCCATCCAGATTTTTTCCGGTATACTTTTCTATAATATCTCCCAAAATCACATAGCCAGTATCCGAATAGCTAAACTGCTGTCCAGGAGGACCGATGGGTTCTCCTTTGTCGACACACATCTGAAACTGCTCTGTTCGGGTCCATTCGTGATCCGGAGTTTTGAGGATGATGTCAAAGAATTCAGGGGCATGGGTATGGTCAAAAAAGCCCGCTGAATGTCTTAAGGTCTGCCTGATCGTAATTTGATCCAAGTCATAATCCTGAGAAAGAATGGCCGTGTATTCCGGAGCTAGATGTTTGGAAATTGGATCCTCCAAATCCAAAACCCCCAATTCCATCAGTCGAAGTATGCTGGCCGCCACATAGGTTTTGGTGACGCTGGCAATTCGGAAGGTTTGATCAGCTTCCAAGGTATCTGCCGGTTCGATCAGGTCCAAACCCGCTGCTCCCGACCAGGTAAGTTGATTGTCTCCAGATGCAATACTTACCAAAATTCCAGGGATTTTAGAATTCAATTCCTGATCCAGTACCTTTTGAAAGTCTTGGGCTTTTACATGAATTAGTAATGAAAAAGTGAAGAAAAGGATAGCTAGTTTTTTCATCTTGGAGTGGGTTATTTTTGACTAAAATAGTCTTTCAATCGATTCATGGCTACCTGTAGTGTTTCATGATTCATTCCAGTGATCACCATTCGGAATAAGCCTCTTATTTTATGTCCAAAGCCATTAGCAGGAGTAATTAGGATTCCAGTTTTCTCATAGATATCAAGCCAGATTTCTTCTTCTCCTTTTTCTGTTTTCTCCGTCAAGAATCTGGAAATATCCATCCACACAAACAAGCTTCCATACGAAGGACTGTAATCAATCCCCATTTCTCTCAATGCTCGAATCACGATCAAATAGGATTGGGTGAGTTCCTTTGGATAGGCCCTGAAATAAGATTCTAGGAAGGCATGATCAGCCATCACTTCCTGCATGACCCATTGTGTGAAATTGGAAATGGAATGGCCCATGCCTGCATTTCTATAAGCATCCAGAAACTCTTGATTATGGGAATGAACCAAGCCAATTCGAAAACCTGAAATCCCTAAATCTTTGGAGAAAGAATACCAAAAATGAAGAAATGGACTTTTGTACTCAGACATCAAATTTCCAAAAGAAACAAATTCAATCGGATTGGAATAATCACCTTTGAGTTCTGGATGGGTAATGTCAATTTGAGAAAGCCCATAGATTTCATTCACGATCAAATGCACTTCATTTTGGATGCACCAATCAGCTATTTCTCTCAGTTGCTTTTCTGAATAGATTGCCCCAGTCGGATTGTCTGGAGAAGTCAGAATGAGGATTTTAAATTTACTTCCAGCCCCTTCTATGTCTGTTTTGGCTTTTTCCAACTGATCCAGAGAAATCGGAACTCCATTTTTGAGTTCAGAAATCTCAGTATGTGTTTGCAGATCGTACCTTTTGACACTAGGAACTACTCCGATGTCTCCGGTATAAACTGGATAACTTGGCGCTGGAATCACAGCTGTGTCTCCCGGATTTGCCAAAAGAAAAGCAGTCATCTCGATGACGGATGTTGCCCCACTTGAAAAAGCGATGCTTTCTGGAACTACCGGAACCTTGAATAGAAATTTGGAGAGAAAACCGGCGGTAGCCTCCCGAAACGAAGGCGCACCCGAAGGATCGGTATAGCTGGCAACCCATTCTGGAATATCATTTTCCCGAGTGACTTTTTGGATTCTTTCTCGCAGCATTTCCCAGCACAGGTGATTTTCGGCCACATTCATCGGTAAGGCACCGCTTGGATTGTCAGTAGGATGGTACAAATTTTCCAGAGCTTCGAAATAGATTTTCATATCTACTCTTGCTGGAGTTTGGGTGGCCGTAAAGCCTTTATCGGAAAGGGTTGATGAGTTCATGGAGATTTTCAATTCAGATGAAAAGCTAGGGATAGCTTGATTGATTTCCAATCAAAATTCCTCCATTTTCTGATTGTTGGAACTCGATCTTCAAAATATTGGCCCGACTTTTTATGTAAAATTCAGAGTGAAAAAAAGGAAGATAAATTACCTTAGCAGCGCCAATTTTTATGAAAACCACCATGAGAACAAAAGAAGAAGTTTTTGCGAAAGCAGAGAAATTAATGGGAGATCTTGGTTTTGAGATCGTTAAGCAGGACAGAGAACGCCCATGGGGTGGATTCTTGGTTTTGAATGAAGCTCAGGCGGCAGATTTTGCCAAAGAGTTCTTCCCGGAGGAGGATTTTGAAAGCCTAAAAATATCTGAGAAGCTAAGCCCTAAGATTTTATTGGTAGCTCCTGAGAAAAGGTTGAGCTGGCAGTATCACTTCCGCAGGGCTGAAATCTGGAGATGTATTGATGGGGAAGTATCAGTTGCGACTAGTTTGACAGATGTGGAATCTGAGGTCAAGGTGTTGGAGAAAGGGGACAAGATCAAGTTGCAGCAAGGCGAGAGACATAGGTTGATTGGAATGGAAGATTGGGGGATGGTTGCAGAAATCTGGCAACATACCGATGCTTCTAAGCCATCTGATGAGGACGATATTGTTCGTCTTCAGGATGATTTTGGAAGGTGATTTATTGATGTTTAGATAAAATTTGAAGTTTTAGAATCCCGGTTAAATTTTTCTTTAATCGGGATTTAATTTTTCTACCTTTTATAGTTAAATGTCCTTTTGTCTTGATACAAAAGGACTAAAAGATCAAGATTTGGCAAAGCTTCAGCCGCACAAATCCTACGCACTCCCCGCTGCCAAATCCTCCCACCGCACCACAAGAGTTGAAATATTAACAAGATTTTAAAAATAAAAGAACCTTAAAAGATCCCGATGCTTATCGAGGATTGGGTACTTTTTGTCTTTAAAAAGTACCTTGAATGAGATATTAAAAAGGGTTTAACAATGAAGAATTAGTTTTTTTATCTGTTTCAAGGATTGTGGTTTGAACTAGATTTTTTCATTTTACCACCTCATATCCTCTTTTTATATAAAATAACATCCCATACAAGAGCTTTATCCCATTCTGGCTGAAGGAATAATATTTTTCTAGTAATTTTCTGGGATGAAAAATACCCGATTTCTAATCCAATTAGTACTAGTTTGCTTTTGGGCCATTGTTTCCCAAAGCAGCTTTGCCCAATCCTTTAAATGGGCTCCCGATGGAGAGTCCTTTTATCAATCAAACAAAAGCGGAATTGTCCAGCAAAATATCATGGACGAGTCTGAGACATTGGTTATACCAGCTGAGTTGTTGACTCCAGCAGGTGAGTCTCCATTGGCTGTTCGAGATTTCACTTTTTCTGAGGATGGTAAAAAAGTCCTCATATATACCAACACCAAAAGAGTTTGGAGATTGGATACCCAAGGTGATTACTGGGTTTTGGATCTGAATTCCAAAAAACTTCAACAAGTAGGAAAGGGACTCCCAGAGTCTTCCTTACGTTTTGCGAAGCTTTCTCCCGATGCTGAAAAAGTAGCCTATGTCAGCGAATTTAATTTGTATGTAGAGGATTTGAATTCTGGTGAAATCACTGCCTTGACTACCGATGGAACCAGAAAATTGATCAATGGAACTTTTGACTGGGCTTATGAAGAGGAATTTGCCTGTAGAGACGGTTTCCAATGGAGTCCTGACGGAAAAAGGATCTCTTTCTGGCAATTGGATGCCGAGAAGATCAAGGATTATGACATGATCAATTTTACGGATTCAGTGTATTCTGAGGTGATTCCGGTAGAATATCCAACCGTAGGAGAATCACCTTCTCCAGCAAGAATTGGAGTAATAGAACTAGCCAATCAAAATTTGACTTGGTTGGCCATTCCTGGTGATCCTCAGCAACATTATTTGCCAAGAATGGAGTGGAATTCTGATGATTTTCTATTAGTTCAGCAGTTGAATCGAAAGCAAAATCATAGCAAAATTTTCGGAGTAGATGTCGTAGATAATGCTGTCGAATTGATCTCTGAGGAACAGGATGAGGCTTGGATTGATGTACTTTCTACCTGGGAAAATGTCTACTCTTTGACCTACAGACATGAGTTTAAGTGGCTCAATGATAATAAGGAATTCCTATGGTTATCTGATAAAGACGGATGGAGACATCTCTACAGAATCGGATTAGACGGAAAAGAAACTCTGATTACCAAAGGTGATTTCGATGTGATGAATTTGGTGCATTTCGATGAAAAGAAGAATGTGGTTTATTTCCATGCGACTCCAGAAAATGCTACTCAGAAGTATCTTTTCAGAACCAAATTAGATGGAAAAGGTGAGGTAGAAAGAGTGAGTCCAGCCAATCAGGTAGGAACTCACAATTATACCATTTCTCCAAGCGGAACATTGGCCATGCACCAGTTTCAAAGCCATACTGTCAAGCCAATGGTGGAATGGATTTCCTTGCCAAAGCATCAACCTTTGGATAAAGAAAAGGGCATTGATGCGAATATGGCTTCCAACCAAGTGGATTCAAATGTGGAGTTTTTCAAAGTCACTTTGGCAGACGGGACCGAGATGGACGGATGGATGGTGAAGCCTTCCAATTTTGATCCGAAGCAGATTTACCCGGTTGTTTTCTTTGTCTATACAGAGCCTTGGGGAGCCAATGTGAAGGATACCTATGGAGTGGGAAGAAACAGATTATATACAGGAGATATGGCTCAAGATGGCTATATCTATATCAGTTTGGATAATAGAGGAACTCCAGCACCGAAGGGTAGAGCTTGGAGAAAAAGTATCTACAGAAAAATCGGTCGCTTAAATATCTCTGATCAGGCGGAAGCAGCCAAGCAGATTGTTGCTTGGGATTTTGTGGATCCCGAAAGAGTAGGGGTTTGGGGTTGGTCCGGAGGTGGTTCCGCTACCTTGAACTTGATGTTCCAATATCCTGAAATCTATAAAACCGGTATTTCTATCGCCGCTGTTGCGAACCAAATGACATACGATAATATTTATCAGGAGCGTTACATGGGATTGCCTCAGGAAAACCCAGAAGACTTTATCGCTGGTTCTCCGATTACCCATGCCAAAAACCTGGAAGGAAACCTTTTATACATCCATGGTACCGGTGATGATAATGTGCATTACAATAATGCTGAGATGTTGGTCAATGAGTTGATCAAGCATGGCAAGTTGTTCCAATTCATGCCATATCCTAACCGTTCCCATTCCATTTCCGAAGGGGAAGGAACGAATGCTCACTTGTCTAAGCTATACACCGAATATTTGAGAAAGAATGTTCCTCCGGGTGGAAAGACTGTGAAGATTGAAAATAAATAATTAGAGAATAGAGAATAGAGAATAGAGAATAGAGAATAGAGAATAGCATATGTTTAAAGGATTTAAAATAACTGTTGTAACAGCCACCATTGCTCTTTTGGGATCAGTTACAGCATTTGCCCAGAGGCCTATCACTTTTGCAGATACTTTGAGAGGAAGTGTCACTCCTGCGAGGGCATGGTGGGATCTGAATTATTACCATTTATCTGTGGAGGTTTTTCCGGAAACCCAATCCCTCAAAGGAACCAATTTGGTTCGTTACCAAGTAGAGAAGCCAGGTGAGACCCTTCAAATCGATTTGCAGGAGCCAATGAAAATCACTGCAGCAAGCCAAAACGGAGAGCCTTTGAAGGTGGAAAAAGTTGGAGCTGCACATTTCATCACTTTGAGAAAGGAACAGAAAGCAGGGGAGATTAATGAAGTGCTGATTTCTTTTGAAGGAAAGCCTAAAGTAGCTGTTCGTCCGCCTTGGGATGGAGGGATTACCTGGCAAAAAGATGCGAATGGAAAAGATTTTATTGCTAACTCCAATCAGGGGATAGGTTCTAGTATCTGGTGGCCAAGCAAAGATCATCCTGCAGATGAGGTAGACAGTATGTTGATTTCAGTAACCGTTCCTAAAGGCCTGATGGATGTGTCCAATGGTCGCCTGATCAATGTAAAGGAAAGCAAGTCAACCACTACTTATGATTGGTTTGTGGACAATCCGATCAATGGCTATGGAGTCAATATCAGTATCGGAGACTATGTGCATTTCTCAGAGGAATTTGCTGGAGAGAAAGGCGCTCTTTCCATGGATTATTATGTGCTTCGGGACAATCTTGAAAAAGCCAAAAGTCAGTTTAAGGATGCTCCTCGAATGATGGAGGCTTTCGAGCATTGGTTTGGGCCATATCCATTTTATGAAGATGGATTCAAACTAGTAGAAGTCCCTTATTTGGGAATGGAACATCAGAGCTCAGTGACCTATGGAAATAAGTTTGCAAATGGATATCTGGGAAGAGATTTGAGTGGAACAGGTTGGGGAATGAAATTCGATTTCATCATCATCCATGAGTCCGGTCATGAGTGGTTTGCCAATAACATCACCTACAAGGATGTTGCGGATATGTGGATACACGAAAGCTTCACCAATTACTCCGAAAGCTTGTTTTTGGATTATTTCTATGGGAAAAAAGCAGGTCAGGAATATGTAAGAGGAACCAGAGCAAATATCCTCAACCAAAGTCCAATCATCGGGATTTATGGAGTCAATAGAAGTGGTTCTGGGGACATGTATTACAAAGGAGGAAACATGCTGAATACTCTTCGACAGATCCTCTATAACGATGAAAAATGGAGGGAGATTTTGAGAGGTTTGAATAAGGAGTTTTATCATCAAACGGTGACTACCCAACAAGTAGAGGGCTATATTTCTCATCAGATTGGAATGGACTTGAAGCCTTTCTTTGATCAGTATTTGAGAGAAACTAGCATCCCGACTTTTGAGTATTATTTCTCGGAGGATAACACCTTGAACTATCGTTGGAACAACTGTATTCCATCTTTCAATATTCCGATTGATATTAGTTTGGGTGAAAATAATGTTCGCTTACATCCGACTGTAGAATGGAAGAAACTAGAGGTTGGTGCTCCTTTGGAAGTACAGGTTGATCCGGATTATTATGTTTCGACTTTGAAGATTAGGTAAAGAAAAAGGCCCTGCTTAAATCGATAAGCAGGGTCTTTTTTTGTCAGGCTGAGTGCCTGCCTGCCAAAGGCAGGGAGCCGAAGCCTTTATTATTAAAATGAGATCGCGTCGTTTCTCTCGCGATGACGAAGAAGGCAATTCTTTCTATCGACTATGGACTATGGTCTATCGACAACCTTACGATATCAATGGATCCGAAATACTTTCTTCTCCATTTTCAACTCTTCCGGCAAAGGTCCATTCAAAGCCAGGGCCTTTGACAGTCAAATCATACCAGCCTTTCGAAGATTCGAAGTCAAGAGCTGTTTCCTGTTTTCTTGGATTGATTTTCGTTCCAGCCTCATCTTTTCTATAGGCATTTTCCTTTACCTGAATAGGTGCATTTCCTTGGATATCAGTGGTCAGTTTTGCTGTCCGGGTTTTTCCAGAAGAATCAAATCCTGGTGTCAACATCATCTTGGCAGAACCGGATTTTCCGCTGCCTTTTAGCTCTCGGTAGAAACCATTCGGCCCATATACTCTCAAATGATAATCTCCATTTTCAAAATCAGCCAGAGGCCATTCATAGGTAAGAGTATCGCCAGCTTTCACAGCAAAATTCCAGTTTCTAGCCTCTTCCCATTGGTCTGAATCAGCACTTTTGAATTTGCCGGGAGCATAAACCTGAACTGGTACTCCCCAGGCATCCTCCCCAAAAATCTCTTTGGAGGCTTCGAAAGTCATGGTGATGACCTGTTTTGCCGAGTCAAAATCTCCAGTCACTCTCAAATCATAATTCAATGGATTGGAAGGACGAGAACCCTTTTCCTGACTAGGTAAGATCCCTTCTTTTTTAAGTTTTTCTTCATCCCAATCAGGAGCTTCAGAAGGGGAGAAAGTCTTGAAATTATCAGGCAAATCCATAAACTGGGCTTTGTGGATTCGAGTCATCCATTCATTTCGATCCACTGGCTCAAGTTTTTCCAATGGCTCTCCGTTATAAGGCCTAAAGGCAGAAGTGAGGTCTCCAGAAACCATCCTTCTCCAATCAGAAATATTACTTTCTTTGACGGTTTTCCCTGTCTTTTTACTGAGGAAATTTTCCAGAAACTGAATGGTGGAAGTAATGTCGGATACCTGTGAATTGACATATCCGCCTCGAGTCCAAGGGGAAGCTACGATCAAAGGAACTCTGAACCCCAATCCTACAGGACTGGTTCTACAATCTTCATCATCGAATCCTGAAGCTTTTTCGTCTTCGCTGTACACGTATTCCCCATCTGTTTCGATTCCTTTGGAGATCAATCCTTCGGCTGGATTTTTTGGATCAGGAACTACGAAAGGAGGCTGGTGATCAAAATAGCCGTCATTTTCATCATAATTCAGGATGAAAATGGTCTTTTTCCATACCTCTGGGTTTTTGGTTAAAATGTCTAAAGCTTCAGATACAAACCAGGCTCCATACCAAGGCGCACTTGGGTGATCGGAGAATTTTTGAGGAGCAACCAACCAAGTCACAGCAGGAAGATTTCCTTCATTGACATCCTTTCTGAATTGATATAAAATATCTCCTTTTGGAACTTCTACTTCTCGCTCCTCACCATTTTCAGTGTATTTGATTTTTTCTATTTTTTGGAAATTTGGATCACCAGAATTTCTTGCAAATGCTTTGCGATGAAGGTTTTTCTCAAAGTCGCTTAGCTTTTCAAAATTGCTTGGGCTATAGGTCACCAAATACTCTTTGGCTATTGCCAGTTGAGCTCTCTTTTCTTCAATTTTCTTCAAGAAATCTGCTCCAGCATCCTGAGGTATACCGTGCTGTTCAAAGTCTGCAATTTCCTTTTCCAATATCGGTTTTTGATATTCTAGGTATTCGTAGAATCCAGGGCTGAATTTGACATGGAAATTAGAGAACCATTCAAGGTTGTTATCAGTGAAATTGGCAAGTAAGGAGGAGTTTTCCACCAAAGAAGGTAAGCTGATTTCGTTTTGGTAGACTTTCCAGGAGATACCTAATTCTTCCAGTCTTTCAGGGAAAGTTTTCCAGCTTGCTTCATGCTCATAATTTACTTCGCCATTTCTTACCTTGGCTTTGTCGCCGGGTTCGCCATGTGTTTTTCCAGTCCAGAAATAACTTCTGTTGGTAGTGGTACCTGTGAGTGCAGCGCAGAAATGCTGATCAAAAACCGTGAAGGCATCTGCAAAAGCATAGTAAAAAGGAATGTCTTGTCGGGTATAATAGCCCATCGTTAATGGGACTTTTTTAAACTCTTCTCTTCCGGGTCTTTTCGCCTCAATCCAGCCATCATATTTCCCCTTATTTCTTGCGTCAACCTGGTTTTCCCAAGAGTGAGGAATATCCCTCATCCAAGTAGCTTTGGTGGCCTGAATATCCAGTCTAAAAGGAGCAAATCGGTTTCCATCTTTGTCAGGTTGCATCCAAACAGGGAATTTCTGAGGAATGGAAATCGCCCTTGGGTCATTATATCCTCTTACCCCACGAAGGGTTCCAAAACAATGGTCAAAAGATCGGTTTTCCTGCATCAGCATGACTACATGCTCGGCATCTTCAAAAGTGGTTCCCGGGTCCGGGCTGATCGCTAAAGCTTTCTCAATGGAAGTTGGTAGTATTTGCCACATTCCTGCTGCTCCAGTCAATAGAGCTGATTTTTTGAGGAATTCTCTCCTGGTTTCTTTCATGAGGTGAAAATAATGGGGTTGCTTGGAGTCTTGATTAAAAGTGAGGTTAAGATAATGTAAAGAAATGAGCATGGAAACCAATTAGGGCATATTGTCAAATTCTTCTCTAATCAATATTTAGGGTAAATGCACTAAAAATATTTGAAGAAGCTTAGATTATTCTCCATATTCACATTCAATTTGAATACAAATAGTAGAAAAACCCCCATGATTTTAAGTCCTAGATATTTTCTTTCATTTTTGGCTCTTTTGCTTTTGAGTATCTCTTCACTCTATGCTCAGGACATATCTCCTGTTCCAGTGCCAACAGCCTCCCAATTAGCTTGGCAGGATGCCGAGTTAGTCGCTATATTTCATTATGATTTACATGTTTTTGATGGAGAAAAGTATGTCCAAAAAGTCAATCGAATAACTCCTGTTCCTGATTATAATATTTTCAATCCCGAGCAATTGGATACGGATCAATGGGTGAAATCTGTCAAAGATATGGGAGCGAAAATTGCCATTCTGACTGCGACCCATGAAACAGGTTTTGCCATCTATCAAAGTGATGTCAATCCAAATAGCATGAAAGCCTTGAAGTTTCAGGAAGGGAAAGGCGATATCGTGAAAGACTTTGTAGAGTCTTGTAGAAAGTATGGGGTTGATCCCGGCATTTATATCGGAATTCGTTGGAATTCATTTATGGGAGTCCATGATTTCAAAGTTCAGGGTGATTCGGAATTTTCCAAAAACAGACAGGCCTATTACAATAAGATGTGTGAAGGCATGGTAGAGGAATTGACTTCCCGATATGGAGATTTGGCGATTATTTGGTTTGATGGGGGAGCTCATGGACCTAAGCAAGGTGGGCCTGATGTGCAAGGGATTGTAGAACGAAATCAGCCGAATGCCCTTTTCTATCATAATTTGGATCGTGCAGATATCAGATGGGGAGGGAGTGAATCAGGGACTGTTCCTTATCCGAGTTGGGGGACATACCATACACCTTCTTGGTTTGCAAACCGTGGCGATTCTATCAATTTTCGCCCAATCAAATATGGAGACCCAGAAGGGCAGTATTTCATGCCAGCCATGAGTGACGCTCCTTTGAGAGGATACAATGGAAGACATGAGTGGTTTTGGGAGCCGGAAGATGAGCCCCATATTTTCCCTTTGGAAAACCTGCTGCATATGTATTACAACAGTGTGGGACACAATAGTACATTGATTTTGGGTATTACTCCTGATGATAGGGGATTAGTCCCAGATGCTGATGTCCAAAGAATGAAAGAGTTTGGAGATGAAATTCATCAAAGATTTGACAATCCTTTGGTATCTATTATTCCTAATAAAAAAGGCGTTTTGCAAAGCAATTTGAACTCAGCAATCACAATCAATGAAGTGGTATTGGAGGAAAATATTGAATTTGGTGAGCGTGTCAGAAAGTTTGTGCTGGAAGGAAAAGTGAATGGGAAATGGGTGAATCTGTATGAAGGAAGTTTGATTGGACACAAGCACATTGCGACTTTCCCTGAAGTTCAAGTGAAGAGTATTCGACTGAAAGTTTTAGAATCCAAAGGAGAGGTTAAGTTGAAGTCTTTGAAGGGGTATTTTAATTGATTATGCGAATTTAAAATACCAAAAGTCGCCACCCTAGGCAGCTGTTGAGAATAATCCTTTTTCACCTACAGGAAAAAGGACGGAAAAGAAAAGTGATTGGTAGGACTTTTTGAAGAAAATAATCTCTGGTAAATAGCACTTAAGCTGTTGACTTGTCTAATTCAAAAAGTGTAACCAAGATTGTAATTTTTGAAAATATTTAAACAATGATATAATGCGCCAAATCCTGTTTATTCCATTTCTACTCATTCTTTTCTCTTGTTCTCAAAAGGAGCAAATAGAAGAAAGAAAACCCAATGTAATCCTGATCAATGTGGATGATTTGGGTTGGAGTGATTTGGGATATATGGGTTCAAACTATTACGAAACTCCAAACATCGATAGTCTGAGCAAAGAAGGGGTAGTGTTTTTCCAAGCTTATGCTGGAGCTTCCAATTGCGCACCCAGTCGAGCAACCATGTTGACTGGGACCAATACTCCGGCTCATGGGATCTATACCGTAAGTCCTGCGGATCGTGGGAATCCTAAAACAAGGAGGATAGTCCCATCACACAATGAAAATTCTATCAAGCCAAATTCTTATACACTTGGAAACCTCTTTAAAGACCAAGGGTATGTAACCGCCAGTGTAGGCAAGTGGCATGTGTCGGAGAATCCTAAAGACTTTGGCTTTGATGTCAATGTAGCTGGAAGCCATCGGGGAAATCCCGGAAAGGATGGCTATTTCAGTCCATTTAATGTGAGTCCGGTTGATTCAGTTGGAGACGGAGAGTTTTTGACAGATGTTTTGACTTCTGCGGCGATTGATTTTGTGGAAAAAAACCAGGAAAAGCCTTTCTTTCTGTATTTGCCATTTTATACGGTTCATACTCCATTGATGGCGAAAGAGGAGGATATCGCTCGATTTGCTGCAAAAACTCCTGAACCAGGAAGGTCCAATGCAACTTATGCAGCCATGATCTATAATATGGATCAAAATGTCGGAAGGCTTCTTTCCAAGGTCTCTGACTTGGGACTGGCTGAAAACACAATAATTATTTTCACATCTGACAATGGAGGAATCAGAGCTGTCAGTTATCAAGATCCTTTGAGAGCAGGAAAAGGGAGTTATTATGAAGGAGGAATTCGGGTTCCAATGATTGTGTCTTGGGCCGGGAAATTCACTCACGGGGAGGTGCAAACCCCTGTTTCTCAGATGGATTTTTTTCCTACGCTCAAGGAATTGATTGGAGCTGAAAAACCACTCGATCAGTTGGAAGGAGAAAGTTTTCTGCCTTTGTTGAAGGGAGAAAAGATGGAACCAAACGACCTTTATTGGCACTTTCCGATTTATTTGGAAGCCTATAATCCCAAAGAAGATGGTTCAAGGGATCCCCTTTTTAGAACGAGGCCAGGTTCTGTCATTCGATCTGGAGATTGGAAGCTTCATCAGTATTTTGAAGATGGAGGTTTGAAGTTGTATAATCTGAAAGATGATGTTTCTGAGACCAATAATTTGGTAGAATCCAATCCTGAAAAAGCAGCAGAGCTATTGGGGAAATTGAATCAATGGAGAGAGAGACATCAGGCTCCTGTTCCCACTGAAAAAAATCCTGAATTTGATTCGCTTTTTGAGAAAACTCAGATTGAAAAAGTTACGAAAGACCAGTAATGCCTTATTTGAT
The DNA here is from genome assembly GCF_900148515.1 of Algoriphagus zhangzhouensis. Classification (GTDB taxonomy): domain Bacteria; phylum Bacteroidota; class Bacteroidia; order Cytophagales; family Cyclobacteriaceae; genus Algoriphagus; species Algoriphagus zhangzhouensis. The sequence goes on along the minus strand of NZ_FRXN01000003.1, from coordinate 487,348 downwards.
TGAGGATTTTGGTTTTTAAGGTTTTAGTATTGTAATCATTTAAAATTTCAGTCTTACTTTCAGGGAAATCTAACCTATTGAATGATGAAACTTTTTAGATTATCCATGTTGGGATTGGCTGTAGCTTTCCTTCTGATTTCTTGCTATTCAAATACTCCAGTAGAGACTTTGTCTCCTGATCCTTTTGCAGATCTCAAGTGGATTGATTTGACATATTCCTTTGATTCTACGACGCTTTATTGGCCCAATAATCCAGATGGATTTCAACATAGAGTGGATGCCGAAGGAGTGACCGAATTGGGCTATTATTATTCTTCCTACACACTTTTGACACCAGAGCATGGAGGCACGCACCTAGATTCTCCGATTCATTTTTATGAAAAAGGAGAGACCGTGGATGAGCTGCCACTTTCTAAATTGACTGGAAATGCTGTTGTGGTGGATGTAAGTGAGAAAGCTCTAAATGACCGTGATTATCTGATTGATTCGGCTGCGGTGTTGGACTGGGAGTCTGTAAATGGCAAAATTCCAGAAAATACCATGGTACTATTCAGAACGGGCTATGGCCAATTTTATCCTGATAGAGAAGGCTATTTTGGAACTGCGAAAACGGGGGTAGAGGCCATCCCTGAATTGCATTTTCCGGGAATTCAACCTGAAACTGCCGAATGGCTAGCCAAAGCCAGAAAGGTAAAGGCTGTTGGATTGGATACTCCAAGCCTAGATTATGGACAGTCCAAGGATTTTGCTGCTCATCAGCGATTGATGGAAAATCAGATTCCGGGATTTGAGAATATGGCTAATTTGGATCAACTACCAGCAACTGGCATTTACGTAGTTGCTCTTCCCATGAAAATTAAAGGAGGAAGTGGAGGTCCACTTCGCGTTATTGCGACTATCAGAGATTAATTAGAAGTTGAATTCAATCGGACAACCATAATCCCGGATTGGGATCGGTTTCCTGCCAGATAATCATGAAGTGGAAGTTCTGAAATTTCCACTTTTTTATTTTTGGAGCTGGCATGCATCAAGTGAATTCTTCCATCTTTTTCGAAAGCAAAGCCCACATGAACCATATCCAGGTTATTCATGGAAGTGGTGATTGCGATTAGATCTCCAGATTGAATTTGGTTTTCAACCTGGCTGATTTGTGCTTTTGGAATAAAATAATAAGATCGGGTGCGTATTCCTGCTTCAATATTTTGAAGCTGCTCTACATTTTCTTTTTGACTGAGTTGGGGATAAAACTGAGGATTTTCCGTCATAAAAGTAGGGTGATTTTCATAAGGAACTCCTCCGATTTCTCGAGTCATGTCAGTGACGATCCCTTTTTTCTGATTGATGTAAATCCAATCGGAAAAATAATGGAGGCGACTGATATAGCCGGTATTTTTACCTCCTCGGTATCGTAGGTTTTCCAGTTCTTTTTCAAAAGCCCCAAAGGATAAATTTCCTGCCTCTTCTATAAGAGCTAAGGAAACCACCGATTCCAAAAATGTGGTGCAATCCACTCCCTGAAAATCAATCACTACCTGCTCTGGTCCAGGGATTTCGAGTGTTTTCTCCACATAGGGAGTTCCCATAAACCACTGTCCTATTTCCGCGATTCGTTCATTGGGAGTCATGGATTTAGAGTCAAGCTCTGTCAGTTTTTCTAAGGCGATTTCAACCTTTTCGCGGCTTTCTAGGCTACAAACTGTTTGTGCCTGTAGTAGTATTGGGAAAAGTAGAGAAATGGATATCAGGAGCTTTTTCATAATTCCTTTAAATATAGGGAAATGAAAACGGATCTTTTCCTTACTTTATTTCCACCTCATCTGGATAAGGTACAGATTCTCCGGTAGCATTGATTGATGGCATTTGAGCCTGAGTTTTTTTCAAATATCTTCCCAACTTTTTTGCAAGCTCCTTTGCCTTTTTTTGGTTTTGTGAAATCAGGTTTTGAGTCTCGGAAATGTCATTAGGGATTTTATACAATTCAAAAGTCTGATCGACATGTTGATAAATCAGTTTCCAATCACCTTTTCGAATTATACTATAAGGAGGGACGTCATAGGTGTTGGGGAAATGCCAGAATAGCGGCCTCTCTGAGTTAGTTTTCTTTCCTTCCAAAATCGAAACAAAGCTTTTTCCATCTTCAGATTTCTTTTCAGGTTTTTTAGCTCCTGCCATTTCTAGGAAGGTCGGAAATATATCCTCGATGATGACATAATCATTGGTTTCACTTTTTTCTGCTACCACGCCAGGCCATTTGACGATCATGGGAACGCGAATACCTCCTTCATAAGGATCGATTTTATGACCTCTCAAGGGAAGGTTTGGAGGCGTTTGGCTTGGGCTTCCATTATCAGACATAAAGACAACAATTGTTTTGTCATCTATTCCCAATTTCTTCAATTGAGTCATGATATCTCCCAATGATTTATCCATTCCTTCGAGCATGGATGCATAGGCCGCCTGAAATTTATCCAGTCCCTGATCGATAAATTTCTGATAATATCTCGGATCCTTTTCCCAAGGGGCATGCACTGCATAATGGGACATGTAGAGATAAAATGGCTTACCTTCTTTGACTGCATTTTCAATTTCTTGATTGGCCTCCAAAGTCAATGCTTCTGTCAGGAAAATGTTCTGATCATAATACTTTTCCAATCCGGGAACATCCCAGATTTTATCACCTTTTCTCCAGGTTGAGCTAAAATGCTTTTCACTATAGTAACTACCCGGAGCACCTGCAGCATGTCCAGCAATATTCACATCAAAGCCTAAATTCAATGGATCTTCTCCGGAAGTCTGATCAGCACCAAAATGAGCTTTTCCAACATGGATGGTCTTATATCCTTCCTTTTTCAAAAGTTCTGGAAGCGTGATATGGTATACAGCCAGTTCTTCATTTGGATTTGCGCTCAAACCATTCAGATTCCAGTTGGGAGAGGTGACGATAGGATGTTCTGGATCAGGAGATTTTCCTTTTCTCAAAGTCCAATTGGTAACGCGATGTCTGGCTGGATTCATCCCGGTGATCAAACTAACTCTGGAAGGGGAGCAAACAGCCGCGGCATAGGCTTGTGTGAATTTCATTCCCTCACTTGCCAAAATTTCCATGTTAGGAGTATAGTACTCTCTATTGAGTTTGGTGACTTCTTTGTAAAAGGGAACAGAGGTGTCCTGCCAACCCATATCATCCACAAAAAAGAAAACGATATTGGGTTTGTCTGTTTGTTGGGAGAATCCTGCAATTTGAAAAACAATGAAAAGTAGGAGAACTGTTAGTGTATGTCTTGAACTCATAGGTGCTTTATTGGAAAGCCTAATATAGATCTTATTTGAGAGGTTTATTGGTAAAATTGGTCTAATGGACTATTTTTAAATTATTGGAAAGACTGGTATTTATTCTGCTGGAATTGCATGTAAATGAGTTTTTATCAAAAAAATAACGCAATTAATATGGATATTTAAAGAGTTTGTTGGTTCCTAATGAATAGTAAATATTGAAAATCAGATAGATAGGCAAAGTCTTTCAAAAGAAATTTTCTACCAGGAAAAATCTTACTTATTTCAAGCAAGGAAAAGATATTTCTTTTTTGCTTTTGAATTAAATATAGTAAAAGAATAATAATTTATACCACCTGTATCATTAGTTAATTTTATTGTTTTCTCAATACTGTTTTTATTAATAATTAGCATTCAATTAAACAAAAAATAAACCCTAAAGCCTGAATTTGGCATTGCCAATTTTACCATGAAGAAAATCTGGAAAGAGATTGCTTTTGCTAATTCCTTAATTATTGATGTCTTATCGTCTGTATATACTTGGTCTGAAAAATTAAGTTTATTAAGAGTATTGCTTTGGTCCCTATTGATGATCAAACTTAAGTCTGGTACTGAGGAAATTAGTCAACGGTTTTTAGGTTTAAGAGTTAGTTCATATGGCTACTTTAACTTAGTATATTTAATAAAGGAAGTGTTTTTGAAAGGGGAGTATGAATTCGATACTAAGACCAACTCTCCATTTATAATTGACTGTGGAGCAAATATTGGGATGTCGATTTTATTTTTTAAAAAATATTATCCAAACAGCAGAATTATAGGTTTTGAACCCAATCCTGATGTTTTTCAACTCCTCAAGAAAAATGTTGAACAAAATAATTTACAAAATGTAACCTTAAACAATTTCTGTCTTTCGGGATCTGAAGGGGAGGTTGAGTTTTTCTTAGATGAAAATAAAGGGACTTTAAAGGGGTCAATTATCTCAAAAAGGGGCGGAAGGAGATGTGTGAAAGTGCCATCCAAGCGGTTGTCAGATTTTTTTGAAGAGGAAGTTGATTTAGTCAAAATGGACATTGAAGGAGCGGAGAAAGAAGTGATTCATGAACTAGTCCGAAGCAATAGAATTGGAATTCCTAAAACCTATCTGATAGAGTACCACCATAATATTCCTGGGCAGGATTCTGAGATGGGAGATTTTTTGAGCCAGTTTGAAGATCAAGGTTATCAATGCAGTATTAAAGCTGGTTTTAATCATCATGGAGAGTTTCAAGATGTGTTTTTGAGTTGTTCTAAACGTGAAAAATCGGTAAGATGAAATTAAGTGTCCTTTTGGTTTCCTATAATCAAGTCTCCTACATCGATCAATGTCTTGATGGTATAATTGACCAACAATTCGATCAAGAATTTGAGATAGTAGTTGCAGACGATTTTTCTACAGATGGGACGATCGAGAAGATAATAGAGAGGTTGGAAAAGGTCGAAATCCAATATAGAATTCTAGAATCAAATGAAACGCTTGGTCTTGGAGGTAACTATTATAGAGGGGTTGAGAATTGTCAAGGAGAATATGTCGCAATTTTGGAGGGGGATGATTATTGGGTAGATCCAATGCGATTACAAAAGCTGGTTCGCTTGATGGATGAAAATCCTTCATGTCCCATGTGCTTCAATCCTTTTTCATTGTATTACGATGCTGAAGGTCGTCTAGAAACTTTCAAAGCTTCAAAGGTCGGCGAAGTGAAATATTTTAATTCTGAAACCCTAATCCTTTACAATCTTATCGGGAACCTTTCGGCATGTGTGTTTAGGAGAAGTGTTTTGATGAACTACGTGGATTTTTGGCTGATACATAATATTACTGATTGGTTTTTAGGAATAGCTATGGGGCAGCATGGATTAGTAGCTATGCTAAATGAGCCTATGTCAGTTTACAGAGTGAGGCCTGATGGATTATGGTCCAAGCATTCTGATGAAGAACGAAAACTGTTGAAAAATAAATTAACTCTTGTTTACGATCATTTGCTTGACTATCAGTTTACAAGAGGCTTTTATGCCTTTAGACTTGCTGCAAACATCAAATTTCAAAGAGATTCTTTAAGCCAAAAACTTCCAGAATCTGCAGGTCGAATTCTCCGATCTACCTTGACGCAAGGTGTGATATTCAGATTTGGAAAATTGGTTTCAAAAATAATTCCTGAAAGCTTAATCGAAAAAAATGAAGAAATATTGGAAGTATTTCAGGAAGGGTAAAAAACTATCTGAAGACAAACACTTTCTTAGTGCACAATTGGGATCCTCCAACGAACTTCAGAAAAAGGGTGATAGAACTGAGGTACTTAACTTATTGTTAGGGTTGTTTGACCGTCCTGCAAGTTATTTGGAGATAGGTGTGAGGAACCTTGAGGATAATTTTTTAAAAATAGAATCATCAATAAAATTAAGTGTTGATCCCGGATTGGAATCAGATGTGAATTTGGCTGATTTTAAATGCACTAGCGATGAATTTTTTGACCAGTTTTCCAAAGGTGAATTAAAGGAAGTTCCAGAAAAGTTTGATCTGATTTTTATAGATGGGTTGCATACCGCTGAGCAAGCGGATAAGGATATTCACAATGCTCTCAAATTGATTTCCGACGATGGGTTTATAGTGGTTCATGATTGTAATCCACCTAGTCCTTATCATGCTCGGGAGGAATTCTCCTTCCAAAATTCTCCAGCTGGCGTTTATTGGAATGGTACAACTTGGAAAGCTTTTGTCAAATGGCGAAAGAACAAGGATTTGTATTCTTGCTGTGTTGATACAGACTGGGGTGTTGGGGTTTTTTCAAAGAGAATTCCTTTGGGAAAACCATTGGCTTTAGTCAACGAATTTTATGAATTCAAAGAGTTTGAAAAGCAGAAAAAGGATTACCTAAATCTTGTTTCTTTAGAAGAGTTTAAAAAATTAATTCAAAGATAAAATGCACCAAAGTTCAATGCTCCGAATGGAGTGGTTTCTAGAAAAGTTTGTAGGGAAAAATCACCCATCACCACTAAAGATTTTAGATGTCGGAAGCTATGATGTAAATGGAACCTATCGAAAATTACTACCTGATGATCAATTTGAATACATGGGTATGGATATGGAGACAGGTCCTAATGTGGATTTGGTTGTAGATACTCCATATAGTTGGCCTCAACTTGAAACCGACAGTTTCGATATTGTTATTTCTGGTCAGGCATTTGAACATAATGAGTTTTTCTGGCTCACAATGGAGGAAATTGCTCGGATATTAAAACCAGGAGGACTAGTCTGTATTATAGCTCCCAATGGATTTGAAGAGCATAGATTTCCAGTGGATTGCTATCGATTTTTTACTGATGGGATGATGGCGATGGCTCGATATGTCCAATTGGATGTGCTGCATGCCTCAACCAATGCATTTCCTGAGGGAAAGAAGAATACTTGGTATAAAGAAGGAGAAGAGGATGCAATGATGGTGGCCCAAAAGAATTATTCAGGTCCTGCTAAGATTGTTGATAGAAAGAGCTATTCCTGCCAGCCGGCAGAACAAGAAAAATTTTTGAGTGGACTGAAGCCCTTTCAAAATCCACAGGAAAATTTGATCCAAAAACTATTGATGAAAATTTACCGAAAGATGGCTTAGAAGAATCTGATTCCAGTTAACTCAAACAGGAGTTCTTGGTCTTCTTTAAGCTGGCTTTGAATCATGTCTCTAGTTCCTTCTTTTAGTTGGTTTTTCTGACCTTTGTTTAGATAATGTAGGACTTTAGAGAGACCTGTTTTTTTAAAAAATCCTTGTGAAAAAAGCGGATTCTTTAGAATCCTGGCCAGGTGTGGCGATTTAACATTTCCACCTTCATTTAATTTTTGAATGGGTTGGTAAACAATATTTGCGACCTCCAGAAATTTATAAACCTTTTGAAGAGTTTGTTCTGGGTTTTGAAAGAATTCTGAGCTAGTCAAAAACAAGAATTGTTCAGTCGGGAAAAAGGACAAATAGCGATCTATTTGTCTTCCGTATTTTCCTGATTCCACATATAAATAATTGTATAAGTATTGATCCTTTTTGAAAGATGGGGATTGAATGCGCTTTTCTTCTACAGCAAGTGCCTTTTCAAAGGAATTTATAGTCTCATGCCCATGCCTTCTCATGTGATGGAAAAGTGACTGTGCACGGTCAACGGGGTCCCTGAGTAAAAGGATAAATTTGGCGTTGGGAAATAAACTGTGTAGGACTCTGGCTGTTCCTGGATTTGTTAGGTAAACATGGGATGATTCCCCGATTATTTTTTCATTTTCAACTCCATCAAAAAGGCTGAAATAATCTAGTTCATTATCGATAACCTGGAAATTGTCACAAAAAAAAGAAGGTTCTTTCACTTCACTCATGAAAATTTCCGGATGCTGGCTCAAACAACTATGAAGGGTGGTTGTTCCGGATTTCGCTGCGCCAAGAATGAAAAAATTGGGTTTACGAATCGGTTTTAGATAGTTCATAGTATCTAATAAAAAGGGGAGGTGATTTTCTAAAGTTAATATATTGCTTAGGAACAAAACAAGAGCTTCCAACGAGCAATAATTGACTCTTTTTTGAGCCTGTGGTTTTATTCCTTCTATCTTAGCAAATCAAAATTTAGTTTGGGTTTTTACCGTTGATGCCCATTACAAATCGATTTTATGAAGAAAATAGTCAATAGCCTTTTATTTAAAGTATTTGTTGCCATCGTTCTGGGGATTGTTTTTGGTCTTTATATGCCAGAATGGTTCAATCGGATCTTTGCTACTTTCAATGCCTTTTTTGGTCAGTTCTTGAGCTTTGCAATCCCATTGATCATCATGGGATTGATTATGCCGGCAATCTCTGATTTGGGAAAAGAAGCTGGAAAAATGCTTTTATTGACAGCTGCAATTGCCTATGGATCAACCTTGTTTTCAGGGTTTATGACCTTTTTCACCGCATCGAATATATTCCCTGGGCTTTTGGCAGAGCATGTAAACTCTACTGCTGAGATTGCTGAAAACACAAAGGAATTGACTCCGTTCTTTTCAATAGAAATACCTGCAGTCATTGACGTGATGTCTGCTTTGGTTTTAGCATTTGTGATTGGGTTGGGCTTGGCTTATCAGGAAAAGTCTACTTTGAAATTGGTAGTTAGTGACTTCCAAACCATTATCATGCAAGTCATTGAGAAAGTGATTATTCCACTTTTGCCGCTATTTATCTTGGGGATTTTTGCAAGCATGTCCTTCAGTGGGCAGGTGTTTGAGATTCTGTCTGTTTTCCTCAATATCATTGGAGTAATCTTCGGATTGCATATCCTTTTGCTGATTTTGCAGTATGTGATTGCCGGAACTATCGTCAAGAAAAATCCGGTAAAACTCCTATTAAATATGCTTCCGGCCTATTTTACGGCTTTGGGAACCCAGTCTTCAGCGGCCACCATTCCTGTGACATTGGAACAAGCGGAAAAGAATGGGGTTTCCGAGAAAGTAGCTGGGTTTGTAATTCCTCTTTGTGCCACTATTCACCTCTCAGGAAGCATCATGAAAATCACTGCTTGTGCTATGGCTTTGATGATATTGAATGAGATGCCATTTGATTTCGCGATGTTCGCGGGCTTTATTTTTATGTTGGGTATTGCGATGGTTGCGGCACCCGGGGTACCGGGAGGAGCGATTATGGCAGCTATTGGAGTGCTTCAGGCAATGTTAGGCTTTAATGAAGAAATGATCGGTTTGATGATTGCTTTGTATATCGCGATGGATAGTTTTGGAACCGCATGTAATGTCACAGGAGATGGAGCAATCGCTTTGGTAGTAGATAAGATTGCTGGAGAGGAAGCGGTAGTAAGTGGTCAGTGAAACAGTGGTCAGGAAGTCAGAAGTATAAAGTTAGAAAGCTGAAAATCAGTGAGCAGTCGCAGTGGTCAGGGATCAGGAATTTAGAAGGAAAAAGTCTGAAAGCTGAAAGACTTGGTACTTTGTACAATTGCCTAGGCTAAATCCGTATGAAAAACTGAAGAAAGCACCTTGTATAATTCAGGATGCTTTTCTTTGAATAAATGGGGTTGTTCAAAGAAATATTCACTCGTTACCGCTAAAAATTCCTGAGGGTTCGTGGCTCCATAAACATAAATATCACTTTTGCCCTCCAGCATTTCTTCGGTGTTCTTTTTGATAAGTTGCATCCAAGGAAGGACAAACTGATGTTTCAAGTAAATCGAAGGAATTCCATCCACCTCACCGTCTTGCTTGTCAAAAAGGTGAACAAACTCATGGATTCCCACATTGTGTTTGTCGGTCTTGTTTTCAAATCCCTGCCAAAGTGCCGGTTTGGAGAAAATGACCAGATTACTCATCATGCCGCCGCTTCCTGCCATTCCTGCAATGTTTCTCTCTCCTTCTGAAAAATTGAAGTCTTCAGAAAAATGATCTGGATATAAAAGGACTTCGACCAAGGTTTTGTATTCCCACTCTGGAAATCTGAAAATAGGAATCACAGCACTACTGGCTACCAACAATCTGTCCTCGTCACTGACAGTAGTTTTGATTCCGGTTATTTTGATGCGCTTCAGGAATCGTTGAACATCATTTTCAAAGACCAATCTATCACTATCTGACAATTCTTTATAGAAATGGACTTTGTCCAGAAGAAAAGCTCTCCAATCAGCAGGAAAAACTTCGGGAACTTCAAAACCACTTTTTTTGACTTTGGAGTTATAGATCACCCAACCCAACATACATAAAAGAAAAAGAGCAAAGAGGAGGGTGAAGGTGTTCATTGGTGGAATGGTAAGTCTGAAAACTAAAAGTAAATTAAGTAATACTAGTTAACTTAAACCATTAAAAACAAAAAAAGCCACTCATTTCTGTTGGCTTATGCTCCCTATTTTGGGCTTCCCGATTTCATCCGCTTTGCTTCTTCATCGGGACAGGCTTCTCGCCCATTAAATAGCGTTTAAAAACAAAAAAGCCCTCAGAAATGAATCTGAAGGCTTTGGACAGCTCCCCCTCTTGGGCTCGAACCAAGGACCCCATGATTAACAGTCATGTGCTCTAACCAGCTGAGCTACTGATAATCAGGTTGTTGAGCCTGAGAGCGGAAGCGATTTGCGTTTTTTTTGCGTTGCCCCTGCCTGATTTGACTCGAAATTACGTGATTGTGCTGGATTTCCCAGCGTGGAATCTCTCAGATTTTACCCTCGTCTGCGAAGCTGTAGAATCCGTTTTCTGCAGTGACGATGAGGTGGTCTAAGAGTTCCATGTCGACAAGTTTGCAGGCTTCTTTCACTCGCCTTGTCAAACGAATGTCCTGCTCCGATGGTATGATTCTTCCAGAAGGGTGATTGTGTGCCAATATGATCCCTGAGGCCAGAACTTTCAAGCCAGTGGACAGAATCAACTTCGTGTCTGCCACCACAGAGGACACACCTCCTTGGAATGCCTTGTAGTAACCGATGATTTCGTTCGCCCGGTTCAGATACAGTACAATAAACTCCTCTCTGGCTTCTATCAGGTCTTTGTCAAATACAGTTTTCATAACCTCGAAAGAATCCATGCTGGAACGCAATGCACCTGTTTGTCTTCTTCTTTTGGTTCTGCGATAGCTCAGTTTGAGCTCGTATAGATAGTTCTCCATATCTCTTCAAAAAGAAACCCACCATCAATGTGGTGGGCTTCGCGATCTATATCATGTACCAGAAATCTGGGTGAGAACCGTCCAGTACACCACGGACTCGGTTAGTGAAATCCCAACCATTGACCCCGCGCTCCAGAAACTTGTCGATGTAGGAATGCTTATTGGCTCCGGTGAACAGATTGTAGAATCTCCAAAGATCCACACATCCGTTGGTTGCTCTTGCAAATGAGGGATCTTGATAGAAAGCCTCTACGATTCTGGAAACTTGGGTGTCATTGATCAAGAGCTCAGGGATCTCGTTTCTCAGATCTTTGGGAAGAAACTGATACATCCTGCATCTTCCGATAATCTGTGCGAACTGTTTCTCTTGAAGATCGAATGCTGTCAAGCTTGCCATGCTTCTCAGAAATCCGACAGGGTTGAAGTTCTCCATCAATGCCAAGGTTTTTTGGTATAGTTCCTCCACCGACCTGACTTTTAAGTCCAGTTTCACACCATCTGTAGAAACGCAGAGATTTGTACAGACTGTGTTCTTGAACCCGATGAAGATCTTGAAGTGCTCAGGACTCCCTTTCGTAGAGTTGAGGTTATCCAAGTGGTATGCCTTCACCCCACCGATGGTGAGTTCCAGAATGTTCCCAGAAACTTGATCCTGAATGCCGGGTATAGAAACCATGAATGCCATACGCTCATAGTAGATCGTCTTCTCAGAAGGCTGAAGATCCTGAGCCTTTTTGTGTCTCGCTTCATAGATCCTCCCCTTCACAGGATGTGAGACCCGAATATCCGCTTCTGGAAATTCTGACAGACTGAAGCAATCCTGAGCAGCCTGTGATACTGCCTCCACGAACTCACAGTGAGAGATGGTTGGCTCGTTGTCCTTCAGGAATACTGGAATCACATGTCTGTCTCTCATCTCTTCCCAACTGACTTCCTCTGTGTTTGCTTTTAGGAATCTGGACACTGACTTCTTGGTTTTGACCGCAGGGAGGCGGTCGCTGGTTTGTAGGTGGTCAATGCGCAGTAGTTCCATTCTGTCGGAAGTTTGGTTGGTCGAGAAGTCTGTTTTTCTGAGCAATGAATTCGTCTTTGAAGACTTGCTGAAGAGATGGGTTGGCATTGAAGAGCTTGATCAACTCGTCCATGTTTTGACAAGCAGAAATTGCATCCTGGAAGGACAGGCTTTTTTCAAATTCATCAGTGAGCGAGAAGCTATCGGTTTTCTCAGAAACTGAAGATCCTTCATTGCACCACTTCAGGATTTTCTGACCTGTCTCTATCCCGATCAAAAAGTCTGGAAGATCGACAAACATACCTGTCCGGTCTTTGGAAGCAGACGCCATGTGACGAATGTTGACATCGAAGACGATGGTGAAGTCATACTCCAATCCATCACGCTGTACACCTTTTAGTCCCACCTTCTCGGGCACCATCTTGCCATTCTTGTCTGTCAGAACATAGTCCTGCTTTGTTCGAACTGTTGCAATGACATGGGCTGAACAGGAAAGGATCTTGTTCAAGAGACCATTGTGCCTTGGTGTGATCTTCGCCCAGTTGGAGAAGCTATTACCAGGCATATTGGAGTGGATGTCCAAGAGAGTTTCCCATTCATGCGAGATACTGTCGATGATGATGGCTTCCATTCCAGCCTTTTCGCAGACTTCGATTGCTTCCATGTATTTCTCTGGAGTCTGTGGAGCACCAACTGAAATCACATTGTAGTGCCCCAGGTGGGCGTAGAGATCTGCGCTCTGGTTTTCGGTGTCGATGACAGCGACCTTGGACCAGTTGCCTGTCAGACCAAAGGCAAGTAGGAGAGAAGAGAATGTTTTCCCTGCCCCACTTGGACCCTGCATGCATACTCTGATGCGTGCTTGGGAACGTTTTGAAGTACGTAAATCCATCGTGTTTAAATCGTTTAAGTTTACACTGGATTTTGCAGGGGGTAGGAATCTGGGTAGGAAAATGTTCCGTGATGACCCCGGGGGGAGAGACCCAGCTTTTGAGAACCCGGGGGATGATACCATGGGTGGTCTGTCCTCTCGACTATACAGAAAAGTTCAACCAATAAAAGACCGATAGATGATGGGGGGGGGCAGTCTAAAACATGATGTATCGGATCATTCATCCAATAAGTTCCTTCTCCACGGTCTATACTATACATAGACCGTCGTTCGTATTCTTTTGGTCATTTGCATACCGTCGGCTGAAGGGGTGGGTATTTTGCCCACACCTCACAAATGTGGTTTCAAAGGCTGTTGCAGGTTTCAGCAATACTATCGCTTTAAACGAGAGTTTTCAAGTTCAGGCTCAAGGGTACTCATAATGTGAGTACCCTTTTCTCGAACTTCTCCATCCAGTGGTACCAACTCTTATACGGCAGGCAGTTTCGACTTGGTGATCAGACGGTAAACATCTGGTCGTGGGACGATCTGTATTTTTTTTTCTCCGCCGATGGGGTCGCGATTCGCGACACCATCTGAATCTGCGATTTTACAAAGGTCTATTACTGCTTTTCGGGTGTTCTTGTACTCAAGCAATTCAGCCACATCTTTGGCCACGAACCACTCTTGTACGTGTTAGTCAAACATGACTCGTTCGATGTTTGAATCTGAAGTTGTCGGACTGATGGTCGGACAAATGAGTCAGAATATGATCGGTTAAATCGAGCGCTCCTCTTACCCAGAGTGTGGACATTTGGAAAAGGGTGTACAAAGTATGTACACCCTTCGAGGTGGTTTAGCCATCTACTGTATATGGAACCACTAGTTTATGACCTCGGGATAAGACTCGGATTTGTTCTGGGTGGAGAGAGGCCTGTTCCTCTCTCCGACATGACCATCATAGTGTAGCTGCCGAAATCTTTCAGACTCCGTATTGTGCCTCGGCAAATTCATCCATTTCTTGGAAGTATTGCTCAACACGTTCCTCGCTCTCATGGATATATTTTCGGGTCAATCTTAGGTCTGACTCCTTGTTGGAGGCGAATTCTTCGGCAAGTGTTCCTCTTTCCCAGTTGCACTGGTCGTTTCGTTTGATCTCAATCGTGACCAAATCTGAAATGCTGACAAGTCTGTTGAGCCTTCGCATCTCAAAGCCTTGTCCTGCTAATTCATTGACCAGATAATCCAGGTAATCTGCGGTTTCATGGATGCTCACGAAACCTCCAGGAAGGCTGATAGGCTCGTGATTGAATCTGTCTCTGAGGGTAATGTGGTAGTAGTTTCGCATTGTGATTTGTTTCGGTGGGTTATACTATAATATACGAAAAAATCACGTGGTTTCCATGTGTAACCGTCACTATTTCAGGTATTTGAGGCATTTTGTTGGCAGGTGGTTTAGACTTGAAGGGGTGCTCATTATCCGCTGGAGGAGAAAGTATGATTAGAACCCTGTGTTTGTACGATGTTGTTAGGTATTCTACGAAGAAATGCGGCTTTTGCAGCGAGGTCTGAAGAACATTTCTTATATACTAACATACTTCGCTGCAAAAACCTCACTTCAACGATTTACGCTGCTTCATAGTCGGTGGCTGCAAATCGATACGCGGACACTTTGTCTTTGTAGAGTAGAACCTTTCTCTCATCTATTTTCCGCGTTGTTGTAATGTAAAACTGCCCCACGCCATCTATGTCACCCTTTCTTCGAACCGTCCTAAAAATGCGGTTTAAAAGAAAAACGGGGTCGTCCATTAACATCCCGATTTCTGGTGCGGCAGTTTTGATTTGGTCCCATTTCTCCAGGATTCTTGTATAGGAGTATTCTCCTCCAGTTGGAAAGCACCTATTGATGCTGTGGTTAAAGTTTCCGTCAGGTGACTGTGTAGCAAAGAATAGTTCGAGTTTCAGCGATTTTAAGCCCGTTCTCCAGCCATTCTTTTTGTTGCAACCCTTCAGGATCAACTGTGCAAGGTGCGCTTTGTCAACATAATCCTTGTATTCCCTGAATACCTCGAAAACCTCTGATTCGAAGGCGTTTTCTCCATTTGGACAAGTATTAGATGTCATGATGCCGGTGGCGCTAGAAAGGAGCACATCCTTTATCTTCTCAAAGGAGTTGTCGAACCATTCTTTATTTGTAATTGTGACCTCAGAGCCTTCGACATCATCAAAGGATTCTATAACCACATACCCGATATCTTCAAATGCCTGGACTAAGCCGTTGGTCTTGCCGAAAACAGTTTTTCGAAGTCTGTTGAGTTCTACGATCGAGTCGATCGAGAGGTAGGCAATCTTGAACACTTCCACGTTTTTGTCCCAGAATAATAGATTTCTTCCTTGGACTTTGTTCGACGCAACTACGCTTTCTAGTGATTTGAGTTTGCGGTGCTTTAGGTATGGGTTTCGATCTAGATTCATTGTCAGACAACCGAAACTGTCGATAAGTGATTTCGCTATTTCTAGCATCTCAGACATCGACTTTCCTTCGTAGTACCGTTCTTGTTGCCACTGGTAAATGATCACACCTTCGATCAGTCCGTTTCTGGCACGACCTGCGATTTGCCTATATCTATGTTCGGAAAGTGCAAGATTTGGATACCGAGGGTCAATTACCACCACCAGTCGGAAGATTTCCGTGAGATCATAGCCTGAAAAGTATGCTGCTGTGATGAACACCAATTTGCCGGGAAGAATATCAGAGTTGAGCTCATGGTAATATTCCTCTACATCCTTCACCCTCTTACTACTGCATAATACCTTGATTTCCTCCTCCTTCAGCTTGTTGAAAGGGTGTTTTAAGATTCTTTTGATGACTTGTTTTATTTCACCAACGGAGTTCAGCGCGACAACTAGTTTGTCGTGAGGTGTTTTTTCAAAGTGGTCGATTACCAACTTCCTAATACTGTTCGATGCGCTAGGTGTATTTAGGATTTTTACCGTCTCCAAGTTTTTGTAGGTGTAGATCACCTCGGTTATACTTTCAGCTCGCAATTCCGGGTCAGAGAAATTCAATGGGGTTGCAGTAACCGTAGCTCTCATGTTCACCGGATGACTTTTGTAGACCTCCATTGCAATGTGAAGAGCTAAACGGAAGGATGAGTCAAGTTGATGTGTATCTGTTTCGTCGATCAAAAGAAAAAACTCGCTTTTTCTCTCGTTTGGGATAAGTGACATAACATTTGTCAGGCTATCCGACACGCAAAATATTTTCTTAAAGCCTGGTTGTTCGAGGTAATCGATGAATTCTTTCTCTGTTACTGGTTGGATACCTGAATTTGGAGGTGGTGTCCCTACAAATATCCCTCCTTGTGCCCTATATTTTAGATATGCAGTCGCTCTAAGTGGTTCAACAATGATTGAGTTCCGAAGGCTTACACATTCACATGTAGTAGCACCCATACCAGTGTTGGATTTATGGATGATCCCATTGGGTAGGCGGTCAAATACATCTCCAAATAGAACCTGCTTACCACCTTTGGTTGTATTTGGTAATGGCAGGGTCAATTTTTGGGTTTCAAGATCCGAATATATCGAGTCAATAAGATCTCGGTTCCTGATGAAATCAAGTGGTGCTTGTCGTCTTTTTTCCATGTAGAAGTTGTTTGTTTCTACCCAAAGGTAGGTGAAGAAAAAAGTCGTTTCCAAGCACTCAAACGAAAAAAATTCTTCACCTTAAGACCACGTTTCTCAGAACATTGTTCGCTGGCTTTCAGTCGTTTGTGGGTAAGTTTGTCAGAGGTTTGGTAACGGGTAAATGACCTCGTTTCAGCTGTTTACGCAGGGTGGGATTTCTCACAAATCTGTCCTTATGCTGCCTCAATCCCGCTGATAAAAGTCTCTACGAAACTGACGATTTTGCCGATCACTCGTTCGGCTGTCGTCTTTCGCTTGGCAAGGCTCGGTTTTGCCTTCATGATGGAAACCACCTCATCACGAAGTGGCTCCTTCTCGGTGTAGATATAACGTGCGATCACTTCCTCCAATTGCTCTGGTTCCAGTTGCTCGTCTTCACTGAGCTTCCGGACAGCATCGATCCGCTCTTTGGTCCAGAACTCGGCGAACTCATCTGGGATCTGGTCAGAGTCTTCAATGGAAGGAAGGTTCTCTCGGATGAATTTCTCAATCAGTTCACGCTTGCTTCTGAGCTGGGATTCACCCACCATCAGATCTACGATTACCTTCTCCTGCTTCTTCTTCTCTTCCTCTGGTGCATCTTTCAATTTGGCGAGAAGTTTCAGGATGTAGGTCACATTGATCTCATCTCTGTGGATCAACTCGAGCTCGAAATCCACATCCTGTAAGATGGACACTTTCTCCTGTTGCTGGTGTCCTCTGGTCTTGTCGTAGAGATCCAGATATTTGCTTTTGTAGTCCTCAAAGGATTGCTCTTCCATGGATAGTTCCTCAAAGTCGAACTCGGTGAAGGTGACCAAGACGTTCTTCACTCGCATTAGTTCCCGGAAAGCTTTTATGAATGCCAGTTCATCCTCTTCGCTCTGTAGTTTGTTAACACTGTTCACGGTCGGGACGATCTGGAGCAACTTGATATATGCCTCGTTGAACTTGGCTACATAGTCCTCGTAGGGTTCGAGTAGAATCTCGTCCTTGGCGTTAATGTTGGAGAAGAGTGTGATAGCATCGTCTGTAGCCTTTTTGAGGTTTCTAAAGCAGACGATATTGCCCTGAGATTTGAGTTCTCCCTTGATTCGGTTGGTGCGGGAGAAGGCCTGAATCAAGCCGTGATATTTCAGGTTTTTATCCACGTAGAGTGTATTCAGGGTCTTACTGTCGAACCCTGTCAGAAACATGTTCACCACGAGCAGGATGTCGATCTGCTGTTTCTTCACCCGGCTTGCTACATCATTGTAGTACTGGTAGAAAAGCTTGCTGTCCTTAGTGGAATAGTTTGTGTTGAAAGTCTGGTTGTAGTGGCCGATGAAGTTGTCCAGATATTCTCTCGGGTGTTTTTGATTTGAATTCCCGTAATCTCCTCGAGGCTTTTCAGCAGCGATACCAAATTCACTTTCTTCCCAATCATCCTCAAACCCTCCGTCTTCGATCAGGTCCACATTTTGTCCGTAGGAGAAGATCGTTGCTATTTTGAGATCATGTACACCTTCTTCCTTTTTTTGGTGGAAAATCTCATAGTACTTGATCAATACCTCCACGCTGGGCACACAGAGTATGGCTGTGAACTCCTTGTTGTGGGTTTTCCTGCCGTGATTCTGGATGATATAGTCTGTGATGATCTCCAGTCGCTGGGGGGCATTCATTACTTCCTCTTCATTTATCGCCTCCACATTGATGTCGAAGATGTGCTCCTTCTTCCGAAAGGTGCTGATATACTCCACTGAGAACTTGAGCACATTTTCATCTCGGATGGCATCGGTAATCACATATTTGTGAAGGCATTCTCCGAAAAGCATTTTGGTTGTCCGCTTTCCGTAGTTGTTTGATCCTGCATTCTCCTCGAAAATCGGTGTGCCAGTGAAACCAAACATCTGAGAACCTTGGAAAAAGTTTTTGATTTCCTCGTGAGTCTTTCCAAACTGGCTTCGGTGGCATTCATCGAAGATGAAGACGATTCGTTCTTCTCTGAGGTGCTCGATTTTTCCGAGGTGACGAGTTTTGGATATTGCTGTGTTTAGCTTCTGGATGGTGGTAACGATGAGCTTTTGATCTCCTGACAGTTGTTTGACCAAGGTCTGAGTATTATTGGTGCCATCGATGCTTCCTTTGCTGAAGCTGTTGAATTCGGTAATAGTCTGGGTATCCAAGTCCTTCCTGTCCACCACGAATACCACCTTGTAGACCTGGGGAAGATTGCAAAGGATCTGAGCAGTTTTAAAGGAGGTTAGGGTTTTTCCTGATCCCGTAGTGTGCCAGATATAGCCGAATTTGGTTGTGCTCTTGACTTGCTCTATCAAAGCCTCCACTGCATAGAACTGGTAAGGTCTCAAGACCATGAGAGTCTTGTGTGACTCATTCAGCACGATGTATTTGGCGACCATCTTGGAAATATGGCATCTTTCCAAAAACACATCAGTGAAAGCCGAAAGCTGTGTAATCAGTTGGTTCTTGGAATCGGTCCAGTAGAAGGTCTGCTTGAAGTCCCGCTCGCTCAGAGATGAGTTTGCATAGTACTTGGTGTTGACCCCGTTGCTGATCACAAAGATCTGGACAAACTGGAATAGTCCCTGTCCCGATCCGAAAGAGTGGATATTGTACCGGTTGGTTTGTTTGAAGGCTTCTTTGAGCTCCAGACCACGCCGTTTGAGCTCGATCTGAACTAGTGGAAGCCCATTGATCAGAAGCGTGACATCATAGCGATTTTTGTATTTCCCCTCCATGCTCACCTGCTGGGTCACCTGAAACTGATTCTGACACCAGTGGATCTGATTCAGCAGTTCAATAGTCTTGTGGTCTCCTTGCTCGTCCATGTAAGGAACCCGGTCTCTCAGAATCTTGGCCCGTTCGAAGACGTTTCCTTTGTTGATATAGTTGAGAATCTGGGTGAAGCTACCCTCACTGAGTTGGACTTTGTTGTGCTTCTCCAGCTGTTTCTTCAGGTTTGTGAGAAGCTCCTTTTCGTCTCTGACTTCGGCTTTCTCATATCCGAGTTGGACAAGCTGGTCAACTAAGTTGTTTTCGAGTGTTTGCTCTGGCTGTATAGTCATGGGCTGGATTAAAAAATGACCTGACTCGATTACTCAGAATATCGTGTCAGGCACATGATCCCCTAAGATGTGGATTTTGTTGATGTGAAGCAAGAGGTGGATGGCAACAGCTAACCTTATTACAATCTCTACTCCACAGTCAAGAAAGGTAAGTGATGATATTGTTTACTCGGGTGATTTGTTTGATCGAGCATTTTTTCGAATCTCAGAGATAAACCTTCTAAGAGCACTGAGTTTGTCAGTCCATGGCTTCATCAAGGACTTCTTTTCAACTAAGGCTTCGAAAGCGATGAAAGCGGCAAAGGACTGAAGGACTAAAAAGAGGTAGTTTGGTCCTGAATAATCATTAAATACCTCTGCGAGGTCAACTATAGTTGCGGTTATTATAGCCAAAAAGTAAAAGAAGTAAATGAAGAATCGGATTTGGTCCTGCCCAAGGTAGGTGTTGATTAATTCCAGTTCGCCCCGAATCTTCTCCTTTCTCTTACGTCTCCAAAAAGCCGTAATGTTGTTTATGATGGTGTCCCCCTTGTAGGAGAAAGCGATGCTTGAGAATGTCAAAGATAAAAATGTCGAAATTTCGGTCGAGTTTTTAACATCGAGAAGGTCTAATGCAATTTTTAGTGGTGCTGAAACAAGGAAAAAGACTAGCATCACCGCGATGTAAACAGACCCTACTAGAAGGAGGATAGCTAAAGCTCCCAAAACGATTATCAGTAAACCCTGGACTATTTTTAAGATGGCCCGGGTAATGAGATGTTTTTTTAGGGACTGAGTAAAGGGATCTAATATCAAGTTCAACGAGACTAACCAAAATAATACTCCTAGGACTTTGTTTGGGTAATAATCTTGGTCAAGTATTGAGTAGAAAACCCATCCGAGCACTCCTACACAGATGCCCATAATAGAGGGTAAATACTTGCTCGACTTCTGCTTTTTCTCCTCTTCGGACACAGAATTTTTGTTAGGTTCACTCATACACCTAAAGCTTAAAGTAGTACTCCCGCATCTTCTCTGCCATCAGCTTTCTACGAAGCGTCAGGAATTCTGGGTAGTCATCAATGGTCATCTCCATGATTTCGATTGGAACGCAGTTTTGCTTGAGGTTCTCAAGAAGACCTTCTTCACTGCTGAGGCCACTAACCTGAAGATTGCCTTCCGAGATCTGGTTTCTCAGAAGTTCGAAATAGTCTTTCGGTGGTTTGTTTCCGACTTTGATGTTGATTTCTGACTGCATGTACACATAGTTGGCGATCTGGTTGTACTTGGACCGATCGAGTCCATGCTTTTTCAAATAATCCCTCGGGAACAGATGGTGGATATCACCCCTAAGAGAGACCAATTCGCTTACCGAAACATCCTTAGACAGGAATCCCCTGTCTCCATCTTTCACCTGAACGGCCAAATAGGTCAGGAAGAAGGGGCTACTCGCAACAGGAGTATCCAAACTTTGTGGTAAGGATGAATTCCAAAAGGCATCTGATAACTCAGCCTCTTCTCTTTCCTGAAGTACCTGGTCGAATGGTTTCTCAGAAATGTGCTTGATGTCGAAGTCAATCATACTCTCTGCAGACCCTGAGTAACGACCTGTAAGGATCGAGTACACAAACCATCTTCTGACGTATGATTCTATCGCGACCGAATTCAGCCCACTATCCTTCAGCTTCAAATAAAGGACGTAGGCGAAGTTTACGGCATTCTGAGAGCGGATTAGCTTGGGGGAGATAAATCCAGCTGATTTGATGATCATCAGAAACCGCTTGAAGTTGGTCTCGTTAATGAAGCTGTGAACGCCATTCTTAAGTTTTTCAAAAGACTGGGAGGCAATCTCTGACTCGAAGGTTCTGGTTTCAAAATTTCTCCCAGAAAGCAAACTCACCAGGTCGGCGATCTTTCCTCGGCCAAACTGAGAGGTGAATGCCACCCGGATCATATCCGTGTACTTGGGGTCGTAGAGGTCCTCATTTTCCGTTTTCAGCCACTTCATCTTGTTGAAGTAATCAGAGGATGCGAATACGGGGTCGTTGTCCACGATGTGCTTGTAGAACTCAGGAGCGATTGCCAAGTGGCAGAAGTAGTCGATTGCTTTCCTCAGTTCATTGCCTCCATGCTGGGTGTCTGCTGCAATTTTACTCATCGCAAAGTCTGCCTGGCTGAGTACAACGCCTTTACTGTTGATCCGGATAAAAATCTCTGTCACTGTCTCGATGTCCAAATCTGGGGCAAGCTCGATCAATCCGATTTGTTTTTTAGGTATGTTCAGAAGTTTGGTGAATGCCTCTCTGACAGACTTCTTCTCTACCTCTGGGTTGGCTTCAAAGTAGGAGTCCACGATGTCAAAGAGATCTCCATTGATGGCCTCAGATATATCTGGGAGCCATGTTTTGTCTTTGAGGATGGCTGGGTTCTGGACCTCGAACTTCTCATCGATCGGGTTGAAAGCGATTTTGATCTTAACCCGCTCGTAGGTCTGGTTCACCACATATTGTCCAAGAATTGCTGCTGTGAGAGCCGTGATACGCTGTTGCCCATCGATCAAGACCTTCTTGCCTTCGCTGAGGGTTCCGTCCTTCAGTTTTACATTGGGGTTCTTCCAGGCAATCACATAACCAACAGGGTACCCTTGGTAGAGACTGTCCATCAGATCTCGGACTTTGGTATTGTTCCAGACGAAGGGCCTCTGGATCTCAGGAATTGCGATCTCTCCAGATTTGACCCAGGAGAGGATGGTTTCTATCAGATGTTGGTTGACGGAGTATTTTTGCATGGTTTCTAAAAGGTTATATGAAACATTGTTCGAAAAATCACGTTGTTTATATTGATTCTAAATAGAATCTCCGTACATTTGCGGAGAGTTCATCCTACCGTTCGGAGGAAGGAAATCGGAAAACGCAACGCCTCGATGTTTTGCGTTTTCTGCATTTATAGGACATCCTGAAGTCTGCGTTTGTATTTTTTCTCAAACTTATTCCGTTTTGCGTCTCTTCCTTCAACATAATAGGCTGTGAGTAGGTAGTATCCTGTGGTCTTTTTCAAAGGCTCCAGTATTACCACATACTTTTCGGGTCGATCATAGATGTAAGTTCGAATCCCTTCTGGCTCTTTTACTGAGAAAACCAGAATATCTTCGGTCTTCCGTTGATCAAGATGAAATCTTACCCAATGAAGCCGAAGAGACCTTTGTAGGTCAAACTCTCTTCTCCTCTCTTTTTTGTCCACAATGACCGTGGTAAGATGAGCGAAAAGGATATCTACTATATCCAGACCTTCTTTCGGCGTTGGAAAGACTGGTTTGCCAATAAAAGTAGGTTGGGAACTATGTATAAAGTCTCGATCAAAAACCCCGCGTAAGGATCGGTATTTGGATGGAGTATCCATTCCAATTAGGTCCAGAAGGTTGTTGTACTCTTTCAGCAGGTTTAAAGGCATAGTTATTTCAGCTCGATAAAAAAGAGATCCATTTTCTCCTCGGTCCAGTTGCTGGATCTTTCGAGAGGTTGGTCTGAGTGGTGTTTTATACGTTCAATTAATTGCTTCTTGGCAGGCATCCTTTTGTCGGTAATGTTGAGATTGTAGCTGAGTGCTCCTAGCATCAGGTCTGCCAACTGCATCATAAGACTCTCATGAGACCGGATGTTCTGGACATTTCTAAAGACCCCAAGCTTGGTGTTGAGGATTTCTTTCAGCCGGTTTACCTTATGTGCACTCAACGTATCCTTAATGTCCAGATAAACATTGTATGTATAGTTCGTGTCCTTCTTGTGGATGAGTAGCTGGTAATACATCTTGTAGTAGAAGTCGTCGAAGTCTTGCTGAAATCTATCGTTCTGGACTTTAGATTTGTTGACGATGATAGCCCTGAAACTGAGATCGGTGTCAAAAAAGTAATCTATGAGCTCCTTGTAAAAGGGGTATTGGGAGGAAGATACATTGCTCCATTTGATCTCACCGAAGAAGTGGTGCTTTTCCTTGAGAGCTTTGATTCGTTCGTTGTGTCGATGAAGTTGGTTGTATGCTACACATGTATATCCGATCAGCATAAAGGGCTTGTGGTCGTTTTCTAAGTGGCAACTTTCGTCACAGTATAAGTTAAAGGTCTTCATCTGGTTGGTTCTTTATCTTTCACACAAACATCTTTTGTAGCAGCCCCTTCTTCCAGGTCTGCGTTTGGTTGATCTGTTTTTCTAGCGTCTCTATCGAGGAGTCCAAGCTTGTCAGAAACTGGGAGATCTTATTCTGTTCAGATATGGTAGGGTATGGAATTTTCAAGTCTCCAAAAGCTGAAAAGGTTATCTGCTTTCCATCTCTTATTCCAACCACGGTTTTACTTAGTCTTTCTATGAAGCCTTCTTTTTTGAAGTAGAACTTGTAGAAATGCTCATCAATATTGATGATGCTTCTTAGGATTGTGTAAGCTGGGCTGCAAATTCCGTTATAAGAAGAGTAGTCGATCCCTCCTTGAAATGATCGTAAACTGATGACGAAATTTCCCTTCTCAACGATTTTGTAAGAGAGGACGCTTTTCTCAGTGGCCTGAATCTTGATGCCATTTTCATCTCTTGGAACCATTCCAAGTTTTTGTGATGCAGAAAGGATGGGTAAATCTCCTGAGTGGTTTTTATTTGAAACCGACTCAAAAATCTTTTTGGCTTTTCTTTCCTCCCAGCCCGGAAAATCTGACCCATCATCGGCCTTGAAACGGAGCTTCTGAGAAAAGATCTGCTGCATCACGCCTTTCTTGTAGGCTTCCAGCTTTTCCTTCTTGGCCTGAAGTAGCTCTATCCGCTTGTCCACGGCTGTCAGAAACTCGGCGATCTTTTGCTGCTCTGGGAGGGAGGGGAGAGTAATTTTGAAGCTTTTTATCGACTCAAAGTTCAGTCCTTCTCGACCACTGCCTGTTTGTCCTTGGAAAATAAGTTTTTGACCCCGATAGGAACTCATGATAGACTGTAGAAAGCTAGGAGAGTCTTTTTTTAGACGAATTATGCAAACGTGCTGGTTGACATTTCCTTCTTTGAAATCTTCAGGGGTAACACAGCTCCGACCTATTGATCCACCAGTGATATTGAGTAAAATGTCTCTTGGAAGTACTTTGCTCCCGGCCATTTCTTCGTGAACTTTTGTGGGGATACATACTCCGTCCAATACCAGCCTTGAATCCAAAACATTCTGGCTTCGGATGAATGGGATTCCATCAGAGGTATAGATTTGCTCTCCTCCTCGAGGTGTTTTCCCACTCCCGACCTTTGTTGTAATGTTCCCGAGTTTCTTCTCAGACCAAGTATCTAAAAACTCTGGAAACCTCAACTCAGGCACGTTTCTTTTCTCACTCATCTTAGAAAGGGGTTGAGATTCCAAGTTGTTTGCAGAAGCCGATCATGGAAACTTCGTTGGACTTTAGCTCTGAGTCCAAGTTTCTGAGATCCTCGGCTACGGCGTTCAGATCTACAGGTTCCTCCTCTTCAAAGGTGTCCACATAGCGAGGTATATTCAGGTTGTAGTCGTTTTCGGCGATTTCAGCCAGAGCCGCTACATAGCTGTATTTGTCTATCGTTTCTCGGTTGCGGTAGGTATTGACGATCAGCTCTACATCTTCGTCTCTGAGTTCGTTTTGATTCCCCACTTTGATAAAGTGATCATCTCCACTGGCATCGATAAAGACCACATTGTCGTCTTGCTCTCGACACTTCTTCAGGACCAGAATGCAGGTTGGGATGGAGGTGCCATAGAAGATATTGGCAGGAAGTCCGATCACTGCATCGATCGCATTCATCTCTTTGATCAGATACTCACGGATAGTCCCTTCGGCAGCTCCACGAAACAGCACTCCGTGTGGGAATACTGAGGCCATGATCCCATTATCACTGAGTTGGAAAAGCATGTGTTGCAAGAAGGCGAAATCAGCCTTGGTCTTCGGTGCCAGTCTTCCATATCTGGCAAATCGTTCGTCTGTTTCGAAAAGTGGATTGGTATCTCCTTTCCAATGCGCTGAGAAGGGTGGATTGGCGACGATTGCCTCAAACCTTTCCTCCCGGTGCTGTGGATGTTCCAGCGTATCCTCCTGTCGAATGTTGAAGTTGCGATAATGCACATCATGCAGGATCATATTCATACGAGCCAAGTTGTAGGTCGTGCGATTGAGCTCCTGTCCGAAAAACTCACTTACATCAGCTTCTTTTGCCACGCGAAGTAGGAGAGAGCCAGAGCCACAGGTTGGATCATAAGCAGATTTCAGACGGGATTTCCCTGTAGTTACCAACTTTGCCAGAATCTTGGAGACCTGTTGCGGGGTGTAGAACTCCCCAGCGGATTTTCCTGCTCCAGCGGCGAACTTGCCGATCAGATATTCATAGGCATCACCCAATACATCGGACTCGATATCTTGAAGTCGAAAATCGATCTTGTTCAGATAGTTTAGGATTTGAGCAATCACAGAGTTTCTGGCGGCCACGGTTCTACCCAGCTTGGTGGAGTTGAGATCCAGATCCTCGAACAAGGCGGTAAAGTCATCCTCAGACTCTGTACCCATGGTACTCTGTTCAATATGGTTGAGGATGGCCTTTAGATCTTCAAGGATGTAGTTCGATTCCGTCTCGGTATCCGCATTTCCCCTGGCAGCGATGGCATCGAAAAGCTCAGAAGGAAGAAGGAAGTACCCCAATTTCTCCAGTGATTCCTCCTTTACGGCTTCTAGCAGCTCAGGATCTTTGAGCTGTTTGTAGTCCTTCACCGATTCAGTTTCAAGCAGAGTATTTGCGTAGAGATATTGCTTTTCGCTCAGGTATTTGTAGAAAATAAAACCGAGGATGTAGTCCCGATAATCATCGGCTGATACTTTTCCTCGGAGGAGGTTGGCAATTCCCCAGAGTTGACTCTCCAGGATGCGTTTTTGATCTTCTGACATGTTTGGTCCTTGGGTTTGAGGAAAACCCTTTTTACCTCTGAACCAGAGGCGGGTAGGGAAAAGTCGGATTATTGCTCCTCCCGGTAAGGGCTTCCAAAAAGTTTTTGGTCTCTAAAAATAGCTTTTTCGGCGGGAAGAGAAAGGACGTTAAGGGAAAATCCGATTAATTTTTGACGTAAAACTGTGCTCCTTATAGTATTTCATAGTTGCCTACTTGTTGCCAATGGTTAGCAATGTAGTTAGTGAAATTTCCAACGACACCTTTTCTTGCTCCCCTCGATGGAGATCTCAAAAGTCGGAGTTGAATGCCTCGTTCAGGATGGTTTTCGATCCAGTCGATTGTAGGTTCGAAAAGTGTGGACCAAGGCTCTGTCATACTTGACCTTGTGATGCAGACTTGTTGAATCGTTGGATTAGCCTCCAAGATGGCTGGGATATTCGTTGTTGTTATGTCAAAATTGCCAAGTTGGTTGTCTTGGAAACCATTCACCATTTCAACATGAGCTGGATTGTTTTCGTCAGCATTGTCTAGGCAGGCGATGATGTCTGTTATTGCGATATGGTTTAGCTCGCAGAATTGTTTCCAAATTTGAGGAGTACCTGGTATTAAGCCGTGGCCGATATGTATAGTAGGCAGGATTCTCCAAAAGTCGTTTCTCGCTGTTCTACCATAAAACCACTGCGCATTGTTGTTCTCCAGTCCCCAACCGGGATTGAAGGTGCCAATGAAAAGGGTTCTGATTTCCCAGGTTACATATTCGAGATTGAGGTCGTGTTCAAAAAGATGAGGACAAGGCATGGGTTACAACAAAGGGTTAAAATCAGATGCTAAAATATAGGATGTACATTTAAGAAGCTGTATAAATGTGACATCTTATTCCCGGTCGTCCCTGAAGCAATTCAAACCTCCGGTTTTCGTTTTTTATAGGGTAGGGGAAAAAGAAACCCCGAGAAATTTTTCCCCGGGGTTAGGATATCCGTGGTCCTTCGGCCTCTGCTAATGTAAACCAACCATTTTTGAAGGACATTCCATGGAGGCACTCGTAGAGACTCTAGAAGTCCTACATAGCAGGCACTCAAAAGTACCTGATGTTATGAAGATCTACCAAAGATCATGGGGTACCTGTTTTTGGTTGATGGACTGACTCAGAGATTTGTTGGTTCATCTGGTCGAGCGTCTCCTGATCAAACATCTCCAGATAAATCCCTGTCACCGAATTCCCATACTCATGCCCCAAAGCCTCAGCAATCAGGTCTTTCGGAAAACCCATCTGCTTGGCGATGTTGGCATAGCTGTACCGGAAGACGTAAGTCGTGATTGGCTCCTCAGTTCCGACTCTCTCACCCAGGTCTTTGAGTCTTTTGTTGATCTGTTTTCGTCTCTGTCCCATCACATGTGTGAATTTCACAGGGTCTTTCATCTGAGATTTGGAGAACTGTCCCAGAAGGAGATGGTTGGCATGAAAGCGATTCAGTAGAGCTCGGATCTCTGGAAGGATCTGAATACTGTAAGTTTTTCCAGTCTTCCCTCTGTTGTAGATCAGGCGGTTTCCACGGATGTTCTTCGGTTCCAATAGGAGGAGATCGTTCAGGTTGATTCCTCTCAGGAGAAACATCAGCTGTCCCATACACCAGTAGGGGAAGAGTGTGTCCTCTTCTGATAGGTTGAGATTGAAAAAGCTTCTCATTTCCTCCAGACTCAAGACCCTCGGAGTGGTTTTCTCCTTTCTGATCTTGTAGTTTTTGAAAGGATACCAATCCTGTGGGGCCAGTCCCTGATGGATAGCCTTGTTGCAGATCGCCCGAAAGGTTCTCATATAGACCCCAACAGTGTTGATCTTTCTCCCGTCAGCGAAAAGCTTTCGCTCCAGTTTCAGAAGCTCATTGTATCCGAATCTTTGAAAGGATGTTTCCAAGTTCGTGAGCTGCTTGAAAACTGCCAGCGTGTTGTGGTAGATCGTTGCAGATCCATGCCGCTTGGTTGATCGAAGATGTTTGATCTCAACTTCCCAAAATGAGAGGATGGTCACCTCTTCTTTGGAGGGGGTGGAGAGCAAAAGCTCTTTAATCCGCTGCACAGTGAGCCGATCAATACCGGATTCTCGGAGGTCTTTCAGTCGCGAGGAGTATTGCTCCAGGAGTTTGAGAAGCTCCAGGTTTGCCTCGTCATTCTTGCGAAAAGTACCCGTTGCAGTGGAGAAGTTTTTGAGATTTGCGTGGTGACGGGTGTGAATGTCCCTTGTTCGGGATTTGTGAGTGATTCGGATCACCACAGGATAAGTTCCGTCAATCCTCGTTCTGCGCATGTCAAGCGCGATTTTTAGCGTTGCCATAGATGTAGGTTTATGGCAGGATCGCGCAAAAATCATTTGCGTTTTATTTGCGTGCACAACACGAAAAACGGTCATTTTTAGACGTTTTTGACACAAAGTGTCGATCGTTGTTGTGAACCTATAAAACGAAAAAAGCCCCTGGATTGTGTCCAGAGGCCGTTTTTAAAGCTCCCCCTCTTGGGCTCGAACCAAGGACCCCATGATTAACAGTCATGTGCTCTAACCAGCTGAGCTAAGGAGGAATTTTTTTTCTTTCGTTAACCGCGTTTGTTTAACGTGATGCAAATGTAGAGGCATCTTTGATTTTTTCCAAACATGCACACAAAAAATCTTTCTCTTTTTACCCTCAGGCTACTTTTCCTTTTCTTTCTCAGGGACTTATTTTTTGAATTTTTTTTTCAAAAAGATTCTCTAGACTAAACTTTAGACGCCAATTTCCATTTCTTTTTCCTTCTCATTCCTTTTTTGGATTCAAACTGACATATTCTATTCCTTTAGTGGAAAGCGTTAATCCATCTGGATTTGTTAATTTCAATCATTCACTTTTCAATCCCTAACCTTTTATCATGAACTCAAATTTTAATAGAAGAACTTTCCTAAAATATACTTCCCTCGCTGCCGTGGGTATGCAGTTTTTACCATTTCAAGGACTTCGCGCTGCTCCCTCTGACCGTTTGAGAATCGCTCATATCGGTTTGGGAGGAATGGGCTTGAACCACCTTCGCTGGTTTGCCAATTTGCCTGAAGCTGAGATTGTGGCCCTTTGTGATGTGGATACTGTCAGAACTCAGGAGGCTTTGGTGAAATTGAAGGAAATTCATCCTGATTCGAAGGCTCAGTTGTATCAGGATTTCCGGAGGGTGCTTGAGCGGGATGATATTGATGCTGTGACTATTGCTACACCCGATCACTGGCATGCCCAGATAGCTATTTTGGCTTTTCAGGCAGGAAAGGATGTTTATGGAGAAAAACCACTTTCCTTCTCCCAAAAAGAGGGTTTGTGGATGCTAAACTCCCAAAGAGATACGGGGAAGATTTTTCAGATGGGAACCCAAATCCATGCGGGAGACAATTACCATAGGGTAGCTGAAATAATCCAATCTGGTATTTTGGGAAAAATCAAAACCGTGAGACTCTGGAAGACGGGTGAACCACCTTTGATTGAAAAGCTGAATTACCAAGGCCCTCCATCCAATCTAGATTGGGATATGTGGTTGGGACCTGCTCCAATGGCTGATTATGCGCCTGAAAAATGCCATTTCACCTATCGCTATTTTATGGAGTATTCAGGAGGAGTTTTCCAGGATTTTTGGTGTCATATCGCCGATATTGTATGGTGGTCTTTAGGTCCTGAAGGACTCAAAAAAGTCAAGGCTGTTGGAGAAGAATCGGATGGGGTAGGAGATACTCCAAAATGGATTGACGTAGATATGAAGTTTAAGAATCTGGATCTTTATTGGACTTCCGTCAGGCCAGATTTGCCAGGTGAAATTGGTGGAAGCATTGGCGCTTATTTCGAAGGAAGCAAAGGAACTTTAATTTGCGACTATAGCAAGAGGGAAATCCGAATCGATGGAAAAGTGATGGAAGATATTCCGGAGATTCCAAAGACTATAGTCAGATCACCTGGGCATCAGCAAAATTTCATTGATGCTGTTAAGGCGAGAATTCAACCGGAATCCAATTTGGAATATGCTCGTCAAATGGTGATGCCAATGCATTTGGCAATGATCTCCTACAAAATGGGAGAGGAATTGAAGTGGAATTCCAAGAAAGAAGAGTTCAAAAATAACGATCAGGCTAATCAGTTGCTTTTCAGGCCATATCGTGAAAAATGGAATTTGATTGGTATCTAAGAAATCACTGAAAAATCCATAAATTGAATAAGTAAACTCAAAATAATTCAAGATGCCTCAGTTTTCTGTAAATATCAATGGAGAGCAAAAGTCGATTGACGCTCCAGAGGATATGCCCTTATTATGGGTGATCCGAGACTTGTTAGGGATGAAAGGGACCAAATTTGGTTGTGGGAAGGCTCTTTGTGGAGCTTGCACGGTACATTTGGATGGTCAGGCAATTCGTTCTTGTTCTATGGCGATTTCTGATTTGGGAGATGCTAAGATCACCACGATAGAAGGCTTGTCGGAAAATGGAGATCATCCAATTCAAAAAGCCTGGGTAGAGCATATCGTTCCCCAGTGTGGCTATTGTCAATCAGGCCAGATCATGAATGCTGCCTCACTTTTGAATCAAAACTCAAGCCCGAGTGATGAGGAAATTGAACAGTCGATGTCTGGAAATTTGTGCCGATGTGGTACTTATAATCGTATCAAAGAAGCCATCAAGACTGCTTCGAAATCCTAAATCTCTACCTTAAACCCGAATAATATGTTTCCGCCAATACCTCTTTTTAAGAATAAAGAAACTGAAGATCGAAGTAAGGTTTTCAAAGCTTCCCGCAGGGATTTTCTTAAGCTTGGATCTCTGGCCGCCGGAGGATTAATCTTGGGAGTTAATTTCCAATGTTCTGGTCCGAAAGGAGAGCTGATTACATTCGCTCCCAATGTTTACCTGAGTATCAATTCAGATAATGAAGTGACTATCATAGCCCACCGCTCTGAGATGGGAACTGGGATTCGAACTTCTTTGCCTCAGATCGTTGCTGATGAGTTGGGAGCTGATTGGAGCAAAGTGAAGATCGTTCAAGCAGAAGGTGATGAGGAAAAATACGGCAATCAGAATACAGATGGGTCCTTTTCTGTCAGGATGTTTTATGAACCCATGCGAAAAGCTGGCGCCACCGGTCGAATCATGTTGATCAAAGCTGCTGCTGCCGAATGGGGAGTAGAACCTTCAGAATGTGATACTGCAAATGGAATGGTGATCCATTCAGGTTCCAACAAGAAAGTCGCTTTCGGAGACTTGGTAGCTCAGTTGAAAGAAGCTCCGCTGCCTGCCGAAGGTGAAATTATACTCCGTGATTTTTCAAGCTATAAATTGATTGGAAAAGCTGTTCCGATTTATGATTTAAAGGATATTTCTCAAGGTAAGGCCGTTTTTGGAGCAGATGTGGATCTGCCCAATATGAAAGTTGCAGTGGTGAAACGCTGTCCTGTTATAGGTGGAAAAGTAGTTTCCTACAATGAAGAAAAAGCCTTAGCGGTGCTTGGAGTATCTCAGGTAGTAAAAATTGAAGGATCCTATCCAACAGGTTTGGATAAAGCCCTAGAAGGAGTGGCTGTCATTGCTGAAAATACCTGGGCTGCCATGAAAGGAAGGGATGCCTTGGAGGTGGAATGGGATCTTGGAGAAAACAAAGACTATAGCTCTTCCAAACAAATGGCAGAAATGCTGGAAAGTACCAAAGGAGATGGCAAGGTCAGAAGAAAAAGAGGTGATTTTGATGCAGCTAGAGGAGCGGCTGCCAAAGTCATAGAAAGAACTTATGAGGTTCCCTACTATGCGCATGCCACCATGGAGCCTCCTACAGCTATTGCAGATGTGAAAGCTGATGGAAGTTGTGAGGTTTGGGCACCATCCCAACATCCACAATGGGCTAGAGGTGCAGTGGCAACGGCCTTAGGAGTGGATGCCGCTCAGGTAAAAGTGAATGTTACACTTTTGGGTGGGGGATTTGGGCGTAAATCCAAACCCGACTATGTGGTGGAAGCTGCTTTGCTTTCAAAAGCCGCCAAAGCTCCAGTTCGGGTGCAATGGACTCGGGAAGACGATATTCATTTTGACTTTTACCATTCTCTAAGTGCTCAACGAATCAGGGCTACTTTGGATGGTGCTGGAAAATTAACAGGATGGAATCACCACACTGTTTTTCCTGCCATTGGTTCTACGAGTAGTCTCACCGAAGTTCAGCCTTCTGATGGTGAAATGGGCTTGGGATGCGTGGATTTCCCATTTGATGTTCCCAATATCAGAATTGAGTCTCATGAATCGAAAGGCCATGTGAGAATCGGTTGGCTTCGTTCTGTAAGCAATATTCATCATGCTTTTGCGATGCATTCCATGATTGATGAGATTGCTGAAGCTAGAGGGTTGGATCCTATTGAAAACTACTTGGATTTATTGGGTGAAAACAGAGATATCGACTTTCAATCTGAGATTGTGGATGGTGAATATGGAAATTATGGAGAGAAGATTGAGGAATATCCTTGGAATACTGATAGAATGAAAAATCTGGTTCGGGAAGTTGCCGATAAATCTAATTGGAAAGGCAATAAAGAAGCTGGAAAAATAATGGGATTTGCTGCTCACAAAAGTTTCCTGACTTATGTGGCTTGTGTGGTGATTTTGGAAAAGGATGCTAATGGGAATATTTCCATTCCTGAAGTCCATTATGCTGTGGATTGTGGTGTTGGAGTAAATACCGACCGAATCAAATCACAATTTGAAGGAGGAGCTCAATTTGCGATGAGCTTGGCTACTGCTTCTGAGGTGACCTTTGAGAAGGGAGTGGCGCAACAGAGTAATTATGATACTTATTCTATCATCAGGATGCCTCAGTCTCCAAAAGAAATTCACGTTCACATTGTAGAGAGTTCGATAAAACCAACAGGAGTGGGTGAACCTCCGGTACCACCATTTATTCCAGCTTTGGCAAATGCTATGTATCGATTGAATGGAAAGAGGATTTATAAATTGCCTTTTAAGGTTTAAGGATTTAAAAAGATTTCATTTCTGATATGGTTCAAGTCTGTTGACTTGAACCATTTTTTTTTGATGTTTGAAATTGTCTTTGTTAAAAATTTGCCAAATTTTAGATCATAGATAATCTAATTTCTATATAATGTTCTATGCTGTGAAAGGATTGAAATATTGCTGAATTTGAATCATGTGCTCTTTGATTTACCTAAATATGAATTGTAGATGGTTTTAGTCCATTTTTTCTTTTTCGTCCTTTTTCCTGTAGGTGAAAAAGGACCAAAAAACCCACCGCTGTCCATTTTTGGGTTAAAATCAATTTCCTACCCACACGTCGGCAAACTCCTCAATTTTGCAAAAAATCTTGTCTAAATTAGGAGTCATCGGAAGCAAAATTTTCGTCAGACAAGCCTCCTATTTGCCTTCTCTCACAATTGATTTCTTAACACCCAAAATTGGAAGGCGGGTCCAGACTAGAATTGATGTACAGAAATCAATTTTAAGATTCCAACTATTTAAAAATTTAATACGAGTTTCTAAGTGTACGAATTGCTTTGAATTGGCTTGAAAATGTCCGCAGGCATTTTCAAGCCAATTCAGGCAAAAGACTTTTGGGTACTTTTTGTCTTTAAAAAGTACCATTATCAGAAAGACCTGATATATGCATTTTATAAGTTCATAAAACAATTAAAGTGGAGAATGGTATGATTTAAGTGTCTAATTAAAGTCTTATTTTTTATATGGGAATCTAAATTTTTCAACTTTCTTGAATTGAATTTTCAATGAATAAGTTTTGACCAAAAATTCGAATTTCTTTTAACGGAATGCGAATTGCATAGCCTTTTCCCTAATTTTAATGCTTTCTGATGACGATGAATAAAAAACTTACTGTTCTCCTTTTTTTAATCACATTTTCAGCCGCTTCGGCTCAGGACTTTCCGATTTCAACAGAATATTTCGAGGAAGGTGTTCCTCAGAATACCATAAAAAATCCAATTTTAGAAGAGATTAGTGGGATTGCTTTTTCTAGAATTCATCCCAATCTGATTTATGCCCAAACTGACAGTGGGGGGGAGCCGGCAGTATATCTTTTAGATTCTTTGGGAAATGAGTTGGGGAAAATCATACTGAAAGGTGTGAAAAATAGGGATTGGGAAGATATAGCCGTAGCTGAAGGTCCTGATGGGAAGTGCTATATCTATGTGGCAGAAATTGGAGATAATGCGGCGGTCCATCCTTCTATCTTTATTTACAAAATACCTGAACCGACTACTTTAAGTATTCTTTCGGAGGTAAAGCCTGAAATTTTGGAATTGGAATACCCTGGAGGAGCGAGGGATGCGGAAACATTGATTGTAGATGCGCAGGATGAGAAAATCTACATTCTTTCCAAAAGAGATAAGAAAAACAATTTGTACAGCGTGGATTGGGATAAATTCGGAAAGGATAAAGCCATTGAATTGAACAAAGAGATTGAGTTGCCAATCACCTCATCAGTTGGAGGAGATATTTCCTCTCAGGCCGATCAGATTTTGATCAAAAACTATTTGGCAATATATTATTGGAAAAGGGCAAATGGGCAGTCCATTGTTGAGGCACTGGAGGAAAATCCGATCAGTCTACCATATGTTCCCGAGCCACAGGGAGAATCAATTGCTTTTTCACCGAGTAGCAAAAGCTTTTTTACCTTGAGTGAGAAGCGCTTTAACATCAATCCTGTTTTGTATCGTTATTCATCCAAATATTAAATCATGCAGACAACTTCCAGGATTTTGATGGTTAGACCGGCGAATTTCGGCTTCAATTCAGAGACAGCTGAGAATAACTTCTATCAAAAAAAGGATGAAAGATCAACTGAGGAAATCAGAAACTTGGCCAAGAAAGAGTTTGATGGATTTGTCAGTTTACTCAGAGATCAAAGGGTTGAAGTGATGGTGGTGGAGGATACTGAAAGTCCGGTGAAAACTGATGCTGTCTTTCCTAATAATTGGTTTAGCACACATCCTGATGGAAAGTTGATTTTGTATCCCATGTATTCTCCCAATAGAAGGTTGGAGAGAAGAAAGGACATTGTAGAAAAGCTCATGAATGAGGGTTTTCAAGTCAATGAGATTTTGGATTTAAGTTTCTTTGAGCAAGATGATCAGTTTTTGGAAGGAACAGGGAGTATGGTCATGGATCATGATGCCAAGGTGATTTACGCCTGTTTTGCTGAGAGAACGCATCCTTTTCCTTTGGAATATGTGGGAAAGCTTTTAGGCTATAAAATTATTGGATTTGAGGCACAACAAGAGATAGATGGGAACCTTAGCCCGATTTATCATACTAATGTCATGATGCATGTGGGGACGGATCTGGCAGTTGTTTGTCTGGAAAGTATTACCAAAGCTTCGGATAGACTAAAAGTTCAGCAGAGTTTGACCAACGCAGGGAAAAAGGTGATTCCGATTACTGCAAAGCAGAAATTTAATTTTGCAGGAAATATGCTGGAAGTGAGTAATGATGGTGGGGAAAAATTCACTGTCATGTCTCAAACTGCCTATGACTCCTTGAATGTGGGCCAGATTCAAATCATAGAAAAATATACCACTATTATCAGCCCACAGATTCCTACCATAGAGAAATTGGGTGGTGGAAGTGCTAGATGTATGATTGCAGAGATTTTTTTGCCTAAGACTTCAAAGTTTTCAGGCCTTATTCCGAACGGCCCAAGCCTCGTTTAAAAGTTCATCGATAACAGTAAGAGGTATGTCCTCATTAGAATCTAGCTGAAAATGCTTCATTTTGGCTCGGTCACCTGATTCCAATAGTGGGTTTTTCAGCAAAAGTCCATCGACAAAAAGAATGTAAGGTTCTTGAGATTTTTTGTCTTTCCACAAGTAAATCCAAGGTTTGGAATTCAATACAAAGCAGGGCATTCCATACTTCACCGTTTCAGATAACTGACTGTCAAATTCAAGAATAATGCTCCTCAAAGCTAGGTAGCAACTTTTTTGAGGTTCTGGTTGGATGTCGAAAAATTCTTCTATTGATTTCATAAAAATGCCTTTGGATAAAAATATCAAAAAAAAGACCTCCAAGGAATTCTAATCCTCAAAGGTCTTTTGACTTGTAAAGGGGCTTAAATTAAATCCCGGTATAGTTAAATGGAGAGATAGCTTTCAATTCTCCTTTCAAAATATCTGAAATAGGAAGTCCATCGATGAAAGTTGCAATAGACTTTTGAGTGATTTTCTCGTTGGTTCTGGTCAGGTCTTTCAAAGCTTCATAAGGCTTAGGGAATCCTTCTCTTCTTAGGATAGTCTGGATTGCTTCGGCTACTACAGCCCAGTTTTCTTCCAAGTCCGCATCAATGGCAGCTTGGTTCAATTCCAATTTGCCCAATCCTTTTTGAAGAGATTCCAATGAAATCAACATATGAGCCAAAGGAACTCCGATCACCCTCAAAACAGTACTATCCGTCAAGTCACGTTGAAGTCTTGAAATCGGTAGTTTAGCAGCTAAATGCTCCAACAAAGCATTTGCAATGCCTAGGTTACCTTCAGCATTTTCAAAATCAATAGGATTGACTTTGTGAGGCATAGCGGATGAACCGATTTCTCCAGCTTTGATTTTCTGCTTGAAATAGTTCATGGATACATATTGCCATACGTCTTTGGAAAGGTCCAAAAGAATGGTGTTGATTCTTTTTAGGCCATCAAAAACAGCCGCCAAGTTGTCGTAATGCTCGATTTGGGTGGTTGGATAGCTTCTTTCCAAACCTAGATATTCTTCTACGAAGGTAAATGCGAACTCATTCCAAGCGATATCTGGATAAGCCACATTATGAGCATTCATGTTTCCGGTTGCTCCACCAAATTTGGCTGAGAAAGGAACTTGATTCAACAATTCAAACTGCTTTTCAAGACGTACAACGAACACTTCGATTTCTTTTCCCAAACGAGATGGAGAAGCAGGCTGGCCGTGAGTTTTAGCTAGCATGGAAACGTCTTTCCAATCAGCTGCATAAATTTTCAACTTTCCGATCACCGCTTCCAAAGCTGGATAGATCACCTCTTCCAAACCTTCTTTTAGCATCAAAGGAGTGGAGGTGTTATTGATATCCTGAGAAGTCAAACCGAAGTGGATAAACTCCTTGTATTGCTCAAGACCCAATCCGTCAAACTTTTCTTTCAAGAAATATTCAACAGCCTTTACGTCATGATTGGTGACCTTTTCGGTTTCTTTGATTGTCTGTGCATCTTCCAAAGAGAAATTGCCGACAATGGCTCTCAGGTCCTGAAATAGATCGTGATTGAAATCCTTCAATTGAGGGAGAGGTAGCTCACAAAGTGCAATGAAATATTCCACTTCCACATGAACCCGATATTTAATCAAGGCAAATTCTGAAAAGTAGGCTCTCAAAGGTGCCGTTTTTCCGGCATATCTTCCATCTACGGAGCTGACAGCTGTCAGGGCATTTAATTCCATTTCTTAGGTTTTTTCTGGTTTGGCTTCCAAAATTTTGAGCCGCAATTTAGCTCTTTGCTTCCAAAATATCTCCTGAGAATGAGAATAATCGACCAAAACCAAACTTAGTTTGTCTATTTCCGGTTTTCTTTTTGAATTTCTCAGAGATTAAGGCGATTATCATTTCTGAGCGATTAATTTTGCACCCGACTCATAGAATCACCATTTCGAATGTTCAATTTCTTTAAAAAGAAAAAAGAGGAGATAAAAAGTAAAAACTCCTATATCCCGCTAAAGGTCCGTGAAGTTGTAAGAGAAACCTCTGATACTGTCAGTATCTATTTCGAGCAACCAGAACCTTTTTTGGAATACAAGCCCGGTCAGTTTTTGACTCTGATAATGGACTTAGGAGGTAAAGAACAAAGACGTTCCTATAGCCTTTGCACTTCTCCATTTGTTGATCCATTCCCAGGTATCGCTGTCAAAAGAGTAGAAGGAGGGTTGTTTTCCAACCATTTGAATGACAATATTTTCCCTGGAAAAACCATCAATGTGGTGAAGCCTTTGGGGAATTTTACAACCGAATTTCATTCCAAAAATCAGAGACATTTTATCATGGTTGCTGGTGGAAGTGGGATTACTCCAATCATGGGAATCATGAAATCTGTTTTGGTAAATGAGCCAAACTCGATCATCACCCTGATTTATTCCAGTAGAAATGAAGAGCAGATCATTTTCAAAAATTCTTTGGAAATGCTCAAAAAAGGGAATCCGGATCGATTGAAGATCATCCATAATTTGAGTCAGCCATCAGAAGATTGGACAGGACCAAAAGGAAGGTTGAATAGAGATTCTTTCCGACAGTTTGTAAGCAATGCCGAGTATGAGCAGCGCTATGAGGAGATTTATTTCCTTTGTGGACCGGATGGAATCATGAATACTGCTAAAGAGGTTTTGGAAGAAATTGGAGTTCCTGAAGAAAGAATCCATCATGAAAG
This sequence comes from Algoriphagus zhangzhouensis, assembly GCF_900148515.1. Lineage (GTDB taxonomy): Bacteria > Bacteroidota > Bacteroidia > Cytophagales > Cyclobacteriaceae > Algoriphagus > Algoriphagus zhangzhouensis. Next base: position 448,478 of record NZ_FRXN01000003.1, on the reverse strand, counting down.
TTTCTTTTCAGCATCAGCTCAGCAGGCACATGATAATGCAGTGGCAGGAATTAATTCAGGGATTCTGACACGAGATGTAAAGATCCTTTTGGAAGGAGAGGAGTTTGATGTGACTGTTAGTCCAGACAAGACTGTTTTGGAAGCTGGCTTGGAGTCAGGAATCAATATGCCTTACAGCTGTCAGAGTGGTCTTTGTACTGCTTGTAGAGGCCGATTGTTGAGTGGAGAAGTAAAGATGGATGAGGACGCAGGTTTGAGCACTAAAGAGAAAGAAGCAGGCTATGTGCTTTGCTGTGTGTCCCGACCTTTGACAGATGATATTAAAATCACAATTGAGTAATAGGAAACTGTTTTGGATTTCGAACAAATAAGAAAAGCCTATAGAAGCCAGGAAATGATGGTGCTGATCCTTATGGTGATCAGTTTGCCTCTTTTTGGCTTTGTTTATCTCTATTACAATTCGGGAAATCTGGATTGGAATCTGCCCACTTTACCCAATTTTGTTCATGGCTTATTAGTTGGGATGGGAGTCGGTTTATTGATTGGGCAATATGTGATCTTCCACAGTAAACTGAAGATTGCCAAAGCTGCAGAAGAGCTGTTTCAAAAAATGGCTATTTATATAAAGGCTACAAGAAATCGGTTTTTGATACTTTTCGCAGTTTCCTTGATGAGTACGGTGGGTTTGTTATTTTTCAAAAGTGCCTTTTACGTAGTCATATTTGCAGTGACTCTTCTTTTTTATTCCTTGGCAAAACCAACTCCTGACAGAATCAAGCGATTGCTCAAATTGAATAAGGAGGATGCTGAAATCGTCAAAGATATCGCAAGACCTTCCTGATCAAAAAAAAATAGTCCCCGAAAATCCAGGACTATTTTTTTTGTATAAAAAGACCTAAAAACGTCAATTATCAATGGTAATACCTCCTGAGGAAATATTGCCTTTGATGGTGTCGGAGGCTCCATTATCGATCTCCAATGTCTTTCCTGTGCTGATTCCTCCCACTTTTAGATTGCCGGAGGAAGCTTTTAATTCGAAATTATAGGCTTTCAAATCAGAGTTGGTTTGAACTCTGAAATTGCCTGAGGTTCCTGAAAAAGAAGTGTTTGGTCCCAAACCTGCATCTTCAGCTCTGATATTTCCTGAGGTGAATCTCAATCTTCCCAATTGGCCGATGTGATACAATTTGGCATTTCCTGAAGTCAAATTTACGCTAAGTTCTCCATCTACATTTTCCGCAGTTAAAGACCCACTTGTAGATTGATAATCCAAGTCACCCGACACATTCTTGATGTCTGCATTACCTGAAGTCAGTCCTGCATCAATGCTTCCAGTTACTCCATCTACAATTAGATTTCCTGAAGTAGCACCAATATTCAAGTCTCCTCCAATCTTAGATGCAGAAATTTTGCCTGAGGTTACTTTTAATGTGGTTTCGTCATTCGTGACTCTGTCTACCATCAGATTTCCTGAGCTGTTTTTGATTTCCAAATCCATATTTTCAGGACCTGAAATCTTGATCCAGCCTTTGGATCTGTTTGTATTCCAAGATCTATTTCTGTTGCTTCTCTCGTAAGAGATTTTCAATACATCACCTAGTGTGACAAAAATGATATCCTGATTTTCATCCTCTGATTGAAGGTATGCCTCTACCTGAACATCTCCAGAGCTGCCGCCTTGGTAGCTGACATCTAGCCATCCGCCTTGAACTTCAATAGTTTTGATCCCTGGGTAGGATTTGTTGACGTCAACAAGGACGTTTTGAGCAAAAGTCAAGGTCGAAACAAAGACCAAGGCTAAAGTGAAAGAAAGATTTGATAGTAATTTTTTCATAGTGATTTTATTAATTAACGCGAAGTCCAAAACTCATAGCCTGCATTTCTGGGCCCAGGCCAGGTTGGAATAGATCATTTAGGTCATAATTAAAGAAGAAAGTAACATCGCCAACTCCTATTTCTCCTCGAAGGCCATAGCGGAAATTCTCTGCATACATATTGGATTTGGTATAGCTTTTCTGCTTATCTCCGTTAGTATCATCGTAAACGTATTTGCCTCTACCACCCAGTCTATATCCTGCATATCCACCAGCGCCAACTCTAAAATTTCCATTGTTAGTTCTGATTGTTGGGACTACTGTTAGCGTAGCATAAGAAGCTGATATTTTAGATTTGGTAGGAGTGCCTTCAGGGCCATTTGGAAGCTCATCGAAGTTGACAAAGTCCAAGCCATCTGGATTTTTTACTGCAATGATACGCTCATCATCAAATTTGAAATTGTACCAGCTAACCCCTAATGTGGATCTTAAGTGAAAGTTTTTGCTAGGTTTCCAAGTTCCAACAGAGTGAAGGGAAACAAACCAGCTGCCCCAAGGTTTTACTTGTGGAGCTCCTTTGTCATTTGGATAGATATTGATTCCGACTTCGCTTTCCAAGAAATTGTAGTGGAATTTGGATGATTTCTTTTTGATCTGGACCTCATTGTTTGAATGGTCCTCTTCCCATTCATAAACCTTGGTTCCGTCCTCGTATTTGATGACTTTCCAGGATTTACCGAAAACAGTATAGTTTTTTTCTTTTCCTTCTACCTGACTGCTGTCGGTAGATTGAGCCATGACTCCCAGGCTAAAAAGGGAGAAAAAGGCTAGTGCTAAGTTAAATTTTCTCATAGTGGTTTAGTAAAAATAGTAGTAGAAAGGGGGAGGTAATTCCCCCTTTACTTAAAATACAACTCCGAATGTAATCGGGTTTAATTCAGGACCTTTTTGATCTTGGAAAAGGCTGTTCATGTCGTAGGTAGAAAAGAAAGTAACTCTGCCGACTCCGATTTCACCGCGAAGACCATAGCGAAGGTTTTCTAGGTATAGACCGGTGTCTTGTTTGTCTTTCTTTCTTCCAGAGCCTCCCAACTCACGGTAAACATATTTGGACTGTCCTCCCAATCGATAGCCGACATAAGGTCCAGCTGCCAATCTCAAGCCTCTTCTTCCATTGTCATTCATTTTTCCAAAGTCCAACTCAAGCATAGTCATTGCAGTGATATAGGATGCTGAGATTTTACTTTTGAATCCATTGACATCATCTCTTTGGATGAACTCAACCATATCTTCACCTCTCACAGCTTGGAAATCCTTGTTTTCAAACTTGAAGTTGTAGAACTGAAAGCCAATTCCGAAATCCCAATAGAAGCCTTTAGAAAGTCTTTGTGCTGCCATCCAGTTTAATCCCAGATTCCAGCTTCCCCAGCCTTTCACAGCGTAAGGATTATCCGATGTTGGGAAACCTCCGTCAGGAGTAAGGTAGTTATTGACACCTAGGTCAATATTAAAGTAGGTTCTAAATGGTGGGTCAGAGTTCTTTTTCTTTCCTCCTGGTTCTACTTTGACCTTGGTATTCGGACCAGATTCATCCACATAGATTCTCATATTTCCGATCTGAACTTCCGTCTCAGGACCATCTTCTCTGACTTTGACCAATTCCTTGGAGCTTCCGTCTTTCATCTTTACCTCAACGATTGTAAGCTCTCCAGTTTCTTCATTTTCCTCCAAATCCAATGATCTGATGATCTCATTGATATTCATGGATTTAAGCTTTTCGAAATCTTCTTTGCTATCCACCAGGATGACAACTTTTCCGTTCTTTCCGAATTCAATGACCACAGAATCTTGATTGATTTGATGATCGATGGCAGCGGGCATCTCGTAGGCATAAGCCATCTGTACCAGAGCCATCAGGCAAAATAATAGCAGGTATCTTTTCATTTTAGTTTTCAAATAATGGGTTGGTGATTTTTAATATTAATCTTCGTCGGCCACTTTTTCTCTTTTAGCGGTCAGGTTGTTGAATAGGTTGCTTTTGGCATCTTGTAGATTGGCAAAGCCTTCATCTACTTTCCCTAGAAAACCTTCGACCTGGTTAACCTTTTTACCGATTCCGGCGATCAGGTTTTTATCTTCTTTGATTCCATTGGAATAGATAGTCACTTTATATGCTGGTTCTTCCTCGGTCTTGGTTTCAACAGCTGCTACAGCTTGATTCAGATCCAATGGTTTCAACTCAGGAATTTCTTTTTCCACAATCAATGGTTCGATTGCTTTTTTCTTTTCCTCCTCCACAGGTTCCTCAATCGGAGCCTCATTTTGAGCGATTAAGTTTTGAGGAGCTTTAAACTCTTCTTGTTTGATCACTTTTGGAGCTTCCTGTTTTTTTGGTGTTTCAATATTTGGTTTAGATTGAGGCTTTTCCTCGGTTTCAATTGATGGAGTATTTGTTTCGTTTTCTTGAACTTCAAAAGGAATTTCAAGGGATTCTTGGTTTTGCTCAGGTTCAACCAATTCAGGTTGTACGGATTCTGCTACCAGGTTTTCCTCAGGGATCGTCTCGTCACTTGACCAGAAGCGTGTTCCTACTGAAAAGAGAATCAAAAGAACCGCTGCTGCAGCCCACCAATAAATTTTAGTGTTTGACTTTTCCTTTTCAGGGAGTTGGTTTTCCAAGCGCTCCCAAGCCAATTGACTTGGTTTTACTTGGTGATCTTCGAGTTTTTCTCGAAACATCCGATCCATACTTTCATTGTTCTTAGCCATTGATTCTCCTTTCTTTGAGTTGTATGCTGGCAATTTTTTCCTTCAAAACATTCCTAGCGCGATTCAATTGGGATTTGGAAGTACTCTCCGTGATCCCTAGGAGTTCAGCGATTTCCTGGTGTGCATACCCTTCAATCGCATATAGGTTGAATACTGTTCTGTAGCCTACCGGTAGGCTTTCAACCATCTCCATCAAATCTGCCGTTTCCAAATCTGTAGATTCGTAATGGTGGTGCTCATATTCATGATCATCATCCACATTTACCTCCATCATCAGATGACGATTGCTTCTCAATGTCATCAAAGATTGAGTGACGACGATTCGCTTCATCCACCCTTCGAAACTTCCTTTTGCTTGATATTGCGGAAGCTTGTCGAAGATTTTCATAAAGCTTTCTATCATCACATCCTCAGCATGTTCCCGATCTTTGAGATATCGGATGCAGATCGCCAAAAACTTTCCTGAATAGGAATCATACAGATGCCGCTGGGCTGACCGATCACCCTTGAGGCATGCTTTGATTAATCCTGATTCGTTTGAAAAGTTGGTTTTGCCGAACATTCTGCTGAGCTTTCAATTAGGTAGATGTGGGTTCGTTAAAAAACGTTGCATCCATATCAGAAAAAAAGTATAATATTTTTAAAAAATAATTTAAATAACAGAAAATCAGTGTTTTATATTTTAATTTTTAGAAAACAGCCTTGTAATTAATTATAATATCCAAGAGGTTCCATTCGTTTTCTTTGATTGTGATAGGCTGAATATTGCCATCTCCATCAAAGATATTGGCGAATAAGCCATTCTCCTCTTTCGTAAAAACAGAATATCTTCCCGGTGCCAATTGAAGATGATAGGAACCATCTTCTTCCGTTTCTATGGTAGTGACTGGTTTACCTGAGACGGAAGTGAAAAGACCATTTTCATTTTTAGTATCCGCGACATTGGTGAGGGGATAAATCAACAAAGTGCGTTTGACTCCAACACCTTTGGGATTTTTTTCTGTTTCAGAATCCTCATCAATGATGCCGGGCATTTGGTTGCCTTCCAACCAAGTAACGGTGCCTGTAACTCCCTCACCTTCGGGTTTCATTGGCTTACAATACATTAAAATCAGTGTGAAAAGAATAAATAGGGAAGAGCGTGTTAAATTTTTCATTTGAAAGAATTGGTTTAGATACCTTCAAATAACACAAATGATTCCAAATAATGCGGGATTACCGTATTCCACCCATATTCTTCATGAAGTTTTTGGGCTAGGACTTCAGCTCCTTTTCCTTCTCCATGGATGATAAATGTCTTTTTGGGCTTTTCACAGAATCCATCTACCCATTCCATCAACTCAGACTGATCTGCATGTGCTGAAAGCCCATCAATTTGATAGATTTTTGCTTTTACCGGAACCTCCAATCCATAGATTCTAACATTTGGTTCTCCTTCTATCAATCTTCTTCCACGGGTTCCTTCAGCTTGATAGCCGACGAAAATAACTCCGTTTTTCTCCTGAGGTAAATGATGAAACAAATGATGAAGAACCCTTCCACCAGTTGCCATTCCAGAAGCTGAAATGATGATAGCACGACCTCTATATTCATTCAGTGATTTGGATTGTTCTTGCTTTTGGAAATAATGCAATTGACTATGGTTGAATGGGTGCTGATCCTGTTCCTCTAAGACCGCAGATAACTGATGGTCTTTTGCATAGTCCAAATAAATCTTAGTCGCATTGATAGCCATCGGAGAATCCAGGAAGATAGGGACTTTTGGAATTTTTCCTTTCTGCATCAATTGAAATAGGTAATACATAATCAGCTGAGTCCTGCCCACAGCGAAAGATGGAATAATCACCAAGCCATCTCGGTCAAAGACATCCAAAATCGCTTTTTGCAATTCATCTTCTGGCTTCGTTGGAGGAGATATTCGGTCTCCATAAGTGGACTCAATCCACAGGATGTCTGCCCGGGGAATTAAGGTTGGCGGATATAAAACGGGATCATGAAACCTTCCCAAATCACCCGAAAACACTAGTTTTTTTTCTTGTTGATCACCTTTGATATTGATTTTGGTGATAGCTGCTCCTAAGATATGGCCTGCATAGTAATAGGTGACAGTAATATTGGGGTGGATTTGAAAGGGAGTTTCAAAAGGTTGCGGAACCAAAAGAGGAAAGACTGCCTCAGCATCTTCCATTGTATATAGCGGCTGCGGGTCATCATGTCTGGAGTATCCCTTCTTTTTTGCATATTCTGCTTCTTCTTCCTGAAGCTTACCGGAATCCATTAAAAGAATCTTTGCCAATTCTGCACTAGGTTCCGTACAATAGATCGGGCCTCGAAATCCTTGTTTTACAAGTCGAGGTAGGTATCCAATATGGTCCAAATGGGCATGTGTGATCACGATCGCTTCCATTTCATCCACTGGCATGGGGAATTTATCCCAGTTGCGCTCTCTCAGGTCACGGGGTCCCTGGAAAAGACCACAATCCACTAAGAATTCGAATTCTCCTAAATCAATCAAATACTTGGAACCGGTAACACTGCCTGCTCCACCTAAAAATTTTACAGTAACATCCATGGTCTATTGTTTTGCCAGAAGTTACAAAAAAAGAGGCTTCCATTTGGAGGCCTCTTGAATTTTTAGTCGATGCTATCAGGTTCTTGTCTGAACTTGACCCTGGATAAACTATCTAAAGTCTCTCGATTTTGTTTTTCCATCTCTTCATTGGCCATTCTTTCTTCTTCATCCAATTCATCGTTTTCATCCGAATCTGTTTTGCAAGTCAGGCAAACCAATCCAGCTTCATTGAATGTCCAAACAGTAGAAGAGTTGACGTCAGAAGATCTGTAGCCATTTCTGTAGATAGTATTTCGGATAATTTCCAAAAGGGATCTCTCCATAATGAATGGCTTTTCATATGGTACTTTCAAGATCAAATTCAATTTCTGATCACGGAACATGTCCAGATTACTGATATCAAATCCTTCATCGAAAGTCATCACAGAATCCATGACAGATACTGAGTAGTCAAACTTCTGTGCATTGTTCAGAGCTTCAGCTTTTGTTTTACCTCTGGAGAAGAAGTCTTTTTCCAAAACTACGGTTGAGTCAGAAGTTCCTTCCAATTTTAAACTCACGTGGTTAAATGACGCTTCGTCTCCAACAGGGTTTAATCTTAATATCATTACGTCTCCAGTTGGCGCAAGGATCTCAGTTGTTTTATGCCAATTTTCCTCTTTGAATTGAGCGACAATTCTTGGGATTTGGAACGCGCAGATACCGATACATAGCAACCAAACTGCGAATGCTACCAATCCGAATCTATTTCCAACCAGGTTCTTTTTGCTCAATACACTCAATCCAAGCATTAGAATAATGATTCCAGGAATGATCAACAATAAGCTTGCTCCGACTGCCAACCAGATAGGAACGATGTTAGAGAAAAGCTCAATTGGGAAATTGTCCATTAAAGCCTGATAATCATCGGTGGTGAAAAAGCCCAAATAAACGGCCAATGTTGCCATAGGAGCGATAGTCAGCACCATCCCAATCAAGAAGATGATCAATCCGAAAATGACCCTAAACACTGAGATAAGAAATACTCCCAATGGTCCTAATGCTTTCCCAATTGCTTCAATTACTTGTCCCAATACACGGAAAGGAGCCATTAAGATTTTTCTAGTCTGAGACTCTGGTTTTGCAGGATCTGGGTTTAGGTTCTCTTTCAAAGTGGAATCAATATTATCCAAAGTGATTTCTCCACCCTTCATTCGGATTCTTTCTGTAATGGATGTAGCCACAGGAGTGATTATCCAAAGTATTAAATAAATCAAAACACCAGATCCACCAGCAAGTGTCAATGCAACAAAAGCTAAACGAGTCCAAATAACTTCGATTCCGAAGTAGGCAGCCAATCCACTGGCCACACCACCTAAGGCTTTATCATCAGGGTTTCTGTACAATTTCTTGATGTCCTTATCTTCCTCTACATCATAGGAAACAGGTAGGATGATCCACATCACGATGTAAGCGACGATCGCAAAGAATCCAAGACCCAAATTGAAACGGAAATTGTCCCAAGGGAAAATGTCAAATACATCGAAATGGAAATTCAGATTGCCAGAGAATAATAAAAGGATGGCGATTAATCTTGTCCAAAGAGGATCGATGGAAAAGTAATTAGCCAAACCAGCGCAAACACCACCAAGAATCTTTCTTGGCTCATTTCGCATGAGTTTTTTATAGCCTCGTTTCTCAGAATCCGGAGGAGTCACATATTTGTAGAAATCCTCATTTTTAGCTTGAGTTTCTTCTTCTGGATCATCTACCAAGGTTTCTTCTACAGAAACGAAGTCTGCGATAGTCCCCATTTTTTCAATGAGCTTATCGACATTTTCTGCAGAAATCACCTGCTTGTTGTTCTTCAAATTGCTCAGGAAGATCTCAGCAATTCGGTTTTCTATATCAGAGATGATCTCTTGATTGTCTTTATAGGAAGAAAAATGCTTATTGATGGCATCCAGGTACTTTCGGAGTGTGTCGTAACCGTCTTCCTCGATGTGGAAAAGGATTCCACTGATATTGATGCTTATGGTCTTTTTCATTGTCATTTCAGTTTGTCATCGACGTTCGCTTAGGCGAAATACTGCTCGATTCGATTTTCAATTCTTTGAGGTGATTTCTGTGGTTGAATTGACCAGGGAAGCCCAGGTTTCGGAAAGAGTTCCGAGAAAGGATTTCCCATCTTCGGTGATGGAGTAGTATTTTCTAGGAGGTCCGGATTCGGATTCCACCCAGCGATATTCTACCAAGGCAGCAGATTTGAGCCGATTGAGTAGGGGATAGAGCGTTCCTTCTACTACGATCATTTGAGCTTGTGTTAGCTCTTCGATCAGGTCTGAAGTGTAGACCTCGCCTCTGGATATTATGTGCAAAACACAGAACTCCAGAAGTCCTTTTCGCATTTGAATTTGTGTGTTGGCGACGTTCATGATTCGTGGTTAATTTCATTTGGGAATCTTTCCCACTGTCATCTTTCAAAAGAAAAATGATACCAATCTTTTCCAAGCTACCTTGTATAACCTAATTCCTTGCGATAAATATGAGCTAGGTATAGTATAATTCTAAAAAATGTTGGTTTAAAGACAATGGGAGGGGGTTGCTGAAATTGGAAATTGTTTCGGAAAAATTTGAAAAAATAAATGTTACAATTTCAATTTTAAATTAATGTTAAAAATGCGTACATAATTGTGTCCGATGGCGTACATGTTTTTGTAAAAGTCAGTTTAATTTTTCCCTCTTTCCACAGGTAAAAAGAAATTGGTTATTTTGGACTTGTGAAAGCCCATTCTTGCTACCAAATATTTTTTTGCTGTCTTTTCCTGACTTTTTTCTGTCAGGTGAAAAATGCGCAAAGTCAGGATTTGACTCCTAAGTATTCCAATGAGTTTTTAAGTATTGGAGTAGGTGCAAGAGCTTTGGGAATGGGAGGCGCTCAGGTGTCTGCTGCCCGAGATGTCACTTCGGCCTATTGGAATCCGGCAGGCTTGATGGGCGTGCAACATAAATATGAGGGAATGCTGATGCATGCCGAATACTTCGCAGGAATTGCCCAATACGATTATTTAGCTTTTACCACTCCTTTAAAAGGAGAAAGTCAGATCGCGGTTTCCTTGATTCGATTTGGAGTTGATGACATACCAGATACCCGATTTCTTTATGATGCCAATGGAGCTCTGAACTATAACAATATCCAGTTTTTCAATGCTGCTGATTATGCTTTGCTTCTGACTTATGCAAGAGACATTTCTGATCATTTTAAAGTAGGGGCCAATGCAAAGGTGATCCATAGGAATGTTGGAAAGTTTGCTTCGGCCTGGGGCTTTGGATTGGATCTGGGAGGAATATATGTGAAAGAAAAGCTAACGGTTGGCTTGATGCTGCGCGATATCACGACCACCTTCAATGCTTGGGCGCACAATGCCGAATTAGTCAGAGACATCTATTCTCAAACGAATAATGAAATCCCGGTAAATTCAGTTGAAATCACACTTCCTAGAGCGATTAGTAGCGTGACTTATAGTTTTGGACTGGGCGAAAATTTTAGTCTTTTGACGGCTTTGGATTTGGATATGACCTTTGATGGAGAAAGAAATACCCTGATTTCAACTTCCACACTTAGCGTGGATCCCAAATTCGGTTTAGAATTGGGGTTCAAAAAGACAGCTTTCCTTCGTGGGGGCATGAGCAATTTTCAATACATCAAGGATTTCCAGGGAAAAGAGTCGCTAAATATGATGCCTAGTGCTGGACTGGGAATTTTCATCAATGAGAAAATTCAAATTGATTATGCACTCTCTGACATAGGAAATGTGTCAGATACGCCTTATTCTCATATTTTTTCAGTAAAAGTTTCTTTAGAAAAATTGGAAGAAGATTTTCGAAAATTTAAAGGTTGGACGAAATGAGAAAAGCAGCTTTACTCATAATCCTTCTTTTTTCTTCTGTTGGAGTTTTTGCCCAGCAGAGTCCTTGGTATTCATATGACCAAGTTTATTATAAAATTCCCACAGCATCCGATGGAATTCATAGAGTCAGTCCAGAAGCTTTGCAAAGCGCTGGATTGAATACGGATTCTATTGATCCTCGGAACTTTCGCTTATTCCATCGAGGTCAAGAAGTGGCTATACATGTCGTAGGAGAGCAAGACGGAAGTTTTGATTCAGGAGATTTTATTGATTTCTACGGATTGAGAAATGACGGGACACTTGACACACTATTATATCGGGATATTCGTCCGCTTCCCAATCCATATTTTAATACCCATTCAGATTCAACGGCTTTCTTCCTGACTGTTTCGAGTAGCCCGGGGAAAAGGATGGCTTTGAGAAATGCCCCCGCAAGTAATCTCCCTCAAATCCAGAACTATCAATCTGAAGAGTTGCAGGTATTCAGCGAACAGTATTCGTTGGGGATTTATTATACGCTAGGATTTCGAACCTCCAATTATGATACAGGTCAGGGATGGATGAGCTCGATTGTTTCAAAGGGAGCAACCAGACAATTACTTTTTGAAAACCTAGGAACCCCTGCTAATGGTGGGGAGGCCTATTTAGAAATAGGATTAACAGGAAGATCCTACAACCAACATCGGGTTCGGATTTTAGCAGGAGCTAATAGTTCCAGTTTGAGACAGATTTACGTTTCTACTTTTTCTCTATTCGACAGTGATCAAGTCAGGATTCCACTTTCTTCCACGGATTTCAATTCTGATGGAAGTATCATTATTGGTATCAATCCCAATGGGACAGAAAGTGCCGATAACGTTTCTGTAACTTATGCGAAAATCCACTATCAAAAGGCTAAAGCAAATGGAGACTTTGATTCGGAGTTATTTATCGTTCCTGCCGGAAATCAGCGCTTGAGTCTTGGAAATATCTCTGGCGAATATGCCGCATTGGAAATAACAGATTATAGAAATCCTATTCAGGTCCAATTGGATCAAGGTGGAGGTAATCTGGCATTTATGGCTTCAGTTTCTGGAGGAGAAAGTAAAGTGTATGTTGAAAATGAAAGCTCAATCATCCAGGTTTCTGAGATTAAAAGAGTTCAATTCAGAGACTATCTTTCTCAGGCAGCCGATTTTATTTTGGTCGGGAGCAAAGCTTTGGAATTAACATCCGCACAATTTGAGAACCCATTAAAATCCTATGCAGAGCATCGTGCTTCTTCAGTAGGAGGAGGATTTGATACCTTGACCTTGATCATGGAAGATATCTATGATCAGTTTGGATACGGCGAAAGATCACCGACAGCTTTGTATGAGTTTTTAAGAACATATTATCCGGTTCATCATCCAACGCATATGCTTTTGGCTGGTCGTGGATTAGCTATTTATGCTACAGCTAGGTCGGGTGGGGTGAATTATTATTACAGGAAAAATCCTTCTGTTTTTAATATTCACGATTTGGTTCCTGTAGGTGGTTATCCTTTCTCGGACAATCAGTTCGTTTTGAATCTGGATCCAGAATCTCCCGATTTCCCAGCAATGGCCGTTGGAAGGATTCCGGCTAAAAACTCTCAACAGCTAGAAGATTATTTTCTCAAAGCCGTGGAAAAAGACGCGCTCGGGTTATCAGATCCTTGGCAAAAGGAATTATTGCACTTGAGTGGAGGGAATTCAGAATTGGAATTGAACCGTTTTTTTGGTTTCCTCAATGGCTTCAAGGATATAGCAGAAGGGCCTTATTTGGGAGGAAATGTGACTACCTATAGAAAACGATCCAACTCAGTAATTGAGGTCATTGATATCACAGGAGACTTGAATGAAGGTCGTTCTTTGGTGACGTTTTTTGGTCATGGGTCCCCTACTATCTTGGATATTGATATCGGATTTGCATCTGACCCAACCATCAATTACCAAAACAAAGGAAAGTATCCGGTGATGCTCTTCAATGGTTGTGATTATGGGGAGGCATTTGGAACAGCTTATACCCAAGGTGAAGATTGGGTAATCACTCCCGAAAAGGGTGCTTCTAATATTTTGGCCAATTCCGCTATTGGAGTGGATATCTATTTGCGTAGGTATTCAGACTCTTTTTATAATTCCGCCTTTGCAGATAGTAGTATGATTTACAGATCTGTCGGTGAGGTGAAAAGGGTAGCTGAGAAAAACATGATCCAACAATATGGGACTAGTCCTTTGAGTTTTTCTCATATGGAGCAAATGATACTGATGGGGGACCCAGCTCTGAGGATGTTCCCGGCTGATAAGGCAGATTATTATGTTCAGGAGGATGAAGCTGACATTTCGAGTTTTGATGATGTGCCGATTTCTGCACTTTCAGATTCTCTAAAATTGAGTTTTGTCCTACATAATATTGGGATTACTGATTCGGATTCACTTGGCTATACGGTTAGAAGAGTTTTACCTTCTGGGGAGGAAATTTCTTATCCTGAAGTTAGAATTGCTTCCATCAATAGATTGGATAGTTTGGAGTTTACCATCCCAAATACAGGCTTGAATTCAGCGGGAGAGAATACTTTTTATTTGGAAATCAATCCAAGCCATGAATTGGAGGAAATGTCCTATTCCAATAATCAATTGATCCTTCGGGAGTTTATACCTCTGAGTGGGACCTTAAATCTATCTCCTTCAGATTATGGAATCGTAGATGATCAAAAGGTTGAACTGATCGCTCAAATTCCAGGAAAGTTAGCTCAAGAAAGAGCGATTATAGTCCAATTGGATACGACTTCGAATTTCAATTCAGCTTATAGAAAGGAAATGAGAATTACCTCCAAAGGTCTAGTCCACTGGGAAGTTGATTTGTTGTCAGGGTCGGATTCTGTCACATATTTTTGGCGATCCAAATATCAAGAACCTTTGGCTGGTGAATCAGATGCTTGGACGAATTCAAGCTTCTCCTATATCCCGAATGGGCCTGAAGGATGGACTCAGAGAACTTTCCAACAATTGGGAAAAAACCAATTGGAAAATCTGGTCCCAATTGATACCAAGAGAGTTTTTGAGTATGAGAAAACCCATTTGGATGTGGAGGTATTTACTGTTGGAGCCTCAGTGGATACCTTAAGTTTCAGAAATACCCAATTCTACATTAATCAGATTCCATATATTATTGATAATGTGAACAATGCCAATAGCAGGCTTTGTCCGAATGGGTCTTTGGGTTTGGTGACTTTCCAGCAAAAGACTTTGCAACCATATTTGCCTGTTCCGGTTCCTGGTTTTGATATTTTGGATTCAAGATCTTGCGGAGTTTCTCCTCAACTGATCCAAAGCATTCAGAATTCTTGGATAATTAATCCTGCAAATACCATGTTGAAGGATTATACCGAGGGGGTTGAGGAAGGTGATTTTGTGGTTATTTTCTCTGTGGGGAATGTGAATTTTGATAGCTGGCCAGAGACTGCTTACCAATATCTGAAGGAGTTTGGAGCGAGTGAGGTTACTTTGCGAGCTTTGAAAACGGGCGATCCTTATATTCTCTATGGACAAAAAGGAATGAAGCCAGGTGATGCATTGGAGATTGTCGGTAATCCTGATTTGGAGGTTCCTGAAAATCAACAAACACTCTCTTTCGATACTCAATTGGATGGATATATCACCAATGGGCTGATCCTGACACCTCGAATCGGCCCCGCCAGTAATTGGGAGAGATTCTTCCAAACAGTCAATGACAAGCCTTGGATTGTAGAGCCAGGAAATACTTATTTCGATATCATTGGCGTTCGAGAAAATGGTCAGGAGGATGTGCTTTTAGCAAATGAAAGCTCCGAGCAGATAGATCTGTCATTTGTCAGTTCTGCTACCTATCCTTATTTGCGACTGCGCTATGCAATGAATGACGAGAATTCTACAGCCCCTGCGGATTTGGAAAGATGGCAGGTGAATTATTCAGGCGTGCCAGAGGGTGCTTTGGTTTTGAACTCTTCGAAAGAGCAGGTTTCTTTGATTGAAGGAGAAGAAGGAAGTTTAGCTTATGAATTTGTCAATATTTCTACCATAGACTTTTTGGATTCTATACAAGTGGATTGGAAGATTACCAATGTCTCAAGTAAACAAGTGCAGAACTTTACCAAGAAGTTTGCAGCTCTAAAAAGTGGTGAAAGTTTGAAAGACACCATCGTCTTCAACTCTTTAGATAATATAGGGGAGTATACCATAGAGATTTTTGCAAATCCTAGAATTCAGATGGAGCAGACTTTCCGAAATAACCAATTGGAATTGGAGTCTTATTTTGTAGTTCAGGGAGATGATTCCCAGGCTTTGCTGGATGTGAATTTTGATGGAGTGTATATCATGGATGGAGATATTGTTTCTCCAAATGTCCTGATCAATGCCTTGCTGAAAAATGACCAATCGCTCCGATATAAAACAGATACTTTGGGATTGGAATTGTTCTTGAAACAAAACTGCGAAAGCTGTGAATTTGCTCGAGTGAATTTCTCTGATCCGAAATTGAATTGGACTCCTGCTTCAGATGAATCAGATTTCAGAGTTTCTTTCCAACCAGGGCCTTTGGAAGATGGTATTTATACTTTGAGGGTACAAAATGAAGACTCACCAACTCCTTATGAGGTGACTTTTGAAGTGATCAATGAGTCTCAAATCACCAATTTCTACCCCTATCCAAACCCATTTAGTACAAGTGTTCGATTTGTGTTTACCGTGACGGGAGCCTTCGTTCCTGATGAGATCAAAATTCAAATCATGACTGTGACAGGCAAGGTGGTTCGGGAAATCCTACAAAATGAATTGGGGCCAGTTAAAATCGGGAATAACATCACCGAATATGCTTGGGATGGGAAAGATGAATTTGGAGACCAGTTGGCAAATGGCGTTTACATCTACCGAGTTTTAGTAAGGCAGAATGGGCAGTTTATGGAACATAGGCCAACAGCCGGAGATAAAGGCTTTAAGAAAGGCTACGGAAAAATGTATTTGTTGAGGTAATAGAATGTGATATTCACTTTTCCTTGCCTGCCTTTTTCCAATTATACCAGATCCCCCAAACGCTCAAAACCAAAAAGAAAATCAAAAATCCAACTTGCAATGGGTCCTTGAGGTTTTCTCGTGCATTCAAAAAATCATTCGCAAGTATTCCCGCTAGAAAAGCTAAAACAGTTCTTGGAAGCATTCCGGGAACTCCATATATCAAGACTTTTTTCAAAGGGATTTGAAGAGAAGCAAAAAGGAAATTGGAGATGGCAAAGGGAATGATCGGACTGATTCGAATAAAGAATATCAGCTTTCCCAAATTGTCTTTTCTTTGATCAATTTCTGATTGCAGGCTTGGTGATTTCAAAGTCAAAATTTGAAGAAAATCTGCATTGGTGGCTTTTCCCAGAGAATATCCTATCACGTTTGCCAGAGTGTAAGCCACCAAGATGTCAAATAATCCCATCCAGCCCAAGACGAATCCTGATAGTAAAGCTGTGAAGGTGGTGGGTAGAATAGCAAGCCCCATTACAAGTGCTGCACCGAGAATAAATAGTAAGTGTTCTATAAAGGTTTGAGGCTGAACTTGGAGAAGTAGTTCGTAATTTTTCAAGGCCAAAAGACTTCCGATTGCCGGGGCAACAGCCACCCATAACCAACTTAAGGAGGCTATTGGATGCAAATGAAGGTACTCAGGAAAGAAGTTGAAAATGCTGCCCTTTTTTGTCATATTTGGCTGTTCGTCGGAATGTTCCGGGGTGCAAGTATAAGGAAGTTTTCATTTCTAGGATCTTCCTTCTGCACATAAGACCAAATCAATTATTAATTCCATGAAATTCGGTACAAAAGCAATTCATGCAGGGGTGGAACCAGATCCATCAACTGGAGCGATAATGACGCCCATTTACCAAACTTCTACCTATGTGCAGAAGTCACCAGGTGATCATTTGGGCTATGAATATTCTAGAACTCATAATCCAACCAGAACTGCTCTCCAAAATAGTTTAGCAGCTTTGGAAAATGGAAAACATGGAATCTGTTTTTCTTCGGGATTGGGAGCAATTGACGCTGTGATCAAATTATTCAATCCGGGTGATGAAATCATCAGCACAAATGATTTGTATGGTGGAACGTATAGACTTTTTACCAAAGTCTTTGAGAAATATGGAATCAAATTCCACTTTGTTCCAATGGCTGATCCGAAGTCGGTGGAGGAAAAAATCAATGAAAATACCAGGATGATCTGGGCAGAAACTCCTACAAACCCGATGATAAATATTGTGGATTTGAAGGCGATTTCCGCAGTTTCTAAAAAGCATAACTTGATTTTTGGAGTTGATAATACCTTTGCTTCCCCTTATCTACAGAATCCGTTGGATCTTGGAGCTGATTTGGTGATGCATTCAGTAACCAAATATTTGGGAGGGCATTCTGATGTGGTAATGGGGGCTTTGATCGTCAATGATGATGAGCTAGCAAAGCAGTTGGTTTTTATCCAAAATGCATGTGGTGCGACTCCTGGACCTCAGGACTGTTTCTTGGTTTTAAGAGGAATCAAAACTCTTCACCTAAGAATGGAAAGGCATTCTCAGAATGGAAAGACCATCGCAGCTTATTTGAAAAATCATCCAAAGGTAGCCAATGTGTATTGGCCAGGATTTGAAGACCATCCGAATCATGAAGTTGCCAAAAGGCAAATGCGTGACTATGGAGGGATGATTTCATTTACCTTGATAGGAAATAAAATGGAAGATGCGGTAAAAGTGATGGAAAGCTTTAAGCTTTTCGCCTTGGCAGAATCATTGGGTGGGGTTGAATCACTTTGCGGACACCCGGCTACCATGACTCATGCAAGTATTCCTAAAGAGGAAAGAGAAAAAGTGGGTTTGGTTGATTCCTTGATCAGATTGAGCGTTGGAATTGAAGATGCTGAAGACCTCAAAAATGATTTGGCAAATGCCCTTTCAAAAATCTAATTAGGTCAGAATCTTTTGAAATAACTTTTGAGCCTGTTTTTCAACTTTGGAAGACAGGCTTTTCTTTTCTTCATGGAGTTCTTTTACCCATTCCAGATATTTTTTGCCCACTTGCTCTTTGTCACTTAGAAAATAAGTAAGGGACTGTAGCTCTAGATGATTGGCATACCAAACTTTCAAGTTCTCCTTCAATGACTCCATTTCAGCATGAATTTGGTCAATAAAGATCGAATTAAAGCCTAGGTGTAGCAACAGGTTTTCGAGCATGATGATTTTTCTCAGACCTTCGAAAAGATCTTTGAATGCCTTGCTGTCCATTCCTTTTCTTTTCTCCAACTGGAAAAATTCCAGCTCCTCTTGAATCAATTGATTGATCGCGGTATTGATCATCAGAGGTTTGATTCCTTTGCTGGCATGTTGGGATTTCGCAAGGAATTCATCCCAATGCTTTAGCGAACTACCAATGACCATGTCAAAGGTTTCATTGTAAAGCCCCTTTTTATGTTTATCTAAATAAGCGCTGTAGGTATTGAAAGTCAGCGTTTTGTTAGTCTCTCTAAGTTTGACTCCTTTTTCTACAATCTTGAGGTGATTGATCTTTTTGAGGTTTTTCTCCAGTTTTTTAAATGGTGAAAACAAATCAAATTGGAGGCCTTCTTTTTCAAAATGAACCTTTGCTAGCAAGTCTCCATAGACCTGAAGGAAATTCAGCTTTTGGTAGAGTTCGATCGCTTTTTTGGATTTGATCTGGCGACCTAGCACCAAAAACAAGTCCTTTGCCTCGGAGTGTTGTTGTTCGAAAACCTGAAATACCGGAGAAATTTTCACAAGCATAATTAGGAGATTCTTACCAAGGTGGCCCCGTAGCCCCACTGGTCTTTCTGCGTATCCTGAAAGTACTTAATATTTCCGATTTGACTCAAGCGCTTGTGAATTTCTTTTCGCAGAACTCCATTTCCTAGTCCATGGATGAAGGTGATTTCGTCCATTCCAGATTGGATAGCTTGGTCCAATTTTTTATCAAAAGTCTCCAACTGAATTCTCAATTTCTCAGAATTGCTCATTTTCGAATGATTTTCTACCAATTCTTCGATATGCAAATCGATACTTCTTGCCGGTTTTTTGACCGGAGTGTCCTCTGGTTTAGGAGAAAGTTTTTCTAATTCCGAATTCAATGCCCGAATGTCCAATTCCTGAGTAGAATTCTCCATATGGAACAAATAAGCTGACTTATTCAAAAATGGAGCTTTGCTCAAATGCTTGAAGAATTGAGTTGCTTTTATTTTGATTTGGCGCTCAAAAGGAGGAATAGCTTTTTCCAATCGATTTTGAACAGGGAAAAAACGAAGAAGAAAGCTTGGCCACTGATCCATTTCTTTTAGAAGTCGATCATCAAATTTTTTAGCAATACCTGGTTTTACAGTTTCTGCCAAAAGCGTTCTCTGATTTGGGCCAAAAACTTCAGATCCATGAATTAAATACTCCTGACGGCTATCATTGATGATATAAAGACTCAGATTTTGATCATTGATTGGCACGAATGCCAAATAGATTCCCTGATCTTTGGGGGCAGAAATAGCAACTGGCGTTTCTGTTTTTTCCTCGATTTCACTGATAGTTCCAAAGTGCGCTTTTTCAGCTTCTGAAATCACAACTGCCTCGGACTTCATGGCTGGGATAATAAACCCGTCCTCAATTTCAACTTCAATTCTTCCGCTATTTGAAATTTTGCGGATGATTCCTTCTTCTTTACCGTGGAGGAGACGGACTTTATCACCAATATTCATTAATCCAATGCTTGTTTGTACGTATCAATTGCTCTTTGCCTAGCAAATTTATGATCTACGATGGGTTTTGGGTAATCTTTTGTGCCTAATTCTGGCACCCATTTCTTGATATACTTCAACTCTTTGTCAAATTTCTCAGTTTGAGACTCGGGATTGAAAACTCGGAAATAAGGTTGTGCATCTGTTCCTGTGCCAGCCGCCCATTGCCAACCGCCATTATTGGAAGCAAGTTCAAAATCCAAAAGTTTTTCTGCAAAATAGGTTTCTCCCCATCTCCAGTCGATCAGTAAGTGTTTGGTTAAGAAAGAAGCGACGATCATTCGTACTCGATTGTGCATGTAACCAGTTGCATTGAGTTCTCTCATCCCCGCATCCACGATAGGATATCCTGTTTTTCCTTCACACCAAGCCTTAAAATCCTCCTCATTATTTCTCCAAGGGATTCTATCATATGCTGGCTTGAACGCCTTGTCTACCACTTCTGGACAAAAAGCCAAAATAGTCATGTAGAACTCTCTCCAGATCAATTCATTTAGGAAAGTATCGTTGAGGGGTGCAGTTTCCAAAGCCAATTTTTTGATGGAAATAGTTCCAAATCGAAGATGGATCCCCAATCTACTCGTTCCTTTTTGAGCTGGAAAATCTCTGGTTTGGTTGTATTTGGAAATCAGATCTTCCTCCCAAGATTTTGATGGGATTTTGATTTCTGTACTTTCAAATCCTAAATCATCGAGACTGGGTACCTCAAAAGTTGATGTCTGAAATAGATTTTTCCAATGGAAATAGGAGAGAAGTTCAATTTTCTGATTTTGGAATTTTTCCTTCCAAACTCGACTGTAAGGGGTGAAAACTTTGTAGAATTCTCCAGATCCATTTAACACTTCACCCGGTTCAAAAATCATCTGATCTTTGAATGTGTAAAAATCAGCTCCTTTTTCTTTTAAAAGCTTTTCAACAGCCTGATCTCTTTCCTTGGCATAGGGTTCATAATCGCGATTGGTGTAGACAGACTGTATTTTATATTGCCCCAAAAGCTCCTCGTAAACCTCAATGGGTTTACCTATTTTGATGAGTAAAGAACTTCCTTTTTCTTCCAATTCTTTGCTCAGGCTTTTCAATTGATCTAGGATGAACTCTACTCTCGCATCCTTCCTATTGGATAATTTATCAAGGATGTTCGTGTCAAAAATGAAAATTGGAAGGATATTTTCTTCTTGTTGAAGAGCGTAGTATAATCCGGTATTGTCCTCTAATCTGAGATCCCTACGAAACCAGAAAATTGAAATTTTTTGCATAAAAAGGCTTTTAGAGAAAAGCTCAAAACTGGATGAATTGTTTAATCTTCTTCCTCTTTTAGATACAAAAATTGCTCTTTGTTTTGTTTCAATGAATCCAATCTCTCTTCGATCTTGTCTAGATTTATTGGTTTCCAGTTTTCGCTACCGTCCCGGTTATATCTTAGATAATTGTCTGAATCTTCGTACAAAGGATCTGCTTTTTGTTTCTTTCTGGTAATTTTTTCAAAAAGCTCAGAGAAGGAGTTAAAGGAGACGTTTTGAGAAACTGAAACTCCGTAAGTCGCCACATTTTTGGAAAGTGAGAGCGAGGTAAATGTATTAAAATTGTTGCGATTGAATATACGGATTCTATAGACTCCGTCATCTGTCAAAAGGTATTCGGCTTGCCAATCTCCAATGATAGAAGCTGCATCCGCATTTCCGGTATTGTCAGTAAATCCACCGTCTCTTGATACCCTTAGTCTTCCATCCAAGAATGTATAAGCCACACTCAATTGGAATGTTTCCAATGCGTTTTGATCCAGGGATGCTAAATCCACATTGACTTCCAAGTTCTTATCCATTTGTCCAATAAATGAATTGAGTTGAGATGATATCAACTGACCCAAACTGCTGGAAATTGTATTTACTCCAGCAAATTGACCTTCTGGTGAAAGAGATCGGGTCATGATGACGGAGAACACCTGTCTGTTCATTTCCTGTTCATCATTGGCTATTCGAGATTGGAAAGAAGAAATAGCAGTTTGGATATCACCGTTATTCGGGAATTGAGAGAAATCGAATCCGAAAGTAATATCTGGAGAAAGTAATTCTCCATTCAAATTCATGATGACATCCACAGGATACCTTCTGTTTGCCACGCTACTTTGCTGATCTTGAGTAGTGCTTGTAGCCAACAAAGGAGATACGGAAACAGATTCGGTATATTTTGCTTTCAGGTTCATGACCCCTTGATAGGGATCTCCATACCAAGTGATTCTACCTCCGGGTTCTACCTGAAACTCTTTCTTAAGAACGTTGTATAGGGAGAAATCATAAGTCGCCTGCGTGATTTCATAGGATCCAGAGAGGGAGAAGTTTCCTTGGGTATCAATTCCCAGAGTCAAAACGCCTCGTCCTCTACCAGAGATTTTTTCATCAGTTCGAGGGTCAATAATGATTTCCGCATAGGCGTCTGGGGTCAAATCCAGAACGAAATTCATTCTCACATTTTCGATATTGAGTCGGTTGACTTCATCAGCCAGCTCTTGAATCCGAACCGTATCCTGAATATTGATGAAATGGATGTATTCCTCGCTGACCTGATCATTGTTGCTACTCAAAGGAATGTAAATGCGAGTATTTGCTTCACTTGTAGCTCTTGCATTAATATCCAAATTTGAAGTTGAACCAACAATATCAATTGTCCCCGTTACGAATGCTAAGCCGTAAAATACTTCATTGTCCCTTTTGGAGGTGTTTAGAACTTGGAAATTGTTCAGCTTAGCATTGATATCCAATACAATGTCTTCAAGGCCCTGATATTTGAGACCTCCGGAAAGGTTAGCGGTGTTCCCATTGAGATCTTTGGCTACTAATCTGTCGAAACTAATTTCTCCTGGTTCAAAAATAAACCCACCATCCAATTGGTATGGAGTGTTTAAGTAATTGACTCGTAGTCTTCCTTGATTGAAATTTCCCTGGCCAAGCAGCTGTGGGTTACTGGCATTACCTTTTAGTTGAATTTTTCCAGAGATGGTTCCTCCCAAATTCGATATGTAATTGGAAAGGAATGGCTCAAAAATGGCCATTTCGGCATTATTGAGGTTTCCATTTAAATCAAATATTTGATCTGCTAAAAATAGGTTTCCTCCCAGATTGATGGTCTTCTTCCCATTCAATTCATTTTCTAAATTCAATACAAGAGTACTGTCATTCAAATGGGCATTTGCCAAAAGATTGCCGATAGGGATCTCATTGATTTGAAGGGAATCTACTTTGATTTCAGATCGGATATTTCGACTTCCGGTTTCAGCATTCGAGAGAATTAATTGCCCATTGATCCTACCATTATACTCCTGAGGGGTTAGGGTGTTTAAGATGTTTGCGTTGACATTTAGGATCGTGGCATAAAGCTGATCTTCTGCGTCATTGCCTAAAACCCCTTCAATATCGATGACTTGTTTTTTAGACTGGAGGACAACATTATTGAAACTAATCCCCTCAGATTGTAACAAAATTTCATTTTCGGGGTCAAATTTCCACTCATTACCCAACACGATCAATTGGGAAGGTTCGAAAGAAAGTGCTGTTTGGTCAGGAGAAAAACGAGCTTCAGCCTTAATTCGGGCACTACTTTGAGTTGAATCCTGATCCAAGGCAAAGTCAAGATTCAGTGCGTCATTATTCCAAATTGCTTCAAATCCAAAGTTGCTAAATTCCAAGGAGGTGCCTAGGTTTTGGTTTTTGGAAAAGATGTAAAAAGAAGCCAAAATGTCCTCACTGTTGATCAATTTGGAGGTGTTAAAATCTATATTAACATCTCTTGCAACATTGGATTGATATTGCAAGGTATCAATAGAAGTGAAAAAGTTGAAAATTGTGTTTTCCGCCGTTTGGTAAAAGGCACCTTCAAGTAAGGTGTTTTTAGAAATGTAATAATCCGGTTGAAATAGCTGGACAATTGGATTAATGTCCAAAAGTCGAATATTTAGGTCGATTTTATATTCTTGATTGAAGTATTCCTCAATGTCTGCAACTGGTTGTTCTTGCTTAAAAAGGATAGCCAAATACTGATTGTAGAGAACAGGAAAGTCTTTCATCATTTGTTCAATGGCAAAATGACCGGAAGCACCTGCCACCAAGTAATCAGAATTGAGAGACATCGTGCGTGTTCCTCCGGCAAAAAGGGATTGGAAATAAAAATCACCTACTTCCAAAAATCTGCCATCGTACCCAATAGCCAAGTCCTTGACCCTCATGATCCCCGTCAAGTCATCTACATTGATTCCTTTAGTGTCCATTTGAAGTTCACCGGAAACGAAGGTGGCTTTTTCGGAAAGGTTAAGCGTGGTTAGATTAGCTGTATCCAGTTGAACATTGATGTTGATAGCCTCAGAGGTATCTCTCAAATTGATCGTTCCACGTCCATTCAGTTTCAAGTTTGGGTCATTGATGGCTAAATGTCCCTCAAAAAGATCCAATCCGTAATTAGCATCTGTTTGAATGTTGGAATAATTGTATCCTTTGACTCCAATTTTGGAAATTACTGCATCCAATCCGATCAAGATGTCGTCTCGACTTTTTCCTTCCAGATTCACATTTCCTTCCAAGCTGACTTTTTGGAATACATCTGGTGAATTGGTAATCTTACCTAGGTCCAATTCTTTGATGGTTACATTGGAAACTACCTTGTTGGAACCGTTTTTCTGTTCGAAATTCACTCTACCATCTATATCCCCAATGCTAGTTTGGAATTGTCCGTTCGTATCAAATCGGCTTAGGTATCCAGCGAAATCGGCATTCAATCTAATAGTGCCGAATTTTAAAATCTCTTCCTGAATATTGTCTGATAAGTAGGGAGCAAGATCTGTGGCATTTAATGTAGAGTTTTGAAGAGAAAGATTGATGTAGGTGTCTTCTATATCAGGAAGTCCATCTAATCTGAATGCTCCAAAAATTTCAGTTTTCTTGCCAATTCTTAACAAAAACTCCTCGGATCTCAAATCCGAAACCGGACCTTTTACAGCTCCTGTTAGGATGATTTCATCGTTGATATTAGGAAGGGTAGGGGCGAAAAATCTTAAATCATCCAAACTTAAAATCGTCTCTTCCATATTCGCTATGATGACCACTTTGGTCAAAAAATCAGAGAATGAAGAGGTACTGGCATATTCAAATCTCAAGAAATCTTTGATATGACTTTTGTTGGTGATCAGATTTAATTTATCAAACTCCAAAAATTCAGGAGCAAAAGTCAAATCTGTTTTTAGTTCCTTTATATTTAAACCCGATCCTGATTCTAATCCAGATAATAGTCCAATGTTGATTTGAATCTCGCTTCCTTCGATTAAAAAATCTGATGCACTTGCCGCTAAATTGACAAACCTCATGCGGTTGTAGTCCAATCCATCAGTGATCGGTTCGGAATTGTAATTCACTAATGCAAACTTGGAATTCCGTATTTCGATTTGACCGATTCCAAAGGAAGAACTCCCTGAACTTCCGCTAGAGCCAAATAACTTTGAGAGTTCAGTCGCCCACAAATTGATATTCATGGTACTATCACCTTCATGAGTAATTAGCTGAACATTGGATTCTTCTAATCTTACATTGTCAAGTGAGGGAGTCCCCGAGCCAATCAACGAACCGAGTTGAAAGTCTACCATTGCTTTTTGCGCAGCAATCATAGTACTGTCATGATGATCTTTGATTTCTAAATTGCTGAGGGAAAGGGCGTCCCACCAATTGAGATCAATATGTCCAATTGATGTGGTGAATTGGGAATCTTTATTGAGATAATTGGTTACTTTATCTATGGCCCAGTTTTGAACCGACGCCATTTGAAGCAACAATGCAATACTTAAGAAGCTCAAAAGTAAGCCAAAGATTACCCAAAGGAGTATTCGAAAGGCTTTGTGTAAAAATTCCGTAACTTTCGCGTTCTTTTCCAATGGATACTAAAGATATTTCTATACTAGCAATTGAGTCCTCGTGTGACGAAACCTCTGCCTCTATTATCTTAAATGGCAAAGTACTTAATAATATTGTGGCCACACAATCAGTCCACGAAAAATATGGGGGTGTTGTTCCCGAATTAGCATCAAGGGCACATCAGGAAAATATTGTCCCTGTTGTTTATGAGGCACTTTCAACCTCAGGTTTGAATAAGGAAGATTTGAGTGCAATTGCCTTTACTCGAGGACCCGGCTTGATGGGAGCCTTATTGGTTGGAGTGAGTTTTGCCAAATCATTGGCCTATTCTCTTCAGATTCCTTTGATCGAGGTGAACCATATGCAGGCTCACGTTTTGGCTCATTTTATAGAAGACCCAAAGCCTAAGTTTCCTTTCATTTGTTTGACTGTCAGTGGAGGGCATACGCAGTTGGTTTTGGTGAAAAGTCCTTTAGAAATGGAAGTCATTGGCGAGACTAGAGACGATGCTGTAGGGGAGGCCTTTGATAAAACTGCCAAGTTATTGGGTTTGCCTTATCCAGGAGGGCCTTTAATTGATAAATATGCGAAAGAAGGGAATCCAAAGGCGTTTCAGTTTCCCATAACAAGAATGCCTGAATTGGATTATTCTTTCAGTGGAATAAAAACAGCGGTTTTATATTTTCTTCGGGAACAGCTTCAAAGCAATCCTAATTTCAATGAAGAAAATATTGCTGACCTTTGTGCCTCTGTCCAATATAGCTTGATTGAGATGCTTTTGATCAAATTGAAATTGGCAGTGAAACAGTATGGAGTTAAGGAAATAGCCATTGCAGGAGGGGTTTCGGCTAATTCAGGGCTTCGCGATACCTTAACTGATCTAGCGAAAAAGAGAGGATGGAACCTGTACATTCCAAAATTCGAATATTGTACGGATAATGCAGCGATGATCGCCATGGCTGCACATTTCAAATACCAAGAGGGAGAATTTGCATCGATGGATGTTACTCCTTTGGCAAAAATGAAGATTTAAGTATGGCTACTAAAGTCAATAAGTTTGATAAAATCATCAATATCAAAAACAAGAAAGCAAGCTTTCAGTTTGAGTTTATAGATACCTATAAGGCAGGAATGGTCCTAAAAGGTACCGAAATCAAATCCATTCGTGAGGGGAAAGTTTCTCTGACTGAATCCTTTTGTGTTTTCTTGGACGGCGAGCTTTATGTCCGTCAAATGCATATTGCTCCCTATTCAATGGCTGCAAGCTATAATCATGATGCTGTGAGAGATAGAAAATTGCTTTTGGGCAAAAAAGAACTCGAGAAACTGCAAACTAAGTCTCAAGAAAAGGGGCTAACTATCATTCCGGTTCGTATATTTATCAATGACCGAGGGATGGCCAAAATGGAAATCGCCTTGGGTAGAGGAAAAAAAGTCCATGATAAGAGACAGGACCTGAAGGAAAAAGATGCCAAAAGAGAACTCCAACGAATGGCCCTTAAATGATGCATTCGGCATTTGCCGACAAACGATTTTACCAGTCTACAGAAAGCCAACTGTAGACTCGGCTTTGGTGACTCAATTACTTTTTGGAGAATGTTATCAAGTTTTGGCAGTCACCGAAGATCGAACTTGGTATCGAATTTTTAATGAGGACTCAAGAATTGGAGGATGGATCTCTTCCAAATCCATCAAAGAGATCAATAGTCTCGATTATCAGAAATTTCTCAATCAAGACTATCAAATAGTCACCAGCCCCATAGCAGCAATAGAATATATGGGGACAAACGTGTATTTATTGCCGGGAAGTAGACTTCATTTTTCAGATTTGGAATTATTCAATTGGCAGGACCATATTGGCTTTACCGGATCAGTGAGAAGCCATGCGATCAAAGCCGACCGAGATCAATTAGTAGATATTGCTTTAAAGTACATCAATGCGCCATGGCAGCCAGGAGGGAGGAGTATTTTTGGAGTTGATGAACAGCTGGGATTTGCTTTGATTTACTCAATTGCTGGATATACTTGGAATTCAGTGTATTTACCGGGAAGAATCATTCCCATAAATCATGTCAAGCCGGGAGATTTGATTATTTTTCATCATCAATATTCTAATCAGGATCATTTCGGAATTTACCTGGGGATGGAAGAAGTGCTTTGGATGGATAATAAAATGAAAGTATCTGATTTGAATGAATGGGAAACCTATTTAAAAAACCAAAAGTCTGAGGAAGTAGTTTTTACTGCGAGATCAGTCTTCAAAAAAGATGGATAAACGAGTATTGGTATTGAACTTGGATCATTCTCCGGTAGCAGTGGTATCGGCTCAGAAGGCTATTGTTCTTACTTTATTGGATAAAGCAAATATTCTTTCTACCTACGATCTACTCGAAATCCGAACCGTTAGCCGGACTTTTTCATATCCTGCGGTAATTCGTCTCAATGAATATAAAAACATTCCTTATCGTGGAGTTTTATTGAATCGTGTAAACCTTTTTAGGCGAGATAATGGAGAGTGCCAGTATTGTGGTAGCAAAAGACACCTCACAATCGATCATGTGATGCCCCGATCCAAAGGAGGGAAAACATCTTGGACAAACTTGGTGACTGCTTGCAATCGCTGTAATGTCAGCAAGGGAGATAAAACCCCAGAACAGGCGGGTATGCATTTAAAAATGCATCCTTTTAAGCCTTCACTATCTTTCTTTTTATCCCTATATGCAGAAAGACAAGCTTCAGAATGGATTCCATTTTTGAATGTGAAGGTGGTGCAATAGGCTTGATTTTTCTGGCAAAATAATTGCCTGTAAGCGGTTATGAATTTGATTAATATTCCAGCTTTAATTTTGTTTTTTTTCCTCCAGGGTTCACCCATTCAGATGCAAGAGCTTCTTGGAAAATGGCAACTGGTTCATTTTGACGGGATTGATAGAATTAGAAATTCCCCCCAATTCAGAAGTGCAAATCCCACTGCTTTGGCAGATATGCAGGCTAAAATCAAAAACAGACTGGAAAATACTATTTATAAATTCGTAGAGAATGATTCTCTGCTTTTTACAGATTTCCAAAATCAGCGAATGATTCAAAAGAAAGCAAAACTGGAATTGAGTCCAGAAAACATCTTGACTATCAATAGTGGAGGAGAAATCAGAAAAGCGAAAATAGTTGAAGTGACAGATTCTAAATTGGTCTTGGAACCAATCAGTGACTCCCCAGGATCAGGAAAACTGACTTTCGAAAAAATAATTGAATAGAATTTTTGTAGCTCAAGCACCCTAATGAGTGAAAAAGCCAACTTGAAAGAGTTGGCTTTTATTTTAAGTCTAGCATCATCTGTTTTGGCAATAATTGAAAACTGGTCCGATGCCAGATTGTTTTGCCAAAATTCTCAATTCCGGCTCTATGGATTTTCGTCGGATACCCCGCGTTGGTTTCCCACCCATAATGAGGGAATTCCAAAGCCAGACTTTCCATGAAATTATCTCGATGGACTTTTGCGAGAATAGATGCAGAAGCAATGCTGGCAAACTTTCCATCGCCTTTGATGACGCAGGTATATGGATAAGAGAGATCAGATTTCCATCTATTTCCATCAATCAGCAAATGTTCGGGCTCAACTTTCAATTGCTGAATTGCCCTTTTCATTGCCAAGAAGGAAGCGTTGAGGATGTTGATTTGATCAATTTCCTCAACTGTAGCCTCAGCAATAGCCCAAGCAATCGCTGAGTTTTTGATTTCATCCACTAATTCTTCGCGTTGGGATTTTCGCAATTTTTTGGAGTCATTGATCCATGGATTTGAAAAATCCTGAGGTAAAATTACCGCGGCTGCTACAACAGGCCCAGCAAGACATCCGCGACCTACTTCATCACAGCCGGCTTCTAGTCGGTTAGCTTCTAAATAGGGTGGTAGAGTTACCATAAGTGTGTGGTTTTTTCTCTTTGTAGAATTTATGGATCATTTCGGCAACCAATCCCGTCCATCCAGTCTGATGGGAGGCACCTAGCCCTTCACCGTTATCACCTTGGAAATACTCATAAAACAGAATGTAATCCTTGAAATTCGGGTCGGTTTGGAATTTTTCCTGAGTCCCATTGAAAGGTCTATTCCCATTTTCATCACGCATGAAAATCTTGATACAGCGTAAAGAAAGTTCCTTGGCTATCACATCCATGGTCATATAATTGCCCGAACCTGTTGGGTATTCGATGCTGAAATCTCCTCCGTAGTAGAAGTCAAACTTCTTCAAGGACTCGATGATCAAGTAATTGATTGGGAACCAAATCGGGCCCCTCCAGTTGGAGTTACCTCCAAACATTCGGGTATCGGATTCTCCCGGAGTGTATTTGATGGAGAACGTATCTCCATTGATTTTCATCGTATAGGGCTTTCTTTCATGGAATTTGGAAAGAGATCTAATCCCGAAATCACTTAAGAACTCATCTGAGTCTAGCATTTTTTGCAAAACTTTCTTCATCCGGTGCCCTCTAAGCAATGAAAAAAGCCTTCTTTTGTCGTAGCCCGGTTGGATCCAGCTAGAAACCAAAGCAGCTAGTTTTGGCTTTTCCCTGAGGAAGAAATCCAGTCGCTTTCTGAATTCTGGAAGCTGATCGAAAAGCTCCTCACGAATAGGTTCGACTGCAAATAAAGGGATCAATCCTACGATAGATCGAACTTTCATTTTCTTTGGTTCTTTTCCAGGGACGTGGAAAATATCATAGAAAAAGTTGTCCTCATCATCCCAAAGGGATATTTGCTCAGCGGAAATATTGTTCATTGCTCCTGCTATATACAGGAAGTGCTCTAGGAATTTGGTTGCGGTGAATTGATAGACTTTGTTGAATTCGCAGAGATCCAATGAAATCCGAAGCATATTCAAGCAAAACATCGCCATCCAAGAAGTCGCATCAGCTTGCTCCAATTTCCCTTGGTAATATTGAGCATGACTTCGGTCAAACAAGGAGATATTATCTAGTCCTAAGAAGCCGCCTTCAAAGATGTTTTTGCCATCGGAGTCCTTTTGATTGACCCACCAGGTAAAGTTCAACATCAATTTATGCATGGCTCTTTCTAGGAATTCTTGGTCTCCTTTTCCGCCATTTGCCTTTTTATCAATCTGATAAACCCGTTGAACCGCATAAGCATGGACAGGAGGGTTGACATCCGAAAAATTCCATTCATAAGCCGGAATTTGTCCATTTGGATGCATGTACCATTCATTCAGGAGAAGCTGAAGTTGGTCTTTGGCAAATTCTGGATCAACCCTTGAAATTGGAATACAGTGAAATGCCAAATCCCATGCAGCATACCAGGGATATTCCCATTTGTCCGGCATGGAAATGATGTCATAATTCTGAAGATGTCTCCAATCATGATTTCTTCCTTGTTTTCGCTCTTTTGGTGGACTGTATCGTCCGGGGTCTCCTTCAAGCCATCTTTCTACATCGTAGTAATAAAATTGCTTAGACCACATCATTCCAGCATAGGCCTGACGTTGGATGGATTTTAAGTCAGGGTCTGTTACTCTTTCTTGAAGATGATTGTAAAATTCATCAGCCTCCTTATTTCTTTGTTGAAGGCAGTGATTGCATATTT
Source organism: Algoriphagus zhangzhouensis (assembly GCF_900148515.1). GTDB lineage: Bacteria > Bacteroidota > Bacteroidia > Cytophagales > Cyclobacteriaceae > Algoriphagus > Algoriphagus zhangzhouensis. Next base: position 417,151 of record NZ_FRXN01000003.1, on the reverse strand, counting down.
CAAGGGGTTCATCCTCCAATTGATGTTGTAGCCTCAATACTATTTCGGCTTTCTCACCTGCTTTGATATCGAGTTTATAAATAGCCGCAGCCTTGGTGCCGGTAAATGCTGGGTTAAGTTTGGAATCATCACCTTTAACGATGAAATCATTGATTCCATCCTTTAGGAACTTCTTCTCGTTCGGGATTCCGTATAAGCGTTCTCTATTGGTTTCATTGTCACAAAAGCGAATGTCTGGAGCCCCATCGAAGGTGATGGAGTAATTTCCTGACTTAGGGTTAAAGGCCTTGATTTGGTTGGATCGAACCAAGCTTAGCTTAGGAAGAAAGGGTTCATGGCCGGTAAACCAGGTTTTTCGAAACCATAAAGTCGGCATTACCCATAGCGGAGCAGATTCAGGGCCTCTATTGTGGATAGTTACTTTGGCAATAATATCCTCTGCATCATGCTTTGCATATTCTATGAAAATGTCAAAGTAGCGATCATCATCAAATACCCCTGTATCGATGAGTTCGTATTCTCGATCAGTCTTACTTCTTCTCCCATTTTCATTGACTAATTCACCATATGGAAACTCTGTCTGAGGATACTTATAGAGCATCTTCATGTAGGAATGAGTGGGAGTGGAGTCTAGGTAGTAATAGATTTCTTTGACATCTTCTCCATGATTTCCCTGATTTCCAGTCAATCCAAAGAGTCTTTCCTTGATAAAAGGGTCCTTCCCGTTCCAAAAAGCCCAAGCAAGACAAAGTTTTTGCTTGTAGTCTGAGATTCCTCCAATGCCTTCTTCACCCCATCTGTAGGCCTTGCTTCTGGCATCATCGTGGGTAACATTTTCCCAAGCAGCACCATCAGGGCTGTAATCTTCTCTAACGGTGCCCCATTGTCTTTCAGTTAAATAAGGACCCCATTTTTTCCAATGTTTGGTAAAATCGCGGTCCTCTTGTAATCGTGTATATTCAGCTAACATGTAGGTTCTGATTTGAGCAGTCTCGAAAATATAAGTTTTCGTTGCTTAAAGATCAAAATTAGGACTTCTCTTTCGTAAATCGCTGAATATGGTCGAATTCACCAATTTTTTGAACTAGGTCAAATAGATAATGGATTTTTGAAAAAATGGATTGTAAAAGTCCATATTCTACGAAGTAAGTAGTTTAATAAGGCAGGAATTCATGATTTGTTGCATAGAATTCCAATTTTCCTCAAAAATCAAATTCTCTGAAAAATGTTAAAAATTTCATTCTACACTTGTAGAATTGATTTTGTGTTCTACATTTGTAGAAAGTAATTTGTAATTATGAAACTGTCTAAAACTGAGGAAGAATTGATGAATCACCTTTGGGTTTTGAAAAAAGCATTTCAAAAAGAGCTACTTGAGATGTATCCAGACCCAAAGCCTGCAGCCACTACAATTTCCACTTTGTTGAAAAGGATGCAGGAGAAAGATTTTGTCTCTTATGAGACGATTGGGAATATGAGACAATATTTTCCATTGATCAGTAAGGAAAACTATTTCTCCAAACATATCAATGGCTTGATCAAAAACTTTTTCAATGATTCTCCAGGTCAGTTTGCTTCTTTTTTCACGAAGAAAACTGACTTATCCAAAGAAGAACTTGAAGAATTGAAGTCTCTAATTGAAGAAAAACTAGTCCAAAAAAGCTGATGGAATATCTATTGAAATCCGTGATTTGTCTGATGGTCTTTCTGGCCATTCATAGGCTTTTGCTTCAGCGGGAAGTGTTTTACCAATTCAATCGCTTTTACCTATTAGGGGCAATTATTTTCTCTTTTTTGATTCCGCTAAACACAATTGAAAAAGTGGTTTTTGTAGAAAAACAGGCTCCTGTTTTTGTGGAATCATTGAATTTTGGGGAAAATGTAATCCCCACTTTTGAAAATGTCTCTAATCAGGAATTAGTCCTTACCGAGCTGCCAACAGAGCTTCCATGGCAAATATTGTTGTGGATTGTCTATGGCATGGTTTCGATAGTATTCTTAATCCGTTTTGTCAAAAATATTGGAGTACTCTATAATCAGGTCAATAAGAATTTGAAGGTGACCTATCGTGGTCAAACCTTGGTTCTACTTTCCCAGAAAGTCATTCCATATACTTTCTTTCATTACATTTTTGTTACAAAAGAGGAGTTTGAAAATGAGGAGATTTCTGATGCGGTGTTTGAGCATGAATTGTCGCATGTGAATGGGAAACATAGCTGGGATATATTATTTATAGAGCTATTGATGATCCCGTTTTGGTTCCATCCAGGCTTGTATTGGGCTAAGCAAAGCATCCAGCTAAACCATGAATTTATAGCAGATCAGTCAGTTCTTAAAAAATGGCCGATCCATCAATATCAACAAGAATTGCTTCAATTTATGGCTGGAAACCCTTCCAATTCTCTTGTTAGTAATTTGAATTTTTCTTTAACCAAAAAACGTCTCGAAATGATGAAAAAGCAGACAAAATCCACTATTCGTGTGATTAAGCTTCTGGTGCTTTTACCGGTAATTGCTTTAGTGATTTATGGATTTAGTGAGAAGAAAAGCGTTGAGGTTGCGAAAGATTCAGGATCAGAGTCAAAGTCCATCAATAATTCAGAGGAGCTTGATTTTCATCTGAACATAGGTGGTGGAATTAAGTATGAGGGGAAAGTTTATGCAATATCTGATTTAAAGGACCTATTAAAAGACTCTGATAACCACGTTTTGGTTAATCTTTCTGTAGATCCGGGAGTTCCGATGGGTCAATTGGCTGACTTTCAAACTGAGTTAAGGAAGTTGGATGTAAGAAAGATCAAATATTTAAGTAATTCATCTATTTGGCCAAGATCGAATGAACGAATTAATGATTTGACTGAATATTTGAATGATCTTCAAGTTTATAAAGAAAGATTAGCTACTGGAGTTCACTATATCCAAAGATCTGCTGATGAACAAAAAGAAATTTTAAATGAGTTCTTGGATTTGGGAGGAAAGTACTTCAGACTTCCAATGGATTTACAGAGAAAGACTCAAAGACCCAAGCATCCATATGATCCATTTATTCGATTGGAAAAGGATGGAGAGGTGTATTTCAAGAAACCAGGTGACTTGACTGCTGAAGAGAAAGCAACACTTCCACCTCCCCCTCCATACGATGGAATGGCAGATGAAACCTTATTAGAAGCATATAATGAATTGTTCTATTCTTATGAATTGAAAAGGAACGAAAAGCAGCATTTCATTTTCAAAAGTGAAATTGATCAAGATCAGATTCAGAGTCTTTACGATCAGGTGATGAATTCATATATGTCCTTAGATTATTTGGCCAAAAGTAAGGTGACTAAACCTACTTTACCTGCTGAGCCTTACGTAAAAATCACCAGAAATGGAGTAGAGATGTTTAAGCTTCCATCAGAGCTTACTCCAGAGGAAAGAGCGGCAAACGGCTGCTAAGTCTTAGCCAATTTCCAATGCCGGAGTGGTGGTTTCCCAAGTAACTTCCTCCTTGGATAATAGATTTTGAAGTATTTCTCCCCAGGAATTTTGCCATTGAATAAATTCCTGGGGAGTTTTTGTTTGCTCCAGTGGCTTATTTTCCAAAAGGCTAAAATCAAAGCAAGAGGATGTGATCCCGATTTTTCTATGTTGGATTTCCAAAGCATTGCAAGCTTGCTCGTATTGGCCTTCCACAGGGACCACCATAATTTGTTTCCCCAAATACATGGCCTCGCACACCGATTCAAATCCAGCCGTACAAACTAGACTCTTGCAAGTTGCCATGTCTTGCAGAAAACTTTTATCATTGACTTGATGAAAAGTTAGATTGGGAAGTGCCTGAACAGTTTCTGAGGCATCTTTTTTATCCCAATAAACTTTTATTTTTTGATCTGGAACTTGTTTTGCATACTTGATGACATCTTCCGAGTAGCCTGGATTGACTAAGTAGGTCAGTAAAAAATCTCCAGATGTTGGTTCGAGGTAATTGATCTCAGGTCTCAATAGCGGAGGAACTATCTGGGTTTTTCCTTCAGAGTTTAATCTCTCAAATGACAATGCCAATTGGGTTTTTGCACCAAGAGAAGTGATTTGAGTATTGAGTTTAAAAAGAGACTTTTCCAAGGATCTCCCTTCTGGGAAAATGAATTCAGAATGGTTGACCAAGTATTGATGTCCAATAACCCAATATTCAGCTTTGGGTCTAAAAATCAAATTGTAAAGTCCTCCTAATTGGTCGTAAAAATTGACAATGATGTCTGGTTGGTGGTTTTGTACGATTTTGTGGATTTGCCAAAGACTTTGAAGGTATTTGGGAGTTTGAATCAGGTTTTTGGAGATGGTTTTGCTTAAACTGATTCGTTTTTCATTTTTGTCACAGACAAAGTTCGGACTCGGAATCCAATGGATGGGAGCGGAGATTTCTCTTTTGAAAAAGTCCGGGATGGCACGTCTCTTACTTTTTCCCAGAACAACACCACAGACAGTGTGTCCTTGAGTTCGGACTAACTTGGCAAAAGAAATAGCTTGGGTCATGTGCCCTCTTCCTTCCCCCTGAACTAAAAATAAAAATTTCATGATCTAAAAGCTGGTGGTTCGATTTGATCGTCATTGTTCCGGTCAAAAGAAACCTGTTTCAACGGAATAATATCGGAATTTTTCTCGTTCTCTCCTTCGAAAAAGGATGAAATGTGCAGATTTGCAGAACTTTTGAAGTCTATTTCATTATAATAGATCAATTGCCAGTTGCTGTCTTCATCTTCTGCAAGGGCTGACATGGTCTCCACCCAATCACCTGAATTGAGATAATGGATTCCATCGATATAGCGATTTTCTGCCTTGTGTATATGTCCACAGATGATTCCGTCACATCCCTTTGCCTTAGCCATTTTTGCCAGTTCTTCCTCATACTGATCGATGTAGGAAACGGCTGATTTTACCTTGCCTTTGATATATTGGGAGAGTGAAAAATATGGAAGACCTCTTTTGATTCTGTAGTGATTGACTACTCTATTTAGCCAAAGTAGAAAAGTATATCCCACATCTCCGATATAAGCGATCCACCTGAGATTTGTAGTGATGCTGTCAAACACGTCTCCATGAGTAATGAAATATTTTTTGCCATGACTTTCGTAAATCATGTCGGTTTGGATCGAGAGATTCCCGATCTGAAGAGGTAGAATTTGATCTAAAAAATCATCGTGATTTCCTCTCAGATAGACCACGTTTGTTTTGTGGTTTTCTATCATTTTGATGATTCGATTGAAAAAGCGAGTATGCTTTCTTTTCCAGCTACCCGATTTTTTGAGTTGCCAACCGTCGATGATGTCCCCATTGAGAATGAGGTTTTCACATCGATATTGTTTTAGGAAGCGGGCAATTTCTTTGGCTTTCGAACCTTTTGTGCCCAAGTGGACATCTGAGATGATGATAGTTTTGAAATGTGTCTTCACTCTGTTGGTTTTGATCGAAAGGTATACCCTCAATATAAAACCATGATGTTTAGTTTGTTAAGTGATTGTCATGATTTCAAAATAATCTTTGGTTTAGATGAAGAAAAGGTTAAGTAGATGTGAAATGTCTATATCCCAGGTACTGATTTAGTTAGATGGAGAACTAAATTTCTTATAATTATGAAAAAATATTAGAAATCGTCTTAAAGAATTATATTTTTAGGTTCTGTTTAATGTAATTTTTAATCGAATAAAAATGGATATAAGTATTGTTTTAGAGTGGGAAAACGCTGTTTTGGCAGAGTTGCAAAGAACAAAGGAACTACTGATTCAAATATTCAATCAAACCAACAAAAGGTCTGAGACGATTGAGATGTTGATTCTTCACAATGAAAAACAAGTGAGCAAAAAATTTATCGAGGATTTTATCGATGAAGTTGTTGCAGAAAATGATTTGAAAGTTTCAATTCCTTATTCTGTAATTGATGTGGAAGATGCTCATTATTTTGAGTTGAAGAACCAAGGTGTAAAGCTGGCAAAAGGTGAAAAGATAATCTTTCTAGATAGTGATATTATACCTGGGGCTGATTGGTTAGAAATTATGCTAGAAACTCATAATCAATATCCAGATTCAGTAGTTTCTGGTTATTCTTATATAGATTATTCAGATTTAGTTGGAAAAGCTTTTGCTTTATCTTGGTTTTTTCCTCTCCCTCCAGTTGCTTCCAAATTGGATGAAGTAGGATTGATTTTTTCCAATAATTATATTGCAAATAGACAATTGATGCTAGAAAATCCTTACCCTGAGATGAATGAGGGAATTACAAGAGGAGCAGACACTTTGCTCTGGGAGCGAATGAAAGCAAAAGGAATAAAGCTTTATAAGCATAGTGGAGCAACAGCATCTCATCCATGTCCTAATGGCGCTTCTCATTTCTTTACCAGGGCTTTGGCAGAAGGCAGGGATGATTATGGTCGCCTGTTTGAAAAAGAGTTTTTTCATAAAAACCCATTTAAACGATTCTTTAAGATTTACCTTTTTAGAAGTAAAAAAGCTATCAAATCTAGTTTCCAAAATGGTAAAAGAGTTGATCTGAAAACATTTGAATTGCCTTTTACGGTAGGGATCATGTTAGTCTATTATCAATTTTATTTTGCCGGAGGTCTATTGACCAAATTATTTCCAGATTATACAAAGTCTAGTTGGAGAATTTGAGTCCCTTCTCCTCCTAGTTTGAGCGTGTTTGGTGTTTTTATTCAAGCGGTAAAGAGTCATTAAGCCTCATTTTTTAGCTTCGCTTAGAATATCAACTCAAATAACTATGCGAAAAATTTTACTCCTTTCCGGGTTCTTTGTTCTGGCTTTTTCTGCCTTTTCACAGGAACCTGTTTACAAGGGGAATTATGAATTGGCAGCACGATTTTCTCCAGAAAAGATGAGGAAAATGGTGTTTTCTACTTCCGTAAATCCCCATTGGATGAAGAAATCAGACCGGTTTTGGTATGAATATGAGACAAGTGAAGGCAAAAATTGGTATGTAGTAGACCCTGTTAGAAAATCAAAAACTGAGCTTTTTGACAGAGATAAACTTGCAGCTGAAATCACCAAGGCTGTTAAGGATCCTTATGATGGTCAGCATTTGAAATTGGATGATTTGAAACTGATGGATGATGAAAATACGATCCGATTCAAAGTGAAATCTACAGCTGATGTCCTGAAATCTGATTGGGATGAAATCAAGGCCAAAAACAAAAATGCGAAGGATTCATTAGAGAAAAAGACCCATACATTTTTGTATACCATATCTAACCAAACTTTAACTGAAGTTGAAACTGAAAAAGACCCAAAGCGACTTTCTTGGGCTAATATTTCACCTGATTCCTCTAAGGTAGTTTATGGCAAAAACTACAATTTGTATTGGATGGATAAAGAGAACTTCTTGAAGGCTGTCAAAGATGAAAAAGATTCTACTATCGTTGAAAATCAATTGACAACAGATGGGGAAAAGGATTACGAATATGGTTGGGGAGGCCGCGGAGATGATAATGTCGAGGAAGAAAAGAAAAAGGATGACAGAAAGAGAGTAGGGCTTCTTTGGAGTACAGATTCCAAGCAGTTTGTCATGACAAGATCTGATTCAAGAGAGGTAAAGGACCTTTGGGTAATTCACAATACTAGGGATCCTAGACCAACTTTGGAGACTTACAAATACGCCATGCCAGGGGAAAAAGAGCAGCCACAATCAGAATTGCTTCATTTTTCATTCGAATCTATGGAACTGAACAAGCTTCCTGTTTCAACCTTCAAAGATCAGACGATATCTCTTTGGTCAATAACACCTGCTGCCAATACAAGAGATGATGACTTTAGACCTGCGACTTGGTTGGGAGATTTGGATGAATTTTATTTCGCATTGACATCCAGAGATTTGAAAAAAGTGGATGTGGTAAGATGGAATCTAACTACGAATGAGAAGGAAGTTCTGATCGAGGAAAGAAGCAATACCTATATCGATTTTGACAAATTGGAATTGGTAGGAAATGACATGATCTGGTGGTCAGAAAGAGATGGTTGGGCACATCTTTACCTCTATGGAAAAGATGGATCGATGAAACGTCAATTGACCTCAGGCCCTTACCATGTGAGCGGAACCGCAAGAGTTGATGAGAAAAATAGAAAAGTCTATTTCGTAGCAAATGGAAGAGAAAAAGGAGAAGATCCTTATTACGAGCACTTGTATTCTGTTAGTTTGGATGGAGGAGCCGTAAGTCTGTTGAATTCAGGGGACTTTACTCACGACATAAGCATCAATGACAATGCAAGCTATTTCGTGGATACTTATTCAAGAGTAAATACCACTCCAGTTTCCGTTTTGAAAGACAGAAGTGGTAACAAAGTAATGGATTTGGAAACCACCGATTTGAGCCAGCTTTTTGCAGCAGGTTATCAATTCCCAGAACCATTCAAATTCAAAGCTGATGATGGAATTACCGACTTGTATGGAGTGATGTATAAGCCTTTTGATTTTGACTCTACAAGAAAATACCCAATCATTGAATATGTCTATCCAGGTCCACAAACCGAGGCTGTGAACAAGGCTTTTGGCAGCAGATTGGATAGAACTGACCGTTTGGCTCAGTTCGGCTTCGTAGTAATCACTCTTGGAAATAGAGGAGGTCATCCAGCTCGATCCAAGTGGTATCATAATTATGGCTATGGAGATTTGAGAGATTATGGTTTGGCTGATAAAAAGGCTGCCATTGAGCAATTAGCTGATAAGTACGATTACATCGATAGAAACAAGGTGGGAATCCATGGTCACTCAGGAGGTGGATTTATGTCCACTGCAGCCATGTTAGTTTATCCAGATGTGTTCAAAGTGGCTGTTTCATCAGCAGGTAATCATGAAAACAACATCTACAACAGATGGTGGTCTGAAAAGCATCATGGAGTTAAAGAGCAAATTTCTCCAAAGGGTGATACAACCTTTGTTTATCAGATTGAAAAGAACCCTGATCTAGCAAAAAACTTGAAGGGTAGACTGATGCTTTCTACGGGTGGTGTTGATAATAATGTTCACCCAGCTAATACCATTCGTATGGCAGAGGCATTGATCAAAGCTGGAAAGAGATTTGATTTTGTAATGCTACCGGGACAGAGACACGGTTATGGTAATATGACAGAGTATTTCTTTTGGAGAATGGGAGACTATTTTGTGCAGCATCTTTTGGGAGACAATACACCTCCGCCAGTTGATATGATAGAAATGCAGAGGGACAAGCCCTTGACTAAATAAACGAATTTTCAAAAGCCCGATTTTATTAAGAATCGGGCTTTTTTGTGCTATTTGACTGGAGATCTTGTTGTTATACGCTACTCCAAAATCGTTCTTTCAAAAGGTGAGAAATGTCATGGATTATTTGGGTTTAAAAGTGACTTTTTGAGAACCGAAAGGAGCCTCGGGATGTTTTCTAACCATAATAACCAATCAATTAAAACTATGTTATTGTTAGAAAATAAGGTGGCCTATATTTCAGGTGGAGGCTCAGGAATCGGAGAAGCTATTGCAAAAGCATATGCCAAAGAAGGAGCCAAAGTTGTAGTATCTGATATTAATTCTGACCACGGTCAAGCAGTCGTTGATTCCATTAAAAAAGATGGAGGAGAAGCTATTTTTATCAAAGCTGATTCTTCCAGCGCAGAAGAAAACAAGAGGGTCGTTGAGGAAATTGTAAAAGCTTATGGAAAACTGGATGTGGCATGTAACAATGCGGGTATCGGAGGTCCAGCAGCTTTGACGGGAGAATATGATGTGAATGCCTGGGATAAGGTCATAGGACTAAATCTAAATGGCGTTTTCTACGCTTGTCGCTATCAGTTGGAGCAAATGGTGAAAAATGGAGGAGGAAGTATCATCAATATCGCTTCCATACACGGAACTGTTGCCGCACCTATGAGTCCTGCCTATACAGCATCCAAACATGGTGTTGTCGGGTTAACCAAAAATATTGCTGCCGAGTATGGTCAGCTAGGTGTTCGTTGTAATGCAGTTGGACCTGGATACATTGCTACTCCACTTCTTGACAACAATTTAACTGATGATATGAAAAAGATGATTGCCGGTAAGTCTAGCATGAATCGTCTGGGTACTCCAGAAGAAATCGCAGATTTGGTAGTTTTCTTAGCCTCAGATAAGTCATCCTTTACAACAGGATCTTATTTCATCGCTGATGGAGGGTATACCGCTGTTTAATTTCAGCATATAGGAACAAAAAAGACCCAATCTCTTGGGTCTTTTTTGTTTATTTTCTTTTTACTGGAATATAAATATCCTCTTCGGAATCAGGACTTCCATTTTTATACTTTTCTCCCAAAACCTCAAAATGCGGTCTTTGATCCAGTTCAAACTCAGAAGTAGGCAGCCATTGAGAATAAATCAATTGAAAAATTCGGTTGTCAGTCGGTAATCCTTTGTAATGAAATACCGCATATTTCCCCGCAGGAATAATCAATTGATCCAGTCCTTCAGGGAGGTTTTCAAATGAATCGACTTCTGCCCCTGCCCATTTTTCGAAAGTCTTTTCTGCTGAAAAATTCTCAAAATGGTCGGGTTGGTAGATGGTGATTGAAAGTAAATCCGGGGAAACTCGGTTTCGGATTTCTTTTATTTTTGGCGAAAATTTCTGCCAAATTTCAGCCACATTAAAATTTGCCAAACTGATTTCGGACTTCTTTCCGATTACAAGCTTTTCAGAAATCTGAACAAGCGTAAGATTTGGGAATTGATCCATTTTCTTAAACATTTACTCCAAATAGAGATCCTACCAAGGCGGTTAATCCCATGGCCAAAGTGCCCCAGATTGTGATCCGAATAATGGCTTTAAAAATGGGCGATCCGCCTGTTTTGGCAGCAAGTCCACCCATTAGTGCTAGAAATACAATCGAAAATCCGTACAATGAAAATTCCATGGATTCAACTGGGGCAAGCAAGGTTACTAGAAGTGGGAGTATGGCCCCTAAGGTGAAAGAAGCACCCGAAGCCAATGCTGCTTGAATTGGGTTTGCTTGGCTGATTTCATTGATCCCTAATTCATCCCGAACATGGCTGCCCAATAGATCAAACTCCATCATTTCCTTTGCAACTTGCTTAGCAGTTTCGGGTTGAAGGCCCCTTTTTTCATAAATTTGAGCAAGTATTCTTTCCTCTGCTTCAGGCATATCTTTCAATTCCTGAGCCTCTCTTTTGATATCAGCTTTTTCGATGTCAGTTTGGGAACTAACTGAAACATATTCACCAGCAGCCATAGACAAAGCTCCAGCAACTAATCCTGCTACTGTAGCCAAAGCGACAGGGTCTCTTGTACTACTCGCAGCTGCAACCCCAATCGCAATACTAGAAACAGAAATAATTCCATCATTGGCACCCAAGACCGCCGCTCTCAACCAATTGCTTCGATTGATATAGTGATTGTCTAAATAATTATCTAGAGTAACTTGAGGTTTTGAGGTGGTGTTTGCTTGATTCATGACTCGATTCTTCTTGGAGTAATTTACAAGAAGAATCGAAAAAATGTCCCAGTATAGGAGTCCTTTTAATTATACTCCTTGATCAAAAGCGTATATTTTTTATCCTCCGGGAATTCTTGGATCGGCATCCTGCTGCTAATGTAAGGAAGCTGTTGGATTCTAAGTGTGAAATCCATTTCAGGTTGCGGATTTCTTTTGAATTTAATACCCATTTCACTCGGTTCCCTATTGTAAAAAACTGGAGTTTGGACCAAATCGGCCTTGTTAAAAGGTTTGTTCAATGAAATAGTAGGTTCCTTTTTTGAAAAATCGATTGAAGGAAAATCACCCATTGGTACACCAAATTTGATGTTACCCTTATATTCAAAAGAAGGTGAATCTTGGGTATATCCTTGAAGAGAAAATAGAAAAGTGAAGCAAGAAAAAGCTAGTAGATATTTCATTGTCATAGAGTTTATAACTCAAAATAAGATGAAAAGTAATTGAATACTAATATTTTAACATTCATTATGCGATAATTTAAGTATATAGAGGAGAGAAGAGAATAGCGTTGGTTGGATTAGTTTGCATCCATGACACATCGAAACCCAACAGTTGCATTTCTTTCAAATCCCTGACTTACTCTCAACAATTGTTGGCGATGAGTTAATTCTCTTGGACCACCTTGAACATACCACCAGGACCCAGAAGGTTTGAAATAGGAACCACCTTTTAAGATGATATATTTATGACTTCCTGATTGGTATTCATCCTGAGTCAGTTGCCATACTGAACCAACCAAATCTTGAATTCCCCAAGGATTGGCTCCTTTCGGATGTACACCAACTGGATCTAATTTTCCATTTCCTAAATTTACCAATGTGGAATCAATTCCTTCCAAATGGACAAAGGTCAAAGTTTCAGTTACTGGTTCAAGCCTTCTAGTAACTGGAGTTTTCTGATTCCATGGCCACTCTCTATCTTCACCAGCTTGTGCAGCATATTGCCATTCTGCCTCGGTTGGTAGTCGTTTTCCTGCCCAATCGGCATAGGCTTTGGCATCTTCCAAACTCACATAGATCACGGGTAGGTTTTCGATTCCTTTTGGGATTTTACCATTCTCCCAATGCTTCAAGAAGTTGGATGGATCAGTTGGTTGATATCGGCTGGCAACAAGAAATTCCTCAAAATCTGAATTGGTAACAGGGAATTGGTCCATCCAAAATGATTCCATGTCAATTAATTTTCCTTCATCCTGTTTTGGATAAGGAATGAATGCATCTCCATTGGTCGTTTTGTATTCAAATTTTCCTGAAGGAACCATAACCATTTGATTGGGACCTTCTTGGGGAATGCCTGTTTTTCGAGAAAAAGATATTCGTCGAGGAGTTCCTGGTTTAAGATTGAGGATGATTTCATCTTTAAGTATTCCCTCTTCCAAATATTGTAAAACAAAGTCTCCTTCATATCGACCAAAATGCTCTGAAATTCGAATGGACTGATTCTTTGCCTCCAAAATAACAGCCTCATTTTGATAGCTTGGGCTACCTGCCCAAAGTCTTATTTCACCTTTATTTCTTGTGCTAGAAAACAGGATAAAGTCCCCATCTATTTTTCCTTCAAGGATAATTGGGAATTGAGCAATGCAATCAACAGCACCTTCATTGTTGGTTCCTAATTCATATTCAGGAAAAGCATCAGTCTTTGCTTCTACCATCCATTTCCCATTTACCTGAATAGGTTCCAAATTTTCATGATACCAGATATCTACAAAGTGACTCTTTTCATCAGGTTTTACCTCGAATAAATTCCCTTTGTAGCCTTGTGGGATAGTACTGTAAATGGTATAAACAGTCTTTTCATCTGCTTTCCATTCATTTACCCAGATATTGTCCGCTGTAGTCGGAAGGAGGGGGGTATAGCCTCGAGAAGTAAAATTGAAAGTGTTTTCACGTAGGATCCTTGAAGTTTTTCCCAAGAAAAAGTATTGCTCCTCAACCCAGTCCGGTTGACCGGGAGCCATGATGTTTATTTCAGTGCCATACCCATTGAAAAAAGCCGTGGCAAACTCCCTTTTGATTTTTTCCTTGAAAAGCTCCGCTACTCTGAAAATCGCAAATTCGGGTTTGATTAATTTGTTCAGATTAAGCATCGGAGGAGTAAAGTGCATTATGGACTCTTCCTGAAACAATTGTAGGCATGGACTTAGGAACTGCCATCCCTTCACTATACATGATTACTCCTGATTTTGCCCGATCTGCAGCGTCCTGAAATTCTTTGCCAGCCTCTGCTTTTGTATCCAAAACTACCCCATCAGCATCCGTGGCCAAAATCAAATCATATAACCCTTCAAAATGGTCTTTTTCTTCAGTTCCGACATCCCAAGGGTTGTAACAAACAAAAAACTTGGTCCCTTTTTCTCGGCTCAATTGAGCCTGTGATCTCATGGCTTCTAGTCCCCCAGGAAGGTCTTCGAATAGCTCAAATTGATTTCTTTGATCCAAACCTAAAGTTGGCCAAGTAGGCCAGATACTGACCACATCATCGCCTCCGTAAAGCTTTTTGCCTCTGGCTAAAAAGTCCTGTAAAGTATATTCTTCTTTGTCTATGTCATAGTAAAACTTGTCCCAAGCATACATCAGGTGCATGATGTAGCTATGACGAATCCATTGAAGATCTTTCCTTTCGAAAAGCTCATTTTCAAAATAGGCTATGTCACAAAGCATTTTTCTCTGAAATACTTCAGTTAAGCCATTTTGCCAAGTTCCAGAATAAGGAAGAAGGTAAAAAAGGTATTCTACAGAGCCACCTGGGAATAAATAAGTTTCAAATCTTCTTCGACTACCTTTTTGGATACTTTCTCGGTCCCGTCTGGTTAGCGATGCTATTTTTGATTCTCCATCTAAATCCAACCCTGCATATCCAAGATCCCATGCATTGTCAGGAACGATCACGTTGACTGGTACCTTGCCAGGCAAGAAAAGGTGTGTTCTTGAAAGTCCATGATTTCCATTTCCAGTGATGTAAACTTCTGTTCCTTCTTTTGAGAAAGGAATGACATTGTGGAGCTGAATCGTGTCCTGGGAAATGTTGCTAAAAGTGATTTTCCAATGACCTCCATCTTGACTCATGGAAACAGCCAATTGATCAGAAGGCTGAATCGAAGAAAAAAGTGATTCTCCTATTTGATAAGAAAATAAAGGGACAGATCTACCGATTTGGAAAGTTTGCCCTTTGATTTGAAATGATTCTATGGATTGATCAGAACCAAGTTGAAATGAAATATGAGCTTCTTGGGAAAATCCTTTTAAAATGGTAAGAAAAAGCAACGACAGGAGAATGAAATATCTTGAACTCATAGGGGGAGTGGATGAATTCCAAGATAAAAAATGCCTTGATGAATGGAAAGGGTTTTAGTCCAGATGGTTTAGAAAGAAAGTGCCTCTTAGCTTTCAATTTTCTTTTAATATTTCCAGTAATTTTTCACCAAATCTTTCTCCTAATTCCAATTGGCCTTGACTTGAATAGTGAAGATTGTCTCCCCATTTATCTAGATTGTCCGTAGAAATGAGGAAGGTGTTTTTAATCTTATCAGCTGTTTTAACCTGAGCTCTATTTACGGTTTCCAAGGCTAAATAAGTTTCTAGGGGTGGATTTACCTTTCCAAAAAGAAATGGAAGGGATTTATGATCTAGGTCTTTCCTGAGTGATTGAATTAGATATTTGAAATTTTTGTAATAATCTTTTCCTGCCTCTGGGACTCTGGCATCTCTCTCCCCCTGCATCCAGAGAATTGCCACAGGTTCAGTTTTAAGCCCATTGGTTAAGCTGTCTGTCAACTCCAGAAGTCGGGCGTACATGTTTCCAAACTCAGGGTGTCCGGTAATTTTAGCTTTCTCAGCATCGTATTTTGGAGCCCAATCCAGAAGTGAGGAACCACCAATTGCGTATTTGATGAAGATGAATTTTCGATCAGGAAAGTTTTCGCTTAGCGTTTTTGCAAGCCCTATTTCAGGCCCAAAGTTCCCAGATTGCTTTTTCATGTTTGAATTCAATCCGAAATCGAAAAAATGGATGTTTCCGAAATTCATAGGACTCAAATCTGATACTTTTCCTAATCCTTCCATATTGGATTGACCAGCCAAAAGTATGACTTCATAGGGTTCTTTTGGGTCCAGGTTTTTTGAAAATTGGATGATTTCTTGGGCTGAAAGCTGAATAGTGAGTACTAAAAAAGAGAGGAGAGAAAAAACTGTTTTCATGGATTCTTGCTATGGATTAAAAGCCGTACCTTCTGAATGTAAGATTGATTCTTGGATTGATATAGGAAGGGTTGACTGGGAGGCTGTGATCATAATTATTCTGACAGTTTTCTCCCATGATGATCATGCTTCCATGCCTTAATACTTTTGAATATATTTCCCAGGATTCTTTGTTTCTCAATTGAAACTCTCTTTCCTCCCCTAGACTGATAGAAGGTATCGTCGTTGTATCTCCAAAGGCAGAGAAATCACAGTGAAAATCAACTCCAGAGTTTCCATTAGGATAAAATACTAGCACACAAACCTCAAAATATTGCCCTACATAGGATTCGATTTTCTTGGTTAAAGCGTATAAACTTTCGGTTTTTTCCATGCTATTTCCCCAAAATTCAAAAGGAAAGGCATTTTGATTTTTAAGTTCTTTTTCTAGAAAAATTATTTTTTTAAAATCCGTCTCTACAACTTCTCCAGAAAAGGTTTTGAATTTGTAATCTAGAGGTTTTACAAGGTCAAAAAGTTCTTGAAATAGCTCATTAGCTTCATTTGTCTCCAAAAAGTCTTGAAGGTATTCAGCATGACAGTTCAAGGGAAGCTTCATGTAGGGTTTGGTTTTATTTCCTCAAAATACATTTTTCAGCAATGAATCCTTAATCTCTTTCTTCCCAAAGTTGTTTTTTCTCTTTGATCTCGCCTGCAAGAATAGAATTGACGTCTACTTTGGCTCCTCTTAGGTAGTGAACAGTGGTTCCTTTCTCACGTGATAAGGGGTTTGTCACCTTCCCAATCTCTTTATATTCCTCAAAGAAATTTAATTCTCGGTCTGTGATTTCTTCACCAGCCATCCATACCAATATCAAGTTGTCTATAGGCTCTTCAAGATCAAACCAATAGAGGTAGTCGGCATTCATGGTAAAAGCTTCCAATCCTGGTGTTTTTGTATAAAAGTTGATGGCGCCAGCTTCTCCATAATTATCGCAAATGATGAGAGTTCGGCCATCTTTTGGCATTTGGGCATAGGCTTCATCTACCAATCCTGCTAACTCCGACCACCCCAGCATATCTGAAAAATCCTGAGGAATAGGGTACTCTTTTCCGTCCTCCCATGTGTTTAAACCTAATTTGGAATAGGGTGGAGGTGATTCTAGAATTTTTTCAGGAGAATAAAATGGATGAATAAGGTCAAACGCCAATGAAAAAAGAATTGGCGGAATGATCAAAATTAAGGTTTGGATCAGGTATTTCTTTTTTGAAAAAAGAGCAAGGATCACTGTAATACTCATTTCAGGAACTACAGGGGGAGTATTCCCATCTGGGTTCGGCTGTTTTGATTTTGACGGGATCCATTGAGATACCCAGATTGAACCAAATGCAATTAGAACGGGATACATTCCTATGGCATAATAGCCCTTGGCATGTAGATAGGTAAAAATCCCCATCGTGAAAATATAGGTCCAGCCAATGAACCTATATTTCTTGGTTTTTTTCGAGGTCAAAACATAAATCAGACCCAGGAACCATAATCCAAGGGAAGGGTAGAAAAATAAAATCTGGTCCATCCAGAATCCCAGTCGACTATTGTTGACCAATTGATATTCCTTCAATAATTCCATGTGTCTAAGCACTGGGAAACCATGGTTGATTTGCCATATGATGTTTGGCAAAATCAAGACAAAAAGAAGTAAAATGGAATAATAGAGATGCTTATTGGAAAATAGACTGCCTTGCTTGGTGATCAACAAAGCAGGAAGTAAACCAAATCCCAAAAAGGCAATATTATATTTATTGAGTGCTGCCAGAGCAAAAGTCAGCGCCATCCCATAGAGCCATTTGTTTTCTTTGTGTTCAAAATACCTGATCAAAGTATATGGAATCAGGGTATAACACAGGATATCCACCGAATTGGGTTGATAGAGCATATTCAGACGGATCATTGCTGAGCACAAGAGGGCTACAGAGGCTAAACTTTGAGCAAAAAGGTTTCCTCCAAGCCTTTTGATCATATCCCATACTATGGCGATAGTCAATGCTCCAAAAAGGGCTGGAATAAATCGAGTCCAAAATTCTCCTCCTCCTAAAAAATGAATCAATAAAGAAACCCAGGAGGTAAAAGGAGGAACAGATAAATAGCCCCAAGCCAAATGTCGTGCTTGGTCTAAATGCAAAAATTCATCCCGATGTAGTTCAAATTCGGGATGAACTGCGATGTATTGCAATAAGAACTTTGCTAAAATGAAAAAGGAAAATACCAAAGTTGACTTTTTCATATAAGCTGATTTTTAGAGCTTTTAATTTATAAAGATTCCGAAATTATCCGTTGAAAATCAGTTTAAAAGTAGTTCCTTCTCCCAATTGCGATCGAACCTGAATATTTCCTTTGTGTCGACGCATGATTTGTTTGGAAAGTGAAAGACCGATACCTGAACCTTTCTTTTTAGTAGTGAAAAACGGAATGAAAATCTTGCTTAATGCCTCTTCCTCGATTCCTTTTCCAGTATCACATACCTCGATTATGATCTTCCCCGCCTCATCAATAAAAGCTCTTAGTCGAATGATTTTTTCCTCGGATTCTTCTACAGCTTGAATTGCGTTTTGAGTCAAATTGATCATCACCTGTTCAATTTGAGTTTGGTCACCAAAGAGAATCAATTCTTCAGGGTCAATCTCCTGAATTAGCTTGATTCCTCCTGTTTCGATCTGATGATTTAGCAAGGTTTCCAATTGTTCAAAAAGGTGCGAAATACGGATAGAAGTGAACTTTGGAGCAGGAATATGAGCCAAACTTCTGAAGTCTGAAACAAAATTGATCAGGCCTTCACTTCGCTTTTCGATGGTTCCCATTCCCATCAGGAAGTCTTCCAACTCTTCTTCCGTGGCTTCCTCATTATGTTCGATTTTATGCTCAATATCCGATTTCAAAGTGCCAGCCAGTGAAGAAATAGGAGCAATGGAATTCATGATTTCATGGGTCAGGATTTTCACCAAATTCTGCCAAGCCTCCATTTCTTTTTCTTCCAGTTCGGACTGAATGTTTTGAAGGGAAACCAATTTGAATTTTTCACCTCTCATCAAAAGCTCGATCACATAAACCGAAAGCTGCATAATCCCATCTGGATGTGCGATTTTAATCAATTCCGAACCTCCTGTACGAAGATTTTGAATGGCTAGATGAAGCTCTTTATTGACATTCGCGATCTCTCCAATGTTTTTCAGCTCGTCTACATTGAGGATTCTTTTGGCAGCAACATTTAGAATCTGAATTTCCCCATTTTCACCAAAAGTGATCAAGCCTATGCTCAAATGTTTGAAAACGGATCGGAAGTACTGATAATTAGCTTCTTTCTCAGCCTGATCCTCTTTAAGCTTGGCCAAGATGGCATTAAACTCAATATGGAGATCATCGGTCTCGGTTCCATCAAACTTTACTGGATAGACTTGGGAATATTTATCCTGTTTGATATTGTCCAGAAATGTCCGGACTTTTTTAAATGAGCTTTCGCTGTAGCGGAGTAAAAAAATGATTTGAATAATTACCAAAATGATGAAAAGGGAAGTCACAAAAACTCCCCATTCATCGAAAATGGTATATGCCAGCAAAAATAGGGTGCCGGCCAGTAGCACAATCCGCCCTAATAATCCGACTTTATAATCCATACTTTTCTAATCTTCTGTACAAAGAAGCTCGGGTCAAGCCCAGTTCTTTGGCAGCTTTGGATATGTTTCCACCGTTTTTGTCAATTGCTCTTTGGATGGTACTTCTTTCCATGTCATCCAAATTCAGCGTGTTGTTGACAGGGGCTTTTTCGGATGCTGGCTTGGCAGATAGGAAGAAGAAATCTCTAGAATCCAACTGATCTCCTTCGGCCATGATGATAGCTCTTTCAATGGCATGTTGAAGCTCACGGATATTTCCAGGCCAAGGATACCTTTGCAAAAGCTCCATTGCAGAAGGAGTGAAGCTGTTGAAATCCTTTCTATATTTTTGAGAATACTGTTTCAAGAAATGCTGGCAAAGCTGTGGAATATCATCGTGACGCTCTCTCAAAGGAGGAAGGAAAATTTCCACGGTATTGATTCTGTAAAGCAAATCTTGGCGGAAAGTGTTTTCCATCACCATCTCATGCACATGCATATTGGTAGCACAGATCAAACGAATGTCTACTGGAATGGATTTATTGGTACCGATTCTAGTTACTTCTCTTTTTTGCAAAACAGTCAATAATTTGGATTGTAAAGGCATGGACAAGTTTCCGATTTCATCCAAAAACAAAGAGCCTTTGTCTGCAACTTCAAATCGACCTGCTCTGTCGTCTTTGGCATCGGTAAATGCTCCTTTTTTATGTCCGAAAAGCTCAGATTCGAAAAGTGTTTCGGTGATCGCTCCCATATCTACTCCGACGAAAATCTCATCTTTTCTCAATGATCTTTCATGGATAGCTCTGGCGATAAGTTCTTTACCTGTTCCGTTTTCTCCCAATATCAGGACATTCGCATCTGTTTGGGCTACTTTGTCGATGATGGAGAATATGTTCTTCATCGCGGCACTGCTACCAATGATGTCAGTATAGGGCTTCTTCAGGTCAGACTGCAATTGCTTCTGCTTTTTCTGAAGCTTGTCAACTTCGTTATAGCTTTCTTTAAGGCGAACAGCCGCAGACAGAGTTGCTAGCAATTTTTCATTTTGCCATGGCTTTAAGATGAAGTCTGTTGCTCCTTCTTTCAATGCCTGAACTGCCATCTCTACATCACCAAATGCGGTGATTAAGATGACAACTGCTTTTGGGTCTATTTCTTTAATTTGGTTCAACCAGTAAAATCCTTCCTTGCCAGAGGTGGTATCCTCACGGAAGTTCATGTCCAATAAAATGACATCGTAACTGTTGTTGTTGATCAAAAATGGAATTCTTCTAGGATCTTTTTCAATAGTGACTTCCTTGGCATGTTTCTTCAAAAGCATTTTTGCCGCAAAAAGTAAATCCTCATTATCGTCGATGATCAGAATCTTTCCCAAGTCTTGATTTTCCATAGTCTATTGTTTTGCTCTTTTATAGGGGAAAATGGTGCCAAGTCCCTTATTTGCTCAATTTCGGCAATTTTCAGGAATTAGTGTCCGGTTTTGTACGATTTTATACTGCTATCGGACAATTTTTGAAGAATTCGTACGGTTTTCTGGCCAGCGTATTATTTGTACCTTTGTGCTTTCACAAAAAAAGAAACAATACCATGCAAGCAAAAAAAGGTGACAACGTCCAAGTGCATTATACTGGAAAACTAGAAGACGGATCTGTATTTGATTCTTCAGTTCAGCGCGAGCCACTAGGATTCACCGTTGGTGGAGGACAGATGATTCAAGGATTTGACGCAGCTGTAAATGGAATGGCTGTTGGAGATAAAAAAACTGTGACTATTCCTGCTGCTGAAGCTTACGGTGAGCGCAGAGATGATATGTTGATCGATGTACCAAGAACTCAAGTTCCTGCTGACATCAAGCCAGAAATTGGAATGCAATTGACTCTTCAGGGAGGAAATGGTCAGCCAATGCCAGTGATCGTTATTCATGTAGATGATGAGAAAATCACTTTGGATGCAAACCATCAGTTGGCTGGAAAAGATTTGATTTTCGACATTGAGTTGGTAAAAATCGGATAATCTGATATTCAAATAGAATTTATTAAAGGGCCAGTATGGCCCTTTTTTGTTTAGTGGAAGAATTGAAACGATTCCGTAATTCTTCTGCAATTTGTTAGGGAACTCCAGTATATTAAGAGTTTGGTAATCACCAATCCAATTAACATGACCCTGACCATTCTCTCTTTTTTAGCCTTCACGGCCTTTGTTGCTTTTTTTTCCTGGTACCAGCTTCGCAAAGACAAGCTCAATACCCAAGATGGATATTTTTTAGGGGGAAAGAGTTTGACAGGAGTAGTGATCGCTGGATCCATGCTGCTCACCAATATTTCGACTGAGCATCTAATCGGAATGAATGGATCAGCCTATAAAAATGGATTTATCATCATTGCCTGGGAGGTGACTTCCGCCATTGCTTTGGTGATCGGAGCATTATATTTTATTCCCAATTATCTCAAAATGGGCCTGACTACCATTCCACAGTATTTGGAGATGAGGTTTGACCAGATGACAAGGACAATGGTGGCTTTATTTCTAATTGTATCCTTTGTGGTGACATTATTGCCTATTGTTTTATACACAGGGGCGATCAATTTGGAAAGCATTTTCAATGTGTCGGAGACTTTTCAAATAAGCCATCAAGAAGGACTTTGGTTGACGGTAATTGTGATAGGAGTGATAGGCTCTATTTATGCCATTTTTGGTGGTTTGAAAGCGGTGGCCTATTCAGATACCATAAATGGAATTGGATTGTTCTTAGGTGGTCTGTTGGTTTTGGGATTTGCACTATGGGACATTGGAGAGGGAAATTTGATCGGTGGATTACAAAAAGTCTACGATGCTGCTCCTGAAAAATTCAATGTGATAGGTGGAAAAGATTCTGTGCTTCCTTTTGAGGTTTTGTTTACAGGCTTGATGATCAACCAGCTCTATTTCTGGTGTATGAATCAGCCGATTATTCAAAGGGCATTAGGAGCGAAGAATTTGGCAGAGGCCCAAAAAGGCCTTTTGTATACAGGTGTTTTAAAACTTTTTGTGCCTTTGATTATCATTTTACCAGGAGTAATAGGTTTTTACTATTTCGGAGATAGTCTTTATGATACTCAGGATTTGATTTATCCAGAATTAATAAAAAAGGTTCTGCCGGTGGGTTTGACTGGGTTCTTTGCGGCTGTGGTGATGGGAGCAGTTTTGAGTACATTCAATAGTGTTTTGAATAGTACCGCTACGATATTCAGCTTAGGCATTTACAAAAGACATCTCAATGTCAATGCTAGTGACAAACAATTGGTCTGGATAGGTAAGTTGACCTCTATCATTTTGGCTATTTGTGCTATTGTCGCTGCTCCGATGGTAGCCGGAGCACCTGATGGATTGTATCAATTGCTTCAGCAGCTAAACGGGATCTTTTTCATTCCGATTGCCAGCATCATTCTAGCAGGATTATTTATTCCAAAAATCTCAGCAACTGGAGCCAAAGCAGGACTTTTTGTAGGTCTCTTATTCTATATTTTAACAGTATTTATTTTTCCTGTGGATATCCATTTTGTACACATTTGGGGGATTGAATTCGTTTTGAATATGATGGTGATGTTTGGGGTATCTTATTTCTATCCCAATACCAATCCATTCAAGCCTACGGATACTGGGTCGGTTGCTTTGAAACCTTGGAAATATGCCAATCACTTAGGCTTATTGTTAGTGGTTCTGACAATTGTGATTTATATCTGGCTTGGGAATTGAAATCATTGGAAATTAATATATTAGGGTAAATTTTATCGGTATGAAAGAAGTGACACCGCATCAAATGGAAGAGCTCTGGGAAGAGGATCTTTTGCAGCGCTATCCAGAACCAGGTAAACCTGAAAAAGCGAAGGAGGAATTCCGGAATTATGAGAATCCGGGAAGAGATACAGTTCGTGAGTTTTATCGGCAAAACCACCTCAATCAGACTTATGAATTTGTGCTCGGGAAGGAGAAAGACTTTTTGAAATTCGATAGGAAGGAGATGACCCTTTGGGAAGCTGTTGAATTTCTAAATACGCTAATTGATGATTCAGATCCTGATACAGATTTGGATCAAACCCAACACTTACTTCAAACTTCCGAAGCAATCAGAGCGGATGGGCATCCAGACTGGTTTGTCTTAACGGGCTTCTTGCATGATTTGGGGAAAGTCCTTTGTCTATTTGGTGAGCCGCAATGGTGTGTAGTTGGAGATACCTTTCCGGTTGGATGCAAGCATTCTGATAAAATCGTTTATCCTGAGTTTTTCAAAGACAATCCTGATAGCCAAGATTCCAGATTCAATACCAAATACGGCGTATATGAGGCCAATTGCGGACTCGACAACGTGCATATGTCTTGGGGACATGACGAGTACATCTATCAAATCATGAAGGATTATCTTCCCGAGGAGGGATTGGCCATGCTTCGATACCATAGCTTCTATGCCCAACACAGAGAAAATGCCTACGAACATTTGATGAATAAAGATGATCACAGACTATTCGAGTGGGTCAATAAATTCAATCCATATGATTTGTATTCCAAGGCAGCAGTCCCGCCGAATGTCAAGGAATTGAGGCCTTATTATGAGGATTTGGCAGCGAAATTTCTACCAGACACTTTGAAGTTTTAGTCACTAGAGACCTTGATCAATTCAAGGTCTTTATTTTTTCAGGTAACTGATAAAGGTAGATTTTATCCTGGCCATAAATGGCAATGTTTTCTTGCCCAATTTGAATTCCTGTAGCTTCAGGTATTGGCGATTCCATGAGTGGAGACTTTTCTCCATTTTCGATTGATACCGACCAAATGGTTTCATTTTCAATCCAGAGAAGATATTCTTTCCAAAAGCATAACCTTTCAATACCCTGTTGCTCTAGCTTTTTGATCAAATTCCCCTGATTGTCAAAAATGAATACACCTGTCTGAGGTACATTCATAAAGAGCATGTTTTTGAATTCCCGGATTTCTTTCACATCTAAAATCCCAATATCCAAAATCAGGTTCAATGGCTGGGAGTCGAGAATGATTTTTCGTAAAAAGTCCATTCGTTTAAGTGAAAAATCAGATTCATCCCAGATCCAAACCACATTGTTGTTTCCTAAAGTGGCTGCTTTCGCCAAATTGATATCTGGGATCATGAGGCTTCCATCAGAAATAGGATTCAAAAAACGATCTAAAATCTGATAAGACTGGAGATCGTAGGAAAAAGAGAAAATATTGACTGTCCAATTGGCTTCCAATTGATTCAATTTTCCCTGTCTAGGAGGGGAGAAGTAGTTTTTTTGACTCCCTTTTGAGTCATACAAATAAATGTCCCCTTTTGTGTTGCTTGCAAATATCTGATCCTTTGTGTCGAAAGATATCAGGTCTAATTGCTGAAAAGGAATGGTTGCAATGGGATCTTCTGTCAAAGCTTCTTGAGCTTTTAAAAGTCCTGAAATCAAAAAGAAGATGACCCAAAGCTTTTTCATCCTTCAAAAGTCTTGAGAATAGCTTGAGATTCTGAAAGTTCCAGATAAGTGTATTGACTTACCCATTCTCCCAAGTTGTAATAGGTCGAGTTTTTACCTACTTCCAGTTCCAAAGGAAGATGGCGATGACCGAAGATATATAAGTCATGATGTTTTCTTTCTTCTACTTCTTTGCAATACTGCCAAAGCCATTCATCCTCTCCTAAGAAATGATTTTCATTTTTCTCCATGTTGGAAATTCGGCTGCTCCCAGACCAAGCTTTTGCCAATTTGATTCCCAAATCTGGGTGGAACCAGCGGAATAGCCATTTTGCAAGTGGGTTTGTAAAGACTTTTTTCAAAAACTTATAGGAGCGATCTCCCGGCCCTAATCCATCTCCATGGCCTATCAAAATGGATTTGTTGTTGACTACGATTTCGATTGGGTGATGATATACTGGGATTCCCAATTCCTTTGTGAAATAGTCTTTCATCCACAGATCATGGTTTCCAGTGAAAAATAAGATTGGAATTCCAGCTTCTCGCAATTGATGGATTTTGGAAATAAAAGGTATGAATCCTTTAGGAATGACTTCCTTGTATTCGAACCAAAAGTCAAAAATATCACCCACCAAAAATATCGCCGCAGCATCCTTTTTTACTTGATCCAACCAACGATTGATTTTTTGTTCTCTTTGCTTACTAATGGCTTCATTGGGTGCACCCAAGTGAAAATCAGAAGCGAAATATAGTTTTTTGTCCCCGAGGGTATAATTGATTGGTTGGGAAGGCATCATGAAAGATAAAATTCAACTGCAAAAATAAAAAGCCCCGATGAAACGGGGCTTTAAATATGAAATCAATTTTCAGGTTTCGGATCCGGCTCCGGTGTCGGGACTGGTTCTACTTCCGATTCTGGTTTGTTTCTACTTTCGATTGAATCAGGTGCTGGAGCATCCTCTTTCAATTCTTCTTTTTTGTTGGTGAAAGCCTGATAGGTTGTTTCCTTCGCAAAAGGCCTCTTGCCGATCAACTTTTCCAAATCAGATTGGAATAGAATCTCTTTCTGAAGAAGTTCCTGAGCCAATGTTTCCAATTCCTCATTTCTTTCTCTTAACAAATCCAATGTTCTTTGATAAGCGAAATCAATCAGTTTATGAACTTCTTGGTCGATCAATTCTGCTGTTGCTTCAGAATAAGGCTTGGTCATTTTGTATCCATCACTCTTGCTGTCGTAGAAAGAGACATTACCCAATTTCTCGTTCATACCATATACCGAGACGATAGAGTAGGCCAATTTTGTGATTCTTTCCAAGTCACTCAGGGCTCCTGTTGAGATTTTTCCGAAGATGATTTCTTCAGCTGCTCTACCTCCCAATGTCATACACATCTCATCGATGAGTTGCTCAGTTTGATATAGGAATTGCTCTTTCGGCAAATACTGAGCATAGCCCAAAGCTGCAACCCCACGAGGAACGATACTAACTTTTACCAAAGGATCAGCATGCTCCAAGAACCAGCCAGCCACAGCGTGACCTGCTTCGTGATAGGCAACAATTTTCTTTTCCTCTGGAGAGATGATTTTATTTTTCTTCTCAAGACCACCGATGACTCTGTCAACCGCATCTTGGAAGTCTTGCATATCTACTGCAGTTTTGTTTCTACGTGCCGCGATCAATGCCGCCTCATTACATACGTTAGCGATTTCTGCACCAGCAAACCCTGGAGTTTGTGCTGCCAATTTCTTAGCGTCAACATCATTGGAGATTTTGATAGGCTTCAAATGAACTTTGAAAATTGCCTCTCTACCCACGATATCTGGCTTATCGATAGAGATCTGTCTGTCAAATCGACCTGGTCTCAACAAGGCACTATCCAATACATCTGGTCTGTTAGTTGCTGCCAATACGATTACACCCGTATCAGTTCCGAAACCATCCATTTCCACCAAAAGTGAGTTCAAAGTGTTTTCTCTCTCATCATTGGATCCAGGCATTTGGCCTTTTCCTCTGGATCTACCAATCGCATCAATCTCATCAATGAAAATGATACAAGGAGCTTTTTCTTTTGCTTGTTTGAATAGATCACGAACACGAGCCGCACCTACACCCACAAACATTTCCACGAAGTCAGAACCTGAAAGCGTAAAGAAAGGAACGCCTGCTTCACCAGCTACAGCTTTTGCAAGCAAAGTTTTACCAGTACCCGGAGGTCCTACAAGGAGCGCACCTTTAGGGATTTTACCTCCCAGCTTAGTGAATTTTGAAGGGTTTTTAAGGAATTCTACGATTTCTTGAATCTCCTCTTTGGCCTCATCCAAACCTGCCACATTGTCAAAAGTAATTTTGACTTTGTTTTCAGCGTCGAACAATTGAGCTTTCGATTTACCCACATTGAAAATCTGACCTCCCGGACCGGAAGGACCGGCCATTCTTCTCATCATAAACCAGAAGAATACAAAAAGGAGTATCAAGAATCCGAAGCTTCCAAACCAACTACTCCAGTTTTCTTCTGAAGTGACTGAATATCCAATCCTATTTTCAGGACTGACTTTTTGTTCCAAAGCGTCAAAATCTTCCGCGAATTTATCGCCTGAAGCTACTTGCAAGGAGTAATGTGGCCCATTCGGATTAAAGAAGGTTGCATTGGATTCCAGTTCGTTTTTGTATTTGTCTTTGGATAATGCGGAAGGCTTCAAAGTCACATCCACGCGGTCCATATTTTTTACTAACACGACTTTGGCCACATCTCCGGCCTCGTACATGTCTTCAAATCGCTTTTTGGTAATGTCTACCATAGCCCCTCTTTGGTTGATCCAGGTCAGTCCGATCAATACCAAAACAGCCGTCACGATCAGCCAAAGCTGAAAGTTGGGTTTTTGAGGAGGTTTTGGGACAAATTTTTTGCTTTTATTAGTATCGCTCATTGATTAGTAGGTAATTCTCTAAACTTAAGGTAAAACGGGTTGACTTGATTAAAGTTTGACAACTTTATTCAACTCGGGTGATTTTTGCATCTCCCCAAAGTTCTTCCAATCCGAAAAACTCTCTTCTATCTTTTAGGAAAATGTGGGCAACCACATCGACATAATCCATTAGGATCCACTGTTTGCCACTTTTTCCTTCGCTTCTGTATGGGGCGGATTCTCCAGCTTTGATCACCTGTTCTTCAATAGAATCGGAGATGGCTTCAATTTGGGTGTCGGAACCGCCCGAGCATAAAACAAAAAAGTCACTAACTGTATTTTTAATGTTTCTAAGGTCCATCACCACAATGTTGGAAGCTTTTTTCTCTTCCATTCCTTTGACGATGATCTTGCTCAGCTCTTCTGCTGTCATATTTATTGGTTAATTTTGCAATGCCTGCTTAAATCTAATGGGTAGCGGGCAATTCGGAAACTTATGTATAAAATTCTTGCCAACACCATTTTTTTGGGGAAAGATGTTCATTTCCTGTCAGAGTGTCACTCCACCAATGACAAAGCCCTCCAATTAGTCAGAGAAAGAACCGCCAAGGAAGGTACGATAATCATTACAGAAAACCAGACTTTGGGAAAAGGTCAACGAGGAAATACCTGGTCGGTTGAGCCTGGTAAAAACCTGACTTTTTCTTTGGTCCTTCGGCCTGATTTCTTGGATGTTTCAGAACAATTTTAC
This sequence comes from Algoriphagus zhangzhouensis, assembly GCF_900148515.1. Lineage (GTDB taxonomy): Bacteria > Bacteroidota > Bacteroidia > Cytophagales > Cyclobacteriaceae > Algoriphagus > Algoriphagus zhangzhouensis. The sequence continues at coordinate 388,708 of NZ_FRXN01000003.1, read as the reverse complement.
CTGAATATGGCCATTTCCAATTCAATTTATGAGGTTTTAGTTGAATATACTTCAATCCTGCAACTCAAGTGGCCCAACGATTTGATTGTTCCAGGTTTTGGAAAGCTTGGGGGAATATTGATAGAAAACTCTTTAGGCTCAAATGGTTGGGAATACGCAGTAGTCGGGCTGGGTTTGAATGTAAATCAGGTAGATTTTCCGATGGAAGGACCAACATCTTTGAGAAAAGTGACAGGATCTGAATTGAATCTAGAAGAGCTATTTCGGCTTTTGATTACTCGTATTGAAAGACATTATTTGACCTTGAAAAAGAGGGAATTTAAACAAATCAAAAACACTTACCTGTCTCATTTGTTTTTAATGGATGAATGGGCCGAATTTCAAATTCCAACTGGAAAATTTATAGGTAAAATAGTGGGAGTGGATTCTTTTGGAAGACTTGAAATAGAATCGAAAAATGGTGAAATCCAGTGTTTTGAATTCAAAACCATTCAGTTTCCCAAGTACCACAGTTGATTTTAAAATCCCATTATTTAGAGGTACCTTTGCGGAAGTTTTTGAAAAAGTCTCGAGACAAATAAATCATAATACTATGTCAGAAATTCAATCTGAAAAATTCATTCAGTATAAAGTGAAAGATATTTCCCTAGCAGATTGGGGAAGAAAAGAAATCAAATTGGCAGAAGCAGAAATGCCTGGTTTGATGGCTTTGAGAGAAGAATTCGGTGCTTCTCAGCCATTGAAGGGAGCCAAAATCGCAGGATGTCTTCACATGACAATCCAAACTGCTGTTTTGATCGAAACTTTGGTTGCTCTAGGTGCTGAGGTGACTTGGTCTTCTTGTAATATCTTCTCTACTCAGGATCATGCTGCTGCTGCAATTGCTGCTGCTGGTATTTCTGTTTATGCTTGGAAAGGTATGACTGCTGAAGAATTTGATTGGTGTATTGAGCAGACTCTTTTCTTCGGTGAAGAAAGAGCTCCGTTGAACATGATTTTGGATGATGGTGGTGATTTGACCAATATGGTCTTGGATCAGTATCCTGAGTTGGTAGCTGGAATCAGAGGATTGTCTGAAGAAACTACTACTGGTGTTCACAGATTGTATGAAAGAATGAAAAATGGAACTCTTCCATTGCCTGCAATCAACGTGAATGATTCTGTGACTAAGTCTAAATTCGATAACAAATACGGTTGTAAAGAGTCTTTGGTAGATGCGATTCGTCGTGCTACTGATGTGATGATGGCCGGTAAAGTAGCTGTTGTGGCTGGATATGGTGATGTTGGAAAAGGTTCTGCTGCTTCCTTGAGAGGTGCTGGGGCTAGAGTTATTGTAACTGAAATCGATCCAATCTGTGCACTTCAGGCTGCAATGGACGGTTTTGCAGTGAAAAAGATGGTTGATGCAGTAAAAGAAGCTGATATCATCGTAACTGCTACAGGAAACAAGGATATTATCTCAGGTGAGCATTTCAAAGCTATGAGAGATAAAACTATCGTTTGTAACATCGGCCACTTCGACAATGAAATCGATATGGCTTGGTTGAACAAAAACTATGGTGATACCAAAAACGTGATCAAGCCTCAAGTTGACTTGTACAACGTAGATGGAAATGAGTTGATCATTTTGGCAGAAGGTAGATTGGTGAACTTGGGTTGTGCAACTGGACACCCTTCATTCGTAATGTCTAACTCATTCACCAACCAAACTTTGGCTCAATTGGAGCTTTGGGAAAAGCACGGTGAATACCAGCCAGGCGTTTATGTTCTTCCAAAGAACCTAGATGAAAAAGTAGCAGCCTTGCATTTGGCTAAATTGGGTGTTGAATTGGATACGCTTTCTGAAGAGCAAGCTACTTACATTGGGGTAGCTGTTGAAGGTCCATTCAAACCAGAATATTACAGATACTAATAGTTATAGTTATAAAATATAAAGCCTTGAGGATTTCCTCAAGGCTTTTTTTATGGGTTAAGAATAAGATTTCTTCCATCTGAGAGTTTAGCATCAACCTGTACTTTACAAGAATCCAAAGCAATGTATTCCAAAGAGTGCATCACCTCTCTTCCGGGAGATCGACTGATTGTCCAGTTTTCCTTTCCTGCCTGAGGAAGATATTCACTTGAATTCAGACAATTTAAATCAGTAATTCTTGGTTCTGTTATCTCCCAATCAAATGTTCTTCCTGCTGGATTTGTCCCTATACCAACTCCGCTTGTACTGATAGAATTTAATAGCGTGTCGGTTCTGTTTAGTGTATGATTGAAGGTTCCCGAAAGAGTTGTAGATAAATTTTCAGAAGATTTAAAAGTAAGATTTTCAAAAGTCTCCTGGATATTATCTGGTGATGACTGATTAAAGGTTTTTGAGCCAGTTATTGAGACATTTCCAAAAGAATAGTTTTCAAATGCCACAGTCCATCTTGAAGTTGACTCCAGTGAAATCAAACCATAATTGATCGTGATCTTCCCAGTTCTTGCTACATAGTTTTCAAGATTGCATTCCAATGGATTGTCAAAATCTAATTCTACTGATCGAATCCCTTCTTCGATAGTGATAGTTGGACAGCCTGGCAAATTTAAGGTGTCCAAGCGCTCATAATTCTGAAAATTCAAAGCCGTGAAATAAATGCTCTCGCCCCAAGAAGTAGAGGTTTCCAACAATTGGGTAGCTTCTAGAGGAAGATTGGTATGGATTACTTTATCCGCGTCCTCTTTACAAGCTGCTAAAATTAGGAAAAGGAAAAAAAGTGAAGTTTGAATTTTTCTCATTGAATGAAGTCTTTTGACTGGATGTTTCTCTTTCAATTACCAGGCCGAGTCTTTATCTTGGATCAACATAAATCCAAATTTACCATGATTTTAAAAGAAGGCATGCTCAAGGAAGGGGCTTTGAAAGGAAAAAACATTCTCATCACTGGTGGAGGAACTGGTTTAGGGAAGTCAATGGGAGAATACTTTTTGGAGCTTGGAGCGAATTTGGTGATTACTTCAAGGAAGTTGGATGTGTTGGAAGCTACTGCCAAAGAAATGATGGGGCAGAAAGGAGGAAAAGTTCTTCCCTTGTCCTGTGACGTACGTGAAATTGAGCAAGTTGAGAAAATGTGGGAGGATGCTGTTACTGAGTTTGGAGAAATCCATGTGGTCTTAAACAATGCCGCAGGAAACTTCATAAGTCCTACCGAAAGACTTTCAACCAATGCCTTCAATACTGTTTTGGATATCGTTTTGAAAGGAACTTCTCAAGTGACTCTAACAGCAGGTAAAGACTGGATATCTAAAAAGCAAACAGGTACTTTTTTGAATATTGTGACTACTTATGCCTGGACAGGATCAGGATACGTGGTCCCATCAGCTGCAGCCAAGGCTGGAGTGTTGGCTATGACTAGGTCTTTGGCTGTGGAATGGGCAAAATATGGAATTAGGTCAAATGCCATAGCTCCTGGGCCTTTTCCAACGGAGGGTGCCTGGAGCAGGTTGTTACCGGGTGAATTGGTAAAGAAATTTGATCCTGCTAAAAAAGTTCCGGTTGGAAGAGTGGGGGAACATCAAGAACTGGCGAATTTGGCGGCTTATTTAGTCTCTGATTTTTCTTCCTTTGTCAATGGAGAAGTGATGACAATAGATGGGGGAGAATGGTTGAAAGGCGCTGGAGAATTTAATAACCTGGATAAAATCCCTCAGGAAATGTGGGACATGATGGAAGCCAGTCGCGGAAAAAAGCCATGAGCCCCAAGGTGATTTGGGGCTATTTGAAATCAAAATGGAAAATCAGGGATTTGTAGGCCTATCTAGAGAAGTAGAACTTGCGTCCTTTTCAAGACTCTTGTTTTGCTGAACAGATTCTTTGATGCTTTTTTTCAATGCCTGATCTAGCTGAATTGTTTCATTTTTGATGATTTCTACGATCCTTTTTACTTCTAAGCTTTGAGCTTCAATTCCTAGAATATCGATCAGGCCCAGAATGTTAGCGACTCTCGCCCTCAATGTATGCGATTGTTGATAGGCTAATTCTCTTAAAAAATGATGGTGTTCTTGAATCCAGAGCTCTTGTTTTTTTCTTTCGGTAATATCGATGATTATTCCTTGCACCTTATTGGGAAGTCCGTCGCTGGCCCATTGGATTGCTTTACCATAAGCCATTACCCAAATAGTTTGGTTTCTTTTCGAAATCAATCGCAATTCTTTTTTGAATGGGACTCCACCGGCAGTTTTGAAATGGTAATCCAATTCTTTAGTCAAGGTTTTGAAATCATCGGGGTGAATATGCTTTTCCCATGAAATTTTTCCTAAAGATTCTAAATCCTTTTTAGAATATCCTAGAGTCAAGGCTATTCCGGAGCTGATAGAATTGGTTTTTTCAAACGGATGCAGTTCCCAAAACCCTAATAGACGATCTTCCAATAATGTGTCTAATATTTCGTTGGAGGAAGATTCTTTATCCATGAATTCTCCTAATTGGAGATTATAAGGCTGAATAGGCTCCAAAGGATGGCCTATTCCAATGCAGGTTCCTAATTGATCAGGGAGAAAAAAGAACTCCCATTTCGTTTTTAAAAGATTTCCGGAAGGATAATTTATTTTCTGTAGATCCACCATGAAAGATTGATGGTGGCTTTTCCAGGCTTTTAATCTGTTATTTTCATATTTTATCCAGTCGGAAGATATGAAGCAGTCTGAAAAGGTAATAGGAGGCTTACTTTGGTCAAATAGAGAAGGTGTCGGTCCTATCCCAGAGTCAGAATTCAATACATTTCCTTTCGCATCCAAGGTTACCTGCATAAAGTATTCTGAACTAATGGCTAGTTCTCCCAAAATCTCCAATGACTTCGCGTTATTCATGGGGTAAAAATAACTAAGTAATTATTAATTACATAAAATATTATACAAAATACATAAAATTATATTTAAAATGAATTTTGAGTCAATGAAATTAAATCGGGATCGATTTGGGAAAGATGAAGATTACGGAAAAGTAATCCCTGAAGACGAGGCGTTTGAATTATTGAATGATTGGGTGAAAAATGAAAAATTAATTGCTCATATGAAGCAGGTGGCTCACTTGATGGCTGCATTTGCCGAGACAAAGGGTTTGTCAGAATCTGATCAATATAGATGGTATTTGGCTGGTTTGCTTCATGATGCCGACTGGGAAAAGTGGCCAGAAAGTCATTGTAGGCTAATCATAGAAGAGCTGGAGTCAAGAGGGGTTGACCCAGAAATTATTCGTGCAATTGCATCACATGGTCCTAAATACTTTGGAGTGGAACCAAAGTCTGATATGGACAAAATGTTATATGCTTTTGATGAATTGAGTGGATTGATACATGCCTATTCTCTAATGAGACCAGAAGGGTATGTGGGTATGAATGTCAAAGGGGTGAAGAAGCGGCTGAAGGATAAATCATTTGCCGCGCAGGTAAGCCGTGAAGATATTTCTGATGCTGCAAATAGGGCTGGGATTTCTCTTGATGAATTGATCCAGTTTGTAGTGATTAACCAAATTGATACAAGGGATAAGTTTTTGCTTTAAGATTTTCAAGAATCATTGGTTAAATTAATAGCCTAAACATATTGAAAATGAGGAAGAATTTTTATTTATCAAGTTTGCTCCTGTTAATTTCTATAAGTGCTTTTTCGCAGGAAAAATTTCAGGATAGTACTGCATTGATGATCTTAGATAAGATGGGAACCCTAGTTGGAGAAGTAAAATCTCTTGGGTTTCACACTCAATTATCAAAAGATGTTGCCTACGCTGAGAATTTTTTCATCAAAGAATTTGAATCCAGTGAAATTGTTCTGAAGGGACCCAATAAGTTTTATGTTAAAAGTACTGGCGAGCGAAAGGCAGAAATGTTTGCATATCAGGGTGATCAAGTGGTTTATTATTCTTTTTTGAATAATATTTTCACCGCCGCAGAAGCTCCAGACAATTTAATTGAGACCCTGGATTGGCTCTACCATGACTTTGATATAGAATTTACTTTTGCGGACTTTTTATACCCCAATTTCACGACTGATTTAAGTGAAAATATGGACTATATCGAGTTTTTGGGAACAGTGATGATGGATGGGGATAGAACTTATCATATTGGAACAGCCAATGAGCATATGACTGTTCAGTTTTGGATTAGCGATGGTGCCTATTTCTTACCCAAGAAAATTCTGATTACCTATTTGGGAGAACCCTATGCCCATCAAGTAGAAGCAGATTTTTCTGATTGGGAAATCAATAATGATTATCCAGATTCAATTTTCGAGTTTTTACCTCCTCCTGGAGCTAAACAAATCACTTGGTTAAGCAAAGATTAAAGATTAGAAACATGAAAACTTTAAACTATAAATTTTTGATACTCGGGATTGGAGCAATTACGCTTTTGGCAACTCCTGATTCTTTGATGGCTCAACGCATGAGAGGTGGTGGTGGAGGACGGTCTATGAGTAGGCCAACAACTACCAGACAGATGCCTTCCCGTCCTACTACATCTAGGCCTAGTACATCTAGACCTACTGCCAATAGGCCTACTACTCGGAATGTTCCAAATAATAGAAATCAAAGCTTCTCCAAAAACTCAAGTTCAAGACCTACGGTAAATGGAGGTTCCAATAGAGTTACCTCTAAGCAAAAGCCTAATAATCGCGTGAACAACGTTCAGGGAGATAGAGGTGGTAATAATAATAGAAATCCGAATATCAATCGAAACCCTAATGGCAATCGCGGAAATGGAGGGAATAGGGTAAACATCAATAACAATACAAATATCAATGTCAACATAAGGAATAACCATGTGCATGGTTACCGTCCTTATAGACCTCCCTATAGACCTTATCCAAGACCCCCATATGTTTGGGGAGGGTTCGGATTCTCTTGGTTTAGACCTTATTACTATCATCCATATACACCTTATTATTGGGGTCCAGTATGGCATCCATGGGGATTTTTTGCAGCTACTCTAGCTGTGACAGCAGTTGCCATTGCTGTGGATAATCAGCAATACCAATACGATGAAGGAGTCTTTTATGTAGAGACTGATGATGGCTATGTGGTAGTAGAGGCTCCTCAGGGTGCTACTGTCAAAGTGATTCCAAAGGAATCCAAAGAAGTTGAAGTAACTCCAACTGTAAACAATTACTATTATGGAGGTACTTTTTATGAGAAATCAGACGGAGGATATACAGTTGTACCGCCTCCAGCAGGAGCTGTCGTAGATGCTTTGCCTGAAGGTGGTGAAGAAGTAAAAGTTGGTGATCAGTCCTATGTGAAAATAGGAGATACCTACTATATGCCTGTCCAACAAGATGGAAAAGACATGTACGAGATAGTTCAAGTTGAAGAAGTAGAAAACTAAAAAAGGCCGCTTAAAGCGGCCTTTTCTTTTATTCATCTTCATTTACTTCCGAAACTGGTCTGAAGTTACCAGGAGGCAATTGCTCAGCCACTTCATCTCTTTCGTATGGGAATACCTCGACAATCGGACTTTCATTGATATCTGGAACCCTAAAGCTGACAAGCATATTGCTCAGACTTTCCTGAATTCTTTCAAATGCCTGCTTCACATCTTCGGCAGTAACAATCATGTATTGTGTGACCTTCTTCTCCTTACCAGACTCGCCATCGGCCACCAGATAGGTGATTTTACATTTATGCCAAAGGTCAGCATCTTCATAAAAGAACACATCCACAATGTTACTTTTGCTGATACCAGTCACTTGAAAATCCCCTCTAATCTGAGATCCCAGACGATCATATAGGATCGCCTCAGCTTCCGTAAACGAAACAGCGTCTACTAAGTATTGTTCTGATATATTTTTAAGTAGGCCTTGTTCATTTTCTTTGGCGTACTTGACTTTGCACAAAAACCAGGTTCTCATATGTTTTCTATTTGGGGCATGAAGGTAAAATTATTCATTTGAATGACCATGTGGATTTTTGTAAAAATCTAATGGGTTCTGAATTGAAGTTTTAAGGCTCTGAATATCAGTATTGTTTGATTTGACTTTTTTGGATGAAAATAAAAGCTGTAACTTTTAGAATTATCGATTCCCATGAGAGATAAACTTTGGAATAGTTTTCCGGTCCAGTTGTTTTTATTACATCTAAAGAAAAACCTGGCATTGATCCTGATTTGGGTCCTTCTACTAATGATTGTCTTCGAAAATTTCGGAGTAGTTCTGGGAGTTCCTTTTCTTTTTTTAGATCCTGAATACCTTCATGAGGTCTCTTGGGTAAGTTTCTTGATGATGGGAATTGGCTTTGCCATTTTTACTATGGCCTTCCATATGACGACATACATTATGGATGGGAGAAACTTTCCATTTTTGGCTGTAGTCAATAAGCCATTTATCCATTATTGCATCAATAATTCCATTATTCCGACCATTTTTTACTTGTGTTATAATCTAAAATTTATTGATTTTCAGTTGCACAATAGTGTGCCTAATGACTGGAGAGTGTTGGGCTATTTTGCAGGATTTACAGTAGGTAGTATTGTTTCCTATGCCTTAATTTTTGCCTATTTCGCCTTTACGAACAAGGACTTTTTTGTCTTGTTTGCTGGCACTCTAAATAAGCGACTCAAAAAAGTAAAGTTAACTCGTGCCAATGTACTCAGTCGCTATAAAGAACTAAAAAACAAAAAAGATTCTGTCCAATATTATCTTGGAGTCAATTTCAAACTGATTCCAGTGCGACCTGATATTTCAAGGTTTGAAAGGCAAAAGCTTCTTAAGGTATTTGATCAAAATCACCTGAACTTGTTCGTGATTCAGATTTTCTTGATCCTATTTGTTTTGTTTTTGGGCTTTTTCAAAGAGAACCCAATTCTGCAATTACCAGCAGCGATGAGTGTCACTATTTTATTGGCGATTTTGGTCATGTTGGTCGGCGCTGCAAGCTTTTGGTTGAGAAGTTGGTCTACTGTGGTTGTTTTTTCGCTACTAATTTTGGCCAACTATTTTTCCAATTTCGGATTTCTCAATAGGCCTCATGAGGCTTTTGGGATGAACTATCAGGTCAGTCCTGCCCCCTACAATCTGGAAAGGTTAAATGAGATTTTGGATCCCGATACAGTTGAAAAAGACAGAGAGAATACGGAAGCGATTCTTGCTGAATGGAAAAAGAAAACGGGGGATGAAAAGCCTAAATTGGTGTTGATAGCTGCTAGTGGAGGAGGGCAAAGAGCCGCACTTTGGACCTTATTGGTTTTACAAAATATCTATGAAATCAATGAGGGGGAGGTTATCAAGCATACAGAATTATTTACAGGGGCCTCTGGTGGCGTTTTGGGTGAAGCGTTTTTTAGAGAATTATACCTTAGATCGAAGTCTGATTCTCAAATCAATCCTGCAGACTCAGTTTATTTGGATCAAATGTCCGCTGATAATCTCAATCCTATCATTTTTTCTTTATTGGTCAATGACTTGCTGATTAGAAATCAATATTATTCTTATAATGGGTTTAAGTATCTGAAAGATAGGGGTTTTGCTTTTGAAAATCAGTTTAATATCAATACTGAAAGAATATTGGATAAGCCACTCCATGCATACAAGGAACCTGAGGAAAACGGTTTAATTCCCATAATGCCTGTTTCATCTTTAATCACCAACGACGGTCGTAAACTCGTGATTTCTCCCCATTCCATGTCCTATTTGGGAACTTCGGTCATGGGTAAATTGGGAGCCAATGAGAAGAAACAAAGCATTGATTTCTTGAGATTCTTTAGAGATCAGGATGCCCAAGATCTGCGATTTTTAACCGCTTTGAGGATGAGTGCAACTTTTCCATTTATTACCCCAAACATTCAATTGCCATCTGATCCTATCATGGAGACGATGGACACTGGTTTGTCTGATAATTTTGGTATCCAGGATGCTTTGCGTTTCACCTATGTGTTTCAAAAATGGATTGCAGAGAATACATCAGGAGTGGTTTTGGTAACCATTCGTGATTCAGAAAAATCTCTTGAAATTCCAGAAACTCCTTCTCCGAGAATTTTTGAAAAAGTGTTTACCCCATTGAAGAATATTTATTCCAATTGGGATAATGTTCAGACGATCCAAAATGAGGTGCTTTTCAATTACATGGCGGAATCCATGCCTTTTGACTTGGAGAAAATTGAATTTGAATACGCTCCGGAATTAGTTCAAACAGAAGAGCTATCAGGGAGTCAGGAGACTATGCAACGGGCTTCTTTGAACTGGAGGCTTACTGCTAGGGAAAAGCAATCAATACTCATGAGTATTCACACCTCAAAAAACCAGAATTCGTTGGCTAGAATAAAAGAGTTGTTCGAAAGTCAAGATTCTGTGATGGTGTCGAATCAATAAGCAAATCCTAGCTTTTTGTAAATAAAGTGCATCAACCAGGCTGGACCGATCATTAGAAACTGGACGTCCTTAAAAAATGAAGGTTTTTTGCCTTCCACTTTATGCCCATAGAATTGGATGATCCAAGCAATGATAAATATTCCCAAACTGATCATCCAGAGCTTTCCAGGAAATGTAAGGTTAAGAAAATTGGCTAAGGCCAGGCAAAGAGCTGAAAAGAAGAGCATGCCAAACGCCAGAGGGCCGGAAAGAGTAACATAGTAAATCAATACAATGAATAGAATTACTGTGGCCCAATTGGCAAAATTGTCCAAAAGCGGAAAGAATTCAGGCAGAGGTCCTGCAGGTATGCTAAAAACCAAACCCACGATGCTAAAGAAAATGGCTGGAACGCAAAACCAATGAATCAATTTATTGGTAGGGTTTTGATGACTTAAACCATATTCATTCAACAGCTCATCTATTTTTCTCATGGCATTTTGGGTATATTTCTTAAGTTTTGCATATAAATTACAAATTCTCACTCTCAAAATTTAATACTCAGGTAAAATGTTAAGCTATTGGGAACAAAAGCATTTTTTGAACCATGACTTGGTCGTAGTTGGAGCTGGCTTTGTTGGTTTATCTACTGCCATTCATTTTAAAAGGAAGCACCCCAAAGCGAAAATTTTGGTATTGGAAAGAGGTGTTTTTCCGACAGGGGCGAGCACGAAAAATGCTGGGTTTGCTTGTTTTGGGAGCTTGACAGAGATTTTGGATGACTTTTGGACCATGACACAGGATGAAGTGGTAGAGTTGGTTCAAAGACGATATAAAGGCTTACAAAAAATCAGAAAAGAATTTGGAGACAAAGTTTTGGATTACAAAACACTTGGTGGATTTGAATTGATAGATCAAGAACAATTGGCAGCTGTCGAACAAATCCCAGAGATTAATCAAATCCTAAAGAAAACATTCAAAGGGCCTGTTTTTTCCAAAGTAGGTAAAATTGGTAAGCTGGGGTTTTCTGATTCAGTTCAGACTGTTGTGAAAAATGCCTTTGAAGGAGAACTGGATCCAGGGAAATATTTAGCCGCTTTATGGGAATTGGCTGGAAAAACCGGTGTAAAAATCATTACCGGTGTAGAAGTTCTGGAAATTGAAAAAGATACAGGGAAATTGCTGGCAATGGATAAAGGCCTGAATCGAGAATTTAATTTTGAAGGCGGCCGAGTTGCCATTTGTTCCAATGCCTTTACCAAAAAAATATGGCCTGAATCAGGGATTGAGCCAGGAAGAGGACTAGTGATGGTTTCCAAACCACTAGGATTCAAAGTTCCTTGGAAAGGATGTTTCCATATGGACAAAGGCTATGTTTATTTTCGTTCTGTTGATGGAAGATTACTCTTGGGAGGAGCTAGGAATAAAGATTTTGAAGGAGAGAATACAACAGAGTTTTCTGTAAATCCGAAAATTCAGAATCATCTGAAAGAGATGGCATCCACTGTCATTTTTCCTGGAAAAGAAATTGAATGGGAGATGGAATGGACAGGAATTATGGGTTTTGGCCCAACGAAAACCCCCATTCTTCAAAAGGTTGGGGAGAAAACTGCTGCAGCTGTGCGTTTGGGAGGTATGGGGGTAGCTCTAGGGTGGCAGGTAGGAAAGGAGCTGAGCGACCTTTTGAGAAAAGGGAATTAATTTTTTTTGGTTAGATTCAAAGTTTAAATCACCAATATATTATAAATGCAGGTACCGTTTAAAGAACCCAAAGTGCTAGATGCACTGATTCCGTTGATTTTCTTGATCATACTTCTTGTTCTGAATATCAGAGTCTTTGGTACCGATGGTTTGTCAGGATCCAATCAAATCGTTTTGGTTTTATCTGCAGGAGTTGCCGCTTTGGTAGCTATTTTCAGACTCGGCTTCAACTGGGAAACTCTCCAAGATGGAATAGTTAATAGTATTAGCTCGGCTATGTCCAGTATTTTGATACTGTTTTTAATCGGAGCTTTAGCAGGTACTTGGCTTTTAAGTGGGATCGTACCAGCTATGATTTATTATGGTTTGCAAGTATTAAGTCCTACTATATTCCTATTTGCAGCATGTTTTGTAAGTGGAGTGGTTTCTGTTTCTACAGGTAGTTCTTGGACGACTGTTGCTACAGTCGGTGTTGCATTATTGGGAATTGGAAAAGCATTGGGATTTGAAGAAGGAATAATTGCAGGAGCGATTATTTCAGGGGCCTATTTTGGTGATAAAATGTCTCCTTTGTCTGATACTACCAATTTGGCTCCTGCTATGGCGGGAACAGACTTGTTTACTCACATCAGGCACATGGCGAAGACGACAGTTCCGTCAATTGTCATTACCTTGATCCTATTTATCGTGATTGGATTTAATTATGAGACTCAAGGTTCTGTTGAGGATGTAAAAGCTATTTCTACCGTTATTTTAGAGAAATTCAATATCAATGGCTGGTTATTCATAGTGCCAGGTGTGGTATTGACCTTGATTATCAAGAAAGTCCCTGCAATTCCGGCCTTGTTGATCGGAGCCTTATTGGGAGGGGTGTTTGCAATTATTTTCCAACCTGAAATCATTCAATTGATTGCAAATGAGCCAGGATCTTTTGCCTATCAAAGCTTTAAAGCTGTGATGATGTCCCTTTATGGTGAGATTTCTGTTGTGACTTCCAATGACGTTGTCAATGAGTTATTGGTAACTCGAGGAATGGGAGGGATGCTAAACACCATCTGGTTGATCATATGCGCAATGATTTTTGGAGGGATTATGGAAGTCAGTGGTATGCTTCGAGTTTTGGCTGAGGCAGTTATAAGAAAAGTCCACAAAGTTGGCTCTTTGATCGCAACAACTGCCGCTACTTGTGTGTTTTTTAATATCACTACTTCAGATCAATATTTAGCGATTTTGGTGCCAGGAAGAATGTATGCTGATATCTACAGAAAAAGAGGTTTGAAGCCCGAAAACTTAAGTCGAACTTTAGAGGACTCAGCAACTGTTACCTCTGTATTGGTTCCGTGGAATACCTGCGGAGCTACTCAGGCGTCGGTTTTGGGAGTGGCAACTTTGGTGTATGCGCCGTTTTGCTTTTTCAATATCATTAGCCCATTTATGACCATCCTATATGGATACCTGAAAATTGGAATTAATTTTTACGAAGAGGAAGAAGTAACAGCATGATCCCATTTCGGATAAGTAAAGAAGAAGTCAATGCATTGCCGCTAGGCCAATTTGAAGGTGAAATCTATTTGATAGATGATGCCGAATTGGTGGATGAGGTTGTAGAGTTTTTGGAGGAACAACCTCTTTTGGGTTTTGATACTGAAACAAAACCATCATTTAAAAAAGGAATCATCAATCAAGTTTCTTTGCTTCAACTTTCAACTCCTAATCAGGCCTTTTTATTCAGACTGAATGAAATCGGTTTTCCAGATTCTATCCGTGGGATATTGGAAAGGGAAACAATCGTGAAAATCGGAGCAGCCGTTCATGATGACATCAAAGGACTGGCAAAGCTGACTGATTCATTTTATGCTAACTCATTTTTCGACTTGAATGACGAATTGAAAAAAGTGGGTTTTCATAATGTCGGAGTTCGTAATCTTACCGCAATGGTTTTGGGAATGCGGATATCAAAATCTGAACAGGTTTCTAACTGGGAGGCGATTGAATTGACAGAAAAACAGCTTCGTTATGCGGCCACAGATGCTTGGGCTTGTCTGGAAGTCTTCAAAAAACTTCGTGTAGAAGGTTATTTGGATGAATTATTAGGACTCTAGGATTCTGAGATCCTGAATGTCCTCCAAAGTCTCAAGGACTGTTTCTTTAAGTTTTTCCCGAAACTCAAGCGTCATTTTACAATCCAAAGTCATTTCCTGATCCAAAATTTCTAATTCATATTGCTTTACTAGTTTCATGACATCGTTCATCACTGGGTAGGGGAAATGAATAGAGACTCTCTCTTTGACCTGTTCTTCGATGATTTCATTCTCTTCAATAGCCATGGAGGCTGAAGTTTTATAGGCATTGATCAGACCACTTACACCAAGTTTAGTGCCCCCAAAATACCTAACAACTATGATGAGGGTATTGGTCAAGTTATGGGATCGGATTTGTCCCAAAATAGGATCTCCAGCAGTATGATTAGGCTCACCGTCATCTGAAGCTCTAAAAAAATCCCCATCCCTTCCGATCACAAAGGCATAACAATGATGTCTTGCATCATAATATTTTTTCTTGAGCTCGGCCTGTCTTTCTTTGACTTCTTCCTCAGATCGAACAGGAAAAGCATAGTAAAGGAATTTGCTGTTTCGGTCCTTGAAGAGTCCGTTGGATTCTCCTGCCAAAGTGAGGAATGTATCTGAAGCTAGTTGATCTTCCAAAAATCTGGGGATTGGTTCAAGTATCAGGCTTCGAAATTAGAAAATTAACGGAAGTGTAATCTAGAATCCTTTGGATTTATCTTAATTTTAAGTCGATTGCTTTTCAAATGAATAAATTGACCCAACAAGAAACACTTCGATTGATCACCCTAGATAGTCGGAAGTCCGAGGGGGGAAACTTGGTTTTTTGGGAGAATGCTCGAATATTTCCAGGTGGAATACAGCGTTGTTTTTGGATTTCGGATGTCCCTGCCAATGTCTCCAGAGGAAGTCATGCCCACTGGCAAGAATCTCAGGTTTTGGTTGCAATTCATGGTGAAATCAAAGTGATGGTTCACCAACCCGGACAAGATGTTCAAACATTTGTCTTGGACGAATCTGATAAGGGTCTTTTTATTCCTCCATTGCATTGGGTAGAAACTGAATTTGGCGAAAAGGCCGTTTTATTGGTTTTGTCAGATCAAGTATATTCCGAAGATGACTATATCCGAAACATAAAAGACTTTGAAAGTATTCAAGAAAGAAATCACTGAAAATTTTTGGGTTGAATTAATCCCCGCTTCCCCCGATAGAAAGGAGTATTTGCTCTACAATGAGACACTTTCTGGTTATGGGGATTATTGGGATATTAATTTTTACAAAAGAGAGAAACTAAAAGGGATTATTTCATTTGCCGTAAAAGACGGAAAAGCCAATTCTTTACCCAAAGCCCCATTTGGTGGGTTTTGGATGGAAGAACTAGTCCATTCAGAGGAAGTTGATTTTTTTATCCAATCCATGGAACAAAAATTGAAATCCATTGGCGTTTATGAATTGTCACTCACTCTTGCTCCAAAACCCTATCAGGAATCTCAGGATTTGTTCTCGTATTTACTTTTCAAAAGTGGATATCAATTTTCCGGAGCTTTGGCCCATCAATTTTTTGTTGGGAAAAAGAAATTAAAGAAAGCTGTCCAGCAAGATCAACCTAAATTTTCCAAAAAGATCCTTCAAAACAAGGTTCAAATCACTTGCCATCCTGTTCAAAATTTCTCGTTTCTTGAAGAAATCCGACAGTGGAATAGGAGTAGAGGATATGAAGTAAGTTTAGATGAGGGACGAATTATCAATCAGGTTTCGGAGTTTCCCGAGTGCTATCACCTGATTTCTGTCTGGCAAAATGAACAAGTTGTTGCTCATACATTGGGAGTAAACCTAACTCCAAAAAGTCTATACTATTTTCAGTCAGCGATCGACCCAAAAGTTTCAATAAAAAATTTGGGAGAGATGCTCTTAATGCGACTTTTTCAACTGGCGGTAGATTTGAAGGTTGATTTTGTGGATTTAGGGTCTTCAGATTTAGAAAATGAAGCTAATCATAGTTTGATGTTTTTTAAATCTAAGTTTTCCAATGACGTCTCAAATAAGCTAACTTGGAAGAAAGCTTTTTAAGATGATTGATAAACCACAGGTTGGAATAATCTGCATTGCTTACAACCATGAAAAATGGGTGAAGGAGACACTTGAAAGTGTTTCACTCCAAGATTATTATCATAAGGAGTTGTTGATTGTTGATAATGGTAGTAAGGATCAGACTCGAGATGAAATTCAAGATTGGTTGGGGCAATTTACTGGCTTGTTCACGGTGAAAACCAAGTTTCTCGATAAGTCAAGGCCTTACTGTGAGCTGTTTAATGAATGCCTTTCAGAGTTGGAGGTAGATTATGTTGTGGATTTGGCAGGAGATGATGTCTTGTATCCAGACCATATTTCTAATTCTGTAGATATGCTAGTTAAGGATCCAAGGGCGGCTTTTGTATTTTCAGATGCCTATATTTTAGAACCGAATGGGGAAATCAGGACTTTTTACAAGAGAAATGATTTTGGTGAAATAGCCGAAGAAATTGAATTGGGTTTGATCTATGAGACCCTTTTGGAGAGAAGTTTTATTTCAGCTCCAACTATGGTGTTTAATGCTGAGATTCTTAAAAAAGAAAGCGGTTACGATCCTGATTTGTATTACGAGGATTTCGATGTTCAATTGAGATTAGCCAGAAAGTATCCTGTCCTTTTCTCAGATCACGTGGGTGTTTTAAAGAGAGTCCATGATGACTCTATGTCTGCAGGCCAATACAGACGCTATGAGTCCAAGATGCTTCCCAGTACACTGAAAGTCTGTGAAAAGGCGCTAGAGATGAATGAAAATGACCGGGAGAATGAAGCGCTGCACAAAAGGATCATGTATGAGCTAAAACATGCACTCTGGTCAGCCAATTTTGGAGTAGCTGAAGGTTTTATTCACCTTGGGATTCAATGTGGCTTAAAGTCCCTTCAATTCAAGCTTTATAAGCTGTGGGCAAAATGGAAAGTGGATGTTTCCTGGTTGTATGTCCGAATTACCTGAGAGATTATCCCACAATAACTTCAATGAATTCTTTGTCCTTGAAGTACTTCTGCCCAATAGCTAAAACATCATCTGCTTGGAAATTTTTCAAATAATCCAGTTTCTCTTCATAGAAACTTAGGTCCAATCCAGAATAATGGACAGCCCTGAATCGATCCATCAAATCGAATGACGAGCTAAAGCGAGATAGCATCTGACCAATTTGATAATTTTTGACTATTTCTAGCTCGTCTTGTGAAATAGGAACAGTGCATAATTGCTGCACTTCATGGTAAATTTCTCGAATCACTTCTTGGGTATACTCCTTTTGGACATCAGCTGAAATCAACCAGTAATTAGAGTCTCCAATCTCAGCCAAACTAGAATAAATTCCATAAGTATGACCTTTGTCTTCTCTTATGTTTTTGATTAATCTAGATCCAAAATATCCACCTAAAATGGTGTTGAAAACAGTTAATGCAATGTAATCTGGGTGGTTTTTGGGAATTGAAAAGGTCCCTAGTCTCAAACTACTCTGAACAGAGTTTGGTCGGTTTTCTTCTATTTTTAGTGTGCTTGCAGGTTCTGGAATTAGTACAGATTCAGCAAGTGGTCTATTGGGGATTTTCTCCAAGAATGTAGTTAAACTCTTCCATTCTTCACTATCAAAGTTCCCAGTTACGAATATTTCCAAATCTTGCCAAAGCATGTTTTTGGAATAGAATTCCATTTGTTCTTGGGTGATTTCATCTACATGATGAAAATCTACCTCCACTCCATAGGGATGCGTTTTCCCAAAAAGAGCTTGCCTGAACAATTGGCCAGCTCTAGCTGCAGTTTTTTCTCTTTCCAGCTGAATGCTGAGCTTCCTTTGGGATTTTCTTTTTGCTAGAATTTCTTCAGGGAAAGTCGGGGAGTGGATGATTTCCAAGAGTATAGGTAAGATCTCGAAAATGTGAATTTTAGTGCTCAAAAGGCTCAATCCCTCGAATCCGAAAGAAACCACCGGAGAAATCTCACTGGCATGGAAATCCAAGAAATTGGCAATGTCCTCACTGTTTTTTTTTCCACAACCTTCTAGCATCATTTGTAAAGTAAATGATGGAAGGAGTGATTGAGATAGGGGAAGATTTGCTCTTTGGCCTTTTCCCGTGATTTCGATTTTAACCGCCTCCAGATTTGGAGTTGGCATTAAATATAATTTGGCACCTGATTGAAGAATGAATTTTTCAGGTTGAACCAATTGGAAATCCTCCGGAATCTGAAACTCCGGTGCTTGACTTCTGTCCAAAGACATATTTTAGTTGCTAGGAATGGTGTACATCAGCGTAAACCTCAAGGTTTCTGCCAATGGATTGTTTTGTGTTTGTGGGACTAGGTAGGAAAAGTCAAAACCTATTTTCTCTAGGTCAAATCCTACACCCATGGTGAAGTACTTCCTTCCACCTTTGTTTTTGTTTTCGTAGAAATACCCAGTTCTCAAAGCGAATTTGTCATTGTAGACATATTCTGCACCGAATGAAATCATTACCTCTTGAAGTTCCTCTGAAAAACCATCAGGAGCATCCGCAAATGAACCAAACATTCCAGAAATCAATGGGCGATTAGGGTCTTTTCCTCTTCCTGGCTCAATGATTAAGTTTCCATCCTCATCAGTTGCCAAAGTTCCGTCAGGATTGGTTTGATAAACTGGAGGAGTTGGTACCAAAAGCTTATTGAAGTCTAAAGCGAAAGTCAATTCGTTCAGCTCATTCAACTCAATGGAATAAGCTGTTCCGATTCGTAGATTGGTTGGGATATAATCCAAGTCATCCGCACTATTGTAGGTGATCTTCGGACCGATGTTGGAGATATTCACCCCCCAAGACCAAGTGCCTTCTTTGTTTCCAGCCAAAATCGGCTTGCTATAATATAGGCCTACATCCGTACCTACACTTACTCCGGGTCTGCTTTCTGCTCCACCTACAGAAGAAATGGCTCCAGAAAGATTAGAATGAATAAAGCGTGCGGAAATACCCAAACCTAAATAGCTGGAAAGCTTTCTCGAATAGGTTGCTCCGATTGCTATGTCTCTTGGATTGAATTCGCCTAGCTCATTTCCTCTCCCATCAGTCAATTGAATATCGCCCATATTGAAGTAGCGCATATCAAATCCAAATGCTGAGTTTTCGTCAATTTTGAAGAAACCTGTTAGGTAGCTTAGTGACATGTCATTGACTAATTTTCCCAACCATGGAGAGTAGGAAAGCGAAAATCCCATTTGATCATCGACAAAAGCCAACTTACCACTATTCCAATGTGCTGAATTCGCATCTGGAGTAGTTGCAACACCAACATCGCCCATGGCAGAATGTCTGGAGTCGGGAGCAAAATTAAGGAATGGTACAGCTGTAGTGATCACTCGTCGGTCAGGATCCTGACCAGATACAACCACTGAGTTCTGTGCCAATGCCGAAGAGCCCATTAGGGTCAATGCCCCCAAAAGTAATCCGAACTCCTTCTTAATGGCTTTTATTTTCATTCAATGACAATTTTTCCACTTGCGGAATCTGTGGTCCCGTCTTTTTCAGAGTGAAGCGTTATTTTGTAAATATAAGTTCCTTTTGCTGGATATTTGGTTTGGTTTTGTAAAAAAATCCATTCCAAATCCCTAATAATTTCATCGGCTTCCACTAAACGATAAGAATCATTAAATAGTATTTGACCGTTTAAATTTATTATTTCAACTGATAGATTTAGGGTCTCGTTTGGTCGATTATGTTTGATTTCAAATTGACTTGAAACAGATGCTGGGTTTGGATAAACAATGTGTTCAAGGATTTGAATTCGATTACTTCCTTCTACTTGAATTTCAAATTGAAAGATACTTTGATTCCCCGCTAAATCCGTAGCCTGAATTTCAAGAAAATTTATTCCTTCCTTCAAATCGTTGACTTTTAACAGGACGTTTCCTCGTTTGAAGTCACCATCAATATTTGAAAACTGTGCGTTTAATATAATGGTTTTAGAGCCATTTATTGTGATTTGCAGGTTTTTTTCAGGATCAATCCCTGATATATCTACTCCTGATGAGTCAGAAAGGTTAATTAGAATTGGAAGTGTTTTCGATGGGAAGATCCAGGGAGCTTGTTGCTCATTTACGCTTACTTCTATCAAAGGGCCTTCTGTATCTTCTCGATTTTGAGCTGGGATTCCACCCAATTGAATTGCCTCAACCCCAAAAGCTTCATGTTTTGAATTAGGGTTAAAGGCAAATAGTTTGATGTTTTCTTTTAATATTTCTTCTCCGATTCCCGTTGGGATTTTAAATCTTCCCAGGAAAACCCCCTTGGATACCTGACCCATCATACGAACCAGGTTGTCTTTTTCAAAAGGAAACTCAACAGGTGGGCTTTCATCACCTAGGGTCTTTTCCATTTGATTTGGAACTTTGATCTCTAAGGTAAACTCTCCTTCAAATCCAGTCTGTAAACTTTGGGAAGAATTGATGATCTTTCCTTCAAAATTGACTTCCTCCAAAGAGGCTATTGTTTCCAAGTCATTTCCCTCTTTGTCTTTAAGGGACGTAAGTTGGATTTGGAACTCAGGTCTAGCTAATCTCATACTTGGATCACCCAAAAGGCTAAAATTCCTGTTCAAAGCCCCATTTAAACTGTTGTTTTTCGTCTTTCTGAAGATCGTGCCTAAATCCTGATATATCCTATCTTCTGCCGCAAGGACTGATTGAATAAAAGCTTGATTCAATGTGAAATTTACTGAGCTGAAAACTGGTCTGCCGGTGGTAAGAAGTCCTATTGCACCTTTGTTTTTGGCAATTAGAAGTTCCTCAGCTGCCGAACGAATAAAAGGACTATCATGTCTGCCAAATTCACATGTTGCAGTGATCCAGAGAGGGAGCTGATCAAATTCTGGCCAATTGGGGATGTCTTCTACTCTAAATATTTCCTCCTCCATCAGGGTGGTTTCATTTCCATGCCCGATATAATTGAGGAAAAGAGTCCCTTCTTTCAAGGTTTCCAGTAGCTCTTCTTTTGCATCAGGAGAGCTTTGTGAATCTCCATTTGAAACTTGGGAAAATTGGTCCAGATAAATCTTATTTTGGTCAAATTCAGGAAAGTTGGTAAAAAGTAAATCTGCCAGCTTTTCAGAATCCCTCAAATGGATATTGCTATCCCCATCATCTGCCATCAAGGTGATCTTTCTTTTCCAATCACCTAGACTGTGGTTTGCCTCATATTCAATGATTTTATTAATCACCAAAGCAGCTTCCTGAACTGTGATCACGGGAAGTCGTCCTACTCCGATCTGTAAGAGCTCATCACCTTCTTTGGATTCTTCCCACATACCTTGACCTATTTCCAAAAGTCCATAAAAATCATCTGAACTATAAGTCGTCAAAGGATTTAGACTATTTCTACTTGTGTAGATTGGAACCAAATTGGGTCTTCCTCCCAACTTGTTTTTAAAGTCAAAAGTGCCTTTACCTAGAATCAGGACGTTTTTTAAGGTTTTCCCCTTTTGAAAATGCCAGGCTAGAAAATTCCTAATTGCCACCACATCCTGGTTTCCATAGCCGAAAGAATCATAAATGTCTTGGACATCAATTACATCCGCTTGAATCCCCTGAGTCAATTTATGGACTCTCAGTTTCTCAGCTTCAGAAATAAAGGCCTTCGGACTTATGATTAATAATTCCGGCCAAGAAGATTGCTCCCTTAATTCTAAGCTGACCTCTGATATATTTTCAATACGAGGTGTCTGGTCTGGGTTAAATGCGACTATCTTTTTTCCAGTAATCCCTTTTTCGATTGAAAAATCAAAAGCTTCTGGCTGGAAGAAGTTTGTGACATTCCAATACTCTAAACCCGAGCTGTTGGTCAAAATGGGAGATTTAGAATGGTTGAAAAAGATGCCTTGATTCAAGTTTTCGGTAGATGTCGGGACACCTAAAGCGATGAAGTCATAATAGCCATTTCCATTCGGATCTGAACTTGTATAACTCAGTTCAATTGTTTGAATTGAGTTTTGATTTGAAGAAAAGTCCGATTCAAACCTTATTTCTTTACCTTTTAGTCCGTAACTGGAATTGGGGATTGCAGGAATAATGGATTGAAAAATTTCATTTCCATTTTCTAAAAGTCTGATCGAGCTTTCATTGATGCTTTGTCCCATCATTGTTCCAAATATTTTCCATGGAGCACTTAAGTCCGAAGATTTTCTAAAAGGAATTGACCGTAATGAACCGCTAGAAATGGGGCTTGAATACCAAGTTCTGCCAGAATTCAAGATGTTAGTTTCTTCTCCTTTGAAAGCGGACCATTCATAAACCAAGGTATTTACTCGGCTTGCAGCAACACTTTCTTTGGAATTAACCCGTAAGGGTTTTTCCTTTATTCCGATTAAATAAGAAAGAGTATCACGATAGATGTGATGGGAATATTCTAATTCTTTATTCCACTGAAAAGAATGTGCTCCTGAAAGGAATACAAACAGCTCACCATTTTTTAAAAGGGTCGGAATTTCTTGTAGCTTAAGCGATTTTTCTGATACCAATTGAGGAAGAGAACCTGGATACCCGAAAAAAGCAATATTTTCCAAGTTGTTAAATCCAAAATCCGAAAGGGTTTCAGAGTCTAACTTGTATACTCCTTCTTCGGTAATTTGAACTTTTAGATAACGGGATTGGGCAAAAGAGTTTTCAAGGGAAAGTAATCCCATCAGGAAGATCACAAAGACTTTTACCCACTGAGCTTTCATGAGGTTCCAATTGCATTTTCCAACAGGGAAAGAATCAAATAGGATACGATGATGAGAGGTATTCCTCCGATTCCAAAAATCAATAGTAATATAGCCCCAAGTCCGATTAATGAATACCTGAAAAGATTATCAGCTGGTTTAAAGTTTTTGAATTTCAAAGCAATTAATGGAATCTCGCTCACCAAAAGGATTGAGAATATCCAGGCTAGAATCACCCAAGACCAAGGATTTAGAAGAATTCCATCCAAAAACCTCCATTTTTCTCCCAGAAAAGGAAGAGTGCTAAAAAACAATGCATTGGCAGGAGTAGGAACTCCAATAAATCGGTCGGATTGACGGGTGTCAATGTTGAATTTTGCCAATCGATAAGCAGAAAGAATTGGAATAATTAAGGTTAGATAGGGGAGCCATTCCAAATCTGTCAACTGCTGACATGTCTGAAAAGCAATAAAGCCCGGTAACACACCGAACGATACCATATCCGCTAAAGAATCGAGTTGCTTTCCGAGCTCGCCGGAAACTTTCAATAACCTGGCTGCAAAGCCATCGAAAAAATCAAAAAAGGCAGAAAGCACTATGAATAAAGCGCCTGACTGGATATTTCCATTCAAAACAAAGCTAATTCCTATCACACCAGATAGAAGATTGAGCAAAGTAAGGCTATTTGGGATTTGGGATTTGATACTCAAAAGGATGCGTTTTTGCCTACAAATGGATTATGAATCTTTTCAAACTCAATGGTGGTTTCTGGGCCATGCCCAGGATAAATGACAGTTTGATCAGGAAGGCTAAAAAGTTCCGATTTTATTTTTGTTAGCAGTTGTTCGTGGTTTCCTCCAGGAAGGTCAGTTCTTCCAATACTTCCTCTGAATAAAGTGTCTCCAGCGATACAAGTGTTTGTCCCTTCATGATGGAAGACCACATGGCCTGGAGCATGACCCGGAACAAATAATACCTTCAGTTCTTCACTACCAATTTCGATATCATGGCCTTCACTCAGGTATCCATCTGGCTCAATAGCTTCATAAAGCGCAAATCCATAATTCGGAGCATAAACCTGTACTGAATTTAATACGGCTACTTCATTTTGATGAATCAAAAAAGGAATTCCGTAGGTTCGTTTTACCCATGCATTTCCTAACACATGATCCACGTGGCAATGAGTATTGAGAAGAAGTTGAGGTTTTAGTCCTTCTCCTTCTATAAAACTATGCAATTCCTGCTGTTCATACTTTTCATAGCATCCCGGATCAATGATCGCAGCATTTCCTTTATCATCGTAGATAACATAGGTGTTTTCCTGAAAAGGATTGAAGGTGAACGACTTAATTTTCAACATGGTTTTTGTCTTTCCAATACAAACAAATTAAGGAATAAAACCTTTATTTTGAGCTATGGAAAGAGATTTTTTGCTCATCGGGCAAGGACTAGCAGGTACGGCTTTAGGCTATCGATTGAAAAAGGCTGGTTTTAGCATTCAGATATTTGATCGATCCGAATCTAATCAATCAAGTAGGGTAGCGGCAGGACTATTTAATCCGGTGACGGGTAGAAAAATGGTCAAAACTTGGAATGCAGACCAGCTTTTCCCTGAGATAGTCCCTTTTTATCAAGAATTGGAGTCTATTTCCAGAGAAAAGTTTCTTCATCAGCAAACGATTTATAGACCTTTTATTTCTATTGAAGAACAGAATGAGTGGATGGGGAATAGTGCGGATAAAGCCTTTTCGGATTATTTGGAGGCAATTGTTCAAGAAAGTCAGTCTGAATCTTTAAACGACCCTTTTGGAGGTGTCATGCTTAAAAATAGCGGTTGGCTAGATATTATGACCATGTTGGATAGCATGAAAGGATATTTTGGAGAGGATTTGAAAAATGAATGGTTGGAATTGGAGCTTTTGAAGTTTGAGGATGGAATGTGGAATTACAAAGAAATCAAGGCTAAAAACCTGATCTTTTGTAATGGAGTGGCAGCACACAAATCTAACTTCTTTGATTTTCTCCCATTTGCACCTGTGAAAGGAGAGATTTTGGAGGTAAAACAAGAGTTTTGCCCAGATTATATCGTCAATCGGGGAGTTTTTCGAGTTCATTTAGGGGATGGAATTCATAGAGTTGGATCTACTTACACTTGGCATGACTTGGATCAAGGGCCTACAGAAAGTGCGAAAAATGAATTGACAGTGCGTTTAGCAGGCCTTGTAAATCAACCAATTGAGGCATATGTATCACATAAGGTTGGAATACGTCCTGCTACTAAGGACAGAAAACCATTTTTGGGAAAACATCCTGATAAGCAAAACGTTTACATATTCGATGGTTTCGGAGCGAAAGGTGTTTCTCTGATACCGTTTTATAGCAAAATAATGTTTCAATATCTAGTAGAATCTACAAGCATTCCATCTGAGGTAGATATCGCTAGGTATTTTAATTATATTTAGACAAAATCACCGTTAAGAATGCAAATAAAGTTGACTCGATTTGTTCTTTTTTTAGGTTTCTGGCTGGTTGCCGGAGGGGCATTCGCCCAATTTGACCAAGAGCGGTTCGGTAAAAACAGGGTTCAACACAAAGAATTTGAATGGTATTTCTATTCCTCCAACAATTTTGAGGTCTATTATTATGACCGTGGAGGTGCCAATGCGAAAATGGCGATTGAATACCTGGAATCTGAATTCAACAGGCTGACTCAAATGATCGGGTATGTAGCCTATACCAAGCCGAAAATTTATATCTATAACTCCCCTGAAGAGCTTTTGCAGAGTAATCTGAATTTGAATAAAGAGACTTTCAGCGAGGAGGGCCAGACTAATTTCAGTCGATTAATTGCAGAGGTGGCCTTCAAAGGGGAAATGGATCTTTTCAAAGAAGATCTTATATACGGAACCTCCAAAGTGATTATTCAAGAGATGCTTTATGGAGCTTCTGTTGCAGATGCATTCCAGTCCAATTTAATGAATGGCTTTCCTGATTGGTATGTAGATGGTATTGCTCTTTACCTAGCCAAAGGCTGGAGTATGCAAATGGATGATTACATCCGTCACTATTTAAAAGAGGATGAAAATCCCAAAATCTTAAAGCTCAAATCCCTTGAAGCGGCTTTGGTAGGACAATCTGTTTGGAACTACATCGCAGAGAGGTACGGCAGAAGATATATTTCAAGTATTCTGAATCTTTCTCGAATCAATAGAAATGAGGAAAACAGTATAGCCAATACCGTTGGGTTGAATTATAAGACTTTTACAGATGATTGGAAAAAGTATTATCTAACTATCAATCAGCAGGTAACTCAAAACTTTAGAGATATCGATCGTGGTAGTGCTATAGCTGAGACCTCAAAACGAGTTATTGGTGTGATCAATGATATCAAATTCAGCCCAGATGGATTGAACCTGGCATATGTGATCAATAATGGAGGTAAGTATAAGGTTCAGATACGAGAAATAAGCTCTGGCAATGAAAGAACCTTGATGCAAGGAGGCGCGGTTTATGAGGATCAGAACCCGAATTTCAGAGCCCCGGTGATAGCATGGCGGGATTCGGCAAATTTGGCGATAGCTTCTTTTAAAAGAGGAATTACTACTCTTAGATTGAGATCTATTGATGGTAGCAATCAAGACAAAATCTTCTTAAGAAATATTACAGAGATTCTAAGTCTTGACTTCAATAGCACTGGAAAAAATATGGTTTTATCAGCCATTTCTAATGGTAAAACTGATATCTATACCCTCAATACAAGAGGTCAAGGAAGAAGGTTGACAAACGATGAGTTTGATGATCTTACTCCGATGTTTTTAAATGATTCTACTATCATTTACTCCACCAATTATACAGATGAGGTAGATTCTACAAAGAATCAAGAAAGCCTGGAAAAGTTTCAGGATAGTTACAACCTGTTTTTGATAGAAAATCGGGATACTCTTCGAATATCTAGGTTAACCAATGCCTCTAGTAAAAATATGAGGCCTCGGAAAGTCAACTCCAATTCGGTGATCTACCTTAGTGATTTAAGTGGTATTAATAATCTGATGAGAATGACTGTTGGAAGTCAGGTTACCAGCCAAATCTCCGGTTATAATTTAAGTTTGGAGTCCTTCGATGTGAATTCAAGAATGAATAAGATCGCTTTCTCTGTTAGAGATGGAAAAGAAAGCTTCTTGATTTTGCAAAATTATAGTGGAGCCGATCAATTCACTCCAAGTACTCCGAGAGTTCAATTGGAGCAAGCTAAAAGCTTGAATGAAAGAATCGCTGCTAGAAGAGTAATGGAGGAGGCTCAAAAAGAACCTGCCGAAAGGGGAGGTGAATCACTTCCAACTCAAGCTAATAAAGAAGAAAATCAGGTTCAGATCGATACGACTGCTAATAACAAAACCACTTCCATCAACTTGGATCGTTTAAAGTTCCAAAACAGGAATGGAATCAATACGGAGAATTATACGTTCGATACACTTCCTAAAAATGTACCTAATCGTCAACAGGCTTCTACTGCAGGTCAAGAAAATAAAATCAATCTTCTTGAAAGCTTTAGAAAACAAGGTTTGCAAAAACGAGTGGTTGGACCAAGAAGAATGGAACCTCAGTTCTTTACCAATAATATCAATACCCGATTTATTGTAGATCCTTTGAGAGGATTTGGAATTAGCCTTCAGGGAAAGATGACTGACCTTTTGGACAATCATTCATTTCAAGGAGGCGTAACCACTGCTTTGGATTTTAGATCTGGTGGAGATTTGTATTTTGAATATGAGTATCTGCCAGGCAGATTGGATTTCAGAGGTAGATTTGATAGAAAAACTATCAGGATATCTGAGGGAGACATCACTTTCCAAAAATATGTCTTAACAAAAGTCGAAGCTGGAGTTTCTTACCCTTTCAATGTAAATGCTCGTTTTACAGTTGCTCCTTTCCTTGCAAAATCTCAATATTTCAATTTGAATCCTGATTCTTTGATTTTGGGACAAGTTCCGGAAGAGAACCGATACGATGTGAATTACGGAGGAGCAAAAGCTGAATTGGTTTTTGATAAGACCCGCCAAATTGGCCTTTACTCCCAAACTGGTTTCAAAGGGAAGGTAGGCTTTGTTCATTATCAAGGACTAAATCATGCCGATAGAAGTTTTAGTAATTTCTATCTAGACTTCAGGAACTATCAGGTAATCCATAAGAATATTGTCTTAGCTTCTAAATTATATGCTGGTTCCTTCTTTGGGAAAAATCCTCAAACCTACTTAGTAGGAGGGATGGATAACTGGCTGTTCAACGAGTTTTATAATCCTCCATCAAATAGGCCTGAGTCTTCTCCAGTTAGAAACCCAACAGGCGTAGAAAACTCAAATATTCTATTCGCAGACTTTATGGACTTGAGGGGGTATGATTATGATGAAATTAGAGGGAATAATGTAATTACTTTCACCACTGAGTTGAGAATTCCTGTTTTCTCTTATTTAACTAGAGGCAATATCACTTCCAACTTCATTCGGAACTTCCAACTGGTAGGTTTCTATGACATCGGATCTGCATGGGACGAGTCAGCTCCTTGGGAACGAGTAAATGATCAAAATACAGAGGTAATCAACACAGAAGGCTCACCATTTACCATTGTTTTGAATAATTTCAACAACCCTTGGCTTCAAAGTTATGGTGCGGGATTAAGAACTGTTTTGCTGAATTATTACGTGAAATTTGATGTAGCCCGACCAATTAGAAATTATGAGGCGGAAGATTTGAAGTTCTATGTAACTTTGGGCTATAATTTCTAAAAAAACAAAGCATGATTAAATCAATGACCGGCTTCGGAAATGCCGGATGGGAAAATGAGGAGTTTATGATTCACGTTGAAGTGAAGACTCTTAACTCCAAATTTTTGGATTTATCAATTCGCAGTCCAAGACAATTTTCAGATAAAGAATTAGAAATAAGAAACCTGGTTCAGTCCATTTTGGAGCGTGGCAAGGTTAGTTTATCTATTGAGTTTCTAGCAAAGAAGTCTTCAGATATCCCCGTGACCATCAATGAAGAGCTGTTTCAGGCGTATTATGGTAAGTTTGCAGCTTTGGCAAAGCAAGTGGGAGATAGTCCCTCAGAGCTATTTAAATTGGCTTTACAGGCCCCTTCGGTAATTACAAATACAAATACTGAACAAGGAGACACAGAGGCTGAATGGGAATTGGTGAAGAAAGTAATTACAGAAGCTGTCAAAAAGTGTAATGATTTCAGAGTTGATGAAGGTAAAGTGTTGGAAGAGAAGTTATTGGAAAATATCTCAACCATTGCTGGAGGATTGGAAAGTGTAAAAGCTGATGAAGGAGCGAGAAAAGAAAGAATTCAATCCAGAATCAAAAATCATTTTCAAGAGTGGTTGGATGAAAATTCCTTTGATGCTAATCGATTCGAGCAAGAATTAATCTATTATTTCGAAAAGTTGGATATCACAGAAGAGATTGTTCGATTAGATACTCACTTGAAATATTTCAAAAAATGTTTGGCTGAGGAATCCAATCAAGGGAAAAAGTTGGGCTTTATCAGTCAGGAAATAGGAAGAGAAATCAACACAATTGGGTCAAAAGCAAATGATGCAGGTATCCAAAGGCATGTGATTCTCATGAAAGATGAACTTGAAAAAATCAAAGAACAATCAATGAACGTTCTATAAAACAGAAAGGGGCTTTAGCCCCTTTTTTTATTGATTCTTGCGAAGAATTTTCCCTGGTCGGATATTTTTAAATTCCCCCTTCTCTACAGCCAGTTTCCCATTGATGATCACATAGTCTATTCCTAGAGGATATTGATGAGGATCTGTAAAAGTAGATTGGTCAATGATTGTTTCAGGGTCGAAAATGGTAATGTCTGCATAGGAGCCTTCTTTGATGATGCCTCGATCAGAAATTCCTAATCTTTGGGCCGAAAGCCCAGTCATTTTATGAATAGCGGTAGGAAGGTCTAATACTTTTTCTTGTCGGACGTAATATCCTAAAACCCGTGGGAAAGTACCGTATGCTCTTGGATGAGGATGTCCTTCGCCAGGTCGGGAAAGCCTCCCATCTGAGCCGGTCATGGTCATTGGGTGTTTCATGATATTTGCCACGTCTCCAGCATCAATAGCATGATAGATTGTTCCGGTTCCTCCATTTAATTGAGCTTGAATGACCAAGTCAGCTCCATTTTCTACGGTTGGTTCTAAACCTTCCAGAATTGCCCAATCATGAAGAGTTTTTCCTTCTAATTCTTTTTTCCAGGATACTCTGGAGAATTGAATTCGTCTTAAGTCACTTCCGCCTCTGTCGTTGAGTATATTGAATACAATGCCCGCTTTGATGCTATCTCTTAACGAAGGGTTACTTACCCTTTCAGCAAATTCTGTCCCTTCGAGGGCCCAACTAGGAATCAATACAGAAATTCCAGTGTGACTGGCAGTGTATGGATATTGGTCCATCATGATGTCTAAGCCAGCATTTCTTGCAGAGTCAACCAATGCCAATGTCTGAGAACTTGCACCCCACATTTTGACTCCAATTGCTTTATGGTGGGTTAAAACGACTGGGATATTTGCCTCTTTAGAAATTAGAATCGCCTCCTTTACTGCATCGATTAATCCTAATCCTTCCTCTCTTAAATGAGAGGTATATATTCCACCTTGCTCAGAAGCAATTTTAGAAAGTTCCACTACTTCATCACGCTTAGCAAAGGTCCCTGGTAAATACTTCAAGCCTGTTGAAATCCCATATGCTCCTTCATCCATTGCCTTTTGGACATAGAATTTCATGGTGTCTAATTCTTGAGAGCTTGGAGCTCTATCCTCATTTCCCATGACAGTCCTCCTGATGGTATTGTGTCCTACCAAATAGGCTAGATTGGGGCCAACTCCCTTTCTCTCCAAAGAATCCAAATACTCGCCAAAAGGCCAGGGACTACTTCCATCTGGTCCTCCTAGAGCTAAAGTGGCTCCTTGTCTTACCAGGCTCTCTGCCTCAGGCATCTCCATGATAGGTTCCAGATGAGTATGCATATCTATAAAGCCCGGACTAACCGCCTTTCCAGAAGCATCAATTGTTATTTTGGCATTTGCCTTCGATAAGTCTCCAATTTTGGTAATTCTATCACCAATGATTCCTATATCCGTCTGTTGACCATCACTTCCAGTACCGTCAAATACAGTTCCGTTCAAAATGATAATGTCATAAGATTCCTCAGTGCAGGAAAAGAAGCCGATTAAACAAATAATTAAAAGAAGCTTTTTCATAGATAAAGGGTTGATGGGTTTAAAATAAAGCATTCTAAGGAGAAGATTTAGCCAATTATCAAAACTTGGATAATAAAAAAAGGGCCGAAGCCCTTTCTCTTAGTTTAATTTGAATTTTATGGGTATTACTTGCCTTGATCGAACAGGTATTCCTCTCATTTTTCCGGGGTTCCATGCGGGAGAGTTTTGGATAACTTTCATTGCTTCCTCATCACATCCTCCTCCAATGGTTCGGAGTAATTCCACATCCTGAACAGATCCATCTTTATTTACTACAAAGCGGACTAGGACAGTGCCCTCGGTCCCCATTCTTCTTGCCTGAGATGGGTATTTAAGATTTTTTCTCAAGTATTCATACCAAGCCTCCATTCCTCCTTTAAATGAAGCTTGGACCTCGGTGAAATCCACTATTTCATCTGGGTCTTCCTCAATGGGAGGACTATCCACCAATACCACTACAGGTATTTCAGTTGTCTCGCTTGTATTTACATCAATATTGAAATCCATATCATCTATTTCGATTTCATCAGGCTTTTGGATAATTACAGGAGCTACTTCAATAGGTTTCGTTGGAGGGGCCTGAATTGAAATAGGGACGTCTAAGTCATCCCATTGTTGTTGGCTTGCAGAAATTTCCTTTAATGGTCCTTCTGAATAGCTTTTCCATTCAAAGGCTACTAGTGAAATTCCAATGCTTGTGGCTAAGCCTAAGTTCATGAGAGTTCCTGACCATTTCTTTAGGTCTGCCTTAGGGTATTTTTTGGTTTCCATGGTGTTATTAGATTAGGTTTTAAATCATTTACCATAGAAATTACCTAGTAATTGTCTGAAAATCTGTTAATTAACGGATGTTAACTATGTTAAAAGTTGTCAATGGATTTCTGGATTAGACATAAAAAAAGCCCCGAATTTTTCGGGGCTTTCATTATATCGCTAGGATTAATTAGCTCAATTTGAATCGGATTGGAAGTCTCATACGAGTACGTACTGGACGACCTCTTTGCTTACCTGGTTCCCAGTTAGGTGCTTCTTTAACTACCTTCACTGCTTCCTCATCGCAACCGCCTCCGATACCTCTCAATACTTCAACATCTTGAATAGAACCATCAGTGTTGATTACGAAAACCACGATTACAGTTCCTTCGATACCCATTCGTCTAGCTTGAGTAGGGTACTTCAAGTTTTTAGAAAGATATTGGTTCCATCCAGACATGCCACCTGGTGGCTGAGGTTGAGTTTCTACCACATCAAAGATTTCGTCTGCTTTTTCTTCTACTGGAGCTTCAGCGATAACTACCTCTTTGATTACGGTTTCTTCTTTAACGTCAACGTCAAAGTTTACCTCAATTTTTTCTTCAATTTCTACTTCATCAGGAATTTCCTGAATGATAGGCTGCTCTACCGGCGGTGGTGGTGGTGGCGGTGGTTGTTCAGTAATAGGAATATCCAGCAGCTCTTCAAAGTTGTCATCTGTCATGCCTAGATCCTTAAGGGCTCCGTCATCAAATGACTTCCATTCGAAGGCAGCAAGAGTAAGGCCTACTGCCACTGCCAAACCTAAGTTCAGGAACATTCCCGTCTTTTTGGTTAGATCAGCACTAGGAGTCTTTTTTGCTTCCATTGCGAATTTGGTTTATACAGGTTAATTTTTTTCTATTTCAGTCTAACAATTGTAAGGATAATGATGCATTAATGCAAGCGGAAAGGGATGGTTGGAGTCTTAAAATATGCTAATATTCCTGTTAAAACACCTATTTGATTGACAATCAGGTCATATATATCAAATGAGCGGTTGGGAATATATAGTTGTGCAAATTCAAAAACCACCGATGGAATCCCTATGAAGACCACCGACATTATCAAATTATTTTTGGTCCAAGGTTCGGATTTGCTTTTTCTACCTACACCTAACCATAAATAGGATAGGAGGGCAAAACAAATCAGATGAATGACCTTGTCCTGAAAACTGAATGCATCTATTTCGGGAAAGCGATCTCCGGGAGTCAACATGGCAAAAGCCAAAATGATAGACCAAGAAATGCTAAGAAATAGCCTCAAAATTGATTAGTCTTTTCCTACCAATTCAGCGTACTCTTCGCTGCTCAATAGATCACTTGGCAAGTCTCCGTCAATTTTCACCTTCACCATCCAGCCGGTCTCATATGGAGATTCGTTCACTAGTTCTGGAGAGCCTTCCAATTCTTCATTGAACTCAAGAATTTCACCATTTAGAGGCATGAATAAGTCAGAAACGGTCTTTACAGCTTCAACAGTTCCGAATACTTCACCTGTTTCGATGGTTTCACCTACTGTTTCTACTTCAACATAAACGATGTCACCCAACTCAGCCTGAGCAAACTCAGTAATACCGATAGTTGCGATGTCGCCTTCAATTTTTACCCACTCGTGATCTTTGGTGTACTTTAATTCCTGTGGAAAATTCATGTTTGCTATTTTTTAAAAGGAAGCCCAAAAATAAGATGATTCCGATCTATAAAAAATCTATTGAGATAAATTAAATCTCAATTGCCCTCCAAAAGAAGTAGAAGCACGTTTGTAGGCCGTCGTTACACGAGGATCATTGATTGTTCGATCAAAATAAATGGTCAGATTTAGGTTTTGATTGATTACATATCCGATGGTTGGTCGGAACTGGATATTCAAGTTTCCATTGGTAACTGTACTTCCTTCCTCGATTTTTCTTTGTACCTGTCTTGTGTCCACGACTTTCAATCCCATTCTCATGGTAAGGTCATTCTTTAGGATTGTTTCTTTTCCTTGGATTTTGAAAGGAATCCTCATTCCAGATTTGATATAACCAATGTCAAACCCAAAATCATTACTTCGCTGTTCGGTTACTTGAGCATTGGAGAAATTCAAGCCCAATGACCTCTCTTTGTTATAAATAATGCCAATATTCAATCGGTCTTTGGTCAAAAGGTCCAAACCTATCAAAGGCGCAAATCTTTCTGTCAAAATCACCTGATTTAGGATGTAAATCGGGATGAATTGCCCCTCGGTATTGATTTGATTTGGAAGCCTTGTTCTTTGTAAGGAATTGTAAAGCTCTAAGCCCTGCTGGTACTGAAGTGAATTTGAGAAGTTACTAGCATCGTAGGTGGATGTATACCCATGGGAAATTGTGAAATTGGTGAATACATCTCTAATTCCCTTCAGCCTGGATAAGCCAGTATAATTCAATCTCCAGTTTGGAAGTGGAGTTTTAGGGAACGGATTCAGATTTGCTGAATTGGCATCTTTTCCTCTATATGCAGCTATGAAGGCCGGAACCAATACATCTTGTCCATTGATGCCATATTCACCATCATTGTTATTCAAAGCATCCAACCGGGATTTGATAATGGATCTGTTATTTTCAAAATCTGTAAATAGAGCAGAATTGTTTTCACTATCATCTCTTGAAAAACTTGTTCCAAGCAGGATGGTGGTGACTGAATAAGCCTGCATCATTCGATTTGGACTGATTGAAATATATTCCCCAGGGTTATCTGTGGAATTCCTAAATATCTCATTATAGTCACCGGTTTCCCGTTTGATTGCATTTAGGTTAATGGTGAAGTCTTGGACAGGCCTAACCAACGCACCTAATGTTAAATTGACAGATTTGTTTTGCCTGAAGGTTTGGGTTAGTTCTGTGCTTGGGGCCATTAGACCTCGCATAGCCATTTCATTCCTGATTGTAGGATCTTGGCTACCAAATAGAAATGCTAATCCAGGATTTGAAAAGGCTCTATCCATCCCGAGAAGTCCAGTGTTTGGTAAATATCCTGGTAAGAAAGTCCCTTCAGCAACATTGTAGTTGAAAGTGATTTCTTTAACCATCATCAGGAATTTCAAAAGCTTATTACTAAAAGGAGTTCCTATAGTATCTTCTGCAGATACAGAATTCCTCCCTGGAATACTAGGCCTTTTAGGAGCATTCAATGCTTCTAGCTTTTTGTTTTTATTGTATAACCTGATTAGGTCAAATTTTCCAGTAAGGGCTTGTTGTCTGGTGTTTTGAATAGAATTACCAAGAGTATCTTTCTGACCAATGGCACCTGTCAACCAAGTATATGTTGTATTGTATTTATAGTCTGTTCTCACCCAGTCAAGAACAGGGATTTTAGCAAAAGGTATCGTGTAATTGAGGTTGACGCTATGATTGTAATTTGTTTTTCTACCAAATCTCCAAAAGTTGGATCTGACAGAATCCTGTTTTGCCTCTGTATCCAAATCACCTTCTGGTTCATCGACCACCGCCATGATCGTTCCTGAGTAATCCACTCGTAAATTCTGAGTTAAATCCCAATTGACGGTGTAGAATCTATTCATAAAGAAAGACTTTTGGAACAATGGATCTACTCCAGAAGTACTCAATTGGTCATTTCTGTACTGTGATCTCAAGAACCTTCTATCTACATCTAACCTTGCCATTAATAGGGTAGGAGATAAATTCAAATTAAAGTCTTTTATCAACTGCAAATGCGGTGAACTCAACCATTCAGAACCTTTGAATGGCTGTATACTCAAAGCTTTTGGTTGGAATGAATAAGTGATATTCCCTTTATTTGTTTTAAAATTATATTGCTGTATTTGAGCGTTTGTTTGGGTAACAGTTCCCACTGAATAAGAGAATGAGAAATTACTGAAATCATAGAATCTTGATGGAGATTCTGGGTTCAGCTTTAGCTTTCTAACATTGCTAAAACTGATATTTCTTCGATTCAATTGGTCAAGAGCGATTTGTCTGTACTGTTCTCTTTCGGCCTCTGTTTCATACTTTGCTAAAGCCAATTCAAATGGAACATCTGGGTTTAGCGGATCGTATTCTGGTCTTGTGGATGAATTTTCGACACTGAAATACATTGGAATACTCACACCCAATTGTTGAGGAAGGAGTTTGTCTACATTGACATTGGTAGAGATGTCATATTGGGTTGTTGCATTTCTAGAACGCTGGGAAAGTCGAGTTTCCAAGCCTCCAAACCCAATGGAACTGTGACGAACAGATGCAGAGACAACTGCCAAATCCGCAATTTTAGCATTTATATAGGCGTTAGCTGCCCAACCATTTGATTTGGTAAATCCAGTTACTCGAAGTTCGTTAGCCCAAATACAGATACTTCTACTGCCTCCAACTCCATCACCAGGATTTCTTACCCCAATCATACTACCTTGAAGTTGATTCAATTCAGGTCTTCCTACAACGGTTACAGTATATTGTCCGATTTGCTTTGAAAAAGGAAGGTTTTGAGGAACATGATTGTTATCTCTTTCAATTTTGACATCCACAATGTCCTGGATCGCGATATCAATTTCATTTTCTAGAGGCCAGATCTGTCGAGGATCTCTTGTTCCTTTTGGAGTCAGGATCAAAGGAACCTCAATCTCATAATAGTTATCAGTATAATCAGTGCCTAATCTCAAGAACGCAGTCATTTCTCCATCCAAAGCATCTTCACTTTCAGCATGGAAAAACATTTTGATTCGCTCGAATTGTACCAAATCCAAATTGGTTAGATTCTTGAAAACAGCTCTTGCATCTCTTGCAGCCAGATCTTCTACACAAATTCTCAAAGATTGTTCATTCAATCTTCTTTCAACTGTCGAGGTATTGTCTCTATCTCGATTGATCCCCGGAGGCAAGACATAAGGACTTTCTGTATCACTTCCTTGAGAATTTTGCTCAATACTGACCACGTCTACAGTGACATTTGAATTGTCTGGTTCAGGAATTTCGAAGAAACCTCTTTCGTAAAGTGATTCTTGGAACACTCTCCATTGACTTCCAACCATTCTAAAATTAGCCATTCTCAACACCACCGGTTGTTCGAAGTCAGTTAGGTAGGTTCTCATCCATCGGATGGATTTAAACCCGGTAATATCTCCCTCCGTACGATCAGGCTGTCTAACAGGGATTCTGAATAGATACCAATTGACTTGATCACCATTCTGAGTGGCTGTAACCTTATCTACAATGTAATTTTGACCAACCTCAAGATTGCCTGGTCTCAAATCAATCTCATACTCATAATAGTTCTCAAGCTCGTTGATGGTATTATCTGTATTGAGGTCTTCGTTGTCAGGATTATTTGTACCAGAAGGAGTATAAGGAGAACTTTGATTCAACGTGACAGGGGAATTACCCTCCATGCCATTATACTTTTTATATCGCTCCAAGATTTTGATGTCTTGCTGATCAAAATCATCATTCAAATAATATTCAAATAAATCTCCTGAAACATCTTGGCGAATTTGACTCAATGCCTGTTGGCTTACACTCAATCGATCTAAAAATCTGTTTTGGAAAAATGCAGCTTCATCTTCATTTTTCAATCCATCCAAACCGACATCCTGGTTTTCTCTGGATGATTCGGAGTTATCAAAAGCAGGTAATAAGAACTGTTCTCTCGTTATTCGACCCCATTCATTGGTTCGGGTTTCAGCAGGATCACCATCTTCGGGCAATCCGTTTTCGAAGGCATGACTTCCATCCTTCATGACATCTTCCGAAATATCCCCCAAGTTCAAGAACAATTTACCACCAGTGGTATTGTTTTGATTATAGATCCCGTCCAAAACTCGACCATTTTCTCCCTCAATGAAAGGGTCCAATAACCAGAATTCCACATATTCAATATTGGTTCTATCAAAATCCACTTCAGTAGTGATTGCCCTAGTTACACCTCCAAAATTTTTCTTAGGATCAGGCAGCAAACCATCTTGAGTCAAGTTTGGATTGTAATTATACATCCCTCTTTCACTTGGGAAGTAGGCCATTTCAAACAAAGGCTGAGGCGTGATGATCACATCTCGGTCTTGCTGAGGAAAAATTTCTTGAGGGACAACTCTTCTGACGTAATGGTTTTGTCTGTCCTCTCGAGTGATATTAGTCGGAACACCCGGTCCACTTTCTCTGTAGAAAATATTGTCAATATTATACCAAGCAACTCTTGCTCTCCTGTAAGCTGCTCCCAGATTATCTTCTGTTTGCAAGCTCAAGTCAAATCGATTGTCAGGGGTTTGAGGAGTCGATGCAAGTTTCCAGTTTTGGTTTGCTGCTGCGCCTAAATTGAATGGGGTGATAGCGGCTTCAAAATCGTCAATGTAGGATGCAGGTTCACCATCCACGGTATTGGAAGTTCCAGGGATCAAATGGGCAAATTCAGCACTTGCCTGAACCATTGAGGTTTCTTTGGTATCGGTGAATGGCAAGGCATCAGCCAGTTTGGTTAGCATTCTAGATTCATCAGAATAATTTGCATCCAATCCCCAAAGACTATTTCTCAAAGTTTCGCTCCCTGTGGCAATTCGAGTGACATTGGGTCTTTCATTTAAGTAAAGGAAAGTACCTCCCAAATTGAATTTATCACTGAAAAGATAATCCAGTCTTGTCCCCAGTAGACTTCGAGTTTGGAAGGAAACCAAATCTGCTTTTTCAAAACTGATGTTGAGTTGTTTTCCAGACTGAAGAATGGCATCATTGATAATTACCAATCGGCCTACATTGTAATCAATAGTGAAATCAACGCCTTCGGTCAATGGAATATTTCCAGCCATTACAATCACTGATCCTGGGGAAATATTTAAGCCAGGAAGTTGAATTTCACTTGCAGAACCTGCTGTCAGACGACCTTTGATAAAATACTTGTTCAATCGAGTAACTAGCTCTGCATCGGCCTGAGTGGTATTATACAATGTATCGTAGACATACTTTTCCTTCAATACTTTCTCAGAATCCAGGAATTTGCTGTCCAGATTAGATCCAAAAGGTTCCAGAACCGGAAATATCAAAAGACCCCGATTAGAAATCATGGTAAGTCCTTCAACAAAATCAAAGTTTCCATCAGGGGCAGGGTCATTTTGAGGATTCAAATTGTCCAAACCGGTAAGTCTGATGAGAGGAATATCTTTAACATTTTGACCCTCTAATAAGGAAGGATTATCCAGACCTGTACGGTCATCTCTGTAAATCACCTGAAGCTGGAAACCATCTCTAAGAATCTGGCTGGCATTCAAGCTATAGACGTTTTTCATCATCAAGTCCCAAGTAGGAACCCGTGGATTGATTCTGGCAGGTCGAAGAAGTTTCATGAAGATTAACTCATCCTCCTGACGGTTTTGATAGTCTTCTGTCAGTTCACCGACTTTGTAAACCTGTCCATTGTAGGTGTATTCGTATGAAACGGCCAGTACCTCATCGTTTTGAAGTCTTCTGAAAAGGGATAAGTAACCCAACTGTGGATTGAAAAAGAATTCAGTAGATTCCAGTTTTCTAGCTCCATTGATTTGCTCAAAATCTACTCCTTTTTTCAAGCCAAGAGAGCTTTCCATTGCTCTGGATCCAGTGTCAAATGGTCTAAAAGAAGGATTTCCTGTAATGTTTGCAAAAAGGCTATTGGCACTGTTTTGAGCCGGTGAACTGGGGTCTCCCGGTCCAATATTTGGATTTGTAGGATTGAGCATAACTCTTCCTTCACCCATATCCATAAATGCTGCAAAATTTCTGAGAGTTTCAGTATTTGCAGCCCGGTTCATAATGTAGACTTCGATACGAGTCACATTCACACCAGAAAGGACTTGGGGGAGTCCTCTGAGCCATCTTTCATAATTATCTCTGAAGAAATGGGAGAGGAAAAAGTGTCTGTTCTCGTCGTATTTGGAAGCCTGAATATCAAAGGATCGGCCCTGGCCATTGGCATCAATCACCAAATTGTCTCTACGACCTCTTTGGGTAGAAGCGACGGCGGTTGCGGTTAATTTTCCGAACTGTAGTTGAGTTTTTACACCGAATAGGTTTTGGGCTCCTTGAATTAAACGATTCTGAACCGGCATGGAAACATTTCCGATTTCAATGGATTGAATGATGTCTTCCTCAAAACCATCATACTCCAGTTTCATCTGATTCTGGAAATCAAAGGAGTTGTTGGAGTCGAAGTTAGCGGCAATCTTCATTTTCTCACCCAAGGAACCATTGACAGCCATTTGGATTTGCTGATCAAAATTGAAGCCTCCGTTTCTTTGTTGACGGATCGGAAGGGTAGGGTTATCGATCCTTCTAAAAATGGCCCCAAAGTCCAGATTCACATATCCAGTAGGTGTAATATTGATATCGCTTCCTCCAAATATCCTGTCAAAACTTGGACTGACTGTCATAGGAGGAATTAAGCCTCTTCCTTCTACGGCACTTTCACCATCTCCGCCTCTGGCCCTGCTTCTCCAATAATCCTGACGAACTTTATATTCTTGAATTTTCGAAAATTCATCAAAATCATATTCCTGCTCGTTTCCATATCTTGCGCTGTCTAACTCATCCACAATGTTGTAGCGAAGCGTAGAATCAATTTTTACTTCGACATTTTGGCGGAGTAAAGAGTTGGGGATAAATGGGGAGCGTTGATATAAAAATGGGTTGCGATTAGGAAATAGAGGATTGGTCCTCATATTTTGCCATAGCAAAAAAGAAGGAGACATTCGTCTCTGATTCAGAGAGTCGATGCGGGATTGGCTTGTGGTATCGGTGGCTGTTTGTTGGGCCTGAGTGGATGAGAAGCTCAGAAACAATCCAAACAGGATGAAGCAAAAAGGCAACCTGCCCCAAGACCTTCCCCTGCAAAAAGTCAGTATCGTCCTAAAGTTCAATCCAAATTCAAATTATGTTGTCTTTAAAGATGCTTTAATTAAATCTTCTAAGGAAATTTCTCCAGTGGTTTTTTTGAGGACCTGAGTTATATTTTTCTCTGCCGCCGCCTTTGGAAATCCTAAGGTAATCAAGGCTTGTAACGCTTCCTCGCGTATTTTATTGCTTGATTTTAGGAAACCCATTTGGGTTGGAGCAGTTTCAGTAGATCCTTTTGCTACTTTGTCTTTCAGTTCTAAAATAATCCGCTGGGCGGTCTTTGCACCAATGCCTTTGACATGTTGAATTGTAGCCACATCGCCAGCTAAAATAGCTTGTTCGATTTCTTCGGAGGAGAGGGAAGAAAGTATCATCAATCCCGTATTGGGGCCTACTCCATTGATAGAAATCAACAATAAAAATAGACGCTTTTCATCTTCTTCTTTGAAGCCATAAAGTGTATGGGCGTCTTCTTTGATATGTAAAAAGGTGAGGAGCTTGATTTGCTCCTCATCCTTAATTTTACTGTATGTTTGAAGGGAGATTTTCACCTGATATCCAACTCCTCCCACGTCAATGATGACATAGGTTGGGTCTTTAAACGCCAGTCTTCCCTGCAAATATGCTATCATGATTGGCCAAGTGTTTGGGCATCAACCACAGCGATAGCTACCATATTTACGATTTCACGGATTGAACTACCCAATTGAAGAATGTGAACTGGCTTGTCCATACCCAACAAGATTGGTCCAATAGCTTCTGCATTTCCTAATTCCGCCATCAATTTGTAAGCAATGTTACCAGAGCTTAGATCTGGGAAGATCAAGGTGTTTACTCTCTTGCCAATCAAATTGGAGAACGGGTAAACCTCTTTTTGGATCTCATCATTCAATGCGACATTTGCCTGCATTTCTCCCTCTATGATTAGTTCTGGATATTTAGCTTTGGCCAAAGCTGTTGCTTTTGCCATTTTCTCAGCGATTTCACCTTTTGCTGATCCAAAATTGGAGTAAGAAAGCATGGCAATCCTCGGCTCCATATTGAAGAATCTTACTGCTTCGGCTGTTAGCCCGATGATTTCTACCAATTCTTCAGCAGTTGGGTTCAAGTTTACAGTAGCATCCGCAAAGAAATAAGGTCCTTTGTCGGTATTCATGATATACATCCCCGCTACACGCTTGGTACCGTCTTTCACTCCTATAGAATGTAAGGAAGGAAGAATAGTTTTAGGGTAATCTCTAGTCAAACCAGAAATAAATGCATCAGCCATTCCTGTTTCTACCATCATAGCACCAAAGTAGTTTCTTTGAGTTACCAATCTGGCAGCATCACCATGAGTCATTCCTTTTCGCATTCTCTTCTTATAAAGAATGTCAGCGAACTGAGAAAGGGTTTTACCTTCTTCCATTGGATCGATGATCGTTACCCCCTGAAGATCTAGTGAGTTTTCCTCGATCAAGGTTAAGATGCGTTCCTTGTTACCCAATAGGATAGGAATAGCAATTTTTTCATCTTTAACAGTTTGCGCAGCCTTTAGAATTTTACGGTTATCTGCTTCTGCAAATACAACTCTCTTAGGCTCTTTCTTCGCTCTAGCGATTACCACAGACATGAGTCTTTGGTCAATACCAATTCTTTCTTGAAGCTCTAATTCATAAGCTTCCCAGTCAGTGATCGGGTTTTTCGCTACTCCAGTTTCAATAGCCGCTTTTGCCACTGCCGGAGCGATTGTCGTGATCAATCTTGGATCAAGTGGCTTAGGAATAAGGTAAAGTCTACCAAAGCCTAATTTACTTTCTCCATATGCTTTATTTACGATATCTGGAACTGGCTCTTTAGCAAGCTTAGCAATAGCCTTTGCTGCCGCCAGTTTCATTTCTTCATTGATTGCTGTTGCTCTGACATCCAATGCACCGCGGAAAATGTAAGGGAATCCCAAAACATTGTTCACTTGATTAGGATGATCAGATCTACCAGTCGCCATAATCAAATCCTCTCTAGCAGAAACAGCCAGTTCATAAGGAATTTCCGGATCTGGATTCGCCAAAGCAAATACAATAGGGTCAGGCCCCATGAGTTTTACTTGATCTTGAGATACCACATTTCCAGCGGAAAGTCCCAAGAATACATCTGCTCCAGTCAAGGCATCACTTAAGGTGTGGATGTCTCTATCTGTAGCAAACTCTTGCTTGATCTCATCCAATTCTGGTCTGTCTTGACGGATTACACCTTCCTTGTCACACATGACTAGGTTTTCACGCTTTACTCCAAGAGACATGTAGAATCTGGTACATGAAACCGCTGAAGCGCCAGCACCGTTAACTACCAACTTGATTTGAGAGATATCTTTTTCTACGATTTCAAGTGCATTCAATAAAGCTGCACCAGAGATAATCGCCGTACCATGCTGATCATCATGCATGACAGGGATATTCATCTCTTTTTTAAGTGTTTGCTCGATTTCAAAGCATTCAGGAGCCTTGATATCCTCCAAGTTCACTCCGCCAAAAGTTGGCTCAAGAGATCGAATGATTTCAATAAGTTTTTTAGGATCTTTTTCGTTGATTTCGATGTCGAAAACATCAATACCAGCAAATTTCTTGAAAAGAACGCCTTTACCTTCCATGACAGGTTTTCCTGCCTCAGGACCGATGTCTCCAAGACCAAGAACTGCTGTTCCGTTGGAGATAACCGCTACAAGATTTCCTTTTGCAGTGTATTTGTAGACGTTCTCTACATCCTGATGAATCTCCTTACATGGTTCTGCTACGCCTGGAGAATACGCCAAAGCCAAGTCCAATTGGCTGGATAGTGGTTTGGTGGGAATAACCTC
Organism: Algoriphagus zhangzhouensis; assembly: GCF_900148515.1. Classification (GTDB taxonomy): domain Bacteria; phylum Bacteroidota; class Bacteroidia; order Cytophagales; family Cyclobacteriaceae; genus Algoriphagus; species Algoriphagus zhangzhouensis. Next base: position 345,184 of record NZ_FRXN01000003.1, on the reverse strand, counting down.
AATTTTCCCTGGAGAACCTTGCGTATGATAGTTAAGTGCGTCCTCCTTGCGAATTTTGATTGCCATAAAAGCTCATTATTTGGGTTTTAGGACCCTTGATCCGGAGTCCAACTTACATCCGTATTGAGCAAAATGGTTTGGATTTCTCTTAAGGCATCCCGATGAATTTCATTCGGATAATACACAAACCCTTCGAGGTAATACAATTTCCCTTTTTTCTCATCCACCATGAGGTATCCAAGGTAGGATCCTCCCATGCTGATGTTGTTGGTCTTCCAGGTAGCCCTGATTTCAGTGGTAAAATTACCATTTATCACCATGTTTCGGAAAGAGGGAACGATTTGTTTTTCAGTTACTACAAAGGAATTGAGATCTTCTGGGTCCCCGAATATATGTTCGTGAGTGATTGAGTCTCTGAGTTTCAGGATGTTCTCTGGAAAAGTTTGCTCTTCAGAGGTGTAATCTTCCTCGTGAAAAAAGAGGCTGATATCTGCTCGATTTCCATTTGGGGTAGGCTGTCTAACCCATAAAAAGCCCGGTTCTGACTTCGCAACTTGATAAGAAGCAGGGACATTGATCTGAATTCCTAAGTCTTTTTCTGCCTCGGCATTAGCTGCAGAATTCTTTCTGGCTAACAGGATTTTTTCCAATCTACCTCTTTCTCTTACCTCAAATAAGTTTTGAAGTTTATCAGCATTAGCTTTTAAATTTTTTATCAACTGATCATCAGTATTACCAAATAGATACAATACTTCCTGACCTATAGCATATTCATCTTCAACTCTTAGAGAATAAATACTCGGGTCGTTAAGTGCTTTTTCCTTAGACTCTTTTGAGAATTGCTGATTTATCACTTGAGAAGCTGAGCTTCTGTCATCAAATGTAGTGACGTAAATCAAATTGGTAGACATCCTAAGCATCCGTGTCATTGCTCTTGGGTCTACTTGGTGAACATTGAAAATTGATTCTGACCTCAACATTCCAGGAAGATCAGCTTCAAATATATTTTTTAGCTCTTCACCCACAGGTCCAGCGTATTTGGCTGAATCAATAACTAAAATAATCTCGCCGATTGAGCCTCTTGCTCGAGGTTTTGTGCTGTCTATTCCAGCTCCATCACCTCCGCAGGAATATAGTGCTGCGCAAAGGATAAATAAGCCTATAATTTTTGAAAGGGTTTTCATTCTGATACGGTTTGATTCTTTTGGGAATTTCAAAATAAACTATTTCCCAGAGGAAATCAGAAAGTGATCACATCTTTTGGCTTTTGTTAAAAAAAATTAACTTTTAAGTAAATGAAAAATGGGCTCTAAGGACGTTTTTTAGCCAATAATCAACTTCTGACCTGGTTTAATATTGTTGTTGTGAAGATTGTTGAGGCGCTTGATTTGCTCAACTGTTAGTCCTGCATGTCGCCGGGAAATGATCCAAAGAGAATCACCGGGTTGAACTGTGTAGGTCTTTTGTCCATTGGAATTAGTTTGGACTTGAGCTAGCGTGCCAGTATTGGCAGAATAAATGGTTAATCTTTGGCCAACTCGGATCAGGTTTGAAGAAAGGCCATTCCAAGACTTAATTTGGGAAACTGACACACCATGTCTGCTGGCGATTCTACCTAACACATCTCCAGATCTTACACGGTATGTAATCCCTTCTCTTTGTATTTCTTGAGCTAAAGATTCAACTGGTTGAACTATCAACTTGTCACTTGCCAAAAGTGGCAACGGGGCATTTCCTAAAGAATCAGAGATCCAAGCTAAGTTTTCTTGGATAAAGGGAGCTTTGGATTTGGGTACTCTCAAAGCCATAGTACGATTGGTTTCTGGAACCTTTCGTCTTTTAATGGATGGGTTGAGTTTTTCAAGATCCGCCACGCAAAGATTTGTTAGCTCAGCAAGCTTCTCCAAACTCATGGCTCTATCAAATCTGATTTTTTCATACGCTACCGCATAAGTCGGCTCTTCTGGGTGGAAGTTATGCTCATCCAAATGATTGAGGATATAGAGCATGGCTTGAAATTGAGGGATGTATCCCCGGGTCTCTCTTGGAAGATAATTATAGATTTCCCAGAAAGTCTTTTTACCACCGGATCTTCTTATTGCCTTACGAACGTTTCCAGGCCCACAATTATAAGCAGCCAATGCCAGCTCCCAGTCACCAAACATTCTGTAGAGTGATTTGAGATATTTAGCTGCAGATTCTGTAGCCAGTTCAGGATCCATTCTGTCATCCACATCTGGATTGACATTCATACCGTACATTCGACCTGTAGCAGGCATGAATTGCCAGAGTCCCATAGCACCTACTCGGGATCTAATCTGAGGATCTAAACCTGATTCTATGATTGCCAGATATTTTACTTCTGCTGGCATTTCATGTTTTTCCAACATCTCATCAAACATTGGGAAAAACAGGTCTTTTCGAGCCAAAACCATTTTGGTATAGTCTCGATTTCTGACAGTAAAATATTGGATAAAAGAGAAGATACGGTCATTTAGCTTGAAAGGCATTTCAAGATCCATAGACTTGATTCTCTGGTCTACCTGATCATAGGTGAAATCAGGTATGTATTCGTATTGATAGTTTGGCAATACCTCTTCCTCGGAAAAAGTGGTAGCCGCTGCAACTTCATCTCCTTCCTCTTGAGAAAAGGCTTGGGGCAGATGTATCGTACACGTAAAAGCGGCGAGTAGGAATGGTCTGGACCAAGTCATTTTCATTAGGTTTCTTGTTATGGAGTTAGTTTTGTTAAATAATTACTAAATGCATAGAGTTCTGCTTCTTTGAATGAATTGGTTATCACTTGAAGCCCAATTGGCATTCCATCAGAATCTGTTCCATTTGGAATAGAAATAGCCGGAACCCCAGATACGGAAGCCTGTACTGTGAATAAATCTTCCAAATACATGGCAACAGGATCATCTCTATGCTCGCCAAATTTAAACGCTGAACTTGGCGTAGTTGGCATAATAATATAGTCAAAATCATTCAAAAGATCTTCAGTGAAGTCCTTTATTAATCTTCTGACTTTCTGAGCCTTTGTGAAATAAGCATCATAATAGCTGGCACTTAATACAAAAGTTCCCAGCATAATTCTCTTTTTCACTTCCTCTCCAAATCCTTCAGATCTGGTCATTTTATACATGCTTTCCAGATTGTGAGCATTTGGGCTTCTATAGCCATATTTTACTCCATCAAATCTCGAAAGGTTAGAGCTAGCCTCCGCAGTGGTTAGGATATAGTATGTAGGAAGAACGTATTCCAATAATGGGAAATTCACTTCCTGTACTTCATGGCCTTCACTTTTTAATTTGTCTAAAATGGCAAGGGTATGCTCCTTGATTTCAGGCTGTAGGGAAGGGGATTCAATCGTCTCTTTTAGATAAGCTACTTTCGCTTTTTTCTCAAAATGCAAAAGTTCGGAATAATGCAAAACCGGTTTCCTGGATGAGGTACTATCAAATTCATCATGCCCAGCCATCACTTCCATGATCAGTGCATTGTCTTTGACGGTGTGCGAAAAGACTCCAATCGTATCAAACGAGGAGGCATAAGCAATCAAACCCCATCTAGAAACTCTAGAATAGGTAGGTTTCATGCCAATCACTCCTGTGAAAGCTGCTGGTTGTCTAACAGATCCACCTGTGTCAGTTCCCAGGGATGCAGTACATAAGTTTGCTTGAACAGCTACAGCCGAACCTCCTGAAGAACCTCCTGGAACTCGGCCTTCATCTGCAGCATTCAGAACTTTTCCGTGAGCTGAATTCTCATTGGAAGATCCCATGCCGAACTCGTCACAGTTCAAACGACCCAAAATGATGGCGTCTTGATCAATTAATCTTTGAACAGCAGTGGTTGTGAATTGAGCTTCGTATCCTGCTAAAATATTAGAAGAGGCATTGGATTCATGGCCTTGATAGCACAATACATCCTTGATACCGATGACCATTCCTGCCAATTTTCCGGCTTTACCGCTGGCAAGTTTTTCATCGATTTTTTTGGCCTGATTTAATGCGGATTGCTCATAAACTTCAACGAAGGCGTTGAGATGCGCCTTCGTCTGAATGTTTTGTAGATAATAGCTGACTATCGCTTGACAATCAGTTTCCTTTTTTTCGAGCGATTTTTGAATTTCGTCGAATGAAATAAATTTTTCCAAAGCTTATTGGCTTAAGGGATTACTTATTTTTGTCTTTAAGTCCCTCCTCAAGATCGTTTTGAATGTCTTTTGTTGCGTCCTTGAATTCTCTGATTCCACGTCCAAGGCCTCTAGCCAATTCCGGGATTCTTTTAGCACCAAATAATAGGAGGACGACCAAAATGATCAATACGATCGAGCCACCGCCCATGTTTTGAATAAAACCCAATGTTGTCATAATTACTTTTGGTTTAGGGTAAATATGGTTACAAAGATATAACTGTCATCGGCTTAGACAAAGAAGCTTTGTAACTCTGTGAATCTTTTTATTGAATATACGAATTTTAAACCTATTTGGACGTGATCCAAGTAGATGGATTCATTTTTTGTAGACCTTTCCAAGTTTGGAAATGAACTTCTGCCTCTCCATTTGCATCTGTAGCGACTTGGCCAATTACGTCTTTTGCTTTGACAGTCTGTCCTGATTTTACAGAAACGGACTTAAGCTTACTGTATAAGGTATAATACTCGCCATGTTTGATCAAGACCGTTTCTCCATAACCAGGCATCGAAGCTACTTTGGCGACTGTTCCATCAAAAACAGTCCTAACACTTGAATTCGGTTGGGTTCTGATATTGATCCCGTCATTCTGAACATAAATCCCTCTCAATGAAGGGTGGGGGTTATTTCCATAATTCATGGTAATGAAACCAGTTTCAACTGGCCATGGAAGTCTTCCTTTATTTCCTGCAAAAGAACTGGACAAAGCAGCAGCTTCTGGGGTCAGAGGCATGCTGCTTCCGGATGATTTGGTTACAGTACTGTTCTCTTTTTTGGCTGCAGCTTCTGCAAGACGAATTTCATCCTCAATCGCTTTTCTGATCATGGACTCCAATTGCTGCTGTTGCTTCTTGGTAGCTGTGATCTGTTTCTTGATGTCTGTCTCTTTTCGAGTCAAGATATTGACCATTCCCTGTTGATCCTTTCGCAACTTTTCAAGTTTAGCTCGCTCACTTTGCTCTTCGGCCAATACTTTTTGTTTGTCAGCTTTTCTGACATCCAAAAGCTTTCTTTCTTCTTCCAGTTCTACTGAAAGTTCTTCAATCTGGGCTGCTTGCTGCTTTCTACTGTCTGTATATTGTTTGAGGTATTTAAGTCTCATATACAGCTGATTGAAAGAGCCTGAACTAAAAACAAATGAAATAATGGATAGGTTCCTATTCATTTTAGAGGCATTGTAAACCATACGAGCATATTCTGCTTTTAGGTCTTTCAATTCTTGCTCTAAGCTCGAAATCTTTTCTTCGTTTTCATTGATTTCTTGATCCAAAAGCTTCACTTCTCTAGCTAGGGTGTTGACCAATCTAGTTTGAGTTTGAAACTGTCTGGTGATAGCATTCAGTTCTCCAATGGAAGTCTTTTTAGTAGCTGTTGTCTGTTTTAGAATGGCATCAAACTCTCTCAATTTGGCCTGAACTTCAGCCTTTTCCTTCTCCAATTGCTCACGGGTTTTACTTGTTTGAGCAAAAAGGTTTTGGGATAGAACTCCAAAAAGAATTAAAGTAAAACCAAAAATTAGGGCAGATTGACGCATGCTTTCTTTTTAGAATCTAAATGGGAAGCTTAGAGGAGTAGATTGGGGATCAATGCTAACCCATTCCAAATTGATAATAGTATTTTGAGTTCCTTCAGGAAGTTTATAGGCCAATTTATAAAGCACATCGGCTGGAAATGGTTTGCCCTCTATATCCTGATAAGTGGCATAGCTAGCCAATAAACTTCCGCGGTCATCCAAAGAATTGCTGACTAATTCAGAGACTTTTGCAGAGTTAACGTCAACTTTGCTGAAATAGCGTACTTGCTCTCTGACTTGTGTCATTTCATAGGATTTTCCAACCCTAAGCAAACGGTCACTGTAGTCAAATCTATAGGGAGGGTTTGCCCAAAGTAAGTTTTGGAATAAATCGAGGGATAGCTTTAATCCATAGTAATTTTCAAATTCAGCAAAGGTCAGATTTACATCTTCTTTTCCGATTCTATCTTTGATTTGGATTTTTTCACTTGTTATTAAACCTCTTACTGCCTCCATTCCCATTCCGGGAGAAATAGTAAACCAAAGAACACTGTCTTTTTTAGCTCTTAGGTTCATGGTTCCTCTAGTGATTTTTCCGGACTCCTCTTCGATTACAATTTTGGCTTTGGCACTGAGATAGTCAAAATCTGCATAGACTGGAGAAAAATCCTCCATTTTTCCATCTGCTTGATATAGGACAGTTTTTTTAGCACAAGAATTCAAAAAAATCACACCAACAATCAGTAGGAGTGGGGTCAGAAATTTACTCATGGTATTTTCCATCTTTGATTTTTAAGGGCAATTTTTCAGAAGCCTCTGGGCTATCCGCCGCTTTTTTCCAATAGCTAATTGCCTCAGATTTGTCGCCTAAATGATAAAGAATGTCTCCAAAATGTTCCAGCATCACTCCGCTAGGCTCTTTTTCATGCTCCATGGCCAAAGCCATGTACTTCCGAGCATCCTCGTAATCTCCTAGCTGAAATAATACCCAGGCGTATGTATCCAAAAAAGTGCCATTGTCTGGAAATTTCTTAACAACTTTTTCAGACATGGTTTTTGCCTTCTCCAAATCCTGCTTTTCCAAGGAAAGGAAATAGGCGTAATTGTTCAGAGTTTGTTCGTCATTTGGATTGAGAGCAAGGGCTTTTTCAAAGTAGCTGAAAGCCGATTCTTTCTCTCCCAAATTATAAAGAGAACTGCCAAGGGTTCCAAAAGCGACCTGATCCAATTGGGCATTGGCATTGTTATTCAGTTCAATCGCTTTTTCCAAAGAAACGACCGAAGCGCTATCTTTTTTCACCGCAGATTTTACCACTCCATCATAAAACCAGAATTCTGGATTCTCAGGGAATTCATCAACTCCCATGACGGTGTATTTTTCCGCCTCCACGAAATCAGGGTTTTCACCAAAAGAACCCAAAATCACCTGCTCCAATAATTTGGCATTTTTCGGGTTCAGATTTAGTGATTCTTTAAAAAGAGCAATGGCTTCTTTTTGTTGGTTTTCTCTAGCCTTTCTTTCTCCCAAAGCCTCATAAATCGCAGCATTTGCAGGCTCAGTCTCCTTCATAAAGCCCGAAAGTGTATCCAAAAGCTTTTCTCTTTCTGGAGTTTTGATCTCATTCAAAAAGGAAACAAAGGCTCTTGCCTTCACTTCTGGATCCAAATCTGGACTGGAAAAGGCCTTGATTAGGTATTCATTTGATTTTTTGATGTCCCCTTTTTCTTTCCATAATGAATGGGCAGCCATCTGCAATTCAGGCTGATTGGGGTATTTGGTGATTTCCTCGTTAACCAAATTCAAGGCGTCTTCCAATCGATTATTGTTGTAAAGGATTTCCACCAAATTGAGGACATAATTAGGATTGCCAGGTCTTGCCTCGATCAATTTCTCTCCTTCTTCAATTGCTTTTGGAAGATCATTTTTTTGAAGATAAATCCGTTGCTTTTGGATCGTGATCGGTTCCATCACTCCATAATATTCCTCGGCTCTGTCCAAAACGACCAAGGCTTTGTCAAATTCTTTGGCATTCAATAGAATAGAAGCAAGATCCAAATTGTATTGCTGGTTGTGTTCACCATCAGCGGTCAATTGCTCCAAAATATCAGCAGCTTTAAGAGGTTGCTTAAGTTTGGTATAAATCTCAGCCACCATCAAGGCATAATATTTATTTTGGGGATCGATTTCGGCAGCTTTTTCTGCAAAAGGAAGCGCTTTTTCTGATTGATTCGCTCGTGAATAGATTTCTGCAATTTTATAATTGATAGCAGGCTCGTCCGGAGTGAGTTCAAGAGATTTTTGAAGGTAGAAAAAAGCCTTATCAAGGTCTCCCAAGTTCATTTGCTTGGTGCCTTCGATAAAATAGCGGCTGGCCATTGCCTCCGTTTCTTGCTGTTTTCTCTCTTTTTTGGATAGCTTTTCTTGGGAATAGCCATTCCAGATCACTAAAGAGAGGAGTGTATATATTATTAGAAATTTCTTTGAAATCACAGGATACAGGTCTTGAGAGTCAGATCACAAACATAATGCCTTTTGACGAAAGGCTTTAAAGAAAGATTCTTTCAAAAAGAATCAGGTGTGTAACATACAAAAGCAAAAAATGATCCCAATTACTTTAGGAAGTTTTTCTCTTGAGGATTTTTAAAGTTTCTTTTTCTAAGAAAATTAAAATGAGTGCAAAAGGAATCAGAAGTCCATTTTTGCCAATTAAATTTAAGGTCGGGCTTCCCAAATCCATAAAGAATCCAGCATAACTAAGCACGAAAGCAAAAACTAGATAGAACACGTCTTTTCCAGTTTGGTAGGGGATCGGGTAAAACTTTTGCCCATAGACGAAGCAAAGAATACACATCACCAAGTAGCAAAGAATAGTACTCAATGAGCCTCCAATATATCCGTATTTGGGAACCAAAAGGAAAATGACGAGCAAGGTGACTACAGCTCCTGCCAAAGTGATCCAGAAGCTGTATTTGGTCTGATCAGTGATTTTGAACCAAATAGAGAGGTTGAAATAAATTCCCAACAATAAGTATCCCATCAATAGCATTGGGACCATGAATAACCCTGATTCGTAAACTTCATTTCTCAGAAATAGAGGTCCAACCCAAAATAAATTGACCGAAATGGCGACCATCAGAAAAGTACAGAATATGATAAATGCATGCATCACTTTAGCATATAGCTGAGGACTGTCTTTATCATTGGATTTACTAAAAAAGAAAGGTTCTGCAGCATATTTAAAGGCTTGCACTACCAAATTCATCAAAATCGCGAGTTTGAAATTGGCACCAAAAACACCTCCAGATTCCCTGCTTGACATACCTGAATAGAAGTTGTCTGGTAACAAATATTCAAATAGAAATCTTGATAGTAATTCATTCGTTACCCCTGCTAAACCCATAAACAAGAGTGGGATAGAGTAATTCCACATGGGTTGGATGATTTCTTTTTCTAGTTTGAATCGGAAAAGTCCGGCTTTCCACCAAACAAATGGAATAATCAATCCATTGGCAAAAAGATTGGCCAGCAAAATATATTCAACTCCCCAATCTGACCTATATCCTAAGAATCCTTCTGGAATGATACCTTCGGCAATCATTTTTGGGAAAATGGCAATCAAAAGAATATTGAAACCCACATTCATGAAGATGTTTAGGAGCTTGGCTGTTGCAAAGACAATAGGCTTGTTGTCTAGCCTCAGCTTTGCAAAAGGAATAGCCAGAATCGCATCAAAAGAAAGAATTAAGGCTGTCCATCTGAATAGATAAGCTTGGCCTGGATAATCCATCCATACTGAAAGGGATGGAGCTAACAAATAAAGCCCGGATCCAAGACCGAGAGTTGTTAGGATTAGTAAGGATTGGGTATTGTTGTAAACCCGATTGGGATCTAAGTTTTTTCCGGTCGAAAAGCGGAAAAAACTGGTTTCCATTCCGTAGGTGAAAATGATATTTAAAAATCCGACCAGAGCATAGATACTTGTAAAAGAACCCATGGATTCCGTACTCAGGAACTCGGTATATAGGATAATCAGTAAAAAATTAATGGACCGGCCCAAAATGCTGCTCAGTCCATAAATTGCGGTTTGCCCGGCGAGTTTTTTTAAACTACTCATGAAGTACCAAGGGACTTATTCTCCCTTGAAAATAGGTTTTCTTTTCTCTAAAAATGCACTGGTTCCCTCCACATAATCTCCGGATTTCACACAACGTGCAAAGCTGTTTGCCTCTGTTTGGAATCCATTTTCATCCGATAAAAAGGCTGCGTTAACACAGTCAACAATCATTCCAATTGCAAGAGGAGCCTTGGACATAATTTTGGCAATGATTTCCTCGGCCTTGTCCATAGCGTCTATTTTGGTTGGTAAAACGTAATTGACCAGATTCAATTTGAGAGCCTCGTCGGCTCCGATCATATCTCCGGTCATCATCAATTCATTGGCTTTTCCTCTGCCTACCAAAATTGTTAAACGCTGAGTGCCTCCATAACCCGGGATAATTCCCAAATTGACTTCCGGTTGGCCAAATTTTGCATTTGCCGTAGCAATACGAATATGACAAGCCATCGCCAACTCACAACCACCACCCAAAGTATAGCCGTTTGTAACAGCGATTACCGGTTTGTGGCAGTTTTCAATCATGGCAAAAATTTCCTGACCGTTTTCAGCAAATTTACGTGCATTCACCTCATTCAATTCTGAGATTTCTTGGATATCAGCGCCAGCCACGAAAGCTTTTTCGCCAGAACCCGTGATGATAACTGCTTTGATAGCCTTATTGTCGACAACTTCCTCGAAAATCTCCCTCAATTCGTCTAACGTAGCAAAATTGAGTGCATTCATTTTGTCTTCCCTGTTTACGGTCAGGTATAGAACGCCGTCTTTTTCATCTGTTAGAATATTTCGAAAATCTTCCATAGAATATGAATTCAGTAAGAAACAAATATACAAGAGGGGTAGCCAATCCCAAATTACATCTTGGGAAAATCCAAAAACTGTGAAATCCCCTAATAAGAAATGTGTCCAGCTTTTTGATCTAAATTAATCATTTTCAAGGCTCCATCCAGCATTTTTTATTTACTTTTGCCCCTGAAAATTTAAATCAAATCCAAATTATATATGTCTTCAAAAAGAAAAATCACCGTTGCTTACGGTGATGGTATCGGACCAGAGATCATGAAAGCTACATTGAATATTCTAGAAGCCGCTGGTGCGCAGCTGGAATATGATGTGATTGAAATCGGTGAGCAGGTTTATCTAAAGGGAATTTCTTCCGGTATGGAACCAAGTGCATTCGATTCTCTTCGTGAAACCAAAGTATTTTTGAAGTCTCCTATTACCACCCCTCAAGGTGGTGGATTTAAGTCATTGAATGTGACAACCCGTACTTCTTTCGGTTTGTACGCAAACGTAAGACCTTGTAAGTCTTTCTCTCCTTTCATTCAGACTCATTTTCCTGAGACTGATATGGTCATCATTCGTGAGAACGAAGAGGATTTGTATGCTGGAATCGAGCACAGACAAACTCAGGAAGTTGTCCAGTCTTTGAAATTGATTTCTAGACCTGGTTCTGAGAAAATTATCAGATACGCGTTCGAATATGCTAAGAAAAACGGTCGTAAAAAGGTGACTTGTATGACCAAGGATAATATCATGAAGTTGGCGGATGGATTATTCCACAAGACTTTTGATGAAATCGCAAAAGAATATCCAGATATCAAAGCTGATCACAAAATCATCGATATCGGAACTGCTTTGATCGCTGATAGACCAGAGATGTTCGATGTGGTTGTTACGTTGAACTTGTATGGTGATATTATTTCTGACGTTGCAGCTCAAGTAACTGGTTCAGTTGGATTGGGAGGTTCTGCCAACGTAGGTGAGGAAGTTGCTATGTTTGAAGCAATCCACGGATCTGCTCCAGATATCGCAGGAATGGACCTTGCAAACCCATCAGGTTTGTTGAACGGTGCGATCATGATGTTGGTGCATATCGGTCAGCCTGAGGTTGCAGAGAAAGTAGCTAATGCTTGGATGAAAACTTTGGAAGACGGAATCCATACAGGTGATATCTACCAAGAAGAGCTTTCTACCAAGAAAGTAGGAACTCAGGAATTTGCGGCAGCTGTAATTGAAAGAATGGGTCAGAAGCCAGAGAAAATGACTCCTGCATCTTTCAATACTGAAGATACAGAGCCAATGAACATCTTCGTTACTGACAAGCCAAACCAAGATAAAAAGTTGATCGGTGTTGATGTTTTCGTTGATTGGAATGAAAGCGGAAGAGATCCTCAAGTATTGGGTGAGACATTAAGAAAAGCCAATGCAGCGGGTCTTCAGTTGACCTTGATCACTAACCGTGGTATCAAAGTATTCCCAGGTGGAATGAAGGAGTCTTTCTGTACTGATCATTGGAGATGTAGATTCCAAAATGCTGAGCAATCAGAAATTTCTCCAGCTCAGATTCTGGATCTATTGAAGCAAATCGGAGACTTAGGATTGGAATTCATCCAAGTTGCTAATTTGTATTCTTTTGACGGAGTGAGAGGTTATTCCTTGGCTCAAGGAGAATAAGATTTGAAAATTGAAATTCAAGATTTGAAATTGGATTTCGATTTATAATAAAAAAGAGATTAAGGGAGGAAGGAATTTCTCCCTTTCTTTTTGTCCTATATTTTTCCAATTTCGGCCTTGTATGGAGCACAAACTTTCCAAAAGAGTATTAATCATTACCTATTATTGGCCGCCTAGCGCGGGTTCAGGGGTTCAACGTTGGTTGAAATTCGCCAAATACCTTCCTGAAGCGGGCTGGGAGCCAGTCATCTTTACTCCCGAAAACCCGGATTTTGATTTGCAAGATGAGTCTTTGTTAAAAGAGATTCCTGATTCTTTAGAAGTGATCAAATTCCCGATTTGGGAACCCTATTCCTTGGTTTCCAAAATCAGAGGAAAAGGAAAAAGCCATCCTGCCCGTATGCTGGAGCAAAAAGAAAAGGGATGGGTTGAGAAAGCATCTATATGGTTGAGAGCGAATTATCTGGTTCCTGACCCAAGAGTTTTTTGGGTAAAGCCCTCCGTCAAATTTTTGACTGATTTACTGTCCAATGGTCAGTTTGAGGCAGTTATTACCACAGGGCCTCCCCATTCCATGCACCTGATCGGTAGAGATCTGAAAAGGAAAACCGGAATCAAGTGGATAGCTGACTTCCGCGACCCTTGGTCAGAATGGGAGTTTTTGGACACACTTCCCATGAAGGATTCTGTTCGCCAAAAGCATCAAAAACTTGAGAAAGAGGTTTTGAAAGAAGCCGATCAGGTTTTGACGATTTCTCCCACTTTTCAAAAGGATTTGGAAAAAATTGGCAAGCGAAAAATCCAGTTGTTGACTAATGGCTTTGATCCGGCAGATTTGCCCAAAGGGTTCCAATTCAAAAAGAAAGAAAAAAAGAAGCTGCATTTGGTTTATACAGGAATCATTGATGCGATCCGAAATCCAATTCCTTTATTGAAATCAATCAAAGAAGAGTTCAAAGGGACGGGAGAGGAAGTGAACATGAGCTTCGTTGGGAAAGTAAGCGAGCCGGTTCAGGAATATGTGAAAAATGACAATTGGCTTAAAGAGCATGTCTTTTTTCCGGGTTATGTAAGCCATCAGGAAGTTTTTGATTTTTATGCAAAAGCAGATGCTTTGGTTTTGATCCTGACAGATACCAAAAATGCAAAAGGCAATATTCCTGGGAAGTTGTTTGAATATTTAGCGATAGGAGTACCTGTTTTAGCGCTGGGAGATCCTGAAGGGGATTCTGCTCAGATTTTAAAAAGTTCAGGACAAAATCAAGTGGTTTCTCACGAAAACTTGGTAGGCATCCAAGTGGCTTTGAGAAAATTGATGGATGGAGATTTTGAAGGCGAAAGTGGAGGAAACCCTGAAGAGTATTCAAGGAAGAATTTGGCAATAAAACTGGGAGGCATTCTGGATGAAAATTCCATTTCTTGATTTAAGTCGGATGGATCAGGCTTTGCAAGCCACTTTGAAAGATAAGTTTGCAAAAGTCTTAAAGGAAGGGAGATTTTCCTTCGGGGAGGAGGTATTGACTTTTGAAAAAAGAGTAGAAGATAGGCTGCAAAGCCCTCATGCCATTTCATGTGCAAATGGGACAGATGCCTTGGAATTGGCCTTGAGAGCATTAAATATTGGGCCTGGGGATGAGGTAATCGTTCCTGCCATGACTTGGGTGAGTACTGCGGAAGTTGTTTTGATGATTGGAGCCACACCTGTTTTTTGGGATACAGATGCTTGGGGCCTGTTAAGATCTGATTGGGAAAAAGCTATTTCTCCACGAACAAAGGCAGTTATTCCTGTTCATTTGTATGGAATGATGGTTCCAATGGCTGACTTAATGGCCAAAGCTAAAAAGGCAGATATCTTTGTAATTGAAGATGCCGCCCAGGCTTTTGGATCCTTTCAGGAAGGAAAGGCTGCTGGAACTTGGGGTGACGTGGGCTGTTTGAGTTTTTATCCTACCAAAAACCTTGGGGCTTTGGGAGAGGCAGGAATGTGTTTGACGAATCAAAAAGAATTGGCTGAACAAATCAGATTGCTTTCCAACCATGGGCAAGCACAACGTGATGTGCATTCATTGGTGGGTAGAAATAGTCGGATCGATACGCTGCAAGCCGCTTTTTTGAATGTATTGCTGGAAAGATTTGATGAGTTTCAGGAGAAAAGAAGGATACTAGCTGAAATTTATTGGGAGGAATTAGCAGGGATAGAGGGTTTGACCTTGCCTCCAAAAGCAGAAGACTCCAATCTTCATCTTTTTGTGATCCAAACCGAAAAGAGGGACTTATTAAAAGAATTCCTACAAAGTAATGGAGTTGGGACAGCCATTCATTATCCGATTATTGTTCCGGATATTCCAGTTTATAAGCAGGATGGAGATTTTGCCAATGCCAGAAAACTCAGTCAAAATGGGCTTTCTCTGCCTTTAAACCCTTGGCTGGAGGTGAAGGAAGTGGTAGAGGTTTGTAGGTTGGTGAAGGAGTTTTTTACATAGAAAAAACACCTACCAAAACCCATTAAATTTTGATAGGTGCCATTTCAGAAGTTTAATTTTTAATTGGGGTTTTACCAGCGAATCCCTCCTCCATACATTCCAACATTAATAGAAGGACTGACGCTCATGCCATACGGCCCTCCATGGAAATTTAATCCAACTCCTCCGGTCATATGCATGTTGGAGCATGCTGGAAGAATCATGGAAACGGCTACGATGGCTACAAAAGTTATGATTTTCTTTTTCATGATTTCGGAATTAAGGATTGTAAACTTGAAGTGCTAAAGGGGCTCCTGTTGGGTCAAGAATAACAGCAACAGAACCGTTTCTTATGGATGCATTCGGCTCGATTAAAACCTTCGCACCAGCAGTTTTGGCTTTTGCCAAAGTCGCATTCACATCCGCAACTCGGATATAAGGAAGCCAGTGACTTCTTACCGCAGTGGACGGATTTTGAAGCATTCCAGCACAATTCATATCACCCATTTTGAAAACGGTGTAATCGATTGAACCTTGTTGGGTAGAGGCTGCTTCGTAGCCCACTACAGACTTGTAAAAGCTTTGTGATTGACTTGGATCATTGGACCAAAGTTCCAAACCCAAAAAATGATTGGTTGGAGCTACTTTCACATCTGGATCACCATTCGCCAGCTTGATCAGGGAGAAATGTGCCCCTTGAGGATCTTGAACAAATGAAATTGTTCCTTGATTTTCGATTTGATCTGGTTTCCTCATGATTCTGGCACCTTGGCTTTTGGCGGCATCTGTTGCTTCAGCCACATCAGGAACCGAAATAGCACCGATCCATTCTCCAGAATTATTATCACTGTCATAAAGAGCCATCAAGGCTACGGGCTGATCACCATCTCGGAATACCCAGATTTTCTTTTTGTCATCTCCATAAGGGACGGTATTCCATCCAAAAACTGTCTCATAAAAAACTCTTGAGGCATCTGGATTGGGAGAGGCGAGATTGTACCAAACCACTCTTCCGGGATGATAACCCGCATCACCTACTTCTGTCAAAATCGGAGGAGCAGCTCCTGGAGTACAAGCTGCCAAAAGGCCAACAAAGGCCAAAAGGGAAAAAAGCTTTTTCATAAAGTTGAAGATTAGTTAGAATTAAGTTAGGAATGAGAGGCATGAAAACCAATTTATTATTCCTCAATAATTTTAAATTCAAATAAGCTTTTTTATCAATGGAGTCAGATTGGATAGATTCTCTTTGTATTTTCCCCAATGGCTTTTCTTGAAAATCCCCTGTTTGTAGCAGGGATGCTTTGTTTGACAGTATTCGTGGCTACTTGGTTGACTCGTTTCTCATGGGGAAAGACCATTGGAACGCCAATTTTTTCAATTTTAATCTGTGCTTTGATATCCAATTTAGGAATTATTCCAAGTGCCATGGATGGAAATGTGGTCTATGATGGAGTCTTTATGTATTTAGCTCCACTTGGGATTTTTATAGCTCTTTTGGAAGTGGACTTGAAAAGCCTTCGGAAAGCCGGAGGGCCTATTTTATTGATGTTTGGATTGGGAACGATAGGCACTTTGCTTGGTGTATTTATTTCTTGGTTTTTGGTAAGACCAGCCGCCGAAATAGGAGATATGGCATCTGCAGTCGCTGGCATGTTCGCTGGAACTTACATTGGTGGAAGTATCAACTTCAATGCAATTGCATTGAGTTATGGGGTTAATGAAAACGGGGTTTTGTTCGCAGCGACCACGGTGGTGGACAATCTAATCGGTACACCATGGATTGTGATTTCGCTGATTTTACCTCGATATCTTCAAAAAGCATTTCCAAGAAAGAAACTAATTGCCAAATCTGAACAGGAGGAGGTTTCGCATACTGAACAGATTTCCATTGGCTCTTTGGGAGCAATTTTAGCTTTGGGTTTTTTAGCAATGATTGTGAGTCAAGGTGTTTCCTCCCTTTTTCCTCAAGTGCCGGAAATCATCACATTGACTACGATCGCTTTGATTTTGGCACAGTTTCCTATCATCCAAAAACTGAAAGGAAAGCAAACGATCGGCTTCTTTTTTATCCTCTTATTCCTTGCTGTGATCGGGACACTTTGTGATGTGGGAGCAATTTCTGGAATAGGAAGTTTGGCAGGAACCCTAATCCTTTTTGTTTTCCTAATGGTTCTGATCCATGGACTTTTTATTTTCGGAGTAGGAGGCCTGTTGAAAATGGATTGGGATGTGGTATCAGTTGCTTCTTTGGCGAATGTGGGAGGAAATACCACTGCTTTGGCGGCAGCCGAAAGTTTGGAAAGACCTGATCTCTTGATTCCGGGAGTCTTGGTGGGAAGTTTGGGAAATGCCTTAGGAACCTACCTAGGTTTTATGGTCGCAGGGATCTTGGGCTAATTGTTTGAAGTTTGATTTAAGCGAAAGAGGAAAATCTGGTTTCAAGCCCCTCAAGCCATTTTATTCTTTTTTCTTGGCTTACCTTTTTGACATTATTGAAACTAATCCATTTTCGATTTTTATAGCCAATCTTCCAAAAGGTTCCCAAAATCAGGGCTTTTTTGATCGCATTTCCGAAGAATAACCTGTAAAGTAATTTCGGTGTATTCATCGTAGTAATGACGGTCACTCCCTTTATTTTATTGAATAAAGGCTTCATTCTGGTATTCTCTTTATTGGTGTAATCATAGGCCACACCGGGAAAAATAACTTTATCAATAAAACCTTTAGTCATGGCAGGCATCAATTCCCACCAAATCGGAAAAATGAAAATCAGATGATCTGCTTTTTCTAATTTTTCCTTGTATTCTAGAACTTTTGGATCCACAGGCGATTTATCTCTAAAAGCTTTTAGGTCAGAGGAAGTCATGACTGGATTGAACTGGTCATTGTCTAAGTGGATAAGGTCAATTTCGTGATTAGCCTTACGCAGGCCCTTGCTGACTGTCTCCAAAATTGCATTACAATAGCTTCCTTCATAGGGATGATTAAATATAATTGTTACTCTCATTTTGTTCTGTTTAAAATTTACATTGCAAAATTGAGTGCTTTGGATTCCTTAGACGATAACAATTGTTAATAAGCGATCTATCTCCTATTTCTGATTCGACTTAGTGAAACGGGGGTTATCCCCAAATAGGAGGCAATGTAATGCTGTGGGATTCGCTGCAAAATATCTGGGCGATGCCTAATGAGCTCCTCATATCTTTTTTGTGGATTGTCTTTAATTCGAGAAAGAAAAAGTTCTTGGTAATGAAGTAGGCGATGAAGGATATGTTTTTCAATATCCTTTTTCAAAATGGGCGAGAGTCCGATAATTTGTTCTAAGTCTATTTTTGAAATGCACAAAATAACACTGGGTTCAATGGTTTCCAGACTAAATGTACTTGGCCGATCTTTGACGAAACTTTCTATTGAGGCTACTCCTTCTCCTTCCAAAAAAAATTGAAAAGTAATGTCTTTGCCAAGGTTATTGAACCAACTTCGGACACATCCTTTTTCAATAAAATATGCAGTTTTAGAAATTTGGCCTTCTTGAAGTAGGGTGGTTTTGGCGGGGATTTCCTTTCTTTTCAGGAAGTGACTGAATTTCCCCCATTCGGCGATAAGTTTATTGTTTTCAGCCATCAATTTCATCCTCGGTTGCTAGAATTCTAAGGTTTAATTTATGGAAATCTTGAGGAAAATTTCTTGGGTTTAAAACAAACTTGTCTGGCCTTTTGGCTGCATGGCTTTAGCATTCTCCAGTTTGAGTAACTTTTTCTTTGCATCTAAGCCTCCTGCATAGCCCACCAAACTCCCGTCCGAACCAATAATCCGATGACATGGAATCAAAATAGAAATGGCATTTGCCACGTTGGCAGATGCAACTGCACGTATGGCATCCGGGTTTCCCAGGTCTTGGGATAAATGTAAATAGCTTCTGGTTTCTCCAAATGGAATCTGGATCAAGGCATTCCAAACTCCCTGTTGGAAATCGGATCCAACCATCTTCAAAGGAATATCAAACTCCTTTCTTGCTCCATCTAAATATTCCTGAATCTGTGTTTTGGTTGCCTCGATCAATGGATGACTTCCAACTTCAAAACCAGCATTCAACCCTTTTTTGATTCGCTCGTCGACGGCAGTTCTCATTTTTCTATACTTCCAATCGCAAAGACAAAGTTGATCTTCAAAAACCCCTAAAGTCAGTTCACCAACAGATGTTTTAAAGTCTTGGATAAGTATAGTGTTCATTTCTAAAAGGGTTTGTAAAGCTTGAAATTGCTGCTTTTCTGAGTTTAGGACAAGCTTTTCTCACCAACTGTCACAAAATCAGTCAAAAGGCTCGATATGAATCAAAATATGCCCCAATTGCGGGATTTCTCTTTTGAGTTTGTCCTTGAGTCTATGGGAGATTTCATGGCCTTCACGAACGGTCAGGTCCCCAATCACATGGGCATGCAGATCCACATGGTATTTCATTCCTGCTTTTCTGATAAAAAGTTTTTCAGTGTCTTTAATCCCTTTGACCTGGATGGCGATATCTCTTATTTCCTGAGCCAAATCTTCGTGATTGTCTTCATCCATTACCTCGCTTAGAGCTGGCCGAAAGATTTTATAGCAATTGTAAAGAATAAATGCTACAGCAATCAATGCCGCATAATCATCTGCAACTTCATAACCTTCTCCTCCCCAGATAGCAATTACAATCCCGATAAAAGCAGCAACGGAGGTAATCGCGTCACTTCGATGATGCCAAGCTTCGGCTTTGAGTGCTGAGCTTTTTAGTTTTTTGCTCCGACTCATCACCAACTGAAAAGAAACCTCCTTCCATAGGATGATCGCCGCCAAGACCAATAAAGTCCAAGGTTCAGGACCTTGATGAGGAATTCGAATATGTTGGACTGCTTGATAGGCGATAATGGTGGCTGAAAAAATCAGAAAACCAACGATCAGAAAAGTGATCAAGGGTTCAGCTTTTCCATGTCCATATGGGTGATTGTCATCAGCAGGTCTCGCTGCATACCTCAATCCCAATAGGACTAAGATACTTGCAAAAACATCCACCACTGATTCGATCGCATCAGCGATCAAGGCGAAGGAATTGCCGAGAAATCCAGTCAGGAATTTGATCAGGGCTAGGGCCACATTTCCCAGCATGCTGAAAATTACTGTTCGTATGGCTAATTGGGATCGTGGCATTGCGCAAAATTACAAAAGACTCCTAGATTCAACGGCCTTTTTCTTGATCCATTTTATCCCTTACAGGAAAAGGATTAGACGTTTTTTGGATTTTGTTTTTTCCCAAACCAATAAAGGATTGAACCAATAGCCACAAATAGGGCTGTCATCCAGACAGATGTCCAGCTAACTTGAAGCATCAACCAAAGGCATGATAATATTCCCAAAACAGGAATTAAATATCCTCCTCGAAGTATAAAACGACCGGGACCTCTGAATTTTGGTCGTAAAACTGGAATGGCAGCGCAACTCATTCCAAAAAGGAAAAGTCTGGCCAAAACGGTCATGGCTGCCAAAAAGATAAAGGAACCCATTGCAGAAAGGGCAAATGCTGCTATTCCGAAGAATATAACTGAATTGAAAGGAGTAAGGTATTTGGGATGGACTTTTCCAAACCAGGCAGGAAGGCTGTTTTCCAAGGAAAGGGCATAGGTCACTCTAGTTGCAGAAAACATGCTTCCGATCAAATTCGCAATAACCGAGGTCGCCACACCAACCATTAAAATCCAGGCTCCACTTTCACCAAAAAGAGCAGAAGAAGCATCTAAAAGGGGAGTAGTGGAATTTGCTAAATCGGGAACTGCCGCCTGAGAAACCAATTGAATCAACATATAGAGGACTGCTACCACGACTAAGCCTAATAAAAGTCCCATGGGCATGTCTCTTTCGGGTTTTTTAGCTTCACCTGCCGGAACTACAGCCCCCTCAAATCCTACGAAAGCATAAATCAATAATAAGGCTGCTTTGCCCAAATCAGAGGTCGAAGGATGAGGAGTGCTAAAATCAGGGATAATCTGGTCTCCCAAAATCACCATGCCACCGAAAATCAATCCCAATAAGACTGCAAACTTGATAATGGTAAAAAGTGTCATGGATCGGATGGACTCCATAGAGCCGACCATGTTGATTAAACTTAATGCCACACAAGTCAAAGCAATCGTGATCAATCTTCCCATTCCTTCTCCAGCGACCGGAAGGAAGTAGGCGATACTATCGGTCAGCAAAACAGTATTGGCAGCAAAAGAGATTAACCTGGCTAGATAGTAAAGCCAGCCTCCCTGAAATCCTACAAATGGGCCAAAAGCCAAAGTTCCATAACGAATTGGTCCGCCAGTTCCCCGGAAATAGCTTCCCAATTCTGCGAAACAAAGGATTACCGGTAAAATCAAAATGGCACAAAAAGCATACATCAAGACGCTATATTCGCCGGCAAGGGCTACGGCTCCACTGGGAAGACCAAAAATTCCTGCACCAATTAATCCATTTGCTACTAGCATCCAGATGCCCCAAAGGCCTAGATTTCTGGGTAATTTCTCCTGAGTTTCCTGAGACACAAAATTTGATTTGGGTGAAAAACTATTTGGGGAATATAACCAGAAAGAGCTTAGAATTAAATCGAAATTTTATTTAGGCTTGACTCAGAGTAAATACTGTTATTTCTGGACGCACATTGACCCTGAGTGGTACCAAATGGCCTAATGCTCTGTTGATGTAAAGGGTTCTGCCATCATCAAAATCTATTTTCCCTTGACTATATCGACGGTTTTTTACGGGCAGAATAGGGGCAGGTAAAAATGGGGGTTTTACTTGACCTCCATGAGTGTGACCAGCTAAGATCCAGCCATCAAAGCCATTCCAAACATTCAAATCACAGACATCCGGATTATGACAAAGTACTAGACTAGCCTCCTCTGGACTCCAAGTTTGCATCACTTTTTGCGGATTGAAATTGGTGCCCCAAAGATCCTCTAGTCCATAGATTGTCAGTCCTTCTGAATTCAGTTTTTCATCTCTGAGTGTCTGAATTCCTGATTGCTCCAAAATACTTTGAGTTTCATCAGCTACCTCAGGCATGGACCAGCCATGTCCATAATCGTGATTTCCCAAAGAAGCAAAAGTGCCTATATTGCCTTTAGTAGCCGATTTCATCACTTTTTTTAATTGTTCATACTGCTCAGAATCTTCAAAATGAGTGAAATCACCTGTGTAAACTACCCAGTCTGGGTCTAACACCTGAGCTTTGAGAAATGAGTCGATCAGGTATTGATGGGAAAAGCGATTGCCCACATGGATATCGGAAATCTGAACTAGTTTTTTGCCTACCAATTCTTGGGGTAGATTTTTAATCGGCATGTCCAATTTGACAAATTCTAACCAATAGGGTTCGACTTGCCAAGCATAAATTCCGGCTAAAAGAGTGGCAGATCCCAAGCCAATTCCGGCTTTTAAAAATGTTCTTCGCTTCATAATTAATAGCCAACGAGAAAAATACCAAAAGGGTAAGGTGTGTCGATCATTTAAGATTTTTTGACCAATTTCTTAATCCATTTCTCCAATTCTACAGCATGGAATACGACCAAGCCCATGGCTCCACTAAATAACAATTCGGTTGCTGATAGTGGAGAAGTGTGAAATATATCATTCAATGGAGGTAAATAAATTACCGCCAGTTGTAGGACCAATGTAACTGCTATGGAAATAATCATGGGAGTATTGGTGAAAATGCCCAATTGAAAAAGAAATTGACGTTCGCTTCTAACACCCATCACATGCCCCAGTTGAGAGAAGGCCAAAACAGAAAACACCATAGTCTGCCAATGCCAACCTTGACGGATCGCCCAATATTGGGTAAAAAGGGTCACTGCCGCCATTAAGATTCCTACCCAGACGATGTGGAAACCGACTCCTTCTGCAAATAGACTTTGCTTGGGTGGTCTTGGTGGTCGCTTCATGATGTCTTTTTCGGCTTTTTCACCTGCCAAGGCCAAAGCCGGGACCCCATCCGTCACTAGATTGATCCAAAGAATATGAACAGGTAATAGTGGAACTGGAAGTCCTAAAAAAGGAGCCAAAGCAATCGTCCATATTTCAGCCCCGTTACAGGTCATTATGTACTTGACAAATTTGCGGATGTTGTCAAAAATCCTTCTTCCTTCCCGGATGGCTTTTACAATTGTAGCGAAGTTGTCATCCAAGAGAATCATATGGGCAGCCTCTTTACTTACATCGGTTCCAGTGATTCCCATCGCAACTCCAATAGTACTACTTCGCAATGACGGTGCGTCGTTGACACCATCCCCAGTCATAGCAACATAGTTTCCTTTTTTCTGAAGTGCTTTGACGATTTTAAGCTTTTGATCAGGAGATACCCGGGCATAGACAGCGATGGATTCCACCATTTCTTCAAACTCTTGGTTGGGAATTTCTCTTAATTCCGCTCCGGTAATAACTTTTCTGTGTTCATCTAGAATGCCTACTTTTTGAGCAATGGCTTTCGCTGTTTCAGGATGATCACCGGTAATCATCACAGGTGTGATTCCCGCTGTTTTACATTCATGAATAGCTTGAATAGCTTCCTCTCTTGGAGGGTCAATCATCCCAGAGATCCCTATAAAATCAAGCTCAGTTTCTAATGTAGACCAGTCTTTTTTTGGTGGAAGTGATGGTATAAGTTTGCCAGAAAATGCCAGGACCCGCTCTCCATTCTTGGCCCATTCCAAACTTGTTTTCTTGATAGTCTGGAGATGAATAGTGGTGCTTAAGGTATCATCAATTGCTTCATAGGCCCCTTTGCAAAGGATAAGAACCTGATCTCCGATTTGATGGAAAGTACTCATTCGCTTCCTGTCCGAATCAAATGGTAGCTCTCCGATCCTAGGAAAGTCCTTTTCCAGTTGATGAAACTTTTCTTCTCCCAAATCATTTAAAACCCAATTGACCAAAGCCAATTCGGTAGCCTCTCCAACTAACTCGCTATCTTTTCCCTCTTTCACATCATGGTTGAGACCCATTGCCAGTTCCAGATTGGAAAAGTTTGAAGAAAAGGCGGGAAGGTCACTGAGCTCCACTTGCTGGACTGTCATTTGATTCTTGGTCAAAGTCCCGGTTTTATCCGTACAGATAAAGGTGATGGAGCCGAGGCTTTCGACTGCTGGGAGTTTTCTGATCAGGGAATTCTTTTTCGCCAACCTGGCTGACCCCAAAGAAAGAGCAATGGTGATCAAAGCTGGAAGCGCTTCAGGAATAGCTGCCACTGCTAGGCTTACTGAAATCAAAAGTAATGGAAGGGGTTCTTCGCCCCTTAAAATCCCCAAACCAAAAATCAGCAGACAAATCAGCAAAACCATATAGGAAATGGTTTTCCCAAATTTCTCCATCTTTTCCTGAAGTGGTGTTTTGGGTTGTTCCTCTTGAAGCAAATCTGCAATCTTTCCCAATTGGGTTTCCATCCCGGTTTTGAGGACTATTGCAGTGGCTCGACCATGAGTAGCCATTGTGCCTTTGAAAACTTGGTAGGAGTTTTCGATTGAGATTTCTGAATTGATTTTCTCAGAAAGTGAGGATTTTTCAACAGGAATAGACTCCCCTGTTAGGGAAGACTCATCTACCTGTAGAGAAGCTTCCTCGAGCAGTTGCATGTCAGCTGGAATCATGCTGCCTGCTTCCAAAAAGACCAAGTCTCCCGGTACTAAAAGGTGGGAAGGGATTTTTTTGATTTGACCATTGCGCTTGGTCTGAACCTGGACCTCACTCATTTTTTTGAGTGATTCCATGGCCTTTTCGGCGCGATATTCCTGTATAAATCCCAGAATCGCGTTCAATACGACAATGATCAAAATGATGATCGAGTCAGTCCATTCTCCAGCTACTCCAGAAATCAGTGCTGCTACAAGTAGGACTACTATCATAAAATCTTGAAACTGACCTAGAAAAAGCTTCCACGCAGGTTTTTTAGCTTTTTCCTTCAAAGAATTAGGCCCAAATTCTTCCAATTGTTTTTCTGACTCCTGATCGGAAAGACCGGATTTGATTAGATTTTGAATCTCAGATTTGTTGGAAGGAAAAGTAGCCATGAAAAAGTGGGATCTTTTCCTGAAAATAGAAAAGTCTGGAGAAACATGCTTCTCCAGACCTTTAAATACTTTTAGAAACTGGCTTTGAGTGATAAGACCCAATTCCTTCCTGCTCCAGAAATTCCGGAACTACACGGTCGATAGCGTTGATCAGTAATATTTTCTAGACCTGCATTTACCAATAGGAAGTCGAATAAGGAATAACTTGCTTTCAGATTCAAGGTGTGCCATGCGGGTGCGTAATTGTTCCCATTGGCATCCTTGGCATAGATTTCATCCTTACCTCTTTCTTCTACCGGTAGTTTTTCAAAGGATCTTTCTCCTTGATACTGGGCATAAAACTGAACCTGAAGCTTTTTGAAGGCATAAGTCAATCTTGAAACACCAAAGGTCGGAGCTGCATGTCTGGATGGACTGGTTGTACCGTCGTCCAACTCTTCTTCTCCTCTTTGAAAATTGATGTCTGAGTTGAAAGTCAATTTGGAGGTCAGTTGAACTTCTAAACCTGCCTGCAATCCATAAACTCGAGCTTGAGCTGCATTTTGCATGGCCTGTACCTGACTCAATTCACCTTGGTGGAGAATGCTATCCTGTCCGTTGAGCATATAGTCTCTTCTGACCAAAGCATTGTTGAGAATGGTATAATAGCCGGTTACATCAAATTTGGCGAAGTTTCCAAACTTCTTGGCAAAGCCCAAATCCAAATTGTAGGCATATTCAGCTTCTAAATCAGGATTAGGAACAGTTACTGCTCCAGGTTCTGAATCGAATACTTTTCCCATGTCATCCACATTAGGAGCACGGAAAGCTGTCCCAAAATTTCCACTGAAAACCCATGTTTGAGAAGGTCTCCAAACCACTCCCAAGCTTCCTGTCAAAGATGAGTTGGTTGATTTTGCTTCTGAGAAAGGAAAATCATAGAAACGCGTGTCAAAATCAGCGTTTAAGCCGAAGATATTGTATCTCAAGCCAGCTTTTAAATTGACTTTTTTATTGAAATAGTGCTCCTCATTGATAAATAACCCGAATGAATTCCATGTGGATTTAGGATATCTAGCTGGACCTTCTTCCATGGTTCCATCTGTGATATCAGTTGTAAAACCGGTTGAATTCACCTTGTTGATTACATATTCAGCACCATAGATCAAGGTGTTATGGGAATCCAAAACTTTGGTGAAATCGAGGTTTGCAGAAAATGCATCCACCATTTCCTCTTGAGTTGAACGGGTAGGTTTATTTAAACTTCTATCAATCCTACTTTCCTCAAATCTTTGCTGAGCCAAACGAATGCTCATTTGATCAAACAAGCCATTTTTGGTGAAATGACTGATGCTCAAATTGTTCATCATCCATTTTTGAGGTCCGTAATCCCACTCAGCATAACGAGGCAGTCCATCTCTCATCCGATTATGTCGATCGTATCGGCCGTAGGAAGAAGTTTCCGAATAATGGAAGCCATATTGAAAATCCCACTTTTGAGAAGGTTTGAATCGGACTTTCTGCATGAGGTTCAATTGTGAATAGGCCGATGGAACCTGGAGCAATGGATCATCCTGTGTCAAAACCACATCCTCATTTCCGATTCTTTTGACATAAACGGATTTGAGGTAATCATCAGGCCCATTTTTTCCTTGTCTCAAATCATCATAATCCCAATAAGAAGCGCTTGTGACAGATGCCCATTTTTTCCAACCCAAATTCAAATCGAAATGTCCGGTTTTTTCTTTGTTGGCTGATGAGAACCGAGTGACAGCATTTCCACTAACCAAAGTTTGATCATCAAGCGAAAGCTTAGGTGTCAAGGTTTTGAAACTCATCACACCTCCAATCGCATCACTTCCATAAATCACAGAGCCAGGGCCGAAAAAGACCTCTGTATGCTCCATGGTAAATGGATCCAGATTGAGGACGTTTTGGATATTTCCTCCTCTGAAAATTGCCGAGTTCATGCGGACTCCATCCACTGAATAAAGAAGTCTATTGGTGGCAAAACCCCTGATCATTGGGCTTCCTCCCCCTTGCTGGCTTTTTTGGATGTAGACTTTTCCTGAAATACCCAAAAGATCTGCAGCTGTCTGCGGGTTTTGAAATTCAATGGATTTAGGAGAAATCGAGATGATTTTTGAAGGTGTTTCGTCTGAATCTCGGGCCCATCTACTTCCCGAAATCACTACCTCATTTAAGTTGAGGTTGGATAGATTCAGTTTCAAAATTGGGCCTGCCTCCATTAGAGAGGCATAGGAGATTTCAATTGTTTGGTAGCCAAAGCTACTGATGGTGATTTTATCAGAATCGACAAAAGCACTGATGTCCACCTGACCTTTTGAGTTGCTGATTTCAAAGGCAGGAGGAAATTCACTACTGACTGTAGCGTGTTTGATTGGTTCGGACGTAGTGGGGTCTATCAGTGTCAGGGTTTGGCCCATGGCACCAAAAAGCACGCACAGCATCCCAACCAATACAAGTCCATATTTCATAGTGTATCGGTTAAAACGTGTAAATACATCCTGGAATGCAGGATTATTGAAAAAACAAGTTTAAACCCAATGGTCAGGAGGAGGGCAGGAGGTTCCTAGAAATGGTGATTGATAAATAGAATTCTTAGTTGAAGAATTCGAATTAAGATAAATGTGGTTTTTAGCTTTTTCTTTGATTTGGGCGAATTGAAAAAATAACAAGAAATCAATTTTATGAACTGAAGCATCTTCTTCTTCCTCACCAAATCCCCTCTTCAGGAGCTTGGAAAGCAGGCCTTTCATTTTGGTTTCTTCGTGATCAATATAAACTTTATAGGTGATCGAGTCTCCTTCGGAATGACTTTCTAGGATATCGTACATCTGACCTTGAAATTCAAATTCGCGGTCATGTTCCCAGTTTAATTTCGTTTTAGTTTCTTCCAAAGAGAATGTGAGTTCGGTAATTCTTTCAGAAGATTCGATCCCTTCTTTGATTTCTTTTTTTACCTTTTTTTGATGGGTTACCAAGTCTAGTTTCACCCATCCAATTGCCAAAAATAAAGGGGCAATCAGTGCTATCAGTAGCGATATGGACTGGATTCTAAACATTCAAAAGGGTTGATCTAACTTCAATTTCTTAAAAAATATCCGAAGTACAGCCAGAATTATGTTTAGGGAAAAAATGAGGGATGTGAGGAGAAAAGCTATTCCGATTCAAACAAAAAAACCATGGAATCAGATTTCCATGGTTTTAGCGATTATTTAAGGTTTTTAATTATTCTGCTTTCTTTCTGGAAGAGCTTCTGTTCCCTGTCCATCGGCTCCATATTTTTCTTGATTTGCTTTGTTTATTTCTTCTGCGGATTGCAAATTGATTTCTGTAAATTCTAATTCTGAAGCTTTTTTAGAGCATTGGATTTCATATACATAAGCAAGTTGTTCGGGAAGATTTTCAGGACTTTTGATTTCTAGTCCCTCAGCAGTAAGATTCCAGGTGGGAGCTTGGGAGGAACCTAAAATTGAAATTGATTCAATGTCACCATCTTTAAGGTTCTGAAGAGACTTTAGAATTTGGTTGGGCTGAGGTTTTTCTAGGAATATCGCAAATAGCTTATTGCCATTTGTGGTAAATCTAACATCACCTTCACCGAAAGTCTTCCAAGGCCTGCTTTCATAAATCGCTTCCCCATTTTGCTTAAACCAGATTCCAAAATCTTTGAGAATGGCAAGAGACTTCTCGTCAAAGCTTCCATCAGGTTTTGGCGGGACATTCAATACGAAATTGCAGTTTTTGGAAACCACATCAATCATCTCATGTAAAAGACTTTTAGATGTCCGATAGCCGTCTTCCTTGCCTGTATAAAACCATGGTCCAGTAGAGTTTTCTGTTTCTCTTGGGATTTTTACGATTTCATTTTCCCGAGTTCTTTCTAGCACCACGGTGGAGACTTTTTCATAAAAATATCCATGACGGGGAATGTCTTTGATAACCATGACTCCCTCATTTCTTCCACCATGCTGAGCAGCGTTATCATTATAAAAATGAGCCATTACTTCCATTCCGGTTTTTCCTTCATCATTTAAGAAAGGGATCGCTCCATCAAAATAAAAATGATCAGGATGGTATTTGTCTATGAGGTCAAACATCCTGTTTTTCCAATGAGTCATCCACTTTTCAGATGGATTTAGAGGATGTCGGATCTGGTCAGAATCATCTCCTATTTGCTCTGGAGTAGCTTTTTCTAAATATAAATCCCCAAATTCCGGATCATTTCCATCATAAGGAATTCCCGCCTTGGGTCCGGTCGAATCGGAACGTTTGTTGGTTTGAAACCAACTATATGTTCGTGCCAAATGTGTTCTCACTCCCCATCTCAACCCAGCATTGGTCGCCGCTTCCTTCATTTCTGCCACGACATTTACCTTGGGTCCATAGTTGAGTGAGTTCCAACGAGGTTGATGTTCGGAATCCCAAAAGTCAAAATTATCATGATGAACAGCCATCGTCAAAACATACTTGGCGCCGGCATCTTTGAAGAGTCTGATCCATTCTTCAGCATCAAATTTGTCTGGGTTCCAAGCCTTGATAATATCCTTGTATCCCACTTCAGAAGGATGTCCCCAATTTTTCAAATGGTCTTCGTAGGCAGGATGACCTTCTTGATACATATGGCGTGCATACCAACCATTATTGGCGCTTTTTGAGGCAGACTGAGCGTTCCAATGGCAGTAAATTCCAAATTTGGCATCTTTAAACCATTCGGGTGTTTGGTATTGTTGAAGTGATTCAACAGTCGGTTCAAAGACTTGAGTAGGAGTAGGTTTGCACCCAATGATTCCAAGGATGAAGGCAAGTATAAGGCCCCTTTTTTTGAAGGAGTGTACCATAAAATTCAATTGAGAAAATTCCCTGATTAAAGGGTGAGATAAATTTTTCTTTAAAAATAATGTTCATTCTTTTAAATAGAACACGCTCTGTAAGTTTTTTGTGCATTTGGACTAATGTTTCTAAATCGAGTGCATTAATAGTCAATTTGCCTATGACTTAAGTATCTAACTTGTATTGTTTTCTTTTTGAAAATATTATGGACTCTTTGATTTTAAGAACTTTTAAAAAAGTGTAGTGTCCGTTTAAAAATAAATTCTTGTTAATGAGGGTTATATGTTTATTATTGATGGCGCTTTCGTTGGAAAGTCTAAAATTCTAATTGCATAGAACCCAAAATTCCAAATTTCTTATGCGCACAGTCCATTGGCTGAAGCTTATTCTCCTTCTAGTTTTTTTTCAGTCTTGTCAAGAAAAGTCAAGAGAACCCCTGCCAGAGAGAGCTGATAGCCCAGTTCGGTCTCCAGAGGAGGAATTGTTACATTTTCAAGTAGATGCGGGGTTTGATATTCAATTGGTCGCTTCTGAACCCATGGTGGAATCCCCGGTAATGATCCAATTCGATGAAGATGGTCGAATGTGGGTTGTGGAAATGCGAGGGTATATGACCGACATGGAAGGCTCTGAAGAGCCCGACCCGATAGGGAGAATCACGATCCTTGAAGATAGAGATGGTGATGGAGTTATGGATCAAAGGACCGTCTATCTGGATAGCTTGGTGATGCCTCGTACAGTTACTCCCTTTGGTAGAGGCGCCCTTGTGGTAGCCAATCAATCTCTTTGGTTGACTGAGGACTCCAAAAATGGAGACTGGATTGCAGATAATATGATCCTCTTGGATTCAACATATGCTGCAAGTGCCAATCCTGAGCATACAGATAATGGGATGTTGAGAAATCTGGATAACTGGTACTACAGTGCCAAATCCCGATTGAGATATCGACATAAAAATGGAGAGTGGATTCGTGATACCACGGAGTTTCGTGGGCAGTGGGGAATCTCTCAAGATGATGAAGGAAGACTTTTATACAATTACAACTGGTCTCAGCTTCATGGAGACCTAGTTCCACCGAATTCTTTGACGAGAAATCCAAATCATAATCCGAGTACAGGGATTGATCATGGATTGACCATTGATAGGAAAGTTTACCCGATTCGAAAGACCTTAGCTGTAAATCGAGGCTATATTCCTGGGGTTTTGGATTCTTTGGGAAGGCTGTTGGAATTTACCTCAGCTGGAGGACCAGTCATGTATCGAAGCAGACTATTTCCTGAAGAATATTATGGAAATGTCTTTGTGATGGAAAGCGCAGGCAATTTGGTCAAGAGAAATGTGGTAACACAAAAGGGAGCCACCTTGGAAGCACATGACCCTAATCCAGGTCGGGAATTTATGGCTTCCACGGATGAGCGTTTTCGACCTGTCTATGGGGCAGTTGGTCCTGACGGTGCATTGTATATCGTAGATATGTATCAGGGGATCATTCAACATGAGACCTATATGACCCCATATTTAACTGAGCAAACTTTGGAAAGACATTTGGATGCTCCAGCTCAAATGGGAAGGATTTGGAGGGTGGCTCCAAAAGGCTCAAAGCCTCAAAAAGCTGAAAAATTATCTCAAAAAACTCCCGAAGACTTAATCATTTTCCTTGGGCATCCTGATGCTTATTATCGAGAGCAAGCCCAGCGATTAATCGTTGAAAAAGGAGGGGAACCAGTTGCTGAGAGGTTGATTAAGATCGCCATTGATCCGAATTCAGGGAAATTATTAAAAACACATGCGCTTTATACCTTGGAAGGCATGGGCTTTTTGGATCCTGGAATCTTATTGACGGCATTAGAAACTCCAGATTATCAAATTCAGGCTCATGTTCTCAGGTTATTGGAGGGTTTTGGAAATTACCCTCATGTGAAAGAAATGCTTGGGGATTTTTATGAGAAAAATGCTGAAACCGATTCTGAAATACTGGCTTTACAGATGGCACTTTCCTCCAATGTTTTGGAAGAAAATGATCAGTTTTTGGGATTGGCCTCCATTTTCAATAAATATGGAAATCAGGCGCTTTTCAAAGATGCCGTAATGAGTGGATTGGAAAATCGTGAGTATGCCTTTTTGGAATATTTAGCAAAAAACTGGAAGGAGTCGAATCCGGATCGTGAGATTTTTATAGAGACTTTGACAGCTTCGATTATCCAAAATCAAGAGCCAAGTGAAATCATAAAGCTTTTGTCTTTGATTGAAGAAAACAAAGGAGACTGGAAAGGTGAAATAGCCTTAGCAGGCTTGTCTATTCAAGCTGCAGATTCAGAAAATCTGGGTAAAATTAAGTTTTCTCAAAAACCTGATTTCTTCAAAAAAGAGATTGCTGGACTTGATTCATTTCAGCTGACAAGGGTTCAAAGGCTATTTTCTTGGCCAGGATATTCTCCAGAATCTCTGGCCTCAGGTTCGCACAATTTAGAAGGAAATGCTTTGGAGCTTTTTGCGTCTGGAAGACAAAAGTTTTTGGCTTCTTGTGCAGGCTGTCATGGTAGCAATGGAAAAGGAGTTGATCACATGGGGCCTCCATTGGTAGGTTCTGAGTGGGTGTTGGGAGATGAACGTCAATTGGCATTAATTCTATTGCATGGAATAGAAGGTCCGATTACGGTCAGAGGAAAAGTGTATGACGAGCCGGAGATTTTGCCTGTAATGCCTTCTCATTCGACCATGGATGATGGGAATATCGCTGCGATTTTGACCTATATCCGAAATGAATGGGGAAATCAAGCTGATCCGATCACAAGACAAACTGTTGGTGGAGTTCGCCATTCTTCGCAAGGAAGAGTTTATCCTTGGTCTGTCTCTGAATTGGTGGAACATATGAAAACGCTAAATGAAACCAAGCCATGAAAACTCAATCTGGAAATAGTCGGAGGGAATTTGTGAAAAAGGCTGGACTTTTAGGTTTGACCTTTGGGCTTCCGTTTCCAAAAATTCCAGATTTCATGAAAGGTTATGAATTGGGGATTGTGGTACATTCTTATGGTATGCGATCCAGCGGGCGATTGCCAAGTACTGAATTTCCGGCTTTTCAGGATGCCTTAGACTTTATGAACCATTGCCATGAAATAGGGGCTAGTGGGATACAAACTGTAATCAATGGATGGCAGAGTGATTTTAGCAAAAAGGTAAGAGAGGAACGAGAGAAAAAGGGAATGTATTTGGAAGGAAGTATAGGTCTTCCAAAGTTAAAAGAGGATGTTGCTCGATTTGAATTTGATATTCTTGCTGCCAAAGAAGCTGGAGCCACAGTGGTTCGCTCGGTTTGTTTGAATGGAAGGCGTTATGAAAATTTCAATTCTCTGGAGGAGTTTATGGATTTCAAAAAGGGAGCTATTCAATCATTACAACTGGCTGAACCCATAGTAAGAAAACATCAAATCAAGCTGGCTATCGAAAACCATAAAGATTGGAAAGCTGCTGAATTGGCTGAGATTTTAAAGCAATTGGGTTCGGAATGGGTAGGAGCCACCGTTGATTTTGGAAATAATGTTTCGCTTATCGAAGACCCCAATGAAGTGATTGAAACTTTAGCCCCCTTTGCATTTTCAACCCATATAAAAGACATGGGAGTTCAGGAATATGAGGATGGTTTTCTGCTTTCCGAAGTTCCTTTGGGTGAAGGGATTGTGGATTTGAAGAAGGGGATGGACTTATGCAAAAAGTATAACCCGGAAATCACTTTTTCATTGGAAATGATTACTCGGGATCCCTTGAAAGTTCCTTGTTTGACAGATCGTTATTGGGAGACTTTCGATAATCCTAAAGCCCAGAATTTCGCTAGGCATTTAGCTATGATCAAAAAGAATAGCTTTTCAGGATCCCTACCAATGACCTCGGGATTATCAGATGATGCCAAATTAGGTTTGGAAGAAAAAAATGTGGTAGAGTGCATCCAATGGGCGAATAGCCAATAGATATAATTGAAGAATTTATAAAAGATATAAGATGACTGATTTTAGCAAATTACCCGGAATAGGACTTTTTTCAATGAAAGGCAAAGCAGCCATCATTACCGGTGGTTCCAAAGGTTTGGGATTGGCTATGGCCTCAGGATTGGCTTCGGCTGGTGCAGATGTCATGTTAGTGGCTAGAAATGAAGAGGAATGCAAACAAGCCGCAGCTGAGATTGCTCAAGAATATGGGGTAAAAGCTATCGGTTTTGCCGGTGATGTCACCAAAAGTTCTGATATGGAAGCAATGGCTCAAAAGGCGATTGATACATTTGGGAGAATCGATACGCTAATCAACTCGGCTGGAATCAATATTAGAGGAGCTATTGATGAAATATCTGAGGAGGATTTCAAAAAAGTCATGGATATCAATGTCAACGGAACTTGGTTGGCATCTAAAGCAGTAATCCCAACAATGAAAGGCCAGAAGAGTGGTGCTATTATCAACTTGGCCAGTACTTTGGGATTGGTTGGCTTGGCAAATAGAACACCTTATACAGCTAGTAAAGGAGCAATTGTTAATATGACCAAGGCATTGGGTTTGGAGCTTTCCCCTTGGAATATCAATGTGAATGCAATTTGTCCAGGACCTTTCTTAACAGAGATGAATGCGCCCATTGCAGATACGGAAGAAGGTAAAAAGTTTATTGTTGGAGCAACGGCCTTGGGCCGATGGGGAGAATTAAAGGAAATCCAGGGAGTAGCAATTTTCTTAGCATCTCCTGCAGCTACCTACCTGGTAGGTTCCATGGTAACAGTTGATGGAGGTTGGACCGCTAGGTAAGTACAGAAATCAATTCACTGTTTCTAGGAATTTCAGTATGTGGTCAATTATTAGATCAGGATTGTCCCTGTATTCATAGCCAGTTACTTCAGGAATATCTAATTGAACCTGCCGCAAATTTTCTCCAAAGGCATTATAGTGTCTTTCTCCGGCTTCTTTAATTGCAGGTAATACCAGGTCGAAATGAATTTGATATACTTCTCTTTGGAAGGTTGTGTCATTGGCAAGTCGGGTGTAATACTCCTTGGCATCTGTGTCCTGGATTTCATCTATTACTTCTTGTCGAAAAGTGGAATCCAATGCAACTCCATCTAAAAAATCTCTCAATCCGGATTCCGGAAAGCCCAATCTCACAGAATCCATCAATCTTGATCCGATATATAAAAGAGAAGGTGGGCCAAGCATAATTCCGGACTCTTCTTTATTTGGAACAAAGGCCAAAGTCGGAATTTGAATTATAGAAGAATCTGATTGAAAAAAATGTGGTTTATAAGACCTTCTTGCCAAATCGATTGCCAGTTTATCATTGTCTTTGGTATTGGAGGCGGGCCCGACTCGGGAATACATTTCAAAAGAATTGGTTGGGTCTTCATATAGTTCTTTTATATTAAAGCCTCCCAATCCACTGAAATAAACTAATCCAGCTACTCTTCCAGGGAAGTTCTCGGCCAAATAGGTGAGTTCCGAAGTTTGGGAGGAGTTGCCCATAAAAATGGCTTGATCGATTTCCAATGCATCTGCGAATGCAATGATGTGATTTCCCTGTCCTTCCACAGAATAATCTCCCTTTTCGGATTTTCCATAGCCAGGTCTAGTTATAGAATAGACATGATTGTTTCCTGTCAAAAGAGGGGCGAAATCTTTATAAGTTGTTGCATCCCAACCTTCGGAATGGAGTAAAATAATAGGGTTCCCTTCTCCTCCAAAATCCATATAATGAGTCTTCAATCCATTCACCTCAATTATATCCTCAATAGGATATTCCTGTTTTTCAGGCTTTGAGCACTGGGAGAAAAAAATAAAAGAAACCAGAAAAAGGGTAAGACTAAAAAGAACTTGTTTCATTTTATGATGCTGACAAGGAAAAAGGTTGACAAATGAAATAGCTACTCTAGAAATGGATTATTATAATAAAATATTCGTTTATTTTATTATTAAGTTATTGATTGTCAGCTATTAAAAATTAAGAATTCAAACGTTTAATTCCAAAAAGGAATACAGTTTCCTCATCTTAGTCAAGGGTTGATTTGTTCTTCAAAACATAAGAAACTGTAAATGGGCCTCCATAAATATTGGTGCCTGATGCTACATAGAGGTACTTTGGTTTCCCGTCAATTAATAAAACCTGTGGCCGCTCAAACTTTGCATAAGGTCTGGTTTTGGAACCGTAATGAACAGCGACCTTACTCATATCCACAGATGTGTAATCATTGATTCGGTGAAAGCCCTTTTCGTAGGAATCGAAATGAATTCCATCTTTAGATTTCCAAAGTAAGCCTCCTCCTTCTTCTAAGATTCCATGATTATCGGTTGTTAGAAGTGCAAAGTTGCCATCATAAATAAATGCATAGCCATCTTCGATATTTCTGTCATTGGCTGAAACAGGGAAAGGTAACTGAACATAGGGACCTTCCAGTTTTTCAGCCATTGCCAATCCCATTTTTGCCTTTTCGGATTTGAAATACAGAAAGAAGCCACCGTCTGGATGTTGTAGGAAAGCGGGATTATTTACTCCATTTGTGGCAGAGTGAGTCCAATAATTTTCATTCTCAGATGGTTTGAGGATAACACCATCTTCACCAACTTTTACCCAAGGTCCATAGAGACTTTTTGATACTGAAAGGCAGATGTATTGGTTGGAGGGATGTTTTTCTATGCCATCATTCATGATGTAAAAAAGAGCATATTGATCTCCTACTTTGTGGATGGCTGGATTGTGAGGAGCATAGGCTTTTTGATCAGCCATGGACTTTAATCCTAATCCTTCAATATCACCCTTTACTGCAATTTCTGAGAAGGTAAAAGGGCCTTCTGGTGAATCGGACACGTAGTGGGCAATCTCGCTATGAGTTCTCCATCCTGGATCTACTTTGTCTCCTGGCCATCTTGCTACGAATAGGTGAGTTTTACCATCTTCACCAATGATGGGAGAGGATCCCCAAATCGTATATCCCGGTTCTTCGACTGCCACTCCTACAAACTCCCATTGGTCCGTAAAAGAGACGGATGTCTCTTGGCTAAATGTTATTATTGAATAGGAAAGGCAGAAGAAAAATAAAAACAGTTTGGGGAAGAATCTCATGAAGAAAGGAGTGCTTTGAATATTAATTGAAAAATAGTGCAATCGCACTAGTTTATCAAAATTTAAAGCCAAAATCGATTAGAAAATTGAATTCACTTATTTTCCTGCTACTCCGGTTTTCACTTCACCAGCTCTTTCAAAATTGAGAATCACAAGTCCTTTGGTATTTGTAAAGCTTTCTTTCAGGCTAAAAGCAGCTGGAATTGCTCCAGTTTGGAAGAGTTTTTTTCCTTTCCCCAAGGTGATTGGGAAGATTTTTAACCTTAGTTCGTCAACCAAATCATTTTGCAATAGTAATTGAATCAATTCTCCACTACCCCAAACATGAATAGGTAGGCCTTCTGAATCTTTGAGCTTTTTGATTTCTTCTACACTATTGATGAAAACTGTGTTTTGCCAGTCGGTTGAATTGCGGGACTTGGAGAAAACATATTTAGTCCCTTCGTTTATCGCCGGCCAATATTCACTATGGTTTGGCCAATAAGCTTCCCAGATTTCAAATGTTTTTCTTCCCAATAAATAAGAGGCAGGTTGAAGTTCCGCCATGAGGACTTTATCAGAAATTTCATCATCATATCCGGCAGCCCAACCTCCCCATTCAAATCCATTGGAAGTGTCTTCCTCAGGACCTCCGGGACCTTGGATCACTCCGTCCAAGGTGATCATTGAAATAACAATTAATGGTCTCATTTTAGTTGAATTGATATTAAGCAAATCTCCAAATTCTAAGATGAAAGGAAGATGCTATTTCCGTCAAATTAGCTAATCATTTCCGACAAATTGGGATGGATCTAGTTTCGAAGCTGGAAAAGAATTTCTTCAGAAAATAAAGAAGGGTTCCCGTCCACACCAAAGTCTTGAGGAAATCGTTCTGCCAGATCCGATTTCCAATATGCATTCATGGATTCTGTCGAATCCCAAACGAAAATCCCAGAATAATGCCCGTTCTCCTCTGGCTTCACATAGTATTTTTGCATTAAGCCAGGGACCAATAGCATTTCTTTTTCTCTTTGAATAGCAGCTTTTACAACTGCAATTTTTTCTAAAGTGGATTTGAATCGGATCGTCTGAATAATCATGGTATTTTGGTTTTAGGATCAAAAAATAGCTTTTGGGCCTCTGATAAAAATAGGGACTAAAAATTGATTTGACTAAAAATACAGACGTGGATTATAAATTGATTTATTCTATTTGTGGCTGAATATCAATTGTTTCTGTTTTTTGTAGTTCTGAAAAAAAGCTAAAAATGTCTACCAGGTCCCATTCAGGAAATAATAAATTTTGGATTGTATTTAGATTGAATGATTCGCCATCATTAATTTTTTGAATTAGTTGAGAGAGTTTTGGATGTCCTTTGGATGCTATCCTATGTCCTCTGGCAAAAATCAGATTGCTCCCGTCGGCTTGGCTGTCAATTTGAATTGGGAAAATGGATTTTCCTTTGATAATAAAATTTCCATTGGGAAGATGAAGTCTAAAGTTCGGTTTTGATTTTCTTTTGATTCCTCCATTACTTTTTAAACTGAGAATGTGTCTTCGGAAAGCTATTTCAAGTTTCTTTTGAATTGATTCTTGGTTTAAAAATTGTCCCCATTCAGATGATGGACTGTCGCCGTGTAAAGGCTTTTGAAACCTATTTTGAAGGTTCAGGTTTTCCTCGTTTGCAGCTTTGAGCAATTCATTTTCAAATCTATCCATAGGAGGATTGACATAGTCCATTACAAAGCTGATCGAAAACTCAGGGGTATTGGCTACATGAAAAACTTGATGAGGGATAAACATCGCATTCCCTGGCTTCAGACTATAGGAAACACTTTCTGGGAGCATTTCATCGATGTTGCGGAATATTTGCGAATTATGCTCAATGACATTGTATTCAGGCTTGTCCCAAGTATAGAATTGCTTTTCGCCTGGTCCCAAATGGAACAATACCCCTTCTTCACCTACATTTTCTTTATGGATCCCAAAAGGAGTGAATCCATAATTTCCCATGAAGAAAAGGAAGGATATCCCTTCCAATGGTAAACCGGCTTTTTCTAAAAGTGGCTTAATCAAAATGGCCGCTTTTTCAGAAAATTCGTTGCTGTACTCTTCCAAATAATTCAGAATTACTCCAAATTTTTGCTCCCCAAAAATTGAATAGGCCCAGTTTTCTAAGGTCTCATCTTGTTGAGGAAGTTTTGAAGCCATGATTTCTGGGATTTCCTGACTTTGGATATTGTCGATATAGGTTTTCAGTCCCAAATGCAGGTCCCCTTTTCGAAGAAATTCTCGGATGATTGATAAAAGAAGGGATTTGAATTCCTCTAGTTGATTTTCAGGTATTAGCCCTTCAGCCATCACCGGTCTAGTCAATGACGAGGATTCAAGATATAGCTTTTCCCAGATTTGATTTTTCATTTGGATTTGGAAAGGTGATTTAAAAAATGCCTGCTAATCCCTAAAATCGGCAACTTATGTGAATATAAGATTTGGATTTGACTATCCCACAATCAAACTGATTACATATATGATCAAGATTGCGGCAGTTCCCATGATCAGTGTCCCTAAGCTATGAGATTGGTTTCCTTGCTTGATAGTCATACCAGAAAGTTGGGTGACTACCCAGAAGCCGCTGTCGTTTGCGTGAGAAATTGCAACAGCTCCCGCTCCACAAGATAAGGCCGTCAAAACCTTCATAGTTTCTGAATCCAATCCTAAAGGCCCAAGTAATGGTGCAACAATAGAAGCAGTTGTGATCATGGCTACAGTGGTGGATCCTTGAGCAGTTTTTAATGTGAAGGCTATCAAGAAGGGAAGAAAAATACCCCAATTGGCATCTTTCATTCCGCTACTGATCATATCACCGATTCCGGAGTTTTGAAGCATTTTTCCAAATACTGCTCCAGATCCCGTTATGAAAATTACTGGTGCTGCAATCAATAAGGCTTCCCCAACCCAGCCAGAGGAGGAAAGCATCTTTTTGTCGAATTTGTGTGGTAAAGTGAAAGAAAGGATAGCTCCGATCAAAAGTGCGATGACAGGAGCTCCAATAAACTCAATCACTTTGATCCAAGACCCTTCTCCTAGTGGTTTGGTGGGATAATTGGCCACAGAGGCTAAAATGATCAGAACCAAAGGAAGTATGATCGGAAGAAATGAGCGGAAAGCTGTTGGATAATGCCTTCTATCCAGACTTTCCTCCGAGGTGGATAATTTTGGAGTTAATGGGATTTTGGAAACGAACTTATTGACAAAAATATAGCCTGGGATCAAGGTCAAAAGAGAAACAATGAAACCAAAGAAAATCATTTGACCCAGGTCAGCACCAAGAATACCTGCTGTGGCTATCGGGCCTGGAGTAGGAGGTACCAAAGAGTGAGAGCACATAGCTCCCAAAGACAGCGCAATCATAGTTCCTGCATAGGATCGATTACTTTTCAATGCCAAGGACTTGGCAATTGGATTCATCATGATGATCGTAGAATCTCCAAAAACGGGAATAGAAAGAATATAGCCTCCCAGCATCATGGTGAGATTTACGGCTTTCTTTCCAATCCAAGAGAGGATTTTTTCTGCGATGACAATTGCTCCTCCGGTTTTTTCCAAAAAAGTCCCCAGCATGACTCCGAGAATAATTAAAAGCCCCACTGAACCTAAAACTCCTCCAAAGCCATCAGAAATAGATTGAAGGATTAATTCAGGAGACATTCCTGATAAAAGCCCATATAAAATGGCTCCTCCAAAAAGAGCCAGGAAGGGGTGAATGTCAAATTTTACTATTGCCAGCAGGATAATCGCCAGCACGATTAGAATCAGGAAAATTGTCAGCATTTTGGGTTTTTGAGTATTTATAAAAAATTGAATTCCATATGGAATTCAATCAATTAGCTAAAAATTACCTAAAAATGCCAAATAAAAAAGGGTTTTAGTTCCAGTGGTTGGATGAATTTTTTGCTTTTGCTAAATGGGTTTCCTAATCTTCAATTTCCTGATTAATAAGAGATAGGATTTTTTCAATATCCTCTTTCAATGGAAGGTAGTGAGACTTATCTGTACCTTCCGCCGAAAAGATAAATAGCAATAATGCGTTCTCGAAGGCAACAGAATTCAAGAGATCCATATTGTTTCCGGTTCCACCTTGACTTTTTTCTTGATTGCTTTCAAGTACTCCGACTTCATTTAAAATTGTTTTTAAACTGTATTGATCGGATTTGAAAAAGTCTAATAGAGCTTGTCTCTGATCTTCTTGATCTCTTTCCTGCTGCTTGATGTCTTCCAATGTTGCCATCCAAGTGGTGAGGGATTGTTTCAATTCTTGGTTGGTGATGTCTTTCAAACTACCCGAATTGATAATTTCTGTTAAAAGCGAATTATTTGAATTCAAGGATATATCAAAAGCCAAAGCCTGATACAACAAATTAGAAAATTGCCTTTCAGAAATTTCAATAGGCCTTTGGTCCATGGCCTGGACGATTTCCTGTGCTCCTTGAATATTTTTTTGATTGATTTTTATGAGAGTATCCAGCTTCTGTTGTGTGATCAGAAACTCCTTTTCTAAACCAATGAGGTAGGTTTGTTCCTTTT
The DNA here is from genome assembly GCF_900148515.1 of Algoriphagus zhangzhouensis. Lineage (GTDB taxonomy): Bacteria > Bacteroidota > Bacteroidia > Cytophagales > Cyclobacteriaceae > Algoriphagus > Algoriphagus zhangzhouensis. The sequence continues at coordinate 303,872 of NZ_FRXN01000003.1, read as the reverse complement.
TACGAAGTTGATAGTATTGGCTGGAATTATTGATCCAAAGAGCGATGAGGATACCTAGCACGACTAGGACAATTTCACCTAAGGCATAGACCAGGTAGTTTTTGATTCGGTTTTCAACGATAAGTTTTTTCTTGATTTTTTTGAAGAAAAGGAACATCTAAGTATTTGGGATCAGTACTCTTAGAAGGATCAAATTAAATCTGAATATAAGAGAATGGGGGAATATTTCCCGAATGTCACCTTGATTTTAAGGCACATTGATTCTTTATGATTTTGTTGAACCTGAATGGCATCTTTCGTAACTTATGGAGGTGTTGTAGGCATTATCAAAAAGTGATAAGTGTCATAGTTTTTATCAATCGAAAAAATATTTTTATCTAAAAACTTTTAGGTAAATTGGTTCCAGAAATTAACCTTAACCATTTATAAATAACACAACATTATGTCAGACAAAGCTTTTGATCACAATGGGAATGGAGACATCAGTAAATGCCCTTTCCATAATGGAACATTAGAGCAGGAAAAAATTAGTGTGGAAGGTACCCAGAATAAAGACTGGTGGCCAAAGCACCTTTCCTTGGATATTTTAAGACAACATTCGTCTTTGGTTGACCCTATGGGCACTGGCTTTGATTATGCCAAGGCCTTTGAAAGTATTGATTACGAAGGTTTGAAAAAGGACCTGACGGATTTGATGACAGACTCTAAAGAGTGGTGGCCTGCAGATTTTGGTCATTATGGTCCATTCTTTATCCGTATGGCTTGGCATAGTGCAGGTACCTATCGTCAGCAAGATGGACGCGGAGGTGGAGGAAGAGGTCAGCAGAGATTTGCTCCTTTGAACTCTTGGCCAGACAATGTCAGCTTGGATAAGGCGAGAAGACTTCTTTGGCCAATCAAGCAGAAATACGGAAGCAAGATTTCCTGGGCAGATTTGATGATTTTGACTGGAAACGTTGCTTTGGAATCTATGGGATTCAAAACTTTTGGCTTCGGTGGAGGTCGTGAGGATGTTTGGGAAGCTGATAAAGATATTTATTGGGGTGATGAGAAGGAGTGGGTAGCATCTCACAGAAATCCTGAATCACTTGCCAATCCGCTTGGTGCTACAGAAATGGGCTTGATCTATGTAAACCCAGAAGGTCCAGATCATAATCCTGATCCAGTTTTGGCAGCAAAATCTATCAGAAAGACCTTTGGAAACATGGGGATGGACGATGCAGAAACAGTTGCTTTGATTGCTGGTGGACATACTTTCGGTAAAACTCATGGTGCATCTACAGTGGATCACGTAGGTCCTGAGCCAGAAGCAGCTGATTTGGAATTGCAGGGCTTTGGTTGGAAGAACAGCTATAAGTCTGGAGTGGGTATCGATTCTATCACTTCAGGTTTGGAGGTAACTTGGACAACCAAGCCTACACAGTGGAGCAATGACTTCTTCACTCACTTATTCGAATACGAATGGGAATTGACCAAAAGCCCGGCAGGTGCGCATCAGTGGACTCCTAAAAACGGTGCAGGATCTGGAACTGTTCCTACTGCCGATTTGGAAGGGAAAATCGCTCCATCCATGTTGACTACGGATTTGTCTTTGAGATATGATCCAGCTTATGAGAAAATCTCCAGAAGATTCTACGAAAATCCAGATGAGTTTGCTGATGCATTTGCAAGAGCTTGGTTTAAGTTGGTTCACCGTGATATGGGACCTAAATCCAGATATTTGGGACCAGAAGTACCAGCAGAAGATTTGGTATGGCAAGATCCACTTCCTGTAGCAGATTATGATGCGATCGAAGATCAGGATATAGCTTCTTTGAAATCAAAAATTGCTGCTTCAGGACTTTCTGTTTCTGAATTGGTAACTACAGCTTGGGCTTCTGCTTCTACTTTCAGAGGATCTGATAAAAGAGGTGGAGCAAATGGTGCAAGAATCAGATTGGCTCCTCAGAAATTCTGGGAAGTAAATAACCCGACTCAATTGAACAAAGTGTTGGATACCCTAGAGCAAATCCAGTCTGAATACAATGCAGGCCAATCCGGCAAGAAAGTTTCTTTGGCAGATTTGATCGTGTTGGCAGGAAATGTAGGTGTAGAAACAGCTGCTAAGAATGCTGGCGTAGATGTGACTGTTGGATTTACCAAAGGACGAGTGGATGCTACTCAGGAGCAAACAGATGTAGAATTATTCGGATTCTTGGAGCCAGTTGCTGATGGATTCAGAAACTATCTGAAAGGAAAAACAACAGCTTCTACCGAAAGTCTTTTGGTTGACAAAGCTCAATTGTTGACTCTTTCTCCACCAGAAATGACCGTGTTGGTAGGTGGTATGCGTGCGATGGGAGCCAATTTCAACGGATCCAAATCTGGTGTGTTGACTGAGACTCCAGGATCATTGACCAATGATTTCTTTGCAAATCTATTGGATATGGGAACTGTTTGGAATGCAACTGACGAAACCAAAGAATACTTTGAAGGAAAAGATCGTGAAACCGGAGCTTTGAAGTGGACTGGTACTCGAGTTGATTTGGTATTCGGTTCTCATCCTGAACTTCGTTCTTATGCTGAAGTTTATGCGAGTTCAGATTCCAAAGAGAAGTTTGTAAAAGACTTTGTGAAAGCTTGGGAGAAAGTGATGGATCTGGATCGTTTTGATGTAGCTTAAAAATCAGTTTAGAATATACTTAAAGGCCCCGAAGCAATTCGGGGCTTTTTTCGTTTTACATCATGGATCCAATCGCTCCGCCAAGAATTGCAAAAACAAAAATCAAGACGTATAGCCCAATGGAAACTATGCAGAATATTCCCATGAATTTGTAAAGGGACTTTTGGTTTTCTAAAGCGTTTGCCAAAATATCGGAATCTCTTTGAATGATTGCCTTTTTGATTTTATCAGAAAAACGATACAGATATAGGGACGGAAAGAAGTAAATCAATCCAAATAAGGCATAGAATAACCCCATAAATATTCCCATGACTCCCTGAAAAGGATTTCCTCCAAATTCACTTCCAATCGAAGAGAAAATTGTGCCTGCAAATAAACCCATAAGAACCATCAGACCTGTTCCGATAAATCCTAAAATCGCCAAGAAATTTCCCCATCTGCTGGTTTCAGCCAATATGGGCAAGGAGGTATCTGGGATCGTTAATGAAGGCTTTTTTAAAGGTGTTTCTTCTTGAAAAGTGGTATTCTCTTCCATATTTTTATTGACAAGTTTTTTGAAAAATGATTAGTTGCCAATAAAGATATTTTAAGTGAATGCTGAAATACCATTCAAATTAATTTTCACTCTTTTTGTTTGTGGAATGTGAATCTGCCGTCAAAAATGATCAGTAGCTCATCTCCATTTTTTTCAAGGTTTACTTGATTTCCGGTTGTGAGGTCGAAATACTTATCAGGAGTCAATGCGCTCAGAATATTTACTTCTCCATTATTGGGATCATTCACTTGAAATTTACCATCAACAATCGCCACATCGATGAAATAATCTCCAATTCCAGGAACTTGCTCGTCCAAAAGATAGGTACCTAAATATTCTTGGAGATGTTCCTCTGGCAATGGAATAGTTTCGAGGACTTCTTGATTACTGATGTCCCAATCATAAAAATCGGAAACAGATCTAAGGATTTCAGCCATCAGGCTAACCCCTTGATCAGCATTGGTCATGATGATAACCGCTTCGCCACTATTGGCAAAGGCAACCAAATTATTGGAAAAGCCTGCGTTTTTTCCACCATGCCTAAAAAGTAGATCGTCACCTTCTCCGCTTAAAGCTGGGCCTAATCCCCATTCATTCAGATGCTTGGTTAGCATGGCTTCGACAGTTTCCTTTTTGAGCACTCCATCTGTTTTCCCTGATTTGATGTTTTGGATTTCTATGCAATATTTTGCCAAATCAGTGGGTGTGGTCCAAAGTCCCGCTGCTGCCTGTTCGGGGTAATTATGCCATTTGCCATCGATGATTTCTCCTTGTCTATTGTAAGCTGCACTGGCATTCGATTGCCATTTTTCTCCTAAAGGCTGTTGGTAGGTACTGTTTGTCATACCCATCGGCTTCAATATTTGCTCTTCCAAAAATACTTCCAAAGCTTGTCCTGAAATATCCTCGACGACTTTTTCCATGATTGTGTAGCCTCCCCCTGAATATCTCCAAATACTGCCTGGTATCGTGTCAACCCATACTTTGGGAGTATTTCCATCTCCATTCAGTACTTCGATGACTGTAGGAAATGTGTCTGTTTGGGAATAGCCTGGGAATCCGTGCACTGTGGTCCCTGCAGAATGAGTCAGTAACCTTCGTACAGTGACTTTTTCCTCGGAGGTGAATTCATTTTCCGCAACCTGATAACCTTGCAGATAGTCATTTACATTTTGATCCAGATCCAATTTTCCTTCTTCCATCAATTTTAAGGCTCCCAAAGCAGCAACTGGTTTGCTGATTGATCCGGCTTGAAAAAGGGTAGTAGGATCTACTTCTTTGCCTGTTTCCGTATCGGCTATCCCGTAACCTTTAGCCCATTTGATTTCTCCGTTTTCTACCACTGCTATACTAACTCCCGGGACATGATAATAGTCCATTCTGTCATAGATATTGTAATGGGTAATGGAATCAGAAGCTGAGCGATAGCTTGTCAAAAGACCGTTTTCAATTTGAGTAATTTCATCGCCTAAATTGATTTCAGTCTTTTCTTGACAAGCGCCGAAAATCAAAGTAGAAAGGAAAATAATGATAGCTGGTTTTTTCATACTGAGGTAGAATTCTTGTAGGGAGATTTACTTTTTAGTACCGATCAAATATAATATCACTCCGGGTCCAGATTTGATCTTATTGACTTCCCAATTATAGGTTTCATGGTTTTCCACTTGGGAAATCAACTGATTCATTTCATCCGCTGAATATGTTCTGAAAGCCGAAACCACACCGTCCCAAAGAACAAAAATTGGTACGATGGGAATCAGGTAGGTGAAAATGATTCTTCCCCATTTAAATGGTCGAATAAAAGGAGTGGTCAAGAGAACTGTGATCGGAGAAAAGATCATAGCCAAAACACTCGGGATACTTCTTTCTTGGGCTTCGAAAATAGCGATGGATTCATCTGAATTGACGGCATTTTGGAGAATTTGGATCGCATCCTTAGTCCTGAAATGATGGAAAGACAGGAATTGCGTTCTCAAACCTTTCAAGTCCTCAGGAACATTCCTCGCATCAACAGGTTTTGGGTAATATTCAAAGTTGCTAGCTTGTTCCTTTGTGTATTCAAAAGCTGAAAAATTGGGATACAGATCTGTCAAAATGATCTTAAGGTCTAGATGTAGACTTAGAAGTTCTTCATTGAGGCGAATCAAACCACCACCACCTCCGGAGCCCAAATCAATCATTTTAGCAATGCCCTGTTTTTGGAGGATATTGCTAATCAATGGAATGATCGGCTTATACATATTCGTCTTGTTGGAGAGGAATTGTAAAAAGTCCGTTCCATAGTTTCTCAAAAAATCAGGAAACCAAGATTGATCTTCAAATTCAAAAAGGTGAACTCTTCCCATGGGATCTGATGTCTACACGTATCCCAATTTAGGAAAAATTGAAAGAAAGAAGGCTGATTGAAATTTTTGCGAAAAGTAGACTCGCTTTATGGGATTTAATGCTCCTTTTTGAGGTCCTCCAACTTCTGATTTAGAGATTCGGTAAACTCTGGACCGTAATATTTTGCAGCTTTTTTCCCCTTTTCAAAGGCATTGATGGCCATCTGGGTTTCTCCCATCTGATAAAGGATATCACCCATATGATTCCAGCCATAGGCAAAATAGGGATCAAGTTTTACTGCCTTATTTAAGCAGGCAATGGCTTTTTCAGTATTGCCGCTTTCAAACCAGGCTTCCGCATAGGAATCATAAGCGCTGGGATTCAAAGAGTCTTTTTGAAGGAATGTTTCAAACGCCTGGATCGCTTCTTCCTTTTGATTGAGCTTTAGGCAGGCATAGCCCATGTGATTGTACGCAGGGAAGTATTCCTTATTCCTTTTCAGTAGGTCAATCAAGGTGATTTTGCCTTCCTCAGCCCGATCCATGGCTATCAAGGTCATGGCAAGGAGATGGCTTCCAAATTGATTTTCTGGATCCTTTATTAGGAATTCCTTGATATTGCTTTCGCAGCCCCAGTAATCTCCACTGGCAAAGCTGCATAAGGCCAGCGTAATTGAATTATTAGGGTCTGATTCGTCGGTAAGAGTCAAAGCCCTTTCAATATGCAAACTAGGGTCTTTGTAAAGCATAAAGTCGATCAAAGCCATGTAGGCATGAGCCAGGGCATGATCTTCCTTCATCAAAATCAATTGATCAAAAAGATGAGAGGCATTTTCATAGTAGGTACGATGAAAAGACATCCTTGCATCCAAAAGGCTTTGCTCGAAATCAGGCTTGATTTTATGAGTTTGACCTCTGCCTTCGAAAGCAAGAAATAATAGGAGGCCTGAAATGAAAAATAACTGATAATGTAGATGTTTACTCATACGCATACTAGAAAAGTGAAAAAATGTAACTCATTGAAGATAAGTTTGTTTTGGGGTATTTACAATACCTTCTAGCCAAATTTCAATCAAAGGTTATTTCCATTCAAAATCATACCTTCTTTGATTGTTTTCAGATAAGTAACAGCCTTACCATCTTCACCTACTTCAACAACACGGTAAGAAGGGAAAGGGTTTCCCCAGGAGCCCCCGAAGTGACCTGACCAAAGGAAAGGTTTCTTTTTGTAAAGCATAATGCCATCCACATCATGATCATGTCCATGGAATGTCGCTCGAACGTTAGGGTAGGAGGCTAACAAATCCAAAAATGGCTTGCAGTCTATCCCATGTCGGGTCCAGTCATTTTGTGAAATATGAACGAAAACAAAGACATGGGGAAGATCTTTAAACTCTTCTAATTTCTGTTTTGCTATGTCCATATCCACACATAGGTATTCTCCTTTGGTATTGGAGCAATTGAGTAAAACTACTCCATAGTCATTTTTGACCTTGAAGGAATGATTGACAGGATAGCCCATGGTTTCCAAGAAAGCAGCATCAGTCATATGATCGTGATTTCCTCGAGTCACATAGAAAGGAGCCTCAAATTGCTCAAAAACACCTTTTACCTCAGGAATCAAATCTGCATTATCATGAGTCAAATCACCATTGATCACCACAAAATCCACATCCTTTTCCTGATTGATTGCTTCGATCAAGTTCCTATGAGAAGTGTGGAAATCGGTATTGGGTTGGCCCCAATGTCCGTCAGAAGCGGTGATGAATTTCAGTTTGGTGTTTTTGGGAAAATCCATTTTCCCATAGAGCATAAAAGGCATAGTCATTAAAGATGAACTCAATAATGTGATTTTCTGGAGGAAGGGTCTTCGTTGCATGGATAAAATTTGGCTTAGAATGGAAATTACACATTCTAAGCCAAGTTTAGGTTAATTATAAATGAAGCTTTCCTTTTAGTTTTTTTAATTTAAACCCAAGAAATACGTGGAAAAAGCCGATTGTAAGCATTACCATTCCTGTAAGGACTACCAATGTCATCCCCGCAAATATTGGGTTCCAAATCATGATAAATGAGAATATCATTCCCAGAATGCCAAATGCCATCATCCATCCCCATTCTTTTATTCCATAGCTTTTCATATCCAAAGCAATCCCGATCCCAGCCACAGAACGAAACATAAATAGAAAACCAACGATGAATGGAATAGTAACCATAGAGATTTCTGGATGAATCATCAGAATAATTCCGGTGACGAATGTCAGAATGCCAATAGCTAGAATCCACCCCCAATTATCAAGTTCGTCCTTGTTAGAAAGAGAGAAGATGATGTCAGATAGTCCCGAGATGAAGAAGGAAATACTGAATAAAATGGCCAAAGAAAGATAGGCCGCTCCCGGGGACATAAAAGTGTAAACGCCTACGGCGATAAACAATATTCCTATCAGTAATTGGAGGTACCAATTTTTAATGGAGCTTTTGATTGATTTTAAAATTTCATTTGCCATGGTTGATTTGATTAAGGATAAAGAATAAATGAAAGTTTGGTAAAAAGAAGTTTTTTGACCTACTAAAAATTACGCACAATGAAGGAGAGAACAAATAAAAATTCTCTTTTAGTTTGATAGAAAGGGATTTAGGTTCAATTCAGACTATTATTTTATTTTTCATTTAAAGTACTTTTGGCATGGCCCAAAAGTACGAAAAGGCCTAGTCGCAGCTAAGCTTCCACCGCACATAGCCAACCCACTCCCCGCGGCTGCGACCTCCCACCGCACCACAAGTTTTGAGTTATGTGCAAAATTTGAAACTAGCCCTGAAGGGGCTAAACTTAAATAGCCCCGGGTAAGGTTTGCCGCAACCCGGGGTAGAAGAAGGCTTGTCTTTTGACCTCGGCCACGAAAATATTGTTAGGATTAGCGGTCTAATGCCGAGGAGCTTACGGAAATTAAATTGGAAGAACCCTTACTCTATTCTATTCCTTCCTTTGTATTGGTTTCTTGACTTATAACTACAATCAAGGCAATTTGAGATATCATTTTTACAAGGCAATCACACTTTTTCTCCTTCTTTCTGAATGTACTTTTGGCATGGCCCAAAAGTACGAAAACCCCGATGGCTATCGAGGGCTAGTCGCAGCTAAGCTTCCACCGCACATAGCCAACCCACTCCCCGCGGCTGCGACCTCCCACCGCACCACAAGTTTTGAGTTATGTGCAAAATTTGAAACTAACCCTGAAGGGGCTAAACTTTAATAACCCCGGGTAAGGCTTGCCGCAACCCGGGGTTGAAGAAGGCCTAATCTTTTGACCTCGGCCACGAAAATATTGCTAGGAGTAGCGGTTTAATGCCGAGGAGCTTGCGGAAATTAAATTGGAAGACCCCATACCAAGCCCTCTTTTTTAGTTTAATTAAGCTCTCTGACTTCCGTGCTAATCAAAATTGCAAAAAGAAAGGCCCAAGCCTTCCGACTTGGACCCTTAAAAGAAAGCTTAATAACTTTATATGATTGTCCGCAATCTTTCCAGTATAATCAGGAATCGGCTAAAAAGAAGCTTTGAAGCACAGTCTAGCAAACTTCGGTCATCCGTCATCGGTCTTCTGGCCCTGATTAACAAAGAAAATTTGGATTGTGGAGCAAAAGCGGATATTCATATAACTTTATTCTTTAGTAGTTTCAATAACACCACGGAAATACCCTAGAGATTCGGCAATCCCCATAAATGGATTATCCATATTTCTCTCGTGCTCCAGGCTACAAACTCCGGTATAACCTACTTTTCTGATCATACTTACCATCGCCGGGAAGTCAATAATGCCACGGCCAACTTCAAGAGAATATCCCAACTTAGTCGGTCCAGTCACATCCTTGATATGCATGTCAAACACGCGACTGTGGTATTTTTCCATATCTGCAACTGGATCCTTTCCATTACGGGTATCATGTCCGATGTCCAGGCACATTCCCATTCTTGGATCAAGATCTTTGGTATGATTCCATACATCGTCGGCATCTTGGTAGATTGCGATATCTGGGCCATGCAAATGGATCGCAAACTTGAAATCATACTCTTTTACCTTTTGTTCGACATAAGGAAGTAGCTCTACATTAGGAACGCCCACAATCAACTTCACACCGACTCTTTTTGCATAGTCGAATGCTCTATCAACTTCCTCTTGGGTTTTCATATAGATAGGGCCAACGGCATATCCAGTCACATCATGGGCTTTTAGCTTTTCATGAAAAGCTGCGATTTCAGCATCGGTGCTATTCATTGGCAAATGAAAATCTTTGATACATAGGTTATGGACATCTAAGGCTTTCAAGGTTTCGAGTGCCTTGTCGAGATCAAATCTTGCAAAAGTGTATCCTGCAATTCCGACTTTGAATGTTTCACCTGTTTCAGGTGGAAGCTGTGGTCCGGGTCTGGTTTCTTGAGCTTTGCACACAATCAGGGAAAAGGCAAATAAAAGGGTCAATAAGGTTGATTTCATGTTTTTATTTTTGGGATTCTTGATATCAATTTAGCAAATGCAAAGCAAAGAGAGGTGCTGTGCCTATCCAAATACTGCGGAATCGTTTGCTTTGAATGGAGCGAGCCGGCCCTGGTCCCTACGCCCTGTTCCGTGTCCTCACGGAACTTAATCCAAGAAGCCCTTGACCGAGCCGACTCGGAACCTTATTGCATTATCAAAAAGACCTAAGTGAGACACATGCAACTATTATTTTTGAATTTCGAACATCGAATGCTTAAACTTGCCGGCCCAAAAAACTCAATTACCGATATGAAAACCATGTGGATCACCCCCGAGGGATTGGAAAAGCTGAAGGAAGAACTGGATCATCTTTGGAAAGTAGAACGTCCTGAAACAACCCAAAAAGTGGCTTGGGCGGCTAGCCTAGGAGATCGCTCGGAAAATGCTGACTACCATTACAATAAAAAGCGTTTGCGAGAAATAGACAAGCGGGTGCACTACCTGCGCAAATGTATCGATGATCTAAAGGTGATTTCCTATGCTCCTTTTCAAGAAGGTAAAGTCATGTTTGGAGCTTGGGTTGAGATCGAAAATGTAAAAGGGCATAAGATCCGTCTCCGTGTTGTTGGAGGGGAGGAGATCATTCAGCGAAGGGATTATATCTCCATCGATTCACCTATGGCTCAGGCCTTGCTGAAGAAGGAGGTCGGTGAAGAGGCTATCGTCCAAACCCCCAACGGGCTAATGACCTGGAAGATCAGGAATATTGAGTACGAGAAATAGGGAGGGGGAGCTGGTTTCCAAATCTTAATTATTCAAAACTCATCATTCGGTGTTCGATATTTTAGAGAATGGAGATTGAGAGAATAGAGATTGTCCATAGTCCATAGTCCATGGTCCAAAGACGATAGAAGCGGGTTTCCAATTCTTCATTATTCAATATCCATCATTCGATGTTCGATATTTAAGAGATTGGAGATTTAAAGAATAGAGATTGTCCATAGTCCATAGTCCATGGTCCAAAGACGATAGAAGTGGCTTTCCAAATCTTCATTATTCAAAATTCATCATTCGATGTTCGATATTTTAGAGAATGGAGATTGAGAGAATAGAGATTGTCCATAGTCCATAGTCCATGGTCCAAAGACGATAGAAGCGGGTTTCCAATTCTTCATTATTCAATATCCATCATTCGATGTTCGATATTTAAGAGATTAGAGATTTAAAGAATAGAGATTGTCCATAGTCCTTGGTCCATAGACGATAGAAGTGGCATTCCAAATCTTCATTATTAGAGATTTAGAGAATTTGAGATTAGAGATTTTGAGATTCAATTGCACCTGGCCCGGTAATTATCGGGATAGCTGGATATCATGAATTGCAAATTCAAGAAAAAAAAAGCGTAGTCGCAGAAACGCTTAAGGGGGTACTTTTGTTGATCTCGGTTTTTCATTTTAAATCAGATGTATTTAGCCGATGGAATCTATATTATTTAGATGAAGCAAACATCAAATACTCCTCGATTTGATATTCATCTTTGATAAAATATTTTCCAAAAAAGACCTCTTCAACAATGGACATATGTTTTGCCGATTCTTCAGCAACTGCATCAAACCCTCCTCCATCTTCTGGAAAGTACCGATCGAAAGTTGTCTTATTATCGAAGGAATAGATCAATACAAAATCTGCTTTTGATTTAAGAGTATTATCAGTTGTTCCCCAACCTCCTGATCTCCAAGGTTCACCTGCTTGGCAATTGAATCCCGGATATGCTCGGTACAAGGGTAGGTACTCTTGCTCCAGCCACTCTCTAGCCTCCTTTTTAGAAATGCCATCTTGTAATTTTAAAAAACGAGGAGCGATCATCCATTCTTTTTCAGGTATGTCGCCTTGAATTGACGTGTTCTGATTATTTACAAAACTGAACAATACTAGCCCTATAGTAATGATCAGAAATCCGGATAGTAGATTTCTCATGTTTTTCTAATTTAATTCTGTTTCTATTCTTCTCTAAGTTCGGGAGAGTAACTATGCCACCAATCTTTCCCTTGTTCTTTTACATAATATCCTGGTTGACTATTTTCAAATCCATATCCAGGTTTATAATTATGAGTAACATGGACTGTTACTGCTTTCCAATCTTCACCTATCTTTTTCATGCCGTAGGTGAAGCAACCCTTTACAATCGTAGTATCTCCAGTCATGCTGACCCTTACATTGTCAAATTCAACCAAATATGAAGCTGCATCATTGGAGATAACGCTCACTTTGTGATTGCTTAGATCCCATCTAACCATCTTTCTCCAATTTTCGGGATTTAGAAAGTCCTTCCAGATGCCAGAACATGTCAAATAATCACCCCAATAATACCCGTCACCAAAAATTACGAAGTCTTCAACCTCACAATAAAATTCCATAACCGTTTCATAGTCCAAGTTCTCGATCCCTTGAGCATGTCTTTCGGATGATTTAATAATATCTTCTTTTATTCGTTCAATTGCATCTGCGGACAGTTCGTCATTTTGCTGGTTACAAGCAAAAAGCATAAAAGTCAAAAGGACAAAAATCCATTTCATAATTTTATTTTTTAATGCATCACAAAAGTCCTGAATATGAAAAGTAGCGGATTTTAAGCACTAAATTTCGGATAATAGCTTTCCTTTAATTTATTCATTTTCATTCGTTTAAGTTATTAAATCGAAATTTTTTTTAGTTCCCATGACATAATCATGTTCGTTTTAAGAACAGAACCAAAAAGAAATCTATCATGGAATACCGATTTTCTCCTAAGGCATTCATTGGTGTCGATGTGCACAAGCGACAATGAAGAGTTAGGGTCTTTAAGCCAATTACAATAATAAAACCTTCTGTCAGGCAACTGATCCCAAAGCTTTGAAGTCTTATTTGGATCTATTGTGGTCTATTATCTTTCGGAGGTACTCTATTTTATTAAGTAAGAGCTTTACAAAACCGTCCAGAAACTGGTTTTATTAAGACATAGTCGGCTTTTGAATTCCAAATTCAAAAAATAAAAAAGCGTAGTGGAAGACTACGCTTAGGGGGGAGAATAGAGATTGTCCATAGTCCATGGTCCAAAGACGATAGAAGCGGGTTTCCAA
>NZ_FRXN01000003.1:0-290396 GCF_900148515.1 Algoriphagus zhangzhouensis | reverse complement strand
TCTTCATTATTCAAAATTCATCATTCGGTGTTCGATATTAGAGATTGAGAGAATAGAGATTGTCCATAGTCCATAGTCCATGGTCCAAAGACGATAGAAGCGGGTTTCCAATTCTACATTATTCAATATCCATCATTCGATGTTCGATATTTAAGAGATTGGAGATTTTGAGATTCAATTGCCACCTGTCCCGGTAATTATCGGGATAGCAGGGGATCATGAATTCCTAATTCAAGAAATAAAAAAGCGTAGTTTCAAACTACGCTTAGTGGGGATATTGAGTACGAGAAATAAGAAGAGGAGTGGTGATGATTTAGTAAAACATCTTCAATTTCAGATTGGAAAGGGGTAAAGTTTCACTATTAAGTGCGGTTTGCAATTACCGTTTCCTCAAGATGTGTCCCGGAGGAACTAAAATACCACTTAGGTTATTTAGTAGCACAGCAAACTGCATTCTTATGGCTTGTTGGCAGTTATGTCACGAAAAGCGTGGTCAGTCAAAAACCTAATCTCATTCCCAATATCCGATCTGTGTAGGTTGTTAAAAAGGACAATTTTTCTTTTGTTAATCTTGACTATCAGGTTAAGTGAGTTAGTATAGGTTTTATCCTGTTTGATTTCAATTATTTCTTTTACTATAATTCTTTCAGATTTACTCTTAGTCCAAAATGGATAGTGATTTCGAATTGTAATAACATCATTAATTAGGTCGATTTTATATGAGATGTTTAAGATAAAACGGATCGAAAAGAACGCTAGAAATAAAAGAACCAGAATTGATAGCTGAAATAATTTTCCTTGTACTTCAATCCCAACGCTCAATTGCCCTAAACTCTGAACAAAAATCCACCACAGGAGGATGCTAATTGTGATCCAAATAGCGGCTGAAACTATTGAGATTCCAGCTTTATGCTTTTCAACAAAAATTATTCCTCTACGATCTAACATAATTGCTGCCAACGACTCGGCTATTAGTAGTTGCGTGGGTTAGTACTTAACTTTGCGAGTATGCACCAAACTGATAATACGTAAAATTTTCAGAAGTTGGCGAGAACGAGCAATTACTTTTAGTTCTCATGAAATAAGCCAGCTCGTTTTAAGATCTGAACCAAAAAGAACCCTGTCCTGGAAGATCAATTTTCGCTTAAGTTATTTCTTGCTATTCAAAGGTACGTTTGTTGATCCCGGTTTTTTATTTTAAATCAGGTGTTTTACCCGTTAGAATCCATATTATTTAGATGAAGCAAACATCAAATACTGGCGCTGGCTGATTTTGCAAATCACCCTAATATCCCTACAATCCATTACAATGGTCGAGATTCATTTGGTTTAAAGGCTCCAGGAAAGTATAGCTTTTTCTAGGTTTAATTCTACTGGATCCAGAGTGGATCATGAATTCCAAATTCAAGAAATAAAAAAGCGTAGTCGCAGAAATGCTTAGTGGGGCCTTTTAATTTTCGGATGTGATTTTCGGAATATTATTTACCAAGATCTCATTTATCACCACATCGTCGAACAGTCCATATCTTAATTGATTACTTTTTGGCTCGTAATAAATTTCAATTGGAAAATGAAATGAGTCATCAGAGTAAACTTGTTGCCAGAATAATTTACCTTCTTTTGTTTTGTAAATATTATGTCTGATTCCTCCTTGCTTCTTGCTGAAAATTCTATCGGATATTAAAATTGAATTTAAGTTACGGTCATAATTTTCATATAAGGAATCAATAATGCTCAAATCATAGGAGATGCTGTCTTTTACAAATGGTTTTAGCTTTTCTAAATATTGGGGGATATTTTCTTTAGTTTTTTCGTATAAATCCCTTCCATATCTTGCTCTAAGCATTCCTCTGAGGTTATGAATATACCACCACTCATTTGCTATTCCATCATTGTAAGCCTTGTTTAAAATAGGTAGCATAAACTCGGAAACTTCATTTACAAGATTATGGGTTATTACAATGTTAGGCGTAAAGTTGTTAGTGAATTCTGACTTTGGATTACAACCGTAACAAAATCCCGAAGGGTAGCCATGATATTTAAACATCAAAACCATCTTTTTGATGTTTTGCCTGTCCATTTGTCTTTGCTCATCTGATACCTTCCCTCTTACAGATTGATCGTCTTTATGAATGGAAGTCCAATAGTTTTCTATTTCACTTTTGTTTTTTAATGATTTTATTTCAAATTCCAGTTCAGAATTAGCTTTTTGTCCAAAGCCTAATGATGGAATTAATAATATCACAAAAAGTAATTTTTTCATTGCAGTGAAGGGTAGGGTTGGGATAATGATTTCTACTTTGGTGCTTATCTCCTTTATATGCTGAGGTCCCTGTCTCCGCGGAACATGGTCGAGATAGAAATAAATAAACATCACACTATCCCCAGATAAACTGAATCTGACAATTCCCTTTTTTTAGTCCAGGGATTTGCTTGGCTGAAGGCAATCCAGGCATGCCATTTTCTGTCGTCTTGGACATTTGAAAGAGGAAGGATATGGCTTTCTTTTTCTCTGATATTCCCGAGAAATTCCCATAATGAACCGCTAAGAACTCCTTCTATCGAAAGTAGAAAAACAAAAACATGATCATAAGGACTTGCTGAAGACTGCCAGGAATTATTTGTCCAAGAGAATTTTACTCCTTCAGTTACCCGTTCGACTTTAGGTTCTTGAGGCCCCAGAAGGTTTCCCCGACTTACTTTTACCAAGCTGATATCCAGTACTTTTGAAGCACCCTTGCCTTCAAACTTAAAGGAGTTTTTCATAGTATAAGACACGGCAGCATGATAGGCTTTTCTAGCACCATCCTCGTAGTTTTGATAGCCAAAACGTAGAATAGGCGTGATGTTTCTCAGAAATCTATGAGCTTGGGTATGGACCGACTGTGAGTGGCGTTTCCTTTCGGAAGTTCTTGCTTTGGTAGACTTGCTTTGTTTTCCGGGCTTTTTACGGATATAGGTTTTTCCTCCCACTTTATAAATGACCAGTTCACCTAAACTTCCTGATACTCCTTCCAAAAAAGAACTTATCACTCTAGCCATTCTCCCAGTGTTTGCTTATAGAGTAATATAGTTCATTTTGATGTAACTATAAAACAAATCAAAGAAATATTTAATTTTCACTAATTAATGATCAATGTTTGAGCAATCCATTATTGTTTAAGGATTGCATTATGATTGATTTTGGATTGGTCATGATATGGATTGAATAAATCTGATGATAGCTAGATCTACCTATAGGGAGGCGAGTATGGATGAATAGGCCTTACCTATATCAGGATAGGGAATAATATTCTATTTACATGGGATTGCTTTTCCAGAAAAGCTCTTGTTCGCAAACTGGTAATCCAATCTTCATTATTAGAGATTGAGAGATTAGAGATTGTCCATAGTCCATTGTCCATAGTCCATAGACGATAGAAGTGGCTTTCCAAATATTCATTATTCAAAATTCATCATTCGGTGTTCGATATTTAAGAGATTAGAGATTGAGAGAATAGAGATTGTCCATGGTCTATAGTCCATGGTCCAAAAACGATAGAAGTGGCTTTCCAAATCTTCATTATTCAAAATTCATCATTCGATGTTCGATATTTTAGAGATTGGAGATTTAGAGAATAGAGATTGTCCATAGTCCTTGGTCAATAGACGATAGAAGTGGCTTTCCAAATCTTCATTATTCAATATTCATCATTCGGTGTTCGATATTTTAGAGAATGGAGATTGAGAGATTAGAGATTGTCCATAGTCCATAGTCCATAGGCCATAGACGATAGAAGTGGCTTTCCAAATCTTCATTATTCAATATTCTTCATTCGGTGTTCGATATTTAAGAGATTGGAGATTGAGAGAATAGAGATTTTCCTTAGTCCATAGTCCATGGTCCAAAGACGATAGAAGCGGCATTCCAAATCTTCATTATTAGAGATTTAGAGAATTTGAGATTGGAGATTTTGAGATTCGATTGCCGCATGTCCCGGTAATTATTGGGATAGCTGGGTATCATAAATTCCAAATTCAGGGAAATAGGAAAGCGTAGTAACATAAACGCTTAGTGGGGGACTAAATTTGAAGAAGATAGTAATTTATAGTTTTAATTCCATTTTCAATGGCAATGTTCAGTTACTCAATTTTCCAAGGATTAATTCATGAGACTAACAGAGAGCTGACTTTTTTTGAACTTTTGAACAAAGCAAACTTGAACTTTTAAACAAAGTTAGGGAGCGCTTCCCACACTACTTTTGCTTCATCACTATTTAAAAACTACTAATACGATGAATCAGAATAATTATCAAGGAGCCTTACAGAAGCCGATTGGCTCGGGCTTTTCAGCAATTTCAATTACGGATGAAGTGATCCAAGGAATTGATCTTACAGGTAAGGTCGCAATCGTGACCGGTGGAAATACAGGTATCGGACTGGAAACTAGTAAAACATTGGCTCAGGCTGGAGCTTCAGTAATCGTTCCGGCACGTGATCTGGAAAAAGCTAGGCGAAATCTCGATGGAATTCCCAATATTGAAATCCACCGTATGGATTTAATGAATCATGAATCCATAGATGCCTTTGCTGAAAGCTTTATCACTTCTGGAAGCCTACTTCACATCTTGATCAATAATGCCGGAATCATGTGGGTTCCTCTACGAGTGGATAGCAGGGGTATCGAATCCCAACTGGCGACCAACTATTTGGCGCAGTTTCAATTGACAGCTAGATTATGGCCAGCCCTTCTCAAAGCAAAGGGAGCCCGTGTGGTCAATGTTTCCTCTCAAGGACATCAATTTGGAACCTTTCATTTCGAAGATCCCAATTTCAATACCCGTGAATACGATACCCTCCAAGCTTATGGTCAATCTAAAACTGCCTGTAACTTATTTACTATGGAGTTGGATAAACGAGCCCAGCAATATGGTGTTCGGGCCTATAGTCTCCATCCCGGATCTATTGGAGGAACAGAGTTGGCCAGAGAAGCATCATTGGAATTATTTCAAAAAATGGGTTTTGTGGATGAAAAGGGTATGATGAAGCCAGAAGTTTTGGCTTCACTGAAAACTATTCCCCAGGGGGCAGCAACGACTGTATGGTGCGCCACATCCCCCCAATTTAATGGAATCGGAGGTGTATATTGTGAAGATGTAGAAGTCGCTTCCATTGCAGCTGAAAACACAATAGGCTCAGGAGTCAAACCTTATTCTCTCCATGAAGCTGATGCCCAACGTCTTTGGGCTTGGAGTGAGAAGGCCTGTGGAATACCCTTTTCAGTTTAAGAAAAATGGTTCCTCTGGAAAAAGATCTTTATTCTCATCTCAATCAGTGAAAGGGAGATTCCCCTTCCACTGATTGGGGATTGAATGGACTTTTAAACAAAGCGCTGTTCGGGATATTCGCTATATTTAATTACCTCATTTTTGTCTAAAACAATGAATCGGTATGGAATACCAAGCAAAATACATTTCTGAAGAAATCAAACTTTCCTGTTATGAGGATAAGTTTTTTAAATCCGACGTGATGTTCGGGCAACATATGTTGATTTGGTTTATTTCCGGAGAAACAAAGATTGTCCAGGCAGACGCTTCCTATGTTTTCAGAGAAGGGGATATTTTCCTGATTCCCAGAAATCAACTGGCTACTATTTTGAATTACCCCAAGGATGGAAGGCCCCATCAAACAGTGGTCATGCATCTGTCAACAGACCGCTTACGCGAGTTTTATGCTCCCTTGGACATCAAACCTAAAAGCAGGGAAACATCTAAAATCTATCATTTTAACAAGCACCCCTTGCTTTCCAGTTGCCTCTCCTCTTTAATTCCCTATTTCGAAATGGATAATCTTCCTCCCACGCTAGCCTCCCTAAAAATTACCGAGGCAATCAATATTCTCAGAACCGTGGATCCCGGGATTGATCAGACACTGGCAAACTTTGAGGAACCCGGGAAAATTGAACTGACCGAATACATGGAGAAAAATTTCATGTTTAACCTCCCCCTTGAAAAATTCAGCTATCTGACCGGAAGAAGCCTCTCCACCTTTAAAAGGGATTTTGTTAAGGTATTCCACACTTCTCCGCAACGTTGGCTTACCCAAAAACGATTAGAGCTGGCCCATTATCAGTTTACCGAAAAGAAAAAACGACCGGTAGATGTCTGTTATGAAACAGGATTCGAGAACCTGTCCCATTTCTCCCATGCCTTCAAAAAACATTTTGGCTACGGTCCAACAGAATTGTTGAGCCGGCCAAATGGGAATGCAGTGTAAACGTTATTCCAACTTGGGTATTGAACAGATAGTAATGAATATGAAACCCAAGTATCTCATCTAGGCGTAGACTCTGGCGCTGGGTGATTTTGCAAATCATCCTAATATTTCTACGATCAACAAAAATGCACGGGATTTATTTGGTTTAAAGGCTCCAAGAAGGTGTAGCTTTTTCTAAGGATAATTCTACTGCACTAATAGTAGGGATCTGATTACCTAATTGGATGGAAGACTTTTGAATTGCAAATTCAAGAAAATAAAAAAGCGTAGTCGCAGAAACGCTTAGTGGGGAGAGTTGGAGGTAGGATGTAGGAAGTTTATCTAAAGACGAAATCAGTTTCTAAACTTTATTATTCGCGATTTCAGAGATTGGAGAATTAGAGAATAGAGATTGTCCATAGTCCATAGACGATAGAAGCGGGTTTCCAATTCTTCATTATTCAATATTCATCATTCGATGTTCGATATTTAAGAGATTAGAGATTGAGAGATTAGAGATTGTCCATGGTCCAAAAAAGATAGAAGTGGCTTTCCAAATCTTCATTATTCAATATCCATCATTCGATGTTCGATATTTTAGAGATTGGAGATTTTGAGATTCGATTGCCACCTGTCTTGGTAATTATCGAGATAGCTGGGGATCATGAATTGCAAATTCAAAAAAAGGAAAGCGTAGTAACAAAAACGCTTAGTGGGGAGAGTTGGAGGTAGGATGTAGGAAGTTTATCTAAAGACGAAATCAGTTTCTAAACTTCATTATTCGAGATTTCAGAGATTGGAGATTGAGAGATTAGAGATTGTCCATGGTCCATAGACGATAGAAGTGGCTTTCCAAATCTTCATTATTCAAAATTCATCATTCGAAGTTCGAAATTTCAGAGATTAGAGATTGTCCATAGTCCATAGACGATAGAAGTGGCTTTCCAAATCTTCATTATTCAATATCCATCATTCGATGTTCGATATTTTAGAGATTGGAGATTTGAGATTCAATTGCCACCTGCTTCAACTTGGAGAAAACTCGGATATTCTACTTTCCGATCAATTTTTCCAATCGCTGCATCATCTCTTCCTTTTCCTTGAGCATGCGCTCGTATAAGGAAATTTTCTCCTCGTGAAGCTCTATGATTTTGTCGATGGGATTGTTCTGAAAAGTTGGGTTGTAATTAACAATACCTTGAGTATGATGAAAAGTATTTGAAATAATATTCACGGCTTGTTCCTCGTCGAAATTCTGGAAAGCTTCTACAGGAAGTTTCAATACTTCAGCGATTTGGCTTAAAAGGCTAGCTTCTATTTCTTCTTTCTGTTCCAAAAGAGAGATTTTCTTTTGGCTCCAGTCTTCACCCAGTTCGTAGGCTAATGCTTCCTGTTTGATACCCAGCATTTCACGAAAGCGTTTGATATTTCTGCCTTGGTGGATTTGTTTGGATGAAGAATCGCTCATGGGTAAAGAAGGTTAGATAAAAAGAATTGTAATGTATTTGGCTTCGGACTATTGTTCTAATCAAATTTAAGCCTTTCCTACATTCTAGAAAGAATGCCAGACTGAATTTCTTAGGTAATTTAGTCGAGTGCTGGGATATTTTATCCATTTGGGAAAAATCAGAGGCAGTAAATTAGGAAGGTTTTCCTCTCTTGGGATAATTTTACTGCGCCTCAAGTTGATCATAAATTCCAAATTCAAGAAATAGGAAAGCGTAGTTTCAAAAACGCTTAGAGGGGGCTTTTTATTTTGCTGTTTCATTCGGTTCATAAAGCCTAAAGCTTTCTATGAATTCATTGATTTTTGATGATTCGGGAATTCTGCGCAATCCAGCAAAAGAAACCGTATAAATCCTTGTGCCGTTTTTTGCTAATCGTAAGTAAACGACCGAGTTAATATCTTTGGAAGTAGAGGACAGCGTATAATTAACACATTTTTCAAAGCCATGAAGTTTTACTTCTGACCTTTCACTCACCGAGAAATTTCCAAAAGTTGCCGCCATTGTTTTTGTCGACTGGTCGAACAAACTTTCAACATCCCATGACTCCAAAATCGCTTTGGGCAAATCAGTATAACTAACTACATAATAGTGTTCGCCTCCTAAATTAGTATTAAAAGTGACTGTCTCGATGCTTTCAGAACCCCAACTATTGTTTTGAATACTGACACCAGGTTCACGTGGGAATTTTGCTAGAAATTTTCCTTCCGAAGATCCATATAATCCTGATTTAGTCTGGATGATATCTGGTCTATCATTAGAACATGAAAGAAGAAGAAAGGAGAATAAAAAAAGAGTTATTATGCTATAGATTGGATGATGGCGCACTCTATTTATGTTTTGTTCATTACTTAACTCAAATAAAATTGACCGCTAAACACTAAAGAACTTTTTTCAAAAGGAGCGGTCATTTCTTAGAATCAAAATTAAGAATTTCGTCTATTTCACAATTAGCCATTATTAATTTATTCTACAGAATAGGCTATTTAAGTATTTTACAATAAAGCTTGAAAAGTAAAGAGGTTCAGATTCTTTTCAATAAGATAGCGTAGATACAATCTATGAATAGAAGGGTATCTTTTTCTAAGTATAATTCTACTGTATCCAGAGGGGATCATGAATTGCAAATTCAAAAAATAGGAAAGCGTAGTTGCAAAAACACTTAGAGGGGGATCCATTGTTGTGCTTTCGTTATTTTTCTCTTTGTTTTAATTCATTTTTAATTTGGTTCTGTACTGCCATATTTTCTTTTATTCCTCTTTCATAAGTACTATTCATATACGAATAAAAGCCAATAGCTTGTTTTAATATTTCTTGAAAATAGATGTTATTTTGTATTTCTGCTAGGTTTACGGGTTCTGCCCATCGTTGGGCTAAATCACCTCTAAATATTGTCTTGATATTCTTATATGCTTCAGTCTCATGCAATGATTTCACATGCTCATAATCGGACCTTAAATCTTCAGTTAAGTAGAAATATTTGAAATCATACAATTCAGAAATAGCAATTCTGAGCGAATCATTATGAATGATGTCTATTCCTTTAGATTTTAGATTTTCATAAGCGACAGTTATTGGTTCAAAATTACCTCTTCCAATTATTCTAGCATAAGACCATTTTAATGAATCAGTTAAGGGTGTTCTCTGTTCTAAATGCTCCAACACATCTCTGTTGAGTTTGGCTTTATCATTATTATACTTAATCTTTAAGTTAAGGTTAATGACATCCTTTTCAAGGTTTACTAGAATTTCACTTAAAATATTCGTTTCAATTTTGTATTCTATTCTGTTGTTATTCCAATTATTGATTTGAAGTGCAATTAAAATTCCAATAACCACAAGTACAATTTCTCCAATCGCATACTTTAAATACTTTCCAGTTTTACCTTCAGAGAGTAAGTTTTGTCTAATTTTTCTAAAGAATTTAATCATTTGTTATTGGTTTCTGGTAATGAAGCACAACGGTTAGTATATGAGCCGTTTTAATGGCTTATATACAGTGTTAGGCTCTTTTTTGGATTCATTATAGTTTTGATAATTCTTCAAATAATTCCATCGGCATTGGATTAAGATATTCATTGTTCCAAAGTATTATGATCCTGTCTTTGTCTTTAAATTTAATCATAAGGTCAGAGGAGCCATATCCGGCACCGGCATGCCCAATGGCTATTGCTTTTTCTTCATTGTTGTATGGTAATTCAAAAAAACCACAACCATAACCATAAGGAAAAAAATGAGCTCCAAAAGGTCTTGTAGCTTCATCGGGGAAAGAATATTCAGTAAACATCAAGTCCCAGCTTTCAGTCTTTAAAAGTTTATCAGACCCAATAGCCAGCATAAATTTATGTAAATCTTTTAATGTAGATTTAGAACCGCCATCGCCACGATAATTACTATGAGGAAATGGAGTGGCTGGGTTACCGTCTGAGAGATAATAAACAGGTGCGCCCGGCCCATAAATAGAGGTGGAGTTATAAGTATTGGTCATTCCCAGTGGTTCAAAAATTCTTGTTCGCTGAACATCGTAGTAATCAGCGTTTCTATATTTCATTATAATTTCTCCTAACAACAAATAGCCCGTATTACTGTAATCATAGCCTTTGCCAGGTTCGAAATTAAGGTCTAATTGAGCCATTTTATCCAAAACCTCTCGTTGAGAAATAAAAAAGGGCAATCTCCCTTCAATCTGTTCATCAAAATAGCCCTTTAAACCTGAACGGTGAGATAGAAGCTGATGAACAGTTATCTCGTTTGCTTTAGGGTGTTTGAACCAAGGCAAATGTTTGGAAATAGGGTCATCAAGTTTAATTGAATCATCTTCCACAAGTTGCAGGGTCAAGATAGCCGTAAACATTTTACCCATGCTGTTAATAATGAACCTTGTTTTTGTACTATTGGGAATTTCTAGGTTTCTATCAGCCATGCCAAAGGCATTCTCATAGATAATATTTTCACCTTCAGCAATGAGAATACCTCCGTGTAGTTTTCCCTCAGAGTATAGTTTTTTCACAATTTTATCAATCTCTGAAAATTGAGATTTATTCAGCTGTGCTGATGCACTCTGAAAAACGATGCAAAAGAGGAGCAACTGTAAAATTTTCATCATAATATTTGATTAAATTGAGCCTAACGGTCCGTGTATGAGCAGTAGCGGATTTTAACCCACTAAATTGTCAGGAAGCAAGATACTTATTGAAAGGTAAAAACGGTTCAAGTTTGCACCTAAACCGCTATTGCTTATACACATTGTTGTACATAGTTGTTTTCAGTTTCCTTTATTTAACTCTTTTAATTTTTCCATTTGTTCATTTAAACTACCAACACCAAATCTTTTCTTTTCTTCATCGCTTATGGCTGTTGTATCATAGTTTTTCAATTCCCAAGTTCCATTTCCTTCTTGAATGTATTGTGTGCCATAGACTTGAGGTTTACCAATACTTAGTAAGTATCTATCGGTAGCTGCTGCAAACAGCGACTTATTAACAGTAGAATCAATTTTCATTGCTGTTTTCATAAATTCGACTGCTTTTAAATAATCGGAAGAATCTACACCATGTTGAAAAATCATTGCAGCTTTGGCATAATCCTTAGCAGATATTATTTTATTAGAGTCTATCAACTGACCTACACGTTTTCTTCTAAATTCATCCCTTTTCGAGACAATTGACCAATTATTTATTTCATTATTTTTTCTATCTTCTTGATCACTTAGGTAAAGTTTATCGATATTTAAAGACATTAATTTTTCTTCATTTACTTTATCAGAACAACTTACAAGAGTTATAATTACAATTATTAATATTCTTTTCATTTGATTTTGGATAATTATGCACAACTTGTTTATTTGCGCCATTTTTTGGCGGTTACTTTTCTGATTCGGATGGATAAACGCCATAAAGGCTCGAAATCTATAGCGGTTATTTTTTTACAAGTCATCGAATGGTCTCCTGATTTTTAGAAGTCTTTTCTGGCACATGTGGAGGCTTACCCAAATTGAACAGACAAGATGATTAGCATTGAAAAAATTAACTATTGTGATGGAGGAGGAGGGGGTGGTGGAGTTGCTTCTCCTTCTAAATCTACAGCAATATTATTTTTCAATTTATTTAGATTCTCTTCAATATAGGCCAGATTTTCATATCCTGTCTTTTTGGCGAGTTCATAGGCTCTAGTATAAACTTCCAATGCTTCATCCGTTCGACCATCAACAATCAAAGCCTCTGCATAACTGTCATAAGCATTGACTGACATAGGATAGTAAACCATAGCTAATTCAAAAGCATTGAGGGCATCTTTCACTTTATCCTCTCTCAGGAAATTGTATCCTACGGCATTCAAATAAAATTCATCTGGCTTGTACGGTTCACCAATCAGTTTGCTGTATTGTTCGTAATGTTCCAGGGAAGCTTTTATATAACCCTCTTTGAGAATGTTGGATTGGTAGGATTCCATCAGCAACTCTATTTCTGAAAGATCAATTTCGTTAGGAGAAGATTCTTTTGAAAAATATAGATGCTTATACATCTGTAAATTACCTGAGGATTCTAATATCCCCTCCATTTTTCCTCCGCTTAGCGAAATTCGTACTGTGGAGTTTAGGGTCCTTAAAGAGTCATAAAGAGTCAAAATCAATTGATCATCTTTAATAACAGCATTATCTACTCGCATTTGATCCTGTACATGGGCTGAGTAAAATGAAAGGCTGGCTTGTGGTTTACCATCAATAGCTTTGATCTCCATGATTTGGCCAAGGTAGTCAGAGCCATAAGTGCTGGTTCCATACCATTTTCCGATCATGTTTTTTAGCTCCATTGGCTCACCTTTGCTCAAGACAGGAATGGAAAAGCCTGGTTCTGGCTGATCTATATCAGGGTAATCATTTGAATCTTGTAGGGCATGGACCACTTTCCAGCTTGCCTCTTGAATCAATTTAGCTTCCTCATTAGGAATATCAATTAGCAAGTCCCTATCTGCTGAGGGCTCACCTGTACTTGATAGGGGATGACCAGAGATATTCCCCGAAAGCCCTAAAGGATCATCAGCCATCAAAGCGGAGTAAAGTGTAACAGCTGATAAATAGGAGCCCAAAGGTGATGGGTGTCCACCATCATCGGCATATAATTCAATCTTCGGATTGGTACGCAGTTCATCCCAAACCAAACCAACAGGGACCAGTTTAGCCTTTAATTCTTTGGCAATGCTTGTGTAAGCATGGGTTAAAATGGCTTGTTCTTGTGGCTTATCCCTTACTGACCATGTCATCAAGAACACCGTCTTAGAATCCGCTTTTGTAATTTCAGCATCGAATTTCCTGGCATATTCATAGAATCGCTCTGTTTGTCCAAAAAATATGTCGTTATCGATCATCACAGCCATACCCAACTTACTTTGCTCTTGGAGTACCACATAATCCCAATCCCCTGTTCTGATGGTTTGAATTGTAGCTTCATTTTGCCAATGATCGGCAAGGCTCATCCCACCACCACTTATTAACTGAGTTTCTACTATCTGATCAGGAAATTTCTCCTGTATTAATGCCTTTACTAATTCAGGGCTGCTGTTAAAGTAGGTATAACTATTTCCGATAAACAGAATCTTGATCTGATCATCATTTTCATCTATAGACTGTGAACAGGAAAGAACTACAAGTAAAAACAATAAAAGACTAAAAGCCCTTTTTATAGTTGACATTCTATTGGATTTGAATCCTACAATTATTTATTCAAGCACTATTATGACGGATAACGTTTTCTTATAACCCTCAGTTACGGGTTAAAGTACGCAATTTTTTCAGTTTGGGTCTGGCCTTAGCAATTCCGAGTGGGCTAATTGCAGAAATGCCTATTTGGATCCTGAATTGCAAATTCAAGAAATAAAAAAGCGTAGTCGCAGACTACGCTTAGAGGGGGTATCGCTGGCTGGTCTTGTCCAATTCGATAATGTCTCTTCAGATTTTTTTTCCATTTCTAATTTTAATGTTGCCTAACGGTAAATTGTATGAATAGTGGCAAATTGCGTGGTGCTTATCTGTCAAACCGCTCAGCAGTTCAATCGGGCTGCAAACTTTGATATTAAACACATTGCCTGCCATTACTTATACAAAATGTTACATAACGTTTTACTTATTCCGGCGGATTTTGCCATTTATTCCAAATCGGCTTTAAATCCACACTTGTTGCCTTAGACATGATAGGTTCAATCTCATTGTATTTAAATGCTCTTTGATTGTCTTTTGACCAATTAAGCAATCCAAGAATAGCATCCTTAAAGGATTTTTTTCCGTTCGTTTGTTTTTGAATATACTCATCCAAATCATAAGCCATTAGAGCTCCTCTAGAAAAAAGATTTTTACCTATTCTAAAATCAGAGGCATATTGGGTTGAACCCAGAAGAGATAATTCCTTTAAGGTTTTGGTTTTAATAAAATCCGGAGCATTGTCCATGTTGGATTTCCACCAATTTAACCTTGCTTCGTCGCTGAGGATTTGCTGGAAAGAAACATACCATATAAATCCTTCATTCAGCCAGATTGTTTCTACAAGTGGTGCCACTTGCCATGAAAATGGGCGGTATCCTTCCCCCCAGGATCTTAACGGAATCCATGAATGCCCCATATGATGTATGATGGTTCCTAAACCTCTATTGGGATTATATTCCTCCGAAATATCCCTGTGTGCCGTCATGCTATTTAGATGTTCCATATTAAAACCATAGTCATGTCTTTCTGAAAGTGGTTTTAGAAACTCATAAACTAAGGTATAATGAGGCATGGGAATGTATCCAAAATAATCACCCAATTTCTGCAGCGATAATAGGCCTTGGTTTCCAATACCTTCTAAATCAATTGTCGTTTCGCCATAGGCCGCTACGAATAATGGAATTTGTGCTTCTTCAACACGAATAACCTGAACGCCCTTACCTAATAGATACTGAGCATCAACCAGTGCGGCATAGTTTTCAACCTCATATGTATCTGTTCCGAAATTCCGATTGGTATCAGGTCTTAACGTACTGAAAATAGGCCAAGAAGGGTCAGTATTGATCCTTAAATTGATGGCCTCTGCTTCCATTCCTTCAATAAATCCGAATACTGAATAGCCAAACAATCCCATATAGTCTTCTCTGGCTTTGGAACTCGTGGAGGCATCCAATAAATCAATTTCCATTTTTTCAATGTCGACCGTATAACTCACCTTATTCAGAGGCTCATTACTTTCTCCAAAAGTAAAGAAGCTTCCGTCCCCTATCATTCCTTGCAACTGTTTACCCGTTGTGGTATAACCAACAACATCATCAACAAAGGCTATGTAGTTTGTCAGAATGTAAGTACCCGGTGCACTTCTTGGTATCACTAAATTGGCATCACTGGCCGGTAGCGCATCAAATGTGATTTGAATAGTTACTTTATTTGTATCTTCCTTCTTGTTAAGCAAATAGCTAATCTTTTGCTGTGCGTTTAGAGTTGTGATAGAAAAGACAAACGAAAAAAGAAGGATAATTCTGCTCATGTTGATAATGTTAAGTAAAGAGTAATTCAAAAACTTGGCTTGGCAGACTGTAAAAACTAAATGCTGGCATTCACTGCATTTTCGTAGATGTTTTCAATGCCTTAAGTTTACTTCGATCGTAAATTTGATCTCCTTTCAAGACCAAATCTATACTTCCGATATTTTTAATATCTTCAAGTGGATTTTCGGTGAGCAAAATTATATGAGCCACTTTCCCGACTTCAATGTCGCCATAATATTCGTCAAGCTCAAAGAACTTTGGTCCGCTTATGACTGAGGTTGATAAGGCCTCTCTAGGAGTAAGTCCCGTCTCAACCAGTAATTCCAATTCACTGTGTAAAGAGGCCCCCGGATAAATATAGGAATTGTCTGGACCACAATCTGATCCAGCCAAAATAGTTATACCCGCTTGAAACATCGGTAACACTAGGCTCCGTTCCCGTATGTCCATATCAAGCATCAATTGCTTTCCTTCAAGGTTCCGGTTTTGCGCTTGCTTTAGCCTTCTTTTATACGTTTGTTGAATCCCAGGTCCTATCAGCGGTAAAAGGTTATCCGTAGAGTGATCCATATCGGCCAATTGCATGATTACCTGTGATACATATAAAGTCGGGGTGACATAGAAATCCTCAGATGCAAGTTTGGCTATAGCATCTCTTGCGAGATATTCATCATAAGATTCAAGTATCTGTGGAAACATTCCAAAACCCAAGTTTTGTTGTTTTAAGCTATCCCCGATAGGAGATGCTAGGCTTAGAAAAGAAAAAAGATGTTCAACACCATCGAGGCCGAATTCAATAGCTTCAAAATGATCTGCAGACAAGGGTATATGTCCGGTTACTTTAAGACCACGCTTTTCGCAAGCTTTTATAATTTGGTAATACAGTTCCGGAGATAATGAACTGGCATAGATTTTCACAAAGTCGACATTCAGTTCTTCCAGTGAATCCAAAGCCGGTTTTATTTCTTCTAATTTGCCGATTGGAATTGATCCAGCCCAAAACGGATCAGCACCGTCAAGCTTTGGCCCAGAGGTGAAAATGTTGGGCCCAGCCAGTTGCTCCTCCTTTATTTCATTTCTCCATTGCAGTACGCTTGGTGAAATATCACCTCCCATATCCCTAACGGTGGTCACACCATGGGCAATAAATAGAGGCAACAGGTTTTTATTTTCGTTGATTAGGGAATCACCTCCTCTAAAATGGACATGATTATCCCACAAGCCCGGCATGACAAATTTTTCCTTGGCATCGATAATTTGATCAGCATCATACCTATCGGTGGATGCCATATTGGCTACCAATCGAATAGTATCATTGTTGATACCGATCAACTTCCCTGATGAAACCTTACCATCCGCTATATCAACAACCGAAGCGTTGATAATTAATAAATCAAATTTTTCCTTGGCCTTTGGTTGACAGGCAACCATAAGGATCAAAGTAAAACAGCAGAAAGGTAGTTTATTCATCAGTGTTCATAATTTTTTGATAATGTTATGTAACGGTCTCGTATATGAGTAGTAGCGGATTTCTAGCTATTACTTTTCGGAAAGCAAGGTACTTAATTAAAAGAAAAACGGTTCAAGTTTGCTCTTAAACCGCTATTGCTTATACATAATGTTGTAGGGCATTTTTATTAAACTGAAAGCTGTTCAATTATCACATCTGATTTAAAATCAAGTCCTCATTACTGCACCCCATCTAGGCGTAGACTCTGGCGCTGGGTGATTTTGCAAATCACCCTAATATCCCTACAGTCAATGAAAATGCCGGAATTCAATTGGTTTTAAAAAACCTATTACCTATAATCGACTTCAATCAAGCCCTTGAGTCCTGAATAATTTCTTGCACTGGAATATAGGTATTCTTCTGGTTTCTCGACCCAACCTGCCCTAACTGGGTTCTCATGAATGTATTTCATCCTACTTTCGATCATCTCTGGCCTATACAATTCTATTGCATGGTTTTCATGGGTCCAAAACTGCAAGTCACCTGACCCCTTATTAAACTTAGCATGATATTCAAAAATAATTTTCAACCACTCTCGTCGGCTTTCTTGGTTATTTTCCAAAATCATTTTTAATAACTTTTTGCTTGTGAATTTTTTAAAATCCCGTACCCAATCGGAAAGCTTTCCATTCTTTTGCTGGACTATTAGGTGAACAAGATTGCTCATAATTACATAGCCAAACAAATACAACCCTTTTTCCAAACGACAAAAAGAAAAGTTCTCCAATATCAAATCCCGATATACTTTTCTTGTAAAAACATCTGCCCAACCTACAACCTGAAATGTAAGGAAATAGGGCATTTCTTGATCTTTGATTTGATAAGATTCTCCCATAAAACAATGGTTTTCGATATTTAAAAAGTAAAGGTTAGTTGAATATATAATTGTTTTCAAACTTTACCTAGTTCTATATTTAATTCTACTGCGCCTCAAGTTCATGAATTGCAAATTCAAGAAATAAAAAAGCGTAGTTTCAAACTACGCTAAGACGAAAGACCTGACTACACCCAAACGGGGGACAAATAAAGACTCAAAACACGCTCCAAAGGCAGTTTTGAGTCAATCTGTCAAACTATTTTCAAATTGTCATTGCCTTTATTCCCGTATTATAGTTGAAAAGTGGGGAGCGGGCATATATTTGAAGTAAGGTTGAAGCGATAGAGAAATGTGGATAACATTTGAAAAATTTGTTGAAAAATTGTCCAAAAAATTAACTCTCAAATCCAATTGAAGGATTTACCTTTATTAAGCGTTCTGGCACACTATAGATTGCGAAAGCCCTGTCAATCTTTAGTGTATAATTGACAGGGCTTTTCTGAATAATTAATTAAAACCAAAATTACTATGAAAACAGAGTTCTTAGTACCAGTTTTCTCTTTTGGTCTCGATTTGCTTCTTGAGCTTTTTAAAAAGCTTTTGGAGCGATGGGGTTCTAGACGGCCAGGTCTTGAATTCCCATTAGGGACTTGCTAAGAGTTAGGAGGGGATCAATCCCCTCCTTTTTTACGTCCGTAAATTTCAAACAATGTATCAAATTAAACAAAATGTTTAATGAATAATTTAGAATATTATTGAATATGGGTGGTAACTGGCTTAAAATTAAGATAATACAGTCTTTCTTAAGCCTCATTTCCAGATGGCTTTGAATGCCATTGATATTTATCATTTTTTAAGGACAAGGAACTCCGGTATGAAACAATTTATCAGAAGCTGGAGTCACTAGGATAAAATTATCAGAAGTTTGCTGAATTAAAAAAAGGATTTCGTGTCCAGGTATTGGAGTCCCGCAAACTTTAATAGGCTCGTATTTGAAATCTCGTAGGGTACCTTCTTGTGATGTTTTAGTTAAAACTTCATCCCAACCAGTCCCTTCTAAATATGGTGGATTCCAAACCTTAATAATAAGATTGCTATATCTCCATTTAGTCTACGAAAATGCCGGAATTCAATTTGTTTAAACAATCCAGGAAGGTGTAGCTTTTTCTAGGTAAAATTCTACTTCAAAACAGGAGGGAACTTATTAGCTAAATAGATAGCTTTTGAATTTCAAATTCAAGAAATAGGAAAGCGTAGTCGCAGACTACGCTTAGTGGGGATTTCAGCACTACTGCTCAAAAGAATTACAAATGTTTATTTACTACTGTCAGCTTATTAGTATTACTTCAGCCCCGCTTTTAGCAATACCTTGTTATCAGCAGCCTTTTTTGGTAATTTCAATTTCTTTATTTGGTCATTTATATTATTTACAAAGTCTTCTGTCGATTGTGACAAATCTAAAATGTCTTTATTCGTTAGTTCATGCTTTTTCCCATCCTTAGTCTTCCCATTTCGATGAACGAAGTCATGTCTTTTAAGAACAGCTTTGTAAATAACACTTAAATCAGGAAAGTCTATTCCTATAGTATCAGAATACATCCCTTTAACTTTAGGCAAGTCGTGATAAATTACGTCAAGCATCGCCTTGGTCGCCTTATCTTCTATTTTGTCATAGCATTTAAATAGTTCTGTAAGGTCGAATTTCTCGCTTCTGAAATTATGGAAAGTTTCGACAAACTTTCGTAGATATTGTTTGTCACGTTTTACTGTATTGATAAACGCATCTGACAAATACGTCTCGAGACTTGTTATAACATTTGAAAACAGCATATTTCTTAAATGCTCTTTAACGTTATCTTTTGTCAAGTCACAAAACCCATTTAGCTCACGAATATTTTTAATATTCTCAGTAAAAATTGTGTAGTAAGTATCACTTATTTTTGAATAGTTTTCTAGGAAATCCTTCTCCAACTGTCTGAGCTTTCTCTCTTCGATTAAAGCTGGCCTATTCAAGTTCAATATTTCAATAGTAACTTTACCTCTTTCGGTTATGGCGGTCGCAATTCCATCTTTTTCAAATTTTAAATGTTCATCGAAATTGTCAAAACGGGGATTAAGTAATAGAGGTAAACCATCATTATCTAAAGGAAATGCATTGCCTTTATTTCGATTGCAGACACTGCAACAAAGCAATAGATTGTCAAGCTGAAATGCTTTGTCTGGATATTGACTTTTAGGATAAAATTGGTCAATCTCAGGTGGGCTAGTCAATCCCAACCTACATTCGCAGTACGCACAACTGTTATCAAACTCCTCTATTAAGGCTTGTCTAATGGCACTTAAATTTTGTCTTTGAAAAAGAACTGAATGTTCTCTTGTACTTTCGATATGTTCATTGTATTTTTTCATTGTAAAGTCTGTTCAAGGTTACTGCTACAGCGGTTTGTATATGGTGAAGTGGCTGAGGTTAGGAAGCCATGCACTATATACCTTGTTGTGCAATGTTTCTATTCTCTAATCTTCTTCAGGATACTTGCAATATCCTTGTCATAATCTTCAATCCAAACAGTTTTTACTCCGAGAGATTCAGAGTCCTTTTCTTCAAACCTGTTTTGTATTTCAA
Source organism: Algoriphagus zhangzhouensis (assembly GCF_900148515.1). Lineage (GTDB taxonomy): Bacteria > Bacteroidota > Bacteroidia > Cytophagales > Cyclobacteriaceae > Algoriphagus > Algoriphagus zhangzhouensis. The sequence goes on along the minus strand of NZ_FRXN01000003.1, from coordinate 270,198 downwards.
TTAGGAGATCCACAGTTTCATCAAAGTCAAGTTTAGCTTTTACTTTTTCATTGAATATTTGGGGATTATCATCAAGAATTTGCTTCAATCTTTCTTGAACCCAAACTCTAGGTGACTTCTTTTTAATTATATAATGAAATTTCCTCCCCTTCTTTTGTGAGTTTGCTATATCAAGTAGTCGTCTAATGTTTGGGTCCGATAATGATGTCCCAATGAATAAGCAAGTTTTGTCCCTAAACTTATTGATTTGAACTATATTGTTCCAGCTATAGATATTGCTATACTGCTCATGGTAAACATACTCGCCAAGAGTTATATTATTCAATTCATTAATTGTGCCTTCTTGTGGTAAAAATCCATGTACATGATATATTGCCAATGCTCTGTTATCAGGGTCTACAGCTTGTCCATATACTGACTGAAAAGGTATGTCCATGTTCTTTTCCTTAATTTTAGTTTCTATAACATCGTCATAGTTATATGTAATAATTCCATCAAGGTTTGGACTATTACCCGGAGCCGCGCAGAGTTTTACGATTTCGTCCATTATAGGAGATTCAGCATCCTTGTCAAAGGAATCATAAAGGGTTTTTCTTACTTCCTTTTCAAATCTATTTTTGTCTTTGGTGTCAAATAGTGACTCTTGAAGATATCTTCCAGCTATTAGCGGGCTTGGATTGAATACTTTGGTAAACACTTTTGAAAGTACTACTGCTTTTTCAGGAGTTTCTTCAATTGTTTTAAGTAACAATCTCTGTAGGAGAAAGTCCCAGGTGGGTAACCCATAAGGCTTAGAAATTCCTGCTCCCAATACAAGATTTAAATTTTCTGAATCATGAGCTTGCTTCAAGTATTTAATTGCAGTCGGTGTCGTTGACTTTCTGGTTGCCGGTAAATTCTTTAGGATATTATTGAAGTCTATTTTCTGAAGTGACATTAAAGACTCATTCAATTTGTCAAGATAATTCTCAGGGAGATTGAATTTTGTCGAAGCAATTATCTTGCTTAGGTTACTGTAGTATTCAGATTCTAAACTCATATCTTATTTAATATTGCACAACGGTTTGTATAAGGTGTCGTAGCTATCCCGCAGGGTAGCTATGCACCTTGTTGGCATTTCGTACGTTTTAATTAAATATTTCATTTTCCAATTCTTGGTAAACAGATGTATCATCAGTAACTAATGGCGTCAAAGTATCACGAACGAAGGCACATTTGTTATTTCCACATTGGGTAAGAGCAAGAATTCGCTTTAATTCTGTAAAAATGTTACCACTTGCAGATTTAATATCATCGGTTGGATTACCACGATTAACACTATCTTGTATTGCTTGATTTTTTGCATCTAAACAATCTTGTATGAGTTCAGGTTTGCCCACTGAATTGCACAACTTAGTTACTAACTCATCATCAAAAAGGTAACTCTCTATGTGTCTTCTTCCTGATGTTTTTATTCCTTTATCTTTGTTTTCTTGGACTTCTTGAGGGCTTTTATCGTCTCTATCTACGAACTTGATAATAGTGGATGATTTGAGAATGTTAGCGACAATTTTTACAGATTGATTTTCAATATTTTCTAATTCTGTACTTGAGCCTATTGAAACGAACTTTGTGTCGTGGTATTTGCTTTCAAATATTTTAGCATAAATCTGAGCATCGAAATCCTTATACTTTCTTCCTTGTGAAGTACCTTCGCAAAATACCACTCTGCTTGGGGCAATCAATTGAGAAAAATCAGCAAATGCTAAATCAAAAAACCTATCCCATATCGCTCTGTCGATTTGTGCTGGTTTCATTACCTCATTTAAATCAAAGTCTCTGTTAGCAAAATCTAAAAACACCACAGTACCAGGGTTTGCTTGCTCAATTATTTCTGCCTGCTTGAGCATGCCAATAGAATGAGTGGAAATCCAAAGTTGAGAGTTCGTTGGTGTTAGAGCATATAGTTCAGCCAAGACTTTAGCTTGTAGTCTAGTATGCATATGAGCTTCAGGTTCATCAATACAGAATACAGCATCTGAATAGAATGTTGACTTAATAATCATATCAAGAATTAAGTCAAATACTGATTTTTCACCAGCAGATAAGTTTTTATAATGAAAATCCTTGGCAGAACCCTTTTCAAAGAAAAAACTACCACTTGATAAAGGGTCACCTATGGAACTTAAATTCAAGTCATCAAAAATTGAGGATAAAGATGATTTAACTTTACCTATTAGTTCTTCTCTTAATTCTTGAACTGATTTATTGTCGTTTGAAGCTTCATATACACCTGCTAATGTTTGTGCAACAAGTCGCTGATAATTTTCAGAAACAGTCTGGTCATTCAGCATTAATGTTTCAAGCTTTATGCTATTTGTCGGGTTATTCTGTTTTTTAAGATTGTTGACAGTAAAGTCAGGTTCATTTCTATATGCTGATCTAAAATAGAATTTACCTTTTAGTTGCTGCCGATTAGGGGCTTGGATGTTGTGAAAGTTAATTTTCACACGGTTTTGATACCAAGTTCCAGTTACTGGTGTTTCACTCTTTTTTTCAAAGTAATCCTGAGTGCCTGCTTGTCCATAGCCACTTAATTGATAAAAGTGATTAAAAGCTTCAAATAATGAAGTTTTACCACTACCATTTGGTCCAACTAAGACAATCAACCTAGATGTTTCAGGAATATCCGCGATTGATAAGTCTGTAAATCGCTTAAACTTGTTTATGGTAACATTTTTTATTTTCATCTATTCTGTATGAATGCCAACTTGTTTATTTATACGAATTTCCCGTGCTTATTTATCTGATTTGGATCGCTAAACACGGGTTTATTGGTTTTATTCTTTTATAATTCATCAAAAGGACTCCGTACTTTTTGAAGACTTTTCTTGCTCACATGAGTTTATCCCGATAGGAATTGGAATGGAATAAGGCCCCAATAGATCTTGCACATTCATGGAGACAGCCCCAGTTATAAAAAGATATGACACTAGGCTGTCATTGAGCTTTTCAGCATAATTGAATTCCATTAGAACTCTTTCTTTTTTCCAAAAATTTGGGCTTCGTATAAAACTGATTTTCATTTGATCTGAACTAAAAGTGATTCAATATATTAAAAAATGCCAAAAAAAATCCCCTCCAAATAAACTTGAAGGGGATTTTTTAGAATTTAGTATTATGTTTTTTGAAGTTTGAATTCTAATCCTTTCAGACTTCTGACTTTAGATTTTAGATTTTCTCTTCTACCCAAGCACGGGCATTCACAAATGCTTCCACCCAAGGAGTGAAGTCATCATTTCTATCCATTGGATAATGTGCCCAGTTCCATGGCTTCAAGGATCTCTCGATATGTGGCATAATCGCCAAGTGTCTGCCATCCTGAGATGCTATACCCGCTACCGCATAATCAGATCCATTTGGATTGCCTGGATAAGCCGCATAGCTATACTTCATACCGATATGGTATTCGCTTTCAGCTTTTGGCAATGAGAATTTACCTTCCCCGTGAGCTACCCAAACTCCCAGATCCTGTCCAGCTAGACTAGATAGCATGACGGTGTTGTTTTCAGGGATAGAAACGCTCACAAAGCTGGATTCGAACTTATGGCTGGCATTGTGAAGCATCTTGGCTTTTTGGCTAGGATCTTCAGAACCTACCAAGCCTAGTTCCACCATCAGCTGGCAACCATTACATACACCCAAACTCAAAGTATCAGGTCTTGCATAGAAGTTGTCCAGTGCTTGTTTTGCCTTAGGATTGTAAAGGAAGGCACCAGCCCATCCTTTGGCAGATCCCAATACATCGGAGTTGGAGAATCCACCTACGAAGACGATCATCTGCACATCTTCCAGGTTTTCACGACCTGCGATCAAGTCCGTCATATGCACGTCCTTCACCTCAAATCCTGCCAACCAAAGCGCATAAGCCATTTCGCGATCGCCATTCACACCTTTTTCACGGATAATAGCTGCTTTCGCTTTTCCTTTCTCGCTTCTGAATGGATCGATACCCGCTTTCGCAAAGTCACCTTTCCAAGATTCAGCAAATTCAAAAGAAAGTGGCTGGTTTTTATAGTTGTCAAAACGGTCTTTCGCCAATTGCTCGCCGCTTTGTTTTTTGTCTAATAGATAAGATGACTTGAACCAGGTGTCACGAAGCTCGGAAACGTTCAATTCAAGGCCTTTTCCTTCCAAGTTGACTATTCCTGAATGATTCACTTTCGCCAATTCGACAAAGTCAATTTCCTGAGCAGTCAAGAAGGCCTCAGCCTGATGATCATCAGCCACCTGAATCAAGATTCCCGGATTTTCAGAGAATAGGGCTTTTACCAAATCAGATTCAGCCAATCGATCCGCCTGCACATCCATACCCAAGTTTTGAGTAGGGAAACACATTTCCAAAAGGGCAGTGATGATACCACCGGAAGAAATATCGTGACCAGCCAAGATCAATCCTTGGTTGATCAGTTCCTGAATCGTTTCGAATGCTTTTGCAAAATATCCAGAGTCCTGAACGGTTGGGGTTTCAGTTCCTACCTTGTTTAGAACTTGGTAGAAGCTGGATCCCGCCAATTTCGCTGCATCTTTGGAGAAGTCAACGTACAGGATTTTGGATCCTGCCACTGGAAGTGCTGCTGCCTTCACAGTTTTGTTGATATCAGAACATTCACCTACGGAAGAGATGATCACCGTACCCGGAGAATAAACTACTTTTCCGTCAGGGTATTTCTGAGTCATGGAAAGTGAATCCTTTCCAGTCGGGATATTTACTCCCAATTCGATAGCAAAGTCAGAAACCGCCTGCACAGCTCTGTACAATCTGTCGTTTTCGCCTTTGTTTTTCGCAGGCCACATCCAGTTGGCAGAAAGAGAAACACCTTTCAAGCCATCAGAAACAGGTGCAAAAACCAAGTTGGTCAAAGCCTCAGCAATCGCCAATCGGCTACCTGCTTCAGGATCAGCCAAAGCTGCCACAGGAGCATGTCCAATGGAAGTTGCGATTCCTTTGTTTCCAGTGAAATCCAAAGCCATCACAGCTACGTCATTCAAAGGAACCTGAATTTCACCGACAGTCTGCTGAGTTGCTACTCGACCTGTTACAGAACGGTCCACCTTGTTTGTCAACCAGTCTTTACAAGCCACAGCTTCCAATTGCAATACTTCCTCGATATAGCCTTTGATCGCCTGTGGATCATAAGCTCCTTCGGAGAAAGCAGCATTGGTGGTGTTATCTTCCAAAACAGTTTTTGGAGAGGAACCAAACATGTAAGCCAAATTCCAATCTACTGGCTTCTCACCGGTTTTTTGGTTTTCGAATTTGAAATGCATGTCTCCAGTAGTTTCACCAACCACGTAGAAAGGAGCTCTTTCACGGTCAGATAGCTGCTGAAGGGTATCGATATCTTTGGATCCGACTACCAATCCCATTCTTTCCTGGGATTCGTTGCCGATAATTTCTTTCGCGGATAGGGTAGGGTCACCTACAGGAAGTTGGTCGATGTGAATCGTTCCTCCGGTATTTTCTACCAATTCAGAAAGACAGTTTAAGTGTCCTCCAGCTCCGTGATCGTGGATGGAAATGATTGGGTTGTTTTCATTTTCCGCCATGGCACGGATCACGTTTGCCACTCGCTTCTGCATTTCAGGATTGGATCTCTGAATCGCATTGAGTTCGATGGCATTGGAAAGTTCTCCTGTGTTCAGGGAAGAAACAGCAGATCCACCCATCCCGATGCGGTAGTTGTCACCACCCATGATGACGATTTTGTCACCTGCTTTCGGTTCGTCTTTTTTGGTGTATTTGGCATTGGTGAAGCCGATACCACCTGCAAGCATGATTACTTTGTCAAAGCCAAATTGCTTGTCGTCTTCTTCATGCTCAAAAGTCAACACAGATCCTGCGATCAATGGCTGACCAAATTTATTTCCGAAATCAGAAGCTCCATTGGAAGCTTTGATCAGGATATCCATTGGCGTTTGGTATAGCCAAGGTCTTTCTGCTAGATTTTTCTCCCAGCTTCTTCCTTTTTCGGATCTGGAGTAGGAAGTCATGTAAACAGCCGTTCCTGCCAAAGGAATGGAAGCTGTACCACCTGCCAATCTATCTCTGATTTCACCACCGGAACCGGTAGCTGCACCATTGAAAGGTTCTACAGTAGTTGGGAAGTTGTGAGTTTCAGCTTTCAAAGAAATCACCGTATCGATTTCTCTTTGCTCAAAGAAGTCCGCCTGATGCTGGGTCTTTGGAGCAAACTGATAAGCTTTTGGTCCCTGAACGAATGCTACGTTATCCTTATAAGCGGAAGCGATTCTGTTCGGGTGCTGCTTGGAAGTCTCTTTGATCAGTTGGAAAAGGGTCTTAGGCTTTTCTTCTCCATCGATGATAAAGGTTCCATTGAAGATCTTATGTCTACAGTGCTCGGAGTTTACTTGAGAAAATCCGAATACCTCAGAGTCAGTCAAAGGGCGACCCAGTTGAGAGGCCACATTTTCCAGATAAGTGATTTCCTCTTCACTCAATGCCAAGCCCTGCTCTTGGTTGTAGGAAGCGATGTCTTCGATATTTTGGATTGCCTCTGGCTCCAAGTGGATATCAAAGATTTCCTGATCCAGATTATCATAAGCCTTTTGAAGCATAGGGTCGATTTGATCGCCTTCAGCCATTGGGAAAAATTCCTCAATTCGCTGAATTCCCAAGATTCCCATATTGCCGGCGATTTCTACGGCATTGGTAGACCAAGGGGTGATCATTTCTTTCCGAGGGCCGGAGAATTTACCGGAAACTTCAGAGGTTTGGATAGGAGTGGCTTCGCCAAAGAGCCAGGTGAGTTTTTCGATGTCTTCTTGGGCGAAAGGTTGTGGAGTCTGTACTGCGTAGACTACTTTTTGAGGGGATTCAAAGAAGAAAATCATGTCCTTGAGCTGGTAAGCTGCAAAGGTAAGGAATTGGGTGGATTGTGAAAAACTAGAATTGAATTTATATCCTTCTATTCAAGCCTTTCTATTAAGTATTTTTTGCTTTTGAAATGGATAGGATTGTATGAGTACATTCGCTTTTGTACCATGGCACTAATTTCCTTTGCAAAAATGGCTTGAAGACAGAAGACGGGAGACAGAAGTTTAACAGGATATCAAAGCTGCTTTTTAGCCGTTCTGACATTATAGCGGATTATAATAAAATAGTAACATTCAAATCAGGGATCTTCCCATTTCAATTTTTTACTTTTTCAATAATCAATTGAGGCCGTTCAATTTAAAATCTTTGAATAGGCTTTTCAGTTGAATTTATGGTGGAAAAGCCAATACCTAAACAAAGTTTCCTTGGAAGTGTGCAAAATAATGTGTTTTAAATGTTCTGTAATGTTCGGTTTTGAACGTTTTGAGACATTGTTTCATACTGAAAATCAGAATATTCTTTTAAAGATAAACTCAGGAAACTTTGGAGTTGCTGATCGTTTCCATAGTTTTGCGCTCAAATCAAATTTGGAGTGGAGACAAGAGAAAAAATTTTGGATGTAGCAATGGAGCAATTCACCAAGTATGGGGTAAGAAATACCACCATGGATGATATTGCGCGGTTGATGGGGATTTCCAAAAAGACACTTTATCAAGAATTCAAAGATAAAAAGGATTTGGTGCGGGTGACCTTCGAGTTGATATTGGAAAAAGATCAAAAGGAAATGGTCTTTATTAAGGACTCAGGAACCGATGTGGTGGATCATTTGGTGAAGATTTCCAAGATGATCAGAAGAAGGTTGAGCGAGATTAATCCCATGGCAATTTTCGAGGTGCAGAAGTACTTTCCTGAGATTTGGGATCTGTTCGAGGAGCACCGTGAAAAAGTTATTATGACAGATTTCGTCAATATTATAGAGAGAGGAAAACAATTGGGTTATTTCAGGGATGAAATTGATTCTCAGATCATGGCGAGACTTCGTGTCAACCAAATTTCTGAGGCCATGAACCCAAATAATTATTCTAATAGAAGCGTCAATTTAGCAGAAGAGCAGCTCCAGACTATGGATCATTTTCTTCATGGAATATTTACTGAAAAAGGCAGGGAAGCCTATAAAACCCAAAAAGCAAAGCACATTTGAATTATTTGTGATGAAAAAATACCTACTATTAATTTTTGCATTTTTGACCATCTCGTTTGGGGGAACGGCACAGGAAGTTTTGCCTTTGACATTAAAGGAGTCCTTGTCCTATTCTTTGCAGAATAATGTCAATGTTAAGAATGCGCAATTGGAAACCTTGATTTCCAAAGCTACCGTGAAGGAAACCACTGCCACTGGTTTGCCTCAGATTACTGGATCATTTGGATTGAATTACAATCCTTCTATTCCAGTGGTTTTCTTGCCTAATGAGCCTCCTTTCGGAGACCCAAGCATTCCTGGTGATGTGATTCCAGCCCGATTTGGCCTGAGCTATTCTTCCAATCTGGGAGCTAATCTGACCCAGATGATTTTTGATGGTTCCTTCTTCGTGGGATTGCGTGCAGCTAAGACTTACCGACAATTGACTGACTTGGATTTGGTGAAAACTGAGAATGATGTCATCGAATCTGTGAAAAAGGCCTATTTCGGCGTTTTGGTCAATCAAGAGAGAATCAGATTGTCTCAAGCCAACTTGGCAAGAATCGACACGCTTTTAAATGAAACCAGAGCTTTGAATGAAGCGGGTTTTGCTGAGAAAATCGATGTATCCAGAATTCAGGTTCAGAGAAACAATACCTATTCCCAATTGGAAAGAAGCTTGACAGCTTTGGAAGTGAGCAAGCAGATTCTCAAAATCCAGATGGGAATGCCAATGGAGTATGATGTTGAGTTGACTGAGACTTTGTTGGAGCTGAATCCTAGAGAGGAATTGGATGCTTTGCTATTGGAAGAGGGAATAGAAAGAGTGGAAGTGAGTCAATTGCAAACCAATTTGGAACTGACTCATTTGGATCTGAAAAACAATCAAGCCCAGTACATGCCAACCATTGATTTCGTAGCCAATGCGCAACGAGCAGGAGCAGGTAATTCAATGGATGCGGTATTTAATAAGCAAAACTGGTTCGGTTCATCCTTATTAGGTGTGAGTATGTCGATTCCGATTTTTGATGGCCTTTCCAAAAGTGCAAGAATCCAAAAGAATAGAATTCAGATGATGCAATTGGAAAACCAGAAGTTTTTCCTGAATGAAAACATCAAAAATGAAATCTATACTGCGAAAACCAATCTGAAAAATGACCTGACCATCTTGGAAGTCCAGCAGGAAAACCTGGACTTGGCACAGGAGGTTTATGACATCGCAAAAATCAAATACAATGAAGGTGTAGGCTCAAACCTAGAGGTGGTAGAAGCAGATGCAGCTTTGATCGAGGCTGAAATCAATTACCTATCGGCATTGTATGACGGCCTAGTTGCTAAGGTAGACTTGGAAAAAGCTTTGGGCCTTTTAAAAATCAATAATCTTAACTAATCCAACTTTTCCCGAAAGGGAGTAAAGAAAATATCTGAATAGAAATGAAAGCAAGTTTAAAATTTTTACCTATTACCATCCTGATGCTTGTTGCTTACGGATGTGCTTCAGATGAATCGGTGGAGGCAAAGAAAGCAAAATTGGAAGAGCTTCGCACAGAAGCATCCACATTGCAGACCTCCATTCTTGAGTTGGAAGCTGAGATTGCCACCTTGGATCCTGAGTATGCCAAGCAGAATCAGAAAGCAATTTTGATTACGACTACCAAAACTGAAAAAGGAGAATTTGATCACTATGTAGAGGTGACTGGATCTGTTTTATCAAAGAAAAACGTGATCATCAGTGCTGAGACTGGAGGTCGTGTACTAGAAGTGCCAGCTATTGAGGGTATGAGAGTGACAAGAGGTCAAGTATTGGCAAGAATCGACTCTGAGACTATCCAAAGAAATATCGACGAGCTGCAGAATAACCTGGACTTGGCGACTACTTTGTATGAAAAGCAAAAGAGACTTTGGGATCAGGAAATCGGGACTGAGGTTCAATTTCTAGAAGCTAAAAACAGAAAAGAAGGATTGGAGAGAAGTCTGGCTTCTTTGAAAACTCAGTTGGATAAAACAGTTGTTGTGGCTCCTTTTAACGGAACTATCGAAACTGTTCAGGTGAGATTGGGAGAATTGGTTCAGCCAGGATCTTCCATGTTCCAGTTTGTGGGAGAAAGCGATTTGTTTATCGAAGCTGATATCTCTGAATCTTACATCGGAGTGCTGAGCAAAGGAGATAGCGTGGATGTTTCATTCCCTTCTATCAATCAGGAATTGAAAACGAAGGTGAGCGCAGTTGGTGCAATCATCAATCCTAACAACAGAACTTTCAAAGTAGAAGTTTTCCTTCCAAATCTCCCTCAGGTGAAGCCAAATATGATTTCAGTTTTGAAGATCAAGGATTATGAAAATAAGAGTGCGGTCATCGTTCCTGCTTATTTGATCTTGAGTGATAACAAAGGAGATTATATCTATACCGTAGAAGAAGGAGTTTCTAAAAAGCATTACATCAAGAGAGGAAGAACTTTCGACGACAAAACTGAAGTGCTTGAAGGACTGCAGGGATCAGAAACTTTGGTTGACAAAGGTTTCCGTGAAGTTGGAGATAATTTCAAGGTTAATATTTCACAACAATAAATTATGGCTGAGCAACCAAAATCTAAGCATATCAGGGAATTTGGACTGTCCAGTCTGAGTGTAGATAACTCTACCTCGGTGGTGATTTTGACACTGATTATTACAGTGTTGGGCTTAAGTGCCTATAGAACCATGCCGAAGGAGAGTTTTCCTGAAATCGTTATTCCTACAGTCTATGTAGGGACTCCGTATCCGGGTAACTCACCTGTAGATATGGAAAACTTGATCACCAGACCGATAGAGAAGGAGCTGAAAGGGATGAATGATGTCAAAGACATTAATTCTACTTCCGTTCAGGATTTCTCTTCCATCATCATTGAGTTTAACCCTGGTGTGGAAATCTCCAAGGCGATTCAGGATGTAAAAGACGCTGTCGATAAGGCCAAAAGTGAGCTTCCGACAGATTTGGATCAGGATCCAAATGTCTTGGAAGTGAATACTTCGGATTTCCCGATCATGAACGTAAATATCTCGGGGGATTATTCTGAGACGGAGCTGAAGAAATTCGGTGAATACCTAGAGGATGAAATCGAGAAGCTTTCTGAAATCTCCAAGGCTGACCTGGCAGGTACTGTAGAGCGAGAAATCCAGATCAATGTAGATCCCTATAAGATGGAAGCTACTGGAGTGACCTTTGGTGATATCTCTGGGGCTGTTCAGGCAGAAAACGTAACTATTTCTGGGGGTAATATCCGCGCTGGTGATTATACCAGAACTCTTCGTGTGGATGGAGAATTTTCTGATCCATATGATCTGTTGAATATCATCGTAAAGACTGATAATGGGAAAATCGTCTACTTGAGAGATGTGGCTGTTGTCGACGATACTTATAAGGAGAGAAGTTCATATGCACGAAGTAAAAACCTTCCAGTAGTCACTATCAACGTGACCAAAAGATCAGGTGAAAACTTGTTGATCGCAGCAGATAAAATCAAGGAAATCATCGACAAGGCAAAAGCTAATCGATTCCCTTCTGATTTGGAGATTACAATTACCAATGACCAATCCAAGCAAACCAGATTGCAGGTGAGTGACTTGGAAAACTCCATCATTTTTGGGGTGATCTTAGTGGTTTTGGTTTTGATGTTCTTCCTGGGATTTAGAAATGCATTGTTTGTTGGTATTGCGATTCCGCTTTCCATGTTCATTTCATTCCTGATCTTGAATGCATTGGGAATTTCCTTGAACCTGATGGTTTTGTTCTCCTTGATTCTTGCTTTGGGGATGTTGGTGGATAATGGTATCGTGGTGGTCGAAAACATCTATCGATTGATGTCTGAAGGAAAATCAGCCATTGAGGCAGCTAAAGAAGGTGTGGGTGAAGTGGCTTGGCCAATTATCACTTCCACAGCGACGACCTTGGCGGCATTCTTACCATTGGCTTTCTGGGATGATATCGTAGGGGAGTTTATGAAGTTCCTTCCGATCACCTTGATCATTGTATTGTCTTCCTCTTTGTTTGTGGCATTGGTAATCAACCCGGTTTTGACTGCCATGTATATGAAAGTGGAGGATGTGACTAAGGACAAGCCGAAGCAAAAATCAATCATTATTGCGGGGATTTTCTTGGTGCTTTCTACCATTCTTTATTTGATGGGATGGACCGCTTTTGGATCCTTGATGCTGATTGCATGCGTATTGACCTTGTTCAATGTTTTTGCATTGAGAAAAGCAATCCGTTGGTTCCAGACTGTCTTGTTGGTGAAGTTGGAAAACTGGTATGAGTCAACTTTGTCTTACGCTTTGGATGGGAAAAGACCTTACTTCTTCTTTGGAGGTACGATTTTGCTTCTATTCTTATCCTTAGGATTGTTGGGGATCAGAGCTCCAAAAATTCTTTTCTTCCCAGATAATCAGCCTCAATTGATCAATGTCTTTGTGGAGTTTCCTATCGGAACAGATATCGAAGCGACTAATAAATTTGTGGATCAAATGGAGGATGAGGTTTGGGCTACTTTGACTCCATATCAGTCAATCATTGAATCGATGATTACTCAGGTAGGAGAAGGAACAGGAGATCCTTTGGAAGGACCTAGTAACCAGGCTACTCCTCATAAAGCTAAAATCACCATTGGTTTTGTGGATTACATCGACCGTCAAGGTGCGAACACCAATGAAGTGATGGAAGATATCCGTGATTTGGTAGAAAAATATCCGGGTGTTCAGATTACTGTAAATAAACAGAGAAATGGACCTCCTGTTGGTAAAGCAGTAAACATTGAGTTTATCGGTGAGGATTATGAGCAATTGATTGCTTTTGTGAACCAAACCAAGGAATACCTCGACAAACAAAATGTAGCGGGTGTTGAAGAACTTAAGACGGATTTGTCTTTGGGAAGTCCAGAAGTGATCCTGAATATTGATAGAGAGAAAGCCAGAAGATTTGGCCTTTCCACTTCCAATATTGCAACAGAAATGAGAACAGCTCTATTTGGATTGGAAGTTTCCAAGTACAAAGAAGGGGAAGATGATTATCCGATTCAATTGAGATTGATGGATGAATACCGATATGATATCAATACTTTGATCAATAAGAAAATCGGATTCAGAGATAAGTTTGGAACCAAAAGAGAAGTGCCTATCTCGGCAGTGGCTGATGTAGAATATGGTTCAACTTATGGTTCTGTGAAAAGAAAAGACTTGGAGAAAGTGATTACTGTTTCTTCCAATGTGTTGGAAGGGTATAATGCTACTGAAATCAATGCTCAGTTGAAAAACCTAATGGCTACCTATGAGATCCCTGATGGGATTCAGGTGAAGTTCACAGGGGAGCAGGAAGAGCAGGCAAAGTCTCAGGCTTTCTTGATGCGTGCATTGGCAATTGCAGTATCCATGATCTTCTTGATCATCGTTGCGCAGTTTAACTCAGTGACTACTCCATTCATCATTATGGCTTCCGTGGTCTTGAGTACGATTGGGGTATTCTTGGGCTTGGTGATTTTCAATATGGACTTCGTAGTGATCATGACAGGTATCGGGATTATTTCCTTAGCCGGGGTTGTGGTGAACAATGCGATTGTATTGATTGACTATACCAATCTGGTGAGAAGTAGAAAAAGAGAAGAGTTGGGAATCGGAGAAAATGATGTGCTTTCCTATACTGATCTGGTAGGAAGTATCGTTGAATCTGGGAAGACTCGTCTTCGTCCGGTGTTGCTTACAGCGATCACAACTGTACTAGGTTTGATCCCATTGGCAATCGGAATGAATATAAATTTCGGAACTCTTTTGAGTTCTTTTGATCCGCAATTCTACGTAGGTGGAGATAACGCAGATTTCTGGGGCCCGATGGCTTGGACAGTGATTTTCGGGTTAACCTTTGCGACCTTCCTTACGTTAGTGATCGTACCAGTCATGTATTTACTGGCAGATAAGCTGAATATGAAGCTTCGCAAAGTGAAAGCATGATTGATTTAAGGTTGGTGGTTTTTTTTGAACAAACCTCCGGGACTATGTCTCGGAGGTTTTTACTTTTAAAAGGGGCTGGTTTTTAGTTAATTAAGGTTAAAAATAACGTGTCCATGCTATTCGAGATCCCGATTACTATGCAGGAGCAATCTTGAACCCATATCCATCGAGTTTGTAACTTTCAAATCAAATTAATGGATGGTTGAAGAAAGGGGGGTGACGTTTTCTCCTCGGCATCAAGTACCCTTGTGGTTCAAGTCTCCTGACTTGGACAAGCCTAATTAGATTTTTATTAAATTCATACGAAGAGCTTAAGGTGTTTTTCTATCTAACTTTTGAAAGACCAAAAGTTACAAAAGTCTTTTGCCTGAAGTGGCTTGAAAATGCCTTCGGACATCTTCTGCCGGATTGGGTCAAATGCTAAAAATCGGCGGATTTCCGAACATGTTCGGAACTAGCCGATTTTCTTAACGCTTATTGCCTCCAATCCGTCACCAGCCACTTCAAAGCAAATTCAGGAATCTTTTAAGTTTCCACTTTTTTTAAATCGTCTTCATAACTCAACTCTAGTTGTGCGGTGGGTCGTCGCAGCCGCGGGGTGTGGGTAGGATTTGCGGGGGGAAGCTTAGCTGCGACTAGGCCTTTTCGTACTTTTGGGCCATGCCAAAAGTACATTCAAAATGAGAGAGGAAGAGAATTTACTTTAATTGAAAGAGAGGGGATGATATCCGTCTTGGCAAAAACGGTTCAAAGCAGGAGACCTGCTATTCGAGATCCCGATAGCTATGTGGGAGTAACCTGTTCTTTTGTCTTGATACAAAAGAACCAAAAGATCAAGATTTGGCAAAGCTTCAGCCGCACAAGTCCCGCGCACACCCCGCTGCCAAATCCTCCCACCGCACCGATAGATTTAAGCTATCTTCAAATATTTAAAATGTGGAATTTTGATTCTTGCTGTTTAAGATCCTGATAGCTATGCGGGAGTAATCACGAACAATTATTAACTAGACATGCTATTCGAGATTTGCAATCTCGAATCCGATGCTGTTTGAGATTTGTAATCTCGAACTCTTAATCATAGAGTTTGCAAACTAAAATCAAATTATTGGATGGTTGAAGAAAGGGGGGTGACGTTTTCTCTATGGTATCTATTCTTTGACTTTACTTTTCCGTCCTTTTTCCTGTAGGTGAAAAAGGACCAAAAAAACCACCGCTGTCCATTTTTGGGTTAAAATCAATTTCCTCCCCACACGTCGGCAAACTCCTCAATTTTGCATAGAATCTCTTTTAAACTGAAAGTTAGAGTTAGCAAAATTTTCGTCAAACAAGCCTGCCTGCAGCAGGCAGGCTTCCTAATTGCCTCCCTCACAATTGATTTCTTAACACCCAAAACTGGAAGGCGGGTCCTTACTATAATTTTGATTGGCTACAAAATTTGAACCTAGGTCTAAAGATTTGGGATTGAATAGCCCTGGGCTTTAGCCCAGGGTATTTTAGGTGGCTTTCCATTTCCCTCGGCCACGAAAGCATTGTTAGGGGAATCGATAAAATGCCGAGGAGGTGTCGATAATATTGTTGGAAAGACCTTTACTCATGTTGCCTAAAAAGATTCAAGTTTCTTGACCTGAGTCTAAAGATCATAAAAGCACAAGCCATATGACTTGTGCTTTAGGTGTATTAGGAGTTCAATAGAACTTATTTAATCAAAATGGAAGGTCATCTTCGTCGGTTACTGCCGAATTAGATTCGGATTTTCCTTTGGGAGTGCCTAGTAGTAAAAACTCATGTACCACAATCTCTGTGATATATTTTTTTACCCCATCTTTATCTGTATAGTCTCGATTGGAGATCTTTCCCTCAACTGCGATTTCAGAACCTTTGTCAGTATATTTTTCTAGGATTTCGGCCTGCTTACCCCAAATAACGAGGTGATGCCAGGTAGTGTCTGTGATCTTGTCTCCTTGGGCATTTCTATAGGTTTCATTGGTTGCCAAATTTACCTTGCCCATAATTCTTCCAGACTCAAAGGTTTTGATTTCGATTTTGTCACCCATACGTCCGATTAGCTGTACTTTGTTTCTTAGCGCATTCATAATAAGTATTGTTTAAATAAGAATTTGATTTTTCGTTTTCGCCAGAGGGAAAACTTGATGATCCAAAGTTCATGGGAAGAGCAAAGATTAGTCGGTGAATAGTCGACAGTATCCGATAGTAGTCGTTTGTTGTCGGATAATCTTTGTTTTTGGGCTAATTGGGTGGGTTATTAAATAAAAAAAGATTAGTAGGTTTAGAAGGAGTTGAGTTTATACAAGTGTTGTGTGCAAGTTGACCAAAAATGAGACTAACCGAATTAATCCTGATTTTGCTGATATCCAATTTTACTTTTGGACAAAACAAGTATGTCGGAATTTATAATGACCGTTTTTCTGAAAGTATTGAATTGAAATCGGACTCAACCTTTGTTCATAATTACAGATTTGACCTTTCTTCAAGTTGGACAACTGGAAAATGGAAAGTGTCAAATGACACTATTTATTTAAAAACCGAGTTAGTTTCGGACTCTTTGCAAGTTCGAGATTCAAATGGAAATAAAATCAAAGATTCATTAGTGCTTTCAGCTGACCTAAAAATTAACCGAATTGAATTAAATGAATTTATAATGTCATCATTATCAAGTGGCGGACAAAACAGAGTTAAACCACCAAGCAAACTCTATTGGAAAAGGAACAAACTTTATCGGATTAACGAAAATGGAACTCTTGATTTGAGAAAATTAATAGCATTTTGGACTGACAAAAAATATAAAACGTATTTCCGAAAAGAAACTGAATGAATAAAAAAAACTGTGCACAACAACGCATACCCCAAAGCACGGCTGAACCGCAAAACTGAATGATCGAGGAGGGAAACCATAAGAGAACCAACTGAAAACAATATACCTTTAAACCCGTGCCTTGGGTTATGCGAGGCCGTTGGGCGCAAGCCTTTGAGACAAAAAGAGAATGATTGACAACTTAGACAAATATGTAACTTCTGAAAACCTTGACATGAATTGGAGGTTTGAGGATAAAAAGGAAGTCTTGACTCAAATTAAAAGCTTTGACCAAAAAGCTTATGACTTAATTTGGGACAAATTATTTAATGATAACATAGTTGGTAAATTCACGCTGAACAAGGACAGATTTAAGACTTTTGAAGAAAAAGATTTCAATGACGACTATAGTTGGACAACGAAGCGACTTCTAGAATTTGAAAATAGAGAAGATGAAGTAATTTTAATTTGGGAAACCGGACAAGCTATTCTAACAGACCTTCAAACATTCATTGACAACTGGGAGGTCTTCTATTGCCCAAGCTCGGACGACCTTTTAATTATTAACAGTAAAAGGGACTGGATAATTTATTTGGCACACTATGAATGTTTCCAATTTGGACAAGGGATTGGATAGAAGGCCAGCACCCAACAACTAGATTTTCGTCGCGTGCGTAGCACGAACGATGAAACCTATGTTGCACGGAACCGGAAAGGTTCTTATGGGGATTGAGTCAGGATTTTTTGAAGGAAACGAGTTGTCCAATTAGATTGAGAAAAGTAATAATTAAATTCCGATAGCATATGAAAAGGTATTGGGTTCTACTATGCGTTATTCTCTCTGTGCTTTTTCTTGGAATTGCCATTAATCTTTATCCAGGAGGTTCTATCGAGGATAAAAACTCTTTAGGCTTTGACTGGTCCACAAATTTTTTCAGTAATTTATTTTTACCCATAGCCCTCAATGGTTCTGTGAATCCTTCAAGGATTTGGGCGCTTATCGGTATGGTATTCAATTCAATAGGATATGGACTTTTTTTTATTCATACCTCTCGAAAAATACCCCACAAACATACGAAGTTGGTTTTACTGGCTGTAGGGCTTGTAAATATGCTTTTTACTTTCCTGATAGCGACATCCTTGCATGATATCATGGTTACAGTTTCTAGTACCTTGACCATGATAGGATTGTTTTACATTACCATATTTATCTTAAAGACAAAGATTCATTGGTTGAAGTGGCTTTGTATAGTCAGTCTTCTGATATTTTATTCCACCTTGTATTTGTTTGGTGCAGGCAACTGGGGATTGTTGGCTGTGATGCAAAAAGTTACGTTTCTCTGTTTTATGCTGTTGGTTTTGACAATAGAATTTTTCACAAAGGCTGAAGATTTTCAAAAAACAAAACGGACATATTGACAACAACAAAGCGCTAACAATGTATCTACAAAATAGGCGAAATAGCAGTAAATTCAAGTTTGTAGCCCTCAATCACCTATTTTGCAAATACTCACGGTTAGGAGTCAATTTGTAAAACCAAACAGTAACAGACTACAAGTAAACGGATACGAAATTGAATACTCAATTTTGAAAAAAAAAAAGACAACAAAATGGAAAAAGTAAACCTAGAACAGAAATTTCAACTTTTTACGGAACATTGGTCTCCCAAAATAGTAGGCGAACTCAACGGACAGCACGTCAAACTTGCCAAACTCAAAGGCGAGTTTGTTTGGCACAAACACGATCACGAAGACGAACTCTTTTTTGTCGTAAAGGGGAATTTCAAAATGGAGTATAGAGACAAAACAGTAATTGTAAATGAAAATGAATTTTTGATAGTGCCAAAAGGTGTAGAACACAAACCCGTAGCTGACGAAGAAGTATGGGTTATGCTTTTTGAACCGGCAACAACTTTGAATACTGGAGACACAGAAAACGAATTGACCAAACACATATTGGACAGAATATAAAATCAAATGAACAAATGCTTTTTCGTTATTTTATTCCATGAAAAAAACATCCCTTCTGTTTCTACTTTTTACTATTTCAACTCTGGCTTTTAGCCAAACTGAAGGATCTGAAGCGCTTTCTATAGATAGGAAACGTTCAAACTGTCTTTCCTTGGAGACTAACCTCACCACTTCAGGAATGGTCAATTGTGAAATTACTGCCAGGCAAGAATGGGATGAAGAATTGAATAAGTACTACAAATTGCTAATGAGTTTGCTCGACTCAGCAGGTAAAGAAAAGCTTAAGATCGCTCAAAGGCAATGGATAGAGTTTCGGGATAAGGAGTTTGAGATGATAAATGAACTATATCCCGGGCAAATGCAAGGAACGATGTGGATAGTGATAGCTGCAGGACGAAAGACAGATATTGTGAGAAATAGAGCTGGGCAATTGGCAGGGTATTATGATTCAATAGAACAGGATGAGTAAATTAGAGGAGTTCCTTTAAAAGTTGGTTCCTCATCCAGTTTTTGCCTGATTTCAAGTTTTTACCAAATCATTTATTTCTATGGAGTATATCACCCAGGCTGTTTCTTATTCCAAAAAAGATGCTTCTTTCCAAGTCAAAGATGCTGATATAAGTTTTGGGATAACTCCAGAGACAGCCGATACTTTGCCCAATCCTGCTGAACTGTTCCTTGGTTCTCTTTCCGCCTGTATGTTAAAAAATGTTGAGCGTTTTTCTCAGTTGATGAATTTTGAATACGATAAAGCTGAGATTACCGTAAAAGGAATCAGGCTTGAAAAACCTCCCCGAATGGATGAAATCAAGTATGAATTGACTATTTATAGTCAAGATGAAAAACTGAATATTGAACTATTGAAAAGGAATATTGAGAATTTTGGGACCATTTTTAATACCGTGAAATCATCCTGCTCAATTTCTGGAATCATAACCAAAGCAA
Source organism: Algoriphagus zhangzhouensis (assembly GCF_900148515.1). Classification (GTDB taxonomy): domain Bacteria; phylum Bacteroidota; class Bacteroidia; order Cytophagales; family Cyclobacteriaceae; genus Algoriphagus; species Algoriphagus zhangzhouensis. The sequence continues at coordinate 250,438 of NZ_FRXN01000003.1, read as the reverse complement.
GTTGATTCATTCAATCAGATAGCTCTTTTCGGCGGGTTTTTCAATTCATTTCTAAATTCCAGTTAGCTCTACTTGGCAGATTTCTTGTTGAGAAGCCAGGGTAAATATTTTTTTTCAAACCCGAAAAACTTTTACAATGATAATGCAGTCCAGAATTTGTCATTCAGTTTTTATCTGTTTCCTGTTGCTGACTTTTAATTCTTTAAGTCAGGAAGTTCCAAGAGATTCACTTCCCTACACTAGTGTCGAGAGAATAGATGCCTCGAACAAGTACTTGGTAGATAGCGTTGCTTTTCCGAATTGGTATGAATTGGAAAATCATCTGATTGAGAATGTAGCCCTGCACATTGATACCTCTTGGTGGAATAGTGAAATCGTGGATATTTTAAACCAATGGAAAGTAGAGAATAGGATTACTGATGATGGGGAAGAGAATGAATATTTTGGGGTAATCAAATCTGTAGATAACCAGTTTGCTGTTAAAAAACTTGTCGGCATTGTACATTACCTATTTGAAGAAACCGGTGGAGGTTATTTCATAAAGAGAACGATAGAAGTCGAGGGGGTAAATATTGGAGAGGTCATCAGCTTATTTGATCCTACAATTGAACTTAATGAGAAAGAACTTGAGATGCATTTAATTTCTCCAGCAAATCCCATTGATCTTCCTAGGAATAGTTCGCCAAGAGAACATCCTTTGGAGAAAAACGTCAAGTTCAATTTCAGTTTGAACAATGAAGATTACGAGTTGATCTATTCGGCTGATTTTAGCCAAAATGGATTTTCTTTTCAAGGATTTGGAACTATCGATCCAACGTATTTTAATGTTGAATTAGAACTGGTTAATCGTGACTCAGGCGTCCACCAAGCATTATACAAATTCCCTCATGACCATGGATTCAATATTTCTGAAATTATAATCGGCGATATTGATAGCGACTCCAAACCGGATATTATTTATAAAATTTCCGATGATTTATGTATTCGTCGATTGGTGTTTTTGTCCAGTATGAAAGGATCCAACCCTTTGATGGGTTACGTTGGCCAAACAGAAGTGAGTTGTGAAGGTTTGTGAGAAATATAGTTGCCATCGTTTCTTACAAAATATTTTTATGAGCTTTAAAATTGAAATCAATCAAAAATGAAAAAAATATTTGGCTTCAAAGTAAGCCTAAATGAACAGGTGATTTGCCGAGCAGGTTTTGAAAAAGAGGATTCAATTGTGACCTGTATCCTACACTCGGTCAGAAGGGCAAATGATGAATCTGAGGAATTGAATATGCAAATCGGGGGGATGAACTCCGAAACCCATCAGCATTTTGATTGGGCAATTAATGCCTTGGATGCGGGAGATAAAGTGACAATTGAAGTGATCTCGGATAATTTTGATAAGCCGGTAAGTGAAAGAAAGAATCTTTCCGAAGAAGAGATTCTTGAGAGGAAACTGAAACAATATTACCGATTAAAAGAAGAGCTCAAGGACCATATTGATAAAGAGTGATTTTTTGGTGATTTCAGACTAAATTGAAATAAACCTAATAACCTATGACAAAAGTAATTTTTGACTGTGCGATCTCTTTGGATGGTTTTTTTGCAGGGGAAAATAGAAGTCCCAGTAATCCCATGGGAGGCATTTCTATGAAGCTTCATCAATGGATGTTTAAGCAAAAAGCATTTTGGAAGCATATCAAGCAGGAAGGTGGCGAAGAGGATGGACAAGATGGAAAGTTGATTGATGATGTTTTTGCCCGAACAGGGTCCTATATCATGGGGAAGCGAATGTTTGACGAAGGGGAAGTAGTCTGGGCCGAGGATCTATTTGAGGCAGATGTTTTTGTTCTGACCCATGAAATGCGCGAACCTTGGGTACAAAAAGGATCTACGACTTTTTACTTTATCAATGATGGATTAGAGAGTGCTTTGGAATTGGCTAAGAAATCAGCTCAAGGAAAGGACGTGAGGATTCAAGGAGGTGCCGAAACCATTCAGCAGTTCCTCAATGCAGGCCTGATTGATGAGTTTTTCATCCATATCACCCCCATCTTTTTGGGGAAGGGAATTCGCTTGTTTGAAGGGATTGATGAGGATAAATATGAACTGAAAGTAATGGAGATAATTCCTTCAGAATATACCACTCATATCAGGTACAAGCTGAATAAAAAATAGAGTTACAAGAATAGAGACTGTTTCAAATTTGAAATTGAAGGCGGTATATTGATTTTCTCCTATTTATTAAGCGATTAGGTTAGGACCACATTTATAATTAATAATTGGCTATGTTTTCTATAGTTTTTGAAAATGTCTGCCGAAAGTAAAAATTGCCGCTATGAAGAGCCCTAAAATAAGTTTTAGAAATCTATGGAAGCACAGAAATGCCTCGATTGTGAATTTGATCGGGTTAACGACGGCAATCACTTCTATCATTTTTATCTTAATTTGGATCCATCACGAACTTTCCTTTGATAAGCATAATGACAACTATGAAAATATTTTCATGGTTGCTTCTGAATGGAAATATTCTGATGGAAAGTCCGATTTTATCATGGAAACCCCCATGCCTTTAGGACCCTATTTGAAAGAAAATATTCCTGAGGTGATTCAAAGTACTAGATTTGAAAAGCAATTTGGCGGAAGGTTTTTGGAAGTTGAAGGTAAAAAATTTCTGGAGCAGGGATTCGCAATAGAGCCTTCATTTTTTGAGGTATTCACTGTGGATATGAAAGTTGGAGAGGCTGGAGCAATCGCTACTCATCCCAATTCTATTCTGATTTCCCAAAGATTAGCTGACAAGTTTTTTGGAAATACTGATCCCTTAAATAAGTCAATTTCATTTTTTGTAGATACAGATGAAAAAAGGGAATATAATATATATGGTGTGTATGAAACTATCCAGGATAATTCCTCGCTTCAGTTTGACTTTTTGATTCCCAATTCCCTAAATGAACCCAATAATTGGTTTGCCTTTGGTGAATCCACCTTTGTTTTATTGCCGGATGGGGTTGATCAAATTAATTTTGAAGAGAAAATCTCCCAATTCTATGATTATGAAAATCTTGGTTTTGATATTGAATGGTACCTTCATCCATTGAAGGATATGCACTTTCATAGCGATTTTCAACAGTTTGTTTATCATCCTGGCTCGATCCAATATGTTTATATTTTTTCTATTGCAGCTATTTTCATTTTTATAATTGCCGTTTTGAATTTCTCCAGTTTTGTCAGTGTTTGGATCGCCAATAGACAAAAAGAGACGGGTTTAAAAAAGATTTTGGGTGCTTCTAAATATGAAATTGTAGTGTCCATTCTAACGGAGCCATTTATTTTGGTTTTGATTTCTTTGCTTGGCTCATTTTTACTTTTTAATAGTTTCAGATCATTGTTTAGTCAGTTTTCAGAAAATCCTAATATAGGATTTCATCAAAACGGGTTTATTATTAGTGCTCTGATAGGAATGGGTTTGCTTATTGCCATTATCGTAGGGATTTTTTCCTTTGGTTTAATAGTCAACTTTTCTCGGTCAAATGAATTTAGGCTTAAGAAATTGGCAATTGGAAGGGGCTTTAAGAGATTTTTGATTGTATTCCAGTTTACACTTGCTCTTGTATTAATGAGTTCTACATTTCTTATTTACAAGCAGTTAACATTTATTTTTAATAAAGATTTGGGCTATACTAAAGAGAATGTAATTCATGTTCCGCTCAAAGGAAAGATGGGGGAGAACTATTCCATCATCAAAGAACAACTTCTTACAAATTCCAAAATTGAAAACATTACAAACACTTCTCCCATGATTAAATCGGGAGTTGAAACACCTGGATGGACTTGGGAGGGGATTGATAAGGAGGATAAGCATTCAATTGCAATAGTTCGAGCAGATGCTGATTTCATTAATACATTTGATTTGGAGCTTCTACTAGGAGAGGATTTTTCAACCGAAACTTCCAATCAAAATAAAGTAATCATCAACGAAGAAGCAGCTGAAATCATGGGTTTGGGAAACCCAATATCGAAATCAGTACAATTAAAGGATGAAACCTATGAAGTCATCGGAGTGGTGAAGAATTTTCACAGTCGCCATTTTTCGCATAAAATAAGGCCCTTGATGATCACCTATGGCACGGATACCCATGATTTATATATTCATTATAAGAATGATAAAGACAAAGCTGAAATCATCTCTTTGGTAAAAAATGAATATCAAAATTACGTTGCTGAGTTTCCATTTGAATATTATTTTTTCTCGGAGGAATTTACTGCAACCTATCGTGATGAAAACAAAATGTTGAAGCTTCTGTCATATTTTGTTGCAGTTGCTTTTCTGATATTAAGCTTGGGACTTTATGGTTTATCCAAACAAATGGCCTTGAGCAGGACAAAAGAAATCGGAATCAGAAAGATAAACGGTGCCAAAATCTCTGAAATAATGGTTCTGCTCAATAGAGATTTTGTAAAATGGGTATGTATTGCCTTTGGCATGGCAGTTCCTATTTCTTATTATTTAATGTATGCTTGGCTTGAAAATTTTGCTTATAAAACGGCGATTAGCTGGTGGATTTTTGCAGCAACAGGTCTTTTGGCGATGGTAGTTGCATTATTGACTATTAGCTGGCAAAGCTGGAGAGCAGCGACTCGAAACCCAATTTATGTTTTGAGATATGAATAAGAATTCTTTTAGACCCAAAAACAGGGTTTCCTTGACATACCGCGCATGTTTATTAAATGCCATTTGGTCTTGAATACTTTCTTCACAATAGGTAATTGAACAATGAATTTTCACCAGATTAGGTCTAAGGATGGGCTTTCTGGAGAATTTTAATTGAATGAGGGAAAAGAAAACGCTTTGTACAAGGTTTTAAATCAGCAAAAGGTAAAGATGTGCGGATTCAAGGGGGAGCCGAAACCATTCAGCAGTTCCTCAATGCGGGCCTGATTGATGAGTTTTTTCTCCATATCACCCCCATCTTTTTGGGGAAGGGAATCCGGCTGTTTGAAGGGATAGATGAGGATAAATATGAACTGAAAGTAATGGAGATAATTCCTTCAGAATATACCACTCATATCAGGTACAAGCTGAATAAAAAATAGAGTGACAAGATTAAAAGAGGGGATTCCCTCTTTTTTTATTTATGGCTATTTTTAGAATTGTCTGAAACAAAAAATGAAATGAGATATCTCCTGCTTTTTGGCTTATTGATCTTTTTTGCCTGTAATTCTAAAGAACCAGAAATTATTCAGGAACAAAATAGTGGCAGGAGGATTCGTGAAGTCAAGGAAAATGTTCCTTTGGATTCAATTCGCTTGAGTGATCCGGCGATTTTGGCGGATGCAAAGTCTGGAATGTATTATATGACCGGAACCGGCGGTTGGCTTTGGAAAAGCAAAGATTTAAAACTTTGGAATGGTCCCTATTGGGTGGCAGAAACAGATTCGAATTCCTGGATGGGAAAAAGGCCTATGATTTGGGCGGCTGAGCTCCATCAATACAAAGACAAGTATTACTTTTTTGGCACTTTCACCAATGATCAAATCAAGATTGATACGGTCAAAGACAATGTGATTCCTCGGCGTGCTAGCCATATCTTAGTTAGCGATCAACCTGATGGTCCTTATGTCCCGATGCAAGATCCTACTTATCTTCCTGCAGATGCACCAACTTTAGATGGGACATTTTGGGAGGAAGATGGGATTCCCTACATGATTTATTGTGGAGAGTGGCTCCAAAACTGGAATGGAACGATGTCCAAGATTGAGTTAAAATCCGATTTATCAGGTTCTATTGGAGAAAGTGATACGCTGTTTCGCGCTTTTGATGCGCCCTGGAGTAGAGAAGTGAACAGTGAAGGAGATACCCTGCCAAGTAAGGTGACGGATGGTCCTTGGTTATTCAAAACTCAAACTGGAAAGCTGGGAATGCTTTGGACAAGTTGGGTTTATGATGTCTATACTCAGGGAGTAGCCTATTCAGAAAGTGGAACGTTGGATGGACCTTGGATTCAGGAAGAGGAACCTATCACTCCTCCAAATTTCGGTCATGGTATGTTGTTCAGAACCTTGGAAGGAAAGCTCCTGATGTCCGTACATAGTCATCGAAGTGAAAATGGTCGGTATATCCGCTATCCCAATTTGTTTGAAATGGATGATTCAGGAGATAAATTAATTCTTGGACCGAAATATAATCCCAAGTAAAACCAGCGCCTCATCTATGAAAACGTCAGTAAAGAATTTCTCTTGGATTCTATTTCTTGTCTTGATTGTCAGTTGCAAAAAAGATCAGAAGGAATCCCAAAATCCAAATAACAACTCTGAATTGAAAATCGCGGGTGCCATGAGGGATGTCATGTGGAAAGGAGAATTGGAAGGGAAAATTGGCTTAGATACAATTTCCGAGAAAACAGGATTATATGGCTTAGGACCTTTGGCTTTCCTGAAAGGAGAGATTTTGATCAATAATGGGAAAAGCTATTTTTCCAAAGTGACTTCAGATTCGACTATGGAAGTGATCCAAAGTTTTGACATCTCAGCTCCATTTTTTGTCTTTGGAAATGTAATTGAATGGGATCAAGTAGAATTACCTTCTCAGGTTAAAAGTATTCAGGATTTGGAGGGATTCATCGATGAAAAGTCCTTGGAGCTCAAGCGCCCATTTGCTTTTAAATTGACTGGGAAAGTTTCCAAAGCCAAAATCCATATCCAGAATCTTCCAGAAGGAACCAAGGTGTCCAATCCGGATGAAGCTCATCAAGGCCAAATTAGCTATCCAATTGGGGAAGAAGAAGTTGAAATTGTGGGTTTCTTTTCAACCGAACATCAAGGGGTCTTTACTCACCATGACTCCTATTTGCATATGCATTTGATTACAAAGGATGAAAGCAAAATGGGGCATTTGGATGAGCTGGTGATAGGAGAGATGAGACTTTATTTACCAAACAACTAAGGCTTTCCAAACCTCAAAACAATGTCTCTTAAAGAATCTTTTAATCAATTTCTTTCCGACAGATTTAAAAAAGAAAGAACTACCAAACTCATTCGAAAAAGAGAGAAAGAGTTGGGTTTAGGGGAGTTGATTGCCATTGCATTGGGAGGCATGGTAGGAGGAGGGATCTTTTCGATTTTGGGAATTGCGACAGAGTACATTGGGAATGCAACTCCAATAGCGATTTTGATCGGAGGTGTTTTGGCTTCTTTTGCGGCTTACTCTTATGTGAAGTTGGCCTTGTACTATAAGGATGAAGGGGCAACTTATTCCTTTTTCAAAAAGTCCTTTCCTAATAGCCCATTGGCATCCTCAGCAATTGGTTGGTTGATTGTATTCGGATATATCAGCACCTTGGCTTTGTATGCCTTTACCTTCGCATCTTACTTTTGCAGCCAGATTGAGGCATTGAATGACCCTCTTTGGCAGAAGATTGTTGCTGGTTTGGTGATCACTTTTTTCGCAGTAGTCAATTTGGTTAGTGTCAAAGGAATGGGGAAGTTGGAGGACCTTTTGGTCTATTCAAAGATCATTATCCTACTTTTTATTTCAGGGATGTTGGTAGGGAAAGGGGATATTCAGAATCTTTATCCAGTCTTTGAAAATCAGACCACTTTAGACCAAATTCTTGTTGTTGCAGCTATCACTTTTGTCGCATTTGAAGGTTTTCAATTGGTGATTCATGCTTACAATGAAATGGATGATCCTCAGAAGAATATTCCCAGAGCCATCTATTCATCCATAGGAATTGCTACAGCCCTATATGTGGTATTGGCGATATCAGCATTGGCCACCATCCCCAAGGAAATTATCATTTCGGATAAGGAATATGCATTGGCCGCTGGCGCAAAGACTTATTTGGGAACTTTGGGGCAGTTTATGGTAATTTTTGGAGCTTTGCTAGCCACTTCTAGCGCGATCAGTGGAACCTTGTTTGGGGCTTCCAGACTGATGGCTGTCATAGCTAATGACGGTTATTTCCCCAAGTCTCTGGGGAGAAAAATTAAAGTTCATATTCCTGATAGAGCCATTATTACGATGAGTGTATTAGCTTTTATCCTTTTGGCAACGGGAGGTCTTCAGGTGATTTTAGAATTCGGGAGTATTACATTTATCGGGGTTTCCCTTTTGATGGCTTACACGAATTATAAAAAGAGAAAAGAAACCAATTCCTCCCTTCTTTTGACCATCGTAGCACTTTTAGGGTTGTTTTTTGCTGGTTTGTTGATCATTTATTTTGAATTTACAGTCAACAAAGAGCAGTTTTACTATATCCTTTCCATCTATGTTTTGCTGGGAATAGGAGCTCTTTTCTTTGCGAAAAGGAATGGGAAAAGTGAAGCTTAAAACTCTAAGAGTATTCGGATAAGAAATAACAATATTCCAAAATGATTAATTATAACAATAGAATTTTTAGACCTGTATTAAACTCCGAGAATGGGGAAACCAGTGGGGAGACGGTGTTTATTTATAAGCAAGAAGGTAATGTTTTGACTTCAGAGTATCAGGGTGGGAAAATCAAAAAAGGACATTTGATAGGATTGGTGGATGAGCATGGAAATATCAATATGAGATACCATCAAGTGAATGAAAAAGGAGAGTTGATGACCGGAATTTGCCATTCCAAACCTGAAGTTTTACCCAATGGGAAAACCCGGCTGCATGAGGAATGGCGCTGGACTTCCGGAGATATGTCTGAGGGCAAATCCATCTTGGAAGAAGAATGATTTTGCGTCTTTTATTCAATTGAACCAGCCATAAACTATGGAAATTAGAAAAGCGACATTAGATGATCTTCCTGCTATTGTTGAAATGCTGACTGATGATGAAATCGGTCAAACAAGGGAGGATTTTAAGATTCCTTTACCAAGCTCCTATGTTCAAGCTTTTGAGAAGATTATTGCTGATCCAAATCAAGAATTGATTGTAATAGAAAACGAAGAAGGTGTGGTAATCGGCACTATGCAATTGACATTTATCCAATATCTCATGTACCAAGGAGGGATCAGAGCCCAAATTGAAGCGGTACAGATTAAGAAGGAACATAGAAGTCAAGGAATCGGGAGTAAGATGATGAACTGGGCGATTGCTCGGGCTAAGGAACGCAAGGCTCAATTGATTCAATTGACTTCCAATAAAAAACGATCCAAAGCCATTCGTTTTTATGAAGGCTTCGGTTTCGAAGCAAGCCACGAGGGAATGAAACTTTACCTCTCTTACCTGTAGCAAAAAGCAAAACCTTTGCGTTTTGAAATAAAAACTAAATGAATAAGCTATCCATTTTTACCCTCTTTGTACTATCCGTTTTTCTCTTTTCTTGCAAATCAGATAATGATAGACCCTTCAATCAACTCACATTTATTTGGGACCAAACCAAATGTGCGGATCCATGGGGAAATGGTGAAAACAAGACCAATGAAGAGACTAAGACTGCGGTTATTTCATTTTTGGAAGATGAGGGAGTACAGGTTCAAAATCTGGATTTTGATGATAAATCTAAACTAGATGTTTACTGTGAGTCATGTGCATGTGGAACAGGGCAAAGAATTCTAGTGGAGGTAAGATCAGAGGATATTGAAAAAATGGAAGACCTAGGCTTTTACCAATGAGGTTTCTATAATTCAATTTTAAGTATTTTCGAAATTATGAAACCAGACCCACACAAAAAGAAGCTTTATCGAAAAGTCAATACCAAGGCAAGAGGGGTTCATCATGATTTTGGTGGGGATTTCAAACATGTCAGGAACCAAAAGGATGAGTCCAGAGAGCTAGTTAAAGGCTCCATGCATGGAAGTAAAAATCGAGGGTTGGATTATACTCCTCTGTATAAGTTTTTGCTTTCAAAAGTTGGTGCTGACTGGGATTCCGTGTACTCAGAAGCAGTTTCCAGATTGGATAGGCCAGACCCTATTTTTGTGTTGGTTGCAGATGATCAGGAAGAAGGTCAGGATTATGTTCGGGTGGGTGAGTCCTCGTATTTTTCGGGTTTGTTTATTGATGAAGAAGGACTATTGCAATTGGTGAATCCAGAATTGAAAGCGGCTGATTTAGAGCCTTTTTGCACTTGTTGCACCCATACTTTGAATGGTATTCCTTTCGGTTCAAATTACTAAAAAGGTCTCAAATATTTGCTCGGAATAATGTAAATTATCTGTCTATCAATGATTTGATGCAATGGCTTACGACATTCAATTGGCAGATAGAGTTAGAGAGTACTTGGCTCAATTTCCCCATTTAGAGATTGAAGAAAAGAAGATGTTTAGTGGCATGGCTTTTCTGATCAATGATAAAATGTGTGTGAATATTTCCGGAGAAAATCTAATGTGCCGATTTGACCCAGCTCGGGAAGAAGAGATTGCAGAGAGGTCTGGGTATTTGCCAACAATCATGAAGGGAAAGGCGATGAAAGGTTATTGCTACGTAGAGCCATTGGGCTTTCAAAACCCAGATGAATTTAAGTTTTGGATAGATCTATGTTTGGAGTTCAATGAAAGGGCAAAGTCCTCCAAAAAGAAAAAATAATGGATCATCAGAAAAAGCGGGTTTTAATACTTCTTTTATTCCTGAGTACATTCTTTGGCTATTTGGAATGGGGAGATGATCAATCTAGTTTTTTAATCGAGTCCGAATTGGAGATTTTTTCGAAAGGGATTAAAGACCCACTTTCAGTGCTTCATCCATTCACATTGATTCCATTTATCGGACAAATTCTGCTATTGATTTCCCTTTTTCAAAAAGCGCCGAAAAAGTGGTTGGTGATTGCAGCGATTATTGGTTTAGGGCTCCTTTTTGGATTGATTTTATTTATTGGCATCATCGGGCCAAACTGGAAAATTCTTGTTTCAAGTCTTCCTTTTTGGTTGTTTTCAATCCTTTTGATTAGAGAATTCAGGAAAAGCTTTAAAAGCTAAATTGTATGTTTTCTGGATGATTTAAATCAGGGATTAAAAGCTGTTAATTGTTCGGCATTCTGATCGATTTTGGGTAAATTTTAATATTCGCAAAAGCGTAAAAATCAATAAAAAATTAACCAAAAAATACCTCTAAAATGATTGAGCAATTGGAAACTTTCGAAGGAAACACCTTGGCAATCCAGGTGATTGATGGTTTTGATGAAACCGATGAAAAACTCTCTCAAAAACTGTTTCAAGAAAAGCTAGATAAGGGATTTGATCAGGTAAATGTGCTGGTCAAATTGGATGAGTTGAAAATTTCAAACAGTTCAGTAAAGGCTTTTATGGAGGATACGATTTGGGTGCTTCGGAATTATAAAAAGTTGGGGCATCTGGCCATCGTTGCTCATTCAAAAGTGTTGAAGGCTTTGGTGCCGATCGATAATCTCTTCTTTGAAAGAGCAAGTAAAGGTAGACTTGAAAAGTACTTTGATATCTCTCAGATGGAAGAGGCCATGGAGTTTGTTTCTTGAAGAAAAATTGGGATAGCGATCGTTTATGAAAATTCAAGGTAAAGTATGGGTTGTTACCGGTGGAGGTAGTGGCATGGGAAGAGAATTGGTTCTTCAACTTCTTGCCAAAGGAGCCAAAGTGGCAACTTGTGATATCCATCAGGAGACCATGGAGGAAACGCTTTCACTAGCTGGAAATCTGTCAAGCAATCTATCTATCCATGTGCTGGATATTACCGATCAGGAAAAGGTTTCCAACTTTCCTAAAGAAGTGATCAAAACTCATGGAGCGGTGGATGGCATCATCAACAATGCTGGGATCATTCAACCCTTTGTGGATGTGAATGATTTAGAGTATGGGAAAATCGAACAGGTGATGAAGATTAATTTTTATGGCACCTTGTACATGGTCAAAGCTTTTCTTCCTGAATTGTTAAAACGTCCTGAAGCACATATCGCCAATGTAAGTAGTATGGGAGGTTTTATTCCTTTTCCCGGCCAAACGATCTATGGAGCTTCCAAGGCAGCAGTGAAGCTTTTGACAGAGGGCTTGTATGCCGAATTGAAGGATACAAATGTAAAAGTGACCGTGATTCATCCGGGAGCAGTTAATACGCATATCACAGAAAACTCAGGCGTAAGCACCAAAACGGCTGCTGATTCTGCTCAAGCTGAAAAAATGGCCTTGCCGGCTTCCCAAGCTGCAGAAATCATGATTTCAGGAATTGAGAAAGATAAGTTTAGAATTTTGGTTGGTAAGGATGCCTCATTTTTGGATAAATTTTACAGACTGAGTCCAGAAAAAGCGGTTCGGTTTATCGTGAAAAAAATGGGTGCTATGATGAAGTGATTTCCATTTTTTGAATTCAATGACTTATCTTCATTCCTCAATCATTTGGAGCTTTTTTTTATGAACAAAGAGGAAGTAATCAGTCAACTAGAGGCCTTGGGGAATCCTAAGATGAAAGCCCACCATATCAAATTCGGATCTCAGGAAAATGTGTTTGGAGTGAAAATGGGAGATATCCGTGCTTTGGCCAAAAAGATCAAAACAGATCATGAACTGGCTTTGGCTTTATGGGAAACCGGAAATGTGGATTCGCGCTTACTGGCTATTTTGATTATGAAACCCAAAGAGCTATCTCAAGACCAGGTGAGTGAAATGATCAAATCCATGCAATATAGTCAAGTTGCAGATTGGTTTCAGTCCTATGTGATCAAGGAATTGGATTTTAAAGATGCTATTAGGATAGAAGGGATGAAATCCTCGCACCCAATGGAAGCTCGTGCAGCATGGGCTTTGACGGCCGGAAAAGTGGCTAGAGATCCAGATCAGGTCAATATCCCTGAGCTTCTGGATAGACTGGAGGCTGAAATGGGTTCGGCAGATCCATTGGTCCAGTGGACTATGAATACCTGCTTGGCATATATTGGCATCCATCATGCAGAATATAGAGACCGGGCTTTGGCAATCGGTGAGAAGCTGGGAGTGCTTCGGGATTATCCTACTTCCAAGGGATGTACATCTCCATTTGCTCCGATTTGGATCAATGAGATGGTGAAGCGGAAAGAGGGGTAATTCTTCCCTTTACATTTTCCTTATCAGCTCGGCTGCAAGACTGATATTTTCAACTTCCATAAATCGCTCATGCTCGATGACATGATCGACCTGCTCATGAACCCAAGTAATGTGAAAAGGAATATGGATTGCATGTCCTCCCAATTCCAATACAGGCAAAATATCTGATTTAAGGCTGTTTCCCAGCATCACAAATTCCTCCGGCTCCACATCCAGATGTCGGATCAATTTGGCATAATCGGATGGCCTCTTTTCACTCATGATCTCGATATGATGAAAGTAATCCTCCAAGCCGGACTTTTTTAATTTTCTTTCCTGATCCAACAAATCACCTTTGGTAGCCAAAACGATTCGATAATCTCCGTTGAGGGATTTGAGTACATCTTCTACTCCGGGAAGCAGTTCCACAGGCTTTTCCAGCATTTCCCGCCCGATCCGGATGACCTTTTCCACCAATGAAATTGGCATCTTCTGATCGGTCACATTCATAGCCGTTTCGATCATAGAAAGCATAAAGCCTTTGATCCCATAGCCATAGAGGTGGAGGTTTTCTATTTCAGTTCTATAGAGTTCTTTGATACTTTGGTGTGCAGGAAGGAAATCTTCCAATAGGGAAGCGAATTTTTCTTCCGCTTCCCTGAAAAATGGTTCGTTGACCCAGAGCGTATCATCTGCGTCGAATGTGATTACTTTAATAGCCATTAATCCAAATGATTGATCCAGTCTAATAATACAGATCTCCAGTTTTCAACTGCTCCTTTTCCCATGCCAAATCCAAATCCATGTCCACCTTTTGGGTAAATATGAAGGGATGCCGGAATTCCATGTTTGTTGAGAGCATTGTAGTAAAGTAAGCTGTTTTCGATAGGAACTCCTTTGTCATCCTGAGCATGAACCAAGAATGTCGGAGGGGTGTTTTCGTCCACGTTCAATTCTCCTGAAAATCTATCTTGAAGCTCTTGGGAAGCATTTTCACCGATCAGGTTTTTGCGAGAACCGCTGTGAACAGCCGCATCTCTGAAAGAAATCACCGGATAGACCAAAATCGAGAAATCAGGTCTTGCAGATAAAGCATCTATAGCATCTTTGGCTCTGTCTACTTCATGATCATACTGTGTGGAAACGGTGGAAGCCAAGTGACCGCCAGCCGAGAAACCCATAACACCAACTTTAGCAGGATCAATATTCCAAGCTTCTGCATTGGCTCTTGTCATACGGATTGCGCGTTGGGCATCCAACAAAGGAACCTCTTTTGGATCGGTCAAAGATTCAGAAATTGGAAGTCTGTATTTGACAACTATGCCTGCGATTCCTTGTGAATTAAGCCATTTGGCAAAATCTGTTCCTTCCCAATCATAGGCTAGGATTGCATATCCACCTCCAGGATAAATTACAACAGCTTCTCCAGTTGCAATTTGCTTGTTTGGCAAATAAACCTCAATCGTTGGCGTCTGAACATTGGCTATTCTAATGATATTTTCATCCCTGACATCCTCTTGAAGATTCATTTCTTTTTGAAGTGGTGGAGTTCCATTCCAAAGTGGGAGAGTATAATTTTGAGCCATTGCAAAACTGCCTAAAAGGGTAAATAGGATGGTGGAAAACAGGGTTTTCATGTGAGGTTATTTTGAGAATGATTAAAAATTCCAATCCGTTTGAAAAGCTTGATTCCAAACAGATTGGAAAATAATCAAATATCTAATTTATCATGTCCTGATGGCTCCTGTAATTGAAAGGATTCTTGATTTGGAGCCATTTCCAAACCCCATTTCTGCAATTTGGGCAGTTCCAGTGCCTTCTCGCGGTATTCATCTGGAGTCATGATCGGAATTCCATAGATGATCGGAAAATATCTTTGGCAATTAGGACAAGTCAAGATGCCTTCAATGATCTGTTGATCCTCAGTTTCTTGGATGATTTCCACATTCAAATCACTTTTGTCAAAGGGACAGCAGAGCTTATTTAATAATTTTCTATTCATAGCATTTTTTTCATTTTGCTGAGATATAAGTTCACAGCGGTATCCGGTTCTTTAGCGTTTAAAACTCCCGAGATGACAGCCACACCTTCATAGGAATAGTTTTCCAAGAGATGGATGTTTTCAGGATTGATTCCTCCGGAAAGGAAAATGGGTATTTGAGTCAATTCTTTGGCTTTTTGGATGTTTTCAGGCTGCACCAATTCACAGGTATCCACCGAGGATGAGAGGAAAACCGAGCAAAAACTGATATAGGAAATAGCATTTTGATCCGCCCAAGAAATCAAATCGAGATTGTTTCCTACAGTCAAACCAATAAGCTTCCCTTCATGCTGAGGTCTGATTTTTTCCCAATCTTCTGGGACTTGATCAAAATGAACACCATCCAAATCGGCTTGAATTCCCAGTTCCCAATCTTCATTGACCAGCACTGGGGTTCCACTTTTGCGGGCAAGTTCTTTGACTTTGATGCAAAATCTAATTTGCCCTGCTCTTGAAAGTTCAGGATCCCAATGATTCCAAATTTGAACCACATTGACTCCTGCTTTCAGAGATTTTTCAAGTTTTTCCAAAAGTAAATTCTCGTCCTTTTTTGGGTCTAAAACCAAATAAAGGCCTTCTAGTTTTTTCATTTTTTACCAGTTTTAAAAGCATTATAAAAAGCATCCCAGTAGGGATCTTTCCCGTCAAATTGAAATGGACTCCAAGATCTATTTGACTCCAGGATCAATTTTTCTTTTTCGGAAGTGAAAGAGCCAATGGTGGTCGCTTGAATTCCTTCTTGATTTAAGGCTTGGATGAGTTGGTTTTCTTTTCCGGCTTTGACAGCCATCAACATGGAACCAGCACCAATAGAAATCAAAGGATCTATTTCAAAAAGCTCAGCTACCTGCATTATTTCCTTAGTGAAAGGTATGCTTTCTTTTTCAATACGAAACCCTAAATCTGAGGCATCAGCCATTTCGCTTAAAGCTCCCAAAATCCCACCTTCTGTTACATCGTGCATGGCATGTAATTCAACCCGTGGAGTCAAAGTTTGAGAAGCAAGCAAGGCCTCTTTCAGGACAGATATATTCCAGAAATTCGAAACAGCTTTCTTTTGGATTTCTGCCCCTAGATTTTCTTTGACTAACTCAGGAAAAGCCATTGCCAGTAAGGCAGTACTTGAGATTGCTGCCTGTTTAGTCATGATAATAGAATCGCCGGCTTGAGCTTGATTGGAGCTTAGGATTTGGTCTTTTGGAGCCTGAAGAAACATAGTGCCTCCTCCGGAAATGGTGGATTCCTGTCCAGGAATCTGACCAGTATGGCCACCTGTGATGGCAATTTCCAATTCTTGACAAAGTATATGGATATGATTCCAGTAATCTCTGAAGTCCTCCTGTGATAAGCCTGAGGGTAAATTCAATACAAACTGTGCATATTGAGGTTTAAAGCCTGTAGTACTCATATCATTGACCAAAAGGTGGATCGAAAGCCATGCAGAAACTTTCATTCCTAAGGATGGAATTAGGGAAAGTGGATCACTAGAAACTGCTAGTGCTTTTGCATTTCCTAGGTCAATCACAGCCGTGTCTACTCCGAATTGAGGCCCACAAATAACCTCCTTTCTAATCGCACCACAATTCCCTTTCAGTTCTTGTTTGAAAAGGTCTGCATTGATTTTTCCGGAGAAATCTTCAAAGGCAGCCATTAGACATCAAGGAGTTTGACATGAAGAGCAAAGAAATCTCCATAGGGAACTTTCCATTGTTGCTTTGGAAACCATTTAGGTAATCCAGTGGCATTCCATTCAATGGTATATTTTCGGTCAGGAAGAGCTTGAGCGATCAGATCCTTCAGGCTTGCTGGAGTATAAAAATTGGCAGTCACATAGTAATTGTTTTTACCAAAAACCTGCTGGACTCGTCTTCGGATGAGTTTGGGTGTGTTTCGATTCATCATTCCAAAGATGATCCCATATTTACCCACTCTTACAGCTTCACGAATTACTTCAATTGGGTTTTTGTAGTATTCAAAAGTGGTCACAAAGGCTAAAGCATCGAACGAATGATCCTTGAAAGGCATGTGATGTGAATCGGCCAAAACCAGGTCCCCATCAAAAAGCTGAACTCCCTGAGCGAGCATGAAAGGGGAGATGTCTCCTCCGGTTGCTTCTAAGCCTATCTCATGCCACCAACGGGTAAAACGGGTAGTTCCACAACCAAACTCCAATAGAGTTTTCACGCGGGAATCCTGCTTGATCAAACCTTCCAAGGTTTTCTTTTGCCAAATCTCTTGTTCCTTGTATGGACCTTCGTAGTACTGTTCGTAATGATCGGTATCGTCTCGGTTGAAAAACCATTCTTTTCTTCCCTGCCAAGTTCGGAGTTCTTCAGGGGCAACCTCAAAATTCTTCTGCTTTAAAAGTTCTTTCATTCGTCTTTTTGTCTAGACCAGAATGAATACCAAGAGAGGGTACAAATTGAAAAATAGCAATTCACAATTCCTACGCTGGCATTATCCAGATCAGGTTTTCGGGTATGATCTCAGCCATTATTAGGCACCCCGTTGTCAATAATTAATACTCAAATATATAGCTCAAAAATGAAAAACCTGAGGTTTCCCTCAGGTTTGTTAAGCTAAATTCAAGCTTTAAAATCAAATATTTTTTCTGTGATGGCCCATCTCCAATTGGGAGGAGTGCCCGGTAAATTCGTTTGATATTGTCCAAGAAAAGATTCCCATTCCTGAACTTTTGGATTGGCATTATCTAGCTCGGCCTTTTTCTCAAAAGAGAAATCATCATCCGCTACCATAATCATGGAAAGCCGATTTTTCCAGCGATAAATACTCATTTGAACTATTCCTGCAACTCGGATACTTTCCAGGATTTCAGGTGCTACAGTTTTATGACAATCCACATAAGCTTGGATCGCCTCTGGCTCATCTTTGAGATCACAAATCAATAGAAATGTCTGCATGAGTTTCTAATTATTGGTTTGTTGAAAGGTTTTTTACTCTAACAGCGAATAAGAATACCATCAAGAAGCAGGCAAGAGGAAGAACAAATGAGAAATTCACTTCTGAAACTCCCATAATGGTAATGTCGGTATATCCGGTTCCGCCCCAGTCCAAGATCATTCCTTGTAGTGTAGGCATGATAGCGCCACCCACAATGGCCATTACCAAGAAGGCGGCTGCGAATTTAGAATCTTCACCCAAACCTTCCAATGCGATTCCGTAGATAGTAGGGAACATCAAAGACATGGCAAAGCTGATTCCTACCAAGCTATAAAGTCCGGTGATTCCAGGGATGAAAATTGCACCAATTGTAAAGCCCATCGCAAGAACAGCAAATATTGCTAGTAGCTTGGAAGAGGATACATAGCGAAGCAAGAAGGTACAAACCCATCTTCCCACTAAGAAAACAACCAATGCTGCATACCCATAGTTAACGGCTGAGGCATTGTCGATTCCCAAAGCTTCAGCGTATTGATAAATGTAAGTCCAAACCATGATCTGGGCGCCAACATAGAACATTTGTGCCAAAGTACCTTCGACGAAGTTTCTGTTTTTAAACAGTCTTTTCATGGTTGGTCCAAAGTCCACTTTATTAGATGAGTCTTTGCTCTCAGGCATTTTTACTAAGGCAATCACGACAAACATGCCTAAGACTACCAAACCCAACATTACATAAGGATTACGGATCACCATCAAGTCGTTGGTTCGAATGATGGCTTTGGAAGCCTCATCCAAGGTGCTGTAAATCAAGTTTCCTTCATCATCAACTGCATTGGATTGAAGTTGATTTAAGATAAACTGTTTGGCTACAAATAAACCCGCCAAAGCTCCCATCGGATTGAATGCCTGAGAAAGGTTCAATCGCTGAGTAGCAGTGGCCTCCGGTCCCATGGATAGAATGTAGGGGTTGGCAGTTGTTTCTAGAAAAGCCAATCCAAATGTGAGGATATAAAGAGAAGCCAGAAAGAACCCATAGCTTTCAAATGCCGCTGCTGGGTAAAATAGAATGGCTCCAAAAGCATACAAGCCAAGTCCCAAAAGAATCCCTGTTTTGTAGGAGTACTTTTTGATAAAAAAAGCTGCAGGCAAAGCCATGGTAAAATAACCTCCATAAAATGCCAATTGAACCCAGGAGGCCTGGACATTATTCAGCTCCAATACACGCTTGAATGCCGCGACCATCGGGTTTGTGATGTCATTGGCAAAGCCCCAAAGGGCAAAAAGCGAAGTGATAAGGATAAAGGGGAGGAGTAGGTTTTTGGGTATTAGTGTGGGTTTGTTGTTCATAGGGTTCTGTCCAAATGGGTATAGCCTCCGTCAACAAATAGGTGTTGGCCGGTGATGTGAGTTGCTTGTTTGGATAGGAGGAAAACCGTCATAGATGCGATTTCCTCAGGTTGAGTCATTCTTCTGCCCAATGGGATTTTCTGATTGATTTCAGCCAGTTTTTTCTCAGGGTCAGGGAAGGTATTGATCCAGTTTTTGTAAAGAGGAGTGTAGACTTCGGCTGGGATTACTGCATTTACCCGGATTTGATATGGTAATAATTCAGCAGCCCATTCTCTGGTCAAAGCCAATTGAGCACCTTTCGCAGCTACATAACCTGATGTTCCTCCTTGGCCTGTGATGGCAGTTTTTGAAGAAATATTGACAATCGCTCCTTGAGTTTTCTTCAATTCAGGAAGAGCGTAATGCGCCAAGTAATAATAGTGATTCAGGTTTTTTGTAACAGACTTTGCGAAGGCCTCAGGAGTACCATGTTCCAAGCCAACTCCATCATTTGCTCCGGCATTGTTGACGATTCCATCGATTCGACCGTATTTTTCTAGGCAGATCTTGACTGCAGCTTGGGCATCCTCAGGAGTGAACATGCGAACAGGAATTTGTAAGGCTTTTCCTTTTGCATAATCCACTAACTCTCTTCCTTCTTCTTCAGATGGGTCAATGAAAACAGGAATCGCGCCTTCATCAATAAGCATTTTGGAAATGGCTCCACCGATTCCTTTTGCGCCACCTGAGATCAGGATGACTTTATCTTTTAATTGTAAATCCATATTAGTGTAGGTTATAAAATTGGGTCGCTGTTTCCCCTAAAATTAGTTTTTGTTCGGAATCAGAAAGGCTAGAAGTAAAATCCGCCACGGTAGAAAAGATTTGTTCATATTCTCCAGCTACTAAGCATACTGGCCAATCTGATCCATACATGCATCTTTCTGGACCAAAAAGCTCCAAAGTGATTTCCATGTAGGGTAAAAGAGTTTCCGGAGTCCATTTTGCCCAATCTGCCTCAGTAACCATCCCTGAAATCTTACATAGGATGTTTTCTCGTTCAGCAATCGGACTCATGTCCTTCTTCCAATCTTTCCACTCCCCATTTTTGATGTAGGGTTTGGCAAGATGATCAATCACCATGGCTTGTTCAGGGCATTTTTTCACCAGTTCCAAAGTAGCCTTGAGATGGTGGGGGAAAACCAAAATATCATAAGTATATCCTGCTTTTCCAATGGTCTGAATTCCTCTTATAAACTCCTCACGAAGCATGTATTCTGGATCTCTTCCCTGAAGAACTTCTCTAAAACCTTTTAGAAAGGCTTTAGAAGAATAATTTTCTAGAGTTTCATTCAGGTTGTCAGCACCCAAATCAGCCCAGCCTACCACTCCTTTAATCCAAGGGTTTTGGTCAGCCAGATCCAATAAAAAATCTGTTTCTCTCAGACTTTCATCAGCTTGAACTGCAACACAGCCTTCAACGCCAGCATCATCCAATAAAGGCTTTAAATCCGCCGGAAGGAAATTCCGACGGATTCTTTTCATGCTTTCATCGATCCATTCATGACGCTTGGGATCATACTCCCAAAAATGCTGATGAGAATCTATTTTCATGCTTCAGGATCGTTCATCGCTACTTGCTTGGATACTCCCAAACCATCGATGCCTAGTTCTACAACATCTCCCGGCTGAAGGTATCTTGGCTCAGGCTTCAATCCCATTCCAACTCCAGATGGAGTGCCAGTAGAAATCACATCACCTGGAAGCAAAGTCATGTATTGACTCAAATGTTCGATGATGTAAGGTATATCAAAGATCAAATCAGAGGTATTACTGTCTTGTAGGATTTGATCATTTAATTTCAACCATAATCTCAAATTATGAGGGTCTGCTACTTCGTCTTTTGTTACCAAAACTGGACCTAGTGGAGCATAGTGATCAGCACTTTTGCCTTTCACCCACTGCCCACCATGTCTTAGCTGGAAGTCTCTTTCACTCACATCATTGTGAAGGGCATAACCTGCAACATAATCCAAAGCATTTTCCTTAGAAACGTATTTTGCGCGCTTTCCAATGACTACAGCTAATTCAACCTCCCAGTCAGTTTGCTTGGAATTTTTAGGGATATAAATCGGATCAAATGGACCGCAAAGAGATGAAGTTGCCTTCATAAATACGATTGGAACTTCAGGAACAGCCATTCCGGATTCTTCAGCATGCTTCAAATAATTCAAGCCAATGCAGATGATTTTAGAAGGTCTGGCCACTGGGGATCCCAATCTTGCACCTTCAGGGATTTTAGGAAGTTTGGATTCGTTGGCATCCAACCAAACGGTCAATCTTTCTAAGCCATTGTTGGTGAAAAACGTCTCGTTCCAATCTTCTCCAAAGCTGGAGCAATCTAGGTAGTCACCTTGAGCATTTTGGATTCCTGCTTTTTCTTGGCCCTCTTGGCCAAATCGAATCAATTTCATGATTTAGATATTATAGGTTAATGATGGGGAAAGGATTACATTTTCAATCCCAAGAATCCACCGTCAATATTAATATTCGCGCCAGTGATGAAGCTACCTTCATTTGAGCTGACAAAATAAGCCAATTCTGCAATTTCCTCAGGGGTGCCCATCCTGCCGATAGGTTGGGTTGCAGCTAGTTTGGCAAACATTTCTTTTTCCTGTCCAGGATAATTCTTTGCCAAGAATCCATCCACAAATGGCGTATGTACTCTTCCTGGAGAAAGACAGTTACATCTAATACCTTGCTCTACATAGTCTCGGGCTATGCTTAGGGTCATGGAAAGTGCAGCACCTTTGGTCATGGAGTAGGCAAAACGATCCGGGATACCAATCGTAGCAGCCACAGAGGCCATGTTCAATACAGAACCGCCACCGTCTTGGATCAATTTTGGAAGTGCAGCCTTGGTACAGATAAACATGCCTTTGATGTTGACATTGTAAAGTCTGTCGAAATCTTCTTCAGATGTATTTTCAACTTTTCCCACATGAGAAACACCCGCATTGTTGATCAATGTGTGGATTTTTCCAGGCAATTGATTGATAAAGCCAGAAACCTGCTCAAAGGAAGTGACATCTGCATTCCAAAAAGTGACAGAGTGACCTTTATCTTGTTCTTCTTTGGCTACTTTTTCACCTTCAGCTACGTTGGCATCAATGAAATAAACATTTGCTTTTGTCTTGGCAAACTTTCTGACCATTGCTAGGCCGATACCACTTGCTCCACCTGTAATAAGGACTGTTTGATCTGTCATCTTTGGTATTGGAAATACGCTAATTCGATAATTTTAAGGAATTAGCAGGTTGATTTACTAATTAATCGCAAAAGTTAGGGCATTTTTCCTAATTGACCCAAATGCTTTTCCATCATTGGATCTTTCGAAATCTAATTTTAAAACAAATTAAAAAAACTTTTTTAGGGTAATCAGGCTTTCTAAATCAATTTCAAACAAAATGAATTTGATGGAAATGTTTAGTAAACTTTTGATTTTCATTAGTATGAATGCTTAGAGCCAGAATATGTCAAAGAAGGGCTGATTGAAAAGCGTTACATTCTTCCTCTTTTATATAAGGAATAGTTGGCCAGTAAATTTTTACGACTTTTTACCAAAATAAAAATTTGCTTCCTTGTCCTCATTTTGAGCGATGACATCTAATTTTTTACCAATGTCTTTTACTATGCCATCTAGTTCATTTGCGGAATCATTAATGTGGGTGATGTATTCTTCGATTTCTTCAGGAAGAGGCTCTTCTGAAACTTCCAATAAAGACAATAGACCAAGAATTCTAGCCAAAGGTGCTCTTACCACATGTGATTGAATCCAGGCTATTTCTTTGAAGAGTTCTATTTGCTCTTCGATTTTATGGATGTGTCTTAATTTTTCAGTGATGTCGGAAATCAGGACCATATTGACACTTGAATAATTAAGTTTAATCTTAGAAGGTCTTACATCTACCTCGAAAATAGTCCCGTCCTTTTTCTGGTGTTTGGATAATTTCCTGAAATCCTTTCTTTGAGTTTGTTTAAATTCATCAAGCTTATCTAGAAATTTTGGAACTTCATCCTTAGGGTGAATGTCCAAAATATCCATGGTCATAAATTCAGCATACGAAAATTGGTATTTTTCAACGGCAGCATTATTAACCTCAAGAATTTTGAGGCTTGAGGGATCGTATACAATAATTGGAAGTGGACTTCGATCGAAGAGTTTAGAATATTTGTCTTGAGAAGTCCCAAGTTCTTCAAATGCCTTTTTCAATTGAGCATGAGCATCTTTTAACTCTTGCTCTTTGACTTTTCTGTCAGTAATATTTTGTGTGGATCCGATGATTCGTACTGGATTGCCCTTTTTGTCCCGAATGAGATAGATTTTTTCGAGCACATAGATGTAGTCACCCTGCTTGGTTTTTACTCTAACCTCTACCTCCCAAAATGTCTTGTCACTTTTCAGGAATTTTTCAACTTTTTTGAGGTTTTCCTCTCTTTCGTCAGGGTGAATTAATGCGAACCAAAAATTGGAATCGGAATTTAATTCCTCCAATGAATAGCCGAGGTGTTTTTCAAAATTTGGACTTCTATATACTTTATCAGACACCATATCCCAATCCCAAATCATTTCAGATGTAGCTTGGGCTGCATATTCAAATCTTTGGTTGCTGACTTGAAGTTCCTTTGTTGTTTCAGTTATTCTTTTCTCAAGTTTTGCAGGTTGCTTGGTGATGTTGAAAATCAAAAAACCCAGTAATATCGAGGTAATTAATCTAAACCCTGACGGTATTAATATCTGACTGAATGCTTCATTTTTATTTTTCTGTACCTTGATTATCCAATTTCCTTCGATAATCTTTTTCTCTAACATTGGCCCAGAAAGGTCTTCAAAAGAAGTTTCGAGTATTGAATTGATTTCATTTGATGTCGGATTTTCCTTTAATATATCGATAGCAAATCCTTGAGATGGAACATCTGAGGAAAAAACCACCTTTTTGAGTTTTTCCCAATCAATAATTACAGCAGCAAAACCGATGAAATTTTCATTTTCAAAAATGGGTTGTCTTCCTATTATGGCCTTTCCTCCTTGCTTCAATTCCAAAGGGCCTGCAAAGTAGAGTGTTTTTCTCTTTATGGCTTCAATAGCTTCTTCAGCAATTATAGTTTCGTTGTCCTCAAGAATGTTATATCCGATTATGGATTCATTTCCTGCTAAGGGGTAGGTAGCCACAATGGTCCCACTATCCAAATACTGGATGTGGTCAAGAATAGGGATATTGTCAATGATACTTTTTCCAACTTCATCGAAATCATCATCTAAACCATCATGTTGATATAAATAAGCTAGTATTTTAGTAGAAGAGCTAGAAGCCTTGATAATACTTTGTAATTTTTCTTCGAGAATTTCTACTAAATCTTTTACAGATTTTTCTTCGTCCAGAACATCCAATTGGTATTCTCTGTAGCTCAACAAAAAACCTACTATTCCAGCAAGAATAAATACTGAGATCCCAGTTAAAGCAGGATGAGAAAAGAATATTTTCCGAAGAAAGTTTGTCATTCCGTAAAATAATACATTTAAAATTTTAGTTTTTTAAAGTATTACAATATTTCCAGTTTTCACTGACTCGTCACATGCAAAAGCAATCTTCAAACTGTTTAGCGCATCATCTAAATGGTCAGAAAGGTCAATATCAGATTGAATGGAGTTTAGAAAATAAGCTTGTTCTCGATTACATAATTCCTGATGGCCGGGTTCATCTTGCATATCAATCCAGTCATCTTTATGAACGAAGTTGTTTTTGGAATCAATTTCTGAATGATGGACCCGAATGGATTCGGTTTTGGTGTGTGAATCTACATCATCAGATTTCCCTGATCCTCCAGCATCCTTTGCAACTATAGATGCTGAGCCTTTGGGACCAAATACGTCTTTAATAAAAAAAGCCGTTTCAGAAATCATCGGTCCCCAGCCAGCTTCATACCAACCTACGGAGCCATCATCGAAACGGATTTGTAATTGGCCATAATTGTAATTGTCTTTAGAAATATCTTCTGTCAGCCGAGCTCCAATCGCGGATACGGAAATGGGTTTGGAACGAGTCATTTGACACATCACATCGATGTAATGGACTCCACAATCCACAATAGGACTGAGGCTTTTCATCAAATTTCTGTGAACATCCCACATAAAGCCATGGCTTTGTTGGTTAAGATTCATTCGCATGACAAGTGGTTTTCCAAGCTTTTGAGCCTCCTCAATGAATCTCATCCAGGATGGATGGTGTCTTAGAATATAACCAACGACTACTTTTTTATTGACTTCTTTAGCTTTTGCAATAATTTTTTCACAGCCTAAAACCGTGTCTGCAAGGGGTTTTTCGATGAAAATGTGACATCCCTGGTCTAAGGCTTTCAAAGCGAACTCTTCATGGGTGTCTGGGTAAGTTGAAATGCAAACTGCATCTGGACTCGTTTGCGCTAATGCCTCGTTATAATCTTCAAAAAGGGGGTAGTCTGCCTGAAGCTTTTTGTTTAGTTTGTTTTTGCTTTCTCCTCTAGAAACGAGTCCACAAATGTCAAACTCAGGCATATGATGATAGGCTGTTGCATGGGAAGCTCCCATATTTCCACATCCTACTATCAATATTTTTATTGGGTTCATAGGTCTATTTGTTTTTTAATGCTTCGATTTCAGCAGTGCTAAGGTACTCAACTGATACATTCAGAGTAATCGGTGTCAACGGTTCATCAATATCATCCCGCTTTACAGATACGATTTGATCAATGATATCCATCCCTTTGATCACATGGCCAAAAACAGTGTAGTTATCATCCAACCGATGCAACCCATCTTTGTTTTGAACAATATAAAACTGACATCGTGCCGATAGCTTTCTGGGATTGTCATCTCTTCCTGCTCCGACCGCTCCATATACATGGGTAAGTTCTGGGTGAAACTCAGGTTCTAATAAATATTCAGGGTCTTTAAACCCTTCAGGAGTATCAGGACATCCTCCTTGTGCGACGAAATTGGGGATAACTCTATTGAATGTCAATGAATCCCAATACCCATTTTCAGCCAGCTCAATAAAGCTCTTTTGATGATTTGGGGTACGGTCATCTAGTTGGATATAAATGTTTCCAAGGGGAGTTTCGATTTTACCTATTGCACTTTTTTCTTGAGCAAAAGTGGAATTTGAAAAAAGGCTGATTAATAAAATCAGAGAAAGAAAATATGAAGTTTTATTCATTATTTGAAAATGGATAGAAATAAACAAATAGCGTTTTTTGTTTTTGGGAAATAGATTTTTGAAATCTGTTTCCTAAGCTCAAAATAGCTGATTTTAAATTAGGATTGAAGCCCAATATAGTAGTTATTTCGAATTATGAATAAGCCTTTAAACGAGCAACTAAGACCGATTCCTACTAATGAACTAGAGAGATTGAAAGCCTTGGGAGAGTTCGATTTGGACTATTTGGAGTTGAAGAAATCCATGAATGATTTATCCAGATTGGCCGCAAAAATTGCTGGTACCAAAATATCTCTGATCAACTTAATAGATCATTTCACCCAGTGGAGTATTTCCTCATTTGGGATTGATATGAGTCAGATGCCAAGAGAGGAGTCAATTTGTCAATACACGATTTCTGAACAGAATATTTCTGAGTTTGAGGTGCCGGATTTGACTGCGGATGATAGGTTTAATTCGATGGATTATGTCCGAGATCAGCCTAATTTGAGATACTACTTCGGGATTCCCTTGAAGATCAATGAAGAATTTAGCCTGGGAGCATTATGTGTGATGGATCCGGGACTTCATCAGATTTCCTCAGAAAAAAAGGAAATGCTGACGATTATAGCAGATGAAATCGTCAATCGCTTGAAAGCGCACAAGACTATGGATGAACTTCAAGCTAAGGTTTTAGCTATAGATAAAATAAAGAATAGATTGGCGCATGATATCCGGGGTCCAATTAGCGGGTTTCAGGGTTTGGCAGAGATTGTTCGGATTCAAGGAGATCAAAATGAGATGGAGGAGCTGTTGGAATATTTTAATTTGATTGAAAAGGGAAGCCGTTCTGTTTTGGATTTAGCAAATGATATTCTAACTCAAGATTTGTCACAAGGAGAAAATCCAGAAAATTTGATTCATGGAGAAGGTCTGACTCTTCAGGTTTTGGCTGGAAAGCTGGAAGATTTATTTATCCCACAAGCCAGGACCAAAGGAGTAGAGCTTAAGGTGGAATTATGTAATAGAAACTCCTCAGTTCCATTTCCCAAGAACAAAATCCTTCAAATCTTAGGAAACCTAATTTCAAACTCTATCAAATTTACCGGTGAAGGAGGAGTTGTTTCAGTTAAGCTAGAAATGGAAATTTTAGGGCTTCAGCAAATTCTGAATTTTCAGATTTCGGATACAGGCTCCGGAATGGACCAAACTAAAGTTGATGAGATTTTGAATGGAGAAGGGAGCTCTACCAGTGGAACTAAAGGGGAGAAAGGATATGGCTTTGGATTAAAGCTTGTATTGCACCTAGTCGATTCTCTCCATGGAAAAATAGGAATACAATCTATGAAAGGAGAAGGGACAAAGATCCAAATTTCTATTCCAATACCTTACTAAAAGACAAAAAAAGACACTCAGATTAAATGAGTGTCTTTTTTTGATTATTGACCGGATTGGCATACATGGCCAGGTAATTTTTCACTTCTTCCGGATTATTGGTATTTACTTTTTCCAAAATTCGTTTTTCAAAAGCTTCTTTTTCTGCGCTGGTATAATACTCTACACATTCATTTTCACCATAAAGCAAATCGTGAGCAATGTAATTACTAGGCCATAATTTATAGCCTGCCCAGATTTTGTGATCGATTAGGCTGGTAAGTTGATTGAGTTTGTCGCTCTGACTCAATTCACTTTTAGAAATTGCCTTTACTTCCTCATTGAGAATTCCATTTACTTGAATGTGAATTCGTTTTTTGGTCCCCATGATCCCCCTCAAGAGATTTAGGAAATCCTCATTTTCGCTCTTGATATATTTTTCATCCCTTGCCTTTGCCAACAATTCAGGGATTTTCAACATGTCTGTTGGGTCATATTCATAAGAAATGGAAACAGGTACGATATTGACTTTTTCGAAGTAAGAGAAAGCGTCATTGCTTTCTTCTGCCAAAGTCAGCATTTTCAATACCCCTTTTTGGGTGATGTCATTTCCATCCTTAGTTCTTCCTTCGCGCTGAGCAGTCCAAACACTTCTGTTTTCTTTCAAAAGAGACTGGCTGATATAGTCAGAGACTAGTTTGGAACTTTCGAACAAATCCCGGCCGGAAACGCCTCTTTTGATAGCAAAATTGCGACTAAGTCTAGAAAGGGTGTGTAGGAATGGCTTCTTGATTAAGTTGTCTCCGATGGCCGATGTGGTCATGACCAAGCCATTTTCAAAAAGGCATGAATTCAGTAGTGAAGTGTCCAAAATAATGTCTCGGTGATTCGAGATAAATAGATAAGGAGTATTAGGCTCCAATTGCTCGAATCCACCCGTACTCAACCCGTCAGAACTTTTTTCCAATACCTTCATCAATCCCGGATAAATAAAATTAATCTGGAAATCTCGAAGGGAGTGGGTGTGACGCATTAGTTCTTTCCACAATCCATTTCTGTCTTGAGGAAAGGTGAAACTCATCATTGCTTCTAGCATAGGGTCTTCCAAGATTTTCATGATAGCCGGGTTGGCTTCCGCATCATAGTAAGGCCTTATGGGATCGAATTTTGACATATTTGGGTGAAATAAAGTCTGCAAAAAGCAAAAAATAGTCGAAAAATCGAAGGCGTTTTGCTATTTGAAACTTTAAAGGTTTGCTATCTAGTTTCGTTTCAGATACTTGTCTATATACAAAAGATGAAAAGGAAGTGCCTCAGTCCAGTATTCCCAAGTGTGTGCGCCGGGTCTTTCGGTGTAATCATGCGGCGTTTCATTTTCTAGCAAAAGCTGGTGCATTTGGCGATTGGTAGCAATCAGAAAGTCATCCACACCACAATCAATAATCAGCGCAATTCCATTTTCTTTCATCTGATTAGTATAGGAAACCGCTGTAAATGGATTGAAGTTCGGAGCATCATAATTTATCTCGCCCAGCATTTCTTTTTGTTGACTGGTTCGAAGGGTGCTAAAGCCCTCAGGTACTTTCCACATTCTGGTATCAATGTTCATGACACCGCTCATGCTACCAGCTGCTACAAATAATTCAGGGTGTTTTGCAGAAAGATAAATAGACCCATGACCTCCCATTGAAAGCCCTGTGATCGCTCGTGATTCTTTTTGTGCCAGTGTTTTATAATTCGAGTCGATAAATGGAATCAATTCTTTGGTCATATAGGTCTCGTATCTAACCGAATCCATCAATGGACTATTAAAATAATAACTTGCAGGTCCTACTCCCGGAGTAACAATGATCAAGTCATATTGATCTGCCAAACGATTGACCAGACCTGGCTCAGTAACTTTTTGATGCCAGTCACTAAAGGCACCACTGCCTCCATGAAGTAAGTAGAGAACTGGATAGGATTCTTTGGAGGACTCATAGCCAGTTGGAAGGGTTACAGCGGCTTTTAGAGACTTGTTCATGGCAGTGCTGAATACCTCGATTGTGTCAACTTTTGCCTGAGAAAATCCAATAGTTGGAAGGAGTAAAAGAAAGAGAATTAGCTTTTTCATAGATTAGGTTGAAGGGTTTAAGACTAGAAAAATACAAATTATCTTGAATCCAATACCTGAGAAGAATCAATTGATTTAGGTCGGAGGGAATTTGTATATTCCCAAAGCAAAAATCCGACGATATGCCCTTGATACAAAAGATAGCGTATTACCTAATAATTATTGTTTTTGGAGCGATAGTGATGCGTGAGGGGGATTTCATTTTAGTGCCCTTGGTATGGGGTGTTTTTTTTGCATTTGCGTTAAATCCGATCGCTGTCTGGCTGGAGAAAAGAAAGATCCCAAGAAGTCTTGCCATTATTTTGAGTATCCTTCTAGTGACTGCAATTGTGGTAGGAGTTTTTTATGCCCTGCTCGATCAAATGGTAGGACTGGTAAAAGATATTCCTGAAATCGGGGAGAACCTTCAGGGGAAAATGAGTCATTATCTGGAAGAAGTCGGCGGTATGGTTGGAGGGGATTTTTCTGATCCATTAAGGAGTGAACAAATCCTTAAATATTTGACTCCAGATGGCCTAAACAATACACTATTTTCAACGGGCAAGTCCTTGACATTAGCAGGGATAATTCCCTTATATATTTTCTTGTTGATGTATTACAAGGATTTTTTTGCGGCATTTCTCATTCGATTCAGTTCTGAAAATAAAGACCGGGTGCTTGCTTGGGTGATGGATTCGGGAAAGATCATTCAATCCTATTTGAGCGGAATGGTTCGCGTGACATTGATCGTTGCGATTTTAGCTGGAGTCTATTTCTATTTGATTGGATTAAAGTACTTCTTACTCTTTGCAGCTTTCATTGCAATCATGAACTTGATCCCTTATGCAGGAGTATTTCTTTCCTCGCTTTTTGCGATTTTGTATGTGTTTTTAACTACAGATTCTTTGGTTTACCCTGTGATGACATTTGCGGTGCTTTGGGGAATTCAATTATTGGAAAATAATATCATTACACCTTTGGTAGTGGGATCACAAGTGAAAGTAAATGCTTTGGCGGTAATATTGGCAATTTTGCTTGGGGGGTATCTCTGGGGAGTTTCTGGAATGATACTGTTTATCCCTTTGGTAGGAGTTTTAAAAATTACCCTTGAAAGGATTGAAGGTCTTGAAGCTTTTGGTTTTCTGCTTAGTGACGAAGTGCCCAAAGAAGAGAATTCAGGAAAAATCAGGATTGGGTTTTGGGGAAAACTATTCAGGAAAAAGTCTGAAGAGGGGGAATAAAAAAAGCTCCTCAGAATCTGAGAAGCTTTCAGTGCGGATAGAGGGACTCGAACCCCCATGCCTCGCGGCGCTAGATCCTAAGTCTAGTGCGTCTACCAATTTCGCCACATCCGCATTATTTTTTAATTCTGTTAAGAAAGACTTTCCTTAGAAAGCTTTGATGAGATCTTTTATCTCATTTTTAAGTCTGGGTGGCAGTCCCATCCCGATAGTAATCGTGGATCGGGAGAACCTTTACCTCCTTTAATTTTTAAGTCGGGGTGGCAGGATTCGAACCTACGACCTCCACATCCCAAATGTGGCGCGATACCGGGCTACGCTACACCCCGAAACTTTATCTTAAAAGACAAATCCGTCAAGCCTTTGCTTAACGGATTGCAAATGTAATTAAATATCAATTCAGTCCACAATTTTCTTTTTCCAAAAAGTGTGGATTAGTCTATTTGGTTGATTTTCAGGTGAAAAATTTTACCAATTAGGATGGTTTTTCCACCAGTTATCCATGGAAACCTTTCCAGAACCATAGAAAAGGAAGACCAAAAGCAAAACCAAGACAATAAGGGATAGTTCAAATTCCAAATTGTTGGATACAGAAAGGAATCCTTGATCGATATTGACAAAGAAAACTGCTCCAATCAAAATCGGAAGTTGGAATAGGATAGCAAAGCGGGTTTTTAGTCCCAAGGCGATTAAAAAACCTCCTACCAAATGGGCAAAAGCGACATAATGAGCTAATGCTAAATTGACGAATTGGAGGTCACTATTTTTCATGATATTGAGTAAGGCGCTTGTATTCGAAATGAACAAGACTCCTTTGTACATAATGAAAATTCCCAATGCAATTCTGATAAAATCCAGCCAATTCGGATGATGGGTGTCTGCCCAGTGCTCCAGTCTATTTGTAGTTTCCATGGTTATAAGGGTTTATTATTAGAAAATACGAATAAATTAGGGTTTAATCAATTGGTTTTCAGATAAATATATTTTTTTAATAAAAAAGAAAGCCCCGATTCGGGGCTTCCTATGCAATGTCTGGATCAACTAAACTAAGAGAAAAGCCTTACTCTCCGTATGAGCAGTAAAGAATTCAATTGACATTGCAATAAAGACATACAGGAGATCGAGGTCTTAAGTTCTGTTCTGTCAGTTCTTTGTGATTTCAGGAAAATATAGCTGTTTATCGGTCTATTTTTAGTTTCAACTAAAAGGCTCGAAATTGATCAAAAATTGCGTTTGAGCGCATTTGGACGGGTTTTTTTGGATCGAACAATTTTATTGTTCGGATTCAAACAATTCTCATTACCTTATTCTTGTCAAGAGTTCCAAATTTTATTTTTCGGATGAAACATTTAGAAACAGAATATAAAAGTCCAGACGGTGTTAAACTTTACCTTCAAGCATGGATGCCAGAAGCTCCAAGAGCCTCTTTGTTATTGGTTCATGGATTAGGAGAGCATAGTGGACGATATGAAAGCTTGGTTCAGGGCTTGGTAGATTTGGGAGTTGCGGTTTTTACTTTCGACGGGAGAGGACATGGGAAATCTTCACTTCCTAAACCCACTGCATATTTTGATTCCTACGAAAGGTATTTGGAGGACATTGATACTCTTGCCGGAAAAGTGAAAAATTACACCCCTGGTTTGCCATTTTTTATGTTTGGGCATAGCATGGGTGGAGGTTTGGTAGCCGCTTATGTTTTGAAATATCAGCCTGA
Source organism: Algoriphagus zhangzhouensis (assembly GCF_900148515.1). Taxonomy (GTDB): domain Bacteria; phylum Bacteroidota; class Bacteroidia; order Cytophagales; family Cyclobacteriaceae; genus Algoriphagus; species Algoriphagus zhangzhouensis. Next base: position 217,575 of record NZ_FRXN01000003.1, on the reverse strand, counting down.
TGTAGCCGGTGTTGTTCTTTCTGCCCCGGCAATCAAAGAAGCTGAAGGGACTCCAAAAATATTGATTGCTTTATCTGGATTTTTAAATGCTGTAGCTCCCAAATTAAATGCGGTGAAGTTGGATATTGATGGAGTTTCCAGAATTCCTGAGGAAGTGGAGAAATATAAAAATGATCCTCTGATTTTTCAGAAATCTATTCCAGTTCGAACCGGATATGAGGTTTACCAGATGATGCAGTTTATCCAAAGTCATGCAAATGAGTTTGTTCAGCCACTTCTCATTTTTCATGGTACTTCAGATCGTTTGACTAATTCGAAAGGATCAGAATTGCTTTTTGAAAAAGCCCAATCTCAAGACAAAACCCTTAAAATCATTCCTGGTGCCTATCATGAGTTGCTCAATGATTCTGATAGGGAAGAGGTTTTGAAGGATATTTTGGAGTGGGTAGGAAACAAGCTGGTGTAATTAGGTCTCCATCCCATTAAAAGGATTGAACCTTCTTCTGCCTACTGACATGGCGACGGCCCGACAGACGGTTTTGTCACCATACTTGACATTGAGTCGATCCAGAGCCTGGTAGAGATTGATTTGCTCCTGGCTGTCCTCGAATAGGTTGATCTGATAATTTCCGTAAACCAAGGTACTGAAGCGTACTCCGATCAGCCGGATCAACAATCGTCGACTGTAGAGTTTTCGAAAAAGCTCTTTGACAATGGGAAGCAAAGTATGATCTGCCGAAGTATAAGGGATCCGTTGCTGCATGGTATGGGTTTCAAAATCCGAATAGCGGATCTTAACTGTCACACATGCTGTCAATTGTCCCTTTTGACGAAGCTTGGAAGCCAGTTGTTCGCACATGGCGGTCAGTGTGGCTTCCAGCATTTTTACATCGATCGTATCTTGCTCGAAGGTGTTTTCAGAAGAAATGGACTTGGCCTCGGAATAGGGGATAACGGGGTTGCGGTCGATTCCATTGGCTTTCTCCCAGATCATATTGCCATTCTTTCCAAAGGTAGCCTTGAGCAACTCTGCGGGCATCTGCTGCAGGGTCTGTACTTTTTTGACCCCCATATTATACAGGGTCTGAGAAGTTTTTTCTCCGATCATGGGGATCTTTCTCACGGAAAGAGGAGCCAAAAAAGGTTTCTCCTGGCCAAAGGGAATCTGTCTTTCATTATTGGGTTTGGCTTCTCCGGTAGCGACTTTGGATACGGTTTTGTTTTCGGATAATCCAAGGGAGATTGGTAAGCCCGTTTCTTTGATGATGCGTTGTCGGAGCTCATGAGCTAGTTTGAAGCAACCGAAGAAACGGTCCATTCCTGTCAGATCCATGTAGAATTCGTCGATGGAGGATTTTTCAAAAAGCGGAACCGATTCTCGCACGATATCGGTGACCTCATGAGACTTTTGGCTGTATTTTTCAAAATCCCCACGGACGATTATCGCTTCGGGGCAAAGCTGTCGCGCTACTCGCATGGGCATAGCGGAGTGAACGCCAAAACGACGGGCTTCATAGCTGCATGACGCTACCACTCCGCGGTCGCTGGAACCTCCGATCAGGATAGGTTTTCCATCCAGGCGACTGTCAAATAACCGCTCTACAGACACAAAGAAGGAATCCAGATCCATGTGCGCAATACTTCTCGTCGTCTCCATCTCTATTTTGTTAAATATTTTAACATTTTAATGTTTATAATTTAAACAAAATGATTAGATTTGAATAAGGTGAAGCCGGGAATTGTCAGGGGGTAAATGAAATACAGTTGAAATGCACTTAAGTAATGGTATGTTTCCTTAGATGTGATGTTGTCAAGATTTCTATTAAGATATGCTTCGCAAGATATGGTCGCTGCGCTTCCGAGATAGTAATGTCTGCCTTTAGACTATCTTGATCTACCTGCCCGTAGAGCTGTTTTATGAAAACAAAGACATGGCTTCGCCAAGATAAGATAGCTCTGGAGATGAAATAGTTGAAGTAAAAGATATTTAATGAATGCTGGGTATGGAATCAAAGTCAAAATATATACCCTTGAAGGAGCTTGAGATTTATCAGTCGTCTAGGCAGTTATCTGCAAAAGCATGGTCGATTTATCAGCGATTGGATTATCATCTTCGGAAAAATTGGGGAGATCAAATGATAAGCTCTATAGATTCTGTAGGAGCTAATATTGCTGAAGGGTATGCGAGATATCATTTTCTTGATAGGATTAAGTTTTACTATATCGCCAGGGCATCTCTTTCAGAAAGTGTAGAACATTGGATTGATTTGGGGTTTGAAAGGAAAATAATCCTAGAAGAAGAGCACTCGGAGATTTATTCGATATCGAAAAACCTCCAGATCAAACTGAATAAGCAAATAAAAATAGCATACGATGCGAAAAAGAAGATTTAAACAAAATTGAATGTGCTATTGAAGTATCTGCCTTTAGGTTGTCTTATCTACCTGCCCGTAGGGCTATCTTTTTAATAATAAAGATGTGGCTAGGCCTAGGTAAGATCGCTGCGCTCCCGAGCTAGTAATATCTGCCTTTAGGCTATCTTAATTAATATCTGCCCGTAGGGCTATCTCTTATTTCTATCGTATTTCCATTTTAATATGTCCCTAAATAACAACCTCAAATTCCTTCGCAAAAAGAAAAAGTTGACCCAAGAAAGTCTGGCGGAGGCGCTGGGAATCAGTCGTTCTAAGTTGGCAGGCTATGAAGCGACTATTACTCCTCCATTGGATATGATGGTGAAGATCGCTGAGTATTTTTCTGTTTCTCTGGATATCTTGATCAAAGTGGATTTAACTACCTATTCTGAATACAAATTGAGGGAGCTGTTGGAGACGGATCAGTTTTTTCGAGGAAGAAAATTGAGAATCCTGTCCACCACAGTCGATAGTGAGGGTAGGGAATTGATTGAGGTGGTTTCCCAACGGGCCAAGGCCAGTTATCTGGCGGGTTTTGCTGATCCGGAATTCATTTCAGAATTACCTCGATTTGCTTTGCCTTTTTTGCCGATGGATAAAAAGCACCGGGTCTTTCAGGTGGATGGCGATTCCATGTTGCCGATCCCGGATGGTTCCTGGATTATCTGCGAATATGTAGACGATTGGCTGGCAATCAAAGACGGTCAGCGTTATGTGATCGTGACCGAGCAAGATGGAGTGACATTCAAAATTGCTTACAATCGGATTCAAGCAGATCATCAGCTATTGCTTTGCTCAGCCAACCCGATTTATCCTCCTTTTGAAGTGAATATCGAAGATGTAAAAGAGGTTTGGCGCTATAGATTGGTGATGAGTGAGCAGGTCTAGGCTAAATGTCCTAGAATTCCATAATCGGCAAATCTGAGGTGGTTTTTTTAGCTACCTTCGGGCTTTGCCAACCCTATTAAAAAAACTACAGAATGAAAAAGGCGGTATGGGCAGCAATGCTTCTAACCGGATTGGCTGGATGGAGTTGTACTGAAAAGGACGTAGATCCTTTTGCAACCATCAAGCCGGATGAGTCCCGATTTACCAAAGTTTCCCTAGTAGAAAAGCTAAATGAACCCATGGAGCTGGAAGTGCTCGATAATGGAAATGTACTTTTTATCGAAAGGGCCGGAAAACTGAAAATGTATGATGCGAGCACTGGAGAGACTTCGGTGGTAGGTGAATTGGATGTTTTCTTGGAGCATGAGGATGGATTAGACGGCTTTGCCATCGATCCCAATTTCAATGAAAACCATTGGGTCTATTTCTACTATGCACCTGTCAATTATAGCCCGGATGTCAATCGCCTATCTCGTTTCGATTTCAAAGACAACCATCTGGATTTAAGCTCAGAAAAAATCATCTTGGAAATCCCTGTTTTCCGAGGATGTTGTCATACAGGAGGCTCCATTGAATTCGATGCCAATGGCTTGCTTTACCTTTCCACAGGTGATGATACCACGCCTTTTGATTCCCAAAATTTCAATCCGATTGACGAGCGTCCTGACCGACCTGCAAATGTAGATGCGCAGAGATCATCGGGTAATGCGAATGATCTTCGCGGAGCTATCATCCGAATCAAGCCGGAAGCTGATGGGACTTATTCCATTCCGGAAGGCAATTTATTTCCTCCAGGAACAGAAGGAACTCGCCCTGAAATCTATGTGATGGGAAATAGAAACCCATTCCGTATTTCTTTGGATCAGCATAATGGAAATTTGTATTGGGGGGAAGTAGGGCCTGATGGTTCTCAGGATAAAGTGGGCAGAGGTCCTCGCGGGTATGATGAGATCAATGTTGCAACGGAACCAGGGTTCTTTGGTTGGCCATATTTCGTAGGGAATAATTATGCCTACTGGAAGTATGATTTTGAGAAAAAGGACAGTCTTTTTCGCTTTGATCCAGCCGCTCCTTTGAATACCTCTCCGAATAACACGGGGATTCAAAACTTACCTCCTGCACAACCAGCGATGATTTATTATCCCTATAATGAATCTGAGGAGTTTCCAATGCTAGGTTCTGGTGGTAGAAATGCCATGGCCGGTCCGGTTTATTACCGTGAGGATTTTGATAAAACGGATGTGCGTTTTCCTGGCTATTACAATGAAAAACTGTTCATCTATGACTGGATGAGAAATTGGATTTTCACCGTTTCCTTGACAGAAAACTTTGAGTATGATTCCATGGAACGATTCATGCCTTCGACGGTATTTGAAAAGCCAATGGATATGCAATTTGGCAAAGATGGTGCTTTGTATGTTTTGGAATATGGAACCTTCTGGCGCTCACAAAATGATAATTCTGGTCTGTATAAAATCGAATTTGCGGCAGGAAATAGAAAGCCTGTTGCAAAGCTGAAAGCTAATCATACCACAGGTGGAGCTCCATTAACAGTGGATTTCTCATCAGAAGGTTCTCTGGATTTTGACCCAGAAGATCAATTGACATACAGTTGGGACTTTGGCGATGGCTCTGCTAAAGATTCAAGTCCTAATCCTAGTCATACTTATCAAACCCCGGGAACCTACCAAGCAACTTTGATTGTGAAGGACTTGGAAGGAGAAGAAGCATCTGCATCGATTGAGGTTCGGGTTGGAAATGAAAGACCACAGGTTGAGATTGATTGGAATGGAAACAAAAGCTTCTATTTTGGACCTGAGACTGTCGATTATGAAGTGAAAGTCACTGATCAAGAGGATGGGGAAATTGATTCGAATGCGATTCAATTTAGCATTGACTATATCGCAGGTGGATTCGATGTGATCGAGGCTGGACATCAAGAGGAGCAAGTTTCTATTGGTGAGAACTTCATCACTCAATCTGGTTGCAAGGCCTGTCACGATGTGGAGAATAAGTCTGTTGGACCGACTTTCCGCAATGTCTCTTCGAAATACAAAGGTCAATCAGATTCAAGAACTTATTTGATTAACAAAATCAGAAATGGTGGAAATGGAGTTTGGGGTGAACAGGCCATGCCTGGCCATTTGCATTTGCCGCAAGATCAGGTAGGAGAAATGGTTGATTTTATTTTGTCTTTGGAAGACCCAGATTATGGAAATGAAAACCTTCCTTTGAAAGGAGCCTTTGAAATCAATCAGACTGAAAATCCAGAAGGATATTATCTGGTTCAGGCAGCTTATTCAGATAAAGGAGCAAATGGAATTGCCTCTTTGAAGGGGAGTTCGCAACTATTGATTCGAAACAGTTTGGTTTCAGCCTTGACTGCCAATGAATTTGAAAACACAGCTAAGGCAAATATTGACGGAGTTTATTTTATTCGTTTTACTTCGAAAAATTCATGGTTTGCGTTTGACAATTGGGATGTTTCTGGGATCAGATCAGCGGAACTATTGGTCAATCCAGCTGGGATCAAAGGTATTTTGGAAATTCGCTTGGATTCACCAGATGGAGAACTTTGGGGAAGTACTGAACTACTTTCTCAAGGGGATAAAAAAGGGTATTTCCCTGTGAAGGTTTCTTTGAAAGAGCAATCAGGAATCAGGAAAGTTTTCTTTGTGCTCCGGTCTGAGTCGGATGTGAATATTTGGAATACATTTAATCTCGACACTATTCAGTTGAGTCGATAATTGAAAAGGAACCTTCGGGTTCCTTTTTTGTTTTTGTGCTAAATACCTTGTGAAATGAAAGAGTTTTGGAATCAAAGATATGGGGCTAAAGAATATGCTTATGGAGTAGAACCTAATCAGTTTTTGAAAGAGGAGCTAGAGAGGATAAAACCTGGGAAAGCCTTGTTTCCTGCCGAAGGAGAAGGTAGAAATGCTGTTTTCGCTGCCAAATTAGGATGGGAAGTATTCGCCTTTGATATCAGTGAATCAGGAAAGTTGAAAGCTGAAAAGTTGGCGGGTTTGGAAGGAGTGTCTCTGGATTATCAGGTTGGAACTTTGGAAGAGATGAATTATGAAAAAGAGAGTTTTGATCTGATAGTTCTGATTTTCGCACATTTTCCCAAGCCAATTAGAAGTTTGATTCATGCTGGACTTTTAGAATTATTGAAACCGGGAGGATTGGTGATTTTGGAATGTTTTTCAAAAGCTCATTTGGCTTTTAGTACAGCAAATCCAAAAGCAGGAGGTCCAAAAGAAATCAGCATGTTGTTTTCAAGAGAAGAACTGATGGAAGATTTTGCATCCCTACAGGAAATTTCTTTGGATGAAATCGAGGTATTCTTAAGCGAAGGTGAATTTCATCAAGGACAATCTTCCGTGATTCGTATGATTGGTCAAAAGTAAATCTCAAAGCTGAGGTTGTTTTAAACTAATTTTATAAATTAATAAGACTTTATTTTTATAAAATGGAACAAAGACATTGTTTGAATTGCGGAGCACCGATCCAAGGACGGGTTGACAAGAAATTTTGTGATGATCAGTGTAGGAATACCTATAATTATCAACAAACTGCCGACTCCAATAATCTGATTCGAAGGATCAATCATGCCTTAAAGCGGAACCGGAATATTTTAGAGTCTCTCATCCCAGAAGGCGAAGAAATGGCCAAAACCACTAAGGAGAGGATGATTCAGGAAGGGTTTCAATTTAAGTACTCGACCCATTCTTATGAAACCAAAAAGGGTAGCGTTTATACCTATTGTTATGATTTCGGCTATTTGCCGCTGGATGCCGGTTGGATGCTAATTGTCAAGGTGAAAGAGTGAAAATCCCCTTTGCTTTCACTAACTTCTCCAAAAAAATATTCTTATGGAAAAAAGAGTCACAGGCATAGGAGGAATCTTTTTCAAGGTGAAAAATCCTGATGAAACTAAGTCTTGGTATCAAAAGCACTTGGGGCTGAATACAGATAAATACGGGACTACTTTTGAGTGGAGACATGCATCCGACCCTAATCTGAAAGGACATACCCAATGGTCACCTATGGGTGAAAAGACCACTTATTTTAATCCCTCTGAAAAGGATTTTATGATTAATTATCGGGTGGAAAACTTGGTGGAATTAGTGGAAGAGCTGAAAAAAGAGGGGGTACAGATTCTTGATGAAATAGCGGTGTATGATTACGGGAAATTTGTCCATATCATGGATCCAGATGGACATGCTATCGAACTTTGGGAACCTGTAGATGAGGTGTATGAAGATATCCTTGATGAGAATGCAAAAACTTGAGAAAGGTCCTTTTTTAATTGATTTTAGGTATTCTTAATTCGAAAAAAATAGATACAAACCTAAAATCACTATCCCTATGAAAATTCCTAAAAAGACTGCCAATGTTAGTTTTCGGGATTGGTTTTTGATTTGAAATCTGTGTTTTATCGCATCTTTCAAATCTAAGATTCGTGCATTTTTTCCAGATCTTGGATGAGCTTCAGACTTTAGTCTAGGTCTGATTTTTCCAAGGTTGCGATTATCTTTTCCTGTTTTGTTTGAGTCGACTATAAACCCTGAACCTCCGGCCATATTAGATTTTATTTTACTGAAAATAATGATAACCTATCAAATAGAAAAAGAGATTTCATTGGAAGAATTTGTCTCGATATTGGAGTCATCCACACTTTCCAAAAGAAGACCGATGGATAATCCTACTCAGCTTCAACGGATGATCTCCGGTTCTAATTTGATCATTACGGCTAGGGTCCAAGGAAAGTTGGTTGGCTTGCTTAGAGCCTTGTCTGATTTTTCTTATCGATGTTTTATTGCGGATTTGGCGGTGGATGAAGTCTACCAAAAGCAGGGGATAGGAAAGGCTCTTATTCAAGAGGCTAGAAATTCAGCTGAAGATGCTAGATTATTTCTTTTTGCAGCCGAAGGGGCTATCCCTTTTTACCGCAAATTGGGTTTTTACCCCCATGATCACACTTATCAGTTAAAACCGGAAGATAAGCTTCTCTGAAATGCGGTATTTGGTTATATTTCCTTACCAAACGATCAAAAACCAACCGTATGAACAAACTAGTACTCACTGGGCTGGCATGCATGCTAGCCATGGGCGCTTTTGCCCAAAAAACTTACATCCACGCGGGTAGACTAATTGATACCAAGTCGATGAAGGTTTTGATAGAACAGACCATTGTGGTCGAAGGTGGTAAAATCACCTCAGTTTCCCCAGGCTACCAAAATGGTGGCTCCGGAGATGAAATGGTCGACCTGAAAAATTCAACTGTGCTACCGGGATTGATGGATATGCACGTTCACATTGAAGGAGAAACTTCACCAACAAGATATATTGATGGCTTTCGTGACAATGAAGCCGATGTAGCTTACAAAGCACTTCCTCTAGCTGAGAAAACCTTGATGTCTGGTTTTACAACTGTCCGTGATCTAGGTGGTTCCGGTGTCAATATTGCCCTTAGAAATGCAATCAATGCTGGTACAGTTTCTGGACCTAGAATTTATACGGCTGGAAAATCCATTGCTCCAACAGGTGGACATGCTGATCCAACCAATGGAAGAAAAAGAGATTTGATGGGTGATCCGGGACCGGAAGTGGGAGTAATTAATGGCCCTTATGATGCACGGAAGGCTGTAAGGCAAGCCATGAAACTGGGTTCTGATGTGATCAAAGTAACTGCTACCGGTGGAGTTCTTTCGGTGGCTCGAGACGGGTCTGCTCCACAATTCCAACAAGATGAATTGGATGCGATTGTTGAAACTGCCAATGACTTTGGGATTCACGTGGCAGCTCATGCCCATGGAGATGAAGGGATGCAGCGTGCAATCAAAGCTGGTGTTCACTCTATCGAGCATGGAACCATGATGACTGATGAGACGATGAGCTTGATGAAGTCAAAAGGGACTTGGTATGTTCCTACCATCACTGCAGGGATGACTGCTGCTCAATTGGCTGAAATTCCAGGTTATTATCCTGCAGTTGTAGCAGAGAAGGCGAAAAGAATCGGACCTCAAATTCAAGATACTTTTGCAAAAGCCTACAAAAATGGAGTGAAAATCGCTTTTGGAACAGATGCAGGTGTTTACCCTCACGGGGATAATTATAGAGAATTTGTTTATATGGTGGAGGCTGGAATGCCCGCCTTAGAAGCACTTCAAGCAGCTACCTATACCAATGCTATTTTCATGGATATCGAAGAAAAGCTCGGAACCATTGAAGCTGGAAAAATCGCAGATATCATTGCTGTCGATGGAAATCCTGATGAGAATATCGCAGTGATGAAAGATGTGGTATTTGTCATGAAAGACGGAAAAATCTTTAAAAAATAAATGAAGGCCCTTTTTAGGGCTTTTCTTTTTGAAATATACCAACCAACCTTAAATCAAGAATTATGAAAGTAAGATATCTACTGGTCTTCCTTTTTGTGTCTGGCTTTGCTTGGGCACAGGAAAAACCGGAAGCAAAAAAAGAGGATCCAAAAGCCCAGGTTTTTGAATCTAAGCAGTCTGTGACGATTGATGGGAAAACCATCAATCTCAATGCAAAGGCCGGTACTATGGAGTTGAAAGATGAGAATAATAAGCCTATCGCTCTTTTCGGCTTTACTGCCTATTTCAAGGAAAATCCTGAGAAGAATCGGCCAATCATTTTCTCATACAATGGTGGCCCTGGTTCATCTTCTTATTGGTTGCACATGGGAATCATGGGCCCGAAAAGAATTGCTGTTGATGATCCCAATTACAATCAAGGCGCGCCCTATGAATTGGTGAATAATGAGTATTCCATTTTGGATATGGCCGATGTAGTGATGATGGACCCTATAGGTACTGGCCTATCCGTTCCTATTGGCGAATCTGAAGGAAAAGACTTTTGGGGAGTAGATCAAGATATCCGAAGTGTCAGTTTGTTTATCATGCAGTTTTTGAAAGAGCATGGACGTCTGAATTCTCCAAAATACATTTTGGGAGAAAGCTACGGTACCTTTAGAAACGCAGGTGTGATGAGCTATCTTTTGAATAGAGGCTATGCTTTGAATGGAGTAGTGATGGTGTCCTCAGTTTTTGATTTGAGAACCTTGTTTTTTGTTCCAAATGAGGATATATCTAACATCGTTTATTTCCCTACCGTAGCGGTGACAGCAAGGTATCATGATAAAATCACCAATAAGGGAGCAGATATTGAATCTTTCGTTCAGGAGGTAAGAGAGTTCACTGAGAATGAATATGCACCAGCTTTATTCAAAGGAAATACAATTTCTGATGCTGAGAAAAATCAGATTGCCCAAAAGCTCGAATCATATTCTGGGATCAGTGCAGAGATTTGGTTGCGTGCTGATTTGAAATTGAATGCTGGGGAGACTTTTCAGGAAATGTTGAGAGATGAGAAGATGACTGTTGGACGATTGGATTCTAGATATAAAGGGATCAATTTGGACCCGATGTCAATGTCTTCTTTCACAGACCCGCAGAGTGATGCCATCTCGCCTGCATATACCAGCTTATTTTTGGATTACTTCCATGGCTCACTTGGCGTAAGTAAAGACCTTCTTTATGCTACTTCCGCTGGAGGAAGAAATGGTTTTAGATGGGATTGGTCTCACCGAGGAAATCAATTTTGGGGGACTACCGGGGCAATTACGACCCTTCCCGATATGGCTGATGCTTTGAGCAAAGATCCAAATATGAAAGTCTTGATCATGAATGGCTATTATGATTTGGCAACAGTATTTTATGGGGTAGAGCATTCCATTTCTCATTTGGGACTGCCTAAGTCAGCTTCTGACAGAATCAAGATGACATACTATGAAGCTGGACACATGATGTACACTCATTTGCCATCTGCTCAAAAATTCAGAGATGATCTAAAGGCATTTATTGAGGATACTTTGAGAAAATAAGTTTATTTGTAGCATGAATAAAGCTGCTAGTTTTTTGAAAGCCCTGATATTCATCGGGGCTTTTTTTTCCTCTTTTCATCTCTCGGCTCAAGGATCATCTTCTGGGAATTCTATCTATTTCCCACCCAATGATTCGCAGGAATGGGAAAAGATGTCTCAGTCGGAAGCGGGTTTTGATCAGCAAAAGATGGGCGAGTTTCTTTCCTGGCTTTCTGAAACTGATACAAGAGGTTTTTTGATTTTAAAAGATGGGAAAATTGTAGTAGAGGAATATTGGGGAGGAAAATTGACAGGTTTGGGACCAATGGACCCGGAGTCTTTCTGGTATTGGGCTTCAGCTGGCAAAACCCTCACAGCAGCGATGATTGGCATCGCAGAAAATGAAAAACTGCTTAAAATCAAAGATAAGACCCAGAAGTACTTGGGAAATGGATGGACATCTATGTCTGCAAAAGAGGAAAAAAAGATTCGAATAGTGCACCACTTGACAATGACTACTGGAATTGATAATGATGTCATGAACCTAGATGATACCAGCCCTTCCTCCTTTAAGTTTTTGACTAAACCGGGTACCAGGTGGAGTTATCATAATGGAACTTATACAGTCCTTGAAAAACTCTTGGAAAAAGCTTCTGGTGAGACATATCAGTCCTATTTCAAATCCCGAATTGGTGATAAGATTGGGATGAAAGGGTTTTGGCAAAAGGCTGGACAAAACAATGTCTTTTACAGCTCTCCAAGATCTATGGCTCGTTTTGGAATTTTACTCTTGTCTAAGGGAAGATGGAATGGCGAGCAAATATGGGAGGGCAGCTTTTTTGACCAAATGGTAAAGTCGTCTCAGAATCTAAATCCGAGCTATGGCTATTTGACTTGGTTGAATGGTCAAAAGTCATTTATGCTTCCGGGAGTTGAAAAAAGCCTTTCTGGTTCTTTGATCCAAAATGGGCCTATTGATATGTACCAGGCTATGGGTAAGAATGGACAATTCTTGATGGTGGTACCTTCGGAAAATTTGGTGGTAGTTCGAATGGGAGGTGCTTCGGATTCGACTACGATTCCTTTTTTATTGATCCGACAAATGTGGGATAAATTAGCGCCGGTTATTCAGCCTTAAATTCCCTTTTCTAAAAATTCGGTAACCTGTTGATGGATTTTATCCATTGTTAAGGGCTTTTCTAAAAAGCCTAATACGACTTCATATTCTAAAGCTTTCTGACGGTCCTGAAAGTCAATGGAACTGGAGAGTATGACAATTTTGTCTTTTCTTTCAGGGTACTTTTCCATGTAGGCATCCAAAAATTCCCAGCCGTTCATGACTGGCATATTAATATCCAAGAATATTAAGACTTCATGGGGTGTTAGAGCCAGTTCTAAATTTTTTAAAGCTTCTGATCCTTCCAAGAATTCGTAAATATTCTCAGCAATTCCTACTTTTCCCAATAGTCGCTTATTGATCAAATTATTGATCGGATCGTCATCCACAAGAAAAATTGAATCGAATTGGATCATTTAATTTTTAAAAGTGCGCATTTTGAATGTATTCAAAGCAAAATACAATTATTCCGAGTCCAAGAAAAAAGTTTGGAATCATTTTTTCAATTAGGGGAAAACTTGTCCTCAGAATGAGGGGAATAAAAAAAGGAGGCTCTAAAGCCTCCTTTTTCATAAATGGGGATTTGGATTACATCATTCCACCCATTCCGCCACCTCCCATTGGAGGCATAGCTGGAGCGTCTTCTTTTACATCAGCTACCACACACTCGGTAGTCAATAGAAGTGAAGCGATGGATGCAGCATTTTCCAATGCCAATCTAGTCACTTTAGTAGGGTCAATTACACCTGCTGCGAATAGATCTTCGTACTCGTCGATTCTAGCATTGTAGCCGAAGTTTCCTTGGTTTTCTCTGATCTTATTGATCACTACAGAAGGCTCACCACCTGCATTCAATACGATTGTTCTCAAAGGAGATTCGATAGCTTGTCTGATGATATTGATACCGGTATCCTGATCTTCGTTAGATCCTTTAAGATCTGCCAAAGCCTCAGCAGCTCTGATCAAAGCAACACCACCACCGACTACTACACCTTCTTGTACAGCAGCTCTAGTAGCATGCAAAGCATCATCTACGCGGTCTTTCTTTTCTTTCATTTCTACTTCAGTAGCAGCACCGATATAAAGGATAGCTACACCGCCAGAAAGCTTAGCCAATCTCTCTTGAAGCTTCTCTCTGTCATAGTCAGAAGTAGTTTTTTCGATTTGAGACTTGATCTCAGCGATTCTACCTTTGATAGCGGCTGCATCACCAGCACCGTTAACAACAGTAGTGTTGTCTTTGTCGATGTTGATTTTTTCTGCTCTACCTAACATGTCTACGGTAGCATTCTCTAATTTGAATCCTCTTTCTTCAGAGATTACTGTTCCGCCAGTCAAGATTGCGATGTCTTCCAACATAGCTTTTCTTCTATCACCGAAACCTGGAGCTTTCACAGCAGCAACTTTCAGAGCACCTCTGATTTTGTTTACTACCAAAGTAGCCAAAGCTTCACCGTCTACATCTTCAGCGATGATCACTAAAGGCTTACCGGTCTGAGCAACTGGCTCCAATACCGGAAGAAGTTCTTTCATAGAAGAAATCTTCTTGTCGTAGATCAAAATGTAAGGAGCGTCTAGCTCAGCTTCCATTTTCTCAGTATTGGTTACGAAGTATGGAGAAAGGTAACCTCTGTCAAACTGCATACCTTCTACAGTTTTTACTTCAGTTTCAGTACCTTTTGCTTCTTCTACAGTGATTACACCGTCTTTTCCTACTTTATCCATTGCGTCAGAAATCATGTTACCGATTTCTTCGTCGTTGTTAGCGGAAACAGTCGCTACTTGAGCGATTTCTTTAGAAGTAGAGATTTCTTTAGAGTTATCTCTCAATTGTCCAACTACAGCTGCAACAGCCTTGTCGATACCTCTTTTCAAGTCCATTGGGTTAGCACCAGCAGCAACGTTTTTGATACCTACGTTGAAGATAGACTGAGCCAAAACGGTAGCAGTAGTAGTACCGTCACCTGCATTGTCTGCAGTTTTGGAAGCTACTTCTTTTACCAACTGTGCACCCATGTTCTCGATTGGTTCCTCCAATTCGATTTCTTTCGCTACGGAAACACCATCTTTGGTAATGGTAGGAGCACCGAATTTTTTGTCGATGATTACGTTTCTTCCCTTAGGTCCAAGGGTTACTTTTACTGCGTCTGCTAGTGCGTCAACGCCTTTTTTCAGACGGTCTCTAGCATCTGTATCGAAAAATAGTTCTTTAGCCATTTTCTTGATTTTTTTAGGTTAATGTTTTGGTGATTAATTAAAGGATCGCGAAAATGTCAGATTCTCTCATGATTAGGTAATCTGCTCCGTCCACGCTCAATTCAGTACCGGAATACTTTCCGTACAAAACTGTGTCTCCAACTTTTACAGTCAAGGGCTCATCTTTTTTACCATTGCCAACTGCTACGACAGTTCCTCTTTGAGGCTTCTCTTTGGCAGTATCCGGAATGTAAAGACCGGAAGCGGTTTTCTCTTCAGCAGCTGCAGGTTGTACTAGAACTCTGTCCGCAAGAGGCTTGATGTTCACGTTTGACATAATATGAAATTGTTTAAAGGTTAGTTTAAAATTCTACATTCCTCCTTGAGCGATTCTTGTGCCAAGTACAGTTTATTTTAAAAGACTGACAAATCGACTACATCTTGTCAGTTGTCTTTGCTAACTCACAATTTTTCATGCGTATAAGTCTGCCAAAATTTCAAATGCCGATGGATTTACTGACAGAAATTTGTATTTTTTCGTAAAGCCAACAAACCTATGAGAACACTTTCCAAAAATTGGGTGACAGAAGGACTGATAGATTTTGAGTACAAGAAGTATCAGCTTCTGGCCTACCTACAAGAAACCAACAGACATTTTCAAGCTGCCAAACTTTACCCTAGTTTGGGTGAGCTCATTGAGCACCATCGGAACCTGAATGAATTCAAGTCAGGGAAAAAGAAACTTTCGGATATGTTTCCAAAAGCGCTTTCAAATGTAGATTTGGATCAAGCAAAGCTGCATTTCCAACCACTCGAAAAAGAAGGTAACCTAATCGAGGAAATCAATCAGATTACAGATTTTGCTCTGCCAAAAATAGAAAAGCAGATCCGAGAGGGTAGGACCATTTATGATTATGTGGAGGAACAAGTGGAGTTTGAACCAGTGGGAATACAGCCATTATATAATCGGGAAGGATTTGTGTTTCTGACTAGAGAACAATCTTCGGATGTGCATGCCTTTCGGTATAAGTCGGGTTTGCTCCAGTTTGCAGGAGAAAAGTTTAGGAGTGTTTCACTTTGGTTGATTGGAGTCTTTCAAAAGACACTTGTCAAAACCTTGGAGGCCCTCAAATTAGATTTAGTAAAAGAAGTGAAGGAATTGCCCAATCCCGCAACATGGAGGCTACATAGTCAACATTCATTTCCTATAGATGAAACGTTGGTTCCTATTAGTAAAAGATTGCTTCTACAGCATGTGAAGGCATAAAAAAAGGAGGCCTACCCGGCCTCCGCTAATTCTTTCTCTTTTTCGATGTGAGGTTCTTCCCTCTGTTCTTTTTTGACGCGATTGGCAATTACCTCTGCCCCAGGTTTGTCAAATAATATTCTCCAAACCTCTTTTCCGCTTTTTGCTTGTGCGATATCTTTGAAAATATCTCTCCATTCGTGGAACACCAAATAGACAGGATTGTATGATGTCACTGGCTTAGTGATACCATAAGTTGGTCTTTCTCCTTCAGGCATAAAGGTTCCGAACATTCTGTCCCAAATGATGAACGTAGAGCCATAATTTTTGTCCAAGTAATGCTCATCACTCGCGTGATGAACTCTATGGTGTGAAGGAGTAGTGAAAATGTATTCTACTACTGGATGAAGCTTTTTGATGTATTCGGTATGAATCCAGAATTGGTACAATACTGCGATTTGATGGCAGATGAAGAATACATAAGGATCAAATCCCATAAACATCACAGGGAAGAAGAAAATAATCTTGATATGCTGTGTCCATCCCAAACGGAATGAAACAGAAAGATTGTACTTCTCAGAATTGTGATGGGTAATGTGTGTGGCCCACCAGAATCTTTGCTCATGAGCCACTCTGTGAGCCCAATATCTAGCAAAATCAATCGCAATGAAGCATAGTACGAAAGACCACCATGTTGGTGGGATTTTGAAAGGGGAGATGTTATAAAAAAACAAAGCTGAGCCAAAAGTAGCTAGCTTAATCATGGCGGAAATTCCAACGTTTACCAAACCAATGGTAGTTGCAGCAAAGAAGTCTTTGGTATTATAAGCATCTCTTTTTTGGTACCAAGAGATCCCCCATTCCACAAAGACCAGCAAAAACATGACAGGTGCTGCCCATAAAATCAAATTTGGCCAGGTTTCTAGGTTAAGGTCCTCCAGCCGGAGCGGTTGGTTGTTCATATAGTTGTGTTTGGTTTGAGGTGCAGATTTTCTTAAACGGGCGATTTGTAATCCGCAAAAAAGAATCCTTTAATTGCCAAACTAAACAAAAAAGTCCGCCTTGCGAAGGCGGACTTAATATTTATTCTTAAAAGGTCTAAAAAACCTTGAATTAGTTTCCAGTTGTATCTTCTGGAGTAGCTTCAGTTTCGGTAGGAAGTACACTTTCTCCAGCAGGTTCACCAAATGCAGGTGCTACGACTTGTTGTTTTGCACTATCAATGTTTGGTGAAGAGAATTGGTTTGGCTGGCTTCCTGAATAGAATGCAGAAGATGCCAAAGAAAGAACCAAGATAGAAATTGCAAGAATCCAAGTTGCTTTTTCAAGTACATTTCCTGTACGAGTTACTCCCATGATTTGGGATGCGCTACCACCGAAAGCTGCTCCAACGCCACCTTTTGAGTTTTGACCTAGGATCACTAGGATCAACAACACAGCTAGAATTAGAATGATGGTGATTAATAGGGTAAACATATATTTAGTAATTAAGAATTTTTCAAGTTTTCAATCAAGTCCGCAAAGTAAGTCTTTTTATCCGGAAACTTCAAGCCCAATTTTTCATAAATTTCAATCGCTTTATCCTTCTTGTTTTGCTTCAAGAGGAGTTTAGCGTAGGATTCAGAAATCAGGTTGTCATTGATTTGGGTACTATTTGCTGCTAGATTTTCTGTATTTTGATTTGCTTCAATTTCTTTGATCGTCGCAAGTTTAATCGATTTTTTACTGAAGGCTTTGATGAGATCAATTTGCTCTTTTTTCTTGGAGTCGACGATTGTTTTCTTCTCACGCTTTTTGATAGTCTCAATCAGATCATCTCCAGCACTTGCTCTTCGAGTTCGTCTTTTAGGTTTAGGTGGTTCTGGCTTTTCCTCTACCTTTTTCTCTGGTTCCTCAGTTTTGTTGCCTTTCAGCTGCTCTCCCAAAACCTTCAAGGATTGAGTTCTGCTAGCTTGGCTTGGTTTCTCCGGTTGATCTTCAGGAAGTAAATCCTCTGCTGGAGAGGTTGCAGAATTGCTTACCTCTTGCTCTACTAGTTTTTTTAGCCAAATCCTGTCTGGGCTGGTGATTGCTGCCCAGCCTAAGGAAGAAGCTGCCAAATTCGTTTTTTTCTGAAACTCATATTTGGCGATCAACACATGAGGGATCTGGAAATAGGGGAAGTTCTCCTGCACCTTTTTCAATTGCAGAATATCACTCTTTTCCAGAGTGTCAGCTTTCTTGAGTATTTCTTGAAATTGGCTGGCGTTCACTTTTAGGCTTTTGGGTGAAAATAGAGAAAATTTACCAATTAGCTACAGTTGCTGTGAATACATCCTGTAGGATGTTTTTGAATATCTCATCAATCAATTGACTCTCTACATCCAATAGGGTAGTGGTTCTTGGGTCATAATCCTGGAAAAAGGAAAAAGACTGTTTCAAATTCTCTTCCTCATTGGTCGTATTGATATAATCTACCTCGACAGAAATGGTCAATCTCATCAAACCGGCCCGATCTGCCACTGTCGAACTTCCACTGGAAACTGCCGCTTGAGGGGTTAACCTATAGTTTTTGATAGCTCCAGAAAACTGGAGATCTCCATTGGTTCTAATCAACTCCAGCTGCGTATTCCTTTGATAGTATTCTTTTAAGGCTTCGGTAAATGTCTGCTGCATATTGGCAGGGCCATTTCCAGAGTCATTGAAGAAATTGTCTACCGAAAAGGTCTTGACGATGTCATAATTGATATTGGTTCCCGTAAAGCTATACTTCACAGAACAGCTTTGGAACAACAAGAAAATCAGTCCAAAAAGCCAAATAAATCCCTTATTGGTCGATTTCATATTGCTTGATTTTTCTATACAGAGTTCTCTCGGAGATCCCCAAGTCACTCGCTGCATACTTGCGCTTATTGTTATGCTTTCTTAACGCTCGAAGGATCATTTCCTTTTCTTTTTTCTCCAAAGAAAGTGAATTGTCATCCTCTTCGTGAATAATGTCCTCAATCGTTTCATCCTCATAATCATGTTCATCTATAGGTGAACTTGATTTTTGAGATTCTAAAACCAAAGGAACCGAATAGTTTGGACTGCTTTCTTGAGTTTCTGAAGGAGTAAAATTACTCTCCATATCCTCAAACAATCCACTATGCTTTTGAATGATGCTTTGGTTCAATCCTCCATTCTGATAGGATTCCAAAACCAATTTTTTTAACTCATTCATGTCCTTTTTCATATCAAAAAGGACTTTGTAAAGTAGATCCCTTTCAGAAAAATCAGTTCCTTCGGACTTCTGGGTATTTCCAGAAATAGCCATAGGTAATCTGGAATTATCATTTGGAAGATACTTGGAAAGCGTCTGTGCATCTACTTCTCTTTCCTGTTCCAAAAGGGAAATTTGCTCCGCAATGTTTTTAAGCTGACGGATATTTCCAGGGAAAGGATACCTCATTAACAAATTTTGAGCTCCTTCGTCCAATGAAATAGGTTTTACATGATAACGCTCCGAAAAATCAGAGGTGAATTTTCTAAAAAGCAAAACCATATCCTCTCCGCGTTCTCGCAAAGGAGGGACGAAAATCGGAACTGTATTTAATCGATAATAAAGGTCTTCTCTGAATTTTCCTTTTTCTACCGCCTTGATCAAATTAACATTGGTCGCAGTGATAACACGCACATTTGTCTTTTGAACTTTGGAAGAACCTACTTTGATGAATTCCCCATTTTCCAATACTCGAAGTAAACGAGCTTGTGTTCCCAAGGGCATTTCACCGATTTCATCCAGGAAAATAGAGCCTCCATCTGTTACCTCGAAGTAGCCCTTTCTGGCTTCATGAGCTCCAGTAAAGGAACCTTTTTCATGACCAAAAAGCTCGGAATCTATTGTTCCTTCAGGAATTGCCCCGCAGTTAATGGCGATAAATTTACCATGCTTTCTCAAGGAAAGTGAATGGATGATTTTGGAAAAGCTTTCCTTACCACTACCACTTTCACCGGTAATCAAAACCGTCATGTCTGTGGGTGCAGCTTGCATGGCTACCTGAATCGCATGGTTGAGGAGTGGGCTATTACCTATGATCCCAAACCGTAGTTTGACGCTATGAATTTCTTGTGGTGTAATCATGCCATTGCTGGATTGATCTCAAGAATTTCTCCGAAAAGAGTAGCCGGAGTACACTCGGTGATTTTTACTTTGACATAATCTCCCATTTTCAAGCCTGCAGATGGAACGATCACTACTTTGTTGGCAGAGTTTCTTCCTTTGAGCTCGTCTTGTGATTTTTTGGAAGTTCCTTCGATCAAGATGATCTGCTCTTGTCCAAGATCCAATTGATTTCTTTCATAGGAAAGCTGACTTTGCTTCTCGATGATTTCAGCCAATCGACGTTTTTTAACATCCAAAGGAATATCATCTTCAAATTTCTTGGCAGCCAGAGTTCCTGGTCGCTCAGAGTAGAAGAACATATAAGAGAAGTCATACTTCACAATATCCATCAAAGTCAAGGTGTCCTGATGTTCTTCTTCAGTTTCTGTACAGAAGCCAGCAATCATATCGGAAGAGATGCCACATTTTTCGCCTAAGATTTCACGAATAGCACGAACACGATTCAAATACCATTCACGGTCATAAGTTCTGTTCATCAAATCCAGTACTCGACTGTTTCCAGATTGGACCGGTAGGTGAATGTATTTGCAGATATTGTCATACTTTTTCATAGTATACAATACCTCATCTGTAATGTCTTTCGGATGAGAAGTGGAGAACCTAACTCGTAAAAGCGGGCTTACTTGAGCCACCATTTCTAATAGGTTTGCAAAGTTGACAATTGAGGAAGTTACATCCTCCTTTTTGTTCAATCTCGCTTTGTTGTTTTCTTCTGGAGACCACTTGTAGGAGTCTACATTTTGTCCCAACAGAGTTACTTCTTTATATCCTCTTGCAAAAAGGTCTTTAGCTTCTGCTAGGATCGAATGTGGATCACGGCTTCTTTCACGTCCTCTGGTAAAAGGTACCACGCAGAAAGAACACATATTGTCGCATCCTCTCATGATGGAAATGAAAGCAGTAATACCATTGGAGTTGAGACGAACCGGAGCAATATCTGCATAGGTTTCTTCTCTGGAAAGGAAAGTATTCACCCCTTTTCTTCCATCTTCAGCAGCATTTACCAAATTTGGAAGATCTCTGTAAGCATCCGGTCCTACGACCACATCTACTATTTTTTCTTCTTCCAAAAGTTTGTCCTTCAGTCGCTCAGCCATACAACCCAAAACCCCGATAGTCATCTCTGGCTTCGATCTTTTGACTCTGTTGAAATCAGAAAGGCGTTTTCTGACTGTTTGCTCAGCTTTTTCTCGGATAGAGCAAGTATTTAGAAAAATGACATCTGCCTGCTGAAAATCAGAGGTAGTATCAAAGCCGTTTTCCTTCATGATAGAAGCCACGATTTCTGAGTCAGAAAAATTCATCTGACAGCCATAGCTTTCTATGTATATCTTTTTGGATTTGCCGGTGTTTTCCTCGACAGTGGTTTTATAATCGACTGCTTGCGCCTCTTCTCCGCTGATGATGTCGATGTCTTTAATCAAGTTGTCCATGAATGTTTTCAAACTTAGGGATGCGAAATTAAGAAAAAGCGGACAAAATGGCAGATTCTTTCAGGAAATATTCCAGACTATTTCACTTGTGAATCAAAAGGAATCTTGAGCTGCTCTCCAAAGTGTTCGTGCTCCTCGGTGATATTAAGGTTGGAAAGTCCCAGCCCTAGCAAACGTACAGGTTTTGGAATGGTTTCTTGATGTAAAAGTTCCAAAGCCAAATCCCAGATTATTTTTTCGTCTGGGTATTGGTCTAAAGTTTTGCTTCGAGTCTGAAGTGTGAAATCAGCGAATTTCAGTTTAAGAGTGACTGTTCGGCCTTTTATTCCTGATTTTTCCAGTCTTCGAATAACTTCCTTGAAAATAGGGTGCAGATTCTCTTCCAATTCAGCTAGCGTAATCAGATCTTTTTCAAAAGTGTTTTCAGCACTCAATGACTTTCTGATTCGGTGTGGTTGGACTTCGGAAAGATGGATTCCTCTGACAATATTGAAATAGTGTAGACCCGATTTGCCAAATTTCTTGGTCAGGAACTGTAGGGAGTATTCCTTAAGGTCTTTGCCATTATGAATGCCCAGTTTCTGCATCTTTTCGGCAGTTACTTTTCCGATTCCAAAGAATTTCCCGATGGGTAATTTTTCTAAAAAAGCTTCTGCTTCCTCAGGCAGGATCACTGCTTGCCCGTTAGGTTTGTTGAGATCTGAAGCGGTTTTTGCCAAAAACTTATTGTAGCTAACTCCGGCTGAGGCATTCAGACCGGTTTTGATTTTGATTTTCTCTCGAATCTGCCTTGCAATCAAAATGGCGGATTTGAGACCCATTTTGTTTTCAGTGACATCCAAAAAAGCTTCATCCAAAGACAAGGGTTCAACCAAATCGGTGTATTCATAAAAGATTTCCCGGATCTGGAGAGAAAGTTCTTTGTATCGGTCAAAACGTGGTTTGGCAAAAATCAATTGGTGATATTTCCTAGCTGCTAAAACTGAGGACATTGCAGAGTGGATACCATATTTTCTAGCTTCATAGCTTGCTGCAGCTACAACGCCTCTGGCGGCATTTCCCCCAACTACCAAAGGTTTTCCTCTCCATTCTGGATGGTCCAATTGCTCTACCGACGCATAAAAAGCATCCATATCCACATGGATGATTTTGCGGGTAGGAGAGCTATGTTGGTCTTGTTCATTTTCCACTGAGAACTTCTAAAATCGCACTTGCCTTGAGTAGACATTCCTCGTATTCAGCATTTGGATCAGCATCGATTGTGATGGCACTTCCAACTCCAAAATACAGTTTATTTTTCTCTAAATCAGAGATGATACTTCGAATGATGACAGAGGAATCAAAATCTCCATTTTCATCTATAAGCATTAAAGTGCCTGAAAACCATCCTCTCGTGAAGTTTTCGATTTGATCAATGATTTCCATAGTTTTGATTTTTGGAGCGCCCGTCATGCTTCCCATTGGAAAAGTGGCTTCAATGATTTCTCGAAAAGTAGTATTAGTCTTTAATTGTGATGAAACTGTGGTGATCATCTGATGAACTTTTGGGAAGGAATAAATTCCAAAAAGCTCTGGAACATTTACAGAGCCAGTTTCTGAAACTTTTGATAGATCATTTCTCATCAGATCCGTGATCATTAAATTTTCGGCTTGCTCCTTTTCACTATGAAGAAGGTTAGATTTATTTCTTTCATCTTCATCATTAGTATGACCTCTTTTTGCAGTTCCTTTGATGGGTTGAGCAATCAACTGATTACCTGACTTTTTCAAAAATCTTTCAGGAGAAGCTGAGATTAGGTATTTGGATTTTGCCTTAAAGAGAGCTGAAAATGGCATTGGAGAAAGCTTCATCAAATCAAAAAATGCAAGTATAGGATCAAAATGAGAAGTTTTTCCTTCGAAGGAAATACAATAATTCATTTCATATGTGTTGCCTTCTATAATTTCATTCTGGACTTTTTTGAAATTCTCCAAATAGGATTCTCGGCTCGTCAATGGTGAAATTGTGACTTTTTCAGATTGAGATAGAGCCACCTTTTCTTTCCATACAGACTCAGGAATTTCAACAGTGGAGAAAATGGAATCTGACTCCCAACGTATTTTGATTTCACTTTTAAAAAATGTCAGGTCTGGAACATTGATCCACGCTGGATTCTCACTTTGGAGATTTTCCAATTGATTTTTAAAATCATATGAAATGATTCCTGCTATATTTTGCCCCTTTGAAGTCCAAAGTTCATCCGCTTCTATTGCAGTGTTGCCAGCCAGGATTTGGTTTGGAAATGTACCTTGGGGATACTGATGTTCATTTCCAGAAGTCAGACATAAAAAAGAATACTCTCGATTGATCCATTGGATGATTTGCTCGATTTCACCTATGTTTTTGAATTGATATTGATGTGTTTCAGAATTCACAATGCAAAAAAAAGAGGAATTCGATCGAATTCCTCTTTTATCTAGGGTATTTGTGATTAATCAGCTTTCACATCCAATTGGATAGATACTGTGTTGTAGATAAATTGATCTTTTGCTTTATCTACTGCGTTTGCTTCGTCTCCGTAAGCAAGTCCCCATTCGGTACGGTCGATGTTGAAACCAGCTTTAGCAGCTACTGCTCCATTTTCAACCATTACAGTTGCAGGAAATTTGATGTTTTTGGTGTTCCCTCTCAAAGTCAAGTTACCGCTGATCCAATGAGTTGGGTTTTCAGGAGTCAATGCAGAAGCTGCAGTTGGAGTATTTTCAGTTTCGAATTGCTCTACATCAGCGATTACATCACCAGCTGCAAACGGCTCAACAGAAGTGATTTCGAAAGTTGCAGTTGGGTGGTTTGCAGCATCAAAGAAGTCAGGAGACTGTAGGTGACCATAAAGTTTTCCATAGTTTTCAGATCCTTCTTCCAAATCAGTGATTTTAAGGCCAGTAATGTCAAAGGTGAATTTACCACCAGTGATTTCAGTTCCTTCTACTGCAATAGATCCTTCAGTTGATGGGATTTCACCGTAATGCTGACCAGCTGGTTTGTAACCTCTCCATGCAATAGTAGTTGCAGATGGATTGATAGCTAATACAGCTCCTTTTGCTTCTGCTACTTCTTTCGCATCAGAAGTTTCTACAGTTTCGCTTGGTTTGCTACATGCAAAAGTGATCAATGCTGCAGCAAGTAATAGACCGGATTGTTTGAATAATTTCATTGTTGTTGTAAAATTGATTTAGTTCTTAGATTCAATGTATATACACGAAAACCCAAAATTGTGCAAAAAGTTCGAACCTGTGAAATAATTTTTTCAAATTGCTTAAAAAAATAATTGAAAAACATGCAAAGCACTGATCCTCTGATACTTGAAGTAAATGGTAAAACGCCTCAATTTGGTAAAGGCTGTTGGTTTGCGCCTAATGCAACTATTGTTGGAGATGTGAAAATGGGGAGAAATTGTACAGTTTGGTTCAATGCAGTGATCCGAGGGGACGTCCATGAAATCAGAATAGGGGATGCTACCAACATCCAGGATGGCGCTGTAATTCATTGTACTTATCAGAAAGCAGGAACCTATATAGGAAATCAAGTTTCGATTGCTCATAATGCAGTAGTACATGGCTGCACTATTCATGATCGTGTTTTAATTGGAATGGGAGCAATCGTGATGGATGGAGCTGTGGTTCATTCAGGAGCAGTAATTGCTGCTGGAGCAGTTGTTTTAGCAAATACCATAGTAGAGGCCAATTCCATCTACGCGGGGATGCCTGCCAAAAAAGTAAAGCAAACTGGACCTGAAATGGAGGAGGTGATTCTTAGAACAGCTAAAAATTATCCCCTATATGCTCAATGGTTTCAGAAAAAGTGAAATTTAGGGGATAAATTCTCTTAAAATTTTTATATAACACATTGATTTACCTAAATTTAGGTAGACTTTTAAACTGATTTTTTTATGGATAAATTTTTGAACCTTATAGGGAAAAAGTATGTGCTCTTAACCCTATTCTTTGCAACACTGATTTTTAATTTTCTACTGTCTTATTTTATGCCTAAGGATTATGCCTTGGATTTGAAATTTGCCTACACCTATTGGGAGGCGATTCAGTCTCTGAGTGCTATGGATCTAAACACCAGAAACTTATATAGGGCTGGGATTTGGATTTTAGATTTTCCTTACCTTTTGATTTATTCATCTTTCCTAATAGGGATTTTAGTAAAGCTATACGGAAAGCAGCCAATTATTTGGCTTCCTTTGCTTGTAGGTACAGTTGATCTATTTGAGAATATATTAGAAACTATCTTATTGAATACTTTTCCGTTTACCAGTCATCTTTTGGTACTATTTGCATCATTTTTCACGACATGCAAATGGATTTTGGTCGCAGGAGTTGGACTTTCAATAATTGTAGGAGTAGTGAAGCTTTTTCTTTTCAAAAAACATCCTTTGCATTCTAAGTCCGAAGTGGAAATTTAATTTAAACTTGACCTAATCTTTAAGGAAGGTTCTTTGCTTTTCAGTTTATTTTGAATAGTTTTTCAAAAAGTCTTGAAATACAGTCCCCAAGGAGCCTTATATGAAAGAAGAATATTTTAAGTGGTATTCCCCACACCTCCATAGGGATGTTCAGATGCTATCATTTGGCCATGCAGGTTACCCTGTAGTCGTATTCCCTACCTCACGAGGTTCATTTCACGAAAATAAGGATATGGGTCTAATCGATTCTGCTCGCTGGTATATAGAGCAAGGCCTGATTCAGATCTTTTGTCCTGAAAGTAATGACGCAGAAAGTTTCTACAACAAAGGCATTCACCCACACGACCGCATTCAAAATCAAGTTGCCTTTGATAAAATGATTTGTCATGAAGTGGTAGAGCGAATTAGGCTCAATACTGCCATGGCCAAAGTCGTCATGGCAGGTTGTAGTTTTGGAGGCTATCATGCCGCCAATTTTGCTTTCCGCCACCCCGGCTATGTGAGTCACATGTTCAGTATGTCTGGAGCATTTGATATTCGAAGTTTTATGGATGGGTATCAGCATGATGATATTTATTACAATAGCCCTCTTGAATATCTTCCTGGATTGAATGACTTTGAGCTTTGGAATATGGATATCATCTTGGGTACCTCCAATTGGGATATTTGCTTTGACGCAAATCTCAAATTAGATGATTGTCTCAATAAAAAACATGTCAATCACTGGCTGGATATTAGGCAGAATCGACTTCACGATTGGGACCTTTGGAAAGAAATGTTCCCTCATTATCTCAGTAGGATCAAATTTGATTAAATCAACCATCACCTTTTTATTAAAGTTTTATGAAAAAAATTGGAATACTTTTCGGAATGGAGGACACCTTTCCTCAGGCATTCATTGATAGAGTCAATCAGAAAGCCGAAAAAGGTATAATCGCAGAAGCTGTTAAAATCGATAAGGTAATCCAAAATGAATTAACCGAATACGCAGTAATTATTGATCGGATTTCTCAAGATGTTCCTTTTTACAGGGCATATTTGAAAAATGCAGCGCTAACAGGGACGGCCGTAATCAATAATCCATTTTGGTGGAGTGCTGACGACAAGTTTTTCAATAATTGCCTTGCAGATCAATTGGGAGTACCTCTTCCAAAAACGGTGATTCTACCATCAGCTGAGCATCCCACAGACACAACAAGCAAATCCTTTAGAAATCTCGTTGCTCCATTGGATTGGCAAGGGATCTTTGATTACATCGGTTTTCCTGCCTATATGAAACCCTATGCTGGCGGAGGATGGAAAAATGTATACCGTTTAGAAAATAAGGAGGAATTTTTCCAAAAACATCCTGAAACTGGCCAGCTGGTGATGCTTCTTCAAGAAGAAATTGTTTTCGACGAGTATTTTAGAGTTTACTGTTTGGGAGGAAAGGCTGTGAGAATCATGCAATATGAACCTCGAAATCCTCATCATTTAAGATATGTGGTGGATGGTCCGCCAGCCTCGAAAAAGCTTTTGGCCAAAGTCAAAGAATATACGATTGCTCTTTGCAAAGGCTTGGGATACGATTTTAATACTGTAGAG
This sequence comes from Algoriphagus zhangzhouensis, assembly GCF_900148515.1. GTDB lineage: Bacteria > Bacteroidota > Bacteroidia > Cytophagales > Cyclobacteriaceae > Algoriphagus > Algoriphagus zhangzhouensis. Next base: position 190,208 of record NZ_FRXN01000003.1, on the reverse strand, counting down.
TTTGCTGTAAGAGATGGGATTCCTTATGCCATTGACTTCGGCAATCCAGCTCCCGATGCAGATATCAATTCTGTAGGGCAGGAGAATTTTGAATGGGTGGTTGAAGAAGCTGCGAAAATGGCTATATCCTATGCAAAAGCCCAAAAGCCAGGAAAAATGAATTTGACCTGGGGGACTTTCGTAAGAAATGCCGCCGAAACAGCCAAGAGGTTTTAATCTCAGAATTTATGAGTGCATTGATTAAAAAACTCCCTCCTTTTACCTTGGGAGTGGAAGAAGAATACCAGATAATAGATCCCGAAACCAGGGATTTGAAATCTCACATGTCCAAGATTGTGGAAGGTGGGAAAATACACCTTCGAGAACAAGTCAAGGCTGAGATGCATCAGTCTGTTGTTGAGGTCGGTACCAATATTTGTAAGAACGTAGGGGAGGCGAGAAAGGAAGTTTCTTTTCTTAGAAACAAGATTTCAGAACTTGCTGGGAACCAAGGTTTGGTAGTTGGAGCTGCAGGCACACATCCCTTTGCCAAATGGCAAGATCAGGAAATTACAGATGATCCGAGATATCATAATATCGTCAATGAACTGAAGGATATCGCTAGGTCCAATTTGATTTTTGGACTTCATGTACATGTTGGGATTGAAAGTCGAGAGATCGCTCTTCAGCTTATGAATCAGGCATGTTATTTCCTCCCGCATATTTATGCTTTGACCACTAATTCTCCTTTTTGGGAGGGTAGAGATACCGGGTTTAAGGCTTTCCGAGCTAAGATTTTTGCAAAATTCCCTAGAACGGGTTTGCCTGAATATTTTGATTCAGTCCAGTCCTATGATAATTTCTTGGAGATCTTGGTAAAGACCAATTGCATCGATAATCCTAAAAAGATCTGGTGGGATCTGAGGATGCATCCATTCTTTAGCACCATAGAATTTAGGATTTGCGATATGTGTCTAACAGTGGATGAAACAATCTGCGTTGTAGCATTGATTCAGGCTGTGGTAGCTAAGCTTTATAAGCTTTTGATGAGCAATACTAGTTTCAATATCTATCGTATTGCTTTAATTCGAGAGAATAAGTTTAGAGCAGCTAGAAATGGATTGGAAGGCAAGCTGATAGACTTTGGTAAAAAGACAGAAGTACCGACCCAAGATCTGATTTTGGAACTATTAGATTTTGTAGATGATGTGGTGGATGAATTGGGAAGCAGAAAAGAAATTGAATTCGTCCATCAGATTTTGGCTAAAGGAACGGGAGCAGACCAGCAATTGTCAGTCTTCGAAAAGACTAAGGATACCAAGCAGGTAGTGGATTATATCGTCGGAAAATTTAATCAAGGGATTTAAGCAATTGCTACCTTTGTAGAAATTTAAATTTCAAGAAATTGGGGAAGAGAAAATTGCATTTGGCGATACTGGATATGTACGATGGAGAGCCCAATCAGGGAATGCGTTGTATCCGTGAAATTGTAGAAAGATTCAGTGAGAATATTTCTTATAAGATTTTCGATGTCAGAGGAAAAGCTGAGTTACCAGAGATAAGAGATTTTGATCTTTTTATCTCGACCGGAGGCCCTGGGAATCCTTTGGAGGGAGATGGGAATTGGGATTTGAAATATTTTGATTTCTTGGACCAAGTCTGGATTTGGAATCAAAACCATAGCCGAAAGAAATACCTTCTTTTAATCTGTCACTCATACCAGATGGCCTGTAGACATTTTGGTCTAGGCCAAATCAGTAAAAGAAAGTCGACCTCATTTGGAGTGTTTGCAATCCATAAAACCTCTGATGGAATGCAGGATAAACTTTTCCGCAATTTGGATAATCCATTTTGGGCTGTAGATAGCCGTGATTTCCAAGTTTTGAAGCCGGATCACAAGAAGTTTAAACTTTTGGGCTCGAAAATTATCGCACTTGAGAAAATCCGAAATCATGTGGAGTACGAAAGAGCTATTATGGCCATTCGTTTTTCAGATGAAATTGTTGGGACTCAGTTTCATCCGGAAGCAGATCCGGTTTCCTTTTTGGCTCATTTGAAAAAGCCTGAGGTTCGAGAAAAAATCATTGCCCTAAAAGGAAAAGCCAAGTTCAGGACGATGCTGGAAGACCTGGTAGATGAAAATAAAATTTATAAAACGAATGAAGTTTTGATTCCTAATTTCTTGGAAAATAGCATTCGGAAGCATCGAGGGAGAGATCTTGAAGTTTTGACTTGATATTTATGATTCAACCGATTAGAAGTATTTTTAATAGTCATTTTTCTCCTGAAACTTATCGGGATTTTCTGGATTCTGTAGAAAAGGATTTCAATCATAAACCAACCTTTCGGATTGCGGAAAGCCCTTTTTTTATACCAAAGGATTTTCAAAGCCAATTGGAAGAAGCATGCGATCAGGTAATAGATTTTATCAAAAGGCCTGATTTCAAAGCTATCACACAAAAAGCATTGGATTTGAATACTAGCGTTCCCAATGAAGATGCTCATACTCAGTTTTTGGCTATCGATTTTGGGGTTTGTGAGGAAAACGAGAAGTTAATTCCCAAGCTAATTGAGGTTCAAGGATTTCCTTCAATTTTCAATTTTCAGTTTAATCTCAATCGGAAATTCAAAGAAGCATATCCCTTTTTGGAAGACTATACTCCATACCTCAGTGGATTGGATGAATCGAGTTATTTAGAAAAACTCAAGGAGGTGATTCTGGGAGACTATTCACCTGAGGAAGTGATTTTGCTTGAGATTGAGCCAGAAAAACAAAATACTAAAATTGACTTTTACTATTGTCAAAGGGACTTGGGAGTGCGGTTCGTTTGTGTCACAGCAATAAAAAAAGAAGGAAAGAAACTCTTTTATACGGATGCTGATGGCAAACGAATCCAAATCAAACGAATTTATAACCGGGTGATTTTTGATGAACTGGATGCCAGGCCAGACTTGGATATGGCCTTTAGTTTTCAGGATGATTTGGAAGTAGAGTGGGCTGGTCATCCCAATTGGTACACTCGGATTTCGAAGTTTATTCTTCCTTACCTTTCGGGACCCTACTTTATTGAAACCACTTTGCTGAGTGACTTAGAGAGTATTCCTGAGGATTTGGAAAATTATGTATTGAAGCCTTTGTTTTCTTTTTCAGGTGCAGGAGTCATTTTCAATGTGACTCGTGAGGGCATAGAAAAAGTCGAGGAGAAAGATCTTTTTATCCTTCAGAAGAAAGTGAATTATCAGCCCGTTATCCAAGCGATAGACGGAAGAGTAAAAGTGGAGGTTCGCATATTAGCTCTATGGCCAGAGAAAGACGAGAAGCCCACATTGGTAGGGAATCTTTGTAGATTGAGTAGGGGAGAGATGATCGGTGTCAAATTCAACAAAGACAAAGATTGGGTTGGAGGATCCATCGGATTATTTGAGAAATAAAAAATGCCGGCTAAAACCGGCATTCATTATTTATTGAGGATTCCAAGCTGCTGGATCTTTTCTCCAGTCAGCCAATGAATTCAAAACCTCGTCTTTTACATATTTCCGGGCAACAGCTCTAGGAAGCATCGCTTCATAGTGGGAAAGTACGATTAGGTCGACATCTGCATTTTTGAAGTTGTCGTCAGCGATTCCAAACCCATAGCTGAAAATCGCAACCATCCCCATCACTTCAAATCCTGCATTTCTTAGATCTTGTACGGCTTTCAAAGAGCTTCCTCCAGTAGAAACCAAATCTTCGACCACTACGACTTTTTGACCTGGGACAACTTTACCTTCGATCATATTTTCCATTCCATGACCTTTTGGTTTGGAGCGAACATAAATGAAAGGTAGGTCTAGATCATTTGCCAAAAGTGCTCCTTGGGGGATTCCTGCAGTAGCTACACCGGCGATGGCTTCAGCTTCAGGGAAAAAGTGCTGAATTGACTTAACCAGATTCTCTTTAATTAGATTTCTGACTTTCGGGAAAGAAAGTGAAAGTCTATTGTCACAATAAATTGGAGATTTCCAACCTGAGGCCCAAGTGAAGGGTTTTTCAGGCTGTAATCGAATCGCTTCAATTTCAAGCAATTGGTCAGCAACCTCGGCTGCGATGGAAGAGTCTAGAATTTTCATGCCTCAAAAATAAGTGATTAAGAATGGTTCAGGTTGTGGTAAGCGAAATTTTTATGCATTTTTGACCATTCACAGTATACCAATCGACGATTCTTGCATGCGAATCTTTGTCAATGACAAGCCTCTGGACTTAATTAGCTTCGAAGAGCTTCACCCATCCAAAAAATACGACGCCATATTTTCTGAATCTGATGATCTGCCTTCGGCAGCTCTTTGGCAGGATGATATTCTATTTCAAGAGCCTTCCCATGATTTGATCATTCGGATTTTGTATCAAATGAGGACTCGCAAGTTGAAAGATTTGGATTCTGTTACTTTGGTATCAAGTGATAAAAATGCCCTGAAGAAATTTGTTAAAAGTCGCTTTTATACGATTAAAGCCGCTGGAGGCATTGTGACCAAAAAGGATAAAATTCTTTTAATATATCGACTAGGGAAGTGGGATTTTCCGAAAGGAAAATTTGATAAAGGAGAAACTCCTCAGCAGTGTGCGGTGAGAGAAGTGGAAGAAGAGTGTGCGATCCAAGTGAAGCTAGGTAAGCCAATCTGCAATACTTGGCATACCTATACCCAAAACCGGAAAAGCATTCTCAAAAAGACCTATTGGTATGCGATGAGTAATGTTTCAGATGCTGGAATGAAGCCTCAAAAAGAAGAGGGAATCGAGGATATTAGATGGTTTAGAGAAGGTGATGCAAAAACAGCTTTGGTCAATTCATACCCATCCATGAGATGGCTTTTTAAGCAATTCCTTAATAATCACCTTAAATAAAGTAATCTACCGATTAGATATTGTAAGGGAGGAATTCACTTACATTTCCGCCATACCTATGAACTTCACGGATTACAGTAGAGCTGATGGCCGCGTATTGAGGAGAAGTGATCAAAAATACCGTTTCCAAATCTTCATTTAGATAGCGGTTCATTTGAGAAATGGTGTTTTCGTATTCAAAATCGGTTGTATTTCTTAAACCCCTGATCAGAAAACCAGCCCCATGCTTTTTTGCAAGTGTAGAGGTCAGTTCATTGTAAACAATGACTTTCACGCCAGGTATTTCTGTATATACACTTTCGATTTTTTCCACCATCAAATCGATATCAAAATAGCGGTTCTTTTTGGTGGAATTGTATCCAATGCCAATGATGACCTCATCAAATAGGTCTAAACTTCTCATCACTATATCGTGATGTCCCATAGTATAGGGATCAAATGAACCTGGAAAAATGGCTATTTTACTCATGTTTTATTGGTATTGCCAAGAGACTTCAAACAATCCCAAATCTTTGAGATGCTTAAATCCATGGGAATAATTTTGATTGGCGTGGGGAGTTAAAATTCTGAAATTCTGAAAATATTCTTTTCCCCAATCATCTGTTATGTCACTTTTAGAAGGTACTCCAAAAATGCTGATTCGTACTAAGTTTCTCTGGAATTTGAGCTGCTCAATTAATATCAGAACATATTTCAGAATGTCCTCTTTGGAGTCTATTTGGAATAAGTTGAATGCGCTGAGTTCCTGATCTGTGAAAGCAGCTACATACATTTTGTTGCCAAAAATATTGATCAAAATCTCTTGACCGATAAGATTGAACCTTTCTTTGAATAAGTAAGATAAGAAAGAAGAACTTCCGTGGAAGAAGCTCAATTCAGAGAATCTGGCTTGAAGAGACTTGTTCAGCTTTTCATCAATATATGAAACGATCTGTAGATTGTTACTGTCTAGCGGGGTATTGAAATAAAAAGGATTGGCTGGCATTTCCTGGATAAATGTGAGAAAATTGGCCTCATTTCCTGATGAAAAAAGAACTCCAGGGACTAAACTGAATCCTCTATGGTGAATATAGACCTTGGCAGGTAGGTCAACTCTAAGGAGGGGATCACTCAATATTAATTGATCAATCGATTTCCAGTTTAGATTCGGGTAATAATGGATACCGGTGTTTGATTGATTTTGATCTTTGGCGAAAATCACCAAAAAATCAGGGTATAAAAAAAGTGATAAGCTCGCTGCGTCTTCCACATCAAACTTATCACTTTTGAATACTTTGAGAGTATTTTCCAAAATTAGGAGGGATTATTTCCAGTTACCTTCAGTAGAAGCGTCAGTTCTGGATCCTACTCTTAGAGCTTTTTCGTTATTGTTCAATTTTCTTTCAGGATTCATTGGAGCTGGATCTCTGATTTCGAAAACGTTGATTTCGTAGCTGTTTCTTTCGATTTTGTCAGCGAAGAATTCAAATTGCTTTCCACCTGAAGCAGGAACAACTGCCATAGTCTCTAAGTTGAAGTCAGGGTATTTTCTAGCGTTGAACAAAGAGTCCATAACAGGAACAGAGCCCAAGGTATCGAATTCAACTGTTGTTTCTTCCTTACCATATTCCAACAATTTAGTTGTCTCAGTTCTTTGAACTAGCCAAATCTCACCGTTTTGGATGAAGTTTTTCAAATCATTCCAATTTCCGGCGTATTCACCATTGGATGCTTGATATGCCAATTGAGCATCTCTCAGCATTTGTAGTTTTTCAATGATAGCTCCTTCTACAAGGGCAATTCTTTTCTCTGTTTCCACTACATCGTCCACACCTTTCCATAGAAGGTAGCCTAAGCCGATCGCTACGACGAAGAAAACAATAGATAATACTTTGGTTAGATTCATTTTGTTGAAATTTTAAATCTGGGTAAGGTTGATGGTTTTAAATCGTGCTATTTTAGATAATTATTTTCAAAATTAAAATATCCTTTACACAATCCTAGCTCCTGAAGGGATTTAATATCCCAAAAGATTTGATGAACTGACTCCCGGGGCAATGAACGGATATCTGAAATACTCATCCAGGCAATATCGGTCATGATTTGATTTTGCTCATCCAATTCCGGGTCAGTGCCAAGCGCGATTTCTCCCGAAATATAGGAAACTTCAAAAAACAATTCCATAGAATGTAGGGGGGGGCGAAAAAATTCATGCACAAACAGGAAGTTTTCAACACCTATTTCTAGACCTGTTTCTTCCAAAAATTCACGTTTCAAGTTGCATTTGGCACTGGTTCCAAAGTTCATCCCTCCTCCGGGAACAGACCAAAATTCCTTTTGATCTCCCATCAAATGTCGGATCATCAGGACCTTATCGTTTTGGATCAAAACCCCGTTTACTCTTGTGCGAAGCTGATTGCCAAACTTTGCATTTATTTCATTGCCGATTTTGTCTTCCTTCATGTACTTTCGTTGTCTATGGGTAAAGATAACCAGACCAAATGGAAACCATCAGATCTGATTCGAAGTAATTTTTCGTTTCAGCCCACCTCTGGACAGGCTGAATTCTTCCGAAAAATGGACAATTTTCTTGCCCAAAATGTAGACGAGAAACCCACCTTTGTATTGAGAGGATATGCAGGAACTGGTAAAACTTCCGTGATTTCTGCATTGGTTCAAAGTCTTCCCAGATTGCAGATGCGATCATTATTATTGGCTCCTACAGGCCGTGCTGCAAAGGTAATGAGCAACTACAGCGGACGAGCAGCTTATACCATTCATAAGATCATTTATAAGCCAAAAGAGGACTCTAGTGGCCTTGGGATGGGTTTTATACTTCAAAAGAACTATTACAAAAACACAGTTTTTATTGTAGATGAATCCTCAATGTTGGCCGATGATGGGGGGATGTCAGGTAATTTGTTGGGAGACTTGATACGCTTTGTTTTTTCAGGAGAGGAGAATCGACTCATTCTGGTAGGGGACACTGCCCAGTTGCCTCCAGTGGGAAGTGAATATAGTCCTGCCTTGGATTCAAATTACCTTCAAAGGTATTTTCGCCTTCATGCAGACCAAGTAGAATTAGTGGAGGTGATGAGGCAAAGACTTGAGTCTGGGATTCTATACAATGCTTCTCAATTAAGGCAATTGATTCCTCAAGAAAACCCACAGATCCAATTGAATACATCATCTTTCAGGGATATCTTTAAGATGACTGGTGAAAGGTTGGAGGATGGGCTTAGATACGCCTATGATAAGTTTGGGACAGACAACACAGTGATCGTTACCCGGTCCAATAAGAATGCAGTCCAGTACAATCTTTATATCCGAAAAGTGATTCATTTTTTCGAGGATGAGATCAATACCGGGGACTTGTTAATGATTGTTAAAAATAATTACACCTACATGGCTGAGTCCGAAAAGGTGAATTTTTTGGCCAATGGTGACATGGCGGAAATTATGAAAATTAGGTCTTTCGAAGAATTGTATGGATTTCGGTTTGCCACTTTGGAGCTACGCTTGCTGGATTATCCAGATGAGCCACACTTTGAGGCGAAAGTGCTCTTAGAAACCCTGTATTCTTCAAATCCATCCTTGTCTCGGGAGGAATATAGAAACCTATACAATCAAGTTTCAGAGGATTACGCTGATATAGCCAACAAAACCGAACGTCAGGATATGATCAGAAAGGATCCATATCTAAATGCCCTTCAGGTGAAGTTTGCCTACGCTTTGACTTGTCATAAGGCGCAAGGAGGGCAGTGGCCGGCAGTTTTTGTTGATCAAGGCTATTTGCCAGATGAAAAAGTGGATAAGGATTTTTTGAGGTGGCTCTATACTGCAGTTACTCGGGCATCAGAAGAATTGTATTTGGTGAATTTTTCTCCAACTTTTTTCAGTGGAAATACGTCTGAGAGCTGAGAATTAAAAATGAACTCTCACGTCTTTGGCAAGGTTTTTTAGGTAGTATAATCTGAAAGACCTTTGAAAAGGCCTCAAAAAAATGAATATTTGAAACTAATAACCGATATGATTATGAAAAAAATTGGATTGTTCTTAAGCCTGTTTGCATTAGTTTTTGCGTTTCAGGCAAATGCTCAAACAGAAACAGGAGCAGTGATCAAATTTAAAGAGAAGTCAATTGATTTTGGAGATATCAAACAAGGTGATAAGGTTTCTCACACATTTGAGTTGACCAATACGGGTAATACCCCTTTGATTATTTCCAATGTAGCTGCAACATGTGGCTGTACAGTACCAAGCTGGCCAAAAGAGCCAGTAGCTCCAGGTGCTACAGCAAAAATTCAAGTTTCCTTTAATTCAGCTGGAAAAATGGGTAAACAAAATTCAGTTGTAAGGATTTATTCGAATGCCTCAGAGCCGATTGAGAAAGTTTCCTTAATCTCTAATGTGCTTCCAAAAACGAAGTAATATTAAATCAAAATAAAATTGAAAGCCCCGAATTTTCGGGGCTTTTTTTTTGCAAAACCTGATCGACTTTTTCGTTTTTCTTTTATTAAAGCTTCCCCTGATCCTTTTTGAAGTTCTTCATCATCTTTCCGAACTGCTTGTCTTTTTTTCTTTTTTCAGCCACAGTAGACTCAAAATGTGATTTTTCCCGCTCCATTTTGAGGAAGTTTTCATAGGTAGAAATAGCAAGGTCTCCATTTTCGATTGCATCAATCACTGCACAACCTTTTTCATTTATATGAGTACAGTCTTTGAATTTGCAATCCTTGGACAATTCATAGATTGTATCAAAAGTTTCTTCAAGTCCTTTCCCTACATCGGCCATTCCTACTTCCCGCATCCCTGGATTATCAATTAGGATTCCTCCATTTTCCAAAATCAATAATTCTCGGTGACTGGTTACATGTTTTCCACGATTGGTGCTAGAACTGATTATGTCAGTTTTCATGGAGTTATTCCCTGAAAGAATATTGGATAGGCTGGATTTACCGACACCTGATGAACCAAGAAGACAATAGGTTTTGCCTTTTTTTATTACCTCTCTTACTTTTTTGATTCCTGATAAATTCTCATTGCTGATTGTAAAAAGTGGTATATGAGGTATTCTTTCCTGAACTTTTGATACTAGTGAACTTAATTCACCTTCATCTATCAAATCAATTTTGGTAAGGATGATATAGGGACTGACTTTGGAGTTGTTGCAAATGGTGAGGTAGCGCTCAATCCGATTAATACTAAAATCCCGGTCAATAGCCAATACTATAAAGGCAAAATCAATATTGGTTGCGATAATCTGCTTTTCTCCATGCTTTCCTACCGCTTGCCTCTCCAGTATTGTTTTTCTAGGGTAAATGGCATGAATCAAAGCTTCGTCTTCGTTGTATTCAGAAATTGCCACCCAATCTCCTACAGCAGGAAAATCTTCTCTGCTATTGGCGGTGAATCTTAAATTCCCAACAATTTCACTGTCATATTCTTTTTCTGATGTTTTTACTATGTATCGCTCTTTGTGCTCAGAGGTAACTCTCCCCGTCAAAAAAGAATCAAGGTGATGCTCTTTTCGATACTTGGCCATCCTCTCATCAAATCCCAATTCCTCTAGTGTCATGGCGGTTTCTATTTAATTTGAAAAATAGGCTTTAAATCCTTTCAGCGGAATTTACATATTTTCCTTTAGGTTAGATATTCTATTGGCAGCGTGTTTATTATCGGGGTTGAGAGCTAATGATTTCTGGTAGTTTTCAATCGCTTTTGAAAGGTTGCCAAGCATTTCATAGGCCTCTCCCAAACTATCGAAAGCATTGTAGGAATTAGGATAGTACTCTGTATTTAGAATGAAAAAATCCAAAGCCTTAGTTTTTTCAACATCATTCCTACTTTGAAGGAAAGTGTATCCAATTCGATTGACCAATTGTTCAGTAGGGTAAAAGTCAAAAGAAAGACGATTGGATAGGGCTTTGAAGTTTTCGTCTAATTGATCTTTACTTTCAATATCTCGGTAATAAATTCCATATCCCTCAAAAATCGCGGAGATACCGTTATAAAATGCAATCTGAGGAACCGATCCGTGATTTTCATCTTGAAAATATTCCAGTTTTGCAGGAAATTCCCCTTCACATTTACTGTTCAAAGACTCAAATAAGCGCACATGCCTGTCTCTGTTTCTGATGTTTCTTTTGCCCCAATTGGCCGTGGCAATGTAAAGGTATCTATCAAAGGAGTTTTCAGTAAGAGCTTCTAATTTTTGATCCATAGTTTCGTCGTCCCAAGTACCAAAGCTTGGATCCACAGCAATAAATGAATTGAAAAGTGTGTGTTCTTTCATGTAAGCGTGGGTTGCCAAAAGTCCACCTAGTGAATGGCCAAATAGAATTCGATAGGGCGTTGTTCTGAAGTTTTTATCCAATTCAGGGATTAACTCCTTCTCCAAAAAACTCAAAAAGTTTTCTCCACCACCGCTATCATTGGGACGAGAAGTCACGATTTTATCCGGAGTGAAATCTCTTCTTCTATTTATATTTTGAATAGCTACCACAATCATTTCGGGAATTCTTAAGTTTCCATTGTATCCGGAACTCATGTAATTGACTGCCCCGGTGATGGATTGGAAATGAAGATTTCCGTCCAGAATAATTAAAAGTGGATATTTTTTGTAGGAAGTACCTTCATCATCATAGGATTCAGGCAGGTTGATCCAATATTCTCTTTCTTCATTGAGAATTGTTGAGTGAATTTTGTGTTTGGTGCCAATTGTAATTGGATCGATGTCTTGGGAAAATAGTGGTGTGAATCCAAAAAGGACAAAAAGAAAAGTTAAGATGGGTTTATTCATTCTTGGGATTTTGTAGGTGGGTGAATTTTAAATATATCCCAAAATTACGGTAGGTGATCAGTAAAAGTTGTTTTAAGAATGAATTGACCTAAAGCCGGCCCTTAGTTAGAGGTTCTTTCTTCCAAATTTCTCAAACTTTCTAAAGTTTCCTTATCAAAATACATTCCTCTTCTTATGAGTCCATCGATGGTTAGAGTGTTTTCAATATTTACCAAAGGGTTTTGATCAAGAATCAGGAGGTTGGCAATTTTTCCTTGCTCAATAGTTCCCAAATCATTTTCTCTTTGTGCAAATATTGCGGGGTTAAGAGTTGCCGTTTGTAAAGCTTCCAATTCAGAAAAACCTGCCTCAACGAAAAGTTGCAATTCCTCATGGAGGCTAAACCCAGGATAAACATTTGGGGAGCTTGTATCTGTTCCTGCTAAGAACTTAGATCCATTGTCTAGCATCTTTTTTAAGATGGTCATATGCAACTTGAAGAATGCTATTTCCGCTTGATTGAATTCTTCTGGGATCTGTAAATAGGCTGGAGTTTCGTCTTCTGTTAAATCTCCAAACCAATACTCTTGTTCTTCTGATGGAATAAATTTTAATCGTTCATCATGCCTGAAAATAGAATCATATGCGATTGAATAAGCACTGTTTTTAGTTGTGATCAATGTTGGGCAAAACCATGTTTGGTCAGACTTGGTTACATCAAGAACCTTTTCTATTAGACTGCTATCATACCTTTCTAAAAATTCATTTAGAAAATGAGCGTATGTGTCATAGTTTGAAAATTGCGTCTCCATAAAGCTGGGGTTTGGAAGGGCATGCTCCAATCCTAACCAATGTTCAATACTTTTTTGGCCAGTTTTTATTACTTCTTGTGTTGTCAGCATATTGGGCACATGTCCAGCAAAAGGGATATCAAGTTTTTTGCACTCATCTACTATGGCTAGGTAGGTTTCATGATCCAGGTGATGATAAATTTTCACAAAATCATACCCTGTTTCAACATATTTTTGCACTAGGCTGCGACCTTCCTCAGGGGAAGAAGCGATTTCGGTGCCTGGCCAATTGTCACCGGGTCCATCAGTAATAGGACTAGAATATAAAAACTCGAACCCTTTGTAAAAACCATCTTTTCTGTTGAGAAGGATGTCGTTCATTCGGGAAGAATCTCCATGCATTACCCTCAATCCAGTCACTCCTAGAGAGGTGTACAAGTCAGGAACCCACGAGTAATCAACTATGTGAGCATGCATATCCCAGAGGCTAGGGATTACGAATTGATTTGTTCCATCTAGAAATTGAAGACTTTTTCTAGTAGGGTCATGGTCCTCAATTTTATTTATTCGTTCCCCTTCAATCCAAATGTCTTTATTGCTCAAAAGACTTCCTGTTTCGATATCAATAATCGTGATATTTGAAATGAGTAGGGCTGCTTGCTTTTCTTTTAAACAAGAATTCAAAAAAATACAAATACCAATAAAGAAGAGCTTTTTGAAAGCTGACATTGATTCTAGGACTTAAAAGAAATAGGAATGAAAGCACCTATATATGCTCCAACAAGGGCTGAAGGGAAGCTGCAAACAAAGGCGAAGATTAATTCGAATGGAGCCAAATTGTGAGAAGTAGGATCCCAAAATTGAATGTCATAGAAGATCCGTATCAAGTTTGCAAGTAGAACACCAAGGCTAATAAAAAAAGCTAACCTGAAAGCTTTTGGCTCATTCAAAAAAGAGAAAATCAATGCTCCAATGAATGATAAAGCACCTATTATCAACCAGATGCTTATTCCCCCCAACTCGGTTTGATTGTAGGGTTGAAACCAATACGTAATGATGCCTATGAATAGGCCAATCAAAAATGGAATTAGCTTCAAATATTTTTTCATTTGAAATTCAAGATTTTAATTAATCCTCTTTTCAGGTAATAATATAATGAATTTCAAGGGGTTCTACGCTTGGAGGTTTGCTTTATTGTTCTTTTCAAATTCCAATTTTCAAGACTTTTCTTTGGCAACAAAATAATGGACATAGATAATAAGAATAGCAGGGACGATGAACATCCCTGTAGAAAAATTCAATAAAGATACCCAATCAGAAAGCTCCTTGCCACCGGATGAAATAAGGATTGTTTCGCCAAGAGGACCTTTTGAGAAAACCGTATTATAAACGAAGTTCCAACCTAAATGAAGTCCAAATGGAAACATGATTGATTTTGTTTTTGCAAACGCCAAAGCCCAGGAATACCCCATCAATCCTGTCCCCAAAAAAATCAGTACCATCGGTAGAGTATTTCCAAGTATTCCATAGGAGAACCAATGATATACGCCAAATGCGATGGCAGAAATCAATATGCTTTTCGAATTACCAATTTTATGGATAAGGATATAAAGAATTGCCCCCCTAAAAATCAATTCTTCAGTTAGGACTGATTTGAAATCCCACCAAAAGGAATTTAGGATCAGACTGGAAGAGATTTGATCATTAATAACCCAAGAAGAGGATTGGAGGTAGGATTCAAATACCTGGGCAAGCACACAAAGAAAACCTGTAATCAGAAAACCAGAAATGAATTGAAAAAACCGTTTCCCAAATGGTAAAAAGCCTAAAGCAAGAATACTTTTCTTCTCAAAAACATATAGGAGTAGCCAAGAAATTATGAAACCAAATAAGATGCCCAGCATTTAGGTTTTTTGGTTAGGTGTTCAAAAAAGATGAAGGTCAATCCTTCCTTCTGTTTTTTAATATAATCAATTCATAGGCTTAGCAGCTCCAAGCGTCATCTGGTGAACCGCTATTTGAAAATTGATTTTTTTAGGACATTGATTTGAAAGAAAGTGCTGAAATGAAAAACCTACTTTGAAAAAGTTTAGAGGAGTTACATGAATTTTAGCTTTTCCCTGTTCAAGTGGTTCACCGGAATTGGGACAAGTCATGTTTTCTACTTTTGATAGGTTTGATGCTATCTTTAAAATTGGATGGTTCCAACTGAAATTCTCTTCTGATTTACCTTATAAAATAGATTCTGATTTTCTAGTTCTAAGCCTGCTCGAATCGTTCCGTCTACACCTTGACTAGTCAATACAATTACATAAAATATTTCAGTTTCATTAGGTTGGATAGACTTATCCAGTTGAGTTTCTTGGCTAAGAATTCGGTCTAAAATGAAATCCGTGTTAGACAGTCCATAATTCATTTGGTGAATTTTATCATCAGACATTTTGGTAGGAGGTAGGAACAGTTTATATCGGATTTCTTGTGAGCTAGAAAGCTCTTGATCCTCTGATGGCAAGTTTATTTTGATGTCAACTGGTCGGTCTGTCTTATTAAGAAATTTTGTCCAAAAAACTGCATATACATAGTTGTTTCCTTGAGGGTCGGTGTATTTCTGTCCTCCTTTTGGAAAGCTGTTCAGGATTAATAAAGAATTGCCTAAAGAATCTGAATATTCAAATTGGGTGTCTAAAAATTCTTCTCGATTTGAGTTTTTTGTTGAATCTACATGAACAATATTGAAAATTTCAAGTCTTTTGGAAATTGAAGGATTTTCAGGAATGGATTTTTTGGTGTCTTTGCAAGAGCAAAAAGCGATCAGGATAAAAAGTAAAGATACTTGGAAGCTTTTCATATGGTTTAAGACATTGTTTAATTTTAAAGGTGTTCAAATGCATTGGATAATAAAAACCCGAATTTCCTATTAGATTAATTATGGTTATTGAAGCTCTATGGATTCAGATTCTTCACTTTAATTAAATAATTGTCGGTTAGATCGAAATAGTGATTTTTGGACTAGAAATATTATTCCCTATATATTAATTTGTCACTGACACTTTTTTAACTTAACATCTAACTTGGGTCCTTCTTTGAAGTAAAATCTTCTATACTCCAATTTGCTCTTTGCATATGTCCTACCTATTAGGATTCTGGTTTTAAGGCGTTTATGGTCCTGTTAAATAAATAAAGTATATATTGCCCATCACCCTGATAATTGAATCTATGCCTATATATATGGATCGTCATGATGTATCTAAAGAAGTAACTGCCGAAAGTGTTGCTCATCTACATCAAGAAGATCTAAAGATCCAACATAATTACAATTGTCGCGGGTTGACTTATTGGTTTGATGATAAGCGAAAAACTGCATTCTGTTTAGTTGAAGCTCCAAATGCCGAGTCTGTGTATAAAATGCACGAACATTCACATGGAGAATTACCACACTCAATTATTGAGGTGAATCCGGATCTTGTTGAATCTTTTCTTGGAAGGTTGGGCGACCCAGTGACAAATCCGAGCCATAAATTGAATATAATTGACGAACCAGCCTATCGGTTTCTGCTTTCAATTCAAATTCAAATCAGAAGGCAAAGCAAAAATCAGATTGAAAGATTACCTTCTATGGTTAGAAAGCTAAAGGGTATGGTGGTGAAGATTGTCAATGAATTCCATGGAGATTTGGTACAGCAGGAGAGCACGAGTTTTCTTGTTTCATTTACCCAAGCTCAGATTGCTATCCAGTGTGGAGAAAAGCTTCAGGCTTCAATTGGTCAATCAATTCCCAGTCTAAGTTTTAGTTTGGGGTTAGATTCAGGATTGCCCGTTGATGGAAACAAATTAATCTTCGAAGATACAATTCGTACTTCCAAGCGACTAAGTGAAATCGGTAAAGAATTTTCCGTTTCTCCTGAAGTACAAAAACTATATGAAGCCGATTCTTTAGAAATTAACCTTAATCCGAATAAGGAAAAGAGTATCAGTGTGGTTGAAATGATTTTTTTTGAAAAGTTCTTCGAGTATTTGGAAGGTAATTTTTCTAATTCAGAATTAAGAATTGATTCTTTTGCAAGCAATTTGGGGTATAGTAGGTCTCAGGCCTATCGAAATTGTATGAATTTGGCAGAAATGTCTCCCAATTATTTTCTCAAAAAATATAGACTTGAAAGGTCTTTAAAAATCCTTGAAGGTAATCCTAGTTCTATTTCTGAAACAGGTTTTTTATGTGGCTTTTCTAGTTCTTCCTATTTCTCCAAATGCTTTCGAGGCATGTATGGAGTTTCTCCAAAAGATTACCAAACTGCTATTCACGCCCAACTGATTTAAAGATTCTACTTTTATTTGGTCAAATTTTACAAGCTTTTGGTTTGAAAGTGATAGTACAGCTCTTTAGCAAATGGTAATTTTGAATGGAAATAAAACTTTTAACAACCATTAAAGCCAATACCATGT
This sequence comes from Algoriphagus zhangzhouensis, assembly GCF_900148515.1. Taxonomy (GTDB): domain Bacteria; phylum Bacteroidota; class Bacteroidia; order Cytophagales; family Cyclobacteriaceae; genus Algoriphagus; species Algoriphagus zhangzhouensis. The sequence goes on along the minus strand of NZ_FRXN01000003.1, from coordinate 173,353 downwards.
CGGAGTCATTATTTGAAAGATTAGGAGGGGTAAAAGGGATAGAAAAAATTGTTGATGATGTGGTAGATGCACATTTGAACAATCCTGTTATTTCAGCACGATTTACTCCTTATTTGGAACAACCTAAAAATTTGTCGAGGATAAAATCACATACAGTTGAATTCTTCACAGCAGGAAGTGGTGGTCCTCTAGATTATACCGGAAAAGACATGGTAACTACCCATAAAGGGATGAACATCAGCGCTTCAGAATATATGGAAACTATGGAGGATATATTATTAATATTGGATAAGCATGGGAAAAATGCCCAAACCAAAAAGGATGTACTGGAAATCCTATGGTCCTTGAAAGGAATGATTATTGGACAATAAGCCTTCAGGATTCCCTAATAGTGATTAATCCTGAATGCTTTTCGCTTTGGAGAGCTTTATTTAAAAAAAAACAACAAATAATATTTCTGTTTATAGTTCTTAACTTTTCAAAAGTAAGGGCTCCAAAAATAAATTTGCCTACTTGTTCACAATATCATTGTTTAATTTTCCTTTTGACTTTCCAGGAATTCTTGAATTGCTTTTACCACAGCCTCTCTATTGTCATTTAGAGTGGAATGTCCAGCGTCTGGGATTACAACAAACTGGGAATCATCGACCATCTCACTAAGCATTTTGACTGTTTCAGGGCGGGCCTCGTCAAATTCTCCAGTAGTGAATAGGGTTGGAACTTTTACTTTTTGAAGACTTTTTACATTATCGTAATTCCTTAAAGTTCCTGTAGCTGTGAATTCACTTGGTCCCCACATGTAGTTATAGATAAATGTGTTACCGTTGGAAGGAACTGTGTCAAATGGGTGTTTCACTGGTTCTTTTCTTCTCCCATGTTTACTAGCAAAGAAGGTGTTAGCAGCATTGTAAGAATCTGTGTTAAAAAGGCTATCTCTTTCAGCAATATGGATTGCAGTTTGGATAGAATCGGGAAGATTTGCTACAAGTTTTGCAGCATCCTCTGTCCAAATGGAGGTGCTAAAATAAGGGCTGTTGAAAATGATGCCCTTAACGCCTTCTGGGTATGCCAAATAGTACTCTAGCCCCAAAGCGGTTCCCCAAGAGCTTCCGACCAAGTAAAATTCATTTAGGTTTAAAGCTGTTTTCAGTGCTTTCACTTGCTCCACAAAGTTTTCGACCTTCAATAGTGTAGTGTCCTGATGATGGTCAGATCTACCTGAACCTAACTGATCGAAAAAGATGACAGGTCGCTCTTTTGATATTTCAGATAGGTTATAAAACCTCTTTCCTGTTCCTCCTGGGCCTCCGTGAAGGCAAAGCAAAGGAGGCTTATTCCCATTGCCCATAATTCCATACCAGATTTTCCCGCCTTCGACTTCGACGTATCCATCCCCTTGTTCAAGTACTGGATTTGAAGGTTTTGATGTCAATTTACAGCTTGAAATGATTAATAGTAAAAAGAAATAAAGGCTTGATTTCTTTAGCATGATCAGGAAATGGGGAGGTTTAATTAAGGTCATGGTGATTCATCAATTTGGGTACTCAGATATTGATCACCATTAACTTATTTTTAAATATTAACTTATCTGTAAGATTTTTTGAGAGAGGTAAATATTTGTTTTTAGGATGCTTTAGCAGTCCTTTCTTTGATCGCCTGTATACCAAAGCTGATAAGAACAATGGTTAAAATCACAAAATAGAGACTTGTCAACACACTTTTGGTGATTGAGAATGTATTGGTGATGTTTACTAGGGCTTCTGAAATTTCCGGGAAGCTTTTCAACATCATGATTATCCCTATATTCTCCAAATAATCTGAAAATCCAGCAATAATTGGGAATAGGCACAAATAGGAATAAGGAGACTTAAGCTTTTGAAGTTTCTTGAGAAAATAGCCTAGCAGGAGGCAGTATGATGCACCAAATAAAAGAGGGTATATCATATCCAATGGGATTTGGTTTGTTAAGTATACAGATCTTCCTTCCTCTCCCAAGTTTGTGAAAAGTTCATTTACATATTCCCAGTCATAGCCTGTAGGTATCATGTCTAGCAACTTCATTCCCTTGGCATATTCCATTGTATTTGGGATCGTAACCCCAAGCATAGCAATGTAAACCAGGTTTGTTAGGATAAACAGGATCAATACTTTTTTACCTGATATATTTCTTTCTATTAAGTGTATAAAAGAGAGCATTAGTGATCTAAAGGCTTTATTGAGAGAGATTAGAATTGTAACAGCGAAAGATAGCTGGATAGAATCGGGAAACTGAAGTCATTGGAATAGGGGTGAGTTCCTTTTTCAGTATAGGTTCAATCATTGTATTTGCTTTTTTCTTGGGATAGATTCTCATTTAGTTGTTTTAGCCTTTCTAAATTCTTTTCATAGCCATTTATCTCTTGAATCAGAAGTGCATCGTACCCTAATACAATATTTTCAAAAATGGGGTTTTTAATAAAATCAGAGTTTATAGAACTGAAATCACTAAATCGAAGATTTTCTAATAAAAATGGTGTCAAAAACTCGTTAACATATGTTTCAAGTAACCCTTCAAGTTTTGTCGTTGTTTTAAAGGAGTTGTAGGTGCTAATAATATTCTTTCGGAGATTAATGTCAGTAATTAAGTCAAATTCTCCAGAGGCTGAAATATTCTCCATGGTAGTAGTCGTAGGGCTGAAATTCGAAAGCGCCATCATACTGCCGATATAGGATTTGATTCTTATGTCAGTGTATTCCCTATTTAAAAGAATTGCCTTTAAAGTGTCTATATCTGTTTTTGCTGTTTTGGAAAAGGATAAAGCGGATTCTAGGCTTTCTTGATTAGTGATGTTTTCATCATAAAAGCTGGAAATATATGTTTTGGCTTCTGTAAGTGTTTTTCTTGATTCATTCCAATTATTCACTTTTAATGCAATCAAAATCCCGATTACAACTAGAAGAATTTCACCAAAGGCATAGAGTAAATAATTACTGAGCTTATTCCCTGAAAGTAGTTTTTGGCGAATTTTCCTAAAGAGGTTTATCATCGAAAATTGGTCTGTTTTGACAATTATTATGAAGGGATTATTTGTCTTTAAATGTTTTTTGTAAATCCTCAATCACTTTGATTTCGTTTTCTGGTTTTTCAGATTTTTCTAAAAAATCCACAAACTCTCTGGAGAAAGATTGTCTTCGAAATTTCCACCATTCTTGAATTCCGTTCAGATGAAAATAAGAAATAATCGTGTTTTTATTACTGTTCCAAAGCCATGGCTCTAGCACTTCCATTTTGTTTTGGTAAAACAGGTTTTCCCAAATTCGGAACATTTGGATATACAGGTAATTGGATGTCCTTTTATCATCTTCTCCTAAATTGTTCCATGATTTTGTCCCTTTTTCGAAGAGCTTACCCAATTCTTTATCGACAATTAATTGATTCAAAAATTCCCGATTAGAATTCGCAAATGAATCATAAAAATTGGACCGAACTGCTTCGGTGTTTTTCTTGATTTCTATGGCTAGGAATATGACCGAAACAATTACTCCTATGGAAGTCAATAAACTGATGCCTAATTCTAGATCCATTATTGAAATTGTTTTAAAATTAAAGTTACCCAGTCAGTATTCCTTTAATTTACAAATAGCAGTCGACAATTTCTCAATGAATGGTTGCTAGAAACCCTTTTCCATAATTACATATATAATTCCACCCTTTTCAAAAGTCTTATCGGTAATCTGCATCCCAAATTTTTCATAAAAGGATGATTTTTCAACTCGAGCGTTACACCATATTTTGGAGAGCTTATTCTCTTGGGCAATCAACATAATTTCATTCAAAAGTATCGTGCCATAACCCTTTCCTTGGTACTTTTTCAAAGTGGCAAATTTTCGAAACTGGGCTAAGGAGTTTTCTATAAAAAGTGAGATTACAGAGACCAATTGATCATTGATATATAATCCAAAATGTCTCCCGTTTTCATCATTAGGTAAACGAACATAGTCAATGGGTTTAGTGGGCCACATGACGGTATGCCTAATTAGCAAGACTTCATTTGCTGATATTTCAAGAATTTTGTGCTCCATTTTTTCTAAACTCTTCTTGCAAAATGCATCCAAAAAACGAAAAAGCTCGGTTTTGTATTTTGGTTATCAATTTTCTAGCCTGGGGGAATAATTGAACTATCTCTATTCTCTTTTCCCTATTTTGAACCTCCTTCCTTGAATTACAGTTCCTAAGTCTAATTCAATCCCCGCTATGGCGCCTAAAATAGAACGAAAAATCACAATCAGTCAGGTTTTTAAAACCATCATTTGGCCTCGAAGGAAACATCTGTTTCTTGGACTTTTTTTAATAGTCATTAGCCGTTTGGCAGGATTGGTTCTTCCAGGTGCGAGTAAATATTTAGTGGATAATGTGATTCCTTCCAATGATATTAACCTGCTCAAATGGCTGATAGCGGCCGTTGTAGGAGCAATCGTAATTCAGTCTGTGACATCTTATGCCTTAACTCAGATTCTTTCTGTGGAGGCCCAAAATCTAATTGCACAGCTTCGTTCTCGAGTCCAGAGTCATATAATCAAACTACCCATTCGCTTCTTTGACAATACCAAGACAGGGGAGTTAGTATCTAGAATTATGACTGATGTGGAGGGAGTGAGGAATCTGGTGGGGACCGGCTTCGCTCAGATGATTGGTGGAGTTCTGACGGCAATCATTTCCATGGTTTTATTGATTAGCATCAGCCCAATGATGACCCTGTATGTCTTGGTACCGGTGATTATTTTTGGATTTGTGTCGATGAAGGCATTTGGAAGAATCCGTCCTATTTTCAGGGAAAGAGGGAAGATCAACGCGCAGGTAACAGGAAGGTTGACTGAGACTTTGGGAGGAATAAGAGTGATCAAAGGGTTTAATGCCGAAGAACAAGAAATAGGAACTTTCCAGAAAGGAGTAAATGAACTGTTTTTGAATGTGAAAGCAAGCTTGACAGCTACTTCCTTTGTGACTTCAGCAGGAACGCTTTTACTAGGTTTGGCCTCTGCGGGAATCATGGGAATTGGTGGCTGGATGATTATGCAAGGAGAATTAACATTTGGTGATTTCTTGGCCTTTACTCTATATCTGGGCTTTATGATTGCCCCAATTGTTCAGATGTCCAATATTGGTTCCCAATTGACAGAAGCTTTTGCTGGTTTGGATAGAACTGAGGAAATCATGAATACGCCTTTGGAGTCGGATGATAGTGAAAGGACTATTGAGATTTCTGATTTCAAAGGAGATATCAAATTTAAAGACGTCTCATTTGCCTATGAAGAAGGGAAAGAGGTGATAAAGGGTGTAAGTTTTGATGCACCTGCAGGTTCTGTTACTGCTTTGGTAGGAACTTCAGGTTCTGGAAAAACTACCATAGCTGGATTGGCAGCAACCTTCTTAAATCCAGATTCTGGTCAAATCACATTGGATGGGAAAAACCTACAATCAATCACTTTAGAATCCTTTAGGGCAAAGTTGGGTGTTGTGTTACAGGATGATTTTCTTTTCGAAGGAACAATCAGAGAAAATATTCTTTTCCCGAGACCAGATGCTTCAGAGGAGAAATTGCAGCAGGCTGTTCATGCGGCCCATGTTCAAGAATTTACAGATCGATTTGAAGATGGATTGGATACCCTGATTGGGGAAAGAGGGGTCAAGTTGTCCGGTGGACAAAGGCAGAGGATAGCTATTGCCAGAGCAATATTGGCAGATCCGAAGATTTTGATTTTGGATGAGGCGACTTCCAATCTAGATACCGAATCAGAAACCCTGATCCAGGCTTCCTTGAAGGAATTGATGAAAGGGAGAACCACTTTTGTAATAGCTCACAGACTCAGCACGATTCGTCAAGCAGATCAGATTTTAGTGATAGAGCAAGGGAAAATAGCAGAGCAAGGGAAACATGATGAACTCATCGCTTTGGAGGCTAGGTATTATCAACTTTATACTTATCAGGCAAGGATCTAAAACATATATTGTGATGGGAATTGACAAGATCGGATTGGATTTTGTAAATTTGAATACCCAAATTAATAACACGAGATGAGTGAATTAAAATGGTTTGTGATGTATACCACATCACGATCAGAAAAGAAAGTTGCGAATAGATTAAGAGAAGAGGGCTGGGATGTTTATTTGCCATTGGTCACCGAGTTGAGACAATGGTCCGACCGAAAGAAAAAGGTTGAGCGACCACTTTTTAACGGATATGTCTTTGTCAAAACCCAGAGAAATAAACTTTGGGAATGCTTACAGATTCCAGGAGCAGTGAAGTTTGTCCACTTTTCAGGCAATCATGCTACAGTTCGCGAAGAGGATCTAGATACCATCAAAAGAGTCGTAGATACAGGCGTGGCAGTTGAGACTGATGGAAGTGAAATTGAGCCAGGAGAAAAAGTGAAAGTAATGGGTGGTCCCCTTCAAAATATGGTAGGCGAATGTATTGAGAAAGGAAATAAGGATTACTTCCTAATAAGGATTCCAGGAATATATCAAAACATGCTGATGAGTGTTCCAAGGAAGTTTTTGGAAGTATTACCTAATCATGTTGAGATATAAAAAAAGAGGCCAGAAATTAATTTCTGGCCTCTTTTTTTATTTTTTTCTTATCGATTTTTAGGGCGGAAGTATCTTCTATATACGATTTGAGCTTGTCCTAAATGATCACCAAATCTGTTGAATCCAACATTTCCATCAAGATTATCAGAAAAGGTAAAAAGCATGGTCCCTTCACCTGCTATATCTGAATATGGTCCCAACGTATAACTTAATCCAACTCTAAAAGGAACATATCCTGTTGTTATGGAATGCTTGGTAGGAGTTTCTTCAGAGGAAAATGATTTAGTCTGTTTGGTTGTGACATTGATGATCCCTAAACCTACGCCTCCATAAAGATTGAACATGCTTCTCAACATGTGATTAGGGAAAGGAATCAAATTCCAGCTTGGCATAACATCAAAATAGTAGGCAGGTCCTTTTGCAGTGAATGAAGAACCATAAAGCGTCCAATGATCTTGAACTCTTTGACTTGGATTTCCACCGCTACTGATGGATTGGTAACCCATTGTGGCTCGAACATCAAATTTCGGTGTAACTCTTTTGGTCAAAGAGGCAGAAACGGAAGGTTTGATATCAAATTTGAAGTCTCTGTATTGTCCTCCATTATCAATGTAAGCAAAGGAAGGTCCTACACCAAAGGAGAAAATATAGTTTCTGGAGATCTTTTCTTTGTAGAAGTTTTGAGCTTGAAGATCAATGGATGTGGCTAAAAGCGAAAGGATAAATACTAGTTGGATTGTCTTTTTCATGTCGTCACGATTCTGAGCTGAAGGAGGAATACTCTTCCCTTTTGCAAATTTGGCAACAAATATGCCAATCACCTGAAGGAATTGTATTTAAAACTCTAAGCCTTGAGTATTTATTGCCTCTTTTTAAAAAATTAGGCTTCTTCAAAAGCTTTTTGTACCTCTTCCTCCGTGGTTTTGAGTTTGTTTTTGCAAAACTTTACCAAGTCCGCAGCTTCTTTGACAAGCTCAGAAAGTTCATCCACACTCTTTTTTCCTTCTTCTAATTCCGCCAAGATCTTCTCTAACCTCTCGGATGCCTCTTGATAATTCATGATTCCTTTGTTTCAATATCGGTAATGGTACTACTTATTTTTTGATTGGAAGTAATGGTTTGGATTGTATCTCCTTTTTTTGGTTTTGACAGATGAATAGGCTTTCCTCCAATTTCGGTCCTGGTATATCCACGTTTCAAAAGTGAAATTGGATTGAGTTGTGAAAGACTTTTCTCTATCACTTCCAAATTCTTGTTTTCCTGTTTTAGAAATAATTCCAAACCTTTTTTAATCTCTTTTTCCTTGGCTTCTATTTGAATCTGATTGGATTGAATTTGTCCATGAAAAGCCGTTAGAATTCGCGATTTTTTGGATGCAATTCGCTCATTTTCCAGATTCAGTCTATTTTGAATTGAGCCTTTGATCCGATGATTGATTTGGTCCAACTGGCTGTTTGCGAATTGAATTGTACTTCGTGTCAACCTGTCCAGCCGAGTTAATGTTAAACCCAAATTTTCCTCAAAAATCCGAAATCCTGCCAGTAAAAAATCAGCCACTGCTGTCGGAGTCTTTAATCTCGTATGAGCGACTAAATCAGCGACGGTTTCATCTCTTTCATGCCCAATTCCTGTTAATACAGGCAAAGTGGCTAGGGCGATTTTGACTGCGAGATTGTAATCATCAAAACAGTCCAAATCCAATTGAGCTCCACCTCCTCGAATAATGATGATTGCTTCTAGTCCTAAATTCAATTTTTCGGATTCAATTGCTTCCAAAGCTTGAATTAAACTTTGAGCTGCCCCATTTCCTTGCATCAAAGAGGGGAATAGTTTGTGGTAGATTTTAAAGCCGTTGGGATTGTGATCCAAATGATTCAGAAAATCACCATATCCAGCAGCAGTTGGACTACTAATAATGGCAATTTTTTGAATAACCGGTGGATAAGGTTGGGAAGCATTGAGTCGTATCAATCCTTCTCTAGTTAATCTATCGATGGTCTCTTGACGGATTCTGGCCCTTTCTCCCAAAGAAAAAGAAGCGTCTATGTCCTTGATGTTGAGGCTCAAGCCATAAACAGAATGGAAAGTTACCTGAACTTGAGCCAGAACCTTCATTCCATTTTTTATACCGCTTCCCGTCAGACTTTCAAAGCGAGAAGCAATAGCTCTATATGTAAACTGCCAGCAATTGCATCGGATTTTTGCTAATACCTGATTGCCTTGTTTTTCTACCAATTCGAAATATGCATGTCCCTGAGGTGCCTGTCGGAAATCAGCGATTTCACCGATAACCCAATAGGTAGGAGAGAGCTCATTTTCCAGAGTGGATTTGATGAGATCCCCTAGCTCAGCAATTGACAGCGAATTTGGAATCATTTACATAAACTTTTGTGCAGCGGTTTTGATCAATTGATTCAATTCTAGGCTAGCTCTTAACATTGGAAGCCTCACCTGATCATCACAAATTCCCAAATGACAAAGGAAGTTTTTGATACCAACAGGATTTCCTTCTCTATACATTAAGTCATTGACTTCTAGAAGAGAATAGGCCGCCTTTCTACTTTCTTTTTCCTTGCCATGGCAGATGGCTTTAAAAGTTGAAGGGATCGCGTTTGCCAAAACAGAAATAACTCCAACTCCTCCAATTGAATAAAGGGCTTTGGTCATTAAATCATCACCTGAAATCAACAAGAAATCATCAGGCTTATTGGCAGCGATCTGCATGCATTGTTCCAAATTTCCACTTGCCTCCTTCATTCCGATGATATTGGAATGTTGAGCCAAAGCTAAAGTGGTTTCAGCAGTCATATTGGACATGGTTCTTCCTGGGACATTGTACAATATCACTGGAACCGGACAGGCATCGGCGATTTCTTTGTAATGTGCTATGATACCAGCTTGACTAGGCTTATTATAATATGGGCTGACAGAAAGAATCGCTGTTATTCCAGCAAAGTCAGTGTTGGCAATTTCATCCAAAACCAACTGAGTGTTGTTTCCTCCAATTCCATAAACCACAGGTACGCGATTATTATTTTGTTTTAAGCAAAAATCAAGAACCTCTTTCTTTTCCTTTGATGTTAAAGTAGCTGTTTCTCCAGTAGTACCTAATACTACCAAATAGTCAACCCCTCCGTCAATCGTAAAATCAATCAGTTTTGCTAGACTTGGAAAGTCTATCGTGTAATCGTCATTAAATGGCGTGACTAATGCCACACCCGTACCGCACAGCTGGTTCATGGTTTATTTAAGGTTAAGAGCTTGCAAAGATAAAGGTCTCTAGGAGTTTTGGCAGAAGTCGGGAAGATTTTTGAGGGATTTGATATAAGATAAATTGTGAGAAATCATGGTTTAAACAGTTTAAACCGCGAACGATTTATTTTTTCTCGTGGTTTGCAGGGATAGTAAACTAAACCAATATGAATAATAAAGTATCCTATTCCATCTTAGACCTAGCCGTAATCAAAGATGGTTTTGATGCCAAAGATGCCTACCAAAGGAGTCTGGATGTTGCTCGAAATGCAGAGAAATTGGGTTTTACCAGAATCTGGCTGGCAGAGCATCACAACATGCCTTATGTGGGAAGTTCAGCCCCAACAGTCCTGATGGGCTATATCGCCGGAGGCACCGAAAAGATCAGAGTAGGTTCTGGAGGAATTATGATGCCAAATCATTCAGCCTTGATGGTCGCTGAGGAAATTGGAACATTAGAGACACTTTATCCAGGAAGGATTGATTTGGGATTAGGTAGAGCTCCGGGAACAGATCAAAAGACTGCTTCTGCTTTGAGAAGAGGAAGAATTGAAACAGTTCAGGATTTCCCCAATGATTTGGAAGATCTGCAACGATATTTTTCTTTAGATAATTCGCGTTCTTCTGTACGCGCATTTCCTGCAGAAGGATTGGAAGTTCCTATTTATATCCTGGGCTCCAGTATGAGCAGTGCAATTTTGGCTGCTGAAAGAGGTTTGCCTTATGCCTTTGCCTCTCATTTTGCACCAGCACAGTTTGTTCAGGCTGTAGAATACTATAAAGACCATTTTAAACCTTCTGAATATTTAAAGGAGCCTTATGTGATTTCCTGTGTCAATGTCATTGCCGCAGACTCTCAAGAAGAAGCTGATCTTTTTGCTACATCATTTTTCCAAATGGCTTTAGGTGTGATTCAAGGAAGATCCTTACCGCTTAGAGAGCCTTTAAAAGATTTCCTTCGCCACATTTCAGAGCCTGAGGCAGCTGCACTTCAGAATATGATGGCTGTGACATTTGTGGGGACAAAAGAAGCGGTAAAAGAAGGTTTACAGGAATTGATCAAATATACTGGGGTGAATGAAGTGATGATCACTACCAATATTTTCGACCATCAAGCTAGAATCCATTCTTTGGAATTAACTGCAAAGGCTTTTAGTGAAATGACGTTTTAGTAATCGAACCTCAAAGCAAACAGGACGTTATAGCATAACTTGTCAAATCACTCAATACCAAATTCCATGAATAGATTTATCAACGGTTTTATTGTTGCTGCACTTATCTTAGGTGGTATTTGGTATTGGGTGGAAAAAAAAGAGGACAAAGATCAGATCCGGGAAGAATCTTCCTTGATACAGGAACAGATCGTTCAGGTTGGAAAGTTGATTGTGACTGAGGGGTATTTTTCTCAGGTTTTTACTTTCAAAAACTCTCAATCCATGTTTTTGGACATGATCAAGCTGGATAAGAAAGCCTTGGTTGTTGCTAATGCAAAAGCAACCGTGGAGTATGATTTGAGGAAGTTAGAAACAGAGGTAGACTTGGAAAGTAAGACCGTAAGAATCACCAAAATTCCAGATCCTGTAATCAATATTTATCCTGAGATTGAATACTACGATGTCACTCAAGATTATTTCAATCAATTTGGAGCAAATGATTACAACAAGATCAAGTCTACTGTGTCAGATCGATTGAGACAGAAAATTGAAAAATCAGACTTGAAAAAAGATGCCCGTGATAGATTGATGAGTGAATTGGTTTCCATTTATCAATTAACAAATACCATGGGTTGGACTTTGATGTATCAGGAAATGGTGATAGGAGGTGAGGAGCAGCTGAAAGGAATTGAAAAGAATTAAAATTAATTTAGGACTTCCATCATTAGGTTCCAGAATTCCCTATCAAACTCTGAGACAGCAAAGTCTTCATTTGGGGACTCGCCTAATCGGATGATAACCAACTTTTCACTGGGAACGATATAGATTTTTTGATCATTCTTTCCCAAAGCTGCATACATATCCAAGGGAGCTGTCGGTACCAATGAACCTGGAAATTGTAACTGGCTTTGAGGCAGATGAAAACTGGATTTGCCATTGAGCCACCAAAGGTATCCGTAAGATAAATTGATGTTTTGGGAGGTGTTAATAGCTTCATTAAGGAATTCCTGAGAAATTATCTGATCATTTTCCCACTTTCCTCCAGCAAAAATCATCAAGCCAAATCGGGCCATGCTTCTCGTATCGCTAAAATATACACTAAGGTTTCCCAGTTGAACCCAGGCTCCTGTCATCCCAATTTTATCCCGAAGTTCTGATTTGAAATAGTTGTCCCAAGTTTTCCCACTCGCCTCCGCCACCACATCTTGTAATTTGACATATACATTATGGTAGGCCCAGCGAGTTCCAGTGTCTGCCTTGTAATGCAAGTTTTCGGCAGAAACATCATCTCCATAACTATCATCAATTCCCGAAGTCATTGATAATAGATTTCGAGAAGTTATTAGAGCTTCTTTTGAGAGTGGAGTACTTGTCCAACCGGTCCCCAAATAGTCCGAAACAGGCCTTGAGATATCCAAAAGCCCCTGATCTTGAGTAATACCTGTGACTGTGGATGTTAAAGTTTTTCCTGCGCTTGCCCAATACCAAGGAGTATTAATGGAGTGGTCATTCATGTATTCTTCCACTACCAGTTTTCCTTGGTGCAAAATGATAAAGCCTTTGGTGTTGTTTTCTTCCAGAAAGTCGAGAAGGCCTCCTAAAGCTACTTCATCCCATTCTAAATCTTGAATTGATTGGGTTTCCCAAACTGATGAATTGATAGGAGGGAAGTAAACCGATTCTGAGGGAACAGGAGTCGGATTGTCCTTCTTGGAACAAGCACAAATTGTCAAGCAAAAGATCGAAAGGAATAAAAAAGTCTGGTGTTTCATAAAAGTTTATTCTATCCCTTTGACTTCATCTATTGCTTTGGGTTTAATTCCATCCTTCTAGTTGGTGAAATGACCATTTTTAAGATCCCCATCACAGGCTTCCATGAGTTTTTCCTTCAGCTCTTTTAGTTTTTCTGGATGTTTCTCCGCTAAATTTTTCTCCTCTCGAGGATCATCAGGTAGGTAATACAATTCAAAAGCATTTTCAGGCATATAAGTCCTGATTTTCCATCCGTCTTCGGTGATCAAAGTTGGGCCGATATAGGAGGAATAAACCACAAAGTCATGCTTTCCAGACCTTGCTTCTAATCCTGTCAGTTCGTCGGAAAAGGAGATTCCATCTGTTTCCATTGGCTTTTGATATCCCACCAAGTCTGCAATTGTGGATAGCAAATCGTAATTAGCCGTCAGCCGATGAGAAGTAGTTCCAGGTTTAATGTGATTCGGCCATCTGGCAATCAAGGGAACATTGATTCCTCCTTCCAAATTGCTTCTTTTCATGCCTGCTCTTCCTCCATTTCCATTGAAGACATCCCCAGCCAATTCACTGTAATATTTTCTTTCGAAATCATCGAATCTGACACCGGTTTCCATATTGGTGTAGGGCTTTAGAGTTCTCCCTTTTTGACCATAATAGATTTCATGGCCATTGTCTGCGGTGAAAATGACGATCGTATTTTCATCCAATCCCAATTTTTCTAGCTTCTCCAAAATCTGACCCACATTGTCATCGAGCAATTTGACCATGGAGGCATATTCTTTTTCGATTTGAGTCAATCTTGGATCATTGGCAAAGTCGGGGTGAACAGACGGAATAGCTACCGGACCATGCGGTAATTGAGTTGGGAAATAAAGGAAGAATGGATTGTCCTGATTGCTTTCGATAAAGTTCAGGGCACTTTGCATAAAAATGTCCTGTGAATACACTTGTTTGCCAACCCGGTCCCAACGCTCTTTATAAGCTTCCTCAGTTTCAGGTTCATGTGATTTGGCGGCATTTTGATAAGTGTTTCCTTTATAAAAGATCATTTTACCATTTTCGAAAAGGAAATTCGGATAAAATCCATGGGCTCTGACATGATCCAAATAGCCCAAGTAATAATCCCAACCATGTCTTTTCATCTGATAATCAGTGGCAGAAAAGCCCCATTCCAATTTACCAATTTGGGCAGTTTTATAGCCCATTTTCTGAGCTACTTGACCAAGGAATACCTGGTTTTCAGGTATTGGTTTCAGATTCTGATTGATTTGATTTTCTATTTCCTGATAATTGGATTCATCAACGGTTTTATATAATCCACCTGCGTTGATGTCAAATCCATCCTGGTGACTATCATGCATTCCAGAAATCAAGGAAGCTCTTGCAGGTGCACAAAGCATATTGGAATAGGCTCGTTCAAAGCGAATTCCTTCTTTAGCTAAGCGATCAATATTTGGAGTGCTAATGATTTCCTGTCCTTCATGTCCCAAAAGCCCAATCCCCAAATCATCTGCATAAATCAGTATGATATTGGGTCTGTCTGATTTAATCTGAAAAGAAGAAAAAAGTAAAAAACTTGCTATTAAGTAGACTTGTGTAATTCTCATGCTTCAACTATCATTTTCATGAACTCCTCCTCGGAAATCATGGGTACTCCTAATTTTTCTGCTTTCTCTTTTTTACTTGGTCCCATTCCTTCTCCTTCGATGATAAAGTCTAGGTTTTTGGAAACTGAACTCAAATATTGTCCTCCATGTAATTGAACAAAGTCTTTGATTTCATCACGCTTGAAGTTTTCGAGTTTGCCGGAAGCAAGGATCCTTTTTCCTGCCAAAATCTGAGTGCCTGTGTTTTCTTCAGATTGGATAATTTCGAAGTTGAGACCTAGACTTTGAAGTTGCTGGATATTTTGTTGGTTTTGATCATCTGAGAAAAACTCATGAATGCTGTGAACGAGTGTTTCTCCCACGCCATTAATCTCCAAAAGTTGCTCTGAAGTTGCTTCCTGAAGAGCCTGAATGGATTTGAAATGCCTTGCCAACAACTGGGCGGTATTTTCACCAATATTTCGGATTCCTATGGCAAACAAGACCTTTTCAAATGGCTGCGCTTTGGATGCCTTGATGCCTTCCAGCATATTGGAGATTACCCCTTCTTGGAAAGTGTTTGCTTTCAATTTTTTGATTCGCTCTCTTAATTCTTCAGAAAGATCCAGATTCAAACGAAGCATGATTCCGTGAACAGTTCCTTCTTTATAACTGGCATCCAAGATGGGTTCAAAATCCACTCGACGACCCAAGAAAATCTCCAAAACAACAGCAACAGGGACATAATCTTCCAGTTTCGGCAGGTCTCCATGATCTTTCAAAGAGTTGATCAGGAAATCGACCATGCCCACATTGGAAGGGACTTTCTTTTTCCATTTTCGGATTTGCTCCTGAAAACCTTTCAATGTTTCAAAAAGAGGGAGTTCTGCCGCTGATTCTAAATACTGTTGGATTTGTTTGAAAGAAATCTGGTCAGTCAAAGCAAATAGCGCTTTTTCCAAAGTGATATAGAGCAAGCCACTTCCTTCCTTCTCGTATTGATCATGGCTCATTTCTAAGCCTAGCAATTCCCTTTCTTTCTGCTCAAGCAAATAGATGTCGCTATAATTACTGATGAATCGCTGATCAATCAAGGCTCGGATTCTCTCTGTTCCCAAAGAATCAATGTCCATCGCTCTTTTGGAAACGAAATGCTCGATTCTTCCTAATACCTGTGGAGGACAAGAGGCTGCATTAGGACAATAATGTTTGGCTTCTCCTTCTTTTCTTTCCAAGGGAGTTCCACACTCCGGGCAGATTTCAATGTACTGGATAGGTTGGGCTCCAGCTTTCCTAACTGACAAGTTAACTCCTGTGATTTTTGGGATGATTTCCCCTCCTTTTTCTACAAAAACATGATCCCCTTCATGGATTCCCAACCGCTCGATTTCATTGGCATTATGCAGAGAAGCCCGTTTGACGGTTGTTCCCGCTAAGCTGACAGGAGCCAAGTTGGCAACAGGGGTAATAGCCCCAGTTCTTCCCACTTGATAAGTGATGGAAAGAAGCTCGGTTTCAGCGCTTTCCGCTTTGTATTTATAGGCAATTGCCCAACGGGGATTTTTGGCAGTGAATCCCAATTCTTCTCGTTGATCGTAATCATTGATTTTTAAAACGACACCATCAGTCTCCAATGGCAGGGTATGCCTTTTTTCTCTCCAGTTTTCGATGTAGTTAAGTACATCTTGAATGGTCTGGGCCTTTTGATAGGTTGGTGAAACATTGAAGCCCCATTTTTCAATCAAATGGATAGCTTCTGAATGGGTACTTACTCCCAAATCATCTCCCAATAATTGGTAGAAATAGCAATTCAATCGGCGCTTGGCTACGACTGAAGAGTCTTGCATTTTCAAAGTTCCGGAAGCAGCATTTCTAGGGTTTGCAAGTAGTGCATCTCCAGCTTCTTCACGTTGCTTATTGATTTTTTCAAATTCCTTCAAAGGCAGAAAGATCTCTCCCCGAACTTCAAATTTCGCTGGGATTCCTTCTCCAAAAACCGTTAAAGGGATGTTTCTGATGGTTCTCACATTGGCGGTGACATCATCGCCTTTGTATCCATCTCCTCGTGTGACGGCGCGGAGCAATTTTCCATTTTCATAGACCAAACTAATCGCCACTCCGTCGAATTTCATTTCGCAGAAATACTCGTAATCGGTACTTCCCAAGCCTTTTTGAACCCTTTCATCAAAAGCTTCCAGCTCTTCAATTGTATAGGTATTTCCAAGAGAAAGCATGCGGGTTTCATGCTCAACGGTCTGAAATTCCTTAGTGATGGTACCACCGACCCGCTGACTAGGACTATCTGGATCCAATAGATCAGGAAATTCAGTTTCTATTCGAACCAATTCTTCCAGCAATTGATCAAATTCAAAATCCGAAATCTCTATCCGGCTTTCCTGATAGTATAGGTGGTTGTGGTGATTGATTTCCTGGGTCAGTTGAGCGATTCTCTCGGCAGCTTCTTGATGAGTCATGGAAAAAAGGGTAATTGAAATTTAAATTTAATCGGATTTGGAGAACATGTGGGCTTGAGGTGGCTTGAAAAATTGAAAAAGGAAAGACTTATTGGCTCGGAATCATGACCCTAAAGGTTTCTACGATAGCTGAATATTGATTAAATTCTTTAACGTCTGGAAAGACTTTCGAATAAAAATCTGGATTTGAGAATTGAATTATTCTATACTTGCCTTTGATATTGAACTCCATTGTGTAGGAAGAATGGTCATTTGGATTTATATCCATTGATTTAACCAAATCGAGCTTTTCATGGAACCCTTCTATTTTTGTTATTAAATCTGACTGATTAGGGAGATATGCCAATCCGTAATTGAAGAGTACTCTTATAGTCGCCCGAATTTGGCCTTCTGTGACATCTAATTTTTCGCATTTTAAACTTTTGGAATCAAGAGTATCTTCAAAATGCAAAGCCTGCCATTCTTGATTTAACAACCCAATTAATTTTAATGATGTTGTTCCATTTGAAGTGTCGTGTAAATAAAATCGAACCTCAGTTGGATTTTCGGTTTTGTCTATAGGTGGAATCCCTAAATTTTCTTCAAAATCAGTATTGGGAGAATTATTGGAGTTATCCGAAATGATGTTATCTCTGGTGGAAACTTGAATGTCTGGGATATAGATCTTATTCGTGCATTTCCATTGAAAGGAAACCATCAATAAGATGAGTAAAAGATTTGATGTTTTTATATTTAATTCTGTTAGAATTATAGAAAAGTTAGTCCAATTCTCTTGTTGAGCCCTTTTTCAAAAATCCGGAACAATGTAGAAAGTTGGATGTTTGCTTTTCCATTTTCCAATTTTGAGATATAGCTTTTTTTTGTTCCTGCTCTTTCCGCAAGCTGTTCTTGAGTCAAATTTGCTTCTTTTCTTGCGGCTTTGAGCATTTCGCTAACAATGAACATTTGAGCATTTTCTTCATAGGTATTTCGGCTCTCTGTACCTATTTTACCATGCTCCAAATCTATCAACTCATCAAATGTCCTAATGCTTCTATAATTTTTCATTTCTCTTCTGATTTTGACTCAAAGTATTCCTTCATAATTTTTTCTGCTTTCAAGAGTTCTTGTTTAGGTGTCTTTTGGGATTTTTTCTGAAATCCATTGAACAAAACAACTAACTGGCCATCATCAAAACAGCAGAAAATGCGGTATATGTTTGATTTGAAAGCAATTCTAATTTCAAATAATCCATTTGTTCCTTCCATATGCTTGAGGAACTTTTCAGGAACTCGTTCCACTTGCCGAATTAGTTCTAATACATACTGTATTTTTTCTTGGACCTTTGATTCTTGAGAAAGGTAAAAATCCATAAAGTAGTTTTCATAGAATATTATCTTTCTTTTCATGTCTCAAAGTTATCTTAAAAGATAATAATTTCCAATTGTGGAAATGACATTGTTTTCTCGAATGGAATTATAAACTTTGCCCCAAAGCATCCCATCTGGCATGAGCAAAAAGATCAGCATAGAAAATAAGATTTTGGATAAGTCCTATCAGTTGTTTTTGGACAAAGGGTATAGGCATACCACTATGGATGATATTGCTCAGGAGCTGATGATGAGCAAAAAGACACTTTACAAGTATTTTCCTGGGAAGTTGGAACTTCTCCAAGCTTCTTTTGAAAAGCTGAAAACCCGTATGACTGCCAAGGTCGAGGCGATTTTGGATAATCGTTACATCAGTTTTCCCTTGAAATTGAAGTCATCTCTATCCGTGATTGCCCAGCATTTGGCCCCCATCAATCCCAGTTTGTTTGAGGATTTGCATGAGCATGCTCCTGAAGTTTGGGAGGATTTGAGAGATTATATCAATGAATCTGCTTTCGAAAGATTCCAAAAATTGATAGAGCAGGGGATCAGCCAAGGGCTGGTCAAAGAAAATATCAATGTAAGTTTGGTAGTAACGCTGTATGCCTCGGCTGTCCAGTCGCTATTGAGCCCAAAATTTTTGAGTCAATTCCCAGAAAGTATCCAAAAAGGAATGAAAATTCCGCCTGCAGACATATATGATCAAGCGATTACTGTCATCTACAATGGGATTCTGACCGAGGAGGCTAGGGAGGAATTTACCAATGCACCTGATCCTGTTTAACCCGGATTTTTAGATAGGATTCGTAATGAGTATTTCAATTGCGATAAAATCAAACTGATTGGAAATTTTCGCATAGCATCGCTATGGTAAAATTGAAATCAGTTTTTTTTGATTTTGAAGCGATTGAGATACGTAATAGACTTACTATTGAATACTCCGGGTTTAATGGTTTTCCTTATCTTTGCGACCTGATTTAGAAATAGAAAATTCCCCTCAATAAATGAGTAAAAATTTCAAAAGATATACCATCACCTCAGCATTGCCCTATGCCAATGGTCCTTTGCATATTGGTCACTTGGCCGGATGCTATGTTCCCTCAGATATCTATGCTAGATTTTTGAGATCCAATGGCAAAGATGTGCTTTATGTCTGCGGTTCTGATGAGCATGGAGTTGCGATTACCATCAAAGCAAAAAAGGAGGGCAAAACCCCTCAAGAAGTCGTGGATTTCTATCATTCCATGATGAAAAATAGCTTTGAGCAATTCGGAATTAGCTTTGATCATTATTCTAGAACTTCCGCTCCGATTCATCATGAAACGGCACAGGAATTTTTCAAGGATCTCTATGAAAAAGGAGAGTTCTTGGAGCAAAGTACCGAGCAATATTACGATGAGGAAGCGGGACAGTTTTTAGCCGATAGATATATCGAGGGAACTTGTCCAAAGTGTGGATTTGAGAATGCATACGGCGATCAATGTGAAAGATGTGGTTCTTCCTTGAGTCCAACTGAATTGATCAATCCAAAGTCTAAATTGAGTGGAGGAACGCCAGTGTTGAAGGAAACCAAACATTGGTTTTTGGATTTGGCAAGGTATCAGCCATTCTTGAAAAAATGGATTTTGGAGGAGCATGCCGAGGATTGGAAAAATAACGTGTTGGGTCAGTGTCGCTCTTGGTTGGAAGCTGGAGATGGCTTACAGGCAAGATCCATGACTCGTGATTTGGATTGGGGGATCAAAGTTCCTTTGCAGGATGCGGAAGGGAAAGTCCTATATGTGTGGTTTGATGCGCCAATTGGATACATTTCTTCTACCAAAGAATGGGCAGCACAGGAAGGAAAAGACTGGAAACCTTATTGGAAAGATGAAGATACCAAACTGGTTCACTTTATCGGGAAAGATAACATCGTATTCCACTGCATCATTTTCCCAGCAATTTTGAAAACTCACGGTGGCTATGTGCTTCCTGACAATGTCCCCGCCAACGAATTCCTGAATTTGGAAGGGGATAAGATATCCACTTCCAGAAACTGGGCAGTTTGGTTGCATGAATACTTAGAAGAGTTTCCTGGTAAGCAGGATGTCTTGCGATATGTATTGACTTCCAATGCGCCAGAAACCAAGGATAATGACTTTAGCTGGAAGGATTTCCAAGCGAGAAACAATTCCGAGTTGGTTGCCATCTACGGTAATTTTGTCAATAGAGCTGTTGTCCTGACTCAGAAATATTACCAGGGAGTGATTCCTTCCAAAGGTGAATTGACTGGTTATGATCAGGAGGTTTTGGATGCTTTGGCAGAATTCCCTTCCAAAATCGCTGCTTCTGTAGAGCGTTATAGATTCCGTGAAGCATTGGGGGTGATGATGGATTTGGCTCGTTTGGGCAATAAATACCTGGCTGATACTGAACCTTGGAAGACGATCAAAACCGATGAGGTTAGAACAGCCACCATCATGAATATTGCCTTGAATATCGCAGCTAGTCTGGCGATTGTTTCAGAACCATTCCTTCCTTTCACGGCTCAAAAGTTGGTCGATTTGTTTGGAATCAAGAACCCAATTTGGGAGCAAGCTGGAAATCCAAACCTTTTGGTAGAAGGAAGCACTATTGGTCAGATGGGGTTATTGTTCGAGAAAATCGAAGACAACGTAGTAGAAGCACAATTACAAAAATTATTAGACGCTAAGAAGATGAATGAAGCAGCAAACGCACCTGTGACAGCTATGAAAGAAATTATCACTTATGATGATTTTGCGAAACTGGATATGAGAGTGGTGACTATTTTGGAGGCAGAGAAAATGCCAAAATCCAAAAAGCTGATCAAGTTGAAAGTAGATACAGGATTAGGTCACAAAACAGTTCTAAGTGGCGTTGCGGAGCATTTTGAGCCTGAGTTTTTGGTTGGAAAGCAAGTAACGATGTTGATTAATCTGGCGCCTAGAAAAATGATGGGAATCGATTCTGAAGGAATGATCCTGATGGCAGAAGACAAAGATGGGAAATTGAAATTGTTGACTCCACATGAGGGTACTGCTAGTGGATCGACGATAAGCTAATTTTTAGTATCTAGAATCAAGTATCAAGAGCCAAGAGACTAACTCTCTTGGCTTTTTTGTTTTGAAAAGCTATACGTTATGGTCGTGACTTAAAAATATTTAATCCAAAAATAAAGAGGCATACTGACTGTTTAAAGTAAAAGTTCTACATGCGTCGGTATCCATTACTCGAAAAGCTTTTGCTAATTCATTCCAATATTTGACAATTTCAGGTTCACTTGTTGACAATTGTTTTTGAGAATAAATACCGTCATATAATACTTGTTGAATAATTGCGTGTCTTAGATATGGATATTCAAAGATCTTGGCATAATTGGGGATAAATCCCTTAATCTCGTTACCAACAATTATATACCTCTCACCAAATTGAAAGAATCGTGCACAGTTTCCATGAATAAATTGATTTATTGCAACGAATTGAGATGTGATTTTTCCTTTAATTACTTTTTCAACCCTAAATCTAACTTCTGTCCCTTCATTTTCACCATTCCAAAAGTGCCTTAGACCATTGTCTAAAATCAAATTTTCAATTGGGGTGCCAATAAAAATAAATTCATTTTCGCTTTTTATTCTTTCCGCACTATATATCCTAAATGGAGGGCATGAACATGCAATACCTTCAAAGTAAAGGAACATTGAAAATAGAAAGGCGAAGAATTTAATTTTGGTAAACTTGTTATAAAGGGTCATTTTTTCAAAAAGTTGAATCAGAATGAAAATCCACATTCATAACCGATTTTGAAAATTTTTAAACAAATTTTAAGAAGGGCAATATTTAAGATTTCGAGACCATTTCAGGTAATGAACATTGATCATTGAAAATTGTTCATTGAACATTCCTAGTGCAGCGGTCTTTTCTTGATCATTCCCCCTTTGGTGTCTTTGATCGGATACTGGATTACAAAGGCTTTCGGGTCGATTTTGGTAATTTCCGTCAAAACACCCGTGACTTCTAGTCTAGTAACCACACAGAAAAGGACGTTCCGATCTGGATTTTTAGCTTTTTCACCAAAGCCTCCATCAGCTTTGAAAGCTGTGACTCCCCGTCCCAGATCATAGGTGATTTTAGCTTTGATATCCTCTGAATGTTCTGAAATAATCATCACCCCAATGTATTCTTCCACACCATTGATTAGGAAGTCCACCGTTCTGGAGGCTGAGAAATAGGTCAACATGGAATACATGGCCGTTTCCAAATTGACAAAGATGGCTGTGACGATAAAAAGGCAAACGTTGAATACAGTGATGAAATCACCGACTGTCAAACTGGATTTTCTGGAAACTTGAATAGCCAAAACCTCAGTCCCATCAATAACAGCTCCGCCTCGAATAGCAAAACCAATTCCACAACCTAAAAAGAACCCACCAAAAACAGCGATCAGTAGTTTATCGGCAGTGATTACGGGAAGCTCAATGTAGTGGACCAAAAGTGCCAATGTCAGGATGGCTAAAGTACTCTTGATGGCAAAAGAGGTGGATAATTGTCTATAACCCAGATAAATAAAGGGGAGGTTGACTAAGATGATCAAAAGTGAGAGATCAAGCGGTGTCAGCATTTCAAGTAAAAGCGACATCCCCATAGCTCCTCCATCAAAAAATCCATTGGGAAGAAGAAACCCTTTCAAACCAATACTGGCCATTACGACACCAATGCCAATAAATAGCACATCCTTGACTAGACGCATGGTGGTTACTCGCTGAACCCATGCCGTATCCTGAATTTTCAAAATTCGCTTTACCATATTCGAAATTACTGCAAAAATTAGACTTGGAAGAAATTAAAAAGCACGAATTAAAAAATTAATAGTTCAATCCATAACCAGGTTCTATTAAGGATTTTGTTTAAAAAGTGTTTAAAACTTGTCTTTTATTCAAAAATATCTTTTAGTTTTTGAATTACTGGCAAATTGGGTTAAATTAAAATGCGACTCTAAATTTTTGATTTGTATGAAAATAGAAGGATATAATGCCTCCGAGCATTATGATGAGATGTTTACCAACGTTGGAGAAATCCGCCCTCACTATGAGGAGTTTTACCAAAGCCTAAAGAAGATCCCGATTCGGAAAATGAATCATTTGCAGTTTTCAGCAAATCAAACCCAACGGGCCATGGGGATGACATTTAATGTTTATCACGACAATCAAGGACTTGAAAAAATATTGCATTTGGATATCGTTCCTAGGATCATACCAAATGATGAATGGCTAAAGTTGGAAGCCGGATTGAAACAAAGGACCTATGCTTTGAATTTGTTCTTACAGGATGTTTACAATGATCGGAAAATCCTGAAAGATGGAATAGTACCCGAAGAGCTGATTTTGGGAAGTAAGGATTATTTGAAACCTTGTATTGGTTTGACTCCTCCCAAAGGAATATGGTGCCATATCACCGGGACTGATTTGATCAAAAATAAGGATGGTGATTACTATATACTCGAGGATAACTTGAGATGTCCATCAGGGGTTTCATATATGTTGGAAAGTCGTGAGATCATCAAGCGTGCCTATCCAAATATCTTTAATCAAAAAGGTATTCGACCTGTTTCTGATTATCCTGCAAAGCTTCTAAAGATGCTTCAGCACCTCTCCAATAAATCAAAGCCGGTGGTAGGCGTTTTGACACCGGGGATTTACAATTCTGCATATTATGAGCATTCCTATTTAGCCCTTCAGATGGGAGTGGAATTGGTGAATGGTGTCGATTTGATCGTGGAGGATAAAAAGGTCTATATGCAAACCACGAAAGGTTTGGAGCAGATAGATGTCTTGTATAGAAGGATAGACGATGCGTTTTTGGATCCTTTGACCTTTAGGCCCGATTCTATGTTGGGAGTTCCAGGAATTTTTGAAGCCTACAAAGCCGGAAATGTGGCTTTGGCAAATGCCCCTGGAACGGGCGTGGCAGATGATAAAGCAGTTTATGCATACGTTCCTAAAATCATCAAATATTATTTGGGTGAGGAGCCGATCTTGAACAATGTACCGACTTATCTATGTAGAGATGAAAAAGACCGAAAATATGTATTGGATCATATTGAAGAATTGGTGGTCAAAGAAACCAATGCTGCGGGAGGATACGGGATGTTGATCGGTCCAAAAGCCACTAAAGAAGAACATGCCAAGTTTAGAGAATTAATCAAATCCAATCCAACCAATTATATCGCTCAACCTACCTTGTCTCTTTCGACAGTTCCATCCTTGACAGAGGAAGGAATCAGTGGGAGACATGTGGATTTGAGACCCTATATTTTATATGGAAATGAGATTGAAGTGATTCCTGGTGCTTTGACCAGAGTTGCTTTGAAAAAGGGGTCTTTGGTGGTGAATAGTTCTCAGGGAGGCGGAAGTAAGGATACTTGGGTGTTATATAATTAATAGGAAATATGTTAAGTAGAGTAGCTAGCCATATTTATTGGCTTGGAAGATATCTGGAGCGTGCCGAAAATTATGCCCGTTTCATTGATGTGAATTTTAACTTGATGCAGGATTTGCCTGTTGATTTGAAGGAACAATGGCAGCCTTTGATTGCTGCTACAGGGGATTGGGAATTGTTTCAATCTCTCTATTCGGATACCAGTAAAAATCAGATCCTTTATTTCTTGGCATTTGATTCGGAGAATCCAAATTCCATGCTTTCTTCCATTATGAAGTCAAGGGAAAATGCTAGGATCATCCGAGAAAACCTAAGTAAAGAGACCTGGGAAAAGGTCAATGAGCTTTACTATATGATGCTCGAAGGGAAGGATAAAAAAATCTGGAAAAAAGCAGACCCTCGCTATTTCTTCGAACGGATTAAAAATCAAATTTTGTTGATTTACGGAATCGCGGATAATAGTGTCGCAAGGGTAGAGGGATGGTATTTCCGACAATTGGGGCAGTTTTTGGAAAGAGCGGATAAGACCTCGAGAATTCTGGATGTGAAATACCATATCCTATTACCATCTGGGCAAGATGTCGGTACTCCCTTGGATTTTCTTCACTGGATGGCATTGCTAAAATCAGTGACAGGATTCAATACCTATCGAAGAGTATATGGTACAATTGATCCTTCGAATGTCGTGGAGTTTTTGGTATTGAATAAATACTTCCCAAGATCCATTTATTATTGTCTCAAAGAAGCAGAGTATTGCCTGCATCACATCTCCGGAAATTTGGATGGAGGCTTTAAAAACCCTGCTGAGAAGTCCGTTGGGGAGCTTCGATCCAGATTGGAATTTGCAGAAGTGTCAGATATCATTGGATTTGGACTCCATGAATATTTGGATAATCTGCAAATAAAACTCAATAATCTATCAGATTTGATCGACAGTACTTACTTTCGACTTCGAGATAATTTTATCTCTCAAACCCACGATCAATAATGACATTTTGCATTGGCATCAAGACCAAAAACGGTTTGGTCGGCCTTTCTGATTCGAGAATAACATCTGGAAACGAGACGACGTCTTCCAAAAAGGTTTTTACAGTCAACCGGGAAAAACATTCCTTCTTTATCATGACTAGTGGCTTACGGTCGGTTAGAGATAAAGCGATTACCTATTTCTCAGAAGTGATCGAAAAGCAGGACGAATCATTTACCAAGTTGTTTCATGCTGTCAATGAATTTGGAAATCAAGTCAAAGTCGTTGCTCGTGAAGACAAAGAGTTTCTCGAAGAAGCGGGGCTCCATTTCAACCTTTTTTCAATAATAGGTGGGCAATTGGAGCATGATACTGAGCCCAAGTTGTATTTGCTTTATCCTCAGGGAAATTGGATTGAAATAAGAAAAGGAACTCCATTTGTAATAATTGGGAATACAGGGTTTGGTAATCCTGTATTGAAAAGATCATTGCATCATGAAGATTCCTTGGAATATGCCTTGAGATGTGCTTTTCTAGCCTTTGATGCGACAAGGATCTCCGCTAATGACGTGGATTTTCCTATCGATACAGTGGTCTTGAAAAACAATGAATACTTTATCACCGAAAAGCGTTTTGACCAAAAGGACTTGGAACATATCTCAGCTTTTTGGAACAATAGATTGAAAAATGCCATCGCTGAGTTACCGGCGGATATTTTGAATTCGGCAATAGGTGAAGAAAAGCAACCTGTGGAAAAGGAAGAGGTCTAAGGATGCTGATCCAAGTCCATCATCTGACCAATTATAAATACTCCGACCCGGTAGGTTTGGGAGTACATAAATTGTTTTTGGTTCCGCAGCACCGTCCTTACTTTAGAATAGAACATCAAAAAGTCAGAATCAATCCGGCTCCGTTAGATTCAAATTTCCGACAGGACCTTGCAGGTAATTGGTATCAGCAGGCCTGGTTTACAGGACAGACAGAGGATTTACAAATCAATACAGAGTGGATATTCCGTTTGGATTCTTTCAATCCCTTTGGATTCATTTTGGATAAGAATTTTGAAGATTCTGCCTGGAATGAGGAATATCCCATATTTAATTATCAGGAGCTAAAAAGTTTCTTAGTTCCATTTCTCCACCAATTATCCAAAAGAGATTTTAGAGAGGTAGTAATTCCTTTGAAGAAAAAATCATCGAGTTTGGTGGACTTTTTAGTCAATTTGACTCAATTAATTCATGACGATTTCAAGCATAAAATCAGGCATGAGCAAAATATTTGGCCACCTGATTTGACATTTGAGCGTCACGAAGGTTCTTGCCGTGACTTAGCCTTGTTTCAGATCGAAATATTGAGGTCGATGGGCATCGCATCCAGGTTTGTTTCTGGTTATGCTTTTAATCCAGACCTGGAGGATGGACATGAGTTGCATGCATGGGTAGAAGTTTATTTGCCAGGATCGGGATGGGTTGGGTTAGATCCAAGTTTGGGACTTTTTACGGACCACCGATACATACCTTTGGCAGTGCATCCAGATCCATTATTGACTATGCCAGTTCAGGGAGCGTATCTAGGATCGGCACAATCTTCTTTGCATACGCAAGTGGATGTGAAAGTGATCAGACCTTGATTTTAGTCTGCTACTACTGCATTCGTATTGGGCATTTGGAAAATTTCATAATCAAACTCTTCATCTTGAAGGATCACATCACCAAAACTTACTTGATACCTGATATTTGTAGTAGAGTCTCCTTCCAAAGTATATCCAGTCAAAATTCTTGGGAAAACTAGACCTCCTGCATCCCTGTAGTCTTCATATTTTAGCGCATTGAAGGATTTGTTCTCAGGATTAAAAAATGTAACTCTGTAGATGAGCCATTCCAATCGGTTAGTTTCAGGATTGATCAAAAGGAAATATTGATCATCAGGGCTATCTCCTGTTCCCGCATCAAAACTAGCTTGAAGGGTTTCAAAAGATTGCCCATTCAGTGTTCTGTTTTCAATTTTTTCGACTGTTACTCCCGGATCGGTCAAGATATAAGGGATGCTAAAAAAATAGAAGTAAAGATTGTGGTAAAACCGAACTGATCTTCCTCCAAATGACTCTCTATTTGGGCTGATCCAAACGTTTTCTCCATCAAATCCAATTTGAAAATTTTGAGAATCTACTCGGCCTTCTCTTGATTCAAGGTTGAAGAAATGGTTTTCCTGAGTCAGGTTGGTTTCATGAAATAGTGTGAAAGAGAGAGCTTTTGCATTTATCCACTTTGACCAATCTCCGTGAGCATCCAGCACTTTCTTAAAGTCCGGATTTACTTCGGGTAATTTTTTTTCTGGACTTGTACAAAATGATAAACCAAGTAATAAGAGGAGAAAAAGGTTTTTGAGTTTCATGTTGGGGTGATTTGATTCAAGCAATTTAGCTACTTCGAGTTTTTTTCAAATAAAATTTAAGAAGAATGATTAAACGTTGATTCTAGTTTTCAGTCTAATGAATGATATTTCTTAGAATCATTCTTAATTATTTTTAGAATCATTCTTAATTATTTTTAGAATCATTCTTAATAATTGAAATTCTATATTAATTTTGACCAAATCTAAATAAGCCTATCCTATGTCTCAGAATAAAACTCTTTGGAAGAAAGTCAGATCTGCTTTTCGAGAAGTCCATTTATGGGCTGGTCTTATCTCAGGTCTTATTGTAATTGCAGTTTGTTTGAGTGGAACAATCTACGTTTACAATACTGAAATCAGAGAATTGGCGGATTCGGAGAGGTATTTTATTGAGGAAGGTGAGACTAAATTGTCCTTGGATGAGATCAAGTCCAAAGTTGAGTCTGATTTGAATGGGAATGTCACATCTCTTTTTGTCATGGATGGGGATGACAGAACTGTTCAAGTGGGTTTATTAAAAGAAGGCGAAAAGGGGAGAGGGACCACCTACTATGTTGATCCATATAATGGGGACATTGTGGCAGATAATTCTGAAAGATCCAGTACAGAGGAATTTATGGGTTATATGTTTTCATTGCACCGTTGGCTATTGATTGATAAAATAGAAGAGCCGATTTTGGAAAGTATGGGCAACCGTGAATTAGGTAGGCTGATCAATGGTATTGCGACCTCCCTGTTTTTGTTGGGAGTGATCACTGGGATAGTAGTTTGGGTTCCGCAAAAAGCCAAAAGCTGGAAACAAGGATTGAAAATCAAGTGGAATGCAAACTGGAAACGTGTCAACCATGATTTGCATAATACCTTAGCTTTTTATTCTCTATTTATTCTCTTTGTGATGTCTGCAACGGGACTTTTCTGGTCCTTTGAATGGTATCGCGAGGGATGGCAAAAGACCTGGGATACTTATAGCCCTCCAAGACAAGGTGCTCCTGCTGGTCAAAGAGGTGGAGGTCCGGAAGGTGAAAAAGAGCAAAAAGCTGAAATACCAGTTTTGGATTTCTCTCTGGACAAAGCTGTGACTGTTGCCAATGAAGCACTACCGTATGATGGAAATTTGAGAATATCCATTCCTCAAAACGGTTCTCAAGATATTTCAATCAGCAAGTATTCAACTGCATTTTTTGCAAAAGCTGGATCAGATCAGGTTTCTCTTGATCAAAGCTCATTGGCTGTAAAAGAGACCAAACTTTTTACAGATATGAGCCTTCGTCAGCAAATCGGAAGGTCTGTGAAAAGTCTTCATACAGGTGAAATTTTTGGTTCATTCACCAAATTTCTATGGTTCTTAGGTTGTTTAATCGCCACTTCACTTCCTATTACCGGGACATTAATCTGGTTGAACAAAAAGAAGAAAAAGCCAGCTAGAAAGAAGGCTCAGCCTGCTCAAAAAGTAGCTGAGATGGCATAATCTTTCTGTCTTTCAGCTATTTTTCTAAATATTTAAGCAAAATTTAAGAAGGAAATGTGCCTTTGCATTTCTGTAACTCGGAATTTTGCAACATGCGAATCTTAGTAGTTGAAGATGAACCTGGAATCTCCAATTTTCTTAAACAAGGATTGGAAGAGGAAGGCTTTGCCGTAGATATTGCCGACAACGGAAAATCTGGATTGGATTTGGCTCAATCAGGTGAGTATGATTTGCTCTTGCTTGATTGGATGATTCCAGGTTTAAGTGGAGTTGAGTTGTTGAGACAATTCAGAAAGGAAGATACTACGACCCCAACTATTTTTTTGACTGCAAAGGATACCGTAGATGAAACCATCTTTGGACTTCAGGCTGGTGCAAATGATTACATCAAAAAGCCTTTTCATTTTGAGGAACTACTTGAGAGGATCAAGGTTCAACTCAGAGGTAGAAACACCCCATCTGAAGAGTTAAACTTAGGTCCAATAAAATTGCTTCCAGCTAGTTTTCAGGTTTTCAAAGGGGATAAGGAAGTGAGCTTAACTCAAAAGGAGTTTTCACTTTTGGAATATCTGATCAGGCACAAAAACAAAGTTTGTAGCAGAACCAAAATTATTGAAAGCGTCTGGGATATCCATTTTGAATACAATACGGGAGTGATTGATGTTTTTATCAATTCATTGAGAAAGAAGTTGGATTTGAATAAAGAGGAGGATTATATCCAAACTGTGAGAGGTGTGGGTTACATGGCCAAGGAACAATGAGGAATTCGTATAGACAACAGATCGCTTTGAGGCTTACAGGAGTCACAGCATTGATTATTTTGCTTGTGTTTGCGATCATCTATGTGGTGGTTAGGGTTACCGTTGTTTCATCCATTGATAGAGAACTCCAATTAGAAACGGACAAGCACAAAAGCCAGATTTTCATCGTGGATGGTGAGATTCGGTTTTCCCATAAAGATGAGTGGCAGGAGCAAGAGCATAGCCAAATTCAGCTCAATCCTATTTTCATTGAAATCGTCGATGATGGAGGAGAAAGTATGGACCGTTCGCCAAATTTGAGAGAAAACCATCTCGACTTTTTTCCACAAAAAGCTGGAAGTGGGGAAGCTTGGACTCATAGAACCGGAGCTAGAGAACTTCGCCAAATGCAGATTCCATTGATGAATGGTGCGCGACAAGAAGGATATCTTCTAGTGGCAAAGTCATTTGAAGATATTCGAACCCTATTGAATAATCTCAGGAACGTCCTTTTGCTTTTGTATCCGGGGATATTGATTTCCGTGTTTTTGGTGATGAGGTATCATGCTGATAAAAGCATCGAACCCATCAGGTCCATTATCAAAAAGACCAATTTGATCACTCAGAGTAATCTAAATGAAAGGATTCCTTTGATCAAACCGAATGATGAAATCGGACAGCTTTCTTCCTCTATCAATAACCTTTTGAATCGTTTGGAAAGTGCTTTGAAGCGAGAAAAGCAATTTACATCGGATGCATCTCATGAATTGAGGACGCCTTTGGCAGTGTTGAGAGGGACTTTGGAAGTCTTGATTCGGAAGCCAAGGACTCCTGAGGAGTATGTAGAAAAGATTCAAACCTCCTTGAATTCGATCGATAGGATGACTGCAATTACGGATCAGCTATTGGCTTTAGCTAGAGCTGATGTAGGAAAGTTGCATGAGGTAGAGGAATGTGAATTGATGGCTTTTTGTGAAGAATTTGTTGCCGAGAAAAGTCAACAAACTGGGAGGGATATTGAGTTGGCATATGAATTAGGAATGCCAATTTTTGTCAAAACCAATGAGAAAGCATTGAGGCTCATTTTGAATAATCTTTTGGGAAATGCATTGAAATATTCTGAAGCAGAAAGTCCTGTGATACTAAGGGTTAGTAAACCGGATTCTGGGGTGAAGATTGAAGTGATAGATCAAGGAGTTGGGATAGCTGAGGAGAACTTGGGACGGATTTTTGATCCATTTTTTAGAGAGAAAGAAGATTATTCTGAAGGCAAGCAAGGAACAGGGCTTGGATTGGCCATTGTAAAGAAAATTTCAGATGAAATGGGGCTTACCATCCAAGTTTTCAGCCGAAAAAACGAAGGTTCAACCTTTTCTGTAGGTTTTCCAACCGAATTTCAATCTTAAGCAAATCTTAAGTCAATTCTAAAGGTATCCTAACTCCCTGTTGTGATCTTTACGGTACAATTTTATACCGATGTTAGATTCAATTATTAGATGGAGTATTTCCAATAAACTCATTGTTGGAATTTTTATTTTATTCTGGATTGGCTTTGGAATTTATGCCTTGAGCAACATTCCAATTGGAGCTGTTCCTGATGTGACCAACAATCAGGTGCAGGTGATCACCACTTCCCGAAATTTGGCTACAGAGGATGTAGAAAAGTACTTGACATATCCAGTAGAGCTAGAAATGGCCAACCTTCCTGGGGTAAAGGAAATTCGCTCTATTTCAAAATTTGGATTGTCTGTAGTGACAATCGTTTTCGATGATGACTTAGGGACCTATTTGCCTAGACAATTGATCGCAGAGAGATTAAAGATCGCTGAGGAAAGTATTCCTGCAGGATTTGGGAAACCATTTATGGGGCCTATCTCGACAGGTCTGGGAGAGATATACCAATATGTGATCGATGTCAAGCCAGGCTATGAAGATGAGTACAGCATTACTGACCTGAGAACGATTCAAGATTGGGTAGTCAGACGACAATTAGCGGGGATACCAGGCGTAATTGAGGTAAATACTTGGGGAGGCTTTTTAAAGCAGTATGAGGTTTCTGTCAACCCAGAACGATTGAGAGGAATGAATATCAGTTTGCATCAGATATTCACGGCTTTAGAGCAAAATAATTCCATCGCAGGAGGTAGTTATATTGAAAAGACCAATGAAAGTTTCTTTATCCGAGGAGAAGGGCTGGTTGAATCTTTAGAGGATATTGGAAATATCGTTGTGGAGCAGAGAAATGGATCTCCGATTTATATCCGGGATTTAGCAACTGTCCAGTTTGGTAGTGCAAATCGATTTGGTGCGATTACAGCAAATGGAGAAGGGGAAAAAGTTTTAGGGCAGATTATGATGCTCAAAGGAGCTGATTCCAAACGTACCATAGATTTGGTCAAAGAACGAATTGCAGAAATGGAGTCAACCCTTCCTGAAGGTGTTTATATCAATGGATTTCTTGATCGTTCTGACCTGGTTGGAAGAACGACCAACACTATTGCAAAAAACCTGATTGAAGGGTGTTTGATTGTGGTTTTTGTAGTGGTACTTCTTTTGGGGAATTTTAGATCAGGTTTGGTTGTGGCATCTGTGATTCCGTTGAGTTTACTGTTTGCACTTTCCCTGATGTACATCTTTGGAGTAGATGCCAATTTGATGAGTTTGGGAGCTATAGATTTTGGGATTATCATCGATGGAGCCGTAATTATTGTAGAATACATTGCCTTTAAGTTTACGCAATCATCAGGAGTTCTAGCAGTAATGAACCCGGATGAAAAGAGGAAGAAAAAAGATGAAATTTCTTTTGAAGGATCTTCGAAAATGATGCACTCAGCGATTTTTGGGCAGATCATTATCATCATTGTTTTTATTCCGATTTTATCCCTTTCAGGGGTAGAAGGAAAGATGTTCCGTCCAATGGCCGAAGTATTCAGCTTTGCCTTGATCGGAGCGATGATCTTGGGATTGACTTATGTGCCGGTAGCTTCTGCTCTATTTTTGAAATCAGCGCATCAGGGACCGAAAAATATCTCCGTGAGAATTATCAAAGCCCTTAACAAGGTTTATGATCCTACAATTCGTTGGGCAATTGATCATGGGAAAATTGTCTTGTCTTTCGCAGGAGCAATGTTGATTGGTGCTGTATTGCTTTTTAGCTCTATGGGATCTGAATTTGTGCCGACTTTGGATGAGGGAGATTTTGTAATCCAGCCAGTTTTAAAGACGGGAACTACCCTAACAAAAACTGTGGAGGTGATTACTGAGATGGAAAAAATCCTAATGGAATTTCCAGAGGTAAATCAGGTAGTTACCAGAATTGGAGCCGCTGAAATACCAACTGATCCAATGTCTATGGAGGAAAGTGATGTAATTGTGACTCTTCATCCACCTTCGGAATGGACTACTGTGGAAACCAAAGATGAGTTGGCAGATAAGTTTAAAGAGGCGCTGCAAGCCATTCCCGGATTGGATTTCGAGTTTACTCAGCCAATCGAAATGAGATTCAATGAATTGATTACAGGGGTTCGGGCTGATTTGGCGATCAAAGTTTTTGGTGAAGATTTGGACGTGCTTTTGTCAACTGCAGAAGAAATTGAAGCTGCAATCCAAGGTGTAGATGGGGCGGCCGATATTATTCTTGAAAAAGTAGACGGTCTTCCTCAAATGAAGATTGAATATGACCGAGTGAAAATCGCCAAGTATGGTTTGAATATCTCTGATTTAAACGAGGTGGTAACGATGGGCTTTGCCGGAATGTCAGCAGGGACTGTTTTCGAAGGAGAGAAGCAATTTGAATTGGTGGTTCGATTTGAGGAGCCTTTTAGAAAAGACATCGTCCATTTGGAAAATGCATCTATTGAGTTGCCAAATGGAGGTTTTGTTCCACTTTCTGAATTGGCAAAAGTGACCTATACCAAAGGGCCTGCGAAAATCTCTCGAGACAATACACAGAGAAGAGTCGTGATCGGAGTTAATGTGAGAAATAGAGATTTGCAGTCTGTGGTGGATGATATTCAAGAGATCGTCAGAACCCAGATTGATATTCCGGAAGGGTATAGAGTAGATTATGGAGGTCAATTTGAAAACCTTCAACAAGCGAGAGCAAGGTTGATGATTGCAGTTCCAATCGCATTGGTGTTGATTTTTATCCTCCTGTATTTTGCTTTCTCTTCAGCGAGAGACGCAATGATGATCTATTCTGCGATCCCGCTTTCAGCGATTGGTGGAGTGCTGCTGCTTTGGTTACGAGATCTGCCATTTAGTATTTCGGCAGGTGTTGGTTTTATTGCACTTTTCGGGATTGCGGTATTGAATGGTATTGTATTGATTGAGCATTTCAAATCTATGGAAGATCGATTTGATTCCTTGAAGGACTTAGTGATAACAGGGGCAAAAGAAAGACTCAGACCTGTATTATTGACTGCTTCAGCAGCTGCTTTGGGCTTTTTACCAATGGCGGTCTCTGGTTCCGCAGGGGCGGAAGTTCAGCGACCTTTGGCTACCGTTGTAATTGGAGGTTTGATCTCAGCAACAATTCTGACCTTGGTAGTTTTACCTGTTTTATATATGACATTTAATTCTAAAAAATCAGTTGGGGGAACGGCTTCTAAGCTTGGGCTTATCTTGGTGTTTTTGACTTTTCTTGGTGGAAATGAGGTTTTTGCTCAGGAAAAAGTTTCTGTCAGCCTGGATTCGGCGCTTAGTATCGCAAGAAGTCAAAATCTAGATTTGCAAGCGGCTCGAATGGCTTCGGAAAGTGCAAATGCGTTTTCCAAATCCGGGTGGGAAATAGATAAGACCACGGTTTACTATGCCGAGGATCAAAATGATATTGCTGAAAATGGCTTCTACAACCGTAAATGGGGAATCCATCAGAGGTTTGATTTCCCAACCCTTTATGGAGCTCAGAAAAACTTGTATCAAGCAAGATCTGAGAAAGCTTTGGCACAAGTAGAACTAGCCCAAATGGGAGTAGAAAAAGAAGTGAGTCAACGCTATGTGGAGGTCGTTTTTTGGAAAGAATCAGAGAAGAACTATGCATTTCTAGATAGCCTTTATGGGGAGTTTGCACGAGCCGCCAATCGAAAATTTGAACTAGGAGAAAGCAATCTATTGGAAAAATTGACAGCTGATTCCAAGCAAAAGGAGATAGTCTTGAAAAGAAATGAGGCAAGTCAAAACCTCGAAATTGCCAAAACGCAACTTCAAAAGTTGCTGAATTTGGATGAGGAATTAGTTTTGGCTGACGATTTTCCTGATTTGACGATTCCTGAAGAATTTGATAATCATCCTGCATTGCAGTGGTATGCTGCAGGTATGGAAGAGGCCTCCTATCAGGTCAAAGCCGAAAAAAGGGCCATGCTTCCAGATATTAGTATTGATGTATTTCGTGGAACCAACCCAGAACCGGGAGCCGAAGTATATCCTGGTTTTCAGGCGGGATTAGGTATTCCATTGTTCTTTGGTTCCCAAAAGGCTAAAGTGAAAGCAGGAAAGTTTTATGAAGAGCAGGTAGCCTTGGAGGCGGCTTCTTATTCCTTAAAACTAGATACGCAGAGGGAGGCTTTGATAAAATCTCTAGAGCAGAGTAAAAGAGTGATTGACTATTTCGAAACAGAAGGGGAAACACTTTCTAACCAACTTCAAAATCAAGCCAATCAATCTTTCAAAAACGGAGAAATTGATTTTCTGCAATTCGTTCAATTGCTGGAAAATGCCAGAAACATCCGATTACAATATTTACAAAGTAAGCTGGACTACCAGCAATCTATTCTTGAGCTAACTTATTTGACATTCTAATGAATATCCGACATTTATTTATTTCCGGCTTTGCTTTGTCTCTTATCCTTTCAGGATGTGGGTCTAATCCAGAACAAGACGAGGCTATTCAGGTAACTGAAAGGACTTCCGATTCTGGTTTGGTTGCTCTTTCCCAAAAGCAATTTGAAACTATGAAAATGACTTGGGGAAGTTTGGAGACCAATGATTTTTCCGAAGAATTGGCTTTGCAGGGTATGGTGAAAGTTCCTGTGGAAGGAATGCAGGAAATCACACCTTTTTACGGAGGCTATGTTTCTGGTCTAAGTTTGATTGAAGGACAATCAGTAAGGAGAGGGCAGGTTTTGTTCTACCTGGAAAGCCCTGAGTTTGTTAAGCTTCAACAAGATTATTTAGAGGCCGCAAGTCAATTGGCCTATCTAAAGGCTGAAAATGACCGTCAAAAGACACTTTTTGCGGAGCAGATTTCAGCAGAGAAAAATTACTTAAAAGCCAATTCAGAATATCAAGGAACATTGGCGAGATCTGAAGCTTTGAAGCAACAATTGAAAATGATCCAAATTGATGCTGGGACATTAACTGCACAAACTATCAAATCTAAGATCCCTGTGATTTCTCCGATCAATGGCTTTGTGGAAGAAGTTTTTGCAGTTCCAGGCTCGTTTTTGGCAGCTTCCGGCAAGGCAATGACTTTGCTAAATAAGGACCATCTTCATGTGGAATTGATTGTCTTTGAAAAAGATGCAGGCAAATTAAGACTTGGTCAGCACGTGAAAGTCTTTTTGCCAGATCAACCAGGAAAAGTAATGGATGCAGAAATACATGTGATTGGTCAGGCAATCAACAATGAAAGACAATTGAATGTCCATGCCGATATGGTTAATGATGAGGAAGAGAGAAGCTTGGTTCCGGGAATGTATCTAGAGGCCAGAGTTCAATTAGATCCTCAAGAGGGATTGGCTCTTCCAGAAACGGCAGTTGGAGAAGAAGATGGGAAATACTTTATCATGGTTCAACAATCCCAAGAGGGAGATACCTATCAATTGAAAAAGGTTGAAGTCGATTTGGGAGAAACCCAGAACGGTGTTGTACAAGTTGTTCCTAAATCCGATATCGCACCAAATGCAAAGATCCTGACCAAGGGGATATTTAACCTAATCTAATTTGAAACCCGGATTTTGTCCGGGTTTTTTTGTTTCTCGATTATCATGGTCAATCCTTAAAAAAATGATTATTTAGCTTTCGAAATAAATTTTTATAGCAATGAACCAGAATCAAAAAGTGGATTTTTTCTTTGATAAAGCTTCCAAATGGAAGGATTGTTACCAGTTATTGAGAAAACTAGTTTTGGAGACTGGATTAGTTGAAGAATTGAAATGGGGACATCCTTGCTATACTTTGAAAGGTGCAAATGTGGTCTTGATTCATGGTTTCAAAGAGTATTGTGCATTGCTATTTCATAAAGGAGCTTTACTTCAGGATTCTCATGGGATGTTGATTCAGCAAACCAAGAATGTTCAGGCGGCTAGACAGATCAGGTTTTCAAATTTTGAAGAAATAGAAAGTCATCAAAAACAGATCAAGGAATATGTTTTTCAGGCGATCGAAGTCGAAAAGGCTGGGCTTCAGGTTGAATTGAAAAAGACAGCGGAATTTGAAATGGTAGATGAATTCAAGGAGATTTTGGAGACAGATTCAAATTTAAAAAGTGCTTTTGAATCTTTGACTCCAGGCAGGCAAAGGGCGTATTTATTATACTTTTCGCAGGCCAAGCAATCCAAAACAAGGGTCTCAAGAATCGAAAAATATACTCCTGCAATCCTGGAGGGGAAAGGCTTAAATGATTGAAAAAATCATTTAATTGCCGGTTATGAATTTCGCACCTGCCATCAGCACAGTTATTTCTCCTGACTTTTTAGCCCAATTGGTGGGGAAAGAATACAATTTTCTAAGTCCGATTTCTTGCAAGGTTTTAAAAACAGGGGTCAATCATACCTATTTGATTGAATCTGGAGAACAAAAGTTTGTATTCAGACTGTATTGCTTTGACTGGAAAACTCAGAAGGAAATTGAGGAAGAATTAAGGTTTTTGAAATACTTGGATGCTCAAGGGATTTCAGTTTCAATTCCAGTTCAAAATTCGCGTCAAGAGTATTTGATCCAAATTCCAGCCTTTGAAGGAATGCGTTTTGGAGTCTTATTTTCCTATGCCAATGGGAAAATAGTTCGTAACCCGGATGTGGGCTTATGTGAAGAATTAGGGGGATTATTGGCTAAAATACATTCAGCAGGAATAGATTTTTCTATCCAAAGGAAAGAGTACAATCCTGACTCTTTGATCCACTGGGCTTGGAGTCAAACTTTGAGTCATTTTTCCAATGATTTTCAAGAACTAGACTATTTCAAAAGAGCCTATGAGGAAATGAAGTCTGTATTGGAAGGTCAACCAATTGAAAAGCTACAACAAGGAGTCATCCATTTAGATGTTTGGTATGAGAATTTCAAAGTTTCGGAAAATGGAGAGATCCATTTGTTCGATTTTGACAATGTGGGTAAAGGCTATTTGTTTTTAGATGTGGGATATGCATTAATGACTTTGTTTAAAAATGAGCCTGACAAAGAGAAATACATTCAAAAACAGGAAGCGTTTCTGAAAGGCTACCGAAAAGTTTTGCCTTTTTCAGAAGAGGAGATGAAAATGATGCCCTTTGGAGGATTGGCGATTTGGCTTTATTACACTGGAATTCATGTGCAGAGATATAATGATTTTGCGAATCTTTTCCTGAGTGAAGAATTTTTGAAATTTTGGATCCATACTGTGGACCAATGGATGAAATTTAACGGGATAGACATTTAATTTGAAAATTAAAATTCATTCATGAAGCAATTTTACATTCTATTCATTCTAGTTTTTTCTTCAATCCAGACTGCTTTTGCCCAAACTGGTTATAAGGATGAGATGGGTAGAGATGTGAGCAAAGTGTATTTTGAACAACAGATATTAGAAGGTCCATTTTTTGGAATTCCAGATGGAGAACATGGTAAAATATTGGTTCATAGAATGCCTTTTGGAAAGGTAGATCCTCTTCCATTTTTTGCAAAAACAGGAAACCTTAAAGCTTTGGAAAGTGGGAGATCTTTGATCGTGATATTCTATCCTGGAAAAGATGAATGTAATTCTTCCGGTGCAGGTGATAATTCGGATTCCTTTTCAAAGGAACATAAAACCTTGTCCAAATGGGCTGAAAAAGGAGATGCTGCTCCTCCAGTATATATGTATGGGAATCCCCATGGTTTGGAAAAGTATGGAGAAGAAGTAACTTGGATTTCAGATCCGGAACATATTTTTCAAGATCAGTTTTTCAAATATCCATATCCATGCGGCAGTTTCGTAATCATCCATCCGAGTGGAGAATATCGAGCGATTTTGGGAGGGTATCCTTTAAGTCAAGTTCAAGTAGCTTTAAAAAAACTAAACCGTGCAAATTGAATCAGTAGAAATAAGAAAGGTGAAAGTAGGAGAAATTCCTGCTTTAGTGAAGATGGCTCAAAAAGCTTTTTTACAGGCTTTTACTGAAGGGAATAAACCAGAGAATGTGTCTTTTTATATGAATGATGCATTTACTGAGAAACAGTTTCAAAAGGAGTTTGAGTCTGATGGTTCACAGTTTTTTGCGGCAATTTTGGATGGGAAAATAATCGGGTACACTAAAATAAATGAAGTTCCATCACAGACAGATATTCATGATCCTGAAAGCTTAGAAGTTGCCCGACTGTATGTTTTGGAAGATTATTTGGGCATGGGTCTTGGTAAAACACTTTTGGATTTGGCAATTTCTCAAGCCAAGGAAAAAGGTAAGAAATACCTCTGGTTGGGAGTTTGGGAGAAGAATGCACGGGCTATCCGTTTCTATGAAAAAAATGGTCTTAAAATCTTCGGTTCTCATCCTTTTCCTTTTGGTGATGAGGTACAGACTGACTATTTAATGAAAATTGAATTTTAACAAATTGTATTAATTCGCATAAGATGCGATTTTATTATTCGAAATTGGGATTGAAAAAATATTTTCATTGCAGATTTGTGCATTGAAAATGAAAGATAAATAACCATAATTAACATGCGTCTACTATTAGCTTTTCTCCTGGTTTTTATTGGGTTGATTCCCCAATCCATTGCTCAAGAAGAAGAGCAATATGTGATTTTGATTTCATTGGATGGGTTTCGCTATGATTATGTGGAGCGCTTTCAACCTCCCAATATTTCTAGATTTATAGAAAAAGGAACGGCTGCAGAAGGTTTGATTCCTTCTTTTCCAAGCAAGACCTTTCCAAACCATTACACCATTGCAACAGGAGTGAAGCCTGAGCATCATGGAATAGTTGACAACAATTTTTATAATCCCAAAAAAGATCTTCAGTACTCAATTTCCAATCGTGATATAGTTACAGATGGAACTTGGTATGGAGGTACGCCAATCTGGGTTTTAGCTGAACAAAATGAAATGATTTCCGCAAGTTATTTCTTTGTGGGAAGTGAGGCGGATGTTCAAGGGATTAGGCCTACCTATTATTTTGATTACGATGGATCAGTTCCCAATCTCACACGAGTTTCTCAAGTATTTGAATGGCTTCAGCTTCCTGAAAATGAGCGACCAAGGATCATTACCATGTATTTTTCAGATATGGATGATACCGGTCACCGATTTGGGCCCAATAATGATGAGGAATTGAAAAAAACACTTTACAGGCTTGATCATGAATTAGGAGCTTTGTTTGAGGGTGTGAAAAGTCTGGATTTACCTGTCAATATTGTGTTGGTATCGGACCATGGGATGGCTGAGGTTCCCCTTGAGAATTTGTTGAATTACGAACCACTCTTGGAAGGAGTTGAGGCAAGAGCTGTTAACTCTGGTACTTTGCTGCATTTGCATCTAAATGATGTCAGTCAAAAAGAATCTATCAAATCGTTGATTGAGTCCAGAGGAGAGCATATTCATGTGATCGATATTGATGATAGGGAGTATTACAAGGATTTGGCCTTGCATAAAGATTTGATGGGCGATTTGCTGATCATTCCTGATATGGGATATAACTTGGTCAATGAAAGAAGCCTATTTCGAGCCAAAAATATGATGGGATTGGACGGACTTTCAGTTTCGGGAGTACACGGATATAGTCCTGACTACATAGAAATGCAAGGGATTTTCTATGCGAATGGTCCTAGAATTAAAGAAGGATTTAAAATTGATCCATTTGAGAATATCCATATTTATCCTTTGCTCTGTGAACTTTTGGGGCTTCCTATCCCTTCTGATATTGACGGGAAAGAAGAGGTTTTAAAGCCTGTTTTGAAAGATAAATAATCACATGGATAGAGTAGAGATTCGAAGTAGGAAAGAAGTTGATTTTTTGGTTAGGAGATTTTACGATCAAGTCAGAAAACACGAAACACTTGGGCCTATTTTCAATCAAGTTGTTCAAGATTGGGATCATCACCTTATTCACCTGAGCGATTTCTGGGAAATGATTTTGCTTCAAACTGGGCCTGGGAGAGGAAAATTCAATCCTACTGGAGTTCACAGGGAGGTGGATTCGCAATTTGGAAATTCTATTGAACAAGCCCATTTTGGAAATTGGTTAGAACTCTGGTTTGCCACGATCAATCGCTATTTCGAGGGCGAAAATGCAGACTTTGCCAAAGAGCATGCAAGGCGGATGGCTCATATGCTATTTATGAGGATTTGGGAGGCGAGGCAGTAGTTAATTTTGTTTTCTAGTTGATTGATTATCAGTATTTTTTTGTAGCTTAATTGGACTTTTGTAAGAAATAGAGTTCGTTTTTTAGATTAATTTCCTAAGCTACTGATTGATTGAGATGATTGTTTTAAAGAATAAGCTTCCATTTATTTTCCTGCTACTGACATTTATTGCAGGCTTTTCAGAGCTTAATGCTCAAACCCCACTTTTTGCTTCTGATGAAATATTGGATTTAAAGTTGAAATTTTCTGTAAAAGATATTCGAAGTAACAGCAATGATTCCACTTATGTGGATGAGGTTCTTTGGTTTAAGAATGAGGTGGGAGAATGGGAAGAGTTAGAAGTAGAAATGAGAACGAGAGGGAATTTTAGATTGACTAATTGTTATTTCCCTCCATTGAGACTCAAATTCAAAAAGAAAAGACGCGAAGGAACTGTCTTTGAGGAAAATAAAAGCCTGAAACTTGTGATGCCCTGCTCCAGAGCTAAAAACGCAGATGCTTACATTGCCAAGGAGTTTATGTGCTACAAAATGATGGAAGAAGTGACCCCTTATACTTTTTCCACAAGGATGGTTCGGATTTACTTTGAGAATGAAGATGATAAAAAGGAAGAGGAAGTAGAGCTTTTTGGTTTTTTGATTGAGGATGATGATGATGTGGCTGATAGGTTCAATGCCGAGATTGTGGATGATAAAAAGATCTTAGGAACTTTATTGGAGGATTCAGCAGCTGTAAGACATGATATTTTTCAGTACATGATTGGAAACACTGATTTTTCTGGACTATTCAAGCATAATCAAAAGGTGATGCAACTGGATGAGAGAACCGTCATTCCTTTAGCTTATGATTTTGACATGACAGGCTTTGTAAATCCTCCATATGCACAAGTAAGTAACTTGGTAGAGATTGAAAGCGTTACAGAGCGGCTTTATCGAGGATTTTGCAGAGATGAGGCCTTATTTCAAGCCATCAGGGCTGAGTTTTTAGAAAAAGAGCTGACCATGTTTTCAATAGTGGATGATCATCAAGAATGGATGTCCAATGGTGAGAAAAAAGAGGTAGAGCGATTTCTGGGAGAATTCTATGCTATCATGAAAAATGATAAAGCTTTTGATAAAAGTATTATTTCTGCCTGTCGTAGTTATTAGTTTCTTTTTTAATTTCTGAGGCTGTATTTTTATCATGCATCCTAACGGAAAACCGAATGATCTGGAAAAAGAAGGAAATTACTCCCGAAGAACAAGAAAAGAAAAGACAAAGGGAGATTGATAGAGAGATCCTGAGTTCAAAAAATGAGAAAAAGGACGGGACCAAGACTCATGGGGAGGTACTTCGAGATCAGATCACCGATGCTCTTAAGACCTATGACAAGAGTTCAAGTTCAATAATATTGAGTTCTTTAACCGCCGGGATGGAAATCGGTTTTAGCTACCTTTTGTTATGCTCCTTATTTTTCTTTTTGGAGGGAAAGGTTGCTGAGGATACTATTTTTAAGATGATTTCCTTTGTGTATCCATTGGGCTTTATTTTGGTAGTGTTAGGTCAAAGTATACTTTTCACAGAGCAAACAGCTTTATTGACCTTGCCTGTTTTGAATAATAAACGAAGTCCAAAGAGCATGTTTCGATTGTGGGGCTTGGTGGTAAGTGGAAATCTTTTAGGAGGGTTTTTTATAGGGATTTTGTTGATTTGGTTGGGGCCAAGGTTGGGTATTTTTGACCTGGCAGTTATTGAAAAAATAGCTCTTCATGTGACCCATGCTTCAGTGCCAGTGATCTTGGTGAGTG
This sequence comes from Algoriphagus zhangzhouensis, assembly GCF_900148515.1. Classification (GTDB taxonomy): domain Bacteria; phylum Bacteroidota; class Bacteroidia; order Cytophagales; family Cyclobacteriaceae; genus Algoriphagus; species Algoriphagus zhangzhouensis. The sequence continues at coordinate 129,887 of NZ_FRXN01000003.1, read as the reverse complement.
CCATGCTTGCTGGATGGTTGATGGGGCTTCTTTCATGGCTTTTGGCCTCCTTTAGAGATACAATCAGTCAAATAGTCGTGATCTTCCTAATCACCTCAGTATTGTCATTCACAAGCCTCCATCACAGTATTATTGGAAATATAGAAGTGTTCTCAGGAATGATTACCTCTGATCAAATCAGCTTTTGGGATTATTTAACTTTCGAATCGACCGCATTGATTGGAAATGCATTTGGCGGAGCTATTTTCGTAGCATTACTTAAATACCGAGCATTTGTTTTCAATATTGGAAAGTAAAAAGGGCCGTTAAAGCCCCTTTACTTGTTTCTTATACTTTTCAACTAGGCTATCTACTGGTTGGTCGGTATCCCCATCATTTGCTCCTTTAAATATCTCAGGATCCACACCCAACTCGACCAGGTTTTCAACGGCTTGAACCATAATCGCTTGGATTAAGGCTGCTCCGATAACCGTTGAGGTAGGCCCAACTTTGATAGGCACACCTTCGATATCAATTGCAGCATCTCCGATTTCACCACAGTTGTCCAAGAATAAATCAGACACCTGGAAAAGCATCTGCTCTGATGAATGTCTTGAGTCTAAAGTTTTGCTTTGAATGAAATTGGTAATGGATATGACTCTGGCCTCTTTTTCTTGAGCATACATGGCCATTTCTATAGTCACTGGGTTTCTGCCAGAATTACTGAAAATGAAAAAAACGTCTTTTTCAGTTATGGGATAGCTTTTTAGAAGGTCGTGGGCATAGCCTTCCTGCCTTTCTACCATAGTGCTATTGGAAGCACTGATATGAAGCATAAGGTCTGGGTCCAATACCGGAATAACCCGGGCAAATCCGCCCGTTCGGTAGAAAATTTCCTCGGCCATCATGTGTGAATGACCGGTACCACTTACATAAATCCAGCCTTTGTCTCTGATACTCTCAGAGACCCATTTGGCGGCCAGTTTTATTTCTCTCTCTTGAAGGAATGCTCGCTTTAGCTTTGATTCAACTTCTTGTCTGTACCTATAAAATGCAGGGTCCAATTTTTTTAGTTAATCAGGAGTTCGTCGATAAATACCCATCCTCGTGCTCCTGCTCCTGCGTGCCAGGAAGGTAGAGATGTGATTGGATTTACCGTGACTCTGATTTTTTCAAAATTCGAATCTTCTATAGGGTAAAGAAGCAGTTCTGATCGAATCTCCTCAATTTTTTCGGAGGGTTTAGGGTGATCATCGACAAGTGTAATCCATTTTCCATTCTCTAGTGCCAGGATTTGCACGCGAGTAGGTGGAAAAATATACGCACTTTCATTGTATAATAAGCTCAAGCCAAGAGACTTAATTTTATGACTTTTGTCATGTTTTAGTTCGATGTCAAATGGTTTTTCAGAATACCCAAGCCATTCACCGGAGGTATGATTGTTTTTCCCCTTTACTTTATCAAATACTGTTCGAGCTCCTTGGGCTTTGTATTTTTCGTTTGGATCAGTAAGGAGTTTATATTCCTCAGGGCTCAATCCAGCCTTCATATAGACTGTTACGCTGCTATTTGAGCCTTTCCAGTCCTCAGCAAATACTTTTGCTCTTAATTTTCCTGAAGAGTTTACCCAAACAGGATTAGTATAAATCAAAGAATTTAAACTATCAGGTTCTGATCCATCCAGTGTATATCGAATCTCTGTGCTTGGAATGGGGTGAGTAATCTCAATCTTCAGGCTGTCTGAAAAGAAGACTTTATCCTGTTTGATGCTTGGTGGATTTAATTCATATGTGATCCCGCTTCCATCAAATCCGAAGTCAATTTCAGTAGTCTCGAGGCTTTTGGATAGTTGGTCTTTCTGAGAATCACTTATTCCTTTTTGCCAAAGGAATAATTTCCGGAGCCCAGTCATGTTCTCCAAAGCTTGAAAGTCTTTTTCACCAAAAGCATTTCCAGAAACTGCTAAATCCTGCAGGTTTGGGATTTCGGAAATAGCCTGTAGGTGCTTGGTCTCAATATCTGTAAAGTTGAGAGACAGCTTTTCTAAATGAGGGAAGTCCTTCAAAAATTCAAGATCAACCTCTTTAAGAGGCATTTTATTCAAGTTGATTTCTACCACTTGCTCCTTGACATCTTTAAGGTCTTTCAATGATTCTGGATCAAATGCTGCAATCCCGTAATAGGAGACTAATAACGCTGGGGATTCTGGATAAAGAGGAGTGACTAAACGATAAAAATTGTTTAATTCCTGTATCGTTTCCTGATCAGCGGCTTCGAAATCATAGCTTTTGTTTTTTTCAAATTTCAAGGATGCGAGCTGGAATAATTCACTTTCTGGATTTGAATCTTCTACTTTTTGGTCGAATTTTCCTCCTTGCGCTATCCACTCTTGCAAAACCATCATCTCCTCATCAGAAAGCTGGGCTTTGTTTTTTGGAGGCATATGCTTTTTATCATCCACAGGAAGGTGGATGCGTTCGAAAAGAATGGATTTTTCTGGATCTCCAGCTACGAAAAGTGGCCCCGTTTTGCCTCCTTTTTGAATGCCTTCCACATGATCTAGCCTCAATTCACCTTTGATTTTGCCTTCTTTATGACAGGAAAGGCACTTGGCTTCTAAAATTGGATTGACCATATCTCGAAAGACTTCTGCTTCCGCTAGAGTTGGTAGATCTTGAACCTCTGATTTCAATGGAGCCAAAAGGAAATCATCTCCGTGTGTTAGGTTTGCTCCCCAATGTCCAGTCAGAACAATTCCTGCTGCTAGAATTAGGCTTAAAGTTGTCTTGATGGATGCTTTTTTAGCCCGAAAGAAATAAAGTAGTACCGAAAGTAAAAATACTCCCAAGCCTGCCCATTGATGGAGTAGGAGGGCGTCTCCTTCATATTCCTCACGAGCTAGAATCAAACCTGCTATAACAGTGATACCTGCCAGATTGGATCCGAAAAGAAATGTAAATTCTCCAATTTCCTTGACTTCCGGGTTTTTTTGAAGGGCCGGTAAGAAAAAGAATATTAGACCGAGTAGTAAAAGAACAATCGGGAAATGAAGAATTAAGGGGTGCGCTCTTCCTGTTACCTGAATTATTTCTGGGAATTGGTATTGAGCGGGAGCAAGAGTAAGTATTAAGCTTAATCCAACCCATACAAAGAGGCAATTCTCCAAGAGATTGCGTAGGGTATTCTTAGTGGGCATATTATTAGGCAATCAAATCTTTGATGACATGTCCTGAAACATCAGTAAGTCTGTATCTTCTTCCCAAGTGTTTGAAGATTAGTTTTTCATGGTCTATTCCCATTAAATTCATGACTGTTGCTTGGAAGTCGTGCACGTGAACAGGGTTTTCGACAATGTTGTACCCGAATTCGTCAGTTTCGCCGTAAACCATACCTGATTTGACGCCTCCTCCGGCCATCCAAATGGAGAATGCACGTGGGTGGTGGTCTCTACCATAATTGTCCACCTGAATATTGCCTTGACAATAGTTTGTTCTTCCAAATTCTCCTCCCCAAATGACCAAGGTCTCATCTAATAAACCTCTTTGCTTCAAATCAGTAATCAAAGCCGCAGAGGCTTGATCCACATCTTTTGCTTGCAAAGCCATTTCATTTGGAAGGTTTCCATGCTGATCCCATCCTTGATGGTATAATTGGACAAATCTCACTCCACTTTCAGATAGTTTTCTTGCCAAAAGACAGTTTGCAGCATACGTACCCGGAACTAAACAATCTGGGCCGTATAGTTTGACGATAGAATCCGGTTCTTTGGAGACATCCGTGATTTCTGGAACGGCGGTCTGCATTCTGAAAGCCATTTCATATTGCTGAACTTTAGCTGAAATCGCAGGGTCATTGAATTCTTTGTAGCTCAAATCGTTCATTGCTGCGATTTGATCCAGCATTTTTCTTCTTTCACTTCTACTCATTGACTCTGGGTCTTTCAAATAAAGGACTGGATCCTCAGAGTTGGAGAATTGAACCCCCTGATGTGTAGCATCCAAAAATCCGTTACTCCAAAGTTTGGAGTAAACCCCTTGACCATTCCCTTTTCCACGACTCAGTAGGACACAAAATGCCGGAAGGTTGCTGTTTTCACTTCCCAAACCATAACTCAACCAGCTTCCCATACTCGGGCGATTTCCTACTTGAGCTCCAGTTTGGAAGAATGTCAAAGCCGGATCATGATTGATGGCTTCAGTATGCATAGATTTGACGATACAAATATCGTCCACGATGCTTGCTGTATGAGGGAAAAGTGAGGAAATCCAAGCACGACTTTCTCCATATTGCTGAAAATCATAATAGGATCCAACCAATGGGAATCTATCCTGGCCGGCTGTCATTCCAGTTAACCTTTGACCTTTTCGAATGGACTCAGGTAAATCCTGTCCATAACTTTTTTGCAAAAGTGGCTTGTAATCGAATGACTCCAATTGAGACGGAGCACCATTCTGGAAAAGGTAAATCACTCTTTTAGCCTTAGGAGCGAAATGAGGCAAAGCTGCCATCATCGCTTCTTCTGCACCGCTTTTTCCTGAGAATAAATCGGGAATCAAGAGTGAGCCTAAGGCAGCGCTTCCTACTCCCAAACTCAATCGGGAAAGAAATTTTCTTCGATTAAGATTTAAACCCTGCTCTAATATTTCCTTTTCCATTTTTTAAATCTTTGTTATCGTTTCTTCCAAATTGTATAAACTGACTATGACTTGCATCAAGGCAGCTGTTTGAGGATTAATATCTTCTTGTTCTAATGGGTAATCACCGACTTCTAATGTTGCTTGAACTTGGTCTTGATGACTTTCAAACCTTGCCAATTGATCTTCAAAGTAACCTTCCAGTAGGTCTTTTTCTTCCGACTTCATAGGTCGACATAGGATCCTTACAAAGGCTTCGTTGATGGCTTCATCCGAGTCACTGTATTTCTCCCAAAGTTTACCAGCCAAGACTCTTGAAGCTTCCAAAACCATTGGATCATTCATCATAACTAATGCTTGGAGAGGTGTGTTAGTACGGCCTCTACTGATTTCACAGCGGTCTCGATTACTTGAGTCGAAAATGATTGCTTTGGGAGGAGGGACAGTTAGCTTGATAAAGTTGTAAAGACCTCTTCTATAAAGACTTTCGCCTTTGTCTTGCACATAGGTGGCTAAAACCCCTCTTCCGGAGCTCGCAGCTTCCCAAATTCCTTCAGGTTGGTATCCTTTGACACTTGGTCCTCCTACTTTTTCTACCAAAAGACCGCTACTCGCCAAAACCAGATCTTGAACATTTTCTGCTGGCAGTCTCATTCTTGGAGCTCGAGCCAAATAAATATTAGCAGGATCGACAGCTAGGTGATCTTTCGAGATATGAGCTGATTGCTTGTAAGTAGCTGAACTTAATATCTGCTTGTAAAGACGCTTGATGTCCCAGCCATTTTCCATGAAATCTACTGCCAACCAATCCAATAATTCTGGATGGGATGGTAAATCACCTTGCATCCCGAAATCCCCGGCAGATTTGACGATTCCGGTTCCAAAGATTTCTTGCCAGATCAAATTGACAAAAACCCGAGCTGTTAGAGGGTTGTCTCTTGATGTAGCCCATTGAGCTAATCCTAGACGGTTTTTAGGAAGGTTTTCTGGGAATTCTAGGATCGATTCAGGGGTAGATGGAAAAACTTCTGTCGAAGGAGCATCATATACTCCTCTGTCAAGAATAAATGTGGACCGCGCATCTTCACCTTCCAATTCACCCATGACAGAAATACTCAATTGGGTCGTATCCTGATAATTAATGAAATCCAAGATTCCATCCAAATCGCCTTGATCAACAAAAAGAATAGGGGTTTTAGCTGGTTTTGATCTGCTAACATCACCTTCGAAACCCTTTTCAGGAGTATTGTTGAAAAAGGCGAAAAACTCATAATATTCTTTTTGAGAGAAAGGATCGTATTTGTGATCATGACATTGGGCACATTCCATGGTAATACCCAGAATCCCTTTTGAAAAGGTATTTGTTTTATCCAGAACATACTCGATTCGATATTCTTCCGGAATCACACCGCCTTCTTCGGTATACTTATGGTTTCGATTAAAGGCAGTGGCAAGAATTTGTTCCTTGGTAGCTTCAGGGAGAAGGTCTCCAGCTATCTGCCAAGTCAAAAATTGATCGTATGGCAGGTTATTATTAAATGCATGAATTACCCAATCCCTAAAAGGCCACTGGGTTCTGATATTGTCATCCTGATATCCATAACTGTCTGCATATCGAGAAATATCCATCCAAAGAATTGCCAGTTTTTCCCCGTAAGCATCTTGTTCCAAAAGACCATCCAAAAGGTCCTCATAACTGTTTTGACCCGAAAAATCCCCAAATCTTTCCAGCATCTCAGGACTAGGAGGAAGGCCCGTTAGATCGAGGCTTGCTCTTTTGATCAATTCATAAGATTCGGCTTCAGGATTGGGCTCCAGGCCCATTTCCTTCATTTTTTTGAAGGTGAATTTATCTATTTGGTTAGTTCCCCAGTCGGATTGACTGGGAACTTCAGCTTTTTCAGCTTTTACAAAAGCCCAATGTGGTTCGTATTTCGCACCTTGTTCAATCCATTTTTTGATGATTGCTATTTCATTATCAGAAAGCTTCAAATTGGATTCTGCAGGAGGCATTAATTCTCCCGGATCTTCTGAAATAATCCTATGGAAAACCTCTGATTCGTCCGGTTTTCCTGGTACAACTGCGAATTTATTAGGGTTTTCCTTCAGCGCTGCGAAAGCAGCTTCTTCAACATCCAAACGAAGGTCTGCCTCTCTTTTATTGGCATCAGGTCCATGACAAGCGAAGCATTTATCAGAAAGGATAGGGCGTATATGAAAATTATAACTTACTTGGTCGATTTCTGCCAATTCACTCCCTCCTTGTTTCCCTTCCTTACAGGAAAATAAAGCAGCAATGGCAAATCCAATTACAAGTATGTTTTGTCTTTTAAAGGTCATTCGGGTAATTATTTTGACTGTATAAGTTATGGAAAAATTTTATTAAAGACCCGGCTATTTTAAACAAAAAATCGGCTTTATTCAAGGTTTAGACTTAAAAATAGTGCAAATGGGCTAAATAATTTATTGATAGGCGTTTTATATTTTCAGATACTTTTTGATTTCAAGTTTACCTATACTTTTTGGTTTTATTTGTCTCAAAATATTTGTGGTCCTTATTAAGATTGCAGAAAGCACATTTAGGTAGATTGGGATGGAGGTCAGTAGTATTTTTTACTAAAATGAATCTTTGATTTAGGAAGATTCAATGAATAAATAAGGAGAAGTCAAGAAAGATAAAAGCTGGATTTAATTTCTTTGGTTTATGCTTTTGAAGCTTTTGATTGAATTGATTTAAACCGAAGAAATCATAAAATACTCCTTCTCATTGCTCATAATGTTTATGGCCTTTGGAGCCTTTTCACAGGAAAGCACCAATGTAAAAGGTCCATTTTTAAGGATATATGATTCTCAGGAGAATAAAATCCAAAAGGGTAGAATCATAAGTGTCTCCGAAGATTTCGAGGAATTGAAAATCCTTCATGGATCAGATACTGTAATCCTTCAAACTCAAGATATTTCTTTCATCCGAACCAAAAGATCTTCAGGTCATTTGATTTTAATAGGGGGCGTTACAGGATTTGCTGCAGGGTATACCATTGGAGCAATTACTTATGACCCTAGTCCAGATGCCTGGCTGGACTTTGGTTATGGATTCAATACAATGGTTCCGGCACTTTTTTTCGGACTCGGAGGCGCAGCGGCAGGTTCAATAGCAACTGGTTTTAAGAAACCCAGGATGTACGTTATTGATGGTAGGTCTGAGAGATTGAAAGATTTTCTATTTGAATTATCTCTAGTAAAAAAGAATAAAAAAAGACCACATAATCTTAAGAAATATGAAAGTGATGGTTCCATTTTTAAAAAGTATCCAAGATCCCAGTAAAGGAAAGGTCGCGCCTAGAAAGCTTTCAAATGTTGTTTTCCAGATTTTTCTTTTTGGCCTATTGATGGCTTTACTTTTTTCTTGTAAAGTCTATAGAAATATAGATTACATAAACCCACCTATTCCAAAAGGTGAAAGGAGCAAGACATTTGAGCCAAGGCAGATCGAAAGAGTTGAACCGGGAGATAAATTATATCTAGTGTTGAAAAATTAAACCAGTTATGATATTGTCTATTCTATTGTCGAAAACGATTCGATCAAAGGGGTGTTTTTACAGAAAAATAATAAACGAATTAAGATCCTGATAGAGACTGGTGTATCAATTAATGAGGTCCTATCGCTTAAGGTGAAAAAAATAAGCATCCCTGCTACTCTAGGTTTGATGTTTGGAGTAGGCACTTTGTCCTTGATTTTGGTTACGGATATGGTATTTACAAGTTACTCCGATTTTGTAATCCATATTTAGACATTCATAAATAGGTATAAATCAATTGGTTTAAAGAAATTTTTATTCTGCTCAATTGGGAATGTTTCCTTAACTTATAACTCTGATTATTTTTTAACTCAACTTTTTAATCAAGATGCAAAAAGAAATCAAGTACCCTAATCCGCTTGTTCCATTTCAAACTATCGGACTTTGTTTTAGTGGAGGTGGTTACCGGGCTACAAGCTTCAGTTTGGGAGTTTTGGACTACCTAAATCATATCCAATTTGAAGACAAGCCTCTCTTAGAAAATGTGATTGCAGTAAGTTCGGTCAGTGGAGGAACAATAACAGCAGCCTATTTTGCAACTTCCAACGGCAAGGGAGAAGACTTCGATACATTCTACCAGAATTTATATCACTTCCTCGATGAGGACCAATTGGTTGATTTGGCTTTCGACAAATTCATGGATCAAAAGCTCTGGGATGGTACAACTCGGACTAGATCCCTAATCAATGCCTTTGCTTTGACTTATAGAGAATATTTAGTCTCTGAAGACTTTCAAGCTTTGAAGCAAGAAAATCTAAAAGGACATCTAAAGTATATCTGCTTTAATGCAACTGAGTTTTCTTATGGTTTGGCTTTTCGATTTCAGAATGTAAATACTTTCGGAAACTATGAACTGAAATGTCGGGAATTGAATGATGTGAGAGAGTCTATCCATATCAGTGATGCAATTGCCTCCTCTTCGTGCTTTCCTGTAGGCTTTGCCCCGATGATTTTTCCCAATGATTATATAGAAAATCATACGAGTGAATCATACGAAAGATTGACTGGTAGACCTAATTTTTCCAAAGGAATCGGTATTATGGATGGAGGGATTGTGGACAATCAGGGAATAGGTAGTATGGTGAATATGGATCAAAGTTCTCTTGACCAGATGCCTTTAGATTTGGTGATTGTCAATGATGTGGGGAGTTTCCGAATGCCACCGTGGACACCTGACCAGCAAGAAAGAAATAGCAAAGTCTCCTTAACCAATTTTATAGCTCAGAAACTAGCCATGGTGAAGCTTAGACCTATTTATTGGATTATTCTTTTGATAGGTGTTTTGGGCTTGATAGGAGCTAGTGTTTTGGGTTTGTTTTATGGAAGAACTTGGGTTCTCTTGTATTCCATTTCTTCCGGATTGATAGGAGTAGGTGGGCTTTTGACCTTACTAGGCTTGCTTGGAGGTTACCTTGTGAACTATCTAAAAAGTCAATTCAAACAAAGCTTTCAAGAGGCTGTTCCCAAGCCAATTTTACCTAAGGTGGAGGCTTTGGGGAGTATTAAGTTATCCTTGGTCAAAAGAATGGTTTCAGATAGATTAAGCTCTGCCATGCTGATGATCAATCAGGTCTTTTTTAGACAGATTCGTCGCCTGAACTTTGATTTGCTGTACAGAGCTGAAGAATTTACCAATCGCAGGATTACCTCTACTGTTTACCAATTGAATGGTGAGTCAAATAATATGAATCTTCAGATTCAGGATGAAAAGGCTGAGAAAATTAAAATTACTGCAAGAATCAAAGAAGTAGCTCTAGTTGCTTCAGAAATGCTAACGACCCTTTGGTGGGACCAAACAGATAGGGAAGTCCACCGACTTGATTCTTTGATTGCCTGTGGTCAGTTTACGACTTGTTATAATTTGATCAAATACATTCAGGAACTTCCAGAGGAGCTACACAATCCAAGTGTAAAGAATTTAGAGAAAAAGTTGTTGGTAGATTGGAGGAAATTTGAGAAAGATCCAATGTTTTTGGTCTATAGTAAGGAATTTAAGAAAGCATAAAAAAAAGCTGCCCAATTGGGCAGCTTTAAGGTTGATTAAGGTTGGCTTTTTAACCTTTGATGACGGAGAAATCGAAAGATTCCAAAAACTTCGTCGTGAAGTCGCCTGCCTTGAATTGCTCATTTTCAAGCAATGCAATATGGAAAGGAATCGTTGTTTTGATTCCGTCAATTACAAATTCTTCCAAAGCCCTTTTCATTCTTACAATTACCTCTTCACGAGATTGACCACTAACGATCAATTTAGCGATCATGGAATCGTAATTCGGTGGAATGACATATCCAGCATATACGTGAGAGTCAACACGGACACCACGTCCACCTGGGATGTGTAGATTTTGGATTTTTCCTGGGCTAGGACGGAAGCCGTGCGATGGGTCTTCAGCATTGATTCGGCACTCCATAGCATATAGCTTAGGGAAGTAGTTTCTACCGGAGATTTTTTCTCCTGCAGCTACTTTGATTTGTTCTTTGATCAAGTCAAAATCAGTAACCTCTTCAGTGATCGGATGCTCCACTTGAATACGGGTGTTCATCTCCATGAAGTAGAAGTTCCTGTTTTTGTCAACCAAGAATTCGATAGTTCCAGCACCTTCGTATCCGATTGCTTCAGCACCTTTGATAGCTGCTTTACCCATTTCTTCACGAAGTTCTTCAGTGATGAATGGAGAAGGAGTTTCTTCTACTAATTTTTGGTGTCTTCTCTGGATAGAGCAATCTCTTTCAGAAAGGTGGCAAGCTTTTCCGTTGCTGTCACCTACTACCTGAATTTCGATGTGTCTTGGCTCTTCTACGAATTTCTCAAGGTATAGACCGTCGTTTCCAAAAGCTGCACCAGATTCCATTTTAGCATCATCCCATGCTTTTTTGAAATCTTTGTCTTCTTTTACGATTCTCATACCTCTGCCACCACCACCAGCAGTTGCTTTTAGGATGACAGGGTATCCCATTTCATTTGCAAGCTTCAATCCTTGCTCTACAGAGTCCAAAAGACCTTCAGATCCTGGGATGGTAGGTACTCCTGCTGCTTTCATGGTTGCTTTGGCGGTAGCCTTGTCACCCATTTTAGCGATCATATCTGGAGATGCACCGATGAACTTGATTCCGTATTCATCACAGATTCTAGAGAACTCTGCATTCTCAGAAAGAAATCCATACCCTGGGTGAATAGCATCGGCATTGGTGATTTCCGCTGCAGCGATGATTCTTGGGATATTCAAATAAGAGTCCTTGCTTGGGGCAGGTCCAATACAAACCGCCTCATCCGCAAAACGGACATGAAGTGAATCTTTATCTGCCGTGGAGTAGATTGCTACTGTTTTGATGCCCATCTCCTTGCAGGTACGGATTACTCTCAGTGCAATTTCTCCTCGGTTTGCTATCAGTATTTTGTTAAACACAGCAATTTTATTTTGGGTGAAAAATTAACCTGCTGGATCTACCAAGAACAATGGTTGATCGTACTCTACAGGAGTGGCATTAGAAACCAAGATTTTTACAATTTTTCCTGAGATTTCAGATTCGATTTCATTGAAAAGCTTCATAGCTTCAATGATACACACTGTCTGACCAGCTTTGATGGAATCACCTTCACTCACAAAAGCAGGAGAGTCTGGATTTGGAGTCAGGTAGAAAGTTCCGATCATTGGGGATTTGATCTCTACCAAGTTAGAGTTGCTAGGTGCTGGAGCCGCAGCAGGAGCTGCAACCGGAGCAGGAGCTGGAGCCGCTGCAACTGGAGCAGGAGCTGCTTCAACCACTTTCATTTGAGGTGCTTCAGAGTATTTTTTAATTGAAAGTTCAAATTCCTCAGTTTTGATTTTTACTTCAGCTAGACCGGAATTCGAAATGTAATCGATCAATTCCTGGATTTCTTTTGCTTTCATAAGGTTCTATTTTTTAAATGCCTCTCGGCCAGGGTTGGTTTAAAAACAATAAAACTGTGAACCTTACCGATTCACAGCTATGGATTTATTTTACACGCTCAGAATATGATCCGTCACGAGTATCTACTTTGATCATGATGTCCTGATCTACAAAGAGAGGGACCATGACCGTAGCACCGGTTTCAACTGTCGCAGGTTTCAAGGCATTGGTAGCTGTATCGCCTTTGATGCCTGGTTCTGTATAGGTAATCATCAGCTCCACAAATGGAGGAAGCTCGACTACCAAAGGAGTTTCAGTTTCATCATGAACCATGATGTCTACCAACTGACCATCTTTTAGAAGGTCATATCTTTCGATCAATTTCTCTTCGATCATGATCTGCTCGAAGGTGTTGGTATCCATAAAGTGATACCCCATGTCATCTTTGTAAAGGAATTGATGAGGTCTTTTTTCAACTCTAGCGGTTGTTACTTTTTCACCAGCATTGAAAGTCTTGTCCAAAGTTTTACCTGAAGTCAAGCTTTTCATTTTTGTGCGGACGAAAGCTGCTCCTTTACCTGGTTTTACGTGTTGAAAGTCAACAATTGAATAGATATCATTGTTGATTTCAAGGCATAACCCATTTTTAAAATCTGCAGTACTTGCCATAATATATTTGAGTTTATTATTTCAATTTATTTCGGATCGTAAGCCCACTTAAGGTAAACAGAACCCCAAGTGAATCCACCTCCAAATGCTGCCAAAATCAAATTGTCTCCTTTTTTCAATTGAGATTCATAATCCCAAAGGCATAGAGGAATGGTTGCAGCTGTTGTATTTCCATATCTTTCGATATTCATCATTACCTTTTCAGGCCCCACGTTCATTCTATTGGCAGTGGCATCGATGATTCTTTTGTTTGCCTGATGAGGGACTAACCAAGCTACATCATCTCCGGTCAAACCATTTCTTTCCATTACTTCTGCACTTACATCTGCCATGTTTGTCACAGCAAACTTAAAAACTGTAGAGCCTTCTTGGTAAGCAAAGTGCTCTCTGGCTTCTACAGTTTGATGAGTGGCAGGTTTACGGCTACCTCCGGCCTTCATGTGAAGGTATGGAGCACCAGATCCATCTGATCTAAGGATTGAATCCATGATCCCAAATTCCTCAGTAGTTGGTTCAAGCATCACTGCACCAGCACCGTCTCCAAATAGGATACAAGTGGTTCTATCTTGGTAATCAATGATGGAGGACATTTTGTCGGCTCCTACAACGATTACCTTTTTGTGTGCGCCTGTTTGGATATACTGCGCACCCATCTGAAGGGCATATAAAAACCCTGAACAAGCTGCCGAAATATCAAAACTAAAGCTGTTTTTAGCTCCCACTTGATCAGCAATGATGTTTGCAGTAGCAGGAAATGGCATGTCAGGGGTAACAGTAGCGCAGATGATTAATTCTACGTCTAGAGGGTCTGTGTTGGTTTTTTCAAGCAATCCTTTGACTGCTTCGATTCCCATAACGGAGGTACCTTGGTTTTCTCCTTTGAGAATTCGTCTTTCCTTGATACCGGTACGCGAGACAATCCACTCGTCGTTTGTTTCTACCAGCTTCTCAAGTTCTTTGTTGGTCAATCGGTACTCAGGGACATACCCTTGAATCCCGGTGACCATGGCTCTGATTTGGTCCATTAGAATTTGTTTAAATCAAAGACTATGAGGAAGTCTTTGTCAATCTTAGGTTGATAGGTTTCACTAAGGAAGGTCAAAAATATTACAATTGCTTCTTACTGCCAAAATTAATCGGACTATCAATTGCTAAGTTACTGAATCCATGAGGATTGTAATTGTCTGAAAAAGAAAAATCCATTCCTGAAAGGGAATGGATTTCTAATATTTGGAAAGAATTGGATTAAGCCAATACTTCTTTTTCGATGATTACTTGTCCTTTATAGTACAATTTACCGTCCAACCAGAAAGCTCTGTGAGGAAGGTGCATTTCGCCAGTAGTTGGACATTTAGCCAAACCAGGAGCCTCCAATTTGTAATGAGTTCTTCTCTTATCTCTTCTGGTTTTCGAAATTTTGCGTTTAGGATGTGCCATTTTATTCGTGGTTTATGATTTCTCTTTTATTTTTTTAAGTTTTTCAGCATTTCCCATCGGGGATCTACCGGTTGATCTTCTTCTTCTTCTCCTTCTTCTGAATCTTCCCATTCTGAGTCGCCTTCACCATCTATATAAATATATAGGCCTTCAGCTTCCACTTCTTCATCGTCCAATTCATTTCTATGGTTTGGATGAATTTTTTTGGCAGGAAGCGCCAAAAGAATGAATTCATAGATAAACTGAGCTACATTAATACTTGGAGTGTCCCGAGTGATCATGTAAATATTCTCGTCAATCTCTTTTTCTTCTGAGCCGTATTTGAAAATGAGTTCTTCCTGAATGTCCAGATCTTGGTCAAATTCCTCTAGACTTCTGTCACAGGTCAATCTTACTTTTCCTGCAATTTGAAATTCCATTTCAATCAAATTGGCTCCTTTGTGCATCAAGACCCGTGCGGTCAAGTCACCTTTTTGGACCAAGTCATTGTCTTCAAACTGGGAGAAGAACTGATCATCAATCTGAAAATCAATTTCGTGACTTCCCTCTTTGAACTTAATTACCTCAATATCAAAGCTTCTCAAGAATTTCACGATTCCTCCTTCCGATTTAAGACCGCAAAAATAGACATTATTTTATTTTTTTAATAATCCTAGGGAAAATATTATTTGGTTTTTGCTCAATAAATTAAGCTTCCTCCAAAAGGGATTCCTTGTATTGAACGATATCTGCTGCCAGAAAGATCGCTGCACGCATAGAGCCCTCATCTGCAAGACCTTTTCCAGCTATATTATAGGCTGTACCATGGTCAGGGGAGGTTCTGATAACAGGAAGTCCAGCTGTGAAGTTCACTCCATTGCTAAATGCGATTGATTTGAATGGAATCAAGCCCTGATCATGATACATGGCAAGGATTCCGTCAAATTTGGTTTGGTGCATCATTCCAAAGAAGCCGTCGGATGGGTATGGGCCAAAGACCATTTTATTTTGATCTTTCAGCTCATTGATTGCTGGACGGATGATTTCTTCTTCTTCCTTTCCCAACAATCCATCCTCACCAGCATGAGGGTTTAGTCCCAAAATGGCAATTCTTGGCTTAGATATTCCAAAGTCATTTTCCAGACTGGCCAACATCATATTGGCTTTCTCTTTGATTTTTTCTTTGGTCACTGCTGAGGAAACTTGAGAAAGAGGAATATGGCCAGTCACCAAGCCAACTCTCAATTGTTCGGCCACCATAAACATCAGACTGTTTTTGGCTCCTACAGAATCGGTGATAAACTCCGTATGTCCCACAAATTTGAATTCCTCAGAATTGATATTGTTCTTATTGACTGGAGCGGTCACTAAAGCTTGGATTTTGCCGGATTTCAGGTCTTCGACTGCCATTTTCAAGGAATCCAGAGCCATTTTACCAGCTTCATGAGTTTCTACACCAGGAATAATCTCCGGGCATTCCTCAACTGCATTGATTACATTGACTCTTTTGTATTGGACTTCATCCAGACTCCTAATTTGAAGAAAATTGAAGTCCTCCATATTCAGTTGCTTTCTGTAAAAGCTCAATGCTTTTCCATGACCATAGATCAGGGGAGTGAAGTTTTTATGAGATCTATTGTCCAAAAGCGCCTTCATAATGACTTCCGCTCCGACGCCGTTTACATCTCCGATACTGATCCCAATGATGGGTTTTGAATTTCTTGTGCTCATAAAAACAAAGATTTAAAAAGAGGGCCCTTGATTGGACTTAGGCCTTTAGGAATATTGTCTTAATTTTAGGCGCAAGTTATAAAAAATAATCTGAGCTATTCGATGCAAAACGTCAGACCCAAAAAACATCTGGGACAACATTTTTTGACTGATTTGAGTATTGCCGAGCGGATTGCTCAGGCAGTCAAAGGTCATGATGGGGTGAATTGTGTCCTTGAAATCGGACCGGGTATGGGTGTGCTCACGGATTTTCTTTTGAAAAATCCAATGGAACTTTATCTGATCGATATTGATTCTGAGTCCATAGCCTATCTATATCAAAAATATCCCCAGCTCAAGGAAAAGATCATTGAAGGGGATTATTTGAAGGAGGATTTCTCCTCCGTTTTGCCTGATAAATACGCCATAGCGGGTAATTTTCCTTATAATATTTCATCTCAGATTTTCTTCCGTGTTTTGGATGAAAGAGATAAAGTGACTGAGGTAGTTTGTATGCTTCAAAAGGAAGTGGCACAAAGAATAGCCTCTCCGAAAGGAAATAAAGCATACGGGATTTTATCTGTTTTGCTGCAGGCGTTTTATGATATTGAATATTTGTTTACCGTGCCTCCGGGAGTTTTTAATCCTCCTCCAAAGGTTGACTCTGGAGTCATCCGCTTGACTAGAAACCAAACGGAAAAGCTGGACTGCAAGGAAAAATTATTTTTCCAGGTAGTAAAGGCAGGATTTGGAAATAGAAGGAAAACTTTGCGTAATTCTCTCAAATCATTTCAACTTCCGGAAGATTTGAAAATTAATCCACTTTTGGATAAACGTGCGGAACAATTGGATGTGGCTGATTTTGTGTTTTTAACCCAACAAATCGAAGCTTCTCGTGGAAATCATTAAGCAATTTGAACTTTCGAAAGAATACTTAGAGAGCCTTCAGCAGGCGATCGAGTCTCAGGATCTTGATTTTATTCAGGAATCACTAGATGGGGTCAATGTGGCTGATATTGCAGCTGTGCTGGACGAGCTTTCGATGGAAGAATCCATCTATGTGCTTCGGGCTTTGCCTCAGCAAACCGCAGCTGATATTCTAATCGAACTGGATGATAACACCCTTTTTAGGGTTTTAAAGGAATATTCCGAACCTGAAATCGCTTCCTACATCGAGTTGATGGACTCTGATGATGGAGCGGATATGCTCAAGCTTTTAGGAGAAAGGGAGCGGGAGGAAGTAATTTCTCACTTTCAAGATAAACTCAAGTCTGAGCAGGTTTTAGACCTTTTACGCTATGAAGAGGATACAGCGGGTGGTATCATGGCAAAGGAATTCATCCGGGCCAATAAAAACTGGAATGTAATCCAGACCATCAATGAGATTAGAAGACAAGCCGAAAATGTAGAGAAGATCTTTTCTATCTACGTTGTAAATAATCGCCAACAACTTTTAGGGAGAGTTTCTTTGAAACGAATCATCCTGGCTGGGGAAAATACCAAGATTGAGGATATCTATGAAGAAGAGGTTATTTCCGTTCCAACTTATATGGATCAGGAGGAAGTGGCTTCTATCATGCGAAAGTATGACTTGGAATCTGTTCCTGTCATTAATGCCAAAAACAAGTTGGTCGGAAGAATTACCGTGGATGATATCTTGGACGTAGTTCAAGAGGAAGCGGATGAGGATATCCAGGCAATGGCCGGTATCTCCGGAGATATTGAGGAATCCGATTCCATTTTTATGATCACCAAAGCGAGACTTCCCTGGTTGTTGATTGGAGTGATGGGAGGATTGATGGGGGCCAAGATCATTGGTTTCTTTGAAGATGGGTTGAATAAATATTTAGCTTTGGCCTCTTTTATACCCTTGGTTGCTGCAACAGGTGGAAATGTAGGAATTCAGGCCAGTTCTCTGATTGTACAATCATTAGCTAGCAAGTCGGTATTTGATGATACTCCATTTCAACGTTTCTTCAAGGGCTTGATGATTGCCTTAATCAATGGAGTCGTATTGGGAGCTTTTGTGTTCCTAGTCGTTGTTTTTCTGTATGGCTTTGAACCGATCTTTGGAGTTACTGTAGGAATAGCTCTGTTTTGTGTGGTTTTGTTGGCCTCTTTTATGGGGACTGTCACTCCTTTGGTACTGAATCGTTTTGGAATCAATCCCGCTATTGCCTCGGGACCATTTATCACCACTACCAATGACTTGTTAGGGCTTGCTGTTTATTTCGGCGTAGCCATGCTTTTATTGAATTTATAATAGAATGAAAATACTTATCATAGATGAAATGCATCCCAGCATAATTGAATTGCTGGAGAAAGACGAGCATACCGTTCACTATGAACCTAAAATTTCTCGCTCTGAGATTATGGATAAAGTCCATGATTTTCATGGCTTGGTGATCCGCTCGAAGACACCGATGGATCGGGAGTTGTTAGAAAAAGCCAGCCAATTGCAATTTATCGCAAGGGCAGGTGCCGGTTTGGATAAGATTGATTTGGATTACTTAGTAGAGAGAGGAATCAAGCTTTTCCATGCCGCAAAAGGCAATAGAGATGCTGTAGCAGAGCATGCTGTAGGTGGACTTTTGGCTTTGTTCAATCATGTGATCAAAGCCGATGCTGAGGTAAGAAAAGGAATCTGGGATAGGGAAGGAAATAGGGGGCATGAGCTCAAAGGGAAGACCGTTGGGATCATGGGCTATGGCAATATGGGAAAATCCTTTGCAAAACGTATGTCGGGCTTTGGAGTTTGCGTGATGGCTTATGACAAGTATAAGAGAGAATTTGAGGACGATAATGTCCAAGAAGTCATTTGGGAAAAAGTAAAAGCGGAGGCTGATATTTTGAGCATCCATGTTCCTTTGACTCCCGAAACCAAAGGTTTTTTTACTTTTGAAGAGTTGGAAAGCTTTGCCAAACCATTTTGGTTGATCAATACAGCAAGGGGAGAAGTGATCAGTTTTGAAACCTTGAACCGAGCTTTGGATGCAGGGATTCTAAGAGGAGCAGTCTTGGATGTGCTGGAAAATGAGAAATTCAAGAAGTTTACCCCTGAGCAGAAAGAGGAGTTTGAAAAGTTGGCTCAAAGAGATAATGTCATCTTTAGTCCACATGTGGCGGGATGGACTTTTGAGTCCTATGAAAAGATCAATCAAGTCCTTGTAAAAAGGATCAAGAAAGCATTCAAATAAAGATTTACAAAGTCTTCCATACCATTGAAAAATGATGGCTTTTTTGCTTTGTGAATGGATAATTGCTATTTTTGCCTAACAAATACAAGCAAGAGAAAAGGTAACGGTCCCATTCATGCGACCGTTACTTTGTTTTTTGTGCCTACTAACAAACATAACTATGTCAAAAGTACAATACTATACCGAGGAAGGCCTGAAGAAGCTGAAAGATGAACTTCACGAGATGAAGACTAAGGGTAGATCGGATATTGCTAAGCAAATTGCAGAGGCAAGAGACAAAGGTGATTTGTCTGAAAATGCCGAATACGATGCTGCTAAGGATGCTCAGGGTCTTTTGGAGTTGAAGATTGCAAAATTGGAAGCTGTTGTAGGGAATGCGCGAGTACTTGACAATTCTCAATTGGATCAGTCCAAAGTTGGTATTTTGAGTACTGTGAAAATCAAAAATGTTAAAAACGGGATGACCGTAGCTTATACCTTGGTTTCTGAAGAAGAGGCTGATTTGAAAGCTGGAAAAATCTCTTTGGCCTCTCCATTTGGAAAAGGTCTTGTTGGAAAAACTATCGGTGAAATCGCAGAGATCAATGCACCAGCTGGAAAGCTTCAGTTTGAGATTTTAGATATCTCTTACTAATCCATATTTAATTCATTTGAATCCCGGTTTTCGCCGGGATTTTTTTATTTTCGGGCATTATGGCAAGCATCTTTACAAAAATCATCAACAGAGAAATCCCTGCTCATATCGTAGCTGAGGATGATAATTACATCGCATTTTTAGATATCATGCCTTTGGTAAAAGGACATGTGTTGGTAGTACCTAAGCAAGAGGTGGATTACATTTTTGATCTCGATCCTGAGGTTCTTTCTGGTTTAACTGTTTTCTCTCAGAAAGTGGCCAAAGCAATCGATAAAACGATCAAATGTACAAGAGTAGGAGTGGCGGTAATCGGACTAGAGGTGCCTCACGTACATGTTCATTTGGTACCCTTGAGAACGATGGATGATATCAATTTTACCCGACCTAAGTTGAAACTTAGCAATGAGGAACTGGCTGAAATAGCAGAAACGATAAAAGGTGGATTTTAAATTAGAATCAGGAATCAAGAGCCGAGAGCCAAGAACCAAGATTTAAGAATTTGAGAACCAAAAAATCCGGAGTTGATGATCAGCTCCGGATTTTTTGGTTTAATGTGATTTATTGAAGGCTTAGCCTAACCAATTTCCCCAAGGGATTCTGCTCAAGATCAAAACCAAACCGATTGCATACATCATATAGATGGATCTGAATTTGGCTTTAGAAGTAGATAGCTTCTTCGCTCTGCTGTAGCCGATGGTGATTACAGCAATTGCAATGATATTGATCAAAGGGTGCTCTAGTGCAGTCAATCTTGCAATTGGATCAGACATCGCTCCGCCACCTTGCAAAAGGCTCAAACCGATTGGGCTGACGAAATATAGGATCAATCCTACCAACAACTGAACGTGGGAAAGGATGAAAGCGATTAGAGCTATTTTTCTGTCTTTTTCAGTGAACTCTTTTCCACTCAATGATCCGATAAGCATCAAAACGATAACGATGATCAACGCGATCAAAACCAAGTAAGCAAGCCCAGAGTGTAAATGTTGGATTCCAGTATACATAGTGTTGTAAGTTTACAGGGTGAAAATACTCCAAAAGACTTGATCCACCTTGGAAAATTGTTTGATTTTTAGTCTACATAAAGTACAAGGCCTTTGAGGTATTCAGTTTCAGGATGATAGATGTTGATCGGATGGTCAGCAGGCTGACTTAATTGGTGAAGGATTTTCACTTTTCTACCTGATTCCAAGGCTGCGGCAGTGATGGTGTTTCTAAACAATGCTTTATCAACCACTTGGCTACAAGAGAATGTGAATAAAATGCCACCGGATTTAATCTTTTTCAAAGCCTCTACATTCAGCCTTTTATAGCCTTGCACCGCGTTGTGTCGTGCTTTTAGATTTTTGGCAAAAGCTGGTGGGTCCAATACTATCACATCATAATCATCTCCGATTTCACGTATGTATTTTACCACATCTGCTACTTTTGATTCGTGCTGACCAGTGATTTTTGGATTAAGCGATATGTTCTCTTCAGTCAATTCGATAGCTTTTGGAGAAATATCAACTGAGTGCACTTCTTTGGCTCCGTCTAACAATGCCAATACAGAGAATCCTCCGGAATAGCAGAACGTATTCAATACCTTCTTGCCTTTGGAAAAAGAAGCTAACAATTTTCGATTTTCTCTCTGATCGATGAAAAATCCTGTTTTTTGACCCTTTTCCCAGTCAATTTTATAGGTTGCTCCATACTCTTGAACCAAGTCTGTTTTCGGAGCGCCCAAAATCCATTCGTTGGATGCAATGTCCAGATTTTTCGGAAGGGTTTCTGAGCTTTTGTCAAAGACTCCAGCTAAGCTCTCCCCATAAACCGATTGGATAGCTGATGCTATTTCCTGAATATGTGCATGCATTCCGACATGATGAGCCTGGATCACCGCTGTGCCATTGTAGAAGTCCACAATGAGTCCCGGAAGCAAATCACCTTCTCCATGCACCAAACGATAAACGTTGGTTTCTGCATTGTCAGTCAAGCCTAATGCCTTCCTTACCTGATAAGCATTTTGGATTCTTTTGTTCCAAAATTCCTGATCAATCGCTTCTTGATCAAAGGTGATCAAGCGAACCATGATAGATCCATGCGCATAGTGACCAGTTCCTAAAAAATCTCCTTTTTGGGAAAATACAGAAAC
Source organism: Algoriphagus zhangzhouensis (assembly GCF_900148515.1). Lineage (GTDB taxonomy): Bacteria > Bacteroidota > Bacteroidia > Cytophagales > Cyclobacteriaceae > Algoriphagus > Algoriphagus zhangzhouensis. Next base: position 108,063 of record NZ_FRXN01000003.1, on the reverse strand, counting down.
AAGCTGGCCTGCTTCTAAATCGGAGTCCATGTGGGCTATGGCTCCGGAAAAGACCCAATGGTGTTTACGGAATAGGGAAATCTCTTTTCCTTTCTTTAGTACGATTTTAGGATAATTCATGAATGGATTGAGTTTGTTTTGGGGAGATTATGCTCCCGATAATCATGGCAAGAATACTGGCTGCCAAGCCAATTAAATGAGGGGAAACTTCCATTTCAAATCGAGATGCAATCAAGTAGACAAGCATTCCAATAATCATAGAAAGCATGGCTCCAAGCGGAGAGGCTTTTTTCCAATATAAACCTGCGGTCAAAGGTACAAAGAGTGAAACCAACATGAGAATTGAGGCTCCTGCAACCAGATCATAAATATCAGATTCCAAACTGGCTAAGATGGTTGCTACAATGGCTACTGCAATCACATTGCCTCTAAGAATCCATAGAAAATGCTTGTCATCTAGATTTTTACCGAAACGTGGCCGGATGATATTTTCAGAGATAATAGCAGCTGGTGCTAAAAGACCCGAGCTAGTTGTACTCATAATCGCAGAGATGAGCGCACCGAAGAAAACAATCTGAACAGGCAATCCTCCATGTTCCAAAATCATGGAAGGCAAGAGCATCTGCTTATTTTCAAGGTATAATTCTGGATAAAGAACTTTCGCTCCCAAGGCTATAAATAAAGGCAGAAGTCCGAAACTTAAGTAAAATAGGCCTGCCAAATAAGTTGATTTGACTGCGACACTTTCTGATTTGGAGGCCATCACACGTTGGTAGATATCTTGGGAAGGGATGGAGCCCAAACCCAAAATAATCCATGCTCCAAAATAGTTGAGCCAAGCGTTTAGGGTGTTTTCAGGAAGGATCTGGAAGCTTTCAGGCGGTGCCTGAGAAAGGATTTCTGACACTCCACCCGCTTCTTTTGCAATCATTGTAGCCACCCAAAGAAGGCCGATTACAATCATCGTGGTTTGAATAAAATCGGTGATGGAAATCGCCCACATTCCTCCCAAAAAGGTGTAGAAAACGACTATTCCCGCAGAAATCATAATTCCCTGAAGCAAGTTTAAATCGGTGACCGTTCCTAAAACTAAACTTAGAGCGACTAATTGAGCTGCAACATATCCGAAGTATGCAGGAATCATGAATAGGGAAGCTGTTAGCTCCACTTTGGCTCCGAAGATTCTCTTGAAAACGTCTCCAATGGTCAAAACTCCCATTCGGTACATGGGGCGAAGAAAGAACATTCCAAAGAGCACCAAGCAAAGTGCACCCCCAAATGGATCTTCTATAACACCAATCAACCCTTCCTCCAGATATACGGATGAGGCTCCGAATATGGTTTCCGATCCGAACCAAGTCGCAAACAAGGCAGATGCAGAAAGAAAAAGCGGGAGAGATCTTCCCGCTAATACAAAGTCATTGGAGTTTCGAACCAGTCTGGAAGACCAGGCCCCGATCCCAACTGTGATCGCTAAATAGGCTATGATGGCAGCTATCAGCAATTAGAACTTAGCTATGTCCATACATTTTGTCGCGAAGAGCTTTGATTTCTTCATTTTCCAAATAATCATCGTAAGGCATTCTTCTGTCGATGGTTCCGTTTGGAGTGAATTCAATGATTCTGTTTACCGAAGACTGAACGAAAGCGTGGTCATAAGATGACATTAGGACGGTTCCAGGGAAATCAATTACTGCGTTGTTGAAAGCTGTAATAGATTCCAAGTCTAAGTGGTTGGTAGGTTCGTCCATCACCAAAAGATTCGGGTTTTGGAGCATCATCTTAGATATCATACAACGAACTTTTTCACCCCCAGAAAGAACTGTACACTTTTTCAAAGTTTCTTCACCAGTGAAAAGCATTCTTCCCAAGAAGGTACGAACATATGCCTCTTCTTGATTGGAGGAGTATTGTCTCAACCAGTCAATGAGGTTTAAGTCAGAATTGAAATATTCAGAGTTGTCGTTTGGCAAGTAAGCCTTATTGATGGTGACTCCCCATTTCAAGGAACCTTTTGTAGCAGGGATTTCCTCCATGATAGTCTGGAAGAATTTGTTGACAGCCTGCTTGGTTTTGGAGATGAAAGCGATCTTATCGCCTTTGTCAACCATCAAATTCACGTCGGTGAAATAAGTGACTCCATCAGAAACCAATTCAAGATTCTCAGTCATGAAAATTTGGTCACCAGCTTCACGCTCAGGCTTGAACATGATGCCAGGGTATTTTCTAGAAGAAGGCTCAATGTCATCCACGTTGAGTTTCTCAAGCATTTTCTTACGAGCAGTAGCCTGCTTGGATTTTGCGACGTTCGCTGAGAATCGAGCAATAAATTCCTGCAATTCTTTTCTTTTCTCTTCAGCTTTCTTATTCTGATCGGATCTTTGCTTCAATGCCAATTGAGAAGATTCATACCAGAAAGTATAGTTGCCAGAGTAGATTTTGATTTTACCAAAGTCAATATCCACAATGTGGGTAGAAACGGAATCCAAAAAGTGACGATCGTGAGAAACTACGATTACCAAGTTTTTGAAATTGACCAAGAAGTCCTCCAGCCAAACGATGGTTTCAGAGTCCAAGTCGTTGGTAGGTTCATCAAGAATTAGGATGTCTGGATTACCGAAAAGAGCCTGAGCCAAAAGAACTCGTACTTTCTGGTTACCTGCCAAGTTTTTCATCGGCTGGTAGTGCAAGTCTTCAGTGATTCCCAAACCTGAAAGTAGGGCTGCAGCATCAGATTCCGCATTCCATCCGTCCATTTCAGCAAATTCAGCTTCCAATTCAGAGGCTCTCAATCCGTCTTCCTCAGAGAAGTCAGGCTTCATGTAGATGGCATCTTTCTCTTCCATGATGGCATAAAGAGTTTTATGTCCCATCAAAACCGTCTTAAGCACTTCCACCTCATCAAACTCAAAGTGGTTCTGCTTTAAAACAGCCATGCGCTGGCCAGGAGTGATATTGATTGCTCCGGAGGTACTATCGACTTCACCGGAAAGTATTTTCAAGAAGGTAGATTTTCCAGCTCCATTGGCACCGATTACACCGTAGCAGTTGCCTGGAGTGAACTTCAGGTTAACGTCTTCGAAAAGGGTTCTTTTTCCAAATTTGAGGGAAAGATTATCTACTGAGATCATGTATTTCTAAGCTTTTTTTGAAGCGGCAAAGATAGGGATTTAATTGTTTCTAAGAGATTGAAAACGCAGGAAATTCCAAGCTCTTCCGGACCGGTATGAATTTGATAAAATCATAAAACCAATTGGTAATCAATTAAATAATGAGTAGGGTTTTGCTTGGTAAGGGTCACGAAAAGCGAAATAACTATTTATTTGAATCTTTAGGACCCTTGAAATGACAAAAATGGGTTTTGAGTTAAAAGTAGATTTGGTGAGAATAAAGTCTGGTTTAATTCTCCTAATTCCATTTTTTAGATAGTTTTGCTTGCTCAGAATTTTTACCATTAGCATGAAAAAAATATTGATCACAGGTGGGGCAGGTTATATCGGTTCCCACACTGCTGTAGTGCTGGCTGAGGCTGGCTTGACCCCTGTTATTTTAGATGACCTTTCCAATTCAAGTGAAAGCGTTTTAGGTAGATTAGAGGAGATTATCGGGGCTAAACCGATTTTCTACAAAGGGGATTGTAATGATCGGGCTATTTATGAAGAAATTGCCAAGGATCATGAGATTTCTGGAGTAATCCATTTTGCCGCTTTCAAGGCAGTAGGAGAGAGTACTCAGCTACCATTGAAATACTACCGGAATAACATTGGTTCTTTATTGGTTTTGCTTGATTTCATGCAAGATAAAGGGATTAAGGATATCGTTTTTTCTTCCTCTTGCACCGTGTATGGTCAGCCAGATGTACTTCCTGTGACCGAATCTACGCCAAGAAAAGATGCGGAAAGCCCATACGGTAATACCAAAAAGGTTTGTGAGGATGTGTTGGTTGATTTTGTGAATAGCAAACCGGGAATCCGAGCGATTTCTTTAAGATATTTTAATCCTGTTGGCGCTCATCCATCTGGGAAAATAGGCGAGCTTCCAAATGGGACTCCAAATAACCTAATTCCATACATTACGCAGACTGCCGCAGGTATCCGTGAAAAGATCACGGTATTTGGGGATGATTATGATACTCCTGATGGATCTTGTATCCGTGATTTTATCCATGTGATGGACTTGGCTGATGCGCATATGAAAGCCTTGGATTATTTGTCCCAGCAGGAAATAGATTTCTATGATGTGTTCAACGTGGGGACTGGAAATGGAAATACAGTTTTAGAAGTCATCAATACCTTTGAAAAGGTGAATGATTTGAAATTGAATTATGAGATTGGGCCGAGAAGGGCAGGAGATGTGATCAAAATTTGGGCGGATACTCAAAAGATCAATTCAGTTTTGGGCTGGCAACCATCTTACTCCTTGGAGGATTCCATGAGAGATAGTTGGAATTGGGAAAAAGGCTTGAAATAGTCTGATTGGAAAGGAGTGAGGTCAGCTATTTTTCAATTTGATGTTAAAAATGGCTTGTAGAAGGAAAATTTATTTCACTGAGAAAGAAGAGAATACAAAATGAATTGAGTTTTTTTCTTTCAAGCTTTTGCAAAAAGAGATCAAAACAATACCTTTGCATCACTCAAAACCAAGGTCAAAAGAGGTCTGGTAACAAGGAGCGGTAGTTCAGCTGGTTAGAATGCCTGCCTGTCACGCAGGAGGTCGCGGGTTCGAGTCCCGTCCGTTCCGCAAATATTTTATTAATTACTCCATTAGGAGCGGTAGTTCAGCTGGTTAGAATGCCTGCCTGTCACGCAGGAGGTCGCGGGTTCGAGTCCCGTCCGTTCCGCAAAAAGCCCCGAAGCAATTCGGGGCTTTTTTGTTTTAGGAATTCGAAGTGATGCGGTAAAATCTTTTAGACTATTCAATAAAAAAGCCTTTCGAAATCTCGAAAGGCCTAGAAGGTTTAAATTAAAATCTTCAACCCAAAATCTTATCCAGACTAGCCACACTTTCTAGAATATAATCAGGATTGACAGTTTGAAGCTGTTCGGAAGTTTGAGCGCCAGTCAAAACTCCCACTGTCAGGCCACAATTGGCATTTTTCCCTTCTTCAATATCGATGGCTGAATCTCCAGCTTTTAGGACAGTTTGAGAATCTGTAACTCCTACGATTTCCATCGCTTTTAGAATCATATCAGGGCCGGGTCTCCCATTGACCACATCATCGGCTGTCACCAATCCATCTATATCTTTTCCTACTTCCCAGCCTAGTTTGTCGACCAATGATTGGGCTGTTTTTCTATCATAACCTGTGTTGAGAACGACAAAGACCTCGTTGGAGCGAAGAGCCTCCATCATTTCTTTGACGCCTTCAAATGTCTTCACATCCAAGTTTTCATATGCTGCTTTCAATTCCGGCTTGAAATTCCCAAAAATCTCAGCTGCTTTTTCTTTGACCTCTTGCTCCTCTGTACAATTGGTCAACACATCAATGATGGCCTGGTGTTTTTCTTTTCCAGCTCCATATTCTAAAACCTGGTCCAAGCTAACGCCATAGCCTTTGTCGTTGATGACTTTCTGGACGGTTTTATAGACGACATTGTCTTCATCTACAGTGGTTCCCGCCATATCAAATACGGCTAGTTTTATCTTGCTCATTTTTATTTAAATAATTGTTCAATATGTTCTTTTGAAAACCCGGCACTTCCGGTCATTCCTTTTCCACCAATTCCAGTCACCACATGGATATTCTCATCAATGGTTTGTAGGAAAATGTCTTTGGTTTTGCATTGGGAATATACCCCAAACCAACGGTGAGCTATCTCATAAGTAGGAAGATCGATGATCTTTTTGGCTTCATCAATCATAAACTGATCGATGTCCATATTCAAGTCATAACCCAAATTATCGCTGTCCTTGGCATCCGCATATTCATGAGAATCTCCCAAAATTACAGAGCCGTCTGTAGCTTGTTTGAAAAGGATATGAACTCCCCATTTTTTCTCCAAAGAATCCTTAGGTTCCCGACTTTTGATTTCTGCGAAAGAAGGACATTCATGGAAAGCCTCGTACCTGCGAATCGATAATCCTGTCAAAATAGAACCCGGAAGTATGTAGCTTTTTGACTGAGGTTTGGTTAGCATCATTTGAAGTTTGGTGACTTCTAGATCGCTTTCTACAAAGATTTCAGGATAAAGAGTCTTGAAATCCCTACCATTACAAATTATAACTTTTTCTCCTTTGAATTTGTGTCCAGCTGCGGTTTCTAGCCAAACCCCATTTCCAGTATTGTTGCAGGAGATCACTTGATGGTTGGGGAAATAGGCTAGCCCTTTTTCCCTTATCAAGTATTCCAATAATCGATGAATCATCGTTTTTGGTTCTACTGTGACTTCTTCTGGGAAAAACAATCCACCTACCACATAATCACTTCGCAATCCGGGATATTTGGCCAGGCAAGCTTCTTTGGAAAGCAATTCGGAAGGATATCCATTGGATTGATTGATGGAAAAAAGCTCCTCGATCAGTTGCTGTTCTTCTGGATTGGAAGCCAGATAAACCGATCCATTGTTTCGGACTGTTACATCAAACTTAGCTTGGATGGATTTGTAAATTTTTAAGCTTTCCCGACCATAGGTTTGCCATTTACTATCCATTCCAGAGGGGACAACTTGACCAAAATTGCGAGTGGTCGCCTCCTGAGGGGTTTTATCCTTTTCTAGGATAGCCACCTTCAATCCAGCTTCCAAAGCATGATAAGCATGAAATGCTCCAAGCACTCCACCGCCTACAACTATTAAATCATACATGGTAATGTTGATTATATTGATAAAAAGGGTATTTCAATCTGTGTTTCATGGCTTTACTCCAACTCTAATATGTTTGCCTTCTTGTCCCAATTCAAATGCTTTTTCCAACTCTTCTAATGGGAATTCTTCCCCGACCAGCTTTTCAAAAGGGAATCTGTTTTTGGCGGTGGAAACAAACTCTATCGCAGTCGCCAAGTCTTCTGGAATATAGTTGTGAAGTCCTTTGATGGTTAGGATTTTTCTAACCAAAACTTCTCCATTGATTGCTAAATCACGTTGGGAAAAAACAGATCCTACCAATATGATAGTGCCACCGATTCCCAGGAGTTTGATGCATTTTTCAATAGCTTCTGGAGAACCGGAAGTCTCAATGACGATGTCCATCCCTCCAATCTCCAGAGAGGAAGATTCTATTTCATTTTCAGAAAAAAGAAAGGTTTGATCTGCTCCGAATTCCTTTGAAGAATTCAATTTTTCAGAATTGATGTCCTGAGCCCAAACTTGTTTAGCTCCCAGGAATTTTGCTTGGGCACAAGCCGATAATCCAAGCATTCCAACTCCGCTAACCAATAAATTCTTACCTGAAATATCTCCAGCCATTCGGATCGCTCCTGCAATAGTTGCATGACTACAATTGATAGGAGCGGCTTCTTTCAAGGTCAGATTAAAAGGGAGCCTGAAAATGGCTGTTCCTTTTCGCAAATGTGTATGTGTGGAAAAGCCTCCGTTCAACTGATATTCTTCATTGATTTCTTCATGCCCATATTTGTAAAGTCCTTCAGACTTTTGAGGAAATCCCTTTAGAGTATTTTCCGATAGGGGATCAAAGGCAAAAACAGTCCAAGTGACCTTATCTCCAATCTTAAGGGAATTCCCCTGGTAGTCAGACACGCCGTTTTGAGGTAAATCAACAATCTCTCCGATGACTTCATGCCCTAAAACGCTATTAGTGCAGGAATGCCTTCTTCCGTAAAATGTATGGAGATCACTGGTACAAACAGTACTGTAGGTGTTCTTGACTAAGACTTCTCCAGATTTTAATTGGGGGAATTGAAACTCCTCCAAGCTAAAGGGGGATTTGATCCCTTTAAAAACCATGGCTTTCCCGATATCTTCCATGATGTGATTAATTGATTTCAATGAAATAAATAACCAAAAGAATCACATCAGATTGGGATGTACCGACAGGGACGTGGGGGATTTTTCCATTGAAGAAAAGAGAATCATTTTCTTCAAGCGAAATAGAAGTGTCACCTAATTCAAAATTCAAGCTTCCTTTGATAACATATAAGTATTCTAGGCCTTCCGTTGATACTCGGTCCCTTTTAGAGGACTTTGAAATAGTCAGGAGAGAAATTTCCAATGAAGACTTCTCTATCTTTCTGTTGAGGATTAATTCATAATCAAAACCAATTGATTCTTCCTCTTTCTTGATCGATTTGTAGTCCGATCTTTTGATCAGGATGTATTCAGGAGAGTTAGGGTCTTCTTTTAGATCTGAGAAAAACTCGTTGAGATCAGCGTTGAGGGCTTGTAAGACCTGGATTAGAGAAGGAATTGTCGGATAGATTCTTCCATTTTCAATTTTGCTCAGCATTGCAATACTGATTCCTGAAAGATCTGAAAGATCCCCGAGCTTAAGGTTTCTAGATTTTCTCAAATCTTTGATCTTACCCCCGATATAGCTGGTCAGATAGTTTGAATTTTCCATGAATATCAAATTCTAATTGACTGAATCGAACTATTTGAAAATGGCTCAATCCATTTATATCAAAGGTTGTTAAAAATTTCATAATAAGAAAATTAATTTCTCTAAACGAAAAATTAATACTATAATAACATTCTGGATTCTTGGGATTATTTGTTTGAGTCTATTTTTGGTCAAACGCCCTTATTAGAATTTACAGTGATTTTTAAAACTCAAAAACTGTTCAATTTGAGATTGAATAAAGTATCTATATCGAAAACTGACCTAGTCTTGCTAAGCATGGCATTTTTAGCCTATACTGGAATGTATGCATCCAGAAAGGCTTTTTTAGCTGGTCAATATGAGGAAATCGGTGATTTAGGTTCTTTCCATTTCAAAACCCTTTTAATCATCAGCCAGGTGATGGGATATATGCTTTCCAAGTTTATTGGAATCAAAGTAGTTTCCGAGCTCTCCGTTGGAAAACGGTTTGCTGCCTTGGTGAGTTTGGTAGGTTTTAGTATCCTGATGTTAATGGCTTTTGCTGTGGTTCCAGATTGGTTAAAGCCTGTTGCCATGTTCTTGAATGGCCTGCCTTTAGGGATGATTTTCGGGATCGTTTTGGTTTACCTCGAAGGAAGGCGGAATTCTGAATTATTGGTGGCTGGCTTAAGTGCCACTTTCATCTTTTCTACCGGTTTTGTCAAATCTATTGGACTTTGGTTAATGGGGAGTTTTGCTGTACCTGAATTGTGGATGCCTTTTGCCACGGGGCTATTGTTCTTTCCTATGTTTATCGCTTCTTCTTTTATCTTAAGCAAGGTGAAAGGCCCCACTGATCTGGATAAAGAACTGAGGACAGAGAGAAAGCCTATGGAGAGGGCAGACCGGATCAAGTTTTTGAAAAAACACGGGGGAGCATTCTTATTTCTCGTTTTGATCTATGTCTTATTGACCATAGTCCGCGATTTCAGAGACAATTTTATTGTAGAATTCTGGAAAGAATTGGGAATGTCTGGACAGCCTGAATTGATTACTTTAACTGAGATTCCTATTGCCATTGTGGTGTTGCTAATTTCAGCTGCTGGGATTCTCATTCTGGATAACAAGTCTGCATTTCGATCCGGGATGTTTTTGACTTTACTGGGGGCTGCATTAATGATTTTGGCTACAATCCTTTTTGGAAATCAATTAATGGATCCTATCCTTTGGATGATTGTTTCGGGGTTTAGTATTTACCTGCCATATATATTATTTCACTGTTTGATATTTGAGAGGTTTATAGCGGTTTTGAGATTCAAAGGTACAGTAGGGTTCTTGTTTTACATAGCTGACGCTTTTGGTTATTTAGGAAGTGTTGGAATTATGCTATATAAAGAATTGGCAAGTCCATTGGTTTCCTGGGTGAACTTTTTTACCAGATTGAATTTGGTTTCAGGTATGCTCATTATTCTTTTTGTCTTAGCGTGTTTACTGGTTATGAAAACCAATGCTTTGAAACGAAAGTTGAGAAGATTGGAAAAGAGTTTGTTTTGATTTTAAATAATTGAAAATCAATATTTTGAAATGAGTCACTAGAGATTCGAAATACGAGGTTGAATTTATGTTTCGACATTAATTATTTATCTTTGAAACACCAGCTTTTAAAAGCTTTATTAAACTATTTTCTTATGGTTTTTTTTAAAATTTAATTACTAAATCACATCATAATTAATTGTTTAATATATAATTGATTTTGTTCTTCAATAATTGAATTTCATCTACTTAATTATGTATTTTATTTAATTTTAAAAATATATTTTCAATTATTTTGCTCTATTTAGATTCGTTCTTAAATTATTATATAAAATTTTTTAAGAATGGAGTTCTCTGAAATTGTATTAATAGATGATGATAAGCTTTATACAGAGGTTGTAAAGAGAAGATTGTGCGGGTTTGGCTTTCGAAATAAAGTAAGAATATTTCTAGATGGCTCACCTGCCATTGACTATATCCGCTCCCTTTCAAATAATTTGAATTTCCAAGAAACCATTTTGATCTTATTGGATTTGAAAATGCCTGTCATGGATGGATGGGCATTTTTGGATGAATTTGGAAAGTTCGATTACCATTTTAAAGAGCGATTTAAAATTGTGGTGATTACCAATTTTATTGGGATGGAGCAGCGAAATCGAGCCGTATCATATAAAGAAGTAATAGGCTATTATCACAAGCCATTTAACAAAACGAGTGTCAGGGGGATTTTGGAAGATCTCAAAGTTTCTTTTTACGAGGAATGATCATTTTTTCTTTTTCTTAAGGCTATATTTTCATCTAATTGAATTTTGATGAAAATAAGAAAAGCTGACTTTAATCGGGATTTTGACGCTGTTTGGGAGATATTCTCCATGGTAATCTCAAGTGGTGACACCTATGTTTTTGACCCACAAACACCCAAAGAATCTCTTCCCAAACATTGGTTTGCTGATTACATGAGCACTTTTGTAGCCGAAAATGAAAACGGGGAAGTAGTTGGGACTTATGTGATTAAGCCTAATCAAATAGATCTTGGGAATCATATCGCAAATGGAAGCTATATGGTCAGTCCTGACCACCATGGGAAAGGTATTGGAAAACTCCTTTGTGAACATTCTATCGAGTTTGCTAAGAGCGAGGGCTTTTTGGGGATTCAATTCAATATTGTGGTAAGTACTAACTTGCCGGCTGTGGCACTATGGAAAAAGTTTGGGTTTAAGATAATTGGAACTACTCCCAATGGCTTTAGACATCAAACATTGGGATTGGTTGATACTTATATCATGTTCAAAAGTTTAGTCTAATTGCTCAAAAAATGCTTTTTTGTATTTCAATTCTAAAATTAATTCCCTCTCTACTGTGAAAAGACTCTCTGGTTTTGGTAAAGGCTTACTCCTTTTTTCTTTGTTCTCTTTCATCTTCGTGTTTTCGGTTTTCTCTCAAAATACCAGTGAGAGCCAGCCGAATATCGTTTTCTTTTTTGTGGATGATATGGGTTGGACAGATACTTCGGTTCCATTCTATACTGAAATAACAGAGCTAAATAAAAGGTACACAACTCCAAATATGGAGCGATTGGCAAATGAGGGAATGAAGTTTACCCAAGCCTATGCCTATGCAGTTTGTTCGCCTTCGAGGGTCAGTTTGTTGACAGGAGTCAATGCTGCCAGGCATAGAGTCACCAATTGGACTTTGAGAAAGGATCAGTCCCCTGATGATGATATTCCTGTGGTCAAATCTCCTGATTGGAATTTGAATGGGCTCAGTCCAGATAGATCAGTTCCTAGGACTTTTTATTCGCCCACTTTACCAGCAGAACTGAAAAAACTTGGCTATAAAACCATCCATGTCGGCAAAGCTCATTTTGGATCGATGGGAACTCCTGGTGAAAATCCCTTAAACCTAGGTTTTGATGTGAATATAGGTGGTCATGCAGCAGGAGGTCCAGGGAGCTATTGGGGTACCAAAGATTTCAGTGCTGCATGGAGAACAAATGGAGAGCATGTTTGGGATGTACCTGGATTGGAGGCTTACCATGGCCAAGATATTTATCTGACAGAAGCTTTGACACTGGAAGCCAAAAAGGCATTAACTGAGGCTGTGGAGGAAGAAAGACCCTTTTATCTCTATATGTCTCACTATGCAATTCATGCTCCATGGGAAAGGGATGATCGCTTTTACCAAAAATATGCAGACCAAGGTTTGACAGAAAGGGAAGCAACTTATGCCTCAATGATTGAAGCAATGGACAAATCATTGGGAGATCTTATGAATCACTTGGAGGAATTAGGAGTGAGTGACAATACCATTGTGGTTTTTATGTCTGATAATGGAGTTCACAAGGAAGTGCCACAAAATCTACCATTGAGAGGTTATAAATTGAGTCCGTATGAAGGAGGGATTCGAGTTCCTTTGATCGTTAAATGGCCAGAAGTGGTTATGCCAAATTCCCAGAATGAGGATTATGTGTTTATTGATGATATTTTTCCAACTTTCTTGGAAATGGCAGGCCAGGTTGAAATTCAAGAAAAATATGAGATCGAAGGAGAAAGTTTTGTGACTTCATTGATAGAAGGTGAGAAGGGAAATCAAGAAAGGTCGATTTTATGGCATTATCCAAATACTTATTACAATCCACCTTATTCTATCCTTAGGAAAGGGAATTACAAACTGATCTACCATCATGCAGACCAGAAGTTGGAGTTGTTTAATATTGCAAATGACATCAGTGAAACTCGGGATTTGAGCAAAGTTCAAAAGTTGAAGACAATTGAAATGGCTTTATTGATGACAGGACTTTTGCAGCAAAGAGAAGCTCAAATGCCAATTAATAAGGAAACAGGTCTACCGGTTCCTTACCCATCAGCAGTTATTGATTAATTAAAAATATTTTTCAAACTCTTGTTGTTTAACAGTCTGAGGCCGAAATAATCATCGAATTTGAAAAATGGATTGAACGGAATCTTTATCTAACTTTTGAAAGACCAAAAGTTACAAAAGTCTTTTGCCTGAATTGGCTTGAAAATGTCTACGGACATTTTCTGCCAGATTGGGTCAAACGCTAAAAATCGCCGGATTTCCGAACAAGTTCGGAACTAGCCGATTTTCTTAACGCTTGTTGACCTCAATCCGTCACCAGCCATTTCAAAGCAAATGGTCCAGTTGAAGTCACAGGTAATATTTGAGACTTTTGGCAAAACAGATTACTTTAAATTAAGTCATGACATCAAAATTAGTCTGGATCCGCCTTCCAGTTTTGGGTGTTAAGAAATCAATTGTGAGGGTTGCAATTAGGAGGCTTGTTTGACGAAAATTTTGCTACCACAAACTTCAAGTTTAGAAAAGAGTTTGTGCAAAATTGAGGAGTTTGCCGACGTGTGGGGAGGAAATTGATTTTAACCCAAAAATGGACAGCGGTGGGTTTTTTGGTCCTTTTTCACCTATAGGAAAAAGGGCAGAAAAGGAAAAGTTGGATTCAAATTTTGTTTTAAAAAGAAGAGTTGATTCCAATTTACATGAATCAACCCGTCATTCAAAACTGTCTATTGTCATTTTTATTGCTCAAGCCATTATAGGCGAGTATTTAGGTGCAGGTACGCAGCCGAATAGACAATTAATCCTTAAATAGAAACCTTTTTTTATTTCCTTATTGAACTCTACTTTCTGACCAAAGTAAATTTCCCTTTGACTTCAACCTCTTCGGCAATCTTTTGAAAGACAATCGATGGAATTTCAATTTCATGATCTTCCAACTTGATTGGAAACTCAAATTCGGCTTCCAACTTGCCTTCTGTTGATTTTATAGTTCCTTGAATAGCAACTTCTTTACTGACTCCGTGAACGGTCAAAGTGCCTTTGGCATTGGCAGGATAGGTTCCAGCTTTCTGGAGGTCCAATTTTTCAATGATTTTTCCTTTAAATGTCGCAGTTGGATATTTTTCACTTTCCAGATAATTCTCATTAAAGTGCTCCTGCATGAGTTTATTAGAGAATTCAAAATCGATGATTCTCATTTGTACAGCTAGCTCTTCATTATCAGCGTTTAGAATTGCTGCTACTTTATTATTTACAGCTTCAATATCCTCCAATGGCGCATCTGAACGAAAAGAAATCCTTCCACTTTTGGTAGAGAAAAGACTTTGTCCATTTGCCATGAAGGCGAAAAGCAACAGGTAAATGGCAATTGCTAATTTTTTCATGTTGAATTTAGCTTATCGTTTTTTGTCAAAACTGAAGGTTCTGGAAATATTAAACCCGTAGAAAATGTCTGCATTTTCCCAAGTACCGGTATTCAAACCAATGAATTGACGCTCGATCATGCCTCTGGCATTCGTGAAATGCAATTGGAATACGTGTCCGCCAGTATCAATATCAAATCCCATAGAAAGGGAGTTATGATAAGGATAGGCATAGCCTGTGGAGGTCTCAAAGCCATTTCGGTCAACAAGATTGTAGTAATATTCTAATGAGAAAGTTACTCTGTTGCTGATTTTGTATCTACCTCCCATACCAAGAGATATTAAGTTGTTATCAAATGAATTGCTTTCCGTTTTATTGAAATGGATAAATGTTGGCATCAATTGAAATGAGAATTTCTCGTGGAATTTTCTAGCAATCAAAGCCTGTCCGGTATAGGTCCATCGTTCAGGATTGGTGTAGAATACCATTTCATTTCCTGAATTCATGACATAGCCAGTTGGCATCGTATTGATAGCCATACTTCCATATGCTGTCAGGGTAATTGGAAAGTGATTCGACTGACGAAGTAATTTGTACTTGGTATACAGATCATAGACTTTTTCCTCTGAACTTCTTCCAGCTCCGATTAGCCATCGATCCGTTAATCCATATTCCAGTCCTAATCGGATTCTAGCCTCATCTAGTCCGAAGAAGTTGGAAATGAAACCGCTATTGACCGAACCAAAACGGTGTGATATCCAAAAATTAAGATGGTTTTTGGATACAGTTTCAATAGTTTGACCATTGATTAGCCGGGACGCTTTAAAAGTTGCCTGCGTGAATGTGGTATCTTTGCCCATGTCCACATTGAGCATATTCAGCAAGTCGTCTTGTGCAAAAGCTCCTGATCCACAAAGGACCAGGAGCACTAAGAGCTTGAATTTCTTAAGCATGATAGATAAGGGTAGGGTGGATTTTAAGAATAAATCCTAAGCGTAGTTCCGGTAAGTTCCGTGTTATAGGAAGTAATTCCTTTTTTTCCTTCTGAATTAAGACCAACACCTCCTGTTGTGTATCTGGCCCCATGTTCGGTGCAGTAAAATTCTCCAGAACTGTTCTGGTAAATCACTTTTGCTCGATTTTCATGAGTACAAATCTGGGTAACAGCAGCAAATGAAGAGTCCGAAATTCTGGCGATTACTATCCTGTTTGTGATCAGGTAATTTCCCACGGTATTCAATGTGGTGTTGGGAGAGACAGATAGATCTAGGGTAAAATCTACTGTTCCACTAGTTGGCGTGTTGGATTCATTGGTGCAGGAAGTTAGTGTGGAAGCTCCACAATAAATAGCCAACAATGAAGCTCCTTTGAATCCTAATTCTTTTAGGAATTCGTTCCGGGTTAGTTTACTGTCCATGGTTGATATAAAATTTAATTAACAACCAATGTAACGGCGGACTCCTTAAAGTATTCTTAGTCTATTATTAAGATTTGCTTAAATTTTATAACGTAAGCCGTGGTGATTTGAACTAATAGCAGAATTATGTTTTGATATATTAAGATGTGTAATCTTTTATTTGGATTAAGTCTAAGGTGATGATTTGAGCTATTCTTGACTAATAAAAAAATGAGTTTTGCCAATAGGTTAGTCTTTTGTTTTTTTTGATTCAAAATAATTCTTGAAATAAAGCAAGTGATATTGAACTGATTCCTCCCAATATTCCCAGTTATGTCCTCCTGGATTGGCAGTAAAAGTATGTGGGATGTTTAGGTAGGTGAGTTCTTCATGCAACTTGAGATTTGCTTGATAGAAAAAGTCATCCGTTCCGCAATGAATAATAATTGGAAGGTTGTTTCTGCTTAATAAATGGAGCTGGCCTAACACTGAATATTCCTCCCATCTTTCAGGATATTTTGACTTTTCTCCCAAATAGGTTTTCATGTTCCAGTTTTCAGGAAAAGGCGTAATGTCCACTCCGCCACTTTGGCTTCCAGCTACCCCATAAACGTCCTGATGACGGAAAGCCAAATATAAAGCCCCATGACCTCCCATGCTCAGACCTGTGATAGCTCGTCCTTCTTTGGAAGCTAGAGTCGGATACTTTTCATCCATAAATTCCACTAACTCTTTGGAAATATAGGTTTCATATTTTGAATCAGCCTTTTCAGGACTGTCCCAATACCAGCTGTCAAAATTCCCGTCAGGAGTAACGATGATCATTTGGTATTCTTCAGCCAAATCCACCAATTGAGGAACTCCATCGATCCATGATTTATAGTTGCCAGAATATCCATGGAGTAAATAGGTGACAGGGTAATCTTGGTTTGGATCCAAATTTTCTGGTGAGATGACCACTGCTTTGATTTCCTTGTTCATAGACTTGCTAAAAGTACTTACAGTATCAACCTGAGCAAAGCTTTGGAAAGCCAAGGAAACAAACAGAATAAGAGAAAGGAAAAATGAGGAAAGGAGCTTTTTCAAGGTTTTATGGGGTTATTTCACTTGTTCTTTAAATAATTTTTCGAGAGTCTGATCCAAATCGGTTGAGAATCCATTGTGTGGACGAGAAGTCTGAATCACAGAACTTCTAACAGCTGTCAACCATCGGAATCTGGAAGCCAGATCCATGTCACCAATAGGACTACCTTTTTGTTTTCCTTCGCAAATTTTCTCAAAGGATTGCAAATTGGATTGAATAATTTCGATGTCTGCTTCTGAATCAAGGCAAAGAAGCTTTTCAGTATGCAAATGGATTTTGGCTTTCAAAAAGCCACCTTTCCAATCACAGACAATGACTCCTGCGTTGATAAATTCTTCCCGCTCCACCCGAGGTACCACACGGATGATGGCATACTCATATAAGTGCTGTCCTTGCATCTTGGGTTTCTTTAGTGAATTGATCTGAATTAGAGAGACGAAGAGTTAAAAAGTCTTGATAGACTTTTCTCGCCTGATTGGGGTCTTCTTCATCCCCACCAGCAAGCAGCCATTCATCAGGGATGATTTGAACCAGATTTTCGAAGAATTCTGGACTCAAAAGCTGCTTCAGTTCAGCATTGGCTTCTTCCAGAAGGCTTGCTTGTGGGAGCAAAACATGGTTTTTGATAATTGGAAATTGGTTGGTAGCGCTTTTCTCCCAATTAGTCCAGTTGTGTTGAAAAAGGAAAGAGGCTCCATGGTCGATGAGCCAAAGCTCTCGGTTCCACATTAGCATATTGGTGTTTCGGAAAGTCCTGTCCACATTGGTGATCAGCATATCCAACCAAACGATTTTGGAAGCCAACAGCGGATCCAAAGTCATGGCCAAAGCATCATAATTGATGGCTCCAGAAAGAAAGTGTAAGGCGAGGTTCAGCCCCTGGCTTCCTTTCAGCAGGTCTTGGATTTCTTCATCTCCTTCAGATCTTCCAAAAGCGGGATCCAGCTCCGCAAAAACCAATTCAGGGACTTTCAAGCTTAGTTTTCTGGCAATTTCACCACCTAATAACTCAGCAATTAGAGCTTTCTCACGCTGTCCAGCACCGCGAAATTTCAATACGTATTTGAATCCGTCATCGGCATCTGCCAAAGCAGGCAAGGATCCGCCTTCTCTTAAAGGAAGGATGTATCGGATCACATTGACGGATCTTAAATTGATTTCTTTTTCCATGTGTGTTTTTATCCAAGCCAGATTTCGGCTCAGATCTTTCCTTTTCAAAAATAAAGATGATTGGGATTAATACTTACCCGTTCACAGAATTGATTTTTCCTTCAGTGGAGATTCATTTCAAAATCAAGTATGTAAATGGTTCTAAAACAAATATTTATATAAATCTGATAGCCGCATCCAACCTTCCATGGACAATACTTTGAGACTTTGCCAGTTTTTGACTTATCTTTGTTTCTTTCAAAAATCACCAAAATGGTATTAGAATTCGAAAAGCCAATAGCTGATCTGGAGCAAAAACTTCAGGAAATGAAGGATTTAGCCAATGGTAGGAATATCGATTTAAGTTCAGATATTGAGTCCCTGGAAGAAAAAATCCTTGCTTTGAAAAAAGAAACCTTTGAAAACCTGACTCGCTGGCAACGGGTTCAGCTGTCCAGACATGCTGATAGACCATATGCCTTGGATTACATTTACGAGATGACCAATGATTTTGTGGAATTGCATGGAGATAGAAATGTCTCTGATGACAAGGCCATGATAGGTGGGTTGGGAGATTTGGATGGACGGACTGTGATGTTCATCGGTCAGCAAAAAGGTAGAAACACCAAACAAAGACAATTGCGAAACTTCGGAATGGCGAATCCTGAAGGCTATAGAAAAGCACTTCGCTTGATGAAAATGGCGGAGAAGTTTGGAAAGCCAATTGTTACTTTGATTGATACTCCAGGAGCATTTCCAGGATTGGAAGCTGAAGAAAGAGGTCAAGGTGAAGCGATTGCTAGAAACATCAAAGAGATGTTTATGCTGAAAGTTCCAGTGATATGCGTCATCATCGGTGAAGGTGCATCGGGTGGAGCTTTGGGGATAGCGATAGGTGATAAAGTCATGATGTTGGAAAACTCTTGGTATTCTGTGATTTCTCCGGAAAACTGTTCTACAATCCTTTGGAGATCTTGGGATTACAAAGAGCAGGCTGCAGAAGCTTTGAAGCCAACAGCTATGGATATGAAAGGAAATGGATTGGTAGATGATATCATTCCTGAGCCTCTTGGCGGGGCGCATAAAGATTTGAAATGGATGTCTAATACCTTGAAAGGAGCCATTTTGGATGCCTTGAAAGAATTGGATAAGATCAAACCTGAAAAACGAATTGACCAGCGAATTGACAAATTCTGTTCAATGGGCGTGGTAGTCGAGTAAGGATTTATTATTTTCTATAAATAAGCTAGAAGCAATCTTTTCCCAGGTTAAGGTTGCTTCTGGTTTTTTAACCCTAATAAAACCCGAAATGGAATTATACACTGTCAACACAGGACTTTTTAAATTGGATGGAGGAGCAATGTTTGGGGTAGTTCCCAAAGTACTCTGGAGTCGATCTAATGAAGCAGATGAGAACAATCTCTGCACCTGGGCGATGCGTTCATTATTGGTTGTTGATGGCAATCGGGTAGTGTTGATAGATAATGGGATTGGAGATAAGCAAGACGCCAAATTCTTTTCTCACTATTATCTTCATGGAGATGACTCTTTGGAGAAATCCCTTAAAAGTCTGGGAGTTGGCTTTCATCAAATCACTGATAATTTTCTGACTCACCTTCATTTCGACCATTGTGGTGGAGGGATTAAGTATGGAAGTCATGGGCAATATGAAGCTACTTTTCCAAGAGCTACGTATTGGTCCAATCCGGATCATTGGAGATGGGCGACTCAACCCAACCCACGTGAAAAAGCCTCCTTTTTGGAAGAAAATATCCTTCCGATGGAAGAGTTGGGACATCTCAAGTTTACAGACTTAGAAACTAATTCTCTGTTCCCAGGATTTGATTTTATTACTGTAAACGGCCATACCGATAAGCAAATGCTTCCAAAGCTTCAATACAAAGGAAAAACGGTGGTTTTTGTAGCTGATTTGATTCCTTCAGTAGGTCATATTCCTATTCCTTATGTGATGGGTTATGATACCAGGCCTTTGTTGACGATGGATGAAAAAGCCAAATTCTTGGAGGAGGCTGCAAGAGAAGGTTATATCTTGTTTTTCGAACATGATCCTGTGAATGAATGCTGCACGGTGAAGATGACCGAAAAAGGAGTTCGTGTAGACCAAACTTTCAAACTGCATGAAATCTGATTTGAAAATTGGATTGGCACTTTCTGGCGGAGGAGCTAGGGGGATTTCCCATTTGGGAGTCTTGAAGGGACTCAATGAGGTTGGTATTTTCCCAAATCAAGTCAGTGGAACATCCGCTGGAGCAATTGTCGGAGCAATGTATTGTCAGGGGTATCAACCGGAGGAAATCCTAAAAATCATCCTGGATACCAACTATTTCAAATTCATGAAGCCGGCCATTTCTTGGACTGGTCTATTGAAAATGACCAGTGTGGAGAGCCTATTCAAATTGTATTTGAAAGATAATGATTTTGGAAAGCTTCAGATTCCATTGACCGTTACCGCAACAGATATTAAGAAGGGGAAAACAGTTTATTTCTCCCAAGGGGAGTTGATACCTGCAGTGATGTCTTCGGCTTGTATTCCAGGGATGTTTGAACCAATCATTATTGGTAATAAACATTTGGTAGATGGCGGGATTTTGAATAATCTTCCTGTTGAACCTCATGAGGGAACCTGCGATTATGTGATTGGGGTAAGCTGCAATCATCTTCCAGAGGAAAGCAATATCAAAAACATGAAAAATCTGATTGAAAGGTCGGTGATCATGATGATGAACCACAATGTCTATAGTCGTAGAGATAAATGTGACTATTTCATAGAGTCTCCGGGTTTAGGGAAAATAGGAGTCTTTGATTTAAAGAAAGCACCGGAACTCTATAAAGCCGGATATGATGAGGTTCGGAGGTTTATCGACGAAAACCCATCTATTTTAGAACTTAAAAACGAGTAATTATCAATTAGTAGCATATGATGAAGTTTCTTTCTCGCATTGTGTTTTGGATCACAGGCTGGTCACTCAATGACAACTGGCCAAAAGGGCTGAAAAAGGCTGTGATGATCGCAATTCCCCATACTTCCAATTGGGATTTGTTATATGCAAGAGCTGCATTTTACCTGATGGATATTCCTGTAAAATTCACCATCAAAAAAGAGGTGATGGTAGGACCATTGGGTTGGTTGATCAAAGGGCTAGGTGGGATTGCTATCGATAGAAAGCGTATTCCTGGCGGAAGAAAGCAGACCTATACCGAAGCGATGGTGAATATGCTCAAGGAATCTGATGAGTTGGTCATTATGGTGACTCCCGAAGGAACCAGAAGTGCTGTGAAAAAATGGAAATCCGGATTTTATCATATCGCATTAGGGGCGGATGTTCCTGTTGTGGTTGGCTATTTGGATTATAAAAAGAAAGAAGCTGGCATTGGACCGGCCATTTATCCAAATGGTGATATGGAAGGGCAAATAGAAGAAATGATGGCCTTCGGTAGGAATGTCACCGGTAAATATCCTGAGAAGGGGATTCAATAAGGATCCCTTTTTTTATATCTTGATCTCAAATTTTCAATTCCTATGATCTCTTGCCAAAAGCACCTTTTTTCGCTCGCTGAGGATGTTTCCTATTTGAATAATGCCTACCGTGGCCCTGTTTTAAAAAGCTCGGAACAAGCAGCAATAGAGGATTTACAAAAGATGAGAAATCCTCAAACAATTGCCCCAGATGATTTTTTCAAAGGTGTCAAAAAGGTGAAAGGACTTTTCTCCCAATTGATCGGTTCTGCATCTGATGAAGTTGCGATTATACCGAGTACTTCCTACGGTTTTGCAGTCGCATTATCAAACTGGAAAGTTGCTAAAGGCAAGAAAGCTATCACTGTGGAGGATGAGTTTCCTAGTGGTTATTTCTCAATCAATCGATGGGCAAATGAGAATGAAGCCACTTTGGAAGTGATCAAAAGGCCTGATAATTCAGAATCAAAAAATGAACGATGGAATCAAAATGTATTGGCTTCGATTGATGAAAATACTGCAGTTGTTTTGTTGTCCAGTGTGCATTGGATGAGTGGCTGCCACTATGATTTGGAAGCTATTGGAGCGAAGTGCAAAGAGGTTGGGGCTTGCTTTATAGTGGATGGTACCCAATCGGTAGGAGCCTTGCCAATTGACGTCAAAGCTTGCCAAATCGACGCATTGATTTGTGCGACTTATAAATGGCTTTTGGGACCTTATTCATTGGGGATCGCATATTTTAGCTCAACCTTTGATCAGGGGAGGCCATTGGAGGAGTCCTGGATGAATCGAACCAATTCTCAGACTTTTTCAAGTTTGACGGATTACCAAGAAAAATATCTTCCCCAAGCCAATCGATTTGACGTGGGAGAGACCAGCCACTTTGTGCTGATGCCCATGCTGGAGCAATCCTTGATTCAACTCTTGGAATGGACACCAGAAATGATTCAGACCTATGATTTAGAGTTGAAGAAAACGCTTGCCAATTTTCAGGATAGTATTGGTTTGGGGATGGATATGAGTTCCTTTTCATCCAACCATTTATTCGAACTTCCATTGAAAGAAGGGCTAAATCCTCTAGATCTGAAGGAGGTCTTGGAGCAAGAAAAAATCTATGTTTCTGTTAGAGGAAAAGCTTTAAGAGTGTCTATTAATCTATTTAATAGTCAGAATGATATAGATCGATTGATAAAGGTATTGTTGAGGTTTTAATTCAAGATTTGATTTAAATTTTTGAAGGGCGGTGTTCGCCCTTTTTTTATTTTGATCTATCTTATTAACTCTAACAATCTGATCCAAAATGTCTTATAAATCTAACCTTTTTGTCTTCCTTTTTATTGGGTTGATTTTTTCTTGTAGCCCAAAAACAGAAAACCTTTTCGAAGCTGATATAATCATTTATGGAGGAACTTCTGCGGCAGTAACAGCAGCAGTTCAAGCCAAGAAAATGGGTAAAACCGTGTTGGTTGTTTCTCCTGATACTCATTTAGGAGGTCTTTCCTCAGGAGGTTTGGGCTTTACAGATACAGGAAATAAATCCGTGATTGGGGGATTGGCTCGGGAGTTTTACCATCGGGTTTATTTACACTACGAACAAGACTCCGCATGGAAGTGGCAAAAGCGGGAAGAGTATGGGAATATGGGCCAAGGTACTCCGGCCATGGATGGAGCAAACCGGACCATGTGGATTTTTGAGCCCCATGTTGCCGAACAGGTTTTTGAAGATTTTGCAAAGGAAAATAATCTTATAATCTATCGAGATGAATGGCTGGATCGGGAAAATGGAATGGTATTAGAAAATGGGGCTATTCAATCTTTTCAAACTCTTTCAGGAAAGACATTTCAGGGGAGAATGTTCATCGATGCCACCTATGAAGGAGATTTGATGGCTGCAGCAGGTGTCAGCTATTTTGTAGGAAGAGAAGCCAATTCAGTTTATGGTGAAAATTGGAATGGGGTAGAAGTTGGCGTTTACCAACATGGGCATTATTTCCAAGATTCGATCAGTGCTTACAAAGTGCCTGGAGATCCAAGTTCCGGGCTTTTACCAGAAATTTCTGACCAGGCTCCAGGAATCAATGGAGAGGGGGACAAAAAGCTCCAAGCCTATAATTTCAGAATGGCATTGAGTCGAAATCCGGATAATTTGATCCCTTTCGCAAAACCTGAAAATTATAATCCTGCACGCTACGAATTGCTAGCTAGGGTGTATGCCTCTGGATGGGATGAGACATTCAATAAGTTTGACCCGATCCCAAACAATAAAACGGATACCAACAATCACGGACCTTTCAGTACGGATTATATTGGTAAAAATTACGATTATCCAGAAGCTTCCTATGAAAGGAGAAAGGAGATCATTCTGGAACATGCAGATTATCAAAAAGGTCTAATGTACTTCCTTGCAAATGATCCTAAGGTCCCTCAAGAAGTACGGGATGAAATGTCAAAATATGGATTGGCAGCTGATGAATTCACTGATAACGGTGGCTGGCCGCATCAGATTTATGTGAGAGAAGCGCGTCGAATGATTGGAAATTATGTGATGACTGAGCATGATGTATTGGGAGTCAAAGAAGTGCCTCAGCCAGTAGGAATGGGGTCTTATTCCTTGGATTCCCATAATACGCAGCGCTTTGTGACTCCGGGTGGTTTTGTGCAAAATGAAGGTGATATTGGAGTTCATCCGAAACAGCCTTATTCGATTTCTTATGGGACTCTAATTCCAAAAAAGGATGAGGTGAGCAATCTATTGGTTCCGGTTTGTGTTTCCAGTTCTCATACTGCTTTTGGCTCGATACGGATGGAACCTGTATTTATGATTTTGGGACAAAGTGCAGCCGCTGCCGCTTCACTTTCCATCGATCAGAAAATAGCCGTTCAGGATTTAGAATATGAAGCTTTAAGGAAGGTTTTGTTGGAAGAAAAGCAGGTTTTGGAGCAGTAAGCTTTATTTAAAAGTAAGCGTAAAAACCGTCTTCTCTCCCGGAATTGATTCCACGGAAAGGCTTCCTCGATGAAGGTTCATAATCTGTCTTGAAATAGCCAATCCGATTCCTGAGCCAGTCTTTTTGGTGGTGTAGAAGGGGACAAAAATTCGTTCTAAGGCTTCTTTAACAATGCCCGGACCATGATCTTCCACTTGGATCAATGTCCCCATATCTCCTTGTGAAATTCCTCTTAGGCTAATCATTCGATCAGCTTGTTTTTGCATAGATTCAGATGCATTTTTCACCAAGTTGATCAAGATCATTGTGATTTGATTGGGATCACAGCTGATTTCAAGGTCTTCTGGAAGGATCTCGGTTTTGACGAAAGTCTCATTGGTCTTGAGTTCCTCTTTCATTAGCATCAACACTGTTTCAAAAAGCTCCTTAACGGGTACAATCTCCTTTTTAGGTTCAGGAATATTGGTGTAATCCCTGTATGCATTCACAAAGTTGACCAAACCTTTACTTCTATTAGCAATCGTATCTAAGCCTTCCTGAATATCCAAAAAGCCATCTCGCTTGATCAACATTCCTTCGGTTTGCACATAGCTGTCTTCGTCCAAGATTGTTCTCAAGGAATCCACCAAGCTAGAAATAGGGGTGATGGAATTCATGATTTCATGGCGGAGAACTTTGGTTAGGTTTTGCCAGGCTTCCAATTCATTGGATTGCAATTCCGCATTGATGTTTTGCAGGGAAAGCAAAGTCCAACTCTGACCACCCATCTTCAAAGAAGTGGATTGGATGATTAAAAATAGGCTTGAATTGACTTTAAATGAAGTTCTTTGGCCTGGTTTCATTTCCAAAACCTCTTTGAGCAAAACAGGAGAAAGCCTCCCCAGATCATTGATGTCCCGAAATTGAGGAATTTGCAAGAGTTGCTTGGCGGCATTGTTGATGACACCGATTTTACCGACAGGATTGAAAGAAATAATCCCGGTATTGATATGCTGAATAATGATCTGAAGAAAGAGCATTTGTTCCTCTTTTTCCGCTCGAGTCTGCTTGAAGACTTCCATGACCTCATTGAAAGCCTGATTGACTTCCTTGAATGAGTTTCCCATTTTACTATCAGAAGTAAAGGAACTAGAAAAGTCTGCGAAACGGATGGAATCGAGAAATCGAGCCAACTTTTGATTGATGGAATTGACATAATAGATCATCTCACCGACGATCCCTGCCACAACCAATCCTAGGATGGCTGGAGCCAGAATCAGATCCTGGCTGAAATACAACCAGATTCCCAAGAAAAGGCAAATGGTGATCAACAGGATTCGAAGCGTGATCCCGACCGAAAAACGCCTATAGACCATATTTCTCCAATCTTCTATACAATGAGGAACGCGTCAATCCTAATTCCTCAGCAGCTCGAGTGATATGCCCATTGTGCTTTTGGAGCGCCTTTCTGATCAATATTCTTTCTACATCCTCGATATTTAAATGCTCCAAACTCACGTTTTCTTCTGATTTTTCAGGCTGATTTACCTTTTGAAGAAACAGATCTTCTGGCTGCAATACATTGTGATTACTCATGATAACAGCTCGCTCGATACTATGTTGGAGTTCACGAATATTTCCAGGCCATTGATATTTGATCATCCTTTTCAAAAGGGGTTCAGAGGCTTTTCGAATGTCTTTATTATACTTTTTGGAGTAAAAGCTAATAAAATGATCTGCCAGCAAAGGAATGTCTTCTACTCTTTCACGAAGCGGTGGCAATTGGATCTCGATAGTATTGATACGATAGAGCAAATCCTGGCGGAAGCTGTTGTCATAGACCATGTTATGGATGGGCATATTGGTTGCCGAAATCAGGCGGATATTGACATCTACCGGTTTATTGGCTCCGACTCTGGTGATTTGGCGATTTTGCAAGGCTGCCAATAATTTGGCTTGAAGGGGAAGGGGTAGATTTCCGATTTCATCTAAAAACAAAGTTCCTTTATGTGCCTGCTCAAATCTACCTGCCCGGTCCTCTTTCGCATCCGTAAAGGAGCCTTTTTTATGGCCAAAAAGCTCAGATTCAAATAGCGTTTGAGTTATTGACCCTAAGTCAACTCCGACAAATGCTTCTCTACTTCTTCTTGAATTTCTATGGATTGCCCTTGCAATCAGCTCTTTACCAGTTCCGTTTTCGCCTAAAATCAAGACGTTGGCGTCTGTAGTCGCAACACGTTCTATAGTTTCAAAAACCTTTTGCATGGCTGGACTTTGGCCAATAATATCCTTGAACTTATTGTCTATGTCCTGTTGCAAAGTTGCTTTTTGATCTTTTAGAAGGTTTACTTCCAATTTTTTCTGGCGCAGTTGTAAGGCTGAATTCAGTGTAGCAAGAAGCTTCTCGTTTTCCCACGGCTTTAAAACAAAGTCAGTGGCTCCCTCTTTTATGGCTTTCACAGCGAGATTGACATCTCCATAGGCCGTAATCAAAACTACGACTGCCGAGGGATCCAATTCTAGGATTCTGTCCAACCAATAAAAGCCTTCCTGACCAGAACTCACATCCTTGGTGAAGTTCATATCCAGCATGATCACATCATAATTTTCATTATGCGTTAAAATGGGAAGTAGATCTGGATTGGTCTCTGTATCTACTTGTGCAAAATGTCTTTTCAAAAAGATTTTGGCCGCTTTAAGCAAATCTTCATTGTCATCTACTATCAGGATTTTGCCTATTCGTTGCTCATTCATACCAGGTTCGTGTTAGAATTTTATCATTAAAAGGACGCAACCCATTGTTCCAAAAGCTTGCCGAATTCTATCAATCGAAACAAAATTGATAAAATGGGCGATTTCAAAGGATTTTGACCGATTTAGGTCAATTGGAATAGGTAATGAATTTAGCAGATTAATTTTCGGAATTGAAATGTTTTGTTCGCTGGCGGACGAAAATGTTCGAGTCCTGAAAAGCCATTTTTCCAAAAAACCGAATTGAAAGCCTCCAAAAGGCATTTTTTTGATGGCACATCATTTGGCATAATGGGGTAGGCCCGAAAAAGGCAATACGCACAATGGATAGAAAAATTGAAAAAAAGACCTGGACCCCCAGGAAAATTGCATGGTTTGCCGGAGGAGCAGCAGTTCTTCTAGGTATCATTTATCAAATCGGATTTGCTGATCATAGATCGACAATGAATGTGGAACGTGACCGATTGAGTATAGCGACAGTCAGTACCGGAGAGTTTACCGATTACATATTGGTCTCAGGTCAGATTGAGCCCGCTCAGACCTTTTACCTAGATGCGGTAGAAGGAGGGATGGTTGCCCAGGTCGTTCGTGAGTCAGGAGCTTTGGTAGATGCCGGTGACACAATTTTGATCATGGCCAATTCAAATCTACAATTGGATGTGATGCAACGTGAAACCATGTTATACGAGCAGATTAATAACGTTCGTCGAACTCGACTTTTACTGGATCAGAATGATCTGAGTCAGCAAGGTCAATTGGCGGAAATTGATTATCAGATTTCTCTTTTGGAACCTCAATACAAGCGTTTCAAAGAGTTGCATGAAAAGAAATTGGTTTCTGATAGAGAGTTTGAAGAAGTCGCAGAACAGTATGAGTACAACTTGAAAAGAAAAGAACTGACATATAAATCCTATCAAAGTGATTCTCTGGCCAGATCCTATCAATTAAACCAGTTGAGACTTTCTGAAAGTCGGATGAATGCTTCTTTGACGGGTGTAGGGCAGATTTTGAATAACCTTGTTATCAAAGCTCCGATCCCTGGACAATTGGCAATGGAGCAGATTGAGGTAGGTCAGGCTATTAATTCGGGCGAAAGATATGGGCAGATTGATGTTTTGGACGAGTTCAAAGTTAGAGTTCCCATCGATGAATTGTATTTGCCAAGAATCGGTCAAGGATTGAGAGGGAAGTTTACCTTGAGTGGTCAGGATCATGAGTTGGAGATTTCCAAAATCTATCCAACTATTACCAATGGTCGATTCGAAGTGGACATGGTTTTCACTGGAGAAAGTCCAAAAGGAATCAGAAGAGGTCAGTCAGTAAGGATTAGACTGGAATTGGGAGACAGTGAGAAAAGCTTGCTACTTCCGACTGGCGGATTCTTTAAAGATACGGGAGGAAACTGGGTATTTGTCTTGAATACATCTGGAAATGCCGAGAAGAGAAACATCAGATTGGGAAGAAAAAATCCTGAATACTATGAAGTCCTTGATGGATTGGTTGAAGGAGAAAAAGTTATTGTTTCCGGATATGAGAATTTTGGGACTAACGAAGTTCTTGAATTAAAATAGAATAAAATATGCCCGATGTCGGTTGTCCGATGTAAAAAAGACAGAAGACAGAGGACGGGAGACAGGAGTGAAAAATAGAGTAATAAATAGAGTTTAGATGAAGTTTCGGGATAGCTTCAAATTTGAGAAATTGATTATTTGGCAGAAGTCAATGGAACTTGGTGAAGAGATAAATACTGTTTGCCAAGATTTTCCAAAAGTGGAACAGTTTAATCTTTCATCGCAAATAAAAAGAGCTTCCGATTCCATTGCCCTGAATATTGCTGAAGGCTCAATTCTTCAAAGTAACCCCGAGTAAAAGAAGTTTATTGGATATGCAATTAGGTCTTTGGCAGAAGTAATAACCTGTTTATATAAGGCATTGTATAGAAAATATTTAGAAGTAGAGAAGTTTGAACAACTATATAAAAGTTCATTTGATTTAATGAATATGATGGTAGCATTTAGAAAAAATGTCCATTGAAAATGCAACCAAAGGATGGGTTTTATCATCTAAAAAATATACAAAGGATTGAATTGATTTTCTTCCGACTCCGGTCTTCAGTCTTCTGTCCCATTCCATGGATAAAAAAAGAAAACAAAAAATAGAAAATAATATCACTAAAAACCGCTAAGCACTATGACCAACGTAATCAAAACAGTCAATCTCCGAAAGCTTTATACTACGGAGGAAGTTGAAACTACCGCATTGGATGGAATTCAAATCGAAGTCAAAAAAGGTGAGTTTGTGGCTATCATGGGACCTTCTGGTTGTGGTAAGTCAACGCTTTTGAACATCATCGGACTTTTGGATAATCCAGACGAAGGAGAGTATCATTTCCTGGACCATGAAGTAGCTAAATACTCCGAAAGACAAAGATCATCTCTAAGAAAAGGAAATATCGGATTCGTATTCCAAAGCTTTAACCTGATCGATGAATTGACAGTATTTGAAAATGTGGAATTGCCACTTTTGTACTTGAAGATTCCTGCTGATGAGCGAAAATCACGTGTTGAGGAAGTTTTGACCCGTATGAACATCATGCATAGAAGAAACCACTTCCCTCAGCAGCTTTCAGGTGGTCAGCAGCAGCGTGTGGCTATTGCCAGAGCTATCGTAGCAAAGCCTTCTGTGATCCTTGCCGATGAACCTACAGGTAACTTGGATTCCAAAAACGGGGAAGAAGTAATGCGTCTTTTGGAAGAATTGAATAATGAGGGAACCACCATCGTGATGGTAACTCACTCTCCTCATGATGCCAACTACGCCCACAGAATCATCAATCTATTTGATGGAAAAGTTGTGACCGAGAATATCCGGGAGCAGTTTCATGTTTAAGATTTGAAAATTGAAAAAATCTAAAATTTGAAAATTGATCTTTCCGAATCATTGGTTCTCAATGAATAAAGAAAGGTGATGATGACAGATCAATTTTCAGTTTTGGAACTGGATCTCATAGTGATTATGGAATTTTTCAATTTTTCAATGTTCCAATTTTACAATTAAAACCCTCATGCTCCGCCATCAACTCCTCCTTGCCATTCGAAGCTTTCTGAAGCACAAAAATATCTTTGCCATCAATTTGTTTGGATTGGCTGTTGGCTTGACCACGGTTATATTGATCATGCTTTGGGTAAAGGATGAGACTTCGATAAATCGCTACCATACTCAGGTAGATCAGATTTATACGGTACTGACCAATCATGACAATGCGAATGGAATGGTCACCATTCCCTATACTCCGGCAAGGTTGGCAGAGGCATTGAAGGAAGAATTGCCACAGGTCGAAAAAGCCAGTGGTCTTTCCCCGTTTATTGATGGCGTGTCTTTCGAAAGTGGGGATATCACCATGGAAGGAGCTGGTCTTTTTGTTGACCAAGACTACTTGGATATTTTTGATACGGACTTTTTGGTCGGGAGTAAGGATAAAGCTTTGACCGGGATCAATTCCATTGTTTTGACTGAGTCATTGGCCAATAAAATTTTTGGCTCACCTCAATTGGCTTTGGGTAAGTCATTGCATTGGAATGTATTCAATTTTGAAAATGATGTAGAAGTAACTGGAGTTGTTAAAGATCCGGGAAACCTGGATGTTCGGAAGCCGGAATTCTACCTGGCCTATCCATATTTTGTTGAAATGCTTGGGGATGGTGCTCATTGGGATAATTTCAACAGCACAACCGATTTGCTTCTTAAGGAAGGAACTGATATTTCAGCCTTCAATGAACAAATCGAAAACTTCATTAAAGAAAAAGAGGCCAATTCCAATGTCTCTGTCTGGGTTCAAAACTTTGGTGACTCCTACCTCTATGGAACTTATGAAGAAGGAAAAGTAGCAGGAGGCAGAATCAGTTATGTTCGGATTTTTTCAGCCATTGCCATCTTCATTTTGCTGATTGCCTGTATCAATTTCATGAACTTGACTACTGCTAGGTCCATGAGCAGACTGAAAGAAATTGGAGTGAAAAAATCCATGGGTGCAAGCAGAGGTGGTCTGTTTAGCCAGTTTATTACCGAATCCTTATTGTTGACATTTTTCGCTTTGATCATTGCGGTCTTAGCGGCTTATCTCCTTCAGCCGGTTTTCAATCAGATCACATCCAAGACACTTTCTTTGCAATTTGGAACACAGATATTCTTGATTTTAGGAGGTATTTGGCTGATTACAGGACTTTTAGCTGGGGTTTACCCTGCGGTTTATCTTTCTAAATTCAAGCCAGTGGAGGTGATGAAATCCAATATGAAAGGAAGCTTTGGAGAGCTGTTAGCTCGAAAAGGATTGGTGATATTTCAGTTTACGATTTCCCTTTTGCTCATCATTGGAATTACTGTTTTGAGTAAACAAATGAGCTTTATCCAAAGCCAGAATTTGGGTTATCAGCAAGAACATTTATTAGAATTCAATGCTTCAGGGATTGATCCACAGAAGCTGGATGCCTTTTTGGAGCAAACCAAAAATATCCCCGGAGTGGAGAATGCCTCCAGTTTATCTCATCCACTAGTGGGATTGGCAAGTTCTACGATTGGATTGGAGTGGGAGGGGAAAGATCCTGAAGATCAAATCAAATTCGAAAATATCACAGTCAACATGGGACTGATAGAAACGATGGGATTTGAGATGGTTGCAGGACGTACTTTTTCACCAGAGTTCGGTGATGAAAGCAGTAAAATCATTTTGAATGAGGCAGCGATCAAGACCATTGGGTTCGAGGACCCCGTTGGGCAAATAGTCAACCTTTGGGGAAATGACAAAGAGGTGATTGGTGTGGTCAAAGATTTTCATTTTGAGTCCTTGAAAGAAAATGTGAAGCCAGCATTCCTAAAATACGATCCGGGTTTTGCCCAAAAAGTGATGGTAAGAATCAACGCTTCCAATCAACCTGAAACCATTGCTGGGATTGGGGAAGTGTTTGAAGATTTTACCGGTCAGCCTATCAATTTGAAATTTATGGATGAGGATTATCAGACACTATATGCTTCTGAGCAAAGAGCTTCTTCCTTGGCTAAGTATTTTGGTTTAACAGCCATTTTCCTTTCCTGTTTGGGACTATTCGGTTTGGCGGCTTTCACCGCAGAAAAAAGAAAAAAAGAGATTGGAGTCAGAAAGGTAATGGGAGCATCCACTGCTGGAATATTGACTTTGGTTTCCAAAGACTTTGTAAATCTGATTTTGATTTCAATCCTCATAGCAGTTCCGATCGCTTGGTATCTGGCCAATTCTTGGCTTGAGACCTATGCGTTTCAGACCACCTTGAGTTGGTGGATATTTGCTGGTTCAGGTGTATTGTTGATCCTGATTTCATTAGTTACCATTGGAGTTCAAGCTTTCAAAGCCGCTTCGGCAAATCCTATCAATTCGCTTCGAAGTGAGTGATGTTTGAAGTATCAAGTAGCTAGAACCTAGTATCAAGAGTCAAGAAAATGTCTTCGCCAATGACCGTGTCTTCACGGTCATTATGTAAAAATATCTCGTGGGGACACGAGACAGGGCATGAGGATGGGTTTATAGAATCCCTCTTGAAGTCAAAATGCATGGTTAAATGTTGGAGTACTCACCAATTTGATATTCTCCAATTTGGGCCACTAATTTTCCAATCTTTCAATTTTCAAATTTTCAAATCCCTTAACTAATGTTTGAGAATTATTTCAAAATCGCAATCAGGAACTTAAAAAAGCATAAGTTCTATACCTTCATCAATATTTTCGGTTTGTCTGTGGGGATAGCCGTTTGTATGATCATTACGCTTTTTGTGATCAATGAACTGAGCTATGATAAGCATTTCAAGGATTCGGATCAGATTTACAGAATTCATGCAGACATCATTTTTGGAGGAAATCACTGGGATATGATCCAGGCTCCAGCACCCATGGCTGAAGCTCTTCCCGAAGAGTTTCCTGAAGTGGAATATGCTGTCAATTTTCGACAAAGAGGTTCCTATTTGGTGAAAGAAGTTGATCAGAACATCAAAGAAGATAATGTGATCTGGGCAAGTAAGGATTTTTTCAATGTATTTGGAATTCCATTGCTGGAAGGAAGTCCTGATGGGGTATTGGCTGAGCCAAATACCATGGCAATCAGTAAGAGTACAGCAGAAAAGTATTTTCCAGGAGAAAGTGCCCTTGGAAAATCTCTGATTTTGGATAATGATCTGGACTTTAGAATCACCGGGATCTATGAGGATATTCCTCAAAATACTCACTTCCATTTTGACTTTTTATTGGCAATGGAAGGACTTGAAGAGTCTAAAACCACTTCATGGTTAAGTAATAATTTCCAAACCTATTTGAAAGTTAGAGAGGGAGCTGATCTGGAAAATCTGAATACCAAACTGAAAAGTCTGATAAAGAAAAACGTGGAGCCTGAATTGACAAAAGTTTTCGGAGAAGGAGCGACCATGGATGCAATGCTGGCTGATGGTGGTAAAATGGAATACATGGTGCAGCCCTTAAAAGACATCCATTTGAAAAGTGACTTGATGGGTGAATTCGAGCCGAATTTCAATATTACTTATGTTTACCTGTTTG
Organism: Algoriphagus zhangzhouensis; assembly: GCF_900148515.1. Lineage (GTDB taxonomy): Bacteria > Bacteroidota > Bacteroidia > Cytophagales > Cyclobacteriaceae > Algoriphagus > Algoriphagus zhangzhouensis. The sequence continues at coordinate 74,518 of NZ_FRXN01000003.1, read as the reverse complement.
TGGCGATTGCTTTGTTCATATTGGTGATTGCCTGTATCAATTTCATGAACCTTTCTACAGCTCGATCTTCCAATAGAGCCAAGGAAGTAGGAATCCGAAAAGTAATGGGATCAGTGAGATCTCACCTGATCCGTCAGTTTTTGATGGAGTCCATTTTGTTAAGTGTGATTTCATTTCTGATTGCGATACCGATCGTGGCTATCCTGCTTCCGATTTTTAATGATTTGGCAGGAAGAACGCTTGTAATGCCATTTTCTCAGTGGACATTCTATGGTGTTTTGATGGTAGGAGCGATCATCACCGGTATTATGGCGGGAATTTATCCTTCATTTTTCCTTTCTGGATTCAAACCTGTGAGTATTCTCAAGGGAAAAGTGGCCATGGGAATGAAGAGTGGAATGATTAGAAGCTCCTTGGTAGTCTTTCAATTTGCAATTTCCATTATTCTAATCATCGCTACTGTTGCCGTTTTCAATCAGCTCAATTATATCCAAAACAAAAAAATCGGTTTCAATAAAGATCAGGTGATCACAGTCAATGATGTCTATGCGTTGGGCGATCAAGCGGAGGCTTTCAAAACGGCTGTTCTTTCAAATAGCATGATGGAAGGTGGAACGATCTCAGGTTATTTGCCTGTAGCAGGGACTTATCGCAGTGATACACCTTGGTGGGCTCAGGGAAAAGATCCCAAGCAAACAGAGAATATGGTCAGTCTTCAAAACTGGAGAGTAGATTATGATTATGTGAAAACATTGGGAATGGAGATCGTGCAGGGAAGAGATTTTTCGATTCAGTATCCTTCAGATTCCAATGCTGTGATTTTGAATGAAACTGCATTGGCCAATTTCAATTTTGACGGTGATCCGATCGGACAAAAGATTTACACTATGGCTGGAGACAACGAAACCATGAACTTGGATGATTTGCAAAACAAAACCGTGGTTGGAGTTGTGAAAAATTTCCATTTCGAATCACTCAAAGAGAATATCGGTGCGGTGATGATATTTTTAGATAACCGACCTCGTGGAATTGCATCCTTCCGATTCAATGCTGCCAATACTGACCAAGTCATAGACTTTGTGGAGGCTAAGTGGAATGAATTGGCTCCAGGACAACCTTTTACCTATTCATTTTTGGATGATAGATTTGGTAATATGTATGCGGCTGAAACCAGATTGGGTAAGGTGTTCGGGATTTTCGCTGGCTTTGCCATCCTGATTGCTTGTTTGGGACTTTTTGCCTTGACAGCCTTTACAGCGGAGCAAAGAACCAAAGAGATTGGAATCAGGAAAGTATTGGGTTCGAGTATCGGGAGCATCATTGTACTCCTTTCCAAGGAATTTGCAAAACTGGTTGTCATCGCCTTTTTGATTGCTTCACCGATTGCATGGTGGGCGATGAAAAAATGGTTGGAGGATTATCAGTTTAAGCAAGATTTGGGCTGGCAGGTATTTATTGGAGCAGGAGTTTTTGCTATTTTGATAGCCTTGATTACTACCAGTTATCAATCTATCAGAGCTGCGACTACCAATCCGGTGAAGTCTTTGAGAAGCGAATGATTTTAGAGCCTAGTAACAAGAATCTTACTAAGCGTAGTTTTTACTACGCTTTTTTATTTTCTGAGATATTCAAATTCAAAATTCCTTTCAAAAGAATTGAATAGGAATGGTGCTTTAACCCATTTCTACAAATTTGAGAAGGACTTTTTGGGCTTCAGCCCAATGGGAACAACTTTATTCTATCCATTTTTTAATTATTAAAGAGGAATTTCCACAGGCTTTTTCTGAATACATTTCTGTTTTTCGTGCTATTGGTTGCAACCTTTTTTTAATCCTAAGCATCTAAGAAATAGAGAACTAAACCAACTACCACTACCCAAAGCACTAAACCCTACCACCATGCTAAATAACTATTTGAAAATTGCCTTCCGCAATCTTCGTAACAACAAGATTTATTCTACAATCAACATTCTTGGACTTAGCCTTGGAATTGCTGCCAGTGTGTTGATTGTTGTTTTTGTAGCGGATGAACTGAGCTACGACAAGTTTCACCTTCAAAGTGAAAATCTGTACAGGGTCGATTTCACAGGTAAGCTCAATGGAAATGAGTTTGATCTGGCAATGACAGGGGCACCCATCGGTCCAGCGATGGGGGAGGAAATTCCTGAGGTAGAGAGTACTCTTAGGGTTGGACAGTGGGAGTCCATTCCTGTTCAATATGAGGAGCTCACATTTACAGAAGGCAACATATTAGTGGTTGATAAAAACTTCTTTGATTTTTTTGGATTTAAACTGCTTCAAGGAGATCCGGCTACAGTAATTGATGGGCCAAATAAGATCGTAATCACTGAAGATAATGCGAGAAAATACTTTGGAGATGAAGATCCAATTGGGAAAGTACTTCTTCGTGGGTCAGGAAAGACCGCCACAGAGGTGACTGGAGTGATCGAAAATCCTCCTTCCAATTCCCACCTCACTTATGACATGATCCTTTCTGGAGAAAGTTGGGAATACATGAAAAACGAAAATTGGTCCAGTAATAATTTATATACCTATTTCAGAACTTATCCGAACGTGGACATGAGCAATGTTCAGGCTTCTCTGGATGAATTTATCGAAAAGTACTTTGGGCCCGAGATTGAGCAATATCTTGGATTCTCTATGAATGAACTCAGAGCCCAAGGAAATAGTGTTGGTTATGGATTCATGCCCGTGGAGGACATCCATTTGTATTCTGAGCTTTCGGAGGAACCTACAATCCCAGGCAATATTCAATACCTATACATTTTTGGAGCTATTTCCATTTTCATCATTCTTATTGCCTGCATTAATTTCATGAATTTGGCCACTGCCAAATCTGCAAACAGAGCCAAAGAAGTAGGAGTCAGAAAGACTATCGGAGCTAGTAGAATACCGTTGATGGGACAATTTTTGGCTGAATCAATGATCTACAGTTTTCTGTCAGGTATTGTGGCTCTGGTTTTAATTTTGATTGCGCTTCAGCCTTTTAACGCCTTGTCAGGTAAAGAACTGAGCTGGTCTGTATTCTTAGATCCTGTACTGCTTTTAGGTTTCTTTGCCTTTTTGTTTTTGGTAGGGCTTCTTGCAGGTTCATATCCTGCTTTTTATCTCACCTCTTTTACTCCGTCGGAGGTTTTAAAGGGTAAAGTAAGAAAGGGAGCCAAACGATCCGGCTTGAGGAATGGATTGGTAGTTTTCCAATTTTTTGTTTCGATCAGCTTGATCATTAGCAGTCTTGTCGTTTACAGGCAACTCACATATATGCAGGAAGTCAATTTGGGTTTTGATAAGGAAAATGTGATTAACCTTCTTCATACACGATCACTTGGAAATAATGCCGAAGCTTTCAAACAGGAACTATTGGCAAATACCGGTTTTGTGGCAGCCTCTTATGCAAATAACCTTCCTCCAGAAATAGACTGGACTTCGGTTTATCGGGCTGTGGATACCGAGCAGGACTTTCTATTTACAATGAATTGGGTTGACCACGATCACCTTGATGCCATGGGGTATGAGATGGTTGCTGGGCGGTTTTTTTCAAAGGATTTTCCGACTGATAGCTTGGCCTTAGTGGTCAATGAGAGTGCCTTTAAACAGATAGGATGGACTGAGTTGGATGGTACTCAAAAGATCTCTGGATTCTTCAATGATGATGAAAATGAGGAAAGAGAAGTGATAGGTGTGATTAAGGATTTTAATTACGATAACCTAAAGCTAAAAATTGAGCCTTTGATCATGGGTATTTATCCCGACTATTTTCAAGAAATGGCTATTCGCATTAATCCAGGAGATATTTCTGATAGAATAGATTTGATCGAAAATCTATGGACAAAATATGCAGATGGAGCAGCTTTCGAATATTCTTTCGTGGACTCTAATTTCGATTCTCTCTACAGGTCTGAAAAAAATATGGGGAATATAATTTTAGTGTTTACTGTCCTTGCTATAAGTATAGCTTGTCTTGGTTTGTTTGGGTTAGCTGCATTTACAACTGAGCAAAGAGCAAAGGAAATAAGCATCCGCAAAGCTTTGGGAGCAAGCATGCCAAATCTGATTACCCTATTGAGCAAAGACTTTACACTTTTGGTTTTAATAGCATTTATAATTGCTGGTCCTCTGGCCTATTATGTGATGGAAACCTACTGGTTGCAAAATTTCGCTTTTAGAACAAGTATTAGTCTGATTGTGGTATTTGGCGCCGGACTATTGGCTATTTTGATTGCCTGGCTCACGGTGAGTTATCAAAGTTTTAAGACTGCCTCTTCAAACCCAGTAAATCATTTGAAAAGCGAATAGCTTTATAGGATAAATCGCACACTAATTTTATATTCTGCAGAATAGGAAAAGGTCAAATCCTTTTCCTATACTAAATTCTTTTGCCCGCCAGCGAACAAAATTGATTTTTGGCGAACAATACTTTTGAGACAAAAGTCTCCAAACTGGCCGTATAGCTTGTTTTTACCACTTGGCATTACCTGTGTAACTTTTTATAAACAGAAGCATTATAAAGTAGCAATAATTACCAGTCACTTCTTTTTCAAACGTTTGAATTTTCAATGCAACCTTTTGAATCGCAGGGACATCTTTAAAGTAATAAGAACTAAACCAACTGGACTACCACAATTTTTCTACGCAACGATTAACCTTCCACCAACATGTTTAAAAACTACTTTAAAATTGCTCTCCGAGGTTTCAAAAAACATAAGCTTACATTCTTCATTAATTTATTCGGCTTGTCCCTGGGATTATGGGCAGCTATCCTGATTGGTTTATGGGTGGATTCTGAGTTGAAAATGGACAGAGAGTTTGCTGACATCGATCGGATCTATAGAGTGATGGAGCATCAGACCTATGGAGCCGATATTTTCACTACCACTTCTACTCCCGGTGTTTTGGCTGAAAGTATGAAGGAAACTTTGTCAGAAGTCGAATATGCCTCTACCTACACCTGGACTCAAACTCAACTTTTTATTCAAAAAGACAAGCGCATCAAATTGGAGGGAATCTACGCCATGCCTGATTTGCTTCATATCTACCAGTTTGAGCCTTTAGAAGGAGATATCAATCGGATGCTTACCGAGAACAATCACGTGGTATTAACTGAGGAGGGAGCGATTTCCCTGTTTGGCAGAACTGACGTAGTAGGAGAGGATGTAGAGATTCGTCAAGGAACAGATTCGAAGAATTTTATAGTACAGGGTGTATTGAAAACTCTCCCTAAGAATTCTACCCTGAAGTTTGAGTATTTACTTCCTTACCAAGTGTTTTTTGATGAAAATGACTGGCTAGGTGATTGGGGAAACAATGGCCCAAGCACGATCATCAAGCTAAGAGAAGGAGTAGATGGTGAGGCTTTTTCTAAAAGTATATCAGAATATATCGTAGAGAGAAATGAGGATTCCAATGTGGAGCTGTTTGCATACCCGAGAGGAGAATTGTATCTCCATGGCCAATGGAAGGACGGGATGCCAGTTGAGGGAAGAATCAAAAACGTGAAGCTTTTTGCCATGATTGGCATATTCGTTTTGATCATTGCATGCATCAACTTCATGAATTTGAGTACAGCAAAATCCCAAAAAAGAGCCAAGGAAGTTGGAGTGAGAAAAGTCTCTGGCGCCAATAAGAATTCTCTGGTGTTTCAGTTTTTGAGTGAATCGCTGCTGATCACCTTATTTGCAGCTTTTTTTGCAATCCTTTTGGTTCAAGTGACTTTGCCAATTTTCAATAATCTGACTGGTAAGGATATGTCAGTTCCTTATTTATCAGGATTTTTCTGGGTACAGATTCTGGGGATTATTATCCTAACTGGATTGGTTGCAGGATCCTATCCTGCTTTCTATCTCTCCGCTACAAAAGTGGTTTCCGTCTTCCGTTCTTTTACCAAATCAGGAAAAGGAGTGGTGATGGCTCGGAAAGGTTTGGTGCTATTCCAATTCATTTTAGCGACCATTCTGATTGTTTCTACCATGGTGGTTTATCAGCAAATTAACTTTGCGATGAATCAGGATTTGGGATACTCCAAAGATCAACTGATTCAAGTGCCATTGGAAGGTAAGCTTTTAGAAAGCTTTGATGTTTTCAAGGCTGAATTGGAAAAAAATGAAAATATCTTATCTGTCAGTAGATCTTCATTCGGATTCATGGGAAGAAACTCCAATACAGGAGGTGTTTCCTGGGAAGGCAAAGATCCTGAAAACAATGCACTTTTTGAGATTATTCGGGTGGATTATGATTTCCTCGAGACGACAGGGTTGAGCTTGGTTAAAGGTCGAGCTTTTGACCGAGCAAACGGAGCAGATTCTGTATCTGGAGCAATCCTAAATGAAACAGCATTGAAACTGATGGAACAGGATCAAGAGGGTCAGGAATTTTTTAGAATGTGGGGAGATGAACGTTCCATTACTGGAGTGGTGAAAGACTTTCACTTCGAAAGTTTTAGAAACAATGTGGCTCCAGCTATTCTCCTTTTAGATCCAGAAAATACCTGGCAAGCGTATATCAAAGTGAATACAGATAAGATTCGTGAGACTGTAGCTTTTCTGGAAGCGACGGGAAGAAATATGAACCCGGAGTTTCCTTTCGAATACAGTTTCATGGATGAAAACTATGCAAGACTTTATCAAGAGGATGTGAGGCTGAGGGACTTGGCTCAATACTTCAGTATTTTGACCATTTTGATTTCCTGTCTGGGATTATTGGGACTTTCTGCCCATGTCGCCGAACAAAAGACCAAGGAAATTGGTATTAGAAAAGTCTTGGGAGCATCCACCTTCTCCATTTTGCAGGTGATCAACAAGGAATTTATTCTGATTGTATCCTTCTCCATATTGATAGGATCTGGAATAGCCTTCTGGGTCATGCAAGATTGGCTGGAAGGGTACCAGTACCGAATCAATTTCGAGTGGTGGTTTATCCCGCTGGCTGCGATTACCATTTTTGGAGTGGCATTCTTGACTGTGACATTGCAGTCCTTGAAAGCGGCACATTCCAATCCGGTTCAAGCCATTAAAAGTGAGTAAAATTAAAGGTTAATTTATAGTAAAAATGCCTCCCTGTTAAGGGAGGTTTTTTTGTGCCCATATGCAACCTATTCGCTTTTGAGTGCATCTACATTATTGGAAGTCAAATAGAGAAATAGATTTAATTCTTTCATATTCGATTTTTAACCGGATTGGATTTATTGAAGTTGAAAAATAGGATAATTCTCTAAAATGATCTTTGTCCGCTGGCGGTCGAAATCCAATTGATACGGACAGTGAATTATTGTAAAAGTGCTCCCATTGCCATAAAATGGCCTTTTTAGACCTTGGCACAATTGATGAATTTAAATTTAAACCTAATACTATTATGAAGCACGCTATGAATACTGCGAAAACCACAGCCTTGATCGTTTTACTTTTTTTAGTAGGATTGACGGCAAATGCACAAGGAACTGAAACCCGTACCCCAGGGGATTTTACCAAAATTGAATCTGGAGGAAGTTGGGATGTCTATGTTGAGATCGGAAATAGAGATGAAGTACGAATCGAGTCAGAAAATATTGACTTGGATAAAATCATCACTGAGGTTGACAATGGCAAGTTGAAGCTGAAGCTTGAAAAAGGGAACTATAAAAATGTTCGCCTGAAGTTCTATGTTACAATGCGTGAAATCGAAGGTCTTGGATCTTCCGGATCAGGCTCTATCACTGTTGAAGACAATATCGAAACTGATAAATTGGCATTGGGTGTATCCGGCTCAGGATTGATCAAATTGAAAAATGTACATGCTAGAACAGTCAGTGCAGGAATTAGTGGATCTGGTGATATTTTGATCGAAGGAGGAACTGCAAGAGACGTCCATGTCGGTCAATCTGGATCAGGAGCTTTCGAAGCCATTGATTTGGAAGCTGAATCAGTAGATGTTGGAAAATCAGGATCAGGAAAAACTTATATCACTGCCTTGGAAAACCTAAAAGTTGGAGCTTCAGGATCTGGAAATGTATACTACAGAGGTGACCCAAGAATGCAAGTCGCGACTTCTGGCTCTGCCAAAGTTGTAAAACAATAAAATAACCCAGCCTTATGAATGGAAAAGCCGGTGAGAACATACTTATCGGCTTTTTTTGTCAAAATCATCCATCTAAAATCCTAGTCTCATGTTTAAAAATTACCTGAAGATTGCCTATCGGAACCTGGTGAAAAATAAGATTTATACCGGGATTAACATTTTGGGATTGACATTAGGACTAACCTGTTGTTTACTGATTTTTTTACAGGTAAAAGACGAAGTGAGTTATGATAAGTTTTGGGCGGATCAAAAGGAAATATATCGAGTAGGTTTAGAGAGAATCTATCCTGATCATATCAATCTCTATGCGATCATTCCAGATGGATTCGCTGAGGTTTTCAAGGATGAAATCCCGGAAGTGGAGGATGCCACCAGGCTTTTTACATTTGGGGACTTTGCTAGCATGGTTCAAGTGGATGAGGATTTTTATGAGGAGCGATTGGTAGCCATGGCGGATTCTAATTTTTTCGAAATGTTTCCCATTCCTATGGTTGCTGGAGATGCCAAAACGGCCCTTTATCAGACCAGTGCTTATGTATTAAATGAAAAAACAGCACTTAAATATTTTGGAACCATTGATGTGGTTGGGAAGCAACTGAAAGTCAATGGACAGGATGTGGAAGTGACGGGAGTGATGCAAGACTTACCTGTCAATACCCATTTCAATTTTGATATGTTGGGTTCTACGGCTGGTTTGCCATTCAATCAAAACCCCACATATGCCAGTTTTTCTGCGATGACCTATATCAAATTGATACCAACAGCATCTTGGGAGAAGGTTCAAAATGATATCCCTTCCTTAGTGAAAAAATATGCTGCTGGTCAAATAGAGCAGAATACCGGAGTAAATTATGATGACTACATCGCTGCCGGAAATGGCTATAATTACTTCCTTCAACCACTCGGAGATATCCATTTGACTTCCAAGCTCCAGAATGAAATGAAAGCGAATGGAGATATTCGCTATGTCTATATTTTTATTTCCATTGCCATTTTCATCCTGCTGATTGCTTCGGTTAATTTCATCAATCTGGCAACCGCTAGATCCTCAGAAAGAGCAAGAGAAGTGGGGGTTAGAAAGGCAATGGGTTCAGATCGTCAACAGTTGATTATTCAGTTTTTGATGGAGGCAGTCTTGCTGGTGGTTATCAGTTTGGCTTTGTCCAGTATTTTGGTTGGCTTGGCTCTTCCATTTTTCAATGATATGGCACAAAAGAGCTTGTCAATTGGAATGGATGAAGCTATCGATTTAATTCCTTGGCTATTGGGAATGGGAGTTTTTGTTTCCCTAGTAGCTGGTTATTATCCGGCTTTTCAAATTTCAAAAATGCATGCCGTTGAGATCATGAAAGGAAAGCTTTCTTCTACTCGAAAAGGTCAATTTTTAAGAAATGGTCTGGTTGTTTTTCAGTTTACGATTTCCATTATGCTAATCGCTGGAACCTTGATCATCCAGCGACAAATCAGTTTTATCCAAACCAAAAATCTGGGCTTTCAGCGAGAAAATGTACTCGTTGTGGACCGTTTTGGACAATTGGAAAACCCAGAGACTTTCAGAAAAGAAGTACTGAAAATACCAGGAGTACTCAATGCAGGAGGAAGTAGTGCCATGCCGGGGAATTCTTTCTTTGGAGTCCAATTCACTCCTGAAGGAAAATCAGAGGTGTTGACTGGAAAAGGCTTTGTTGCAGATGACTTCTTCTTGAATGCCATGGGCATCAAAATGACTGAAGGAAGGATGTTTGGAGAGGAATTCAATGACAGTACCTCTGTGATTCTCAATCATGCCGCAGCTCAGGCCTTTGGCTTGGAAGACCCTATCGGAAAGAAAATATACAGCGGGGCAAATGTGAATGGGGAGCAAGTCAATATCCCGTATACCGTGGTTGGCTTGGCAGAGGATTTTCATTTTGAATCTTTGCACCTTCCGATTACACCTCTGGCGATTTTCAGTACTGAATCTGCTGTTGGGTTCCAGAATTTCTTGGCTTTGAATATTTCAGGGGATTATCCTCAGCAAACCATCGCTGATGTAGAGAAATTGTGGGATTCGTTTGGCCAAAATCAACCCTTCTCATTCTCGTTTTTAGAAAATAATCTTCAGAAGCAATATGTAGAAGAGCAGGTTTCCAGTAAGATTTTAGCCTCATTCTCCGTCTTGGCAATTCTGATTGCATGTATAGGATTATTTGGTCTTGCTGCATACACAGCTTACAAAAAGACCAAGGAAATAGGAGTAAGAAAGGTCTTGGGAGCCTCTACATCGGGGTTGGTCTGGATGCTAACCACCAATTTCAGCAAACTGGTTTTGGTTGCTTTTGTGATAGCTGTTCCGATTTCCTATTGGGCCATGGATGAATGGCTTCAAACCTTTGCTTACCAGACAGAACTTAATCCATTGATATTCTTATTGGCAGGAGTCCTTGTGATGATAATTGCATTACTAACTGTCAGCTATCAGGCTTTTTCTGCAGCCAGATCCAACCCTGTCAAAAGCCTTAAATCCGAATAAAACTACCCAACTATGTTTAAAAACTATTTTAAGATTGTCTTTAGGAATGCCAAAAAGCATCCACTTTATGTCTTTATCAACTTGTTTGGTTTGGCCATAGGCATGGCTGTTAGTATTGTGATTTTGTTGTACGTGAAGTTTGAATTGAGCTATGACAATTATCATCAAGATGTAGATAGAATTTATCGAGTTTCCAGAGCTTGGTTTAACCAAGATGGTCAAGAAAGCCTTCATCTAGGGCATGTGGCGCCACCATTTGGTCCGCTAATTCAATCTGATTTTCCTGAGGATGTAGTTTATTCTGCAAGACTGATGGGGGCTGATCCTTTGATCACAAATGGAGAAAATTCATTTGTTGAGGAGCGATTTTTTATGGCAGATCCAGAGGTTTTTGATGTCTTTTCCTGGAAAGTAAAGGAAGGGGAAGGGAAGGAAGCTTTGAAGGAGGCTGATGGAGTAATTCTCTCTGAGAGTACTGCTCAACGCTATTTTGGAGATCAGTCAGCTGTTGGAAAGGAGCTGGAAATGGAGATTGCGGGAATGAAATTCACACTTCAAGTGAGAGGAGTGATGGAAGATATGCCTGAAAACTCCCATTTTCATGTGGATTTCTTGACTTCGCTGATTCCGGTTGTCCAGTTTTATGGAGGACAAGATGCCTTCATGAGTAACTTTGGATCCAATAATTTTTCAACCTATTTGAAGCTTGCTGATGGAGTAGATCCTCAGGCTTTTGAAGATAAGTTGGCGGGAATGATTGATCGTCATATGGGTGAAACTGGGCAGGGAATTCCAATGTCAAAAACCACAGATTTGTTTTTATGGCCGATTCAGGATATCCACTTGCATTCCAATCTAGATTCTGAAATTGAGGCTAATGGCAATATCGATTATGTGTACATCTACGGTGCTGTTGCTTTATTTATTCTGCTGATTGCTTGTATCAATTTTATGAATCTAAGTACCGCCAGATCTTCCCTCCGTTCCATGGAGGTGGGATTGAGAAAGGCGATGGGAGCAGACAAACTCGTTTTGGTTCGCCAATTTATGGGAGAAGGCTTTGTAATGACTTTCTTGTCAATGATTATCGCTTTGGTTCTAGTATTCCTTTTCCTTCCGATCTTCTCCGATTTCCTTGAAAAACCACTATCCTTAAACTTTTTTAGCCACCCAGAATACTTGCTTTGGATCGGAGGAATTATCCTATTTGTGGGGATGATTTCAGGGAGTTATCCAGCACTTTTTCTATCTGGTTTTGCTCCTGCAAAAGTGCTCAAAGGAGCGTTCAAAGCTGGAAAAGGTCATGAGAATTTCAGGTCTGTTCTAGTAGTTGGTCAATTTGCAATTTCTGTTGTATTGATCGTTGCTGTTTTGGTTGTGATTGGGCAATTGAGCTATATGCAAAACAAAGATCTGGGGTTTGAAAAAGAAGACATGGTGGTATTGCCAAGCAATAGCACGATCAATGAAAACTATCTGATCCTTAAAGATAGATTGGAAAATCAACCTGGAATTATTGAAGTTTCTATGTCAAGTAGAGTTCCTTCAGGTAGATTGTTGGATTCGCAGGGAGCGACTACCGAAGTGAATGGAGAAATGACTCAGTTGAACCTTCGAATTGCGGATGTCCATGTGGCTCATAATTTCCTTGAAACCTATGGTATTCCGATCGTAGCAGGGAGAGATTTTGATTACCAATTGGCAAGTGATTCGACAGAGGCATTTATTTTAAACGAGGCTTCAGTAAGAGAAATTGGTTGGTCATCACCAGAGGAGGCCATTGGAAAAGCTTTCAATTATGGTGGAAGAAGAGGGTTTGTAACTGGTGTTATGAAAGATTTCCATTTCGAAAGCCTTCATCAACCTATCGTTCCGATTGTTTTTATGATTTCTCAGGATAGAAATAACAATGTGAGCGTGAAGTATGAGGCAGGTAGAAGAGATGAAGTGTTGGCTTATTTGAGAGGTGAATGGGCGGATTTTAGACCTGGGTATCCTTTCGAGCCTAATTTCATAGATGAGGGTTTCAATAGACAATATGAAGCAGAAGCACGAGTGAAAACCATCTTCACTTTCTTCTCAGCCTTAGCCATTGTGATCTCAGTTTTGGGTCTTTTGGGCTTGGTGACTTTTGCAACCGAACAAAGAACTCGTGAAATAGGAATCAGAAAAGTAATGGGAGCAGAGACTTCCAATATTTTGCTTCTGTTGGGGAAAGACTTCCTGAAGCTTGTGGCTATCGGTTTTATAATTGCAATTCCGATTTCCTGGTTTGGAATGGATAGTTGGCTTCAGGACTTTGCTTACCATATCGGTATTTCCTGGACCACTTTCCTTTGGGCCGGAGGTATTGCTGGAATAATTGCTGCTGTTACGGTGACAAGTCAAACCATCAGAGCGGCTTGGGCCAATCCTATTAAGAGTATCAAGAATGAATGATTTAGCACAAAGTCCAAAGAACCAAATACAATCTATTTTAAACCCAAGTACCGGAGAAAGGGGACATTCCAACCTTAAAACATTAGAACTTTAAACTTAATAATATGAAAATCAACACTAAAATTGCCGCAGTCATCCTCATGGTATTTGGATTGGGATCTTGCGTGCAGGCACAACAGACAGAAACAAGAACTCCAGGGCATTTTACAAAAGTACATTCTGGAGGTAGCTGGGAAGTGATTTTAACTGAAGGAAACAAGGAAGAAATCAGAATTGAAGCTAAAGGAGTAAGCTTGGATAAAGTGAAAACCGAGATTGACGGAGATGTGCTAGAAGTTGGATTGGTAAGAGGAAGCTATAACAATGTAAAGCTGAAATTTTACATCACATATCGTGAATTGGAAGGAGTGAGATGCTCTGGTTCCGGTGAAATGGAAGTGACATCTCCTGTGGAGGCTAGTGAATTTTATATCGGACTTTCAGGTTCTGGAGATATCATCATGAATACTTTGGAAGCAAGAGAATTGGAAGCTTCGATTTCTGGTTCGGCTGAAATTAAGATCAAAGGAGGTTCGGTAGATGAGGCAGAAATCAAACAATCAGGGTCTGGAGACTTCTTAGCTGAGAACTTGGCGATTGGAGAGTTGAACGTGTCCAAATCAGGATCCGGTGATACTGAAGTAGGCGACTTAGGTGAAATCTCTGTAAGATCTTCAGGTTCTGGAGATATTATTTATTCAGGTTCTCCTAGAATGGGTGAAGTCAGAGTTTCTGGCTCCAGCTCAATCCGTAAAAGATAATTTAGCGATTGCACCCTAAAAAAGCCCTGTCAGATTGAATGATAGGGTTTTTTTGGTTTTACATTAAAAATCCATTTTCCACTGGATAAGGATCTGGAATGTCCTTGTCTCTGATCATTTCGAGCAAATCAATTTCAATTGCTCTCGTAATCGATGAAATAGGCACATCATTATAAGCTGATTCAAATGGGTTTTCGGAATAGTCACCGATTCGATCCACCAAAAAGAAAATCCAGATGATGATTCCAGAAAATGGAATGGTCATCCAATGATGGAGGCTGTCTGATTGGATAAAAATATCCAAAAGGCCAAATGGAATCAGTGCGCAGAAAATGTAATTGATAAAAAGACCCGTAGAGGCATATTGACGTGGAAAAGGGAAGTTTTTGATCCGCTCTGTCATTCCCTGATCTGTATAGAGACGCGTGATCAATTCATGAAGCCAGATGTGCTTGAATTCCGAAATTTGACCGCTATCCTCCAATTCCTTCACAGCTTTAGTCTGATTGAGTAGAATCTGACTCGGAAGGTTACTGTGTTTTTTCAATTCTTCGATTTCTTCCTTTGAAAGGTAACGTTTGATTTCTGGGAATACTCCCTGAATGGCTTCCTCCATAAAATGTGGCGTAAAAATCAGCTTGTCAACCGCCCCATTGTGCTCCCAAGATTTACCGGCTCTCATGGCATGTTTCAGTGCAATAACCCAAGCCAGATGTCTGTAAATGATTTCCTTTTTCTTCTTATCAGAGACTTCTTCTGAGACAGGAAGAGATATGATTCCTGTTGCAAAAGATCGGCTGTCGTTGATGATTGCTCCCCAGATTTTTCTGGCCTCCCATGTTCTGTCGTAGGAGGAGTTGTTTTTAAAACCCAGATAAAAAGCCACGGCAATACCAATTACAGAAATAGGTTGCCAGGGTAGGTAAAATGGGATTTTGGTGATTTCATAAATTAGGATCACCGCAGCAGAATATAGGAACCCGTTGACTAGAAGCTTTCTTGACCAACGAATGGTGCTATAGATATGATAATGCCTTTTGACGTACATAGGTGATGATTTTTTTCTTTAAACTACTGATTTTTAACCGATTTTGCTATAGGATGTGAACTAGGGAATTCCATTGCTCGAAATCGGACGAAACTGTTCGGATCTTTTAGGGAGAATATCGGAAAATGGCCTTAGAGTGCTTAATTCGGCCATTTATTACTGGCATAATCCTAGGGTAATTACTTATGCAAACCTGAATCTATTATGCTCAAAAACTACCTGAAAATAGCTTGGAGAACTCTTCGGAAAAATAAACTCTATACGGGATTGAACATTTTTGGGCTGAGTTTAGGCTTGAGCAGCTTTTTGATCATTCTCTTGTTTGTTCAGGATGAATTGAGCTATGATCGTTATTTGACGGACTCAGATCAGATTTTTAGGGTTAGTGCGAATTGGGGGAATGCTGAAACTGCAAGTTATGCGACTGCACCTCCAGCTTTGGGAGTAAGGGTGTCAGAGGATATTCCTGAAGTAGAGGCAATGACTAGGATTTTGAAATGGAATGACTTTACGATCCAGCCTGCTACTGGCCCTAACAAGGAACAGGTTTTCAGAGAAGAAAAAGTGTTCTACGCCGAGCCTGGATTTTTCAATGTCTTCGATCTACCCGTTTTGGCAGGAAGTAAGGAGAAAGCACTCTCTGAGCCCAATCTTTTAGCTATTTCGGCATCCATGGCTCAAAAGTATTTTGGTGATTTGGCTCCGCAGGAATTGATTGGGAAAGCTCTGATGATTGGTAGCAATGAGCCGGTAGCAAGAGAAATAGCAGTAGTCTTTGAAGATTTGCCTACTCAGTCGCACATGCATTTTGATATGCTCGTCTATGAACCAGGAATGTACCAAGAGATCTTTTTAATGGACTCCTGGACTTGGCCTATTTTGAATACCTACTTGAAATTTCCGAAGGGAAAGCAAGAAGAGGTTCAAGGGAAATTAAACCAGATCGTTGCCAATTATGCGGTTCCGGCATTCGGAAGTGAGGAGGAAGGTTCAGACTTCAACTTACAACTGATGCCCATTAAAGATATCCATTTGAAATCTCATCTGCTTCGGGAAATGGAAGCTAATGGATATGAGAGTTATGTCTACATGTTTTCTCTGGTGGCCCTTTTCGTATTGCTTTTGGCATGCATCAATTTCATGAATTTGGCGACAGCGAAAGCTGGATTGAGAAGCATGGAAGTTGGAGTTCGAAAAGAAATGGGCTCTCAAAAGTCGCAACTTGTCTTTCAGTTTTTAACTGAGGCGTTTTTGGTTGTTGTTGTAGCGATGGGGATTTCATTGATTTTGGTTCAATTATCCAATGGCTTGTTTAATCAGATTTCAGGAAAAGACCTTCAGTTTAACCTACTACAGAATCCTTTGATTTTGAGCTTGGTCCCTGTCTTGATTGTTGTTTTGACCTTCTTGTCTGGAGCCTATCCGGCATTTTACCTTTCTTCCTTCAAACCGCTGCTGGTGATCAAACAGCAAATGGGAATCGGTAAAAATTCGCATACTTTCCGAAATGCCCTAGTGGTTTTCCAGTTTGCTACTTCCCTGGCTTTGATTATTTGCACGCTCTTAGTTCAGAGACAGGTGAGCTTTTTTCAAAACTCAAATCCTGGATTTAATAAGGAACAACTCCTGATAATTCATAACGACGGGGAAATTCAAAATGAAGAAAGAGAAGCTTTCAAAAACATGCTTGCTTCTCAATCTCAAATCAATTCTATTAGCTTTTCGACAGGGATTCCAATGACAGGACAGTTTCAAATGCGTTCTTTCAATCTGAGAGATGATGAATTGGAACATGGAATGAATTGGTATGAAGCGGATCCTGATTATTTGGACGCCTACCAATTTGAATTGGTGGAAGGCCGTAACTTTTCTTTGGTGGAAGGTGCTGATAAAAGTAAAATCCTAATCAATCAAAAAGCTGCTGAGTTTTTAGGGATTGCAGATGATCCAGTTGGGAAAATTGTCATCAGGAATCAGGGTGAAAATGATGAAGCGCAACTCGAAGTAATCGGTATGGTGGAGGATTTCAACTTTGAATCATTCCGGAATGAAATCAAACCCTTGGTGATCGAATACATGCATGATTACTATCTCAGGGATTATATCAGTATTAGACTGACGGTGAACCCAACTGAAGCGGGGGTTGATAACATCCAAAAAACCTGGGAATCTTTTGTTTCCAGAGTTCCGATGAACTATACCTTTTTTGATCAGGATTTTGCAAGAATGTATCAATCCGAGATGAAAATGGCTGATCTGCTAAAGGTGCTGACATTTTTATCCATTTTGATAGCATGTTTGGGACTATTTGGATTGACAGCTTACACCACCCATTTAAGGACGAAAGAGATTGGTATTCGAAAAGTATTTGGGGCTAGTGCTACGGAGATTTTCGTGATGCTTTCAGCTTCCTTTTTAAAGTTGGTCTTGATAGCTGTTGTCGTAGCTATTCCGGTTTCAATTTATCTGACCAATCAATGGCTTGAAGAATATGCCTACAAAGCGGGGATCAGCTTAGGCTTGATTTTGCTATCAGTTTTGGCCTGCTTTGGACTTGCCGTTTTGACGATTTTCTTCCAAAGCTATCAAAGTATTCGCTCCGAACCCATTCAAAGCTTGAAGGATGATTGAGATTAAAGTATCTAGAATCAAGAACCAAGAACCAAGAGAAAAGAGGTTAGAGATATGGATCAAGATTCGCTGGAAAATTAGTGTATCTGAGACCAATTTTTCAATTTACCAATTTTGAAATATTTCAATTAAGAAAAACATGCTTAAAACCTATATAAAAATAGCTTGGAGAAATCTCAAAAAGAATAAACTGGTTTCTCTCATCAATATCCTAGGCTTGTCTATGGGATTAGCTACCTGTTTGGTGATCAGTTTATATGTGGTCGAGGAATTTAGCTTTGATAGATTCTATTCGAATTCTGACCGGATTTACCGAGTGAATTTGGAAGCCAAAATCGGAAATGAGCTTTTGGATGAAGCCAGCGTGATGGCTCCTGTTGCTGCTACTTTGAAGGAGGAAGTATCCGGAGTGGAAGATGCCACCAGGGTGATGCAATTAAGAAGAGAAACTAAAATAAGACTGGATGATCAGGTGATACGCAAGGGAACCACAGCAATTGTGGACCCTAATTTCTTTCAGATATTCAATCTTCCATTTGTAAAAGGGGATCCAAATACCGCTTTAAACAACATTAATTCTGTGGTGATTACAGAAGATCAGGCAAAGTCGCTTTTTGGGGAGGAAAACCCCATCAATAAGGTAGTTAAGTTGGAGGATATCGGCTACTACACTGGTGAATATCATAATTTCGAAGGAGAATATAATGTCACTGGGGTAATCAAAAATATTCCTTCTAACTCCCATTTTCACTTAGATATGATGATTTCCATGCTGGGAAATTCAAATGCCAAAAATCAAAGTTGGCTTTCAGGAAGCTTTGTGACTTATGTTTTATTAAATGAGCAACGCAATGCGGATCAGATTGAAGACAATCTTTTAGCTATATCCAGAAAGTATATGGAAGGCCAAATGCAGCAGGGGTTAGGGATGAGTTTCGATGAGTTTTTTGCAAAAGGGAACTTTGTATATCTCAAATTGCAAGCTTTGACAGATATACATTTGAACCCGAAGTATAACGGGAAAGGAGATTTTGAAGCGGGAGGTGATATGCAAACTGTCATGATTTATTGTGCGATTGCTGCCTTTATGCTGATCATCGCCTGCATTAATTTCATGAACCTCTCCACCGCAGGGGCTTCTCAAAGACTGAAGGAAATCGGAGTGAGAAAAGTGATGGGTTCTGATAAGCAGCATTTAATTTATCAGTTTTTATCCGAATCGTTTTTGGCAATTTGTCTTGCCATGATTTTAGCTTTTGTCATGACGAGTAGTGTGGTTCCTTTCTTTAATGATTTTGCAGATAAAAGTCTTTCGGTTTGGTCATTAGCCAATCCATTGTATTTGGGTATTATCGCAATGTTGATTCTTTTGGTTACCCTGATGGCAGGGGGATACCCAGCGTTCTTTTTGTCTAGTTTCAAGCCGATAGAATCTTTGAAAAAAAGAGCCTCAGGAGTTAATAAAAGTACTTTTAGAAGTGGATTGGTAGTTTTTCAGTTTGCTGTTTCCGTAGCATTGATCATTGCAACTTTGGTTGTTTCTCAGCAAATGAAATTTATCCAAGACAAAGATATTGGCTATGATAGGGATCAGTTGATTGTGCTTCGAGATGCTGGCTTATTGGGAGAGCATATGGAAGTTTTTATGAATGAACTTCGAGCTGATCCTAGGATTAAAAATGTAACCAACTCAGCTTATATCCCTTCCGGTCCTACCGATAACAGTGTTCAGAATTTGGTTTCAAAAGAGGATCCGACCAACACCATTAGGTTGATGCAATACGGAATAGATGAGGAGTATTTGGCAACGCTGGGAATGGAGTTGGTTTCTGGAAGAACTTTTTCAGCAAATAGGGGGAATGAAAAAAGCAATATAATTCTCAATGAAACTGCAGTTAAAGAATTGGGCATAGAAGGGGATCCGATTGGGGCAGTTTTTGAAATCATGACTAACAATCAAGGAGGGAGAGAAGATGTCCAAGTCATAGGTGTAGTCAAAGACTTTGTGGCAAAGTCCCTTCGTGAACCCATCAAGCCTTTGATGATGGTTTACAATCCCTATTACAGCTTGATTTTGAAAGTGGATAGAGCAGAAATGCAGCCGCTTTTGCAGGATATGGAGAGCACTTGGAACGGCTACAATACCGGAGAAGCTTTTCACTATGCCTTTTTGGATGAGCTTTATAATGAAACCTATATTCAAGAGGCAAAAATGGGGTCATTTCTGATGGTATTGGCCTTGATGACCATTTTTGTTGCCTGTTTGGGACTATTTGGACTGGTTACATTTACAGCTGAGCAAAGAGTCAAAGAGATTGGAGTCCGAAAGGTTTTAGGCGCCACTGTAAATCAGGTAGTTGGTTTGCTGGCCAAAGACTTTATCAAATTGATCGTCATTTCCCTGGTGATTGCCATCCCAATTGGCAAATACCTGATGGATTTGTGGCTAGCCGACTTTGCCTATCATGTGGAGATTAGCTGGTGGGTTTTTGCCTTGGCCTCTGGAATTGCAATCATGATTGCTTTTGGAACCATTAGTTTAAGGAGTGTCAGAGCAGCTTTGATGAATCCTGTAGATAGTTTGAAAAGTGAATAGTTGGAGTCGAGAGCCAAGAGCCAAGAATCGAGAAATAGGAGATAGGAGAAAAGAGAATAGAGATTGGAGATAGTACTTTAAAACTTTCCAAATTTCAACTCCAATCGGAATCCCTTTCGACCGTGAGCGAACATTTTTGTCCGAGAAAATAGATCTTTTAGTTGAAAATGGCGGTTTTTTGGCCCTTTTGGCCTATTTATCATGGCACAAAAGTGGAAAAGCATGGGGAGATCTAGTATCAAGTACGAAGAACTATAAACTGAGAATCAAGAGCCAAGAACCGAGAGAAAAGAGAATTGAAGCCAATTTTTCAATTTTCCAATCCGCCACGGCGGACAAGTAATTCCAATTTTAAAATTCTAATGCCATGCTGAAAAACTACTTTAAAATCGCCTGGAGAAACCTTTTGAAAAAGAAGGTTTATTCTATCATCAACATAGTGGGCCTTGGAATAGGAATGACCTGTTGTGTTTTGATTTTCATGTTCGTTCAGGATGAACTTTCCTATGATCAATACCATGTCAACAAGGATAGAATCTACCGAGTTATTGATGGAGAATCGATAGAGGGCCAAAATCCGGATTATTCTTCTTTTTGGGTTTGGGGAAATGCCCCTGTTGGGCCTGCTCTTCAACTTGATTTTCCTGAGATTGAGAAAGTTGTCCAGTTCTCTGGTAGAGCAGATATCTTGTTTACAGTTGGCGATGTTACTCAGCAAGAGGATGGGATTTTGTTTATGGACTCCACGGTATTTGATGTTTTTAGCTGGGACTTGATTGAAGGAAATCCGAAAACTGCATTAGTTGCTCCCTACAGTGTGGTTTTGACAGAAAGTGCAGCCAAAAAATATTTTGGTGATCAACCTGCTTTGGGAAAAACCATGAAAGGATCAGATGTGGCAGGCAGAGCTAATGGTGGAGATTACACTGTGACCGGTGTAATGGAGGACTTGCCCTCCAATTCCCATTTCAAATTTGAGGTTTTATTGTCGCGTATCACCAATATTCAATCAAGACCTGATGTGTTTGAATCTTGGGGATATGTGGATACTTATACCTATTTCTTGGTCAATGATCAGTTTGATCGGGCTGCATTTGAGGCAAAACTTCCGGATTTTGTCGAGAGAAGGGCTGGGGGTGAAAATGGTGAAAATTATACTGTTGCAATCGAATCCTTGAATGATGTCTACTTGCATTCTGTAGCAGGAAGACAGCCTGGAGAGTTAGGTTCCCTTTCTAATATTTATGTGTTTTCGGTGATTGGCTTATTCATTCTTTCCATTGCCATTATCAATTTTATGAACCTATCCACCGCTAGGTCATTGGAAAGAGCGAAAGAAGTTGGAATCAGAAAATCTATTGGTGCTGATCGAAAAAGTCTGATTTATCAGTTTCTAGGTGAATCATTGATTATTGTTTTGCTTTCTGCGGCAGTTGCGGTGGTTTTGATGGCGATTGCATTGCCATTGATGAATGATTTGACAGGAAAAATATTTGCCTTGCAAAGTGTCATCAACTGGCAAACACTACCATTTATCATAAGCTTAATTATTCTTGTTGGACTTTTGGCTGGATCGTATCCAGCTTTGGTTCTATCCTCATTTAGACCAGTTGCAATCCTCAAAGGGATCAATAAATCTGACCAAAGAGGGGTAAGCCTCAGAAAAGGATTGGTTGTATTTCAATTTAGTCTTTCCATTGCTCTGATAGCTGGGACTATCATCGTCTACAATCAAATGAACCTTTTACTCAATAAGGATATGGGATTTGACAAGGAGCAAATGGTCATAGCAGATTTTAATTATGATGGGAGTGTAACTTCCGTTTCTTCGGCATTAAAAAATGAACTGGAATCCAAATCTGATATTCTTTCTGTGGCTTTTTCCAGAAGTGTTCCAGGAAGTCATTATCCAAATGCCGGTACCAATATTGAAAGCCCGGATGGAGAAATGGTTCTTCAAGTCCAACCAATATTTCAAGTGGGGGTTGATTTTATTGATCATTTTGGATTGGAATTGGCAGCTGGAAGGTCATACTCAAGAGATTATCCTTCAGATTCTACATCCGCGATGGTGTTAAATGAATCTGCCGCTAGACAATATGGCTATTCTAATCCAGAAGAAATTATCGGTAAGAAATTCGATCAATGGGGAAGATCAGGAACAGTCATTGGAGTGGTGAAAGATTTCAATTATACCTCTCTTCATGAGGCGGTTGAACCACTGACTTTACCATTTGCAGCCTATGCTAGCAGATATATGAGTGTCAAAGTGAAAACTGAAAACCTTCCTCAGACTTTGGCTGAAATTGAGAGCGTATGGAAAGAGTTGGTGCCACAAAGACCATTTATTTACAGCTTTTTGGATGAGGATTTCAATACCCAATATGAATCTGATTTTAGATTCAGAAAGATCTTTACCACATTTTCTGTATTGGCCATTTTCATTGCCTGCTTGGGACTTTTGGGCCTTGCTACCTATACAGCAGAACAAAGAACCAAAGAGATTGGAGTCAGAAAAGTATTAGGGGCAAACACAGGAAGTATAGTAGCCTTGCTTTCAAAGGATTTTATCAAGCTTGTTTTAGTGGCTATTGTAATCGCAACTCCGCTTGCTTGGTATGGAATGAATAAATGGCTCGAGGGTTTTGCCTATCAGTCGCAAGTTCACTGGTGGGTATTCTTAATCGCAGGAATATTGGCTGTTGTTGTGGCTTTGGTTACTATCAGTTTCCAATCCATCAAAGCTGCCTCCATGAATCCCGTGAAGAGTTTGAAAAGCGAATAAAGTATAAAGAACCAAGAATCAAGAATCTAGAGCCAAGAGTATGGAGAATAGAGAACAGGGATTGGAGAGTAGAGAATAGAAAACAGAGAATTGTGATTAGAGAAAAGAGATCTGAAAAGAGAGATTTGAGATTAGATAAAAGAGAATATTAAAAAAGGAAATGTGAACAATTGATAGCAATTTTTCAATTCAAATTTATGTGGAAAAACTACTTTAAAATAGCCTGGAGAAATATCACCCGAAGTAAGGGATATGCCTTTATCAATATAGGTGGATTGGGGATTGGGATGGCCGCCTCCATTTTGATTTTGATTTGGGTACAGTTTGAAGTCTCAGTAGATCGGTTTTATGAGAATTCGGATCGGATCTATGCAGCTTGGAGAAACTCTGAAATGCAAGGGGAAATTTCATCTTGGGACTATACACCAGCTCCATATGCTCCTGCCCTTAAAGAAGAATATCCTGAGGTGGAAGAAGTAGCACGTATCACAGAATGGGATCCATTTCTACTAGCGGTGGGCGAGAACAAATTCACCGAACAAACTACCTTCACTGATCCAGGATTTTTCAAGATTTTTAGTTTTGAAGTTGTAGAAGGTGATCCTGTAGAGGCTCTCTCAGCACCAGACAACATTGTTTTAACCGAATCCTTGGCCCAAAAGCTTTTTGGGGAATCTTCAGCAATTGGGAAGACTGTCAAAGCAGAAAACCAACTTGATTTTGAAGTAAAGGCAGTCATTAAAGACCTTCCAGAAAATACGGCGTTTCCTTTTACTGCTTTTTTGTCATTTAAAAAATTGGAGGCCATGGGATGGGTCGATGATTTCTGGGGAAACAACTCCTATAGGACATTTACCATGTTGGCTGAAGGAACCGACATCGCTATATTCAATGATAAGTTTAAAGGCTTTACAAAGAAATATTGGACAGGAGGGGATGATATTTCTGATTTTCTTTTTCCAGTCAAAGATTTGCATTTGTATTCTAAATTTGAAAATGGCCAATCTGTAGGAGGAAAGATCGAGTTGATTCGAATGTTTGGAATAGTATCGGTGATTGTCCTAATCATCGCGGGTATCAACTTTGTTAATTTGAGTACAGCTCAAAGTGAAAAGCGATCCAAAGAAGTTGGGATCCGAAAAATCTCAGGGGCAGGAAAAAGCATGCTTATTGGTCAGTTTTTGGCTGAATCCATACTAATTGCCCTCTGTGCTTATGTACTGGCTTTGGTAATTGTTTCCTTGACTTTCCCTTGGTTTACGGATCTGATCGGGCAGGAATTAAGCAATCCATTTTATCAGCCGTTCTTCTGGATTTTGTCCATAGTCTATATTCTTTTCGTGGGGATTTTGGCAGGAAGCTACCCCGCATTTTTGATGAGTTCATTCAACCCAACTGTGATTTTCAAGTCCAAATTAGGAGTGAAAAGAAATTTGGGAATTCGTCCAAGAGAAGTGCTAGTGGTTTTCCAATTTGCAGTGGTTGTAGCCTTGATTTCCAGTGTTTGGATCATTCGGGATCAGGTGGAATTTGTCCAAAACAGAGATATGGGAATCAATGAAAACAACCTCATATTTCATCAAGTAACAGAGTCTATTCGGAAGAATAAAGTGGCAATGAGAAATGAATTGATGGCATTGCCTGAAGTGGAGAGTGTTACTTATACTTTTTCTCCCTTGACTGAAATCTATAGCGATACCAATTCGATGGATTGGCAAGGGAAAGATCCTGATTATAAGCCCAATATATCCAGAATGGGAGAAGATGCCAATTTGGTAAAAACTGCCGGAATGGAGTTAATCGCCGGTAGAGATATTGATATTTTCAACCATGCAGGAGATAGTAGTTCAGCGATTATCAATGAGAAAACGGTTGAAATCATGGGATTTGATGAACCGATAGGGCAGGTGATCAAAGATGATGATTATGAATTTACTGTGGTTGGAGTCGTAAAGGATTTTATCATGGAATCTCCATTTGAGGAGGCCATACCAATCGTGGTAATTGGTCCTGAAAGGAATCTGAATTTCATTCATATCCGATTGAAGGACGGAGAAAATATGGTCAATTCTCTGGCAAGTGTAGAACAAGTTTTTGCCAAGTTTGATCCAGAATCTCCATTTGAATACAAGTTTGTGGATCAGGAAAATGAGCAGAAATTCAAATCCCAAAAGCAAATTGCAGCTTTGACTTCTCTTTTCTCAGGATTGGCGGTGGTGATATCCTGTATGGGTTTATTTGGCTTGGCGACTTTCATCGCCGAAAGAAGGAAAAAGGAAATATCAGTAAGAAAAGTTTTGGGAGCCTCTGTTTCCAGTTTGGTAGCCTTGCTTTCATCAGAGTTCAGCAAATTGGTATTAGTATCGGTGATCATCGGAATTCCTCTTTCATGGTATTTTATGAAAGATTGGTTGGATACGTTCGACTATAGAACTTCGATCGATTGGAAAATCTTTGTACTAACGGGTATTATCACTTTGGGAATTGCTTTGTTGACAGTGAGCTTTCAGGCGATCAAAGCAGCGCTGATCAATCCTGCGAATACATTGAAGAGTGAGTGATTTGAATTAATTATTCAGTAAAAAAGCCCAATTCAAGCGAAATGGGCTTTTTGATTTATAGACCTCTTTCAAAATTTCGAGTTAATCGGCAGGTTTGATGTTCTGATTTACCTGGAAGAAATTCTCAGGATCGTAGGTCTTTTTGATTTGACTTAGACGATCATAGTTATGGGTATAGCTAGCCTTTATTCTCTCCTGACCTTCATCTTGAATGAAATTCAGATAGGCACCTCCTGAAGAATAAGGGTGAAGGGCTTCCCAATAATCTTTGCACCATTTGGTAATGATTCCTGCATTGGCTGGATCAGGATCCACACCGACATAAACACCCGCATATTTTGCATCTCTATGTGCCCAAGGTGTTGCTGACTTGTCAACACGACTTGCAGCTCCGTTGATCGGGTATAAGTGCATTTGAGAAAGAGGAGTCGGAATTTTGGAGCCAAATTCTAGGTGTTTTTCTCTTACAGCAGGACCCAATTCTTTGAAATAATCTCCTCTCCAATACCATTGCAATCCAGGAGGGAATAAACCATCAAAAAGAGTTTGGATGGAAGGATAAGGCATTTCTCCAACATGGCTGAAAATCGGGTTCTTTGCCATGATAGGAGCAAATACCTCCTCTTGCTTAGAAGGGTCTCCAAGGTATGACCACACAATTCCACAAAACATTTTATTGTGTAAAGCTTCAGGGAATGGAGGGCCTGGAATAACCATGGTTGCAATAAAACCATTTAAATCATCTGGAGCATTTTCGATAAAATCATCATACCAAGCCATGATTTCATCGATCTGCTCAATTGGCCATAGGGTAGGACCTCCGATAATATTTTTAACAGGATGTGCCTGAAATTTGAAAGAGGTAACGATTCCAAAGTTTCCTCCTCCTCCTCGAATTGCCCAAAATAAATCGGGATGTTGGTCTTTATTGACTGTCACAAAGCTACCATCTGCCAAAACCATATCCGCCTCCAAAAGATTATCAATCGTTAACCCATATTTTCTGGATAGGTAACCAACTCCTCCTCCTAATGTAAGCCCTCCCACGCCTGTGGAGGAAATAATTCCTGCAGGTACAGCCAGCCCAAAAGGATGGGTAGCATGATCTACTTCTCCCCATAGATTTCCACCGCCTACTCGCACGGTACTTGTTGCCAAATCCACGTGAACGAACTTGATTCCTGATAGGTCAATCACGATTCCATCATTGCAGAGTCCCAATCCGCCACCGTTGTGACCACCGCCTCGGACGGCTGTCAAAAGTCCGTTTTCGCGGGCAAAATTGACCGAATAGATGACATCTGCGACATCTACACATTTGACAATCATTTCAGGACGCTTATCGATCATTCCATTAAATACCTTTCTGGTTTGGTCGTATTCCTGATCCTCTGGAAAAATAATCTTTCCTCTAATCTGAGTCTTAAAAGCCTCAATCACTGTTTCATTCAACGCGTTAATTTCTGTAGACATGATAATTAGTTTTAGAAAATTGGATTAAAAATGTATTTGATATTGTACTGCTGAGGCTTTTATTGAAAGGCCTCGAATATCTTAGGCGTAGGACTTCATACTGTCTATGACAAAATCCAAAGCCTGATTCCAAGCCTCAATGGTTTGTGGAGATCTGTTGTCACCAATAACTTCATCTATGGTTTCGAGCATCGCTTTCTTGACCACTGGATAGTACTCTGCCTTCACTCCGTAGTGTACATGGCTTTTTCCTAAAGTCTCCAATCCCTTGACCAAATGTTCAGGACGTGAGAGCGAGTAAACAATTCCCCCCAGCATATGGGTGAGCAATCTTCCTTGGTCGGTCATATTGTTTCTGAAAAGTGCCCGTACATGGGGAGCCATTTCAAAAACTTTGTCATAGAATATCTTGGCAAATTTGTCTTCATCCTCCAATAGGATATTCATGGAGTATTGGAGTTCCAGTTGAAGGTTCATTTCCTTAAAACCTAGCAGCTCCATCAAAGTCAAGGGCTCATCTTTTCCAGCAACTTTGTTATTAAAGGTTCTTCCGATATGAAAGGCATCTTGCTTCAAATGCTGATAGACTGAATCGGAAATCAGGATGTTGGTTTGCGTTGCCTTGGTTTCAGTTTGGATTCTGCTGGCAACATTCACCGGGTCACCAATGACAGAGAACTGCTTGAATGTGGGATGTCCTAAAACCCCCAGGAATGCTGTTCCAAAATTGATCCCTATGCCGGATTTCAAGGTAATTCCAATGTCTTTGAGGTCTGATTTATTGAGGGTTTCTAGTGCATATTGCATACCTAGAGCAGCTCGAACAGCATCTTCACAATTTTTCTCAGCTGTGCCTCCAGTGGTTCCAAAAACCCCGACTATTTCATCACCGGCATATTGGTAGATGATTCCATTATTCATGAGAATAGGTTCTCCTAATGCTGTATAAAACTTATTCAGCATAAAGGCGATGTCGAAATTGAGGTTGTTGGAGGAGAGATTGGTATAGTTTCTTAAATCGCAAAAGAGGATCGCAATAGGTCTTTCTTCGGCTCTTCCTTTTGGCACCAGTTCCTTTTGAAGGTTATTGACTTCTCCGCTTGACCAGATCAATCGCTGTAAAGTAACATCTCCTTTTGGACGTGCCTGGCATGCCAATCTTATAGAAGGATCCCATTTGCGAGCATGAGAACTAGCCTTCTCATATTCGGTTTTTGGACTCAAATTGCCAATGCCGTCCATGACTCTAACCCGGCAGGTAGTACAAATCCCATGACCGCCACACTCATGCATGTGCGTGATTTGGTTTTGCAATGAAATGTCTAATAAGGACTGCCCTTGCGGTGTGAATTCTACTTCTCGATTGATTGCTAAATAATTGATTTTATGTGTCATAGCTTTGAAATTTTGAAAAGTAATCGGAACGGATCAAAGGTAGAGGGACTCCTTTTTTTGTTTTACACCCTATACTATGATTTCAAAAAATCATCCTTCTGTTAGAGATTTTCTCACACAATTGTGTGATATAAAAGAGTCATGGTTTTGGGTGTTGTCAGAAAATGAGAATTGGATAACTTTGGATTCTGATGCTTTTGATTCTGAAAAGCATATTTTTTAAAAAATGATTACGCGTACATTTCCCTTTTTTCTTTAAAAAATTTCGTAATGAAGGTGATTTGGTGTTTAATATTTGTTTTTGTCTTTAACCAGAAGCTACATGCCTTGCAAGGGGAATCCTTGGATAGTCTCAAGCAGGTGGTTGTTGATATGCCTGATGATTCTTTGAAGACTGAAACGTTTTTAAGGATTGCTTATATGCTCTATGCGGGAGATGAATCAGAACGCTATGCGATGCAAGGATTGATCCTTGCCAAAAAACTTAAAAATCTTCCTCTCATTGGAAAAGCTTATCATCGCCTGGCATGGTGTCATGGATTGGATGAAATGGATAAAAAATCGGCCTATTTGGACAGTGCGAGCCTAGTTTTCAGCTCTCTGAATGATACCAATGGATTGGGAAATGTCTTTGACACCAAAGGAACCATGCTCATGACTTATGGGTCTTTGGAAGAAGCGATGATTTCCTATCAGCAAGCCTATGATTATTATGCTCAAAGTGATAATAAAGAAAGGGAAGCTGCAGTGTTGAACAATTGGGCTATCGCTGAATATTCCCTTGGAAATCCGGAGGAAGCTATCAGAAAGTTCAATGAGGCGTTGGCATTCCGCATTGTGGAGAATCCTGTTTCCAGAATAGATATTGCCAGGCTATATCAAGGGTTAGGCGAATGTCATAGAATGCTCGGGAATTGGGGTTTGGCGGCAAAAAATTACCTAAAAGGGTATGAACATAGGAAAGCAGCAAATAACATTGGTGTAACCGAATCCCTATTGAGTTTGGCTTCACTTTTTTATGAACTGGCTGAAAATAAAGTTGATACCACTGAGCTATTGGGAGTAATCCAGGAGAATGGCTTTGAAAATTCTCAACAGTTTATCCAGATGGCCGAAAATACACCTGGTGTAGAGGATAGAGTAGGGATTCAGGATGCCATTATGGAGGCCAAAAAGAAGCGATTTTTATTAGCTGGAGATTTTGAGTCAGCCTATCAAATTTTACTTCAACAGAAAAAGTTTCAAGAGGATTATCTGTTGAGAGAAAGTAGCCTCGAGGCTTTGGCAGATATGAAAATCAAGTTTGAAAAAGACCAATTGACCATCAAGTTGCTGGAAGAGGAGGTGGTCAACCAAAAATATCAGGAGCGATTGACAATGCTTTGGATTTTCTTAGGTGCCATGCTTTTACTTTTAGTGATCGGATTTCTTTACAATCAAAACAGAGCCAAATCGGCTCAACTTGAATTGAATGAAGCTCATCGTGAGCAACAGATCATCGCCATGAAGTCCATGTTGGAAGGTCAGGAAAAAGAAAGGTCTAGAATAGCTCGGGACCTACACGACGGTTTGGGAAATCTACTTTCCACCTTGAAAGTCAATTTTGGAAGTCTTCAAGTGAATTTTGACGATCAATATTCTCAGAAGATATATGGTTCGGCAAGCCAAATGATCGATGAGGCTTGTACAGAAGTTCGCAAGATTGCTCATGAAATGATGCCGCAAGCCCTAAAGAAACTGGGCTTGAAAAAAGCCTTGGAGGATTTAGTGCTAAAAATGAACTCGAGTCATGAGTTCGAAACTGAATTTCATGTACATGGAAAAGAGCAAATCTTTGATGATAATACCAATGTGATGTTGTATCGAATTGTACAGGAGGCATTGAATAATATCGTCAAATATGCCAAGGCCTCTGAAGTCTTGATTCAGTTGACTTATTCTGAAGAATGGATTGATTTGACGATAGAAGATGATGGAGTCGGATTTGATCCCAAGAAAATAGATCCTGATAAGGGAATGGGGTTGAAAAGTATCGCTTTTAGAACAGAATTTATTGGAGGAACCTTGGATCTGACCAGCAGTCCGGGAAGAGGAACTCTGATCGCTATCAATATCCCTCTAAAACCAGAATCCAATACTTAGTATTTGCAAACCCAAAAGCTATGGAAAAGATAAAAGTATTACTCGCGGATGACCACCAGATCATGTTGGATGGTTTGCAGGCAATTTTTGCAAAGGATGATTCCTTGCAGGTGGTGGGTACAGCTCGTAATGGGCTGGAAGTTCTCGAATTCGTCAAAAAAGAGCCAGTGGATGTCCTTTTACTGGACTTGCAAATGCCAGTCATGGATGGATTGGAAACAACGATGCATGTATTAAAATCTCATCCCGATATCAAAGTCATTCTGCTGACTACCAATGATGAAGGGAGTATTATCACGTCCATTTTTAAGTTGGGAGCAACGGGGTATCTGCTAAAAAATGCATCTAAAGAATATTTGATTCAGGGGATTAAAGATGCCTATGAAGGTAAGAAAGTTCTTAGCGCTCATTTGACCGAAAAAATGATAGAAAGCCTGACTGAAAAGCCCAAAGTCAGAAAAGGAGAGATACCCAAAATCACCAAAAGGGAAATAGAGGTAGTAAAATTGATCGCTAAAGAATTTACAACTCAGGAAATTGCCGATGCACTTTTTGTAAGTACCAACACGGTAGCAACCCACAAGAGAAATTTGTTTGTGAAAATGGATGTAAAAAATTCCGTGGGAATGATCAAAAAAGCTGTGGATTGGGGATTGATTTAAAATTTATTGCACATATCCTCTTTTGCACCACAATCCTTATTTCCTTTGCTGAACATGGCCGGAAGACCGATGACGGATGACCGAAGTTTGCTAGACTGGTACTTCAAAGTTGCTTTTAGGCTATCCTTGATTATACTGGCAAAATTGCGGACAATCATAAAATTTTTAAACCCAAAATGGACGATAATGTCCGATATAGAATAGTTTGATTTTTTAAAATCGTGCTCTGGATACCCTCAACAAGGTTTTGATGGTTTGGTATGAAAATATTGCTGAAAATGAGTGTTTTAAGGTCTGTTAAATACCTGTAACCTTTTCTTTCCTAATCTCATCAAAGCAATATGCTGAAAAACTACATTTTAATCGCTTGGAGGAATTTGCTTAGAAATAAGTCTTTTAGCCTCATTAATATTTTGGGATTGGCGGTGAGCATGTCCGTTTGTCTTTTGATCATCATGGTTTTGGTGGATCAATACAGCTACGACACTTATCATTCCAAAAAAGACAGGATTTATAGGGTTCACACGACCCGTTATCAAGAGAATAATGGAGAGACTGCCAGCTCAGCCCTTCCATTGGCGGAGCGACTGAGGGCTGATTATCCCATTATTGAAGAATCAGCAGCACTTAATAAGGAGATTGGAGGGGATGTGATTTACGAAGATAAATTTGCCACTGGAGGAGGATATTTTGCCGATGGAAATCTTTTTAAAATCCTGGATTTCTCCTGGAAAGAGGGCGATCCCAATACCGCTTTGCAGGAACCCTATTCTTTGGTGATATCCTCAGAAATGGCTGAAATTCTTTTTAAAGATGAATCGGCTTTGGGCAAAACGGTAGCTTTTCATGATAAGGACATCAAGCCGATGGATATTGAGGAGGGAAATATTGAAACCGACTTTGGCTACTTTACTATCACGGGTGTTCTGAATCCTACACCTGGAAAAACACATCTTCCCTTCAAATTATTGGCATCCTTGAGTACGATCAAATCTTTGCCTGAAGGAGCTGTTTTTTCAAAAAAGGATGAGGACTGGGATGATGTATGGACTAATTATACCTATGTGCTTTTGAAAGAAGGTCAGCAAAAAGCAAGCCTTCAGAGTGCTTTGGATGAAATCTCTGAGCGGATTTATGGTCAAAAGTATGAAGGGAAGCATTCTTTCAAGGCAGTGTCAATAAGGGATATTACCCCAATCGGTTTTATTGGGAATACGACCCACGTATCTATTCCAAAAGTGGTTTTGCTCATTTTGGGGATCTTGTGTTTGATAGTGATGTTTTCGGCTTGTTTGAATTACACCAATATGTCTGTCGCAAGATCATTGACGCGTGTCAAGGAAGTTGGAATTAGAAAAGTGTCAGGAGCAAATAGAAAGCAGATTTTCGCTCAATTTATTACTGAAGCTGTAGTGATTTCGCTTTGTTCATTGCTCTTCGCTTTTGCCATTTTGCAAGTTCTTCAAGTTGGTTTTGAAAACTTGACATTCAATCAATATCTGAAGATTTCTTTTCAACAGAGTCTTCCGGCAATGCTTCTATTTTTGATTTTCAGTTTATTGGTGGGGTTTGTAGCAGGTCTACTTCCGGCGACTTATGTGGCTAAACTCAATCCCATTAACCTGTTCAATAGATTATCAGGAGTAAAGCTTTTTAAAAGCATGGGAATCAGAAATGCCCTCATGGTCGTGCAGTTTACCATCTCTTTAATTTTCATCATCTCTGTAGTCTTGATCCAGTCTCAGGCTCGCCATATTTTAAATTTTGACTTTGGCTTTGACAAAGAAAATATCGTGACTGTAAAGCTATTTGATGCTGATAATTACGATCGTTTTGCGCAAGCTCTTTCTTCTAATCCCAATGTGTCATCAGTGGGAGGAAGTTCATTGATCCCTGCAGCTGGTTGGAATTTTGGAACTGAGGTAGTCAACCCTGAAAATCCAACTGACAGTGTTTCTACCAATTTTTTTGATATCAATTCCGGTGCTGTGGAAACCTTGGGATTGGAAATAATAGCTGGTAAAAACCTACCTTTTGAAGGAAGTGAAAATCAGGTTTTGATCAATGAAACAGCTTTGAGAAACTTCAATTTGGGATCGGTGGAGGAGGCCATCGGAAAACAAATTGTAATACTTGATGGAGAAAACTTTCAAAATGCTGAAGTAACTGGAGTGGTTAAGGATTTTCAATTTTTATCTCCAGATAGACCGATGGAGAGTTTGTTGATGAGAAACAGAAATTCAGCTTTGGGGTTTGCCATGGTCAAAATCTCTGGAACCAACCCATCTAAAACGGTGGCATCCTTGGAAAACACATGGAAAGAAGTAAATCCCAACTCTAAGTTTTCTTACAAATATCTGGATCAGGAGCTTCTATTTATTCATGAGGTTCTAGGGGATGTGATGTCAGTAATCGGCCTGATTTCATTCTTGGCGATCTTCGTGTCTTGTCTGGGATTGTTGGGAATGGCAACCTATACGGCCCAAACCAGAGTGAAGGAAATAGGCATCAGAAAGACCTTGGGTTCCAGTATCCCACAAATCATTGTTTTGCTTTCCAAAGGCTTTGTTACACTTCTTTTGGTTGCGACATTGATAGCCGTGCCAGCTGCTTATTTCATCAATAACCTATGGTTGGAATTCTTTGCTTCTCGCGTGAATATTGGTGTGGTTCCGATAGGCATAGGTGTTGGATCCATTCTGATTATCAGTTTGGGAATTATTTTCTCCCAAGCATACAGAGCGGCTATTGTCAATCCGATAGAGAGCCTGAAAAACGAATAGTTTTTGTTCGTAGGCGGTCAAAGATGTCCGTCTTATTTCAACCTAAGATCTTGAATAGGTTGGGGTTTAAAATTTTTTATCATTGAATTGTCTTATTGAGCGGAGTCGAAATATGGCCTCAGTGGCCCAGAAATAGATTTCGACTTCGCTCATTCTGATTTTGATGGTGTATATCTGAACAGCTTTTTCCGATGGCATACTATTGGGAATAGACTGATCAAATAAAAATACCAATGAATACGAGACCAATTTTCCCAATCCTTTTTCTGTTTGCCTTTTTTCAATTGGGTTTGACAGAGGCATTCAGTCAAGATAATAAAGAGCCTTTTAGAACAGAGCGTTTTTCAATTTCGGAAGGAACAACCTTGGAAACCGAACTTTCAGGTTCTTCCATTGCTATTGAAAGAGGCAATGTTAGTGAAATGGTAGTCCATATGTTTTTGAAAAAGAACGGAGAATATTTCTTGGAATCTGATTCTGAAACTCAAGATTTTTTGGAGGATTTTGATGTGGATGTTCATCAATCTGGGAAAACTGTGACTATTTCTGCTAAGCCAAAATCCAATTTCAATTTTAGCTGGGGAAGCAAACCAAGTTTGTCCTTTTTGGTAATAACTCCTGGTGATCTAGACACGCACATCAGAACCAGTGGCGGATCAGTTTCTCTTCAACAAATCAATGGAACCCATGATTTGGCAAGTAGCGGTGGCTCAATTAGAGTTGCTGACAGCAAAGGAGAAGTTATTTCTAAATCTTCTGGAGGAAGCATTAGTCTAACCGATTTTGTTGGAGAGGTAGATGTAAGAACCAGTGGTGGATCGATAAAAATAGAAGGACTGGAAGGTGATTTGATCGCGAGTACATCAGGTGGAGGAATGAGCCTTTCTCATATTTCCGGATCAATTGATGCAAGCTCCAGTGGTGGATCTATCAAAGCTTCTTTGGATAGAGTGGATGGTGATATGAATTTCAAATCTAGTGGCGGAAGTATTCAGGTCGCATTAACTGATAATGCAAAATTTGATATTGAAGTAAGAGGAGGAGGAATTCGTTCAGATTTGGATCACTTCAATGGTACTATTACAAAGGATAAGATTTCAGGTTCTGTAAATGGGGGAGGTCCTGCCATTTCTATGCAATCTTCGGGAGGTTCTATTAGAGTTTCCAATACTGATTAATCTCTCAATTTTTAATCTTCTCCTATGCTGAAGAATTATTTTAAAATCGCATTCCGAAATCTCAAAAAGTCCATTTCCAATACTTTTATAAACCTGTTTGGGTTGGTTTTGGGGATTTCGGCGGCCATGCTTTTGGCAACAGTCATTTATTTTGAGTGGTCTTATGATCGCTTTCAACCTGCATACGAATCTACTTATAGAATCAAAACTCAGGATGAATATACAGATGGGCTTGAATTTACTCCTGGTATTCCTGCTCCTTTTTCATTGGAGTTGATGACTCATTCGGAGCTTTTTGATAAAGTAGTTCCTATAGTGGGAGATTGGGAGGTTCAGTTGACTGTAGAAAGGGATGGAGACTCGGATAAATACCTTTCTGACCACATCTTCTTTACAACACCGGATTATTTGGACCTTTTTAGCCTTGAGTTTATTTCTGGAAATCCATCAGATTTAGAGAAGCCAGATCAGGCATTTCTATCGGAGAAAATGGCCGAAACGATTTTTGGATCTTCTCAAGCAGCGCTGGGTGAAACTTTTCAACTTCTCAATGGAGTAGAGTTGTCAATTGCTGGAGTGTATAAAGACCAGCCCATGAATACAAATTTCGGCACTGACGTTTTTATTTCTTTTGAATCCTTGATATCTCATCAGGAGGAGTTTGGTTATAATTTTGAAGAGTGGGGAAGCACCAGTTCCAATTTTCAGGTGTATGTTTCTCCCAATCAGGATATGAGCCTTGCCCAAGTTGAAGAGGGATTATTGGCTTTATCCAAAAAGCATTTTGAAGGGCGCGGGAATTCCATCAGAACCCATCATTTACAAGCTTTGAGTGATCTTCACTACAATGCGGATTTGGAGCCTTTGAGTGGTCCAGTAGCCAGAAGGGCTACGATCAAGACCTTGATGCTGATTGGAATTTTTATCCTGATTATGGCCTCGATCAATTATATCAACTTGACTACTTCCAGAGCAATTGGAAAGAGCCGTGAAATCGGCATTCATAAAGTGATGGGCAGTTCTAGATCTCAATTGATCAAGTTGTCCCTTACCGAGACCTTTATTTTGGTGAGTTCTGCAGCAATTATTTCTCTGGCTGTAGTTCATTTTGCTATTCCTTTTCTTTCTAAAGTTTCCAATATTCCAGAGGAATTCAATGAGATTCCAGGGGTGGTATATGGCTTATTGGCTGTATTGGTTATCACAGTCACGGTCTTGTCAGGAATGTATCCTGCCTTAGTGGTTTCACGATTTGAACCGATCCGTGCCTTGAAATGTAAAGTTCAAACTGCTCAGTTGGGAAATGTTTCTTTGAGAAGGGCTTTGATGTTGGTTCAGTTTGCGATTGCTCAAGTTTTGATGATTGCGACTTTGGTAGCGATCCAGCAGATGAATCTTATACAGAATGCTGATTTAGGCTTTACAAAAGATGAAGTTTATTTGGTCGAATTGGAATCTGAAAACCCAGAAAATCCAAGGAACAAAAGCTTTAAGCAAGAATTAATGCGAATTTCCGGAGTCAAATCGGTGAGTTTGGCTTCTGACCCTCCAGGATCGGGTAATAATTCTGCAACCAATTTCAGTTATGACAATAGTTCTGAAGATGTGCCTTATCCGGTTTTCTTGAAACTAGCCGATCATGATTACTTTGAGAATTTCGATATGAATTTTTTAGCTGGTGGTGGATATGCCGAAAGTGATACAGCCAGAAAAGCGGTCATCAATGAGACATTGGCAAGGGATCTGACTCAGGGAAATCCAGAAGATGCGGTAGGGAAAACCATCCGAATGGGGAGAAGTGATTGGTTGGAAATCACAGGCGTTTTGAAGGATTTCACTCCAAATTCACTGAGAGAAGAGGTGAAACCTATGATGATTACCACCTGGAAGGATCGTTATTATTATGCTACCATAAAATTGGAAAAAGGAACCACAGGTGCAACTTTGGCTCAAATAGAAGATTTGTATAATAACTTTTATCCGACCAAGATTTATTCAGGAAGATTCTATGATGAAATGATCGGTGAATTCTATGAAAGTGAAGAGAAGTTGGCTGCGGTCTTTAAGATTTTTGCTGGGATTTCTCTCATAGTCGCTGGGTTGGGGCTATATGGATTGGTTTCTTTCTTGGTAAGTCAAAGGGTCAAAGAAATTGGGATCAGAAAGACCTTGGGAGCTTCAGTTTCTGAATTGACCCTTATGATTTCTAAGGAGTTTGTTGTGATGGTAGCCATTTCATTCTTAATCTCAATTCCGATTGCCTATTATATGATGCAGAGTTGGTTGGAGACATTCGCCTATAAGATCCCTATTTCGATTGGATTGTTTTTGCTTGTTCTGATTATATCGGTGATTTTGACAAGTTTGACTGTAGGATCGAAGGCTGTTCAGGCGGCTTTGGCCAATCCTGTAAAGAGTATTAAAAGTGAATAATTTCTCAATTGAATGATTGTGCGAGAGCGAACAATTTTGTTCGCCCTTTCAAAATCAAAAATTTAAAAAAGCCCTTATTCATCCAGTTTAGGGGCTTTTTTTATGGCACCAAAGTGGAATAAATAATTTTGGTATCAAGAGCCAAGTATCAAGAATCAAGAGCCAAGAACCAAAAACAGAGATTCAAAATTCACGAGATTGGAGATCTGAGAATAGAGAAAGAGGAAATGGGACATTGATGGGGAAAGTGAATCAATATAACCTTACAATATTCCAAATTTGAACCCTTGCACCTTTGAACTTGTGAACCTATTGAATAATTGGACTGAATTTTCCAATTTTTCAATTTTGAAATTTTCCAATCTTATAAACCATGCTGAAGAACTATTTTAAAATTGCTTTTAGAAATCTCATGAAGTACAAGCTTCATACAGGGATCAATATCATTGGATTGACCTTGGGATTGGGTGTGAGTATTTTGATTTTCTTTTTTGTCCAGTTTGAATCTAGCTATGATAATTTTCATGCAGACAATGACAAGATTTTTAGATTGAGAAGGTTTGAAGTGGTAGATGGAGAAAAGACTTTTTCCTATTCGACTCCAATTATAACAGCACCGACTTTTGCCTCTGAGTTTCCGCAGGTTGAAGCCACTACTCGATACATCGGTGGTGCGAGTCAAGCCTATTTGGACGAATTAACCACTGAGAATCAAAATTATTCCATGGTGAGTCCCGAGTTCTTGGAAATCTTTGATTTCAAACTGATAGAGGGAGATAAAAGCAAGGTTCTTCAGGATAAATTCGGAGCAGTCATTACAGAGGATGTAGCTAAAAAATACTTTGGAGACAGCAATCCTATTGGTAAATCCATTCGGATGAAAATGGGTGATAATTTTGAGGAGTATCAAGTGACTGGATTACTAGAAAATATTCCAGGCAACTCCAGTTTACAGTTTGAAATGCTGATTAATGATCAGAATCTTGATTTCACAGTCGATGAATTTGGGAAAAACAACTGGTTTCATGTATTTGGAGATACTTACCTAAAGGCCAATGACCCATTAGCAAAGGCCTCCATAGAATCTGGTTCTATTCCAATGATGAAAAAGGTTCTCGGAGAAGAATACGTAGAAGGGGAGTACTTATGGGAGCTTCAACCCATGTCAGAAATTCACCTGACTGATGATGAGATCACAGGAATGGTAGAAACTACCCGTCCAACCTTACTTTATATCCTTGCTGGAATTGCCTTTTTGATTTTATTGATTGCCTCTATCAACTTTACCACAATGGCCATTGGTCGATCAGTGACTCGAGCGAAAGAAGTGGGAGTTAGGAAAACCATGGGAGCAGGTTTTAGTCAGTTGATGTTCCAGTTTTTGACTGAAGCCTTGTTGACCACTTTGATAGCTTTGGTTTTAGGCTTGATGGTGGCTGAATTGCTTGTACCGACTTTCAATAGTTTGTTTGAGAAGGATTTGGATTTGGTTTACCAACCTACTCAAATTGGGATTCTGATCGGCCTAGTTATTTTGATTACCGCAATGGCTGGTGCATATCCTGCATTTTTTATGTCCAATCTTCGGCCGATTAAGGTATTGAAAGGGAATCTATCTATCCGATTTGGAAAGCAAGGCTTGAGAAAGGGTTTGGTGGCATTTCAATTCTTTATATCATTTCTGTTGATCGCCTCAACATTGATCATGGTGAATCAAATGAAAGCTATCAGGGACTATGATTTGGGCTTCGATAAAGAGATGGTGGTGATTGTGGATGTGCCTGGAGTTTCCGGATTGGATTTAGTTCAAAATCTGGTGGATGGATTTGAAAATGCCGAAACCTATCGTCAGGCTTTGGTGGGAAGATCTGAAGTTGAGTCTGCAGGAATTTCTATAGCGACCTATGGGGATGAGTCTTTCTGGGATAGTGGATTTGAAACCAATGAAAAAGAGCAATTTAATTTCCGAGTAAGCTTCGTTGGAGGAGATTATTTCAAATCTATGGGTTTGGAAATGGCAGAAGGAAGGGCTCTTAACCCTGATATAGGAGCGGATAGTAGTGCATTTGTTATCAATGAAACTTTTGCGAAAGCCATGAATTGGGAGGATCCATTGGGCGAAATGTTACCAAACTCCGAGTTTGCACCTCATCAAATCGTTGGGGTGGTTAAAGATTTCAATCATAACTCACTTTACAAAGAAATTGAGCCATTGCTTTTGGCAAAAAGTCCCAAATTGTTGTTTAGCGGAATCAATACTTTGATGATCCATGCAGCTTTCAATCCAAAGGTTTTGGTGAAAGGAAGCGGAACTGATTTTGAGACATTCAAAAGTGTATTGGAAAGTGAATGGGGAAAAGTTTTTCCAATGGAATCCTTCAGTTTTAGCTTTATGGATGAAAAGGTCCAAAACCAATACAAAGCAGATGAGCGCTTGGGTAAAATGGTCTTTTTTGCAGCTGGAATTGCTATTCTGATTGCCACTATGGGCTTGTTTGCGATGGCAGCTTTGAGTATTGCCGGAAGAACCAAGGAGATTGGAATCAGGAAAGTGTTGGGAGCCTCAAGCTTAAGTATTTCCTGGATGTTCAATAGAGAATTCCTTGCCATTACTGTTGCTGGAGTTTTGATCGCCTTGCCTTTGAGTTTGTACCTGATGCAAAGTTGGATTGCCCAATTTGCAGTGAAAGACTGGCCTTCCTGGATCAATTTTGTACTTCTTGCCATTCTGGGAATAGGATTTACTTTACTGATCGTTTCTGCTCAGGCATTTAGAGCGACTCAGATGAATCCTGTGAAAACATTGAAAGACGAATA
Source organism: Algoriphagus zhangzhouensis (assembly GCF_900148515.1). Classification (GTDB taxonomy): domain Bacteria; phylum Bacteroidota; class Bacteroidia; order Cytophagales; family Cyclobacteriaceae; genus Algoriphagus; species Algoriphagus zhangzhouensis. Next base: position 34,194 of record NZ_FRXN01000003.1, on the reverse strand, counting down.
AAACTAGATCCATGAGTCGAGATCTAAGATAAAAGAGATTTGAGATTAGAGATTTGAGAACAGAGATTAGGAAACAGGAGATTAGAATTTGATCGAACTTTCCAGTATTCAAACTATATAACCAATGCAGCCATGCTAAAAAACTACTTTAAGATACTTTGGCGAAAGCTATGGAGTGACAAAGTGAATTCTTTGATCCATATTGGTGGATTGGCTGTGGGGATTAGTGCGGTGATGATTTTGTTGATTTATGTTCGATTTGAACAAAGTTTTGATGCAGATCTTCCTGAGTCCGAGCAACTGTATAGAGTAAATCTTACTACTCAAACAGATGAAGATTTTGTGGAAACTGGATCGCGTACATCTCCTGGTATAGGCGAAAATATTCTCAAAGAAGTCCCGGGAGTGGAAGCATTGAGCAGGGTCGTTATTTTGGGTGAAGTCATCGCTGGATTTCAGGATCAGTTTATTCGAGAGGAGAGCATTTTCCTAACCGATACCCAGTATTTTGATTTTTTTGATGTGAAAATGCTTCATGGGAAAGTATCGACCATGAATGACCCAATGCAGGTAATGATTTCAAATCAAATCTCAGAGAAGATTTATGGCGATGAAAATCCTGTTGGAAAAACTTTGCAAATCAATAGTACCAATTTTGATGGGACAGTAGATTTTCAAGTAGCTGGAGTGTTTGAATCTCCAGCAAGCAATCGACATTTGAGACCTGAAATCTTGATTTCTTACGCTACTTTGCATCAGTTCATAGGCAAAGAAATAGATCAGTCTTACGATTGGGTCAATCTCTACACTTACCTTAAAGTAAACTCTGAGGCTTCCATAACTGATTTGGAACTAGCGGCCAATGAAAATTTGCAAAGGCACTACGGAGAAGCTTTGGAATCCAATCATTCCAAATGGGATTTAAGCCTTCAGTCTGTTTCTTCGATTCATACCAGCTTGGAAACTACCGGAGAATATGAGAAAGGGACTGATGGGAAAAAGCTATCATATTTTCTTTGGATAGGCCTTTTTGTGCTGCTGATGGTTTATTTGAATTCCATCAATATTTCCAATGCCAAAGCCTTGAATAGGGCTAGAGAAATTGGAGTACGCAAAGTCTCAGGAGGAAATAAGAAACAGCTGTTTTTTCAGTTCATGTTTGAGAGTTTAGCACTCAATTTAATTGCGGTAATTATCGCTTCAGTATTGATTGCCTCTTCTGGCTCTCTTTTGAATAATTTATTGGATTTAGGCCTTCCGGCTTCAGATTTTCAGTTGGAGCCAAACTTTCAATTCTTGATAGGTTTTTGGCTGATAGGAACTCTGTTGTCAGGGATTTATCCAGCCGTGGTTTTGACTTCTTTTTCTCCCGCAAATGCTTTAAAAGGCACACTTAAATGGAAAATGAAAAGTGCTTTTTCACGCCCGTTATTGGTAAGTCAATTGGTTTTTTGCCTGATCATTATCGCAGGAGTCCTTACTGTATACAAGCAACTGGAGTTCATGAGAAACCAGCAATTAGGGTTGAGTTTGGAGGATAAATTGGTTTTTAGATCACCGATGCTTTATGTAGAGGGGAGTGGGAACTATCAGGAGCAATTGCAGAATTCTGTCGGCTCACTCAATTCGGTAAAAAAGCTGGCCGCAACCAACGAGATTCCAGGTACTGAGGTATACTGGAGATCTGATGATTTCCATTTGGAAGGAAAAGAAAAAAATGGACTGATGTATACCATGCTTAATGTCGGAGAAGGATATTTTGAAGTATTTGGTATTGAATATTTGGCTGGAAAATCATTTAATCCTGCCTTAGAAAATGGCTCTGAAGCGATCATCAATAGAAAAGCTTTAGAAGCCTTGGGTTTGGAAAATCCAGAAGAGGCTTTGGGACAAACTTTGGCCTTTGGAAACTCTGGAGTACCTATTGTGGGCGTGGTGGAAAACTATAGACAACAGGGAGTGAATGTAGAGGTTGAACCTTTGGTTTTGAATTTCTCAAAACAGGATTTGAAATACTACGTCGTGGATTTTGAGAAGGGAAATGCTGAGATGGTATTAGCAGAAATAGAGGATGTTTTCGAAAAGCAATATGCCAGTTCTCCCTTTGAATATTACTTTCTGGATGAGCATTTTGATAGACAATACAAAAGTGAACAACAGTTTGTGAAGCTTTTTGGATTAGCTTCATTGGTTGCGGTTTTGATTGCTGTGATGGGTATTTTGGGAGTGACCAATCAATTGGTGATCCAGCGAACGAAGGAAATCAGTATTCGCAAAATTTTGGGAGCAAGCCCTTCTCAGATCCTGAATTTAATTTCTGGAGAATATGTGATTTGGTTAGCAGTGTGCTTCTTGGTCGGAGTACCTCTCTCTTATTTCATTTTATCAAATTGGCTGGAAAACTTCCAAATCCAAGTGTCTTTAGGTTGGTGGTTCTTTGCATTACCGGCTATTTCCATCTTGTTGATTTTCGTGTTGACTACACTCTATCAAACCCTAAAGGCCATGTTTGTCAATCCCTCTGAGACACTTAAAAGTGAATGAATTAATTAATACGAACCAAGAATCTAGATTTAAGAACCAAGAGTTAATAATCAAGAATAAAGCGATCTGAGAACTGAGATTAGAGAGCAATTGAAGCGAATTTTCCAATTTTTCAATTTTAGAATTAAACTGTCATGATAAAAAATTACTTTAAAATCGCCTGGAGAAATCTTCAGAGAAATAAACTCAGAACATTTATACATATTCTGGGTCTTTCTATCGGTCTTTCCATCTGCTTTTTGATTTTCAATTTGTTGGTTTATGCCTACAGTTTTGATGGTTTCCATCCGGACAAAGAGCGGATTTTTCGAGTAAACACCGAGGAGAATTGGGGAGGAGATTTAGTTTCATTTTCTGGGACTCCAGGACCACTTGGGGAAGTGATAGATTCAGAAATACCGGGAATAGAAAATAAAGCACGATTGTATACTCTTTGGGAAACGATGGTTGTTTTGCCCGAAAACAATCAGGTGATGGGGAGAACAAACAATGTGACTTTTTCTGATGGTGGATTTTTTGAAATTTTCCCAAGGACTTGGCTGGCTGGAAATCCTGAAACTTCACTTGAGAAACCTTATTCGGTAGTGATTGCTGAATCAGTGATGCAAAAGTACTTTCCTGGCAAAGAGCCTTTGGATGTTTTGGGTAGTGAGTTGACCTACATTGATACCGATACAATTCGTGCTGAGGTAACAGGGATTGTTGAAGATTTTAAGAAAAACTCAGATTTGATTTTCACTGATTTTATTTCATTCAGTACTATTGATTCTCAGGAAAAGAAAGAGTGGTTTGGTCTTCATTCTTGGACTAACCTCAATTCTAGTTCACAATTATTTGTGAAGACTACAGCAGGTGTTTCAAAAGCTCAAATAGATGAAGCTTTTGGACCATTGGCTGAAAAAAATTATAAGGATAAAGAAGAAACGGATATCAATTTCTTTCTGGAACCTTTAGCAGAAATTCATTTTAATGATAACTATGATAACACGACCATTTCCAAGACTTTTTTAAATGGATTGATTTATATAGGGTTGATTATCTTGGCTTTGGCTACTTTGAATTTCATCAATCTGGAAACTGCTCAAGCCATGGGCAGAGCAAAAGAAGTTGGAATCCGAAAATCATTGGGAGGGGTACGCGGTCAATTGATTTTTCAATTTTTGTCAGAAACCTATCTGATGGTAATCGGATCCATGCTTGTTGGGATTGCATTGGTTGAAGTTTTAAAAGTGACATTTGCCTCTTATTTACCTGTGAAATTTGCAGTTAATTACCTTTCAGGAGTCAACCTTTTATTTTACATCCTTTTCCCAATTCTATTGACTGCTTTGGCAGGGATCTATCCTTCATTAGTCCTTTCAGGTTATAAACCTCAAAGAGCTTTGAAAGGTGAGCTTTCAACTTCCAGAGGCTTTTCTTTGGGTGCATTTATGAGGAAAAATCTGACAATTCTTCAATTCTCATCTTCTATTGCTTTTATCATTTTGGTTTTGGTGTTGAATTACCAAATCAAATATGTGACAAGCCAACCCATGGGTTTTGATAAGGATTTGGTGATGTATACAAGATTGCCTTTTATGTCAGGTGAGGATAGAATGGAATCCCTAAAGGATCGAATGCTTCAAGAAAGTCAAGTTTCCTCAGCAAGTTTGAGTGGAAGTTTGGTTTCATCTGGTAGTTTGTGGACTTCCGATGTTGGGATTCCCGTAGACACCACTTTCAAAGAATTTAACATCCAAGTGATGAATGTGGATTCAGCATTTATCAGGACTAATGGAATACCGCTTATCTCAGGCGTTCCCGGTCATAATTTATCTGATGAGGTTTTGGTCAATGAGAGATTTGTGGCTGAGGCCGGATATTCTTCAGCTGAGGATGCGATAGGAAGGGAAGTTAGGTTTGGTGGCGAAATCAGAAAAATTGTTGGTGTCACGGGAGATTTTCATTCTCGAACCTTGAGGGAAGAGGTAAGACCTTTACTATTTACCATTAACCGACCTTATTTTAGCATCCTTTCCGTAAAGCTTCAAAATGGGCAAAACCTAGCTTTGGCGAGAGAAAATTTGGATAGGATTTTCCGCGAAGTTTACCCTTATGAAACTGCGTCTTTTCAATTTCTAGATACTGAAATGGATAAGTTTTACCAAGAGGATTTAAGAATCAGAAACGTGCTAGGCTTTGCCTGTATTCTTGCCATCTTGATTTCTTCGATGGGTTTGTTTGGATTGTCTTCGTTTACTATTTCTCAACGCTTGAAGGAAATCAGCATCAGAAAAGTATTGGGAGCTACCATCCTGCAGATTTTGGGGATGATCTCCAAGGAATATGTGATTTTGGTTTTGATCTCCTTTGCAATCGCTATTTACCCTGCCTATTATTTCTTAAGGGATTGGTTGAATGGTTTCGAATACCGAGTGGATATGCCTTATTTCTTATTTGCGCTTTCCGGGATAGGAGTATTGTTGATTTGCCTTTTGATAGTAGGAGCGCATTCCTTTGTGGCAGCACAGTCCAATCCGGCTAAAGTATTGAAAGATGAATAAATGGAACAGGGGTAACTTAAGAAGTTACCCCTGTTTTTCTTTTTCCATATTCAATTACTGTCCTTTTGAAATAATCAAAATTAAAGGGTTTAGAGATCACCAGTTCCATTCCAACAGATATAGCTTTTGAAATAACTTGGTCTGCCTGTAAAGCTGTCAATGCAATAACGTTGACTTCTGGATCAATTTTCTTTATCTCTTTGCATGTATCAAATCCATCCATTTCAGGCATATTAATATCGAGTAGGATTAGATCATACTTTTTTTGTTTGACAAGATCCAGGGCGATAGCTCCGCTTATTGCTGTATCACAGGTTGTATTTGTGATTTTTTTGACCTGCTTCTTAGATACCAGAAGATTCAATTCACTATCATCCACAACCAAAACATGGATTGGATGCATTGGCTCAATGAAAGGAATTTCATCTGTGCGATTGAAGGATGATTGAGCGATATCAAAATCTATTTCGAAAGAGAAAGTTGTCCCTTTGCCTATTTCAGATTTTACGTCTATTTCAGAGTTGAATTTCGCTAGGTTCTCTTTTACTACAAATAGCCCCAAACCAATCCCTTTTTCGAAATTTTGATCGTTATTACCTCGATAAGCATCGAAGATTTTTGAAATTTCTTCTGGAGCTATCCCTTTTCCAATATCAGAAATTTCAAACCTGATACTTTTCTTTTGATTAGGGATTTCTCGCGTTTCATAGGCCTCAAACTTGATAGCTCCTCCAGTATCACTGTATTTTAATGCGTTTTGGAGAAGGTTCATAAATACTTGATCCAACAATACACGATCAAATAAGAGTTTGTTTTCTTTTATGGATTGGTCGAATCTCCCAATTATGGTAACTCCCTTTTTGTCAGAAAATAGCTCTATAGCAGTGATGTTATTTTCTAGGACCTCAAATAGGTCATGTGGTTCATTAACAAGTTTAACTTCTCTGAAATCGAAACTGGTAACTCTTAAAATGTTACTGATTAAGAGCGACATATATTTCGATATTACTTCAAGAGTATTAAAGTCTTCTTTGACTTTTCCATTGAAATCACCTTCACTCTTTATTCTTTCTACTATACCAGAAATCCCATAAACAGGTGTTTTTAACTCATGACTGATGATGGAGAAGAATTTATGTCTTTCTTCATCTACTTTCAAAAGTTCAATGTTTGCATGGATTAAGTCTTGGTTGATAGACGCTATTTTTTTACTAGAAGCTTTGACTTTTTGTGAATGGAAAAAAAGAAATCCTAAAATGAAAAGAATCAATATCATGATGAGCATAAAATAGTGCTGTATCTGTTTATTCTTTTCATTGATGTCGAGAAGGTGACTCCTTTCACTTTCAAATTTTGTCATCAAGCCAATAGTACTACCAGTATTGGATAGTGCAACCAAATATTTAGAGATTGCTTTTTGCTGGTAATCGTTTGCTAGTTTGGAATAAAAAAGCGATTTGCCAATTTCACCCTGATCTTCATAAAAAGTAGATTTCTGAGAGTTTAATAGGGATAGCTTATTAAAAGTATCATCATTTTTCTGTAGATAATATTCCAAGGAGTCCTGGTTCATATTTAACAAAATCTGGTAACCATCTTTTACTTTTTCTTGATCCTTTGATTGTGTGTAGCTGAACCCTCTGAAAAGATCAAATTCATATTGGAATGATTTGAATTCACTTTCAAGTTTGTTATTTACACTATCAGGCCAATTTTTGGGACCATGGATATCAAGAGTATGATAAATTGAATCGGTGAAATTTTCCAATTCTTCAAACTCAGAATTTTTATAAGCAGCATTGATAAAAACTAGAAGGTTTTTGAAGTAAAGTGAGTTTTTGAATTCGTATGAAATGTTCGTCGCTCGAGTGAAAAGACTGTCTACTTTGTCGTAAGATTGATTGAAATAATAAGATTCAAGAAGATTATGAATCATGTATAATTTTTCAAACTCATACCCATATTCTTCAGCATACTTTAGTGCGATCTCAAAGTTTTCACCTGCAGCTTCGAAATTTCTGGTAAGGAGATGGACAATTCCCAAATGGTTATAATTTCGAACGAATCTAAGTGAATCGCCATCTTTCTTAGATTCCTCAATTGCATTTCTAAAATACCCTATAGCTTCAACAAGATTATCTTGAGTCAAATGATTATCTAAGTATTCATGATCTTTATCTAATTTCTCATTATTGGTAGTTTTCTGATGAGAAAAAGAGTTGAAACAGCTTAAGGTTACTAAAAGAGTAGTAATTACAACTTTAGCTGAAAATAATAGGAGAGGTAATTGAAAGTAGACTTTTAACTTCATAAAGAATGTCAATTGTTTAACCTTACATTGACTTTAGTAAAGAGCTTAAATAATCGTTTTTTCGATTTTCAATACTCGTAATATTCCGTTTGTATATGCTTTTCTTCAGTTTGTCACAATCCTGTAAGCCAGAATTGAAGTATTAAATGATATTAGTGATATAGGAATATTTTGCGGTGATAATTGTAATTTATCTCGAAAATTAGAGATTAATATTGAATTAATCTAATAATAAACACATAGTTGAATGAGCCTAGCTTCGCGTTTTTTTAATTCAGGCTACTTTTTGATTTTAAAGTGCGTAAATAATTGAATTTTAGAAGGTTTTTTTATTGAAAAAAATATAGTTCAGATGAAAAAGTATAAAAATTATCTAAATCGTTTTAAGCTTTAAAAATTTGCTAATTATTTTATCGGATTAAAAATATCTTATATAGCTCTGAATATTAATTGATTGGGCTTGATTTTGGATTTACTGCTTTATTAGGTTTGAAATGGCTATAGAAATTAAAGGTTCAACTTGAATTTGTATTATTTTAATAATTCAAACGTTTGCATTGTCGATTTAGGAATTTTTTGAACTTAATAAATAGTGTTTTTGGATCGGTATTATCGAGTTCAGTATTGCAAACGGTTTTTGTTTCAAATCTTAATCTTTTAAGGGTTACTTGAAGATTAGTTTTTATTCTCATGCTCCTTTATTCATTCGATTCTTTCGTTGAGAACATATTTTTCAAAAAACATGATAGATGTTCTAAAAAACAGAAAAACCACTCATACTAAATGAAAAAATTTTAATAAGTCTCATAGTAGAAAATTCATCTGAGACCCTTATCTTGTCTGGAAGTTTTATTTTGAGTTCAATCCAAATCCCTTTTTTTCTATGCTGAATAAATTAGTAAGTGCCATAGTTACCCTTGCAGTTTTTGCAATTCCCCATTTTTCCGCTTTTGCACAAAGTGCTGGAAATGAGTCGGGTTTTACGACCCTATTCAATGGAACCAATTTAGATGGCTGGGTAGGCAATAAGTCTTCATACAGAGCTGAAGATGGGATGATCGTCATTGATCCAAAAGGAACTGGTGGGGGTAATCTTTATACAGAGAAAGAATATGGAAATTTCATCCTCCGATTTGAGTTTCAATTGACTCCAGGAGCTAATAACGGATTAGGTATCCATGCTCCTTTGGAAGGTGATGCTGCATACGTGGGGAAGGAACTTCAGATTCTGGACAATACAGCAGAAAAATATGCTACGCTTCATGAATATCAATATCATGGCTCGGTTTATGGTGTCATTCCTTCCAAAAGAGGTTATTTGAAGCCTGTTGGTGAGTGGAACATCGAAGAGGTAATCGTTGAGCATCCAAAAATTAAAATCATTCTCAATGGTGAAACTATCCTGGAAGGTGATTATTTGGAAGCATCTAAAAATGGAACTTTGGATGGGAAAGATCATCCTGGATTGCAAAGATCTTCGGGCCACATTGGCTTTTTGGGCCATGGAGATGTAGTCCGCTTCAAAAACATTAGAATTAAAGAATTATCGTCAAAATAATAAATCCTAACAATGAGTAAGAAAATAGTTAGCATAGACCGTAGAGACTTTGTCAAGAAAAGTGGTATTGGTTTGCTAGGTGCGGCATTGGCACCTTCTCTTTTATCTGAATTGAAAACCGCAAATGGTAGAGTTAGAACAGCTCACATTGGTCTAGGAGGTATGGGTATGGCTGATTTGAAAGCCATTTCATCTCACGCTGCAGTAGATGTGGTAGCGCTATGTGATGTGGATTCTAAAATGCTTGCAAATGCGACAGCTTTGTTCCCAAATGCTAAGACCTATGCAGATTATAGAGAATTGCTAAAGGAAATGGAAGATGAGATTGATGCGGTTGTTGTTTCTACTCCTGATCATACTCACGCTCCAGCATCTTTAATGGCAATGCATATGGACAAGCCTGTCTATTGCCAGAAGCCTTTGACTCACCATGTGTCAGAAGCTAGAGAAATGAAGAAAGTAGCAGAAAAGAAAAACTTGATCACGCAGATGGGAATTCAGGTTCACTCTTTCTATGACTATAAATTGGCGACTCTTTTGATTCAATCTGGAATCATTGGAAAAGTGCACACTGTACGTGCTTGGTCTCCTAAAAACTGGGGAACCGATAAGCCTACACCGGTAGGGAGTGATCCGATTCCTGCTAATTTGGATTGGAACCTTTGGCTAGGAACAGCTCCTGAGCGTCCATTCAAAGAAGGTGAATACCATCCCGGTAACTGGAGAAAAGTGTTGGACTTTGGTTGCGGTACTTTGGGTGATATGGGGGTTCATATTTTTGATACACCTTACAATGCTTTGCAACTGGACGTTCCTATGACGATTAAAAACGAGTGTCGTCAACCAACTGGTTTTGGTTTCCCTGAGCACAATACTGTGACTTATGAATTCCCTAGTACTCCTTATACAGCCGAAACCTTGAAATGGGTATGGTATGATGGAACAGGAGCTCCTGCAGCTCATGAAGATCTGAAATTGCCAAATGGCGATAAGCTTCCTGAGCAAGGTGCGATGTTTATGGGAGAAAAAGGAAGATTGTTGCTTCCTCACTTCCAACAGCTTCCTCGCTTGATCGTAGAAGGCCAATACAAGGAAATGGATATCGAAAAGTTCAACTTGGGTAAGCCTGTGAAAGATTACGATGCCGAAAGTAATAAGCACTACCATCAGTTTGTGGATACTATCCTAGGAAAAGATGAATGTTCTGCACCTTTCTCTTATGCGGCTCGTTTGACTGAGACGATTCTATTGGGTGTGATCGCAGGAAGATTTCCTAATCAGACTTTGCATTGGGATAGTGCAAAAGCAAAATTCGAAGAAAAAGAAGCCAACCAGTACTTGGATGGTAAATACCGAAAGTTCTAAAATAGTCAATTACCTTTCGTCCGCCAGCGAACAAAAATGTTCGAGTAGCGGATAGGGTAAAGTTCTAAAAAATGCCTCTGGAGCGAATTCAGAGGCATTTTTTTATGGCATGGAACTGGGTCAATGGAGGAGGAGAAATTATGTTCTCATGAAAAGTCTACAAGAGGGAAGACTTAGTATAAATCTTACAAAAATCATCTCATTATAAACAGCGAATGATTCAGCTAAAAGAAATCGATAAGTTTATCGAATCCAGATTCCAACGGATTTTTATCCTCAAAGGGGTAAATCTTACTATAGAGGAGGGAGAGTTTATCACCCTGATGGGACCAAGTGGTGCCGGCAAATCCACACTTTTGAATATCCTCGGCTTATTGGATGAAGACTATTCAGGCGAGTATTTTTTTGGAGAAAGAAACATTAGAAAAATGCGCGAGCGAGACCTTTCCAATCTCCATAAATCTGAATTTGGATACATTTTCCAAGCTTATCATTTGATTGATGAGTTGACCGTGTATGAAAACATTGAAACTCCACTGTTGTATCGAAAAGTATCTTCTAATGAGAGAAAAAGCATCATTGCTGATCTGTTGGATCGATTCAATATGGTAGCTAAGAAAGACCTTTTTCCTGCTCAGCTTTCTGGAGGTCAGCAGCAATTGGTTGGGATAGCTAGAGCTATTGCAGGTAGACCGAGAGTACTTTTGGCTGATGAGCCTACAGGAAATCTACATTCCGGACAGGCGAAAGAAATCATGGAAGTGTTTCAGGAGCTTCACAGAGATGGAACCACGATCATTCAAGCTACCCATGCTAGGGAAAATGCAGACTATGGCACTCGATTAATCAATTTATTTGACGGAAGAATAGAAAGTGATGAAGCTATTTAAGTTAGGGTTCGCACTAGGTGCGATGATTTTAGGTTCGACGGGAGTTTTTGCTCAAGATACTTTGAGATTGAATTTCAATGAAGCTGTCGACTTAGGTCTAAAGGCGAATTTGGATTACCAGATTCAGGAAAACAATATGAATGTTCTCAAAATAGAGAAACAATCTGCATTGCTTTCCCATTTGCCGACTGTAGGTATAAATTCAAATCTGGGACAATTGAAAGGGCAGCAATCTCAGCTTGTTGAAGACCAGATCGTAGTCACTAATGTGACTAATAAAACGGTTTCGGCCAATTTGAACGTCAATATGCCGATTTTTAACTCTGGTAGAAGGATCTTGGATACCCAATCGGCCAATCTTGCCTATTTGGCTGGTGAAAAAGGAATCGAAAGGGCAAAGCAATTGGTGATTTTCGATGTCGCCAGAAGATACTTGCAGGTTTTGCTGGATCAGGAGCTGCTAAGAATTGCCAAAGAGAATCTTGAAAATCAGAATGAAGTTCTTCGACAAATTGATGGTTTCGTGGATGCCGGACTTAGAACTGTTTCTGATCTATATAACCAACAAGCTGAGGTAGCGAGATTGGAATCGGTGAAAGTTGATGCTGAAATTGCATTGGAAAATGATATCTGGCTTTTCGCGGAGTATTTGCAATTGGAAGTGGGAACAATACCAGTATTGGAAGCGGTGGATACTGGTTCTGGAACTCGTGAATTCCAAGATTATGAATTGTTGGAATTAATTGAGATTGCTGAAATAAATCGTTCTGACAAAGCCCAAGCTTTACTATTAAAAACCTCCTATAAAAAGGATATGCAAGCTTTGAAAGCGATGTATTACCCAAGAGTCAGCGCATTCTATAATTATAACACCTATTATACTTCTTTGGTGGAGGAATCGTTCAATAAGCAGTTTTGGGATCTATATCCACAGAATGTTATTGGAATAGGGATAAACATTCCAATTTTCACCAATTTCCAGACTCGTTTGAATGTAGCAAGAGCTAAGGCGGTTTACAAAAACCAGATCTTACAGGAAAAGTCTACTGATAGAAAGGTGTTTCAGGAAGTGAAACTAGCTCATCAGAATTATCAGGCCGCAGTAAGAAAGGAGTTTAACTCTCAAGTTCAAGTGAAGGCTGCCACTGAAGCAAAAAATGCTATTCAGGAGCGATTTAGATTAGGGCTTTCCAATTTTGTGGATTTGTCCACTGCCAACCAGCAATTTGTAGCTTCACAGGCAGATCAAGCTCAAGCTATTTACACGCTTTATTTTCAAGATGTGTTGATGAGATATGCATTGGGAACACTTTCCCTTGATTAAAAAACTTAACCCATCATAACCAAAAAAAGCAAGCCCCAGAAAGGCTTGCTTTTTCGATTAGCTATTGTGGTAGATTTTTGATTTTTAAACCCGGATTTTGCAATAGGATTCGTTATGAAGGCATTAATTGCAAGAAAATCAGACTGTTTGGAAACTGAGGCATAGCATCGCTATGGTGATCCCGAAAGTTGTCGGGATGAAAACAGCAATGTAATGACTGATTTTGAAGCAATTAATGGATTAAATAGCATTGCTATTGCATATTTCGGGTTATAGCATCGCAAAGAACATGTCCAAATCTGGAATCAAGACGATTCTTGTTCTTCTATTGATAGCCATATTTTCTGGAGTATCATTAGCTACGATAGGCATATAGCTAGCACGTCCTGCAGCAATCATTTTCTCTGGCGCTACATTGTAATCTTTTTGAAGTGCTCTTACGATAGAGGTAGCTCTTTTTACTGAAAGATCCCAGTTATCTTGAACTACTGCAGTCTGGATGGTTCTTGGATCAGTATGTCCCTCGATCATAACTTGGAGACTTGGTTCGGCATTGATAACCTCAGCTAGTTTTTTCAATAATGGATCCGCTTTGCTGTTGATTCTATAAGAACCGGTGTTGAAAAGCAATTTGTCAGAAACAGAGATCATCACAACAGTTTGATCAATGTCAATCTGAACATCATCTTCTTCACCATCTACAGTGGTTTCAGTGATGTTTTGCTTTAGGTTATATTCTACGGCTAGATTCACTGAATCTTCCAAAGTTCTTGCTTGGGACAATTTGTCTGGATCAACTTTGGCAAGAGTTTGGTTCATTTTCTCCTTGGAATTCTTGGAGATCACGGTTCCTTCCTGGATGGAATAAAGTGAGTTGTTGGTTTCGCTCAATGCCTCATTTGTGTCCCTAAGAGAGTTGATTCTTGCATTATACTCAGCAACTCTAGCTTCGATAGCAGCCATTTTTTCTTCCAATTCGGCTTTCTCCTGATTGGTTGTAGCCAATTCTGTTTGGGTTCTAAAAAGATTACTTTCCAATTCTGTATATTTCTTTTTAGAAACACAGGACACCATAACTGATGCACTGAGGATACCTGATAAAATCAAAGAATTTTTCATAGTTAAATAATATCTAGTTTTGATATTCTTTGATCCAAAAGAGGCGCCATCCTAAATCCATTACGGTTGAAATGTGTTTAAATAATTGAAAATCAATTGATTAAATATTTATCCAATAAAAAACCCAGTCTAGGACTGGGTAGAAAGGATTTCATAGATTGGGGAATCGCTCCCCAGTTTTACTTATTCCATATAGCGATTGACCACTTTAAATTCATTCATTACGCGATAGGCAGCACGTGTGATGTCGGATTGAAAGTTTGGTGAGTTGAAGTCAAATTGAGCAGCAGTATATCCTTGCCAGATAGTATTGCCACGCTTTGAGTCAATGACATAGATTACCAACATCCCGTTGTTCTCTTTGTACTTGACCATATTATAGGTCTCATCTTTTTCAAGCTCCTTCTCGTCTTTGTCTTCTTCTTCGACTTCCACGATCTGGGCCCCAGTTCTTTTGAGCCAATAATCAAATTCAGGCTGAACATATCCTCTATATCGGATAGAGTCTGTGAATATTTTGTAGCTGACCAAGAGATCCGGCTTTTCAGTCTTCTCTCGGAATCCTTGGGAGCCCAACCTTGCGCCGATGGTTGCATTCAGAACAGGAGTGAGCATTGTCGAGTCTGGGATTGTTGGCTCAACAAAAGCAAAAGTCTTGTATCTCTTAAATGATCCCTGGTAATTGTAATCGTATTCGGTAATATAGTCCTTTTGGGTGAAGCAGCCGGAAGCTGCCAAAAGGAGAATTAGCAGACAGATAGTAGAGTTTTTCATGATTGGCTGGTTATAGTGATATGTATAGTGAATAAACGAGGTTAAAGGATCAACTGGATTTAAATTCAATTGTTTTCCAAATACTTGATATTCAATCTAATCAGTATAATTTATCAAAAAGTATCCACAAATAATAATGAATACAATTACCATTTTTTCACAAAATGATTTCTGAAAGCCTATTTCCGGTTATAAAGTTGGTGAATAGCCGAAAACTGAAGCTGAGCTTTGCTGCCCTTGTTGAATTTTTGATCCATAAAACCAATCTGAATGGCCAGATTGGGGCTTAATCGAATTCCTAGTCCTAGATAAAGTCTATTTCTGTCAAAATAGGACACCTTACCTTCCAAAGTTTCCCCGTTGATAAAAAGCTCATCATAAAGTTGGACATACCAACTTCCTTTCTCAGCCAAACTTTTAGAATTAAGAGGAACATTAATAAAAATGGCATACCGAAACCTAGTTCTAAATTCGATTGACTCGGTCCATCTTTGCTCATATCGATAACGGTGCATTATGCCGACTCTACCTACACTTTGTCTTAAAATTGCTTCTTGGTATAGCCTGTTTTCGCTATATGGATCAGATATCTCTCCAGGTATATCGGAAGTTATGTTTCCGTATCCTATCAAGAAACTAGCCTTTCCATCCTTTAAATTGTATTGCAATCCAGTTCGAAGGAGTAATTGCTCCAAGTCACCGATAATGTTATGGTTTCTATATTGAATCTCCCCATGAATTGCCCAAGGACTTTCTCGAAATCGAAAGTTTCCGAAATACATATACCAGGCCCCTAATTCAGGATTTTCTTGAGCATTGATTGAAAAACTAGTAGAAAGGAGAATTACAAAAAGTATAAATTTCTTCATAGGTTTAATTTAACATAATTATTAGGTATTTGTCTAGATGAGTGATTTACAGCAGCTATTGGAACAAGTTCGGAAATGTGATATCTGTAAAGCAAACCTTCCGCTGGGACCTAGACCAGTGGTGTCTATTCATCCCGAAAGTAAAATTTTAGTAGTGGGGCAAGCGCCTGGGACCAAAGTTCATGCGACAGGAATTCCCTGGAATGATCCAAGTGGAGATGAATTGAGAAAATGGCTGGGTGTGGATCGGGAGACATTTTACAATCCTGTGCTATTTGGTATTATGCCCATGGGATTTTGTTATCCGGGTAGGGGGAAAGGTGGGGATCTTCCTCCGAGAAAAGAATGTGCTCCACAATGGCATGAATCTCTAATTAACCATATGCCTCAAGTGAAATTGATTTTATTAATTGGGAGTTATTCCCAAGCTTATTACCTCCAAGGCAGGAAAAAGACTCTGACTGAAACGGTAAAAAACTTTGAAGAGTATTTGCCTACATATTTCCCATTGGTCCATCCTTCTCCAAGAAACAGAATGTGGATGAGAAGAAATCCATGGTTTGAGGAGGTTGTGGTTCCTGTGCTAAGGGATTGTGTAAACCAGATGATAAAGTATTAAATGAGAATGGTTGCTTAATGAGAATGTGCATTTTCAGAATGATCATGTTCATGCTCCTCCAAAGCGCATTCCTCATTGGAAAGCTCCCATTCAATGGTATAATGTCCTAATGGATATTCCTTTAGTATCTTTTGAACTTCCAACTTGGTTTCTGATAGTTCTCGAAGATCATTGATTTCCTTTAATTTGATATGGGCAGTAAAGACATGGTTGGCTCCCTCTAGTGACCAAATGTGCACATGATGAAGGGATTCAACATTCGGCTGAGAAAGGATATCAGTTTTGATTTTGTCAAGAGAAATATTGGATGGAACCGCTTGAAGAAAAATATAGATCGTCTCTTTCAAGTTTCTGACCACATTCCAAAGTATAAATGTAGAAATGGCTAGTGAAAGAACCGGGTCAATCCAAGGGATATCAAAGAAAAATAAAAGAATCCCTGCTATCAAAACTGCAACCCATCCCAATACATCCTCCATCAAATGCCAGCTGATTACTTTTTCATTTTGAGAGTTACCATGACTGACTTTCCAAGCTGCATAACCATTTACTGCTACTCCCACAATTGCAAAAAGTATCATGCCAGTAGCATTGCTCGGTTCTGGATTGAAAAGTCGTTCTATGGCTTCTTTAACAATAAATACAGATCCAATTATCAAAACTAATCCATTGATAAGGGCTCCTAAAAGGGAGAATCTTCCATACCCGAATGAAAAATTGTCATTTGCCTTTTGTTTCGATTTGATGTCCAATCCCCAAGCCAATCCCAAAGAGAGGGAGTCCCCCAAGTCATGAATTGCATCTGATAAAATTGCAACCGAATTGACATATATGCCTCCGATCAATTCTAGTATGGTGAATCCAAGGTTGAGGAAAAATGCAAGTTTCAGGTTGCCAGATCCGTGAGTATGATCATGATGGGAATGAGAATGCGCCATAGTTTGCTATTTGAAACCTAAATTAGCAAAAGAGGGCTGCAAGGGAATTGCAGAAAGAAATCTTATAGGTGGATTTCCTTAGGCTTAGTCGCAAAAGTCAATAAAACTATCGTGGATAAAATCAGGGCTGTTCCCATCCAATCCATCAAGCTAAAGCTCACTCCTAACCAAAGAACGGCCATGATTGCTGCAGCCAAAGGCTCTACGCTACATAGGAGAGAAGCAGTTTGGGCTCCAATTTTTGGCACCGCACTGAGGAAAAACATAAATGGAATCAAGCTTCCAAAAAGAATAATGTAGGCGAAAACTGCAATAGTACTTGCATCCCAAATGCCATCAATTTGCCAAGGTTGGAGAAATACCGAAAGGATCAACCCTCCAATCAACATAGCCCATCCCGTGATACTGGCGGCGGAATACTTTTTTAGAAGCTGAACAGGATAAATGGTATAAAAGGCCAAAGTGATTGCTGAAATAATTCCCCAGAAAAAAGCTCCTTCCGAAATGACTAATTCATTCCAGTTGCCATGAGTCACTAATAGGAAGGTTCCTGCTACTGCAAAAAACATCGAAGCAAATTCAACCAAAACGGGCCATCTTCTAAACTTGATGGCATAAAAAGAAACCACGAAGACAGGACCGATATACTGCAAGACAGTGGCTGTAGCAGCATTGGAAAGTTTGATGCTGTAGAAATAGGAATATTGAACAGCTAACATTCCGAAAATACTGAAAACCAGTAATTGAATCAGGGAGCTTTTGGTCTTCCATATTTCAAAGGTCTGTTTTCCTTTCTTGAAAAGTTCATAGCTAACCAATAAGAGGCCAGCAAGCATCAACCTCCAACATACCAACCAAGAAGGATCAATCGCTTTATATTCAAAAAGGTATTGGGCACAATTTCCTGAAATACCCCAAAAAATGGCAGCAGATAAGGCAAGGATCAGACCCTGAGTAGTTTGAGAGCTTTTGATCATTAGAATTAAAAATTCATCGAAAATAAGGGATGTTGGATTATTTTTAATAGTTTTTTTAACGGTATAAAATACTTAGGCTATTTGACCTATTTTTAAGATTCAATTACCATTAAATTATGAAGAGAAGATCAGCTGTAAAGACTATAGCTCTTTCCACTTTAAGTAGTGCATTTACATTTCCTGTTCAGGCATTTTCTGGATTGAAGGAAATCATTTCCGAAGATCAGCACACCTATAAAAGTAATTGGGAAAACTGGCCAGATATGAAATGGGTCGGTCCTGAATACTGGGGTAACAGGCTTCAGGATTGGGAAATTGTGAATGGAAAAGCCCAATGTGTCATTTCTGGACCCAACAGAACTCTTCATATTTTGACTCATCAATTGGGAGATAAATTAGTTTCTTTCAATGAATCAGTCAAAATCTCCTGGTTGAATAAAGAATTGATAGGTGAAGGAAATGCTTTTGTTGGTTTCCGTTTAGGTGCCAAAGGGAAATTTGCAGATTATCGATCCTCAGCAGTTTTTGGAGAAGGATTGGATGTGGGGATAAATGGACTAGGTAAACTTGTCGGAAATGATTTGGAGTCAAAAGAAACTTTGGACTTGAATCAAGAGATAGAATTAGCTCTGGTAGCAAGCTATCAAAAGGGGAAATACATGCTATCATTATCAGCGAAGCCTCAGAAAGGGAAATCTGTAAAACTTGAAATCGCTAGCATTGAGCCTCAGATTTTGGAAGGGAATATCAGTTTGGTTGCCCATGCATCCAAGGATAAAAGCGACGAGTCAAGTCCTTTGGTAGCCTTTTCTGATTGGTCTTTTGAAGGAGAGAAATTGACTTTTAATTCAAAACAGTTTTTTGGACCGATTTGCTTTTCTCAATACACCTTGCATCAAGGTACATTGAAGTTGACTGCTCAATTGGCTCCGATAGAGAAAATAGCTGACTCCAAAGTCTTTTTAGAAATCAAAAATGATTCTGGCTGGGAAAAAGTAGGAGAGGCTACTATTCAGCCAATGGCCAGAACTGCCAAGTTTAGAATTGAAAATTGGGATAAAGGAAAGACCGGTTACAGAGTTGGGGTTTCGATTCCTTTGAAAACAGGGGTAGAAGATTTCTATTATTATGGTGAAATCGCGAAGGAGCCGGAATCTTTGGAAAATCTCAAAGCAGCTGTTTTCAGTTGTAATGCGGACTACGGATTTCCTGATGAAGAGGTAAGTATCAATGTTGCCAAGCACAACCCTGAGATCGCCTTTTTCTTGGGAGATCAATTCTATGAAGGAACAGGTGGTTTTGGTATACAAACGGGTCCTTTTGAAAAGTCAAGTCTGGACTATTTGAGAAAATGGTACATGTTCGGGTGGTCCTATCGAAATATCTTTAGAACAATTCCTTCTGCATTCATTCCAGATGATCATGATGTCTATCATGGCAATGTCTGGGGAGAAGGAGGAAAAGTTGCACCAACTGATAAAGGATGGGGATACATTGCTCAAGATCAAGGCGGATATAAAATGCCAGGTGAATGGGTAAATATGGTTCAGGAAACGCAAACCAGCCATTTGCCAGATCCTTTTGACTCTACGGCGATCAAGCAAAACATTGGAGTTTATTACACAGAATGGGTTTATGGAGGTGTCAGTTTTGCGGTTTTGGAGGATAGGAAATTCAAATCTGCTCCTAAAAATGTCCTTCCAACTGAGGCAAAGGTTCAAAATGGATTTATCCAGAATCCAGATTTTGATATCAAAAAGCAGTATGATATTGATGCCACCTTACTTGGGGATAGGCAGTTGAAATTTTTGGAAAGCTGGGTGGAGAATTGGACTCCTGATACACAAATGAAGGCGGTTTTATCCCAAACCAACTTTTGTACAGTTGCCACATTGCCAGAAGGAAGCTTGATCGATGAGATTGTACCGAGATTACCTATTCCAGAGAAAGGGGAGTATCCGGCTGGCGATGCACCTACGATTGATATGGATTCCAATGGCTGGCCACAAAAGGGAAGAGATAAGGCGGTGCGGATAATCCGTAAAAGTCATGCTCTTCATATTGCTGGAGATCAGCATTTGGCAAGTACTGTTCAATATGGAGTAGACGAGTATAGAGATTCAGGATTTGCCTTTGCAGGACCTGCTTTGAATAATTTATGGCCTAGAAGATGGTGGCCAACAGTGGATGCCAGTCATCGATCCATTCCGGGCAAGCCGAAGTATACTGGTGATTTTGAGGATGGTTTTGGGAATAAAATGACAGTTTATGCTATTGGCAATCCACATAAAACAGGATTGGAACCTGCTCGAATCTATGATAGAGCAACTGGCTATGGAATTATCACATTTGATAAGGAAAATCAAAAGATGAAGATTGAATGCTGGCCGAGATATGTAGATCCAATTCTAGATCCTAATGGACAATATTCAGATTGGCCAGTGGAAGTTTCTGTGGAAGATAACTATGGAAAAAAGGCAATTGGTCATCTGGCGGAAATTGCTGTTGTTCCCAATGCTAAATTTCCATTGCTATCAGTAATTAATGAAAGGACGGGTGAGTTGGAATACAAAAGGAGAATCCCTGCGAGGGGATATAAGCCAAAAGTGTTTACAGATGACTCTTTCACGATCATCATCGAAGATCACGATTCAGGTCTTTTGGTTGAAAAGAAAGGATTGAGAATCAGTACAAACTCAGAAAAACTTGAAGTGAAATAAAAAAAGAGGGCTAACAGCCCTCTTTTTGTTTTTATACACCTCGCTGCTATCATGTAACCAGTCCTTCTTGAATGGCTATGCGAACCAGTCCAGCAACATTTCTGACATCCAACTTTCTGAGAAGTGATTTTCTATGAGTTTCAATAGTGGAAATTTCAACGCTTAGTTGATGTGCAATCTCCTTGGTAGAAAATGCTTCAGCTATTAATCGTAAAACTTCTCGCTCTCGATTACTTAAACTTTCCAATTGGGAATTTGAGTTTTTTTGAATCACTTTGTATTTGTCGTTTAAGACTTCGGTGACCGGCGCACTGTAGTAATTTTGATCGTTTCTTACCTTTTCCAAAGCAATCCTCAGTTCGAATTCATCCAAGTTTTTTAAGATATAAGCGTTTACACCTTGACTCAAGGCTTCTTTGACAGTTGCCTTGTCCAAATGCATGGTTAATAAAATAGATCTTAGGTCGGGAATTTCTAGCTTTAGTTTTTGGATTAATTCTAGACCATTTAATCCCGGCATCTCAAAATCAACCAAGAGAATATCAGGCTTCCAAACAGGGATTTTTTGTAAAGCCTCTATTGGATTTTGATAAGTAGTAATAACCTCAAATTCAGGGATTTCTTGAATGATCCTTGAAAGTCCATCGCAAATCAACTGATGGTCATCTACAATTACTATTCTGATTTTTTCCATTTAATCTAAAGGGACGGTAATGATTGCAAGTAGTCCGTTTTCTGAGCCTGGTTCATAGTTGACAGTTCCCTTTATAAGGTCCAATCGGTTTCTGATATTCATCTGTCCATGACCTTTAGAGTTTTCATTTGATATTCCCTGTCCATTGTCTTCAACCAAAAGAGTCAACTTATTTTTCAATTTCAATAGCTGAATGTTCACATGATTAGCCTGGGAGTGTTTGAGAATATTGGTCAAAAGCTCCTGAAGAACTCTGTAAATACTGATTTCAATTCTTTCATCAAGTCTCTCCTCCATTCCATGGTGTTCAAATTCATAGTGGATATCGGAGTATTGAAAGGTATTCCTCAACAAATCCTCTGATGCTTGTACCAACCCCGCTTCCATCAAGGCCCTTGGCATCATTTGGTGGGAAATCTGCCTTATTTCATCTGCTGACTTCGAAAACCGTCCGGTTATTTCCATCAATTCTGGTTGGATGTCTTGGCCAGCTCTTTTTTGGATGTTTTGAAGCCCAAGTTTCAATGCCGCCAATTGTTGACCGATCCCATCGTGGAGGTCTTTACTGATTCGTTTTCTTTCTTCCTCTGTGGCTTGAATGACAGCATCTAGCCCTTTTTCTTTTTCTTCAATCACAGCCTGTTGAAGTGCCTCCTTTTGCAAGGATCGATTTCGACTATAAAAGAAAGTGCCCCCGAGTATAAGAATTCCCAAGCCTGACAGAAGATAGGCAAGCTGCGAGTTTTTGATGGCAAGGGTAGCATTTTGAGTCTGAATTTCAGCTTCCTGTTTTGCTAGCTGCTTTTCTTTCTCAGAAGACTCATATCGAAGCAATAGATCATTGACGTTTTTGACGTTTTCTGAGGATTTCAGGGAATCATCCAGAGCTTTGAAAGACTTGAAATAGGTTAAAGCAAGTGAAGTGTTTCCTGTTTTTTCATACAATTCAGCCAAATTCTCTTGAACAGATTTGAGGTATTGATTATCATCATATAGGAGACATAGTTCTTCTGCTTCTTTCATTTCTGAAATGGCCTTGACAAACTGTCCATTGGATGCTAAAATAGGAGACCTGTTGATCATAGCTTCCAGTTTTCCCAATGGATAATTTACTTCTTCAGACATCAATATAGATTCTTCGAAGAGTTTTGAAGCCTCCTCCCAATTCCCTTGATTTTTTAGAGCCAGACCAATATTGTTTTTAGCGGCGATTATACCATAGGCAAAGCCGACTTCCTTGTAGATTTCTTCCGCCTCCAAGGCAGCCTGAATGGCAAGCTCTGTCGAATCCATTCCTATATAAGCGTTGCTAAGGTTCAATCGGGCGTGAGCATTGTTGATTTCATAGGATGAGTGGATGTTAATGGCCATTTGAGTGTATTTGGCTGCGTTGCTCCAATCTTCCAGGGACAGGTAGTTTTTACCAATATTGTTGTAAACGCTGTTGAGTAAAGCATCTTCACTTTCCTTATTTTCTACAAGTTCACCATATTCAATAGCTTTCAGCAAATAGCCAATTGCCTCTTGGAAACGGTTCATTTCATTCAAAGCATTGGCTCGGTTATTCATCACCCTTGCAAGGTCTCCATAGCTTTTTAACTTTTCATAAATAAACTCAGCGCTATCCAAATAGGGGAGGGCCATGTCCAAATTTCTCATCCCTAAGGCAACGAATGAAAAATCCATGTAGACTTTTCCCAAAAGTGAATCCCGAGTCGGTTTTTCAATGTGCTCTTTGATATATTCTCCTTCAATTCGATAAAAATGAAAGGCAGAATCATAATCTTGAATGGATTCAAAATATCGACCGATATTTTTGTAGGCTTCTACAGCCTCTAATGGTTTGTTTTCTTGATGAAAATTTTCTGCTGCATTAAATAAACTGTCCTTTTGGGCGAAGGCTGAAAAACTGAATGCTAAAAGCACTCCGAAAAATGCAGAGGCATGTTTTTTATGACTCATGAGGCTTAAGGTTTTCTTGGCGATGGAAAATAAAAAAAATGAGATTAAAATCCTCAAAAGTGTTCTTTCTCCCCGAAAACAGGGAGAAAAATCAAGGTAATTGGGTAGATAAAAGGAGATCTATTGAGGGAATTTTGGATAAACAAAACTCTCAAAGCAATGATCAAGAAAATAACACTTACCCTTTTGATGGGAATGACAGGATTTTTTTTCGCCTATTCTCAATCTATTACTGCCAATGAAGCAGATCTCCCTTTAAGTGCTGAGGCAGAAAAAGCCGCTAAAAAAGGAGCATTATATTATAGTGGGACTTTTTGGGACGAGTCCAAAACCCAACTGAACCATTTTTATCTATATCAGGATAAAAAGAATGGTTTAATGTTTTTAGAGGTGACTACTGATGATGAAGGTGAAGTTATTTCCTCAGTAGAAGAAAAATATGATGCTTCCAATTTTTCGCAATTTTCAAATTTGGAAGCTGAACCCATGCTTACAGGAGCCAAGGTGCCTGCAAATTTGGCAGGAAAGAAATTTGGGCATTTTCAGAAAACAGTTTTGGCCGGAAAGCCCAAGTTGAACATAGGTGCCTTTGAAAATCGATATTACAATGATCTTTGGTCTGGATTCAAATTCAAAAAAGAGGATCAGATTCAATTGGATGATAAATTCTGGCCATTTGTATCCTTTGCGATAAGAAATGAAGGTGTTGATAACCAAAGCTATCAAACTAGCCGGCAGAATAGATTATTAAAAGCGATAGAAGGAGAGACAGAGTATGTTCCTTTGGATGGAAAAGCCTTTATCGCTGGAATGATGGCTACAAGTGATCCTCAATATATTTCCGGGATATATGATATGGCTACCAAGTCTTGGGACAACCAAGTGATAACTGCTATGGAATCAGCACCGATTGGGATTACTTATGCACAAACATCTTATGGAGTATTGGCATTGAACTCTCAATCCGCTAAAGATGACAGTAATCTTCGGGCTATCCGGATGGATCATGAGGGTAATATTTTAAATCAGATCCCACTTCCCTTTGCAGAAGGCCCCAACAAAAGGCCTAGCATTGATATTAAAATTGAGGAAGCAGCTGGTTCTCAGTTTGTAATTGCTCCATATTATGCAGATGGATTAAATAAAAAACCAAGTATTGCTATTTATAAAATTGAGGATGATTTAGTCTTTGCCAAGCAAATAACCAATGCGGAAATAGAGTCCAAGTTGCAAATTCCAGCTGATTCAAAAGTGAAGTTCAAAGATTTGAATGTGGCTTCAGTGGAATCAATTACCCCAATTTCGAATGGAGATTATTTAATCACTTTTGCCAATCAAAGAACACCTGTTTCCACTGTGATTTTGCAGATTTCTTCTCAAGGAGATCTAAAAACTGCCTATCTCACAGAAGAAATAGAAGGCGATAACAATGAGCCGGTACGCTTGATAGGAAGAAACCCAATCCATTTGGAATCGGATATTTTTGAGGTAGATGGAGAGGTGTATGCATTGATCAGAAGTGTACCTGCAGAATTGGAGCAGGGGATTCATACTTCCACCGATGATCTTGGGTATTCACTGAAAATCACTACTGTGAGAATTGATGAAGTGATGGCTCAAGGTAAAATTTTTAAGATTGACCCAGACAATCAAAAAATCTCACCAAGTTATGATTTTGAGGATATTCTGGTAGGTTCTGTTCCTTATCTAATTTCCCCATCAGGTAAGTTGATCTTCAGCACCTTAGACACCAAAAAAGGAACAAGAAAGCAATTGATACTACACTGAGATGAAATGTTTCTTTTTGCTTTGAGATAGGAATCTCAGTGCTTGTGATAGGAGGACTTAGGTCCTCCTTCTTTCTCAGATTTTCAAGTGATGGTATAGAAAAGAATGAAATCCGTTTTCATTCTTTTTTTGGTTTAAGATGGACTAAAATAAGCCATACTCAGTACTCTAATTACTGAAACTTTGATCTCTAATTCATATTGAGGTCATTTTGATATTTTAAATTACCAAAGTAGAGTTCTGGTATTTCAAAAACGCCCTTAAATCATGATTCGAAACTTTCTCATTCTTATTCTCATAGGAATTCCAATTTTTCTTCTTGTTGAGGATCAAGTGTTTGCTCAAGAATTAGAAGTGAAACCTGTTTTTAAAGTTGATTTTAAAGACCCAACTCAAGACAAGCCACAATCCAAAATCTGGTTTTCAGCTGGAGCTTGGTGGGCGATTCTACCCGATTCAATTGGGCCACATGTCTGGAAAAGAAATGAAGGAGAATGGATAAAAGAGGAGAATTTAAATATTGAATTACGGAGTCTTCCAGGAAAAGCGGATGTGTATTCTGAAGGGGGAAATCAATTTATAGTATTGGTAGGGAATTGCGAACTGAAGTACCTCAAGCTGAAGACTACATCAAAGTCCATACGAATGGAATTAGTGAATTCAATCCCTATTCCTCCTGTTTGTCATGAGATCGAAACTGCAACAATTACCAAAGATGATTCAGGGACACTATGGGTAGGTTCCGATTGGAATGAGCAGGTGCTAGTCTGGTCATCTACTGATCAAGGTAAAACATGGTCCCAACCAGCCTTTTTGGGGGATTCTATTAGTAAAGATGATATTTCAGTCGTTTCAAGGATCAAAGGTGGAATATCGGTGGTATGGTCCAATCAACTAGAGGAAGCGATTTATGAAAGAGTTTACTTAAACAATGAACTTGACTGGTCAGGTCTGATTACTGTTTCCAAAGGAAATCAAACTGCAGACGATCATTTGAATTCCACTTTGCTGGAAGATGGTAGGTTGATTTTAGTGACAAAAAACAGTGTGGATCAAAATGGTCAGCCACAGTTTGTATTGAGAGTCAGAGAAGAGGAGGGGAAATGGACTGATTTTCCTTATGTAAATCTTACTGAGGAAACCTCTCCAACGCGTCCGGTTACCACTCATTTGCCGAATGGAATGATAATAGAAGCTCACACCATTGGTTTTTCGGATGGATCTGCTGAGATATCTGTAAATGAAGTTAGAATTGTTTCGAATCAACCATTAGAAGTTCGGGAGATAATCAGGTTAAAATCCGCAAATGGGGCACATCTAAATAATGTTAGCCTCAGTAAACAGAATTATCGAGGAATTCCAAAGGGCCCTTGGTTAATCCTGTTTTCTGATCGAAATGGCAATATTTATGAATTTGACCTGTATCCATTGATCTATGAAAATCACATCGATTAGGATACCATATTACCCATTCTAAGCAATAATTCTAGATCATAGCAGATATTTACATGGGAATGGCCAAAATTCTCTGCAATAAGTAATTGATTTCCAGATTTCCAGGATACTTGATTTGATTCTTCTTTTGTTGGAGCAGATAATGAATTTTTAAAATTGATTACAACAGAAGAGAATTGGCTTCCATAATCATACTTTTTGATTAACCTGGCAAAGAGAATCTCCTCAAAATAGAATTCATAGCAAGTGTGAGGAGTTTGATCCATTTTCTTTACGCTTCTTTCTATTGTGAAGCTAGTCTTGTCAATTTTGGTATCCACTCGAATATTCAATTCGTTGCCAAAATCAGGAATGCAACCAAAAGTTATTTCCTGAAAATCTTTTAGCTTCAATTCAGAGTTGAGATTTGCTATTCCTTGGGCTTTATAGCTTAAATCTCTGAGCATGGAAAAAGGATTGATTCCAATAAATTTCCCCTGATAAGAATACTTAACTATTCGACCTTCAATTGTCATTTTTTTGGTTTTTATGCCAGAAACCAAACCGGTAATTTTTCTTAAAAAATACATGTCATCTATAGGAATAATTTAAAATTAATTTTTTCTATAGGTTAAATATGGGCTTACGTTTTAATTTATGTAATGTAAATATAACGTATAATGTTAATTGTATTTTATATACTGATTTTATTTTTTGTTGGACTATCAGTGTTTTTGTAAAATTTTGTTTTAACTAAAATTGAAAAGTAACTAAAATAATTTGAAATATTTATAAAATACTGAAAAACAGTTGTTTAATATGAAGTAAAAAACGTTTGGTTCTTAAGAATTTATTAAATAAATATTGGTTAGCTCATCTTTAAGAAGAGCTTTAATTAAATAAATAATAGGTGAAATTTATTTTTAGTTAACTGAATAATTCTTTAAAAATTAATTGTTTTGAATAATTAAATAGGTGGAGAAAAACTTTTATTGAGGGTTTTTATATTTGTCAATTCAATATTTAATTGTTTTAATAATATAATTAATTATGGAAGTAAAGAATCAATTTTGTGATATTTTAATAACCGTATTGTTTTTTTAATCTTTTTGGTCTCGATTTATTGATCCATTCTTGATAGGGGAATGTCTTTTTAATCGAGACTTGCATCTAGATTTTCATTTTGCTTAGATCGGTATCATTGAGAATTCGATCTATTTTTTTTAATGAATGAATTTAATTTTCGATTGAACTAATTTCTGATTTCGGAGAAAATAAATGATGGGTTGCAGATTTTTCAGAGATGGGGAAGTCTCTGTAACCCATATTACTGTCAAGGATTTATCAGGGTTAGAGTTTCTGATATTAAATTTTTTGCTTCAAAAAAGAGATTAGCTGGATTAGAAAATTTTTTTTCAGTTTTTTCAAAAAAAAATTTCACCCAAAAAATTGGGTGAAATTTCCTCCATTTTAAAAATCATATGAAATATTAGAAAAGTAATAAAATCGATTTTTTGATATTAGAGCATTTTGACTATATACCGCTAATTGTCAATTGCTTGATGCTTTTTTTACACTATGAAATACGTTTATTTGTATAAAGGTAAATAATCATAAAAATGATGTTTAAGTGCAATTTTTTTAGAATGTTAAAATTCAGTGCAAACGTTTGAAATGATTCCATAAAAACAAATAAAATGCCGTTTATAACCAAAAAAACCCTTTACGCATCTGTTTGTGAATCTTAAAAATTAGTTTATGAATGGTCTACTTCTTTAATTTGTACAAAATTCCATTTAATGAATCTGTGAATAATTCAATTGTTAATTGAGAGGGGAAGAGGATCGGGTTTGTTCAGTTAACGAAAAACCTCTTGAGGATTTCATGGAGAGTGAGTGGTGTAAATAGTACAATTTATGGAAAGATCACCTATTTCCCTTTTGCTTTGGTTGTGGTTCTTTGGAATCACCGGAATTCTTGTCTCAAATGACAATTCCTTCGATTATCGATTTGGAGCTCGTGCTGTCACGTCTAAAGTTTACTTTAGACGTGTGGATGCTAATCCATTTTTGATTTCAAATTCTCATTCGTCCGCGCAGGTAGAAAATTCAAAGGTTTTTACTTTTGGACATGATGAGATCAGTTTTAAATCCGATCTCCTTTGGATTGATGAGGAGGTTGAAGGCAAAGATCAAATTCTAAGTGAGTTTGAAATCTCTAATGAGTTCGAATCAACTCTCCAATTTTTCTCACATGGAAAGCCAGGCCAGTTGAAGATTGGTGGGCAATGGTTAAGTCCTGTTGAAATTTCCAATTTTTTAAGCCAATTAATCTCTTCAAAGCAGGGAGAAATAGATCACGTAAATATTTATGGTTGTGAATTCGGAAGAGGTATAGAAGGAAGAGGTGCTGTTTCATACTTAGAGGCAACTTTAGGAATTTCTGTATCTGCTTCAGATGATATTACAGGTAGAGATGGAGATTGGGAGTTGGAAGTGGGTAAAATTGAAAATGCAAGTTTTCTAAAAGATTACGAATATAACTTACAAAGTTGTGCTGGTGTAATTGGTGGTACAGGCTCTGGTGATGATTATGATGGAGATGGTATCTGTAATTCAGATGATTTAGATGACGACAATGATGGAATATTAGACGCAGACGAATGTGGTAGTCTGTTTACAAACGAATTCACAGGTACTTTTGGTGAAAATTCAAGTTGGTTCACCAGAGATTTAGAAACAGCTCCAGGAGGTGGATATAGTTTTCTTTCATCTCTCACTTCCTCCTCTCCAAATGGGAATACTCTGAATGAGGGGAAATATATTGTAATGAACGGGCATGTTGATAATGCTCATACTTATTTTGCAAGTTTGGTCGGTCATACCACTGGAACTCAAGACGACATGTTTTTAGCCGTTAATGGGTCTATCAACGTTGGTGTATTTTTTTCATCTACTTTTTATCTTTCAAGCAATACGCCATACGATTTTGGGTTTTGGGCGGCAAATGCTAATTCTACTTCAAATGGTGCTATTAATTTTCCAGTAAATTTAGGTTATCGTCTTATTCGAATTAGTGATGGAATTGTTGTTGCAAGTGGTAGTACAGATAATATAACAACCTCCCATACATGGACAAACTCGTCGGGAACCTATTTAACAGGAGCTACTACTGAGCAATATCGTTTTGAGGTTTATAATCTGTCAACTGGCGCTGCTGGAAATGATTTTGCTATTGATGATATTTATTTTACTGGTTGTGGTGATAATGATGGCGATGGTATTAAAGATTATTTAGACTTAGACTCTGACAACGACGGTTGTCCAGATGCTCTTGAAAGTGAGTCTAGTCCTTATGTTTTTGCAGATTTAAATTCTGATGGATCAATTAATACGACAAGTTATCCCGTTAACACCAATAGTTCTAGCTCCACCTATGGTGTTCCAGGTAGTCAATCTTATTTAGAAGGTACCGCCACAAATAATAATCTAGTAAGTGCAGAATGCGATTCTTGTAATCCAGCAAGTTCCTTGTTTACAGATGTTGATGGAGATGGAGTAGGAGATGCCTGTGATCTGGATAATGACAATGATGGTATTTTGGATACAAACGAAAATTACGTTTGTGGAATTACTGATCAATCAGATTTTATAGGTTTATCAAGTAGTGGTTCAATCCAATCTCAATCTATTTCTCAAGATGGTTTTTCATCAGGAAATGAAACCCTGTCTCTGATAAATGGAACTGGAGATGGTACTCTTGCAGCTGAGACGGCTCCATCCTTTGCTCATAGGGATATCGCTTTGGGGGGAGATGGAAATGGAATTAAAATAGGCGGGAATATAAATTCGTCAGAAACCAAAGTTGTATCCTTTGATTATGACAATCCTGTAAGAAAACTCAGTTTCAGAGTCGCGGATGTGGACTTTGGAAATGGCGCAGGGCCAGAACGCCTTACCATCAATGCTTACCTAAGCGATGGCACATTGCTCGATTTGAGTTCGGCATCTTTTAAAGAGACAGTATTTGATGCCTCTGCTTCAACTTCTATTATCAGTACTTCAATTACACCGTCCAATACCATCATTGGCAACACTTTGCAGGGAGATGGAAACGCACACCATATCCTTGAAGTTACTTTTTTGATGCCAGCAGGTTCTCTTGGAATCAATAAAATTGATTTTATAGCATTTGGAGCCCAGCCTACCGATAATCAAATGTCTATGACATTATTTGATTTGAATTATTGCGGGGGGGAAGATACCGATGGTGATGGGATTCCAGATTACTTGGATACGGATAGTGACAATGACGGATGTCCTGATGCTTTAGAAGGTGATGGCGGATTTACCTATGCCGACTTAGTTGGAAATAGTTTGGGTGTTGATGTTGATGTTGATGGAGTGCCCAATAGTGTCAGCGGAGGGCAAAATGATGTCAGTGCATATAACGATGAAGTTCAGTCAGAAGCATGTAGTATATGTCACCCAGACCATCCTAATTTTACTGATACAGATGGAGATGGATATGCTGATTTCTGTGATGATGATGATGACAATGATGGGATTTTGGATACAGAAGAATGCTCTACTCTTACAGAAGTCTATTCTGTATACATTCACTATAGAAGTGGAAATAATTTAAGTAGTAGCGTGCCTATTACGATCACAGGTTCCACAGTTGTAAACACAACAATCGATCAAACCACCCCGACTTCTAGTGATTTGGTGTTTACTGATAATACTGACTCTGAAGAATTTGAATTGTTGGCGGCCAACATATCGCCAAATGCTTCTGGTGAAATTGTTATTGAATTGAACACTAATGGAGCTACATCTTCTCCCTACATAGTTGCTGATGCTGTCTTGTTGTATGACGGAAATACCTATTATAATCTTATTGATAATCAGGAGATTGGGTTTAGTAGTACTGCAGGATGGCTTTTCCAGTCCAATCAAGATGCTTCAGTATATTGGGATAATATGTACATCGCAAACGATTCACCGACTGATGAAACTGTATCATGGACATTTTCCGGTTTACCAATGTTCACTTGTGATGAAGATGGAGATGGTGTTCCAAATCATTTGGATTGGGATAGTGACAACGATGGATGTCCAGATGCCTTAGAGGGAAACGGTGGGTTTACCTATGCTGATTTAGAAGGTTACGTTTTAGAAAAAGGTACTGATGTCGATACAAACGGTGTTCCTTCTATTGCTAATGGAGGACAAGCAAATATTAGTGCATATGACGATTCTGTACAATCTGAAGCTTGTAGCCCATGTGACCCAGATAATCCAAAATATGATCCAACTGATTCAGATGGTGATGGTTATGTTGATTCTTGTGATGAGGATGATGATAATGATGGGATTATAGATACTGAGGAAGGATTTTGTGTGGATGAAAGCACTTATACCTTTGATATTGCAGCAAGTTTAGCTGCCCAGAATACAATAGGTATCAATGGAGGAATTTTGGAATTGGTTTATCTTCATACCAGTGGACCTCAAATTCCAGATATTGGTGGCGCAGGTGTAAATGATAGGTTTACAATCGAAGTAGAACTAAGTGATTTGAATTCAAACTTTGGAGTGGACCATCAGTGGGATGGGACGATGCAATTAATGTTTGGAAATACTTATGCTGTTTCTCCGAATGAGTCATTGTTTTACAGTGGTTTGCCTGCAAGTAATGTAAGAGACTTTGGCATTTTTCCGAGTGAGCCCCCTTACCCGCTATCAATTCTTAGTTCTGACCAATTTTTTGTTAATGCCATTAGAGAAAATTTGCTTGAAGTATTAGGGACATTCACTGTAAGTATTGGAGATTACCCTTCAGTTCCTTCAAATTATAAAGTGGTTGATGATTTGTTTGAAACTTATAATAGTTATAACGAAACATTTCCTTGGTCTTCCACTAGTCTATCAGGTAGATCAGGTTATTGGGCAAAATATCAAGATCAAAACGAGGTATATAGTGATGGGTCTGATATTTCAAGATCTCCATATTTTTATGCCAATTATGGGAAAACTTACAATATAGACTATTCAGCTTACTCATTAGTCTCAGGTTCTGGAATAGGTGATAGTGGTGGTAGAGGGTTATTTTCGGTTTACAATGCATATATAACTTTCTGTGTTTCCAGAGACACAGATAATGATGGTACCCCAGATTATTTAGATACAGACAGTGACGATGATGGCTGTCCGGATGCCTTGGAAGGTGATGGCGGATTTACCTTTGCCGACTTAGTTGGAAATAGTTTGGGTGTTGATGTTGATGTTGATGGAGTGCCCAATAGTGTCAGCGGAGGGCAAAATGATGTCAGTGCATATAATGAGGATCTTCAGTCAGAAGCTTGTAGTGTATGTCACCCAGACCATCCTAGTTTTATTGATTCTGATGGAGATGGAGTGGGAGATGCCTGTGATTTGGATAATGACAATGATGGGATTTTGGATACGGATGAGGGCTGTATAAATACAGAGTTTGCTGGAGATAATAGTAATCAAACAGGAAGTCCCTATGTAGCTACATTAGCCTATCCTTTTAATATTCATTCAACTCCACTTAAATCTGTCCCTTCCAATTTAAGAGGTTTTGTTGTAAGCCCTACTACAATTCCTGACATGATAATAGGTGCCGGAGTAGATACAACCTATGTCCCAGCAACCAATGGAAGTGTTGAAACAGGGGCCTATAGTGTTACCCAAATCGATGCGAGCACATTAGAGGAAGCGAGATTAAATGATGAATATCTTGAGTTTTCTTTTACTACACTCAATTCTGTTTTTGATGCCTATATTGATTGGTATGGTATTTATAATCCTGTTGCCACAAATCCAGATTATTCAGTTGCATTTTCGGTTTCCAATGATGGTTTCGCTAGTGACTTAACTGACCTTGGGACAATTTCTCAAGTAGCAGGAGAAGGAGGTGGAGTATATCCTATGGGGAGGAGAAATAGAAGAAATGATCCTTATTACCTATCTCCGAATACAACCTATACAGTCAGGATTTACCTTTTTGGAGTTGATGATGCAAGCTCTGTAGTTCAGTTTGATGATCCTATTTTGGCATTCGATGCTTGTGTTTCAGATACAGATGGTGATGGTGTTTTAAATAATTTGGATACAGACAGTGATAATGATGGATGTCCGGATGCTGTTGAATATTATTCTGATATCAATGCTACAGGAAGTAATGGTTCTGATGATTACGGTGATGGGTCTGTTGATTCTGATGGGAAAGTAATTGCTGCATCCTATTCAGGGGATTATACAAATGCGATTTTAGCGACCCAGATATCCGTGACTTCGCTGACTTCTGATCAAATAGCTGAAGCAGGAAGCAATGTGAGTTTTTCAGTTGAAGCTCTTGCAATTAATACAGACGCTTTTATTAATGATGGAGACCCTGATTTTTCTATTCCCCCTGGTGAAGATGTTACTTCTGGGATAATTTACCAGTGGCAGTTGAGTGAAGACGGGGGGAGTACTTGGACAAATATTTCCGATGGTGGACAATACAGTGGTACTACGACGAGTCAATTGACAGTTTCTAATGTCACATCCTCTCAGAGTGGAGATTTGTTCAAAGTTGTATTGACACATCAGAATTTAGTTTGTCCTGTAGAAAGTACACCATCTTTACTTGAAGTTGGAAGCCTGATCCTGACCAAGTCGTTGACGAATGCGGATGACGCGGTGGTAGATACCGAGGGCGAGACGATAGAATACACGATCACGGTAGAGAACGA
>NZ_FRXN01000004.1 GCF_900148515.1 Algoriphagus zhangzhouensis | reverse complement strand
TTCACTCTCAGGTTATTATTTTTTTTCGCCTTACATCACTTCAAAGAACTTGATTCCAGTCGTTACTGGATTCTGTCAAAAAACCGCCTTCACAGCCTGCTTTTCGTGTTTTTCTGTTTTTGTTTCCCGATCTCTTTCCGATTGGGTTTGCAAAGGTAGTAGAAGTTTTTTCAATCACAAAAACTTTTTGAAATTATTTTTTTCACCGTTTCTGAATCTTTACCGATTCACTCAAAGCCCCTCAGGACCGCTCATCAGCTCACTCCGCCTTTTCAATCTTTTTCGCCGCCGTTCGCGTCGATTGGGAGTGCAAATATCCGAGAATTATCCGACTCCACAATACCATAACAGAAAAAAATCACAACTATCACCTAACTGCCTGAGTACGAATCGAAAAAATTTGAAATAAAAAATAGCCCCTGAGAGGGCTTCTCCCAGGGGCTATTTTTATAATTATTTGGTCAGATTATAGTTTCTTCAAAACAATGTTTCGCCAGTAAACTTTAATTCCACCACCATCATGGATTTGAAGACAAACACCGCCTTTTCCTTCTCCAATCTTGGCATCTGTGAAGTTTACCATCTCGTGTCCGTTTAGGTAAGAGGTTACATTATCACCCTTCACAACAATTTTCATTTTATTCCATTCTCCGAATTTCAAATATTTATCTTTTTCTGGATCTGGCTTCACTAACCAGCCTCTTCCGTAAGATTCATAGATCCCCCCAGTGTCATGTCCTGGAGGTGCTACTTCTACTTGCCAGCCCGAAACTTTGGTACCATCTACAGTAGATCTGATGAAAACACCACTGTTCCCGTTTGCCTCTTGTTTAAATTCCAAAGTGATTTCGAAGTCATCGTATTGCTCTTCGGTACCCAAGTAGCCATAACCTTTGTCTGGTCCACTTTCAGAAATCAACAATCCATCCTCTACATACCACTTCTCAGTTCCGTAAATCACCCATCCATCTAGGTTTTTACCGTTAAAAAGCTTTTCCTTCTTTTGAGCAAAAGAAAACTGGACACTTGCCAGCAACAGGGTCAATACAAGTAGTTTTTTCATAGTGTTCTAATTTTAATATTCTTGAACCATACAGGGTCACCGTGATCCTGTAGAGCTATCAAACCTTTTTTGGCAATTTTATAATCTGGGAACTCTTCCCACTTACCAGAATTTCTTCTAGTCTCCCAATCTTCAGAGTAAGGAACAAACTCAACAGTTTTCTTTCCATTCAACCAATAGCTAGCACCTTCCTCAGAAAAGATAATCTTAGAAGTGTTCCACTCACCTGCAGGCTTAACCACACCTTCGTAATCTGGAACATACATTGCATAATCAGCAGCAAGAGACTGCCAATCTTCCAATGGCTGAGGGAATCCTAATTGATCGATTACCTGATATTCTGGACCAGTATAATAAGGAGCTTTATAATCCGGGCCTTCTACAACATGATAGAATACTCCACTATTTCCTCCTGGAGAGATTTTCCAAGTGAATTCCATTTCAAATTCTTCAAATTCCATACCGTCAAAAACGATATCGCCACCAAAGTCTTCCCCGCCAGTTGCGCCAAGTCCTTTCATCACGCCGTCCTCTACAATCCAATTGGAAGGAGTAGTATCTCCGTTAAATGCCCTCCAGCCATCTAAAGATTGTCCATCAAATAAAAGCATCCAACCAGCTGCTTTCTCATCAGGAGTCAGGGAGTTATCCATTACAACTTCTTCTGCCACTACCTCCTCGCTGGTATCCTCTGCGGGTTTTGGACCACAGGCCCATGCCAAGGCAAAAAGGGCTACCCAGGCTATTCTCGATTTTTTCATAGTATAAATGGTGTTTAAGATTGAAAGTTAAATGAAAATTTTAAAAAAGTCATGGAAGAAAATAAAATTTTTCATGAGCGGAAAACACATACATTTCCTACGTTATACTTAAAGGCTTTCGAAATACTTCCGGCTTTTGAGCAATCTACTTCCATACCATGAAAACATTTCCCCATCCACCAATAAGATTTGAGTATTTGGAAAATGACTTTTAAAAATCTCCACATGTTTCTCCTTAAAAGGAAACGGTTCGGAACTCAATAAAAGATACTCCGGATTCAATTCTTTAATATCCTCCATTTCCATTTGAGGATACCGATCAGTTTGGACCAAATTATTAAATCCAGAAAGTTTCAACATCACATTAATAAATGTACCCTGCCCTGCAGTCATGATTGGATTATCCCATATTAGATAAACTGCAGTTCCTTTGAACGGAATAGGGTTCTCGAAATCTTTTGCTATTCTAGAGGCAATACTTTCAGCTTTATCTTTTACATCCAATAAGCTTCCCAACTCTCTGATCATCGACAAAGAATCTTCCAGATTAAAAATATCGCTCATCCAAACAGGATAATCTTCCATTAGCTTTTCTATCCCCTCTTTCTCATTTTCTTCTTTATTACCAATGATCAAATCAGGATTTAGACTTTGAATGACATCGAACCGATAATTTTTGGTGCCGCCAATGATTGCTTTCTCCTTTTTAATATAGGTTGGATGAATACAAAACTTGGTCACCCCGACCAACCTGTCCACCAGCCCAAGATCAATCAATAACTCTGTTTGAGATGGGACTAATGAAATAATCCGCTGAGGTGGTTTTTGTAAAAAAAATGAATTCCCTAACTGGTCTTTAAATTCCATAAAAGTAAAAATGATCCGTGACCAGAAGTCTCCTTCAGAGAATCACGGATCAAAGCTTTCTATTTATACAACATATCTAAAGTCAAATGACGGATCAAATCCTATCAAAAACTCATACATCAAGTTAATCACTTGCTCGATATCAGACTTACTTGCTGTTTCCACAGTCGTATGCATATACTTCAGAGGAAGGGAAATCAAAGCTGAAGGAACGCCCTCATTAGAATAAGCAAAAGCATCGGTATCTGTCCCAGTAACTCTTGAAGCTGCAGATCTCTGAAAAGGAATGTCCTTTTTCTTGGCTGTATCAATTATCAAGTCCAACAATTTCTTGTGAACGGAAGCTCCATAGGTCAAGACAGGACCTTTTCCTGCGGTCTGATCTCCACTAGTAATCTTATTATACATAGGTGCGGTAGTATCATGGCAGACATCTGTAATGATCGCTGCATTTGGCTTGATGTTATGGGCAATCATCTCCGCACCCCTCAAACCGATTTCCTCTTGGACTGCATTGACTACATATAAACCAAATGGAAGTTGAATTCCAGATTCCTTGATTTTCTTGACAACCTGAGCAATCATATAGCCGCCAATTCTATTATCTAGAGCTCTTCCAGAATAGAATTTCCCGTTTAATTCGGTCAATTCATCTTTGAAAGTGATTACACATCCCACATGGATTCCCAACTCCTCCACTTCATCTTTTGACCTTGCTCCTACATCTATAAATATATTGTCCAATGTTGGAGTATCTTCTTTACCATCTTTTCTAACATGGATTGCTGGCCATCCGAAAACTCCGGGAACTATTCCTTTATCTGTATGAATATTTACTCTCATCGAAGGAGCGATCATATGATCGGAACCTCCATTTCTCCTTACATAGATATAACCATCGTCCTTGATGTAGTTGACAAACCAACTGATTTCATCCGCATGGGCCTCAATCACCATCTTATAAGGAGCATCGGGATTAATCACTCCCACTGCAGTCCCATAATTATCTGTAAAATGGGTATCAACGTAAGGTTTGATATAATCTAGCCAAATTTGCTGACCAGAAGCCTCAAATCCTGTTGGTGAGGCGTTGTTGAGGTAGGTGTATAGGAAAGTGTTTTGATCCATAATAATTGTTAATAGTCCATGGTCCATAGACCATAGATTTTAAAATTTAATTGTTAAAAGTGTTTTCAAAGGTTACCTAATTCAAACTCTTTTTTAAACCCTGTATCATTTTTACAAGTTCTTCACAACTTGAATAAATTAAATTGAAATTTTGGTCTGTAAAATATTTTCCTCCTTTTGCAATAAACATCGCCGATACTACTTCAACAGTGGACCTTAAAGAATAACCCAATAACTTTTTGAATTCCGCATTACTTTGGCTTGTACTTTCTTCTGCAATATTCAATGAAATTGAATCGACTGCTCTTCAAATTTGTGATGTTAAGTTGAATCGTTCATCTAATTGTCTATCGTCTTCTGACCAAGGACTATAAAGGAATATTCCCATGTTTCTTTCTAGGCAATTGATCCACCTTGTTCTCTAACATTTTAAATGCTTTGATCAATTTGATTCGGGTTTCAGAAGGCATAATTACCTCATCAATGAAACCTCTGTGAGCTGCACGGTAAGGATTGGCAAACTTCGCAGTATACTCATCGACTTTTTCCTGAAGTTTTTCCTCAGGATTTTTAGCCTCTGCAATTTCTTTCTTGAAAATAATCTCTGAAGCCCCTTTGGCACCCATTACTGCAATCTCCGCAGAAGGCCAGGCAAAATTCATATCGGCCCCAATATGTTTTGAGTTCATCACGTCATACGCTCCACCATAGGCCTTTCTTGTAATCACTGTAATTCTTGGAACAGTAGCCTCGGAAAATGCATACAATAACTTGGCTCCATTCGTAATAATACCGTTCCATTCCTGATCGGTACCCGGCAAAAATCCCGGAACATCTACCAAAACCAATAAAGGAATATTGAAGCTGTCACAAAAGCGCACAAACCTAGCCGCCTTTATTGATGCATGATTATCCAACACTCCTGCCATAGACTGAGGTTGATTTCCTACAATACCTATGCTTCGGCCAGCCAATCGGGCGAAACCCACTACTATATTATCTGCATAGTTTTCATGGACCTCCAAAAAGGAATCAGAGTCTACGATCCCAGAAATTACCTCACGAATATCATATGGATGATTTGGGTTTTCAGGAACTACAGAGTCTAAAACACTCCTAGTTTCATCCTCTTTTAACTCATAGGGATAAACCGGAGCAATTTCTTCACAATTCTGAGGGATATAGGAAAGCAAACTTTTGATATGTCGAATGCACTCTACTTCATTTTTGCAGGAAAAATGCGTCACTCCTGATTTGGTGCTATGAGCTGACGCTCCTCCCAATTCTTCTGCTGTGACATTTTCCTGAGTTACGGTCTTTACTACATTGGGACCAGTCACAAACATATACGAGGTGTTTTCCACCATTAATATAAAGTCTGTGATCGCAGGAGAGTAAACTGCCCCACCGGCACAAGGCCCCATGATGGCAGAAATCTGAGGTACCACTCCAGAAGCTTTCGTATTTCTATAGAAAATATCTGCATACCCACCTAGAGAGTTTACTCCTTCTTGGATTCTAGCTCCACCTGAATCATTCAAACCAATCACTGGAGCTCCATTTTTCATGGCCATATCCATGATTTTGCAAATTTTCTCGGCATGGGTTTCCGAAAGGGAGCCTCCAAAAACTGTAAAATCCTGAGAAAAGACATAGACCAATCGCCCATTTACCTCTCCATAGCCTGTCACCACTCCATCTCCTAAATAATGCTCTTTATCCAAACCAAAATCTTTGGCTCTATGCATTACGAACTTATCAATCTCTTGAAAAGATCCTTCGTCCAAAAGCAAGTCTACCCTTTCTCGTGCGGTT
Organism: Algoriphagus zhangzhouensis; assembly: GCF_900148515.1. GTDB lineage: Bacteria > Bacteroidota > Bacteroidia > Cytophagales > Cyclobacteriaceae > Algoriphagus > Algoriphagus zhangzhouensis. Next base: position 442,985 of record NZ_FRXN01000004.1, on the reverse strand, counting down.
AGCTTACCTTTTTTATGTTGAGATTCGATTCTTTTTTCTCCTCCACCCAACAATGCTTCGGCATTCTTCTTTTTGAGCAGATCAATTTTCTCCTGATTTCCAGAAGCGGCATAAATGGGTTTACTCTGATTGTCCATGAAATTACAATTAGTCTTAGCCAAATATAACCAGCTTTACCAATGCTGAAAAAATAATTCCCATCTATGCGAAAGGCTTTATTTCTATGATTTTTCCTTAGATATAAATGTGAAAGAATTTAATCCCTGTTTAACAATGCTTTTTGGAATTACTTTCTATATTCGCCCAACCTAAATTTTGGAGCATATGAGTACCCGAAAGGCGGCGGTGATTGACATGGGAACCAATACATTTCATTTGTTATTGGTAGAAATCAGCAACGGAGATTTTAAGACAATTTATAAGGAGAAAATTCCTGTAAAATTGGGACAAGGTGGAATCAACCAAGACCAAATTGCCCCAGATGCACTCAAACGTGCTTACCATACCCTTCGCCACTTCCGAAATTTAATTGACGGGGAAAAAATCGAACACATTTTTGCTTTCGCTACCAGCGCAGTTCGAAATGCTAAAAACGGCTCCGAATTCGTCCAAGAAGTAAAAAAGACTCTAGACATTGATATCAATGTCATTTCCGGAAAACAGGAAGCTCAATTAATTTATGAAGGAATTAAGCTTTCTGGTTCTTTGAATGGACAAACTGAATTGATGATGGACATCGGTGGTGGCTCGGTTGAATTCATCATCGGAACTTCTCAAGAAGCCTTTTGGAAAGAAAGCTTTGAAATTGGAGGCCAACGTCTATTGGAGCTTTTTCATCATCATGATCCGATATTGCCTGAAGAAGTGCTTCGCCTTTATTCTTACCTGGAAGAAAAGCTTGCACCTTTGCTGGAGGCTATTCAACAATTCAAACCTACAAGTCTTGTCGGAGCTTCCGGCACCTTTGATACCCTAACAGACATTTATTTCGAATCTATGCTTCAGTGCAAACTGACAGGACAGCATGTTTTCGAATTGCCTTCTGAAGAATTCCATAGAATCCACCAAATGTTGGTGACAATGGACCGGGCAGAAAGACTGAAAATCCCGGGAATGATTCCTATGCGCGTGGATATGATCGTGGTAGCATCCACTTTGATTGATTTTATCCTTCGCTATATTCCAGTTCAGTCCATCACCTGTTCGCACTACGCCTTAAAGGAAGGAGCTATTTCTACCTTATTGACAGAAGTAAGCTCCCACTAAAAGCCACAAATCTTTCTGATACGTTGTATCTTTGTTGTACCGACAAAGACTTTTAAAACTATGAACACATTTTCCTACGAGCAATTATACAAATTCACCCATGACATGCTCTTGAAAATCGGTTGTCCGGAAGTTCATGCCCAAATCGGAGCAGATGTTCTTCTTTCAGCGGATATGAGAGGGGTTGATAGCCACGGAGTAGCAAGGCTTTCGGGCTATGTCAGACTTTGGGAAAAAGGAAGAATCAATACCAATCCCAATATCAAAATTGTGCACGAAACCCCTTCCACGGCAGTAGTTGATGGAGACAAAGGGCTTGGGTTAGTAGTTGCTCCTTATGCCATGAATGTGGCAATTGAGAAAGCTAGCAAAGCAGGAACTGGATGGGTTTCTGTAAAAAATTCAAATCATTATGGGATTGCAGGATACCATTCCATGATGGCGTTGGAACATGATATGATTGGGATTTCCCTGACAAATGCCAGTCCATTGGTGAGTCCGACCTTTTCCAAGGAAAGACTTTTGGGAACCAATCCTATTTCAGTGGCGATCCCTGCGGACCAAGAACCACCATTTGTTGCAGATATGGCAACGACTACTGCTGCCAATGGTAAATTGGAAATCCTACAAAGAAAAGGGCAAGATGCCCCTGAAGGATGGGTACAGGATAAAGATGGGAATAGCACCACTTCATCCAATGGAGTCAAAGATGGTGGAGCTTTATTACCTCTGGGAGGAGATCGCGAACATGGATCTCATAAAGGATATGCTCTAGGATCAATAGTGGATATCTTCTCTGCGGTTCTTTCAGGTGCCAATTACGGGCCTTGGGTTCCACCGTTTGTGGCATTTTTGGAACCAGACCCCAATCCGGTTGGTGAAGGTATCGGCCACTTCTTTGGAGCTATGCGTGTAGATGCATTTAGACCTGCTGGCGAATTTAAGTCCCATATGGATAATTGGATCAAGCGATTCAGGTCAGCTGAAACCACTCCTGGAAATGAAAAAGTATTGATCCCAGGAGATCCTGAAAGGGAATTGGAAGAATATAGAAAGACGAATGGAATCCCTTTACTTGATCCGGTTGTCAAAGATCTATCGGAATTGGGACAGAGATTTGGAGTGAAATTCTAAAACCACAAAAACTCAGGCTAAACAGTCTGAGTTTTTTTATGTCCAATTTTCTCTCCACCCATCCTAAGGCCATTTGGGGAAATGGGTGCTTTTTGTAAATTGATTTTTGGCATCCTCAAACCCATCAACCTATGAATCAATTTAATCGAAGAAATTTCCTCAAAGGATCATCAGCATTTATGACTTTGGCCAGTTTTGGACTCCTTGGCATGGACTTCAAAGACAAGGAAGGCCCGATTAGGGTGGCTTTGATTGGTACCGGATGGTATGGGAAATCTGATCTTTTTCGGTTGATTCAAGTGGCGGATGTAGATGTTGTCGCTCTTTGTGATGTGGATTCCAAGCAATTGAAAGACGCAGGAGGTTTGGTTGCTACTCGCCAGAAATCAGGAAAAGTACCTGCTTTATATGAGGACTATAAAGAACTTTTGGCCAAGGAAAAACCAGAATATGTACTCGTGGGTACTCCAGATCACTGGCATGCTCTGATTGCTATTGATGCGGTAAAAAGCGGAGCACATGTTTATTTACAAAAGCCAATCTCGGTAGACGTGATTGAAGGAGAAGCGATTTTGGCTGCCAGTAGAAAATATGGAAGAAAAGTACAGATAGGAACCCAGAGGAGAAGCACACCCCATTTAATCAAGGCAAAAAAGGAAATAATAGATAGTGGCAAGCTTGGAAAAATCTCACATGCGGAGGTATGTTGCTATTATCATATGCGGAATAGAAGTCACCCTGATGTAATTCCTGTTCCGGAAAACTTGAATTACGAACTTTGGGCTGGTCCTGCACCAAAGCTTCCCTATCGAGGAATTCTGCATCGTGGATGGAGAGCTTTTATGGAATATGGAAATGGGATTGTTGGAGACATGTGCGTGCACATGCTGGATGCCGTCAGATGGATGCTTGATTTGGGATGGCCTGTTCAAGTGACTTCCACGGGAGGGATTTATGTTGACAAAGCATCTATTTCCAATATTTCAGATACCCAAACTGCCATTTTTGAATTTGATGAGATCAATGTCGTCTGGCAACACCGAACATGGGGAAACCCAACTGATCCAGAATATCCTTGGGCTTTCAAAATCTATGGTGAAAATGGTATGCTCGCAGGAAGCCCAATGAAAGCAGATTTTTACCCAGATGGCAATAATAATGGAGAGCATATCCACTACCCTGTTGTCTTAGAAAAAGAAGAATATCCTGAAGACGTCACTGAAAAAGACATTGAAATTCATGCAGCCCCTGCAACGAGAGGACAGATGAAAAACTGGCTTCAGGCTGTGGAAAATGACACTTTACCAGTTGCTGATGTGCTCCAAGGCCATATTTCCACAGCTTCTTGCATTTTAGCAAACATGTCCATGGACTTGGGAGGAAGAGCTTTGAGATATGATCCAAAAACTATGATAGTTATTGGTGATGAAGAAGCTACAACATTACTAAGAAGGCCCTATCGGGATGGTTATGCCCATCCAGAGCCTGGCCAGGTTTAAGGCTTTTTTTATCAAACTTCTTTATCCTCAGATTTCCATTCTTAAAATTCTTGTTGCCAAGGGTTTGGGTTTTTGTATCTTATGAATGCAATAAACCTCAAACCCTCAAATCAATGAATGCTCTAAACCGTAGAGATTTTATCAAAGGTTCATCAGCGATGATGACTTTGGCCAGTTTTGGATTGCTTGGAATGGATTTCAAAGATCAAGAAGGTCCAATCCGAGTGGCTCTGATTGGCACCGGCTGGTATGGCAAGTCAGATCTTTTTCGCCTAATCCAAGTAGCTGACGTAGAAGTAGTCGGACTATGTGATCCTGATCGCCATATTTTAGAAGCTGCGGGACAACTTGTCTCTGAAAGGCAGAAATCAGGAAAAGTACCGGCTCTTTATGAAGATTATAAAGAGCTTTTAGCAAAAGAAAAGCCTGAATTTGTACTCATCGGATCACCTGATCATTGGCATGCCTTGATGGCAATCGATGCATTGAAAGCCGGAGCTCATGTCTATGTCCAAAAGCCAATATCTGTAGATGTCATTGAAGGTGAAGCCATGGTTGCTGCAGCCAGAAAATACAACAGAAAAGTGCAAGTCGGAACACAGAGAAAATCGACTCCCCATTTAATTCAAGCTAAAAAAGAAATAATCGATACTGGCAAATTAGGGAAAATCAGCCATGCTGAAGTTTGCTGTTATTATCACATGAGAGCCAATGGAAATCCTCCTGTAGAACCAGTTCCTGATTTCTTTAACTACGATCTATGGGCTGGACCTGCTCCAAAACGCCCATATGATGGTTTACCACATATTCGCTGGTGGAGAACTTTCATCGAATATGGAAACGGAATCACAGGAGACATGTGCGTCCACATGCTTGATACGGTCCGTTGGATGCTAAAACTTGGTTGGCCGACTCAGATTACTTCCACCGGAGGTATCTACGTTCAAAAAGATGGGAAATCCAATATTTCAGACACACAGTCTGCCATCTTTGAATATCCTGAGTTGAATGTAGTTTGGCAACACAGAACTTGGGGCAATCCAACCGATCCGGAATATCCTTGGGCATTTAAAATTTATGGAGAAAAAGGTATGCTTGCAGGCAGTACTATGCAGGCGGATTTCATTCCACTAGAAGAAGGAGTTGAGCCGATTCATTACGATGTAGTGTATGAAAGAGAGGAATACCCTGAGGATGTGGATGAGGAAAGAATTGAATTGAATGCAGCTCCGGCCACAAGAATCCATATGAAAAATTGGTTGAATGCCATCGAGACTGATACCCTACCCATTGCAGATATAGAGGAAGGGCATATTTCCACCGCCTCTTGTATTTTGGCAAATATCTCCATGGATCTGGGAGGAAGAGCACTGAAATATGATCCCAAAACAAGAACCATCATTGGCGATCCGGAAGCTACCGCCAAACTGAAAAGACCCTATCGAGCTCCTTATGTTCATCCTGATCCAAATAATGTTTAGGAGAAATGATTTTCTGATAATAAACCGACTCAGTTTTTGGGTCGGTTTTTCTATTTTAGAAGAAAAAAAGAAATGCTAGAAATAGTCCCTGCTGAAAAAGACGATCTGATTTTGGTTCAAGAAGTAGCTCACCAGACCTGGCCTCATACTTTTGGGAAAATTCTTTCTCCAGAGCAAATCGAATACATGCTCAATTGGATGTATAGTGTAGAAACACTCGGAAAGCAGCTTTCAGAAGGGCATCAGTTTTTTTTAGTGAAAGAAGATGGAAAGGCAATTGGCTATTTGGGAATTCAGGTGAATTATGAACCCCGTAAAACCAAAATCCACAAGGTCTACATTTTACCTAATCAACAGGGAAAAGGACTTGGGAAATTACTTTTTGCCAAAGCTAAAGAAGTAGCAAAAGCCAATAATCAAGATTTTCTTCAACTGAATGTCAATCGGGAAAACCAGCCAGCGATTGACTTTTATATTCACTATGGCTTCAAAGAACTCCGAAGAGAAGTCATCGACATCGGAAATGGTTATGTCATGGATGATATTATATTTGAATATCCGCTTCACTAACTCAAAAGCTAACAACATTATTCTTTTTAATAATCTAGAATATCCTCACCACTAAGCTTTTGGAAACCATCAATCACCTTAATAAACAGGCAGGTTTCCTCAATATTATCTAATTATCAACATCCTACGGTTTTATTAAAACAAGCTTAATGCCTCAAGGCTGTCGGCTGAAAGGCTTTTGCCTAATTTTGGACCGTACAGCAAATTTTTTAACTCCTTGCATTACATTTTTAGCCCCGGATTATTCCGGGGCCCTATTGCAGGAATCTCCCAGCATTTTTCCTTGAGAATTTCTTCCCAAATTGTACCTTAGGAAAGTAAACCAATCCTCATGGAACCAGCCACTTCCTCCACAACCCAACTAACTTTTGACAGGAAAGACCTTTCTGACGAACAACTCCTGACTCTTTACAAATCATTAATCCTTCCGAGAAGAATCGAAGAAAAAATGCTCATTCTTTTACGGCAAGGAAGAATTTCAAAATGGTTTAGCGGATGGGGACAGGAAGCTATTTCCATAGGAGCTGTCAATGCCTTGCAGGAAGATGAATTCATCCTTCCTATGCATAGAAACTTGGGGATTTTCACTGGGAGAAACATTCCATTAGAAAGACTCTTCGCTCAATTTCAGGGTAAAAAATCTGGTTTTACAAAAGGACGAGACCGCTCTTTCCATTTTGGATCCATAGAACATCATATAGTCGGAATGATTTCTCATTTGGGACCGCAATTAGCTTTAGCCGATGGAATAGCTTTAGCCAATAAACTTTCCGATGAAAAGAAAGTCTGTTTGGTTTTCTCTGGAGACGGAGCAAGCTCTGAAGGAGATTTTCATGAAGGTTTGAATGTGGCAGCAGTTTGGAAACTCCCTGTCATTTTTGTTATAGAGCACAATGGCTATGGACTTTCTACTCCGAACGAAGAACAATTTGCTTTCAAAAACTTCACGGATAAAGGTCCCGGCTATGGAATGGAAACTGTCAAAGTTCAGGGAAATAATGTATTGGACGTTTTTCAAACTATTTCTTCCCTTGCTCAAGACATTCGTAAAAATCCCCGACCAGTATTGGTAGAAGCAATTACTTTCAGAATGCGTGGCCATGAGGAAGCATCCGGCACCAAGTACGTGCCGAAAGATTTGATGGAAGAATGGAGCAAGCTGGATCCGATAGACAATTTTGAAGCCTATCTAGAAGATATTGGAGTTCTTGATGCTGAGACTAAAGAAAAGATAAATCAGGAAGCAAAAGTTGCCATTCAGGATGCTTTGGAAATTGCTTTCAATGAAGAACCCATTTCACCGAATTTAGAAGAAGAACTCAAGGATATTTACTTTCCTTTTGATCAAGAAGTAATCCAGGCAAAATCCTCAAAAAGTACTGAAAAACGCTTTGTTGACGCCATTTCTGATGGATTGAGTCAATCCATGGAAAAATTTCCCAACCTGATTTTGATGGGGCAGGATATTGGAGAATATGGTGGAGTTTTTAAAATCACGGATGGATTCAAAAATCAATTCGGTGGAGAAAGAGTGCGAAATACTCCGCTTTGCGAAAGCGCCATTTTAGGTGCTGGTCTTGGCCTTTCTATTAATGGATACAAGGCTATGGTTGAAATGCAGTTTGCAGACTTTGTGTCTGTAGGCTTTAATCAAATTGTAAATAACCTTGCAAAAATCCATTACCGCTGGGGGCAAAAAGCAGATGTCGTAGTAAGAATGCCAACCGGTGCAGGAATGGCCGCCGGCCCTTTTCATTCCCAATCCAATGAAGCATGGTTTTTTCATACTCCAGGCTTAAAAATCGTCTATCCATCAAACCCTTATGATGCCAAAGGTCTCCTAAACGCAGCGATTGAGGATCCGAATCCCTATCTCTTTTTTGAACACAAAGGATTATACCGCTCTATTTCAGAAGAAATTCCAGATGACTATTACACAGTAGAAATCGGAAAAGCAAAATTGGTCCAAGAGGGAGATCAGGCGTCCATAATTACTTATGGGATGGGAGTTCTTTGGGCCAAGCAACTAGCTGAAGAATTAAGCCTTTCTGTAGATATTGTTGATTTAAGGACTTTGCTGCCTTGGGACAAAGAAGCTGTAGAAAAGACTGTGAAAAAGACCGGAAAAGTCATCTTTTTACAAGAGGATTGCCTTACTGGAGGAATTGGAGCAGAAATTTGCGCATGGATATCAGAGCATTGTTTCAAATATTTGGATGCCCCTGTGATGAGAGAAGGCAGCTTGGATACTCCAGTGCCATTTGCTCCAAATCTGGAAAAGCAATTTTTACCAATAACCCGGTTCAAAGAAAAAATTCTAACCCTATTAGATTATTAAACCTATTGTTAATCTCAACTCCTAGCCCATGCTCTCTTATCTAAAAAGAGGATTACTATTTGCCATTTTGGTTTTATCTACCACCATCTCTTATGCTCAAAGTTTCATTGGAGGAACCATGGGTGGACGAACAGGGGTCCACTACCTCCTCACCAACCCAGCTGGAATCACTGGTTCAAAAATGAAATTGGATGTAAACCTCCTTTCCGTCAGTGCCATTATTTCAAACGATTATGTCGGCATTAACTTAGCTGAACTTGACAAATTCGATGAAGGCTTTTTCTCAGATGATAATTTATCGACCACTCCTTCAGAACAAAATAATTTCTTAGGAAACGTCGATTTTCTCGGCCCTTCTGTTCTGCTCAATTTAAATGAACGTAATTCGGTAGCCTTGAGTACCCGCTTTAGAACCTATTTCAACTTAAACAATATCGGAGGTGATTTTTACCAAGTAATTAGCAACGAGGATGCAGAGGTTGAAAATTTTGATTTGTCGATGGAAGATCTACAAGGATTACTTCATGCATGGGGAGAAATCGGCGCAAGCTATGGTCGAGTTTTAATGGAAAATGAAGATCATATCCTTCGTGGCGGGATAACTCTTAAATATTTAATGGGAGCAGGCGGAGTCTATGGTTCCAGTAATATTTTAGGCGCTGGTTATAGTTCATCCAATGACATCATTTCCACTTCAGGCAGTCTTCAATACGGATACACCTCTGGTTTCGACTCCGAGGATGTCAATTTCTCAGATCCTAGTTCAGGATTTGGAGCAGACTTGGGGTTGATTTTTGAAATCCGGGAAACAGATTATTCTGATTCTTATACCATGAATGATCATAAACTACGATTTGGTCTTTCTGTAATGGATATTGGTTCCATTAATTATAAGGCTTCTCGAAGATTCACTTATAATACTACAGCCTCAATCCATGTAGATGAATTTTTGGACAAGGACTTAGAGCAAGTTTTGGAAGATAATTACGAAGGTTCCGAATTCACTGAAGACAAAAGATTTGGACTTCCAACTTCACTCCAGATTTTTGCTGATTATCATATATCGAGTCTTTTTTATGTCAATTTGCAAGTTTCCCTTTCCATCAAAGATCATGGAGAAATCCCTGTTTCAAAGATGATGAACCAATTGACTATTACTCCGAGATTCGAAACAAGATGGTTAAGTGTTTATAGCCCCGTTAGTTTTAGAGAATATAGCAGTGGCGTTTATTGGGGACTTGGAGTAAGAGTTGGTCCATTGATGGTAGGCTCAGGTTCGATTATCACGAATCTGATATCCAAAAACAGCCAATCTGCAGATGCCTACATCGGTTTGAAAGTTCCGATTTATAGAAGAGACTGATTGAAATTCCAAAACATTAAAGGGGATTTTCGTATAAGCTTTCAAAGTAAAGCCCATGCGAAAGTCCCTTTTTCTATTCCTGTTTTTATTGGGGAGTCATTTTTCTCAAGCACAATTTTATGTGGCGGGAATTCATTTTAACGGATCGCTTCCTTCCGGCCAATTGAAACAGGAAACAGAATCCACTTTCTTCCCCACACTTTCAGGAATTGTCCTTTATGAGTTTCAATCAACTCCCATTCAAGTCGGGATGGAGTTGGGTTATGGAATCTATGGAAGCAATCTGGAATTGAGAACAGATTTATATCCTGGTTTTACTGACGAATTGCGATTGAGAAGAAATAATAACCTAGCAACTGGAATGGCTGTGATTCGGTATTTGCCAGTGGTTAATAGTAAAGTCACACCTTTTATTGAAGCACAAATGGGTGTAAACTATCTCTATACCCGCTACAAAATCCGAGAAGAAATCTATTCTGAGGAAGCCATTGAAAGCGGAAAAGATTACGAAGATTGGGCCTTGGCTTATCGAATTGGAGCGGGAATTCAAATCCCAATTGACTCCAAAGAAATGATGTTTCTAGAGCTTCGTGGCACTTTTCAAGATGGAAATGTCGTCCGATTTCTTCAAAAAGGAGATGTAGGGTATGATCCCAATGAAGAGAAATTCATCTATGATTTCCGAAGAGCACCATTAAAGTATATGACTTTTTCTGTGGGCTTAGTATGGTATGATGTGTTTTAAGAAATACTACAATATTCACTTCTCCACCATCCTCATTCTATAAAACAAATTGTAATCCCTTTCTACTTCTCCATCAGCCGCCTTAACAAGAACGGTCCCATCCGGAAGTCCCAAATTGATTCTGCCCTCTTCTGGTCCTCCATTGACAACTCCAACTTGTTTTCCCTCTTTGATCAGAATATACCGTTCTTTTCTATAAGTCTTAATTGCTTGAGTGAATTCAGGATCTCTGTAGTACTCTTCTCCTGCCTTGGCTTTTATTCCTGTCAAAACATCCTCAGGCATCGCAGTATTGAAAGACACCAACTGGTATTCTCCTAAATTTCGAACATCATCAAAGCCTGGATAAGTTAAACCATCCTGATCTGCATTGGCTATTGCTCCTTCACGGTCAGGATGAACCAATTCAATACTTTCTTTCAACTCTAATCCGCCTGAGTTTACGTTAAAAACACTCAACTGATTTCCTTTGGAGGGAAGCACAAATGCTGTATGGGATTTAGAATCATAGGTTATGCTTGGTAAACTATTTCCTATCCAATTTTTCTCAAGTCTCGGCTTCCAGTCTTCTGCAAATAGATTGATTCTTTGCAGCGAGTCATCCTTTAGGTTCAAAAGAAATCCTGAAGTAGCCTTATCGTAAAACTCTGCTCCAATCTTACTTCCATCTATTACACCAGCTTCATAGCCATTTATTTCCTCTCCTATCAAATAAGGTGAACCATTCAAGGTCAAGAAATCAAATGTTTGTCTGTAATAATTGATCACCAAAGCATTCAATCCCACAGCTGCTCCTGGATGAACTTTTATTTTTTGAAAGTCAGAATCATATTCATGGAAATCCATTGTCGGAGACAATTCCTTAAATACATATCCAGACCCTGCAAATTGACCTTCCATGAAGGTTCCAGCCTGATTAGGCCCCTCTCCTCCCAAATCTCGTTGTTCCAAAATATTCCCTTTTGAATCAACCAAGTAAATAACTCCCTCCCGTTGCTGCTTCAATAAATAAGTGTCGTTCTCTGGATTGTAATCCAATGCAACTAACACTTCCAATGCATCCACTTTGATTGAGTCAAGTACCTCAAAATGGAATTCCTGAAGAAGGTTCCCTTCAATACCGGATTCATTTTTGGAAGAATTAGAACAGGAAAAAATAAGTAATGTTAAAAACCCTAAGAGGGTGGTAGATCTAAACCTCATAAATAAAATTTAAAATGGACTTTAGGAATAAGTCGAATTATTGAAAGAATATAGGACAGACCATCAGAATTAATTTTCTAGCGAAAAAAATAATTACTTGAACATACCATCTCTTTTGTCCCTATTTTAAACTTTCATTTAAAAAACGACAGTCTTGAATTCTTTAAAAAAACTAAGTCGTAGAAACCTTAAACTTCTACCAATCTCTAAGATTTTGGCATTTGCCTTCGTTCTTTTCTTTTTCACTTTAACACTAAAGGCTCAAAACCAACCCATCAAAACCGGAGCCGATCAAACTGACCTTTATATACCTCTTTTGAAAGGAAAACGAGTGGCAATCATGGCTAATCAAACGGCTATCATTGGAACCACACATTTGGTGGATAGTCTTCAAAGTCTAGGAATTCAAGTGGTGAAAGTCTTTGGGCCGGAACATGGATTCAGAGGAAATGTCAGTGCCGGTGAAAAAGTCAGCGATGAAACTGATCCTAAAACAGGAATCCCAATCATCTCATTATATGGCAAAAAGAATAAGCCATCTGCTGAGGACATGGCAGATGTAGACATCATGATTTATGATTTGCAGGATGTGGGAGTTAGATTTTACACGAATATCAATGCACTTTCCAGATTGATGGAAGCCTGCGCAGCCAATAGCAAAGAACTGATGATTCTCGACCGTCCCAACCCAAATGCATACCTGATTGACGGACCTATATTGGACATGAAGTATAAATCAGGAATCGGAATGTTCCCTATCCCCATGTCTCATGGATTGACGGTAGGTGAATTTGCACAAATGGCAAATGGGGAAGGCTGGCTAACGAATGGAGTAAAATGTAAACTTCGAATCATTCCTGTCGCCAATTACAATCATGATATGGAGTATACTTTGCCTGTGCCTCCATCTCCAAATCTCAATACGCAGCAGGCAGTTCTTTTATATCCATCCACCTGTATGTTTGAAGGTGTTTATCTCAATCATGGCAGAGGAACCTATTTCCCGTTTACAGTATTGGGAAGTCCCGAATTGAAAGGAATTTACGATTTCTCCTATACGCCAACAGGCATCAAAGGAATGGCAGAGACTCCACTTTTCATGGATCAAGTTTGTTATGGATTGGATCTGAGAGAGTTTGACACAGATAAATTAAGAAAAAGCGGCCAAATCAATTTCAAATGGATTATTGAGCTCTACAAAGCCCATCCGCATAAGGAAAAGTTTTTTGATTCCAGCTTGAGTAATCAAATGGGGACCATTGAAAAACTAATCGGAACTGGAGAATTCAGACAGCAAATTATCTCAGGAGTTTCAGAAGAAGAAATCCGAGCCAGTTGGGAACCAGGCTTGAGTAAATATAAAGAGATGAGGAAAAAGTATTTGCTTTATCCTTGATCCTCTCCTTTTTGACTCTTCTTCTTTCTCCAGAAGAAGAGTCTTCTTTTTTTCTTCACTTTTGGTTTTGCTGGAACATCGGCTACTTCAAGCTGTAAAACTGGCTCTTTTTTCCAAAGGAAAACTGGCAAAGCCCAAAACACCCCCACTAAGCTGAATACCAAACCGCCTATGGTTCCGATGGCTAGCGAGAACCAGAAAATCTCATTTTGTCCTTCCATGATAAATGGAATCAAGCCAAAACAGGTGGAAAGAATTGTCAGCATAATCGGAATGGCTTTTCCAGCAACAGACTTCAAAACATTCCGATTGTAAACGCCTGTGAATCGGTTATTCAGATCATTGATGATAAAAATCCCTGCATTCACCGCCAATCCTCCGAGCATCACAAAGGAAGCATAACCACCTTGATCAAAGTAGAAATCAAATAGTGAGAAGATCAAAAACAAACCAATAAAGCTGATAGGAATAATCGCTATGATATAGACCGGTTGTTTGAGGTTCTCGAAAAGAATAGCACAAATCATAAAAATCCCCACTATCAATAAACCTATGAGGGAGTATTGTCTTTTTGCTTTTTCAAAACTGAAAAAATATGATTGGGTTTCGGCAGTATAGCCAATTGGCATTTCCCGTTTCATTTCTTCCAAGACCTCATCCAAGTATTCCTTCCCAAACTTTCCTGAGCCCATATATTCAAATGCCACAGATCGAATGTATTGCCGATCCTCTTTTCTCAAGGCACTAGTAGTCGTTTCCTTTGTTAAAGTCCCAAAATCTGAAATTTTGTAGATTCTATCCGTTCCAGAGATCAAGCCATTTTTCTCTAAATCAAACCTGCTAAAATCATTGGAGTTCGTCTCTCTGATCACCATCCCATAGTTTTGATCTTCCAAAACCAAGGAACCTGAAGGCCCTTGAGGTTTGCTTAAGTCAAGCATCGTATTGATGATCTCATACTGGTTGGTTTTACCCAAAGCAATCTGGTTTTGATCCAATCGCAGCACAAACTCCTCAGTTTTTGGATCCCCCCAACCCAAACGCTCATTGGTATTCACTTCCTGAATCCGCTTATGTTTCAATAGTTTCTCTGCCAAGACATTGGCTTGTCTTTCCAGCTCATCAAAATTATACCCTTTCATTGTCACTCGATAGGAAGGAATTCCTTCACCACCCGATCCGGTATAAAAGCCCTGTCCCACTCCATAAATATTCCATTGGGCGCCACTCCAATCTGTAGACTTAACAGATAGCTTTCCCTTCAGTTGATAGGGCAACGCAGACTTCTCATATGCCTCTTTGAAAGTGATTGAAATCATCCCTTGCTGACCAGATTGAACAATCGTTTCAAATTGCTCTATCCCTTCCACCCCTTTCAAATAGGATTCAAACTCACGCATGATGAAGTCCATCTGGTCCAATGTATTCCCGAATGGAAGTCGACAATAAACATATAATCGAGTCTTGGATGCTTCCCGATAAGAGCTTTTTTCATAGACTCCTCTCACAAACATTCGGAAAGATCCTCCTAATGCCTGATCCACATAAGGCCTGATTTCTTCTTGATAAAAAGTATTTCCAACGGTTTTATTATACCACTCATGATCCTCCCAATTGGCAGGCAAATAGAATATTGGCAGTCCAAAAAGTAAAATCAAGAATGTAATAAAGACCTTCCTATACCTGGCAGTCCACGCAATTCCCCTTTCATAGCGATGAAGATTTTTTACACGCTTCTTAAGTTGTGGGATTGTTAGTTTTCTGCCTTTTTGAACAGATTCTTTGAATAGGACCTGATAAAAGGCTGGAGTAAAAACCAGCGCAATAATCAAACTGATTCCCAGCATGACAGAAACCACAATGGAAAACTCGGTCAAATTTTTCCTATCCTCTTCAGGAAGGAAAAATACGATCATCAAAGCTGCAATTGTAGTCAGGGAAGCCGCTAATAATGCCAAGAAAACCTTCCTGTTTTTATGCTTATGCAAGTGGTCAATCATGATGATCGCATTATCCACGATCAATCCAAAACTAATCGTTAACCCTGCTAAAGAATACAGGTGGATGTCAACTTTCAAAAAGTATAAAACAATCGCGCATAAGCTTAGATTGATGACGATACCCAGAAACAGAATACTCAGGTATTTCAGGTTCCTATTGATTAGAAAAATAAATACAATCAGTATCAGAATGGATAGACCAGAGCGCTTATAAATTTTATCCAATTCCTTCTCTAGGAACTCGGTATCATCATTTTCCAATGTGATTTCAAATCCTGCCGGAAGCAGAGCTTTTGCATTTTCTACTGCTTCCCGAATATCCTTCGCAAGCAAGACCTTGTTCACTCCTTCGCGATTAAAGACTGAAATAGTGACTGAGTTATTTCCATTTATTCGGAAATAGGAATTCGCTTCGGCCTCCTCCAAGGTCAATTTGGCAACATCTTTTAGCAAAACATTATGTCCATTGATCTCTGAAACTCTCAGGTTTTCTACCTGACTCATTTCTTCCAAGGAGCGATCTACTTGCACAAAGAGAGTCTCACCCCTATTGTTTATCACAGAGCCGGGAAAACTCCTACCGAAAGCTTGAGAAATTCGGTTTGAAAGCTGGCCTTTTGTCAAACCATAAGCTTGGAGTTTTTGGATATCAAAAGTGATAAAAAGCTGCAAATCAGTCGCGCCATTGACACTTACTTCCTCCACTTCTTCATAGCGGGTAATGGATGGTTTGATGAAATCCTCGGCTATTTTTTTGATTTCAAAAGCCGCAAAAGGGCCATTCATGGAGTAAGTCAGAATCGGGGTTTTCCGATCATCTCGCTGCTGAGCAGATTGATAGACTAAAGGAAAACTGACTTTGGAATCCAGCTGGGGATGTACTTGCCTGATCAAGGAAGAGACCTCAAATTTCTTCATCTCCATATCCGCCTTCTTGTCAAATCGAAGGGTAATACTTCCTCCATTGTAATTGGAAGAAGACTCAATTTTCTTTAATTCTGAAAGCTGGGAAAAAGCGCCTTCCAGTGGCGAGGTAGCCAGTTTTTCAACTATTTCAGGAGAAGATTGATTAACGGAATAGGAGATCGTCAATACGGGTTCCCGATCCCTCGGATTCAAATCCACCGAAAGCAAAGGAATGACTGCGATCCCCATGATCGCCATCACCACAAATGCAACTAAAACGCGGAATGGGGTCATATCAAGCCTCCTTTAGTTTCTTTTTGGATACAAAAAACCAATAAGCCAAAGGCACAAAATACAAAGCTGTCAACGTACCAATCGTCAAGCCACCAATCACAGAATAAACCAAAGGTCTCTGCAAGTCTGCTCCCAAACCTGCACTGAAAATAATAGGGATCAAGGCAAGAATGGTAGTAATCGAAGTCATCAAAATTGGTTTCAGACGAATCTGGCCAGCTCTATGCAAGGCCAATTCCAAAGCTTCCTCAGCTGAAGTCCCTGGTTCTGATACCAAATCTTTTCTTAATCTATTGATGGTATCGATTTTCAAAATCGCATCATTAACCATAATACCCAGCATCACCACCAAACCAATGGCAGACATCACATTCAAAGAAGAACCTGCCAATAGAATCACCAAAAAAGCTCCGCCTATTCCAAGCGGAAGAGTCAAAACAACAATCAGAGGCTGAATAAAGCTTTCAAATTGTGCAGCCAAGATGAAATAAAGGAGCAGGACAGAAATCAAAAGAATTCCAATCAGCTGCTTGATATTTTCCTGATCCTTGAAATATTGTCCCACCATGGAGACTCCCAAATTCTTGTCTGTCCCCCATTTAATGAAATCTGATTTATAAGCGTCAGGATTTTCCGCAGTCACAAATACAGATTGATAAATCCCGGTTTTGTCTGCCGTGACATTTTTGTAATGATCATCGTAATGAAAATCCACAAACTCAGACAAAGTATAGTAAGCCGAATCTGAGGCTGCGATTTGGGTATTTCTCAATAAGTCTTCAAATCTGGTCTGGGGCTCTTTTAATTTCACTGGAGTCACTTCTCCAAACCTTCTGATATCGGTGATCAAAAAGCTTCCAAATAGTTTCTGCAACTGGGATTGAATCTGATCTACAGTAATTCGATAGGTCGCTAGTTTTTCAGCTTTTAGTGTAAAAACTACAGAGGATTCTTTTTCAAGTCCTGGCCCTCTTTCCCATTCTGAAGTAGGAAATTGACTTAGCCAAGGCCCCATTTTATCTTCTGGAACAGGCTCTTTTGCAGCTAAATCTTTCCATCTCACCTCATAGTAAGGCAAAGAAGAATTGAATAATTGATCAAAGGCATTGGGAGCATCCCCAATTAGAAATTCGGCTCCTGGGTAATTTTTCTCAATAAACTCCTCAAGCTTTATTACTTGCTCATTTTTTTGATCTTGCGAAGAAAACAAGAAATAAAGCAAAGCTTGCTGAATCGAGTTTTCACCATCAAATAATAAGAACTGCTTGACACCAATATCGGATTCTGCCTGCTCATAGCCTCCCTCCATATGTCTCATCAAAGCGACCACTCGATCTCTATTCTCGGTTGCAGAAATAGGCTCATTCCAGTTCACTTCCAGAGTCGTATCCAACTTGTCAATTTCAGGAAGGCCCTCAGATGGCAGAAGCAGAGAAATAGCTAATCCAACTGGGATCAATAGCATAATGAAAAGCAGTGCTACTTTTCTATTGCCAAAGACTAAATCGTAGCCTTTTTCATAAAGTCCCAAAACCGCAGAAAAAAACTTCCCTTCTTCGCCGTCATCCACCTTTTTACTTTTGCTGAAAAAGAGAAAATACAACATCGGCAAAAGAATGAAGGCAACTGCCAAGGAAACAGAAAGGATTGCTGTCACTGCTATCGCCTGATCAAAGAATAGGGCCCCTGAAATCCCGCTTAAGAAAACTAGCGGAACAAATACTGAAAGCGTAGTCAAAACTGATGAAATCAACGCACTCATGACTTCATCTACTCCTTGCACGCAGGCTTCAAAAAGGTCCAATCCCAATTCCCTTTTTCGGGTAATATTATCCAAAACGATAATCGCATTGTCAATCAACATCCCTATCCCAAGAGCGAGACCGGAAAGTGAAATGATATTGATTGAAATATCGAAAAAGTAGAAAACTAGAAAACTGATTAAAAGAGAAGATGGCAAACTCACCCCGATAATCAGAGGAAGTCTGTAATCTTTCATAAAAAGAAATAGTACGCCAAAGGCGAAAATCCCGCCAAACAAAAGGGATGTTTGCAGATTGGAAATTGCAGCATTTAGAAGATTGGATTGATCTTGAGTGAGTTCAAAATCCACCTGAGGATAATCTGTTTTGAAAAGCTCCAAAGCATCTTTCAACTCGGGGATCAATTCATTCATCTTGGCAGCAGCCTGCTTGTGAACGGTAATGACTAATGCCTCTTTGGAACCGAACAAATGATATCCAAGCATTTCCTGTGTTTGATAGCTGACATTTGCCAACTTACCTAATGGTACAATCGCTCCTGAAGGCGCAGAAACAGGAAGGCTTTCAATATCGCTTGGTGTATCTACACGAGTGGCTAATCTCAAATAATACCGAAATTGACCATCTTTTACGGAGACTCCCGGCAAATCTGTATTTCCAGATTGAATCGCGGAAATCAGGTTTTCCTGAGTCATTCCTAAAGCTCGGATTTCCTCCTCCTTTGGCTCAACTATGATGATTCGATCTTTTTTCCCATTGATATCTACCAAAGAAACTCCAGGAAGCTGCTCGATTCTTTTCTTTAGAACATTTTCAGCCAAAAGGCTAACCTCGATCTCATCAACACCTTCTTTGGGAACTACCTGAACCCTTGCCACTGGGATATCCGAGGTATTGATTCGGATTACTTCCGGCCTTGCAATTCCTTCCGGTAGATTATTGGCTATTCTGTCAATTTTCTCATTGACATCGATATAGGCCAGCTCCATTTGTGTGGAATAGTTGAAGGAAAGACGGATAGTACCAACTTCTGAACCTGCTTTCGAATCCATATCCTCCAGTCCATTCAAAGTGATCAGACCTTCTCGAATATTCCTCAAAACATTCTGCTCAATCGCTTCTGGAGAGGCATTGGGATAGGATACTTTCACCACGATCTGAGGAACGTCGATGGGTGGCAGCAAGGAAATCGGCAATGTGCGGAAGACGATGAAAGAAAACACCATCAATGCCAAAAAAGTCATAAATACTGCAATGGGCCGGGCTAGTAAAAATCGAACCATCCTTTATTCAGTTACGATTTGTACCGGTGCCTGATGTGCGAGTTGGAGATTGTTAGTCGTGATGACCGTACTTCCCGGTTCTATACCTTCCAGGATTTCTATTTCTTGTCCATTGTCTTTTCCTACTTCTACGTAGTTCCATTTGGACTCTTCATTTTCAATCGTAAAGACTACCGCTCTACCAGATCGATAAACGACAGCATCTTTTGGAACTACCAAAGAATTGGATTGAGGGGCTCGGATGATGGCTCTCGCGTTCATTCCTGGAAGCAAGTCTTTAGAAGATGTAAGCCGAATAGAAACTTGAACCAGTCCATTTTCATCTACTTTGGGATTGATTCCTAAAACTCGGCCTTCCAAGGCATTTTGAATATCGGATACCGGATAAACCTCCACTTTTTGATTAATTGAAATCAAAGAAATATCAGATTCCAGCACATTTACTTTCAACTCCAAACTGGATGTGCTTAGGATTTCACAAAGCTCAGCATTGCTAGAAATCAAACTACCTTCCTTGAATTTGAGGTCAGCAATTTTTCCCGAAATTGGAGCTTTCACTTCACATCTCTCCAAGTTCAATTGAGCTTCTTTCAAGTCAATTTCCGCTAAATAAACCCCGTTTTTAGCTTTCAGCTGTTCTTCCAAAAATTGGATTCTTTCAGTATCTCCAGATTCAAAATCACGTAAAAAACCAAGCTTATCATTTTCAAAAGCTGCCTCGGCATTCTTCAAAGCGATTTTGGCTTTCTCTAAGGCTATCTCAGAATTGGTAGGATCTAACTTGGCGATTATTTCACCTTTATTGACGAACTGACCTTCACGAATCGGCAAAGCAATCAAATACCCAGGTTGCTCGATAATGGCTTTTACCTGACCAGCAGCTTCGAGCTTTCCGGTAGCATTGATGAGGTAATCGAAACTCTTGGTTTCTGCTTTGGCCACTTTGACTTCTGTGGCGGCAACCTCATTTCTAAAAGATTCAGCTGGAATTTCCTCTTGTTTTTCGGCTTCTGGCTCACATGAAAAAAGACCCCAAGAAAAAATGATGAGGCAAATAATACGGTAGTTGTTCATCGAAATAATCGTTAGTATCCTAATAAACTAAGAATAATTCCAAGGTCAAAGACAGTGAAATAGATTGCTTGTTAAAAAAGTTAAAAAAGGTTCGACTGCCTTTTAAAAACTTCGAATAATACAATTACTAAAAGAACGATATACTTAAAATATTATTCTTTCAAGCATTTCGATTATTCATTGAAAAATGGTCTCATCTCGTTGTGGATTGTTTCACGAAGAGTTTTTAGGCGCATGGCATATTCTTCCAGTTTTTTCTCTTGATCCGTCTGAGGGATCCAAGGCTTGACCTTTTTTGGATTTCCATGTTCATCTACAGAGACAAAAATGATGATGCAGTGGGTCTTTTTTTCAAACTCATGATCCGAAAAATCCCTGGAATAAATCTCCACCATAATATGGATACTGGAGGTACCGGTATAGATCACCGCCGCATCTATTTTGATAACTTCTCCGATATTGATAGGCTTGTAAAAGCGAATCCCCCCTACATAAACAGTCACGCAGTAGGTTTCTGACCATGTTCTCGCACAGGTATAAGCAGCCTGATCAATCCACTTCATCACCACTCCCCCATGGACTTTTCCTCCGAAATTCACATCTGAAGGTTCGCTGATAAACTGAAAGGAGGTTTTGTGTAGATTTTCCATGGGATCAAATTTGGAATTTAATATACAGATTTGATCGGGGAGAAAAAGGCAAATGCCTTCCCATTTTCCAGAAAATCATTTATCGGAATTCAGCAAACTCAAAATCTCCTCCTCCAACTCCAGAATCTGCCTTTCCGCCTCATCCATAGGCAATCCTTCCGCCAGACCTGGTCTCAAATGCTTGGTTTCTCGTAAGAAGGCATCTCGCTGGATAATTTGTTTTTTAGTGATAAGCTCCAGAAGTTTTGAAGCCTGCGGAAAAGATTTGGTGAGATGCTCAAAGGATTTAGACTGGGAAGATTTTTCCCATCCTAAACTTTCCAAGAACTCTCGAGCCATCAACCAATGCCCTTCATCCCCAGGATGCACCCCATCTTTTGCAAGAAAAAAATCAGCATGCTTCCTTCTCTCCTTTGCTAAATACTCCCTCATGGGTCCATGAATGTCTATGACTTCCCAAGAATCACTGCCTCTTTTACTAATCAACCAATCGGAATACACATCCAAAACCTGAGAATAATCAATCCCTTTGTTTGGATCAAAAACTGGAGGTGTCAAGGCAACAGGAATTGCATTTATTGATTCGATCTCTCCATAAAGCCAATTGATTCCATCTTGATACAATTGAAATCTACCCATGTCGAAAGGAAGGTAAATCCCATCATTCATCCCGTAATTAAAAAAGACCACATCCGGATCAAGGCTTGCAAAAACTCTAGACAACCTTTCATGCAAATCTGGGCGTGGGAATTCTCCATTGGCATGCCCTTCCTCAGAAAGCCCAGAAACAGTCTCACTCGGCAGACCCAAATTGATCCATTCGATGGTGGAATCAGGATTTTTCAACCGATAGCAGGTTTCTACATAGGCGATGTACTTCCCGGCATAGGTGATACTATTTCCCAAAAAAAGTACCTGTTGGGCATCTGAAGGAATAGTCAACCTCGCTTGAGACTGACTATTCTGAATGCAAAAAACTGAAATTAGAATCCCTAGCAACAAACCTTTCATCATGCAAAATCATTGGTCTTTGCTAAAGATAAAATCCTCAAGCCTATTTTACGAATGAAAGCTTGATAGACTCTCCTGGATTCATTTCCTTTTCCCAAACTTCTCCAGCATCCAAGCTTTCGCCATTCACTTGACAAGTCCCTTCAATTGGATTTAGGATTCTTATTTTTCCTCCTTTTGGAGCAGAGATATTAGCTGTGATTTGTGATCCATTCACCTTGGTTGCAGAAACCTGAAAAGCTCCTTGAGTCAAGAATCCATCGAAGGAAACATTTTCCCAAGCAGAAGGCACCGCTGGAAACAAGCGAATAAAATCCTCATGACTTTGGATCAACATTTCCTGTACCCCAGAGGCAAAGGCAAAGTTCCCTTCCAAAGTAAATGGTCTGTATTTGTAATTCGAGTATCCTTTTCCAGACTGATCTCCGTTCACATGGAAACTATTCGGAAGGCAAAAGCTTGTTGCGAAAATCCTCAAAGTCTCAGCCGCTCCTTCACCATCCAGCATCCTTGCCTGCACATTCCCCTGCCAGCTAAAAGAATAACCAACCCAAGCTGAGGAACCCGTAGTCTTTAGATGCTGGGCTGTTTTACGGATAATATCCTGCGCCTTTTCTCCATCCGACCAATTGATCAAACTCAATGGATGAATCGCCATCAGGTGAGAAAAGTGTCTATGTGAATTTTCCAAAGGAATATTAGGTGCTAACAACATCCCTGTTTCTCCTACTGCAAAGTCTGGCCATTCTGCCAAAATACGTTCCCATTTTTCAGCCTCCTGTTCATTCCCCAGCTCTCTGGCTAATTCAGCAGCTTTGGTATATACGAATCGGATATTTGCCAAGTCAAAATTGGTTGTCTCTCCAAACCAAGCCTGACGACTATTATTGTGAACTTCTGGCGAGGCAGAAATGGGTAGTTTTCTCATTCCTTGCTCATTTTTTTCAGAAATCTCATCGAAATAAATCGCCACTTCTTTGAACCAAGGATAGGCCTCATTTTCCAAAAACTCCCTATCCATGCTATATCTCCACTGCAAGTAGAAGTGATGGGAAAGCCATCCCGAAACCGTTGGACCAAATGCATACTGAATCCATCCACCCATAGGTGCCCCGGTCAAAGTGCTCACACCCGGAACATTGAGTCCATCAGATTCATAATAAGTCTTGGTGTATTCCTTGAATGTCGGATAGTTCTTCCAAAGCCAGTTCAAAAAGCCTTTCGACAAATCCAGATGATTGGCAGTATAGCTTGGCCAATAGCTTAATTGGGTATTCAGATCATGGTGAAAGTCACCTTTCCAAGGCGGAAGTTTCCCATTATCTGCCGTCCAAACTGCCTGAAGGGAAATCGGCGGAGTATTTTCTCTAGCTGCTGATGCAAATTTATATTGCTCCAGATACCATTGTCTTTGTAATACAGAATCAGGAATGGAAATATTGGACTTGCTCCAGAAAGAATTCCACCATTCAGAATGCGTTGGAAATGAAGCCAAAAACCCCTTTTCCAATGCTTCTAGAGTCAGTTCCTTTGAATTTTGTTTTCCTTCCAAATTGGTACTGATGGCCCAAACGCCTTCCAAACCAGAGTTGTTTTTTTTCCATCTCACAGTGATTTGATATTCAAAATCGCCATATCCTTTTTGGGTATAAACTTTCCCGTTTTCCAAATCTTCTACCAGCCCTTCTGGATAGCCCAGCCTTCTCAAGTCTTGACCAGTCACAGGATTGTCCGCCTCTGATTCACCTGGAAGGTTATAGGCAGGAATCATCAATTCTGGAGAAAAGCTTTCCTCTTTTATCCCTTCAAACTTGAACCAGCCGATAGGATTTGCTGCATGAACATAGGTCCTCAAACTTGCACCTGATTCCCACTGAACCTCACCTGTTCCAGTAGCAATATAAAGGGTGCTCTTTTTCACTTTTCCCAGACTAGAAGTTGCAAATTCCAAAGCTCCCCCCGGGATTTTGGATGGTGCTGGTGCTTTATCATAAGGCGCATCAAATAGGTCCTGCACATTTTTATAGGTGTCACTTTCCCATTGCTCTTTCACCCAGGAATATTTATATGGCTCACCTTGGAGGTTTTCCATTTTTCGCTCATCCCAAAGATCTACGTGGTCCAACGAGAGCCTGAGTTTGTCTTCTTTTTGCCAAATGAGAGCTCCGATTTGGCCATTTCCCAATGGAAGCCCTTCATCCCAAGTCGTAGGGAGATAATCAAACTCCAAATTGTATGGAGTCAAATCGGGAAGCATTTTAACATCCTGATTTGGACTACAAGAAAATAGAATGGCTAAAAGGAAAAGGGACCAAATTGTTTTCATAGAGGCGGTTTTAAAATAGGAATAAGGAGAATTGATTAATTCAAATTCGGATTCCCGAAGGTATCATTTTTTGGAAGTGAAATGATGTCATATATCAAATTTTAGTGCATTTGACCAAAAAAATATTTCAGATTAATTAGTAATTTAATTGACTTAAAAAATTCAGAAAATGAACATCGGGAACATTATACTTTGGGCAATTCAAGTCTATTTGGTCTATTGGTTTTTTGGACCTGCTAAAATGAAATTACTAACCCCTACAGAAAAGCTGGTTCAATATCATCTCGTACCTTCTGGAGGTAGTCCTACTCCCATTAGAATTCTCGCCATATTGGAGTTTTTGGGAATTGTTGGCTTAATCCTTCCTTGGCTTACAGGAATTCTTCCGATCCTTACACCTGTTTCAGCTTTATCCTTAGGATTGGTAATGGTAGGGGCCGCATTCTTTCAGTTCAAAACCCACAACACCAAAAAACTTCCTAAGATTGTTTTGGCTTTGATTTTATGTTTGGTAGTTGCTTGGTTTAGGTATCAGGAGATGGGGTAAAAATTAACACCCCAAATTCCAGCACCAATCCTTAGGCCGTGCAATTAGGCGAATTGGCTGCTCGTACATACGAAGCCTTAATGTTCCTGGTGGGTCTCCCCCAAAATGAGAATACAAGGCATTCATTTCATTGATAGAACCTACTTGAAGAGATACCTTTGTAATTCCCACATCTCCCATATCCAATTCTGTCCCTGCTCTCCGCGATAGATCAATAATTCTTTTTGATGTCTTGGGAAGCCGGTCATTGATCCTTACCCAAACAGAATCTTGGGTATCCAAACGTGTCACTTTCACCCAAGTATTGAATGGCAAATATTTATGCGCAGCAGTTAAGCTATCCATATTAAAAATCTCGCCATTGGCAGTTTTCCTCTGGTGAAAACGTTTCCCATAATAACTGGCAACCCCAGTCTGAACTCTAACTGAATCAACTTCTTGAGCCAATGCCCCCAAAGACAAGCCCAAAACCAACAAAACACTGAATAATACTCGCATCACTAAAATGACATTCCCAACTCCTATTCAACAAAAATGCCAATTGCTGACGGAAGCCCTGATTTCATTTGTAGAAGGAAGGCCTACAAGGTATCTTAGTTGAATATTCAAATCCTCCACCGATACTTGGAAACCTATTTCATTGTGTCTTTGGGATTCAAAAATCAGAGACTTTTCCTTATCGGAGATTGGAGATTGGAGAAAAGAGATTTAACCCAATCACATTGTTATGACGCAAATCGAATTTCTTATCATTCGATTTGCGTATTTCATAATTGATTTGAATCATGATTAATAGGTGGGAAACAAGTAAAATTTATGCTTAAACTATTACATACTGCAGATTGGCATTTGGGAAAAAGGCTTCAGGAATTCTCCAGATTGGAGGAGCAGAAGCTTGTTTTGGACGAAATCCTCCAAATCGCTGAAGATGAAAATGTAGACCTGGTACTTTTAGCAGGTGATATTTTCGATTCTTTTAACCCATCTCATGAAGCGGTAGAATTATTTTACAAATCCCTCCACAAACTTTCCAAAAACGGCACCAGACCCATCATTGCCATTTCCGGAAATCATGACAGTACCCAGTTTGTAGAGGCTCCGGATCCTTTGGCTAGAGAAATGGGAATCCTGTTTTATAGTAGGTATGATTCGGTAATACCCACGGGGAAATTAGAATCAGGACTGGAGATTATTAATTCCGAGTCTGGATTTGTTGAGCTCAAACTTCCTCAGCACCCATTTCCCATTCGAATTATCTTAGCACCCTATGCAAATGAAGTGAGCCTCAAAACTTATTTGGGAGAGGGAGATCGCGAAGCAGAATTCCGAAATATTCTTTCAGACAAATGGCGAAAATTGGCTGATACCTATTGTGACTCAAATGGCGTAAACCTATATATGGGCCATTTCTTTTTTGTTCAAGAAGGAGCCAAAATCCCTGCCGATGCCGAACCGGAATCCGAGAGACCTATTCTTCACGTTGGGGGAACTCAGGCACTTTTTACGCAAAACATCCCCAACCAAATTCAATATGCGGCTTTGGGACATTTGCATCGATTTCAGACAGTTTCCAAGGAACCTTGCCCAGTGATTTATTCCAGTTCTCCTTTGGCCTACTCTTTTTCGGAAGCTGATCAGGAGAAAAAAGTGGTGATTGTTGATTTGAAACCGGATTCCCCAGCTGAGACCACAGCCATTGGTCTCAAGCATGGCCGGCCACTTTATCGAAAGACTTTTGATCAATTGGCTGATACCTTGGACTGGTTGGAGCAAAATCCTTATTGTTTTGTGGAGCTCACTTTCATCACCGAGCATTCTATTGACGCTGCTACCAGAAAGGCAATTCTGAAAGCTCATGACGGAATCGTCAACT
The DNA here is from genome assembly GCF_900148515.1 of Algoriphagus zhangzhouensis. GTDB lineage: Bacteria > Bacteroidota > Bacteroidia > Cytophagales > Cyclobacteriaceae > Algoriphagus > Algoriphagus zhangzhouensis. The sequence continues at coordinate 416,263 of NZ_FRXN01000004.1, read as the reverse complement.
TAATTCCTCAGATCAAAAACCCAACAGGAAAAGAGGATTTCAGCTTGAAGGCAGAGGATTTAGAGAAAGACATGGTCAGCCTTTTCAAGTTGTATCATCAAAGCGAAAGAGGCCAAAAGCCCAATGAGGAACTTTTGGAAATTTTTAAAGAAGTAATCAGTCAGGAAGCAAAAGCATGATTCCAGTTCAATTAGACATTCAGGGACTATACTCCTATCGTGAAAGACAAAGTATCAACTTCAACCAATTGACTGCTGCTGGTTTGTTTGGAATTTTTGGAGCAGTGGGAAGTGGAAAATCCTCCATTCTGGAAGGAATCCTATTGGCGCTTTATGGAAGTACAGAAAGGCTTTCCGATCGAGGAGAGAAAAATTCCATGCTCAATCTTCAAAGCGATCAGCTTCTGATCAATTTTACTTTTCATGCGGGGAAAAATAATTCGAAGACCTTCTTGGCTCGATATGAAGCCAAAAGGAACAAGAAAGATCCCGAAAAAGTAGATCCCGCTACGCATACTTTTTATGAGAAATCCGGTTCGGATTGGACTCCTTTAGAACTTCGGGCGGAGGATATTATTGGAATGAAAAAGGAGCATTTCAAGCAAACAGTCATCATTCCGCAGGGAAAATTCAGGGAATTCATTGATTTGACTCCTGGACCACGAGCCGAGATGATGAAGGAGCTTTTTGGCTTGGAGCGATTTGATCTTTCTGGAAAAACGGGAACTTTACTTCGCGAGGTAAAGGATGAAAAAATACGTTTAGAAGCCAAAATCCAAACCTTGGAGGAATACTCTTCCGAGCAATTATCAGAAAAGTCTGAGCTCCTTGAAAAAATAAAGACCGAGTCTGATCAAGTAGGCAAAGAGGTGAATGATTTAGACGCCCAGCTTCGTCAATTGGAGAAATTTCAGGAGAAACATGCAAGCTGGATTGAGTTCAAAAGAATGAGGAAAGAACTTGTCGAGCAAAAGCCACAAATCGACAAACAACGACTTCTTCATCAGGAATTCATCACCGCAAAAAATCATCTTCGCCCGATCTGGAATCAAATCAATGATCTCAAAAAAGACCGAGAGAAATTCCAGGTTAGCATTACAGACTGCAGCCGATTTGAAGTAGAATTTGAAAAGGAAATCCTTCAACTCGAAGTTGAGGAAAAGGAGCTGAAGCAGAAAAACCAAAATCGTCCCCAAAGGGAAGGAAAGATTCGGGATCTCAAAAAAGTGATCGAAATCAAACAGCTCCAAGAGGGTCTTGCACAAAGTCAGGCTCATTTGGAGACATTAAAGCCTTCCATAGATTCATTGCAGGAAACTCAATCCAATCTGGATTCACAGTCTCAAAATTTGGATAGGGAGTTGGATTCTTTGCCTGTTGCCGATTCAAGTAATTTGGCTGATCTCAAATCCTTTCAAAGGCAATGGAAAGATCTGGATGAGCAAATTGGGCATCAGCAAAAATTATTGAAACAATTTGAGTCAGAGGAAAAGGTGGTTTCCCAGACATTAGAAAGACTTCAATCCAAAATCCCCTCTGATTTCGAGAAAGTAGAAGACTGGCTTCAAGAGCAAAAAAAGCGGATTTCCGAGGTTGAAAAAATGCGTGAAAATGCCCTCCGAAATATGGGGCTACATGCTCATGCGCATCTTTTGGAAGATGGAAAACCATGTCCTCTATGTGGTGCTGCAGAACATCCCAATCCGCTGAGTGCAGAAAAACAGGAAAAGGAGGCTCGGCAAATGGATTTGCGATTAAGTGAGGAAAAGAATGTCATGGAAGACATTTTACACCTGATCCAGCAGCTCAAAGAGCAGCAATTGTATCTGGATAATCATCGAAGAAACATCCAAAGCAAGGGACAGGAAAAACTTCAATTGGATGAAAAGCTTTCAAATGTGCTAAACCAAGTCAATCAACTTGGAATCACAGATAGTTCATCTTTGGAGGAGAAAATAGCCTCTTTGGAAAATAGCCATCAGCAAAGGGAATCTATCCTAAAGGCACAGCAGGAGATTAGAAAGAATTGGCAAGCAAATCGTGAAAAACTGGATATGGAGCAAGCCGCTTTTCAACAGGCTCAATTGAAAAAAGAGACCTTTTCTTCTCAAATTCAATCCAAGGAAAAAGATCTCCAAGACCCCACATTCTGCAAAGTTTTTTTCTCAAGAGGAGTCCATGAAATCGATGCTGCTATCTCCAAGGTGGAGAAGGATATTGAAAATGCCTTGAAAGACTGGGAAGGAAAGGTTGCTCATTTGCAGGAGGTCAAGACCAAGCAAACCACCAATCAGGCTGATCTAAAAAATTTCAAACTTCAATTAGAACAAGCCGATTCAAAATTATCCAAGCTCCAATCAGAATTTGAAAACCTCAAGACCGAACATGGATTTGAGGACGAAGCTAGATTGATTCGCTTGTTTGAGCATTCCCTGGATGCAGAGAAAGTTGCCAAAGAGATCCAGCAGTTTGATCAAAGATTGGCTTTGGCAGAAAGTAGGATCTCAGAACTGGAGCAGGAAAAAGAAGTAGTTGAATTCCAAGAAGAGCAATTCTTGCAATCCAAGGCCAAATTCCATTTGTTGAAATCTGCTGCTGAAGAAAGTCGAAAACGAGCGGCATTACTTGAAGAGGAAATTAAAATCATCAAGGAAAAGCTTCAAGAAAAACTGCAACTCACCCAGACTAAAGAGAAGGTTGAAAAAAGGGAAACCTATCTCAGAGAATTGGAGCGGCTTTTCAAAGGATCTGGATTCGTCAAATATGTCAGTTCTATTTACCTCAAGGAACTTTGCAATACAGCCAATCTGAGATTTATGAAGCTGAGCAAAAACAGTCTCAGCCTAGAAATCGATGATGACAATACTTTCTGGGTGATTGATTACCTGAACGGTGGTAAAAGACGCTTGCTAAAAACTCTTTCAGGTGGACAGACTTTCCAAGCTTCTTTATGCCTTGCATTGGCTTTGGCAGAAAAGATCAAAGCACTCAATCAAGCCGATCAAAGCTTTTTCTTCTTGGATGAAGGATTTGGCGCTTTGGATAGAAATGCCCTACGGGTCGTTTTTGAAACACTAAAATCCCTGAGACATGAAAACCGAATCGTTGGCATCATCAGTCACGTGGAAGAATTGCAGCAGGAAATCGGAGTATTCGCCAAAGTAGAACTCGATCAAGAGAAAGGCTCTCAGGTGAGTTATTCTTATTGAAACAATCTGGTCTGAGGAAACCGAAACTTGGGCAAAAGGCAGTAAAAAAAAGTCCTCCGGAAAGATTCCGGAAGACTTTTTGAACTAAGAAAACCAATTTTTCTTAAGGTAACATATTCTTGTTTACCCAGTCAATCTCATCTTGACGAATGGTATGATCTCCGTCTTCAAAGAGCAAAGTTTTGATTTGAGCTCCCATTTCTTCCAATAATTCGGCTGATTCTTGAATCCTCACTAAGGGAACATGGAAATCCCTTTTGCTACTTCCAATAAATATCGGAGTAGATTCGAAATCACCCGAATATTTGGCAGACTTCAGTTTTTCTCCAATCATTCCACCTGTAAAAGCGATCACTCCGCCAAGCTTTTGAGCATGGAGTGCAGCATATTCCAAACTTAAACAGGCCCCTTGAGAGAACCCAATGAAGTAAATATTTTCAGGCTTGACCCCTTGCTTGATTGCAAATTGAAACGCTTCATCAACTGTTTCCAGAGATTTTTCCAAAGCAGTAGCATTACTGGAATCAGGAGCCATAAAACTGTAAGGATACCAGGTATTCCCACTCGCTTGTGGAGCCAAAAGTGCAAACTCCTCCATGTTTAAATACTGTTGAAGAGACAAAATACTTTGGGCACTTGCCCCCCTACCATGGAGGAGTATTGCAACCTTCTCCGCTTGAGCGATTGGTTTACCTGCTTGAATCAACTCATTCATATTTCATTGGGTCCAAAGTGACCGGAGTCAGACTTTTTTCAATTTTTTCTCTAGAAGGCTCAGCCCATTCTGGAAGTTTTACCAATTCTCCCAAATGTGCTTCATCCTCATCTATAGCAAATCCCGGTTCGTCAGTAGCTATTTCGAATAGCACTCCTCCTGGTTCACGGAAATAGATAGATGTGAAATAATTTCTATCCTTCACCTCTGTGACATGATAACCGTTTTCTAGGAGGATTTGTTGAACCTCAAGCTGACTTGCAGCATTTTCAGTACGGAAAGCTATGTGATGAACAGTCCCAGCACTTTGCATTCCATGAGGGCCTTCTTTGTCAACTAGGATATCCACGATATCTCCAGGTTTCCCCTCTGTTCCATATCTAAATCTATTTCCCTCTTCAGAGATGGAATGATAATTCATATGATTCACAAGTAGCTTTTCAGTCAACTCTTTTGCTCGAAGATTGAGTGTTGCCCCATAAAAACCTTTGAGACTATGCTCCAAAGGAATCTGTCCATAAGTCCAACCGGGTCTAGAATCCTCGTCATTTGCTACCAACTCGATTCCCATCCCGTCATGATCTTCAAATCTGATCAATTCAACACCGAATCTTGTCAAAGTATCAGATATCGCTACTCCAAACTTCTTCAGCCTCTCTCTCCAAAATTCAAGAGAGTCCTTCCCAATTGAAAAAGCAGTATAAGTTAATTCTCCGACTCCTTTTCGCCCTCTTCTAGCACCAGTAAATGGGAATGTAGTAAAGATTGTCCCCGGCTGCCCCAATTCATCTCCGAAATAGAAATGGTAAACATCTGGAGCATCAAAATTGATAGTTTTCTTAACCAATCTTAGTCCAAGAACCCCTGTATAGAAATCTATATTAGCTTGAGGATTTCCTGCAATGGCAGTGATATGATGTATTCCTGTGACGAGCGTTTTCATGAGATTGAGTTTTGTTTTTTGATAAAAAAAGCTGCCCTAGGGCAGCTTTGAAGAATTAGGCAGTTGCCTCTTCAGTTACTTCTTGTTTGACAAGCTGCACGCTTAAAATCAATCTAACTTGATCACTTACTACTACGCTACCAGCTTCGGTAACTGCAGACCAAGATAGACCAAAGTCTTTTCTGTTAACTTTTCCTTCGATTTCAAAACCAGCTTTGGTTTGACCGTAAGGATCACCAGCTACTCCACCAAAGTCTACATCCAAAGTAACTTCTTTGGTGGTCTCTCTCATAGTCAAGTTACCAATCAATTTGTAATCTCCGCCATCATTCTTGATGGTTCCTTCGAAAGATAACTTTGGATGATTTGCTGCATCAAAGAAATCAGCTGATTTCAAGTGATTGTCTCTGTCTTTTTGGTTGGTATCGATGCTATCGATAGATGCGGAGAAAGCTACAGTAGCTCCATCAAAATCCTCAGATGCAGATTCAGCAGAACCTTCAAATTCTCTGAAATAACCTGTTACAGTTGAAATCACTAGGTGTTTTACTTTGAAAGAAACTTCTGAGTGAGTTGGGTCAATAATCCATTTTGCAGTTTTCATTGTGTTGTTATTTAAAGTTGAAATTATTTTTTTTTGTATTTACATTATATGTATAGACATATTTATTGTCAAATTTTTTTAACCTCTCAATTTGTCCAAAAGGCCATTTAATACATTTGCTTCTTCTTCAGAAAGATGAACGATTTCCTGATTGAAATCTTCCACACTCTTTTCAACGGTACAAAGCAACTCCATACCCTTTTGAGTTATTAAGATATCAACTTGCCTTCTATCAGCAGGGCATTCATTCCTTTCTACCAAACCTTTGTTTTTCAGTTTCTCTACTAAACGAGATGCATTTGACATTTTGTTGAGCATTCTGTCCTGAATAGATGAAACAGTAATCGGTTTCCCCTTTTGTCCTCTCAAGATTCTCAATACATTGTATTGCTCTGGAGAAATATCATTTGGCTTAAACATCTTGGATTGAGCTGTCACCAAATAACTATGAGTATACAACAGGTTCACCACCAACTTGTTGAAAGGGTCTTTAAACTCCTTTTGCTGTATAGCTTCTTCTATCGTTCCCATTTTATTTTCCTTTGTATTTAATGTATATACATACAAATGTAGAAAAAGGTTTCACATTTTCAAAAAAAATTTAAAATGACATTGATTTACAGCTACTTATATTTTAAAAAACATCCAACCATTCAGAAACCAACTGATTGACCACCTCTGGTTTTTCGATGCAACTACTATGTCCTGCCCCGGTAACTCGATGAAGTTTGGCATTTTTGATGGACATTTGAATGAATTTAGCCTTTTCTGGTTTAGTTGCCACATCCTCATCTCCAACGATTACCATCGTTGGGCAAAAAATATTTAACAACTCATCCTCTACTCCATTTCTGTAGATCACTCCATCAACTGGGCCAGTGATGGTCCTTTTATTAGTCATCATCTCTTTTTTCCAAAACTTAACCTCTTCCTTGTTTTTAGGATTTGACAGCCAAGATTCTGCAAACATGATTTTCATAACTTTATTGGCAACGGGAGAAATCACACCCAAAAGTTTAACCACTCCATTGAGTGTTTTGTATTTAGGAACATTCTCTACTGGTTCACTATTGGCAGAGGTTTCTAAAAGAATCAAGCTTTTGATCAGTTCGGGATTCCTTGCAGCCAATCTCATTCCAACAAAACCTCCCATCGATAAACCTGCAAAATGAACTTTCCCATTCCCGAGCTTTTTGATTAGCTCCAAGGCATCAGAGTACAAAGTATCCATATCAAAAGGAGCTTTAACCTCACTTTGACCTTGTCCTCTATGATCGTAGGCGATTACCCTATAATTTTTGGAAAGCTCCTCGATCTGGGCACGAAACATTCGTTGGCTCCATAATAAACCGTGAGAAAAAACGATAGTCTCCTTTCCACTTCCTTCCTCCACATAAAAAATTTGAACTCCATTTACTTCAATTTGCGGCATTACATAATTGTTTTAGATAAAAAAAGGGTTGGTAATATTTGATCACCAACCCAATTTATTTGGAATAGTTGAGACTTACCAGTCTAAACCCGGTTGAGTAATAGTTGCATTTTCTTCAGCCTTTGCTGCATCAACTATTTTCTTAACGTCTTCCAATAGCTTTTTAGCATCATATACGATTCCGTCTTTTACTGTATACTTCACTCCACCAACACGAACAGGCTTGTTGTTTTCATCTATTCTGATGGCTCCAGTTCCATAGAGAACTTTCAAGTTTTGAAGTGGATTTTCTTCCAAAATCACAAAGTCAGCCAACTTCCCAACTTCCACAGTTCCTATTGACTCCTCCATACCCAATGCCTCTGCACCATACATAGTTGCGGACCTAATCACCTCTAAAGGATGGAAACCCGCCTCTCTCAACAATTCCAATTCACGGATATAAGCAAATCCATACAATTGATAAATGAAACCAGAGTCAGATCCTGCAGTTACTCGACCACCACGATTTTTATATTCGTTGATGAAAGTCATCCAAAGTCTATAGTTTTCTTTCCACTGCAATTCTTCCTCGGTAGTCCAATCAAACCAATAAGATCCGTGAGACTGACGGCTTGGAGAATAAAATCTCCACAGAGAAGGCAAAGTATAGGTATCATGCCATTCTGCAGTTCTCGCTCTCATCAAATCACGATTTGCTTCATAGATATTGAACGTTGGATCCAAAGTAAAATCCAATTCCAATAATTCATTCATCACATTATTCCAATGCTCAGAGTATGGAGCAGCAGCTTGTTTCCATAGTTTACCAGCCTCAGCAAATCTGTGCTGCTCGTTTTGGTAATTATAATCCAATCTGAAATCCTGAATTGTGCGATCTTCAAATAATGCCTCAGGCAAACCGTACCAGTGCTCCATAGAAGTCAAACCTGCTCTGGCAGAATTCAAAACATTCCATCTTGCTACATCCAATTGCTGATGGTGCATCGCTGATCTTAAGCCGATTCTTTTATTTTCAGATATAGCCGCTTCCATTACTTCTGGGTTCGCTCCGAAAAATTTAATCCCATCCGCACCTTTATTCTTGTTCTCGTTTACCCAAGCTTTCGCTTGTTCTGCTGTAACGATTGGCTCTTTAGCTCCTTGACCAAATGAGGTATAAGCCAATAGTCTAGGGGCAACGATTTCGTTAGCCAAGGATCTTTTCTTTTCGCTCAATACCCAGTCCAAGCCATTTCCTGCCGAAGGATCACGAATTGTAGTCACTCCATGAGCCATCCAAAGTTTGTATACATATTCAGCAGGTGTACCTTGTCCCCTACCTCCTATGTGAGCATGAGCATCAATAAAGCCTGGCATCAAATAATATCCTTCTAAGTCCAAAACCTTCGTGTTCTCATCGGCTTTTGGCCTTCTAGCTTCTTGAATAGGTAGCCCAGGATATCCTACTTGCTGGATTCTGGTGATCTTGTTTTTCTCAACTACAATATCTACAGGACCTGTCGGTGGTGCTCCAGTCCCATCAATCAAGACAACGCCACGAATGATTAACTTATCATAAGGCCCATCTCCCTCACTTCTATCTGGGGCAGGTTCTATTTGTGAAAAAGCACTCATTGCAAAAACCGCAAAGACTGCTGTCATTAGTATCTTTTTTAACATAAAGTTTGGTGGTTGATGTTTAGTGCAATAAGATAGGGTAAAATAGGAAACCAAAAAATAGAATTTGGACGACAGGAAATGAAAAAGGCCCTGATTTCTCAGAGCCTTTAGTTATGAAGTAATTTGTAATTACAAGTCTTGGAATTTCTCCATGATATCTTCGGAAATACCCGTGAAAGAATATCCACCATCGTGGAAAAGGTTTTGCATTGTCACCATTCTTGTCAAATCAGAGAACATAGTCACGATATAATCTGCACAAGAATCAGCCGAAGCATTTCCCAGTGGAGAAAGAGACTCAGCAAAGTTGTAGAAAGAATCAAATCCACCGATACCTGAACCAGCTGTGGTTTTGGTTGGAGATTGAGAGATAGTATTCACTCTCACTTTTTTCAATTTACCAAATCTATAGCCATAACCTCTGGCTATGCTTTCCAACAATGCTTTAGCGTCAGCCATATCTGTATAGAAAGGAAATACTCTCTGAGCAGCGATGTAAGAAAGACCTACAATTGAACCCCACTCCTTCATGATATCCATTTTCTCAGCCACATGCATCATTTTGTGAAAAGAGATAGCAGAAACATCGAAAGACTTGTTCATCCAATCATAGTTCAAATCTCCGTAAGATTTTCCTTTTCTGATGTTTGGAGACATCCCGATAGAGTGCAGAAGAAAATCGAAATCCGCTCCCAAAAACTCCTTAGCTTCTGTGTATAGTTTCTCGATATCTTCTACCACAGTAGCATCCGCAGGGATAACGATGGTATTACATTCTTCAGCAAGTTCTTTGATTGCTCCCATTCTCATGGCGATCGGAGCGTTAGTCAGGACAAATTTCGCCCCTTGTTCTTTGGCCTTAAGGGCTGTTTTCCAAGCAATTGAATTCTCATCCAATGCACCTGTAATGATCCCTACTTTACCTTTTAGCAAATTTTCTGGCATATAGCTTTTGATTGAAGTCAAAATTATGGCGTAAAAATAGGGAATTTCCCTGAATTGACGGCCTATTGGTGAAGGAGCTCTTTAGCACTCTCTACAGCTGAAGAGGAAGGATTGGAGCCGGCAATCATTTTTGCCAATTCAGAAACCCTTTCAGTTTCATCCAAAAGCTTGATTTTACTGATGGTTCTGTCAGAATTATTATCCTTATATACAAAGTAATGCATATCCCCTTTTGCCGCCACTTGAGGCAAATGGGTGATACAAATCACTTGATGCTCCTTTGAAATTTCTTTCATCATTCGCACCATCTGCAAGGCAACTTCCCCAGAAATTCCAGTATCAATCTCATCAAAAATCAAAGTTGGCAAGGCCATCTTGTCTGCCATGAGATATTTGATTCCAAAAAGCAATCTCGAAAATTCACCTCCAGAAGCCACTTTCTTTAATGGCTGAGGCATCGAGCCTTTATTAGCAGAAAATAGAATTTCCACTTCGTCCAAGCCTGAATTACTTGGAGCTACTGACTTACATTCCACTTGGATCTTGGCATTTTCCATGCCCAATCCTGACAAAAGCTCTTGAAGAGATTTTTCAAAAACTGAAAAACAAGATTTCCTCTTTTTACTCAAAAGCTCACCAGAACTCAACATCTTTTTCTCAGCAGCCTTCAGTTTCTCTTCTGCTTCTTTTAGATTTTCATCCAAATTTTGCACTTGAAAAACCTTCTCTGCCAATTCAGCCTCAATAGCCATCAATTCCTCCACAGAATTAACACCATGCTTTTTCTGAAGTTGATATATCTTGCTTAATCGCTCTCGGATTTCATCCAGCTTTTCAAAGTCGATCTCAACCTTCCCTTCTTCATCACCAAGCGTATCAGCGATATCTTTTAATTCTATAAAAGTCTCCTGAAAACGGTCTTTCAACCCATCAAATTTATGAGCCAGCCTGCCTAGATTTTGCAAGCCTTGCTGAACTTGGGACAAGCCCTGAACCAATCCGAATTGTTCGTCATGAAACAGGTTTAAAAGCTCATTGATCTTTTGCTTGATTTCTTCCGCATTTTCAAGAATCTCCTGATTGGACTCCATCTCCTCCTGCTCCCCAGTTTGAAGAGTTAGGGAGCTCAATTCATCCAATTGAAACTGGTTGAAATCCGCTTCTTTTTGAAGTTCTATTGCTTCCCGCTGAATAGTATCGAATGCTTTCTTTGCTTTTCTAAAATCGGAATAATCAGTCTTATAAACCTTGATTTCTGCTTGACTTTGGGCAAAAGCATCAATGATTCCCAATTGATATTTCCCATCTGCCAATTGAAGTGTATCATGCTGAGAATGGACATCCATGAGCTTCGCTCCAAGCTCTTTCAGGACATCCAATTTCACAGGAGTATCATTGACAAATGACCTGGATTTTCCACTTGGGCTTATTTCTCGGCGGATGATACAAGGGGTTTCATAATCCAATTCTTGGGTTTCAAAAAAATCTCCCAATCCATAGGCTCCAATCTCAAAAACACCTTCAATGATACATTTTTTCTCCTCTGTCAAAAGGACCTTCGTGTCAGCTCGATTTCCCAACAATAATCCGACTGCTCCCAACATAATGGATTTACCTGCGCCTGTCTCACCTGTGATCATACTCAAAGCTGGACTAGGCTGCATTTGCAACTCATCAATAAGGGCGTAATTGGAAATACTGAGGGTTTTAAGCATTGGTAATTTGATTAGCACAAAGCTAAAAAATCCGACTTAGCTTTTCAGCAGCTCGTTGTACTTTCTGGCATTATTTGGATCAACTTCCAAAAGTAATTCTACCGCTTCAGTACGGATTTCCAAAGATGCATTTTTTAAGATCTGAGAAATCTCATCACTCTTTGCATCCATAAATGAAATGGTGAAAATCCCGTTCGGTTGAGTTTTATTGGCAGCAGCAACTAATTTGATGGCTTCCAAAATATTTTGATAAGCTGTTTCTGGCTCAACCTGCAACAGGTCCAAACCTTGCCTGTGATAAAAATAATATGCTTCACGAATGGAAGAAAAGACCGAGGAGGTATAGATGTCATTAATCAACCAATAGCGATTTCTCCGATCGGATGTACTTTGTACCCACCCAGCTCTACCTGATTGCTGTGCATTGTTGACAATATCATTGGCTATGGCAAAAAACTGACTTCCTCCTTCTTTTTCGAATGTATCATAATCCAATCCTAGAGCGATATTGGCATAAAAGGCCAGCAATGAGCTGATATTATTCAAAAAGGTGAAACGGTTGAATTCCAACGGTTGAGACTCGATGTACTCAAAATTCCAGTTGCGGTCTGCAAAATTGAAAGCAAGACTTTCGTAATCCGTACCATAGATCGGTCTTACTGTTTGTATCTGAACTGTCGCTGAATACACTCCAACCTGAGGCACATCATTAATAGTAATCAGCAAATTCCCTTTAATTCTTTCCTCAGGTTTAAATTCATCCGTAGTCCAAGACCTCCCATTCAAAAACTGCTCAAAGGAGTTTTTCATCTGGGTAAAAACATTTGTATTCTGGATTCTCGCTCTATCACTGTTGATGATTACAGTGAAGTTCAACTCCTGAGAGAAAGTTAAAATCGACGGGAAAAGAAATAAAAATGTGAAGAGCAATTTTTTCATTCCTCTAAAAATAAAATAAAATCTTAGGCTTTGATCCAATGCTCAGTTTTTTTGATTTCCTCCAAAATCAATGTAGCTATTTCTGATTTTGGAGCAAGTGAAGATTCTTCATGTTCTCCATTTTTTGAGAAAATATGAACCTTGTTGGTATCTAAACGAAAACCAGCACCTTTTTCTTTCATGGAGTTCAATACTATCAGATCAAAGTTCTTACGCTCAAGCTTGGATTGGGCATTTACTTTTTCGTTTTCTGTTTCCAAAGCGAAGCCTACATGAATCTGCCCCTCCATCTTTGATTGCCCCAAAGATTGAGCTATGTCGACATTCTTTTTTAGCAGAATAGACATTTCAGAATCACTTTTTTTGATCTTTTCCGAAGCAACCTCGGCAGGTCCATAATCAGCCACTGCAGCTGTGAAGATCACAATATCCATTTGATCATGAACTGACTTAGCAGCCGTGAACATTTCTTCCGCGGATTTGACATCAGTCCAATGAAACCTAGATTTCTCAACAGGAATGTGAATCGGACCGGAAACTACCCAAACCTCAGCTCCTCTATCTACCAGTGATGTAGCGAGAGAATATCCCATTTTCCCACTGGAATGATTACTAATGAATCTTACAGGATCTATTGCTTCTTGAGTTGGCCCCATCGTAATGAGAACCTTTTTACCTTTAAAATCGGACTTTTTGCTAAAAAACTTCTGAACCTCCACCAAGATATGTTCTGGCTCCATCATTCTGCCTTTTCCAGAAAGCCCACTGGCTAATTCTCCAGATTCAGCATCAAGTAGGAGATTCCCAAAAGTTTGAACTTTGCCCAGATTAGCTTTTACGGAAGGATGCTGGTACATATCTAGATCCATTGCTGGAGCTAGCATGACGGGGCATCTTGCTGATAGGTAGGTAGCTGAAAGCAAATTATCACAAAGACCATTTGCAAACTTTGATAGGGTATTAGCACTCAAAGGTGCTACTAAAAATAAATCAGCCCATAGGCCTAATTCCACGTGGTTATTCCATTCCCCAGTCTCATCTTTTTGGAACTGATGAAGAACTGGCTTTTTGGAAAGTGTAGAAAGGGTCAAAGGGGTAATAAAGTCAAGAGCAGAAGCGCTCATAATAATTTGCACTTCTGCTCCTTTCTTGACTAAGAGTCGGGTCAGGTGTGCGGATTTGTAAGCAGCAATGCTGCCGGTTACTCCTAAAACAATCCGCTTCCCTTTCAGGCTCATTTTATTGACCTTCTTCCTGCTCTGGGAATCTGTGATATACTTTACCTTCCATAAACTCTTCCATAGATAGAGTAGACGGCTTAGGCATTCTTTCGTAGAATTTTGAAATTTCGATTTGCTCCTTGTTCTCGAATACTTCTTCCAAGTTGTCTACAGTAGAAGCAAACTCAGAAAGTTTGGTATTCAATTCTTCCTTCAAGTTGCTGGAGATTTGCTTTGCTCTCTGACCTACAACATGAAGAGATTCATAGATGTTGCCAGTTTTCGCAGCTACTTTATCCAAGTCGCGTGTAATGATGGATGGGTTAGTTGCCATTTTATCTCGATTTAATTAATTATCATTTTTTGTTTGAGGAGGAGTCGCACTTGCAGCTTCTGCAGCAGCCTTAGCCTCAGCTTCTGCTTTTGCATTTCTTTCTGCTACTTCTTGCTTCAACTTCATATGATCCTCCAATTCTTTCTTCGTCTCTGACTCAAAAGATTGAACCTCGGCGGTAAATTTACTGCTTGGGTACCTTCTGTAGAAAGTAGTAGCAAAACCTAAAGCCTCATTTAATCTATCCTCTTTTTTGGAATAAACACTGTTTTCGGCCAAGGCTGTACTTACCTCTACTAATTTATATGCGATTTCCTCATTGTATTTACTCTCAGGAAAATCTTTTGCAAAGTTCTGAAAACTTACCACACAAGCCAACAAGTTTTGACCAGGGTAAAGTCCATCCTTCAATCGATAATACATCGACGCTTCGTGATAGGCTTTTTCTTCAAATCTTCCCTCAAGGTCCTGAAGCATATCCATGGCTCTTTCATAGCTCGCTGATCCTGGGAATCTAGTCACAAACTGCTGAATAGCTGAGACTGCTTCTTGACTACTCTGCTGATCCAAATTGAAATCTGGAGCATCTAAATATAGCGAGTATGCATTCATGAACAACGCCTCTTCTGCTAAAGGGCTACGATTGTAGGTACGGTAGAAGTTACTGAAATAACCAGCAGCCTCGATATACCTTTTAGTCTTGAAATGACAATTAGCATAGTTGTAATCTGCCAATTCGGCTTTTTCACTCCCTCTGATCACAGGCAAAACCTTGTCATATAGAATAATAGCCTTATTATACTCTCCTTCTTGATAATACTTATTGGCTCCTTCATAGAGTTCTTCCCAATTGGTGCTTTTTTCCAATTTGCTGAAAGGTCCACAGGAACTGAAAACCAAGATGAATAAGAGAATAAATAAGTGTTGTACGCGCATGTTCATTTTCAAGACCGCAAATATACGGGATATTAATTGGTATTCAAACGGATAGAAGGAGGTGACTATTACTTCTTCACTTGAAGTTTTTTGGTTACAATATTTTTATTGTCCACAAAAAGCGTGTAGAAATAAATCCCAGGATTAAAATCAGACACATTAATCGAAAGTGAAGGTCTTTCTGGATCCAAAACATATTCGGCAATTGGATTCCCAATAAAACTGTTAATCACAATTTTCGCATGTGCTCCCTGTTTTTTAATCTTGTAGTCAAACTGTGCCACCCTGTTACTAGGATTTGGATAGACATCCGAAAGTGAAATGGATTCATAATCAAAATCGTTCACTTTTTTATTTGGATTGCTGACGTTGTATTGGGCTTCCACTACAAAAGCCTCACGCAAATTGTTTTCATTGACAAATACCAAATCAAAACTACCTCTGGTCTCAGCGATCCCCATATCCAAATCCAAATATAGATCTGTAAGGATTTCCCCGGGATTCAGACTTAATTTGATTTTTGCCAAATCTCTTTTGGCATCGTAGCACTGATCACCGATACAAATTTTCATCTGTTGGGATGAACCTAGATTTCCAGAAAGATTTTTCAAGAAATAGGTTTTGGGCTGATCAGATTCGTTTTGAAGGATGACAGTTTTACGATGAGTGGAACCGATATCACCTATAAAATCAAGACCTTCGCTCAATACACGCACTTGTTGCGCTTCCGAAATCATCGGAAACGCAAGCATCAGCCACGCAAAAAGTTTGAGAAATGTCTTCATGTAAAGTTGTAATCGATACGCTTGTCAGTTGTTTAACTGCATTTAATATACGCACAAAAATATGTCTTAGGTAATGACTGAGCGAAAAAATGCGGTTAATTGTTGTTAACCTCGATAAAATTTTTCTTACGGTTTTTCGTTAGGCAGGTTCCCTACCTTTTTCAAAGGCTTCAACTTAGGTTTTTCTGGCCTCAAACCACGTTTTTCTAGTGACTTCTGGATTTCCTCATCGGTTGGCATCCGAATTTCAGCATCTGGCTCATCAAACAAGTTTTTTTCGTTAGGATCAATTTCTTCAACCTTTCTCCATGTGAAAATCGTCTCCATGGAAGGCTTTTCTTCTATTCTCCATTGAAATCCTTCCAACCTTGAACTTTCCTCTTCGACTAATTGAAATGGAATAAACTTACCATCTGGCTTCACGTCATACTTGACTTTTTTAATCACTCCATCTTTAAAGTCCATTCTGATGGTGGCAGACAAGGTTCTATTGATTCCTTGAGTCAAAGTATCTCCCTCCAAAGCATAGTACAAAGACTCCCCATTCCCTTCAATCTCCAACCTATTGATTTGCCCTTCAGTAAAATATCCATTGAGCTTTCTACCTTTCATCTGATTGAAATTGGTCAAGGTATCGGTCATCACTGAAAAGACGTTTTCCTGCATATAAACTCTTTTCAATTCTTCATTTTGTATGAAAAACGTCATCGAGTCTGCAGTGATTTGACTCTTTTGATTCCAGATAACTGGATCCTGAAAAAGCTGAATGGTGGAATCGTTGTAATTATATGCCAACGAATCAGAAACTCCAGTAAGGTCAGATTTCACCAGCTGAATTGAATGAAAAGCCAATAAATATTTCAAGGAATCTGATTCATGATCTTGAGAAATCAGCGTATCTGCTGCCAAATACAAAGTGTCTTTTTCGAAGTACCTTCTCACCAATGCATTGCCATGTACCAAACTATACCCTCGTTCTTCCCAATACTTTCCTTCATCTCCAAAAATCTCAACTTCTCGCTCTTTATTGAAAACCCTCACATTTTCTTTCCCTTCATAATACCCTTCTAATTCACGATAAAGTAACTCCTCCGCTTTCACTCGGCTAGTTTCAGTATCAACTACTCCATCATAAAATCGAAATAATTTATTCTGAGTATCATAGAAACTTCCCTTCTGAGCATTCAGCGTATTTCCTTCCTTTGAAACCAAGTTTGTCAAACCTTGAGTCTCTGCAGTTTTAGGAATTGTCAGATACACCAGAAAATTTGTTTTCATGGTATAGTCTGGGTTCACCAAAACAACATCATCCTCAAATGTTATTTTTTCTAAATTGACTTCATACTTCCCTCTCTCACTGGTCAAAACGTTGGTGGAATCCACCACTTTCCCCTCATTGAAATAGGTCGCAATATTGGCTTTTCGATTGTAATCCAAGAAATCGGTATAGAGTTTTGTCTCCCCATTATCGAAAATCACATTGTTCCGAAGTTTGGCCAATTTGGTATTTCCATCATACTCAGCATAGGCACTTTTTGTGGTCACCGAGTCCTCCATATCCTCAATAAACACCCTACCATAAAGCTTTGCCATGTTGGTCGCTCTATAAAAATGCGCTGAATCACAATTGATTAGGGTGGTCTGATGCTTCATTTTGACATTCCCCAATAATCTCTCAAAACCATTGGCTCCCAAAAGAGAATCGGCTTCATTGATCTCAAGCACACTCCCCCCCTGCCCAAAAACAGAAAGTGATATGAAAAGCCCTAGGCCTATAAGAATAAACTGAGGTAAAGAAAATTTCATCGGATAATTCAAGTGGGCAAAATTAGTAGAAAAAGCTATTTTTGATCAATGATCTCAGCTTTTCAAGAGCATATACGCCAAAAGTCTCTTCTTGATACAAATTCCACCTACCTTTTTGCCTGTAGTGGGGGAATCGACAGCATGGTTTTGGCCACTCTCCTACACCAACTCAAAATCCCTTTTATCCTCGCACATGTCAACTTCCACCTTCGAGGCGAAGAAAGTAATGATGATGAAGAATTTGTAAAAAATTGGGCAATTGATCATGAGATTCCTTTTCAAACTCTGGATGCTGATGCTCATCAAGTGGCAGAAAATCAAAAGATCTCCACACAAATGGCAGCTCGGGTAATTCGCTATGATTGGTTTGAAAACCTAAGAATAAAACTAGGGTTGAATGGAATCATCCTAGCTCACCATGAAGATGATCAGATAGAAACTATTTTTCTCAACCTATTGAGGGGAACAGGTTTAGATGGTTTGATAGGCATGGCTGACCGAAAAGGACATTTGATAAGACCATTGTTGCCATTTTCAAGAGAACAAATTGAAAAGTTTGCAAAGGAAAATGATATCCAATGGAGAGAGGATTCATCCAATAAAAAAACTGATTACAAGCGGAATAAATTAAGACTAGATGCTTTACCACTGCTTTTTGACACCGCCCCAGATGCCAAAAAGAACCTACTTTCCAGTCTCAATAGGCTAAAAGATTCCTCCAAGGCATTCTCAACTTTATTCGAAAATTGGAAATCCCAAGAGATAAAAGTGGATGGCGATTTTCAGTTTCTACCAATTTCCGCCATCAAAAACACTTCAGGGGCTACTTCCTTACTCTTCTATTGGCTTAGACCTTTTGGCTTTAATTCAGATCAAGCTGAATCCATTTTGGAGGCCTGCCAAACGCATAATCCAGGTAAAATTTTTGAAACGGGAAGTTTTCGATTGACAATCGACAGAGATGAGCTGATTCTTTCTCCGAAGACAGGAGTATTCGAGACCATCACGATTCAAAAAAATGACATCGAAGTCAGCTGGGAAGGAAAAACATATGAGCTCCTTAAGCTTCATGAAAAAGCTCCAATAGATAAATCCAAAACCAATGCAATGTTGGATTTGGAAAAAATCAATTTCCCACTTGAAATCAGAAGCTGGGAATTAGGTGATAAATTTATCCCGCTCGGGATGAAAAACAGCAAGAAAATCTCTGACTTTTTGATAGATTTGAAAGTATCTGTAGCAGAAAAATCCAAAATCAAAGTACTCATCTCCGAAGGAAAGATTGCTTGGGTTATTGGTTATAGAATCGCTGATTGGGCAAAACTAGATGCCTCCACAAGGAAAACTCTATACATCAAACAAAAAAGCTGATGCTGAATCCTTTTTCCAAGACCTATACAGCCGAAGACCAAAACACCTTTGATTTTCTAAGGTTGATCAAATTTTTTGAGAGGCTGAGAAATAATGAAATGGCCCGGTTTATTCCCGCCATGCATCAACGGAAATATTATCGAGACGAGGTAGTCTTTTTCAGTAAAGACCCAAGTCAAGCTCTTTATCTGGTCAAGAGAGGTCAGGTTAATCTTACGATTGATGTCAAGGATAATTTTGAATCCATTCTGGAAGTAAACAAAGGGGAGGCTTTCGGTGAAAACTCACTTTTGGAAAACACCAAAAGAACCTATACTGCTATTGTTACTTCGGAGGAAGCAGACTTGATCGTCATTCCTCATTATGCGATTCAGGAGATTTTTGATTCTAGCCCGAAAGTCAAAGCGAAGATGATGACTTCACTTTCGGAATATTACAATGACAACAATCAGCGCTTATTCAAATCCTATCGAGAATCCTTTGGGTTTTTCAGCCTTAAGCAGATGTTTGAGTAAGCTGAATTTCACTGCAAATCGAAATTTTAAAGTATTTCGCAACCGAATAACAAAGTATTGTCCCGAGGGTTTCTATTCCTCCCATTGTTTAATAACTTAGCGCCGCTTTTTATAGGCTATATCAAATAATAAATCATAATATCATGAGCAAAGTAACCGTTGTAGGGGCTGGAAATGTAGGCGCAACTTGTGCTGACGTCCTAGCCTATCGCGAAATCGCTGAAGAAATAGTATTAGTAGACATCAAAGAAGGTGTTGCCGAAGGCAAAGCCCTTGATATCTGGCAAAAGGCTCCAATCAATCAGTATGACCCTCGTACTGTTGGAAGCACCAATGATTACAGCAAAACCGCAAATTCTGACGTAGTAGTTATCACTTCAGGTCTTCCAAGAAAACCTGGCATGACTCGTGACGATTTGATCGAAACCAACGCTGGTATCGTGAAGTCTGTTACTGAAAACGTAATCAAATACTCTCCTAACGCGATCATCATTGTGGTTTCTAATCCACTTGATGTAATGACTTACCAAGCTCATTTGTCTTCTAAACTTCCTCGTACCAAAGTAATGGGTATGGCTGGAATCTTGGATACTGCACGTTACAGAGCATTCTTGGCATCTGAGTTGAACGTTTCTGCCAAAGAAATCCAAGCAATCTTGATGGGTGGACATGGTGACACCATGGTTCCTCTTCCTCGATACACTACAGTAGCTGGTATCCCTGTGACTGAATTGATCGAAAAAGAAAAATTGGATGCGATCATCGAAAGAACCAAGTTCGGTGGTGGTGAATTGGTTAAATTGATGGGTACTTCCGCATGGTACGCTCCAGGATCTGCAGCTGCTCAAATGGTAGAAGCTATCTTGAAAAACCAAAGAAGAGTATTCCCTGTTTGTATCAAATTGGACGGAGAATACGGAATCGATGATTGCTACCTAGGTGTTCCAGTTATTTTGGGCAAAAACGGTATCGAGAAAGTAATCGAACTAGACTTGAACGAAGAAGAAAAAGCATTGCTTGAAACTTCTAGAGGTCACGTGAAAGAAGTAATGACCGTATTGGATAACCTTTCCAAGTAATTCATATTAAATTAAAGACCCGGGATATGATCTACTAAGATGATGTTCCGGGTCTGATTTTTGTTAAAACTTAAACAGATCAAACCCCCTGAAGTGAAAATCTGGAAAAGTCTACTGGTTCTTATAACTATTTTTGTACTCGGTGCCGCCGGCTACTGGGCATATACCAATTACTTTTCTACTTCTCAGGTCAAAAACTTTGATCTAATAGGACAAGATGCTGTCTTCGTCCTTGAATCCGATGAGTCAGCTCTCATTTGGAATGAATTGGTAGAACACCCATCCTGGGGAATTCTCAAAAACTTCCCATCTTTTCAAAAAATATCCGAGCAGCTAGTCAGCCTGGATAGTCTAACAGACCATTCTGGAAAAATCACACAACTGTTTAATGGAAAGACCTTAACCATCTCCTATCATTCGACGGGAGCTGAATCGTTTGATTTACTTTTCACTTTAGAGGCATCACAAGGAAGCAGTGCAGATTTATTCGCTCAACTTTCCGAAAAATTACCAGCTGGCGCCAGAGTAACTACAAGACAATACTCTAGTCAACCCATTTCTGAATTCTTTGATTCCAACAACAATCGAACTTGGAGCTTTACATTCCTAGGTTCTGTGATGGTTGCTTCTCAATCCTCATTTCTAATTGAGGAAGCTATTCGAAATTTTGTAAATCCCGAACTCCCAACTTTTGGAGACCTTATTCCCGCAGAAAATAACTTAGACCGTCACGAAGGAGTTCTCTGGCTAAGCGGAAGAGGCCTAGGGAGTCTTTTGAAAGGAACTCATCAAAACCGGGAAAATCTTGCTGCTGAGACTCTACAAAACCTAAGTGGAATTGTTGGCCTTCAATTGCACTTGAAAGAGGATGAAATTGGCTTTGAAGGGCCTCTCTATTTAACAGACTCAGTCAACTTCACTCCTTCTTTATCAGCAAATCTAAATGCCATAGAAAAGGCAATCCCAAATTCAACTTTAGCAATCACTCAATTCAACCTTCAAAGCATCTACGAGACTCAAATCCTTGAGAACCGCGCATTTCCACAGAAATCAACTTTGGTAGCAGAAATCCAAAGAAATCTCATCGACCAAGGCTTTTTGGACGATTTCACCGGTGAGCTTTACCTTATTGAATTAGAAGCTTACGGAGGATCCAATCAAAATCTTGCGCTGATAGCAAGAACATCAAACCCTGAAGCTTCCATTGAATTATTGGAGAAATATCTAGCTGAACAGGGCAACGAGACTTCCGATTTTTATGGAGAAAACAAGATTCTTTTTATTGCTGACGAAGAATTTCCAGCCCATTTATTCGAAGGAAAATTCTTTGGCTTCGATCAAACATTTGTTACCCAAACTGAGGAATTGCTGATTTTCACCAATTCCCAACAAGGAATGAAAATGGTACTTGACGATTATTTTAACCAGAATAATTGGGCAAATGAAAATCGAGCTCCTGCAGCAAAAATAGCTTTAACTCCTTCCTCAGGCTTTTCAAGAATCTATCTTACCTCAGAAATCTGGAAAAGTTGGACGCAACAGACCAATCCTTCCTGGAGCACGTTTTTGCAAAAATATTCCTCAGCATTTAAAGCATTCCCATACATTTCTTTCCGAGTCAATCAAATTGGAGGAGAAGCTTTGGCGACTCTTTCTTTGCCTTTTAAATCAGGAGAAATAAGCGAAATCAAACCTGAATCTACAGTTAGTCTGAATGCTGAAAGTCAGGAAACTTTTCCTGCACCATTGATTTATGGTCCGAAGGCAATTACGAATTATCAGGATAATACCGAAGACCAAATAATTCAAGACGCCAACCATGTTCTTTATTTGGTGAATTCAGCTGGCGAGACCGTTTATAGTGAGCAGCTTTCTGGCCCTATCATTTCGGATGCTTTCCAAGTGGATTATTATAAAAATGGAAAACTTCAACTTCTTATCGCCACTCCTGATAGAGTCTATGGCATTGATCGCCTAGGGAATCCATTACCAAATTATCCTTTTTTATTTTCTGGAGAGTCGATTACCCACTTGAATTTGGTAGACTATAACAACAGCAAAGAGTACAGATATTTTATAAGTACAAACAGTGGTAATCTTTACTTGCTAGACAAAACCGGAGATAGATTAGACGGATGGAACCCCCTTTCGATCGGAGATGTGAGTATTATGGCACCAGCTCATTTTAGAGTTCCGGGCCGTGGAGACTACATGGGAGCCGTAACCAAAAGTGGCAAGCTTTACCTATTCAACAGAAGAGGAGAAGCACAAAGCGGTTCGCCGATTCAAGTTTCTGATAAGCTTTCCAGCGGATTGGTATTTAATAGAAGCAATGGATCCAGAGCTTTCCAATTATCAGGAATTTCTGCGGGTGGTGAAGTTTTTCATGTGAATTTCGGAGGAGAAATCACCTATAGAAACCAATTGATCAAAGAGGACAGAGACAATGAATTCCTAGTTATTCCTGATCAAAAAGATATGGATTTCGTCTATATCTCCAGACAATTCAATCAAGTCAAAGTATTGGATCGAGATGAGAAAGAACTTCTATCCATAAGAGCTTCGGACGGTGATCTTTCTTATCAATATTTCGATTTTGGATCTTCCAGACAGATTTTTGTAATCACTGATAAAACCCAGGAATTCTCTTATTTGTATGATCTGAAAGGTAATCTGATGACCCAACTCCCTTTGGAAAGTATAGGTGAAATAGAAATCAGCTATTTCCCAAATCAAAGCAAATATCAAATCAGAACCATCGCAGGAAACAGGTTGACTACCTACCAGCTAAGCGACTGATCGGATAAGCTTTGCCCCTCCTCATCTAATTGAGTAACTTGCACCCAAAATCACCACTGGATTTATGTTTAGACGTTTTCTATTCGTATTCGCTATTTTATTTTTTGCTGCAGGAGCTTCTTTTGCACAATTGATCGCCGACAATGCTGAGTCTGAAACTGTCGGCACCAAGGTAAACCTCAGTTCTCCATACCATACAACACTTACTTTTTTTTATAATCTGGAGGAATCTGAGTTTCACCCAGAAAAGGCAGCCCAAACTCTGGACATGACTGATATGCCAGATGCAGATGGGGCAAAACTTAGTTTAAAATTAAAACAAGTGTTTGAGGGGAAAGGAATTATCATTAGAACCAGCTCTGTCCCAAACCTCCCCAATTATCAAGACAGTACTTCTGGCAATACTGAATCCCTATATTTTTTTGACAAACAAAAGATCCCTGGAGTATTCCTTGAAAAAAAAGGAAAGCAATGGAAGTTCTCAGCTTTTACAGTCAGCCAAATAAATGAGCTTCATAAAGAAACTTATCCCTACGGCACCGCGAAACTATTAAATCTCCTTCCTCAAATTGGAAATGATGTCTATTTAGGGCTTCATCTATGGCAGCTTGTAGGGATTTTCTTTTTAGTATTCCTCGTCTTTTTGGCTCATTTCTTTTTCACCTTTTTGGTGGACAAGGTTCTGGTCTACTTTTTCAAAAGGGTCGGATATCAAAAAGTGGGGGAAAATTACCTTCTTCCAGTGGCTCGGATTACCAGTATCTATTTGATCGTTCTATTCTTGGCTCTTTTCATGCCAGTCTTACAGCTTCCTGCAGAGGTTTGGGCTTGGATAGTGATCATCCTGAATACCCTAAAGCCATTCCTGATCACGGTGATTTTCTACAAGTTGGTCAATGTAATTGCAGTTTATTTCGCTCGCTTAGCTACGAAAACTGAATCGACCCTAGATGATCAACTGGTTCCTTTGCTGAGAAAAACATTAAAGGCATTCGTAGTTGTAATCGGGACTTTGTTTATTCTGAGAGATGGGTTAAATCTCGATATCATTCCATTCCTTACAGGTCTTTCTATTGGTGGTGTGGCCATTGCTTTGGCAGCTCAGGATACGATCAAAAACTTCTTCGGATCAGTAATGATTTTTATTGACAAGCCTTTTCAGGTAGGAGATTGGATCACCTCGGGAGATATCGATGGAACTGTTGAGGAAGTCGGTTTTAGATCTACTAGGATCCGGACTTTCCGTAATTCTGTCATGTATGTTCCCAATGGAAAAATCGCAGATGCAACTCTGGATAATCACGGCTTAAGAAACTATAGAAGATTCTATACCACCCTGACTGTCACATATGACACTCCACCACAATTGATTGATCAATTTGTAATAGGCTTACGCAAAATCGTTTTGGCACATCCGGATACCCGAAAAGACTATTTCAATGTCTATTTCAACAACCTTTCGGCTTACAGTCAGGACATAATGTTTTATGTGTTTTTCGAGGTGCCAACTTGGCCAGAAGAGCTTCGCGCGAGACATGAAATCCTTATTCAGATAGTTGAATTGGCAAATACATTGGGAGTAAGGTTTGCCTTCCCTACTCAAACTCTACACATGGAATCATTCCCAGAAAAACAAACTCTAGTTCCTGATTACAGCAATGACTCCACTTACTACCAAAAGAAGTTAGGTGAGTTTATGCAGAATCAATTGGGCAAAAAAGGGAATTAATCCACTTTCAAAGTTTCTGTGATCGGAGATTTATTCTTGTCTTTAAATTGAATAACCAATTCATAAATACCCTTCATATTGGAGGTAGAAAACTCTACTTTCTTGCCTGAAACGTCCTCTTCCCAATACAACACTGATCTAAAGTCAGGGCTTCTGGTATCGATTACGCTCTTTTGAGCAAAATCTCCCTCAAAACTGATAAATGGATTGACTCCTGGATAATCCAAATACAAGACTTGATCTGGCACTGGAAAAAGCCCGAAATTATTTTCGTAGGACGAGAAGTTTATTACCCCTGCATAAGTTCTGTCGTTTAGATAAAACTCGCGATTCAATACTTCTAGTTTTTTAAAAAACTTCGGGTTGAAGTTTGCCAACATATCAGAATTGAAAACCGGAAGTGCATCCACCATCATCAATGGATTACTATCAAACATTGAATTGGCGGGGTTATTCAACAATCGGAATTCTTTCAACTTATCTCGCCTTCTAATAGCGACTCCGGGAACGTATTCTTTGATAACAGTCTCTACTGTCTCAAATCGAGTGTAATCATCCAACAAATACGTTTGATCGGCAACAAATCCAGTTACGACAGGAATCGAATCATAGCGATATTCCTGATTGTAATATGGCTCTAAAGCGGACGCCATTTTCAACTCTTCCAGCCATTTTGCATCTTCTGGATGGATTACTAGCTCAGGAATAGAGAATCCCGTTTTGAATGTAGTCTTTGGCCCCGGACTTACAATTTCCAAATCTGGTATGGCCGTACCTTCTTCGACTTGGATCAGCAAATGATCCCAATGTCTAAAACCTCCCAAATCAAAAAAGAGATTCCCATCCAAATCAGGCCTATCCGTAAATAACGCGGACTTTTCGCCATGAGCTGAGAGAAAATAGGTTTGGGTCGTATCAATCTCTGCCCCAATCAATTTTCCATGAACGATGTGTCCAAAAAGCTCCGGAACGAATATTTCAGGATTGATGGTTTGATAGATATCTTGTGAATTCAATTCTCCTTCTCTCCCTTCCAAATAGGGGTTCATCACTGAAACATGAATCGATTCTATTTCCTCAGATGGCAGATCAAGTTCAATATTTTGATTGGCTGAATAGGAAGATTTAACCAATGTATTGGAAGAAGAACTTACTTTAAAATCAACTTCACCTTCAGAGGTTGATCGAGGAGGCAAGCTTGGATTTAGAACTGTAACAAGTCTTTGTTTGATACCATTTCCAGTTGGATCATTGGCAGAAATCCTCGTATAAACTCTTAGCAAATAATTACCCGAAGGGATTTTAGAGTCCAACCCTAAATAGTTTAGCGCTTTCCCATTTTCTAAAGGAATCTTTCCCAAAGCCCAAGAACGGCTCTTTTCATCTATAAGCTCGGCATAAAGAACTTGGGATTCAGCTATATTTCCTAATGAATTTATTGAAGTCCTGATCCAGATTTTTTCATCCGTAAAAAATAGAGTTTTAGGAATATCAAATTCAATTTCTTCTTGGACCGTTTGTGCTAAACTCAATTTAGCTAGTGCCAAAAAAAGGGTAATTAAGATTATTTTTGGTTTATTTTTCATATCAGTCTATCCAGAAAGCCGGTTTTTCTCGATCAGCATAGAGCGTACAATCCGCACATCGCCTATCTGTTGTAAAGTATCCTAAAGGCCCCATGGGGCCAGGAACTACCCTAGCTGGCAATACTGCTCCGCTAGAAAATGTTTGCCCATACATTGAAGTTCTAATCGTATCTGTACCGATAAAACAATCATCAAATTCGGGAGTAAAAATCTCCCAAGGCAATATCTCCTCTCGGTCGATAAATATTCTTGATTGTTGTACTACACCGATACTAATCTGGCCAATGACTGGCCGATTCTCATCTACAACGAAATGCAAATTTCCTCCAATTAAGGAAGGTAATGGACTAAATACAGTTCCTATATCCTCAGAATTTCTTTTCAACGTCTCCCAGAATTCGACAGCGTCTTGAGGAATGGCTTTCTGAGAAACCAGAATGCTATATCTTTTCTGCATTCTTGGATCCCCTTCTTCAAACTCTTTTATCGTTTGTCGAAAAACTACCTGATCCTCAAACCTGGAACTTGTTTCCAGCAATACCCCGGCATTCCTTACAGTTTTGTAGCAAAGATCTATCCTTTCATCATCATTTCTATTCACAACTCCTTCGCCTGGCTTATAAATAAAAGTCACCCTAACTCTAGGTAGAAAAATCCAAGTTTCTTCATAAGTCCATAAAAAATCATCTGCGTTTTCATCGCCTTGGGTATTGACAAAAACTTCTATTCCTGCTTCATCTTTAACAAAGCCAGCTTCAAGAATCGGAGGTGTCAATATCGGTTGAATCGGATCACTTAAAACTTGTTCTCCATTTGACAATTGAATAGAGAGATGATAGGTATTTTCTTTAGAAATATCCGCTTGAAAAACATACAATCCATCCCCTTCCTCCACTAGTGGGTAAGTAGCACCAGAACTTGATATCAATTCAACTGAAGCACCTAATTCAGGAGAAGGAGAACTATCCGCACCTAACTCTGAGGTCTTACTAAGTCTTAATTCGCTTTTCAATCCCTCAGAATCCAAATAGCCTTCCACTACAAGAACTCTTTGGTCCAATTGATTTACTTCTGGCTCGTAGACCTCCCTACAAGCTGACAAATAGACCAGCACTAAAAGAGTTATTACCGATTTGAAAAGAGTCCTCATTCTATCCAAAATTCAGGTTTCTCTTTGTCTCCATACAAAGTACAATCCACACATCTAGTCGGTGCATAATAATAAGCTACGATTGAAGTCCCCTCAATCAGTTCCCTAACTGGAGCTACTCCAGACCCATTAAATGTGCTATAGAAAGCGCTCGTCCCAATGTACAATGCCTCTTCAGAAATAAAACAATCGTCAAATTCCGGGTCAGAAAAATACCAAGGTTGAACCTCATTATTTTCTATAAAGATTCGTTCTTGTCTAACTACACCTATACTCACATATCCCACTGCTCCGCTAGCCCCATCGATTGAATGAATATTTCCAGAAATGATAGATGGTAAAGGACTGAAAAAAGAGCCTAAATCCAATGAATTCTTCTTCAAGATCTCCCAAAACTCCACCGCTTTGGAGTCCAATGCCTTTTGTGAAATCAGTACGCTATACTTCTCTGCAAGCCTTTGATCATTTGTCGGGATTTCTGAAATAGTTTGTCGAAAAACCACTTGATTCTCAAATCTCGAACTCGTTTCCAACAAAATATCCGGACTCTCCAAGGTTCGATAGCAAAGATCATTTCTTTCCTCTTCCGTTCTGGTACGAACAGCATTCAGGTCTTTATCGAAAATATAGGTGCTTCTTATCCTTGGTCTAATAATCCATGTCTCTTCAAAAGTCCATAAAAAATCATCAGCATTTTCATCGCCCTTTGCATTGACAAAAATCTCAACACCTTCCTCATCTCTGGCATATCCCGCTTCTAAAATGGGAGGTGTGATGATCGGTTGAATAGGATCACTATAGAATTCTTCGCCATTTATTAATTGGATTTTCAAATAGTAGGTTTGGGACTCATCCAAATCTTGCTGAAACGAGTAGACACCCTCACCTTTTTCAATAAAAGAATATTGATCGCCTGAATTTGAAATCAATTGTAAAGAAGCCCCTCGAACCACGGCAGGTACATCGTCATAGGTGATGGGAGCTGTATAGGAAAGTTTCAGGTCACTACTAATCCCTTCAGAATCCAAATAGCCCTCGACTACTAAAATGCCTGTCGCTTGAGTTTCAATTTCTGGAAAAAACTCTTCCCTACATGATGTCAAAAACACCAATATGCAAAGCAGGGCAATATGTTGTGGACTCCTGAAGAATCTCATCAGAATCTGAAATTGTAGGTAACGAACGGAATCTGGGTACCAAATATGGAAAGCTTATAGCCTTGCAAAGCTCCTCCTTGTGGCACAAAGTATATTGAATAAGGATTGGCTCTTCCTAACAAATTGTACACTCCAAATGACCAAGAGGAATGCGCAAGCTTCTTCACTTTGTGATTTCCTTCCAAATTGATCGAAAGGTCTAATCTGAGGTAATCTGGTACTCGCTGGGCATTTCTTTCAGTGAAATAAACTCTTTCGCTACCCCCATATTCAAACTTGCTTACTGGTAAAGTGATCGGTCTTCCTGTGCTGTAATTACCCGAGAAAGTGGCATTGAACCTCTTACTCACCTCATAGTTCAAAATCAAAACTGCGTGATGAGGCTGATCAAAGTTGCTGGAATATTCATCTCCATCATTGATCTTTTCTTTTGTTTCAGCTTCATTGGTTCTGAGCAAGGATCTAGCATAGGTATAAGAAACAGACCCTGTCAGTCTACCACTACTCTTTTTCAAAAACAACTCCAAACCATAAGCTCTCCCATCCGTATTCAACACATCTTGCTCCACATCATCATTGAGAATAATGGTAGCCCCACTTCTATAATCCAGAAGATTTCTCATGGTTTTGTAATACACTTCAGCAGAAAACTCCAATGTATTTAGAGCCATGTTTCTGAAGTACCCCAATGCATATTGGATTCCTGTTTGTGGCCGGATAAAACCATCACTCAGTTTCCAAGTATCTGTTGGAGAAATGACTGAAGTATTACTCAGTAGGTGAATATTTTGGCGCATGGAATTCACCCCTGCTTTTAGAGATGATTGGTTATTCAATGAATACCTGGCCGAAAATCTAAATTCTGGTCCATGATACGTTTTAATAAACTTACCGGATTCATGGCTCACCTCACCATTTACATCTTGTTCTGAAAAGGAGGAACCATCAGGATAAGTAAAAGTCGTCTGTGGCCCCAGATAATTATAAAGATTATACCTAAGTCCTCCACTGACCATCCATTGATCATTTATTTCAAATTCATCTGAGAAAAACAAGGAGGTTTCGAGTGCCTGTTCTCTTTCCACTTCATCTGCAATAACAATTGATTCGGGACCATAAGGCCTTATTTTCCCAGGATCCAATTGGATATGATTCAGGTGAATCCCATAATTGAAGATATGCCGATCTTCATAATCCTGTCTTATATCCACTTTGGCAAAAGTCTGATCTATCCCAAACCCAAATTGATAAGAGTTCAAAGGATTATCTTCTCCTATTATTTCAAAATCATAAGAATCCCTACCTCCTGAGAAACTGGCTTCAACCTGCTCATTGAAATAATGTGTCCATTTGGCTGCGAAATTCTGGTTTTGATATCCGTAAACTGTATCTGGATCAAATCGGAAATTATCCTTGCTGAAATACCCTGTAAATTCGAAAACATCCTTCTCTCCAAATTGATGTCGGAGATTCAAATTGACATCATAAAAATTAGCTCTACTGGCATTGAAATCAGCCCTATCTTCCAGCCAGTCCAACACCCAATCTGAATAAGTACTTCTACCTGCAACCAAGAAAGTGGTGTTTTCTCCCAACGGACCTTCCAAGCTAAGTCTACTTGTCAAAAGACCAATTCCTCCACTTCCTCCAATCTTATCCGTTCTTCCAAATTTTGGTTTCACTTGCAATACGGATGATAGTCTTCCCCCGTAGCTTGCTGGAATTCCTGCCTTATGCAACTCTACACTCTCCACAGCATCTGCGTTGATTGCGGAAAAGAATCCAAATAAATGCGAGGGGTTGAAAAGAGTTGAGTTTTCATACAAAACCAAGTTCTGATCTGCCGCACCACCACGCACATTGAAGCCCACACTTGCCTCTCCAACAGTATTTACTCCTGGCAAAACCAAAATCCCTTTCAATACATCCACTTCTCCTAATACTGCAGGAAGCTTTTTCATTTCGTTTACAGACAAAGTTTGCACTCCCATTTCAGGTCTACTGATGTGGTTGATTGCCCCTGAATTAACCACCACCTCACTTAAGGAATAGATGCTTTCTCCAATACTCATATTTAACTCCCCATCTCCTCTCAAATCAATCAATCTCTGTTCGATATAGCCACCCAAATTTTGAATATAAATCGTGTGCTTTCCGATTGGCAAAACGATGCTATAAGAACCATCAGGAGCAGAAACAGAGCGTGTAAAATCAATTTTCTCAAAAACGATAGCACCGGAAATAGGCTCTCCATTTTCCAAACTTCTTACTACCCCACTCAATTTTGCCTTTGTCTGACCCGGAGCCAATTCTCCAATTACAAATCGATTATTTCGAACAAATGCCTCATCCACCTCTCCATTTAGATCTGATTCTGATCTTGAAACATTTCTAAAAAATCCTTCTGGAAGTTGAGTTTGAAGCTTTTCTCCTTTGGAAATAAATACGCTGAATTCATTTCCGAAAGAGTAATGGAAATCGGTTTTTAGAAAAATAGCATCTAACAAATCACTCAACTTACTTTGATCAGCTTGTAAGTTTACTGTCAGTTCGGCTATATCTTCTGATTTAAAATAAAAGTGATAAGGAGTCTCTTCCTCCACTCTTTCCATAAATCTTTGGAAAGAAATCCCGGGGAAGAATCCACTTATTCGGGGCTCTTGAATATCCTGAGAAAAGGACACTCCGGTCCCCATCAATAGAAAAAGAAATACAAAGTAAAATTGTTTCATTGGGTCAATTGTCATTCAGTTTTTTAGCCTCTGAAATGGCTAAGGACAAATATTTCTCTGGCTCAGATTTAAATCTTACACCTTGCTTTTTCATCGTCCTTTTTAATTGTTTCTTATCTACGTTTAATACAATCGGTATTTGTTTGGCTTTACCTATTTTGAAAAACTCGCCCTTCTTCCAAATAAAGAACTCAGTTTTTTCTACAAAAACATCGGTATACTTACTAATATCATTTTTGTCCTTTGTGGTCTTAAACTCTTTCACCAAACCCAAAACATCGCCGTCATTGAGTACTTTATAGAGTCCGTTTAAATGATAAAGAAAGCCTGAGTTTCCTTCAAAAAACTGAAACCTATCTCCATTGGCTAATCTAAACTGATCTACTTTTTCAGGATTGATCAGAATTTTCTGATTATAGATCGGATGAAAAGTCAACACTTGGTCTCTATAAGAATCATACATCAATGGAACTTGCGGATATGTAATCCCATTGATTTGAAGGCTTCCATTTTCAAATTGTCTCGAAAAATAAAATGGATGCCCCTCAATGGTTTTGGGAGCTTCAGCATATTGTCCTCCTGTAATTAATTCCTGGAAATAAGGAATTTCCTGCTTATAAGAAGCTAAATACTTCAAACTATCGCTTGCGACTTGAGCCTTGGCAGAAGAAGCAAAAACAAGAAATAAAATGAAAAATTTAATTTCTTTCATAAAGCAAAATACGATTCATTCAAAGTTAAGATCTTGTTTTAATCAAAATAATTTTAGGTGGTTTTAGAATTATTTGAAAGGATATTTTATAATCGTCAATCTTCCCAAAATTCCGGAGCAACATTACTTCCTCTCAAAGTACAATCCACACACCTTTCTTCAGAATATAAATAACCAATAGGTACTAACCCATTTACAGTGTAAATCGGATACGTCGGCACCTTATTACCAAAGCGAAATTCAGCCTCATAGTTGATTACAAATACAGTATCTGCCCCTAAAGAACACCCAAAGTAATCATCTACTTCAGGTTGCCAAGGATACACTTCCAGAATATCAATAAACAGCCTTTTTTGACTCACTTTTCCCAAACCAACTTGACCGATAACTGGAATTTCAGGGTTTTGATCATGAACCATATTTCCTTGAATCTGTGAAGGAAGTGGACTAAAAATAGTCCCCAAATCATCTGTGTTTTCTCTCAGATTTTCCCAAAATTCTGTCGCATCTGGTGCCAAAGCCTTTTGAGTAATTAAAATGCTATACCTTTCAGACAATCTTTCATCACCATGATTAATCTGAAGTATAGGTTGACGGAATACCAATTGATCTTCGAAATTGGAAGAAGACTGGAGAATCAAGGCTGAATTCGCTTCACTTCTATAGCATAAATCGTATTTCTCAGACTCAGTCCTTTCTACAACATCTTTGAGTTCCTGATCATATTTAAAATTAGAAGGGAAAGGAGGTTTAAAAGCCCATGTTTCTTCATACGTCCATAGAAAATCATCGGTATTTTCATCTCCTTGTGTGGTGATGAAAATTTCGACTCCATCCTCATTCTTTTCATAATCGACTTCTATAATATCTGTTGAATTTAGAGGCTTCAATTCCCTGGAGGAATAACTTTCACCTTCTGGTAAGAAAATTTTTAGGACAAAAGTATCTTCTTCAGAAATATCCTGTTCAAACCTATAGTCCCCTCCTCCAGCTTCAGATAAGTAAAACCTTTCCCCTGAAGAAGCTTCAAGATAAACCGTCGCTCCCAAAACTTTTGGGAAATCCTGAATATCAGATTGAAGGCTTTGGGTATAACTTAGACTGAGTAAGCTCGAAACACCATCAGTATCCAAATACCCCTCAACAACCAAAATCCGAGAATCTGAACCAGAGATCTTGGGTTCAAATTCCTCTCGACATCCTAAAAGACTTATAATCAAAAAACAGGCAATGCCTATTACCTTCTTACTCATCATTGCTCAAATTAGAACTAGTTGTATTGGATAGGAGGACAAGAGATTTCAAAAATTCTCTTTTATCTCTATTGAAATAGATTCCTCTTTTGATAATGTTTTCTCTAACTGATTTTTTGGGAACGTCCAGAAGTTGAATAGCCTTCTTTTTTGAAGTGACAGGAAAAAACTCACTACCATCATAAAAAAAGAAATCTTCAAATTCCTCGTAGGAAGCAAAATAATCCCCTAATTCCTTCGATCTGACCACCGTTTTGTAATGCTTGGAAATCAGATTCATTTTCCCCTCTTCAATGATTTCATAGAAGCCATTCTGATTATACAAATAAGATTCATTTCCAATCAACCGCTGGAATGAACTTAGATTTGAGAGACTAAAACCATTAATTTTCTCTGGCTTAATCAATAGGTTTTGAGAAAAAATCGGATGAAGTGTAATCAATTGATCATACCTAATATCATATAAGAGAAGTACTTCAGGATAGTAAATCTGATTGATCGTCAAAGTCCCCAATTCAAAGCTTTTACCTAGCAAATAGGGATATCCTTCATAGTTCTGAGGTGGATTAGTGTATTGTCCGCCTGTAATTAATTCCTGGAAATAAGGAAGCTCCTCTTTATACCTTTCCAGATTATTGACTTCTAAAGAATTGCTTTGCCCGAATGCCGGAACCACCAATACCCAGATAAGGGCCAATAAAAAAAAACTTTTATTCATGAGTAAAAATACGAGGGATTGAATTTTTGATACGGAGTTTTTTCAAATTATGTTTAGAAAGGCATCTTTCCCATTTAGAAGGAAAAATCACTACACCAAAACGTCCCAAAATGACCAATCGCAGAAAAGCTCTCAAAACCATCGCTCTTTCTTCAATTTTAGCCAGCGCTCCTGTTGCTTTGACAAAGGCAGAAGAGAAAAAACCGTCTAGTATCAAATTCTCATTAAACACGAGTACGATCCGAGGTCAAAAGCTTTCTCTTTCTCAAATGATCCAAGTTGCTGCTAAAGCTGGATACGATGGGATTGAGCTTTGGATCATGGAACTCAACCAATATCTGGATTCAGGAAAAAGCCTTTCATCTCTTAAAAAAGAATTGGATGATGCGGGAATCAAAGCAGTAAACGCTATTGGATTTGCTACATGGATGGCTCAGGATGCAGAAAAAAGCAAAAAGGGTTTTGAGCAAATCGAGCATGAGATGAATCAATTGGCTGAGATTGGTTGTATCAGAGTGGCAGCTCCTGCTATTGGGGCGGAAGCCCCGGTTGACCTATTTGAAGCAGGTGAAAAATATGCAAAACTCTTGGAGCTTGGGAGAAAAACGGGATGTATGCCTCAGCTTGAGTTTTGGGGAGCATTCCCACCTTTTTATCAATTGGGACAGGCTTTGGCTGTCGCTGCAATCGCCAATGATCCAGATGCTAGACTTTTGCCAGATGTCTATCACTTATTTAGGGGCAGATCCGGTTTTGACGGATTAAAATTGGTAAGTGGAAATGCAATAGAAGTTTTTCACTTGAATGATTTTTCTGACACCTTACCAAGAGAGCAACAAGAGGACAAGCACAGGATTTATCCGGGTGATGGAGTCGCTCCGCTTAAAGAGATTGCAAAAACCTTGGTTGAAATGGGAGGGGAAAAGACTCTTTCACTAGAACTCTTCAATCCTAGCCTTTATAAAATGGATGCTCAATTTGTAGCCGATACAGGTTTAGCCAAGATGAAGCAGTTTTTTTGAGGGGAATAGTATAGAGAAGGAAAAGTTTCAGTGAAGAAATTCAAAACATCCTATTCAAGAAATGACTCATAAAAGCCATTCTTTAGAAAGTTCGATTGGAAAACCAGTAGAAATAAACCTAAAAAGTGCCAAATCAATAGGAAGCACAGGCTATTTTTTAAAATCCTTTAAGACTACCAACCATCAAAACAGTGAGGTTTTAAAACTCAACTCAAAATGCAATTTCCAAAAACACATTGAAGGGCTTCTCCTACTATCAAATCAATCCAACGAAGTGAAATTTATACCAATTTCATTTAATAAAATTACTGAAATCCTCTTGATAAGAGGAACAGAGAGGATTGCTCCATTTTTCCTATCTCCAATGTGGATTTTATTAAAATTGAGAGTTTCAAAATTATATGCCCGATATTTTCGACTTAAAATTCACGAATATTCGATCTCCCAAATGCAATTGATAATAAAAACGACCGATTATGAAATGAACTTCATTGCCAATGGTTATTTGTTCGAAAATCAAGTGAAATTTTTCGAAGATCTTGGTCTGGGCTGTAAATTAAGAATTGAAGTAAAAACAGATTAGAAAACTTCCCGAACCACGAATTCAACAAAATCATTTTCTAAGGACAAATCCACACATAAATAAAGTTGAAAATCGGAACTAGAAAAAAACTATGAAATCTTTTTTCATCAAAACCTCCAACAAATTCATCCTCTTCTATTTGCTTATTTTTATTGGATGCTCATCTCAAAAGCGTGAAATGATCCATTTCGAAGCTGAACTAGCCGAGGAAATTGGAGCAGAAATAGTTGAGTTTTCTTATTCAGAAAAAAAATCTATCTCAAATGGAAGGTTAATTGAAGGAGAAAAAACCCTTTTCTTAAAAATAACCAACTCATCATTTTTTAAATCCCTATCCCCCAAAAGCATTTTAGCTAAAGAAAAAATAGATGAGTTGACAGATAGTTTAATGGCAGTTGAGGAAATAAAGGAGCAATTCCCTAATGCTAACCAAATAATTCTTCAAGCAGTTGAAAAGACTTGGATATTTCCAGAAAAGGAAATGTTTACCTCTGTCAGAAAGATAGACTCTGAGTATAGGTAATTATGGTTTGTGGTATTCCCATTGAAACTTATTAAATATTCAAGCTTCCAATACCTTTATCCAAACAAATCCGAACTCAGGTATCTATCTCCCCTATCGCAAGTAATACAAACGATCACTCCTTTGTCCAAGGTTTTGGCAAGCTCGATGGCAGCATAAAGTGCTCCCCCGCTACTCATACCAGCTAGAATCCCTTCTTCCTTGGCCATTCTTCTGGTCATTTCAGTAGCCTGATCCTGACTGACATCAATCACCTGATCTACTCGAGAAGAATCAAAAATAGCAGGCAAAAACTCAGGAGACCATCTTCTGATTCCTGGGATACTTGATCCATCCGTCGGCTGAGTCCCTACAATTTGAACTTCGGGATTCTGCTCCTTCAGATACATAGATACTCCCATAATTGTTCCTGTAGTTCCCATAGCGGATACGAAATGAGTAATCTCACCTTTTGTATCATTCCAAATTTCAGGTCCAGTTGATTTATAATGAGCTAAATAATTATCCGGATTTCCGAATTGATTGAGCATGAAATACCCTTCTTCTTGATTCATTTGCTCAGCCAAAGTTCTGGAGTATTCAATTGTTTTTGCCGCTGGGGTCAAAATCACTTTGGCTCCGTATGCCTCCATAGAAAGCACTCTTTCACGTGTAGAGTTATCTGGCATAATCAGAGTCATATCTAAGCCCAATACTTTAGCCACCATCGCTAATGCAATTCCAGTATTACCACTAGTAGCCTCCACCAGCTTATCACCCTTTTTGATTTCACCACGATCCATTGCCGAGCGAAGCATATTGTAGGCAGCTCGATCTTTGACACTACCTCCTGGATTTTGCCCTTCCATTTTGCAATAGATCTTCACATTGGGATTAGTTGGAATATGCTCCAATTCTACCAAAGGGGTATTTCCGATTAATTCAAATAGCTTCATAAATAATGGATTTAAAAAGTCTTTTCATCCTATATCTGGAACTGGAAAGACTTCTAGAGTTTAATAAAAAAGGGAATTAGGATGCTTCGCTTTGATCATTTTTGAAAACATAGCGATCTGTCACTTCAGAGTCAGCATGATACATCTGCGACTGATAATAAACTTTCGACCCGGGATCCACTGACTTTGTCAACCAGACATTTCCTCCGATTACGGAGTTTTTGCCGATCACAGTTTTTCCTCCCAAGATGGTCGCTCCAGCATAAATAATCACGTGATCTTCAATAGTGGGATGACGTTTGATATCTGCATCTGCTTTGTCCACACTAAGTGCACCTAAAGTTACACCCTGATAAACTTTTACATTTTCACCAATAATAGTTGTTTCCCCTATTACCACTCCTGTACCATGATCTATGCAGAAATGCTTCCCAATAGTGGCTCCTGGATGTATATCAATCCCAGTTCTACTATGTGCAAATTCGGTAATCATTCTAGGGATCAATTGAACTCCTTGAATATGTAACTCATGGGCGATTCGATAGGCAGCTATCGCAAAAAAACCTGGATAAGATCTAATAATCTCTGTCTTGGATTTTGCAGCTGGATCCCCTTCAAACATCGCATCAACATCCCAATGGATCCAGTCAAATATTTTTTCTAACGACTGGAAGAAATCGTGGGCAATAACCTTTCCTTCTCGCTCGTGTAATTGAGGGTTTCTTTCCAAAATTGCGGCAAGAGTAAATTCTAGTTCAGAGAATCTTTCAGCAATTTCTTCACGCTCTTTTAGTCTATTTACACTGTATTCTGGGAATATTGTCCCTAATAATTCTTCGAAAAAAGCTTGAATTACCTTTGGAGAAGGGCAATCCGAGCATTGCCTATGAGCATGATAAACCTTATCTATAAAAGAGTCCATATTAAATGGGATTGGATTTCCTATTACATCACAAAACCCAAACGGATCACATAAGGTTCGCTATAGGGAGACCTTTTATTATCGTAAAGGACATTGTATAAGAAAGTGAAATTGGCACCACCTCTTCCTCCTCCGAAGGGAGCAAAGTATCCTCCTCCTAAGAAAAGTGCATTGGACCAAATCCTTTCGAAGCGATCGGAGACTAAATTGTAATTATCGAAATTGATGGCTTCATATTCCCCATGTAGGAAAACATTGGGCAATACATTGAATCGATTGAAGAGTCTACCTCCATAAGAAGAAGCTTGACCTCCGTAATATCTTTTATCATTGAAATACTGATAGGTAAGGCCAACACCGGCTGAATATCTCGGTGTGATCATTACGCCTACCAAAGGTGAAAAGTCAACCAAAGTAACTGTTCCAAACTGCATCCCGAAATTTCCCCCAAAGTATAGTCGGTCTTTAAGAGAAGTGGAATCAGAATAAATATCTCTTTGAGCTTGGGCTTGGATTCCTACCACAAATAAGAATCCAAAAAGAAGTATAAAAAGCTTACTTTTTGACAACAACATACAAGTCCTCCGTTTCTTTTTTCATTAAGTATTTTTCACGGGCAAACTTTTCCAAAAGTTCCGGATTGCTCATCAATTCCTCTCTTTCGGCTTTAATCTTAACTTTTCGCTCCTTGTAAAACTCTTTCTGATCTTCCAGCTGCCCTAGCTTTTGGCTAAGTTTAAATTGGTTGACCACATTATTTGAGTCAATAAAAATCATCCAGGCGAGAAAAAAGAGAGTTACCAATCCGTAAAAATTCCCTCCAAGCTTTAGTAATTTCTTCATATAAAATTGGGTTCTCCTCGAAAGTACAAAAATGGTGCAAAAAAAAGCAGCCTTGAATCAAGGCTGCTTTCTATTTTACTTATCAATTGGAATATTATAAGCTTCCTTTGAATACTGCTGAGTCACCTAATTGCTCTTCGATTCTTAGCAATTGATTGTACTTAGCCATTCTATCAGAACGAGAAGCAGAACCAGTTTTGATCTGTCCTGTGTTCAAAGCTACTGCCAAATCAGCGATAGTTGAATCTTCAGTTTCACCAGATCTATGAGACATTACAGCAGTGAATCCAGCTTTGTGAGCCAAATTTACAGCATTGATAGTCTCGGTCAAGGTTCCAATTTGGTTTACTTTGATCAAGATAGAGTTTGCAGATTTCTCAGCGATACCTCTTTCTAGGAACTTCACATTGGTTACGAACAAGTCATCACCTACCAATTGAACTTTGTCACCGATTTTCGCAGTCAACATCGCCCAACCTTCCCAGTCTTCTTCAGCACAACCATCTTCGATAGAATCGATCGGATATTTTTCTGTCAAAGAAGCCAAGTAATCAACTTGCTCAGCTCTGCTTCTGATCACACCAGTATCTCCTTCAAATTTCTTGTAGTCGTAGTTTCCATCAACGAAGAATTCAGAAGATGCACAGTCCAAAGCGATAGTCACATCATCACCTGCTTTGTAACCAGCTTTTTCGATAGCATCTAGGATACATCCAAGAGCCTCTTCAGTACCTCCAGAGAAGTTAGGAGCAAATCCACCTTCATCACCTACTGCAGTACTCAAGCCTTTGTCATGAAGGATTTTCTTTAAGCTATGGAAAATCTCAGTACCCATACGGATAGCTTCAGAGAAGTTAGGAGCACCAACTGGACGGATCATGAACTCCTGGAATGCAATAGGAGCGTCAGAGTGAGAACCACCGTTGATGATATTCATCATTGGAACTGGAAGGGTATTAGCATTGACACCACCTACGTATCTGTACAAAGGCTGTCCAGACTCCATAGCTGCTGCTTTAGCAACTGCCAAAGAAACACCCAAAATAGCGTTCGCACCTAGCTTACCTTTAGTTGGAGTACCATCCAAGTCAATCATGATCTGGTCGATCATATTTTGCTCGAATACATCCATTCCTACCAATTCAGGAGCAATCAAATCATTTACATTGGCAACGGCTTTCAAGACACCTTTACCCAAATATTTGCTTTTATCTCCGTCTCTAAGTTCTACTGCTTCATTTACACCTGTAGAAGCACCACTAGGAACTGCTGCACGTCCAAAGGCACCATTTTCGGTATACACATCCACCTCTACAGTTGGATTACCTCTTGAATCGAGGATTTGTCTTGCATGAATTGATTGAATCAACGTCATAGTCTAAAAGGTTTATAAAATTAATTTTGGTTTATTAAAGCGATAAAGTCGTCAAAAAGGTAGCGTGAATCATGCGGCCCTGGAGATGACTCTGGGTGATATTGCACTGAAAATGCTGGTTTATTTTTCAATTTGATACCAGCAACTGTATTATCGTTCAAGTGAACGTGAGTGATTTCTACATCAGGATGGTTTTCGGAATCTTCTCTCACGATATTGAAACCATGGTTTTGGGAAGTGATTTCACTTTTTCCAGTTACCAAGTTTTTGATCGGGTGATTAATCCCTCTATGTCCATGGTGCATTTTGTAGGTAGAGATACCTACTGACTCAGCCAAAAGCTGGTGTCCTAGGCAAATTCCAAATACAGGCTTACCAGTGTTCAAGATGTCTTTTACAGTATCTACTGCATAATCCATTACTGCTGGATCACCCGGTCCGTTGGAAAGGAAGTAAGCATTTGGAGCCCATTCTTCCATTTCAGCCAACTTTGTTTTGGCAGGATATACCTTACAATAAACACCTCTAGAAGCCAAGTTTCTAAGGATGTTCTTTTTGATACCGAAGTCAAGGCAAGCAACTTTGATTGGAGAACTTTCTTCTCCATAGAAATAAGGCTCCTGAGTACAAACCTGAGAGGAAAGTTCCAGCCCGTTCATATCAGGAAGTTTTTCCAATTCAGCCTTCAATCCTTCCAAATCCCCTTCGAATTCAGAGCTAATGATAGCATTCATCGCTCCTTGGGATCGGATATGTCTTACCAATTTTCTGGTATCAATATCAGCTATACCAGTGATTTGATATTTTACCAGGTAATCCTGAAGGGAACCATCCCCATCTAGTCGGGAATAAACTTCAGAGAAACTATTTACTACAATACCACCGATAGTAGGGTGTTCTGATTCTACTTCCTCATTGTCTACACCGTAGTTACCGATGTGAGAGGTCGTAGTGACAATTACCTGACCAGTATAAGAAGGATCTGTATAGATCTCCTGATATCCAGTCATACCAGTATTGAAACAAATCTCACCGCCATTTGTGCCGGGGTTACCAATCAATGAACCGTGAAATACAGTTCCGTCTGCTAGAAGTAAGGTTGCTTTTTGTTTTAACATTTTCGATATAATTGCCCCAAAGTTAAATATTTATTGGGAGGAGGAGGAATGTCTAGGCATAAAAAAAGGATTGAACCAATGCCCAATCCTTTTCAATATTTAAACTGAAATTCAAATTATTATTTTTCTTCAGTTTCAGGAGAATCTGTAGAAGCTTCAGGAGCTTGAGTTTCTTCAGCTTTAGCCTCAACTGCAGGTGCAGCAGGAGCCGCTTCTGAATTTCCAGAGCTTCTTCTAGATCTTCTTGTAGTTTTCTTAGCTGGCTTAGCTTCTTTCAACATCAATTCGTTGAAGTCAACCAATTCGATGATACACATTTCTGCGTTGTCACCCAATCTGAATCCAGTTTTGATGATACGAGTGTATCCACCTGGACGAGTACCAACTTTAGCGATCACTTCACCAAACAAAGCAACGATTGCTTCTTTGTTTTTCAAGTAAGAGAAAGCTACACGTCTGTTGTGAGTAGTATCTTCCTTTGCTCTAGTGATCAAAGGCTCCACATATTTCTTCAATTCTTTTGCCTTGGCAAGCGTGGTAGAGATACGCTTGTGAAGAATCAGGGAGGTAGCCATGTTGGAAAGCATTGATTTCCTATGAGCAGCCTTCCTTCCAAGGTGGTTAAATTTCTTACCGTGTCTCATTTTATTTATTCTTCATCAAGTTTATACTTTGAAATATCCATTCCAAAGGTGAGCCCTTTTTCCTGAATCAACTGCTCCAACTCAGCTAGGGATTTCTTACCGAAGTTTCTGAATTTCATCATGTCAGAAATTTCAAGCTTTGCAAGATCACCCAAAGTCTTCACGTCAGCAGCCTTCAAGCAATTGAAAGCACGTACGGAAAGATCCAGGTCGCTTAGAGAAGTTTTCAACAATTTTCTCATGTGAAGGAATTCCTCATCGATAGGCTCTGGCTCAGCGACACCTGTAGAATCAAGTACCATAGTCTGATCAGAGAATAGCATGAAGTGCTGGATCAAGATTTTAGCAGATTCTTGAAGGGCTTTCTCAGGGTGGATAGATCCATCTGTAGAAACCTCAAGGATCAATTTCTCGAAGTCAGTTTTTTGCTCCACACGGGTATTTTCTACGCTATACTTCACGTTTTTGATAGGCGTGAAGATGGCATCGATGGCGATTTGCCCAAATACCTGCTCTTTTGGTTTGGATTCTTCAGCTGGTAGATAACCTCTTCCTTTTTCCACAACCAATTCGATTTCGAAGGTTTTGGTTTCGTCGATGTGACAGATCACTTGATCTGGATTCAACACCTCGAAAGAAGAAGTGAACTTGGCAATGTCCCCGGCAGTGAAAACTGACTGATCTTTCACCTCAACAGTGATTTTTCCATCAAATGCTTCGTGCACTTTCTTGAATCTCACTTGCTTAAGGTTCAAAATAATGTCAGTAACATCCTCCACTACTCCATCAATGGTAGAAAACTCATGCACTACTCCAGGTATTTTGATGGATGTGATGGCATAACCCTCCAAGGATGAAAGCAAAATTCTTCTCAGGGCGTTACCGATAGTAACTCCATAGCCTTTTTCTAGTGGTTTGAACGTAAACAAGCCATGGAAGTCATCGGCTTTCTCCATCACCACTTTTTCGGGCATTTGAAATGCTAGTATGGACATATATCTTGTTCTTTGTTTAAAAGCTGAAAATAGTAAATATTACTTAGAGTATAGTTCGACGATGAGCTGCTCCTTGATATTTTCTGGAATATCATCTCTAGTAGGCACACTGACGAATTTGCCGGACAAAGAAGCACCATCCCACTCTAACCAGGAATATTTGTTGGCACCTCTACCAGCTAAGCTATTTGTAATAGCTTCCAAAGACTTGGAACGCTCTCTTACAGAAACCACATCACCTGGCTTCAAGATGTAAGAAGGAATGTTCACTACTTCACCGTTAACAAGAATATGCTTGTGAGCTACCAATTGTCTCGCACCTCTTCTAGTAGGGGAAATCCCCATTCTATAAACGGTGTTGTCCAATCTAGCTTCTAGCAATTGAAGAAGGTTTTCACCAGTGATACCTTGCTTTCTGGAAGCGATATCAAACATTTTGGCAAATTGTCTCTCCAATACTCCGTAGATGTATTTAGCTTTTTGTTTTTCAGCAAGCTGAATCGCATATTCTGATTGCTTCTTTCTTCTTCCACGACCGTGTTGTCCTGGAGGATAGTTTTTCTTTTGAAGCGCTTTGCTATGTCCTTCGATAGCTTCGCCAAACTTACGGGCGATCTTTGCTTTTGGACCTCTATATCTAGCCATTCTGTTACAATTTTTTGATTAAACTCTTCTA
Organism: Algoriphagus zhangzhouensis; assembly: GCF_900148515.1. Taxonomy (GTDB): domain Bacteria; phylum Bacteroidota; class Bacteroidia; order Cytophagales; family Cyclobacteriaceae; genus Algoriphagus; species Algoriphagus zhangzhouensis. The sequence goes on along the minus strand of NZ_FRXN01000004.1, from coordinate 372,582 downwards.
CGCTTAGGAGGACGACATCCGTTGTGAGGAAGTGGAGTCACATCAACAATAGTAGTCACGTCCAATCCAACATTTTGTAAAGTTCTGATCGCAGATTCACGACCAGCACCTGGACCTTTTACGAATACTTCGATTTTTCTCAAACCTAAGTCGTAAGCAACCTGTCCGCAGTTTTGAGCGGCCATTTGTGCAGCGTAAGGAGTGTTTTTCTTAGAACCTCTGAAACCCATTTTACCGGCAGAAGCCCAAGAGATTACTTGTCCCGCATTATTGGTAATAGAGATAATGATATTGTTGAAGGAGGCTTTAATGTGTGCCTGACCTACAGCTTCTACCTTTACTACTCTTTTTTTACCTTTAGCTTTATCGTTTCTTTTCTGAGCCATAATCTAATTCAGGTTTTATTTAGTTGCCTTCTTCTTGTTAGCAACAGTCTTTCTCTTACCCTTCCTTGTTCTGGCGTTGTTCTTGGTATGCTGACCACGAACTGGAAGTCCTTTTCTGTGTCTCAAACCTCTATAACAACCAATATCCATTAGTCGCTTGATGTTCAATTGGATCTCTGACTTCAGGACACCTTCGGTTCTGAATTCTTCGGCAATAATATTACGGATAGCGGTTGACTCATCGTCAGTCCACTCACCTGCTTTTTTGTCGAAGGAGATACCGGCTTTGCTCAGGATCGCCTTGGCGGAGCTTTTTCCAATTCCGAAGATATAGGTAAGCCCGATTTCGCCACGCTTATTGTCTGGTATGTCTACACCTGCAATTCTAGCCATAATCTTAACCTTGTCTTTGTTTAAACTTAGGATTCTTCTTATTGATGACGTAAAGTTTTCCTTTTCTTCTGATCACCTTACAGTCAGCACTTCTCTTTTTGATAGATGCTTTAACTTTCATATCAGTCTATTTATATCGATATACTATTCTGCCTTTTGTCAAGTCATAGGGAGACAGCTCTAATTTGACACGATCTCCAGGAAGGATCTTAATGTAATTCATCCTCATTTTACCGGAAATATGTGCGATCAATTGATGTCCATTCTCCAGTTCCACTTTAAACATGGCGTTTGACAACGCTTCCGTAATGGTTCCGTCTTGTTCTATTGATGTTTGTTTTGCCATCTTAGAATTTAAAATTCTCTTCTATGTACTTGTGTGAGGTCAACACCTCAGTTCTATCTTCGAAAATCGCTACTGTATGCTCATAATGGGCTGAAGGTTTTCTATCCGAAGTTCGGATTGTCCATCCATCCCTTTCCTGGACTATGTTTCTAGATCCAAGATTGATCATGGGCTCAATTGCAATTACCATCCCTGCCTTTAACAGAGGACCACTCCCCTTTTTACCATAATTGGGTACTTCTGGAGATTCATGCAAGTTTTTTCCTAAACCGTGTCCAACCAATTCTCTTACTACAGTGTAGCCTTTGGCTTCAACAAATTTTTGGATTGCATTTCCAATATCACCAATACGGTTACCAAAAATTGCCTTTTCGATTCCTAAGTAAAGCGAATCTTTAGTGGCTCTAAGTAAATCTAAAACAGGAGTGGAAACTTCACCAACGGGGTAAGTATAAGCGGAATCGCTATGAAAACCTTGGTGAAAGACTCCACAATCTACTGAGATTATATCGCCATCTTTCAATTCATATTTGCTTGGAAATCCATGAACAACTACTTCGTTCACAGAGATACAGAGAGAAGCAGGGAAGCCATTGTATCCTTTGAAAGAAGGAACTCCGCCATTATCCCTGATAAACTCTTCAGCAATTTTATCTAGGTGAGAGGTCTTTACCCCTACCTTGATATGTTTGGCTACTTCCCCATGGGCTTTTGCCAAAATATCAGCACTTTCTTTTATTTTCTGAACTTCTTCCGAAGTCTTGTAATGAATCATCTTAAGCTACTTGGTAATTAGAAGGATTATTCTTCATATTACCAGACTTCATCATTCCTTCGTAATGTCTCATCAAAAGATAACTTTCAATTTGACGAAGGGTATCCATGATTACACCCACCATGATTAGTAGAGATGTACCACCATAGAACTGTGCAAATTCACCACCAACTCCAGCAATAATTGCCAAAGCAGGAAGAATCGCTACAGCTGCCAAAAGAACAGATCCCGGCAAAGTGATTCTGGAAATGATACCGTCAATAAAGTCTGCAGTTGGCGCGCCTGGCTTAATACCTGGTACAAAACCACCATTTCTCTTCATATCCTCAGCGATTTGCTCAGGATTCACTGTGATAGCAGTGTAGAAGAATGTGAAGATGATGATCATCGCTGCAAACAGTAAGTTATACTGCCAAGAAGTGAAATCGGAGAAGGTGGTACCAATGTAGTTAGCAATGTCATTTTCGCTAGCCCAGATCTGAGCGATCAAAGCCGGAACGAACATCAATGATTGAGCAAAGATGATTGGCATTACACCAGAAGCATTCACTTTGATAGGAATGTACTGGCGCTGTCCTCCATAAACTTTACCCCCAACTACTTGCTTTGCATACTGAACAGGGATTCTTCTTGTCGCTTCTGTCAATGCAACTACACCAACAACTACAAAGAACAATACCGCTGCTTCAATCAACAAAAGCAACAATCCACCAGAACCTTTTTCTAATACTTCAGCAATAATAGCTCCTGGAAAACGGGAGATGATCCCAATCATGATCAACATAGAGATACCGTTGCCGATACCTTTTTCAGTAATCTTTTCGCCCAACCACATACAAAACATGGTACCTGCGGAAAGTAATACTAAAGAGCTGAACATGAATAAGGAAGTACTCACCATCACTGCACCAGTTGGAAGGATAGTAGCGGTCACATAACCGATACCCTGCGCAATAGTGATCAAAATAGTAAGTACACGGGTAATCTGGTTGATTCTTTTACGACCAGATTCCCCTTCCTTTTGCATTTTTTGAAAGTAGGGTACTCCGACAGTCAACAGTTGCAACACAATGGAAGCAGAGATATATGGCATGATACCTAGACCGAAGATGGAAGCGTTACTGAACGCTCCACCTAAGAAAGTATCAATCAAGCCGAAGATTCCTTCTGGAGTTCCTCCTAATTTAGAAGGATCAACTCCTGGAAGAACTACGTAAGAACCCAATCTGAAGATGATCAGGAAACCGACCGTATTCAGGATTCTAACTCGAAGATCTTCGATTGAGAAAATATTCTTAACTGTCGAAATAAACTTTTTCATTTAATTAAATCTTGTTTACCGAACCACCCGCTTTTTCAATGGCAGCGATAGCGCTGGCAGAGAAGTTATGAGCAGTTACTGCTACTTTGGAACTCAATTCACCTCCGCCCAAAATCTTGATTTTGTCGTTTTTAGAAGCGATTCCGTGAGACACGAAAGCATCCAAATCGATTGTTTCAAGATTGTAAGTTGCTGCAAGGTTTTGCAAGGTATCCAAATTTACCGGTTTGAACTCAACTCTGTTAAAGCTTTTGAAACCAAATTTAGGAACTCTTCTTTGAAGTGGCATTTGACCACCTTCAAAACCTAATTTAGTTTTATAACCGGATCTTGATTTAGCTCCTTTATGACCTCTAGTAGAAGTACCACCTCTACCGGATCCAGGACCACGACCAATACGCTTACGGTTCTTGGTTGATCCTTCAGCTGGTTGTAATGTATGCAGTTTCATAATTAAGCTTCCTCCACTTTTACAAGGTGACTAACTTTATTAACCATACCAGCAATCTGAGGAGTTTTTTCAACTTCTACAGTTTTGTTGATTTTACCAAGACCCAAAGCTGTGATAGTAGCTTTTTGATCTTTTGGACGGTCAATAACAGATTTGGTTTGTGTGATTTTAATCTTAGCCATGATGATTATCCATTAAAAACTTTAGACATTTTCACACCTCTCTGCTGAGAAACAGAGATAGCATCTCTTAGTTGCATCAATGCATCGATAGTAGCTTTCACTACGTTGTGAGGGTTAGAAGAACCTTTGGACTTAGCTAATACGTCAGTCACACCGGCAGATTCTAACACTGCACGCATCGCACCACCAGCGATTACACCGGTACCGGCAGCAGCAGGCTTGATCAAAACGAAACCTCCACCAAATTTACCAATTTGCTCGTGAGGGATAGTTCCTTTCAAAACTGGTACTTTTACCAAGTTTTTCTTAGCGTCTTCGATGCCTTTGGTGATAGCATCAGTTACTTCATTGGCTTTACCCAATCCGTAACCTACTACACCATTACCATCTCCTACTACTACAATCGCAGAAAAAGAGAACCTTCTACCACCTTTAACCACTTTGGCTACTCGGTTGATAGCTACTACTTTTTCTTTTAATTCTGTATCTGTAGCCCTAATAGGCTTTTTTCTTAGTTGAGACATGCTGATTAAAATTTAAGGCCTCCCTCTCTGGCACCATCTGCCAAAGCTTTCACATTTCCGTGATACAAGTAGCCATTTCTGTCAAATACTACCTCGCTAACACCATTGGCAACGGCTCTTTCAGCAAGCTTTTTGCCCACTTCTTTAGAGACAGATACGTTGGCGTTTTCTTTAGCACCCAACTCTTTGGAGGATGCCTGAGCCAATGTATGACCCTTAAGATCATCCACCAACTGTGCATAGATACCAGTATTACTTTTGAATACTGATAAACGTGGTCTGGAATCGGTACCGGAGATCTTTCTGCGGATACCCTGCTTGATTCTAAGTCTTCTGGAATTCTTATTAAATGCCATAACCTATTATTTTTTACCGGCAGTTTTACCAGCCTTACGTCTAATTTGTTCACCAACGAAGCGTACACCTTTACCTTTGTAAGGTTCGATCTTACGAAGAGATCTGATTTTGGCAGCTACTTGTCCAATCAATTCTTTGTCGATAGACTCCAAAGTAATGATTGGGTTCTTTCCTTTAGCAGTTTCAGCTTTCACAGCTACATCTGCAGGAAGTGCAAAGAAAATGTTGTGAGAGTAACCCAAAGACAATTCAAGTACCTGTCCTTGGTTAGTCGCCTTATAACCCACACCAACAAGCTCCAATTCTTTCTTGAACCCTTCAGAAACACCGATCACCATATTGTTGATCAAAGCTCTGTAAAGTCCATGCATAGACTTGTGTCTTTTTGAGTCGGTAGGTCTAGAAACAACGATATCGTTGCCCTCCACTTTCACCTCAATATCAGGATTCACATCCTGGCTGAGTGTACCCTTTGGACCTTTAACAGTCACCACACCTTTTGTAGCAACGTCTACAGTAACACCGCTGGGTAGATTTATTGGTTTTTTACCTATTCTTGACATGATAGTAAATTAATATACGTAGCAAAGTACTTCGCCCCCGATACCTTCAGTGCGGGCTTCTTTGTCAGTCATTACCCCTTTAGAGGTCGAAACTACAGCGATACCCAAACCATTGATAACTCTAGGTAGCTCATTGTGTTTCGCATATTTTCTTAAACCTGGCGTACTAACACGCTTCAAGCTCACGATTGCATTCTTCTTAGTAGTAGGATTGTACTTCAAAGCGATCTTGATAGTGCCTTGAGGTCCATTCTCCTCGAACTTATAGTTCTGGATATACCCTTTGTCATGCAATACTTTTGTGATCTCCTTCTTGATGTTAGAAGCAGGTATCTCGACGATTCTGTGAGAAGCCTTGATGGCATTTCTCAATCTTGTTAGATAATCGGCTATTGGATCAGTCATGATATTATATAGTCTAGCTGCACCCGTTTTGGGCGTGCAAAGTTACGAATTGATTTTTTAAATAAAAACTACTGTCGTTATTTTACCAGCTGGACTTAGTCACTCCCGGAATTTTGCCTGCTGCGGCCATTTCTCGGAAGGTTACCCTGTTGATACCAAACTTTCTCATGTAGCCTTTAGGACGACCAGTAAGTTTACATCTGTTATGAAGTCTTACCGGAGAAGCGTTCTTTGGCAATTTGTCAAGGGCCTCATAATCGCCAGCTGCTTTCAGCTCAGCTCTTTTTTGGGCATACTTGGCTACCAGACGTTCTCTTTTTCTCTCACGAGCTTTGATGGACTCTCTTGCCATGATTATTCTTGATTATTTTTATTAACGAACGGCATTCCGAAAGCCTTCAACAATGCGAAGCTTTCTTCGTCAGAATTTGCGGTAGTCACAAACGTGATATCCATACCGGAGATTCTGTTTACTTTCTCAATAGAGATCTCTGGGAAAATGATTTGTTCAGTTACACCCAATGAGTAGTTACCTCTACCATCAAATCCTTTGTCAGAAACACCTTTGAAGTCACGAACACGTGGAAGTGCCACGGTCATCAATCTATCAAGGAATTCATACATTTTGGATCCTCTCAAAGTAACTTTAGCTCCGATAGGCATTCCTTCTCTCAACTTAAAGTTGGAAACAGAAGTTTTTGCTTTAGTAGCTACAGCTCTTTGGCCAGTGATCAAAGAAAGCTCTTCCACACCCTGGTCCACCAATTTCTTGTCAGCCACAGCAGCTCCGATACCTTTGTTCAAGACGATTTTCTCCAACTTAGGTACTTGCATTACGGAAGAATACTGGAATTTCTCTTTCAAAGCAGGAACGATATCGTTCACATACTTATCTTTCATTCTAGGATTAGCCATTGATCACCTCCCCTGTTTTCTTAGAGTATCTTACTAATTTACCATTATCACCTGCCTTGCGACCAGTTCTGGTAGCTTCACCAGTTTTAGGATCTACAAGCATCAGGTTACTGATATGTACTGGAGCTTCTTTCTTCTCAATACCACCTTGAGGCTTCGCTGCAGTTGGCTTTACGTGTTTAGTCACGATATTAATACCTTCTACAAACGCTCTGTTTTTAGCAGTATCTACAGAAAGAACAGTCCCTGTTTTTCCTTTGTCATCACCTGCGATCACCTTCACGGTGTCTCCGGTTTTGATATGCAACTTTTGTTGCTTGTTGAATTTTCTTTCCATGATTACAATACTTCAGGGGCCAAAGAAACGATTTTCATAAACTGCTTCTCTCTCAACTCTCTGGCAACTGGCCCGAAGATACGAGTACCTCTAGGCTCATCGTTGTTGTTCAACAAGACAGCAGCGTTGTCTTCAAATCTGATGTAAGATCCGTCTTTACGTCTTACTTCTTTTTTGGTTCTTACGATAACCGCTCTAGAGACGGTACCTTTTTTCATGTTGCTGGAAGAAAGGGCTGACTTTACAGTCACGACAACTTTATCACCGATAGAAGCATATCGCTTTTTAGTTCCTCCCAATACGCGGATGACCAATACCTCTTTGGCACCGGAGTTGTCCGCCACACTTAGTCTGGATTCTTGCTGTATCATGATTACTTAGCCCTTTCTATAATTTCAACTAATCTCCAACGCTTGTTCTTACTCAGCGGACGAGTTTCGCTAATTTTAACGAGGTCACCTTCGTTACACTCGTTTTTCTCGTCATGAGCCATAAATTTGGTAGTCTTGGCAACGAACTTACCATAGATCCCGTGCTTAACTCTACGTTCCACGGCTACAGTAATGGATTTATCCATTTTGTTGCTTACGACTTTACCAATTCTTTCTTTACGAAGATTTCTTTCGATCGTAGCCATTTTCTTTTCTGTTAGCTATTATTTCGCAGCCAATGCAGTCTTCAATCTTGCGATCAGACGCTTGGTCTCGCGGATTCTGTTAGGATTCTCAATAGGAGAAATTGAGTGAGCAAACTGTAGCTTGCTCAGGTTCGTTTTCTCAGCGCTGATTTTCTCAGCGATTTCACTTGCGGAAAGTGAAAGGATCTCTGTATTTTTCATAGTTCCTAATTATTCTGCGTAGTCTCTACGAACAACAAATTTGGTACTAACTGGAAGTTTCTGCTGAGCCAATCTCAAAGCTTCTCTTGCAGTTTCGATAGGTACACCTGTAGCTTCGAAGAGGATGGTTCCTGGCTTGATAACTGCTACCCAATACTCAGGAGCACCTTTACCTTTACCCATACGTACTTCAGCAGGCTTCTTGGTGATAGGTTTGTCAGGGAAAATTCTGATCCAAACCTGACCTTCTCTTTTCATTGCTCTTGTCATCGCGATACGAGCTGCCTCGATCTGACGAGAGGTGATCCATCCTGCTTCAAGGGACTTGATGCCAAAGTTGCCAAAAGAAAGCGTATGCCCTCTTTGTGCAATGCCTTTGACACGGCCCTTTTGCATTTTTCTATATTTAGTTCTTTTCGGCTGTAACATGATTTCTCACTTATCGGTGAAAATTAGTTATTTCTTTTTCTACGTCTTGGACCACCGTCTCTCTTAGGACCAGCATTTCTTCCACCCTTAGGCTCGTTAGCTGCACCTTGATTTGGAGACAAGTCTCTCTTTCCGTACACTTCACCTTTGAAGATCCACACTTTGATACCGATGATTCCGTATACTGTCAAAGCTTCGGAGATCGCGTAATCAATGTCTGCTCTCAATGTGTGAAGAGGAATTCTTCCTTCTTTGTACATTTCAGAACGTGCCATTTCGGCACCGCCCAATCGACCAGAAAGTTTAATTTTGATTCCTTCTGCTCCCACTCTCATGGATGCTGCAATGGCTTGCTTCATTGCTCTACGGAAGGAAATTCTAGCCTGAAGCTGCTGAGCGATAGACTCACCCACCAATTTGGCATCCAATTCAGGTCTTTTGATTTCAAAGATGTTGATTTGAATGTCTTTGCTGGTAAGCTTCTTAAGCTCTTCTTTAAGCTTGTCTACTTCGGCTCCACCTTTACCAATAACTACACCTGGACGAGCGGTATGAATGGTAAGTGTGATTCTCTTAAGCGTACGCTCAATGATCACCTTAGCAATCCCACCCTTAGGAATTCTGGCAAGGACGTACTTACGGATTTTTTGATCTTCGTATAGTTTTTCAGCAAAGTCTTTTCCACCATACCAGTTGGAATCCCAGCCTTTGACTACACCAAGTCTAAATCCTATTGGGTTGATCTTTTGTCCCATAGTCTGTTCTTAATTTGCCTTTTCGTTTGTTTCTACTACATCAGCGGTAACTTCTGGAGCGTTGAATGCATCAACTACTAGAGTTACATGATTGGATCTCTTGCGGATTCTATGACCACGACCTTGAGGAGCAGGTCTCAATCTCTTAAGAGATCTACCTTCATCCACCATGACGGTTTTGATATATAGATCAGCTTCCTCAAGCTTTGCATCCGGGTTTTTAGCTTGCCAGTTGGCAACCGCAGAAAGAAGAAGTTTTTCCAATCTAATGGATCCATGATTTGGAGTAAACTTCAATATGCTCAATGCCAATCCCACTCTCTTGCCTCTGACCAAGTCAGCTACAAGACGCATTTTGCGTGGAGAGGTAGGAACGTTGTTTAATCTTGCTACTGCTTCCATGATTATCTCTTTCCTTTATCTTTTTTGGCAATGTGGCCTCTGAAATTTCTGGTAGGAGCAAATTCACCTAGCTTGTGACCTACCATGTTGTCTGTTACAAATACCGGGATAAACTTGTTTCCGTTATGCACAGCGAAGGTATGTCCTACGAAATCTGGAGAAATCATAGATCTTCTTGACCAAGTCTTGATGACAGATTTCTTTCCTGATTCGTTCTGAGCGTCTACTTTCTTTACCAGGTGATGCTCGATATAAGGACCTTTTTTTAATGAACGTGCCATATTTATTTAGATCTTTTGCTAACGATGAACTTGTTTGAATACTTTTTAGGAGATCTGGTCTTCTTACCTTTAGACAATAGACCCTTACGAGATCTAGGATGTCCACCGGAAGATCTACCTTCACCACCACCCATTGGGTGATCGACTGGGTTCATAGCCACACCTCTTGTACGAGGTCTAACTCCAAGCCATCTCTTACGACCAGCTTTACCCAATACCACGTTCATATGGTCACCATTGGATACAGTACCAATAGTTGCCATACAGTTACCCAAAACGAGTCTCATCTCTCCGGATGGAAGTTTGATGGTCACATATTTACCCTCACGAGCAACAATCTGTGCATATCCACCAGCACTTCTTACCATTGCAGCACCTTTTCCTGGCTTCATCTCAATACAGTGTACAATTGTACCCATTGGGATGTTAGACATGTGCATTGCGTTACCCACTTCAGGAGCAACTTGCTCTCCGGAAATCACTGTTTGTCCTACTTGCAAACCTTCCGGGGCGATAATGTAGGCTTTAGCACCGTCAGCGTAATAAAGTAGGGCTAGACGTGCTGTTCTATTTGGATCGTACTCAATTGCCTTTACGGTAGCAGGTACGCCAAACTTATTTCTTTTGAAGTCTACAATTCTTAGTCTTCTCTTATGACCACCACCCATATAGCGAGCGGTCATTTTGCCTTCATTATTTCTACCGCCTGACTTCTTGATAGGGGCAAGAAGAGATTTTTCTGGTTTTGACGCTGTGATTTCGTCAAAAGCAGGAGCTACTCTAAATCTTGTCCCTGGAGTTACAGGCTTCAACTTTTTAATTGCCATGATATTGATTCAATTAAATTTCTCCGTAAAAATCAATTACCTCTCCATCAGCTACTTCAACGATTGCTTTCTTGAAAGCATTGGTAAAGCCTGATACGATTCTTGTCTTGGTGTATCTTGTCTTATGCTTCGCAGCATATCTCATGGTACGTACTGATACCACTTTCACACCGTATGCTTTTTCTACAGCATTCTTGATTTCTGGTTTCTTCGCAGTTTTTTCTACGATGAATCCATAAACGCCTTTTTCGTTCATGGCAGAAATCTTCTCTGTAATCAAAGGCTGCTTTAGAATATCCATTGTCTTATTTCGATAAAATGGTTTCCAATTTACTTACAGATCCTTCGCAAAGAACCAAATGGTCTGCGTTAAGAAGCTGGTAAGTATTTACATCATTTACAGTGACAACTTTCGCTTTAGGAAGGTTTCTGCTAGATAGGTAAACGTTCTTGTTGTCTTCAGGGAGAACCAAAAGCGTCTTCTTATCGGATAGCGCCAATCCATTAAGCAATGCCAGATAAGCTTTTGTCTTTGGAGAATCAAATGCAAGATTTTCCAATACAGACAAGCTGTTGTCTTTCACTTTGTAAGAAAGTGCAGATTTTCTAGCAAGTTGTTTTACTTTTTTATTCAATTTGAAGGAGTAGTTTCTTGGTCTTGGACCGAAAACTCTACCTCCGCCTCTGAAAAGTGGAGACTTCAAAGATCCAGCTCTGGCACCACCGGTACCTTTTTGCTTTTTGATCTTCTTAGTAGATCCAGCAATTTCATTTCTTTCTTTAGACTTATGAGTACCTTGTCTCTGATTTGCTAGGTACTGCTTTACATCCAGATAGATCGCATTGTCATTTGGCTCGATCGCGAAGATCTCATCAGACAACTGCACTTTTCTTCCGGTGTCTTCTCCTTTTTGATTGATTACTGCTAATTCCATGGCTTACTTCTCTAGAATTACATAAGAATTTTTTGGACCTGGTACTGAACCGGACACTAGAAGGAGATTTTGCTCAGGATAAACCTTCAATACTCTAAGGTTCAATACTTTCACTCTATCACCACCAGTTCTTCCAGCCATTCTCATACCCTTGAATACTCGGGATGGCCAAGAACATGCACCAATGGAACCTGGGTGTCTTTGTCTGTTGTGCTGACCGTGAGTTTGTCCACCCACACCACCAAAACCATGACGCTTCACTACACCTTGGAAGCCTTTACCTTTAGAAGTACCGATAGCATCGACGAAGTCACCTTCAACGAAAACTTCTCCGGCCTTCACCGTAGCTCCGAGATCAACCTGGCCGTCAAATTCGACCCTGAACTCACGAAACTCAACAACTTTCTGCTTCGGCGTGGTGCCGGCCTTTTTAAAATGACCGATCAATGGCTTAGGAGTGTTTTTCTCCTTTCGCTCACCATAAGCCAACTGCACTGCGTTGTACCCGTCTGTTTCAACGTTTTTTACTTGCGTCACTACGCAAGGACCAGCTTCTATTAGCGTGCATGCGACGTTACGCCCATCGGCACTGAAAATGCTAGTCATTCCTACTTTTTTACCTATAATACCAGACATCTTTTTTAAGATAATTTGATAATCCACAAGCGTTTATGCGCTTGGGCCCTTTTTAAGGACTGCAAAGTTACTGAAATAAAATTCTGCAACAAATCCCAACTCCTATATTTTCAAACATTTAGGAAAATTTTCGTCTGAAAACAGCTCCAAATACTGGAGGTTTCAGAGAGAAATTTCATTTATTTATATAAAAACAAAAGACCTGCAGGGAAATGCAGGCCTTTTGATATATAAAGTTTCAGGTTTTGTCAAACCTTGATCTCTACGTCAACTCCACTTGGAAGCTCGATTTTCATCAAAGCATCTACAGTTTTAGAAGAGTTAGAGTAGATATCTACCAATCGCTTGTAAGTACAAAGCTGGTACTGGTCTCTAGCTTTCTTGTTTACGTGTGGAGATTTCAACACAGTAAACTTTTCTTTCTTAGTTGGCAATGGAATAGGTCCCACTACAACTGCACCAGTTGCTTTTACAGCCTTCACAATCTTCTCTGATGACTTGTCCACCAGGCTATGATCGTATGATTTTAATTTTATTCTGATTTTCTGATTCATCGCAAATATTGATTAGTCTTTCTGACCTTTTACGTTAGCAATTACTCCCTCTGCTATGTTGTTTGGTACTGACTCATAGTGAGAGAATGTCAAAGATGCAGTTGCTCTACCGGAAGAGATGGTTCTCAAGTCGGTAATGTAACCGAACAACTCAGACAATGGAACAGCAGCTTTGATTACAGATGAAGTACCTTTGGTATCCATACCTTTCATCAAACCTCTTCTTCTGTTCAAGTCACCAGTGATAGGACCAGTGTACTCATCAGGAGTCACAACGTCTACAGACATGATCGGCTCTAGCAATTGTGGCTTACACTTCTTAGCAGCTTCTTTGAAACCAATTCTTGCAGCTAATTCGAAAGAAAGAGCATCTGAATCGACATCGTGGAAAGATCCATGGAACAATCTTACTTTCATAGACTCAACAGGATAACCTGCCAAAGGTCCATTCTTCATAGATTCTGCAAAACCTTTCTGGATAGCTGGGATGAATTCTTTAGGAATCACACCACCTACGATATTATTTACGAAGTCCAAACCTGGCTTAACCTCTCCTGTTTCAGGATCAGCTTCTTTCGGACCTAGTTCGAATACGATATCCGCAAATTTACCTTTACCACCAGACTGCTTCTTATATACTTCTTTGTGTTCAATAGAACCAAACAAAGCTTCTTTATAAGCAACCTGAGGAGCACCTTGGTTGATTTCCACTTTGAATTCACGCTTCAATCGATCGATGATGATATCTAGGTGAAGCTCTCCCATACCTCTCAAGATAGTCTGACCAGTTTCATGATCAGTGTTTACTTGAAGAGTTGGATCTTCTTCTACCAATTTAGCGATCGCCATACCTAGCTTATCAACGTCCGCCTGAGTCTTAGGCTCAATAGCGTAACCGATTACTGGCTCAGGGAAGATCATGGACTCAAGAACTACCTTACGGTTTTCAGCACAAAGGGTATCCCCTGTTTTGATATCTTTAAATCCTACAACCGCACCAATATCTCCTGCTCTCAAAGCGTCGATTTGGTTTTGCTTGTTAGCGTGCATCTGGAATACTCTGGAGATACGTTCCTTGTTTCCAGAACGGCTATTGAAGATGTAAGAACCAGATTCCAAAACTCCGGAGTAAGCTCTTACAAAGCAAAGTCTACCCACAAATGGGTCAGTTGCGATTTTAAATGCCAAACCTGCAAATGGCTCATCTTCGTTTGGAGCGATTACTACATCTTTCTCCTCATCGTTCAAGTCATGAGCAATGATATTATCCTTGTCAAGTGGAGATGGAAGCAATTCCATTACCAAGTCAAGCATGGTTTGTACACCTTTGTTTTTGAAAGAAGATCCACATACCATAGGGACAATTTTCATGTCGATGGTTGCCGCTCTCAAAGCAGCCAAGATTTCTTCTTCAGTGATAGAGTCTGGATCCTCGAAGTATTTCTCCATCAAAGACTCGTCATACTCAGCGACAGCTTCAAGCAAATGCTCTCTCCACTGCTCAACTTCTTCAAGCATGTCTTCAGGAATAGGAACTTCATTGAAAGTCATTCCCATGTCTTCTTCGTTCCAAACAATAGCTCTGTTGTTGATCAAATCAACAACTCCTTTGAATTTGTCTTCAGCCCCGATAGGGATTTGCAAAGGCACTGCATAGCTTCCTAGCATTTCCTTCACTTGCTTACAAACTTCAAGGAAGTTAGCACCAGCACGGTCCATTTTGTTAACGAATCCGATACGTGCTACTTTATAGTTATCAGCCAAACGCCAGTTGGTCTCAGACTGAGGCTCTACACCGTCCACAGCACTGAACAGGAAAACCAAGCCGTCCAATACACGAAGGGAACGGTTCACCTCTACGGTAAAGTCAACGTGCCCTGGGGTATCGATGATGTTGATCTGATATTTTTGGTCTCTATAGTTCCAGAACACAGTGGTAGCAGCAGAAGTAATGGTGATACCTCTTTCTTGCTCCTGGGCCATCCAGTCCATGGTAGCTGCTCCATCGTGAACCTCACCGATTTTGTGAGATACACCAGAATAAAAAAGAATACGCTCAGTGGTAGTAGTTTTACCAGCATCAATGTGAGCTGCGATACCGATGTTTCTGGTATATTTTAAGTCTCTTTTAGCCATCCTAATTAAAATCTAAAGTGAGAGAATGCTTTGTTAGCTTCAGCCATTCTGTGCGTATCATCTTTTTTCTTCACAGCAGCACCTTCACCTTTGGCAGCTGCGATGATTTCGCCAGCAAGTCTGTCCATCATTGTCTTCTCACCTCTTTTACGAGCGTAGGTGATCATCCACTTGATTCCAAGGGCCATCTTTCTCTCTGGTCTGACTTCCATTGGAACTTGGAATGTAGCACCACCAACTCTACGACTCTTCACCTCAACGGATGGAGCAATATTGTTAAGCGCTTTTTTCCAAACCTCAAGACCATTCTCACCCACCTTAGATTCTACTTTTTCGATAGCATCGTAGAAAATGGTGTAAGCAATACTCTTCTTCCCGTCGTACATCAGACTGTTTACAAACTTAGTCACCAAGGTATCATTGAACTTGGGATCAGGAAGAATATATCTCTTCTTTGGTTTCGCTTTTCTCATTTTTTCTTAAATGTTTTTGAATTACTTTTTGGCTCCCGCCTTAGGTCTCTTAGCACCATACTTGGAGCGACCTTGCTTACGGTCTTTTACTCCGGCAGTATCCAATGCACCTCGGATGATGTGATATCTTACACCTGGTAGATCTTTCACACGACCACCTCTGATCAATACGATAGAGTGCTCTTGTAGATTGTGACCTTCACCTGGAATGTAAGCATTCACTTCTTTTCCATTTGTCAATCTCACCCTTGCAACCTTTCTCATAGCTGAGTTAGGCTTCTTAGGGGTAGTAGTGTACACTCTGGTACAAACCCCTCTTCGCTGTGGACATGCGTCCAAAGCTCTTGATTTAGATTTGGTTTCCAGCGTTGTTCTACCTTTTCTTACTAACTGTTGAATAGTAGGCATTAACTGATAAAATTTAGTTTTCCTGTAAACTGTTAAATTTTGGACTGCAAAGGTAAACAAAGTAATAAGACGAACAAAATTAAGTAGTTATATTTTTGTTACGCTTCTCCCGGAGTCCCAAAAGATATTGGGAATTGAGGGGCCTCACCACTTTGATTTATTTTGCCAAAAGCTGCTTCATATTTTTCAACATTGTCCTTCAAAGCAGCTAGTAATCTCTTGGCATGATCTGGAGTTACGATAATTCTGGATTTAACTTTTGCCTTAGGTACACCTGGCATCAATCGGATAAAATCAATCACAAATTCAGAATTAGAATGGGCGATCATCGCCAAATTTGAATAAACTCCCTCAGCTACTTCTTCGGAAAGTTCTACATTGATCTGTTGATCAGGGTTTTTATGTCCTTTTTCGTCACTCATTATTAGATGGATTAAAAAAGGCCTGTACGAATACAGGCCTTTCAATTTTTAAATTCTCAATTTATTAAAGAATCGCTTCGCTAGATTTGCGAGCAGTCTTTTCCATATTTTCAGAAAGCTTTTCGTACTCGTCCTGAGAACCAACGATGATGTTTTGCAAGCTTCTCTGACCAGTACCGGCAGGAATTAGATGCCCTACAATCACGTTTTCTTTCAATCCAAGTAGTTCATCACGCTTACCTCTGATTGCTGCTTCGGAAAGCACTTTGGTAGTTTCCTGGAAGGAAGCCGCAGAGATAAATGATTCAGTACCCAAGGAAGCTGCTGTGATACCCTGAAGAGTTGGCTTGGAAACCGCAGTTTCAGCATCTCTTACTTGTACCAACTTCAGATCCTTACGCTTCAAGCTTGAATTCTCATCTCTCAATCTTCTTGCAGAAATGATCATACCTGGCTTCAAAGTAGAGGAATCTCCAGCATCCATGACAACTTTCTTATCCAAGATATTGTCATTTTCCTCACGGAATGCCCACTTATCTACCACTTGACCTTGCAAGAATCCAGTATCACCAGCATCCAAGATTTCAACTTTCTGCATCATTTGAGATACGATTACCTCGATATGCTTATCGTTGATTTTTACACCTTGAAGTCTGTATACTTCCTGGATTTCATTTACTAAGTATTCCTGAACTGCAGTTGGTCCTTTGATAGACAAGATATCATTTGGAGTGATTGCACCATCAGAAAGTGGCTCACCAGCACGGATGAAGTCATTTTCCTGAACCAAGATGTGCTTAGAAAGAGATACCATGTATTTCTTA
This sequence comes from Algoriphagus zhangzhouensis, assembly GCF_900148515.1. GTDB lineage: Bacteria > Bacteroidota > Bacteroidia > Cytophagales > Cyclobacteriaceae > Algoriphagus > Algoriphagus zhangzhouensis. The sequence continues at coordinate 355,707 of NZ_FRXN01000004.1, read as the reverse complement.
ATCACACCATCTTTAGATTCAATGATGATTTCTCTGTTACCACGCTTGATACCACCATAAGTTACCACACCGTCGATTTCAGAAACCACAGCAGGGTTAGATGGGTTACGAGCTTCGAACAATTCCGTTACTCTTGGAAGACCCCCGGTAATATCTCTAGTTTTACCAACAGATCTCGGGATTTTTACCAAGATTTGACCAGCTTTCACTTTGTCACCAATCTCTACTGCCAAGTGAGCTCCTACCGGAATGTTGTATCCTTTAGAATCTTCACCGTAGTTCACTACGATAGCAGGGTTCTTGGTTCTATCTTTGGTATCGATAATTACTTTCTCGCGGAAACCAGTCTGATCATCGGCAACCTCTTTGTAAGTAATACCTTCTACGATTGAATCGAATTCTACCTCACCGTCAAACTCTGACAAGATTACGGCGTTGTATGGATCCCAAGTACATAGCGAATCGCCTTTTCCGATCTTCTGACCATCTTTCACGTTCAACAATGCACCGTAAGGAACGTGGTTGGATACCAAAGTCTTACCAGACTTATCGTTGATCTTGATCTCTCCAGATCTACCCATTACCACTGTAACTGGTTCACCATCTTTATTGGTAGACTCAATGAATCTCAATTCTTCGTCGAATTCAACAGTACCTTCGAATTTGGCATTGATACTTGCTTCAACGGCCATGTTGGATGCAGTACCCCCTACGTGGAAGGTTCTCAATGTCAACTGAGTACCTGGCTCACCGATGGACTGTGCTGCAATTACACCAACAGACTCACCTGCTTGTACCATTTTACCAGTTGCCAAGTTACGTCCGTAACACTTAGAACAAACTCCTCTTCTGGTCTCACAGGTCAATACTGATCTGATTTCAACTTCTTCAACTGCAGAATCATCCACACGCTTAGCGATTTCATCATCGATTTCAACGCCAGCAGCAACGATTAATTCGTCAGTTACAGGATCGAATACATCATGAACAGAAACTCTACCCAAGATTCTTTCAGAAAGTGGTTCTACGATCTCGTCGTTATCTCTCAAAGGCTGAACAACCAAACCTCTCAAGGTACCGCAATCCTCTTCGGTCACGATCATATCTTGAGCAACGTCCACCAAACGACGAGTCAAGTAACCCGCATCGGCAGTTTTCAATGCTGTATCGGCAAGACCTTTACGAGCACCGTGAGTGGAGATAAAGTATTCCAATACATCCAGACCTTCCTTAAAGTTGGAAAGGATTGGGTTTTCGATAATCTCACCAACGGAACCTTGCAAGTTTTTCTGAGGCTTAGCCATCAGACCTCTCATACCACCCAACTGACGAATCTGTTCTCTGGAACCACGAGCTCCTGAGTGCATCATCATGTAGATTGCATTGAAACCTTGCTTATCCTCTTCCATCTTCTTCATTAGATTGTTAGTCAAATGAGAGTTGGTACGAGTCCAGATATCAATTACCTGATTATATCTTTCGTTGTCTGTGATTAGACCCATCAAGTAGTTATTCCAAACCTGATCTACCTCTTCTTTCGCTTTGGCGATCATTGGTTCTTTCTCAGCTGGGATAATTACATCATTCAATCCCATTGACAAACCACCTTGGTACGCCATTTGGAATCCGAGATGCTTGATATCATCCAAGAATTGAGCTGTACGTGCGATACCACATACCTTCACTACTTTAGCAATGATTTGCTGCAATTTCTTCTTAGTCAGCAATTCATTTACATAACCTACTTCCTCAGGAACGAACTGGTTGAAAATCAATCTACCAGCAACAGTTTCGATGATTTCTTCTTTGATTTCACCGTCTTCGCCACGTACGTTCACCTTACATTTGATGTTCGCATGCTTAGAAACCTGTCCTTCATTCATGGCGATCACAACTTCCTCACTGCTGTAGAAAGTCATTCCTTCACCAGCAACTGGCTCTTCAGGAGTAGATCTCTTGCCTTTGGTCACATAGTAAAGACCCAAAACCATGTCTTGAGAAGGTACTGTGATAGGAGCACCATTCGCAGGGTTTAGGATATTGTGAGCAGAAAGCATCAAAGTCGAAGCTTCCAAAATTGCTTCATGTCCTAGTGGTACGTGAACCGCCATTTGGTCACCGTCAAAATCGGCGTTAAATGCAGTACATACCAATGGGTGAAGCTGGATTGCTTTTCCTTCGATCAATTTTGGTTGGAAAGCCTGGATACCCAATCTGTGAAGAGTTGGGGCACGGTTTAGAAGGACAGGGTGTCCTTTCAATACGTTTTCCAAAATATCCCAAACCACCGGATCTTTACGATCCACAATTTTCTTAGCGGATTTTACTGTCTTTACAATACCTCTTTCGATCAGTTTTCTGATGATAAATGGTTTGAAAAGCTCAGCCGCCATATTTTTAGGAAGACCACACTCGTGAAGCTTCAATTCTGGACCTACTACGATTACAGAACGACCGGAGTAATCCACACGCTTACCAAGCAAGTTTTGACGGAAACGACCTTGCTTACCTTTCAACATATCAGAAAGGGATTTCAAAGCACGGTTTCCATCTGATCTTACCGCATTTACTTTTCTAGAGTTATCAAAAAGTGAATCTACAGCTTCCTGTAGCATACGCTTCTCGTTTCTCAAAATCACCTCTGGAGCTTTGATATCGATCAATCTCTTCAGACGGTTATTTCTAATGATTACTCTTCTATAAAGGTCATTCAAATCAGATGTCGCAAAACGACCTCCATCCAAAGGAACCAATGGACGCAATTCAGGTGGAATCACAGGAACCATACGAACTACCATCCACTCAGGGCGGTTTTCGATTCTAGTTCTTGCATCACGGAATGCTTCTACTACTTTCAAACGCTTCAAAGCTTCTGCTTTTCTCTGCTGAGATGTATCAGTAGCAGCTTGGTGACGAAGAGAGTAAGAAAGATCATCGAGATCCAATCTTGCCAACAACATCTCCAATGCTTCAGCTCCCATTTTGGCGATGAACTTATTAGGATCATCATCATCCAACATGTGGTTTTCTTTTGGAAGCTTATCCATGATATCCAAGTACTCATCTTCTGTCAAGAAGTCTAGGTATTGGATTCCATCTTCAGCTTTGATACCTGGCTGAACCACTGCATAACGCTCGTAATAAACGATTTGGTCCAACTTTTTGGTAGGAAGTCCCAACAAGTAACCAATCTTGTTAGGAAGAGATTTAAAGTACCAAATATGGGCTACAGGAACCACCAATTCGATGTGCCCCATACGCTCACGACGTACTTTCTTTTCAGTCACCTCTACGCCACAACGGTCGCAGATAATGCCTTTATATCTGATGCGCTTGTATTTACCACAATGACACTCCCAGTCTTTCACTGGACCAAAGATTCTCTCACAGAACAAACCGCCCATTTCAGGTTTGTATGTTCTATAATTGATAGTCTCTGGCTGGGTTACCTCACCATTTGAGCTATCCAGAATAGATTCTGGGGAAGCCAAACTGATGGTAACTCTCGAAAAGTCATTGTTGAGTTTTTTGTTTTTTCTGAACGCCATAGTTTTTTGAAAGATATGTGAAGGGCAGTGTGACCTGCCCTAAAGAGCCAAATTAATCTAGGGTAATTTCAAGAGCCAAACCTCTCAATTCATGAACCAATACATTGAATGATTCAGGAATGTTAGGCTTAGGAAGGTTTTCACCTTTCACGATTGCTTCATAAGCTTTCGCTCTACCGATTACGTCATCAGATTTTACTGTCAAGATTTCCTGAAGTACATGTGATGCACCAAATGCTTCCAATGCCCAAACTTCCATCTCTCCAAATCTCTGACCACCAAACTGAGCTTTACCACCCAATGGTTGTTGTGTAATCAAAGAGTAAGGACCGATGGATCTTGCGTGCATCTTGTCATCCACCAAGTGACCTAGTTTCAACATGTAAGCGATACCTACAGTTACTGGTTGGTCGAATTTCACACCAGAAAGACCATCATATAGATACGTACGTCCATAAGCCGGAAGTCCTGCCAATTCCAACTCATGAGAAACTTCTTCCATAGAAGCACCATCAAAGATTGGAGTAGCGTATTTCTTATCCATTTTCTTACCAGCCCAAGCTAGAACTGTTTCGAAAATCTGTCCGATGTTCATACGGGAAGGTACACCTAGTGGGTTCAAAACGATATCCATTGGAGTACCGTCCTCTAGGAATGGCATGTCTTCGTCACGAACGATTCTTGCCACAATACCTTTGTTACCGTGTCTACCTGCCATCTTATCACCCACTTTCAACTTTCGTTTCTTAGCGATGTAAACTTTGGCAAGCTGTACAATACCAGCTGGAAGCTCATCCCCAACTTCTAGAGTGAATCGATCTCTCTTGAATAGACCAGAGATTTCGTTTCTAGAGTTGGTGTAATTTTTCACCAATTGAACAATCAGATTGTTGATGTGTGCATCGTCAGTCCAATCATCCAAAATGATATCAGAAATCAAATTAGCTTCTTCAGGAACATTGTAGTTTGACTCATCTCTGTAAGGGTTCTTAGCAGGGAACAAGTTGTTCTCAATATTCTTGTGGTTGAATTTCATTCCTTTGCTGATGATCTCATCACCAAACTTATGCTTCACACCCAAAGAAGTTTTGCCATCAAGCAAAGTCACCAATTTGTTGATCATACGAGCTCTGATGCCTAATAGATCTTTGGAATACTTCGCTTTCAGTTTTTCAACTTCTGCTTTAGCTTTCGCTCTGTTGTCTTTATCCTTTTTAGGTCTTGAGAATAGTTTGGTTTCGATAACCACACCATTCAATGAAGGAGAAGCTTTCAAAGAAGCATCTTTCACATCACCAGCTTTGTCACCGAAGATCGCTCTCAACAGCTTCTCTTCTGGAGTAGGATCAGTTTCTCCTTTTGGAGTGATCTTACCGATGATGATGTCACCTTCTTTTACTTCAGCACCTACTGCTATGATACCGTTTTCATCCAAATGCTTGACTGCATCTTCAGAAACGTTAGGGATTTCAGAAGTCAATTCTTCTTCCCCACGCTTGGTATCTCTTACCTCAAGCTGGAATTCTTCAACGTGAACGGATGTAAATATATCTTCACGAACTACTCGCTCAGAAATCACAATCGCATCCTCGAAGTTATATCCTTGCCAAGGCATGTAAGCCACTCGAAGGTTTTTACCCAAAGCAAGTTCACCGTTGTTGGTAGAATAACCTTCCACAAGAACTTGACCTTTTTCAATTCTCTGTCCTTTCAATACCAAAGGAGTCAAATTGATAGTCGTGTCCTGGTTGGTTCTTCTGAACTTGATCAGGTCATATGATTTATATTCATCCGTGAAATTCACCAACAATTCATCGTCAGTAAGGTCATACTTCACAGTGATTTTCTTAGCATCTACATAGTCAATGACACCATCTGCTTCAGCGATGATCAAGGATCTGGAGTCGATGGCAGCTTTGCCTTCCAAACCAGTACCTACAATCGGTGCTTCTGCTTTCAACAATGGTACAGCTTGACGCTGCATGTTGGATCCCATCAATGCACGGTTCGCATCATCATGCTCCAAGAAAGGAATCAAAGATGCTGCAACAGAAACGATCTGGTTAGGAGCAACGTCCATGTAGCTGATTTCAGTTGGCTCCAATACTGGGAAGTCTCCTTCAAATCTTGCTTTTACCTTTTCGTTGACAAATGCACCTTTTTCATCCAAAGGAGCATTTGCTTGGGCAATGTTATGGTTATCTTCTTCTTCAGCAGTCAAGAAAACGATGTCCTCAGTCTTCATTCCCACTTTACCTTCATTTACCTTTCTATAAGGTGTTTCAAGGAAGCCCATTGAGTTCACCTTTGCGTGAACACAAAGAGAGGAAATCAAACCAATGTTTGGACCTTCTGGAGTTTCAATAGTACAAAGACGACCATAATGTGTATAGTGAACGTCACGAACCTCGAATCCTGCTCTTTCTCTGGAAAGACCACCTGGACCCAAAGCTGAAAGTCTTCTCTTGTGAGTCAACTCTGCCAATGGGTTGGTTTGATCCATGAACTGAGAAAGCTGGTTGGTACCAAAGAATGAGTTGATCACTGAAGATAGTGTACGAGCGTTGATCAAGTCAACCGGTTTGAAGTCCTCGTTGTCACGTACGTTCATACGCTCACGAATCGTTCTTGCCATTCTCGCCAAACCTACACCAAACTGGCTATACAACTGTTCTCCTACAGTTCTAACACGTCTGTTGGACAAGTGATCAATATCATCAACTACAGCTTTTGAGTTGATCAAACCGATCAAGTACTTCACGATGTAGATGATATCATCTTTAGTCAATACGATTTTTTCAGCTTCGATATCAAGACCCAACTTTTTGTTGATTCTATATCTACCTACTTCACCTAAATCGTATCGTTTGTCAGAGAAGAACAAAGAATGGATCACCTCACGAGCTGTCGCTTCATCAGGTGCTTCAGTGTTTCTCAACTGACGATAGATAACTTCAACAGCTTCTTTTTCAGAGTTAGAGTTATCTTTCTGAAGTGTATTATAAATAATGGAGTAATCAGCGATGTTTACATCCTCTCTATGAAGGATGATAGACTTAGAGCCGGAATCCAAGATCATTTCGATGTCTTCATCTGTCAAAACGGTATCACGCTCAAGCAATACTTCGTTTCTATCGATGGAAACTACCTCACCTGTATCTTCATCTACGAAATCTTCTACCCAAGTTCTAAGAACTCTAGCAGCCAATTTTCTACCAGCAGCTTTCTTTAGAGCAGTTTTAGTCGCTGAAACCTCTTCAGATAATCCGAATAGGTCTAAGATATCTTTATCAGAACCGTAACCGATAGCTCTCAATAGAGTGGTCACAGGGAATTTCTTCTTACGATCGATATAAGCATACATGACATTGTTGATGTCCGTTGCAAATTCAATCCAAGAACCTTTGAAAGGAATGATACGAGCAGAGTACAGCTTAGTACCATTAGTGTGCTTACTTTGAGCAAAAAATACACCTGGTGATCTGTGCAACTGAGATACAATCACACGTTCAGCACCATTGATGACAAATGAACCCTTTTCGGTCATGTAAGGCAGGTTGCCTAAGAAGACCTCTTGTTCGATCGTTTCAAAATCCTCGTTGTCCTCATCATGACAAAGTAATCTTAATTTTGCCTTCAAAGGAACTGAGTAGGTCAATCCTCGATCAATACATTCCCCAACACTATATTTTGGAGGGTCTACTGCGTAGTCGATGAATTCCAAAGTGAAATTCTCTCTGGAATCAGAGATAGGGAAATTTTCAGAGAAAACTTTAAATAACCCATCTGCCCGGCGTTTTTCTGCTGGCGTATCCAATTGGAAAAAGTCTTTGAAAGACTGCAACTGAATATCTAGAAAATCCGGATAGTCTTTGACCACCTTAATGGAGGAGAAACTTTTCCTTTCGGTTTGATTCTTGATAGCCAAGGTAGTGTATGTTTATAGTGAAATTAAATAACGAAATGCGACAATTTTCGCTTGGAATAATGCAATTTTTTACCTGTGCATAAACAGGAAAAGACCTGACTTTATTAGTCAGGTCTTAGGGCTAAACCAAAACCAGATGGTTCGGGTTTGGCCAAATTATTTGATCTCTACTTCAGCACCAGCTTCTTCTAGAGACTTTTTCAAAGCTTCAGCTTCGTCTTTAGCGATACCTTCTTTCAAAGCTTTAGGAGCACTATCAACTAGTTCTTTTGCTTCTTTCAAGCCAAGACCAGTCAATTCTTTCACCAATTTAACTACTGCAAGCTTCTGTCCACCAGCAGCCTTCAAGATAACATCAAAAGAAGTTTTTTCTTCTTCTGCTGCTCCACCGTCAGCACCACCAGCAGCAGGACCTGCAACAGCTACTGCAGCAGCAGCTGGTTCGATTCCGTACTGATCCTTAAGGATATCTGTCAATTCTTTAACCTCTTTTACAGTCAAGTTAACCAACTGATCTGCAAGTTGTGTAAGATCTGCCATTGTATTATAAATTTAAATTTTTCTGATTTTTTGATTGAATTGAAGTATTATTTTTCTTCTCTGCTTTCTAGAGCCTTAAGCACACCAGAGATGTTGCTTTGACCACTTTGCAATGCAGAGATAAGGTTCATCGCAGGAGAATGTAGCAAACCGATAAGGTCTCCCAAAAGCTCTTGCTTAGATTTAAGATTAGAAAGCATCTCTAGGTTTGCTTCACCGATAAAGATATCGGAGTCGATAGAAGCACCTTTAAATACTGGTCTAGTCTCTTTTTTACCTGCTTTTTTTCTGAAATCCAGCAATACTTTAGCTGGAAGGTTACTAGTCTCTTTGGAGAAGATAATTCCAGAGAAACCTTTCAAAGTATCATCTAGCTGAGAGAAGTCAGCATCCAGATTTTCAAGAGCCTTTTTGATGATTGTGTTTTTGTACACTTTGTACTCAACACCTCTCTCAAAACAAGTTCTTCTGAAAGCATTAACCTCTGCTACAGAGAATCCTGCCGCGTTCGTGATATAGAAGAAAGGGTTTTCTCTAAATTTCTCGGTAAGACCGTCGATTATTTCTTTCTTTTCGTCTCTAGTCATGATTATATACCTTGAATGCTACCCTTGTCTACTGCAATACCAGGAGACATTGTACTGGATACGTGAATACTTTTGAAATAAGTTCCTTTAGAAGAAGCTGGCTTCAATTTGGAGATAGTCAAGATTAATTCTCTGATATTATCCTCAATTTTTTCTGGAGAGAAAGAAACCTTACCTACACTCGCATGGATGATACCGAATTTATCAACTTTAAAGTCAATTTTACCCGCTTTCACCTCTTTAACTGCTTTACCTACTTCCAAAGTAACTGTACCTGCTTTAGGGTTTGGCATTAGACCTCTAGGACCCAACACTCTACCCAATCTACCTACTTTCGCCATTACGTTAGGCATAGTGATGATGACATCAATGTCAGTCCATCCACCTTCGATTTTTGCGATGTAGTCGTCCAATCCAACGTAATCTGCACCTGCTTCTTTAGCTTCTGCTTCTTTGTCAGGAGTACAAAGTACTAATACTTTGATGTCCTTACCTGTACCGTGAGGAAGTGCTACAACACCTCTCACCATTTGATCTGCTTTACGCGGATCAACGCCCAAACGAACGTCTACATCCACAGAAGCATCAAACTTTGACAAGGTAATATCCTTGACGATAGAAGAAGCTGCCTCCAGGGAGTACACTTGGCTTGGGTCGTACTTAGAAAGAGCTTCTTTTTGCTTTTTTGTTAACTTAGCCATAGTTGTATTTTTATTCGTCCCAAGGGGCTTTACCAGATACTGTGATTCCCATGCTTCGAGCAGTACCCGCTACCATTTTCATAGCAGATTCCACTTTGAAGGCATTCAGGTCAGGCATTTTTACTTCCGCAATCTCCTTTACCTGATCCCAGGTAACAGAACCCACCTTCTTACGGTTAGGCTCAGCAGAACCACCTTTCAATTTTGCAGCTTCCAACAGCATGTTTGCAGCTGGAGGAGTTTTTACTACAAAGTCAAAAGACTTATCAGAGTAGATAGTAATCAATACAGGCAACGTTTGACCCATTTTATCTTGGGTACGTGCATTGTACTGCTTACAGAACTCCATAATGTTCAAACCCTTGGAACCAAGAGCTGGACCTACTGGAGGTGACGGATTTGCCTGGCCACCTTTCACTTGTAGTTTTAAATAACCAGTGATTTCCTTAGCCATTGCTTAGTCTTGTTTTTCTACTTGTATAAAGTTTAACTCAACAGGAGTATTTCGACCGAAGATTTTAACCATAACGTTAAGTTTCTTCTTGTCTTCAAATATCTCCTCAATTGTCCCGGTAAATCCACTGAAGGGCCCATCCATTACTTTAATGGACTCTCCGACTATAAATGGTGTATCCAGTTTCTCAGCAAACTCATCAATCTCCTCAACCTTTCCTAAGATACGGTTGACTTCTGACTGGCGTAACGGTTCAGGGGTTTTGGAAGCTCCCCCCTGGTTTGATCCAAGAAATCCGATTACTCCCGGAATACTCGTAATTACGTGATTGGCTTCTCCATTAGAAAGATCCGCATTGACCAAAACGTATCCAGGAAAGAAGTTTCTTTCTCGAACACGCTTCTTGCCATTACGCATCTCATATACCTTCTCGGAAGGTATCAGTACTTCAGGAATAAATTCATCAATCCCCTGTCTTGAAATCTCATTATCCAAGTAGGTTTTAGTCTTTTTTTCCTGCCCAGCTACTACTCTGAGTACGTACCATTTATGTTCAGCCATTCTGTAATGTCAATTCAATTAAAACAAATCATAAAACCATGTCATGATGTTTTCGAATCCAAGATCCACCACCCCAATAAATAGAGCGAAGATCAAAGAGGCTACTAGCACCAATACCGCAGAATTTTGAAGAAAAGAAAACTTCGGCCAAGTGACCTTGTTTTTCATCTCATCATATGACTCGAGGACAAAGTTTTTAAGATTCATAGTATTATAACTTACTTGCACGGGCAGAGAGATTCGAACTCCCATCAACGGTTTTGGAGACCGCTATTCTGCCATTGAACTATGCCCGTGTAAATGAACGCCCCGGTTAAGGGAACGCAAAATTAGATAAAACTGTCTAAAGAAACAAATGCGATCCCAAAAAATATCCAGGATCGCATTATGTATTATTTATTCAGATGATTAGTCTAGAATTTCAGTTACCTGACCGGCACCTACAGTTCTACCACCTTCACGGATAGCGAAACGAAGACCTTTTTCCAATGCAACAGCATTCAACAAGTTAACTTCGATAGTCACGTTATCACCAGGCATAACCATTTCTACGTTTTCTGGAAGTTTGATCTCACCAGTTACGTCAGTTGTTCTCAAGTAGAACTGAGGTCTGTACTTGTTGAAGAATGGAGTGTGACGTCCACCTTCTTCTTTAGAAAGTACATAAACTTCAGCTTTGAAATGAGCGTGAGGAGTAACAGATCCAGGCTTACAGATGATCATACCTCTCTTGATTTGAGCTTTTTCAATACCTCTCAACAAAAGACCTACGTTGTCACCAGCTTCACCTCTGTCTAGGATCTTACGGAACATCTCAACACCAGTTACTGTAGACTTCAAGCCTTCAGCACCCATACCGATGATATCTACAGGATCACCAGAGTTGATAACACCTCTCTCGATACGACCAGTAGCTACAGTACCACGACCAGTAATAGAGAATACGTCTTCAACAGGCATCAAGAAATCTTTGTCGATCAAACGCTCTGGAAGAGGAATGTAAGAATCTACAGCATTCATCAATTCCATTACAGTTTCAACCCACTTTTCTTCACCGTTCAAAGCACCAAGTGCGGAACCAGCGATTACAGGGATATTATCACCGTCGAATTCATAGAAAGAAAGCAATTCTCTGATTTCCATTTCCACAAGCTCAAGAAGCTCAGGATCGTCAACCATATCCACTTTGTTCATGAAAACTACTAGTGCAGGTACACCTACCTGGCGAGCCAAAAGGATATGCTCTCTAGTTTGTGGCATTGGTCCGTCAGTAGCAGCTACTACAAGAATAGCACCGTCCATCTGAGCAGCACCAGTTACCATGTTCTTAACGTAGTCAGCGTGACCAGGACAGTCAACGTGAGCGTAGTGTCTTTTGTCAGTTTGATATTCTACGTGAGAAGTATTGATAGTAATACCTCTTTCTTTTTCTTCCGGAGCGTTGTCAATGGAAGAGAAGTCTCTTAATTCAGATAGACCCTTTGAAGCCAATACAGTAGTGATTGCAGCAGTCAAAGTGGTTTTACCATGGTCTACGTGTCCAATCGTACCGATATTAACGTGCGGCTTGGAACGGTCGAATGTTGCTTTTGCCATGCGTGAAAATCCTCAGTTTAAGTTTAAAGATATGTTTAGATAAATTTTTAAAGCCGATATGAGCCAACGACGGGATTTGAACCCGTGACCCCTTCCTTACCAAGGAAGTACTCTACCCCTGAGCTACGTCGGCTTTTGCTCGATGCTTCCCCCTAGAGAAAAGCATAGAGCGGGAGACGAGGCTCGAACCCGCGACCTGCAGCTTGGAAGGCTGCCGCTCTACCAACTGAGCTACTCCCGCTTATATTATGCCAAGTACCGAAGCTAGCCTCAAGTACCTAATCCGGCTAAACCAGATTATCCTTTTCGCCCTGCAAAACTAGAAAAAAATTTTACATTCAGGCAATGAGTGGGGGAAACAGGATTCGAACCTGTGAAGACATAAGTCAACGGATTTACAGTCCGTCCCAGTTGGCCGCTTTGGTATTCCCCCAACTAGCGCTAAGATTTCGATTGGTTTCCCTCTCTGTCTGTCTTAACGGATGGCAAAATTAGATGCTTTTCGGAAAGTATCAAAGCCTGCAAATCTTTTTTCTAAAGTTTTTTTGAGGATTCGATCCAAAATATTCAAAATCAATTAATTAATTTTTCACATCGAAGGCTTCTAGGAAATAGTCAAAGTACCTTTTGATGTTCTCATCCCTTTCTTTCGATGCTATTTCACGAATTTTAGCCACTACGTCATCGTCATCTCCGAATCCCAACAAACCCTGAAAAGCACCAAGGCGAACATACATTTGGCTGCTGTTTTCCATCAAATTCAACAAATACTTCATGGCTTTTTGGGAATCCTCCTCGGGATGCATCACAAAATATTCTGCGTAATAACCTAAAAAATAATACAAACCTTCTCCACTTAAGGATTCTGCCTTTGTCTGAAACCACTCTCCTTTTCCTGGAATGTCTTTATTCAAATAGTATTCTGCTATAGGTATCACTACTCTGAAATTATTCTCCTCTGAAAACTTTTCAATGAAGTCAAGCGAAATATCCTCTGAGTCTGAAGAAACCAATACCATAAGAGCTGAACTTACTATCAGATAGGATGAATCGTTAACATATTTCAAAAAAGCTTCTTGGTATTTGGTAGGGTCTTCTAAAGTTCCCAGTGCATCAATGGCTCCAGCTCGAACTGAATTTTTCTCACCAGATTCTGCTAATTGAAATACCTTCTCTTCTAATGCTGGATTCGATGCCATCCATTCCGGGTTGCTTTGAATTGATTGAAGTGCCAATTCCTTGATAGACCAAAACTCATCATCTAGTGCCTGTGGTATTAATTCTAAAAGCACCTCTAACGCATCTCTATTACGAAGACTATCCAATGCCTCATACCTTGCCGCTCCCAATTGAGATTCTTCAAATTGCCTTTTCAAATAGTCTGAATCCAAATCCATTGACTTTACCATCAGGACATCGGTACCCTCATCTATATAGATTTGATCGACAGGATCTTCATTTTGTAAGGCAAATTGCTGAAAACCCTGCTCTAGCATAAAACTTTTAGTTTTTCTTTCCCCATCTACATACCAGCTAACTTCAAAAGGCAATTTGTAAAGAGGGGTATTTTTTAAATCTTGCTCTTGCCAAGCACTGATCAAAAGATTGTCAGGTACTGAGTAATCTACTTCAAACTTGATCTGCGGATGTCCTTTGGCTAAAAACCATTGATTGAAAAACCAATTCAAGTCTTCACCGGAAACTTTTTCAAATGCCAACCTAAGATCATGTACCTCCACAGATGAAAAAGCATGCTGGTTGAGATAATAGTTGAGCCCAGCGAAAAACAAATCATCTCCCAAATATTTGCGAAGCATATGCAAAATCAAGCCACCCTTGGAATAGCTATGCGCATCAAAAAGCTCCTCGGCATCCGGATAATGGAAGCGGATCAGGTTCTCTTGCTTACCCAACGCTTCCTGAAAATAGGTTTCCCGCTCGGCTATCAATTTCAACTTTGCCTGATCCAAGCCGTATTTGTACTCGTTCCAGAGATACTCACTGTAATTGGCAAAAGCCTCGTTCAGAGTCAAATTGGACCAAGATTCAGCAGTCACATAATCCCCAAACCATTGGTGAAACAATTCATGGGCTATGATATAATCCCATTCAGAATCAATCGCTTCTCTTTCAGTCAATTTGAGCTCCTCCATAAAAATAGAAGCAGTGGTATTCTCCATCGCTCCAGATACAAAATCAGGAACAACAATCTGATCGTATTTTGGCCACGGGAAATTGACTCCTGTCAGTTTTTCAAAATATTCCATCATTTCTGGAGTATTAGCAAAAACCTTGGCAGCTCCTTTCTCATACCCTTTCTCCACATAATATCCCAATGGAATATCCCCATGAACATCTACGACTTTTCCAAAATCTCCAATTGCAACAGCTGCTAAATATGGAGAATGTGGCAATTTCATCTCCCAGGTGTCCTTTCTTAAGCCATTTCCCAACTCTTCTGATTTGGTCAAAATGCCATTACTAACCGTCACCAGACTATCCCCAACAGTCAAATGAATAGTTTGGGTAAACTTTTCATTTGGCTTATCGATTATGGGAAACCACTTGGAACTGAACTCAGTCTCCCCTTGGGTCCATATCATTCTTGGCTTATTAGCAATCGTATCCAATGGATCAATGAAATATAAACCCTTCGTATCTGTGATTGCAGAGCCTCCACCTCCGGAGTTTTTATCCGTAAAAGCAGTGTATTTCATCCAAATTTGGATCGTATCTCCTTTCTCAATCTCTTTTGGTAAATAGATCTCAACCTGCTTTTCATCGTAGCGATAGCCAAATGACTGCTCTTCTCCATCTATTTCTCCATAGATTTTACCCAATTCAAAATCTTTAGCGTCTAGCGTGAGGACTTTTTGAGACTTGGCGTAGGGAGTTATAGTCAATTTTGCTTCACCCAAGACAGCACTTCTCTCATAATCGAAGCTCAAATCCAATTCGGTATGAACAATATCAAATATCCTTGTAGCACTTGCCCGATAAGTAATGAGTTCTTGCTCTTTTTCTCTCATCAGTGAAATCTGATCCAATGAATCTTGATTCACTTCCAAGACTTCAGCGACTTCCGGTTCAATCGTACTCTCCGAGTTAGAAATTGTTTCTGAGGATTTACAAGAACTTAAAATCGAAAGTCCTGAAATCACAAAAAATAGAAGGGTGTTTTGCGAAATATTCTTTGGCTTCGTTATCATTTATTTGATATTTGGAGAGGAAACCCAGAACCCTGGCCCTTCCTCTGAAGAATCAATGGCTTAAATTAGTAGGAATGTTTTCAGTAATCATCAATGAAAAGGCTTATTCGGTTGAAAAAACCGATAAACAGCTCAAAGTTAACGATCAGGAATTTGATTGGGATATGAAATGGGTTTCTGATCGGAGGATACATTTTATCAAAAACAATCAATCCATGGAGGCAGAACTCATATCCTTGGATTCTGAGACAAAGACTTTACAAATCAAACTCAATCATAAGGTTGTTGAGCTACAGCTTAAAGACCGATTCGATTTGCTTTTGGAGGAATTAGGCATGGACAATTTGGATAGTTCCGGAATCCAAGATATCAAAGCTCCTATGCCTGGACTGATTTTGGACTTAAAAGTGAAGTCTGGAGATGAAGTAAAAAAAGGAGATGTGGTTTTAATCTTAGAAGCCATGAAAATGGAAAATTCCATCAAATCTCCTGGAGACGGAGTGGTAAAAGACATTAAGGTCTCTCTTAATCAAAGTGTTGAAAAAAATCAGGTCCTTATATCCTTCTAAAGGCGAAATGAACGTTTTCAGAACAAATTCAAGATTCAAAACAAAATAGACTAGCATTCTGAAAGGAAGAAATTATATTTGTCCGGTTATTTTGGTCCGAAAAAGAATCGGCCTCCTTTAAAAAACTTTAGAGAAATGAAATACAAACGAATTCTCCTCAAACTGAGTGGAGAGGCCTTGATGGGTGAAAAAAGCTACGGAATCGATCCAAATAGACTCCAGCAATATGCCCAAGAGATCAAGAAAGTGAAAGAGATGGGCGTAGAAATAGCCATCGTCATCGGAGGGGGAAATATTTTTAGAGGAGTTCAGGCAGAAAAATCAGGAATTGATCGAGTACAAGGTGACTACATGGGAATGCTCGCCACCTTGATCAATGCCATGGCTCTTCAAAGTGCTTTAGAATCAACTGGCATGTTTACCAGATTGATGTCTGGGATCAAAATTGAAAGCGTTTGCGAGCCTTTCATTAGAAGAAGAGCTATCAGACATTTGGAAAAAGGAAGAATCGTAATTTTCGGAGCAGGTATTGGCAACCCATACTTCACAACAGATTCTACAGCTAGTTTGAGAGCTATTGAAGTAGAAGCTGACGTGGTATTGAAAGGAACTCGAGTTGATGGTGTATACACTGCGGATCCTGAAAAAGACAAAACCGCTACGAAATACCAAACCATCTCCTTCTCTGAGGTATATGAGAAAAACCTAAATGTGATGGACATGACGGCATTTACGCTTTGCCAAGAAAACAATCTACCGATTATTGTATTTGATATGAATAAAGCCGGCAACTTGAGCAAATTAGTTCAAGGAGAAGAAGTCGGTACATTGATCACAACATTATAAAAGAAAAATGGAAGAGATCGAATTATACTTAGAAGAAGCTCAGGAGCTGATGCAAAAAGCAGTGGATCACACCTCTGCAGAACTTTTGAAAATCAGGGCTGGTAAGGCGATGCCAAATTTGGTAGACGGAATCATGGTTCCTTATTATGGAGCTCCTACCCCAATCAACCAAGTTTCATCCGTAACCACTCCTGACGCAAGAACTTTGGCAATCAAGCCTTTCGAAAGAACCTTGATCGGAGAAATCGAAAAGGCAATCATCAATTCTGACCTAGGTCTTGCTCCTCAAAACAATGGAGAAATCATCATTTTGACGATTCCCACCTTGACTGAAGAAAGACGTGTTTCTTTGGTAAAACAGGCTAAAAACGAATGTGAAAACGGAAAAATATCTGTTAGAAACGTACGTAAGGACACCAATGATTCTTTGAAAAAACTTCAAAAAGAAGGCGCATCAGAAGATGATGTAAAAAGAGCAGAGGAAAAAGTTCAAAAATATACGGACCAATACATCGTCAAAATTGACGGACTTCTTGAGAAAAAAGAAGCTGAAATCATGAAAGTTTGATTTCATTCCTATAAATCAATCCATGCTAGCCTCCACGAAAGGCTAGCTTTTTTTTCGCCTACCTTTTAATTAATCTCCAACAATCACTTTGATCAGATCTGGGTAAAGCTGATTTCCAGTATTCCTATCAAAAAGAGCAAATCCATAATCCCCATCAAAGCCCATATCCCAATAAAAGGGAATTAAGCCCTTCGATCTCATACTATTGGAAACATATTCCAGGTAATATTTCCGATAAGAATGATGACCAGAGGCTTTTTTTGAGACAGCTCCATACTCTCCAACAATCACGGGAATTCCTTTGTCAATAAAATTGATTTTCATTTTTTGGAATTGAGCATCAGCAAAACCTTCATCCCCCCATCCTGCTGTCAAATTAGGGTCAGTGGCATTTTTCCCCCATTGTGTTACTTCCTCCGAATTTTCTAAAGTAAACTGATAGGGGTCATAATAATGCACTTCTACCACTAATCGGTCTGTCGAAGAATCTTCAGGCAAGATGAAGGTATTGACGCCATAATCAATATTGGTATTAAAAGTCTGAACGACAAGGTTCCTAAATGTATTCCTACCCCCTGTAGACCTTACTATATCCACAAAAACTTGATTAAATGAATTCTGAACCGCTGCATATTCAGTTGTCGGTGGCCCATAATCCCCTTCTACCATTACTTCATTTGTTCCAGCAAATAGCAAGTGATCATCGTAATCTCTGAAATTGAGAGCAATCTGAAGCCACATTTTTTTCATCCTATCTTCAACTTCCGCTTGATGATCGTAGGTAGGCACCATCCAACCTCCATCCCAATGCATATTGATAATTGCATACATTTGGTTGTCTATCACGTAACCCACTACTTCATTGACCCTTTGCATCCAAACAGGATCAATTTCATAGGTTTCCTCATCTACAAACTTTGACCAAGCAACAGGAATCCTAACTGCATTAAAACCTGCATCCTTTACTTTATCTATCAGGTTCTTTGTTATTTCGGGATTTCCCCAAGCGGTTTCTCCACCTATAGCTTCCAGTGTGTTTCCAACATTCCATCCAGTCCCCATTTCTTTAACTAACTCAATACTTGAAATGTCCCTCATCCCAGTGGGTTCTGCAGGTATATAGTAATCCGGAACCACTGCCACTGCCTCCTTCTGATTAATTCTGAGGTTTTTGACTAGTCCATCTACCGAGAATCGAACGAGCCCTTCTCTTGAATCTGAATTAACGTTGGGCGCTATGCTTATTTCAATTTCAGCATTTCCAAACCCAGTGGATGGATTGATAGAAATCCAATTTGAATTGGAATTTGCCTGCCAAGAGGTATTGCTGGTTAACGATATAAAAAAAACTTCCCCTTTTTCATCTACTAGACTTTCTTCTGGAGAAATAGAAAGAGTTGGAGATATAGGCTCATTTTCGGAAGCACATGAAAAGAGAAACAGTAAGCCCACCAATAGGTATAATTGAAGGTATTTTGGGAAGTTCATATCCCAAAATTACCCTAGCCAATTCTTTCCTATGGGTAGGAAATGATAACAATTATGTCTACAAATGTTGTCTTTTGATCAATTCACTTGGATAAAAGTTGCCACACCAAATCTGGCGCCTCCTCTTAGATAGTTGCCATTTTCGAAACCGGCTCCAAATTCTACCCTAAAGATTCTAAATAAGTTATCCAAAGAATATCCTACTTCTACATAGTGAGGTGAATTTTCAGTTTTCAGATAATTCAGGAAAATATTTTCCCTTACTCCAGAAAAACGAAGCATAGGCAATTGAGTCAGAAGGAATTTTCTGAATTGGTAATGGAAAATACCAGACACATAGGATGAATTCGTGCTATACTTGTAATAGTCCATGAATCGAAAATTGGAGGCAGGCCCGAAATTAGAGAAAATAGTTCTATTCCCTCCAAAATGCTGGTAATCAGGAAAATATACCTGACTGTTATTTAAGAAGGATCCCGCTGTCACATTGAAGTCAAACTTCCCACTAACTCCAAATGTAAAATCATGCTCAATTCCCAATTCAACATGATCAAAATCTGAAGCATTTGCTTGATTTCTAAATGTTGGAATTGCTTTGGTATAACCAAACTTAATTAAAGGCGATCTATCAGTAATCGGGTATTTCCTTCCGTTCCTGATTCCATATTTTACTCCCGGTCTCCAATCAAAACCAAGATAAAGTCTGGCAATTTGATGGTTTTGAAAATCCATGTCATTGGTTTCTACATTCTCTGGCTGATTCGCTGTATACTCCCGTTCCGATTTATTGTAAAAACTATAGTTATTCGTGTTAAATAGTTGCCTTCTATCTGCAAATGTCAGGTGAGCTCGGTAAGTAAAGCCATAATTGACTCGATGCGCCCAATAGATCCTAGCAAAATCCTGCTCAAAAAGCTTCATATAGTTTTGGCGAAACAATAAAGAATACAAGGCATTCACTTGCTCATTGATGGGCTCTCCTCCATTGAATTGATAAATGTATCTTCCCCCCTGAAGCCCCCAAGTAGTCCCTGAGGTCGGCAAGGTATTGGACCATCTGACATCCACAGATCCATAAAACCGCTTACTGGAAAATCCATATCTCAAGTCAGGCTCAATATTGAAACTTTTCCTATGTCGACTTACACTGTCAGCTAATTTCGTTTCTGAGTACTTTCTATAAAACAGTCCCATTCCCACTTTGGCTCCCTCAACAGTATTAAAAGAAATCTTAGTCCAATTTTGTCTAAATCCAAGGGACACTCCTTTTCCAAAACTGTATGTTGCTCCATTTAGGAAATCAAGAGGTTTGTATTTTCTTCTGGCTTTTTTGGCAACAGAATCAACATCACTCAATTTTGCCGCTTCAACAGTTGCCACACTATCGTCTCTACGGTAACCTTCTACTTCTTTGATCGTCAGTGGAACCGGCCGAATACTATCCCAATAGCTCAAATCTCGCTTTTTGGCCATTGAGTCCACGCTGTAGTATCGCTCAGTCACTACATCTGGTTCATCTTTCTCTTTGAGCATTTCCTTTTCATACTCATTCATGAGTTTTCGATATTCCTTGCGTGTTTTCGGCTCTTCCGAGGCTAATTTTTCAAAGGCTGAAAGATCAGACTTCGCCTCTTCAACAACTTCTACAGGAACTTCCTCAATCGTCTCATCTATCAAAGTTGGGGGCTGGACCAAATCAGGATTTAAAGTAATGTCATAATCGTTGGTTGAGGCCAGGTATTTAAACTCACCTTCGAACCCAAAGAATTTCCCTCCAAAATTGTATGTATGGGTAAAAGGCATCCATACATTTTCTGCCACTGGTGCATATTGCTGAGTCGCCTGGATCTGAAAACCAAAAAGTGAGGTTTGCAAATTCAAACTATGAATCGCCCAAAGATCTTCTATGATATAAATGTAGCCTTCAAAAACCCGCTCTCCTCTAGATCTAGGAGTCACTTTAATCTTATTGACTAGGACATCCTGATCAAAAAAGCTCCCCTCATACTTGAACCTATAATAGGTAAATGCCGCCCTCGAAAGTGGCGTGATGATATCGTTGATTTTCTCTTGATAAAAACTAGTCTGAATATATGGAGCAGGTGATGTAGCTTGATTATCCCCATTCGTTCGAATCGAAATCACCTTTTCCTCCACCTTATCTGGTTGGGTAAAAGTAATTCTGGAAACAGATTCCGAGGTGTAGGCCTCATTGAGGTTCAATCCATCTTTTTCCAAAGTCTTTTTCATGAAAAATGGAGCATCAGTCAACTGCCCCGTTCCTTTCAGGTAAACAGTCATTGAATATTGCTGCAATTGAAGTCGATGATACTTTGCCTTGGCGATGGCCTTTCTCATAATCGTCAAAGCAGGATCTTCTGCACCAGCCTTCACTTCTACCTGGCTTAAGGTATACACTTGTGGCTCCAACTGGATATTAAATTCAACCCAATCCTCTTGCACAATGATGGTTTCTATAACTGATTTATAACCCAGGTATTGAAACATTACATCGTAAATCCCTTTTTTCAGTTTGATTTCATACAAACCTTCTTCATTGGATGGTGCTCCATCCCCCATATTCCGGATATAAACAGAGGCAAAGGCCAAAGGCTCACCTTCTGAATCGGTGATTTTTCCACGAATACCTTGAGAGAATGATTTAAAAGATCCGACCCAAAAAATGAGTATAAAAGAAATATATAATAATCTGAAATTCATATATCTGTATACTAATAGCTAAATATATAACCTAGTCTAGCTAATCCTTAATTTTAAACATACTTTTTAGATATTTTAGGAAGCCATTCTAGTTAAAATAGATAATAAAAAGGCATTTCTTCGGCACAAACAGCTCAAAAATTATTTATAATATTTTTAAACTTTTTTAAAATTTTTAAACATGTTTTTAAAGACTTTTCATGAAGTATTTTGTGATTCAATTTTTTTCAAAATTTTAGTGAAAATTACTTTTTTAAGGATTCTTCAAATTACACACGTTTTCAATTGGTGATTCCACAACTATACCCAGCGTTATTTAATGAATTTTTAAAATATGCATCTCTCCATTAATTAAGGGGTTTCTTAGTCATGATTGCCGTAAATGTTAATAATTGCAAAATAAAATTTATTGCAACACCTTAGTTTTTGAAATCATGCCTTATGTGCTGATTTCATTTTTGTACAAACAATTAAACCCTATGAGAAATTATTTACAAAAGCTAAAGTCGTTGATGCTGGTCACGGCCCTATTTATGGGGACAATACTAGTAGCCAATGCTCAAAACAGGACCATTTCTGGTACTGTACTGGATGCCTCACTCGGGGATCCAGTTCCTGGAGCTACTGTCTTAGTCAAAGGTACCACCCGAGGTGTTGCCACTGACCTTGACGGGAAATTCACTCTGGATATTCAGTCCGGCGATCAGGTTTTGGTAGTATCCTTTGTAGGATATCTAACTGCCGAAGTCGAAATCGGAAACCAAAGCACTTTTACCATCAACCTTGAGGAAGATATCCAAAGCCTTGAGGAAGCGGTGGTAATCGGTTATGGTTCTCAGGACAAAAAAGAAATTACCTCGGCCGTAGTCGGTGTAAAGCCTGAGGATTTCAACAAAGGAAACGTTTCCAATCCTTCCCAATTGCTTCAAGGTAAAGTTGCAGGTCTTTCTATTACAAAGGCAGGTGGTGATCCTAATGGAGGTTTCAATGTAAGATTAAGAGGGTTGTCCACTTTCGGAGCGAACTCTTCTCCACTTGTGGTACTGGATGGTGTTATTGGCGCTTCTTTAGATGCGGTTGATCCAAATGATATTGCTTCAATTGATGTATTAAAAGACGGATCTGCTGCAGCGATCTATGGAGCGAGAGGTTCTTCTGGTGTGATTTTGATCACTACAAAGTCTGGAAGTAAGGATGGTTCAACCAATGTCAGCTTCAACACCTTTGCTTCATTAAGTAATGCTACTAATATGATCGACGTTCTTTCTCCAGAAGAATTTGTTTCAAGAGGAGGTACTGATTTCGGTTCTGAAACAGATTGGAGAGATGAATTGCTTCAACAGGGATATTCTTATAATGCTAACGCAAGTATTTCCGGAGGCGTAGGATTTACCAAATATATGGCTTCTGTAAACTACAGAAACAATCAGGGTCTAATCAAGGGACTTGGAAACGAAAGATTAAATACTCGTTTGAATTTCTCTCATGGTGCCTTCGACAATAAGTTGAGATTAAGTGTAAATCTATCTTTCACCAATTTAGATCAGGACAATGTAAACCAGGGTGCATTTAGATATGCAACCATTTACAACCCAACTGCTCCTATCTATGAAAGCACTGAAGATGCTGCAAAATACGGTGGTTATTTCCAACGATCATTGACTGATTTCTTCAACCCTGTTGCTCTGATCAATCAGCAGAAATTTGTAAGTGAAGAGAAAAATGCACTTGCAGCATTTAGATTAGAATATGACATTCTTCCTTCCTTAACATTATCTGCTCAATACTCTCAAGACAGAAAAAATGTCCTTCAGGGTTCTTTCTGGTCTAAGCAAGATTTCTCAAGTGGATATGGTGCTGGTGGATCTGCTCAAAGAACTACACATGACAATGCTAGAAGAATCTTTGAATCAACTTTGAGATACGAGACTGATCTTTCTAGAAAATTGAATATGGCTCTATTGGGAGGTATTGGTTTCCAATATCAAACTAATCAAGGGTTCAATGCTAGATCTAAGCAATACCTATTCGATATTGGGTGGGATAACTTAGGAGCAGGTTCTATCAGAGTAGGTAACTTCACTGATATGTCATCTTACGCAAATGAAGATCAATTGAATTCTGCATTTGGTAGAGCAAACTTCAATTATGACAACATTTTGTTCTTCTCAGCATCCGTAAGAGCTGAAACTTACTCTGGTTTTGGAGCCAACAATCAAACCGGTGTATTCCCAGCATTTTCTTTGGGATCTGATTTCACCCAAATTTTCGACATGGGGGTTTTCAACCAATTCAAGCCTAGAGTTTCTTATGGTGTAACTGGTAACCTACCTCCTTCTCCAACCTTGGCTTTGGGATACTATGGAAACGGTAACAGAATTGACCTAGATGGAAATCCTCTAACAACCAATGACCTTTACGTGGGAATTATCCAGAACTCAAATCCGAACAGAGATTTGAAGTGGGAAACCAAGAAAGAATTCAACGTAGGGGTGGACTTTGGATTGTTGAATAACAAAATCACTGGTAGTGTAGATTACTACACCAGAAACATTTCTGACTTGCTATTCAACGTACCAGTAACTGCAGGTGCTCCTAACCCATTTGATCCGGGCCGTTTCAATACAGTTGCTAACACTTGGGTCAACTTGGCAGATTTAAGAGCTGCAGGTTTTGAATTTGCGGCAGGAGTCACTGACGTAAAATTGGGAAGCGTTTCTTGGAACCCGAACGTTAACTTCACCCTGTATCAAAAAACTGAAATTGTCAGCTTGTCAGCTGGTGACTTAGGATTTGACGAATTGCGATTCGCAACTCCGGGATCTCCTGGACAAAACAATAACCCAATCATCTACAACCGTGTAGGTCAAACACTGGGTGATTTCTACGCACCAATTTTGGAAGGTGTATCTGAAAGTGGAGAGTATATCCTATCAACAGACAATCCAGATGAGTGGCAAAAAGTAGGAAATGGACTACCTAAAGGTGAGTTTGGGTTTGCAAACAGCTTTGCTTGGGACAAATGGACATTCAACTTCTTCTTGAGAGGAGTTTGGGGGCATGATTTGTATAACTCTTACAGAGGGTTCTATGAAAATCAAGATGCAAGTTCTAACAGCTGGAACTCTGTGATTACAGACAAAACTGAATACATCACTTCAACTCCTACCTATAACAGTTCCTACATTGAAAATGCTTCATTTATCAAGTTGGACAACATGGAATTGGGATACAATTTTGATGTGAAGTCTAAAAATGTAAGCAGCTTTAGATTGTATTTGGCAGGACAGAACCTATTCCAAATCACTGGATATACAGGTATTGATCCTGAAGCAAGGGTAACTGACATGGAGAATGGAAATGCATTTACTACTGCTCTTTCTCCAGGTTTGGAAAGAAGAAATACTTACTTCCAAGTTAGGACTTTCACTTTGGGTGCTTCAATCACCTTTAAATAAACATACGGCTTTATGAAAAAGAATATAAAAAATATTTTGCTTCTGGCTCCTGCTTTATTGATGCTAAGCTCCTGCTGGGAATTGGATCAAGAAGTATTGGATGGAGTCACACAAGAGCAAGTTGACGCTGCTAGCGATGACCCTACTCTAATTGCCGTGCTTAAGGCATCGGCATATTCAAGAATTGTGGGATCTTGGGGAGCTCACAACAGTATTTGGTCAATCAACGAAGTTTCATCAGATGAAATGGCAGTTCCACAAAAAGGTGCTGACTGGGAAGATGGTGGACTTTGGTTAAGAATGCATAGACATACTTGGGGTACATCCGAAGATGCTTTCAATAACTCCTGGACCTATTGCTACACTGCAATTGGTGAAATCAACAACCTGATGGTTGGCTTCCCTGCTTTGGAAGAAATGAATGCAGAGCTTAGAGTATTGAGAGCGATGGTATATATGTGGTTGCTTGACTCGTTTGGAAATGTTCCAATTCTAGATGAAACTACGATTGATCCTGCTATTCCTAATAACTCAAGACAAGAAGTATTTGACTTCATTGAGAGTTCTATTAAAGAAAGTTTGGATTTGCTACCTCAAACTGCCGAGAAATATTACATGAACTATTGGACAGCTCATGCACTATTGGCAAAGCTGTATTTGAATGCTGAAATCTATACTGGTACTCCTAGATGGGCTGATGCAGAAGCTGCAGCAGATGTGGTGATCAATAGTGGTTTTTATTCATTGTCTACCAACTTCTTCGCTAATTTCTCAACCAATAATGGAGGATCAACTGAGAATATCTTGACTCTTCCATATGATGAGAATAACGCTCAAGGTTTCCAATTACCAATGATGACCTTGCACTATCAAAATCAGTTTACTTATGATTTGCAAGAGCAGCCTTGGAATGGTTATGCTTCTTTGGAAGAATTCTACAATGCGTTTGATGATGACGATACAAGAAAAGGTAGTTTCTTGGAAGGTCCTCAATATGCATCTGATGGATCGAGATTGATGGATCCATCTGCAGAAGCAAATGATCCAGACGGAGAACCATTGACTTTGACTCCTGAAATCAATGAATTGGCACCAAATGCTATTCGTCAAGCAGGTGTAAGAGTTGCAAAATTTGAATATGCAATTGGCGCAGGCTCCAACTTAAGTAACGATTATCCTTTGATTCGTCTTTCTGACATCTATTTGATCAAAGCTGAGGCGGCATTTAGACAAGGTAAAACAAGCGAAGCTCTTGCTCCATTCAATATGGTAAGAGAAAGAGCCGGACTCGACCCTTTGGATGCCTTGACTTTGGATGATATTTACAACGAAAGAGGATTTGAGTTCTTCGCAGAAGCATCTAGAAGAACCGATCAAATTCGATTTGGTAAGTTCAACCAACCTTGGTGGGAAAAAGGCGAATCTGAACCATTTAGAGCATTATTTCCAATCCCTCTACAACAAATCAACACCAACCCTAATCTAAATCAGAATCCGGGTTATTAATCTTGTTGTTAGTTAAAATGAAAGGAAGTGTACTTTTGTGCACTTCCTTTTTTATATAAAAACATGAGCTTTAGGCAATCCATACTGCCATTCTTATTATTGATTTTCATTTCCTGTATAAATCAGGAAGAAAGCTCCCCTACCCTTTTTCAACTATTAACTTCTGAGCAAACGGGAATAGGTTTCGAAAATCAACTTTCCTACACAGAAGCTGTCAATCCCTATACTTTCAGAAACTTCTACAATGGAGCAGGAGTTGCCTTGGGTGATATCAACCAAGATGGTTTGATCGATATTTTCTTGTCTGGAAATCAAACCTCAAATAAGCTTTACCTCAATCAGGGAAATTTCACATTCATAGACATTACAGCTGAAGCTGGCCTTGAAACTTCTAATGTCTGGTCAACCGGAGTAAGCATGGCTGACATTAACCAAGATGGTCTTTTGGATATTTATGTATGCAAATCAGGCCCTCCAGGTGGAGAAAAAAGACATAATGAGCTATATATCAACAATGGAGATCTGACTTTTACGGAACGTTCCAAAGAGTATAATTTGGCAGAAACAGGTCTTTCACAACATGCAGTATTTTTCGATTTTGATAAAGACGGTGACCTAGACCTTTATCTTCTCAGTAATTCAGGTAGATCTGTCGGAGTCTTCGACCTCAGAGCAGGTCAGAGGGAAATCAGAGATCCTGAAGGAGGCAACAAACTTTTTAGAAATGATGGAAATACCTTCACCGACATCAGCGAGGAGGCAGGAATCTATGGAAGTGCCATCGGTTATGGATTGGGAGTGACCGTAGCTGACCTTAATGATGACAATTGGCCAGATTTGTATGTTTCCAATGATTTTTTTGAAAGGGATTATCTCTATTTGAATAATCAGGACGGCACTTTTAAAGAAGTATTGACTGAATCCATCCCAGAAATCAGCATGGGATCCATGGGGGCTGATATTGCAGACCTGGACAATGATGGAAGACCGGATATTTTCGTGACTGAAATGCTTCCTGAAGATTTGGCTCGGGTCAAAACCAAAACTCCATTTGAGGAATGGGATAAATTTCAGGCCAACCAAAAGGCAGGATACCATCGACAGTTCACCCGAAATACACTCCAGAGAAATTTGGGAAAAGAGCCCGGTACCAACTCTCCGGTGTTTACAGAGGTTTCCAGATTGACAGGTATGGAAGCAACGGATTGGAGCTGGGGAGCATTGATTTTTGATGCGGATTTAGATGGAAAAAAGGACGTATTCGTTGCGAATGGTATCGTTAAAGATTTGACAGATTTCGATTTTGTAGATTTCTATGTTAACAACCAGGAGCAAGTCCAGAAATTCAAAGCAGACTCAATTTTGATCAGTAAAATGATTGACGAGTTCCCTTCCACTCCACTTCAGAATTATTGGTTCAAAAACCTAGGATACTGGACCTTTGAGAATCAAGCAGCATCAGCCGGTCTAGATCAATTGACATTTAGCACAGGAGCTGCCTATGCCGACTTGGACAATGATGGAGATTTGGATTTGGTGGTTAATAATCTAAATGGACCCGCATTTATTTATAAAAACCAAAGCAGAGAAAATCAAGCCGGCAACTATCTGATACTAGACTTGGGGAATGAATTTGGATCCAAAGTAGAGCTAAAAATCCAAGGAAATAGTCTTTCCCAAGAATACCAACCAGTCAAAGGTTACATGTCCTCTGTGGATCCTAGGATTCATTTTGGAATAGGAAAATCAGAAATTATCGATCAAGTAAAGATCACTTGGCCTGATGGAAAAGTCAGCCTTTTCGAAGGAATACAGGCTAATCAAATTTTAAAACCTCAGAAAGACCATTTCATTTCTTCAGATCAAAGTGGAAAAGAAAGTCCAATTCTAAAAGAGTTAAAAAGTCCAGTTTCTTTTTCCCACAAGGAAAGTGAATTTGTCGATTTTGACAGAGATCGACTTCGCTTTTGGTCTATAAGTAATGAAGGTCCTAAGGTAGCAAAAGCCGATATCAATGGAGATGGTCTAGAGGATATTTTCATTCCTGGAGCAAAAGGCAAATCAAGTACTCTTTGGGTTCAGGAAATTTCAAGAGATTTCAAATCTGTTCAGAAAGATCTATTTGCATTGGATACGATTCCAGAAGATGTAAGCGGATTGTTTTTTGATGCAAATGGAGATGGAGCTCTGGATCTTTTGGTGGGTAGCGGTAGTATTGAGTTTGGAGAAAATAGCCCTCTCTATCGAGATAGATTGTATCTCAATGATGGAAATGGGACATTTACCAAATCTGCTCAAGTTTTTGCCTCCATGCCTACCGGATTTTTATTGAATCTGGATATTGATTCAGATGGTGATCAGGATTTGATTATTGGTGAAAGGGCACATCCATTTTCTTATGGAGCTTCCGCCACTATCACCTTATGGGAAAACAATGGAGAAGGTAAATTCTCTATTATTCCACAAGACCCAAATGAAATTTCAGGAAGGTTTACTGCAGGAACTCTGGGGGATTTGGATGGTGATGCAAAACCAGAATTAATCACTACTGGAGAGTGGGATCCCATTCAGGTTTTTACCATTTCTGAAAAAAAGCTTATCAACAAAACGCAAGAATTTGGCTTTTCTGAAACTAAAGGTCTGTGGAATTCCATTTTGGTGGAAGACTTTGATGGTGATGGCCTTATAGACATCGTCGCTGGAAATATGGGTTTGAATACTCGATTGGAAGTCAATGCTAAGACCAAACCTAGAATGTATATCAATGACTTTGACCAGAATGGAAGCCATGATCCGATCTTAACCCAATACGATGGAAGTAAATCCAATCCTTGGGTGATGAAAAACAGTTTGCTTCGTCAAATCCCTGCATTGCGAAAGCAATTGGTCAAATACGCTGACTACCAAAACAAAAGTTTGGAAGACCTATTTTCAAATGAATTGCTTTCCAAATCCCTTATTTTAGAAGTAGATATTTTGGCTTCTATGTTTTGGAAAAATCTAGGAAATGGGAAATTTGAGGCTCATATTCTTCCCATTGAAATTCAACAATCACCGATCTATTCTATTCGTTCTTTTGAAAACAATTCTGGAAAGCCATATTTGGCCTTTGGTGGGAATCAAACTAGAATCAAGCCAGAATTTGGAACAAACTTGGGAAGCTATGGCTGGATCATGGAACTCAACCAAAACCCTGATTCTTGGAAAGGATTACTTCCTGAAAAAAGCGGGCTATTTGTTCTAGGGGAAATAAGAGATATTCAAATTTTAAACTCCGGATCAACGAATAATTTGATCTTCTTGAGAAATAACAATCAACCCAAAATTTATGAGATTAACTAGTATACTATTCATTGTATTGCTTTTTGCAAGCTGCCAAAGCCACTATGAAAAAGTGGAAAAGGAAGAATTGGCTTCTGGAAAAGTCTCCAATGAATTGTTTTTGGGACTTGAATTGGGAATGCCTAAAAAGGAGTTTTTTGGCACTTGTTGGGATCTCAATAGCCAAGGCATTTTAAATAATGGCCCTACTGAGCTTTCCGTGGAATACAAGCCGGAAATGCCGTCTGGAAATCCTGCTTATATGAGATTTTATCCCAAATTTGAAAATGATGGGCTTTACTTTATGCCCATTGAATTCACTTATCAAGGTTGGTCTCCAATGAATGAAAAGCTATCTGTCGAAAAGCTTCGTGAAGATGTCGTTGCTTTATTTGAAAATTGGTATGGTCCAGGTTTTTTTGAAGTAAGTAATGAAGACAAAAGCTTGATCGCCTTTGTAAAAGTTGATGGAAACCGAAGGATTCGAGTTTTCAAAAAAAGCATTTCAATGGTTCGAGCAGAGATCGTGGATCTTAGAGTTCAAAAACAAGTAGAAGAAAATCCCTCATGAAAAAAGCACTAGTCATATTATCAGGGGTTTTGATTCTATTCTCTTGTAAAAAAGAGGAGAAACCATATATCCCTACCCTATTCAAAGAAATAAAACCTGAGAGTTCTGGAGTCACTTTTAGTAATGACCTTTCTTTTGATGAAAACTTCAACATTTTCACTTATCGGAATTATTACAATGGAGGCGGAGTAGCTTTGGGAGATGTCAATAATGACGGACTTTTAGATATTTATTTCACTGCCAATCTCACCCAAAACAAACTCTACTTAAACAAAGGAGATTTTCAATTCGAAGATGCCACAGAAAAAGCTGGGGTTGGTGGAAATAGCGCTTGGAGTACAGGTGTGGCAATGGCCGATATCAATGGAGATGGGCTTTTGGATATTTACGTTTGTAATTCAGGAGATATTTCTGGTGACAATAAGCAAAATGAACTTTTCATCAATCAAGGTGATGGGACTTTCGAGGAGAAAGCCGAAGCTTATGGACTAGCTGACCAAGGCTATTCTACCCATGCCGTATTCTTTGATTATGACAAGGATGGAGATTTGGATGTCTACTTGCTGAATAATAGCTATCAAGCAATCGGCAGCTTCAACAAAATGCAAAATGAGCGTCCGAAAAGAGATCCTGTTGGAGGAGACAAGCTTTACAGAAATGATGGGGATAAATTCACCGATGTCAGTGAGGAAGCCGGGATTTATGGTTCTATCATAGGCTTTGGGCTGGGAATCACCATCGGAGATGTCAATCAAGACACTTGGCCAGACATTTTCATTTCCAATGACTTCTTTGAGAAGGATTATCTCTACATCAACAATCAGGACGGGACTTTCACTGAATCTCTAGAATCATCCATGCGATCCATTTCTGCGGCCTCCATGGGAGCTGATATCGCGGATATCAATGGAGATGGCCTTTTGGATATTTTCGTCACAGACATGCTTCCCGAGCCACAAACTCGACTAAAGCAGGTGACGACTTTTGAGAATTGGGACAAGTTTCAGTTCAACAAAACTCACGGGTATCATTACCAATTTTCCCGAAATATGCTCCACATCAACAATGGAGATGGCACTTTCAGTGAAATGGGGAGATTGGCGAACGTGGAAGCAACCGACTGGAGTTGGGGAGCCTTAATTTTTGATATGGACAATGATGGAAAGCGCGATCTATTTGTTGCCAATGGAATCTATCAGGACATCACAGATTTGGATTACCTGAACTTCATCGATGATGAGGAGACCAAAATCAAAATCATATCACAGGAAGGCGTGGATTACAAGGCTCTGATTGATCCTATCCCAGTCAATCCTGTTCCGAATTATGCCTATAAGAACTTGGGAGACCTGAGTTTTGAAAACATGACCGACAAATGGGGATTGGGAGGGGCTATTCACTCCAATGGAGCGGCATACGGAGATTTGGACAATGATGGGACTTTGGATTTGGTCATCAATAACATCAACCGGACTGCTCAGATTTATAAAAATGACAGCAAGACATTTTTCCCTGAAAACCACAGCATCCAATTTCATCTGACTGGAAAAGACAAAAACACTGAAGCCATAGGAACTCAGATCACTGTTTATGTTGGAGATGAGATTTTTTACCTGGAGCAAATGCCAAACAGAGGCTTCCAATCTTCCGTAGATCCAAAATTGACCTTGGGTTTAGGTAATATCAATACCATAGACGAAATCAATGTGATCTGGCCGGATCGAGCAATGACCCATTTGGAGAATGTTCCAGCAGATCAACTTTTGGAGTTAAAGTGGGAAGAAGCTGAATTAGGGAAAACTGAGGTAAAAACTCTTACCGCAGCTTCAGTAGTTTTTGAAAAAGAAAAGAGCCAAAAACTGGACTTCAAGCATCAGGAAAATGCCTTTGTGGACTTTGATCGAGATCGATTACTATATCACATGTTCTCAACCGAAGGTCCTGCCTTTGCCAAAGGAGATGTCAATGGAGATGGAATAGAAGATTTGTTTTTCGGTGGTTCAAAAGGAATTGCATCTCAGCTTTTCTTTGGAACTCCTTCAGGAAAATTCCAAAAATCGAATCAACCAGCTTTGGATGCAGATGCACTTTCTGAGGATTCTGACGCTTTGTTTTTTGATGCTAATGGAGATGGAAACCTTGATTTGCTTGTCACTTCAGGAGGAAATGAATCTCCATTAAATACTCTGGATCTAGCAGACAGATTGTATTTCAATGACGGCAAAGGAAATTTTTCAAAAGCTACCCAATCAGGACTGCAATCAGTCAGAGGGAGTAGTTCTTCTGCAAAGACAATTGACCTGAACGGTGATGGTTCTTTGGATTTGGTCATTGGTGAGAGATTGGTTCCATTTGCCTATGGACTTCCAGCATCATCTCAACTTTGGATCAATGATGGAAAAGGTAATTTCTCCAACCAAACAAGAGAGTTAGCTCCTGGATTGAAAGAAATCGGAATGGTAACCGCTTTGGAGGTCTTTGATTGGGATGGTGATGGAAAAGATGATTTGGTCTTGGTCGGTGATTGGATGGCTCCTACTTTCTTTAGGAATATCGGAGGCAAATTGGAAAAAATCGAAATGCCAGAGATGAACCAGTATAAAGGCTGGTATAGAAATGTAATTGCTTCCGACTTGGATGGCAATGGCCTTCCTGATTTGATTTTGGGAAATCAGGGATTAAACTCCCGATTTAAAGCCAAAAATGGTTCTTCAGTCAGAATGTATTTGAATGATTTTGACCAAAATGGGTCTATAGAGCAAATTTTCACTACCACTGAAAATGATGTTCAGATTCCTTTCACCTTAAAACATGAACTGGAAAAGCAGATTCCAGGAATCAGAAAGAAATACATTCGCTACTCGAACTATAACAACCAATCGCTAGACCAGATTTTTGATCCGGCCATTATTTCCAAGTCAGTGGTCAATGAGGTAAATCATTTGGAATCGGGAGTTTTGATGAACCAAGGAAATGGGAAATTTGAATGGATTTCATTCCCAAGAATGGCTCAGAGATCCTGGATTTTTGCCATGACTGCGGGTGATTTCAATGAAGACGGGAAGATCGATTTGATTCTCGGAGGAAATCTAACGGGAATCAAACCCGAAATTGGCAAATCTGATGCAAGTTACGGAGAGGTATTATTTGGTAATGGAGATGGTACTTTCACTTTCTCTCCGAATTCCAAAAACCACTTGAAACTAGACGGGGAAATCAGAGCTATCTCTCCAATCGGTGATTCAGAAATCCTGATTGTCAAAAACAATGATCAAGCAGAAATCTGGAAGTATGAAAAGAAATAAACCGTTCCTTTTCTCCCTTTCATTAATTGCTTTTGTTTCTCTTTTTGGATGCAACCAAAAACAATCTGAGCCAACACTTTTTGAATTGATTTCACCTGAAAAATCAGGGATTCAATTTGAAAACACTTTGGTTTCGAGCGCTGAAATTAATATTCTGGAATATCTCTATTTCTACAATGGAGGTGGTGTCGCAGCAGGAGACATCAATAATGATGGTTTGGTAGATCTATACTTCTCAGGAAATCAGGTTGCAGATAAACTCTATCTAAATCAGGGAAATTTTCAGTTCAAAGACATCACAGAAACAGCTGGAATACCAAATGATGGGAGCTGGTCTAACGGTGTCACCATGGCAGATGTCAATGGTGATGGGCTGCTCGATATTTATGTGAGTCAGCTTGGAGGTTATAAAGATTTCAAAGGAAAAAACAGGCTTTACATCAATCAGGGAGATCTGACTTTTATCGATCTGGCTGAGCAATATGGAGTTGCATTTGAGGGCTTTGGAACCCATGCTGCATTCTTTGATTACGATAGAGATGGAGATTTGGACCTTTATCTCTTGAATCATGGTGTGAAATCCCCAGAGGTTTTCACAAAGTCTGGGAATCGATCGATTCCAGATTCGGGAGGAGACAAGCTTCTCCAAAATCAAGCCGCTCAAGGAGAAAGAGGTTTTATCGATGTGACAGAAGAAGCTGGGATCTATTCCAGCATTTTGGGATTTGGCTTGGGAGTTAGCATAGAGGATTTCAATGAAGATGGCTGGCTGGATATTTACGTCTCAAATGACTTTACAGAAAATGACTATCTCTACCTTAACAATCAAGATGGGACTTTTACCGAATCTTTAGAAAATCTGATTTCAAACACTTCCCGCTATTCCATGGGAAATGATGCCGCCGATCTCAATGGAGATGGATTTCCTGAGATTTTCACAACGGATATGCTTCCAGAAGATCCTGAAATCTGGATGAAATCTGTCGGTGAAGACAAGGCCGAAGTCTACACGATCAAAAAGCAATTTGGCTATAATGATCAATATGTTAGAAATCACCTGCAACTCAATTTAGGGAAAGGAGAATTCAGCGAAATTGGACTGTATTCAGGGATTTTCGCTTCCGACTGGAGCTGGTCCCCCCTTATTTTTGACATGGACAATGATGGCAAAAAAGATATCCATGTTACGAATGGAATTGTGAAAAGGCCAAATGATTTGGACTTCATCCAGTATTCTCAAGATGCGCATGGAAGCATGAGTTTTGAGGAACTTCGTGAGCGTCAGATCGAGATGCTTCCATCAGTCCAATTGCCTAATTATGTTTTTCAAAATATAGACTCCCTCCGATTCAAGGAAAATGGAAAAGCCTGGGGATTGAATCAGATTTCCTATTCCAACGGAAGCGCCTATGCGGATTTGGATAATGATGGGGATTTGGATTTGATCATCAACAATCTCAATCAACCGGCTTTTCTTTATCAAAATCATTCTGAAAAATCCGGTAATTCTTTCATCAAAATACAATTGAAAAGTGCTGGCCAAAATCCATTTGGCTTAGGAGCCGAAGTCAAGATTTTTGATGGAAAAAAGACCTTCAGGCAATTGCTCAGTACTTCCCGAGGATTTCAGTCTGGAACCTCTACGGAATTGGTTTTTGGATTGGGGAAAACTGAAGCAAAAGTCAACGCTCAGGTCAGATGGCCTGATGGCAAATTGGAAGATTTCAAATACTTAGAAATCAACCAAACTTATACCTTGATTAAGGGAGCTGGAAGTTCTTTGGATTTACTCCCAAAGCCAATTTTAGCAAAAGCCAAGTCACCAATTGCTTGGAAACATCAGGAAAATTTAGACCTAGATGAGACCAAAAAGGAATATTTAATTCCAAGGTCTTTCGGCATGGAAGGTCCAGCAGTGGCTGCAGATGATATCAATGGAGATGGGTTGACAGATGTCTATTTAGGAGGAGCAAAAGATCAAGCTGGAGCTTTTTTTCTTCAAAGTCTAGATGGCACTTTTGAAGAAATTTCCAACCCAATATTTCAACAATTGGCCAAAGCGGAAGATGTTGTAGCCGTTTTTGAAGACTGGAATGGAGATGGCAATCTCGATCTCTATGTAGGTAGCGGTGGTAATGAAAACGAAACCGGAAACCTCTTCCTTTTCGATAGAGTCCTTTTCGGAGATGGTCAGGGGCATTTTAAATTTTCTCCTAATTCACTCCCACCGATTGGTCAAAACACTTCAGCCGTAGCAGTTCAAGACATCAATCAAGACGGATTCCCTGATATTTTTCTGGGAAGTTCGGCAGTGTCAGGTGATTATGGAGCCAGTCCTAATAGTCATATTTTGATAAACAATGGAAAAGGCCAATTCAAGGATGAATCTGAAAAATGGTTAGGTAAAAACCAATACTTGGGAATGGTCAAAGATGCGAAATGGGCTGATTTGGACGGGGATGGAAAAGACGAAATGATTGTCGTTTCTCATTGGAAGAACATCCAAATTTTCAGTCTTGAAGAGGATTCTTTGAAGGAAATTTCTCCAAAAGGTCTGGAATTTTCATCAGGATGGATCAACTCGATGGCTATTGCTGACATCAATGGAGATGGTTTATTGGATATTATCACGGGGAACTTAGGCTTGAACTCAAAATTGAAAGCATCCGAAGAAAAACCTGTAGTCCTTTACCACTATGATTTTGATTCCAATGGTCAAGCGGATCCTTTGATTTTCCACTACATGGGAGATCAGTTGGTTCCTTTTGCCACCAGAGATGACATCATCAAGCAAATCCCCGGAGTCAAAAAACAGCATAACTCCTACATTGACTATTCTAAAATTTCCGGTCCAGAATCTCTTTTTGGAAATGACATCCTAAGCCAAGTCAAGGCAGAAAAGGCTTATGAGTTTCGATCCGGGGTTTATTTCCAACAACCTGACGGTAGTTTTCAATTCTCAGCATTTCCTTGGAAAGCCCAGTTAAGTCCTATCGAAGCAATTTATTGGGATGAAAATTCAAAAGAGCTTTGGCTAGGTGGAAATTTCTCAGGCTTTAGAGTAGACCTTGGTAAATCTATGGCCAACTCATTGACTAGGTTAAAATGGGCAAATGGTTCATGGACAGAAATACCTACCGGGCTAAAAACCCCTCACCAAATTGAAATAAGGAGTATAGTTGAAATCAAGAATGGAAACTCTCACTATCTATTAGGGGCCACCAACAATGACTCAACCTTTCAATTGAATCAACCTGAAAATTGACAATAATCATTTGTCAGAGAGGTATTTTAACATACTTTTGGCTAATCCTGACATAGGATTGAAATACCCCTTGAGTCTCCCGACACTATTCAGTAAATTTAAGGTTCCAAACAAGACACTTACCCAATGCTTAGATTAAAACAACTGCTATTTGCAGGAACACTTCTTCTCGCTTTTGCATGTCAAAAGCCAGTGGATTACAGTCAAGCGATAACCGACGGACATTATCTCAGTGAAGCACAAAATCGAATCACAGAGGTCATCATACATGATATTTTCTCTCCACCAGTAGCAGCACGGATTTATTCCTATTCTTCCCTAGCAGCTTATGAAGTGGCAGCAGCAACAGACCCAGCCTATGCATCCCTTTTGGGGCAATTGAATGGTTCCGACCCTGTGAAATTCACTGTTCCAGAGAATGTCTATCCTCCTTTGGCTTCTTTGGCCGCCTATTACAAAATGGGTACAGCACTGATCTTTTCAGAAGATATGGTGACTGCACAAAGAGATAAGGTCTTTGAAGAATTGAGAGAAAAAGGAATTCCTGACGATGTATTTGAAGCTTCTGTTGCTTTTGGTGAGCAAGTAGCTGATGCTGTAAAAGCTTATTCCTCTAAAGATAACTATCATCAAAGCCGCTCATTTCCAAAATACACTGTGACAGGACAGCCAGGTACTTGGGAGCCAACTCCCCCAGCGTATATGGAAGGAATCGAGCCGCATTGGAACAAGATTAGAACCTTTGTGATCGATTCAGCTGCTCAGTTCAAGGTATCACCTCCACCTCCTTACTCCACTGATCCCAATTCGGATTTCTACAAAGAAGCCAAAGCTGTTTATGAAGCTGTGATTAATGCAGACAAAGAGGAATTGGATATCGCGATGTTCTGGGATTGCAATCCTTACAAAATGAATGTAAAAGGGCATGTGATGTTTGCGGAGAAAAAAATCACTCCTGGTGGGCACTGGATGAGTATTGCGGCAATTGCCTCCAAAGCGGCAAATGCTGATTGGAAAAAAACAGCTGAAGCATTCGCAATGACAGGAATCTCCCTTCACGATGCATTTGTGGCTTGTTGGGATGAAAAGTATAGAAGTAAATTGGTTCGCCCTGAGACCTACATCAATCAAAATATAGATGAGGAATGGGTTCCTGTTTTGCAGACCCCTCCTTTCCCAGAGCACACCAGTGGACACAGTGTGGCTTCCACTGCGGCCGCATTCACTTTGACCCAAATATATGGCGACAATTTCCACTTTGTGGATAGCTCTGAAGTCCATTATGGATTGCCTATCAGGGAATATGACTCTTTCATGCAAGCTTCTTCAGAAGCGGCTATTTCAAGATTTTATGGAGGAATCCATTATATGCCTGCGATTGACGAAGGTGTCTGGCAAGGAAGGCAAGTTGGTGAGCTGATCTGGTCAAGAATCAGCCCCGAAACAAAAAATTTAGCAGAAAACAAGTAATTTAAGCAGCCCGAAAGGGCTGTTTTTTTTCACCAAAATACTATTTACATGTCGAATCCAATTTGGATCATGACCTCAGCTTTTGACCAGCTGAATTTGGATCAAACTATAGAAAAAGCAAAAGAAATCAATGTGCAGGGATTGGATCTCTGCGTTTTCAGAAAAGATGGAACAAGAGATGATTTCGTGGCTACCCATCTCGATTATGAGAACTTTGGACCAGATCAGGCAAAAGCATTGATTGATCAATTTAATGAAGCGGAATTGAGACTTTCGATTGGAGCTTTTGACAATCTAATCGGAGGAGACCCAGAGCAAAGAATCAAAAACCAGAATCACTTACTCCGTCTGATTCAAATGGCATACTATCTCGGAGGAGATGAAAACGATATCAAAGTAGGAACCTTTGTCGGCTACAATCATGAATTGGGAAATCAAGAGGGTGGATTTGAAAAGAACCTCTTGGAATATCAACGAATCTTCACTCCAATCATCAATTATGCTGCTGACTTAGGAGTTACAGTCCTGTATGAGAACTGTCCAATGGAAGGCTGGAGAAGCTCAGGTCATTTCGGCACATTCAATAATCTTTCCGGTGTATTGGCTGCTAGAAAATTGATGTATCAGCTTGTTCCGGGAAAAAATCACGGAGAAATCTATGACCCATCCCATGATGTCTGGCAGCATACAGATCCAGTAGAGGTAATCAAAAACACGGATATGAGTCGCCTGAAAAGAATTCATGTGAAGTCAACCCGAAATAATCCAGATCCTTTTTGGGGAAACATGTACCCAATGCATGAAATCCCTGCAAACTGGGCTTCGAAAGCAGGAATTCCATCTAGCACTAATCCTTGGGATCGCCATCATTATGAAGCAACCTTGCCAGGTTTTGGACTAGGGGACAGTATGGATTGGAGAGCTTTTGTCAATATTTTGAAAGAAAAGGGATTCTCAGGTCCGTTTGAAATTGAAAATGAGGCTGTACTTTCCAAGCAAACCGGAAAGATGGGCGCTATTGTCCAAGGCTGTAAAGCTGCGGTTCAAAATCTCGCTCCTTTGCTTTACGAATTGGGAGATGAAGGCTGGACTTACCCACAAAATGAATATCAGCCTTTGAAAAAGATGGATAGAAAAGCTATTCCAACTGTGACAATTGGAGACCTTTAATTCTGAGGATTTTCGTACCCCTGATCCACTTGAAGATCAAAACCTTCTGCCGCTGCGACTGCTAACTGGTCGCAGCGTTCATTTTCTGGGTTTCCCGCATGCCCTTTCACCCAAACAAACTTGGGCTTGTATTTTAAATGAAGCGGAATATACCGAAGCCAAAGATCTGGGTTTTTCTTATCCTTGAATCTCTTTTTTTGCCAACCCCAAAGCCAGCCTTTCTCAATCGCATCCACGACATATTTACTATCAGAATAAACAGTCACTGGAAACTCATCTGTATTCAAAGCCTGAAGTGCTCTGATCACGGCAAGTAATTCCATGCGATTATTGGTGGTGAGACGGTAGCCTTCAGAAAGCTCCTTTCGGTGTTTCCCAAACTTTAAAACAGCTCCATATCCTCCCGGTCCGGGATTGCCTTTGGCGGCTCCATCGGTATAAATGGTAATCATGGCACAAAGAAAGGAATTTTAATTCGGACGCTTAAACAATCTCAATCGGGAAAGCATTCGATTTGAAAATTTTGACTGCGATAGAAAGCAAAATAATCCCGAAAATCCTTCTCAAAACATCCAGACCAGTCTTTCCAAGCTTTCTTTCCAACCAAGTGGTGCTTTTCAAAACCGCATAGACAAAAATCAAATTCAAGACGATCCCGATCGCGATATTCACTTGAGCGAATTCAGCTTTCAAGGTCAAAATTGTAGTCAATGTTCCTGCTCCAGCAATCAAAGGAAAGGCAATGGGAACAATGGAAGCACCAGCTGAAGCATCTGGATCTGGTTTAAAGATCTCGATTCCCAAAATCATTTCAGCCCCTAGGGCGAAAATGATCAAGGCGCCAGCGATAGCAAAGTCCTCCACTCCGATTCCGAAAAGTCCGAGAATCGATTTTCCCCCAAGCAAAAACAAAATCATCAACAATCCCGCAGCCAAGGTAGCTTTCTCGGATTGGATGTGTCCGGCCTTCTTTCGAAGGTTGATAATAATCGGTATAGATCCCAAAATATCGATCACCGAAAATAGGATCAAAGACACTGAAAGGATTTGCTTGAAGTCGATCATGACGCAAAGCTACGCCAAATAATATTTGCTTTCTAGCACTTAAACTTTAGGAAATTGTGAAAAATGAAAAAATTTTATTCACAAAGAAAATCAAGCTTTTACAAAATTGAATTTTGTCCTAATAAGCAAAGAAAAAGATGCCTTACGATCTAATTAAAACATATCTCTGATTTTATTTCTCCGTCCTTTTTCCTGTAGGTGAAAAAGAATTAATCCCTTTCCGTGAGACTCCAAAGTTTTTAATCTCCAATAGTTAATTCAATTCCCTAAATTCAATCTATTGAATGTACTTTTGGCATGGCCCAAAAGTACGAAAAGGCCTAGTCGCAGCTAAGCTTCCTCCCACAAATCCTACCCACACCCCGCGGCTGCGACGACCCACCGCACCACAAGAATTGAGTTATTTGCAAAATTCAATAGATCTGGAATTGTAGAAGATTATTTGAATGGTTAGGAATCTGCTTTGAAATGGCTGGTGCCGGATTGAGGTCAACAAATATTATTCACAAAAAAAGCCCTTTAGACTTCGGACTAAAGGGCTTTCATTTAGCTTGTTCCTCAATTAATATTCAGAAAGAAAACCAATCAACTTATCCATTTCCGCATCAGTAATTGCCGGGAAATTTGCGATTCGGAAAGAAGTTGGTTTCAATGGACCATATCCACTTCCCAGCTGCATTCCATGCTTTTCAGCTTCTTTTTTCACAGCTGAAATCATTTCCTCCGAGCCACTCACACCCATGACGGTGGTACTTCTTGCCTGCTCATTATCCACTAGCATTTTGAAAGCCTTGGAATGAGCTATACAGGTCTCCAGTTTGAGCATTCTTTCTCTAAGTCTCTCATCGATAAATTGAATCTCTGGAATATCTTGAAGCACTCGGTTCATCAAATAAATTCCTAGCACATTTGGAGTGTAATGTGTTTGATATCCTTCTGCATTCTCGAGGATAAAGTTCAGGCTATTATATCTACCTCTTTCCCCTTTTCTTTGGGTTTGTTCGATAGCTTTTGGAGAAAGAATCAAAATCCCCAAGCCAGCTGGCAATCCAAAGCACTTCTGAACAGAAGCATACCAAATATCCGCCAATTCAAATTTCAAATCGATCCCAGCCATACTTGATGTGGTATCCACAGCGATTAATTTCTCAGGGAATTTTTCACGGATCTCTTCCAGATATTCCATTCGAACCTGAGAAGCGTTGGAAGTCTCATTTTGGGTAATTCCAATAACATCAAACTCTTCTCCGATTTCCAAATTGGGAACATCAATGGTCTGATTGGCTTCGATCTTCAAAGCGCCCGTAGCTGGGTTGATATGGGATGCAAAGGTGACCCACTTTTTCCCGAAGGAACCGGAATAAATATGAAAACTCGCTTTCTCCACGATGGACTGGGTGATAATTTCCCAATTTTCGGTAGCGGATGAAGTGAAAAGCAATTTGTAATCTTCAGGCATGTGCAGTTTCTCACGCATCAATTGCTCAGTTTCCTGATAGAGATTCATAAACTTCGCACTGCGGTGATTAGCACTCAATATTCCTTCATTGCAAGCATCCTGCAAGTAGGTAGGCAACGCATCATAGACCTTAGATGGTCCGGCTGCAAATGTGATCATAGTCTTTTAATTAAAGAAAATAGCGAATACCCAATTCATATCCTTTCAAGCCCAAACCTGAAATCATCCCAATACAGGACTTGGAGATGATGCTCTTGTGGCGAAACTCTTCCCTTTTGTAAATATTGGAAATATGAACTTCCAAAGCAGGGGTAGTTACTCCAGCGATCGCATCCGAAATAGCTACAGAAGTATGCGTATAGCCTCCCGCATTGAGCAAAATGGCATCAAATGTAAATCCTACCTCATGGATTTTATTGATCAGCTCTCCTTCTACATTACTTTGGTAATAGTAGATTTCGACCTCTGGAAATTGCTTTTTCAAGCTCTCCAAATATTCTTCAAACGAAGTATTCCCGTACACATCCGGCTCTCTTTTTCCAAGAAGGTTGAGATTGGGCCCATTTATAATCTGAATTTTCAAAATTTTCTTTGGTTTGAGAGAAATAAAGAATTCAAGTTCAAAGTTAAAAAGTCAAAGCAGATTTTCAGTTTTATTGGAGCCCTAGCGTCGTATTTATTTTTCAAACCCTCCTGAAACGAGAGTTTTTGCTCGGGACTTTGTAGCTTTGCAGCATGGAAGAAATTCAAAAAAGAGATATCAGAAAACTCAGTTTGAGTGAGTTGGAAGAGTTTTTCCTTTCACAGGGAGAAAAGAAATTCCGTGCCAAGCAGGTTTATGAATGGCTTTGGAACAAATCTCTGAAGAATTTTGATGACATGAGCAACATCTCACTTTCTACAAGAGAAATGCTCAAAACTCATTTTTCCATCAATCATATCCACGTGGATTTGATGCAGCATTCCACTGACGGAACTATCAAAAATGCTGTAAAGCTCTATGATGAAAAGATCGTGGAGTCAGTTTTGATCCCGACTTCCAAGAGAATCACTGCCTGTGTTTCTTCCCAGGTAGGATGTAGCTTGGATTGTAATTTTTGTGCAACAGCACGACTGAAAAGAATGCGAAATCTGAATCCTGATGAGATTTATGATCAGGTTGTGGCAATCAAAGAAGAGGCTGACACCTATTTCCAGAGAC
The DNA here is from genome assembly GCF_900148515.1 of Algoriphagus zhangzhouensis. GTDB lineage: Bacteria > Bacteroidota > Bacteroidia > Cytophagales > Cyclobacteriaceae > Algoriphagus > Algoriphagus zhangzhouensis. The sequence continues at coordinate 312,600 of NZ_FRXN01000004.1, read as the reverse complement.
CTTTGACCAACATTGTCTTTATGGGAATGGGAGAACCTTTGTTGAATTACAACAATGTGATTGAGGCTATTGATAAAATCACTTCTCCAGATGGATTGGGAATGGCTGCCCGTAGAATTACACTTTCAACCGTCGGTATCCCGAAAATGATCAAGAAAATGGCCGATGATGAAGTCAAATTCAACCTTGCCATTTCTCTTCATTCTGCAATCAACGAAACCAGATCTAGACTAATGCCAATCAACGACAAGAGCCCTCTGGAAGAATTGGGTGAGTCATTGAAATACTGGTACCAAAAGACGAAACGAAAAGTCACTTATGAATATGTGATTTGGGATGGAGTCAATGACGATGAAAGACATGCGCTGGCATTGGCTAAATTCTGCAAATTGATCCCTTCTAAGGTCAATATCATCCAATACAATCCAATTGACGAAGGTGAGTTTCGTCAAGCAAGCCAAGAAGCAGTGGATATGTATGTGAGAGTCTTGGAATCTCAAGGTATCATCGCCAAAGTAAGAAAATCCAGAGGCCAGGATATAGATGCTGCATGCGGTCAATTGGCAAATAAGAATGAAGTCGGTGAGCTCACTAAGTAATTAAGATATTTTCACTTGCGACTTCATAAGTAATTGGTTTTCTTTCGAGGTAAACCAACTCTCTTTTTATGAATAGTCGATTTTTTCCGGGATTGATTTTCGCATTTTTCTTGCGCGCTTTTTCAACTTCGGCCCAAGATTTACCAAATAAAATCCAACAGTATTTCGAGGCTTACCAAAAAGAAACACCTCCAGAGAAGGCTTATTTGGATCTTGACAAACAAACATACACATTGGGTGAGAGTGTTTGGTTTAGTGCCTTCTTAGTGGCGGGGAGTAGTCAGATTCCATCTCCACTGAGCCAAACTTTGTATGTAGATATTTTTGATGGGGATGGGGTATTACTCGAGCAAAAAATCATCTACCTAGAAAATGGACGTGGCAAGGGCAACTATGATATTCCAACTTTTGGGAAAGCCGGGAATTACCAAATCAAAGCATATACTGCTTGGATGAGGAATTTTGGACTAGAATATTTCTTCACAGGTGGATTTTCTGTGGTAGATGGAGCTGGTGGTAGCTTTCTTCCAAAAGTTCAAATACAAAAAATCGAAAGTAATTCTGGAAAGGCAACTTACACACTTGAAATCACTGCCATTGACCAAAATGGAAATCCATTAGCAAACAAAACACTCAGTTTTATAGCTTGGGGAGATGGTGAAGAACTCCATTCACAAGACCTAAGTTTAAATACTCAAGGTCAAGCTAATTTCTCATTTTCTATTCCTGAAAAAGCTTTTGCTTCCCAACACTTAGAACTGACCTATAAGGAAAATGAGAACTATGAAACATCCCAAAAAATCAGACTTCCTTATAGTTTGAATTTGGCTGATATCCAGTTTTTACCTGAGGGAGGAAATTGGGCTTTGAACAAGAAGTCAAACATGGCATTCCGTGTTGTTGCTCCGGATGGGGTTCCTTTAGAGATCAATGGAAAAATAGAAGGGACTGAAATCACTTTTGAAAGCAATTTTGCGGGTTTGGGAAAATTTGAAATCACTCCCACTGAATCTTATTACAAATCGCAGATTGAAGATTCTATGACTGGCCAGAAGAGAGAAATCTCTCTCCCAGGAGCTCAAGTAGACGGACTTGTCCTACAAGTGGTCAATAATCCAGTGGCCAGTTATTTGACGGCATTCGTACAGGGCAACTATGAGCCGAATTCATTGATTTTGGCAAGTCAAACGCGTGGAATCATCAATTATATGATTCAAGGCTCTTTGACCAATGGAGTTTGGGGAGTAAGAATTCCCAAAGAAAATCTCATTTCCGGGATCAATCAGATTACAGTCATGACTCAGGATGGAAAGCCTCTTTTAGAAAGGCTTGTTTTCATTAGAAAAGAGACTCAGGAATTGACTTTGACTGCATCCACAAGCGCATCGTTTAGTCCAAGAGAAAAGGTTTCTTTAGATTTAAAATCAGCATTAGCAGGAAGTCCAGCTCCAGGAAGTTTTTCTATTGCAATCCTAGATGCTGATCAGGTGGAAGATGAAAGCAACAGATACGGCACCATCCTTTCTAATCTCCTACTGACATCCGATCTCCAAGGACATGTTTATAATCCAGGTTACTATTTCAAGGATCAAGAACCCGAGACTATGGAATCATTGGATCTAGTAATGTTGACCCATGGCTGGAGAAGATTCAATTGGAGTCAGATTCTAAATAATGATCTTCCAAAAGTTGAAAACTTTATCGAGCGAGGGATCAATATAGAAGGTCAAATCTCAGACCAAGAAGATACCAAAAAGGGAATGGGAGGTGGAAAAGTAACTGCTTTGGTTGGGGATGGAATTGAGATAGTGAATTCTGAATATGGCCCAAATGGCCGCTTTATCATCCGAGATTTGCAATATGTCGATAGCGCCATTGTCACAATCACTGCGGAGGATACACGTCTCAAAAACTTCGTGGATGTAGAGATTGTCCAACCAGAGGCTGTCTTCACTTCCATACCGGGTAATTACCCAATTGAAATTAAGTGGCCGAAAGATCTCATCGCCACTTATCAAGAAAGAAATCTAATGAACCGTCTCAGTGATGAAACAGATATCATGGACTTGGAAGAGGTAGTTGTAGAGGATCAGACTATCGAAAAAGAGACTGATGAAATCCGTAAAATCTATGGATCAGGAGATGTAACAATTGACCCTGAAAAAATCCCGGGTTCTGTGGGCTATACCAATGTCTTCCAGCTGATTCAGGGCCGTGTGGCAGGAGTGAAAGTTTATGTAGCAGGAACAGATGTAAATGTCCAAATCAGAGGAGTGGGATCAATCAATGCGGGAACTTCTCCACTATACCTTTTGGACAATATTCCTGTGGATGCCAATACCTTGATGCAAGTAAACCCTCATGATGTGGCCAGTGTGGATGTTTTCAAAGACCCAGCAAAAGCGGCAATTTTTGGGGCCGAAGGAGCGAATGGTGTTATCGCAGTCTATACCAAAACTGGTGCGGGTGTGACCTCAAGTGTAGGAGGAACGTTAGTAACAAACTATGGAGGATATTCTATTGCAAAGGAATTCTACCAGCCAAATTATGCCGAGAAAACTGCTGAAAACTCAAATTCTGATAAAAGAGCCACCATCTTTTGGAAGCCGATTTTAGAAATAGATGAAAGTGGAAAAGCCTCCATAGAGTATTACAATACTGACATTTCAAAGAAACATCGGATTGTGATTGAGGGCATAGATTCCGAAGGGAGATTGGCTAGATTTAGTCAGATTTTGAATTAAGACTTGTTTTGTTCGTCAAAGCCTTCTAATTTTTCTTTTCAATTAAAAAATGAATTATGAAAAAGGTTTTGGCGATCATTTTTTTCGCAGCATTATTCTCTTTTGATCTTTCCGCCCAATCCTTGGAACAAGGAAACTCTAGGTTTCATGTTTTCGGTTCCTATGGTCTGAAATGGAAAAACTTCGGCTACGGAGGTGGAATTGAATACTTTTTTGTTGACAATTTTGCTTTGCAACCAAGCTTTACCTCCATTCAACCCAATGTTGGAAACCAAAGCAATTTTAGCATGGACCTGCGCTATTATATTTCCGAAGGGCCTTCCCAGCTATTCTTTTTGGCAGGCTATAGCCAAACTTGGGAAAACACCCAACCAGGAGACCCTGGACTCAGGAGGTCCTATAAAGGTGCCAATATCGGTGTAGGAACTTACATCAGGCTTACAGACTGGGTTGGCTTAAATACCGAGTTTCGAGTTCAAAGCCAACATCCAAGAGAAGCTGGGTTCCGATTTGGATTTGCGTTTCCTCTCTGATTACTTCTTGCTGAATTCAAAAAGCTTTCGCTTTTCATCTTTGGTTAAGGCCTCATAGCCTCTGTCGGCAATTTTGTCCAAGATCCTGTCAATTTCTTCTTGGCTAGTGTCCTCACAAGCACTGCCTTTTTTGGACTCAGCTGGTTTGGTAAAAGAGCTGAAACCTCCACCTGTTTTGGTTTTTGCTTTGCGATAGCTCACCTTGACTTTAGATGGGTTTTTCTTAAAGAGGTTTTCAAAAAATATCCCCACTTTTTGTACCGGAATACCCCAATCTACTCCTTTGCGTAGCTGGGTGATGTATAAATATCCCAGCAAAGCTCCTCCCAAATGAGCTAATTCTCCTCCGGCATTTGCGCCAGCAGAATTCGCAAAGGACAAAAGCACATAAAAGATTGCGATATACTTGATCTTCACCGGCCCCAAAAACATCAAAAAGAAAGTCGTATTGGGAGTCAATGTAGCTGCTCCAACCACGATAGCAAATACACCGGCGCTAGCTCCTAGCATCATAGATGAATTCACGGAGGAACTGAAATAAGGAGCCAAATTATAGATCAGCATATAGAAAAGCGCTCCTGCCAAACCTCCTAAAATATAAAGGTTGGTTAGCTTTCTACTTCCCAAATATTGATGAATCAATAGACCAAACCAATACAGGAACAGCATATTGAAGAGGATATGGAGAAAGCCCTCATGAAGAAACATGTAAGTAAATATACTCCAGGGCTGAACCGCCAATTTTGGCAATGCGGCAGGCATCATAAAGAAGTGGATCAACTGAGAATAAACATCCCCAAATCCACCAATCGTCATAAATACCCGGGCAATAAGAAATACCAACCACACGAGTATGTTTATAGCAATCAGCTTATATAAACTATTATCGCTTCGGTTAAATGCGATCTTAAGATTATCCCAAAAATTACCGTACATATCAATAAAAACTGTTTCTGTCTTTCTTCCAATTATAAACCAATATTCCTCCAATAACCAATCCACTCAAGTGGGCAAAGTGGGCGACATTATCAAGAGGGTTATTGACCAAAACGTTATAAATCGTATAGAGTCCATAAAATAGGACCAAATATTTGGCTTTTACTGGCATTGGTGGAAAAAGGAGGAAAAGCTGGGTATTAGGGAAGAGCATTGCAAAAGCAATCAAAACCCCGAACAAAGCTCCAGATGCTCCTACCATTGGAATATTACTCTGAATAGTCATGATCGCATCCAATGTTTGACTTGCACGATCAATCTTTACCGGATCATTTGGATTTCTGCTGTAGTCATCAATAAAATCATAAACAGCACTTTCGAAATACCCTCTATTTTGTGTAACGATTTTATTAAAAACTTCAGGGTCAGGATTGGCTTGGAAAGATTCCACTTTTGCCTCAAGCTGATTCATTCTGTAAGCCGTATAACCTGAATACAAAACTCCAGAGCCAACTCCACACAACATCCAAAGTGTTAATAATTTCTTTGGACCCAAAAACTGCTCTAACAAGGGACCGAAAATCAACAGACCAAACATGTTGCTGAATAGATGCCAAAAATCAGCATGCATAAACATGTAGGTCAAAAACTGAAATGGCTTGAAATATTGGCTATTAATGTAATAAAGCGCGAACCAATCTTTTAAAGATGGAAAAATGAATGCACTCACGATAAACAAGACTACGTTGATCAAGAGTAAATTCTGTACTACTGGTGTGATATTTCTAAACATACTATTTTCCGAAGAATGAATGGATGCTGGATAAATCCAATTTTACAAAGGTTTTGTTCCCTCCTAGCCCAAAATTTGGATTTTGGCAAGCAAAAAGCTGCCCCACCAAAGTCTCCATTTCTTGTGCATTTAACTTTTGTCCCCTTTTCAACGATGATTTCCTAGCAAGGGATCTAGCTAGATTTTCTCGATTGTCTAGAGAAAGTTCACTTTTGAAATTTTTGAACTGTTCGATCAGACCTTCAAAGAGCTCTTTCTCATTTTTTACCTGGATGTCTGCGGGTACTCCTTGAACCAAGATGGAATTATTTCCAAACTCAGTCAGCATAAAACCTAAACTCTGCAATTCGTTCATCACTCCCATTACCAACTCGTAATCACCTGGACTCATTTGGATCACAGGAGGGAATAAACATTGCTGCGAAGGACCCTGGGCCAATTTCAACTGCCGAAGATATCGCTCATACAATATCCGCTCATGTGCCGCTTGTTGATCAATGATCAACAAACCCGTAGACATCTGAGCTACAATATAATTTAGTTCTACCTGAAAAGTGGTACCTGTACTCTCAGAATCACTAGGTTTTGGAAAAGTTCTTGTTTCTTCTTCAGGATTTGCCTTACTGGAAAAAGTCAAAATTTCCGATTCCTCTTCCTTTTCGTCCACTTCTCTGGAAACTGTTTTTTCTGGTTGAATAAATGTTTGATTTCCTTCAAAAAGCTTCTCCCAACCACTAGAGCTGGACTTTTTAAACTCAGGTGTATTGAATGTCTTATAGCTATACTCCCGATCTACATCCGTTTTTTTGGTCTCGTCTTTAGTCCAGTTATCTGTAAAATTCACGTCAAAACTAAAATCCAATGCCGGAACCACATGATGAGCTCCCAAGGCTTGCTTGACAGCTGCTCGAATCACGGCATAGACCGTTCTCTCATCATCAAATTTGATCTCAGTCTTTGTTGGATGGACATTGATATCTATATGAGAAGGATCTATCTCCAAAAACAACACATAAAATGGATGCTGATCTGCCTGCAATAAGTTTTCATAAGCATTACTCACTGCATGATTCAGATAAGAACTCTTGATATAGCGATTATTGACAAAGAAAAACTGCTCCCCTCTTGTCTTTTTGGCCGATTCAGGTTTCCCGATATAGCCTTTCACATTGACATGCGGGGTCAATTCCTCACATGGAACCAATTGACTTTGATGGTTTTTTCCAAAAAGCCCCACTATCCGTTGGCTCAACTTTCCAGGAAGGAGATTATACACCTCCATGTCATTTTGCATAAGAGAAAATCCAATTTCTGAATATGCCAATGCTACCCGCTGGAACTCCTCCACGATATGTCGCATTTCGACAGGATTGGATTTCAGGAAATTTCGACGCGCAGGAACGTTGAAAAACAAGTTTTTCATGGAAATAGAAGTCCCTGGTGTAGTTGCTACCGGCTCTTGAGTCTTTACTTCAGACCCATCGATCTGAATCATTGTCCCCAATTCATCCGCCGCTTGCCTAGTTTTCAACTCCACTTGAGCTACTGCAGCAATGGATGCCAATGCTTCACCTCGGAAACCAAAAGTTCGAATTGAAAACAAATCCTGGCTATTTCTAATTTTGGAAGTCGCATGACGCTCAAAGCTCATTCTAGCATCCGTCGCAGACATACCTTTCCCGTTATCGATCACTTGGATCAATTGCTTGCCAGCTTCTTTGACTACCACTTGGATTTTGGTAGCCCCTGCATCGATGGAATTTTCCAAAAGCTCCTTCAATGCCGAAGCAGGTCTTTGTACGACTTCACCAGCTGCTATTTGGTTTGCGATAGCATCAGGTAAAAGTTGAATCAAATCACTCATTTACGAGATTTAGGTTTGAGCTTGAAGAAATAATAAATAGAAACGACCAAAAGGATCAAATAAAGAAGGTATTCAAAAATAACCGGTCCCAAATAGATGTATCCAGCTAAACCTGTCACCAAAAACAAAAAGATCAAAGTCCGGATCATGGCAGTAGAAGTCATGATACTTCCCTCTCTTTCTTTGATGCCTTGATGCTGTGCAAAAGAACCCCTGATTCCTGAGGAATAATGTCTCAATCTATCTTCCTCAGATATATCACCCAATTTCCCTTCCGCTTCCAATTCCTTTTGAATCCTAGCAGTTCTCTCCTTCAATTCCTCCTTGACAGGATCATAATATCTAGGTTTGACGTCAAAACGACTTGGGTTTGCAGTACGAAATAAGGAGGGAAATTTCATATTCTTTTTTATTTCTTGGGATCGGCCTTATCAAAAGGCAATTTTAGGGATAAGCAATCGGCCGAAAATCAAATTTATATCAATTTTAACCCCAAAACAGGCTTAATGTTGCCCTTTCTTTCCTATCTTCAATTTGTTAAATCTACAGGATAATTCTAACAGACAGGCGAATAGGAGATTATTGACGTTGATAGATTGATTGAGACGCTTGGCCTACTCCACAAATTTATTTCAAAAGTTAAGGATTAAAAATTAACTCAAGTATGAGTAAAAAGCTTACCGGTGTTTTCCTCCTTTGTTGCATCGCTTTTTTCTTCACCTCAGGTAGAATGGATAATGCGATATTGGTAGAAGACCCACTAATTGCTTCCAATGAAATGGCCCAATTGACTTGGGTGGATTCTGTATTTGAAGATTTGACTTTGGACCAGCGATTAGGACAACTTTTTATGGTCGCAGCATACTCCAATAAAGACCAAAGGCATATTGATGAAATCAGCAATTTGGTTAAAAGTGAAAATCTTGGTGGCCTTATCTTTTTTCAAGGCGGACCAGATAGACAAGCTAGACTAACAAATTACTACCAAGCTCTTTCAAAGACCCCTCTTTTCATTGCTATGGATGCTGAATGGGGTATTAGTATGCGCCTTGATTCGATTGCAGATTTTCCAAAAGCGATGACATTGGGAGCCATTCAAAACCCTGACCTTATTTATGACATGGGAACAGAGATGGCTAGACAGTTCAGAGAACTGGGAATGCATATCAATTTTGCTCCAGTGGTGGATGTTAATTCCAACCCCGACAATCCTGTAATTGGTTACAGAGCTTTTGGAGAAAACAAAAATGCGGTAGCCAAAAGGGCTGTGGCATATATGAAAGGGCTTCAAGATCATGGTGTCATTGCCAATGCGAAACACTTCCCTGGCCACGGTGATACGGAATCAGATAGTCATTATGCATTGCCAGTGATCAATCACACTGAGCAAAAAATATGGGATGTGGACCTATATCCATATCAGGAGTTAATCAAGGAAGATCTGATGTCGGTCATGGTTGCTCATTTAAATATCCCTAGCCTGGATAATACAGGTCAAACACCTACAAGCTTGAGCAAGAAGGTTGTTACAGACCTTTTACAGAAAAGGATGAATTTCCAAGGTCTGATTTTCACTGATGCACTCAATATGAGAGGTGTTGCTCAAAATAACGCCCCCGGCGTAGTAGATGTCAAAGCTTTATTGGCAGGAAATGATGTTTTGCTTTACTCTCAAGATGTTCCAAAAGCAAAAACTTTGATTAAACAGGCTATTGCTGAAGGAAAAATCACGGAAGAAGAAGTAAACAGAAGAGTCAAAAAAATACTTCGGGCGAAATACAAAGTTGGCCTGAACAATTACCGTCCAATCAAAACTCATGGTCTGATCGACAGGCTGAACACTCCACACACTGAAGAAATCCGTGAAAATTTATATTCCGAAGCAATCACCGTAGCTTCCAATAAAGGAGGCCTAATTCCTTTCAAAGGACTTGACCTTAAAAAATTCGCAAGCTTGACGATTGGAGGAGATGGCGAAGACTTTGAGAAAAGTTTGGATAAGTATGCCGGTTTTGACCATTTCCAAATAGATAAAGCATCTAGCGAATCTTCACACTACAATCTCATTAAAAAATTGGAAGATTACGACGTAGTGGTGGTCGGCTTGATGGGAATTACCAATAGTCCAAAAAGAGCATTCGGGATCGCACCGGGTGATGTGGCATTGCTAAGAAAGCTGGAAGAAAGACAAAATGTGGTAACTGTACTTTTTGGAAATGCCTATGCATCAAAATTCCTCGAAGGATTGGGACATGTGGTCTTTGCTTTTGAAAACAATAACATGACCCAAAACTTGACTCCACAGATTTTATTTGGAGGAAGACCGGGAATGGGAATTTTGCCAGTTTCGGTGAGTCCACAATTCAGATATGGCGTAGGTGGGTACCTAGAAGGCTTACATCGCCTTTCCTACGGGACTCCTGAAAGCGCCGGTCTTGATTCCAAAACCTTGGATGAAATAGACGATGTCGTGGCCAAAGCAATCCGAATTCAGGCAACCCCTGGAGCCAATGTATTGGTGGTAAAAGATGGAAAAGTCGTTTTCGAGCGTTCCTATGGACAATTAGAATATAAATCTAGCCCAAAAGTCAACTCAGAAACTGTCTATGATCTAGCTTCCATTACCAAAGTATTGGCTACAACGCAAGCAGTTATGTTTTTGGCGAGTCGTGGCGAATTGGATATGAACAAAACCTTGGGAGATTACCTTCCCGAGCTGAAAGGAACCAACAAAGCCAATCTTCTTCTCAAAGATGTGATGGCACATGAAGCTGGATTGAAGGCTTTTATACCTCACTATGTACACACGGTTGAGTCCGGTCAATGGAGAGGAGATTATTATAAACCCTCTGCTACTCCTGGATTTACCAGACCGGTTTCCAATGATATGTTTGCCAGAGATGGCCTGAGAGATAGTATTTGGAATTGGACTGTGAAATCCGACCTTTTACCTAAAAGAGGCGGCCGAAACTCATATGTTTATTCAGATTTGACCATGTATTTTATGCAGGCTGTAGTGGAAAAGTTAGTCAACCAGCCTTTGGATGAATTTTTGGAACAAAACTTCTACAGTCCACTGGGGTTAACCACCATGACTTTCAAGCCATTTGAGAAAATGCCATTGGACAATATTGCACCAACTGAAAACGATGTCGCCTTTAGAAAAAGACAGGTCAAGGGATACGTCCATGACCCAGGTGCCGCCATGTATGGTGGCGTTGCAGGACATGCTGGTTTATTCGGTAAAGCCAATGATCTGGCGGTCATGATGCAAATGTTGCTAAATGGCGGGTATTATGGGGATGTCACTTTGCTTAAACCCAATATCATTTCAGATTTCACCAAAAGACAGTCCAATCAAAGTCGGAGAGGATGGGGTTGGGATAAGCCAGATCCTGACAAAGACAAAGGTGGATCCGCTGGAGTTTTGGCCCCGAAATCTACTTTTGGTCACACTGGATTTACTGGAACTTGCGTTTGGGCAGATCCTGAAAATGACCTGATCTATGTATTCCTTTCCAACAGAGTTTACCCTGAGGCTCAGAACACCAAACTATTGCGGGAAGGAATCCGAACAGATATTCACGATATCATCTACAAGGCAATGGCCAAGAAATAACTTCTATTTCATACGATTTAGGCGGTACGCTTCTGATTTTTTGTAAAAATACTCTATCAGAAAAGAAACCAATACGATGGAAAGCGCAATTGCTAGCCCAAATTTATTGGTTTGAAATTGTTCAGCTATCAAGGCAATGGTAGCTATAGATGTCATGAAAATCCCTGCCATAGGAATCCACTTGTTTCCATTTACCTCCTTAGATCTTTTAAAAGCAACGTAATTGACTAGGGCAAAAACAATTAGGAAACCAATACTTCCTGAAGTGGAAATACTTTCCAAGTCAATGGTATTGCAAATCACCAAAGTCAAAACTGCAGTAATCATTAATCCAACTGGCTGATTCCAAAGTTGAGAAGTCAGTTCATGTGGCAACTCATCATCTTCAGAAATCTCATAACTGACTCTGCTACCTCCGTAAAGGGAAGCATTAATCGCTGAAAAGGTAGAAATTAATGCAGCCACTGTGATCACTGTAAAGCCCACTTGGCCCAACATGGGTTTGGCTGCTTCCGCCAACACATAATCCTGGGCTTTGGCAATTTCTTTGAATGCTAGCGAACCCACAGTTACGATCGAAATCAAGATATAAAGGACAATCACGAATAAAACTGAGTAATAATAGGCTCTTGGGATATTCTTTTGTGGATTTTCGATACTTGGTGCGGCGTTGGCAATCAACTCAAAACCTTCATAGGCTACAAAAATCACCATCCCTCCACTAAATACCTGAAAGGGAGTTTTCCAATTGGAATAATTTAATTGGTCTAGGTTTACATTTCCACTTAATCCATACAAGCCTATCCCTACAAAACTCACTAAAATGATCAATTTAATAACCACGGCTATGGATTCGATTTGGCCAACTACTTTGATGCTGTAGTAATTGATCAAGGTGGCAAATACAATCACAAAGCTCGCTGCGATATGAAAGTCAATTCCTTTATCTCCTGTAATCGAAATCAAGTTGGGTGCATAACTTCCAAAAGCTGAAGCATAAAGGGAAAGCATGACCACATAGCAGATCCAAAGCAGATTGTTGGCGCCTCCACTGAAGATGTTTTTCCCGAATCCTTCATTGATAAACCGGACCGTACCACCTTTATCAGGGTAAGCCAAAGACAATTTGGTATAACTGTAAGAAGTGAGCAAAGCAATAATTCCTGCTACCAAAAATGCGACAGGAGTTCCTCCCTCAGCCAAAGTAACAGCGAGACCCAACACCGCAAAAATACCTCCGCCAACCATGCCGCCAATTCCTATGGACATAGCTTCGAGAAGTTTTATCTTTTTTTCTCCTTGCTGGTTACTCATAATAAAATCTTAAATCAAAACTAAAATAACTTGAGATGTAAAAGTTAAGGATTCTTCCAAACATTCAATTTTCAAAAGATTATTTATTCTGCAATTCATTTTAAAAAGCTGATAACCAATAATATTACACATCGTTCAATAGATCAAAACCCAGCTCTTTTGTATTATTTATTTATATTTTGAACAAAAGTTAGGGCCTTGTGTGTTTAGAGACAGACTGCCCGAAACAGCCCGCACAAAACTATGAAGATTGGAATTGTATGTTACCCCACATTTGGTGGTAGTGGTGTAGTAGCCACGGAACTTGGAAAAGGATTGGCTAAAATTGGTCATGAAATTCATTTCATCACATATCGTCAACCTACAAGACTCGATTTTTTCAGTGAAAACCTTTACTATCACGAGGTAGACATCAAAAGCTATCCCTTGTTTGAGCATGCTCCTTATGAGTTGGCCCTGGCAAGTAAAATGGTCTCAGTAGTCAAATATGAAAACTTAGATCTACTTCACGTCCATTATGCCATCCCCCATGCCTCTGCTGCTTACATGGCTAAGCAAATCTTGAAAGAGCAAGGAATACAAATACCTGTAGTAACTACTTTGCATGGTACTGATATCACTTTGGTAGGCAAAGATCCAAGTTATGAACCGGTGGTAACTTTCTCCATCAATCAATCAGATGGCGTGACAGCTGTTTCTGAGGATTTGAGAAAAGAGACATACAGCCATTTTGATATAAAAAGAGACATCGAGGTAATACCAAACTTCATCGATCTTGACCGCTTTAAAAAGCAGAAAAAAGAGCATTTCAAGCTTGCAATTTGTCCAAATGGTGAAAAATTAATGGTTCACACTTCCAACTTTAGAAAAGTAAAAAGAGTGGAAGATGTAATCAGAGTATTTTACGAAGTCAGAAAAGAAATTCCGGCGAAGCTTCTTCTAGTGGGTGATGGTCCAGAGCGGGATAAAATGGAAAGACTTTGCAGAGACCTGGGAACCTGTGATGATATCCGATTCTTAGGAAAACTGGATGCTGTTGAGGAAGTACTTTCTGTAGCGGATTTGTTTGTAATGCCTTCTGAGAAAGAATCATTTGGTTTGGCTGCTTTGGAAGCAATGGCTTGTGAAGTCCCTATTTTGACTTCTGATGCAGGAGGAATTCCAGAACTGAATATCAATGGAAAAACAGGATTCGTTTGTAAGGTAGGAGATGTCATGGACATGAAAGAAAAGGCTCTGATAATCTTGGATGATAAGAATTTGCCAACTTTCAAAGAGAATGCTTTAGCAAGGGCAAAAGAATTTGACATATCAGAAATCCTCCCATTATATGTCAAGTATTACCAAAAAACCATTGAAAATTGCTTGGCAAAAGTCTGAAATATCAGATTTATGACGAAAATCAATGTGTATTAATTAACTTCTGGGTTATTTTTGCACCAAATTGTAGCCAACTATTGGAGAATTAATCAGTAATGCAATGAAAAAGATTGGTAGACTGGACAGACCTGACAATTTCGGATCTGCACAGATGTTCCAAAATCCAATACTAGAAAAAATCTCTAGAACACACATCTCGATTCCTATCACGATGTTCCTTGTTCTATCTGCGATTTCGTTCTATTATGCTTTGGGCACATCTATAAATTTGGGAATGGGATTGTTGGTCCTGTTTATTGGGTATATCGCATTTACTTTAGTAGAGTATTTGATGCATAAATACTTCTTCCATATGGAGCCAAACACTCCTATCAAAGACAAGCTTCAGTATACTGTTCATGGTGTTCACCATGATTATCCTAAGGATAAAGATCGCTTGGCAATGCCTCCGTTTGTGAGTGCTGCATATGCAGCTATCTTCTATTTGGTTTTCAAATTGATTATGGGAGATTTTGCACTCTATTTTCTTCCAGGTTTTCTTATTGGATATGCTTCCTATTTAGGTGTTCATTACATTGTTCACGCATTCAATCCTCCTAAGAACTTCTTGAAGATTCTTTGGGTAAACCATGCAATCCACCATTACAAGGATCCGGATAAAGCTTTTGGGGTAAGTACTCCACTTTGGGATATGATCTTAGGGACAATGCCTAAAAAAGACTAAAAAAATTGAACCTCTCGAGCCTCGGGAGGTTTTTTCATATATGAGCAAAAAATCAATCAGCATAATCGGATTGGGCTGGATCGGCCTCCCTCTGGCAAAAGAATTAATTGATTCTGGATATTCAGTTATTGGTAGCACCACAACTTCCCAAAAGACCAAAGAGCTTAATGAAAAAGGAGTTCCTGCGATCCAGTTTTCATTGATTCCTTACCCATCAGGTCTGGATTTTCAAAAGCTTTTTCAATCCCAAATCTTGGTTATTAACGTCCCTCCTAGAACCAAATCTCAAGGAGGAGAGCATTTCATGGAGCAGATGAAATTCCTATTGGGATTGGTGGAAAATTCGAAAGTTGAAAAAATCATATTCGTAAGTAGCTCTGGGGTATATCCAAATGATTTCAAAGAAGCAGAGTATACAGAAGGGGATTTGATTACGAATGAAACCACTGGAAATAGTTGGCTATGGAAGGCTGAGAATTTCTGGAAAGAGAAATTTGATGGCGACTTAACTATTGTCAGATTTGGTGGCCTTTTGGGCGATGAAAGAGTTCCTGGGAAATATTTCTCGGACAAAGAAAATGTCACTGGCCATACCCCTGTCAATTATATCCATCGACAGGACTCGACAAGATTGCTACAATTCATTATTGAAAAAGATCTCTGGAACCAGACTATAAACGGAATCGCACCAATTCACCCCTTGAGAAAAGATGTTTACGAAAAGAATGCCACAGATTTAGGTATAGATCCTCCCAAAAGCTTTGCTTCATCAAAAGAAGGGGAAAATCGAGTTATTTCGGGAAATAAGATAATCGAATTGGGTTTTGAATTCATCTTCTCAAACCCATTGGATTTCCCCTACTCCCTATAAATTGAATTTTGAAAGAGATGAGAATTTCCGATATTCTAGCATCTCTTTCCCGAAATGACTCAAAAACTACTTCTAGCCCTTTTTGTCAGCCTATTTTTCTCCTGCCAAAAAGAAGATCAATCCATTGACTATGCAGACTGGTCCCATTATGGTGGCCCGGCTGATGGCTCTCGCTATTCTTCACTTGACCAGATCAACAAATCCAATGTTTCAAGTCTTGAAATAGCTTGGACCTATCAGACCGGTGATGCTACGGAGCGCTCTCAAATCCAATGTCAACCTATTGTAAAAAATGGGATTCTTTATGGCACCACGCCAGGACTGGATGTTTTTGCTTTGGATGCTGCAACTGGTGAAGAGGTTTGGAGGTTTGATCCTTTTGAAGTCCTAGGTGGAGAAAACTCATGGGCAGGAACCAACAGAGGAGTGAGCTATTGGGACAATGGAGTTGAGCAAAGAATACTTTTTGGAGCGGGAAACTGGCTGATGGCTGTTGAGGCGAATACTGGCAAACCAATTTTAAGCTTTGGCGATCAGGGAAAAGTTGATTTAAGAAAAGGCCTAGATACTGAAAGAGAAGACTTCCTGATTGTAGCAAACGCTCCAGGAGTTGTTTATAAAGACTTCCTGATTATTGGAATGAGGCTTTCTGAAGGGTTGGATGCAGCTCCCGGACATATCAGAGCCTATAATATTGTGACTGGTCAAGTGGAGTGGATATTTCATACCATCCCTCATGAAGGCGAGTTTGGATACGATACTTGGGACCCTCAATACATTTCCAAAATAGGTGGAGCCAACAATTGGGCAGGGATGACTGTCGATCAGGAAAGCGGAACCGTCTTTGTCCCTACCGGTTCAGCTACCTACGATTTTTGGGGAGGCTATAGAAAGGGAGACAATCTTTTCGCGAATTCCTTGATTGCCCTGGATGCAGCTACCGGAGAAAGGAAATGGCATTTTCAGGCAGTTCATCATGATGTCTGGGACAGGGATTTTCCGGCAAATCCGAATTTGATCAGAATTCAAAAAGATGGAAAATGGATCAATGCTGTGGCTCAGATTTCCAAGCAAGGAATGACCTATGTTTTTGACAGGGAAACTGGAGAACCAGTTTGGCCGATCGAAGAAAAGCCTGTTACTCAAAGTACCTTACCGGGAGAATTCAGCTCTCCTACCCAACCGATTCCAAGTCTTCCGGAGCCATTTATGAATATGAATTTTGAGGAAAAAGACATTCTCAACCTTAAACCAGAATGGGAAAAGGACATAAAAAATCAGCTTTCCAATGCACTTTATGGTGACACATGGCTTCCTCCTAATTTAGAAAAACCAATCGTCCTTTTCCCTGGAATGGATGGTGGGGGTGAATGGGGAGGAGCGGCTTTCGATCCTGAAACACAACTATTCTATGTCAATGCCAACCAAATCCCTTGGTTGATAGAAATGAAGCCCAATTCAAGTTTTGAAAATGTAGGACAGGCAGTTTATTCCAATTATTGTGGGAACTGTCATGGCTTAGAGAGAAAAGGAAATCTGCCAACGATTCCTTCTTTGATGGAAATCGGCGAGAAATACAGCTCTGACTCATTAGAAAGATTGATTACAAAAGGAAGAGGAGCTATGCCTGCTTTCGATCATATTTCAACAGAAAACAGAAAAGTCTTGGTTGATTATTTATTAGGTAAATCCACGGAAGGAGACAAACAGGAAATTGAGGGAGAAAATGCTCCACTCAATCCCCGATACTATATGAATGGCTATAAAAAGCTTCTGACGAAAGAAGGACTTTATGGATCCAATCCACCTTGGGGTTTACTGACAGCGATCGACATGCAAACAGGACTGAAAAAATGGCAAATCCCACTAGGTGAGATAGATTCTTTGATCGCTCAGGGCTTCCCTCAAACAGGAACAGAAAATTATGGTGGGCCCGTTGTGACAGCCGGAGGAGTACTATTTATCGCTGCAACCAAGGATGAAAAGATTAGGGCTTTCGACAAAATAACCGGAGAAAAACTTTGGGAAGCTCCCTTACCTGCTTCTGGCCATGCTACCCCTGCTGTTTATCAAATAGAAGGAAAACAATTTTTGGTTATCGCCTGTGGCGGAGGAAAGGGAACCAAAAGTGGAGATTCATATGTAGCTTTTGCTTTGCCAGAGAATTAATCCTCTTTTTTCTTTGCCAAAACATCCATGGCTTCCACCTGAAGTTTGATAATATTTAGCTGGTCTTGAGATTCATTTTTGACTTTTTCCAAAACCTCATTCCCTGAAAAAATAATTTGAGACCTCCTTACTTCTTTAATCTCAAGCTTTTCTAGATCCCTTAACCTTTGCTTCTGTATCTTCTCTTGAATGACAAACTCCCTAAATAAGACCAAATGCAAAAACACTAAACCTAAAATCACCAAAGTGGCTAAAACAAAAAGTCCTATTTCACTAAACAAAATTTGAAGCATTATAACTGATAATGCCTTTATAGGCATCTTTCAAATCTATTTCAAAAGATTTAGTTAGAAAATACGGCAAAGGACCTATTTAATGAGTGAATTAGAAATCTACCATTTGCTCAAGTGAAACTTATTCCGAATCTTAGAGTTTCATAGTTAGAGATAAACCCAAATTCTACCATGCTAAATTTTGAATTGAACGAAAACCAGCGAATGATCGCTGATATGATCCGGGACTTCGGAGCCAAAGAAATCACCCCTTTCCGAAAAGAATGGGATGACAAGCAGATTTTCCCAAAAGATCTATTCAAAAAGTTGGGAGAATTGGGTTTGATGGGAGTTTTAGTACCGACTGAATATGGAGGATCAGGATTTGGCTATATGGAATATGTCACCGCAATCGCTGAAGTTTCCAAATTAGATCCAGCGATTGGCCTCTCCTTAGCTGCTCATAATTCACTTTGCACAGGGCATATTCTAACCTTTGGAACCGAAGAACAAAAGCAAAAATATCTTCCCAAACTCGCGACCTGTGAATGGTTGGGAGCATGGGGACTGACTGAGCCAAATACAGGTTCGGATTCTGCCAATATGAAAACGGTGGCTCAAAAGGAGGGTGAATACTTTATCATCAATGGAGCTAAAAACTTCATCACACATGGATATTCCGGGGATGTAGCGGTAGTCATAGCCCGAACAGGCGAGGTAGGCGATTCTCATGGGATGACAGCTTTTATAGTCGAAAAAGGAACTCCAGGATTTAAAGGAGGCCGAAAAGAGGACAAATTGGGAATGAGGGCATCAGAAACTGCTGAGATGATCTTTGAAGACTGCAAAGTCCATGAAAGCCAAATATTGGGAAAAGTCGGTGAAGGTTTTATCCAATCTATGAAGGTTTTGGATGGAGGGAGAATTTCCATTGCTGCTCTTTCCTTAGGTATCGCTGAGGGAGCTTTTGAGGCCTCGGTTCAATACTCCAAAGAAAGGCATCAATTCAACCAGCCTATCAGTAGATTTCAAGGAATTTCTTTCAAGTTGGCCGACATGGCAACCCAAATAGAAGCCTCGAAATTATTGATATTCAAAGCAGCAGACCTCAAAAACCGTGGAGAAAAAGTAACCTTAGCTGGGGCTCAGGCCAAATATTACGCCTCCGAAGTAGCTGTTTCCGTTTCCAATGAGGCTGTCCAGATATTTGGAGGCTATGGATTTACCAAAGACTATCCAGTAGAGAAATTCTATCGTGACTCCAAGCTCTGCACGATTGGAGAAGGCACTTCTGAGATTCAGAAGATTGTGATTGCAAGGGAGGTTTTGAAGTAGTAAATAAGGTTAGGCCTAGCCCACAAAAAAGCTCGATCTCGATCCCAATTTGCATCGGGATTGGGCCATTACCCATGATTTTAAATTTTTTTCCTCTTTAAAGTCTAACCCCAAACTTTAATTTTCTGTCCTTTTTCCTTTAGGTGAAAAAGGACCAAAAAACCCACCGCTATCCATTTTTGGGTTAAAATCAATTTCCTCCCCACACGTCGGCAAACTCCTCAATCTTGCATAGATTCTTGTCTAAACTTGAAGTTTATGGGAGCAAAATTTTCGTCAGACAAGCCTCCTAGTTGCCACTTCTCACAATTGATTTCTTAACACCCAAAACTGGAAGGCGGGTCCAGACTAAATTTGATGTCCTCGTATAAAAATTCAGGAATCTTAAATTTTATACGAGATTCTAAATGTACGATTTGCTTTGAAGTGGCTGGTGACGAATTGCGGTCAACAAGCGTTAAGAAAATCGGCTAGTTCCGAACTTGTTCGGAAATCCGGCGATTTTTAGCGGTTGAACCAATTCGACAGGAAATGCCCGAAGGCATTTTCAAGCCAATTCAGGCAAAAGACTTTGGGGGACTTTTGGTCTTTCAAAAGTGCCAAAAATAGATAAACGTTCATATCCATTTTGTATGGTCAAAGAATATTAAAGGCTCAATGTGACAAAGTCCATTTCTGAAACTGCCATTTTTTATTTACTTCCCGGATGAAAGTCAGTCAATACCTGCCTCAAATAATCCCGATCCAAATGAGTATAGATTTCTGTAGTCGTAATACTTTCATGCCCCAGCATTTCCTGAACAGCTCTCAAATCCGCTCCCCCTTCTATCAAATGCGTTGCAAATGAATGTCGAAAAGTATGGGGGCTCACATTTTTTTCTATTCCGGCTTTCTCCACTGCTTCCTTGATAATCTTGAAAACCATCACTCGGCTGAGCTTTTTTCCCCGTCTGTTTAGAAAGACATATTCTTCATTCCCAGAGGCTATTTGAAGATGATTTCTGACTTCCTCTTTATAGATCTTCATGTATTTCAAGGCATCCTTTCCAACAGGCACGAGGCGCTCTTTATTGCCTTTCCCGATGATTCTCAAAAATCCCACATCCTCAAACACTTGACTTTGCTTCAATCCAACTAACTCAGAAACCCGTAACCCACTGCTGTACAATAGCTCCAACATGGCTCTATTGCGATGCCCCTGGGCCTCACCTAATGAAATCCCTTCCAAAATTTGGTTGATTTCATGGTAACTCAACGTATCTGGAAGTTTTCTGCCTAATCTTGGAGCTTCCAGCAGTTGAGCAGGATCCTTTTGAATCAGCTCTTCATACATCAAAAACTTGTAAAAAGCCTTTACTCCTGAGATAATTCTGGCAAGTGTAAAATCTGAAATTTCCAATTCACCAAGCCTTCTGATAAATTCTCTCAACTGATCGGTAGTGGCCTCCAAAGGAGAAATGCCTTGATATTCCTCTTCCATAAATCGACCCAACTTTTCAGTATCGCTGCAATATGCCTCGATCGAATTTTCACTAAGAGATCGTTCGAGCTTTAGGTAATGACGGAATTGCCGGATAAAAGTCTCCCAGGATTTTTGCATGAATATCTTTTCAAATTTTAGTCAAAAATAAAGCCATAAATAGGCAAAATATCTACACTCTCAGTAGTCAGAATACAGATTTAACTTGTATTTAATATGGTAACCCGTTGATTTTATTTTACTTAAAATTAACCAACCAAAGATTTACACTTGGCGATCACCTCAGTTTTTAGTACTTTAAAATCTACTTGATTCAAAATTTTGTTTCATGAGTTTATCTTAAATCAATTTCAATAAACCTATCTACGTGGATTAATCTCTTCCCTATTTTTCAAGGAATACATCAAGCTCGTAGGAAAAATCAACCCTAAACAAATGCAAAAACCTAATTTTTCTTCTCGGAGAACTTTTCTGAAAGACGTTTCCCTAATGACCGGAGCCTTAGCCCTACCGGGCAGTTTATTAGCTTCCAATTTTCCTATGTCCACTAAAAATATGAAGCTGGGCTTAGTGACCTACCTATGGGGAAAAGATTGGGACGTTCCCATATTGATAAAAAATTGCACGGCTGCTAAAATCTATGGAGTGGAACTCAGAGTGGATCATGCTCATGGCGTAGGCCTGAATTTGACGCCAACCCAAAGAGCTGACGTCAAAAAGCAATTTGACGACAGCAAAGTGGAAATCGTTGGCATGGGAACCAATTTTGAATATCATAGTCCAGATCCGGCAGTCCTGAAAGATAATATTGAGAAGACAAAGCAATGGTTGCAACTCAGTAAAGATGTAGGTGGATCCGGAGTAAAAGTCAAGCCGAATGCCTTCCCCGAAGGAGTTCCTCATGAAAAAACATTGGAGCAAATAGGAAAAGCGCTCAATGAATTGGGCCAATACGCCTTGGACATGGGGCAAGTCATCAGGCTTGAGGTACATGGAAGAGAAACCCAAAACCTTCCCAACATCAAAGTCATGATGGATTATGTGGACAATAAAGGCACTGGAGTCTGCTGGAACTGTAATCCTGAGGATTTAGACGGTCAAGGATTAGAGTACAACTTCAATTTGGTGAAAGATCGTCTTGGCGATACATGCCACGTTCGTGAAATGAACTTGGGTGATTACCCATATCAAGAGTTGATGAGTTTGTTTTCTGGAGTGAACTATGACGGTTGGATTTTATTGGAATGTAGAACCGATCCAGATGATAAAGTCAAAGCGATGATCGAGCAGAGAGAAGTCTTCGAAAAAATGCTTAAAAACGCTTAAAAAAATAATGGAGGTGTTTGAAAAATCACCTCCATTTATAGGATTTATTATCGATCGCCCGCATCGTACAGAGCACTCCATCCAGATGATCATATTCATGTTGGATCAATTCTGAAATCGCTCCCTCCACCTTCCATTCTTGCTTTTCCCAGTTTTCATCCAAATAGGAAAGTATAAGAGATTGATGCCTTTCCACCTTCACCAGTAGATTGGGAAAGCTCATACAATCATCCCACAACTCAAATTTTTCATCACTCAAATCCTGCAACTCTGGATTAATGATGATATAAGGTTTGTCTAAGTTGAGATAAAACAAGCGCTTCATTATCCCTAACTGTGGAGCCGCAATGCCTCTACCAAAACCATAGACTTTTCGGATATCTTCCATCGCCTCATGAAGCTGGTTTACCCAGTCTAGAACCTGCGGCAATTCCGACCTCTCCACGGGTTCGCAAACTTCATACAGCCTTGGATCACCAAGCTTAAGAATGTCATTGATGCTTTTCATTTTCTAATAATAATCGAAACAAATGAGTTTGTCAGCTGAAATTTATTCCATTCCTCTCCTAAGCTTTCATTTTCAATGGGTCGGAATAGATCTATTTCCCTTACTTTTGCCCCATGAATTACCTATCGGTTGAAAATCTCAGCAAGGCTTTTGGGGAACGAAAGCTTTTTTCAAATATCTCCTTTGGAATTTCCCAAGGTCAAAAAATCGCATTAGTTGGAATCAATGGAGCTGGAAAATCCACCTTGATGAAAATCATCATGGGATTGGAGATTCCAGATTCCGGGCAGGTTGCTTTGAATCAAGCTGTCAAAATCGCCTATGTGCATCAAAACCCGGTTTTCGATTCAAACCTGAGCATTTACCAGACCATTTTCGACCAAAGTAATTCAGAGGTTTTGATAGTCATCGAGGCTTATCACAAGGCTCTTCTTGAATCTGAAAGAGGAATTGACAACTCCAATGAAATGTCCCGACTCTTCGAGCAAATGGATGCGCTTCAGGCTTGGGATTTTGAATATCAAGTCAAAGAGGTTTTGGGGAAATTAGGCCTTCATGACACCGATTTACCTGTTGGAAACCTTTCAGGGGGACAAAGAAAAAGAGTGGCATTGGCAAAGGCTATTTTGGAAAAACCTGATTTGCTATTGCTGGATGAGCCCACCAACCACCTGGATCTAGAAACTATCGAATGGCTAGAGGATTACCTTTCCAAAGCCAATTTGGCCATTTTCATGGTGACTCACGACCGTTATTTCTTGGAGAAAGTCACCAACGAAATCTTGGAACTTGATCAAGGGAAAATCCACAGATACCAAGGGAATTACGGTTACTTCCTCAATAAAAAAGCCGAAAGAATGCAAATTGAGGATGTGGAAATTGAGAAGGCAAAAAGCCTTTACAAAAAGGAGCTCGATTGGATACGAAGACAACCCAAAGCCCGAGGAACCAAAGCTAAATACCGTGTAGATGCTTTTGAGGAAACCAAAGAGAAAGCATTTACCAAAAGAGAAGAAAGGGATATTGAGCTCACTGTTTCTTCACAAAGGCTGGGGAATAAAATCCTGGAGATCGACAAAATCTCCAAGGCATATGGAGAGAAAAAGTTGATCGAAGACTTCTCCTATATCTTCAAAAAGAAAGATAGAATCGGAATTGTAGGGCCTAATGGTGCCGGCAAAACAACTTTTCTTCAGACGATTACCGGACTGATCAATCCAGACCAGGGAGCTGTCACCAAGGGACAAACCACTTTATTCGGCTATTATAGACAGGAAGAGGATCGATTTGACGAAGAAAAAAGACTGATCGATGTGGTCAAAGAGGTGGCGGAAGTCGTGGTCTTGGACAAAGGACAGACTATAACCATCAGCCAGTTTTTAACCCAGTTTGGTTTCCCACCGAAGCAACAATTCACCCCTATCGGAAAAATGAGCGGTGGGGAGCGCAGGAGACTTCAGTTGTTAATGGTTTTGATCAAGAACCCGAACTTCTTGATTCTGGATGAACCGACCAATGATTTGGACTTGATGACTTTGAATATCCTGGAGGAATTCCTAGATACTTTCCCAGGCTGTTTGATTATCGTTTCCCACGATAGATACTTCATGGACAGATTGGTGGAGCATTTATTTGTTTTTGAAGGAGAAGGGAAAATCAAGGACTTCCCAGGAAATTATACGGATTTCAGAGAATGGGAAAAAGAAAATAGTAGCAAGAGCCTAGAACCAAGTATCAAGACTTCAGAACCAAAGATTGAAGTGGAGGAAACGAAAAGTATCCCCACTGATTCCTCTCCAAAAGCCAAAGCCAACTATAAGCAAAAGCAGGAGTTTAAAAAGACCAATGAAGCAATCGCGAAACTAGAGGTTGAAAAAGACTCCATTACACATAAAATCTCAGCTGGAATGGATGATCATGAAGAGTTGATGAAGCTTTCCAACCGGATTGGTGAAATAGATTCTGAGCTAGAGGAGTTGGAAATGATTTGGCTGGAGTTAAGTGAATTGGAGGGGATTGAAGGCTAAAAGCTTTGAAATATGGAAGAAATACAATAGAAACAAACCTCCCTCTGGTCGGTGAAACACTTTGAAAATAAATTAGTTTCAAGAGACGAGCGAGGCTATTTCGACTCCCAGAGGGAGTCATATTTCATGAAATTTATTTCCATTGTATTTCATATATTCCCCTTCAAAAAACCCTGCCTCAAGTCTTCAGGGAATTTTTCGATGGCATAGCGAAGGGCCGTGCGGGGCATGATTTGATAATGCATTTTCAAGAATTCAAACTCCACATCAAAATCCTGATTTCCGATTTCTCTAAGCATCCATCCCACAGCTTTATGCATGAGGTCGTGGGAATGGTTTTTCAGCATTTCAGCCAAAGCTAGAGCATCTTTAAATTCTCCCCTTTTAATCCAATAATAAGAACTGACCATGGCAACTCTTTGACTCCAGAGATGATCTCTTTTTGCCAGGTCATAGAAAAGGGATTTGTCTTTTTCCAGATAATAGGCTCCGAGAATCGGATGACAAGAAGTATCTACCAAATCCCAATTATTGACATAATTCAGGTTGCTAAGGTAAAAGTCAACCAGCTCCTTTCTTCCTTCTTCAGTTTTGGTCTTTTGGTAGCGATAGACCAATGCAATCACAGCTGTCAACCTTACCTCGTGAAATGGATTTCTCAGCAAATCCTCCAATTCATGCAGACTGATTTCTTTGAAAAACTCTTTGGCTACTTTTCGCTGATCAGGGACCTTTACTCCCAAAAACTGATCTCCTTCCCCATACTCACCTGGTCCTGATTTGAAAAATCTCGGAAAAAAGGCAGCTTTCTCAGGAATTGCTTTATCCTTCAAAGCTTCTATAATTTGATCGGTCAACTCACTCATTCCTAAAAGTAAAAAAGGCTGATCAATTGACCAGCCTTTCTATTAAAAGTCATCTCCCATATCATCTCCTCCTTCTCTTCGGGAACCTCTTTCGCCTTGCTTTTCTTTAAATCCTCCAAATCGGTAAGTAAAAGATAAAGTCCCAATTCTGGTTTCTCTTTGGAATTTTCTGAATTGCGTAAATCGGGGATCTTCTGTCGTAATCCTGAAGTTTCTTGTATTGAACACATCGGAAACATTCAAACTGATGGTCCCATTTCCTTTGAGCACATCCTTTCTCATCCCCACATTCAAAGTCCATTGTGGCTCGATTTGTCCTTGTGGCAAAACAATAGGGCCTCTATAGTTTCCCTGAAACTGTACGTTAAACCATTTAGGGATCAACCAATTTCCCAAAAAGCTCAGGGTCCAACTGAAATTTTCATTGCTAAAACCTCCTTCAATATTTTCTCCATTCACTTTAGAATAAAAGAAATTACCGGTAAGCGTCGCATCAAAATTATTGGTAACCTGGACCTGATTCACCAGTTCAAAACCTGTCGCTGAGCGGGTATCTGCATTTTCTCTGCTTTGGATGGCCACATTATCATCTGTGATTCTGGTTATCCTAGTTTCCACATTGGTACTATAGCGATGATATACGGTAGCATTGAGTAAATATCTTTCCCAACCTTTCATATAACCAAACTCATAACTGTCAGTGTATTCTGGTTGAAGAGCAGGATTACCAATACTCAAATTGTATTGATCTCTCACTCTGTAAATAGGAGCTAAATCCCACATTCTTGGTCTGGAGATCCTCCGGGTATAGTTGGCGGTCAATTCGTTTTCAGTCCCCAGTGTATAGCTCAAAAACATGCTAGGGAATAGGTTGAAATAATCATTGGGGTAGCTTTCCTGATTCCTGACAGTTTCCCCCAACGTCTCTGTATATTCTGCTCTCATTCCCAATTGATAGCCAAAATTTCCTTTCTTATTTCTGTATGTAAAATATCCGGCATAGACATTTTCCATATAATCAAAGGAGTCAGTCAATGAGTCTACTTCCACTGGTTCAAACTCAGAGAATTGGTCTCCCTGAGCAAAAGTTTGCCCCCACATCCAGTTTCCAAATGTTCCTTTCAACCCTGATTCAATCTTTGCCCCTGACTCAAAAGGCTTTTCATAATCCATCTGAAAGACCACCAAATTACTTTCTCTAGGTCTGTCATTTGTCTGGGTCAATCGCTTAGTTGGATCACTGGCTCCTTCCGAAGTCAAGAACATCTGCTCATAGAATTCCTCTTGGCTTCGATCATCAAATGCGTAGGAAAGTGAGGTATATAACCTTTGGCCCAAGGTATCTAGGTTCAAGGTATAATTGATTCCACCTTCGTAATTTTTACTTTTACTGAACTCTTCATTTTGTCTCACAAAACTAGAATCAAGCGTTCCTGTTTGACTCAAATTCCTTTGATTGATATCTGCATATTCGACCTCATCATCAAAGTTGCCTTGGAAATACAGTCCAAGCATTCCTTTTGGAGACACAGAATAATCAACTCCAGCCCTGAGAAGGTGAGTTTTTTCCAACTCATAGCCATCTTGAACTTGACTCAATGTCGGAGAAAAGCCTTCAATATCGGTCGTTCTTGTCCCTTCCCCTTTCTCAATTTGTCTTCTATTTTGATAATTGTAGGACATATAATAATTGGCCTTCCCGGTACCATAGTTTAGATTTACTCCCGCTTGATACTTTTCACGAGTACCTATAGAAGCATCCACTTGGCCATTAAAACCCAACTTTTCGTTCTTTTTCAAAACGATATTAATGATCCCACCAACTCCTGTTGCATCATATCGCGAAGAAGGGTTCGTAATTAATTCTACTGATTGAATACTATTTGCAGGAAATTGAGATAGGATACTTTCTGTATCATCACCTGAGAGATTGGAAGGACGTCCATTGATATAGATAAGAATATTTCCACTTCCTCTCATGGTTATTCCTCCTTCATCGTCTACTTGAATAGAAGGAAGAGTTGCTAAAAGTTGGGCAGCAGTCTGACCTTGAGAAACGATGCTGTTTTCGACATTATAGGTCCGCTTGTCTATATCAGATTCAAACATGGAAGTCACTCCTTCTACTACTACTTCATCCAAATTTTGTGAATCCGCCTGAAGCTTGATTACTCCGAAATTGACATGGTTTCTATCTCCAAGGTCAATTTTTTCGAAATACTCCTCATATCCAATAAAACCAACTCGGAAGATATAGCTTCCACTTGCAGCATCGAAGTCAAAAGCACCATCCAAATCAGTCATACCTCCAGTTACAACTGAGGAATCTTGAAGACTAAGCAAGGCAATATTGGCAAATTCCAATGGCCTATTCTCTTCTAGGTCAAGCACTTTTCCTTTTAAATTAATCTGCTGGGCTGTAATTTTTACATTGACCACTAATAAAAGGAAACATAATAAAGAGTACAGTTTAGGCATTTAGAAAGGTTTTTGGGTTTAAAGAATCAATAAAAAAAGAATTCATAATTAATTAATAATCAATACGTTCTATAATATTAACTAATATCCGACCCAACATGTTTCGAACAACCCTATTAATCCTACTTATGGACTAGAGTAATGATAAGCTGCAATAACTCAGTTTTAGCGGGACTGGAAAGTGAGGATTATAATCGATAAGGAGATTTGTAAGACGCTAATAGTTATATTTGAGTATGCGGACTCAACACCTGTCTGTCGGCGCATTTCATTTTTTAATGCTGACAATTTTTATCGTCTTTTTTTTCCCAGCGAATTTGGCTGCACAGGATTCTATTTCCCAAATCGAAGAGTTAGAGGGTAAACTAGAGAACCCTGAATTACCTGATTCGACACGCTTTGAATTGACTCTACAATTGATTAAGCTGTATGAAAAATCCGCTCAATTCAAGGCTCAGGCTGAGAAATCCATAGAGTTATTTCACACTTTTAATCCTGAGGCTCAAGCAGACACTCTCAAAAAAGACATTTTGCTAAAGGCCCTCTCGCATGAAAGTGAACTCAAAGAAAGCGAGCTAAAAGGCAACCTTCATCTGAAACTTGCAGGAGCCTATTTCAATCTTTACAATTTTGATTCTGCAATTCTATCTTATTCAGACGCACTTGAAAGGTTTACCAACCAAGACTCTATCTATATAGCTGATACTTACTTTTTCCGAGCTCAGGCAGAAGACTATCAAGGAAATTTCCTACGAGCAATGCAGGATTACCATCAAGCTCAAGATATTTATGAGGCTTTAGGAGATACCGAATATGCAAATTATGTAAGAGCGGGGGCGGCTATCCTCTTTAGTAAATATGGACTTTATGCAGAAGCAGATTCAGTCAGGCAAGAACTCATGTCAGATGCCGCTTCAAAAGGAGATGTTGAAAATCAAGTTACCCAACTTTACAACCGGGCCAATGACTTGAAAAAACAAGGACTGAGCTCTCTTCAGATTAAAAATTTGTTGAAAGCAGACTCATTGCGTCAAACTGGTGAAGTCAGACCTTACATACCTCCTATTCTATTATTTAATATCTCTAAATTTTTTGGGGAGCGTCTTCAACTGGATAGTGCCGAATTATATTTCAATAGAGCTGTCCAGGAAATGCAAAAATCCTCTGAGGTGAATGAGAATCACAATTCCTATCTCATAGCGAAGGCCAGAATAGAATTGACAAAGGGCAACCCTTCCACTGCTTTACAATTAGGAAATAGAGCTTTGGCTCAAGCGGAATCAAGCGGGGATATGGATCACAAACTGGAAGCTTTTCAGCTTTTGGAAGATGCCAATGAGAAACTGGGAAACACCGCATCGGCATTACAATTTCTGAAAGCAAGAAACCATTTCAAAGATTCCATTTTCGAATCCAATCAGAGGAATAGCTTCTCTTATTTTCAAACCCTGTATGAAACCGAGAAAAAAGAAAAGGCGGTCTTAGAAAAGAGTATGGAAGTGGAAAACTTGAAACAAGTTTCTGAAAAAAGAACTACCCTTTTTGCCTTTTCAATGGTAGGCTTAATAGCAATGGGCGGGCTAGGGTTTCTGATGATCAAGCTTAAGTCCAGTAAAAAAGAAAAAGAACTTCAAGAGAACTTTTCCAGAGAATTACTCAAAACTCAGGAAGAAGAGCGGAAAAGAATTTCAAAGGATCTTCACGATGGATTGGGCCAAAGTCTCCTATTGATCAAAAACAAAGTCATTCTTAATCAACAGGAGAATGCAGGTGAAATGCTTGATACCGCCATTAATGAGTTGAGATCAATTGCTAGGTCTTTGCACCCTATGCAGCTGGAGAAATTGGGGCTTTCCATGGCATTAGAACAGATGCTTGACCAGATTGACCGGGAAACTGATTTGTTTGTTAGTACAGATATTGAAGACATTAAAAACAAAATCTCAAAAAACACAGAATTACAGCTTTATAGAATTACGCAAGAAGCTATCAACAATATTCTAAAACACGCAGAAGCTGAGGCCTTAAGAGTTATTTTAAAAATCGACCAAAGAAAGCTTCAGTTACTGATTGAGGACAATGGAAAAGGCTTCGATTTTTCCGAAAAATATAACGACTTCCAAAGCTTGGGGTTGAAAACTTTAAAAGAAAGAACCGCTTCAATATCTGGTGTAATGAATATTACCAGTGAAAAAGGAAAAGGTACCACATTAAGATTTTTTGTAAATGTCAGCTAAACAAAAAGAAGTAATCATAGCAGATGACCACCCTATCTTATTGAAAGGGCTGGAAGATTTCTTGAAAGGACTGGGGCTAAATATTATAGCTGCTGAATCCAACGGCCTCGACACATTGATGAAAATCAAAAGATCTAGACCTCCACTGGCCATTCTCGATCTGGAAATGCCAGGCCTTACAGGACTTGAAGTAGCAAAGGCCTGTAAAGAAGAAGGGATTGACACCAAGTTTATCCTTCTCACACTTCACAAGGAATTATACTTTTATCATCAGGCAAAGGACTTAAACCTATCGGGTTATATACTCAAAGATTTCGCATTGAACGACCTTTCCAAAGCAATTGAGATTGTATTAGATGGCGGGACATTTTTTAGTGAAAAAATATTTGATGAAATTGAAAATAGCTCCTTAAATGGAGAAGAAACTCAGCTCACTCCTTCCGAAAAGAAAATTCTAAGGCTTATTGCTACAGGTCTTTCATCCAAAGACATCGCGAATAAACTCTTTATTTCAGAAAGGACTGTCGATAAGCATAGATCCAATATGATTTCTAAGCTAAATCTTGAAAAAAAGCATAACGCTCTGTTAATCTGGGCTCAAAAGAATAGAAGCTTCATAGAATAAGAGGTGTTTATTGAAAAATACGTATTAATACGTATTGATCTTGGCTGACATAAAACATAGATTTGAACTATACATTAATCTATTTTTTATGAAGATCTCAAGCTCCCTTGGCAATTTTAAAATAATCCAGACAGCCCAAAATAAAGATGAACTTCTTCTTTTAGGGTCTTGGAAGGATTTGGTTAGACTTTTTGACAGCAGCAGAGCATTTTTAGTCAATAGGACGGAAAACACATTTGGTGTTTATCTCTGCAAACAAGAGTGTGCCGATTTTTTAGGGAAGATGCTTCAACAAATTGATTATAACGAATGGGACGATCTAAAAATGGATTCTAGTTTCTTCGAAAAAAGATATTTAGCGTAAGGGTGATTAATTTTTTGCAACAAAAACTTCTAGAGCTGCGCGGATCAAATGGTCCACGGTTTTTTCAGCTTTTTCATCAAATGTTCCCAAAGGCCGATTAGCCACAATAGCATTTAGGCTCAGCATGTCATGCCCAAGTAATTCGCCCATTGCGTAATAGCCTGCTGTTTCCATTTCAAAATTTGTCAACTCTCTTCCCGAAACTCTCAAGCTAGCAAGCCTTTCGATCATTTGGTCAAATCTCGGTTTTAGACGTATTTCTCGACCTTGAGGCGCATAAAAGCCCGGACAGGTCAATGTCACTCCTTTGACAAATTCTCCTGCTAACTTGGAAATCAACAATCGAGATGCATTTGCTTGATATGGAGAAAATTCCAACCCCAATTCTTCTTTTACAGTCCTTCCGATTTCTTGAGATCCAGACAATTCCGGGTAATAGGCCATTAGGGAATCCATGCCGATTGCTATCTCAGATGCTAATAGCGAACCAACAGGAATACTTTCCTGCATGCTACCAGAAGTACCTAATCTGATAATCTGAAGCCTGGTTTTTTCTTCTTTCTCTTGACGAGTTACTAGATCCACATTGACCAGTGCATCTAGTTCTGTCATGAAAATCTCGATATTATCGGTTCCCATTCCAGTACTCATTACGGTAACTCTCTGACCATTTTTCCTGCCAGTATGAGTAACAAATTCTCTTTTGCGAATCTGAAAGTCTATCTGATCGAAGTACTGAGAAACCAAAGGAACACGATCAGGATCACCTACTGTAAAAACAAGTGAAGCCAGGTGTTCTGGCTTCAAATGTAAATGATAGATGCTTCCATCAGCATTAAGGATCAATTCAGAATCAAGAATTTGCCGCTTCGCCATGGAGTTGTTTTTCTTTTTTTGGTGTACGCTGTAATCCTTTATATGGATTATATCCGTTGGATTGCTTTTGGTAATAGCCTGTTCCGTCATAAGGACGCTTCTCAGGATGCTCCTTACACTCAGTAGAACATGCCCCTTCCAGTTCCCAACCGCACTCCTCACAAACAGCAACGTGAATATTACAGCTTGGATTGGCACAATTGACCATTCTATCGGAATGAGTTCCACAAACGTGGCATTTTGAAACCACTGTTGGGTTTACCTTATTCACGTCTACAGCGATTCGGTTATCAAATACGTAACATTTCCCTTCGAAATCCTCTCCCCCAGCTTCCATTCCGTATTTGATAATCCCTCCATGCAATTGATAGACATCCTCAAATCCTTGCTCCAATAAGAATGCAGAAGCCTTTTCACATTTGATCCCTCCAGTACAATAAGTCAGTACCTTCTTATTTTTCAAATGCTCCAGCTCTTTCACTTTCTCAGGAAAGTCTCTAAAATTGTCGATATCCAAAGTCAAGGCATTTTTGAAATGACCCAACTCATGCTCATAGTTGGAACGAACATCCAAGATCACCACATCTTCTTCATCTTTCAATTTCCTGAAGTCTTCAGGCTCTAGGTGTTTTCCTGTCTTTACATTAGGATCTAGATGTCTCAAGGAAGAGTGAACGATCTCAGGCTTATATCTTACATGAATCTTTGCAAAAGCATGAGTCTCATGCGAATCGATCTTGAATTCAGTTTTTGCAAAGCGAGGATCGGAATGAACATAGGCCATGTATTTTTCGCAATCCTCTTTCAAACCAGAGACAGTCCCATTCAACCCTTCATCAGAAATGATGATTCGGCCTCTGATATTATTTTCTACACAGAAAAGATGATGTTGCTCTCGATACTCTTCAGCATTTTCAATTTTTGCGTAGCAGTAGTACAGAAGTACTTGATATTCTTTGTTGTTTTCCATAACTGAAGCCCTGTTTCGGCAGGGTGTTTTGGTTTTAAAGATTTAAATATAAACGGCTGGCAAATTTACCAGACAAAACTCTTATTTCAAGCGATTGCTTTCCTGATCTTTCTCAGGAAAATCTTACTTTACTTTTGCTGCGGGATTACCAAATACGGTTTCATTCGCACCCACGGAGCTAATAACAACAGATCCAGCACCAATTCTAGAATTCTTTCCGATAGTCACTCCAGACACTACAGTCACTCCAGAACCAATAAATGCCCCTTCTTCAATCACTACTTCTGAATTGATAATGGATCCTGCACCGATTTGTACAAAATCACCAATCTTGGCTTTGTGGTCTACGATAGCACAAGTATGAAGGATACAATGCTGCCCCATTTCAACTCCTGCTCCCAAAGTCACTTTGGCATTGATGAAATTGCCATGACCGATCTGGGCATCTGTTGAAATGTAAGCTGTGTGGTGGATCGCATTAATCGGTTGCACCTTTCTTCTGTCATTCAAAAGCTCGACCAAAAATTTGCGGTATTTGTTATCATCTACAGCAACAAACGCCTCAGTTTTCTTTCCTATTAGCTTTAGGAATCCATCATCTTCCGTATGACCAAGTACCGGAACGGTATTGATTTCAGATCCGTGAAGATTTTCATCCTCATCAAGAAACCCATAAACGATGACTTGATTGCTATTAAAAATTTCCAAAGCAGGATGAGCTATTCCTTTGGCTCCCAGAATAATTACCGGTTTTTCCATAATGTTTTTTGATTCGGAGTGCAAAATTACGGGAATATATGCGCATACCCAAACATCATTTGTTTTCGCTGCGAATCAGGCTTTGAGCCACTTTGCAGGTTAGACATTTTTTGGGAGTACAATAGTTTCGGAAAAGGCCTATCATACCTTGTGTGTCGAATGAATTATGAGGCTTCCACCCAGATTCGAAAAACTTACGGACTATAAAATTACTTTCAGCCGACACCTCTTGAAGAAGATCAAAGCACCTTTCTTGCCATTCTGAATTTTGAAAATACCGCCCGTAAGCAAACCAAATAGGGATGACAAAATTGATAATCAACAAATTCAAAACCTGCTCAGATATTCCTTTGCTTACTTTTCTTTTTGATTCACTCCCAAAAGAGTAATGGTATTCCCAATATTCTGAGGGCTGGACCTGTAGTAGCTTTTTAAAAGCCGAAAAATCTCTACTTTCTTCAATGACACTTTCTAATAGATTTGGGGCTTTAGATAGAATGGAAGTTAGTTGAGCAATCCTGATGGTTGGAAAATTACTCGGTCTGGCGCCCATGAAATTCCAATGGCTCCGAATCATTTTTTGACTCCATTGATGCTTCTTTTGATAAAACTGATACTCTGACTTTAGATAATGGACATAAGGTTCATCACTTTGCTCAGGAATCAGCCCTGCCACTCCAAACAAGATCGCCTCCAGAGCAGGAAGTTGATTTCGGTATTTCAAAAGAATCTTGTAAGGCACCAAAGATGCCAATTCCTTCATTGCCTCAGCATTCAGTTTAAAGCCAAATGAAACAAAAAGCCAACGATAAGCTGTCTCTTCCCAATCATTATTGGTTTGCTCAAGAATATTCAAAACCAATTGAGACTTTTCATGTAGTCTTCCTACCAAGGCCTTTTCCAAAGCAGAGAAACGGATGATTTCAGGAACCTGACCTAATGCATGCGCACAGGGCAAATCTTCATTGAAATCTAAAAGCTGATCATATCTCCTCCAGATTTCAAGAAATATCCTTCCGTCCAATTCGATTGTTGGCATTTCGGTTTCATCATTTCGGAGAACTTTTTTATCGTTTTTCCAGACCACATGAAGAATAACAGAATTATATGCTGGATCACTCGAATGTGCATGTTGTTTCCATTCTGATGCAAATTTATGTACCTCCACGTGCCCATGAAAAGTCACCCCATCCAACTCAATCATAGCATCTCTAAAATCCGGTCCTTCTGTCAAATTATGGAATCCAACTTTGATGATCTTGACGTTTTGTCCATCTGTGGTTTGAAGATCTGCTTTTTCAAAATATTGGTACTTCCATACGAGTTGTAAAAAATCTTCTTTAAAAGTCATCAAAAAACTAATTGATTATTAACTAATCTAATAATTTAATTGATCATTTTCAAAAAGTCACACCCCACAAAAAAAGCCGTATCCCATTTAAGAGATACGGCTTTCACCATCTATCTAAACTTAATATTATTTAGCCCAGAATAATTTCTGAGTCAAATTATCTTCAGCTTGTACTTCCGCATAGTTTGTCGAATTGTAAGTTGCCTCAGATCCAGGATAAACCCATCTGTATGGAGGCAAGCTTTGCTGATTAGATTGATCTACCCAGAAATCTAAGTCTACCAATTCCAATCTTCTCATTTCTGCCCAGTTTTCATTTGGCTGAATCACATTAAAATGCAACCATTTTTGCTCGGCAAGCAACTTCATTTTTGCTTCTTGAGAATCTGCTGAATCCCAAGAAACTGCATCTCCTGATAGGTAAACTTCAATGTCACCTACACTTGGAACAACTGGAGCTGGAGAATCACCATTTTCTGACAAGGATCTCAAGTATTGATAAAAATCCACTGAAGCCTCAATAGCTGCTTCATAGGAAGCTTTCGCCATAGCATCTTGACCATTTTTCAGATAATACTCAGCTATCATGAAATGAACTTCAGGTGCGGTAATCAAAAGACCTGGGAAATTCTGGTTTCTTGAAATAGTAGATCTGTTGTAAATAGTCAATGTGTTGGAATTTACCAATTCATTTTGAGCAGAGGCATTCAACATTGGGTCAAGACCTAAATATTCACCTTCGCCCGCTTCTGTACCTGGCTCAAACACATAAGTCAGTCTTGGATCATTGTTATTTAGCATGTGATCCAAAATTGCTTTACCAGCCAAGTTACCAGACCAGTCTTCCAATCCTGACTGAAAAGAGTTTGCCTGCATTGCAGTACCAATTACATATCCATCCCAAGCAATAAAATCTTCATTTGAAGTTACTACCGGGTAAGAACCTGGATTAGAAAGTATTTCACCGATTTCTGTATTAGCTCTCGCTGCAAACTCACTTGATCCGCTTACTCTGGTAAGCATTCTTAGTCTCAATGAATTGATATACATCTTCCATTGATCCAGATTACCATTGTTGATCAAATCCTGATTAGTGAATTCTGGCATAATCCCTGTACTCACAGTGATCGTGTTCATCTCATCGGCCAAGTCAGCCAATTCGTCTAACATCATGGTATATAGACCTTCTGCATTATCATAAGCAGCATAGGACATATTATAATCCCCACCATTTGTACTTAACATACCCGCTTCAGAAAAAGGGATATCTCCATGAAGATCGATCACTCTTTGAGTCTGATCATACAGGAAGGTTTTCGCAGCAATCATATAGATTCTTTGATCAGCTTGAGCAACCTCTGGAAGTTCAGCATAGATCTTTTCGATTTCTCTATACTGTGCTAGAGTCTGATAAAAGGCATTCCATCTATCGCTGATAGCTGAGGATCCCGGTACGTATTGATTTTCTCCATTCACCCAACCGATGGCTTGGTTGTAACGGTTATTGGTAATTCTATGGATTACAAAATAATCACTGTATGAAGGAAGCACATAATTTCTATTGGTATAAATCATACCAGTGAACTGCTTTCCTACGGTAGTTTCTGCAACTTTTGAAGGATCCGTATAGTTATCCGCAAAGTCTGATTCAGTACAGCTTACCAAAGAAGCCGCTAGAATTGCACCTATATATAAACTTTTGAATTTCATTTTCATTTTGGATTTGTTGAGTTCTAAATTAGAATTTAGCTCTAAGCATAAAACCAATGGTTCTGGTAGCTGGGTTGGTACCCGCACTAGTAATCGTCTGAGTCCAGTTGGATCCCGCAGTCAATACCTCTGGATCTAGATCCTTAATATTTCTGTATAGGAAGAACAAGTTTCTACCGAATACCGAAACATTCACGTTGCTAGCACCTATTCTATCTGCAAAGCTCTTAGGCAGAGTATATCCGAAAGAAAGCTCACGCATCTTCAAATAAGTATT
This sequence comes from Algoriphagus zhangzhouensis, assembly GCF_900148515.1. Lineage (GTDB taxonomy): Bacteria > Bacteroidota > Bacteroidia > Cytophagales > Cyclobacteriaceae > Algoriphagus > Algoriphagus zhangzhouensis. Next base: position 275,593 of record NZ_FRXN01000004.1, on the reverse strand, counting down.
ATCCTGGATATACAGCTCATATCTAGATTCACCATATTGAGGTCCACCCCAATTGTAAGTTCTTTGGTAGTAAAGTGCTTGAGAAATCACGTTGGTGTTAGGCTGACCATCTGCAGTCACCCCATCCATCAACATACCATCATGGTAAACTGTCTCACCATTTGGACCTGCAGTAATAGAATGATCTACTTGAACACCTTTGCCATCAGCATTTACATAGTATGCCAATCCTCCAGTCTCTTCATTTCTATATTTGGTACTTTCTTCAGTCAAACCACGGCTAGTCATCCAGTTGATACCTGTTGGCATCACAGATCCACCAATCTGGAAATCCATCATCGCAGAGAATGTGAAGTTTTTGTAAGATAGATTGTTCATCAAACCACCTACAGCATCAGGATTGTAGTTCCCTACTCTCTTCCAGTTGTTTGCATCGATTTTATACAAACCATTCGGTTGCACGATGTTATTTCCATTAGCATCAGTCTCAATTGGGTGAGCATAAAGATCTCCCATCGGACGACCTACAACAGATCTCAACTGAGCTGCATTTCCATCATAATCAGCATGCAATAGTTCCGTTGCATTGTTAGCCAATTTCTCAACGGTGTTTCTATTTCTGGCCAAATTCAAGGTCATATCCCACATGAAGTTACCTCTCTGCATGATGGTAGCATTCAAGGACATTTCAATTCCTTTGTTTCTCAACGTACCGATATTAGTCAATACAGTGCTAGCTCCACTGGTAGAAGGCAAGGTCAAAGGAAGAATCTGGTCACGAATCTGAGCATTGTAATAGGAAATATCCAATCCTAATCTATTGTTGAAGAATCGAGTATCTAAACCAATTTCAAACTCATGCTTTTGCTCAGGTCTGATTCCGTCATTTCCAAATGCAGAAGGCATTACGGTGTACAATACTCCACCTAGGGTATTTTGTGTATAAGCAATATTAGCTAGGTATAGTGAAGGGTAGTTACCCACGATACCCCAAGAACCTCTCAATTTGGAGAAAGTAATAAACTGAGGAAGTTCAACTGCTTCAGAAAGCGCAATACTAGTGTTGAAAGAAGGGTAAACGAACGCATTATTATTTGGATTCATTGTAGAAGTACGGTCTCTACGAATTGTACCTTCCACAAACCAGAATCCTTTATAATCAAAATTTGCTGTACCTACCAAAGCATCAATTACTCTGTTGGATCTAGTTGCATTACTAACTACCTGCTGATTAGAAGCGATCAAATCGAATAGATTTTCACTGCTCAAACCACCATTGGTACGTGTAAACAAACCTCTTCTTGTTTCTTTGGTGCCAGTATAACCTGCCATGGCACTGAATGAGATATCATCAGAGAAATTCTTGGTATAGGTCAAGAACACATCTCCATACAAAATATTGAATGTCTCATTGTTCATGCTGAACATTCCGGAGTTTCCGAATGCCAATGGTCTTTCAGTCGATCTTTTATCTTCAGAGTATCTGTTGGTGAAGTCGGTTGAAATTCTAGCTCTGAAAGACAAATCATCAGTGATCTGATAAGTATTTGTCAATACACCAATTACACGATTGGAAATTTCATTCAGGTTATGCTTGTTAACTCTCCAAACATAGTCCCCAATTGCACTCATAAAACCATTATTGGTAATGTTTTCTTCAGGAGTTAAGCTCTGGCCATTTCCTGTTACAAACTTGTATCCTCTGCTTGTTTGATATTTGTCCAAATACCAAGCTCCATTATCAAATCTTGACATCATACCGCTGAAGTTGTTGATCATACGGTCGATTGAGTACGGACGGTTCTTCGTGTTTTGGTTCACATAGTTTACCATCACATCTGTTTTCCACTTCTTATTGATGCGGAAAGTAGCATTCAAGTTTGCGATGTTCTTGCTGTTTTTAGAGTTCAAACTCAAAGCCTCATTGTCCTGACGAGTCAAAGAGAATCTGAAATCAGAAAACTCAGAATTGTTGGCAACAGCTACGTTGATAGATGAACTTACAGGACTGTTGAACAATGCTGCATAATTATCTTCCTGAGCTACATAAGGTCTGATCTCACCATCCCAAGATTTAGTAGGTTGTCCATCGAATTCTGGACCGAAGTTGATTGAAGTATTTGGCAATCCTCTAGACCCATCTTCATAAGTAATGAATCCATCATCTTGTTGACCCAAATCAAAAACATGGCTAGGACCACCTGGACCTCTTACATTTTGATATCGAGGAAGGTAAGCAATTTCGTCTCTTGCAATATTTGCATTGAAATCTACAGAAAACCCTTTCTTACCTGCTTTTCCTTTTTTGGTAGTAATCAATACCACACCGTTTACTGCTTCAGATCCATAAAGAGCAGCCGCGGAAGCTCCTTTCAGAATGGAAATATTTTCGATATCCTCTGGGTTGATATCCAAAAGACCATTACCTCTTAGACGCTGATCATTCCAATAATTATTATTAGAAACGTTTTCATTTCTGATCGGAACACCATCCATAATGATCAACGGTTGGGTATTTCCGGTGATAGAGTTCAATCCACGAACGGTAATGTTAACAGCAGAAGTCGCACCACCAGCACCTGTTTGGATTCTTACCCCAGGAGCTTTACCATAAAGAGCAGTAGCAACGTTTGGCGTACCTACTTTAATTAACTCATCTGCTTTGATTGTAGTCGTAGCATAACCCAATTTCTTTTGCTCTTTAGCCATCCCGAATGAAGTCACAACGAACTCATCCAAATCTGAAGCTTTTTCAGCCAAAGTCACATCAATAACGCTCTTAGATCCAACCTCAATCGATTGCGGTTCAAATCCAATATAAGAGAACATAAGGGTTGCACCTTCAGGCACCTCGATAGTATAATTACCATCGACATCGGTAACAGTACCTTTAGTGGTACCCTGAATAGTAACTGTTGCGCCGGGTAATGGTAGATCATTAGAATCTTTAACCGTCCCTTTGACAACTGCATCTGCTTGCTTATCATCAGCCACTTCAACGTTTGCAGGTGTTAGAGTGGAAGGCACAAGCGATGCCTCAGCCTGGAATATGGTCCCTATAAAGAGACCCGGAAGTAATAAAAGGCTTGTCTTACTTCCATTGAGAAGCTTAGGCTTCCATGGGTTGTGTAAATTTTTCTTCATTGCTGATAGGTTTTTACTTTTTTGGCCTTTGGGTCATTTAATTTTTAAAGAATTAGGTTTTTAAAAATGAACTAGATTGAGTTAAATTTTCTAGAACAATAGCCCTAATCAATAGCATTTTTTTAATTAATCAAATACCAGAAAAGTAAAAATTTTTAATAAGTATTAACCATTAAATAAAAAAAGATCATGTAAGTGACTGAATATCAATTTGATTTAAGGCGCATGCCCTAAGTTGATTTTCGTAATCGATTTCGAAAAAAAATCTCGCAGTTCAGAGATTTCAAAAAAATGAGGGCAATTAAAAGGAAATCAGCCCTTTAAATTTGAAAAAATTAAGGGCTTAGTATTATCAAATCATCTCCTCAAATCAATACTTGAGATGCTTTTCATAAAAAAAATTAACTAGACGAATTAAAGATATTGATCCATCAAATCTTTCATCTCAATCTGGAGTTTTTTAGCTTCTTGTCTTGCCACTTTGGCGAAATCCTTTTCAGTAGAAGCATAGATGATCCCTCGACTGGAATTGACCAAAAGACCACAAGTAGAATTCATTCCATACTTGGCAACTTCAGACAGACTTCCTCCTTGAGCTCCCACACCTGGAACTAGGAAAAAATGGTCTGGAGCAGACTTTCTTACTTCTCCAATCAACTCACCTCGCGTGGCTCCCACAACATACATTAGGTTATCCGGAGTCCCCCACTCTTGGCTTTTCTCCAAAACTGATTTAAAAAGTGGTTTGCCGTTTGCATCTTCAATCAATTGGAAGTCCTGCGAACCGATATTAGAGGTCAATGCCAAAAGGATGACCCATTTGTTGTCAAACTCTAGAAATGGAGTCACAGAGTCTTTTCCCATATAAGGAGCAACCGTAATGGAATCAAAATCCATGGATTCAAAAAATGCTTTTGCATATAGCTTAGAAGTATTCCCGATATCTCCTCTCTTTGCATCAGCAATAGAAAAAACATCCTTTGGCATACATTCCAAGACCTTTTGCAAAGTCTCCCAGCCTTTTGGTCCCAAAGCCTCAAAAAATGCAATATTCGGCTTGTAGGCTACTGCAAAATCTGCCGTTTCTTCGATGATTTGTTTGCAAAAAGAGTAGATAGGGTCTGCCTCATTTTTCAAGTGAGAAGGGATTTTAGCCAAATCAGGATCTAAGCCAACGCATAAAAAGGATGATTTTTTCTGAATTTGGGAAAATAGCTCTGCTCTGTTCATCGAATTATTATTTTGCGCAAAGGTAGGCAATCTCGACCGACGAGAAAACATCCATTTAGTTTGGCTCTATTTTAGATCGAAGTGCAGTGAGTATTCAAAAGATTTTTTTCCGCTATCAACATCCTTTCAAAATGAATAAACTACCAATCATTCTTGTTTTTCTTTTTTTCTTAAGCGTTTCTAATTTCACTTATGGGCAAGAAACTCCGACACAAGACATTCCCGCTATAGAGATTTCAAGCATTAGTCTTTCCATTCCCGGATCAACTAAAAAACTGAAATTCGGAAATTCATCAGATGGATTATTCCAAGCGCTCGGAAAGCCAACTAAGGCTGAAAAATACTATTTTGAAATAGATGAAAAGTATGCCATGCTTTATCAGTATGATGGAAATGAAATCTACTTTTTAGACGGAAAGCTCCACTCTTTCGATTTAAACACCACTTCCATCCAATTAAATATTGGCGAAAATTCAATAAAGATAGGTGATCCTATATCCTCTATTGCCAGTCTTTTTGATGGATTTGATAAAAAAAGAAACCATTATGGAGGATATATAAGAACAGGTGAAACTCTTGTTGACTGTTGTCATTTATCAATTGATACAAATGGATTTATTGTCACACTAATCAGGTTCCATGTACAATAATATTTTGAATAGATTATCTAAAATTGGCAAAGCAGCAATTCTAAGCACTTTAATATTAAATAACTGTGCTATCGCCTTCTCACAATCAATCGAAGGCTATTATACTTATGGAGCGGAATTAGAAGACCGTCTAGTTAATGTAACCCTAGAATCCCCTACTAAGACCAGTGAGTATTATGGCGTCTATGATTTGATAGGTGACCATTGCGGCGTTTATTACAATGGAGGCAGGATTGATTGTGAATTGGAAGGCTCTTCAATTTTCATGAAAAAAACTTCAGAAAACACCTATATCGGAAAAATCAAAAGCACTTATAGTGGTGAGTTTTCAGACCTAAAAATTATATATGAACCCGAAAAGGATCAGATTATCTGGGAAATCCTAAAACCAAATGGACAATTTTACTTTCCTTATGATGCGGTTTTCAGAAAATAATTTCAACCCTCATTTACTCCTTCCCTCAGATCCACTTTTACAAAAGCACCTACCAGCGATGTCCCGGCTGTAATCAAAAAGAAGATCATACTAAATGCTACAGCGGCTGTCTCCTCAATTCCCGCATAGGTATGAGCATAGATAAATACCAATTCCCTTGCTCCAACACCTCCAATGGTCAAAGGCAAAACTGCCACAATGGAAGAAAGTAAGAAAACCAACTGGTAGGCCATAATTTGCTCCTGAATCCCAAGTGCTCTTAAAATAAACCAAGCACAAATAAGCTGAGAAATTTGTCCTCCAAAAGACGAGGCATTGGCTGAAAGAAAGGAAGGAAGAAAATCCTTGAACAATAATTTTTGCATCAACCAAAAGGCCGGAATCGTCAAAATCAAGCCCAAAACCATCAAGGTATTCCACCAAATGCTTTCTAACCAAGGGACATCCACTTGAACCAATAAAAAGAAGGCAAATAACAAAAATACAATCGCTACCAACCCACCCAATCTATCTAACAAAACCGCCTGAAGCAGCTTTTTAACAGAAGTTTTGTAGTGCTTGTTGAGTAGATAAACTTTATATCCATCCCCACCGATTCCTCCAGGAAGAAATAGGTTGTAAAACATCCCGATCAGGTAAAGACGCCAGTTTCTCTTTTCGGAGATGTGCAAACCTATGTTTTTGAAGTATAGATTCAACCGAAAAGCTGTTGCCACTTTGCTCAAAACGAATAAAACGATTGCCGGAACTAACCAGAAAAAATGGAGGGACTTGGCCAAATCCCAAAGCGAATCGGTATCTACTTTTCTAAAAACCAAATACAAAGCCAAGCCGGTTAACACCAACTTGGCTGCAGTTTTTATTTTCTTTGAAATACCGCTCTTTTGATCAGCCACTAGAAATCGCTAATTATATTCTATTGATACTTTCTGTAGCCTGAACTTCCAAACCTTTTAGAGTTCTTCCAGTACCTTCAAATACAGACTTGATAGTATAGGTTTTCTTATCCTGAGATTCGAAATATGTTCGAACAATGATCTCAGCAATAATTCCTGTTGTGATCAATTGTATTCCTCCCAAAATCATAATAAATCCAAGGATCATAAGTGGTCTGCCCCAAATATCCTCTCCCATGATTTTCAAGATCAGCATGTAAAAACTGATCAAACCACCGATAAAAAATGAAATCAAACCGATTCCTCCAAAAAGGTGAATCGGACGCTGGAAATACTTTTGAAAAAAGAGCATCAGGATCAAATCCGCCATCACCTTGAAGGTTCTGCTCAGACCGTATTTTGATTCCCCATGAATTCGAGGATGATGTTTCACATCCACCTCAGTCATTTTTGCTCCTTGCTGCTTGGCCAAAACCGGAATGAAACGGTGTAGCTCCCCATAAAGCCCCATGTTTTGAGCAATCTCCGCTTTATACACTCGAAGGGTACAACCGTAATCATTCAAATAAACTTTGGTTGTATTTCTGATCACCCAATTGGCGATTTTGGAAGGAATCTTTCTCAACACAAAACCATCCTTACGATTTGCTCTACGCCCAGCTACTACATCCCAATCTTCATCCATTGCTTTCTGAAGCATGGTAGGGATATCAGTTGGATCATTTTGTAAATCTCCATCCATGGTAGCGATATAGACTCCAGATGCCATATCGATACCAGCGGCCAAAGCAGTTGTTTGACCATAGTTTTTATTGAAAATGATTAGCTTGGTTCGGTCATTGGCATATTTCCTCACCTCTTCAACAGTCCTATCAGTCGATCCATCCTCGATCAAAATGACTTCATAGTCTAGCTTTTCCAAAGCGCCATAAGTCGCTTCCAATAAGGGTTTAATGTTATCTTCTTCGTTGTAGATGGTGATGACTACAGAAATAAGGGGCTTGCTCATGAGATAAAATTTGGTCAAAAATACGCCAAATAAATTCTTGGGGCAAAAAGCCCCGATTTGTTAAGCTCATACAACATAAAATTTGGCTAGCAGTTCCCAAATCACCTTATCTTTGTGCATGATTTTTTCCCAATCCCCAGAATTACGAATCAATCCATGGATCCTCATGGGAATTTTCTGTTTGTTGGTGGGACCATTTGCCCTGAGTTTCAATATGAATTATCCCGATGAAATGTATTATCGGGATGCTGCAGTTGAGATGATGAGAAACGGAGATTATTTGACTACCTATTTGGGAAGCGGGGAACTCCGATTCAAAAAACCAATCCTTACTTATTGGGCAGTATTGGCTGGATTCAAACTTTTTGGAGTCAATGCCTTTGCATCAAGGATTTTTTTCCTTTTGGCGGGAGCGGCAACCGTAGGCTTGACATTCAAGCTTTCGAAAACCCTTTTCAAAAAAGAGAAAATCGCTGCAGTTTCTGCTTTGATCATGGCAGCGAACCCTGTCTTGATACTTTCCGCAGGCAGATCCATCCCTGATGTTTTGTTGGTTTTGACCATGACTTTGAGCGCTTTGGGCTTTGGAGCATATCTAAAAAATGATGGACCGATCCCAAAATGGGCCCCATGGGCACTTTATAGTGGGCTTGCTTTAGCTTTTGAAGTAAAAGGGCTTCCTGCAGCAGCATTAGGAGGCATTGGCATTTCATATCTTCTATTCAATCCTTGGAAAAGGACTTCTCTCAAAAGTCTGATCCATATTCCAGCATTGCTGGTGAGTTTGTTTATCGCGCTATTCTGGTTTTTGGCTATGTGGAAAATCCATGGACCAACTTACCTGGATAGTTTCTTAGGAGATCAGGTAGGCGTCAGAGTGGCTTCCAAAAGCTTTTTAGTTTTCAAACATGGATTGATTGCAGTGGGATTGTTGATAGCCATGTTTATCCCTTGGGTTTTATTTGCTATTCCTCAGGTAAAATACTCCATTTCTAAAGTTTGGAAGGAAAACCCTCAATTTGCAGGTTTTGCCTTGCTTTGGGCTTTGGCAATACTTGGAATGTGCGCCATGACAAGCGTGATGTATGAAAGATATTTATTGCCTGTAGCTCCGGTTTTGGCAGTTTATCTGGGATGGATTCTAGTTAAAGGAGAATTTGAAAGTCGAAAATTGGGATTAAAAATAGCGGCCCTCGTCTTTTTAATTCTGAATGTTATTTTGTTTGGAGGCGGAATATTCCTAGCAAGCAAAGGCCACGCAGTTTGGGCCATTCTATTCCTGATTCTTATAGTCTTGATCTATGTAGGAAGATTGATTTGGAAAGGCGAAAAGTTACCCAAAGCCATCGCTTTTTCATTTCTGTTGATCTTCCCTGGATACACTCTTTTCACATCCCTGATCTCATTCCCACACCAAGGACAACAGTTAAGCGAATTCATTGAGAGTGCAGATCAAAATTTTGGAACTATCGGCTTCAAAGGAAATAACCATACCAGTTCCAAAATCCGGATGTCACTTTACCCAGAAACCCGATTAACCAATTTGGAAAAAATAGGATGGCAAGAACAGGTTCCTGAATTCAAAACTCTGATTATTGAGGACAGCTTTTATGATTCTTTAAACCAAGAGAAATTCCAAATTTTGGATCAATCAGTCAATTGGAGCTCCAAGGCAATCCCTGATCTAATTAACGCTTTTGGAAAACCGGAATTCGACAGCATCTTAAATAAGACTGGCAAAAAGTTCTATCTTATTCAGAAAAAGCCTTAATACGCTCCAGTATGGATTGGAGTATACTTTTCGAGGTTTTTCCAAAACTGAATCTTGGCTGACCTGAGATAAACCTCCCTAAAATAAATTGGAAACTCCTCCTCATAAATCAACTCTTCAAATTGAGTTACCTTTTCTGAAGATTCTTCATGCAAGCTGACAAATACACCAGTCGCTTCTTTTCCAACTTTCGTGTCCAAGCTCTCCCAAAGGTCAAATTGGTTTCTTCTTGCCCCCATCGCTGCTTGATAAGTTTGGGGATGATCAGGAAGGTAAAAAGCCAGCTCTGAGGAAACGTGATAACTTTCAGAATAATAAAACGGACCCTTTGCTTTCAAGCTATCTTGGAGGAACATCACTCTTTGGGCAATTTGATCATAACCAGCCATTCTTCTAAAAGCGGCAAGCTCCACTTTTTCTACTCCTGTGACTTTTTTCCAACCAAAAGCCTCCGGCAAAAACAAAATCAGTGGAAGTCCCAACCCCAATCCAACAGCCCAAGATTGATATTTTTTCCAATTCAAGGAATTTTCAGAAAGCAAATAGGCAAAGCAAACAGCCAGAGTCGGATAGCTAAAAGCAATCCAATTGGCCTGAATTTCTGTCAAGAAACTTAAAGCTCCGAAGGCTACAAAAGGAACTAATGCTGGCAGCAGTAGGAAAAGTGCATCAGGAACAGGCTGCTTTTTGAATCTCTTGACTCCTACCCAAACCACGGGAATCATAAATATTGAAATCATCGCCATCTGACTCCCAATAAACTCTGAAAAACTTTTCAGTGCATCTAGGATCGTCCTAGCCTCCTTTTCACCTTCAACTCCACCCAAAGTGGCAATATGCTTAAAGGTCTGAAATCCATTTTGCATATTCCAGATCAAGCTTGGCAAGAAACCAAGCATAAACACCAACCCAAACACCACAAATTCTTTTGAATAGGTTTTGAGATCCTTTCTCAAGAAAAGATAAAAGCCTAAAATCGGAATAATCAAAAGAATCACTGGCTTGGATGCCAACCCAAAAGCAGCTGAAACACCCGCAAAAACCCACCATTTCATTTGTTTTTCTTTCAATGCTTTCGCCAACAAATACCAAGTCAAAATCCAGAAGAATGTCAATTCTGAATCGGTCATATGGAAGGTTGAGAAGAGTAAGAAGAAGGGCATTGAAATCAGAATCATACTTGCCCAGAATGCAATCTTTTTAGATTGAAATAATAAGTCTGTCAGTTGAAAAATCAGCCAGGCCGATCCTATTCCCAGGATGGCAGGCACAATTCGAATTGCAAACTCATTGATTCCAAATAAGGAAGTGCTCAAAAAGTTGGTAACAGCCACCATCGGGGGCTTGGAATAGTAATGCCAAGCGAGGTTTTGGGACCAAAGCCAATATTGAGCTTCTTCAGTAAAGAGGTTGATTTCTGGTCTGAACGCAAAAACGATTTTGACCAAAAGGAAAGCTGCTTGGGCGATCCAAAAAAGGGTGACGTAGTTTTTGAAAATTCTCATCAAGGGAAATTAACCAAAAAATAAACCCCCGGGTTTCCGGGGGTTCGAATTTGTTTTGGATTTATTGTTATTGCTTTGCCAGCACAACTTTCTCTTTGTATTTTTTGATTTGTCTTCGAAGACCTTCAATCGCCTCGTCGGCAGCCCCTTCGAAGGAGTCGGTTTGGTGTTTTGCGAAAAACTGCTTGCCTGGAACATTCAATTTAATTTCGACAATTTTATTTTCATTCCTTTCGTTTTTGTCCAATCTCATATAGACCTCGCCATCTAATATTCGGTCATAAAAGGTATCCAACTTATCAGCTTTCTTCTGAATAAAATCGATCAATTTTTGATCGGCGTCAAAGTGGATGGAGTGCATCTGCAGTTTCATAATGATTTGCATTTAGGGTTGAACAATCTATTTATTACGCTTTAGGATGTGCCTGTTCAAACACAGCCTTCAGTTTTTCCATGGAATTGTGGGTGTACACTTGCGTAGCAGCAAGGTTAGCATGACCAAGAAGGTCTTTGACAGCATTCAAGTCAGCTCCCTTATTTAATAAGTGGGTCGCAAAAGTATGTCTCAACACGTGAGGACTGCGCTTGCTCGTCTGCGCAAAAAGATCCAGATACTGTCTGACAATACGATAAACCATCATAGGATAGCTCTTTTTTCCTGAATTACTCACAATAAAATAGTGACTTTGTCCTGCTTTCGGAAATGTTTCCTCAAATACTTTCTGATATGAAATAATATTCTGTTTGAGTCCTTTTGTAATGGGAATTATTCGTTCTTTTTTCCGCTTCCCCAAGACCTTTACCTGATCTTGAATCAAATCTATATCCGACCATTTCAATCCAATCAATTCGGAAAGTCTCACTCCGGTCAAATACAAAAACTCCATTACTATCCGGTCTCGCTTTCCCTGAAAATTATCTTCATAAACGCTTTCTTCTAATACGGAAGCAATGCTCTTTTCTTGTACGAATTCGGGGAGTTTTTTCGGATTTTTAAGGGATTTTAACTTATAGGTCGGATCCTGTTCGATCTTCCCATTTCTGAGCAAAAACTTATAATAGGATCGAAGAGTGGCTATTTTTCTATTTACAGATGTAGTACTCAAACCTTGTTCAACAAGGTCTATCACCCAGGCTCTCAACTCTCTATGAGACACAAGGGTCAAATCCTTTTGCTCGAAAGAAAGCTCAATAAATTCTTCTAACTGGACTAAATCGCGCTGGTAAGCTTCTACCGTGTGGGGGCTACTTCGCTTTTCGAATTCTAAATAGGTGACAAAAGAATCAATCATACAGCACAATTTCTTGATTTAAGATATGAAAAGAAGAAGAGAATCCTATGTATAAAAGCAGGGAAAATTAATGTCACATCGCAACTCCTTGAGTCCGAGCTCAAGGATTGTTCCTTCTTCTTTGTCAGTCCGAGCGGAGTCGAGGACCTCTTAAGTTTAAAAACCCACCCCTATTTCAGCCCGGACAGGACTATTTACAAGTTGCTTAAATGATTAGGTATTTTTATATATTAAAGTTTTAGACCTGTTCAACAATAATGAGCGAATACATAGTATATATTTTAGAATGCAGGGATAAATCATTCTATACTGGAGTTACCAATAACCTAGAAAGGAGACTCTCAGAACACCAAGAAGGGTTTGATCCTAACTCCTACACCTTCAAAAGAAGACCTATTAAACTTGTTTTCTCTCAAAAATTCCAAAATATCAAGGAAGCCATATCTTTTGAAAAGCAAGTCAAAGGATGGAGCAAAAAGAAAAAACAAGCAATGATTGAAGGAAATTGGGAAATGCTGAAATCCTATTCAAAGTGCAACAATAAGACACCTGATAAAAATAAAGGCTTCGATATAGGTGACTTTCGTCGCTCCAGTGCCACCAATGACCATAAAGTAATTTGTTAAATAAAAAGGTTGACTCGGTTTAAAATTCCCCAATCAACCCTTTCAATATGGAATCCTCAATAATCTTTTATTTAATTTCTTCGTCCTTTTTCCTTTAGGTGAAAAAGGACCAAAAAACCCACCGCTGTCCATTTTTGGGTTAAAATCAATTTCCTCCCCACACGTCGGCAAACTCCTCAATTTTGCATTGAATCATGGGAAAACTTGAAGTTTGAAGCGGCAAAATATTCGTCAGACAAGCCTCCTAATTACAACCCTCACAATTGATTTCTTAACACCCAAAACTGGAAGGCGGGTCCAGACTAAAAATTATATTCTCGACTTAATTTTAAACCGCCCGTTATTCCAATAGCCTTGAATTTTTTTGTGATTTCAACTGGACCATTTGCTTTGAAGTGGCTGGTGACGGATTGAGGTCAATAAGCGTTTAGAAAATCGGCTAGTTCCGAACAAGTTCGGAAATCCGGCGATTTTTAGCGTTTGAGCCAGTCCGGCAGAAAATGTCCGAAGGCATTTTCAAGCCACTTCAGGCAAAAGACTTTTGGGTACTTTTGGTCTTTCAAAAGTGCCAAAAATAAATAACCTATAATATTCTAATTGAATGTTCAATGAATTTTAAATACTCAGCCAGACAAAAGATGAGTACAGGTCTACAAAAATTGATTTATGAAAAATATGAAGTGATTTATAAAAAACATGTTTAAATACCCTTCGACTCCGCTCAGGGCGACAAAACCAATAGCCTAAACTACACTTTCCTTTTCGATAGAATTTTAAAAACAAAAAAAGCTGGCATTCAATGGAATACCAGCTTCTATAACTCAATTCATCAAAGCAATTATTTGTTTGCTTCCTCTTGCATTCTTTGCTTGTAAGCAGCTTTGATTACTTGATCTCTTTTCTTAATAGAAGGTTTCGTGAAGGCTTGTCTCGCTCTAAGTTCTCTGACTGCACCAGTCTTGTCAAACTTCTTTTTGAAACGCTTAAGCGCCTTTTCGATTGATTCGTTTTCTTTTACGTTTACTATGATCATGTTTTTACACCTCCTTTCGCGGCCACAAATGTATGGAAATAAATTAATAAAAAGAAAGTAGACTCATTTAAATTTGGATTCCTTAGTCCATGAGCCCTATTTTCGAGAAAAAATTAAACCCAATGAAAAAAGCTACCCTGTTTACTTTACTTACTTTTTTACTGAATCTATCCTGGATTAGTCAATCCACAGCTCAAGAAGCTGATTCCAAAATGAAATGGTTTCAAGATGCCAAACTGGGAATTTTTATCCATTGGGGCATTTATTCAGTCAATGGAATCGATGAATCATGGTCTTTTTTCAACGACTACATTTCCTACGAGGATTATATGAAGCAAACTTCAGGATTCACAGCTGCAAACTATAATCCTGAAAAGTGGGCAAAACTCATCAAGCAATCTGGCGCTCAATATGCAGTCCTTACAGCCAAACACCACGATGGAGTCGCACTGTGGGATACTCAAGCCTCCGATTTATCTGTTGTGAAGAAAACACCAGCTGGAAAAGATTTAGTAGCACCATTGATGGATGCACTCGATAAAGAGGGAATCAAAAAAGGAATTTATTTCTCAGTATTGGATTGGTCCCACCCCGATTATGACAGGCAAACCAGAGAAATCTACAGATACAAAAACGATCCCGCGAGATTCCGCAAGTTTACAGATTTCAATTTCGAGCAACTAGAAGAGCTTTCTTCTCAATTCAATCCGGATTTGTATTGGTTTGACGGAGATTGGGAGCACAAACCAGAAGAATGGAGAAGCGCTGAACTCAAAAAGAAACTATTGAGCTACAACCCTAATTTGATTATCAATTCGAGACTTGGACCCGGTTTTGGTGATTATGCCACTCCAGAACAAGGAGTTCCTGTTGCACGCCCTCAGAGCAAGTACTGGGAGCTTTGCATGACAATGAACAACAGTTGGGGTTATCAAGGAAATGATCACGCCTACAAGTCCCCTAGTGAGCTTTTAAGAATCTTCGTGGACTGCCTTCATATGGGAGGAAATCTTTTAATGGATTTCGGACCAAAGCCAGATGGAAGCATTCCAGAAGAAGCAGAGAATATCTTGAAGGAATTCGGAAGATGGACCACCAAACATGAAGCCGCTATCTATAATACTCAAGCAGGCATTCCTGATGGGCACGTTTATGCTCCAACAACTCTTTCTCCTGACAAAACCATTCTTTATATCTACTTAGACTACAAAGTCAATGAATCTTTGGCTATCAAAGGCCTTAAAAACAAAATTCAGCGCGTTTGGGTAGTAGGGAATGGCACCAAACTTCAATCCAGAGAAGTAGGTAAAATGTATTGGAGCGCCGTTCCCGGCATGAAATACATCGATATTCCTAACAATGTTTATGACAAAGACATCACTGTAATCGCTGTGTTATTAGATGGCCCAGTAGAGCTATACAGAGAACATGGTCAGGTGATTGAAAGCAATTGAGAAGTTGGGAGGCTGGAAGTAAGCAGTCACAGGGATCAGTGATCGGAAAAAGCTGAAGGCTAAAGTTTGAAAGCTGAAAATTGGAGTAATCAGTATTCAGTATTCAGTGACATCAACAATATAATACCATTCAAGAATTCTTTTCTCTCAAATGGAAACGCTAACTAATCCCCCTTCAAAGGGGGCTAGGGGGATGTTTAAACAAATCTATAAACTTGAAAGCCTACAGAAAAGTGGCATAACCAAATCCGACTTCTGGAAAATATAGGAGAAAGGAAGGTTGGTAGCACAAAGTCTCAGAGATCAGTGGTCAGTAAAGGCTGAAATGTGATTGTTGATTTACGAAACGTGAACTACACTTCGCTACCTATCCATATAGAATTGAAAATAATTTTCAAACAGATTAAAAAAATCCCCACTCCATTTGAAGCGGGGATTTTTTATGGATCTATTCCTGAAACACCAAAACGCAAAAAAGTCCAAGCTTTCGCCTGGACTTTTTCTATTTATCTAAACATTGAAGCTTAACCGATTACTTTTTCAGCTAGGACTACAATGACATTATTTTTTACTTCAACAACACCTCCATCGACAATTAGAGACTGCTTTCCTTCTTTAGTAGTGAAAGAAACAGTTCCTTTTGCCAAAGCGGAAACGATAGGTGCGTGACTATTCAATACTTGAAATGCACCAGAAGCACCTGGGAAGCTTGCTTCGGATACTTCTCCTTCGAAAACCTTCTTATCGGGTGTTACGATTTCTAATTGCATATTATTTAGGTTATTAAGCAATTGGGTTATTCAGTTTAAAAAACCAATAACCCAATCACTAGTAACTATTTCTCTTATTTCGTTTCAGCCAACAATTTCTCTCCCTTAGCGATTGCATCTTCGATGCTACCTACCAAGTTGAAAGCTGCTTCTGGAAGATGATCCAATTCACCGTCCATGATCATGTTGAAACCTTTGATAGTATCCTTGATGTCTACCAAAACACCTTTCAAACCTGTAAACTGCTCAGCTACGTGGAAAGGCTGGGACAAGAATCTCTGTACACGACGAGCTCTGTGAACTACTTGTTTATCTTCTTCAGAAAGCTCCTCCATACCCAAGATGGCAATGATATCCTGCAATTCTTTGTATCTCTGAAGAGTTTCTTTTACTCTTTGAGCACAGTTGTAATGCTCTTCACCCAAGATGTCTGGAGAAAGAATTCTAGAAGTAGAATCCAAAGGATCTACCGCTGGATAGATACCTAGTTCTGCAATTTTACGGGAAAGTACTGTAGTAGCATCCAAGTGAGCGAAAGTCGTCGCTGGAGCCGGGTCAGTCAAATCATCCGCAGGTACATATACCGCCTGAACGGAAGTAATGGAACCATTCTTTGTAGAGGTAATTCTTTCCTGCATCGCACCCATTTCAGTAGCCAAAGTAGGCTGGTAACCTACCGCTGATGGCATACGACCTAGCAAAGCGGATACTTCAGAACCTGCCTGAGTGAATCGGAAGATGTTATCGATAAAGAAAAGGATATCCTTTCCAGCGCCATCACCTTCACCGTCACGGTAATATTCTGCCAAAGTCAAACCTGTCAAGGCAACTCGAGCACGAGCCCCAGGAGGTTCGTTCATCTGACCAAATACGAAGGTTGCTTTAGAATCTTCCAACTTCTTCAAATCTACTTTGGAAAGATCCCAACCTCCTTGCTCTTCAAGTGTATGTACAAAGTCTTCACCGTAAGTTACGATGCCAGACTCGATCATTTCTCTCAACAAGTCATTTCCTTCACGAGTTCTTTCACCAACACCAGCAAATACTGACAAACCAGAATATGCTTTCGCGATGTTGTTGATCAACTCCTGGATCAATACGGTTTTACCTACACCGGCACCACCGAACAAACCAATTTTACCACCTTTTGCATAAGGCTCGATCAAGTCAATTACTTTTATACCTGTGTAAAGTACCTCAGTAGATGTAGAAAGATCTTCAAACTTAGGCGCTTGTCTGTGGATAGGAAGACGCTTACCTGCAGGAACCTGCGGCAAACCATCAATCGCTTCACCTACTACATTGAAAAGACGACCTTTGATAGCTTCACCAGTAGGAACAGAGATAGGTTGCCCCATGTCTCTTACTTCCATACCACGAACCATCCCTTCGGAAGAGTCCATTGCGATTGTTCTTACTCGGTCTTCTCCTAGGTGCTGCTGTACCTCCATCACGACTACTTGGCCGTTTTCTTTGGTTACTTCAAGCGCGTCAAGGATGTTTGGCAGCTTACCGCCTTCGAAGGAAACGTCCACTACGGGACCAATTACCTGCGTTATCTTTCCAATGTTTGCCATTTGATTGAATGAAATGTAAAAAGGATATGCTTTTTGAATTCGAGCGCAAAATTAATCAATAAAGCCTAATACCAAAGGATATTTGGAAAATATATCCATACTTCTTGATTTTCAAACTACAGTCAATCAGTCAGTTTTTGAAAAGCGCCTCTACTCTCCCTGATTATATACCCAAGAAGCCTTAAAGACCTCCTGCCTCCATTAATCACCAATAAATACCAAAAGAAAATTTAACATAATTCTTATTTGGATTGAATCTAATTAAAAATACATTTGTGTTATTATTTAAATTCAATCTAAATAAATGAAATTTTCGCCTTTGTACATATGTATGCTAATCGCCTTGACAATGGCATGCACAAGCCCCAAAAAGGAGACTTCAGTGGAGGCTCCAGTCGATACACAGCTAAAAGTAATTACGGCCGGAGGAACCATTACCGAAGTCATGCATTCCTTAAATATTGGAAGTTGGATCATAGCGACAGACAAAACCTCCACTTTCCCAGCATCAATGCAAGACCTCCCTTCGATAGGCTACAGGAATCAAATTAAGGCAGAAGGAATATTAAGTCTTGGACCTGAATTGGTTCTTTTAGAAGAAGGGTATCTCAATGCGGAAGTAGTTCAACAACTCAAATCATCAGGACTGGAAATAAAAATCCTTCACAAGCCAAGCTCTCCGGAGGAAACGAAGCAATTGGTAACTCAAATTGGTGAGATTTTCAATTTAGAAACGGAAGCCAATCAAATCAATGTCCAAATCGACAATGATTTGAAATCCTTGGAGCTTTATCTGTCTGAAGTCAAGTCAAGACCATCAGCAGCATTTGTAATGGCAAGAGGCCCTGAAACCCTTTTCATTGCTGGTGAGAAAACCTTTGCTCAATCCATGTTTCAACTGGCAGGAATCAATTCCATAGCAACAGGTTTTGAAGAGTTCGTTCCTCTTTCTCCGGAATCATTGGTCAGCATCAATCCCGATTATTTAGTGTTTTTCGATTCCGGGATCCAAAGTTTGGGTGGCAAAAGCGGAATTGCTGGCATTCAGGGAATCAAAGAAACCAAGGCATTTCAATCTGATCAGATTATCAGTATGGATGGACACTACCTTTCAGGATTTGGCCCGAGAGTAGGCAAAGCTGCATTGGAATTGGCAAAAGCGGTGCGAAAGGAAAAATGATTTCTTTGGCACAATCCATATCGAAAACGAATCTCAAAGTCACTGTCTTGAGCGGACTGGGAATATTCCTCCTTATTATAGGAATATTTTCCTTGTCACAAGGAGCATTTGCCATCTCTCTTTCTCAAAGCATCTCCGTTCTTCTTTCAGAAATAGGGATTCAACTCAGCGATTTTAGCTCCCAGCAAGCAAATGTTCTATTACAGATTAGATTGCCAAGAATTCTATTGGCCACACTCGTTGGAGGAGGACTTGGGATTTCTGGAGCAGCACTACAGGGATTATTTAGAAATCCGCTTGTAGAACCTGGATTGATTGGTGTCAGTAGTGGAAGTGCCTTATTTGCGGTTATTTTCCTTGTCTTTGCACCTACAACATTAGCATTATCCTGGATCCAAAATCTGGGGATGCCTCTATTTGCCTTTTTGGGAGGACTAATCCATGTGGTCGCTGTTTATCTCTTAGGACAAAGCTCAAACAAAACAAATACAAACAACCTCATTTTAGCGGGTGTTGCTATCAATGCATTAGCGGGTGCCCTAATCGGTCTGACCCTGTTTTACTCCGATGATGCAGCTATTCGAAGTTTCACATTTTGGAGTTTAGGGGATTTAGGGGGCGCAACTTGGGAAAAAATGCCAACTGCCACAATCCTGATTGCGATCCCCTCCCTTCTCCTATTTTCCCAAAGCAAAAATCTCAATGCCATTTCCCTGGGTGAACAGGAAGCTTTTCATATGGGTATCAATGTTCCTGCCCTCAAAGTAAAATTGCTTTTAATCACTGCCTTAATCGTAGGTGTAGCAGTTTCACTCACCGGAATGATTGGCTTTGTGGGTTTGGTAGTTCCTCATCTCATCCGAATCAGCTTTGGAGCTGACCATAAATTGTTGCTTCCTGCATCATTCCTATTGGGAGCTACCCTACTGAATGTTGCCGACCTATTGGCCAGAACTATCGCAATACCAGCAGAACTACCTATAGGAGTGATCACGGCATTATTGGGAGCACCATTCTTTATCTATTTGATCTCAAACTTCAACTCCAGCAAAAATTAATGTTAGCAGCATCAAACATCCATTTTTGTATCAAGCAAAGACCTATAGTGGACCAAGCCAGTCTATCTCTAAAAGCAGGGGAAGTTCTCGCAATTCTAGGTCCCAACGGTGCTGGAAAATCTACCTTATTTAAAATCCTGAGTGGCGAAGTCTCTTGTAAGCATGGCTCAGTCGGATACAATGGTTGTCCTATTCACAACTTAAAATCCAAACAGCTTGCCGAAATCAGAGCAGTAATGCCTCAACACAGTCAAGTCAATTTCCCCTTTACTTCTCAAGAAGTCGTAGAGCTTGGCTTGGTGGCATGCAAAACAAATAAACCTCAGCAATTGATCAAAGAAGTCATGGAGCTAACCCAAACTTCACATCTAAAGGAGAGGGTTTTTAACCAGCTTTCCGGAGGTGAAAAACAAAGGGTTCAGCTTGCTAGAGTCCTGGTTCAGATCTGGGAAAACAAGCCTTTTCCTCGATACCTTCTTCTGGATGAGCCGACCTCTGCTTTGGACATTGCACAACAGCACTCAGTACTTCAAATAGTCCAAGAACTCAAAAATCGAAACATCGGTGTTTTACTCATTCTACACGACCTAAATCTGGCGGCTCAATACGCAGATAGGATCATTTTGCTGAAAAATGGAATAATCGCCGGCTGTGGAGAAACTTCTGAGGTCCTCCAAGAAGGAATCCTTTCTAAAGTTTTCGAACATCCAGTCACTATTATGGTCCACCCGATTACTGGTCGGAAAATTATTAGCACAGACCATTTCTACTCAAATCCATCAAAAAATCTAAAACCAATTCAATATGGAAACTCTTTTTGAATCCCCTACTCAACTAAAAGAGGCCTGGGAAAATCTCAAAACTCAACAACCTAAACTTAGAATCAGAAATGCTGCCCAAACTTTAGGTGTTAGCGAAGCAGAACTGTTGGCAACTGGGATCGGTGAAAATGTCATTTTGTTGACTTCTGACTTTGTAGAACAGGTACAGAAATTCCCAACCCTTGGAAAAGTCATGGCCCTGACCAGAAATGAATGCTGTGTTTTAGAACATAAAGGGACTTTCCAAAAAATAGAAATCCACCAAGCTGGCCCGATGAAAATCGCCACTGTGATTGGCCCAATCGAGCAGAGACTGTTTTTCAAAAGCTGGAAATATGCCTTCTGTGTGACCAATGAAACTCCGAGAGGGACGATGATCTCATTGCAATATTTTGATCAGGCTGGTGAAGCTGTTTTGAAAGTCTATCTCCAAGATGAATCAGATTTTGATGCCGCAGAAGCATTGGTTCAAGCACATACAGCAGAAGATCAACATAGCAAAATTGAACCTAGTCCTTTGGATCCTGTTGAAACTGTTTCTCGTCAGGAATTAGATTTTGAATCATTCAGTTCCGACTGGGAAAACATGAAAGACACCCATGATTTCTTTGGGATGCTCCGCAAATACAAATTGAATCGATTGAATGCAGTTGAATGGATCGATGATAAATGGGCTTATGAAATAGATCGACTAGCCGCTAGAAAAGTCCTTCAAGTAGCCTCCGAAACCCAGCTTCCAATAATGATTTTCGCTGGTAACTCTGGCAATATCCAAATCCATCAGGGAAAGGTAAAAACCATCCGTCAGCTTGACCAGTGGCTGAATGTCCTGGACCCAGACTTCAATATGCATTTGGATGAAAGTGTAGTAAAGAGAGCTTTTGTCGTCCATAAAAACACAACAGAAGGACTGGTTTCTGCTTTGGAGCTTTTCGATAAAAAAGGCGAGCTCGTAGTTCAATTCTTTGGTCTTAGAAAGCCTGGAATTCCTCAAAAAACAGAATGGAAAGATCTTTTAGATAGCCTCAATTAATCTTACAGCGGGGTTTAAATGCTCCGCTTAAATTTTAAACTTATGTTTAGAATTAATCTTAATAAAATTATTACACCAATTCTAATACTCTTCACTTTGCCGGCTTTAGCACAGGAAGTGATCTGGGTAGAGTCAGAAGATGGAAATCCTATTCCTTTTGCCTATGCGCTTTTCGAAAATGGAAAGGGTCAAGCTGGAAATGAGCTTGGAAAAATCATCTTTCCGAAAGGTGAAAAAGAAAAGACTAGAATATCCGCGTTGGGATTTAAAAGCCAATGGCTAATCCCAACCGGCCAGGACACTACCTACAAAGTGAAATTGGAAGCGGATGTACGAGAAATGGAAGAAGTGGTAGTGA
Organism: Algoriphagus zhangzhouensis; assembly: GCF_900148515.1. Classification (GTDB taxonomy): domain Bacteria; phylum Bacteroidota; class Bacteroidia; order Cytophagales; family Cyclobacteriaceae; genus Algoriphagus; species Algoriphagus zhangzhouensis. The sequence goes on along the minus strand of NZ_FRXN01000004.1, from coordinate 253,750 downwards.
CAGGAAGTTTTGAACCTCAGTCGGCTAGAAATTCTGTCTACCAAATCCGCACGATTGATCAAGGGATAATCGCGAAACGTGCCCCTATCATTTTACAGGATGTATTGAACACCCAAGTTGGGATCCGATTTTCTCAGGACAATGCTTTAGGGTCTAGCAACATGGAACTACTGGGTATGTCTGGCCAAAATGTAAAAATCCTAATTGATGGAGTACCTATGGTGGGTCGACAAGGCACTTCCAATGAGATAAACCTGAATCAAATCGATGTCAATCAAATCGAAAGAGTGGAAATAGTCGAGGGTCCAATGTCTGTAGTCTATGGTGCCGATGCTTTAGCGGGTGTCATTAATATCATTACCAAAAAAGCAGGAGAAGAAAACTGGAAGGTCAACCTCAAAATTCAGGAAGAGACTGTTGGGAACTCCTACTCCCCTCTTTTAGACGCCGGGAATCATTCCAGAGGGATAAATGCCTCTAAAAAGATCGGAAATTGGAATTTCGGACTGGGTTTATCACAAACAAGATTTGGAGGCTGGAAAGGAGATTTAACGGGTAGGCAATTTCAATGGCTCCCCAGAAATCAAGATTTCATCAATGGAAAAGCCGGTTGGGAAGGAGAAAAACTTTCCTTGGATTACCAACTGGACTTCTTAAATGAAACAGTTTACTCCTATGGCGTGGAAGCTCCATTGGAGATTTTGGATCTACACTTTGTCACTAATAGATGGATGCATCGATTGCTCGGAAAGTGGGATCTTTCACCAACTCTCGCGATCAATTGGCAAGGCGGTCTCACAAATTACAATCGAGACAGTGAAACCTGGATTTCCAATGTCCGAACTGGTGAAGTTTATCAATCTTCTGTCGCTTCTGCTAACTCTTCCATTGATTATGATGGTTTCAGCTGGAGAACCATGGCAAATTGGACTCTTTCTCCAAAGCTTAAAATCCAACCGGGCATTGACCTGAATATCGAAAAAGGATCAGGTGACAGAATCAGCTCTAATCAAGGAATGGAAGATTTCGCTGTTTTCCTTACTGGAGAATGGTCACCCACTGAGTCTATTCAGATTCGCCCGGGACTACGAAAAGCATCCAATTCTCTTTACGATGCTCCTGCCGTAATCCCATCCTTGAATACCAAATTCAGATTGGCGGAGCGACTTGACTTAAGACTGGCCTATGCAAAAGGTTTCCGAGCACCTTCTATCCGAGAATTGTACTTTGATTTCTTTGATGCAAGTCATTCTATCCAAGGGAACCCCGACTTGAAAGCAGAAACTTCTGACAGTTTCAATGGCTCACTCAATTGGAGTCCAAAAAGCAATGGAAACTTAAAAACCAGTTCCGTTTTGGGCTTTTTCTACAATGATGTCAAAGACAGAATAGCATACGGACAAGATCCAGAAAACATTCAGATCACCACTCTTTTCAATGTGGAAAATTACAAAACAACTGGATTGACTTTGAATCAGAGCTTCTTCCTAGGCAATCTAGAATCAAGTCTGGGCTTTTCATACATCGGGAGGTACAATCAGATTTCGGAAGAAATAGAAACAAGTCCAAGTATGGTCTGGACACCTGAAATCAGCTCCAATTCCAGCTACCTAATTGAGCCTTGGGGCACTTCCATCAATCTGTTTTATAAGTACACTGGAGCACTTCCAAGCTATCAAACAGTCACAGATGGAGAAACAATCACTGCACAGGAAGTCAAACAAGATGGGTACCATTGGATGGATATCACTTTTGGGAAAACCATCTGGAAGCAGCTCCAAGTCAACCTAGGAGTCAAAAACATACTAAACGTAACTCAAATCAATTCCACCTCAACAGGTGGAGATGCCCATGGAGGAGGAAGCAGTCGGCCTATTGGCTATGGACGCTCCTATTTTCTGGGATTAAACTACCAACTCAACAAATAATTAAAACCAAAAATCACAATGAAAAAGTACCAATTCTTCCAATTAGGCCTCTTGACACTATCTTTAGGAGGATTATTCTCCTGTTCTGAAGACGACAGCCCAATTGTAGTTCCGCCAAATGAAACAGGAACAATCGAAGTCAATGGTGGAGGAGAAACATATCCCAATTCAGTTTTTATCAATTTGAGAGCGACTGAGCAAACTGCCGTTTCAAGAGAATCTTGGGATTTGGCATTCTATTCAGGGACCGAATTCAAAGTTTTGATCAATGGAACCACTGGAGCCATGGCATCAGCCACTGGACAAACCGACATCAATGCTGTCGGCGAAACCGAAATTGCAGCCGCGGAAGCCACAGGAGAACTTATCCTTTCTTTCACCAATTTAGATGGAATTCTTCATGTAGATGATCCATCTACTCCATTGAGTAATCCAGTAATTGAAGCCATTTCATCCACCGAAGCTGAAAATGAAGTTTACTTGCTTTCCCGAGGAGCTAGTGGAGTCGAAGCTAAAGCTTGGAAGAAAATCAGAATCATCCGCAATGGCCAAGGCTACACACTTGAATATGCAGATGCAGATGCCACTACTTTTTCTTCGGTAGAAATCTCAAAAGATTCCGACTACAATTTTGTCTATTTCAATTTTGAGCAAGGAATCGTATCAGTCGAACCTAAAAAGTCAGAATGGGATATCTCCTGGACTGCAGGCACTTCCTCCACACCCTATCCTCAAGCTGCAAATGGAACTTTAGCCTATTTCTTTCAGGATCTAGTATACCACAATACTCAAAATGGAGTTGGAGCAGCTGAAGTTTTGGAGGCGGATATCGCCTATGCAGACTTCTCTTCTGAGGACGTTTTAAGCTTTAGCTTGAACACCTCAGATAGACTAACCATCGGTTCTCACTGGAGAGCAGGAGGCGGACCTAGTTCCTCACCAGCTGTTTTGACTGATCGATATTACATTATCCAAGATACCGAAGACAATATTTACAAATTGAGATTCCTTTCTCTGACCAAGGCAGGAGAAAGAGGATATCCTTCATTTGAATATGAGTTAGTGGAAGCGGGACAGTAATTTCTGTAATACCCGGATTATGTATTAGGTTTCGTTATGAAGGCATGAATTGCAAGAAAATCAGACTGTTTGGAAACTGAGGCATAGCACAGCTATGGGGAAGTTGAAAACAGCAATGCAATGACTGATTTTGAAGCAATTAATGGATGAAATAGAATTGCTAATGCATATTTCGGGTTTTAACTATGAGTAAAAAGGAGCATCAGAGTTGGTGCTCTTTTTTATTCCAGTATCCTCCGACCAAATAAGAAAGCCTTGTTCCAATAGCGGTTGCTCAAAAAGTCTTCAGTCACTCCCAATGAGGTCGAGGCATGGATAAATCGAACGTCCCCTTTGTGCACTTCGGTAACTATTCCGGCATGAGTAACCCTATTTTTCTTTTTGCTGGTAGCAAAAAACAAAACATCCCCCTGCTGCAAATCCCGAGGAGAAACCTTTTTACCCATGTTGGCCTGATCGGCAGAGATTCTAGGCATAGTCACTCCTACTGAATAATAGGAATGGTAAACTAGAGCGGAACAATCCATCCCGGCTCGTGTAGTGCCTCCATATTTATAGGGAGTTCCACGATATGATTTTGCCGTGGAGATGACCGTAAAAACCGGATCATCTTTGGTTACTTTATTCGATTTACAAGAAGTAAAAAATCCCAGAGTCAAAAAGCACATTCCTAGAAGGACTAAGGAAAAACGGGATAAAGAAGAGCTCCTATTCATGTAATCAATGTTACTGTCTTAAGGCATTAAAAGCAAGACATTTGCCTCGAAATGATCGGCTAGTCGCATTTTTAAAGGGCTTTGAGCCTAAAGTGATAAAGCTCACCAAATATGACTTCGGTCATGTTTTACCTTTGTAATACAAAATCGAAAAATAATAATCTTATGAATATCAGACAGTTTTATGACGAAGGCCTAGCTCACGCAAGCTATGCGATCGAAAGTGAAGGTAAAATTGCCTTAGTAGACCCAGGAAGAAATCCACAGCAATATTATGACTTCGCAGATGAGGTAAATGGTAAAATCGTAGCGGTGATCGAAACTCACCCACATGCAGATTTTGTCAGCTCTCATTTGGAATTCCATCAAAATGAAGGTGCAACAATCTATGTTTCCAAACTAGTTGGTGCCGAATATCCACATGAAGGATTTGATGAGGGAGATTCTTTCACAATGGGAAATGTAAGTTTTCATTCTCTTCACACTCCAGGTCACTCTCCAGATTCCATCAGCATATTGTTGAAGGATGAAAATGGAAAAGACCATGCTCTTTTCTCTGGTGACACCTTATTTATCGGAGATGTAGGAAGACCGGACTTGAGAGAAAAAGCAGGTAACCTCAAAGCTCAAAGAGCAGATCTTGCTAAGATGATGTACCATACGGTTCAGGACAAACTGAAGCCTTTGGCAGACGATGTATTGGTATTTCCCGCACATGGAGCTGGCTCTCTTTGTGGTAAAAATCTAAGCGATGCAAGGCAGTCTACGATTGGTGAGCAAAGAGCTACCAACTGGGCTTTCGCAGATTTGGATGAAAGTACCTTTGTAGACTCTTTACTTCAAGGACAGCCTTATATTCCAAAATACTTTGGATATGATGTAGCCATGAACAAAAAAGGAGCTCCTGCTTTCCAACGATCCATCTCAAATGTGAGCATTTGGCCTGAAGGATCTATTCTTCCTGAAGGAGCAGTAGTCATCGACACCCGCACTCAAGACAAATTTGCTGCAGGTCATATCCCTGGCGCAATCAATATCATGAATGGCGGAAAGTTTGAAACTTGGCTGGGATCAATCGTAGGCCCTGAGGAAAACTATTTTCTAGTAGCTGAATCAGCTGCAGAATTGGAAAACCTAATCAACAAAGCTTCCAAAATTGGATACGAGCAATTGATCAAAGGTGCTGTCGTCAGTCCAGCTGGAATGACTGAAAAAGGAACTTCCTTCGACGTCGAGGCCTTCAGTGCAAACCCAGACGCATATACGATTGTTGACATCAGAAGTCGAGATGAGCATGCAAACTCTCCGATTTTTGACAACTCTATCAATATTCCACTTCAAGAATTGAGAGAAAGAGCGGAAGAAATTCCTTCCGGAAAACCGGTTTTGATTCACTGTGCAGGTGGCTATAGATCAGCTGCTGGAACCAGTATCGTAGCAGGTTTGAAAAAGGATGCTGAAGTATTGGACTTCAGTGAGGCTATCAAAGATTTTCAAGTAGTAGCTCATTAAAAAGGCGAGTTATTTGCTAATCACCCTTACCCCCGAAAAAATCGGGGGTATTTTTTTGCCTCAGCCAGACAAGGTTAGAGGGTTGACTTCTAGATTTTCAGGTTTCAGGAAATTATTCCAGTGAGAATGCGTTTAACCCGTATTAGGCATTAGGAACCGTAGTGAGAGTTCAAAATGGGAGAAAATCAAGCATTTAACGAATGAGGCATAGCACCGCTCTGGTGAATGAGTTAAATGCAGCGAGGCGATTGATTTCGAAGTATTTTGGGCTCGGAACAGGAAGTCTAATGCATATTGCGGGTTTAACATATTCTAAAGCCTTTTTTGGTTAAATTGCAGTATCAATAGAAATCTATGAGTAGAGAAGAATTCCGTCAGCTACCCTTGCATCAAAAAATCAAAACCCTCTACATTGAGGGTACTTTTGTTGTGGCTATTCGGTATTACAGACATAAAATCAATCTCTACCTTTTGGAAAATGAATATGTCGAGGTCTTTTATAACCATAAGGAGGACAAAATCGAAAAAATTGACTTTTTACCCAGAGATCATAGCCGGATGAAATTCTATCTGGATCAGATCAAATTGGCTTGAAAAACCCTTGGAGGGTTTAGAAATATTCACTTTGAACATTAGCAGAAATTCAACTACTTCGCAGAGTTAATTTTTATCGGATATGAAGAAGAAAATAGCCTTAGTAACGGGCGGCTTCACAGGTGAGCATGTCATCTCTTTGAAAAGCGCAGCTGTTGTTGAAAAAACAATCAATAAGGACCTTTATGATGTTTACAAAATCCTGGTTTATCCAGGAGATTGGCATTTTGTCTCCGCATCTGGTGAAAAAGTCCCTGTTGACCTCAATGACTTCTCTATTTCTATCGGAGATGAAAAAATTACCTTTGATGGAGTTTTCAATATTCTTCATGGCTCTCCGGGTGAGGACGGGAAATTGGCAGGTTATTTTGACATGCTTAATATTCCTTACACAACCTGTGACCAGTTGACCTCTGCGATCACCATGAATAAAGGCTACACCAAAGCCATTGTTCAGGACATTCCAGAGCTCAATGTGGCTCAATCCCTTCAGCTTTTTGAAAACTCAGAAAAGAATCGCCAAAAGATTGAAAGTGAATTGAAGCTCCCTCTTTTTATCAAGCCAAATAACGGCGGCAGTTCCATCGGCATGTCCAAAGTGAAAACCTGGGAAGAATTACCAGAAGCCCTGGACAAAGCCTTTGCTGAAGACAAGCAGGTTTTGGTAGAGGAATTTGTTTCTGGACGCGAGTTTTCAATCGGTGTTTTCCGTGGAAAAGGTGAAATCACTGTCCTTCCAGCTACTGAAATCGTGAGCAGCAAGGAGTTTTTTGACTATGAAGCCAAATATGTCGCTGGTGTAACAGAAGAAATCACACCGGGACGTATGAATCAGGAGGAAATCGATCGAGTAGGCAGAGTGGTGACCAAAGTCTATGAAAAGCTAAACTGTAAAGGGGCTGTTAGAATCGATTACTTCTTAGAAAACGAAACTGGCAAGCTTTACTTTATCGAAATCAATACCGTTCCTGGTCAAACAGAAACCAGCTTAATCTCCCAACAAGTAAGAGCAATTGGAATGGAAGTTCGTGACTTCTACACCCAATTGATTGAGGAAATGTTTGAATAAAGGCTGAAGTCTAAAAGTAAAAAGCTCAAAGCTGAAAGCTAAAACTTAGGTTAAGGTATGACGTACTTTGTACTTGGTACATGGTACTTTGTACAAGGATCCATCTTGATCATTGCATACTGACCACAGTTTACTGAATCCCTTTTCCGTCTACGGCCTTGAAAACAATCAATTTTCCTCTTGAATCCTTCTCCAATGAATTGGATTAATTAACTTTGCGGCTGGATAACAAACCAAATATTCCATGAACGAGCGCTATATGCAGCGCGGTGTTTCCGCCTCCAAAGAAGATGTCCACAATGCAATCTCCAAGCTGGACAAAGGATTATTCCCTCAAGCATTTTGTAAAATCGTAGAAGACACCCTAGGTGGCGATCCTGATTTTTGCAATATCATGCATGCTGATGGGGCAGGTACCAAGTCATCCTTGGCCTACCTTTACTGGAAGGAAACAGGCGATTTGAGCGTTTGGAAAGGCATTGCACAGGATGCAATCATCATGAATACGGATGACTTGCTTTGTGTGGGAGCTATCAACAATATCTTGGTTTCATCCACTATCGGAAGAAACAAGAACCTGGTTCCAGGTGAAGTGATTTCAGCGATTATCGAAGGAACTGAGGAAGTTCTTCAGATGCTGAGAGACAATGGCGTAAACGCTGTTTTGACCGGTGGCGAGACTGCTGATGTTGGGGATTTGGTGAGAACCATCATCGTAGACAGCACCGTGACTTGTCGAATGCGTCGTGATGAAGTCATTTCCAATGACAAAATCCAAGGGGGAGATGTGATTGTTGGCTTGTCTTCTTATGGTCAGGCAAACTACGAAAGCGTATACAATGGAGGAATGGGAAGTAATGGCCTTACCTCTGCAAGACATGATGTCTTCAACAAAATCCTTAAAACAAACTATCCTGAATCTTTTGACCCAGCTGTCCCTGACAACTTGGTTTATACAGGAAGATATAAATTGACTGACCCGGCTCCGGGAGCTCCTGTAGACATGGGTAAATTGGTCCTTTCTCCTACTCGTACCTATGCCCCAATCATGGTGGATATCTTAAATTATTTAAGACCTCATATCCATGGTTTGGTTCATTGTAGTGGTGGAGCTCAGACCAAAGTCCTACACTTTGTAGACAATGTGCATGTCATTAAAGACAATCTTTTCGAGACTCCTCCTTTGTTCAAAATCATTCAGGAAGAAAGTGGTACAGACTGGAAAGAGATGTACAAAGTCTTCAACATGGGCCACAGAATGGAAGTATATCTCGATGAAAGATATGCTGACGAGATCATCGACATTGCTGAGTCTTACGGAGTAGAAGCCCAAATCATCGGTCGAGTAGAGCCACATGAAGGTAAAAAAGTAACCATTCAGAGTTCTTACGGAAAATTTGAATATTAAGCATGAGTCTTAAACCTGCTTTTATAACATTTGGAAAGATCCTTCTCGGGATCTTTCTGTTTTTGGTAGTAATCGGAATCTTTTCCATTACTACTGTAGACAGAAGTCCTATTCAAGAGCAGGAATTTTACAAAGAAACATTTCAGGATCTGGAGTCTCTTCCATTCACTTCCACCCATGGGGAATTTTGGCTAGCTGGCTGGGGGAAAGCAAATATGACTCCTCAAGAACCAGCAGAACTGGTTGGCTATGCTCCCCGAGGCCCTTATGAATTCGTTCAGGATAGCAGCTTTGTCAAAAGCATTGTTTTAAGCAATGGAGAAAGTGAAATCGCTTGGATCAACTTTGAGTTGCTGATTGTACATCCATTTTTAGCTCAAAAAGTAGAGGAGAAAATCCGAAGTGAATATCCGAATCTTCTTCGATTGATTTTCACGGCAACCCATACCCATTCTGGAATGGGAGGATATATGCCAGGTCCTTTGGGAGAAGTGGCATTTGGTGGCTTTGATGAAGACCTTGTGGAAATGATTGCCGACAAAAGTCTTCAAGCCATCCAGCAAGCTCAAACGAGTCTGGATACGGCAAGCATTACTTTCCGTCAAGCAAACGTACCAGAATTGGTAGCCAATAGATTTGTCAAAGGAGGTCCGATTGATCCTTTTACTCGGGAGTTAATCTTCACTCAAAACTCTGGGAAGAAAGCTTCGATTTTGACTTACTCTGCTCATGCGACTTGCTTAAGCTCCAAGTTTATGGGGCTCTCTGGGGATTATCCTTTTTACCTGATGAGAAAAATGGAAGAGTCTGAATATGATCTTTCAATTTATGCAGCTGGAACTGTGGGTTCACACCGACCGGTTTCTCCTGGCAAAACGCCCGAAGCAATTCAAGAATATGCCCTCGATCTTGATTCCCTAAACCGGATCAAAATGACCAAGTTTGGCACGATCAGAAACCCACTATTGGCCAGTTCAAGATTGGATTTAAAACTCAGAGACCCTCATTTGAGAATTTCAGATGACCTCAGACTGAGACCTTGGTTGTTCAATTATTTAATGGGAGAAACCAACGCCCACATCGATTTCACAAGAATAGGAAACACGCTTTGGATCGATTCCAGCGGTGAGATTTCTGGCATTTTCTATGAGAAATGGGATCAACTCGCCAAAGAAAAAGGCTTAAACCTGATCATCACCACGTTCAATGGAGGCTATATCGGCTATATCACGCCCGATGAATTGTATGATGAGCACTTTCACGAAGTTCGAGAAATGAACTGGTATGGACCTGGAAATGGAAGATATTTTGATGATTTGATCACAGAGATCATTGAGAAATCTTCAGAATAAAAACAATTCAGCTTCTATTCTAACTCGTTTCTAAGCCAATTATATTCCCTGCTAACATTTGGCATTAACCGAGGTTTATACAGGGTTTATACAGGGTTAATTCAAGGTATATTCAAATTTCAATTGAAAAAACCTTGGTTTAACTTTATATAAAGAGTGAAGAAATACTGTATAAAACCAAACTTATCTCAAAGGCTACACTTACTTATATAGTCCTGAACTCTAAGACTACACAAATAGACAAAGAAGGTTTTATCATAAGGAGAACAGTGATTTGGTCCGGCGAATTTATGGATCGACTATTTTATATTTTGGGAAAGGGGCATTAAAAAAATCACCTCCAAATCTGCGCTTTAATCCATCCTTTTTTCCAGATTTTCTCCTCCACTTTTTGCATCCCGATGCTTTTGAAGAAGTATTCATAATCCGGAAGATCCTGCCTGACATGCCCTGCTACCATTCGAAAGCCGGAAATAATGGTTTTGATCATCACTTCCTGCCTCCAGTTTTGGGAAGGAAAAAAATCAGCTAAAATCACCTCTCCACCATAATTTAGGCTGTCTTTCACTTTGGAAAAGAATAATTCCAAATCCTGATCAGTGAAAGTATCCAAAACAAATGGAAGCAAAATCACATCGTATTGTTCTTTGAAATCGAAAGGACCCATCCCGACAGTCGCCGGGACAAAATCAAGCTTTGAATCCTTCAGGTTTTTCTCTGCTTTGGAAAGCATACTTGGGGAGAGTTCCACAAATTTTCCTGTCAAGTTCTCTTGAAAACCACGATAATCCCAGCCGTCTCCCCCTCCAAGAATTAAGACTTTTTTGTTTGGTATATTAGAAAGAAAACAAGTTTTGGCTTCATGCAGTTGGTTTCCAAAAACCATTCTGGAAAGTGGGGTATAAACCGGTGCAAGCCATCGATAATTGTCTTTCATAAAACCGAAAATAGTATTCTGAACGTTTGAAACATAAACGATCACCAAATGCTAAAATAAACCCGATAAATAATCGCATGAAAAATCTTTTTAAAAACATTGCCGGATTACGTCAATTGCTGCAATCTGTAGACCTAGAGCAGATTTCCAAACTTTCCCAAAAAGTAGACCTTCCAAAGATGGTGGGTCTGGTGAGTAAAATGAGTGAATCCGACCTTTCCAAAATGATGGGAATGCTCAAAGGAGCCGGTAAACCGAAAGAAATCCCACCAATCAATGGAGACTTTTATGAACTGGGAAAAAGTCTTCCCCACCACGAGCGTGAAATCCAACTTCGGGTTCGTGAGTTTATGGAAAAAGAAATCAAACCTATCGCGAATGAGTACTGGAATCGTGGAGAATTCCCCATGCATATCATTCCAAAAATGGCTGAATTGGACATAGCCGGACTGACTTATCAAGGCTACGGATGTCCGGGACACTCTGCGCTCTTGGAAGGATTTATTGCGATGGAAATGGCCAGAGTTGACACTTCCATTTCTACCTTTTTTGGAGTTCAAAGTGGATTGGCTATGGGCTCGATTTATCTCTGCGGCTCTGAAGAGCAGAAAAAGGAGTGGATTCCTGCCTTGCAAAAACTGGAAAAAATCGGAGCCTTTGGATTGACTGAACCTGAAGTCGGATCTGGAGCTGCCGGAGGCTTAACGACAACCTGTAAAAGAGAAGGAGACACCTGGATCATCAATGGACAAAAGAAGTGGATAGGCAATGCAACTTTCTCGGATATAACCATTATCTGGGCCAGAGATTTGGATGATAATCAGGTCAAAGGATTTATCGTCAAAAAAGACAATCCGGGATTCGTGGCAGAAAAGTTGGAAGACAAAATGGCTTTGAGAACTGTACAAAATGCCTTGATCACGCTTACTAACTGCGAAGTACCGGAATCTGATCGTCTTCAAAATGCAAACTCATTCAAAGACACAGCCAAGGTTCTTCGAATGACAAGAGCCGGAGTAGCTTGGCAGGCTGTGGGATGTGCCCGGGGAGCTTATGAATTGGCTTTGGCTTATACGAATGAACGAAAGCAATTTGGAAGACCGATTGCTTCCTTCCAGCTGGTTCAGGACTTGCTCGTGACTATGTTGGGCGACTTGACAGCCATGCAAACGATGGTATTCCGACTTTCTCAAATGCAGGATGAGGGAGAGCTTTTGGATGAACATGCATCATTGGCAAAAGTATTCTGTACGCTAAGAATGAGATCCATCGTCGATCATTCCAGAGAATTATTTGGAGGAAATGGCATCTTGTTGAGACATGACATCGCTCGATTTGTAGCGGATGCAGAAGCTGTCTATAGCTACGAGGGCACTAAAGAAATCAATTCTCTGATCGTCGGCAGGGCTATTACCGGACATAGTGCGTTTGTTTAATAGATAAGATCAATCCCCCTTGCCCCCTTTAAAAAAGGGGGAATTGGAACTGCTTACCTTTGGGCTCCGAATCAAATTCAATTCAGATTTGATTTTTTCTCCAAACAAGTCCCCCTTCTCAAGGGGGCAAGGGGGATTAAATAAAATTTTTTTTGCCCAAGTGAGTGTCTCCACTCGCTTTTTATGAAAATGATCCGTGAAGACACGGATCTAGGCAGTGAGGACACGGATCAGGGCGAGGTATTCTCTAATAAAGTCAAACCAACACCAATATCCATGGGAGCAGGAAAACTGCTTCCATTCTTCTTCTGATCTGTTCCGGTTGCAGGTTTTTGTTGAAAAAAATCAAATAATGGAGCAGACACATCACCAATAAAATGCAGGCAAAAACTCTGTAAAAGGAAGGCATCAAAATAAACGCAGCTAAACATCCCAAGATTATCAGAATCGCCAACTGCCGGATTTTTATGATCATTTTCTCTGGCTGAATCAAAAGTGCTGCTGAAGGGAATCCTGCCAATTTATCTTGATTTCTATCCAGCCAAGAAAGCATCAACAAATTCAAAAATGCCAAAGCTGAAAACAGCCCAAAGAGCAACCAAAAGTGCCAATCCTTATCCAAGGTATCTGATCTCAGCAATGGTATCCACGAAATACCCAACACATAGAATATCGCTGTACTCAATTCTTTCAGTCCATTGACTGCCTTTCCCCCCAAACGGATCATCCCCATACTTCCAGCAATCAAAACTGATAGACCTACACTCCAATACAATTCATCTGAAAAACCCAGAACTTGAATCGCTCCAAAAAGCCCCACACCGATTGCAATCAATACGATTACTCCCAAAGTCTTGAAGTTTCTGGCATGAAACTGATGTCTGGGGCTGAGATCTATTTCGGCCTTTTTTCTGGAATCCAAAAGGTGATCTGCGGTATAGATCACCCACACCGTCAAGCCCAACAATAAATCCATCTTCCAATCCAAAGAGACATGGAGTAATCTGGAAAAAAACAGCATTCCAGCCATGGATCCCAAGACCACATCCAGAGAAAGCCAATTGAACCACAGGAAGAATTTCTTCAGCAATTGCATTTGGTAAAAATAGGGTCCTTACTCTTAGAATCAAGGGTATTTTCCTGAACAAAATTTCCTATTTTGGCTATCTAACAAAAAAACAATTCAATAAACCTATGAAATCCTTTTATTCTGTTTTAGTTCTTCTTTTACTCTCTATTCCTGCTTTTTCACAAACTCCTATCAAAATCGCCTGCGTGGGGAATTCCATCACGCAAGGTCCCGGAAGAGACAATCCCGATAGCTATCCCCTACAGCTTCAGGCCATTCTGGGAGACACTTATGAGGTAGTCAACTTTGGTATGGGAGGCCGAACTTTATTGAGAAAAGGAGATTACCCTTATTGGAATGAGACTTTGTTCCAAGATGCCAAAGATTTCAGACCAGATATCCTGGTGATTATGCTGGGAACCAATGATTCCAAACCTCAAAACTGGGCTCACAAAGCTGATTTCAGAAAAGACTATCTGGACATGATCGCCGAATTCAAAGAGTATATGCCGGCTGACGGAAAAGTCTATGTGGTCATGCCTGTTCCTGTGACAAAGGATAACTTCGGAATCACAGCTGATGTGATGAATAATGAACAAAGAATGATGATCATAGACATCGCTCAGTCCAGCGGATCAAGATTGGTTGATTTGTATACGCCACTGATGGATAGAGCAGACTTGCTTCCTGATGGAGTTCATCCCAATACAGAAGGACTAGGCATTATGGCAAGTACTTTGGCTAGAGCAATTAGGCTGTAAGGATACTCGTCATTGCGAGCTTGCCTACTGAAGGTAGGGAGGAACGACGAAGCAATCTCACTTCCCAAGCTCGTGTTCTCACGAGCTTTTTTTATTAATTTGATTTGGAGTTTTCCTGCTTCTCCTGGAGCGGAGGATATGCACAAAAGATGTATAAATGAGTTATCGGGCATTTATAATAGACGTCCACATAAACAAGAAACAGAATATGTTGACCATTGAAAAAATTAAAAAGGACTTTTCACGCATAACTGCTTGGACAGGGAACTCAGAGACGTATCACGACTCTCCAATTTTTGAAGGTTATGGGAATTTTTGTGACTTGTATTTTATATCAAAAGACAAGCAAATAAAACAAGAACAAGTTGACAAATACAATGAATTCAAGGAGAACTTTAAAAGTTACCTACCTGACATTGAAAAGTATATTTTAAGTTCATTGAAAAATTCAGAAGTGAACTTAGAAAACTTAATCAGACAAACGAAACTAACTCTGGAAGTAATTGAAATTCCTTTTGACAATTTTAATTATGACTTAGTATTGGTATGTGGTAAAACTTATAAAAAGTTCTTTTTTCTGACAAAAAATATAGACATAAGGGTTGAATTCAAGAACGGACGAATAAAATCAATTCAAAGAAAAAAAGACACGACAGAAGAAAATGAATAACCAAAGAAAAACGCCCTATAACAGCACCTACCCAAAAGTGGCGGTTCAGTGGTTAAGTCAAGCATTGATCTTCGATCAACATTTGTGCTTGGTTGACATTGTAGTGCTCCGAAATCGCCACCTTCAGGTAGTTCCAAACCGTTTTAATAAAAAAAATCTACTCCAAAATAAGTCCCAATTAGAAAAATAAAAATACCTCAGCCTATCAAGTTGTATAAATTTGGGTAATCCAAAAGCGAATCAATGAGCAAATTTTTTAAAGTATTAAAAAAGGTAATTCTATATACTTTTTCAATTCTTTTACTTCTTTCAATAGCAGCTTACACATACCTCTATGTTCTTCCAAAGGGACCTGAAATCACAGAAAACAGTACAATCAGTGTAGGTATAGACTCTTTTGTAATTTATGCTTATAAAAACAGTGAGAGAAAATCGATTAAAGTCTGGACCTATAAACCAGAAAACTGGAAGGACAAAGACAAAATAGTTTTCGTGATGCACGGTGGTGGGCGAAATGCGGATGATTATCTAAACGCCTGGGTTGAATTAGCCGATAAAAACAAGCTACTAATCATCGCTCCTGAATTCGAAAATAAGTTTTCAAAATATACCACGAACGACTATCAAGAAGGGAATTTATTTACCTTTTTTGGGACTAAAAACCCGAAAAGTGAATGGGCATTCTCAGTTGTTGAAAACATATTTGACCACATTAAATCGGTCAATAACCTAACAAACGAGCAGTACGACATTTTTGGCCATTCAGCTGGTGGACAGTTCGTTCATCGAATGGTCATGTTGATGCCGGAATCGAGAATAGGAACAGCTATCGCTGCGAATTCTGGATTCTACACCTTACCAGACGGGAATCTTGAATTTCCCTATGGAATAAAAAATACAGAAACGGATCTGCAAAAAGCCTATCAAAAAAGATTGATTATCCTCTTGGGAGAATTAGACAATGACCCAAGTTTAGGAACTTTTAGAACAACGGATTTGGCCATGGAACAAGGAGCGCATCGGCTAGAGCGGGGAACAACTTTTTTTAATGCGAACGAGGAATTGAAGAATAAAAATAATTGGGCATTTAATTGGGGAATTGATACTGTGGAAAATGTAGGCCATGACTATGAAAAAATGTCTGAAAACGCAGTGGAGTGGATAACGAACTATCCTTAAAATTACCAGCAGAAATTCCTGTTATTTACCCAAGCTGGGGATGTAAAGGGCTTTTTTATTAATTTGATTTGGAGTTTTCCTGCTTCTCTTGAAGCAGGAGATAAACATTACAAAATTATATCTATCCAACTGATTTTGGATTGATATATGAACAAAAGATGTATAAATAAATGAGTTTCCAGCAATATAAAATGAACTCAATACAGGAATTAATAAAAGCAATGCAAAAGCAAAATGAGCAAATACAAAACTCTTTTGGATTGAACTCTTTGCAAGGGTTAGCTAAGGCAATATCCGAACAAAGCAAAATACAGAATAACTTAACTGGGCTAAGTGGACTCACTGATATTGCTAAGTCAATATCTCATCAAATGAAATCTTTCAATACAACCACAGCAGTATTCGGTAATAGTATCGCAGCACAAATGAAAGCAATGCAATACCCCAAAAATCAGAATACACTTTTGGGGCTTACATTTACCCTTGCAGATATAGCAAAGACTAATCAAAAACTGTCAGACAATCTATCTGGATTTGCTTCAAGTCAATTATTGCTTTCAAGTAATCTAGCGGAGATAGCTAAATCATTAAGCCAAACGCACCTTGACAAATTCAATGGTATTGATGTTGCTCTAAGAGGAATTTCAAAGGCATATTTAAGAGATGTAACAATAAGTCGTGTATGGGATGACATCAAGGTCGCGGAAGAAGCAAATGAAACAATTGCAAATGCATCAGATGATTTATTGACCCGAAATAAACCAGTTACAGTTCAAGATCTTGACAAATTGAAACAAGCAGTTGTCCTTGAGCTTTACGGATTACTTGGTAAAACTAAAACAGAGAAAGCAACCCAATTCATCTTCGAGTTAATTACAATTATCAGCTTCCTTCTGACATTGTATAGTTTCCATAAACAGCAGTCGGACTTGAGCAATCAAGATGTGATAGAACAGACAAGGACCGAAATCGAGCAAATGAATAAAGAACTCTCAAAAAAAATTGAGACTGAACTTCAAAAACTGAAACAAATTAGAATTGCTAGATCAAACGTCAATTTAAGATACGCTGACAAAAAGAACAGTAAAATAATTGGTCTCGTTAAAAAAGGACAAAGAGTTACTGTGATCGAAATAAGGCATAAGTACATACTAATTTCTTACATAGACTCTGAAACAGGAGAACCCAAATCAGGTTTTGTAGTCAAAAAGTACTTTGAAAAGAAAAAATGAAATATTGCTGGCAACAACACCTACACGCAATTCCCTTCGGGCCACTGCGCATAGCCAAACCGTTCCCCCACTAAGCGTAGTTTGAAACTACGCTTTCCTATTTTTTGAATTTGCAATTCATGATCCCTTCTGGATACAGCAAAATTTTACCTAGAAAAAGCTACACCTTCTTGGAATTACCTTCCCGAATTTTTCCAAAATGGATAAAATATCCCTGCGCTCGACTAAATTACCTAAGAAATTCAGTCTGGCATTCTTTCTAGAATGTAGGAAAGGTTTAAATTTGATTAGAACAATAATCCAAAGCCAAATTCCTTAAAGATCTTTTTATCTAACCTTCTTCCCCATGAGCGATTCTCCATCCAAACAAATCCACCAAGGTAGAAATATCAAACGCTTTCGTGAAATGCTGGGTATCAAACAGGAGGCATTAGCCTACGAACTGGGTGAAGACTGGAGCCAAAAGAAAATCTCTCTTTTGGAACAGAAAGAAGAAATAGAAGCCAGCCTTTTAAGCCAAATCGCTGAGGTATTGAAACTTCCAGTAGAAGCTTTCCAGAATTTCGACGAGGAACAAGCTGTGAATATTATTTCGAATACTTTCGATAATGGATCAGTAGGTTATCAGAAAAATGATAACTGTACTTTCCACCCCATTGATAAAATCATCAAACTTCACGAGGAGAAAATTGCCTTATACGAGCGCATGCTTAAGGAAAAGGACGAAATGATGCAGCGATTGGAAAAGTTGATCGGAAAGTAGAATATCCGAGTCCCCCACTAAGCGTAGTTTGAAACTACGCTTTCCTATTTCCATAGCTACCGCTCATATACGGAAAGCTAAAAATTATTTTTCCCCATATCATTATTGAGTTTATTTTGCCCAAGCTCGTGTCACGAGCTTTTTTATTAATTTGATTTGGAGTTTTCCTGCTTTTCCAGAAGGAGGAGATAAAGACTATAAAAGGTGTATCTATCCCTCTGATTTTGGGTGGATTTATGCACCAAAGGTGTATAAATTAATGAGTTATGGGCAACCTAAGAAAACGACAATGAGACAACTAATTACAATATTTTCAATTGTTCTGACATTCACTTCTTGTAATGGACAAGAGCAACAAGTTGAAGAATTAAAATTATCCGATTTTAAATTTGAATCTATTTTCGGAACGACAACTTCCGAGCCTAAAAGTACATATTGCCTATTGGGAACTGGATTCTTCAGAACACCACGCTCGGACGATTCAGATAGCCTGATCACAAGTTGGATAAATGAACACCCTAAAGCGGTTGTAATTCCTGTATCAGCATTTGGACCGGTTGAGATAAAAGCCCCTGAATCTAAAATGAAATATTGTTGGATAATTGACCAACAAGACACTTTGAATAATTATTTGATTAGAAAAGGGTGTTTCCCAGGCGGAACCATGATAAAACCAAAGACTTGGGACGAAATGGAAAAATGGGAAAAAGAACTTTATGAAGATTCTGACGAAAAAATGAATGTTCAAGTATTTGTCGATAAAGCAGACTATGACAGATTCATTGAACAAATTAAAACAGCTGAACTTTTTGCCAAAGAAAAGGAACTCGGAATTTGGAAAGAAAAGGAAATTGAAGAAGAATAAAAGGCAGCCCATAACAAAGCATATAGCTTATGGCGGGTGAACGGCTGCCAGCAAAGTTTCTGCTTCGTAGCCAGCTTTTGTTTCATTGGACAGGAATGCTCTCCGAAATCTGCCCCAACAATATGTACCAAACGTTCTCAAATCATCCTGTTTCTGGAAAAGCAGGATAGCCAAGAGAAGCAGGATAGCCAGTTAGCCTAAATTTTTACCCATCCAAATGAAGCGAGTCAACAGGATTGGAAAAGGCGACTTTGAGGGATTGAAAGCCCACTGACAGCAAGGTCAATAGCATCATAAACACTCCTACACCAACATAAAGCCACCAATGAACGGTGGTATGGAAGGTATATCCCGAGAGAAAGTTGGAAATCAAGAACCAAGCGATCGGAACTCCGATCAATAAGCTGATCCCAACCAACACTCCAAAATCCCTGTAAAGCATCAAGACCAAATTGCTTACAGAAGCTCCCAGCACTTTACGAACACCAATCTCTTTGGCTCTTTGCTCTGCTGTAAATAGGGACAGTCCGAATAGTCCCAGGCAAGAAATCAGAATAGCCAAAATCGTAAAGCCCATGGATAGCTTGCCTATCACTTGCTCCATTCTATACTCCCTATCAAAAACCTCATTGAGAAATGAGAATTCAAAAGGATATCCTGGATTGTATTCTTTAAAAACATCCTCCACTTGAGCGAGGACCTGATCCAAAGGTTGCTGAGCTGAAAGCCGAACCAAGTAATGATTCCCCAGATTCTCAGAGTACATCATAATCATAGGCTGGATTCCAAACTTCAGATTGTCATTGTGAAAATCCTCTGTAACACCGACGATCACTCCCGGACCATGCCACATATCGATTTTGGTTCCTACCGCTTCCTCCACACTCAGCCCCATATCTTCCGCCGCCTTTCTGTTGATCAGGTAATTTGAGGAATCTCTTTCTCCGACAAAATTCCTTCCTGCAATCAATGGAATATCCAAAGTGGGTAAGAAACCGGCATCACAGCGGAAAACCTTAAAGTTGACTTGATTTTGATCTGTTTTCCCCGGCCATTTAGGGTCGGTTGACATAATCGGAATGGTAAAGACATTGTTTCCTCCAAAAGCAACTTCCTCCACTCCACTGAGTTGCTGCAATTCATTTTTGATCCCTGAGTAAGCTTTAACAAGCCCTTCATTTTGATCTATTACGATGATATTTTCCCGGTCAAAACCCAAGTTTCGATTGGAAATAAATTGGATCTGTTGATACACTACAATACTCCCCAAAATCAATATCACCGAAGCTGCGAACTGAGCTACCACCAAGGCTTTTCTCAATCCAGCTCCCGTCAATCCGGATTTGCTGTCGCCTTTGAGCACTTTGGATGGATTAAACTGAGCAAGTACCCAAGCTGGATAAGAACCAGCCATCAATCCTGTCACCAAGGTCAATAGGATCACTCCTCCCCATAAGATAGGATTTGCCAAATTCAGCACCAGGGATTTGTCAGTGATTTCATTGAATACAGGCAAAAGCAACTGAACAAGCATCAGTGCAAAAATCAAAGCGAACCAAGTAAGAATCACCGATTCTCCAATGAACTGGACCATCAGGTTCCATTTACTTGCTCCGACAGATTTCCGAACCCCTACTTCCTTGCTTCTACTGGCAGATCTGGCTGTGGAAAGATTCATGAAATTGACGCAGGCCATCGCCAAGATCAGAAATGCGACAAAGGAGAAAAGGTAAACTTGCTGGATCCTACCTCCTACAGAGACTCCATTTTCAAATCCTGCATGCAAATGTTGCTTTTGGAATGGGAATAGAAAAGGTCTATTTGTGCAGTCTCGACAGTTTTCAGAAATCAAGGAACTGATCTTTTCCGAAGGAACTTCAGCTCCATCTCGAAGCAAAACCACTGTCCTGCTTCCTCCACTTTGCCAATTTTGCATCCAGGGATTTTCATCCAGCATCAGTTCAAAAGGAAGCACAAAATCAAATTGAAGTGAAGAGTTTTCTGGAGCATTTTCAAAGACTTCAGATACCGCCAAATCCAGCCCATTTGGAAGGGAAATGGTCTTTCCTATCGGATTCTCATTCTGAAAAATTCGTTCAGCCAAAGCTTGAGAAATAGCAATCGAGTTCTTTCCTGGCAATACATTTTCAATCGAATTTCCTTCTACAATTGGAAAGCTCATGATGCTAAAAAAGGCAGGGTCGGCATAGATTCCTTTTTCCTGAAAAGGATGCCCTTCATGCTTTAACAATAGATCTGTCTCGAAACTATAGCGAGAAGCCTTCTCTACCTCCGGGATTTTCTCCAGCAAAACATCTTTTAGCAAAGCAGGTGCAACTGGATAAGTTTCTATTTCACGTTCTGGCTGATGATTATTGACCATCACGGAATAAATCCTGTCTCCATTCGCATGAAAATCATCATAGCTGATTTCATCGGCAATCCACAAAAGGATAAAAATGCTAGCAGCGATACCCGTACCCAATCCTAATAAATTGATCAGAGTATAGATTTTATGGCGTGCTAGATTCCTTAGGCAAATTTTCAAAAAGCTTCGAAGCATGGGTGAGTTGAATGATAAATCGAGATCTTAAAAGAACAAAATCATGCCAGAGAAACAGCGCTTTTTGGCCAATAAACAGCCAAAAATAGAAGAGAGACGTCCCATATCGAACAAATTGATTCCAAAATAGGACGAAATACATCTTGCCCTAAAAAAAGAATAAGAACATCCACATTTGCACCAGTATCCAGATTTCCTTTTGTTAAAGGGCTAGAAGACAGTAGACAGAAGACGGAAGTTCAGAAATGAGAAATACGAAAAGTGGAATTGGAATTTGGAGAATGTTCTATTTCTCCTAAAATTATCCGGATCTCTACTCTCCAAACTCTTTTTCTCTTTCCCTAGCTTTAAAAGATCCGTGAGGATCTACCTTCCGTAGGCAGGCACCGATCAGGGCGAAGGTGTTTGGGGAGAAGGATGAAATGATAAATAATCAATCCCGATGAATATCGCGGATCAAAGAACAATTTCTCTGCGGAAGCTCAGGGTTCTCCGTGGCTCTGTGGTAAAAAAATCAGGTGAAAGAATTAAATAAAAAGAAAAAACCGGCAGCCCAGAAAGCTGTCGGTTTCCAAATTGATAAACCAGCTAGATTCATCTATAAAATAACCCAATTCAGTTTACTTACTTTAATGAGTTGATCCAGTTCGCAATTTTCAAAGCCTGATCCTTAGGAACCTGAGGCATTGGAGCCATCGGAGTTGCATAATCAGGCCAGTTTTGCGGCTGTGGATTATAAATCAATTCTACAATTTTTTCAGCGCTATAATTTCTCTTTGCTACATCCTTGAAAGCTGGACCAACCACTTTTTTATCAGTTGTGTGACAAGCTGTACAGGTATTTTTAGCCAAAAGAGTTTTGATTTCAGCCTCAGAAGGAACTGCTGGTTTTGAAACACGCGCAGCAGGAATTGGCTTCGGATCGTCCTCAACTTTAGCCGCAACAGGCTTTTCTACCACTTTAGGCTTGATAGTCATCTTCGCTCCGGAAGGGATCTCGTTCAAGGTATAGTAAGCATCTGTGTGTACCAATTCATGATAGTTTCCAGCTTCTCTGATACCAGGAAGGCTGATTCTATGCACGTGGAATTGAACAGGATTTGCGATAGCGATACGAACTTTTCTACCATCTTCAGAAACTTCCACACCTAGGATTTCATGCTCCTTGTTTTCGACAGGAGGGCTACCGTACACAGGGAAATACTTATAGGTATAGCTTGAGATCATGTAAGAAGTCAAGTCTTCTGCAGACTTTTTGTCTACAGGCTTGGTGAATTCGATCTCGAATCCATCAGGCTTTGCCTTCACAGATCTCATTTCGAAAGGAATCGCACGGTTCCAAACCAATCTTTGCAAACCTTCATTGGCATCACCTGCAGATCCCCAACCACGGTTGGTTTCTCCTACGAAAAGAGACTGATCACCTGCAAAAATCAAACGAAGCACACCAGACTGGAATCCGCTTCTAAAGTCAATGGAAGCACCTTGGTACACGCCATTTACTTTTTCAAGCATGATTCGCATGATTTTACTTTGTCCTTGATCACCTACTAGGATTTGACCTCCAAAAGGTCCCCAGTAGTTGTCAGGAATGACAATAGGCTCAGAGTTGGAAATCCCATGAACACCGTGAGGCAACCATACTGCCGGCAATTTGATCTCAGGAAGCTTTTCTTTTGCTTGAGCCAAAGTAATGTACTCACCATCCACTTGGTTTTCAGGCTTCGCAAATCCACCACGACCATTCGGGATTTTCATTGGATCAACTACTGCATTGAACTCCTCAGTACCCATTTTGATAGGAATCTCAGGTAAATGAGACCAAGCCAAACTTGCTGGGTGACCAGAGAAATCTCCTTTTTCCAAATGCCACAAACCACCAGAAGCCATGTAATCTCCTTGGTTTTCGGTATAGAATACTTCACCATTCAAGACTCCTGGACCAGCTGGAGATCTCATCCCCGCAGCATAAGGCTCGATAGTACCATCAGGATGGATTTTCAAAGTCATCCCTCTGTAAGGAACTCGTGCTTCACCTCTCCACCACTCTTGGTTACCAAAAGCCACATTGGTAGTGACGATGAAGTTTCCGTCAGGAGCGATTTTAGGGCCGAAGCTATACTCGTGGTAGTGAGCTGAAAGAGGCCAGCTAGCGATAGTCTCGTACTGATCTGCCTTTCCATCAGAATTTTTGTCTGTCAACTTGGTCAATTCACCACGCTGAACCATATATAGAGAACCTTCATGATAGGCCAAACCTAAAATCTCATGAAGTCCAAAAGCATATTTAGACCAATAAGGAGAGCTGGAAGTCGGGTTTTCAACGATAAATACGTCCCCTCTACGAGTAGCCACACCTAGATTGCCATTGGGCATCATGGTCAAGCCACCAACTTCTAGCAAGGTTCCTTCCGGAGCAGGAACTTTTAGGATTTTGAAGAAATCCTCTTCTTTTGGTGATTCCTGAGCCACAGCTACGGCACCGATAGTCAGAGCACATGCTGTTAAAGTCCAGGATTTCAATTTATTGATTGTATTATTCATAGCAATTCTGTCAGATCGGGATTAAAATAGTAAACGATAAGTCACTGTAGAGCTAGCAGGAAGGTAGATAGCACCATTCTGAGCTACTGGCTTTACCTTTTCACCTACAGAAAGGAACAAACCGCTATCCTTCACCCAATAGAGTCCATCTCCCATTTCTACCAATTCCTGGCCTGGTGCAACTTTCACCAATGTACCTGCAGGAAATGCTGAATAACTGATACTTCTTTCGATGCCTTTACCGCTATCGATTACTTGAATTCTATCTTTGAATTCGGTACCTGATTCATTTACAGCTTTGAATTCCAAAGCTCCAGGACCTAAGATTTCATATCCTTTGGATTTCAAATCATCAGCAAGTGGAGCATAAGATGCATTGTAGAACAATTCTTCTCCTTTGCTCAATTCTGTCACAGCTCCCAAAGGTCTGGAAACACCATTACCACGGCTGTTCCACATAGGAGTAGCGTCCAAGAAACCACCTCTCCAAACTCTGATCAATTCATTGGAATTTAAATCATAGGAATAGCTTGTCCCAAAAGGAGAAGAAACAGAAATACCATGAGAGATTTTCTTCGCGTCAGGTACTTCGATAAATGATCTCAAAACCGGATCTTGCTCTGTATCTACCAAGATTGGATCTGTAGGCCAACCCTCGAAGCTTCCAGCTGGATTGCTATATTCAGTTGACCACATAGTATCACCTTCAACGCTCAAAGAGAATCCTTCGGTTGTCCAATCTCTGGGCTTAGAAACCCAAATAGTCACTGGATATTCACCAGCTTCCAATTGCTTCTCTACTTTGATTCCTCTTTGCAAAGTAGCAGCACCACCGGTCCCGATTTGCAATGAACCCAATCCGTTAGGAACTGACATCAAGAAGGTGTAATTACCTGCTTTTTTGATGGAAACTTTGGTCTCCAATTTTGCCAAAGATTCCTGAGTCAATCCTGTAGAAAACTCGTCGAAATCTGAAATAGTACCCTTATTGGCAGCAGTCAGGCTACTTGCGCTTGGCATCTCCTCGAAAGAACCCGGGTACACTTCATAGTTAATAGCTGAAAAAGTAGGAGCTGGCGTATCCATCGGCTTCACAGTCAATGACTGGATAGCAACTGGACCGTGATCTCCTTGAATTCTGATAGGACCTTCGGCCACTTCACCACCTGGAAGTGCTCCTCTGGTAGGTCCGAAAAGTTCAACATCTTCATGAATCAATACTCCATTAAGTACTACTGATTCGATTCGTGCATTTGCAATTTTCTCTCCAGAAGCAGAAAACTTAGGAGCTTTGAAAAGCACTTTTAATTCTTGCCAAGTCCCAGGTGCTTTGGTAGCATTTTGTCTTGGAGCATAACCTTGATATCCTTTTTGACCATCGGGCTTGCTTTCATCCCAACGCTCATAGATCCCACCATTGTCTCCTGCTTTAGGATCGGTGGTGGTCCAGCTATCCAAAAGCTGGATTTCATATTGACCTTGAAGGTATAAACCGGAGTTGGATCCCGGTGCCATCATGTAAACTAGAGTGACTTCAGCGTCACCAAATTTTTCATTGGAAACCAAGTCCATTCCTGGTTTCTTTTTAGCTGGTTGATTGACAAGGATAGTTCCCTGTCCAGAACTTTGGATTTGTTGAGCTCCCAAGGGATTTGCCCAAGCATCTCCTACCTCAGACCAAGAGCCTTTGTTGTTGGAGAAATCAGCAAGGCGCAGCTGAGTAGTCTGGGCTGAAACTGTACAGATAGGAAGACCTATCGCCAGGCAAGCCCATAGAATTTTAGTTTTGGAAAACATAGGTTTAAATTGATTTACTATAGAATTTGGATAAATCCTTCCCGCATAAGGGGATGCTAAATAATCCAAAAGTCAAGAGATTACCAATCATTCTCACCCTATAATAGGTTAAGAATGGTTTGGAAGGGTCAAATTATTGTCGGAAAGCAGGAAAATTAGGTCGGTAGGTCAAAATCCCTACCGACCTTTTGTTAATTAATAACCTGGGTTTTGAACCAAGTTAGGGTTGGAATTTGTCTGAATTTCAGGAATTGGGAAAAGCTCCAAGTTGGAATCTCCACTTGGCTCATGGTCCCACCATGAATCTGAAGTAAATGCTCCAAATCTGATCAAATCAGTTCTTCTTTTTCCTTCGAAAATGAACTCTCTACCTCTTTCTGCCAAAAGCTCATCCAAAGTCAAAGTACTGGTAGTATATGCTTCAGTGGCCCAATCTTCTTCAGAGAAAGCTCTTTTCTTAGACTCATTGATCAAAGCAACAGCTTCAGGAGTAGCCTGACCACCATTCTTTCTCATTAGAGCCTCAGCTTTGTTGAAATACAATTCAGTCAATCGGTAGATGATGTAATCATTTTCCTGATAGTTCAAATCATCTTTAGTTCCAGACTTATACTTGTTAAATCTAGCACCAGAGTTTTCTTCACCTTCAGTCATGGATCCTTCACCGGTTGCACCTTCAGAGTTTCTTCTGATTGTATTCACATATACCAATGGCTGACCATCCCATTCTTCGGTACCGATCACTGGATCAGTTGTACCATATTTATACTGAGGACCAAATAGGAACCATTCAGACTTTCTCATGTCATTTTCCTGATATGCATCAAATGCCGACGGGATTACAACAAATGCATTCCATCCACTGTAGGTCACGTCCAAAGCTTCGGACATATTGGAGTAGCCCATGAAGAAACCGCCCCATCCAAAAGAGAATCCACCTTGTCTACTGAAAGCAAACTGGAAGATATTCTCTGGAGAATTTTGGTTGTCATTTCTGAAAGGACCATTGATATCTGGATCCAATCCAATAGCTCCTGTCAAAGAACCGCCCTCACCGTTGATTACTTTATCAGCGTAAGCAATAGATTGATCCCACATGGCAGTGCCACTCCATTTTTCAGCATTTAGGTACAATTCAGAAAGCATTGCATATCCTGCAGCTTTGGATACTCTACCTACCAACTCTTGAGAAAGTGGTTCCAAAAGCTCCACATTTGCTTCCAATTCGGATTTCACAAATTCAAAAACCTCAGCTCTTGAAGAAGTCGGTGGATTCAAAGGCTCACCTACAGTAGTGATAATTGGAACATTACCCCACATGTCCATGATTCTCATGTAGTGATAAGCTCTCATAACTTTGACTTCAGCAATAATTGCTTGTCTTTCATCTTCAGTCATGCCAGCTCTCTCAATATCAAGACCTTCCACATCTTCAAGGATTGAGTTTACATATCCAACTCCACCCCACATCAATCCCCAAGCTGATCTCATTCTTGGTTCATTGGCAGTCCAAGTATGGTAGTGCAATCTGATGTGATCACCACCATCATAACCGTGACGTCCTTTTTGTGGCCAAGCAATTTGGTCAGCGGCAGATTCACCATGGTAGTAATAACCACTCTGACCTGTAGGTGCCAACCAAGCCTGCATGTGTGTAAAAGGTCTCAAGACCCCTTGCATCACTTCTAGCTTATTGTTGTAAAAATTATCTTTGGACAACTCACTGTAGAAAGTCTCAGAAAGGTCCATGCAGCCTGCAAATCCCAAAACAAGAAGTGCGATGGCTATGCTATATATTCTTTTAATATTTTTCATTATTCAGAGTCTTTAGAATGTAACTTTCAAACCAAGAGTGTACGAATTGGTACGAGGGTAGAACCCACGATTGTCGATACCAGTCGTAAATCCAGTGTCTTGAAGTTCAGGATCTAGCCCTGTATAACTGGTGATAGTAGCCAGGTTTCTACCTGTAGCATACAATCTTAGATTCTTAACTGCTTTACCTTTTAGGTTGAAGTTGTAGCCAAACGTAATGTTGTCAAGCTTCACAAAACTTCCGTTTTCCAGGTAGTAGTTAGAGAACTGAGGATTATCGTTTAGCTCGCTGTTTTTGGTGATTGCACTTTCCAAAAGGTTGTTTGGCAACCAAGCTTTGTTTCCAAAATATAGATCTTGAGTATTCAAGATATCATAGGCAAACTTACCTCTAAAGAAGATCGTCAAATCGAAGTTTTTATAACGGAAAGAGTTATTCAAACTTGCCATATACTTAGGTACACCGTTTCCGATGATTGATAGATCTTCAGTTGCGATTTGATCAGCAGTTACAGCAGAACCATCTGCTTTGTAGAACAACCACTTACCATCTTCATTGAATCCTGCGAATTTTTTACCGAAGAAGTTACCCACTTTTCCACCTTCATCCACTCGGATAGCCGCACCCAAGTTTCCTGGAGAAGGCAAGAATCCAAATTCCAGATAATCAGCTGAATAGAACTCATTGGAAAGTTGAGAAATCTTGTTACCCACAATGTTTCCAGTGAAATCAATTGAGTAAGAGAAGTCGTTTTTGTTAACCAACATGGCATTCAAATACAATTCAATACCTCGGTTACGAATACTACCCACGTTGGTGAAAATTG
The DNA here is from genome assembly GCF_900148515.1 of Algoriphagus zhangzhouensis. GTDB lineage: Bacteria > Bacteroidota > Bacteroidia > Cytophagales > Cyclobacteriaceae > Algoriphagus > Algoriphagus zhangzhouensis. The sequence goes on along the minus strand of NZ_FRXN01000004.1, from coordinate 225,633 downwards.
AATTTCTCACGAATGGAGGCTGCTGTGCGGTATAGTTGTTCAACAAGTCAACAGTCTCTCTGTCATAGAAATCCAATGAACCAGATAGCTTGTTATTGAAAAGGGCAAAGTCAATACCGAAGTTCCACTCTTGTTTTTTCTCCCACTTCAAGTTAGGGTTAGGGTTTCTAGCAGGACCATAAGTCTGATAGTAAACACCATTTTGAGGATAAACACCACCAGTACTTAGAGTCACCAAAGACTGATAGTTTGGAATACCTTGGTTACCGGTCACACCGTATCCCAATCTCAACTTCAAGTTTTCAATTGCACTTGAGTTTTGAAGGAAAGACTCTTTGGAAAGATCCCATCCTACTGATGCAGCTGGGAAGTTACCCCACTTATGATTGTCCCCGAACTTGGAAGAACCTTCACGTCTGAAAATCACCTGACCGAATAATTTCTCTTTGTAGCTATAGCTCACTCTACCAAAAAGTGCAATCAAAGTATTGTCTTCTTTGAAAGAACCCATTCCTGGTCTTGGAAGCTGGGTATTGTTGATCGCTGTACCTGCACCTAAGTTCCAATCTTCAAATGCATCAGTGGTAAAACCTGAGTTATTTACCCAGAACTCTTCAAAAGTATTGTATTGATAACTGTAACCACCCAATACATCAAATGAATGATCACCAACAATTCTCTTATAGTTCAAGGTAGACTCAAATACATCTGACCAAGACAAGCCATTGTATTTCCTAGCATATCCAGTTCCTTGGAATTCTGCATTTGGTCTTTGAGCAAAATCCTTCAAAGATCTAAATTGTCTGTCGTTGTAGGTGTTTTGAGTATGTGCTCCAAAAGCACTGATATTCAAACCTTCGATGATCTCAAAAGTCAATCTCATATCACCAGAGAAAGTCTGCTGATTTCTCTCGTTGGTTCTGTATTCGTATCTAGAAAGCGGATTATAGTTGTTATAGGCCTGAGTTTCTACAAAGGTTCCGTCAGGGTTTCTGATCGGAGCAGTAGGGTTTCTTTGAATAGCTTGCTCGAAGTCTCCGCCGCCTCCACCAAGTAGATTTGCTTTATTGAAGTTCGCAGCAAGGTTAGCAGCCATTTGCAATCTTCCATTTACTCCAGTTTGATTCAAGTTGATACGGGCACCATATTGGCTTCTGGAGTTTTCTTTTGCGATACCTTCCATATCATTGATATAGAAAGATGCTCTGTAGTTTGAGTTCAATGAACCACCAGAAGCAGAGAAGTTATGATATTGACTCAAGTTTTGCTTGTTGATCAATTCATCATACAAATCTGTAGATGCTCCCAAGTCATTTACCTCACCAATCAAACCATCAGCTATCAATCCTCTGTATTGATCAGGGGACAAAAAGTTTGGCTTTCTAGCTACAGCTTCTTTAGAAAAATAAGTATTGTAGTTAAAGGTTGGCTCACCAGCTTTTCCTTTTTTGGTAGTAATCAAAATCACACCATTGTTACCTCGGGTACCATAGATTGCTGCTGCAGATCCATCTTTCAATACATCGAAGGAAGCAATATCATCCTGCTGCAACAGATCCAAGTTACCGCCCGGAATACCGTCGATTACGATCAATGGAGCCAAATTACCAACTAGGGAGGTAACACCTCTCATTTGGATAGCTACTCCGGAGTTTGGATTGTTACCTTCTGTTCTGGTAATGCTTAGACCTGCCACTTTACCTTGAATCAAATCAAGTGGGCTCTTCACATTACCTTGAACGAAACTTTCTTCATCTACTTTGGCAACGGAAGAAGTGATTTCTCTTTTCTTTTGAGTACCGTAACCTACCACAACTACCTCATCTAGAGACTTGGTGTCTTCACTCATGGTGATGTTGAAAGTTCTTCTATCACCGACAGGAAGTTCGGTAGTCTCCATTCCGATGAAACTAAATACCAAAACAGCATCAGGAGAACTGACTACCAAAGTAAACTTCCCATCAATATCTGAAACCGTTCCGTTGGTAGTTCCTTTTTCAATGATAGAAACCCCAGGAAGAGGAAGGTTTGTTTCGTCTACGATCACACCGGAAACGGTTTCCTGTGGAACCATTTCGATCATTACTTGATCGTCTTTCTTAGAGTCAGAATCGACTCTGACGTGGATGTTTTTATTGATTTGTTTAAAATTCAAGCCTGTTTGTTGGGAAAAATCAACCAACAAATCATATAAGCTTCCAGAATTTGAGATTGTGACAGCTGGTAAATCTTTTAATTCTCTGGAGGTATAAACAAAATTATACCCAGTCACTCTTTCAATTCTTGAAAAAGCGTCTTGGACCTTTGCATTTTGAAGTTCGATTCTCACCGGAACTTCGTCTATGGCTTTAATTTGAGCATTGCCGGTATTGGCAAATAGTAAGCTCATCGAAAAGCACTGAATCAGAAAACTGTATAAAATGGTTTTGGACATAGCCAATAAGCGTAACAGTATGCTTTTTTTCATAACTTTACTTCATGTTTAAACTATTGTGAAATGGTTGAACTAGGAGTTTTGATTATCCGCCAAGACTCATCAAAACTTCCGCTGGCCGAGAGGGATTATTTCCTTTTCGGCCTTTTACTTTTTTGCTGGTTTTTTCATAGGCTCATGGGTTAAGGTTTAAAATGAATGTATACTTGTTTTCCTTTTAGCTCATATTCAAATCTGGAGCTATAGCTAAGTCCCTTCAAAATATTCTCTAGACTTTCATCTTTGAATTTTCCGGAGACCATCAAATCATTTGGAACTAGATTTTCAAAAACTATGTCGACTCCAAACCAATTTTCCAGTTTTAAGCTGGCTCTATCGAATGGGGTATTTTTGAAAATCAATGTTTTATTCATCCACGAGAGCACTTGCTCCACATCAAATCTTTCTTTTTTCCAGCCAGAGTCTTGAGTGGAAGCGATGATCCCCTCTCCTGGCATTAGCGTCTCCTCCACGTCTCCATTTTTCACCAGTACAACCCCTGTCACCAAAGAGATCGAAACACTATCTCCTGGAAATGAAGAGATATTAAAGGATGTCCCCAATGCAGTGGTGGATATAGATCCAGTCTGAACCACAAATGGCCTACTCTTATCATGAGCAACTTCAAAATACCCTTCCCCTTCTAGTTGAAGCAGGCGTAGAGAATCTGTAAATCCTTTCGTGTAGCTTATTTTACTACCTGAATTCAAAAACACTTTAGATCCATCCTCCAAAGTGATGGTGGATTTTACTCCGGGTGGCGCTTGGTGAACTTCTATTTCCGCCACCATTTCCACTGTATCTTCCTGAGCAGTTCTAACTGACTTTGTCAAAAAGTACCCTACAGAAGCAACCAAAATCAATACTGCTGCAACTTTTCTCTTCCAGGCTATTCGTGATTTTTTGGATTGCTCTTGCTCATATTGCTTAATCGCAGACCATGAATCCAAATTGACCACCTTCGTATCAGTCTGTTCTCTAGATTCTTGATCAATCCCCTGTGAAATGCTTTCCCAGAGACTATCCTTTGCTTCTTCAGAGATCTTCTTCTTCTCGTGAGGAAGATGAATCAGAATCTTTCTGGCTAATTCAATCTCTTGAACTTTCTCGGGATGCTTTTGCAAATAACTCTCCCAATAGGCTTTTGCCTCGGGGTTGTTTTTAAAAATCCATTTTCGAAATTCTGGATCAAGTACAAAGTCTTCGACTGTGTAATTTGCTTTGCTCATAAAATCTGTCTTCAATGCTATAAGACAGACATCTTTAAAAGTTATCCTTCAGTTTTTAACTTTTTTTCAGAAAAATCAAGAATCAATACTTTTAAAAACAAAAAGGATGGTTTGCGAAATTTTATACTGTTAACTCAGATACTTTTTTAAGCTTCCAACAGCTTTCCAAGCAAGTGTGTAAGTGGATCTCAGATTAATATTCATAATTTGAGAAGTTTCTTCATAAGAAAAATCCTCAAAGAACAGACAATTGATCACGGCCTTTTGGCGGTCAGGAAGGCTTTCGATAGCCTTCACCAATTTTTCTTTCAAATGTGATTCGATTTGAATATTGATGAGCTTCGACTCAGAGCTTTCGACCAATAGCTCCCAATCTTCCATGTAATCACTATGAACTGACTTATTTTTCTTGTCTACTTTCGCCAGTTTAAAAAGTTTGTTTGCAAGGCATTTGTATAAGTATGCTTTAACTAGAACAGAAGAATTGATCTTATTTCTATACTTCCATAAGTCTAAAAAAACTTCTTGAATCGCATCCTTTACCTGATGTTCACATTTGGCGATTCCCATCCCAAAAGAGAACAAGTCATCCACATACTTCTCGTAGAAAAAACGAAGACCTGATTGCTCACCTTCTTTCAAAAGTGTCCAATAGGTCAATTCCTCCTCGGAAATTTGGAGCTGGGCATTCATCGGTAATAGCGGGTCTGTTAATTGTAATCGGCCTTGAATCAAAGGAGAAAGAATTAAAAATCAAAGACCTTTTTTTGGGACGGAAACTAGATAAAAATGTATAAAACAAAGACAATTAAGCACTTACATCTAAAAAAACGCATTTTATAACACTATACAAACCTGTCAAATAGAGGTTATTAACTTTTTAAGCAACCGACTAATATTTCAAAAACTACAAATTTATTTATAAACGGTAGATTTTGAGAGCCTTAGAACAAGCAAAACTCGCTTAAACCCTAAGTCTTCATTTCCTTTTCAAATCGAAGGTTTAAAAAATTACAATCTTCAGATTTAAGCGTCTTGAAAATTTTACTTTTGTCATATGGACAATCAAATTTTGATAGACCTCGTGACTAAGAGAATGCCCTTCGGCAAATACAAAGGAAAACTACTTTGTGACATACCTGAGCACTATTTGGTATGGATGCATGGGCAGGGATTTCCAGAGGGAAAGCTGGGAATGTGGCTCCATACTCTCTATGAAATCCGTCTCAATGGTTTGGAAGAAATCCTCACCCAATTGAAGAGAAATTATTCCAACCGCTAAGCTCAATTGAAAAAACTCATCAACTTTCTTACTTGGCAACGAGTCTCATCCTCCGAAATCCATTTCAAAAACCTTCAAAAGGAGAGCTTTTTACTTTTACTCTATGCTCTCTTCTACGTATTCCTTGCAATTTTTATTGCCTACATAATCACCCAATTTCCTTTACCAATTCTAGGTGCTCATGACTTCATTCAGGATTTTTGGTATGCTGGAGTATTCAAATTCACTTTCCTTCTGATTATTCCAATTTGGATCTTTTTCAAAGTTTGGAAATACTCCCTCCATGACCTTCTATTTGGTTTAAAGCCAAGTATTTCAATGGTGATCAAAGGCACCTTATTAATCGCAGTGGGATTTTTCCTTAATACAAAACATCTGGTCCCTATTGCCAGCCAAATCCCAGACTATCAAGATGCGCCGATCCGATTGTTCATCGGAGTTATGCTGCCACTTTTCATTGCAGGAATCCCCGAGGAGCTTTTCTTCAGAGCTATGCTCCAGACAAGACTGGAAAAGCTCTGGAATACCCCTATGGCAATTCTTGTTTCAGGCATTCTTTTTACTGCTTGGCATATTCCAAGCAGGTTCTTCTTGGCAGATGGAGTAGATGGTCAGGCTGGTGACTTGATTTCAGTTCTTGTGGGAACTGGTCTACCCGTTTTTATTGTTGGAGCTTTTTTTGGCTGGCATTGGTCAAGGTTTCGAAACCTTCCTGTTCTTATTTTGACCCATTGGGCAATCGATATTCTACCTTCCGTTTCTTCCTTTTTCGGAATTAGTTTTTGATCAGTTCTTCATAGAGGATATTCACTGTTTCCTTGATCACCTTATTGTAACCATTTTCATAGGTTGGATCACAGCCATTAGTCATTACTACAATTCCAAATTTTTCTTGGGGATCAAAAAACATGGCACTGTAAAGCCCATAGGCTGATCCGGTGTGACCTGTCAACATTTTTCCTTCAATCAACTTGTCAGTTTTCCATAAAGCCAATCCATAATTCTCATTGCTGGAAAGAGGAGTTTGCATGATTTTGGAGCTCTTCTTTTTGATAATTTTGGCCTTCTCCCCTTTGCCATAATTCATATGCATGATCATATATCTGGCAAGGTCAGGAGCGGAAATTTTCATTCCTCCAGTCGGAGAAAAAATCGGAGTGCTATAGTTCTCCACATAATTCGCAATCTCTTCTTTTCTTGGTGCATAGGCCGCTGGAGAAAGCGTGAATTCCCCGGTTTTGGTATCAAAGGAATAAATATTGGCGAATTTCGAAGCGTCCAAATCATTGACATTGAATCCTCCATAAAGTCCCAAAGGATCTAAAATATGGTTCTTGATATAGTGATCAAATCGCTCTCCTGAATACTTTTCGATAATCGTCCCAGTCATATTATAAGCCAGATTACAATACTGATATCCTTCACCGGGAGCATAGTCATTGTAAGCCTTCTTCCAATTCGGATTCTTTGCTGGATTGATGGCGTCTAGTGTAAAATATCCTTCCGAATCATTCATGCTTGAAGTATGGGAAAGCAGCATTTTCAAAGTGATCACCTTTTCAGGAAACTTCGGATTACGAACTTTGAAACCTATTAAATCACTCACATCATCTTCCAAAGACAGTTTTTTCTGTTCTACCAACTGCATAATTGATGTTGCAGAAAAGGACTTAGAAATAGAGGCAATTCTAAAAATATCAGTCGATGACAGAGGCACTTTATTCTCTTCTTTCCAGCCAAACGCTTCCTGATAAACCAATTCTCCATCTTTCACAACCGCTACAGAAAGTCCCATCACAGGGATTTCTTCCATCAACAACATGATTTTTTCAGCTTGTTGATTTTGGGCAAAAAGAGGAGCTAAAAGACAAAAGAATAGCGCAAAGAGGACAGATATAGTTTTTTTCATATGATTAAATTTAATTGAAATCATCAATCCACCTTATCCATTCCTTTTAGTTTTCCATGACTGGTCGGAAACCTTTTCAATATCCAAAATCGGGCTAGCTCCAGACAGTCTAAGCGAATGAAAACCTTATATTGCTTGCTCATTGATTACATTTTCTCTCATGAAAAAGACAATTTGGCTCCTTCTATTCTCCTTAATCCTAAGTCCCTCTTTTGCACAGCAAGATCTTTGGCCAGATGGATCTGTGATCTCGGATTGGTTTAAGGATGACTCTAAAATCTCTCTTTCTGATTTGGGGAGACCTTATGTCATCACAGAGCATGGTGTAAAAAAAGACCCTGAACTCCTACAGACTTTTGAAATTCAAAAGGTCATAGACAAAGCCTCTGCAAATGGTGGTGGAGTAATTATCATCCCTGAAGGAACATTTCTGAGTGGAGCTTTATTTTTCAAACCAAATACCCACCTCCACCTAATGGATGGTGCTGTACTCAAAGGTTCTAATGACATTGCGAATTATCCAAAAATCCCTTCTCGAATGGAAGGCCAAAACTTGGATTATTTTGCGGCTTTGGTCAATGCATACGAAGTAGATGGATTTACAATCAGCGGTAAAGGAACTATTGATGGAAATGGTTTGAAATTCTGGGAAGCCTTCTGGCAAAGGAGAAAAGAGGACCCAAATTGCACCAACCTGGAAGTTTCAAGACCTCGATTAGTTTTTATTTGGCGAAGCAACAACGTGCAACTACAGGATGTGAGCCTGATCAATGCCGGATTTTGGAGCAGTCACTATTACCAGTGTGAGAATGTAAAAATCTTGGATCTAACCATCACTTCTCCAAGTTCTCCAGTCAAAGCACCAAGCACGGACGCAATTGATTTGGACGTGGTGAAAAACGTCCTAATAAAGGGCTGCTACCTTTCTGTAAATGATGATGCAATTGCACTCAAAGGAGGCAAAGGCCCTTGGGCAGACGAGGATCGAAACAATGGAGAAAACACGCACATTCTAATTGAAGACAGTGAATTTGGGTTTTGTCATTCGGCTCTAACTTGTGGCAGCGAAGCGATTCACAATAAAAATGTCATCATGAGAAACATTCAAATTCAAGATGCACATCGCTTGCTATGGTTGAAAATGAGACCTGACACGCCTCAGAATTACGAATACATTACTGTTGAAAATATCCGAGGACAAGCACATAGTTTCATCTATGTAAAGCCTTGGACTCAGTTTTTTGACTTGCAGGGAAGAAAGGATGTCCCCCTATCCTACTCAGATCATATCACCATGAAAAACATCGATCTAGAATGTGATATTTTCTTCGATGTGGCAATTACGGAACATGATCGTTTATCAAACTTTGACTTTGAAAACATTACTGTAAAGACCGAGAAAGCCAATTTCAACAAGGATTTGGTAAAAGGCTTTGAAGTCAAAAACGTGGTTGTAAATGGGAAGAGTTTAGAATAAGCTACTTCTTTTCTATCTCCTGATTCTTCTTTTCCTCCAGCATTTTCTGGTAAGTTGGGATTTTTGAGACGTCTTGAAAATCTGAAGCATTTACCCAGCTGAAACTAACTTCCTCCCCTTTCATATAGCGATTGTAAAAATCAACGCTTTTCGGGTCCACATAGGAATACCGATCAAAAATATCCCCATTGCCCAAAGCTCTTGGATCTCCTTGGGCTTTTAGCTTTTCAAGAAGTTCCAGTTTCATTTCCTCTTTCAATTCTTGAAAGGAGGAATCCTCAGCTAAATTTACAAGGCAGTTAGGGTCTTCAGCAATATTATACAGTTCCTCTTGAGGTCTTTTTCCGAAATTCCATTCCCAAAATTGGAAAGTTTCAGGTTTGTAGATGGAGTTTAAAACCACAGTTTTGGTAGCTCCTCCATCTGTATTCAGATAACCAGTTTCCGGATCACCGGCAGGCCATCTTTCTGGTTTGAAATTATGCAAATAAAGCATTCCATTTTTCACCAAACCACGAATTGGATATCCCTGATCATCTGGTCTGCCGACATCATGTCTTTCTTTTCCGATCAGAACTTGGTTTCGTGAAGAATTTATTTCTCCACTTTTCTCAGAATACAGGATGTCTGTTAAGCTCAAACCTGTAATTGCCTCCATGCCTGTATTGGGCTGATTCACGCCAGCCAATTCCAGGAAGGTTGGTGCAAAATCAATGAAACTCACATAATCTTCCACTTTTCTATTTTCACCCGAAATTCCTTTTGGCCAGCGCATTGCTAATGGCAAATGATTCGAATACTCATACTCTTGACCTTTGACTCTTGGGAACGGCATTCCATTATCTGCTGTCACAACAATCAATGTATTTTCAAGCTCGCCGATTGAATCCAAATGATCCAGCATTTTACCCAGTTGCAAATCAAAATATTCAATTTCATAGGCATAATCCAATAGATCTGTTTTCACAGAATCTACCTTCGGCCAAAACTCAAAAACCTGATCATTCGCGATTTGCCCCAGACTCTTTTCACCTACTCGAATCCCAGATCCATACTCATAGCCACGATGTGGTTCCCAGCTACCAAACCAGAAGAAAAAGGGATCATCAGTTGAATTATCACTCAAGAAAACCTTGAAATTCTCTGCGTAATCAGTATTTGCTATTCCTGTCGTCGGTGGATCCAAGGTGAATTCTCCATATTTATTGACGAGTAAATCTCTTGGAGAACCATCTTCATTGGCTGCTTTTCCCGGAGCCCAACCTTTTCCGGTATAGCCTACGTGATATCCATTTTCATCCAAAGTTTCAGCAAATGACTTGAACTTAACAGGAAACTGAGGCCAGTGATTCCCTGCTTCTTCCAACTGCCAAGAGTTTCGACCAGTCAGAATATTAGCTCGTGAAGGAGCACATTTCGCATTGGGCGTATAGGCATTCATAAAAAGAATCCCCTCTTTGGCAATTCTGTCAAAATTCGGAGTGTTGACCCAATCGCAGCCATAAGCCCCCATGTGCAGATAGGTGACATCGTCCATTATCGCAAAAAGAATATTGGGTCTATCTGCAACCTCCTTTTCTTGATGTTGATTTTGACAGGAAATAAAAAATAGCGCTAATACGCTAAAGCTTAGAAAATTGATCCGATTCATAAATGAAACTTACGGGGTTTTAGGATTGAAGCCAAATCGTATTTGATTTCCAATTTGTATCCTACACCCCTCATATTGGATATAGAAATTTTTGGATCATTTTTAAGCTTCTTTCGAAGTTTTGAAATAAAAGTATCTAAACTCCTTCCCACAAAAACTCCATTATCCTCCCAAACTTTTTTTGACAATTCTTCTCTAGAAACAATGTGATTGGGCCGACTAATAAGGACCTCTAGAATTTCACACTCTTTAATGGATAGTATGATTTCTTCCTCCTGATGAATCAACTTCAATTGGTCCGGGTAAAACATGAATTGACCGATCGATAAGCAACCAGAATCAATTTTGGAATCTTTAGAGACCCGCTTTTCTGATGGTTTTTTAAAAACAAAAAATACGAAGGCCAAAGCAGGAATTCCCAAAAGGAATATTGAAGCCAAATTCGTATTCAAATTCTCAGGGAAATACACTTTCACTTGATAACAAGCCTTTGGCAAATCTCTTCCACAGCATGGTATCAAACTTTCCTCTTCGGATGGCTTGATCTGAAAACTATAAGCAATTTCATGATTTTGACATTCGACAATTTCAATTAAATATTCTGAAGGAAGAAAGTTAGACTTCTCCAATTGTGAGGCTATCTGGACAACAGAATAGGGCTTGATCGTAAGTTTTTTCTCAAAGGAAATTTCAAATTCCCCTTCTTGAACTTCTTTCACAGGAAGCACGATAGAACTTGAATCACCTTGGTTTAGCAAAAGCTGATGTCCAAGCATCCGCAAAGCCACCTTCCTTTCTTCGGAAGAGTCATTTTCTCTCCAGGTGGCCCCCAAGCTTAGAAAGCCAACAACACAAACTATTAAAAGTAAAGCTCCGATTCTTTGATACATCGGGTGTAAGAAATGGAATTTTGGATGTTTTCACAAAGCTTGACAGAGGTTTTACACTTTTTTGACACTTGTATTTAGAAAAAAAAGGTGGTTGCAAGCAATTCAAAAAAAGCAACTTGATCATGAATTGGAACTTATTTTTAAAGCCCATTTACACAGTACTATTCATAATTGGACTTCACCTTCAAAGCTGTTCCCCGGCCCAACCTCAGTCAGAAACAAAAAAAAACCAAATCAATCAGCATGTAAAAACCTATCATGACTATCATCAATTCAACGGGGCAATTTTGGTAGCTTTTGAAGGAAGAGTTATTTACAAAAAAGGCTTTGGTAAAGCCAGTTTTGAATGGGACATACCTAATCGACCAGACACAAAGTTTCAAATCGCATCGGTCTCAAAGCAATTTACTTCCATGCTTATCATGCAATTAGTGGCCGAGGGAAAACTTGACCTCCGCACCCCTATTGGCAACTATTTGAATGACTATCCAAAGCCACAAGGTGATTTGATTACTATTCAACATTTGTTAAACCATACTTCTGGAATCCCCAATCATACTTCTTTTCCATCCTATAGAACAGATATGTTGAAATTTATAAGACCTGAAGGTTTGATCCAGACATTTTCAGATTCCACACTTCTTTTTACTCCAGGCAGTCAATTTAATTACAGCAATTCGGGCTATGCTCTTTTGGGTTTTCTCCTGGAGAAAATAGAAGGCAAACCCTATGGAAAAATCCTGAATGAAAAGATTTTTAGCCCCTTAGGAATGAAAAATTCCGGCTACGAACCAACCCAACGCTTGGTTAAAAACAAGGCTTCGGGATATTCTCCATTAGGTTTATCGTATTTGAAAGCAAATTATATTGATTATTCGGAAGCCTATTCTTCAGGAGGGATTCACTCGACTGTTGAAGACCTTTTTATTTGGGATCAAGCTCTTTATTCTGAAAAGCTACTACCCAAATCTTTCCTAGATTCCCTTTTCTCTCCAAAAGTCCAACTGGGCAACTCGCACTATGCAAATGGTTGGGATATCGGTGAAATTCAAATTGGAAATACTTCTTCCACTTTGAAATCGATCAGCCATGATGGTGTGATAAATGGATACACAGCTTTGATCACAAGAATTCCATCGGAAAAGACCTCCATTATTATATTAAATAATACCGGAGGGGCTCCCCTGCACCATATGACAAAGGGGATTTTGGGGATTTTGCATGGTTCAAGCTTTGACAAGCCTGTTCAATCCGTGGCTATTTCAGTAGGTCAAGAAATCGAAAAAAATGGAATAGAAAAAGGAGTAGAAAACTATAAGGCAATAAAAGACCAAGCCGGGTTTTATCTCAGTGAAAACGAAATGAACCTTATGGGTTATGATTTCTTGGAACGAGGAAATCTGGATGCTGCAAAAGAAATTTTCAGACTGAATGTAGAAGCATTTCCAGATTCATTTAGAGTATATGATAGTTATGGTGAAATATTAATGGAATTGGGAGAAATAGATTTATCAATTATGAACTACCAAAAATCCTTAGAGCTTAATCCAACCAATGGAAATGCAAAGAGATTCCTAAAACTACTAGAGTCCAAAACCTACAATTAATCCACTTTTAGTACCTCATACCTTATACCCACTCCGTTTTCATTGATCGCCTCGATAGTGAAATAATAAGTCTTGGTTCTATCCAAGGTTTTGAGCCAAAATTCATTATTTCCCATTACCATAATGGAGGTATACAGTTTATCTGGTGCGGTTCCATAATAAATATTATAGGCATAGGCATCATCCATCGGAGACCATTTCAAATAGGCACTTCGCTTGTCTTTTTCAGTTCGGAAAACCATAAACTGATTCACTTTTTCAGGAATTGCTCCTCCACCATTTCCAAAAACCCTAAAACCGCTGATTGCAAATTTACCAGTTGGCATATGGATATTTTCAAGCTTTAGGAATCGGGTTTTCACAGGTCTTCCCAGCTCCACATATTCGTGAGGGATATCTGTTTGATTTTGGCTTTTATCTACCAAAACCTCCCATTCTTTACCGTCAAGTGAGTGATACAAAATATACTGATGGAATTGGTCCGTTCTCTTTCCCAATCGATCCTGATCCACATCCTGATCAGCATAATTGATCTGAATGGCATTGACCGTGCTGACCTGACCTAAATCTGACTGAATCCACTCTCTTTTTTCACCAGTTTTGGCACTCCAATAGGTTTTGATATCCTCATCATTGGCTTTGTTTGGAGCGAAACCACCGTAGGTTGAGGAGACAGAGATAGGTTTTTCATAATTCAACAACATCCAACCAGTAAATTCCCCTGCCTTTTCCGCATCCGGCAAAAAATGTGGGTAATCTCCAAAAGCAGTATTGCTCCACATCACATCATCTGAATCAAATCCTGTCGGCCAAATCCCAAGCCTTCGTTCAAAATTGTTTTTGACTGAAACCATGATCGTGCTGATGTGCCAATATTTTCCTTGATTGTCCTGAAAAGTAGCTCCATGTCCAGCTCCTCTCGCAAATCCTCCCAACTTCATACTCAATGGATCGGATTGAGGAGTAAATGGCCCCAATGGCCTAGTTCCAACAATGACACCATCTGAATAGCCACTAAATTCTGTTCCTGGCGCTCCGTATTGCAAGTAGTATTTTCCATTGTGTTTCGTCATATGAGCTCCCTCCATAAAAGGATCCAAAAAGGTGTTATCCATATGCTCTCCAAAGCGCTGCCAGCCATATTTATCAGGCTCCAAAAGATACATTTCCTTTCGAGTGCCAATAGGATTTAAGGTTTTCCGATCCAATTCAATTCCGTAAAGAGGATAGCGATTGGAACTTCCATTGTACATATACAATCTTCCATCATCATCTGTGAAAAAATCAGGGTCCCAACCTCCGATTTCAAATTTTTCAACCAGTGGCTCCCAAACATTCCCCACTGGATCTGTACTCATCCAAATCGTAAAATCCTTTTCATAGGTGGACCCCATGACCAAGACAGTATCTCCTACAATTCCCACAGCAGGAGCACAAAGTTCATCGTAGACTTTGTTCCAAGGACGAAGAAAAAGCCGCGAATGGAATTCCCAATTGGACATATCTGTAGAGGTCCAATAACCCCATTGATTAGTCGAAAAGAGAATATAAGTTCCTTTATAGTTGACTATGACAGGGTCAGCTGTCGCCCGATGTCTTCCCCATTCAGAAAAGTTAGGGATTGGAGTATAGCCATAATCTAGGTTGATGGGATTGCAATAGGTTTGCTGTTGTGCATAGGCAGATGATAAGGTTCCTAAGAATAGGAAAAGAAGTAAACTGAAGAAAAACTTCATAGGATAGGTATTTTGGGATCTAACAATTTATGGAATGTCCAGCAATCCTACTAATCATCACTTTTCATCAAATCATTCCAGAGGATTTTAGTTGATTTATTTATTAATGGCTAACTTATCCAGAAGTAAAATCAGATGAAATGAACGATTTACAATCCCCTTCTACAAAGCAAATTCTGATCGAAAAGATCAAAAAATACACCCTCAGTCTATCTAAAGACACCTTATCAATTGAGGAGCCACTGGAAATTCGATTGTTGTATTTTGACCTAGGAAAAAGAACCCAAAAGAACGTTTCGATCACCATGAGAACTCCCGGTGATGATCCGGATTTAGCTCTTGGCTTTTTATTTACAGAAGGTATAATTTCCTCTTTTCAGGAGATAAAAAGTGTTTTCCAAGACTCTGATTGCTCTTCTGAGAAACAAAACAAAATAACTGTCGAACTGCATGATGGTGTCATTCCGAATCTAGGGAATTCTGACAGGAATTTTTATACCACCTCTAGCTGTGGGGTATGTGGTAAAAGCTCTATTGATTCCATTAAGACAGTGAATTCCTTTTGCAAAAATCTACCACCAAGTTTTTCTGTTCCGGTAGACATTCTTTACAATCTACCTTCTACTTTGAAAGCAGTACAAGAAGGCTTCTCCCAAACAGGAGGAATCCATGCTTCTGGTTTATTTGATCTGGAAGGCGATTTACTTTCTTTTCAGGAGGATGTTGGTAGACATAATGCTTTAGACAAACTCATTGGAAAAGCGCTAAAAGACAACACTCTCCCATTAAACAATCACATTTTACTGCTCAGCGGAAGGGCAAGTTTTGAGTTGATTCAAAAGGCAGCTATGGCAGGTTTCAAATTTGTTGCGGCTATTGGTGCTCCATCTTCCTTGGCGGTAGAATTGGCAGAGGAATTTGGGATTACACTTATCGGATTTTTAAGGGAAAACCGAATGAATATTTATTGTGGAAGTGAACGAGTTCAAATTTCGACTCAAGAAAAATAGATTATGAGTGACAAGAATAAACCTAAGATCAACCCAGAGGAATCGGTGCAAAAAACTCCCCCAGCTGAACCACCATTCAAACTTTTAAACCTCAAACAAGGCAAAGTGAAAAAATGGGCAGTAGGAGTTCCCGCTGTTGCCACATCCATCCAAAACCTGATCACTGAAAAAACACTGATTCGGGGAGGAAAGGCACTTTTTAAAATGAACCAATTCGATGGGTTTGATTGCCCAAGTTGTGGCTGGCCAGATCCTGACGACGATCGATCTCGGGTTGCTGAATATTGTGAAAATGGTGCCAAAGCATTAGCCGAAGAAGCAACTAGCAAACGAATCACGGCAGATTTTTTCAGAGACAACTCAGTCAATGATTTAGCAAAATTGACAGATTATGAAATTGGTCATTTGGGGAGACTTTCGGAGCCCATGTATCTCCCAAAAGGAGGAACTCACTATCAACCTATCAGTTGGGATGGAGCATTTGCAAAAATCGCTGAACATCTGAATCAGTTGGATTCCCCCAATGAAGCCGCATTTTACACATCGGGTCGTACCAGCAATGAAGCTTCGTTTGCCTACCAGCTTTTCGTCAGGGAATTTGGAACCAACAACTTCCCAGATTGCTCCAATATGTGCCATGAAACTTCTGGATTTGCATTAAATACCAGTTTGGGAGTCGGAAAAGGAACTGTGAAACTCCATGAGTTTTACGATACTGATATCATCATGATCATCGGTCAAAATCCCGGCACCAATTCTCCTCGAATGCTTAGTGCTTTAGCCAGAGGAAAGAAAAATGGGGCAAAGATCATTGCCATCAATCCACTTCCTGAAGCTGGACTAATGGGATTTCGAGATCCTCAAAAAGTATCCGGTATTTTAGGCATCACTGCAGAGCTCGCTGACTTATACCTTCCTGTCAAAATCAATGGGGATTTGGCTTTACTCAAGGCTATTGAAAAGATCCTTTTAGGGTTTGAAAAAGAAAATCCGGGAAAAGTATTTGATCACGAATTCATCCAAAATAAGACCGGTGGATATGAAGAAATGATTCAACATCTGAAAGGATTGGATCTAGAGGATTTGGCCTTTAAGGCTGGAGTTTCTTCAGAGGAACTGAGAAAGGCGGCAGAAATGCTGAAGTTCAAAAACCGAATCATCGTCTGCTGGGGGATGGGTGTCACTCAACAGCATAATGGAGTGGATATCTGCCGGGAAATCATCAACCTACTTTTGCTCAAAGGCAGCGTTGGAAAACCTGGAGGAGGTCCAAGCCCTGTTCGTGGACATAGCAATGTGCAAGGAAACCGAACCATGCTAATCAACAATCACCCCACTCAGGAGCAATTGGACAAACTTCAGGAGGTTTTTGGCTTTAACCCTCCTAGAGAAAATGGGTACGATGTGATCAATACGATCAAAGCAATGCATGAGGGGAAACTCAAAGTATTTTTTGGAATGGGAGGAAATTTCCTTTCCGCGACACCCGACACCACCTACACTGCCAAAGGAATAAGAAATCTGAACTTGAGCGTTTCAGTTTCCATCAAATTGAATCGTGGACATCTGATTCATGGAAAAGAAGCCTTAATCCTTCCCACTATTTCTCGAAGCGAAAAAGACATGGTCAATGGAGAATGGCAGCATGTCAGTACTGAAAATTCAATGGGTGTGGTAGAGTGGTCCCGAGGAATGCTGGAACCAATTTCCAAGGATCTGATCAATGAAACCCATATCGTTTGCCACATGGCTAAAGCAACTTTGGGAGACAAATCTGTAGTCGATTGGGATCGTTATCTAGGAAACTATGATGCAGTGAGAGAGGATATTGAGAAATGCATCCCTGGATTTGAAAATTATAATGTCAGAGTCAAACAAAAAGGAGGTTTTTATCTACCCAATGCCGCAAGAGATGGGAATTTCAAGTCCAAAAAATACACTGACAGGGCATCTTTTGTAATCAGCGAATTGCCTGAAAACAAATTGGAAGAAGATGAATATCTAATGGCTACCACTAGAACCCACGATCAATTCAATACAGTGATTTATGGCTTGAATGATCGCTATCGAGGGATTTACAATGAGCGAAGGGTGATCATGATGAATAAAAATGACATCGTCAAAGCAGGTCTGAAGGCCGGAGACAAAGTGGACCTTTACAACCATGATGATGGAATTGAAAGAATTGCACCCTTATTTATCGTAGTGGAATATCCTGTTCCGGAAAAGAATACAGTGACATATTTCCCTGAAACAAACGTCCTGGTTTCGGTCAATAATGTGGTCAAAGAAAGTAATATGCCGGCCTCTAAATACGTGAAAATAAAAATCAGAAAACATGACCCAAATGTTTACAAAAAAATGGAATCATTTGGAAGCTAAAGCATGTTAATCTAGGAACTCACCAAACCCCCGTCGCACATGGAGGATATGATTTTTTATGACCGGATGCAATTTGCATTCACCATTACCTTCCATTACCTCTTTCCTCAACTGACCATGGGTCTTTCGCTGTTGATTGTCTATTTCAAATGGCGATATCTAAGGACGCATGAGGAATCTTTCAACCACGCGGCAAAATTCTGGATGAAGATTTTCTCACTCAATTTTGTGATGGGAGTGGTGACAGGAATTCCCATGGAGTTTCAGTTTGGAACCAACTGGGCCAAATTTTCTGAATTAACCGGTGGAGTGATCGGCCAGACGCTTGCCATGGAAGGCATGTTTTCCTTCTTTTTGGAATCTTCGTTCC
The DNA here is from genome assembly GCF_900148515.1 of Algoriphagus zhangzhouensis. GTDB lineage: Bacteria > Bacteroidota > Bacteroidia > Cytophagales > Cyclobacteriaceae > Algoriphagus > Algoriphagus zhangzhouensis. The sequence continues at coordinate 207,617 of NZ_FRXN01000004.1, read as the reverse complement.
TAGGTCTATTCCTGTTTGGCGAAAAGCTTTTGGGTCAAAAACTCCACTTTCTGACTGGATTTTTGGTGTTTTTAGGTTCTTGGGCCAGTGGCTATCTGATCATAGCTACCCACTCCTGGATGCAGCATCCAGTTGGTTATGAAATCCTTGAAAACGGGAAATTTGTATTGAACAATTTCGCTGCCCTCTTTTCTAACCCTTGGCTTATTCCTTCATTTCTTCACAATCAAGCAGCTTCATTAGTCACCAGCTCTTTTGTGATGGCAGCGGTTGGAGCATTCTATATTTTGAATAAAAAAGAAGCTGAATTCGGGAAGCTATTTGTGAAAACCGGAGTCTACTTTGGATTGGCAGCTTCTCTATTTGTTGCATTCCCTTCAGGAGATATGCTGGCCAAAAACGTCGTCAAATATCAACCTGTGACTTTCGCTGCTATGGAAGGTGTTTTTGAAACGGAAGAAGGTGGAGCAGAAATCGTCCTAATCGGCCAACCCAATATCTTGGAAAAGAAACTGGATAATAAAATCGCAGTGCCAGGTGTTTTGAGCTTCCTCACTCATCAACGCTGGAATGCGACGATTTATGGTCTGAATGAATTTGATGAAAAGCTTTACCCAACCAACATTGCAGGTTTGTATTACGCTTATCACATTATGGTAGGTTTGGGAACCATCTTCATAGGTCTGATGGGACTTTCCTTATTCTTTCTGATTCGAAAAAAGCTATTCAGTACTGAATGGATTTTATGGAGTTTGGTCTTTGCGCTTCCTTTCCCTTATATCGCGAATATTTCCGGTTGGTATACAGCCGAACTGGGCCGGCAGCCTTGGTTGGTTTACAATTTATTGAGAACTGTAGAAGGCGCTTCTCCTACCGTCTCCTCCGGCAATACCCTTTTTACCTTGTTGGGATTCATTGGACTGTACTTTTTGCTGGGAATGCTATTCCTTCTTTTAGCCGGAAGAATCATTAAACATGGGCCTAATCCTCAAATCGACTGATCATGGAATTATTTTGGTACATCGCACTTTTGTTTATGCTGACGGTCTATTTGGTCTTGGAGGGCTATGATTTTGGCGCTGGCATCGTTCATTTGTTTTTTGCAAAATCAGAAGAGGATAAAAAAATGATCACCAAGTCTATTGGTCCTTTTTGGGACGCCAACGAGGTCTGGTTGATTGCTTCTGGTGGAGTTTTGTTCTTCGCATTCCCCACTTTGTATGCTTCTTCATTCAGTGGATTTTACCTACCCTTGATCATGATTCTTTGGCTTTTGATATTCAGGGCCATCGGTCTGGAGCTCCACGGCTTTGTCAATAATCACCTTTGGAAAAGCATCTGGAACACTTCATTTGGAGTGGCCAGTTTACTATTAGCTTTATTTTTTGGAATCGCCTTGGGAAATATCGTTCGCGGAGTGAATCTGGGCATGGTTGATAACGGAGTTTCTACTCAAGAAGCTCATTATTTCTTCTTACCGCTCTGGAACTCAACTTTCAGCCCTCAAGCAAACCATCTCGGAGTGATAGACTGGTTTACCGTTTTCTTGGGAGTCATAGCAGTGATTGCTTTAACTATTCATGGTGCCAATTGGGTAATCTTCAAAACCAGCACCTCTCTTAATCAGAAATTGAAAAAAGTAGTTTTTACAATGAATTTCGCCCTATTTGCATTCGTCATTGTCTCCCTTTTGATATGGCACAATATCCAGGAAAATCCTTACGAAAACTTCAATAATCATCCTTGGTTATGGATTTTCCCAGTGATTTCATTCGTAGGAATTTTCGGACTCTTTAAAGTCAAATCTTATAAAGACGGAATGGGATTTCTCTTTTCGACTTTGTTTTTGGTTGGTGGATTTGTCGCTTCGGCAGTTTCAATTTTTCCAAAAATGCTCCCGAGTACCAATGATGTGAATCCCTCATTGACCTTATACAATGCCTCGGCTCATGAATATGGACTGTCTGTAGGAGTCTATTGGTTTGTGATTGCATTTGCTTTGGTTTCGCTGTATTTCATCGTACAGCATAAAGTTTTTAAAGGAAAAATGGATCATATTCATTACGGAGACCATTGATTATTAAACACTTAATAGCGATCCTTTTATAATTAGCGCATAGGCTTTCAAAGTTTTTTTTGATTTTTTTCAAATCCCGGGGAACTAATCAATCATCAAAATGATTGAACGTTCATTCAGAGCCTATGGAAACTTTACAAGAAAAAAGAATCTCGATCATCAAAAGTGGAATGGAGTTGATCAACGAACATGGATTCCATGGATGCCCGATCAGCCAAGTTGCCAAAAAAGCCGGAGTAGCGGCAGGAACGATCTACACCTATTTTGAAAACAAAGAGGATATGATCTATGGGATTTTCAAAGAGGTGATCCAAAAGCAATACGAAGCTGTTGCATCAAAGGACAAGCCGGAACTCCCATTTCAGGAAAGGTTTTTCAAATTTTGGGAAAATATTTCTGAATTTTATTTCCAAAATCCTGAAATTCAAGGGTTTTTAGATCAATTTCTAAAATCTCCATATAATACCGAAGAGGTTCATCGTGAGAATCCACTCTGGTTTGAGTGGACAGAGAACTTTTACCTAGATGGCATCCGACAAGGGGCTATCAAAGACATAAACCCGATAATCTTGAAGATTTTGGTGAATGAATCAGCCCATTCACTGGCAAAAGTGAAAAGAAATTTTGGACAGAAACTTGAAAAAAAGAATGTCGACTTTTCTTCCTATCCTTTTATGATTTGGGATGCTATCAAAGCAAATTAATTACGCATTTATAAAACCAATTAATTCTATTTTAAATTATGACCTATTCAAAGCAGTCTCTGCTTTTGGGCCTTGGGCTATTCCTATTGACGGTAAAAGTTCTGGCGCAGGAGGATGTTCCAAAGTTAGAGGGAACAGTAGGACTTCAAGAAGTACTGGACTATGCCTTAGTGCAAAGTCCGTCTATCCGACAAGCTCAGATTGATGAGCAAATCGGAGACCGGGAAATCAAAGCCAATATTGCTGGCTGGTATCCTCAGATTACCGCTAGTGCTGCCGGAGCTTACAATATCAAACTACAGACTAGTGCGATTGGCGATCAGCTTATCACTTTTGGACAGCCTTACAATTCCAATGTACTTTTGCAGGTAGATCAATCTTTATTCAACAGAGATCAACTGTTTGCTTCTCGTACCTCCAAGTACTACAGAAATCAACTGGAAGAGGTAATCGAAAATGCTAAAATCAACACGGTCGTTGATGTAACCAAGGCATTTTATGATATCCTTCTTTCTGAGGAAGAACTAAAAATCATCGATGAAAATCTCCAAAGGCTAGAAAAGCAATACAAGGATGCCAGAACTAGATACGAAACTGGCCTAGTAGATAAAACTGATTATCAAAGAGCGTTTATCACACTGACAAACTCCAAGAGTTCCAGAAATAGAGTGATGAATTCATTTGATGCCAAATATTCTTATCTCAAGCAATTGATCGGTCATCCAGATAGCCTGGATTTTGAGATCACATTTGATGTCAAAGGAGCTGTCGAAGACATCGCGCAAGATGCTGCCGATCCATTGATGTTGGAAAATAGAGTTGAATACCGTTTGATGCAGACTCAGCAGTCTTTGAATGAAATCCAGACGGCCTATGAAAAGTGGAATTACCTTCCTCAGCTTTCTGCATATTACAGATACAATTGGATGTATTTCAACCAAAATTTTTCTGATCTATACAATCAGTCTTATCCTACATCAGCTGTTGGATTGAATCTATCTATCCCGATTTTCCAGGGTGGAAAAAGAGTCCACAGAGTGAAAGCTGCCGAACTACAAGTAGAGCGCGGTAAAATTGATTTGGAAAACTTGACCAATCAAATCAATACCCAGTACGACGCGGCTTTGGCCTCTTACAATTCCAGTTTGTACGAATGGGAAATCATCCGTGAAAACATGGAAATGGCGGAAAATGTCTATGACATTATCAAAATGCAATACGATGAAGGAGTCAAAGCATATGTAGACTTAGTTGTCGCAGAGACAGACCTTCAAACGGCTCAAATCAACCATATCAACGCATTTTATCAAGTCTTGCTTTCCAAACTGGATTTGGATCAAGCATTGGGCACCATCAACTATTAATCTGAAAACTTTCAATATCTCATGAGATCATCTATTACCATTATATTCTATGCTGCACTACTTTTTGTAGCCACTTCCTGTGGGCAAAACCAGCAAGCAGCCCAGCAAGCTCCCCCACCGGCTTTGGTAACTGTAACCAAAGCAGTGAAAAAATCAGTAACCGGAACAGATGAATATCCTTCAACAGTAGTCCCATTGAATGAGGTAGAAATTCGACCTCAAATAAGTGGCTACATCACCAACATTTATGTGAAGGATGGACAGCAAGTAAAAAGAGGTCAAAAGCTTTATGAAATCGACCGAAGCAAATACGCTGCTTCTTTGCAACAGACCAAAGCGCTTGTTCAAAGTGCAGAAGCGAATTTAGCTAGAATCGAAAAAGATTATGAGCGATACAAAAGATTGGACGAAGAAGATGCTATTGCAAAGCAAACCTTGGATGCAGCTCATACTGAAGTATTGAATGCACAAGCACAGTTAACTTCTGCAAAAGCTCAAATGGAATCAGCTTCTACAGATTATTCCTACTCTGTTTTGACAGCTCCTTTTGATGGAACTGTTGGGATTTCTCAAGTAAGACTAGGTGCTCAAGTTTCACCTGGCCAACCGCTTTTGAACACTCTTTCTTCCAATGATCCAATGGCTGTGAACTTTGTGATCAACGAAAAAGAGATTCCAAGATTCAATAAGCTTTTGAGAGCTGAGAACAATCCAGATTCTCTTTTCAGAATCAAGTTTAGTGACGGAAGCATCTACCCGATCAACGGAACATTTACCACCATCGATAGAGCAGTGGGTAGACAATCCGGAACAATTAACCTGAGGGTAAACTTTCCAAATCCAGATGCAGAATTGATCGCAGGAATGACCGTGAATTTGATGGTCTTAAATCAGGACATCGGAGAACAAGTTGTAATTCCGTACAAATCAGTTTCCGAGCAAATGGGTGAATATTTTGTCTATATCGTCGGTGCAGAAGAAACTGTCACTCAAAAAGTAGTGGAATTGGGGACCGTATTTGGAAATCAAGTAGTAGTCAGATCAGGTCTTCAAGGTGGAGAAACCATCGTGGTAGAAGGAATTCAGAAATTGAGAGAAGGAGCAAAAATCACCACCGGAGGAGCTCCACAACAGTAATTTTTTACTAGCAGACTCAACAAATATGATATCAGAAGTATTTATAAAAAGACCGGTTACAGCCATCGTCATCTCAGTAGTACTTGTACTGGTGGGGACTTTGGCCTTGATTAACCTACCGATCACACAATATCCAGACATCACTCCTCCTGTAGTTTCAGTTTCTGCAAACTATACTGGAGCCGATGCAGAGACGGTGGAGCAGACAGTTGCTACCCCGATTGAGACTCAGATCAACGGTACTCCTGGGATGTCCTATATTTCATCCAACAATACTAGTACCGGACAGATGCAAATGAACGTGACCTTTGATGTAGGCACGGATGTGAACATTGCCACTTTGGACGTTCAAAACAGGGTGAGTATCGCAGAACCTCAGATTCCCGAAGCAGTAAGAAGACTGGGGGTAACTGTTCGTAAGAGAAACCCAAGTGTGATGATGGTAGTCAGTATCACTTCACCTAACAATACTCACGATCCAAGTTTCCTTGCAAATTATACCAACATCTATATCAAAGATGCCCTTTTGAGGGTAAAAGGTGTCGGTGATATTACCGCAATTGGTCAGGATTTCAGTATGCGCGTTTGGTTAAAGCCAGACAAACTTGCCCAATACAATATCTCAGCTAGGGAGGTTTCTGCAGCTATTCAAGAACAAAATCTTCAGGTAGCAGCCGGTACGGTCGGGGGTAATCCTCAGTATGATACGCAAACTTTCGAATATGCAATCACCGTAAATGGTCGATTGGATACCGAAGAGGAGTTTGGGGATATCGTCTTACGAGCAAATCCAGCTGATGGATCAATTGTGTATTTGAGAGATGTAGCCAGAATCGAATTGGGTCAATTTGACTATAGCCGATTCTCTACTTTGAATGGTCAGCAAAACGCTATTTTGCTTGTCTATCAAGCTCCAGGAAGTAATGCTTTGGAAACTGCAGATGGGGTTTATGCCGCTTTGGATGAGCTTCAGGCCTCTTTTCCACCGGATATGAAATATGATGTTTCTTTCGAAGCAATCTCCGTAGTAAAAGTGTCCATCAATGAGGTGGTTCACACCTTTATTGAAGCCTTGATCTTGGTGATTTTGGTGGTATTCCTATTCCTGCAAAGCTGGAGAGCCACTTTGGTTCCAGTATTGGCGATTCCGGTTTCCATCATTGGTACCTTTATCTTCTTCCCTCTTTTGGGCTTTACAGTCAATACCCTAACCCTATTCGGCTTCGTATTGGCGATTGGTATTGTGGTGGATGATGCGATTGTAGTGGTGGAAGCTGTTCAGCACTACATCGACACCAGAAAGATCTCTGCCAAAGAAGCTACCAAACTGGCGATGAAAGACATCACAGCTCCAGTAATTGCGATTGCTTTGATCTTGAGTGCGGTATTTATCCCGGTAGGATTTATCCCTGGTATTGTGGGTAGAATGTACCAGCAATTTGCGATTACCATTGCAATCTCTGTATTGATCTCTGCCTTCGTCGCTTTGAGTTTGACTCCAGCTTTGTGTTCTCTTTTGCTAAAACCATCTGAGGTAAACGAGCATGGAAAAGGCCTGAACCGATTCTTCTACAAATTCAACTTATGGTTTGAAAGAACAACTCAGAACTATTCCAAAGGTGTAAAAGGAGCTATCAAAAGAGCTCCATTGATGATCATCTTATTGATCTGCATTTTCGCAGGAACATTTGGTCTATTCCAAACCAAACCAACAGGTTTTCTTCCCACGGAAGATGAAGGCCGATTGTATATCTCCTTGGAATTGCCGGAAGGTTCTTCCAGTAGCCGAACCCGTGAAGTCATGAGTGAAATGAGCGATATTTTAACTTCTACAGAGGGTATCAAAAATGCAACCGGGATCGGTGGATTGAACGTGATCAACTTCTCTTTCAAATCCAACTCTGCTACCTTCTTTATCCAGATGGATCCTTGGGATGAGAGACAAGAACCTTCCCAACAGCTCTATGGAATCATGGCTCAATTGAACCAACGCTTTGCTGCGATACCAGAAGCCAGAATCGTGGTGGTGCCACCTCCTGCCATCCCAGGTTTGGGTTCAACAGGTGGATTCAGTTTTATGCTGGAGCAAAGAGGTACCGGCTCGGTGCAGGACTTGGAGGCTGTCATGGGACAATTCCTAATGGCTGCCAATCAAAGGCCAGAAATCGCCATGGCTTACTCTTTCTTCAATGCCAAAACTCCAGGATATCATGTCGTGGTAGATCGTGAAAAAGCCAAAAAGTTGGGAGTTCCTTTGACTGAGGTTTTCACCACCATGTCCAATTACATGGGTAGTGCCTATGTCAATGACTTTACGAAATACGGACGTAATTTCCGTGTGGTAGCTCAGGCAGATACTGCTTACCGTGCAAGCATTGAGGAAATGGAGCAATATTATGTGATGAGTTCCGCTGGAGAAGCAGTACCATTGAGTGCTTTGATCAGTTATGAGGTAGTTGACAATGCAGCAGTGATATCTCACTACAACTTGTTCCGTTCTGCAGAAATCAATGGTAATGCCGCTCCGGGCTACTCTTCCGGTCAGGCCTTGGCAGCACTTCAAGAAGTGGCGGCACAGGTACTTCCTGCTGGTTATGGATATGATTTCTCTGGCTTGAGCCGTGAGGAACTTTCTTCTGGTAATGCTACGATTCTGATTTTCTCCTTGGCAATTATCTTGGTTTCGCTCCTATTGGCATCCTTGTACGAAAGTTGGTCTGTACCATTCTCAGTACTCTTGGCTCTTCCATTAGGTGCATTTGGAGCGATTGTAGCCTTGCACTTCCTACCGAAGTTGGACAATAACATTTATGCCCAAATTGGTTTGGTGACATTGATTGGTTTGGCTGCGAAAAACGCTATTTTGATCGTGGAATTTGCCAAAGAAAGGGTGGATCGAGGGATGCCACTTTTGGCAGCAACCATTGATGCAGTGAAGCTTCGATTGAGACCAATCATTATGACCTCACTGGCCTTTATCCTTGGTGTATTGCCATTGGCACTATCCAATGGAGCAGGTGCTGTTGCAAGACAAACAATCGGCTGGACTGTAATTGGCGGTATGCTAGCAGCGACCTTCCTGGCTATTTTCTTTGTGCCGGTGCTATATGTGATCATCACTAAAATCGCTTACGGTAAAAAAGGACTGGCAGAACTAGAAGCCAACTACGTTCCTCAAGAAGGAGACGGTGGACATGGACATTAAATAAATAGACTTGTGATAAATCTTAAAAACCGGCCTTAGGGTCGGTTTTTTTATTAAAAAGAAGTTTTAAACACTACTTATTTAAAAATTGTAAAACTCCCTGATACATAATTTTGACCTGATCAATATCATATTGTCCAAAATGACCATGTGCAGCATTATTTCTTAAATCTAGCCAAGCAGTTACGCTTTTCTGAACTAGCTTATTATAAATTCCATTTTTGGCTAACTCATCATTTAACCTACTTGCCTTTTTTGGTACAAGATCTCCATTTTTATCTTCAGAAATTAGAATTGAATTTTCTTTGCACAAAGTTCTTAAATGCTCTTCCAAAACAGAGCCAATCAGTACTGCTGAAGGGTCTTTGTAATTCCCCTTCAAAAGGTGCTCCGCCATCTCCATAAAATCACTAAATACGTCAGCCTCAACAAGTTTTTTAAAAGAAATCAACCACCCAGTTTCTATTTCATTTTTAATTGCTGTTAAAATTCCAATAGCAGAATCAACATTATAATAATAGGAGCTCCTTACTTCTATTTCAAATTGATGATAATAAACACTTTCAACACCAAATATGGTTGCAATGAAAGAAAGGCTACTTGATTTAAATTCAGAAAATAAAAGACTTGGCGCATATCTTTCATGCCCATTTCCTTGATAATTTCTGGTGATATTTTGTCCTCTTTCAAGTAAAAAATCTACTTTACTTAAAAGTCTTTCTTTGGTCTTATCCATTTCAATTGTTTTTCAAACTAAAGCGATGTCATCAAAAAAACACACCTAAATTCCTAAGTTAGGAATCTAACAACAATGGAATCATTAAATAATTCTCGTAACAAGATAAAGAAATCATTGTAACCATAATTATTTGGACAAAATGCAAAATTGCCCTAACTAGACCATCACATTTTCGAACCAGCGTTCCACCGATTTGAATTCACAAAAGCCCACCTCCCAAAGTCAAAGAATTGTATTACTGGATATATTTCGGGGCTTTGCCATTCTCGGGATTTTTGTAGTCAATATCGGAGCGATGAATTCTTCCTATTTTTCACAAGAAGAGTTTGTTGCTCAATGGACCTCTCCTTTGGACCAGATTGTTGAGCTGATTCTCCAGCTATTCTTTTACACTAAATTCTTTCCGATTTTCTCCCTCCTATTTGGTTTGGGAATTTCCATGCAGGCCATCAGACTTTCAGAAAAAGGCCTATTGAATTTCTCTTTTTTTGGGAGGAGAATGGGGTTTCTGTTTTTGATTGGATTGCTACATATCACCTTCCTCTTTTCTGGAGATGTGCTGAACATTTATGCCATTCTTGGAGTATTGATTACCATCTTGATCAAGAGGTCCAATAAGCTCATTCTTACCTTGGCTTTAGTTTTCCTCCTCTTCCCCTTTTATGATCAGGTTTTGGGTGGAATATTAGAGTTTTTCAACTTTGATCCGGGAGTATTCCTTGCTGACTATACTCCTCAAAAAGTGAATGAAATCATCCGCTTTGGAAGCTATGTCGACTCCATCAAATTCCGCTGGCTGGAGTACATGTACAATATCCCTTTGCTCTTTGGATTCTTTGCTCCTATGGCAATGGCGATGTTTTTACTGGGGCTATATTTAGGCAAAAACAAGATCTACGAAAAGCTGGATTCTTATATTTTTCAGATTAGGAAACCGATGCTTTGGATCACCCTTTTTACTTGCATTTACAGACTACTATTTCTTTTCGTATTCACAGGTTGGGATATCTATCGAACTGAGGTGGGCAGAACCATTTTCATCAAGTTGATGGTATTATCTGACATCCAATTTGGAATGTTTTATCTCTGGTTGATCGGTTGGGTTTGGTATCATACCCATTGGCAAAAAATCCTCAGCCCTCTCCAATACGTCGGTAGGATGGCTTTAACAAATTATATTTTTCAAAGTCTGGTGGGCTTGATTCTTTTCTCCTCTGTTGGATTTGGACTTTATGAAACGATGAGCCCTTTTCAATCCCTAGCTACTGCATTTGGGGTGTTCATCTTTCAAGTAATCTTCAGCAAAATTTGGTTTAACTATTTCAAATCTGGCCCATTAGAATGGATTTGGAGAAGATTTACGTACCGAAATAATTAGATCAGAGAATGAATTATTTTAGTTTATTATTGATTTTTGCGCTAAGATTTTCGCCCATTTTTAAGTAATTTAGAAGGTACCCCTTAAGTATTTTTTCTAATCTTTTTAATTGTTCTTTATGAAACCAAAAACGCTTTATGCTAAAAGTGGCAGTATCAATATTGCCTATCAAGTATTTGGCTCGGGTCCGATAGACTTGGTTTACATCCCTGGCTGGGTATCCAATATAGACTTGATGTGGGCATGCCCATCATTAGCTGAATTTTTAAAAGAATTGGCAAAAAATTGCCGGGTTATTCTTTTCGACAAAAGAGGAACGGGTCTTTCCGATAGGATCACTGAACTCTCCACATTGGAAGACAGAATGGATGATATTCGGGCTGTAATGGATGCAGTAGGCTCTGAAAAATCTGTACTTTTTGGCCACTCTGAAGGAGGGTCTGTTTCAGCCCTTTTTGCCGCTACCTTCCCTCATAGGACCATCTCATTGATCACTTTCGGAATATTTGCCAAAAGACGATATTCCAAAGATTACCCTTGGGCCCCTACAGATGAGGAAAGACAGAAAATCTATGATATGATCGAGAATAGCTGGGGAAGCGGTGAAATGAATCTAGAATCCCTTGCTCCCTCTCGAGCCAATGATCCCGAGTTTATGGATTGGCTAGCCCAGTATTTTAGATCAGGAGCAAGTCCAAGCGCTGCTATGGTATTGACAAAAATGAATACGCTGGTAGATATAGTGAATATTCTGGATACGATCAGAGTTCCGACTTTGATGATCCAGAGAAAACATGATATCGATGTCAAAATTGAAGAGGGAAGGTTTATTTCAAAGCGGATCAAGAATTCCACTTTTGTGGAACTAGAAGGCAGTGATCACCTTTTTTGGGCAGGGAATAGTCAGGAAATCCTGGATATTATGAAATCCTTTATCCTTAAAGCTGAGCAAAATGACTCCTCTGACGAAAAACTAACATGTTTCTTAGTAGCTAAAGTGTTGGACAAGAAGGATGGAATTATGGTTTTGCCAAAATCTTGCGAAGCAATCATCGGGAAATTTAAAGGGGTTGCGATTCACCAGAAAGAGAATGTATTGATTGCAACATTTGAAGGTCCAAGTAAAGCCGTTCATTGCGGTTTGGCATTGATGGAACTAATGAAACAAAATGGAAAAACCCTTGCGACTAGCATCCATATGATGGAAGCTTCAATTCGAGGTTCTATTTGGCAGGATCAGAAAACCAAAATTTGGATACATGAGATGCTCGATCAGGCATTACCCAATCAAATCTTGATTTCTGAAACTGTTAAAAACCTACTTTCAGGTGCAGGACTAAATATTCTTTCTACACTTTATTCATTGAGACCTGAAGGCTATCAATCTCAATCATTGTACAAAGTCAATGACCATATTACCTCCAAAACCAGTTCGGAAAACGAGAATTCCACACCTAAGTCCTGGAATGAATCCTTTCTAGAGGATGTGATTCAATGTATTGATGCCAATTTAGACAACGAGCTTTTCAGTCTAGAAACACTTTCTCGGGAGATGGCGGTCAGTGAGAGGCAACTTCAAAGAAAGCTGAAAGCAATCAGCAACAAATCGCCCAATCAATTGATTTCCTCCGTTAGATTACATCGGGCAAAAGAACTTTTACACACTCAGAAATATGGAGTTTCAGAAATTGCCTTTCAAACGGGATTCTCAAACCTCTCCTACTTTTCCAAGTGCTTCAAAAGGGAGTTTGGAATCAGTCCATCGACTTTGATCTCTCAATTTTGAGACGATAACGGAATTCAATACAGCCCATTTTTGGAGTTTGTCGCTTTTGTTCCAACATCTGTCGGAATATTGACAAGCCTTAAGAATGCATTCAAGCTAACTTGTTCCTACATTTTTAATATTTAAAATCATGGAAACAAGCCGAAAATCTAACATCGAGACCCCAAGGGAATTGATCAATTGGAGTAGATGGATGATAGGAATTAATTTTTCAGCCGGAACCGGCTGCGTGGTAGTTTTGAGAGATATCAAGTCCAGTGCTTCTAGTACTGTTTCATTCTGGCTTCTGACTGCTATTACTCTTTTTGCATTTACCATCCTCACTTCAATCATTTTTAACCTTATTCTATCTCTGGAAATCAAGGATGATTTCACCTTAAAAAAGAAGCATTGGATTCTTGGGGGCTTTCAGCTCGGACTATTTACTATGGCATTGTTTGCTTTACTGGCCTGGATTACAGCCTAAAAGTTACTTTACAATTAATGTCGGAATTGTTACACCATTTGTCGCAAACGTTCTAATAATTAAGACTTTACAGCACATACCTTTGTAAAGTCGCAATGATAAAACTCCAAATCCCGGGGCTTTTTACTTGGAGTTTTATTTGGCTTTTCCACTTGAGAAATGCTCAGACATTCTTTGAAACCTCAAAGATCAAATTTTCATTTTCATCTTTTTTCTAACCAAAATTCAATCACTATGGCTATTTCAGTTTTTGAACACGCACATTTTAAGGGTACAAAAGCTACCTATGACAAAGGCAGCTACATCACTATTCCAATCGGAAATGACAGAATCAGTTCCATCATTGTGGAACCAGGCTATTTTGCCTATTTCTATCTTCATACCGGTTTTCGTGGACCAAAGTTGGTCTTATTTGCTGGAGAGTATAATTATGTCCAGGATTGGAATGATAAAATCAGTTCCATGGAAATTTTTGAGCATGACCCAAACCTTTATCCGATCGTGAGCTTTTTTGAACATGACAATTTCCGCGGGTTCCAGCAAAATCTAGCAGGATTGGGAGAGGTTGCCAGTTATGACTTCCCTTTTCTGAAAAATGATAGTATCACTTCTATGATCGTACCGGAAGGTGCTAGGGTAATCCTTTTTGAAGATAAAAACCTAGGTGGTAAAAGTCGGGAATTTGGCCCCGGAGAATATTCTAATTTGGTGCATTTCGGGTTTCAGGACAATGCTTCCAGTGTACAGATTATTCGTCCAGATCTAGAGTTGGTGAATATCGAATATGTCAACGAAGTAGTACTTCCTGATGGCAATCCAATTGGGCTTTCTGATTCAACTGTGAACGATTCAGATATCGAGCAAGTAGGGACTCTAACTCTGGAACGAGAGATTACTAAATCAACTACGAGAAGCTTTAGCCAATCGACTTTGATAGGAATCACCGTTACGACCAGTGCTACTCTTAGTGTAGAGCGAGGTCCTGTTTCGGCAGAAATAGAAAACAGTGTTAGTAGAACATTGGAAAACACTTTCACTATTGGAGAAGAAGAAACGGCAAGTGAAACCAGTACTTTTACCAAATCAGTTGCAGTCAGAATACCTCCTTTTACTATAGGTGAAGCGACATTGTTTATGACGCCTAAGAAAGTCCGATTGGATGCAATCTATACTTTTAAATTAAAGGGGACCGAAAATCTATTCACACAGGAAGTCTCTATTGTTGTGGACGACTTCCAAGTTGGAGAGGCTAAAATTACATTGACGCCAATGGAAGTTTTGGAGCCAGAACAATCTTAATACAAAGAACAACACTATTAAAAGCCGACCCTAGGGTTGGCTTTTTAATTTCCAATGAAGGGAAATAAACCAAGTTTTCACCTCCATTATACCGGCCACATATTCAAAGAAAAAACTCTATCCAATTTGTATCACACAATTGTGTGATTTTCAAAAATCACTCTATAGGGTGTAGTATCCTCAATCGCCCCTTTGCAATTTTGACCTATCAAGATTGCTATTTCATTCTGATATAACTGTGATCAAAACTTCAATATCACATAGAGTACAAAGAGTGTCGAGAATTGGGGCTTTAAATAGAATAAAAATCCTTTCCTAATTAGTTAATTAGAGGCAATACAGAGTACCGGAGTCCTTTCATCAGCGATACTTTTTTAATCATTTCAAATTTTAAACAACCTTTTATTATGAAAGAGAACAACTTAAAATCGCGAAGAAATTTTATTGGGCTATTCGCCACCAGTGCCGTTGCTACTGGCATCAGTTTACTTCCAAACAGTCTTCAAGCTGAAATCAACTCTAATTCCTCACCTGACTTTGCTTTAAAAAATATGGGAGCTGGAGGCGCTGAATTGGATGAGGAAATCAAAAAAGTTGGCAAGAAAAAGCATCCAGTCTCTTATGACATTTCACAAGCCATTCCATGGGGATTTATTTGGTCCAATGTTTATTACATGACCAATGCTGAAACTGGAACTCCAGGGGAACAACTGGGCATATTCAATGTTCTTCGCCACCACGGGATGATCTTTGCCTTGAATGATGAAACAATTGCAAAGTACAAGCTAGGTGAATTTTTCGGCTACAATGATCCCATCACAAAACAACCGGCTTTGAAAAACCCCTATTATATCCCTGAAGATGGAGTATTTCCGCTTCCTGGATTGGCTGGCATCAAAGGTTTGCAGGACCAGGGAGCTGTTTTCTGTGTTTGTGATATGGCACGAAAAGTAAACTCCATGTTTGTAGCTCAGAAAATGGGACTGAACCAAGAAGATGTCTACAAAGACTTTGTTGCAGGAACCCTTCCGGGAATACTATCTGCACCATCTGGAGTTTGGGCTTTGGGACGACTGGCAGAAAATAAAATTGCCTATATCGATTCTAGTTTGGGATAAATAAGAACACCTTCTGAAGCGGGCTTGCTTCGGAAGGTGTTTTGATATTTTTTAAGTAAGGATTTGGAGAGATTTAGGTCTTTCGAAAATCACCTTTTACCAAAATTTGAATAAAATAAAAAAGGACACTATTTCTAGTGTCCTCGTAGTAGCGGGAACAGGACTCGAACCTGTGACCTTCGGGTTATGAGCCCGACGAGCTACCAACTGCTCCATCCCGCGATATGCCTTTGCTAAGATGAGTCCAACGAGCTACCTCCCGATAGCTATCGTGGATGCTCCATCCCGCGATATATTTTTAAGGAAAATTCCTTTATTTTTCTGTTTCGAACTGCCCTTCCGGCGAATTGTGATACAAAGGTAAGGACAAACTCTCAAAAATCAAGTACCTTTGTAAAAATTTTATAAAATGACTCAAAAATCTCACCAAGCAGGATTCGTAAATATCATAGGAAAGCCCAATGTGGGGAAGTCTACACTGATGAATATCCTTATAGGTGAGAGACTTTCGATAATTTCATCCAAAGCTCAGACCACCCGACACAGAATTTTGGGATTGATCAATTCTGACGACTACCAAATCGTTTTTTCTGACACTCCTGGAATGCTGAAGCCTCAATACGAGCTTCACAAGAGCATGATGACCTTCGTCAATCTTTCATTGGAAGATGCGGATATCATTCTTTTTGTGACTGATCTATATGAAACGGAAGCCGATATTGAGTCAATCATTGAGCGTATCAACAATTCTGGTATCCCAGTCATATTGGTAATCAACAAAATTGATTTGGCCAAAGAAGGGCAGCTGGAAGAAGTTACTAAATACTGGACTGATCGATTGAAATCAGATGCTATCATTCCAATCTCTGCTCAGGAAAAATTCAATACGGAGCGTATTCTGCAGGAAATTCTGGAAAGATTGCCAGAGCATCCCGCTTTTTACGACAAAGAGGAACTAACTGACCGTCCAGAGCGGTTCTTTGCCTCCGAGATCATTCGGGAGAAGATCTTTAAGAATTACAAAAAAGAAATCCCTTACAGCACAGAAGTAGGGATAGAAGAGTTTCATGAAAATAACCGCATCATCAGAATGAGAGCAACCATCTTCGTGGAAAGAAACAGCCAGAAAGGAATAATCATTGGCGAAAAAGGAAAAATGCTCAAAAAAGTGGGAATCGAAGCCCGCGAAGAACTGGAGGCCTTTTTTGGCAAACAGGTGCATTTGGAGACCTTCGTCAAAGTGGAACCTGACTGGAGAAAAAACAAACAGAAACTGAAAAAATTTGGGTACGACCCAACTTGATATGGCAAACATTGTAGCAATTGTAGGGAGACCTAACGTAGGGAAATCGACACTTTTCAACCGTTTGGTGGAAGAGCGAAAAGCGATTGAGGACAACATGAGCGGCGTGACGCGTGATCGTCACTATGGACATGCTCAGTGGTCTGGAAAGTTTTTCTCAGTGATCGATACGGGAGGATATGTGATTGGATCAGATGACATCTATGAAGCAGAAATCCGCAAGCAAGTAAAACTGGCTGTGGAAGAAGCTGACGTGATCCTGTTTGTAGTGGATTGCAATGATGGTTTGACAGATCTAGACCAGGAATTTGCAAACGAACTGAGAAGCACTGATAAACCGATTTATATCGTCGCCAATAAGGCAGACAATTTAGAAAAGTCTCTCATGGCGAATGAATTTTACGCTTTGGGAATAAGTAACTTTGAGATATTCCCGATCGCTGCCGTGAGTGGAAGTGGTACCGGTGAATTATTGGATGAGATGATTACTCACTTCGAAGATGAGGGGGATGAAGATCCAGACGCTGGAATTCCTAAAATATCCATCTTGGGAAGACCCAACGTAGGTAAGTCCTCTTACCTAAATGCACTTTTAGGTAAGGAAAGATCGATAGTAACCAACGAAGCAGGTACTACCAGAGATTCTATCCATACTAGATATAAGTTGTATGGCCAAGACTTTATCATTACCGATACAGCTGGAATCAGAAAGAAAGCCAAAGTCAAAGAAGACATTGAGTTTTATTCTGTGATGCGCTCCTTGAGAACATTGGAAGAATCTGATGTGATCATTGTAATGGTAGACGCATCAAGGGGCTTGGAATCTCAGGACATCAATTTGATTGCATTGGCTATCAAAAACAACAAGGGTGTCATGATTATGGTCAATAAGTGGGATTTGATCGAAAAAGATCACAAGACCATGAACAAGATCAAGGATGACATGATGGAAAGATTGGGTGAACATAAGTGGATTCCAATCATCTTTACATCTGTGACCGAGAAGCAAAGAATCTTCCAAGCGATCGAGTTGGCAGTGAAGGTCTATGAAAACAAAACGAGAAGAATTGCAACCTCTAAATTGAATGATGTCATGCTCGCAGAAATCGAGAGATACCCTCCGCCAGCATGGAAAGGAAAGTACATCAAAATCAAGTACGCAACTCAGTTGCCGACCAAAAATCCGGTCTTTGCATTCTTCTGTAATCTACCCCAATACATCAAAAGTCCATACACACGATTCCTGGAAAACAGACTGCGTGAAAACTTTGATTTTGAGGGAGTTCCGGTAAAAATTATTTATAAGAGTAAGTAAAAAAATATTTGAACTGCTATTGCAAAATTGGAAAAATTAGAAATACCTTTGCGTCGAATTAAGAAAACCACAAAAAATGAAAAAGGTATTTGCAATTTTCGCAATCGCAGGTCTAGCATTCACTGCTGCATGCGGAAACAAAGAAGTTAAAGAAGAGACTGTTGAGGTAGTTGAAATCGTTGAAGAAACTGCTACTGAAACTATTGAAGCTACTGAAGAAATTATCAAAGATACTACTGACTCTGTAGAGGTAGTTGTTGAAGAGGTAGTCGAAGAAGTTAAGTAATTCTTTACTTCCAAAAAATTTAAGAGTCCCGATCATTTCGGGACTCTTTTTTTGTACTTTTCACTATGGACAACTCGGATAAACTCCGCAAAATATTACAACCACAAGTCCCGGAACACAGCTTGGATTATTGCCTTGAGCTATGGACCAAAACTCCTTTTCATTTTAAAATCTCCAGAAGCCGAAAGACTAAACTTGGCGACTTTAGATATAGAAGAGATCAGTCTATCCAGACCATCACTATCAATAGCGATTTGAACCGCTTTCAATTTTTGATCACATTCATTCATGAGGTTGCTCACCTTCATACGTTTTTGAAATTTGGGTACAACATCCCCCCTCATGGAGCAGAATGGAAAAGCACTTTTCAGCAACTGATGCAGCCGATGCTGACTCCTTGGGTTTTCCCTAGAGACCTATTAATCCCACTTCAAAGACATATGAAAGCACCAAAAGCCAGTTCAGCAAGAGACTTGTTTTTGATGAAGGAGCTAAGCAAATACGACCCTGTCGAATTGGAAGACAACACTTGTTTCTTATCAGATTTGAAACCAGGGATTCAATTTGAACTTTCGGGAAGAATATTTAAAAAGGGAGAGACTCGAAGAACTCGAGTCCTCTGTGAAGAAGTAAATTCGGGGAGAAAATATCTTATAGCCCAACTGGCCAAAGTAAAAGCGATAGGTTAAGGTAATTTCTTTTTCGGCAGATTAAGTCTTGATTTTTCAGCACTATAATTTAACTTTTGTTTACTGCAATGGATGATTACCTACTATTACTCTCTTTCCTCCCCTATCTGGTTATCAGGCTGTGTAAAATCTTTGGGCTGCGGTAGGTCTTGAATGGAATTGATTCCAAAATACTCCATAAACTTTCCTGAGGTTCCGTACAAAAGTGGTCTACCGATGGATTCTGATTTGCCTTTAATTTCTACAAGCTCTTTTTCTAATAGCTTTTGAACGGAATAATCACAATTTACACCACGAATTTGTTCCAACTCCCCTTTGGTCACTGGCTGCTTATAAGCAATAATGGAAAGAGTCTCCATCTGCGCAGTTGAGAGTCTTTTTTGGCTTTGATGCTTTAATAAAATCGCAATACTTGGCTGGTAAGCTGGCTTTGTTAAAAATTGATAGCCTCCTCCCAAATGCTCCAAGGCAAAAGATGATTCCTCTTGCGCATATTTTTCCTGAAGCTCAGAGATCGCCTGATCAATATGCTCCATTGGCACATCCGCCTCAAACATTTCCGCAAGGCACTTTTGAATATCTCCCTTCGCTAATGGCTCAGGGTTACAAAAGATTAATGCCTCTATGTGCCGATGTAAGAAATCCAAAACTTATTTTTTAGCCAACTTTGCTTCGATGGAATGCATGGTATGAGGAACAGCTTTCAGACGCTCTTTAGAGATCAATTTACCGGTATCCACACAAACCCCATAAGTACCGTTTTTGATACGGATCAGTGCGTTTTCCAAATTGATTATAAACTTCTGCTGACGGGCTGCCAATTGACTCATACTTTCTCTTTCCAAAGTATCTGCTCCATCTTCTAGCAATTTGGAAGTAGAAGCCGTATTGTCTGTACCGCTATCATTCTTCTTGCTTAGCGTTTCTTTCAATGAGCTCAACTCCTCTTTTGCCACCGCAAGTTTTTGCAAGATGATCGCTTCAAATTCCTTTAATTCCTCTTGGGAATAAGCTGTTTTTCCTTCCTGGCTCATAGTAGTATTACTTAGTTGATAGTACTGGGACGATTATTTCTTTTAAAAGTTCCCTAAAATAAAATTACCACTTGGATTTACAAAGATTCCCAGACCCCGATCATCAAAAAAACAGAAATCTATTTTCTTACTCTCAAGAAAAATAAAGTATTTAGTCTGACGAATTTTACCGAATAATATGAAAACCAAAAGTTTACTATTTCTAACATTAGCTTGGACCTTATTTTCATGTAGTGTTAGCGTAGAGAAAAAAGAAGAAGTTCATGAGGCAAGCCCAAAAACGGAGTTTGCTTTAGCCATCCATGGAGGCGCAGGAACTATTAAAAGAGAAAATATGAGCCCTGAAAAAGAGGCTGAGTATAGAGCAAAGTTGAAAGAAGCCTTAGATGCTGGTTATTCTGTTTTAGAAAAAGGAGGCTCATCCTTAGACGCTGTAGTGGCAGCTGTGATGGTGATGGAAGATTCCCCGCTTTTTAATGCGGGCAAAGGTGCAGTTTTCACCAATGAAGGCAAAAATGAAATGGATGCTGCAATTATGAGTGGTGTCGATCGAAATGCTGGAGCAGTTGCGGGGTTAACCAATGTCAAAAACCCAATCACAGCAGCCAGAGCAGTGATGGAAAAATCTGTCCATGTATTTATGACTGGAAAAGGAGCCGAACAGTTCGCATCAGAACAAGAACTTGAGCTTGTAGCCCCTTCCTACTTCTACACAGACTTCCGATTTGAACAATTGGAAAAAGTAAGGGAAACCGAAAAGACCCAATTAGATCACAGTGCGCTTATGGAATTGGAGCTTCAGGACCCATTTTTCAAGGATAGAAAATTCGGGACCGTCGGTGCAGTAGCATTGGATAAAGACGGAAATATCGCCGCTGCCACTTCTACTGGCGGTATGACCAACAAGCGCTATGGGCGAGTTGGCGACGTTCCCATCATCGGAGCTGGAACCTATGCTGACAATGAAACTTGCGCTGTTTCCGCAACTGGCCATGGTGAGTTTTTTATCCGAACAGTTGTAGGACATGAAATCGCATCACAAATGCGCTATGCTGGCAAAAGCTTACCTGAAGCAGCAGATGATGTCGTCATGGGACAACTGGTGAAAATCAAGGGTTCTGGCGGAATAATATCGATTGACAAAAATGGAACGATCGCCATGCCTTTCAATTCTGAAGGAATGTATCGAGGTTTCCGAAAGGCAGGTGAAGATGCCCAGGTATTCATCTACAAAGACGAAAAATAATTCCTATAAAATCAGAAAAAGCCGTTATGCAACGGCTTTTTCATTGGTGACAATTTTCTCTAACCTCTTTTGAAGCACTGCCTCATCGGCATCTATTTTATATTTCAATTTGAGGTATTGAATCACTTCTTTCAAACTTTTCCCTTCTGTGAGGCAAAGCTTTTTGATGGCTGAATTGATAACTCCTGAGTCCATGGGTGTAAATGATTTACAAATCAAATTTACAGAATTTCCTATTTATTTTATTTTCCTATGTAAAATATTTTATAAGCGTTGAGCTACAACAATTGTTTTTTTAATCGAAATTTTCTCTCCTTCCAAATTAAACAACTCAACCAGAAGCACATAATACCCTGACCTCACCAATTTGCCATTTTGGTCTGTTCCAGTCCAAGTATATAAGCCCCTAGTAGCCAATAAATCATTTTCTGAAAGAGAACTAACCATCCTACCAGCCAAGTCATAGATTCGAAATGACCCAATCCATCCCGCTTGGTCAAGTTCGTAAGAAATTGTAGTGAAAGTCTGCCCATTACTGCCCTCCGGATCAAAGGCTTCAGGAGAAATTTGAATAATATTCCCTACCAATTCATTTTGAATAACCTGAGAATTCTTCCTACCCGGAGTAGCAAAGCCCTCACTTTCGGAAGCAGAATGCCAGTTTGGAATCCAATCTGCCGAAGAATCAAGAGACACTCTTTCTAATGAAACTCCTTTGGTATCTTGAAGCAGAGGGTGATGCAAGTCTTCAGAATAAGTAAAAGTCTCAGCAATACTAGCTCCCTGCATCAAAACTACGGTTCCCCCGCTAATTGGATAGCTCGGAAGTGAAGCTATTTCATGAAAATCCCCATCAATAGATTTAGGATAATCCATCTTTTCTCGGCTGGCATCTGTGGTGATTGCTAGGTATCCTTTTGGTGGCAGAATCAAACTACTTTCCGAAAGACCCCGAACCTGATTCACCTCTCCTAAATCATCCCAATTCGCCAGATTCCAGTTTTTAATCCCCAAGTATTTATCCGTAGCATTCACCAATTCCACAAACTTTGGACTTCCAGATTTGGGGTTAAAAAGTACCTCGTTAATCATCACCTCTCCGATTTTAGCTTCAGATGGCCGAATGATTTCAACTTCAGTTGTAGCAATAGAATTCCCCGAACAATCCAGAAGATCAGAAATGGAAAGCTTGACCAATTCATTTTCTGGAAAACCTTCCTGAAAACTGAAACTGATTTGATTTCTAATCAACCAAACAGAATCTATCCCCAAAAATGGAGAAAACTGGAATGAATCATTCAAACCCACCTCTTGGAGACTTTCAGAAAAAGTCAGGATTAAATTCCCTGTTTCACCAAATTCATATTGAATCAACTGTGGTGCTTCCAAATCAGGAGTTTCATCAAAAACTGAGTTGATTTTCCCAGGAGTTCCTCGCGAAGGATCAATGGAAGGCAAAAGAGAATCACTTTGATCGCATTGCAAAAATGGATTCTCCAACTCCAAACTGTAGCCTCCTCCACTCCACTCACTCCCTCCCCAAGTAGCCGTGGAATAATCTATTTGATCAACCAATTCCCCTTGATCATTCTTAATGCTGATTTGATCTCCGGAGTTTAAAAGTGTCGGCCAAGAATCGGGTCCAAGAACATTACCGTACACTTCCATTTCATTCCCTGAATTTTCAGATGTTAAAATCAAAAAGTCTCCTGGAGCTAGCCAATATTCAGGCAGAACAGCCTCATTTCTTGAGTTCGCCAAAGTCATTCCTCCCAATCGAAGAGGATATTCTCCAGCATGGAAAAGTTCGATATACTCGACATTGGGAAGATCATTTTCAGCTTTTGGAGCAGGCATGATTTCATTGATCACAAGCTCCTTCCATTGAATATTGGTTGGATCAGAAAACTCAAAAGTAAGCGTGGTATCCATTAAGAAATTTCCTTCCATATCTGGTATCTGTCTGACCTCGAGTTCATAGCTCTCTCCTATTTGCAATTCCTCCTCAAAAGTTAAATAGACCAAAGAATCCTCTTCCAGTTTGGCCTCCAAAGGTTCATTTTGATCCAGTTTGTAATTCAATTGAATTTGGGAGAAAACAGGATCTATGGGCTCTGAAAATGCAATTTCGATCTGATTAGAATCATAACCCCTCACCATTGACACCCTTGGAGGAGTGATGTCCTCCACCACATCACCAAAGAAAAAATCATCCATCAAGAACCGAGAGCAGGAGCCACTTCCCTCCCCATACTCGATTTCAAATTTGAGATAAACTTCAGTCTTCCCTTGAAGATTTTCTGGTACTTCAAATGTGAATTTCTTGAACTCTTGATCCTCATTAAAAAACTCATTCTCATTCCCTACTTGAACGCGATTTTCAAAGTTCCCTTCTAGATTTTCAGCCCAGGAAATAAAAACCTGAGCAGCCCGAGTGCCCAAACCATTCTTTATAGACTTAGCCCAAAACTGAACTTTTGGATCCAAATAATCAGAAGGAATCAATCGCACAATTACCTCCCCATCAAATGTAGATATGGGTTGGATAGCCAGACATTTGCTTTCCCCTATTCCTAAAGAACTAGATTGAAAAATCCGGGAGGAAGTAGACCTGACTTCATTTCCATACCAATTTGGAAGAAATGAATTTGGGATACTTTCAATTGAAAAGTCATTTTCAAAACTCTCCTGAAAGGGATTTTGAAGCGCCAAACTAGACCTGATCACAGGCAAAAAAGCAAGAACAAAAAGTAAAACTAACCTCATCAAAAACTTACAATTACTTTAACTAAAAATATAATATATTCTATTTCTTTGATAATTCAGCTAAAATCGAGTCAATTCATTAGAATTTTTCTCGGAATTGCCTGAAAATGAATAACAGTACCTTACTTTTGCACTCCAAATACATATAACCTATAAACCAAGATGAAATTAGCAGTGGTTGGAGCCACTGGTTTGGTGGGCTCCGAAATTCTCGAGGTGCTTGATGAGCACAACTTTCAGTATGATGAACTTCTATTGGTCGCTTCTGAGCGCTCTGTAGGAAAACAGATCGAGTATAAGGGTAAAAAACATACCGTTATTGGCCTGGCTGACGCGGTTGCTGCTAAACCGGAAATCGCCATCTTCTCTGCTGGCGGAAGTACATCTTTGGAGTGGGCACCAAAATTCGCTGAGGCTGGAACCACAGTCGTGGATAATTCTTCTGCATGGAGAATGGACCCAAGCAAGAAATTGGTTGTTCCGGAAATCAATGCAAAGGAACTTTCCAAAGAAGATAAAATCATCGCAAACCCTAACTGTTCTACCATTCAGATGGTATTGGCCTTGGAGCCCTTGAGAAACAAGTATGGGATCAAAAGAGTGGTAGTCTCTACTTATCAGTCTGTAACTGGAACTGGTAAGGCAGCTGTAGACCAAATGATGGCTGAGCGTGCCGGAGAAACACCTGAGATGGTTTACCCTCACAAAATTGACATGAACGTCCTTCCTCACATCGATGTATTCCAGCCAAATGGATACACTAAAGAGGAGATGAAAATGATCAATGAAACCAAGAAAATCTTCTCTGATGATACCATCCAAGTAACCGCAACAACCGTGAGAATCCCAACTATGGGAGGTCACTCAGAGGCAGTAAACGTGGAATTCAAAGAAGACTTTGATTTGGATACAGTGAAAAAATTACTTTCAGAGACTCCAGGAGTAGTCGTTCAGGATGATCCGGCAAATTTCGTTTACCCAATGCCAATCAATGCGCATAAAAAAGACGAAGTATTCGTGGGTCGTTTAAGAAGAGATGAGTCTCAAGAAAATACCTTGAACATGTGGATCGTAGCTGATAACTTGAGAAAAGGAGCAGCAACCAACGCAGTTCAAATCGCAGAATATCTAGTAGCCAACGAGTTGGTTTAATGGACTTCAGCGAGTTTCATAGCGCTGAATTCAGACAATTTGTGCAGGATCATCTTTGTGAAGATCCTGCACTTTTGCTTTTAAAGTTCGGAGGAAAAGTTTCATTCGATTTAAAGGAAGCAGTCCAACAGGTTTCTGCCAGACAAAAAGCTTCCAAAAAACTACCCGAATGGACTTCAAATCCCGAAATCCATTTCCCAGCAAGTATTTCTTTGGAACAGAGTTCATCGGAAGAGACCGCCAGATTTAAATCAAAAGGCCTTTCCGGCAAATTGATGATCGATCTTACAGGTGGCTTTGGTGTGGATTCTTTTTACCTCAGCAATGCCTTTGAAAAGGTCGTTTATTGCGAGCAGCAGGCTGAGCTTTTCCAAATCACAAAGTATAACCTTGAGCTGTTAGAACCCTTTGAGGGTTTGAGCGGGAAATTTGATTTTTTCAATGGAGATGGATTGGAATTCTTAAGGGGTTCTGACCTTCATTTTGACATGATCTATGCAGATCCTGCACGTCGTGGAAAAGGCAATCAAAAGCTATATAAAATTCAGGATTGCGAACCAGATTTGGTTTCATCTTGGGAATTTTTGAAATCAAAAGCTGATCAAATTCTTCTGAAATATTCCCCTATGTTGGATATTTCTCAAGCTTGGGAAGAACTTCCAGACATTCAAAAAATCACAGTTTTATCTGTTAAAAATGAGGTTAAGGAGTTACTGCTTCATTGGAGAAGAAACTCAGATTCAAGTTCTAAACAAATCCAAGTTCAAGATTTAGGTAATGGACTACCCGAGTTTTCATTTGAGATTGAAGATGAAACCAAAGCTATCTCACAAATTGGAGAGGCTGAAAAATATTTGATAGAGCCGATCAGTGGGATTTTAAAAGCTGGGGCTTTTAAACTTTTTGGAGAGCGGTTTGACTTGAAAAAGTTAGACACACATAGTCATCTTTATTCTTCTTCAGAATTACCTAGCGAAGTGCCGGGAAGAATTTTTGAGATTATTGAGGAAGTTCCTTTGAAAAAAGCCGAGATCAAATCTAGATTTCCCAAAGGAAAAGTCAATGTTTTATTTAGAAACTATGCCACTAAGCCAGAGAATTTTAAAAAGAAATTTGGTTTGAAAGACGGTGGAGAGGATTATTTGATCGGAACCAAAAGTCTAAGCGGATACAAGGTTTTTTGGTGTAAAAGGCTACAATAAGTTTCGTCCCTACGGGACTTTATTGCCTTATTCTAACTTCATTTCCTACCCGGCTATTGTCCTTACAGGACATTTTAATCAGTTTGAATTTTAGAACACCTACTAGCTGTTTGTTAAATGTGCCATAGGCACAAAAGCTTGTTAGTAATTCAAAAGGCGAAGGGTATAAAGTGCCGTAGGCACGACAATTGGCCCAATCAATAAGCAATTTCGCAGAACATTAACTATATTAATAATATTCGAAAATTTATCTGATGGCTAACACCTATACTCAAATTCATCTCCATGTGATTTTTGCAACCAAATTCCGAAAAGCAGCTATTTCTCCACAATGGGAAAAAAGACTTTATGAATACTTGATAGCCATTTTCCACAACCATGGACATCGAGTATTAGCAATAAATGGAATGCCTGATCATATTCACATTTTGTTCGGCATGAGACCAATTCAATCCCTAAGTGATTTGATAAAAAATGTAAAATCTTCCTCTAGCAAATGGATTAATGAAAACCGGTTGAGTAGTTTTCATTTTGAATGGCAAGAAGGGTTTTCAGCATTTTCTTACTCTAAATCTCAATTACCCAAAGTAATCCAGTATATAGAGAACCAAAAAAATCATCATTTGAAGACTCCTTTTACTGAAGAATACACTAAAATCCTAAATGATCTAGGCGTGGAATACGATCCAAAATACATTTTTAAGAAACCACAATAAATTGACAATCATTCTACCCCACAATCGTCCGAAACGTCAGATTCACCCTCGGTGAGGAAATTTTCTTGGTTGGTGGCAACCTATGTAACCAATAGGTTTGAGTTTCCCCTTTCATCACCAGCAAGCTCCCATGTTCCAAGATTAACTCGACTTTCTCCTTACTTTCTTTATGCTTGAAGGCAAACTTTCTTTCTGCTCCAAAGCTGACAGAAGCAATGGCACCATCTTTTTTGAGGTCAGTTTCTCCATCGCTATGCCAAGCCATTCCTTCTTCTCCGGTATGATAAAGATTGAGCAAACAAGAATTAAAAGTCTCGCCACTTTCCTCCTCGATTAACGACTTTAATTTGAGCAATTCCAGAGTCCAAGGAAGCGCTCTTTTTGTCGTATTGGAATAAGTATATTCAAAAGGCTTGTCACCATACCAGGCCACTTTTCTCTTGGTGATGATTTTCTTTCCAAAAATTACCGCCTCATCATTCTTCCAATCTATCGTATCCAAAAGGTTCTTAAGGCAGAAATTAGCCTCTTCCCAAGACATCAGTTTGCCATGATAATTGACGACCCCATCATAAGGAAGCCAATTCTTATTTTTATCTATTTCTTTTGGAAAAAGCTCCATAATCATCCTAAATAAAAAAAGTGAAGGATTAATCCTTCACTTCTTCATAGTCTATATATTCACCGCCTTGGATATCTTTTTTCTTTTTGGCGTTATGGGCATCTGGAACAAAGTCCACATTGACATCTTCCTTAGGCCTGGATTGAGCTTGCTGTGCCCTTCTTTGCTCTTTCTCTACCTCTGCAACCTGTTGAGCAAATCTTGCCAACTTCGATCTCAGAAAGTATCTAAGCAACTGACCTAGCAACCATCCAATTCCTAAAAGAATAACGACAAATTTTAATAAACCACCCATTAATATATTTTTTGATTAGAGATTATCTACTCAAATACAAGTTTCGCTCTGAGTAGATTTTCAAGAAATAATCATCCATTAGGTCATCGATAAAGTAAATCGCTTCCCCAGTAGACTTCATTTCTGGCCCGAGTTCTTTATTCACATTCGGGAATTTGTGGAAGGAGAATACAGGCTCTTTAATTGCATAACCCTTTTTCACCGGATTGAATTCAAAATCGGTTACTTTTTTCTCTCCTAGCATCACCTTCGTCGCATAGTTTACATACGGTTCTTGGTAGGCTTTGCAGATAAATGGTACGGTTCTCGATGCTCTTGGGTTCGCTTCGATCACATAAACTTTATCATTTTTGATAGCAAACTGAATGTTAATCAAACCTACAGTTTTCAATGCCAAGGCAATTTTTTCAGTATAAGTCTCAATCTGACGGATCACCAAATCACCCAAGTTGTATGGGGGAAGTACCGCATAAGAGTCTCCAGAGTGGATACCTGCAGGCTCGATATGCTGCATGATACCGATGATGTAAACATTTTCACCGTCACAGATTGCATCAGCTTCTGCTTCAATCGCACCTTCTAAGAAGTGATCCAAAAGAATCTCATTATTTGGAATATCGTGCAGTACATTCACCACATGTTCTTCCAATTCTTTCTCATTGATCACAATCTTCATCCCTTGACCACCCAATACGTAGCTTGGACGAACTAGAAGTGGGAATCCGATAGTTTTGCAAAGCTCAAGAGCTTCGTCAGTATTGTGAATTGTACCAAACTCAGGGTAAGGCACATTATTTTCTTTCAAAAGAGTTGAGAACAAACCTCTATCTTCCGCCAAGTCCAAAGCTTCAAAGCTGGTACCAATAATCTTGATTCCGTATTTCTCTAGCTTTTCAGCCAATTTCAAAGCAGTCTGACCTCCAAGCTGAACGATCACACCTTCTGGCTTCTCATGAAGGATGATTTCATAGATATGCTCCCAGAAAACAGGCTCGAAGTACAACTTGTCTGCAACGTCAAAGTCAGTAGAAACTGTCTCTGGGTTACAGTTGATCATGATGGTCTCATAACCGCACTCTTTGGCAGCCAAGACACCATGAACGCATGAGTAGTCAAATTCAATCCCCTGACCTACTCGGTTAGGTCCTGAACCTAGTACTACAATTTTCTTCTTGTCCGTTTTGGTTGACTCATTTTCTTCTCCGAAAGAAGAGTAATAATATGGAGTTTGAGCTTCAAATTCAGCTGCACAAGTATCTACCAACTTGTACACACGTTTGATACCCATCTCGTCATATCTTTTGTTGAAGACTTCACTCTCAAGACATCCTAACAAATGTGCAATCTGTCTGTCAGCGTAGCCTTTTTTCTTAGCTGTATCCATCACATCGAATGGAATATTTTCGATCGAATATTTTTCGATTTCAGCTTCGAAATGGATCAAATCCTCGATTTGCTTTAAGAACCACTTGTCGATTTTGGTCAAATCGTGGATAGTTCTGAAAGAAACTCCCAATTTGAAGGCATCATAAACGTGGAACAATCTGTTCCAGCTTGGATTAGCCAAAGAATAAAGAATCTGGGCTTGATCTCTCAATTCTTTGCCGTCAGCACCTAAACCATTTCTTTTGATTTCTAGAGACTGACAAGCTTTTTGAAGAGCTTCTTGGAAGTTTCTTCCGATACCCATCACTTCTCCTACTGCTTTCATAGAAAGTCCCAATCGTCTGTCAGAACCTTTGAATTTGTCAAAGTTCCAACGAGGGATTTTCACGATAACGTAGTCAATTGAAGGCTCGAAGTAAGCAGAAGTAGTTCCTGTAATTGAGTTGGACAATTCGTCCAAGTTATATCCGATTGCCAATTTAGCGGCAACTTTTGCAATTGGATAACCTGTAGCTTTGGAAGCCAAGGCTGAAGATCTGGAAACACGTGGATTGATTTCGATACCGATGATCTCCTGATTGTCAGGGCTTACAGCAAACTGTACGTTACATCCACCTGCAAAATTGCCGATGCTGTTCATCATTGTAATCGCATAGTTTCTCATTCTTTGATAAACTGTATCAGGAAGAGTCATCGCTGGAGCTACTGTGATGGAGTCACCTGTGTGAACACCCATCGGATCGAAGTTCTCGATAGAACAGATTACGATCATGTTCCCGATGTTATCGCGCATTACCTCAAGCTCATATTCTTTCCATCCAAGGATACTTTGCTCGATCAAAACTTCATGAACCGGTGAAGCTTGCAAACCTGCGCTCAAGTATTTTTCGAAATCCTCTGGTTTTTCCACAAAAGCTCCACCAGCACCACCTAATGTATAGGAAGCTCTGATGATCAATGGGAACCCGATTTCCTGTGCAATTTCTTTTCCTTGAAGGAAGGATGTAGCTGTAGATCCTTTACATACACCTACTCCGATCTTTTCCATCAAAACCTTGAATTTTTCGCGATCCTCAGCTGTGTCGATCGCATCGATATCAACGCCGATCATTTTCACACCGAAGTGATTCCAAATCCCGGCTTTTTCACAATCGATCGCCAAGTTCAAGGCAGTCTGTCCTCCCATGGTAGGAAGAACCGCATCGATATCCGGATGCTCAGTTAGAATTTTTTTGATGGATTTCTTGTCCAGCGGGAGCAAATACACATTATCTGCAGTCACTGGATCGGTCATGATCGTTGCTGGGTTGGAGTTGATCAGGGTTACGGTGATACCTTCTTCGCGAAGTGACCTGGAAGCCTGAGATCCTGAATAGTCAAACTCGCAAGCTTGACCGATTACGATGGGACCTGAACCAATGATTAGTACGTGCTTGATGCTACTGTCTTTAGGCATTAGAGAGGGAGATTGTAGAGATAATTTTACTTAAGTCCAAATTGGGCCAAAATTAGAAAATTATTCGGAAGGGGCATTGGAAAATTCGATTTAAATCGGGTTTTCATCCAAAATAAGCTCAAAATACAAATCTTATTTCTCTGAAATGGATTCCGTAAACTTCCCAACCACTCAGCCTCTTCAAAGTGATACTAATAAAGATAATTGCTATTTTGATGACCCAGTAAAATAAACATCACTCTTTTTTATTTGATTTAGAAAATTCTATTGAAAAACCCATGAAACCCAAAACCTGGAATTTATTATGGATAAGTGTTCTTGTCCTTACCCTCATTTCATTCATTTTTCTGTTTAAAGAAGACAAACTCAACCCGCAATTGTTTGGAATCCCATACATTTTCTGGATTGGCTTTTTAGTTACATGTCTGATTGTAGCCGCCACCTTCATTGCTTCAAAGGTTTTTCCATACCAAGAGACTAAGAAATCATGACAGGCTGGCTTATTGCTTTTTTCGGATTGTTTTTACTCTCCCTTGCTTACGCTTCTTATAAATCCTTTCAGAAAAACAGAACTTCGGACGATTTCATGTTGGCAGGATCCAATATCGGGTCGATTTTAGGTTTCTTGACTTTCTCTGCGGCCTTATTTAGCGCCTTTACATTTATGGGAATGCCGGATTTCTTCAGAACTCATGGTGTGGGTGCCTGGATATTCTTGGGACTTTCAGATGCTTTGATGGTGTTTTTCATCGTATGGTTCGGATACAAATTAAGAAGTAGAGCCAATGAAGTCGGCTATCAAGGTGTGGCTGGCTTCGTGCAGAAATGCTATCAAAATAAGTATGCCGGCATTTTGCTTTTTGTCAGCAGCTTTCTTTTCCTTATTCCATATGTAGCCATTCAAATTCGAGGGATCTCCATTTTCTTAGAAGCTGCATTTCCTGGTTTGCTTCCATTTTGGGCTTGGGCTTCCATGCTTGTTGGCATCATGCTTATCTATTCTGAAATAGGAGGCTTGAAAGCCATTATGTATAGTGACGCCATACAAGGAGTGATCTTGTTAGTGGTTATCTGGATTATTGGAGCTACTTGTTTGAGTCTAGCAGGAGGATTAGAAACTGCCACTCAGAAAATCATGGAAACCAATCCTGATCTAACCATTCTACCTGGGCCTAAAGGCTTATTCACCACACCATTTCTAATAGCTTCTTCCATAGCTATTGTTATGATTCCAGTTACTCAGCCTCAGTTCACCACTCGGTTGGTTGTGATGAAAAGTCTTAAATCCGTCCATAGAATGGCTTATGCCGTAGGACTTTTTGCCATTTTGGTGATTCTGCCGACTGCATTTATCGGATTGTATGGCGCCATCAAATATCCCGATGCAAGCACTTCAGACTTTCTCTCCGGAGCCCTGATGTATGACCAAGCTGTTCCTGTAGCTGCTTTGGCTGTTGTGGGGTTATTTGCTGCCTGTCTTTCTACCACCAATGCGCAAATATTTGCTTTGGGAACAGAATTAAGATCACTTCTCAAAGGAGATGATAAAAGAACGATGAGGATCACCAAGGTTTCCATTTTCTTGTTTTCAATCATCGTTTTGGTTTTCTCCACCTATATGAGTGATCAATTGGTCTTATTGGCCAGGGTTAGCTTCGCAGGCACATCCATGGTGGCCCCAGTGGTCTTGGGAGCCGTAGTTTTCAAAAACCCTCCTAAATCATTAATGATTCTATCTTCATTCGCTTTGGCCTACTTTATCTTATCTTTATTAAGCTGGGTACCCAATCAAATCGGGGGCTATCCACTTGACTTTGTTCTTTACGGAATCATGATCATAGCCACGGCAACTATTTTTATAACCCATTCAAAGAAATCACAATAAACCTATGATACTTACCAATGCTATTTCACCATCAGACTTATCTGATTCCCTTGAGGAGTTCTGGAAACTCTCCGGTGAAAAAGTTCTCGCGATAGAAAAGAATTTTGATCCTAAAAACGGTGCTCCTGTATTCACTGAAAAAGGAAAATATGTAACCAGAGGCTGGACTGAGTGGACCCAAGGCTTTCAATATGGTTCTGCCATTCTGCAGTTTGATGCTACGGGGGATGAGCAATTTCTGGAGATAGGCAGAAAAAATACTGTTGAAAAAATGGCTCCTCATCTTACACATATCGGAGTTCATGATCATGGTTTCAACAATGTGAGTACTTATGGAAATTTGCTGAGGCTAATCAATGAAAACAAAATCAGTGCTTCTGACTGGGAAAAAGACTTTTATAAGCTTGCCCTTAAAATCAGTGGAGCAGTTCAAGCGACACGCTGGTCCAAAACCCAAGAAGGCGGATACATCTATTCATTCAATGGGCCACATTCTCTTTTTGTAGACACGATACGCTCTTGCAGGGCTTTGGTGGTTTCCCATGGTTTGGGACATGTGCTGCAGGGTGAAAACGACAAGAAAATCTCCTTGATCCAGCGAGCGGTACAGCATATTCGCAGTACCATGCGCTATTCCATTTATATGGGAAATGGTCGAGACAGTTATGATATTGCTGGCCGAACGGCCCATGAAATCATTTTCAATACCAATGATGGAAATTACCGCTGTCCAAATTCGCAGCAGGGATATACTGGCTTTAGTACCTGGACTCGAGGCCTAGCTTGGGCTATTTGTGGACTGGGTGAAACTTTGGAAATTCTGGACGAATTGGAGGAAAAGGATTACGAGCCGATCATTACTAAATCGGTTTTTGAAAAGGAAATGAAAGAGGCAGCAATCGCCACTGCGAACTTCTATCTGGAAAATACACCAACCGATGGGATTCCTTATTGGGATACAGGAGCTCCAAATCTGTATAAAATGGGAGACTATCTCCAAAGACAATCAGAGCCATATAATTCCTATGAACCTATTGATTCATCTGCCGCTTGTATTGCCGCTCAAGGACTTATCAGAATTGGGAATTGGCTAAAAATAAAAGGAGAAGCAAATGGTGACAAATATATTCAAGCAGGATTGCTAGTTGCGAAGGCACTTTTCCAAAAACCTTACATTTCCGAAAATCCAAACCATGAAGGCTTGATCCTACATTCTATTTACCATGAACCAAATGGCTGGGATTACAAACCCGATCCAAAATTAGTAGCTCATGGAGAATCAAGCATGTGGGGAGATTATCATGCGCGAGAGCTTGCACTATTGATCCAAAGGATTGCAAAGGGTGAAAAATATTACAGCTTTTATAACTGCGTCAAATCATGAGCGGAAAGTATAAACCGGAATATCCCAGAGTCGCTCAGTTGAAATCAGCTGAACAATTCGAGGCTCATCTGGAAAAAGAAGGAATCGAAATGCCTTTTGATGCGGAATTAAAAGAGGCAAATGATTCACCATATTCTACTTCACATCAACTCCGATCTGGTTCAACCATTGGAAATGCTTTCTGCATTTTACCTATGGAAGGCTGGGACGGCACAACGGACGGAAGACCAACAGAATTCACGAAAAGAAGGTGGAAGAATTTTGCAATTAGTGGCGCCAAATTGCTTTGGGGCTGTGAAGCAGTGGCTGTTTGCCGAGAAGGAAGAGCCAATCCGAATCAGTTAATGATCAATAAGGATACTTTTCAGGAATTCGTAGATCTTTTCCAAATGATTCAATTGGAGCATAAAGTTGCTTTCGGATCCACTGAAGGTCTACTTACAGGACTTCAGCTCACACATTCAGGAAGGTTTTGCAAGCCATTTGATAAAAAGAAGATGGAACCTAAAATCCTTTATTCTCACCCGGTATTGAATGGCAAATTCGGATTAGCAGAAGATTATCCTCTTTTGACGGACGCCGAAATTGAAGACATTATCCAAAAATATATTGATGCGGCAGTTTTGGCACAAAAGGCCGGCTTTCAGTTTGTGGACATCAAGCATTGCCATGGGTATTTAGGACATGAATTCCTAAGTTCCTATGATCGAGAAGGTAAATATGGTGGCAGTTTTGAAAACAGAAGCCGATTTTTAAAAGAGATTGTTTCTGGAATTAGAGAGGCTGCTCCTGGATTAGAGATTGGTGTAAGACTTAGCACTTTTGATTGGGTTCCATTCAAACCTGGCGAAGATTCCAAAGGAGTCCCAGCAAAGGACTCTCCTTACAAATATGCTTTTGGAGGAGATGAAAGCGGCATCAAAGAGAACTTATCTGAAACCTTTCAGTTTTTAGAACTTTTGAGAGTGCTAGATATAGAGTTACTCTGTACCACAGCAGGTAGCCCCTATTACAATCCCCATATTCAAAGACCTGCGATTTTCCCTCCTTCCGATGGATATTTACCCCCGGAAGATCCTTTGCAAGGTGTAGCCCGCCAAATCCATGTGGCAGGCGAATTGAAAAAAGCATTCCCAGAGTTTTATGTGGTCGGATCTGCCTATTCCTATTTGCAGGAATGGCTTCCCAATGTCGGACAGGCTGTTCTGGACCAAGGTTTGGCAGATTCGATCGGTTTGGGAAGAATGGTCTTGAGTTATCCGGACCTGCCAGCTGATGTCCTTAGCGGAAATGTGATGAAAAGAGCGAAGATATGCCGAACCTTTTCAGATTGTACTACAGCCCCTAGAAATGGAATGATTTCAGGGTGTTTCCCTCTGGATCCATTCTATAAAAAGATGCCAATTCACGAGGATTTAAAGAAAATCAAAGAGTCATGAGCAAAGTAGCATTCATCACTGGAGGGACCCGGGGAATCGGCTTAGGAATCGCTAAACCTTTGGCGCAAAAAGGCTTTGATTTGGCTTTGAATGGCATGCGGGACAAAGATTCAGTTTTACCTGTCTTGGAGGAATTAGAAAAATATGGAATCCAGGCAGAATACTTTCAGGGGAATATTGGAAGTAAGGAAGATAGGTCTCGAATCTTAGAAGGGATTCTTGAAAAATTCGGCAAAATCAATGTTTTGGTCAATAATGCAGGAGTAGCGCCAAAAGTCAGAGCAGATATTCTGGATGTCGTAGAAGAAGACTTTGATTACGTGATAGACACTAATATGAAAGGAACATTTTTCCTCAGTCAGGCAGTCGCAAAGTCAATGATCAAATCTAAAGAGAAAAACCCTGAGGATTTCTTCACAATCATAACTATTACCTCCATCTCTGCTGTTTTAGCCTCCACCAATCGAGTAGCTTATTGCATGTCAAAATCGGGACTCTCAATGATGAATCAGACTTTTGCTGTGAGATTAGCTGAATACGACATCCCTGTATTTGAAGTGAGACCTGGAATCATCGAAACTGACATGACTGCTGGAGTCAAAGAAAAATATGAAGCCCAAATCGCCAATGGCTTGACCTTGGAGCCAAGAATGGGAAAACCGGAAGATATTGGAAAAACTGTAGCAGCTTTGGCTGAAGGAACTTTGACTTATGGCACAGGTCAAATCATCACTCTGGATGGAGGAATGACGGTTGGGAGACTTTAATCTCGACTCATATTCCAAAAAAGAAAAGCAAGAGTAGCCAACACAAGAACTCCAATTAAGACAACGGCACCCAAAAGATATTTTTTGCGTTGTTGCTCTTCATCAGGAGTAACATCTCTGATTTGACCTTTCTTTTTCGCCTCCTCTTCCATAGCAACTCCGATCGGTAATCCAATGGCAATGCCCACTCCTATGTAGGCAAAACTTCCTAATGCTGTACTCATGGCAACTCCAATTGGCAAACCAATTAGCATCCCCATCATGATGTAATAACCTTTAGGCTTCTTTTCAGTTTCTGACATTTTTATCTCTCTAGCATTAACCAATAATTAGGATCTACAATCGGTTCTGTGGCACTCTGAACTAGTACTGATTCTTTCCCTAAAATCACCTTTTGAATCCCATTGGAAGTTTCCACTTCAACTGGCATTTCGAAGTCGATTCCAGACAATTTCACCTGCCAGCCTTTCTTTCCTTTTTTCTTCACCTCCACTTTTGGAATGTCTGTCGTCTTTAGGTAAAGCTCAAAAAAGCCTGACAAATCTTTTCCTGAATAGTCTTGAACGAAGTCTGTGAAATCTTTTGTAGTTACTTGATTTTGGTATGTAAACCGCTCATCTGTCGCAAATGCTTTCAGCATTGGGAAGAAAACTTCATCTCCCAAAATCCCACGAAGAGAATGGATGATAAAAGAGCCTTTGCTATAGATTTCACCGTGATAGGCTTCCTCTTCCGTACTATTTGGAGGACTTTGAACCGGTTTCTCATGTGGAATTCCGCGCAATACAGACTTGGCTTTTTTCAGATATTCTTCTTCTCCTCCATGCTCTAGGTAGAATAAAATATCGCCGTAGGCTGTCAAGCCCTCATGGATCCACATATCTGCCCAATCTCCCACTGAAACCTTGTTTCCAAACCACTCATGCCCCAACTCATGGTGAAGCAACCAGTCATATTGGGTATCTCCCAAAGGAACATATTGGAAATTATTCCCATAGGCATTGATTGTCTGATGCTCCATTCCCAAATAGGGTGTTTCTACGACCGCCACCTTATCTTCCGACCAAGGAAAAGGACCGAAATACTTCTCGTGTGTTTGGGTGCTTTCCTCCAAAATCGCCAAAAGTGAAGCTGCTTTGGATTTATTTTCCTCTAAAACATATACAGTCATCGGTATCTGAGCTCCTGAAGTGGAATTAAAAATTTTCGACTCTTCATGAAAAACCCCCAGTGTGAAATTAATCCCATAATTATTAATTGGATAGCTAGTAGCCCAATGATAAGTTATTTTATCTCCTTTCTCTTCACTTTCAAGTAAGCGTCCATTGGCAGCTACGAAATAAGGCTTCTTAACAGTAAAAAAGAGATCAGCTCCTTCTTCCGGTTCGCTGCTTGGATGATCCAAAGCAGGCATAAAAATCTTAGCGCCTTCTCCTTGGGAGGATAAACCCATCCAATCATTTCCTAATTCATCTTTGGTCCAGGTAAATCCTCCAGTCCAAGGTGGATTTTGAGCGATAGGTGTTTTCCCTGAATACTCCACTTTCACAGAGTTGCAAGTACAATCAACCGGAATGATATCTAGAATATCATCATGGTGGGAAAAGGTGACTTTCTCACCATTCATTGTAACATTGGAAACCGTATACTCATCGATCAACTGAAGTCGAATGGTATCCAATTTCTCTTTGGCTTCGAAAATAATTGTATTAGATCCAGCTATTGACTGAGTCTCTGGAAGCAATTCCAGATTCAAGGTATAATGAAGAATTTTGAATTTTTGTTGAAGTGGATCAACTGGACCTCCCCAATCCCAATTTTGGGAAAATGAAAGATGCGACAACAACATGAAAAGGATGATGAGAAATGAATAGCGCTTCATTTCGGAAAGATACGGATTTCCTTTAGGAAGGATAAAGTCGATACAACATCTCTAGCAATGGAACTCCAAAGTTCCTCGACTTTACCTGAGAAATCTTTTTAAAACCAAATCGCTCGTACAAACTGACAGCTGGATCCAAACCAGAAGTGGTGTACAAATAGGCGCCTTTGTAGCCTTTTTCATTGTAAAAATTCATCCACTCTTTCATAAGCTTCTTGCCTAAGCCCATACCCCGATAGGCTTTTTCCAAAATGAAATATCGTAATTGGGCCTGCTCGTCAAGTCGATGCATCAAAAGCAAAAAACCCACCATTTTCCCATCAGATTCTACTACCCAGACGCGGTCTCGATTGGTGTTATACTGTCGGTAAAACTCCAAAAGACTTTCCATGACATAAGCTTCGAAACCCATCCCAAACCCATGCTCTTCAGCATAGATTTTTCCGTGCAGAGCAGCCACCTGCCCTAAATCTCCGGGGTTCAGATTATAGCGAATGGTTATGGTTGATTCTGTAGACATAAAAATTCTTTAAAAGTCTTTGAAACTACTTAAAATCAAGGAAAAAGAAAACCGCCCAGAATACCGGGCGGTTAAATTTAATCTTCTGCGTAATTGAAGCTATCCAATTGCTCCTTTACCCAGTCCAAATATTTAGACTTTCGATATTCAATCCAATCATTTTTGTACTTAGACTCATCAATCAAAAATTTAAAAGCTGTTAAGGATTTTGTTTTGGTCAAAGAAGTAACGAGATCTTCTGCTAGACTTCTTTCTTTTACCTTACGATCAATGAAGTCTTGCATCATTTGATGCTCCTGAGGAATCTCCATTTTGGTAAATTCTGCATAATTATCAGGATCGGCATCTATTTCATCCAGAATATCCTCTTCATCAGGAGTCAGATCATAATTAAAATAATCCTCATCATCGGGCATGAAGTGAACCTTCTTTTTGTCGATCTGGTAGAAGCAGACCATCCCTTTAAGTAATTGGGCAGCAATATAATCTGCCTCTTTTTCAGTAAGCGAAAGCATTGGTGGTATTAGAAATTTTTAGAAAAATAGTGAATGTCAGTTTGTGTACCAATTGTTTTTTAATGCAAACGAAATTCCAAAAAATCGATATTTCACCAACTATTCGAAAAGTTTTTTCAAAACCTCCTGATTTAGTTCATGTCCACCTTCAAAATGGATGATTTCCACTGTTTTTTCAAGATTTTTGACCAACTCACCCTGTTTTTCAAGACTTTCTTGAGTTATCATGGAATCTTGATTTCCTAAAACTATTGTGAATTTTGTTAAAGAAAATTTTTCTTTTGCCTCCATTAATTCCAAATCATGGGCAAATCCTCCGGCCCAAAGCACCAAATGTTCGACTTTTTCAGTCCATCTGCTTGCCCATCGGGTAGCTGTTGCAGCACCTTGGGAAAAGCCCAGGATATTTATTTTGGGTAAAATTGAATAGCTCTGAAGAATTGATTCCATCAAACCATCCAAAAACCTATGATTGTTGGAGATGGCGGTTTCTCTTTCATGCTTGGTCATCCAATTGGCTCCTACTCTTCCCTGAAAATTCTGGAGGTAAGCATAATTGGTTCCTTCCGGCGCAATGAATAAGCGTTCCGAACTAAAAAAAGGATTGAATTTTCGGATAAAGAATTCTGCCAGATGCCCATATCCATGGAAGACAATCCAAATTTCAGATTCCTGAAAATTGGGTTCATGAGAAATCACATAATGGGCTTCAAAGGGAAACTGAAAACTTTTTTTCACAAGCTATCCTTTCAAATCATCAAACTTCAATGGCAACAAGGCACTTATTCCTTTTACTCGATAAACTTTGGAATCAGGTTGCAAAAACAACATAGTGATTTCTTTCCCGAATCGATTTTCAACTTCATTGATCGTCTGCCTACAAATACCGCAAGGTGAAACTCCAGCCCAAGTATCTTCTCCATTTCTTTGGGCCACAACTGCCATCATTTTAGGAGCCAAATCTGGAAAATTTGCCCCTGCATATCCCAAAACCAATCTCTCAGCGCAAACCCCAGTCGGGAAACTTACATTTTCTTGATTACTGCTTTGGAGGAATTCTCCATTTTCTAGTTTCACCGCCGCTCCAACATGAAAATTGGAATATGGGGAATATGAGTTTTTTGAAATTTCCTGAGCTTTCAAAATCAATTGATTTTCTTCATCGGAAAGCTCATGAACCTCCAATACTTCTATTTGTTGACTTGATCCCAAATACTTCATAATCGATTTGTCTAGGGTGAAATCGAACGAACAAAGTAATCATTTGTTCCACAAAAAATGGATTTCTGCCTTTTTCCTGCCAGATTTATAAACCTAATCACTAATCTATCGCCTTCATGCAACAAGTATTGATTTTGGGAGGAGGAAAGTCTTCCACTTTTTTAATTGACTATTTGGCAGTTACCTGCTCCAGTAAAAACAGGTTTTTGACACTCGCTGATTTGGACGAAAAAGCTGCTTCCGAAAAGCTTCAAAATAGACCAAATACAGAGGCTGTTAGTTTAGACATACAAGATGAAAGCAGCCGAAAATCCATGATTTCAAAAGCTGACGTCGTGATTTCTATGTTACCCGCTTTCATGCATCCTATCGTTGCTAAAGACTGCTTGGAACTGGGGAAACATTTTTTCTCTGCATCATACGAGTCCGGAGAAATGAAAGCCATGAAGGAAGAAATTGAAAGCAAAGGACTTTTCTTCCTCAATGAATGCGGACTTGACCCTGGTATCGATCATATGTCAGCAATGAAAGTGATCCATGAAGCCAAAGGGAAAGGTGAAAAAATCACCTCTTTCAAATCATTTTGTGGTGGGCTTTTGGCTCCAGAAAGCGAGACCAACCCCTGGAAATACAAATTCACCTGGAATCCAAGAAATGTGGTTTTAGCTGGGCAGGGAACTTCCAGATATATCGAAAAAGGAGATTTAAAATTTGTTCCATATCATCAGCTTTTCAAAAGGCTGGAATCAGTCCAATTCCTAGGTTTGGGAGATTTTGATGGATATCCAAATCGAGATTCGTTGAGCTATAGAAAAGTCTATGGCTTGGAAGAAATCCCTACCATGCTTCGAGGAACTCTCCGAAGAGCTGGCTATTGCAAGGCTTGGAATGTATTCATCCAATTAGGGATGACTGATGATAGTTTTGACATGGAAATGCCAGAAGGAAGTTCTCTCAGACAGTTTTTGAATGCTTTTCTTCCCTTTAATGAATCCTTATCTGTAGAAGAAAAACTGGCGGAATTAATTCCAGAATTAGATTTTCCAACCTTTGAGAAAATTCAGTGGCTTGGCTTTTTCAGTGAGCGAAAATTACCAAGAACCAAAGGGAGTCCTGCTCAACTTTTACAAGCAATTTTGGAAATTGATTGGGCGCTGGAACCCGAAGACCGGGACATGATCGTGATGCAACACCAATTTGAAATCGAAGGAGAATATGGCAAAAAACTGCTCACTTCAAGCTTGGTTTGCTTCGGAGAGGATTCTACTTATACCGCAATGGCTAAGACCGTAGGACTTCCACTCGCCATCGCTGTGGACCTGTTTTTGGATGGAAAGATTTCTTTGAAAGGGCTTTATGTTCCAGTAGTACCAGAGATCTATTTACCGATTTTAGAGAAATTAGAGTCCTATGGAATTAAGTTCAGAGAAAGTGAATCACCTTTGAATTAAATTCTTCAAGGATTCCAATCAGCTGGAGGATCTATATCTGCTCCATCAGACAAGCGACAATCATCTGGAATAATAGCTTCACTTTGAGCGAAGGTCAAATCACTTTGGTCGATATAAATGCGTCTTTGGGTTTCAGATCCAACCATAAAGAATCCAAGAACTGTCTCTTCAGGATTTTCCAAGTTGATCATATTTCCTCGAATAGTAGCAGGAGGGGGATCGAAGACAGATCCCGAAATCTCCGTTTGTTGCTTTACCAATTTCAAAAAGCGATAGGCTTCCTGAGAAATACTTATTTGGCGAATATCTGCCCGGTAAGTAGTGATAAATCGGAGCCCATCATCCTCGATATACGCTACAGGTACCTTTGTAGTCAAGCCATTGAAATTATCATCCTGAGCTATAAAAACTCCTTCATTCACCGTTTCTGTCCTAAAACAAACAATGCAACAATCTTTTGGTTGTGGCTCACGGCTTGTATTGGTATCTGATGGACGCGGAGTGTAAAGATCAGGTCTGGTTCTTAGCACATAGACTGCAGGAGCACTCTCCCAATAGTAAAAATTATTTTGATCTGCTGGATCAGTAATTTCAGCTACAACCTGAATACCTGACTTATCAATTTCCTCCCCTTCTACTGGAGTTCTGATAGTTTGAACAGAAAGGCTATTTATTTCCGGAACAGGTTGAACAGTCTCGGGGAGGGAGGTATAGACAGTTCCATTGGAAGTTTGAATTTGTAAAGTGTATGTTTTACCAACTTCTGTGGCAAAATTCTCTGAAGTCCAATAAATTCCAGCTTCTTCTTCCTCCAAAAAAACTACTTTCCCGGTATTGTCCCTAATAATAACGGTCGCATTGGAAACTGGTCGAATCAAGCCCTCAAAAACAGATCCATAGGTATCACTCCTAGTCAACCGTACGGATTGTTTCCCCGGTTCTGTAGTAATCATGCCATCCACTGTCAGCAATTGGGCCCCCTCCTCCAATTCTACCTCATAGGGATCGATACAAGAGATCAGAGGCAACAATAGGAGGTAGAAAAGTCTTTTCACCATAAATTCTTTAATTCTGAAGGTTTAATTTTCACTCCAATATACGCAGCCAATTCATTGGTAAAATAGGCCAAGAATAAATTTAGCTTAAAATCAGAAAATTTTGATATGAAAAGCAAATTCAGCCTTTTGGAACCTACCTAATTTTCAATATCCTAGCAAAAATCCTGAGATAAGGCTCTTATAAAAATCAGTGTATTCCCCATTAGTATTTTTGAGAGAATGCTCTTTTCTTGAAAATGGGGAAAAGGCTTTCGAAAAAGATTTTACAACTCTATGTATTTGTTTCTGTGGATTGTCACGGACAGCAATTTCTGAAATGGCAAAAAACCCTATCTCCTCCAATTTCACACTCAAATCCTCCATTTGCCGAGGAGGAAGAATGCACCAAAAAACACCATTATGCCCAAGCAATTGATCTACTGAAATGATCAAATCATCAAAAGACAATTTATCAGTGTGAAGCGCCTGATTTCTTTTTTGGTCTCGGGATTTGAGATGATCTGGAAAATAAGGAGGGTTGGAAACAATCATATCAAATTGGACTTCAGCTTCGAAATCTTGAATCGCTCCTTTGGAAAGACTTAACCTTTCTGCGAAATCACTTTTTTCGAAGTTAGATTTCGCCTCCTGACTTGCATCTTCATCTAACTCTATCCCTGTAACTCTTGCTTTTTCGAATCTTTGAGCAAGCATCAAAGCTA
Source organism: Algoriphagus zhangzhouensis (assembly GCF_900148515.1). GTDB lineage: Bacteria > Bacteroidota > Bacteroidia > Cytophagales > Cyclobacteriaceae > Algoriphagus > Algoriphagus zhangzhouensis. Next base: position 164,053 of record NZ_FRXN01000004.1, on the reverse strand, counting down.
TCACCCCAGTGCCAGATCCGATATCTAAAATCTGTTTGGGAGAATCAAAATCAGCCAAAGCACCTAATAAAATTGCATCGGTAGAAATCTTCATGGCAGACTTCTCCTGCTCTATCCTAAATTTTTGAAATTGAAACCAAGTATTTCCCATTAGGTCCTGGCTTTGCTAAACAATTTGCTCTTAAATCGAGGTCTATCTTCCATCACATTTAGATCATCCTCAGAAACCCTTTTCACACTCTCAATTGTGTAAAATGCTCTTTCATCGAATTCCTTTACCTTGGATATAAATTCCTGAAGGTTTTCTCTTTTCATCACAGTAAAAAGCAAATTTACTTTTCCATATCTTCCTTCGGCTCCAACATTCGTGAATCTATAATCTTTTTCTTTCATGAAATCCAAAAGCTCTTGTTGAGGTTTCGGAGTAATCACTCGTACCAAAACTCTACCCAAAGCAAGTTTTTCCTCAAAATACATCCCCACATAAGTACCTGTTCCAAAGCCTGCTGCATAGGCAATATAGGAGAGCGGATTATTGATGTTTTGGAAGATTTGACCAATTGCCAACAACCAAATTAATGCTTCAAAGAAACCTAAAATTGGAGCCACATTACGCTTTCCATTCATCATAAACATGATTCTGAGCGTATTGATAGAAACGTCCCCTACCCTCGCACAGAAAATCAATGCCGGCATGATTATGTAATTAAAGAGCTGTTCGGAAACTCCTAATTCTAGCAGGAAATCTTGCATTTTTCTTGATTATGAAATATTCCGCAAAGTTACGAGAAAGGCGGAATTTGGGTTGTATTTATCTTAGCCCAATTCAGATTTTATTATCCCTTCCTGCTGGAAGTCCAAAGCCTATGAATTGCAAGGTCATTATGAGTAAAAACCAAAGAAGCAGATTCCAATTCCCAATTAAATCCAGAGAAACACCAAAAAGCAATGGTCCCAAAGCTGCCAACACATACCCGGCAGACTGAACCATCCCAGAAAGCTTGGCTGTAGTATGATCGTCTGCTGTTCGCAAGGAAATCAGCATGTATGCAATACTCAAGCTTGCACCACTACCAATCCCAATGATAGTCAAAGCAATAAACGCTATCAGATCTGAATGGATAAAAAGTAGTCCAAAACCCAGGAAATAAGAAAGTCCAACGATTAATATGACTGTTGATTGCTGCTTTAATTTTTCCAAAAGTCTAGGCGCAAAGAAAGTCCCGATTAGGGAAATCAACTGCATGTAAGAAATCGCCAAGCCTGCATTGACTGCACTCATTCCTCTAAAAATCAACATATCTGGAATCCATGTAATCATCGTAAAGTACATGACAGATTGCGCTCCCATAAACAAAGTCACTTGCCACGCGAGCTTACTTTTCCAGACATTTTTCCCTTCATTCAAACCTCTTTGAGCGGCAGAAGGGCGTGGACCCAATTGAGGAAACCAAATGATCAAAGCCAAAACCATCAATGATACCCAAGAGACCAAGGAACCTCTCCAACCCCATCCCAAATCAACTGCCAGAGGTACACTCAATCCGGATGCAATGGCTGCAAACAATGACATACCAGTAGACAAAATAGCTGTCATTAGCCCCAGTTTTTCAGGAATTCTCGCTTTGAAAAATGGGATCATCAGGACATTAGCAATCACAATCCCGATTCCTGTCAAAGCAGTCCCAACAAAAAGCAGCTCTACTCCTCCAAGGACTCGGATCACCACCCCAACAATCAAAATTGCTATCCCCATGAAAATCGCTCTTCCATTCCCCATCTGCTTTCCCATTCTGGGAGCAAAAAGAGAAAATAAAGCGAATGTGATAAGAGAGAGAGTGGTTAAAAATCCCGCCAAACCATTTGAAATCCCTAAATCTTCTCTAATAAATGGAATCAATGGTCCTACCGAAGCAATGGAGGTTCGGAGATTTATTGAGATCATTATGATCCCTAAAATCAACCAAAAACGGGAATGGGTCTGAGTTCTCAAAACAAGATCAAAAGTAGAACTCAAATAAAGCAAAAAAGGAAGAGATTAAATCCCTTCCTTTTCATATTCCCTTTTTCAATAATCTCAAGAATGACTTTTAACAAGATCCTCCACACAAGACACCCAAGTATCATTGGAGTTCAAGCTTGGAACCAAATCCCACTGTTCTCCTCCATGCTCCAAGAATACCTCTTTGTATTCTTCACCCACCTCTACGGTAGTTTCAAGACAATCGGCTACGAATGCCGGAGAAAATGCCAATACCTTTTTCGCTCCCAAACCTGCCATTTCTTTAATCACATCTTCAGTGTAAGGACGAACCCAAGGGTCATTTCCTAATCGGGATTGGAAGCAAGTTTTGACCTTCTCTTCAGGCAATCCCAATTTCGCAGCCACTTGTCGGGTGGTATGGAAACATTGCGCTCTGTAGCAGAATTGATTTTTTGAATGGTATTTGTTGCAGCAGCCACTCAATTGGCAATAGCCATCAACCGAGGCTTTGATGATCTGTCTCTCTGGCAAACCATGGTATGAAAAAACATAATAATCATAATCTGCTTTCTTCATTGCCTCTTTTCCAAGCTCTTCCCAAGCTTGGATAAACAAAGGATGCTCGATGAAATTGGATATGAATGAAATCTCAGGAATGACTTGCCAGGTTCTAGCAATTTCCATCACCTTATCGATCACAGAGCCATTGGTTGCTGAAGCATATTGAGGAAAAAGAGGCAGCACGATAATCTTTCTCACATTCGCATCCGTCAATTCTTTCAATCCTGACTCAATGCTTGGGCTTTGATAGCGCATCGCCATTGAAACCACATATTCATTTGAGTCCAGTCTTTCGACCAATTTATCTCTTAGGTCTTCAGTATGGAAAAGCAACGGAGAACCTCGGTCCGTCCAAAGCTTTCTGTATTCATTTGCCGATTTTGGAGCCCTAAAAGGCGCAATAATCAAATTGACCAGCATCCATCTGGAAATGAATGGGATGTCAATGACTCTTCCATCCATTAAAAACTCACGAAGATATTTTCTGACGTCTCCTGTCTCTGTACTGTCTGGAGTTCCTAAATTGACTAATAGAACTCCAATTTTTCCAGTCTTTGCCATGCTTGATTGTTGATTTGGGTGTAAAACCTTGACACCCCAAAATTAAGAGAGATTTTAGCTTCCACCAATCGAACTATTTTATGAGTGATTGATAAAAGCTTTTAGATTTTCAATCGGCCAGCCCATCCCATCAATGGTCCTGAAGCTATAGAGGATATCAAAGCCAAAATTACCAATCCGATAAACAATGAATCCGACACTAGTCCATACTCAAGTGCGATCAATCCCAAAATGATATCCATGCTCCCACGAGTACTTAATCCAAAGCCTGCAATGATTGATTCTTTTCTTCCAACATTGGCCATTCGACCCCCAAAGTAAGCCCCAAAGTATTTAGTCAAAAGCCCCACAACGACAATCACTCCAGTCACTCCCAAGTCAAAACTTTCAATAAAATTCACCTTCAATCCGATCGAAACAAAGAAGATTGGAGCGAAAATATTATTGATAAACTGATGGAGAATCTCTTTTGCTTTTTCTGTCAAATACTCTGAATCCCCTAAGGCAACTCCAAAAATAAAGGCTCCGAAAATGGCATGAATCCCAATAAATTCTGTGAAGGAAGCAGCTAAGAAACAAGTAGCCAAGGAAAGTGATAATAAGCCTCCTGGCCAGGCCATCTTTTTATTCACCCATGGCAAAATTCGGTTGATCAATCCTTTTCCTATGGTCAACATGATCATGGTAAAAACCAACGTCAAACCGATAGTTGGCCATACTCCCAAGCCTCCACTTCCCGATTCTGAAAGAGAAAGAATCACAGAAAAAACAATCCATCCCAAAACATCAATGATCATAGCAGCAGCAATAATCAGGAGTCCGGTCTGTGTTTTAAACAAGTTCAAATCCATCAATACCCGGGCCACCACAGCCAATGCAGTGATACTGATGGCTAATCCGAAGAATGTAGATGCAACAATCCTATCATTGATATTCACACCCAGGAACTCCGGGAATGCATATGCCACCACAAATCCCGCAATAATGGGCAAAACCATGGATGCTACGGCTATTTTCAAGGCATTTTTCCCTTGGCTCCAGACAATTTGAAGCTCTACTTCCAGTCCGGCAATGAATAACAAAAGGACTACGGAAATCTGCACAAATCCATCTAAAGCTATATTTGCCATCTCATGAGACCCAAATAAATACTGTTGGAACTCGGGCATTGTATATCCCAAAATCGTAGGGCCGAGTACTATTCCGGCTAATATTTCACCGACAACAGCTGGTTGTTTGAGCTTTCTGGCGATTTCTGCAAATATCCGGGCCATAATCAACATGGCCGCAATCTGAAGGAGGAGATTGATTACCTCCTTATGGTTGAGCGTTTCCATGGAGGTTTATTTTTTGACGATTAATAGATTACAAGGAAGGGTACTAAGGAGCTCTTCCAAGTCATGAGGAAAAATTCTATCAAAGAAATTTAGCTTTCTTTCATCTCCTACTACCAAAAGATCGGCATCAGTTTTTTCACAAAAACGAGCCAATTCAACCGCCCATTTTCCTCCAGTTACTTTTATGTTTATTCTCAAATTTCCTTTGTCAAGTTTTTGAAGAATCTGCTCCACATAATCAATCTCATTTTGGACCAGTTGTCTTCTTGTTTGTGCTATTTCATCCTCAGAATCCTCGCTGGCCGTACCCATTTGAAGTCCATACATTTTGATTTCATTCAAAATAGAAACCTGATCGGCCTTGACTGTTTTAGAAAATTCCAATCCCTGCTCAATTACTACAGGAGTGATTTCTAGTTGAGTTCCGTTGATGACTACTTTGGAAAACTCCGAAGTCTCCACTTTTGGTTCAATCAAAGTCAAAACAGAGCAAGGAGCTTTTCTAATGATTTTTCGACCCACTGATCCCATGTAATACTTAAACAAGCCCTCTCTCTTCAATGCTCCTGCAACCAAAAGATCCACATTTTCCTCTTTGCAGGCTTTTAGGATCATTTTTACCGGCTTGCCTTCTTTCCATAGAACTTTGATTCGCAGGCGATCACAGCCATGTCTTTGCAACAGATCATCGAGTTTTTTTTCCAACTCGGGAGTTTTTATCCCTACATGGATCAAAACCAATTCAGAATCAAAAAGCAAAACCAGACGTTTGACTTCAGTAATCAAAGCCTCTATCCGTGGGCTAAATGCTATTGCCAAAGCAATTTTAGTATACATATTGGGTCTATGGATTTTCCTGAAATAAGCGAAATTTCCCGATTAGTCCAACTGAAGCTTTGCTTTGCCCACTCATCAAATGAGGCTTCCACTCAAGTGGATTTATTACTTCCAGAAAAACTGAGACTATTTTTCTAAGAGTTTTTTGATAAAATTCAGGAAGAAAAATCTGAATAATCAGTTCGGATCAGAATATTAAACTCAATACTCATATGAAAAAAACTTTACTCGGCTGCTTGATAGCTGCGAGTATGGGATGGTCGAGTTTAGCCTTTGGGCAATCAGACTACCCTACTCTCAGTCAACTCAATCAGCGATTGCAGCGAATAGGCTCGAATGCCTCAGCTGAACTCAAATCCCTCACCAAAACAGCGGGGGGAAAGGATATTTGGGTTCTTAAAATCGGTACTGGAAATATAGATGAAAAACCAGCCATTGCAGTGGTTGGCGGAGTGGAAGGCTATCAAGTAGTCAGTGTAGAATTGGCTACAAAATTTGCTGAAAGTCTTATTTCCGATCATGCAGATGCTTTGGAAAAAACCACATTTTACATTTTCCCAAACATGTCTCCAGATGCTTATGAGCAATATCATGCGGAACTCAAATATGAAAGAAGAGGAAATGCCACTTCCGTAGACCATGATAGAGATGGAGCACCAGGAGACAATGGATATTCGGACCTAAACGGAGACGGCTACATCACCATGATGCGTGTAGAGGATCCTATGGGCGAATATGTAGTATCTAAAGATGACGAGCGAGTGATGATCAAAGCAGATCGCTCTAAAGGTGAAGCCGGTAAATACAGCCTATATCCAGAAAGTAAGGACGATGATCAAGACGGAAAATTCGCTGAAGACTTGAAAGAAGGAATCGCATTCAATAAATCCATGACTTACAAATTTCCGGTTTTTGAACCTCTTGCTGGCGACATCCCGGTTTCTCAACTGGAATCTAGAGCACTATTGGATTACCTTTTTGAGCAGTGGAACATCTTTGCTTTTGTGACTTTCTCACCGGCAAACAACCTTTCTTCTCCACTTAAATACAGCGCTCCTAATGCTAAAAAGAGAGTTGTAACCTCCATTTTGGAAAAGGATCAAGCCTTGAATGCAATGGTTTCGGGAATCTATAACGAAACCATTTCTGCTAAGCCTTACATGCAAAACAATCAAGGTACAGACGGAGATTTCTTCCAGTGGGCATACTTCCATTTCGGTAGATTAAGTTTTGGAACCCCAGGTTATTGGACCCCAGAATTTAAAGGAAAATCCAATGAAGAGGTAAACTATCTAGCATGGGCAGATTCCTTAGGAAATACAGAAGTATTCGTTCCTTGGACGGAAGTCTCTCATCCAGACTTCCCGGGTAAAAAAGTAGAAGTCGGCGGAATCAAACCATTCGCAATGAGCAATCCATCCTATGATAAAGTGGATAAAATTGCTGAAGAACATACTGATTTCATCCTAAAATTAGCTGCAATCCAACCGTCTCTTGAAGTTCAAAACCTTAAAATTGAGTCCATTGGTAACGGATTGACAAGAATCAGCCTAGACCTATTCAACAACTCCCCTCTTCCAACTCACTCAGAAATGGGAGAAAGATCCAGATGGCTGAGAAAAGTAAGAATTGATTTCGGTGCTTCAGAAGATCGATTGATTTCTGGAGAAAAAATCCAATTGATTGATGTTATCCCAGCTTTTGGCAAAGAAAGCCTGAGCTGGATAGTCAAAGGAAAAGGTGATGTCACGATGAAAGCTGGAGCATCCCATGTAGGTTTTATTAATGCAACTTTCAAACTCTAAGCCATGAAACTATTGACAAAAAAGAACAGCATTCTTGCCTTGGCGATCAGTGCAATGAGCTTTGGCAGTTTAGAAACTCAAGCCCAAGACAAATTCTTCAAAGCTGTCGGCACTCCTCACCTTCCAAAGGTTGAAACTTCCTGGAACAGATACCATACCTATGAGGGAATTGTGGATGTGATGCAAAAAATCGCGAAAGCACATCCTGATTTGGCCAAAATAGAATCCATTGGAAAATCATATGAAGGAAGAGACATCATGACTCTGACGATTACTGATTTTTCCACTGGAAAAGACACTGATAAGCCTGGAATGTGGATCGATGGAAATATCCACTCCAATGAGGTACAAGGAGGTGAATTTGCCCTTTATACAGCTTGGTATTTGACCGAAATGCAGGCCGACACCAAGTTTATCCAAGAGCTATTGAAAGACAAAGCCTTCTATATCACCCCTACCATCAACCCAGACGCTAGAAATGACTTCTTCCTGGAACCAAATACAGCCAATTCCCCTAGATCAGGGATGATCAAATTGGATAACGACGGTGATGGATTGGCCGCCGAAGATGAAATGGATGATTTGGACGGCGATGGACATATCACCATGATGATCCGCAAGTCCCCAACAGGTAGATTTATCAAAAATCCACTGGATCCACGAAGATTGATGCCTGTAGGACCAGATCAAGTCGGGGAATATGAAATGTTGGGTCAAGAAGGAACTGATCTGGACGGAGATGGCAGAGTCAACGATGATGATGTTGGATACTATGATCCAAACCGTGACTGGGGCTGGAACTGGCAACCCGATTACATCCAAAGGGGTGCGATGAGATACCCATTTACTCTTCCTGAAAACAGATCCATCATGGAGTTTGTGATGAAGCATCCAAATATTGCCGGAGCGCAAAGTTACCATAACAGTGGTGGAATGATCTTAAGAGGACCGGGAGCGGAAGAGGACGTCAACACTTACAACAGAAACGACATCAGGATTTATGATGCTATTGCAAGTAAAGGTGAAGAAATGATGCCTGGTTATCGATACTTGACTGTTTACAAGGATCTATACTCTGTATTTGGAGGCGAATTGGATTGGTTTTATGGAAACAGAGGAATTTTCACCTACTCAAATGAGTTGATGACACCTTACCTTTATTTCAATAAAGAAAGCGGTGGAAGAGGCCAAGATGACATGTATAAAGTTGATCAATTGTTGACTTTTGGAGATGCCTTTGTCGAATGGCACACCTATGATCATCCTCAATATGGTGAAGTAGAAATCGGCGGATTCAAAAAGACTTTTGGAAGAGCACATCCTGGATTCTTACTAGAGCAAGATGCGCATAGAAATGCCTCATTCACTATTTATCACGCTTATCATACACCAAAACTTTCTGTATTGGATGTGAAAGAAGAAGATTTGGGGGGAGGATTGAAGGCTATCACAGCTACTATTTTCAATGAGCGCCTTATGCCAACTCACTCATCCCAGGATTTAAAATATAAAATCGAGCGGCCGGATTATGTATCTATCACAGGTGTAAATGTCGTTGCAGGTTTTATTGTCGAGGATGAAGACTTCAAGAAATATTCTGAGCAAGTTCACTCTCCTGAAAAAATAGCCGTTTCAAATATCCCTGGAATGGAAGGAGTAAAAGTTCGCTGGATCGTTTCTGGAGGAAACAATTACAGTATCACAGTAGACTCCGCCAAAGGAGGAAAAGCAAATTGGAAAAAATAAGTTCACATCACTCAATTTCGAAAACCGGCTCTTTTAGGGTCGGTTTTTTTGTATTCCACTTTACAAGATTTGGCTAAATTCAATTATTAATCCGTCAAAATCATGCTTAAAACTCTTTTCGCTTCTGCATTACTACTTTTAATTTTTGGCAATGTAAAAGCCCAAGATTCAAAAAAAGTACTTATCGTTTATTATTCTCAATCCGGAAGCACTCAACAAATGGCCCAGTCTATTTACGAGGGAGCAAAAGCTGTGGAAGGGGTGATTGCGACAATTCTTCCCATTGATAAGGTTCAGGAGGAAATGCTATTGGAATCTGACGCCATCATTATTGGCTCCCCAGTGTACAATGCGAATATTGCGCCGGCCGTTATGGAATTTATCAATTCTTGGCCTTTTGAAGGAAAACCCATGAAAAACAAGCTGGGCGCTGCATTTTCTACCGGAGGAGGAATTTCAATTGGAGAGGAGCTTGTTCTTCAAAATTTGATCCAAGCTATGCTAATCCAAGGAATGATCATCGCAGGAGGTGATGAAACCGAATCCGCTTTTGGAGCTTCTGGAGTTACAGGCGAAGCTCCTTTTGACAAAAAGGAATTAGATGAAATCTTTCTGAAAAAAGGATATGGATTGGGAAAAAGAGTAGCTGAATTGTGCAAAAGCTTCAATTAAGACCCTTTTACAAGGAAAAAGACACAAAAAAACCCCGCCTCAGACCAAAGCGGGGTTAATTTTTATAATTGGTTTAGTCTCAAAGGGCAGTTACAAATCTGTCGAAACCTTCAGCAGTAGATACTTTAAAGCTAATGTTAGCTCCAGGCTCCTTGATGTTGTAAATTTTATGTAGTCCCTGAGGATTAGATACTTTTTCAGTGTGGATCATGTGATCACCATCGAAGATAGAAACAGTGATTTCTTTAGCATCCAAGTTGCTTACTAGCAATCTGTATTGGTTAGCACCAACTTTAGATACTCTAGAGTATACAGATGGAGTCTCGGCTACAAAGTTCTCGAAAGAAGCTGTTCTCAAAACACCTGACTGATCCAATACTTCAACAGAATAAGTTCCTTTTGGAAGAGCAGTCAAATCGTATCTTTTAGCAAAAGCTTCTTCTTTCACGATTCTGTCTCTCAAAACAAGTCTGTTGTCTTTGTCCATGATCTTAACGATCATAGTTCCTTGTGGCGCTTCATTTACTGCCACAGTTACTTTAGTTGGTTCTGACTGTCTAATTTCCACAGATCTATCAGATCCTTTTGCGAAAGCTCCAGCTGCTATCCCAGCAACAAAAAGCAAAGTCAATAATTTTTTCATAATAATTGGTTTTAATAGGTTCTAGATTTTAAAGTGTAACCCGCAATGGCATTTCCATATTTGGGGATATTTTGGGTCACAGGGTCCATCGGGTCCGATGGGTTTGTAATTGTATTACTCTACAAAGGTAGCTAACGGAAGTGAAATTGCAAATGTTTCAATAGAAATAAAGTTTTATTTGATTATCGTCAATTATTCGCCAGTATTTTTGAAAATATAATAATTCACTTCCGCTATCGATTGCGAAACTCGTTTTATTAGGCCTTTAGCCCTACATGCAAAATTAAATTTGGTTTTTACATGTTTTTCAGAATCATAAAATAATATGCAAGGTTTTAATCCCATTTTCGCAATCGATTGTATGGGTGAAAAAAAATTTAAAAATTTTTATTTTTTTTTCTGATTTCTCAAAAAACAACCCTCTAAAACAAAAAAAGGCGACCATTTGGCCGCCTTTGGTTAAATTTTAACCCTATTAATTCAAATCTTTCTCAATTGCCTTAGCAATCACCTTCTGATCGAAGGAACCTTTTAGCTCTACTACCATCAAATCTCCTTCTTTGCCTCCAACCATGACGACTAGATCAGAAATTTTATTCCCTCCTTTGGAAAAAACCATAATATCTCCATCGTCACTTACTTCCATCAACAGGTCATATCTCTCTTTTTCCAATCCTTTTTGAAGCGCCTTGAATTCCATTCTCCTATCATCGGCATTATCAGGTAGTGTGAAAAAATTCAATTTCTCAATCGACTTCGCTACAGTTGCCATATCGTTTTCGTCGATATCGATTTTAAAGCCTTCGGCAAAATTCATAAAATTGCCTCCCAACTCAAGATGAAAGAAATCATCCTCTCCTTTATATTTATCATAAAGCGCCTTAACGGATTTACTTTGCGCCTGGGCTGCGAAAACAAACCCCAACATGGCGATTACTAACAATAGCTTTTTCATTTTCTTAATAGTTTTGGTTTAGTGTGTTTTTTATTTATTACCGGATGACCCTTTTTTATATTCTTTCATGCCTGGCATATCAGTATGTTCTGCCAGCATATTTAGATCATCATAGGTGAAGTTCCCTAGCATTGACAAGAGCGAAAAGTCATTCCCATCTCCAGAGATCATTAATAGTTCCTTGACCAAGCCTCCTTCTTCTCTGACCAAAAACTTGAGCTTAGTAGTCTTATCCTGAACATCCATCAGCTCCTCATATTTATTCTTAGTCAAAGTCCCATAGGCTTCATTGTAAAACTTCATTCCATCAACCTCCTCTGAAGAAAGGATTCTAATTCCTTTGACTTTTTGTAAAAGCGCACCTAAATCTGCAGACTCTTGCTCTTCTGCATTGCTTTTGAGAAATCCTCCAGCCATCTGCATCATCTTCGATGAGATATAGACCCTGCTAAATCTATCATCATCCATGTAGCCAGAGAAAAACTTCTGAATTGCATCATCTTGCGCCTGCGCCTTTATAATAAAGGCGAATAGCAACATCGGTATCAGTATTAGCTTTTTCATATTTCTTATTTTTCTTTCATTTCAAATAAATCCGTTGGAGCGCTCAAATATTTGAGATCACTCATCTTATTCATCTCTTGCTGCCCTTTGGACCAATTCTCCTGAATCAAAGACAGGGCTGCCACCACTTCTTTATAAGCCTGTTCTTGCTGATGTCTTTCATAAGCCCTCCATCCCACAAAAGATCCAATCAAGATTGCCACAGATGCCGCCCAATTGAGCCAAGCAATCTTTCTTACTTTGGCAGCCTTTTTTGGCATCTTGATTTTAGTTTCCTCATATATATAAGAGTCCAAGATTCCAAAAAGCTGTTTTTCAGACTCAAAACCTTCAGCCTTCTGAAGCAAAGATTTTAATTCAGCTTCTTCCTCAAGACTTGTCTCTGCTTCCCAGTATTTATCCAGAAGTTGTTTTATTCTTGAATTCATGATGTCGTTTGGTTGATAAATTGGTTGCGAATGGATTTCCTTGCTCGGTGCAAATTGACCTTCACTTGCTCCAAACTGATCTCCAAATAGTCAGCTATCTCCTCATAGCTCAATCCCTCCACTTCTCGTAGCTGAAAGATCTCCTGCTGCTTCAAAGGGAGATTCTCCATCAATTGCATGACTTGAGAAACCCGATCTGTCACTTCTTCCGAAACAGTCTCCTGAACTGGCATTTCTTCCAAGCCATCCAGTGTCAATGTTCTTCCAGACTTTCTGAAATACATCATTGACTCATTCTTTAGACTTTTCACAAGCCAGCCCACTAAATTCGGATGACCCTGAAGTTCATTTTCTCTTTCAAAAGAACGTTCGAAGACATTTTGAAGCACATCCTCCGCTACATCGCGGTCTTTTACCCAAAGCAGTACCATTCGGAACATTTTATTCCTTAGAGGCCAGATATGTCCTTCGAAAAATGACTTCATTCGGGTAGATGATGCATTGGAAATTGAATTGTTACACAATCTTGAATTTTTTTTCCATTTTTTTAAAAAATGCCACTTACAACCTGTCAGACAGATTATTATCAAGGATTTAAATTGAAAAGGATATAAAATTCAATTGAAAAATAGTATGCATGCAGACTATTTCTTACTTTGCATCAAGTAATTTTGAAACAAATGAAGGCAATCGAAGCAAAAATGTTGAGCATAAAAAAAGCCCTGAATTTCTTCAGGGCTTGTGGTGATGAGTGGACTCGAACCACCGACTCACGGATTTTCAGTCCGATGCTCTACCAACTGAGCTACATCACCGTCTCGTAAAGTGATGCAAAGGTAGGTATTTGACCTTTCGAACCAAATCATTTGCAGAAAAAATTATTCAATAAATATCAATCAATACGCTAATCTCATCACTATGAGCTTTTTACCTCAAATAGTTTTTTTGATCATTTTTGGAGCAGCGGGCTACATCTTGGCCAAAAGGGTCAAATTCCTAAAAAGAAACATTCTTTTGGGGAAAGCCGAAACCAGAAATGACCAATCTGAAAACCGGTGGAAAACTATGCTGCTAGTAGCCTTTGGACAAAAGAAGATGTTCAAAAAGTTCATCCCGGCAATTCTCCACCTCTTCATTTATGTAGGATTTGTCGTGATCAACCTCGAAGTCTTGGAGTTTATCCTTGATGGAATCCTGGGAACCCACAGACTTTTCGCTCCTATTTTGGGTTCCGCATATACTGTAGCTATGAACTTATTTGAGTTTCTAGCCGTGGCAGTATTAGCAGCATGTATCATTTTCTTGATTAGAAGAAACATCCTCAAAGTTGAGCGATTCCAAAAACCAGAAATGAAAGGATGGCCAGCCTTGGACGGGAATTTGATCCTAGTGATTGAATCAGTCTTGATGCTAGCAATCCTTACCATGAATGCCTCTGATCAGATCTTGGCCGCTCGAGGAGTGGAGCATTACACCCTTTTGGGAACATTAACTTTCAGTGCTCCTTTGAAACCGATTTTCGAGGGGATGTCTGATGGCGCCTTGATCTTTATTGAAAGGCTAGCTTGGTGGTTTCACATCATTGGGATCTTGGCTTTCGCTATCTATGTCACTTACTCCAAGCATTTGCACATCTTTTTGGCCTTTCCAAACACTTGGTATTCCAATCTGAAACCAAAAGGTGAGATGGCCAATATGCCTGAAGTAACCAATGAGGTAAATATGATGTTGGGAATTCCGACAGAAGCACCTGCTGACCCACCTGCTGAAATTGGAAGATTCGGTGCAAAAGACGTCAATGATCTTTCTTGGGTCAATGTATTGAATGCATATTCTTGTACTGAGTGCGGTAGATGTACAGCAGAATGCCCCGCCAACATTACCGGAAAAGAACTTTCTCCGCGAAAAATCATGATGAACGTGAGAGATAGAGCTGAAGAGGTAGGAAAAAGCATAGATTCAGGAGGACCGGGATTAGAGGATGGCAAATCACTTTTGGGGGATTACATTTCTAAAGAAGAAATCAATGCTTGTACCTCTTGCAACGCCTGTGTAGAAGCCTGTCCTGTCAATATCGATCCATTGTCTATCATCTTGCAAATGCGCAGATATGTAGCAATGGAAGAATCTGGGTCACCGGCACAGTGGAATTCCATGTTCCAAAATATGGAAACCAGCTTCTCTCCTTGGAAATTTAGCCCTCAAGATCGATTCAATTGGGCTGAATCCGTAAAAGACGAAGAAATGAAATAATTTCAGATTTCAGATTTCAGATTTCAGATTTCAGATTTCAGATTTCAGATAAGGAAACTTGGCATCCATTTTCAGGTTTCATTTTTAAAGAAAAAAAATAAAATATGTCTACATATAAAGTTCCAACGATGGCCGAAATGGCCTCAAAAGGAGAAAGTCCAGAAGTCCTGTTTTGGGTAGGTTGCGCCGGTTCATTTGATGAAAGATACAAGGCCGTTACTCAGGCTTTCGTTAAAATCCTCAATAAAGTCGGGGTTTCTTTTGCTGTGCTTGGCCCGGAAGAAACCTGTACTGGAGATCCCGCCAGACGCGCTGGAAATGAATTCCTATTCCAAATGCAGGCTGTTGCAAATATTCAAGTCATGAATGGTTACGAGGTAAAGAAAGTAGTCACAGCCTGTCCTCATTGCTTCAACACCATCAAAAACGAATACCCAGCTTTGGGTGGCAACTATGAGGTAATCCACCACTCCCAGTTTCTTCAGCAATTGATCAATGAAGGAAAAGTCACTTTAAAAGGCGGTGGAGAATTCAAAGGCAAAAAGATCACCTTCCATGACTCCTGCTATCTCGGACGTGCCAATAATGTCTATGAAGCTCCTCGAGAAGTGATCAAAGCTTTGGATGTGGAATTGGTAGAAATGAAAAGATGTCGTACCAAAGGCCTATGTTGTGGTGCTGGAGGAGCTCAGATGTTCAAAGAACCAGAGCCAGGCAAAAAATACATCAATGTGGAAAGAACTGAAGACGCTTTGGCAACCGGAGCTTCAGCGATTGCAGTTGGATGCCCTTTCTGTCTCACGATGATGACTGACGGGGTCAAAAACAAAGAGAAAGAATCTGAAGTCAAAGTTTATGATTTGGCTGAAATGATTGCCAAAGACATGGGAATTTGATTTTCAAAAATGAATCAATTGGACCCTTTTTGCCGTTAGGTAGAAAGGGTTTTTATTTGCCTAAAATTTACACACATGTACATTCCATTTGAATCCATGCCTGAATCCAGCCGAGTTTGGCTGTATCAATCAGAAAGAAAATTTCGTCCTGAGGAACAAAGCTTCATAGCTGAAAAACTAAGTAAGTTTTGCGAAGGATGGAATGTGCATGGAAATCCACTTCCGACTTCTTTTGAAGTATTGGACGAACAAATTATCGTCTTGGCAGTTGATGAATCTCAAGCTGGCGCTTCCGGTTGTTCGATTGACAGCTCAGTGAGAACTTTGAGAGAAATCGAAAGTCAACTTCAAGTCGATTTGACCAACAGTGGAAAAGTCAGCTTTAAATCTTCAGCTGGATCTATTGTAGTCACCCCAGCTTTGGGAATCAAATCAAAAGTGTTAGCAGGTGATATTCAGGAAGAAACACCTATCATCAATCCAATGATTCAAATCAAAGCAGACCTTCCTAACATTTGGATTTCAGCCGGAAATAGTTGGTTAAACAAATTCTTTCCAAATTAATTAGTAATATTCAGGATAGATCATCAAAGCAGCTCGATGAAAAACAATTTTTTGTGGACTATACTCTCTGTCTTCCTTCTTTTGGGAGCTTGTAAAAGCATCCAGGAAAAAGGAACAGATCAATTTCTTTCCGGTCAATACCAATATGCAATTGGTACCTTTTCTCAAATTCTGGAAGCTGATCCAGAGAACTTGGAAGCCAATGAAAAGGTAGCTGAGAGTTATCGCCTATCCAATCGAGTGGAGCTAGCATCCCCTTACTATGAGAAATTGGTGGAAGAAGACCCTTCCTTTGAGCGCTACTTCTACTTGGGGCAAAGTTTAAAAGCCCAAGAAAAAGATGAAGAGGCAAAAGCTGCTTTTGAAAATGCTAAAGGATATACCCAAAGCGAAGAATTACTTGCAAGAATCCAAAGAGAAATAGAAGGAATTAACCTAGCTGCGGGAATTGAAGACTATTGGCCATACCATGAGTTGGTCAATTACAAAGAATTAAACACCGCTGGAGCAGATTACGCACCGGTCGTTTCAGAGGACTTTTTATATTTCACCAGTGGCAGACAAGCATCTGGAATCTACCCTGCCACAGGAATGCCATATACCAAACTCTTTCGAACCAGAATTGAGGAATTAAGAGTTGATGTAAGCGGAATCAGAGCTTTACCTGAATTCCAAAATGAAGAAGGTTTGGATCAGGCCTCCATCGCCATCAGCCCGGATGGAAACACTATTATTTACGCCCGAGGAAACTCTACCTCCCCAAAAGACTTACCCGAAACAGCTCTTTTTGCCTCTTATTTCAGAGGAGCGGGATTTACACAGCCGATTTGGTTACCGGTAAATGAAGACGAATCTTGGTGGAACTCTACTCCTGCTTTCAGCCCTGATGGAAGCGAATTGTATTTTGCTTCTAACAGACCAGGAGGATATGGAGGTATTGACTTATACAAAGCTACCAAATTGGCAAATGGAGACTTTGGAAATGCTGTAAACCTAGGTCCAAACGTCAATACTCCAGGAAATGAACTTTTCCCAAGAATGGCTCCTGACGGAAAATTCTTCTTTGCTTCAGATGGCCATCCAGGCTATGGAAAGTTGGATCTTTTTGTGGCCGAAATGGGAAAAGATGGTAAGCAAAAAATCACAAATCTGGGAGAAAACATCAATAGCAAGTCGGATGATTTCGGAATCTTTTTCACCGAATATCCTAAGGAGGGATTCCTTTCTTCTAACCGAGAAGGCGGAGCCGGTGATGACGACATCTATTATTTCGAAGACAAAACTCCAAAACCAAAAATCATCAACGTCCTCCTAACAGTGACTACCAAGGAACGAGTAGCTGGAGAACCAGATCAAATTTTAGAACAGGCGAGAGTGGTCCTTTACGATGGATCCAACAAGCAAATTGGCGGTGATTTCTCCAATTCTACGGGTAGAGTTCGCTTCACAATGGAGCCTCAATCAGATTATACAATTATCGCTTCGAAGAACGGATACTTCTCCAAATCCATCCCTTACACCACTCGAGGTAAGACTCCTGACCCTGCAACCTTGGTACAGGATGTCACCAATGTATCTTTGGATACCATGCTGGTTTTGGATCAGTTGATTTTGGATAAGTCCATCATTTTGGAAAACATCTACTACGATCTGGATAAAGCAGATATCCGAGCGGATGCGGCAGTAGAATTGGATAAATTGGTTCAAATCCTAAAAGATAATCCAAGCATCAGAATCGAATTAAGCTCTCATACGGACTCCAGATCCTCGGATGACTACAACCAAAACCTTTCTCAGAGAAGGGCTCAATCTGCTGTAGACTACATCGTTTCTCAAGGAATCGACAAAGATAGATTGGTAGCCAAAGGATACGGAGAATCTCAGTTGATCATTCCAAATGCCACTACGGAAGAGGAACATCAAGTCAACCGTAGAACTGAGTTTAAGGTGATTGAAATAAAGGAATAAAATATTGCTAGATGCCCGGTGAGCGATGTCCGATGCTTGATACATTGTACATTGTACTTGGTACTATTTTCTTGCCGGAAGCTTAAAGACAGGAGACGGAGGACATAGCCCAGCAACCGACAAAGGATGTTCGATCAGCTCAAAATATCAGGAATACTTCCTTCTCGTTTCGATCTTTTGCTTTTGCCGATCCCAAAGAGCTTTGGCCAAGTCATCAGCCACCAATTCAGGATCAGATTCATTCAGGATTTTCTTCAATTTCCCTTCTCCCAAATCTATTCGATAGCAGATTTGTAGCAATCGCTCAAAATCCCTATTCAACATCACTCCTATAGCTTTGGCAAGCATCTGGATGTAGGTTTCTTCGGATGTATCAGAAACAGTCTCTGGCAATTCAACTTCCTTCTGAAACAATTCGAAAGCTGCTTGGGGAACTGGGGTTAATTCCTTTTTATCTTGCATAGGATCAAAAAAGCCCCGAATTAATCGGGGCTTTCATTTTATGATTCTTTTTCTTCTGTTTCCTCGGAAGACTCTTCGGACTCCTGTAGAACTTCAGGAGCTTGAATCCTGATAATTTTGTACCAAGAGATCAATTTCTTGATATCAGAAGTATAAACTCTGTCCTCATCTACATCTGGAAGCACGTGCTTCATGAAAGCTCTCAACTCGGTATCATCTGGATTAGAATCCAGTCCTAAATCACCTTCGAATTCAGCTTCGATTTTCTTCATCACTGACTCTAAAGGCTCTGCACCTTCTTCAGTCAAGGTATAAATAGAGATATCGCTCAAAATGGATACTCGCTGGGACATCCCTGCTACCAATTTTCCTTTTTTAGCATCAAGGCTTTCCAAGATCACTCCTGTTCTAGAAGGCTTCAATACTTTGTACAATCCGGGCTTACCAGATACTGTGGCTATGTCTTTAAAATTCATCTGCTTTAATTTTCAGCTTGCAAATATAGAATTTGAGATTAAATCATCTCTTCATTTTCGTATTCATTAACCAATCCCATAATGAAATCAAGCAATTCATCCTTGCCGTCTCCTGTTTCTGAACTGGTTACAAAATAATCAGGTGTTTCTTCGAAAATCTCTCTCATCTTCTTTAGAAACTTCTGAATATTCTGCTGGGTTTTATTTTTGGACTGTTTATCTGCTTTGGTAAACACTATCGCTGTTGGCACACCTTCAGTTCCACACCAAAGCAAAAATTCCAAATCGATTTTTTGAGGCTCCAGCCGACTGTCGATCAAAACAAAAACTCCACAAAGATTTTCTCTTTTTGTCAAGTAAGTACTGATCATCTGCTCCCAGCCCAGCTTTACTTTGACATTGACTTTGGCGAAGCCATATCCCGGTAAATCCACCAAGAACCAACGATCATCAATTTTGAAATGATTAATCAATTGAGTTTTTCCCGGCTTCTGGGAGGTTTTTGCCAATTCCTTTCTATTGGTCAACATATTGATCAGGGAGCTTTTTCCCACATTGGATCTACCAATGAAGGCTACCTCTGCCCGATCTGGCTTTGGACAATTTCCTGGGTTGGTGTTCGAGACTACAAATTCTGCTTTATGGATCATGATTTTCGAGTTCGTCACAAAAATAAGGCTTTATTCTTTGACATTCGAATCGTTAAGGTGTGCAACATTTTTCGATTCCTCGGGTTTCTTGAGTAATATTGCATCCCATTAGATTGAAAAACGATGTCTGTCGTCCCTTACAAAGATAAAGAAGACCCAAAAAAAGCCCAGGTGGCTGAGATGTTCAACAATATCAGCCCTAAGTATGATTTGCTAAATCATGTCTTGAGCATGGGCATTGATATCATCTGGAGAAAAAAGGCAATCAAAATGCTTCAAAAGCATCAGCCTAAGTTAATTCTGGATATTGCTACAGGTACTGGTGACTTTGCGATCGAAGCTTTGGCACTGAATCCAGATAAAATCATCGGGGTGGACATTTCTGAAGGAATGCTTTCAGAGGGTCGCAAAAAAATGGAAAAAAGAGGTCTTCAGGATAAAATCGAGATGCAACTCGGAGATTCAGAAGGATTACTTTTTGAGGATAATAAGTTTGATGCTGTCATCGTTTCTTTTGGAGTTAGAAACTTCGAAAACTTGGAAAAAGGACTAGCGGATATGTACAGAGTTTTGAAACCAGGCGGCAAAACTGTCATCTTGGAATTCAGTAAACCAAAGGCATTCCCGATGAAACAAGCTTATTCCTTTTATTCCAACACCATTTTGCCTCAAGTAGGAAAGATTGTATCCAAGGACAATTCTGCGTATACTTATCTTCCAGAATCCGTACAGGCATTCCCGGATGGTCAGGACTTTCTTGCGGTATTGAAAAAGGTAGGATTTCACAGCACTGTATGCAAACCATTAACTTTCGGAATCAGCTCAATCTACGTGGGGGAAAAATAATTCCCCTGGTATTTTTTGCGATTCTTTTTACTTCCAGCTTTTCATTTGGACAGGGGATTTTCGGTCTGACCAGTACTTCTGGTTCTGACGACAAAACCATTTCCTATGGATTTTTCTTAGCTGGTCACAACACGACCTACCGTATCGAATATTCCGATGATTTTATAAACGGGGTGGATCCAGCCGCTCCTAATGTAAGAGCAATTTTCCCAAAATATTCTCCGGGATTTTCTTTGGGATTTATTGGGATGCTGCGGTTTCATGATCAGGTCCAGCTCCTATTCACTCCCAAAGTGGGCTTCTACGAATTCAATACTGAAGTCCAGTATTTTGCCGATCAGACAGCCCTGGTGGAAGACATAGGAGGAGATACTGGGACTACGGAAAATTTAGGAAATATTGTAGAGTACAAGTCTGAAGCGACCTTGGTTGAGCTTCCCTTGCTTTTGAAATACAAATCAGTTCGATTCAATAATACCAGAATGTATTTTTTGGGAGGCGGAAGCTATCAGTTCCGCACAAAATCGCAGGATGAGGCCAATTTGGAAGACTTAGTGACAACCGGACAGGATTTTACAATCGAGATGGGAATGGGCTTTGAGATTTATTTCAAATATTTCAAGTTCGCACCTGAAATCCGCTTTTCCCATGGTCTAAACAATCTTTACCAAGCGGAAAACTCCAATCCTGCATTTAGGGATGCCATCGCTTCGATCAGGCGAAAAACCATTACAGTTTATTTAAACTTCCAGTAACCCAACCTCTTTCTAGGTTTTAGATATTTCTCTTTTCCCTTAAATTCAAGGCATGGAAAGAAAAATAGCAATGGTAACAGGCGCGACTTCCGGAATCGGCAAAGCTTGCGCACTCATTTTAGCCAAAAACGGATTCAATATCATCGCCACTGGAAGAAGGGCCGAAAGATTGGATGCTTTGAAAAACGAGGTCCCTGAAGGCATCGAAGTACTCCCATTAGTTTTTGACGTAAGAGACAAGGAATCTGTTTTCAAATTGATCGAAAACCTTCCTGACAACTGGAAAAAAATTGATGTCCTACTCAACAATGCAGGAAATGCCCATGGCCTTGATCCGATCCAGACTGGAAGCCTTGATGACTGGGACGCGATGATGGATATTAATGTGAAGGGATTGCTTTATGTTTCCAAAGCTGTGATCCCTGGAATGACTGAAAGAAAATCTGGAACAATCATCAATATCGGTTCGATTGCTGGCAAGGAGGTTTATCCCAATGGAAACGTGTATTGCGGATCAAAACATGCCGTAGATGCCATTACTAAGGGAATGAGAATAGACCTAAATCCATTTGGCATCAAAGTAATTGCCATCCATCCGGGATTGGTAGAAACAGAGTTCTCTGTAGTTCGATTCAAAGGAGACGAAGAAAAGGCAGATAAAGTATACCAAGGCTTTGATCCATTACTAGCCCAAGACATTGCTGAAATCGTTGAGTTCTGCGTCAATCGACCAGCACATGTCGTTTTGGCTGATATCGTCGTTTTACCAACAGCGCAAGCCTCCGCTACCATTGTCAACAAAAACCTATAAACCTTGAAATACTTTTCTTTCCTTCTTCTGATCATTTCCATAGCCTGCTCCGCTCCAAAAAGTGATCAAGAAACCTTTTCTGAGCAGCAAAAAGCCGAACCAAAACCTCTTTCTGCTCCAGACCCAGAACCTATTTCTGAATTGGAGCAAGCCTTGATAGATCAAGGTTTAAGCAACGTGAAAGGTATAATTCCGGGCATCAAAGTAGATCTCAAATACTCCACTACTGACAATTTCTTTGGTCAGGATGTCTATGGTGATTTGACTGAGGCGTACCTCCAACCAATTGTAGCAGAGCAATTGAAAAAGGCTCAGGAAATGCTTCAGGCGGAAAATCCTGACTATACTCTTCTGATTTATGATGGAGTGAGACCAAGATCAGTTCAACAGATTTTATGGGATAATTTGGACAAACCGGATAGTCTCAAGCCTTTGTATGTAGCTGGTCCAAAAGTAGGAAGTTTGCACAATTATGGAGTAGCAGTGGACTTGACAATTTTTGATACTAAAGCTGATTCAGCCTTAGATATGGGAACTGGCTATGACTTTTTTGGGTATCCAGCCTATCCTGATCGAGAAGAACAAATGCTAAAAGAGAAAAAACTAGAACCGAAACACATAGTCAACCGTACGCAATTGAGAAAAATCATGAACTCCAATGGATTTTCTGGAATCGGATCCGAATGGTGGCATTTCAATGCCTATTCCAGAAAAGAAGCCGGAGAAAAATTTAAAATTGTAGAGTAATGTTCAAGCTATTTTTTAAAAACCTCAATCAAAGAAAAAGACTTTTAGTCCAATTATTAATTCTCAGCTTTTGGGCTGGAATCTTAGGTGCATTTTTCAAAATTAATGGCAATCCAAATGGGGAAATCCTATTGATTGCAGGAATGGTCACCCAAATTATCTCTGTGATCGGATTGGTAAGTAAATGGTCAATTGAGGGACCCAAATAATTCTTTTCAGGTTTTGCTGATTTAGCTCTTTGGAAAGCTCAATTCCGACTGGGAATATTACCTTTGCAGTTGGAAAAAAATCAAGCGAATCGTGTATAAATCCCTGCTCAAACCACTCTTTTTTCTTAAGAAACCTGAGGATGCTCACCACTTTACTACCGCCCTGACCAAATTCAGTTTCAATTTCCCGATTGTTTCTTCTATTGTGAAGTCTACTTTCAAATTGGATGATCCAAGACTGGAAAGGGAAGTCTTTGGTTTGAAATTCAAAAACCCAGTGGGCTTGGCAGCAGGATTTGACAAGGATGCCAAGGTGATAGATGAGATGGCCATGTTGGGATTTGGGTTTATAGAAATCGGAACTTTAACTCCAAAACCACAAGATGGAAATCCGCAACCGAGATTATTCCGTCTTCCTCAGGATGAGGCCTTGATCAATCGAATGGGTTTCAACAATGGAGGGGTTACTGAAGCTGTTGAAAGACTGAAAAAGCGAAAATCTGATGTTTTGGTAGGTGGTAACATCGGCAAAAACAAAGTCACCCCCAACGAAAACGCGGTAGATGATTATTTGATTTGCCTGGAAGCGCTTCATCCTTATGTGGATTATTTCGTAGTCAATGTAAGCTCCCCAAATACTCCAAACTTGAGAGATTTGCAGGAAAAAGAGCCTTTGAAAGCCCTGCTTACTGCCGTAAAATCCGCAAATGACGCAAAGGAAAAACCAAAGCCGATCCTCTTGAAAATCGCTCCAGATTTGACAGATGGACAATTGGATGACATCATCGAAATCGTCAAAGAAACAGGAATTGACGGAGTGATCGCCACCAACACAACCATTGACCGTAGCCAATTGAAAACGGACAAAAGTGAAGTTGAAGCGATTGGTGCAGGTGGGGTCAGTGGAAAAGTTTTGAAAAACAGAAGTACAGAAGTAATCCGATATCTATCAGAGAAATCTGGCAAAGCCTTCCCTATCATTGGAGTGGGAGGAATTTATTCCGCTGAGGATGCGATTGAGAAATTAGAAGCTGGCGCAAGCTTGGTTCAGGTTTATTCAGGCATGATTTATGAAGGACCTGGTTTGATCAAGAGCATCAAAAAGGGATTATTGGCTTATTTTTCAAGGTAATTAGCCTAAATTCCCTCTAAGCCTTAACTATTAATCGGATTTGAATTTCATACATGGCCACCAATTCACCCAGGACCAATACTTTTAGGAAAAAAGGAGAAAAAGCTAAAAAGTCCAGCTCAAGCAAGACGAGTTGGAAGCCTTCATTTGGAGGATTCAAAAGCTCAAAACTCGTTTTGACATTAGGAATCATCCTGATGTCTGCTGGGATATTTTTGTTTATCGCCTTTATCAGTTATCTCCTCAACGGACCTTCTGACCAAAGCTTGGTCATGAACAATCCTACCGAGGAAATCAGAGAAACCGCCCGTGAATCCAGAAACTGGCTGGGGTATTTAGGTGCACAGGCTGGGCATTGGATGATCTACCGCTGGTTTGGTTTGGCAGCATTCCTATTCCCTCCCCTTTTGTTTATCCTAGGATTCAGATGGGCATTTAAGTTTTCCATCGTCTCATTAACCAGATATGCCACCTTCGCCTTATTCTTCACATTTTGGCTCGGATTGCTTACCGGATATATTGTCATTTTAGTCCAAGGCTACTCTTATTGGAGCTTCCTTTCAGGTGGTTTTGGATATGAATTGGCGAAACTTTCCTCCGATTTCTTGGGCTGGGGCACCTTTATTTTGATTGCTGGTGCCTTATTAATTTTCGTGATTTTTTTCTTTGACATCGATAAACTGGATTGGTTCAGCCTCAAAAATACTGGCGACGACATCCCTTATGACGAGGAAGAATTAGCCTCTTCTGAGGACATCGCTATCAAGCCAAGTGCTAAAAATGATGATCCATTTAATCTCGAGGAGGAAGAAGAGGATATTGAGGATGATGGCTCTGAATGGGTAGTCTCTGGAAACGATGCCCCAATCGAACTTTCAACAGAAAAGACAGAAGTCAAAGAGGATGATTTGTTTGATGTCCCTCAAGTCGATTTATTAAAGGAAACCAAAGAGTCAAAACCTGATCCTGTAGCTGAAGAAAAACAATTCTCGGTTACAAAGCCTGTACATGAAGAAAAAACTGCAGAAGAGGTTGAAAATCTAGATCCCTACGATCCAACCTTAGACCTTCCTCGATACAAATACCCTACACTTGACCTACTCAATGAGTATGATCTTCAGAAAGTCACTGTAACCAGGTCTGAGCTTGAAGAGAATAAAAACAAGATTGTTGAGACACTTGAAAACTTCAAAATCGGAATTCAAGAGATCAAGGCAACTATTGGTCCGACAGTTACTCTCTACGAAATTGTCCCTGAGCCCGGAGTAAAAATCTCCAAAATCAAAAATCTGGAGGATGATATCGCCTTGAGTTTGGCAGCTTTGGGAATCCGTATCATTGCTCCAATTCCTGGGAAAGGAACAATTGGTATTGAAGTTCCTAACAAAAACCGTGAATTGGTTCCGGCCAGAGCTGTTTTGGGAACTGAGAAATTCATGCGCTCCGACAAGGACCTTCCGATTGCTTTAGGAAAAACTATCTCAAACGAGGTGTTTGTTGGTGACTTGGCTAAAATGCCTCACCTTTTGATGGCAGGTGCTACTGGTCAAGGTAAGTCCGTCGGCTTAAACATGATTTTGGCTTCTTTGATTTACAAGAAGCATCCAGCGCAATTGAAATTTGTCTTGGTTGATCCTAAAAAAGTGGAATTGACGCTTTTCAACAAGATTGAGAGGCATTTTTTAGCAAAACTTCCTGGCTCGGAAGAGGCGATTATCACCGATACAAAAAAGGTAATCTACACCTTGAACTCCCTTTGTATCGAGATGGATAACCGATACAACTTGCTGAAAGATGCCGGAGCCAGAAACCTCAAGGAATACAATGCGAAGTTCATAGCAAGAAAGCTAAACCCTGAAAAAGGGCATCGCTTCATGCCATATATCGTCTTGGTGATTGATGAGTTGGCGGATTTGATGATGACTGCTGGAAAAGAGATCGAGGCTCCTATCGCACGATTGGCTCAGCTAGCTCGAGCGATCGGTATCCACTTGGTAGTTGCGACCCAAAGACCTTCGGTAAATGTGATCACGGGTATCATCAAGGCAAACTTCCCTGCTAGACTTTCCTTCCGTGTGACTTCCAAAATAGACTCCAGAACAATCCTTGATGCCGGTGGAGCAGATCAATTGATTGGTATGGGAGACATGTTGCTTTCACAAGGTTCTGATATGACTCGTTTACAATGCGCATTTTTGGATACTCCTGAAGTAGACGCGATTTGTGATTGGATTGGAGAGCAAAAAGGATATTCAGACGCCTATCTTCTTCCTGAATTTGAAGGAGAGGATGGGGAAAGCAATATCGGAGAAGTAGACCTTTCAGATCGAGACCCTTTATTTGATGATGCTGCTAGATTGATTGTTATGCATCAACAAGGAAGTACTTCATTGATTCAGAGAAAACTGAAATTAGGATATAATCGTGCTGGAAGAATCATTGATCAATTGGAAGCAGCTGGTGTAGTAGGCTCTTTCGAAGGATCCAAAGCTAGAGAAGTATTGATCCAAGACGAGGTTAGTTTGGAACAGTTATTGAATAGCCTGTAAGTACCGAATTCGAACACTGTCGGTATCATACACATGAATAAACTAGCCCTGGTTTTTACCTTATTTCTTTCCATAATTTTCGTTTCCAATTCTTTTGCACAAAAGGATCCAAAGGCAAAAACTGTCCTGGATGCCATGAGTCAAAAGTTTCAAAGCATGAATGGCTTTACTGCTGAATTTGACTTTGTTTTTCAGGATGAAATTGGAGCCAGTGACCGCCAAAGCGGTGAAATCGCTGTGAAAGGAGAGCAATACCGATTGAAACTTCCTGAGCAGGAAATCTTCAACGACGGCAAAACAGTATGGACCTATATCCAATCTGACGGATACAAAGAAGTAACCATCAACGACGTTTCTCAGATGGAAGGTGAATTGACTCCTTCAAATATCTATCGGATGTATGAGTCAGGATTTGATTACAAACTAGTCGGAGAAAAGCAATACCAAGGAAAGTCCGTTCAGGTAGTGGAATTGATTGCAACTTCTAGCAATAGCCCATTCGAAAGTGTCAAATTGATGATTGATAAAATCAGCAAAGATCTTTTGGGTTGGGAAATGTATGATGGTCAAGGAGGAATGTTTTCCTATACCTTCAAAAACTTGAAGCAAAACGCAAATTTACCTGCGACCTACTTTGCTTTTGATGCTAAAAAATATCCAGGAATAGAGGTAATTGATTTGAGGTAAAAGTCAGGAAATAGGATGAGGGAAGCTGGAAGTTGAAGGTTCCTAAGTAAAGTTTTCTTACTTTCTAAATTCTCCAAGCCAAGCCTGAATCAGCTCCAAGCCATACTCACTTAACAAGGCTTCTGGATGGTACTGAACTCCCAAAATCGGCAAAGATTCATGTTGGATCCCCATGATTTCATGAGATTCTGTTTCCAAAATCGGAATCAAGGACACAGGCAATCCCTCTAATTGCAGGGAGTGATAGCGGGTGACTTTAAAGCTTTCCGGGAATTTTTTCAGAATAATGGGATCCCCAATCTTTCGGACTTCTCGCACTTTTCCATGTGTTGGGAAATCGTTTTTGATGATTTTGGCTCCAAAAAATTCTCCTATCGCTTGATGCCCGAGACAAACTCCCAAGACTGGAACTTTTTGATAATATCTTTCAAAAATATCCATCAGATTTCCTGCATTTTTGGGAATGCCGGGACCTGGGGAAAGTATTAATCCATCAAAAGAGATTTTTTCAACTTCTTTCACAGAAATATCATTCCGAACAACCTTCAGCTCCTCTCCTGTTTGACGGATCAGGTCCGCTAAAATGTAACTGAATGAGTCAAAATTATCTATTAGTAGTAGCATCTTTGATCTTCTCCACAAACTCCTCCAACTTTCTTTTGGTTGATTCGACCTCTGGAACATAAGGTTCAATCCAATCAATAATAGCTGGGGCCCAAGGCTCAATATACCCTACCAATTCGGAGTCTTTTTCCAAGTCAATCGCCCAATCCAGATCAAATTCTTTGGTCATCCATAGGAATAAGCTCAAAAAGAATCCCGCTTTAACCACTCCAAACAGGATCCCTGCAAAGGCATCAAATGTGCCTAAAATGGTCAGATCCATGACTTTTTTCAACGACCAGCCAACCGTGTTGATTAAAAGTATACTGATCAAAAAAATAAGGAAGAAAGCTGTGGTTGGGTAAGCCATATTAATGGACTCTACATTTTGATCGAGCCAAGTGACCATCGGGTCCATAAAATAGAAACCCAATATTACTGCCACTACAAAGCCAACTAAACCGAGGATTCCCAAAAGGAACCCTCGTTTATATCCTTCGAAAGCTCCTATCAAAAGAACTCCGGCAATGACAATATCTGCTAATGATTTAATCTCCAACTTAGCTATTCAAAAGTGATTTTACTTTATCAGCAATAGCCTTGCCATCTGCTTTTCCAGCCAATTGCTTGCTTGCTACACCCATTACTTTGCCCATTTCTTTTGGACTTGAGGCTCCGGTTTGAGCAATAATATCTTTTACAGCTTGAGTCAATTCTTCATCAGACATAGCAGCTGGCAAAAACTCCTGAATCACTTTCAATTCAGCGATTTCCACTTCGTGAAGATCAAATCTTCCTTGTTGCTCATAAATATCTGCAGAGTCTTTTCTTTGCTTGGCAGCCTTCGTAAGAAGCTTCATTTCATCTTCAGCAGACAAATCTCCTTTGGCTCCTCCTTTGGTTTCTTCCAATAAAATCAGAGATTTGACAGCTCTCAAAGCAGTCAGTCTGCTCTTATCTTTGGCGATCATTGCTGATTTAATTTCGCTTTCTATCTTCTGCTTTAAACTCATTACTCCTAAGTTTGTGTTATACGATTGTTATTTTGACAAAAATACCTTTTTGACTCATTTATGACTAAGCTAAGCGTAAATATTAACAAAATCGCCACTATCAGAAATGCCAGGGGAGCAAACAATCCCAATTTGGTACAGGTGGCATTGGATGCTGAAAGATTCGGCGCACAAGGAATTACCGTTCACCCGCGTCCTGATGAAAGACATATCCGATACCAAGATGTAATGGATCTTTCGAAGGTGGTGACAACTGAATTCAACATCGAAGGGTATCCTGACAAACGCTATATGGAGATGGTAAAGTTGGTCAAGCCTGCTCAGGCAACCTTGGTCCCAGATCCACCAGAAGCCATTACTTCCAATACAGGTTGGGACACCATCGCTCATCAAAGCATGTTGAAGGACATAGTGGCTGAACTGAAAGAATCTGGATGCCGGGTATCTATTTTCATCAATCCTGAAACCAAGTTTTTCGAACCCGCCAAGGAAACTGGAACAGACCGAGTAGAATTGTATACAGAGCCTTATGCTTCCCAATTTCATGTAGATCGTGAAAAAGCCGTGAAACCCTACGTGGAAGTGGCCAATTTGGCCAAAGAATTGGGTTTAGGTTTGAATGCGGGACATGATTTGGATTTGGAAAACCTAGCTTTTTTAAAGCATAGCATTCCTTTCTTGGATGAAGTTTCCATCGGCCATGCCTTGATCTGCGATGCTTTATATTATGGACTGGAAAACACCATCCAGATGTATAGAAGAAGGCTGGAAGTTTAACAATTAGTTAACAGATGGCAGTCAACAGTAGTTTAGAATTTAATTTTGAGTAAAGGGAGAATTATGGGATTTAAATTTGAGGATTTAAGGGTTTGGAAATTATCAATTGACCTTTCTACTGAAGTAAATACCCTGATAAAAACCTTTCCTTCAGAAGAAAAATTTATTCTGGCTACTCAAATCCAGCGTGCAGCAGATTCTGTTGCTTTAAATATTGCCGAAGGCTCAACTGGGCAATCAAATGCAGAATTTAAAAAGTTCCTTGGGTATTCTATCAGATCAGGCATTGAGGTAGTAAGCTGTCTGTATCTGGGCCAAAAAAGAAAAATCATCTCCGATAGTGATTTTAAAAAACTTTATAATTCGTACGAAGAATTAATCATTAAACTTCAGGCACTCAAAAACTCAATATAAACAACAAATATTCCCTTATTCCTTCAGCGGTCTGTGGACCATGGACTGTAGACAACAATAACATGCAATTAAACTTTAAAAAAACCGGAAGCGGTAGTCCTTTAATTATTCTTCATGGCCTTTTTGGGTCTGCAGACAACTGGTTTTCTATCGCCAAAGAGCTTGAAAAGGATTATACGCTTTATCTAGTGGATCAAAGAAATCACGGTGACTCCCCACATTCAGATGTTTGGAATTATGATGCAATGGTGGAAGACTTATTGGAATTGGTCGATTCCGAAGGATTAAGGAAATTTTACCTGATGGGACATTCCATGGGTGGAAAAACTGCTATGAAATTCGCGGTTGAACATCCAGACCGAGTGGAGAAATTGATCGTGGCTGACATTGCTCCAAGATATTATCCAATCCATCACCAAACGATCCTAGCTGGACTGAATTCTATCAAATTGGATCAGATCAAATCCAGAAAAGATGCGGATGATCAATTGGCACAATACATTTCTGAGATCGGAATCCGGCAGTTTTTGCTGAAAAGTCTCAGCCGTGATAGCAATGGTTTCGTGTGGAAAATCAACCTTCCAGTAATTACCGAAAAAATCGAAGAGGTTGGTAAATCTCTAAACGAAGGCGAAAAATTTGAAGGCCCAACCCTTTTCTTGGCAGGAGGCAATTCCAATTACATCCAACAAAGTGATCTGGAAGATATCCATGAACATTTCCCCGCTTATGAAATCGAGTTTGTTTCCAATGCTGGCCATTGGTTGCATGCAGAGCAACCAGCGGCAGTTATTCAGGAAATTCGTAGATTTCTAAAATAACCTAAAATCAAATTAATGAAAGAAGCCATGCTTGAGATGCTGGTTCAGGCGGAACTGACCAGCTCAAATCTTCAACAAGTTCAGGATGAACACTGGAATTGGAAATTGAATGCAGAGTCTAATTCGATTGGGTTTATTCTCTTACATATGGGCGAAATCGTCAATTTATTTGGGACATTCTTTGAAATCCCAACCGAGGTTCAAAATACTACAATGGGCTTTGAGGACAATGGACAGGGAAAAGATATCCAAGCCAGCAAAGCTCTAATCAAAAAAGGATTCTCCAACTTAAAGGACCTAATCGAAAGCTCTGAAGAGGAGTACTGGAAAGGGATTATTTTCACTCCATTCTTTGGTGAGGTGAGCCGGTTCCGCTTATTCTCTCATATCCTTTTCCATCACTTTCATCATTCCGGGCAGATTTCTGCCATTATGAAAAAAGGCAGGGAAATTGAATAAGCCTGTCAATAAACCTTCTAAAATGCCACAAGGAAAGCTTTTCTTAATACCCAATGTCCTAGCCGAAAATACTGCGGATGATGTGATCACTCCTCAGGTTCGCGAGGTCATCAAAAACACCAAAATTTTTCTGGTAGAAAACATGAGAACTACCAGACGTTATATCTCCAGCCTAAAACTGGGAGTCAATTTGGAAGAAGTCCATATGGAGATTTTGGACAAAAACACTCCACCCGAAGCCATCAACCGATTGATTCAACCACTTTTGAAAGGAGCAGATGTCGGCATTATCTCAGAAGCAGGATGCCCGGGAATTGCGGATCCTGGAGCTTTGGCTGTGGCGCATGCCCATTCACGGGGAATTCAAGTAGTCCCACTGTCAGGACCTAGCTCGATGTTTATGGCATTGATGGGATCCGGTTTTTCAGGACAATCTTTTGCTTTCCATGGATATATTCCCATCGATAAGAAGGAAAGAGCGCAGGAATTGAGAAAACTGGAAGCTGAATCGCTCCGAGAAAAAAGAGCACAGATTTTTATGGAAACTCCTTTCCGAAACAACCAATTGCTTCAAGATGTGATCCAAAGTTTGACCCCCCAAACCAAGCTTTGCATCGCAAAAAATATCACTGCGAAAGATGAATTGATTCAGACCAAAACCATTCAAGAATGGAAGAAATCAAAAATCGATTTGCATAAAATCCCAACCGTCTTTATCATCCAAAGTTTTTAGCCATGTTTACCATCGACGCCCATTTGGACTTGAGCATGAATGCGCTTGAGTGGAACCGTGATTTAACCAAACCTGTCTCGGAAATCAACGCGAGAGAAGAAGGCTTGACAGATAAACCTGATCGAGCCAAGGCAGTGGTTTCTCTTCCCGAGCTTCGAAAAGGAAATATCGGCTTGGTGGTCGCAACTCAAATTGCCCGATATGTAGCACCGGAAAATTCCCTTCCCGGATGGCATTCACCAGAGCAAGCCTGGGCACAGACTCAAGGTCAATTTGCTTGGTATCAGGCTATGGTTGACAAAGGTGAGATGGCTCAAATTAAAAACGGATCAGACTTAGAGCAGCATT
Organism: Algoriphagus zhangzhouensis; assembly: GCF_900148515.1. Lineage (GTDB taxonomy): Bacteria > Bacteroidota > Bacteroidia > Cytophagales > Cyclobacteriaceae > Algoriphagus > Algoriphagus zhangzhouensis. The sequence continues at coordinate 131,787 of NZ_FRXN01000004.1, read as the reverse complement.
TGGCACTTTGGAACGATGGTCAAGACAATAGCTCAAAACCTGTTGGTTTCATTTTATCTCTTGAAGGAGCGGATTCCATCGTAAACCTAGATTATCTAGAAAAAGCCTACGAAAGTGGCCTTCGAGCTTTGGGACCGGCTCACTATGGACCAGGTCGATATGCTCATGGGACGGATACTTCTGCACCGTTAAATACCCTGGGAAAGGAACTGGTCAAGAAAATGGATGAGTTGGGAATCATACTGGACGCCACTCATTTGTGTGATTTGGCTTTTTGGGATGCTTTGGACATTTATAGAGGACCTGTTTGGGCTAGTCATAATAACTGCCGCTCTTTGGTCAATCACAATCGCCAGTTTTCTGATGACATGATCAAAGCATTGATTGATAGAGGCGCCGTCATCGGGGGTGCTTTTGACGCCTGGATGCTTAGCTCAAATTGGGAAAGAGGAAAATCCACTCCAAAGGAAAGAGATGTAAAAATTGCCACTGTTTTAGATCATTTGGATCATATCTGTCAAATTGCTGGAAATGCAAATCATATTGGAATTGGCTCGGATTTGGATGGGGCATTTGGCCGTGAGCAGTGTCCTTGGGACTTGGAAACCATCAGTGATTTACAGAAAATCCCTGAGCTTCTGAAAGCTAGAGGTTATAACGATTCAGATATCTCCAAGGTGATGCATGGTAATTGGTTGAACTTTTTAAGGAAAAATTGGGGATAACAGGGGCACTTTTGTACAAATCATTCATAGAATTGGTTGCATAAATAATGCGAATTGAATTATTTGCGAGTATCAATCGCCAACCTTATATCTATGTATTTTAAATCTTTACTGACCTTTTTGGTCCTGGGACTTTTTGTCTTTTCTGCTCAGGCCCAAAAACTCACAATCACCGCAAACCACTCTGATGCCAAATTTATCCTTCTCAATGACTATGATGATTCCGACAAACAGGAATTAGGAACTGGGGCCATTGAGTACAAATTGGACAAAAACTCAAGAAACAGAATCAAAGTTACAAAACCAGGTTTCCAGCCAGTTGTCAAGGAATACAACAAAGACCTGAAATGGGACAAGGACCAAAGAGTTTCTTTAGATGCCAGGAGAGTAGAAATCTCTGCTGAACCTTATGATGCCGATATCCTAGTTGATGGTAGAAGTATTGGAAAAAAGGCAATCTACCTTATCATTGAAAAAGATAGATTCCACACTGTAGAAGTAAAAAAAGCTGGTTTTGCACCCCAAACAAAAACCTATTACAATTCTCCAGATCGAGAAACTCCTCCTGCGAAAGACTATTTCGAATTGAAGGATAGACAAGTTCGTTTGGAAGTTCTTCCTGCAGACGGAAATGTTATGGCCAATGGTGTTTCTTTAGGAAAAGGAAATCAGGATGTCAATGTTCCTTTAGGAGATTGCGTTACTGTCACTGTAAATAAAGACGGTTATGTGGAATACACCAAAGTATTTTGTAACAAGCCTGATACCGATCCAGAGCCTCCTGTAAGAGAGCAAGCAGTCCTTTCTGATAGATTGGTCAAAATCACCACCAACCCTAGTGATGCCATCATCGAAATCGGTGGTAAAACTGTAGGAACCGGAAACTATGACTTGAAGGTCCCATCCAATGGAAGTGTTGAAGTTCGTGTGATGAAAGATGGTTTTGTTCGATATACCAAGAACTATTACAACCAAGCGAATATGCAGGAACCGCCGACAACTGACTTCATAGAAATGGCAGTTGATGAGGCCTATACTTCCTCTGTATCTTCAGATTTGGCGAATGTTAGAATTACTGTTCCAGTAAACTCCGCTCATACTTCTGAAGAAGCTTGGAGAATCCTTTCTTCGATCGTTACAAGATATTTTGATATATTAGAGACTGTAGATTACAATACAGGTTATCTAACTACTTCTTGGCAAGTAGAAAACTTTGCTTCCAGTATTATTCGTACCCGAGTGATAGTGAGTAGCGGTGGAAATTCAGATCAATTAGCTTATGCAGTAAAATTGATCAGCCAAGAAGCCTATTTGGACGGTAGAAATCAGGTTACTGTCAAGGACGATGAGAAATTCCAGGATTGGTCAAGAATCCTAAAGAAATATGAAGGTTTGATTCAAGAGATTCAGGCCAGATTGCAGTAAAAACAACCACCTAACAACCAACCCCGAAACCTCAAGGCATTGCTTTGAGGTTTTTTACTTTTCAGCCTTTTTGATCCAAACTTCCATTTCATTCTGACCTCGGTTTGCCCAAGTGTAATATGGAATAGCCAAGGCCTTCTTTTCACTTCCATTTTCAAAAGCTGAAAACTCGATTGCTTTCACATTCTCATCCAACACCTCATAATCCTTCACTTCGAATCCAGCGTTGGTAACTATTTCCATATCTAATACTTTACCATCATTATCCGCACCTTCCACGCAATAAACCAATGGACCTCTTTGGATGGCTACCCTGTTGGTATTGGCCAAGACCTCAGGCCTGGATTTCAATTCTCGCACTTCCAAAGGCATGGAATAGGTGATTTTATCTCCCTTTTTCCATTCTCTTTGAATCAAAGCGTAGCCATTTTCTATGGTGTAAATCGCTTTTTCACCATTTACCAAAATAGAAAACTGATCTTCTTCATTAGAGACAAAAGAGTAAAGCTCTCCAGGAACTGGTTCTTCTCTCAACCAACCCGGAATCCTCAAATGCACACCAAACTCTTTGGTTTTTTCGGGAGAAAGCTCAATCGAAACTTCTCCCTCCCAAGGGAAATTAGTTTTCATTTCCACAGGGATATTTACTCCTCCCAAATTGAATGAAGTTTGATTTCCGATAAATAGATTGACCCAAATCCCGGTATTATTTTTTGCATAAATATAATCTCCCACTGAGGCTACCAATCTTGAAATATTGGAAGGACAACAAGCTGTTCCGAACCATTCTCTTCGGCTATGCTGACCACTCGAAGCCAGTGGATTTCCGTAGAAAAAATGATCTCCAGTCAAACTCAATCCATCTAAAGCAGCATTGTACAAGCTCCTTTCCAACACATCAATGTATTGGGCTTGTCCCTCGATGAGGTTCATTCGCTGGTTCCAAAAAACCATGCCCACAGAAGCACACGTTTCACTGTAAGCATGTTCGTTTGGAAGTTCATAATCGACTGAAAATCCTTCATTACTCCCTGAAGAGCCTATACCACCAGTCACATACATATTTCTATAGACCACATCCTCCCAGACCGTTTTCATGGCCTGCATGTATCCTGTATCCTTTTTTGCTACAGCCACATCAGCCGCTCCGGTATACAGATACATGGCTCTCACAGCATGCCCAGTAATTTCTTTTTGCTCTTTTACTGGCACTGCATCCTGCGCATAAGCAGGCCCCCATTCCTCCTTATCCCAAATCGCACCTTTTCCATAACCTCTACCCCGCTGATCCAAAAACCAATCCGCCAAATCCAAATACTTCTGCTCCCCAGTCACCTTGTAGAACTTCACCAAAGCCAACTCAATCTCTTCATGACCAGAAACCCAAGGTTTATTGGCTTGACGAAACTCCTGATCAATATGATCTGCCATTTTGGTAGCTACATTCAAAAGTGTCTCCTTTCCTGTTGCTTGATAATAAGCAACTCCAGCCTCCATCAAATGGCCTGCGCAATAAGCTTCATGCTTTTCCATATCCTTCCAGCGTCCATCCAGACCTTTCAATGAATAGTAGGTATTGATATAACCATCCGGCTCCTGGGCGGCGGCGATTTTTGAAATCCATTCATCGGCCTTGGCCTCAAGCTCTGCATTTGGAATGTTTTGCAATGAATAAGCGATGGCTTCCAAAGCTTTGTAGACATCACTGTCATCATAATAAATCCCTTCATGCTCCTCTCCTGCTTTTCGAGCTGCCTTTTCAAAATTTCGAATCCGCCCCGTGTTTTCTTCAGTTTGAAAAACGGAAGCCGGAAGGGCAGAATTAGCCACCTTTTCCAATTTGGGTCGCCAAAAAGAATCTGTAATTTTTATATCAGAAAAACTCTGAGCTTCCAAAGTAGAAGCCTCAGGGGATTCAGTTTCTTGTTGACATTGAAAAAAGAGAACAGCTACTGCCAAATAGAGGAGATTTCGCATGAGGAAGGGGTTTAACAAACTACAGATTAGTGATTTTTTAAAGCGGATTCAAGTAAAAAATTACGGGAAACAGAAAGTGCCTGAAAGTTCACAATCTGAAAATCCTTATCTTAAAAAGCTTAGTCCAAAACCTGTATTTCAAGGTATTACTTTTAAAATTTAACCCAAAGATGAAACCTATTGTACAAATATCCCTTGACCTTACCAATATTGACGAGGCACTCGAAACTGCCGCAATGGCAATGCGGGCCGGAGTGGATTGGCTAGAGGCGGGAACCCCATTAATTCTTGCAGAAGGCCTCCATGGAGTCCGAAAATTAAGGGAGGCCTTTCCAGGTGTTCCAATCGTAGCTGATCTAAAAACCATGGATGGGGGCTACCTAGAAGCCGAAATGATGGCAAAAGCCGGAGCGACTCATGTCGTGGTGATGGCCAGAGCACATGCTGAGACCATCAAATGTGTAGTCCAGGCTGGAAAAGACTTCGGCGCCAAAGTAATGGGTGACAATATGGTCTGTCCAGACATGGTCGCTGGCGCAAAATTTTTAGAAGATCTAGGATGTGACTATGTCATCCACCACATCGGATACGATGAAAGAAGAGGAATTGCGGCTGCAGGTCACAGAATGCCAAGCCCTCTTGATCAATTAAGAGATGTTGTTGCGGCTGTTGACATTCCAGTTCAGGCGGTAGGCGGACTATCCCTTGAGCAGGCTATTCAATGCCCACAATATGGAGCTCCTTTGGTGGTTTTGGGAGCTCCACTTACCATTGATGCAGATTCTTTCAAGACCGCAAGCGGAGATCTGGAAAGTTCCCTCCGCATGATTTGTGAAGCGATTCACAGCCAAGAAACAGTAATCCCATCCAAATCCTAATTCATGTCTAAATCAGCAGCAGTTGTAAATTTTTCAGAGGAAAAATATTCTGTAGAAATACGCGAAATCTCGGTTCCGGAAATTGGTCCCGATGATATTTTATTGGAAGTAGAAAATGTAGGTGTCTGCGGATCGGATCTCCACCAATGGACCTCTGACCATAGCTGGCCTGTCAATTATCCAGTGGTTTTGGGACATGAATTTGGTGGTAAAATTGCCTCCTTGGGCTCCAATGTTTCCTCTTGGAAAGTAGGCGACAGAGTGGTGAGTGAAACCGCCGCCATCATTGATCCGATGAACCCCATGAGCAAAGTGGGGCTTTATAACCTGGATCCAACCCGAAAAGGATTCGGCTATGGAGTAAATGGCGCCATGACACGATTTGTGCGTGTTCCAGCAAGATGTCTACACAGTGTTCCTGAGACTTTGTCATTTGAGGAAGCTTGCCTGACAGAACCTTGCTGTGTTGCCTACAATGCAGTGGTCGGAAATTCCTCCATCAAACCCGGTGACCGCGTAATTGTAATAGGCCCTGGAACAATTGGAATCCTTTGTGCAGCAGTGGCAAAAATCTGTGGAGCCGAAGTCGGAATAGTTGGTCTTGAAGCAGATAAGGGCAGATTGGGAATAGCCCAACAAGCCTATGGCTGTGATCCACTCGTCGGAGAAGCTGCCGCAGAAACCTGGGCTAGAAAACGGGACGGTATGGGCGCAGACCTGATTATTGATGCTGCCGGAGTTAGCGCCACCCTCCAAATGGCCATGAAACTGGTTCGACCAAATGGTCAAATCACCAAGGTAGGCTGGGGACCAAAACCTTTGAATTTTTCTATAGACCCAATCGTCCAAAAAAATGTAAGACTTCAGGGGAGCTTTAGCCACAATTGGCCGATTTGGGAAAGAGTATTGGCTCTTCTGACCTCTGGAGCTTTGAATGTCAAACCTATTATTGGTGGCGTGTGGCCCATTACGGAATGGAAAGAAGCATTTGAAAAAATGCATCATGGAGATGTAGTGAAATCAGTTTTGAAACCTGTCTAAAGATGAGACTCGAAGATAAAGTCATCATCGTCACCGGGAGCACAACAGGGATTGGAAAGGCCATTGCCAAGCGATGCGTTCGCGAAGGAGCCAAAGTCGTTTTAACCGGATTGGAAGAAAATCTGGGCAAGGAAGTTTTGGCAGAAATTGGAGATGCAAATGCTGTTTTCCATGCCGAGGATATTTCTGCTGATGGTTGTGCTGACAGATTGGTTTCTCTTGCCAAAAAAAGCTTTGGAAAATTAGACGCAATCGTCAACAATGCCGCTTGGGTAGTTTCTTCGGACATTCAAACTACAGATAAATACTTACTCCAAAAGGTAATAGACGTCAACACAATTGCACCTTTCCTTTTGATCCAAGCTGGATTGGAAGAATTGCAAAAATCAAGAGGATGTGTACTCAATATTGGCTCTGTCAACGCCTATAGCGGAGAACCTAATTTGCTTGGATATAGCATTTCCAAAGGTGGATTGATGACCATGACTCGAAATCTGGGTGATGCTTTGATGCGAGACTATGGAGTCCGCGTCAATCAGATCAATCCAGGCTGGGTTTTGACTGAGCGGGAAAGAGAAAGAAAAAAACTACATGGACTTTCCGAAACCTGGTATGAAAAACTCCCGGCCATGTATGCTCCATCTGGGAGAATTCTTTGGCCAGAAGAGATTGCCGCTGCAGCGGTATATTGGCTTTCAGATGAAAGTGGCCCTATCAGCGGTCAAGTCGTAGATCTCGAGCAGCACCCTATGATTGGCAGAAATGCCCCTAAAGACACTAGTACCATAAACTAAAAACAATGCCGAAACTCGCAGCTTTTCCCAAAGCATTTATGCAGGCACTCTGCAAAGACGGAAGTATGAAAATTTCCGAATGGATCAAACTCGCAGCCCCTCTTGAAATCGAAGGATTGGAGTGGTACGCCGGATTTTTAGAAATGGAAGACGAAAAGAACTGGCCTCTTTTTCGCCGAATGGTAGAAGATGAAGGCATGGTCATTCCCATGATGTGCTGTTCTCCTGATTTCACGCATCGTGACAAAAAATTCAGGGAAAAAGAAATCGAAAAACAGAAGCGATGGATCGAAATGACCGATGTTTTGGGAGGCTCCTATTGCCGGGTTCTTTCCGGTCAGTACAGACCTGAACTTTCGGTAGAGGAGGGGATTCAATTAGCTAAAGAATGCATTGAGGCTTGCCTTCCCTATGCCCAATCGCTTGGGATCACTTTGATCATCGAAAATCATTACAAAGATGACTTTTGGGAATACCCTGAATTTGCTCAGAAAAGAGCCATTTTCACTCAGTTAGTTAATAGCATCCATCATCCGAATTTTGGGGTAAACTATGATCCCAGCAATACCTTTTTGGCAGGAGAAGACCCTTTGGACTTGTTGTATGATGTGTCTGAAAGAGTAGTCACCATGCATGCTAGCGACAGGTTTTTGAAATATGGAACCATCGAAGACCTTCGCAAAGAAGAAGGAGGTGCACAAGGATATGCAAAGCGACTTAGTCATGGCGAAATCGGAAAAGGGATGAATGATTATGATGCGATTTTCACGGAGCTCAAAAGAGTCGGTTTTGACTCATGGATCAGTATTGAAGACGGGGTAGATGGGATGGATCAATTAGAACGAAGCGTTGCTTTTCTAAAGAAAAAGATTGGCCAATATTGGCATCAATGATTTATGAAATGAGAAATACGAAATACGTCTATACTAGTAGTTTTTGAAACCTCGAAGGTTCATCTACGAATTTCTTACAAAAAAAAATTATAAACCATTCCGCTTTGCAACCTTATAACCTTACAACTTTCCCATCTCAATGCTTCCTTGGGGAAGGCCCCATTTGGATTGCCAAGCATCAATCCTTTTTCTGGGTAGACATTGAAAATGGGAAATTATTTCAAATGACATTTCCTTCCCAAGAGGTGAAAACTTTCAAATTCCCCGGGAGATTGGCGGTTGCATTGGAGGGAAAGGGAAATGAATTGATTTTGGGATTAGACCGAAGCTTGATTCGATTTGATCTGGAAACTGGAAAGCAGGAAAAATTGCTGGAATTGGAACAGGAATTCCCTCTACACCGATTCAATGATGGAAAAGTAGATCCGAAGGGAAGAATCTGGATTGGAACCTTAAGCACTTTGTTTACAGAAGGGGCTGGTTCTTTGTATTGTATTTCTGAAGACCTAAGTGTAGAAAAGAAGCTCGGCAACCTGACCATTTCCAACGGAATGGCTTGGACTGAGGATCAATGGACTTTCTATTTTATTGATACTCCGACCCAGCAAGTACAAGAATTTGATTTCGATTCGGAAACAGGTGCTATCACTTTCAATAGAATTGTCATTCAGGTACCCAAAGAGCTAGGAAGTCCTGACGGCATGTGTATTGATCAGGAAGGAATGCTTTGGATTGCCCAATATGGAGGTTCTGGAGTCTACCGTTGGAATCCTAAATCCGGAGAACTTCTGGATAAAATTGAGCTCCCTGTACCTCATGTGACTTCATGTGCTTTTGGTGGCCCAAATCTGGATCAACTTCTAATCACAACTGCTCAGGAAAATCTTAGCCCCGATCAACTAAAACAATTCCCTCAAAGTGGAAATGTGTTTTTAGTCAAAGTGGATGTGGGTGGCTTTGAATCAAATTCCACTGCAATAGGCTAAAACCACAACTAATCCTTAATTTAACCGAAACATTACATTCTCACTGTTTTTTAAATTTTGAGAGAGTTGATATTTCGAGGATTATGGAGTTTTTCAAGAATCACTACAATCTCTTTGCAGTGGAATTTTTCATTTTGGCCATTGTAGTAGCAGATATTTTTTCCACATGCAATTACAATTGGACCAGAAATACCATCAGTGATTTAGGTTCGCAAGGCTATCCCTATAGGTTAATCATGCAAATTGGTTTTTTAACCTTTGGATTTACCCTCGCTTTTGGAATTATAAGTTCTGGCTTGACATGGCCAAAGTTTCCAATTTTGATATATGCTATAGGGGTTGCACTTACTGGAGTCTTTTCCACACGTCCATTTTTCCCAAGTGATCACTATTCACTTTCCGAATCAAAAATTCATTCATTTTTAGCTCAAGTCGCAGGGGTTGCATTTACAATAGGAATCCTGTTTCAGCTATATTTTTCTCCCAGTCAAAAAGAAAAATGGATCAATCTCATCTTTCTTATCTTGGTACTGGGATTTTCAATCTCCTTCGGCTTATTCAAAAATCATCAAGGGTTAGCCCAAAGACTCTTATACTTTACCAGCTTTATCTGGCTTGTCAAGCTATTTAAACCTTGATAATCATGACCTAAATTTTTATCCGAAACTATATTTACTTATTTTATAGTGAATAAATTTTATAGTTGGATTTTAAATTATGGATCGGATAAGTAATCATGAAGCTCAATCTCAATTGATCAATAAAACGGCAGTAATTATTGATGTCAGAGAGCCCGGAGAATTTATAGAATATCACATTCCAGGTGCACTGAATATCCCTTCAAGCAATTATCAAAAGTCATTTTTCTCCTCTTTTGAAAATATAAATATTTACTTAGTCTGTCAAAGTGGAAATCGTGCTACAGGAGTAGGATCTCAATTGATTGCAGATGGTTTTTCCAAAGTAAAGATTTTGGAAAATCACATGGATAGTATCCAGCAGCCTGTGCAAATCAAAGGATGGTCAATAGACCGCCAGTTTAGGATGACACTCGGCCTTTTGTTAGCAATTTTCCTGATTCTATATTCCTTCGGAATCAATAATGCATTGGTAATTCCGATCATTCTTTGTGTGGGGTTAATCTTCACCTCCATTATTGACCGATGCTTCATGAGAATGGGAATTGCCCGATTGCCGTGGAATAAAAATCGGCAATAAGCAAATGAATAAAGTCCGTTTGTAAACTAATGATTTGAATTTTTAGGGTAATTGGACTAATTGCAAGACTCGATTCCAAAAATCATAAAACATGCAAGCCCTTTCGTTTCCCAAGTCAAGCATCTTTGCATTTCTTTCCATACTTCTTGCAATTTCTGCCTGTTCAAAAGAATCGTCCAATCCACCCAATATCGTTATCATTTATGCCGATGACATGGGTTATGGAGATTTGGCTATTCAAAATCCAAACTCAAAAATCCCTACCCCAAATCTTGACAAGTTGGCCAAAGAGGGAATGCGGTTCACAGATGCCCATAGTTCTTCAGGAATATGCTCCCCGAGTCGCTATGCCTTATTGACAGGAACCTATCACTGGAGGAGGCAATTCGGAATTGTCGGGGCTTTTGGGAAACCCTTTTTCGCAGAAACCGACATCACTTTACCCCAGCTATTACAGGCTGAAGGGTATTCGACTGCTTGCATTGGCAAATGGCATTTAGGCTGGAACTGGGAATTCCAAAACCAACCAACCGCCGAAGTCGAGCAATGGGGAAAAATGACCAAGTATTATCTCCCTGAAGATATTGATTGGAACCAGCCTGTATCTGGAGGACCTTTGGACAGAGGTTTTGACTATTATTTCGGAGATGGAACCATCAATTTCCCTCCCTATGCATGGGTAGAAAACGACCGGATTATCCAAGCACCATCTGAAACTATGGACATAAATAATATCGGTTTTGAAGTGAAAGAAGGAAGTTGGGAATTCCGTCCAGGCCCAAAAGTTAAAGACTGGAATCCCTATGAGGTACTACCAACTTTGGCAAAGAAGACCGAAGAATGGATCAAAGCCCAAGATAAGAACAAGCCCTTCTTTTTATACTTCGCTTTACCTTCGCCGCATGCACCAATTATTCCGAATGATGAATTTGACGGAAAGTCACAAGCAGGTCCCTATGGAGACTTTATGGTCCAAACAGACTGGGTGATTGGAGAAGTATTGGCTGCACTCAAAGAAAATGGACTGGAAGAAAACACCATCGTGATCTTCAGTGCGGATAATGGCCCAGAGCACTATGCCTGGGAAAGAGCAGAAAAATTTGATCACTTCAGCATGGGTGATTTTCGAGGTTTAAAAAGGGACGTTTGGGAAGGAGGACATCATGTACCATTCATCGTCAAATGGCCAGGACACATTCAAGAAGAATCCGTTTCTAATGAATTGATTTCTCAAATTGATGTGATGGCTACCATTGCCAATATCATCGGGATAGAAATGCCAGAAAAAGCAGCTCCAGATAGCTATGATTTTACGGCCGTATTTACAGGAAAGGACTATCATTCACCCCTTAGGGAAGCTACCATCCACAATACCAATGCAAAAATCTGGGGGATTAGAAAAGGTGATTGGCTTTACATCAATGATTCTACTGGAGGACTCAGACCAATGCCTGAATCTTTTAAAGAATTGACTGGATATACTGATTTTCACACCCCTGGCCTTCTCTTCAATATGAAAGAAGATCCAGAGCAAAGAGATAATTTGTTTGAAAAATTTCCAGAGAAGATAACCGAATTAAGTGCTCTATTGGAAGATTATAGAGAAAGTGAGTCTACAGCTAATAGGACTAAATAGTTATCTTGTTGTTTCAGGCCTGATTTTTAACAAAAAACCATCATCATGAAATTGAAGCTAAGCCTATTTTTTATTGTACTTTTTGCATTCACCACTTTTTCAACTCAAGCCCAAGAGACTGAAATTCCTCATCTCGACAACCCGATGTCGGTGGCTTATCTTCAGAAAAACCTTCGGAAATCCTCTCCAAGATTGGTTTTTGACAAGCCTATTTTGAAGGATTTGAAAAGGAATATGAAATCCGATCTGGTCTTGCAGAACATGTATGCTGTCATAAAGCAAAGTTCTGAGTCTATAAATGAGCAGCCCCTTTTGGAACGAATCATGGAAGGCAGACGGTTGCTGAGTGTTTCTCGAGAAATGCTCTATCGGATCAACATGCTCGGCTTTGTTTATCTGATGGAAAAAGATCCTGAGGTCCTAGCCAGAATAAATGAAGAGGTGATTGCTGTATGTAATTTTTCGGATTGGAATCCGAGCCACTTTCTGGATGTAGCGGAGATGGCTTTGGCTGTGTCTTTTGCTTTAGACTGGACAGCCGGTGACTTACCTCAATCCACTCAAGAACTAGCCAAAAAATCTCTGATCGAAAAAGCCATACTTCCTAGTTGGCCGGAAAATGGAGAAACCCCTTGGTGGGCCTATGGCACCAATAATTGGAATCAGGTCTGTAATGGCGGGATGATCGCTGCCTCCATTGCTATAGCAGAGGATGATCCTGAATTGGCATCCAAAACTATCAGTCGTGCTTTGGAAGGCCTTCCACATTCATTGGTAGAATATGGACCAGATGGGGTTTACCCTGAGGGATCTACCTATTGGGCCTACGGAACTAGCTTTTCGGTAACTACTGCAGCCATGCTGGAAAGTGCATTTGGAAGTGATTTTGGACATTGGGAATTCCCGGCATTTAAGGAAAGTGCCGTATTTAGAACCTTGGCCAATGCACCATCAGGCTGGTATTACAATTTCGCAGACTGTGGCGATAAAAGAAGCGCAGCCGGAGATATTACATTGGCATGGTTTGCATCAAAATCAGGGAACCCTCAATTTTTCGAAAGAGAAAGATTTTTAATTCCTGCTGAAGAAACTGGAAAGCTATATCGATTGGCAGGAGCTTCTATGGCCTGGATTTCTCAATATGAAGAAAAAGGAGGTGAAGGTGTACCAACAGCATGGAAAGGCGAAGGCTCAAATCCAGTTGTATTCTTTACTGGTGGAGAAAATGACCCAAGAGACTATTATTTCGGTGGAAAAGGCGGTCGTGGTATGGTCAATCACGGTAACATGGATGCCGGATCTTTCATTTTTGAATTGGATGGAGTCCGTTGGTCTGTTGACCCGGGCAATCAGAGCTACAATGAACTGGAACAAACAGGATTTGACCTCTGGGGAAGATGCCAATCCTGCGAGCGATGGACTTTATTAACCAAAAACAATTATGGTCACAGTACTTTGACTGTCAATGATTCCCTTCATAGAACCGAAGGACAATCCGAACTTCTTTCTTTCAAAGAGGGAGAAAAGCCAGAAGCTACTTTTGATTTGAGTAAAACATTGGAAGGCCAAGTCAAATCCGCCTCCAGAAAATTCACCAAAGACAGCCCTGCTTCGATCACGATTGAGGATGAAATTACACTTTCAGAAAGCACCAAACTCATCACATGGCAGATGATGACAACGGCCGAAGTTGAAATCACGGATGGAGGAGCAGTTTTAAGAAAGGATGGCAAAACCCTTCACCTTGAAAATCTCTCTCATCCAAACCTTACTGTTTCCGTAGTATCTCTTGATCCGGCCCCACTTAATTTGGATAGACAAATCGAAGGGCTTAAGAGAATCGAGATCCGAATCCCAGCTTGGACCATCGAAGGAGACCAAACAAAAATTAAAGTGAGGCTGGTTGGGGAGTAGAATATTATTCTCCTCCGAATCAAAATTAAAAATAGCCCCGCCAAGAATCGAACTTGGATCTAAAGTTTAGGAAACTTCTATTCTATCCATTGAACTACGGGGCCAGAACCTGAAAATCACGAGAAAATCAAGTTTCTTTAAATTTGTATCAAATCAGGGTCTCAAGAATAAGGAAATACTCATTTTCCTGCAAATAATTTCCAGCCAACTTATGGCATTACAGGGAATTAAGCTATCTTTGCACTCCAAATTTAGGATGGACGGGTTCCATCCACTTAACAAACACAGATAAATTATGGCAGTTAAAATCAGATTAGCACGTAGAGGTAGAAAGAAAATGGCTATCTATGACGTGGTTATCGCAGATGCACGAGCTCCACGAGATGGACGCTTCATCGAGAAAATCGGAACTTACAATCCGAACACTAACCCTGCTTCCATCAACATCAACAATGAGCGTGCTCTACAGTGGTTGTTGAACGGAGCTCAGCCTACTGACACTGTGAAAGCTATGCTTTCTTACAGAGGTGTTATGCTGAAAAAACACCTTCAAATTGGTGTGGTTAAAGGTGCAATCACTCAAGAACAAGCTGATGCTAAGTTTGAAGCATGGCTACAAGAGAAAGAAACTAAGATTGCTGGTAAAGTAGAATCTATCGGTAAAGCTAAAGAAGCTGCTCGTCAGAAAGCTTTGGATGCTGAAACCGCTAAAAACCAGGCTCGTTTGGACGCTATCAAAGCAAGAGAAGATGAAGCGAAAGCTGCTGCTGCAGCCGCTGAAGCTGAAGCTGCTGCTGAAAATGCACCAGAAGAGGCTGCTCCTGAAGCTTCCGCAGAAGGCGACGAAGCACAAGCTTAATAATCAATTCTCCCCATGAACAAGGAGCAGTGCTTTCAATTGGGCTATGTAGCCAAGGTTCATGGACTTCGTGGTGAAGTAGTCATCGTCCTGGATGTAGATTATCCAGAAGAATACGAAGACTTAGAGCATCTCTTCTTAGATCAAAAAGGCCGAATGGTTCCTTTCTTTTTGGAACACTTCGTACTTCAGCCGGGAAATAAAGTACTGGCAAAATTTGAAGAGTTGGATTCTCTCGAGCAAGTAGAAGGATTGGTAGGATCGGAAGTTTATCTTCCCTTGACTGCACTTCCCGAACTCAATGAGGACCAATATTACTACCACGAACTAATTGGGTTTGAAGTAGAAGATGAATCCAAAGGCCTTTTAGGCCCAGTAGAAGTCATCTATGATATGGAAACCCAAGATCTCCTCGGAGTAAAACACCAAGGCAAAGAAATTCTTATCCCTATTCAGGATGGAATCATTACCAAAGTGGATAAGGCAGCTAAAAAAGTTTACTGCCAGTTACCCGACGGCTTACTTGACATTTATTTGGAAGACTAAGCATGCATATTGACATTATCAGCGTAGTACCCGGATTATTGGAAGGTCCCTTTTCCCATTCGATTCTCAAAAGAGCCGAAGAGAAAGGTCTTGCCACAGTCAGAGTACACAACTTACGCGATTATGCCACAGGCAAGCAGAAGCAAGTGGATGATTATGCCTATGGAGGTGGAGCCGGAATGGTCATGATGATCGAGCCGATTTCACTTTGCATCGAAACTCTTCAGAAGGAAAGAACATATGATGAAATCATCTATATGACTCCTGATGGTGAGACCTTCGACCAGCCAATGGCCAATGCGCTTTCGATGAATCAAAATCTCCTGATCCTTTGTGGTCATTATAAAGGAGTGGATGAACGAATCAGACAGCGGTATATCACCAAAGAGATCAGTATCGGAGACTTTGTGCTTTCCGGAGGAGAATTGGCAGCAGCTGTAGTGGCTGATGCAATCATTCGCCTGATTCCCGGAGTACTCAATGACGAGACCTCAGCTTTAACAGATAGCTTCCAAGATTATCTGCTAGCACCTCCTGTATATACCAGACCAGCCGAATGGCAAGGAATGGAAGTTCCAGAGGTTTTGCTTTCAGGTCATGAAGCCAAAATAAATGAATGGAGATTTGAAGCATCGGTTCGCCGAACCCGAGAACGTAGGCCGGATTTATTCGCCAAGTCAGGTTTGGGAGAAAGCGATAAAAAATCGAACAAGAAGTAATTCAAAAAGCCACGCGTTGGCCAAACAGCGAAAGCATAAAATATAAAAGCTATGAGCGAACTATTGAAAATTGTAGAAGCGGAATACCAAGAGGCTAGAGCCAAATTCCCTTCTTTCAAAGCTGGTGATACAATCAACGTACACGTACGTATTAAAGAAGGCAACAAGGAAAGAGTTCAGCAGTTCCAAGGAACTGTGATCCAACGTAAAAACCCTAACTCCAACGGTGAGACTTTCACAGTAAGAAAAATCTCCAACGGAATCGGTGTTGAGCGTATCTTCCCAATCCTTTCTCCAGCTATCGAGCAAATCGACGTATTGAGACAAGGTAGAGTAAGAAGAGCTAGATTGTTCTACTTGAGAGGACGTCAAGGTAAAGCTGCTCGTATCAAGGAAAAAATCAGAGTGAAGCACTAAGAGTGCATACTCTTCTCATCAAAAAGGAACTCAGCAATGGGTTCCTTTTTTTGATTTTTAGACCATTGAGCATTTGATTAAAATAAAGCCTTAACACTTTTCGTTATCTTCATTACCAACACATTAGCCAATTTTAACACGCAGTTCATTGATTCCCTGAGAGTTAAATTTTATATTTAATCAATCTTTTTTCACAATGAATTCTCCCAGCTTAATTGATCCGGCCAAAAATTTGGCGACAGTTGTAATCAGTATTTTCCAGGTATTGGCAGTACTTCTTATCTGTCTTTCTATTTATTTCATCTACCTCTCCTACTTGGACCTGATGACTGACTGGAGGATATCCGTGGAATTTTCCTTCTTCCATTTCACACCTGAGGAAAATGAAAAATTTCTGAAAATGCTCATTTTGTCACTCCCCGGAGTAGGTGCTATGATCGCATTTTTTGTTTTGGGGTATTTGAAAAAGGTGATTGAGAAAGAATAGTCACTTTTAATTGACAGAATAATCCCAAGCTAGAATTTCCCTTCCTTGACAAATCCCTATCTTTGCAGCTGATTTAATTGAATCCTTGAGGTCATTCACCTCGACAAGAAATAACAGCCAAGCATGAGTAGAGAAGTTCGAGTAAGATTTGCCCCTTCACCCACAGGGCCTTTACATATCGGAGGCGTGAGAACCGCCCTTTACAATTATCTTTTTGCAAAAAAGAACGGAGGAAAATTCCTTCTGAGAATAGAAGATACTGACCAGACTCGATTTGTTCCAGGAGCTGAAGATTACATCAAAGATTCTTTGGAATGGCTAGGCATCACAGCTGATGAAAGCCCTTGGAATCCAGGTGACGTTGGCCCCTACAGACAGTCGGAGCGTAAAGCAGATTACATGCAGTACGCACTGGATTTAGTTGAAAAAGGTCATGCATACTATGCTTTCGATACTTCTGAGGAATTGGAAGCAATGAGAGAAAGATTGACCGCTGCCCGCGTAGTTCAGCCTCAATATAACAGTATTACCAGAACTCAGATGAAAAACTCCCTGACGCTTTCTGAGGAGGAAGTAAAAGAGAGATTGGCTTCAGGAGATCCTTATGTCATCAGAGTTAAAATTCCTCGTAAAGAGGAAGTTCGTCTCAACGATATGATCCGTGGTTGGGTGATGGTTCATTCCTCCACCTTGGATGACAAAGTTTTGATGAAATCTGATGGGATGCCTACTTATCACTTGGCGAATATCGTAGATGATCATTTGATGGAAATCACCCATGTGATCCGTGGTGAAGAGTGGTTACCCTCAGCTCCTTTGCACGTATTGCTGTATAAATTCTTTGGTTGGGAAAGCACCATGCCTCAATTTGCCCATTTGCCTCTGCTATTGAAGCCAGATGGAAACGGTAAGCTTTCTAAGCGTGATGGAGACAAATTAGGCTTCCCTGTATTCCCATTAAACTGGGAAAATAAAGCTACTGGGGAAACTGCAGCCGGATTTAGAGAGCAAGGATACTTACCTGATGCTTTCTTGAACTTCTTGGCATTCTTGGGATGGAACCCAGGAAATGATCAGGAGATATTCTCCAAAGAAGAATTGGTAGAAGCCTTCTCCATTGAGAGAATCGGTAAGTCAGGAACCAAGTTTGATATCGCTAAAGCTAAGTGGTACAATGAGCAATATTTGAGATCAAAACCTGATTCTGAATTAGCAGAATTTGTAGCAGCTGATGCCAAGTCCTCAGGAACTGAAATCTCTCCAGAACTAGCAGAAAATATTGTTCGTCTGACAAAAGAGCGAGTTACTTTCCCTTCCGAATTCTGGAAAGACTATCAATACATTGTCATAGCTCCAGATTCTTTTGATGAGCAAGTAGCATCGAAAAAATGGAATGAGGATGCTGTTAAAGTTTTGACTCATTATGCAGGAGTTTTGGATAATTTTTCTGGAACATTTGATGCAGAAACAGCCAAAACCTTATTGGGTGAGTCTGCCGAAGCGGAAGAAATCAAGTTGGGTAAAGTCATGCAAGCTGTACGTTTAGCGGTAACAGGTGTAGGTGGCGGACCGGATTTGATGGAGATATTTGCTATCTTAGGAACGGCTGAAGTGGCCAAACGCATCCGATTTGCCTTGGATACGTTAAGCATAGCAGGATAAATACCAAAGCCATGAGCAAGAAGAAAAAAAAGAAAGACGAGGATCCAAAAGTGCACGAGGAATTGAAAGGTTTCAAAATGGAAATCAATTCTTTCGGTGAAATCAGCTCCTCCTTTCCCATCGATAAGATCAATGAGTTTTTGAACCAAAATGTGGAAGACAAAAAACTCAAAGACCGAGATGATCTGGATGATGTGAAAAAATCCTAATATTTATAAAAAGCTCCTTTCGAGGAGCTTTTATTTTTTCATAATAAAATTAAAAGCTTATTTTTCAAAGATTCTATCCCAAAAAACACATGAGATTTTTTTCAGCCAATTTGCAAAAAAGAATATTCGGAATTCTATTCCTCACTTTCGCTACTACCCTATTTGCTTTTTCTCAAACCGCATCAATCAAAGGGACCGTCAAAGACTCTGAAACTGGTGAAACGCTTCCATTTTGCAATGTATTTATCAATAACACGACGATTTCCACGGTCACTGATATGGATGGTGCATACATTTTGGAAGGATTGGAGCCAGGTGCTATAGAGTTGAGCTTTTCTTTTATGGGATATGAAGCTCAGACCAAGCCTGTCACCTTGAATCCAGGGGGAACTTTGACAGTGAACCTAAGTATGAAAGCATTGGAAACCGAGCTTTCCGATGTGGAAATCAAAGCAAAAAGAGACAAAAGTTGGGAAAGAGATCTACGGAAATTTGAAAACCTATTCCTTGGTAATGATGCGATTGCAGGACAATCCGAAATCCAAAATCCCTGGGTAGTCGATTTTCCTGAGGCTGAAGAAAAAGGAAGCTTTAAAGCAGAGGCACTTCTGCCAATTGAAATCATAAACAATTACCTAGGCTATAAAATCACCTTTGACTTGAAGGAGTTTTTCGACAATCCAACAAGCTATAGAATCGCTGGAGCAGCACGCTTTGAGGAAATGACTCCTGAATCAGAGAATCAACGGGTAGCTTGGGAACAAAACAGAGCAGAAACTTATAGAAAATCACCTCAAAATATGTTTCGGGCTTTGTTGACAGGCGAGCATCAAAAAGAAGGATTTTATCTCTATGGAGATAAAGCAGGAGGATCCCCTTCTATGAATATGCGCTCAGATATTTTTGCTAATGAATTGGGGAGATCAGTTGTAGAATACAAACCAGACAACTTAGTAACCAAAGCAGACAAACCTGGGGAGTATTTGATCAATATGAAAGGTCGAATAGAAATCCATTATCAAAAAGGTTACACTCAAGTCAATACTTATAAAGATGCTCCTTATCCTGTTTCTTGGCTAGAAGTCAGTAGCGGAAAGGTCAGAGTAAAAGAAAACGGTTCCGTTCTAAATCCGCAAGATTTGGTTTTTTCAGGTGACATGGATAGAAAGCGGATTTCAACCCTATTGCCTTTGGATTACGATGCCGAAAAAGCCATTCAGCTCCAAAGTTTGGAAAGGACAGCTCAAAACCTCCAAGAAAAAGTATTCATACATACCGACAAACCAGTCTACTATGCTGGGGATGAGGTTTATTTTAAGGCCTTTTTCAACTATGGCAATCCTTATCTAAAGGAAGAGCTGAGCAAAGTACTTTATGTAGAACTCATCAATGCTAACCGAGATTATATTATTGAGAAAAAGTTTAAAATCTTCGACGGTGGCGTTTCTGGCAATTTTCATTTGCCTGACAGCCTCTCGGAAGAGAAATATTTCTTGAGAGCCTACACAAACTGGAATAGAAACTATGGTCCTAACTACCTTTTCATCCAACCATTGGAGGTTTTGGATTTATATTCTAGAGTAATCCCTGACGCAAGCTCAGAGGTTCAAAATCAGAATTTCTCTATCAAAACGAATCAAGACCAGTATAGTAAAAGAGAAAAAGTAACCTTGACTCTTTCTGCAAAAGATCAATCCCAAATGGGAATTCAGGCGCTTTTAGCAGTTTCTGTAATTGATCAAACTCAAATCCCAATGGCTCCCTACCCTGTCAATATCGCGGAACAATTGAAATTGGAGAAGATACCCGAAACAGTAAATCTGGATCGCTTCTCCTACGCTATTGAAAAGGGGCTTACACAAAAAGGGAAAGTGTCCGATGAGAAAGGCAAAGGCGAGGAAGGTGAAATCACAGTTTTTGTCAATGATTTTGAAGGAATGATTGACTTGGAGTCTGACAAAAATGGAGAATTTGCCATGGAGGATATGGAGTTTTATGGACCAATGAAACTCGCTATCCAAGCGATGGACAAAAAAGGCAAACCCATTGAGAACGTAGAATTGGTTGAAGATTTAAAAGCACCAGTTGTTCTTCCATCAAATCCAATTTTTCCTCAGACAACAAAAGCTGACGAAGCTATTCGTCCGTTGCAATTGGTAGAATCTACTCCAACAGGCGAAGAAGCTGAAGATGATACTAAAGAAAAGAAAAGCAGCCAAGCAATCTATGGAGATCCAGATTATATCGTCACTGGAGACAAATTGATGGGAACAGGCAATACGGTAGATTTGGTTAATAGTTTGGCAGGAAATGTACCGGGAATGAGAGTTATTATCGCAGGTACTTCAGGTCAGCAACAAATTCGAATCAGAGGAGGAGGAAGCTCTGCTTCAGGTTCTTTTGAACCGGTCGTGATGGTTAATGGAGCGGTTAGACCAAGTGTTGGTTCAATTACCGCAGCGGATAATTTGCGCACTATCGACCCACGGGATATAGACCGAGTAGAAGTTGTTTCTCGAATAGTATCTACCCTTGGGGAGCAGGGCAAAAATGGAGTTATCGCCGTTTATCTCAAAGAAGGTGGAAGTGGATCAGGCCCTCTTGGTGCCAAAGGAATGTCAATGTTCACTATAGAAGGCTACCAGCCTCCTCAAAGCTTTTATCAAGTAGATTATGAGCAGGAGGAAGAATCAATGGCAAAAGATATTCGCCAAACTTTATACTGGAATCCGATGCTTGTCACTGACGAGTCAGGAAATGCAACCATCACTTTCTTCACAAATGATAATGCTGGTCCAATGACTGTAGAAATTAGAGGTCTTTCTATCAATGGAACTCCTATTTCAGGTACTTTCACAATTAATCAAAAATAATTTCGATCAGATTCCCTTATTTTGGGTATGCGTAGCACCCTTTTAGTTTTATTCTTATTGATATGTGGATTTTCGACGATGGCACAGACTAGCGTCGGAATTCGAGGAGGATATACCAATGCCACCTACACGTATCGACCAGCTGCCAATTCTAAAGGAATTACAGCTGAAAGTGTCGGTAAGCCTACTTTTGCTTTGGTAGTAGAGCATTTCAATTCAAAAAACGCAGGTGTAGAACTTAATCTCCAATGGATCACATTAGGCTATAAGCAGATCAATGAAGATTTGGATCCGATTGCCACAAACATCACAGAGTTCAACTATTTAAAAGTTCCGTTTTTGGCATCGTTCTATGCTGGGAGGTCTGGAAGATTTCAGATAAAAATGGGGACTCATTTTGGCTATTTGGTAAATGCCAAAGATGTTCAACGTGAATTTAGCGATGCAAGCCCGGCGGAGATCCCAACCTTTGGAGGATCTGATGATTCGCCAAATAGGTTTATGTATGGATTGACAGGAGGTGCAGGAATTTCCAAACTCTTCGGCAAAAGCACCCTAGCTGCGGAAGTCCGCTTTTCCTATGATTTCACCAATCCAGAGGGTCAAGACCGTATTTTTGACATGTCCTCCACTAATCTCGAGTTTTCATTGGCTTATTTATTTAAGATAAAAGATTCGAAAATTGAAAAATTGAAAAATTGAAAAATTTGATTTTCAGTGTCTTCAAATTTCCATATTTTGTTTTCCCCTATCTCCACCATTGAAATTCAGATTGGCTAAAAAGCTGCTTTGAGAATCAAGTCTTGGAAACTTCGGTCATCGGTCTTCCATCTCAAAAAATCAAAGTAGGTATGAGTAATGGTCCTTAAGCAGGGAATCATTTTTTATTCCTGAATAATTTTCAATTCTATTGTCATATATTCCTCCATTTACCCGACTAATGGATGTAAATGAATCGGACAGAGCTCGAACATATCCTTAAACAGCTTCATCGCGATGCCTATATCTGGGCAAGGCAATGTTGTCAATTCGATGATGAACTGGCAAAAGATATGTTGCAGCAGTCTTATTTGAAGATTCTGGAAGGAAAAGCAAAGCTCAAGGATCCTAAAAAAGCTAAAACCTGGCTCTTCTCTATAATTCGATACACTATCATCGATGAGTATAGAAAAGCAGGAAAAGTAGTCCCTCTAGAAGAAAGCTACGACCCAATCGATACGATCGAGGAAGTAGACTCCACGGATTATGAAGGGATAATCAAAAAACTTCCAGAAATGCAGCGAGAGGTGATTATGGCGGTCTTTTACCATCAAATGACTATCGCTGAAAGCGCAGAAATCCTACAAATCAATGTAGGTACGGCCCGAACTCACTATGAGCGAGGAAAGAAAAAACTCAAAGAATTGATTCAAAAATCTCAACTGATCGAGCAAAATGGAAAATGACGAAATGCTACACAGCTTTTTCTCAGAAATGAAAAAGCAAGATCAACAGCTGGAGATTCCCGAGTTTCCAGAAACAAAAGTAAAAGCTATCAACTGGTGGCTCCCATCTGGCATTGCTGCCAGCTTCTTGGTAGGATGCTTTTGGTTCTTCCAACTATCCCAAGCGCCTGAAGCACCGGCAGAGGTGATAATCATCTCCTTGGAGCAAGGTGAAAATAATGAACAACAAATCATCATAGAAGAAAAGGCATTTATCGATACCTGGGAATCTACGACTTCCTCCCTTTTGACTGATTTCTAAACCAACACCACAATGAAAAACCTATTAGTAATCGCACTTATCCTGCTCTCAAACTTTGCCTTTGGGCAATTGGTTGTAACTCCTAAAGCTGCTCAGGGACCGGACATCTTCAAAGGCAACCTCTTTTCTGCTGACCGAATAATGGATGCTAGAAATGAAATCAATTTAACTGATGCTCAGGCCGTCAAAATCAAAAAAATCCATGCAGAAAACGCCGGTGAATTCTCCACTTTAAAATGGGATCTGGATGAAGCTAACTCCAAGCTTGAAAAGATGTTGGAAAAAACCAAAATCGATCAGACAGCGGTCTCCAAACAAATGGATGTTGTCCTAGAAATTGAAAACAAGCTCAAGAAAAAGCAATTAAACTCTTTGGTGGCCATCAAGAATGAATTGACCGAAGATCAAATCAATTATTTGGACAAACATAATGTGGTGACCGTGGTAGGATATCCTTCACCTGTAGGTTCGAGTATGGGTGTAGCCTCTGTCAATGGAACAGCAGTAGTCTCTGGACGACCATCCTATGCCACATCAATCACTCAAGGTGTCAAAGGGTCTATCGCAGTCCAAGCTCAAAATGGAGGTGATGATGCTCCTTTGTATATTATTTCTAAGGGTGATTCTTTTGAAGTAATTCCATCTTCTAAAATGAAAGATATAGAGCCGAATAATATTGAAAGTATCAATGTACTTAAAGGAAAGAGCGCGGTTAACCTATTTGGTTCAAATGCAAAAAATGGTGCAATTGTCATCACTCTAAAAGAAAAATAATTCAGATACGGTTAATTTTTATAGAAAAAACGGAGACCAAATTGGTCCCCGTTTTTTGTTTACTTAATCCAAAAATTTCCAACTGGCTTTGTGATTTTTACTTAGTGGATTACCAGTTACCTTGGCTCTTAGAATCTCCACCGGCATTGTATTCTGTTGCATAATCAAGTCATGGAATTCTTTTTCATCCATTTTTCC
This sequence comes from Algoriphagus zhangzhouensis, assembly GCF_900148515.1. Lineage (GTDB taxonomy): Bacteria > Bacteroidota > Bacteroidia > Cytophagales > Cyclobacteriaceae > Algoriphagus > Algoriphagus zhangzhouensis. Next base: position 107,810 of record NZ_FRXN01000004.1, on the reverse strand, counting down.
TGATTCTACCATTTCTTGTCTCAAAGAATAGAACTCCAAGGCTCCGATCATATAGGCGATTTGGTACAATGGACCGTATCTACCTTCAAAAGAACGACGAACTTCAGCCTCTGCATTGGCATATTCATGCCCCACTTTGTCTACCAATAAGTCGATACATTCCTGAGGAGTCATCGTGCCCAAATGATAGCTCAAAGAGAAAATGATACGAGCACATCTGTGCATCCTCCAGAAAAGCATCCCCACTTTATCTTTGGCATCTCTTGGAAAGTCTCTGTCCCAAAGCACAAACTCCCAATATAAAGCCCAGCCCTCTGTCCAGAAAGGAGTTCTAAACATTCTTCTGTGCGTGTTGTAACGCTGATTCATAAATTGCTGTAGGTGATGACCAGGAATCAATTCATGCTGCACAGTCGCTCTGGAGAAATGAGGGTTATTTCCACGCATGGACATCATTTTTTCTCCATGGCTCATCTCTGAAGTCGGGTAAGAAATCTGAATGACTTCACCACCCAAAAAGAATGGACTTACTCTTTGTCTTTCGGCAGAAATCATGGTTGTTCTCCAAGTCTCCTTTGCCAAAGGCGGAACGGTAATCCAATCATTTTCTTCCATGATTCCAATTGCTTCTTCTCCCAATCTTGCCACTTCTTCAGGCCAAGCTCCAGCAGGTAGATAAGTTTCTTTCACCATTTCCAAAGCAGCCTTCCAATCATCTCCAAATCCCAGTTCATTGGAAGCCTTAAGCATTTCTTTTTCGCACCAAGCAAACTGTTTTTCAGCCTCTGCAATCAATTCTTCAGGGCTATAAGCAATCATTTCAAATGCCAATTGATTCAGCAAAGCTTCTCTGCCGATTGGCTTTCCGATTATCCCGCTACCGTCATCTTTCACCGAATTGGTATAATGCTCACGCAAAGCTTTTGCATAGGCTTTCATACTTGCATCCAGCTTTTTCCAAGGCTCTGGCATCCACCAAGTGAATTCAGGATCATAGTCAAAATAAAAATCATAAGCTTCTTTCACCACACGATTCAAACTTTCAACAGACATAGCTGCCAAGTCTGCCTTCTGCCAAGAAGTATATTTACTTGTAGATGGAAGTGCTGCCAATTGTGCATCGACTTTCTTAGCTACCTCATTCCAAGTAGCCGCAAGCGCTTTGGAGTCTGGTTGCTTTGCTCTTCTCCTTGCCACTACAAATTCATGTAATGGGCCACCAAAAGCCACAACATTTTTAACCTCATCAAAATCCCGTTTTTCAAGATTCAATTCAGCAAGCTGTGTTTCTAAATAATTTCTGAAAAGCACATAATCTATTTTCCCATCTTCAGAAAGGGAATTGTAGTTTCTCTTTTCTAAGGCATCCAAGTATTCCTTATTAAAGGATTCCATTCTTGAATAGTATTCATCCGAAAGGCGATTGGTATACAATCGGAACAATGCCCCCCTATCTGCCTGATAGGTTTGAATCATATCCACTAGCTCTGTTGCCCAAGCAATACCAAGGGAAAAACATAGAACCAGCGTTAAATAAAGCTTTTTCATAAAGGTTGGATGGTTTTAAAATTTGGTTTCAAAGACTGAATTGGTATTCTGGGTCAAGCCATATTTCATTTTCTCATCAACAAAAAAGAATTGGCCAGACCTAGTTAAAAAAAAATTGGGACATGACTGCATCCACTTATCCCAATTATGCATCTAAGATTACGAAAGGCTATTTCTTGCAGACTACAACATTCTATAAATCAAATTCTTATATTAATAGCCTATTACTTTTATACCAGTTTACAACTAGCTAACCTTTCTTCTACTTTATGGAATTAGTAATCTCCAATCTTTCAAAAACCTACTCTAATGGAGTAAGGGCATTAAACGATGTTTCTCTCACCATTCCTCAAGGCATGTTTGGCCTATTAGGACCTAATGGTGCAGGAAAATCAACCTTGATGAGAACCATATCCACACTTCAAGATGCTGATTTTGGAAGCATCAGCCTCGATGGGATAGATGTACTAAAAGATAAACAGACAGTCCGTGAAAGATTGGGATACTTACCTCAGGACTTTGGGCTTTATCCACGAATCAATGCTGAAACCATGCTTGATCATATTGCTCAAATGAAAGGTGTTGGAAATAGTGGTGAAAGAAAAGAGCTCGTAGCTTCTTTGCTCAATAAGGTCAATTTGTACAAGGATAGGAAGAAAGGTTTGGGTACTTATTCAGGAGGGATGAGACAGCGATTTGGTATTGCCCAAGCTTTGGTCGGAAATCCATCTTTGATCATTGTGGATGAACCTACCGCAGGCTTGGATCCATCCGAAAGAAACCGATTTTATAATCTACTCTCAGAAATTGGAGAAAACACCATCGTCATTTTATCAACTCACATTGTAGAAGACGTCAATACCCTTTGCTCCAATATGGCCATTATCTGTATGGGGGAAGTTTTGATGCAGGGAAAACCAAAAGATGGATTGGCGATGGTGGATGGAAAAATCTATCAAAAATCCATCGAAAAATCTGATTTGGATCAGTATAGACAGGATTACAATCTTATCTCCACCAAATTGATCGCAGGAAAGCTAAGCTTAAGAATCGAAAGTGAAGAGGATCCAGGAAATGGATTTGAGCCAAGTCCAGCTGATTTGGAAGATGTTTATTTCAGCTTTATTTCCAAAAAAGTCGATCCTATCACTCTTTAATCTCAGGCCATGTTTAAAGATATATTCGTATTTGAATTAAAATACCGATTTGGGAGGCCTGCGACTTGGATTTACTTTTTCCTGTTGGTCACAGTTGGTCTTTTGCTTATTGGATTCGGAAATACTCCAGCCTCCGAAAAAGTCTATCACAATGCCCCTATTATCATTGCAAATATCCTTTTGCTCATTTCCATTTTTGGAATATTGATAGCTTCTGCCGTGATGGGTGTCCCTCTTTACAGGGATTTGGAGCATAAAACAGGAACCTTCCTCTTCAGCTATCCGATTTCAAAATTCGGTTATTTCATGGGAAGATTCTGGGGATCGTTTTTTACCCTACTCTTTATCTCTTCAGGTGCTCTCTTAGGAATTTATTTGGGTTCTCTATTGGGTCCTTTATTCGGAACAGAAGCAGAAAGGTATGGCCCCAATCTACTGGTCAATTACTTTCAGCCCTGGTTCACACTTCTACTGCCCAACCTCTGGTTGGCGGGATCACTTTTCTTCGCACTGATTGTATTTACCAGAAATATCAGATCCATCTATTCTGGAGGAATCATCATTTTCATTGCCTATCTATTAGCCAATTTTCTTTCTCAGGACATTGAAAACAAAGATTTGGTACAGCTGATTGATCCATTTGGGCTGAACACTTTCTCCTTGCAAACTAGATATCTTACCCCTTATGAGAAGAACAGCTTCTTTTTACCCTTAGAAGGAAATCTCTTACTCAATCGACTTCTTTGGTCAGGAGTTGGACTGGTATTTTTCATTGCCGCCTATTTCAGATTTAGCTTTGAATATTTCTTCCAAACACAACAGAAAAAGTCAAAGGTAAAGACTGAATCAGTTCCTGAAATCATTCAAAAGAACGTAAAAGTTGTAACGGATTTCTCCAAAAACTATCAATGGACCAGTCTCAAAACTTTAACCAAAATCGAGGTTCAGAATATTTCCAAGGATGTTTACTTCCGATCCATTCTGCTTGGTGGACTCATATTCTTGGTGTTGGATTTCTGGATTGGGAATACCCTTTATAGCGTCCCTAACTTCCCCTCCACTTCATTTTTGATGGAGTACAAGACTTATGATTACAACCTTTTTGTTTTCATCATCATTGTCTTTTTCACCGGAGAAGCCCTCCATCGGGATAAATCCACAGGCTACTCTATTATCAATGATACTTTCCCTGTCAAAGACGGTGTCGTAGTTGCTTCCAAGTTCTTGGGAATGGCATTTATTTGCTTGGTTTTGACGACTATTCCCATTTTCGTAGGGCTTCTCGTTCAGACTTTGAAAGGCTATTTTAATTATGATCTGAAAGTCTACCTGATCGACAGCTATTTAATTTCCTTGCCTGACTATTTGCAGATGGTCATGTTGGTTTTTGCGGTCCATCTAGTCATGAACAACAAATTCGCAGGACATGCTGTTGCCATTGGGATTTGGCTAGTGATGATGATTTTCAGGGATTTTGCTGATTACAATTTCAACTTGTTTTTCTTCAGCTACAAACCTGGATACACTTGGAGTGACATGAATGGTCTGGGACATTTTGCCAAACCTCTTTTCTGGTTTAATCTTTATTGGACAGCATGGGGCATTTTCTTGGTTCTTTTCTTTAGCATCTTTTTCAGCAGAGGAACAGAAAACTCCTGGAAGAGCCGATGGAATTCTGCCAAATCTAGAATGGGAGATGTACCGACCAAACTCTCCTATTTGTTCATTTTGATAGCTCTACTTTCCGGTGCTTATATCTACAATACTGTGGTCTATAAAAATGGATATATGACTCCAGAAGAAGGAAAACTGAGGTCTGTCGCTTATGAGAAGCAATTGAAAAAGTACGAGGGAATACCTCAGCCAAAATTCACAAGAGTGAATATTGAAGCAGACCTTTTCCCCATGGAAAGAGCAGCTTATTTCAAGGCTGAAGTGGAACTAGTCAATAAAACTGACTCACCGATTGACTCTATCCACTTCAATTCTGCTTCCTTGGACAAGTTTAAAGTGATCTTGAATGGTGACACCTTGGCCCATAGATTTCCTTTAGAATATGAGTCCAAAAAATTCCAACTTTTTGGCAAAAAGCCAGAGAGAGAATGGTACCAAATCACCGCGTTGCCAAATACCATGCAACCCGGTGACACCTTGAACCTGACCATTATCAGCGAGTCCACTAATCAAGGATTCCCGAACTCAGGATATGGTCGTGAATTGGTTTACAATGGAACATTCTTTTCTGGTGGAATTCCAGAAATAGGATACGACGCTAATGGTGAAATAAATTCTGATGAGGATAGGAGAAAATATGAACTTCCTGAAAAACCTGAAGATCTTCCTCCACATGATGATCCGAAGGGAAGGCAAACCTTGCTCTTTGCAGATGATGCTGATTTCATACAGTTTGAAGCTGTCGTCAGCACCATCCCTTCCCAAATTGCAGTTGCACCCGGCTATTTGCAAAATGAATGGGAGGAAAATGGGAGAAGGTATTTCCACTATATCCAAGATACTCCGATTCAGGACTTTTTTACTTTCGTATCTGCGGAATATGAAGTTTTGAAAGATGAAACAAGCTTGCCAGATGGCCAGAAAGTAGATATTGAGATCTTTTATGATAAAAAGCATCCTTACAATCTGGACCGATTCCTTCAGGCATACAAAGATGGCTTGACTTACTTCTCAGAAACCTACGGCGATTTCCAGTTTAGACAAATGCGCCTCTTGGAATTCCCGAGGTATGCAGGCTTTGCCCAGTCTTTTCCTAATACTGTTCCATTTTCAGAAAGCTTTGGATGGGTAGCCAATTTCTCAGATCCAAATGATTTTGATTATGTCTATTACGTCACAGCCCATGAATTGGCCCATCAGTGGTGGGGACATCAGATTACTCCAAATTATACTCGAGGTGCAAACCTGATTTCAGAAGCTTTGGCTGAGTTCTCAGCTTTAATTTTGACTGAAAGGAAATATGGTAAGGACAATATGAAACGCTTCCTCAAGGATGAATTGGATGATTATTTAAGAGGAAGAGCTTTTGAAAGCAAAAAAGAAAATGTCTTTATCAACTGTAACCGCGCTTACCAATGGTACAACAAGGGAAGTTTGATTTTGTATGGACTTCGAGACCTCATCGGAAATGAGGCTATGGATTCAGCTCTATATGCTTTCAATCGTGATTTTGGATTGAAGCAAGCTCCTCCATTTCCGGGTAGCTCTGATCTCTATTCTTATTTGAAAGCAGCCACTCCGGATAGTCTTCAATATTATTTAGATGACACTTGGAATAAAATCACACTATACGATAATAGAACGGAATCTGTAACTGCCAAAGAGATTGGGGAAAATGAATATGAGTTGACTTTGAAGATCAAGTCTCAAAAACTCTATGCTGACGAAACCGGTAAAGAATCTGATGCCAGTTATGAAGGTGACTATATTGATATTGGTGTTTTTGCAGAAGAGGATGAGGATGAAAGTGGTCGAACACGTGTAAATCCACTTTACCTAGAAAAATACAAAATCAAGCCTGGTGAATCGACCATCACTATTCGGGTTAAAGGAAACCCTGAAAAAGCAGGTATTGATCCTTATAATAAATTGATCGATCGGATTCCTGATGATAATACTCAAAGCGTAGAAATAGAATAAAAACAAAGAGGCTGTCTATTTCTAGACAGCCTCTCCTCCCAATTAAACTAAACTCAGCTATTTTTTTCTTCTTAAAAGAGCTACTAGGATCAAGATAAAGGCAGCAGCTCCAACTACCCATACCCAAGTTTGCTCATACCATTCGGTTTTACCGATGTTGATATCGACATCTAAGCCGCCATCTTGAGCAAAAATTTGAAAAGAAATCAAAACTCCTAGGATAGCCAATACAGCTACTTTGGAAATTTTATTTTCTAAAAGTTCTATCGCTTTCATAGTGCCTGTGTTTTTGGTTGTTTGGTTGATTATTTAAATCTGATATTATATGTCACCGCAACACCGATAGCCTGAACATCTATTCCTGGATCGGAATTGAACACATGGTTATAAAAACCGAAGATGTTCCAATCATAGTTGTGATAACCTAATTGAGGGCGGATATATGCCCCACCGCTTTCACTCATTCCATCTCCCGTGAAAAAGGAATACCCAGCATCTGTACCTACAAAAAATCCTGAAGGCTGTGGGTAATATCTAAACATGACCCCCAAAGGAATTACTCCGAAATTTTCAGCATAAGAAACGTCAGACTTTTTAAAGTACTGGGTATAACCAGAAGCTACACCTAAACCAAAATTGTCTGTTCTCATAAATTGGCCTGCAACGTCAAGCCCTAACGCAAATGAAGAATAGTTGGAAAGGTCTCCTACCGGAGCACCTAAATTCACTCCGAGCTTCAACCAGGAATTGTCCTCATTGATCTCATCTAGTTCTCTTACTCTTTGTTGTGAAAATGCACTTACACCCATCAGGATTAGCGCAAATGATAATAGTAGCTTTTTCATAGTAGTTAAATTTTCCTACATCCCATTAGTCAAGATTAATGCCTTAGGTATGAAGAATTCAACAAACTAATATTCAACTATTTGATTTACAGTATTTTAAAAGAGCGTCAAGAATGAGATGCCAAAAAAAACGAATGAAATGATTGAGCAAGGAAATTCCTCAACTGTAGAAAAAAAGTAACAGAAACCACAAATAAGATTGAAATGGAAAATTTAAATCATCTGAGATTTCCTGAATTCAACTGGTGTTTTGCCGGTGATCACTTTGAAATTCCTGTTGAAGTGAGATAGATTTTCATAACCTATGCTAAAAGCTATTTCAGAAACATTCTTGTCCGACTCCTTCAAAAGCTTTTGAGCCTCACTAATTCGGAGCTGATTGACATATTGGGTAAATGTCTTTCTTGTACGCATTTTAAAAAATCGACAAAAAGCTTCTTTGCTCATATTGGCCTCCTCCGAAATTTCATCCAGTGAAATAGCCCGAAACCTATTATTTAAAAGGTACCGGAGAATTTGATCCATCCTACTTCCATCTTTTTCTGAGAGCCCTACCAATCCTTCAGTCTTATTTAAAGAAATAAAATCTTCAGACCCTTTTTCTAAAACTGCTAAGATTTCCATCCCCCTCTGAAAGCGAAACAAATTTTTGCTGGCTTGATACTCCTTAAATAGCTCTTGAATTCTTACCTGTGTCTCACCAAAAATCTGGAAGCAAGAACCTTTTGGAGGTAAAAAACTCTTTAATCCCTGCAAATCCTCCACTTCCCATATTGAATCACCGAATGCCTGGAAATCATAAAAAAGTGTATCCCCAGCAATTTGTAAAATAGAATCGTCCGCAAAATATTCGGCATCACTTCGGAATACGTGAGGAACGTTCTCTCCTAAGAAAAAAACATCTCCTGGCTGAAATCTCCCCATGTAGTCTCCACTCAAAAATTGACCACTTCCCTCCAAAACAACAGTCAATTGAAGTTGGGGATGCTGGTGCAACTTATCATAAAAGTAACCTCCTCTATCCTGCTGAAATCGAATAAACTCCTTTTGGGACTTTGGAATCTGAAAAGCAATAACCTTTGACATAAGGCTAAATTAATAGTATTTTAAGGTATTTTGAAATTATAAGTGATTAAAAAGTCAATATTGCATCATCATATACTAATACTGTGAAAGATAGCCCTTTAGAGTTGGCATACCTTTGAAATAAAAAAATACTATGAATTGGAAAGGCGTATTCCCAGCTGTAACAACCAAATTCCATGCAGATGGAACTTTGGATATGGATCTATTCTTCAAAAATATTGACTTTCAACTAGAGTCAGGTGTTCACGGAATTATTTTAGGTGGAACACTGGGAGAAAGCTCTGTTCTTTCTCAAGAGGAAAAAATCCAATTGACAAGTGAAACTGTGAAATATGTAGATGGTAAGGTTCCTGTGATCCTTAACATTGCCGAAGGAGCTACTCAAGATGCACTATTCTGGGCTAAGAAAGCTGAAGAACTAGGTGCTTCAGGTCTGATGATGCTACCTCCAATGAGATATTCTGCTGATGCTCGTGAAGTAGTTACATATTTCAAAACCGTCGCAAATTCTACTACCCTTCCAATCATGATCTACAACAACCCTGTAGATTACAAGACTTTGGTGACTATTGACATGTTTGCAGATCTTGCAGACTGCCCAAATATTCAAGCGATCAAAGAATCTACTCGTGACATTTCTAATGTGACCCGTATGATCAATCGTTTTGGAGACAGATATCAATTGCTTTGTGGTGTAGATACCTTGGCCATGGAAGAATTGCTAATGGGAGCTGTAGGATGGGTTGCAGGATTGGTTTGTGCTTTCCCTAAAGAAACTGTAACCATCTTCAATTTGGTAAATGAAGGTAAAATCGAAGAGGCCAGAGAAATCTACAGATGGTTCCTTCCACTTCTTGAATTGGATATTCATCCTAAATTGGTTCAATACATCAAATTGGCTGAACAGCATTGTGGAGTAGGTTCTGAGTATGTTAGAGCTCCAAGATTAACCTTGATTGGTGAAGAAAGAGAGAGAATTGAAGCGATTATTACCGAAGGTTTAGCAAAAAGGCCGAAATTGTAAGTAGCCTAAAATCAGGAAAATAGGAGTATTACCTATGCAAAGGTCTATCATCAGATTTTTGCATAATTTTAATTCGAATCTTACAATTTTCAATCCATTCAAAAATGAACATCGATCAATTATTTGAGTCAGCCCAAGAAGCCTTCCTTTTTTACAAAAACCTATCTGGTAAAGAGAAAGGAGCATTTTTGGAGACATTGGCTGAAATATTAGAATCACATAGAGCCGAGATTGTTCCTCTTGCTGTCAAAGAATCTAACCTTCCAGAAGGTAGAATCAATGGCGAGCTTGGGCGTACCACCGGTCAAATCAAACTATTTGCAAACCTAGTAAAAGAAGGATCTTGGGTAGAAGCGACCGTCGATCCTGCTGACCCGGGGAGACAACCATTACCTAAGGCTGACATTCGAAGAATGTTGACTCCATTGGGTCCAGTGGTTGTTTTCGGAGCAAGCAATTTCCCATTGGCATTTTCTACGGCTGGTGGTGATACCATTTCTGCTTTGGCTGCGGGTTGTCCTGTTATTTATAAAGCACACCCTGCACATCCAGAGACTTCCAAAAAAGTTGCTGAATGTATCGCTGAAGCCATTACAAAATCAGGATTGCCTTCAGGAATCTTTACGCATGTCGAAGGAGGAATTGATGTGGGACAGGCTTTGGTGAAGCATCCTTTGGCAAAAGCTGTAGGATTCACAGGATCTCATGCAGGTGGAAAAGCCTTATTTGATTTGGCTGGCCAAAGAGAAGAGCCTATTCCAGTTTATGCTGAGATGGGTTCTGTCAATCCTATTTTCTGTTTCCCAGAAAAGCTTGAAAAGAATAATGATGTTTTGGCAAAAGCATTTATCTCTTCCTTGACTTTGGGAGTAGGTCAGTTTTGCACTAATCCAGGGTTGATTTTCGTTCCTAAAACGCAGGCAAAAGATTTTGAAAAAGCTATCGCTGAAGAACTAAACGACATTGCTTCTGCGCCAATGCTTCACCCCGGCATTGCTCAAGCATATTATGATTCTATCCAATTTTTCCAATCTAGAGAAGAATTGAGATGGGTGAAAGTTGCCGATCCTCAACACCTAATCAACGGAAGTACTGCCTTGGCAGAAATTCAGGCTGCTGATTGGATTAAGGATAAAGTATTCCAAAAAGAAGTCTTTGGAGCATTTGCGATGATGGTAGTGTATGAAACTGAAGAGGAGCTACTTGAAATCGTCAAAAATCTTCATGGCCAATTGACTATTACCGTTTGGGCTGAGGATTCCGAATTGAAAGATCAACTATTCTTGTTGAACCTTTTGGAAGAAAAATGCGGTCGATTGCTATTCAAAGGAGTTCCAACTGGAGTAGAAGTTGGATTTGCGATGCAGCATGGTGGCCCATATCCATCCACTACAGCTCCAAACAGCACATCTGTAGGTGCACATGCCATCAAACGATTTGCAAGACCGATTGCCCTTCAAGACATGCCTCAGGAATTGCTTCCAGATGCATTGAAAGATGGTAATCCATTGGGGATTTGGAGATTGGTAAACGGAGCTTATACTAAATAAGAAAACTGAAGATTCTCGGGAATTCAGAGTTTGAAATCAAAGAAAACAAACTGTTGATTCCCGAGAATTTCAAATATTAGATTTCTAATTTCTAATAAAAATATGCCATCAAGACATACTTTCTCGTGCATTGATGCCCATACTTGTGGTAATCCAGTACGAGTTGTTTCAGGCGGTGTTCCTTTTCTCAAAGGAGATAATATGCTTGAAAAACGTCAATATTTTCTGGAAAATCTGGATTGGATCAGAACAGGCTTAATGTTCGAACCGAGAGGACACGATATGATGTCCGGATCCATGCTTTTCCCTCCTCATGATCCAGAAAATGACTTTGCAGTCTTATTTATTGAGACTTCCGGATGCCTTCCTATGTGTGGACATGGTACGATTGGGACCATAACCATTGCGATCGAAGAAGGATTAATTCATCCAAAAACTCCCGGATTCCTTCGAATGGAAGCCCCAGCAGGATTGGTTTTGGTGGAGTATAAGCAGGAAGGCAAAAAGGTCAAATCAGTCAAACTTACCAATGTCAAAAGTTATTTGGCAGCTGAAAGCCTTGAGATAGAAATCGAAGAATTAGGGAAATTAACCGTAGATGTGGCTTACGGAGGCAATTTCTATTGCATTGTGGATCCACAGGAAAACTTCCCAGGCTTAGAGCATTTCAAAGCTGAGCAACTGATCTCCATGGCTAGAAATCTCAGAAAAAAGATGAATGAAAAATACGACTTCGTTCATCCTGAGCATGAAAAGATCAGGGGACTTTCCCATGTGATGTGGACAGGTAAAACCATCGATGAGACAAGTACAGCCAGAAATGCTGTATTCTATGGAGACAAAGCAATTGACAGATCACCTTGCGGCACTGGGACCTCAGCTAGAATGGCTCAATGGTTTGCCAAAGGCTGGCTCAAGCCAGGCGATGAATTCATCCATGAAAGCTTCATTGGATCTAAGTTTATCGGAAGAATTGAAGAAGTAACAGAAATCGCCGGACAGCCGGCAATAGTTCCAAGTATCGAGGGATGGGCCAAAGTGTATGGCTACAACACCATCATTTTGGATGATGATGACCCTTATGTACATGGATTCCAAGTCATATAAGATACAAGAGCCTAGAGCCAAGAACCAATACAGTTCTATGGTTCTTGATTCTTGATACTAAATTCTTGATTCTAGAAATGAAACCAACTTTAATCGTTGGCGGTGGGATTGTAGGACTATTCACCGCTTATTTCCTTCAAAAAGAAGGAGTCGAAGTTACAGTCATTGACAAAACTGATCTGAGCCAAAACTGCTCGACTGGAAATGCAGGTATGATTGTACCGAGCCATATTATCCCTTTAGCGGCGCCAGGAATGATCAGCAAGGGAATTTCTTGGATGTTTTCTTCTAAGAGCCCATTTTATATCCATCCAAGATTGGACTACAAATTGGCGAGATGGTGCATGCTGTTTTTCAAAAATGCCAATGAAAAACAAGTAGAAAAAGCCATCCCCCACCTTAAAAACCTGAGTCTTCTAAGCAAGGCGCTTTACCTTACTTTCAAAGCTGAGCATCCTGAAGCCACATTGGCACTTCAAGAAAAGGGCTTGATGATGGCTTACCAAACAGAAGCAATCGAAAAGGAAGAAACTGAGTTTGCTTTCTTGGCAAGAAAGCATGGTTTGGAAGCTGAGGTTTTGGGACCAAGCGAGCTAAAGGAAATAGAACCCAATATCAAATTGAATGCTCGTGGAGCGGTTCTCTTCCCAGGGGATGCACATTTGGACCCGGGAGCTTTGTATGGCTTCTTAAAAACCTATTTGAAAGAAAAAGGAGTAACATTCTTGACTGAATCTGAAGTCAAAGGATTCGAAAAAACCGCAACACAGGTCACTGCTGTGATTACCAAAGAAGGTCGTCTTTCATGTGAAAAGGTGATTCTTTGCGGTGGTTCTTGGTCTGGAGAATTGGCAGATATGTTAGGTTTTTCTCTTCCTATGATGGGAGGAAAAGGTTATTCTTTTATTCAGAAAAATAATCCAGAAATCAAGCAAGCTACCATCTTAACGGAGCAAAAGGTAGCGGTCAGCCCATATGGAGAAACCATCCGATTTGGAGGAACCATGGAGATTACCGGTACCAGCCAGAAAGTAAATATCAATAGAGTAAAGGGGATTTTTGAATCCATCAATCAGTATTACCCTGAATTTGAAGCCAAGTTTCCTGAAACAGATAAAATCTGGAAAGGACTTCGACCTTGCTCCCCTGATGGGTTGCCCTACATCGGGTTTGCACCTAATTACACCAATGTGCTAGTTGGCAGTGGACATTCGATGATGGGGGTTTCTTTGGCACCAGCTACAGGGAAACTCTTAGCTGAACTTCATGAACAGAAAGACACTTCTCTAAAGATCAATGGATTTGAAGTAGGCAGATACAGCTAATACCTTTCCTAAAAAAATAAGTAGAAATATAAAAATGGGCTTTACATCTAGCCCATTTTTTATTTTTTTAAGCGGGTATTAGAGTCACCCCTATGAAAAAATCCTTTGAAAAAAACATTGGCCTGTTAATCCTACGCCTTGGTTCAGGAGCAATGATTCTTACCCATGGCATCCCAAAAATCAGTAGACTTTTTGCAGATGAAGTGAAGTTTTCAGACCCTTTTGGATTTGGGCCAGTTGTTTCATTATCTCTAGCAACCTTTGCAGAAGTAATCTGCGCGGGTTTGGTAATCATTGGGTTCAAGGTTAGATTAGCTACCATTCCATTGATGATCACAATGCTAACAGCTGCTTTTTACGCGCATTTAGATGATCCATTTAGTAGAAAAGAACTTCCATTAATGTTCTTCATTTGCTTTCTTACCCTCTGCATTTCAGGAGGAGGTAAATTTTCGATAGATGGAGCGACAGAAAAAAAGCCCAGACTTTATGTCTAGGCTATCGCTATTTCCATTATTCATTGATAAACCAAAGTTGCGTCCAAGGAACTGAAATCTCATCGTTTTTCTGAGGAGTTCCAGGAGTACTTCTCCCTTCTTGAATATATTTGATCAAAAGGTTCTTTAACTCTTCCACTATTTCTGGATGAGACTCATATACGTTGGTTGTTTCCTGAATATCATCTGCCAGATTGTATAATTGGACATCAGGCAAGCCTTCTTCTTCCTCAGTATTAGGTTTAGGAGAACTCCATCCTCCTGAGCCTTTTGCCATGATTAGTTTCCAATCGTCTTTACGAATAGCAAAACTTCCATTGATGGAATGATAGACACTCGCTTCTCTGAAAGATTCAACTTTTTGATTCGCATCCAATAGCTCCACCATACTAAAACTGTCTTCGCCTTCATTGTCCTCTAATGAATATCCGGATAAATCCGCCACTGTAGCCATCACGTCAGTCAAGTTGATTGTTACATCTCTTTTACTTCCTCCTTGGATTCTGACAGGCCAACGAACAATAAATGGAACCCTATGTCCTCCTTCGTAGATATCCGCCTTATGGCCTCTGAAAATGTAATTGGAACGGTGTCCCATTTCCTCCATCACATTCAGCCCGGCAGCAGGGGAGCCTCCATTATCACTTGTGAAAATTACCAAGGTATTTTCAGCTTGACCTGATTGTTCCAATGTTTCCATCAAGTTTCCCACATAATCATCAATCATCATCATAAAGTCTCCAAAAGGCACCAAGCCACTTTTCCCCTGCCACTCTTCAGTTGGAAGGATAGGAGTATGAGGAGATGGTAATGCTAAATACAAAAAGTACGGATTTTCGGATTTTGATTGTTCTCTTATAAAATCTTGAGCCTTCGAAAAGAAATGAGGAGTTACTTGGTCATGGTCAAAATCATTTGAAGTGGGCCCTTTTCTCCACCAGGAATATTTCCCTGTATTCACCGTTACAGTATCTGGAACAGAAGTAGAATATCCATTTTCAACATATACATAGGGTGCCATATCCAAAGATCCAGAATGCCCATAAGCATAGTCAAAACCCAAGTCGTTTGGATTATGCGTGATTGATTTGGCAAAATCAATATGATCGAAATCCTGTGGATCCCAACCTTCACCTTTATCTTCGGCTCCATCTTTCATCCCCCAATTCCATCCCAAGTGCCATTTTCCAATAAAAGCTGTATTGTAGCCTTGTTTTTTCAAAACAGAGGCAATCGTGGATCGATCATCTGGAATTAAAGCAGGGGATTTTCCTGTAAGAACGCCACTTTTCAATTTGGATCTCCAATTATATCTACCAGTCAACAATCCATATCTGGTAGGTGTACAAACCGCCGAAGGAGTATGAGCATCCGTAAACAACATTCCCTCTGCTGCCAATTGATCTATGTAGGGAGTCGGGATTTTACTTTCAGGATTAAAAGCTCCGATATCCCCATAGCCTAAGTCATCAGCAAGAATGATGATCACATTGGGAGGAGTTTGGACTTCTTCCTGTTCTTTCTGGCAAGAAAAAAGGAAAGCAATCGCAAATAAAACCAGAGGCGATTTCAAAATGGGGAATTTCATATCGGCTAAAATAAGAAATAAAAAGAAATAGGGCGTGCAGCCTAAAAACAAAAAACCACAACCCTTGCGAGCTGTGGTTTCGAAGATAGGTCTATTGTAATTAGTTTCCGCCTAGTGCATTTGCACCTGCTACGATTTCCAAAATCTCATTGGTAATCGCCGCTTGACGAGTTCTATTGTACATCAATCTCAACTCTTTCAACAATTCACCAGCATTTTCAGTGGCTTTATCCATTGCTGTCATACGAGCTCCATGCTCAGAAGCATTGCTTTCCAATACAGCTTTGTAGAATTGAATTTTCAAAGAAGTAGGAACCAATTCCTCGATAATATAAGATCTGGAAGGCTCCATGATATAATCTGATTCAGCAGCTTTTACTTCGTCAGCACCTTCTTCTTTTGCCATTGGCAAAAACTGTTCGGTACGGATGATTTGAGTAGCTACATTTTTGAATTCATTGAATACCAATACTACTTGATCATAGTCGCCAGCAATAAATCCATTCATCGCATATTCTGCAGCAGCTCTGACATTGTCAAAAGATACATCCAAGAATACTTGATAGAAATCGTTGATTACAGAAAACTCACGCTTCTTGAAAGTTTCGTAAGCTTTTTTACCCAAAGGCAAAATTGTAATTTCTTTACCAGCAAATTGATCCTTGATCGCAGCATTGGTAGCCTTGATCACGTTCGTATTGAAAGCACCACAAAGGCCTTTATCAGAAGTGACAGGTACGATCAATACCTTTTTCACATCACGCTTTTCAGCAAAAACAATGTCAGAAGCACCTTCAGATGCAGCAGAAACATTATTCAGGATATTGGTCAACTTCTGAGAGTAAGGACGCATCTGAACGATTTTGTCCTGAGCTCTTCTGAGTTTCGCAGCGGATACCATTTTCATTGCTTTGGTAATCTGCTGTGTAGAGACTACCGAATTGATCCGTTCCTTTACTTCCTTGAGGTTAGCCATTCGTGCTTAATTGTAATCAGATATCTAAAACCCGGAGGCTTTCACCTCCGGTTGGTTTGATTTAGTTTGCGTATTTAGGAGCTAGTTCAGCAGCAGCTTTTTTCAAAACTTCACCTGCTCCGTCGATATTTCCTTTTAGGATCAACTCCAATGCATCTGGATAAGAAGTATCCAACAAGGTATAGAATTCCTTCTCGAATGCTCTTGCCTTTTCAACAGGTACAGTATCCATCAAGCCTCTAGTAGAAGCGTAGATGATAGCTACCTGATGCGCTACAGATACTGGAGAGTACTGAGGCTGCTTCAAGATCTCTTGGTTTCTTCTACCTCTTTCGATCGTACGCTTAGTAGTAGCATCTAGGTCAGAACCGAACTTAGCAAATGCTTCCAATTCACGGAACTGAGCTTGATCCAACTTCAAAGTACCAGCTACTTTCTTCATAGATTTGATCTGTGCGTTACCACCAACTCGGGAAACAGAGATACCTACGTTGATCGCTGGACGGATACCAGAGTTAAACAAGTTAGTCTCCAAGAAGATCTGACCGTCAGTAATGGAAATTACGTTAGTCGGGATATATGCAGAAACGTCACCAGCTTGAGTTTCGATAATCGGAAGTGCGGTCAAAGAACCACCTCCTTTTACCAAAGGTCTTAGAGAATCTGGAAGATCGTTCATCTGAGAAGCGATTTCGTCAGACTTGTTGATTTTCGCAGCTCTTTCTAGCAATCTTGAGTGAAGGTAGAATACGTCACCTGGATATGCTTCACGTCCCGGAGGTCTTCTCAATAGTAGAGATACTTCACGGTAAGCTACAGCTTGCTTAGAAAGATCATCATAAACTACCAAAGCAGGACGTCCTGTATCACGGAAGAATTCCCCGATAGCTGCACCAGTAAATGGAGCAAAGAACTGCATAGGAGCAGGATCAGAAGCAGCTGCAGAAACAACTACTGTATAAGGAAGGGCACCGCCTTTTTCCAAAGCTGCTACCACACCGGCAACAGTTGAAGCTTTCTGGCCTACAGCAACGTAGATACAGAATACAGGCTCACCTTTATCGTAAAATTCTTTTTGGTTAAGGATGGTATCGATAACTACCGCAGTCTTACCAGTCTGACGGTCACCAATTACCAATTCACGCTGTCCTCTACCGATTGGAATCATCGCATCAATTGACTTGATACCAGTTTGAAGAGGCTCAGTTACCGGCTGTCTGTAGATTACACCTGGTGCTTTACGCTCCAAAGGCATTTCGTACAAATCACCAGCGATAGGGCCTTTACCGTCGATTGGGTTACCCAAAGTATCCACAACGCGGCCCAACATTCCTTCACCTACCTGAATAGAAGCAATTTTTTTAGTACGCTTTACAGTATCGCCTTCTTTGATCTCTTTAGAGTCACCGAACAATACAGCGCCTACATTGTCTTCTTCCAAGTTCAGTACCATTGCTTTCAGACCATTGTCGAATTCCAGCAATTCCCCGGCCTGAGCCTTAGAAAGTCCATAGATACGAGCTACACCGTCCCCTACTTGAAGGACTGTTCCCACTTCTTCGAGTTCGGCCTCTGTTCTGGCACCTGAGAGTTGCTCTCTCAAGATCGCCGAAACTTCATCTGGTCTTACTTCTGCCATGATATAGATTGATTAATGCTTTTAAGATTAGATTTTACTTTCGTAGTGATTTTGACTAAACTGATTTTTCAATTCTCTCAGTTTGCTGCTTAGTGACTCATCCAATTGACGGTCATTAACTTTCAGAATATATCCACCGATCAATGCTGGGTTTATTTTTTCCACCAACTGAACAGTTTCTTTTCCTGATATTTCCTTTACAATTGCTTCAAACTCTTTTCTCAATTTATCATCAATTGCGAAAGTAGTAGTCAATTCAGCTACCTGAATAGACTTTTGAAGATTGTATTGTACTTCAAATTCCTTGGCCACATCAAGCAATATAGACTCTCTGTTCTTTCTTGAAACGATTTCAAAGAAAGTCTGGGTCATTGCCTGAGCTTCTGGAAATAAAGCCTTCAAGACTTTTAATTTTTTATCAGAATGAATCACAGGGTTTTTCAAGAGTAAAGAAAACTCTCTATTAGACGCTGCGATAGCAGTCATTTTTTGAAAATCCGCATGTACTTCCTCCAGCTTGCCTTTTTCTAGAGCAAGTTCCAAAATGGACTTGGCATAGCGGGATGCTACTCTGTAGTTTGACATGAGGTGGAATTAATTAAGCTTCAATTCATTCACAAATCCGTCAACAAGGTCTTTTTGAGCCTTCTCGTCAGACAAGTTCTTTCTTAACAATTTCTCTGTTACTTCAAGAGTCAAGGTAGCTACTTGAGTTTTCACTTCAGCCAAAGCAGCCTTTTTCTCTGTTTCGATTACCGCTTTCGCGTTTTCGATCATTTGAGCACCTTGCTTATTGGCTTCTTCCTTAGCTTCTTCGATCATTTTCGCAGAAGCATCGTGAGCTTTCTTCAAGATAGTATCTCTTTCCAATCTTGCTTCAGCCAACAACTTCTCGTTCTCAGCTTTCAAGTTTGCCATTTCATTTCTTGCTTGCTCAGCAGCTTTCAAGGCATTGTCAATAGTGCTTTCACGCTCTTCAAGAGCTGCCAACATTGGCTTCCAAGCAAATTTGATCAAGATAAATAGTAGGGCCAAGAAGCCGAACAATTGCCAGAAAATCAGGCCAGAACTAGGTGAAATAAGATCCATGATGATTGTTTATAATTTCGGTTTTGTTCAATAAGAAGGGATTGGCCTAACGCCAATCCCTATTCTCTGTGTTCTTAGAAAGCGATACCACCTGCGTTCAAAGCAATAAGTAGACATACTACTACTGCAAACAGGGAAACCACCTCGATCAACGCTGCGATAATTAGCATAGCTGTTTGAACCTTACCAGCAGCCTCAGGCTGACGAGCAATAGATTCCATAGCTTGGCCACCGATACGTCCGATACCAAGTCCTGCGCCAATCGCAACAATTCCTGCACCGATACCAGCACCCATAAGAGCCAATCCAGCAGTCAACAAGATAGAAGTTAACATAAACTTTAGATTTATAAATTGAACAAAGAAATTTACTAATTAATGATGATCGTCATGTGCGTGCTCAGCTACTGCACCCCCAATATACATTGCTGTAAAAAGGGTAAATACATAAGCCTGAATAGTCGCTACAAGTAATTCGATCATATTGATAAAGGTCACCATCAAGGTACTTACCACACCAATAGCATAGGACTCGAAAATGAAAACCAAAGCTATGAAAGCCAAGATTACAATGTGTCCTGCTGTGATAGCTACGAACAAACGAACCATCAATGCGAAAGGCTTGGTAAACAGACCAATAAATTCTACTACTACGATAATTGGAAGAAGTGGTGCAGGAACTCCAGGAGTTGCAAAAACGTGCTTCCAGTAATCCTTATTCCCGTTGATATTAACCAAGATAAAGGTCAAAATCGCCAAGGTAAAAGTAACAGCAATGTTTCCAGTCAAGTTGGCAGCACCCGGCATCAAGCCTAAAAGGTTACCAATCCAGATAAAGAAGAACAAAGTCAACAAGTAAGGAACAAACTTCTTGTATTTTGGACCGATCGCTTTCTCTGCGATTTCATCACGAACGAAAATCACAATTGGCTCCACGATAGAAGCTGCACCTTTTGGTGAAACAGCACCATTTTTCTTATAGTGTCTTGCTGCTGAAAGAGTGATCCAAAGAACCAATCCGATCACCAAGAACATCATTGCTACGTTTTTGGTAATGGAAAAATCCATAATAGAACCTCCGTCTACTCTACCCAAATGCTCATGGCTATCGATATAGATACCATTGTGAGCATTTTCCTCTCCGAAAAGATGAGTATCATGATTTTGGAAATCAGAAGACATGTAAAACTCCAATCCTCTGTCTGCCGCGTAGGTTATCACCGGCAAAGGAAGAGTGACATGAGTATGTCCAATGTTAAAAAAATGCCATTCATGGGAATCTTTCACGTGGTGCATGATAAATTCCGTTGGACTTTCATTACTTTCTTCCGTCTCAGAACTAGACGCGAATACCGCGCTAGAAACACTCAGCAAAAGTGCTGAAATTAAAAGACTTAGGGCCAGAAATTTGCGCGTCATCAACTCGTTTTTTTGAGGGCTACTTCGAAATCGGGCGCAAGTTAGTTATAAAGGTGTATATATCAAAAATCAGGTAGAACAAAAAAAGCACAAAGAAATCCGAAATAAACAAAAGAATATTTTCCATTCCAGCCCAAACTTCTATTCCAACAAACACAAATGAGCTTATTAATCTCAAAATCATCGCTAATAGTGAGATTTGGAAGAAATTTTCAGAACTGGCTTTCAGCAGAAATCCAGTCAAGACATGGATCAAAAAAAACATAATTAAGAGAAAAAAATAAATTTCCCAGATCTGAGAATGGACGATTTGGGGAAGAACTTGTTGAAAAAGCAGAACCAATCCAGCTAAAACTGCTGACAAAAGGAAGAATTTTACATAGGTGTTTTTAGCTAGAGCCATTGTTCTATTTTTCTTGCAAAAGTAGAACTTTTAAATTTTATCTATCCTGCTTCATGGAGACCCAGAGTTGATAAAAGGCAAGAATTATGGATAAAAAGGAAAAAACTAAGATCCAAAGGGGAAATTTCATTTCACTTTTTTGTTGAATCCACCAGCCAAACCAAGTCCCAAAACCGATCACTCCAAATAACTGGAATGATAACCCCATGTATTTGGCCCAAACAGGAAGCTCTTTTTTCTTAGTTGGTTTATCCTCTTTCTTCTCCATCTTTAAATACCCTATTCTTAATTCTTCCTTCCAAAATTGAAGTGAGGATTCTCCGTTCTCACACCGTCCAATATTGCAGTCAGTTCAGCTGTTTTCTCAGGAAATTGAGAAGCCACATCATTGGATTCAGACGGATCTTTACTCAAGTCATATAATTCCACGGTTCCTTGTGGATTTTTTCCAACTTCAATTCGAATTACTTTCCAATTTCCTACCAGAATTGCTTGCTTTCCTCCCTGCTCATGAAACTCCCAATATAAATAAGGATGTTCCTCCTGATCACCCTTTCCAGTCAATGCTGAAACAAATGAAATTCCATCTATCTCCCCTTCCAGTTTTTCTCCTGCTAATTGCGCAAAAGTGGGAAGCAAATCATAAAAAGCTCCTTTAAAGTGAGAGACAGATCCCGGCTTGACAGTACCTACCCACCTAGCTAAAAATGGCATATGAACCCCACCTTCATATAAGTCCCTCTTTTTACCTCTAAACTGGGCGCTGCTTTTGAAAAAATCGATATCAGCATCAGTCCTGCCTCCTTCGGTATGCGTCCCATTGTCAGATGTAAAGATCACCAGGGTATTTTCCTCCAAGCCTTTTTCCTTCAAAGTAGCCATCAATTGGCCAATTTGATGATCTAAGTGAGAAACCATCGCTGCATAGGCCGCTTTTGGAAATTCTTGTGGACCATAATGCTGACCGTCTGGCCAAGCGTTTTCATCAGGAAATACACTTTTTCCATCCTGATCTAAGTATTGCTTAAGCGACTCTTTGGACAAGACCAACTCAGCATGAGGAATGGTATAAGACAAATACAAGAAAAAGGGCTTTTTTCCACTTTGAGAACGAATAAATTCTTCGGACCTCTCCAAGAAATAATCATTTGCAAACAAATCATTAGGAAAAGGCTGTTTCGTCATCACTCCATCACTAATCATATCAATGGAATCCGGAAACTGATAATGGGCATCCCTCTGCAAAAGAAAACCGGCGAACTCATCCCAACCTCTTTTCTCTGGACTACCGACTGTGTTGGCAAGACCTAATCCCCATTTCCCAAACATTGCCGTGGTATAGCCTGCATCTTTGAGGTATTCTGGTAAAATTTTCTGATCAAGATCAATAGGCACATTGCTGTTTCCTCTCAACAAAGTATGTCCAGTATGCTGTCCCGTCATTATGGTCGCCCTAGAAGGTGCACATACGGTACTCCCAGCATAAAAATCAGTAAAAACCATCCCTTCTTTTGCAAACTGATCTAGATTGGGAGTCTTGATTTTTTCCTGCCCATACACTCCTAAATCCCCAATCCCTAAATCATCCGCCATGATATAGATGATATTAGGCTTCTTGGTCTGGCCAAATGAAAAAGTTGAAATAAAAATCAGAAATAGGGAAAGGAAGAATTTATAAAAGCTTTTCATATTAGAACCAAGGGTATTTTGGGAGTTTTTATTGATAAACAAGGTAAATAAATTTTACATTTTTAGGTCTAAGGCAAAATCCGCATAATGAATCTAGATCATACTTCGTTCTCTAAATCCACTAAAAAGCCTAATTTGGTACTTTTAAAATAATCTGCAGATATGAATAAGCGATTAGTTTGGTTATTGGCAATTGGCCTTGGAATAGCGGCATGCTCTTCCGAGCGAAATACCTTTACAAATCGTGCTTTTCACAATCTGACATCTCATTATAATGCCTATTACCTGGCTGATGTCAAAATCAAAGAGGTGGAAGCAGAAAATCAGGCTAATTACAAAGAGGACTACACACAGATTTTACCTGTTTTTATACCATATGATTCCTCGGTAATCCAAGGTTCAAAAGAAAAATTGGAATCCGCTCGAGAGCTTTCCTCCAAAGCAATTGATTGGCATAGAATCTCCAAGTGGGTAGACGACAGTTATTATTTGATTGGGAAAATTGACTATCTGCAATCTCAATCAGATGATGCACAAAATGCTTTCAAATATGTCAATGTGACCAGCAAGGATGATGATCTAAGGCATCAAACTCTGGTTAATTTATTAAGACTTTATGTAGACTTAGGAGAATTTGAAGATGCAAACTTCACCATTGACTATCTATCGAAAGAGTCTAATATCAATGATCAAAATAGGTATGATCTCTATCGGACCCTTGCCTATTATTATGAAAAAAGGAGTGATCGCAATGGAGTAATTGGTGCTTTGGATAAGGCTACCGAATATGCGCAGGACAAAAAAGAGGAATCCCGTATCAATTTCATTTTAGCCCAGCGCTATCAACGAGAAGGATTGGATGCACTTGCCTATGATTATTATAACAAGGCACAAGAAGGAAACCCTCCATATGAAAGGAGTTTTTTTGCTCAACTTTATGCGCAGCAGGTAGCAGAACTCAATGCTTCAAAAGATCTTAGAAAAGTTCGTAATTATTATGAATCACTCTATGACGATCCAAAAAACAAGGATCTAAAAGATGTTGTCATTTATGAAAGGGCTCTTTTTGAAGAAAAGCAGGGAGATATAGATTTAACCGTAGACCTATTGCACCAAGCTGCAAAAGAACCGGGAAGTAACCCTCGACTCAAAGGATATATCTACCAAAAGTTGGCGGATTTGAACTATGAAAAGTTCAAAGACTACCGAGCCACCAAGTATTATTTGGACAGTGCTTTGACCTTTATTAAGGAAACAGACCCAATTGCTATCCAAATCGCTCAGCAAAAAGAGACTTTGGACAGCTACGTGTTTCACGTAGAGCGAATCCAAGAAAATGACAGTCTTTTGATATTAAGTGGACTTTCCAAAGATGAACAGGTCGCCATTGCTACAGATTTCATAAAAAAAGAAGAGGAAAGATTGCTAGCTGAAGCGAAGGCAAAAGAGAAACCTAAAAGCACCGGAATTTTTGACAACTTATTGGCTTTTGCAGATAGAGGAACTGGCTCGAATTTTTACTTTGACAATGCTGTTGCCATGCAGCAAGGAACAATAGATTTCTACAGAACTTGGGGAAATAGACCTCTCGCAGATAACTGGAGAAGAAGTTCCTCAAGTATAAGTAGCTCCCTACCTCCTACAGAAGAAGAAGTTACTGACTCCACTGCAACCGAAGAAAACAATCCTCTCAACCAATTACCCGATGTAGAAACATTACTCGGCCAAATACCTGAATCACCTGAGCAGAAAGCAACTCTAAATGAAGAATTGGAGGAGTCCTATTTTGAATTGGGCAAACTACTTTATTTTGAATTAGACGAAACTGAGTTAAGCATTGACAACTTAGAAAGTTTGGTGAGGAATTATCCAGAAAGCACACGTAAGCCTGAAGCTTATTATTTGCTTTATTTAGGCCAAAAGGATCTGGGAGGTAATTTCCAACAATACATTACTAGACTGAATCGCGAATATCCGGAGTCACAATACACCTATTCTGTCAATAATCCTGAGGCGGCTTCTGGAAATCTTGCATATATAGAATCTTCCAAAAATTACGAACAAGCTTACGATCTCTACTATCTAGGGAATTATAAGGGAAGTCGTCAAATCATTCAAAAAACACTGGAAGAATACCCACTGACTCGAAATACCGAAAGGCTTTTGATTTTGGACATCATGGTTTCTGGAAAAATTGAAAGCCGGGAAAGATTTAGAAATAGACTCGAATCCTTTATTGAAAATTCAAAAGATGAGCAATTGGTAGAATTGGCAAGGAATATGCTAAAACCATTGTTGTCACAAGAGGAATTGGCAGCATTAGATCCAAATCAGGCTTCTGAATTGGATTCTGCAAATTTGAATCAAAATGTAAGTGATTCTGTTTCAATAGCAAACAACCCAATTGATTCACCTTACAAACTCGACAATGGCCAAACACATATCATGGTTCTGGCGATGAGTTTGGAGGAATCAAAAAATGCAGATGGATTAGTAGGTGATTTGGATACTTTCCATGCTAGAAATTTCTCAAATGCCAGATTAAGAACGGGCAATATGAATATGAATCAAGAAAACGCGATTTATATCATCAGCCCATTCTCAAATGCTGAAAAAGCAAAGGAATATTACAAGAAATTCATGGAGGATTTCGAATCAAGCAGTTTGAGTGAGGAAGTGAAAGAAAAAGCTTTCTTTATCACACTGGAGAATTTTCAAATCCTCAACAAGTCCAAAAATATTGAAGAGTACCTTGCCTTCTTCAGGGCAAATTATAGATAAAACATGAGTAAAAACACGAAACCAGAGTCATCCAATTGGGCAAAGAAAACTATCAAATTTCTCTGGATTGCCTTTGCAGCTGGCTTCTTTGGATTTATCATCTTTGTATGGATGGTGAGCGTTGATTTCTTAGGGCTTTTCGGAGCACTACCAGATTTCAAAACACTTGAAAACCCAGACAGTGAAGTAGCATCAGAACTATATTCCATTGATGGATTCCTTTTGGGTACCTACGCCAGAGAAAATAGAAGCCCAGTTAGTTATAATGAACTATCTCCAAATCTGATCAATGCTTTAGTCGCGACTGAAGATGTCAGATTTGAGGACCATTCAGGTATTGATGTTAGAGCAATGGCAAGGGTATTTTTCAAATCCCTAATCCTAGGTCAAGATGCTGGTGGTGGGTCCACTCTTTCTCAGCAAACTGCGAAGAACTTGTTCAAAACTAGAACCGATGCCAATCAAGGCTTCTTGAGTTCTATTCCTGGTTTGAGAATGTTGATTATCAAGACCAAAGAATGGATCGTAGCTTCTCAGCTTGAAAAAGCATATACCAAGCAAGAGATCCTCACCATGTATCTGAATACTTCAGAATTTGGATCTAATGCATATGGTATAAAAACAGCTGCAAGAACTTTCTTTAATAAAGCTCCTGATGAACTTGATGTTCAGGAAGCAGCTGTATTGGTAGGTTTGTTCAAAGCTCCCACCTATTACAGTCCCGTATACAATCCCGATAATTCACTGAGAAGAAGGAATACTGTCTTATCTCAAATGGTAAAAAACAATAGTCTAAGCCAAGTTGAATATGACTCTATTTCCAAAATGCCAATCGAATTGGATTATAGAGTTCAAAACCAAAATATCGGATTGGCAACCTATTTCCGTGAAGTAGTCAAGGCAGATCTACTGAAATGGACGAAAGAGAACATCAAATCTGACGGATCCTCCTATGACCTTTTTGGTGACGGTTTGAAAATCTATGTCACTATTGATAGTAGGATGCAACGATATGCCGAAGAAGCTGTTGAGGAACATATGACTGCTCTCCAGAAGCTTTTTTACGAGGAAATGGGTTCCCGGGAGCCTTGGGTGGATGGAGATAATCGCGTGATACCTAATTTCATTGAAAACGCCGTCAAAAGAACAGAGGCTTATAGGTTATTGAAGTTGCGCTATAAAGACGATACTGATTCCATTAATATCAAACTCAATGAGAAAAAGAAAATGAGAATTTTCTCCTGGGAAGGTGAAATAGATACCTTGATGAGTACGATGGACTCTTTGAAGTATTATAAGAAATTCCTCCAAACAGGTTTCGTAAGTATGGATCCTCACACAGGACACGTTAAGGCTTGGGTAGGAGGAATTGATCACAAATTCTTCAAGTTTGATCACGTGATGAAAGGAAAGCGTCAACCGGGATCCACTTTCAAGCCTTTCGTGTATGCTGCAGCTATTGAGAATGGATATAGTCCTTGCTATACAGTAGTTGACCAGCCTGTGGAAGTTTATATCCCAGGTCAACCTGCCTGGTCACCGGATAATGCGGACGGTAAATTTACTTACCAAAAGATGACCATCAGAAAAGCCATGGCTCAATCCGTCAACTCCGTTACGGCCTATATGATGAAAAAGCTGAGTCCAAAAATCGTGGTTGAAACCGCGAGGAGGATGGGTGTGACAAGTGACCTTCAAGAAGTACCTTCCTTAGCTTTGGGAGTAAATGATGTATCCGTACTGGAAATGGTTGGTGCTTTTGGAACTTTTGTAAACAAAGGCGAACATACTACTCCATTCTATATTGATCGCATTGAAGACAAAAATGGAAATGTAATTCAGCAATTCACCCCTAAAAAACGTCCAGCTATGAGTGAAGAGCATGCTTACCTTATGACCTACATGCTTAGAGGTGGTTTTGAAGAGGCTTCCGGAACGAGCCAAGGAGTACCTTGGTCATTGCGAGAAGGAAATGAGCTAGGTGGTAAAACAGGAACTACTCAAAATGCCTCTGATGGATGGTATATTGGTATGAGTAAAGACCTTGTATCCGGTGCATGGACAGGAGGTGATGACCGTGCGATCCACTTTAGAAGCTGGATCAAAGGACAAGGTGGTAGAACTGCAAGACCTATTTGGGTAAAATACATGGAGAAAGTCTATGCCGACAAAGAACTCGGCTATACTAAAGGACCTTTCCCAAGACCAGAAAGACCATTAAGCATCGAAATAGACTGTGATGTTTATGAAAGAGAAAGTCAAAGATTTGTTGAATTTGACTACGATGCCAAGAAAAATGATTTTTAAATAGATTAAAATCCCAATTCAAAAACAGCTTCGATTCGAAGCTGTTTTTTTAATTTAGTGCTATGCAAACATCTTCATTTGCTCCTTCTGACTATAACACTCTTCCAGATCATCCGGGAGTTTATCGTTATTTCAATGAAGCCGGAGAGTTAATCTACGTAGGTAAGGCCAAAAGCTTAAAAAAGCGCGTAAGTAGCTATTTCAATAAAAATACGGGGGTCAATCTCAAGACCAGACGAATGGTCAAAGAGATCAGAAAAATCGAAATCACACTTGTCAATTCTGAATTCGATGCCCTACTTCTTGAAAATAACCTGATCAAAAAGTCTCATCCGAAATACAACATTCTTTTACGGGATGATAAGACTTACCCATACTTGTTGATCACAAAAGAGAACTTTCCAAGGATATTTCAAACAAGAAAACTTATACCAAAACGAGGAACTTATTTCGGCCCTTTCGCCAGTGTTAAAGCGATGAACAATGTTCTCGATTTAATTCGTGAGCTATTCACGATTAGAACTTGTAAGTTGGATCTGTCACCATATAAAATCAATGAAGGGAAATATAAAGTTTGCCTGGAATATCATATTGGAAACTGCCAAGGACCTTGTGTAGGAAAACAATCCGAATCCGATTATTTAAAAGACCTTGAACAGGCGAAACATATCCTAAAAGGAAATTTGGGAGTTGCAAAAACCATTTTCAGGCAAGAGATGCAATCCTATGCTGAAAATCTGGAGTTTGAAAAAGCTCAAAGAATGAAAGAGAAACTGGATCTTTTGGAGAAGTATCAAGCAAAATCATTGGTAGCCAATCCAAACATCTCTAATCATGATGTTTGCTCAATAGTAATGGACGAGAAAAACGCCTATGTCAATTACATGAGAGTAAAAAATGGAGCTATGATAGTTTCCAAAAATGTAGAACTCAAGAAAAAGCTAGACGAGGATCAGGAAGAACTTTTGATAACGGCGCTGATAAGACTTCAAGATCAATTCAATAGTGATGCAGAGGAAGTCTTGGTTAATATTGAAATCAACAATCCAATTGAAGGACTTAATCTAGTTCAACCTAAGATTGGAGATAAAAAGAAACTGGTTGAACTTTCAACTAAAAACGCACTATTCTACAAGAAAGAAAAAGCATTACTCCAAGGATTAAATCAGGACAAAAAAGACAGAGTTATAAAGCAATTACAACAGGATTTGAGTCTTCCTGAGATTCCAGATCATATAGAATGTTTTGACAACTCAAATATTCAAGGGACAAGTCCAGTAGCTAGTATGGTTTGCTTTCTAAATGGGAAACCCACGGTAAAAGAATACCGCCATTATCATATCAAAACCGTCGAAGGCCCGAATGATTTCGCCAGTATGAAAGAAATCGTCACAAGGCGCTATAAGAGACTTGTGGAAGAAGAAAAGCCCTTACCTAAGCTAGTTGTCATTGATGGAGGAAAAGGACAATTATCGTCAGCTGTAGAGGCTCTACAAGAGTTAGGTATTTATGGTAAGATGCCTATTATTGGAATAGCTAAAAGACTTGAAGAGATTTATTTTCCTGGAGATTCTTATCCGATACATATTGATAAGAAATCAGAAAGTTTACGACTACTTCAAAGAATTAGAGATGAAGCCCACAGATTTGCTATCACCTTTCACAGAAAGGTCAGAAGTAAAAATGCATTTGGCACACAGCTTACCGCTATTCCAGGAATTGGGGAAAACACAGCGAATAAACTATTAAGTCATTTTAAGTCTGTCAAAAAAATTAACGAAGCGAGCGAAGAGGAAATTGCAACAATTATTGGAGCAAGTAAAGCGAAAGGATTGATAGAATGGAAAGAAAAAAATAAAGGGGCCTAAAGCCCCTTTTTATTTTACCATTCCCATAAGGAATTTTCAAATTCTAATAGTTTGTATTCAAATGCTAAAGCATCCATATAAGCTTGAAGTTTTGGGTCAGGATGATCAAAGTCAACCAAATCAGCAATCAATGCCTCATCTGGATTAGTAAATCTTTGCACTACTGATCTAAACAGTCTCGTTTCAAAAGCTTCATCGTAAGTCAAACTTTTAGACAAGTTTTGGAAGTTAATCCATCTTGCCTCAGGATGATCTTTGAAATAATTATAGAAGTCTTTGTATCGAATAAAACCAATTGTTTTTTGCCCTGCATTAGAATTTGTAGCTGAAGGCATTACCAAGTGAATATATTTGATATCAAACACCATATCAGAATGATGCTTGTCAAACACAAAATCTTCTTTGAAATCTAGATAATACAATTGCTTTACGAAAATACTATCACCAGTTGCATTCAACCAGAAGTTTTCCTCGAATTCTGCAATTGATAGTGGTTCTGTGAATTCTTCGTCTCTAAATACTTCAAGAGCATTTTCGTCAACTACAGCTTTATGAATATGTGTGATAATGCCATTGTCTTTTGCATCACCAGAACCATACAAAGAAAGGTTGTATTTTTCTCGAAGATCAATTCTTCTCCAAACACCAATTTGGTACATTTTATCATCTTCTCTGATTCTTTTTGCAGAGTAAATGGTATCCATATCAAACTGTCTGTCTCCAAAGCCAGATGGGTTTACACTAGTCGGCACCTGCGCATAACTTGTCATCGGAGCCAAGCTCGCAGCAACAAGTAGAGATAAGAATAATTTTTGAAGAATATTTTTCATAATCATATTTTCTAGATTCCTATCGAAGGATTATTTAACTCCGATACGAATGATTTGATTCAAGCTTGAAGGAATTTTATTTCCTCTGAAGTTTGTTCTGGTTACTTGATTTACCACAACTACGATATCATCACCAGGTCTAGCACTTTCTAGTAACTGACGCATAGCCAAACTGTTCCCATTTGAAATTTGGATAGTTTGTCTTGGAACATCATTTCTCAACAATCTTACTTCACCACCAGTAACTTCGAAGTTTGCATCTTTTGCCATTGTTCTACCGAACGTAGGTTCAGGAATTGCTTGTACTTTCAAACCTGTCAAAGAACCAATAGCCTGAGATTGACTCAAATCTACAGCAGAGCCATTTGACATTGCAGGTACAATTGATGGAGCTGGAACTGGTTTAATATCAAACGCAACATCGTCAATTTTATTACCTCCGGAACTAACTCCGATAGTTACTTTACCAGAAGCTCCTGGGATAATTGTTACTTGACCTGGCTTATTTCCTTTAATCGATTGTCCATTGCTCACTGCAAACTCAGGTGCATAAGTATTTCCCAATGCAGGAACTTCAATCAATAATTCGTTAGCACAATCTGCATACAACTGCTGAACAACTTCAGATGAAACTTTCACAACTGGTTGAGCAACGTAGTATTCATATTCTACTGGAAGAACTTGGTCTTCACCGCCAATATTGGTTACAATTTCACCTTTCAATACTCTTCTTGCCAATCCTTTATCATCGTATTCAGAGGCAGGAGTAGCAGTAAATTCAATCTGTCCAAATCCTTTTTCATCAACAGTAACAGATCTACCATCCAAAGTCATAGTCGGTGCTGCAGATGATGATGAAGATGCAATGAACATGGTACCTTCAAACTTGGTACCTGCAGCCACAATATTAGAAACTGCTGAAATTTTTGCTTCTGTAATATCAGCTTTGAAATAGAATGAACCAATGGTACTTGCTACAGCATTCAAAGCTTCACTTTCAATATTCAATACTTCGTTTTGGTATTGAGAAAATTGAGTCATTACAGCTCCTACAGGAGACTTAACAAATGTCAAGGCAACGAAATTCTTACTTCTTGCTTCTCTATCATTTGCGAAAATTTCCATTTCGGAAGCATCCAGTGCAATAGGTGCAAACTTTCTGTCTGATATTCCTACGCTAGTTAAAATTTCCTCAATTTTAGTAGGGTATGCATTCAAAGTTTCCTTCAACTGCTCTCCCATACCGTTATTTACAAACATATTACCAGCAACCTCTGTATTCTTCAAAGCTGAATTGACGAAGTTACCTTCATCATTTTTAGCATTGGATTGTGCAATCAATTGCTGTTTCATATCCTCTAGATATGAAAATATCTCCTTAGTAGCTTCTCTGATTTGCTCAGCAGCATCTACTTTAGGTACGTCTTTCTCATTATTCCCCTGCTGCTCTACATTATATGCAATAGAACTTACAGTGGATTCGTTTTTCTGGATGAAATTTCGGGAAGTTCTCTCCAATCCGTCATTAATCAAGACGAATTTTTGGAGAATCTGATTACTTACCTGCAATGCCAGCAATGCTGTCAAAACCAGGTACATCATCCCGATCATCCGCTGTCTAGGTGTCTCTTTAGCTCCTGCCATTTGCTTTTATCTAATGGTTTTTGTGTTTAGGAAAGAATTAACCTTTCATAGCGGATAGCATTCCACCATAGATTTTGTTCAAAGAACTTACATTACTATTCAATTTAGCAAGCTCATTTTTGAAAGCTTCAGTTTCTTTACCTGCTTCGGTAAGACCTTCCATTGCAGCAGTCATATTAGAATAAAACTTATTCAATGTCTTAACATGACTATTAGCATCTTGCAATTCCATTTCATAAACCGCATTCAATGCAGAAAGATTTTTGGTTACAGATACTACTTGAGTATGGTATTCTTTAGCATCCTGAGAAGCGGAAGACATTTCAGTCAATGCAGCTGCAGTTTTGCCATAAGAAGCGTTCATATCCACTAAGGTCTTTGCAGCTGTTTTCACGTTAGTTGCATATTCATTTGTAGCTACAGCGGCATCTGATAGATTACCCATTTTTTCTGCTGATGTAGCTAGATTCTGCATTCCTTTACCAAGGCTTTCGATCAACTCAGGGCCAACCTTTGCATTGGCAAGCATTTCATCCAATTTTTGTGAAACTTGATCACCACCAGCTACGGCAGCAACTCTCGCCTTCTTTGGAGCTGGAGCATCGCCAGCAAGTTCAGGATAAACTTTACTCCAATCCACCTCATCTGGACGTGGCTCAAAGGCTGAAAGGAAGAAAATCAAAGCTTCTGTTGAAAGCCCGATACCGATCATCCAGTTTGCACCTTGCCAATCGAGGATTTTAAACATCGCACCTAGGATAACGACTGCAGCTCCAATACCGTAGATTTTAGGCATGATGCTGGAATAAAAGAAGTTGCTTTTGCTAGCCATCTGTAAATTTAGTATTAAGGTTTTTGGTTTTTAAAGTGTAGGTTATTGTAATTATCTTCTTCGTCTTTTACTAGACTTCACATCCATTGAACCGGATCTTCCGATAAAGGTCATTACTGTTCTGAATCCAATATGAGCCTGAGCTACATCTTGATATTCATAAGTTCTTGTGGAAGTCTCCAGATAGTGAGCGATATCTTTCCAGCTACCACCTCTAATCACTTTTCTAGGCTCCGTTTCTACGTCATATACTGGGTTCAAATCCCAGGTAGCTGTCCTTGATGTCGCTGCATAAGCATCTAAAACCCACTCAGCAACATTTCCTGACATATTATACAATCCAAAGCCATTTGGAGCAAACACATCGACAGGAGCAGTATATGCAAACCCATCATCAATGTAATTACCTCTTCCAGGCTTAAAGTTAGCCATCAAACAGCCTCGCTTATTTTTCAAATATGGACCACCCCAAGGATATTTGGCAACGTCTTTTCCACCTTTGGCAGCATATTCCCATTCAGCTTCAGAAGGAAGCCTGAAACTTGGCATATCAAAATCATATTCATCATTCGCGTTCATATGATATGTTCTCCATTCGCAGTATTGCTTAGCTTGATCCCAAGTGATACCAACTACCGGATAATTATCAAAGGCTGGATGATCAAAATAAAACTCCATCATTGGATCACCATAGTGATAAGCAAAACTTGTAGACCAAACAGTAGTATCTGGTCTAAGCTCATCATAATTAAATTGCGGTTCTTCCTTGAGTGTAGTAGGAGTCCCTGTTGTTAGAGTCCCTTCTTTGACAGCTACCAAAAATTGTCTGTACTTATTATTGGACACCTCATATTTGTCCATAAAAAATTCAGATATGGTAATTTGTTTATTCATTGAAGATTGGGTGAAAGCAATATCCTCATCGGATTGCCCCATCCAGAAAGTTCCCGCCTTAACCGGAACCATGTCATAAGGTAGGTTTTGCTGCCAAGCAGATCTTTTAGGAACACCGGTAACTTCACCCCTTCGATTTAACTTTTCACTTGCCGACCCTTTCTTATTGAAAAGCCCGCAACCTGGGAGGATTGTCGCTATTGCCAACCCCAAAACTATGGGCGTCAAGCGAAGATTAAAATTCTTATACATAAATGACGTTTTTTATATCATCAAATGAATATCCAAAATACAATATGGTCTGAATGCGAAATTTAGCTGAATTTTCAACATTTATGCAAATAACCTGCCAATTTTAAAATCAAATAAATGTTATGTTTTCAACTGGTTTACAGCAAAACACACTTCATTTTTCAATTAAAATCTAAACCTCGGAGTACGTTGAATTACCCTTTGGACCTCTTTACTAACATCTACTAACCTATATCTCAACATCAATTCGTGGCTGGTTGGAGACTTGGCTTCCAATCCACTTACCACCAAATCGAAGGAATACCCTAAAACTAATGAGTTGTCTCTAAGCAAGGAATATCCCAAAATTAAAGAAACAGATTCATCTCCTCGAAACGCAACCCCTCCACTAATTTTATTCTGATGAGTAGCAATAACGCTCACATCGTATGAAAAATTATTTAAAGACACTGATTTTAAGAGAAAACTTGGCTCAATTCTTAATTGACCTATAGGCCTAAACCTATACCCAAACATTAAATAGGAATGATTTAAAAGTGGATTTGAAATCCCTCCGTCTCCAAAATCAAATTCCGGTTGATTGATATGTCGGGAACTCAAACCTACGTAATAATCTCCTCGGTCCAAAAGAACTCCTGCCCCAAAATTCAAATTCATGGAACTTTCAGTTCCAGCACTAGGCAAATTTGGCTCAGGATTTACAACTATTAGCTCTCCGTAATCAAGTGAGCTGGAAAACATCCCAACATACCCCCCAAAGCTTAGAGTTGTTCTATTAATCTTTTTATGATAAGCCCCTTGAAGATTTATCTCTAAATTCCCAGTAGCACCAATCTGATCGTTGACAATTGTTAAGCCATAACCGATATTTTTATCATCCAAACTACCCTGAGCGGTAATCAACTGGGTAGTGGGAGCTCCGCCAGCTCCAGTTGATGTCGAATAATTAGCCCATTGGGAGCGATGTAATGCCGAAAACCTGAACCCTCCCTCTTTTCCAGCAAACGCTGGATTATAATACATGCCATTATACATGTATTGAGTAAACTGGGCATCTTGTTGGGCATAGCCGGAAGTAGTCACCATGAAAAAGCAAAACACTACTGCCAAGCTAAAAATGCACTTCCATTGACTACTTTGAATCATTTAGATATGTGGTTTTGTCAGACGAAAAGACTATTGTAATGATTATAACTGAAAAACCACAGATTTTGATTCTAAGAATTACAAATTATTGGCCTTTTTGATGTAAAGCTCCAAGGCCCCTGTCATACTAGGAGCGTTTGGAAGTGGAGCTTCGATGTCCAAAATCAATCCCAAGTCTCTTACTTCACTTGCCGTGGTAGGTCCAAATGCAGCAATTCTCGTCGCACCTTGTTCAAAATCAGGAAAGTTTACCTTTAGAGATTTTAATCCTGAGGGACTAAAGAATGCTAATATATCATACTTAACATCAGACAGATCTGACAGGTCATCCGCTACAGTATGGTAAATAATTGCTTCAGTAAAATCAATTCCGTTCTTTTCCATATAGTCTGGGATATCATTCTTTCTAATATCAGAACATGGGAAAAGATATTTCTCGTTTTTATGCTTTTTGAAGTAATCAAATAGATCCTGTGCAGTCTTTTGACCTACGAATAATTTTCTTTTTCTGATTACTATATATTTCTGAAGGTAATGTGCAGTTTGATCTGAAATACAGAAATATTTCATATCTGCAGGCATTTCTAACTTAAACTCCTTACAGATATTGAAGAAATGATCTATTGCATTTCTACTTGTAAAAATCACAGCAGTATGCTTTAATATATCAATCTTCTGCTTCCTAAATTCCTTAGGTGGCACTGGCTCAACTTTGATAAATTGCCTAAAGTCTACTTTAAGATTATACTTTTCAGCTAGCTGGAAATAGGGGGAATTTACATTGTGAGGTTTAGGTTGGGAGACAAGAATACTTTTTACTGGTTTTAGCCGATCCTTGGTAGCTGCACTCATACTTGTATGTTCCTTTAAAATTTAAAATACTATTGACCTAATACCATGACCCATTTAGCTAGGATCAGAAAAGGCACCAATTCTGCGATGCAAAGGTAAGTAAATAAATGATATTTCTTAAATGACAACTTATTCATCATCATAAGAAATAATACTCCTATCCCTCCCAAATACATCCAGAAAAATCCGCGAAATGCTAATTCTAGTACATTTTCAAGTTGAAAAAATGAATTCATCAGAAACATAAACGCGATAGCCAAGAATATCATGCTTCCCCAAATTATCAATCTCAACAAATAGAAAAAATGAGGAAATTCAACTTTCCCCAAGTCGAACATGTAAGCAAAGATTCGAATCCCTAGAAATTTAAAAATTGTCAAAATCAACAAACCAAAAGCACCTGCTAGCCAGAATATTAAGAGATATTTAAATCCTTCAGGCAAAAATCTCAAAAGTAAATCTGAGCGAAAAATGACAAACCCAATAGTAGCAACTAAAGAAGTCATCAGATTTACCAAAAAGACGAATGAAAGTATGTCCATTGAAAAAAACTTCTGCAAACTCCCAATCTCAGAAAAATCATCATCGCTTAGTAAACCTCTGGGTCTAGACAATCCGCGAAATATATAGGGATAGGCCTGCTTATATAATGCAATAAGTATTAGAATAATTAATGAAGCTACAACAAAAAAATCCCTTAAATCCCCTCTTTTATCCTGTCTGATCTTTAGACCACCAGTCGAATCCTGATTCTCAATGGAAACATTTTTTGGGTCTAGTATTTTTTTGAATTTGACATCTTGAGTACCAATCCCCTCCTTGTAAAGCGTCAGATTTACTCTATCCACTTTCAATTCTTGTTTTATGCCATCTACCTGTCTAGCCCAAACTGTATCTTGCTGTGCATAAAACCATAGTTTTTCTCCAGCAAACACCACAGTCTCTCCTGGAATCTCCAAATACAGATATGAAAGCGGAAATGAGGTCAGATCCACAGCTTGACTGATTCTATCCGATGAACCAAACCAACTTTCCCTTTCACCTATAACCCATTTATCGCTATAATCCTCCAAAACTTGAGCATTAAGCTCTGCTTGAGATAGAAAAAAGGAGAAATATAAAATTGAGAGAAGGATCTTTTTGATCATTTCTTAGAATCGTGCTAGATATCCAAAGTGGATTTTTGACTGTGAAAATGTAAGCGGTTGCTGAGATGATTTTCCGACTCCATATATAAATCTGAAAACTCCTGAGCCCGTCTCAAAGTTTAGGCCAGCCCCGAATGAAAAAGGCCTTTCCTTTGAATTTGCAAAGTAAGGGTTTTCCAGAATGCCTCCGTCCAAAAAGACTAAGAGAAATGAGTTTTCACCAAAAAATAATCGTTGCTCCACATTGAGATAGGCATACGAACTAGCGTAAAAGAAATTTTCATTGAAACCACGAATACTTTTCAGCCCTCCTATTCGAAACAAATCATTGAGTAATAAATTTTCATTTTGCACCCAACCACCTGCACCCCCTAAAAACATCCCCCAATTTGGTTTAAAAAAAACATGCTTTTCCCAATTGAGATGAAGTAAATATTGAGGAGTATTCATATCCAAACCTGTATAAACATCCTCTGGCAATCCGGTATTTTCCAAAATTCGCTTATTCCCAGCTGAAGCTTTTACACCTAGCTTAAATCCCCTCCTCGGAGCAATCACATCATCCAGTAAATCCCATTCGGCAGAAATACCATACTCACTCCATCGGTAATCAGCGACTTCAGGAAGTTCTTCGACATCACGATAGCCAAAAGTTGCCAAAAGATCACTGGCAACTCGATTGGCTAAGAAGTTCAAGTAAAAATTAGGAGAAACTCGATATCCAAAAATCACCCCCAAATCTCTTCTCAAAAAGGTGCTGTCTTGCTTTAAAAGGCTAAAATTACCACCAACATCCAAAGGAGAATTAAAAATAAATGCCTCCTTGGCATTGATCGCTAAACTTTGGGTTAATTCATTGAATCGTTGCCAACTGACTTGAACATCCCGTCCTTTTCCACCTAAATGATAAAGCTGCAAGTCCAATTGTCCGGTCACCAACAGTTTCCCAGGTTCATTTTCGTTCGGCAAAAAACCAATAATCCCATCAATCACATTGGCATTCCTTTCTAAAAGTTGAAAAGTTGGTTGTGCCTTTTGAAACTGAAAAGTCAAAGCTGGATATCCAGAAGATTTAAAATAAGGAGATCTGTCAATCACCTTAACCGCCTCTCTCAATTGTTTCTCTGAAAAAGGGGTTCCGGGAATAATCCTTACCAAATTTTGAAGATATTTTTCAGAAGTCTTATTCTGCTTGTTCACTTTTACACTATCCCAAGTGATCAAAGGGCCATAGTCATAGTTTAGTGAAGCCTCTATTCCACCTCCTGTTCTACTAATACTATCTAATTGGACAGATGCAAATGGATACCCATCATTTTCTGAATCTTGGAGAATCTGATCAATCAAAAAACCCACCTCTACAAATGTTTTCTCTCCCCAATTGATATTTTTGACCAGATTAGTAGGCAAGTTTCCAGAGCTCAAATTCACTTTCTCAATCGCAGGTCCTAGATCAATAGAAATCCAAAGTGAATCGGTATTTCTTTTTTCTTCTTTTGAAAAAGCAGCAAGATAACCCTCTCTTTTATAATGATTGACTATTGAATCAAGTCCCAAGCCCCTACTTTCCATACTTGAAAAGCTCTTCCACTTTCTATTTTCCTCACCAACTTTCCAGCCCAACCAACCCTCTTGGGCCAAGGCTTGTCCGCATAAAAAGGTGAAGAGAAAAAGGAGGAAATAAAGTTGCCTCATGAAGGAGGGGAATGGATTAATTATATTCGCAAAATAATAGAATTCATTTGGCTGGTATCTACGTTCATATTCCATTTTGCAAGCAGGCTTGTCATTACTGTGATTTTCATTTTAGTACCAATGTCTCTCAATTGGAGGAAATGATGAAGATGATAGCCAAAGAAGCTATACTTCGAAAAGAGTATCTTGGGAAAGAAACAATAGAAACCATCTATTTTGGAGGAGGAACTCCTTCCCTGCCCGATCCTAAATGGATCGATTTCTTACTCAATGAGTTTTCTAAAATATATTCTTTAGATCTTAAAGAGGTAACTCTGGAGGCAAATCCTGACGACCTGAATGCCGAAAACCTTCACTCTTGGAAAGAAATAGGCATTGACAGGTTGAGCCTAGGGATTCAAAGTTTTGATGATCGAATCCTTCAATTTTACAATCGAGCTCATAATTCTAAAGAATCTTTAGAGGCCATTGGAAAAGCACGAGATGCTGGTTTTTTCAAATTCAGTATGGATTTAATCTATGGCTTTCCTTGGGAGAACCATGACATTTGGAAGAAAGACCTTGAATTGGTTTTTGCTCAGAATCCTGGTCATATTTCCTGCTATGCCTTGACCGTCGAGCCAAAAACTGCTTTAGGGGTCTGGGAGAAAAAAGGAAAATTCTCTCCTGCCAATGAAGATTTTGTAGCAGAGCAATTTGAAATTTTGCAAGAAGAGGCGGAAAAGTACGGATACGATCAATATGAAATATCCAATTTTTCTATTCCTGGAAAAGAAGCTTTTCACAATACCAACTACTGGAAATCTATTCCTTATTTGGGTTTAGGACCAGGAGCTCATTCTTTTGATGGTAAACAGAGAGGTTCAAATATTCGAAATAATATAAAATACATCCAGTCCCTCCAGAGTGACCATATCTCTTTTGAAAAAGAAGATATCGAAGAATCCGACATCCTTAATGAATATATTCTCACCAGTCTGAGAACCAGATGGGGGATAGATTTGAATTACCTAAACCGAAGATTCGGAAAGGATTTGAAACAAGAGAAAAGGAACCAGCTCGATCAATTCGATCAAGCAGGATGGCTACTATGGGGAGAGAATACCTTATCTTTGAGCAAAAGCGGTAAACTCCTTGCAGACAGTATTGCTTCCGCTTTATTCTATTGAAAAAGTATGACTTACAATCCAAATAACCGAAAAAAAGAAGCCGCTCCACTTGAAGATGCAGTCAAAGAATTATTGAAAGTGTATCGATTGGAAGGGAAATTTCAGGAGAAAAGCCTGATTCATGATTGGAGTGAGTTAGTCGGAAAAACTATTGCCTCCAGAACAGAATCTGTATTTATCCGAGACAAAAAGCTTTTTGTCAAATTAAGCTCTGGGCCGATCAAAAGAGAAATTCAAATGAATAAAAGTAAAATCTTGGCTTTGATTGATTCCCGATTTGGTGAAGGAATGATTGAAGACTTGGTCTGCCTTTAAATATTTAGTAGATAAGCTTTTATAATTTTTTAACATTCCTATAGTTAGCTATTCTATGGAGTGATTAATTTTTCGGATCCCTTTAACTAATATTGGGGAGGCATTCATGATCAAACTACCAGCCATACATATCGGGAAGCTTAGCTTTTTGCTCGCCATTTTGGTATGGTTAGCCTTGCTATTTGTGGACATGGTCCGCCTTTTTGGTGTCATCAATGATCTCAATTCAGGAATTATCCCGGAATTCACCTGGATTTTGGAGATTTTATTCTTCCTGACAGTTTACGGTTTTTACAACTACAACATCAACAAGAGCACAAAAAACGACTTTATCAATGTCATTTGGAGAGCTGCCTCCACAGGCCTTGCTGCTTCTGTGGTTGTGATGCTCTTTCAGCTTTTTTATAGACTGATGGGAGATTCCAAGTTGGGTCAGGACCCATTTCTGATGAATTTCTTCTACCATGTTTATTTCGCCATGGCGACCATATTCTTGGTATCTGGAGCGATTCTTTGGAAAAACCTCATCCTATATCAGAAAACAAAAAGAGTGGTCAAGCAATGGCAAACCTTTGAGTTTGCGCTGCTCTTGGCCATGTTTTTTATTTTCTTCAATAAAAACACTTTAGACTATAGCTTTATTTTCGGATTGGTGATTTTAGTGGGTTTGGGAATATTACTTTCTGCTAATCTAAAATGGATCCCCTATTTGACTTTCAAGGAAAAATGGAAATCTCTGCTTTTCCTATTCATTATCATTTTAAGTACGACTTTTCTCTTTTTACAAAGCAATGGATTCAGTAATTCCCAGCAGAACTACCCAATAAATCTCCTGGATAATTTATTCCTGATTTCCTTGTTTATTTTCATTTTCATCTATGCCCTTTTCAGCTTCTTGGTTACCCTCTTCAATTTACCTACCTCGTCGGTTTTTGAGCAGAAATTAACAGAAGCGATCAATTTTCAAAGACTGAGTCAATCGATTCAGCCAGAAGAAAATGAAGAGCAAGTTTTGGACATTTTGATGGATTCTTGCATGAGTGCTGCCTATGCAGATGCTGCTTGGCTGGAGATGAGCAAAAGTGAAAGCAGTGAAGAGGTAATTCAGGAAAGATGGATTGATGCTGATACTCGACATGAAGTATCGCATTTGATAGAAAAAACAAAAACAGCGGTTGACTGGGCGACTGAAACCAAGCCCGACAACCTAACACCTCTTCCTTTGAGAATTGACCATCCAAAGTTTGAGTCAATTTTACTCATTCCATTAATTGTAAATAAGTCTGTAATTGGTCGCTTGATTCTCTGCAAGGAAGTCCGTGATGGTTTCAACAAGGAAATGGTCAATATCATCAGCACATTTGCCCGACAAGCAAGCATTGCTGTAGAAAACCATAGACTACTCAATCAGGCAATTCAAAACGAACGGTATCTGGAGGAATTGAAAATTGCCCAGAGGGTCCAAAAAGCCCTTCTTCCTGTAAAACTGGATCATAATGACTCCTTTGAGATTTGTGCCTATTCTAATGCTGCCGATGAAGTAGGGGGTGATTATTATGACACTTTTCAGCTGGATGAGCACCGTTTTGTACTCATTATTGGTGATGTTTCCGGAAAGGGAACTTCTGCGGCATTTCATATGTCTCAGATGAAGGGAATTTTCCAGAGCTTGATTCAGCTCAATCTTGGCGCCTCGGAATTCATGATTCGTGCGAACGCAGCATTGAGTCGCTGCTTAGAAAGAAATCATTTCATCACAGCTTCGATATTTATTTTAGACACAGCATCTAACAGCTTTTTGCATTCAAGAGCAGGACACGTTCCCACTCTTTTGTTGCATAAAGCAACTGGGAAAGCTGAATATTTAGAAGTGGATGGACTTGGACTGGGAATTCTAAGAAACCAGCAATATGAAAAACACGTTGAAGAAAAGGTCTTTAGCTATCAGAGTGGAGATATCTTAGTCATGTTTACGGATGGGATCGTCGAAGCAAAAAACCATAAATCACAACAATTCGGTTTTGAACGTATTCGATCCTTAGTGGAAGTCCATCAAGAGTTGACACCCAAAGAAATTCAGATAAAAATCATCGATTCAGTTCATGATTTCGTAGGTGGTGATGGTTTGATCGACGATGACTATTCTCTCGTGGTAGTGAAATTCAATTAAAAATTTATGCTCTCAATATCAATACTAGAAGAAAGCCCACATCATATTATCCAGGTTAAAGGAGAAATTGATGCAAGTAACTCAGTTCAGTTAGATGAATCCATTCGCAGTCTTGCAGAAAAAGGAGCCCAATCCATTTTGGTGGACGGTTCCGAATTGGAATATATTTCTTCCGCTGGCCTTGGAGTATTTATGTCCTATTTGGAAGAATTTCAGGAAAAAGGAATCCAGCTGAAAATCTTCTCCCTATCACCAAAGGTATTTGAGGTCTTTCGAATCCTCGGGTTAGATCAATTGATCAGCATATTATCCACCAAAGA
Organism: Algoriphagus zhangzhouensis; assembly: GCF_900148515.1. Taxonomy (GTDB): domain Bacteria; phylum Bacteroidota; class Bacteroidia; order Cytophagales; family Cyclobacteriaceae; genus Algoriphagus; species Algoriphagus zhangzhouensis. The sequence goes on along the minus strand of NZ_FRXN01000004.1, from coordinate 64,992 downwards.
AGAAGCAATACAGGAGAGCTAAAAATGGAACACAAAATCCAGATAGCTTGTCGGACTACGGCACTTTCCGAGTTGAGAAACTTTCTCAATCAAACACTCCTGCCCTCAAGGTTGAATGAAAACGAACTCAATCAAGTTACCTTGGCGGTCGAGGAAGTGTGTGCCAATTTGATTATACATTCTCATCAGTGCAATGAAAAAGATCACATCCTTTTGGCTGTGCGTCAAGAAAGTGATCGTCTGACATTCGAAATTACAGATAAAGGAAAAGCATTCAATCTATTGGATTATGAAGTACCTGATTTGAAAAAAGTCATTTCAGAAAAAAGAAAAGGTGGTCTAGGCATCATTTTGGTAAAGAAAATCATGGATGAAATTCAGTTTGAAAGCCATCGAGGAATGAATACCTGTCGCCTGATCAAGCTCTTTCGATCCTAATTCTTGTTAAAACCTTTATCAAACAGGCATTTCCCTTGAAATCCTGATAATTTTGTAACATTGCATCTTGAAATTTCAGCCTTCTGATTCATGACTCTACGAATGGTTTCGGCCTTCCTTATTTTATTTACGATCATTTGCCCTCAAGCTTGGGACACTTATGCCCAAGCACAAGATGCTACACTAATGACAGTGGGTGGCAAAGATGTGTCCAGTGATGAGTTTATTTATCTCTTGGGAAAGGGGAACTCAACTGGAACTGCTTCTTCAGGCGTTAGTCGAGAGGAGTTCGATGAAAACTTAGATCTTTTTATCAATTACAAATTAAAAGTAAGAGAAGCCGAGGCACTTGGTTTAGACGAATCTCAGGAATTCAAATTGGAGTTTGACTCGTTCAAAGAAAGCTTAAAAGCTCCATTTTTGATCAAAAACACTATAGAGGATGGAGAATTAAGAAAAGCCTATTCTAGAATGCAAGAGGTTGTTAGAGCTAGTCACATTTTATTTCAATTTCCTCCAAATGCCAGCGCTGACGATAGTTTGATCGTCTTAAAAATGGCACTTAAGGTGAAGCAAGAAATACAAAACGGGGGCGACATCAATGCATTAGCGCTAGAATATTCCGAAGATCCTTCCGCCAAAGTCAACAAAGGTGATTTAGGTTATTTTACAGCTCTTCAAATGGTTCAGCCTTTCGAGGACGCTGCTTTTAATTTGCAAGCGGGACAAGTATCCGACCCAGTTTTAACCAGTTTTGGTTACCATATAATCAGGGTTCAGGACAGACAGCCTAACCCAGGCCAAGTTCAAGTGTCCCATATTCTGGTACGAGTTGATGAAAACAACCCCAACTCTGAAGATCAGGCAAGAAGGAAGATTTCGGACATTTATACTGAAATTCAAAAACCAACAACCATTTGGGAGGACATTGTCAAAAATTATTCAGAGGATCCTGCCACTAGCCAAAAAGGAGGTTTGCTTCCTTGGTTTAGCGTAGGAAACATGATTCCAGAATTTGAAATGGCCGCTTTCTCTTTAACTGAAATTGGAGAAGTTTCCCCACCAGTAAAAACAAGGTATGGTTACCATATCCTTAGATTGGAAGAAAAGAAGCCAATAGATTCATTTGAAGACATGGAAGACATGATCCGGTCTCGAATCTTAAAGGATTCAAGATCTACCATGATTCAAGCACAGGTTTTAGCAATACAGAAAGCCAGATATGGTTTTGAAGAAAATGAGGCAATTGTTGATCAACTACGATCAAACCTAAACACAAAGCCAAAAAGCAGTTTTCTTGGCGAAATTGATAGACTTGGTTTAGAAGATGCTGTTCTATTCACATTGCAAGGAAAATCTTACACCTCCAAAGATCTCCTGACATACTTGGCCGATAGTGAAGTAGTTCCAAGAGCTAGAGGAGGAACGTTCGATATTTGGTACGATCGTTACAGTGGATCTCTTCTTGCCGAGGCAGAAGAAAAAGACCTTGAAGCTAATAACAAGGAGTATAGCATGCTATTGAAAGAATATCATGATGGCATCCTACTTTTCTCTTTGATGAATGAGGAGGTTTGGCAAAAAGGCCTTTTGGATTCTCTTGGGCAGAAAAGCTTTTTTGAGCAAAATATAGCCAATTATCAATGGAAAGATAGAGTTAACTCACTTGTGGTGCAGGTTCTTGATTCTTCAAAAAAAGATCAAGCGGTTGCTTTCCTGAAAGATAAGTCATACTCCCCAGCATTAGTTGAGGAGTTTGAAGCGAGCTTCCAAGTTCCCAACCCATTGGCATTTAAATTCAACGCAGGTTTGTTAGAAATTGCTGAAAACGCAGCTCTGGCAAAAGCCGATTTAAACCAAAAATATCAAGAGCTTACTGTTGATGGACAAACTTATCTAATTGTATTAGGTGAAAAAGTCGCAGCTGGCCCTAAAGACTTCGATGAAACTAGAGGTCCGGTAATCAGAGACTATCAAGAATATTTAGATCAGCAATTGATTGCCAATCTAAAGCAGAAATATCCAGTTAAGGTCAACAACAGCGCTAAGGAAGAAGCTTTTGTTGCTATCAATCAATGAAATTAATTACCGGAATATTCCGGATTTATACCCAATGAATAAATTAAACCTACTCGCAGCCGCATTTCTAAGCCTATTGGTCTTCCACCAAAGCAACGCTCAGGAAAACCCTGTATCTGGTCAAGTATTGGACAAAATTGTCGCAAAAGTCGATAACAATATTTTACTGGAATCAGATGTACAGCAGACTTTCTTGGAAGCCATTGCTCAAACCCAACAGGGAATGACTCCGCCAACCAGATGTGAGATTTTTGAAACACTGATCATCAACAAATTGATGGTTGCCAAAGCTGAGATAGATTCGGTAATAGTTACTGATCCGGAAGTAATGCTTCAGACAGAAAACCGCTTCAATATGGTATTGCAGCAGTTTGGAGGTAACGAAGACATGATCCTACAGATGTATGGAAAAACTGCAGATCAGTTGAAGGCCGAAATGGAAGATTTGATCAGGGAGCAAATGGTCGTTGAGAGAATGAGAGGTAAAATCACAGAAGGATTGACTGTCTCTCCTGCGGAAGTGAAAAGTTTCTTTGAAAGTATCCCGACCGATTCCCTACCTTTCTTTTCTGCAGAGGTAACAGTTGGTCAGATTGTAAGAAAACCAGAAGTAAATGCTCAAACTAAAGAGCAAATCTATAATCAATTGAAGCAATTCAAAGCTGATATTGAGGCAGGTAAAGCAGACTTTGCAGAATTAGCTACTCAATATTCTGAAGATCCAGGTTCTGCTGCCAATGGAGGAGATTTAGGATTTTCCGCCAGAGGACAAATGGTACCGGAATATGAAGGTGCCGCTTTGGGATTGAGACAAGGTGAAATTTCTGACCCTGTAGAATCTCAGTTTGGTTTTCATATGATCCAATTGTTGGAAATCAAAAACAACACATACAATACTCGTCATATTTTGATTATCCCTAAGGCTAATGAAGATGACATCCTGAAGACTGAACGCTATTTGGATAGTTTGAAAAATGAAATTCAAGCTGGTACAATAGAATTTGCGAAAGCTGCTAAAGAATATTCTGACGATAGAAACACTTCTGATAATGGTGGCTTCTTCACAGATCCAGGTACTAGCTCCAATAGATTGACACTAAGAACGCTTGAAGATCCAGTTTTGTATTTTACTTTGGATAGTATGGAGGTAGGAACCATCTCCAAGCCAATGAGATTTGAAGACCCTAGAGAAGGAACCAAAGTTAGAATTCTATTCTACAAGGCTAAATATCCTGCTCATCGCGCCAATATGAGTGATGACTATGAGAAGATGAAAGCAGCTACTCTTCGAAGAAAAGAGGACGATATTTTAAGTACATGGTTTGTCACCGCCAAAGAGGACGTCTTTATTGACATCGATCCTTCTTATGATAGGTGCAATGCTCTCCAAGAAAAATAAATGAAAGAAGCCCCGAAAATTCGGGGCTTCTTTTCTATTGGTGTATGAATAATTCTCCTATTACTTTTTGCCGAAAAGCGCCTTGAACGCTAGACCAATTTGCTTCAACCCTTCTTTGAATAGACCTTTGGACTCTTGGAATTTTGGTTCAAATTCATCCTTCTTCTCTTTAAATTCCTTTTCCAACATCTCTTTTCCCTTTTTCAGCTCCTCTTCAAGAGTCGTCTTGTTGGATTTAAGGTCCTCGATTTTCTTTTCGATTTCCTCTTTTACATCGGCACCTGCATCAGCGCCCTTTTTGATTAATTCCTCGATTTTATCTCCTATTTCTTGAAGAGTCTCCTCGATATCACTGATTCCTTTTTTACTTGTGGTCATAGCTAAAAATCTGATTTTGATTGAATTATCAAGTTAAAGAAATAAAAAATTAGAAATCAATAGCTTACCGATTAAAGATCGTTGTCCACAGACTCACCGGCTTGAGTTTGCTTTTCATAAAGCTCAGCATACACACCCTTTTGACTCATGAGAGATTCATGATTTCCGCGCTCAATAATCTTCCCATCATCCAATACAATGATCTGATCAGCGAGTTTAGCAGAAGATACCCTATGAGAAATAATCACAGACGTCCTATCCTTCATGATCTTCTTCAAAGCTTCCAGGATAACATTTTCTGTCTTCGTATCCACTGCAGAAAGACAATCATCCAAAATCAGAATCTTAGGTTCCTTAGCAATTGCTCTAGCAATAGAAACTCGCTGCTTTTGTCCTCCAGAAAGCGTAATTCCCCTCTCACCTAGCATGGTTTCAAAGCCCTTAGGAAAATCAACAATATTTTGGTAGACATCTGCATCTTTTGCAGCCTGATGAATGATAGTTTGATCAGGTCGATCCAAACCAAAAGCGATATTATTTCCAATGGTATCTGAAAACAAGAACACATCTTGGGGAACATATCCGATGTTTTTTCTCAAATGGGAAATATTATAGGACTCAATATTCTTTCCATCAATCCTGATCTCTCCATTTTTAGGATCATACATCCTCATCAGCAAATTGGCAATGGTAGATTTTCCAGATCCAGTAGTTCCGATGATTCCCAATGTTTGACCTGCTTTGATTTCAAAACTCACATCATCCAGAGCTTTGATACCAGAATCAGGATAAACAAAAGTCAAATCCTTTACTTTAATACCTCCATCAATCGAAGTTTTAATATTCTCGGTACTGATGATATCATTTTTCTCATCCAAAAATTCATTGATCCTAGTCTGAGAAGCAGCTGCTCTTTGCACGATACTCGTTACCCATCCCAAGGAAGTCACAGGCCACGTAAGCATATTCACATAAAGAATAAACTCCGCTATTACTCCGTACCCTATCTCTCCATTGATTACCTGAATTCCCCCCACATAAACGGTGATAATGGTAGAGATCCCTACCAAGGCCATGATCAGTGGAAAGAATAAAGCATTCACTCGGGTCAAGCGAATAGACTTTTCTTTGTAATCTTCGCTGGCATCGGCAAAGTCCCTGACACTGTCATTTTCTCTGACAAATGCTTTTAGAACGCGAATCCCTGAAAATGCTTCCTGTACGAATGTGCTCAATCCGGAAAGACTTCTCTGGATTTTTTCTGATCGTTCATTGATCAGATTGTTTACAAAGTAAATACTGATGGATAAAACTGGAAGAGGCAACAAGGCATATAGAGTCAATTCAGGATTGACCATGACCATGTAACTAATCACCAATGGAAATAGAATCAGTAGATTCAATCCATACATGATAGCTGGACCCAAATACATTCTAACCCTACTAACATCTTCTGTGATGCGCGCCATCAAATCCCCAGTACTATTTTTTCTATAAAAGCTTAAAGGAAGACTTTGATACTTTTCATAAATCTCGTTTTTGATGTCATATTCGACTCTTCGAGACATGATGATGATTGTCTGGCGAATTAGAAAAAGGAAAAAACCCCTTAAAAGAGCCATTACCAAAATCAAAACACCAAAGACCAAGACATATTTTAAGAAATTATCTCGGGCTAAATCACCCATTCCTCCTTGCTCCAAAGGCTTAAAAATGGAAAAACTCTCTACCACATAATCTATGGCAAGCCTTACCAGTTGAGCTGGAATTATTACGAAAATGTTTGAGATTACCGTAAAAAGTATTCCCAACAGCAACAATCCCTTGTACTTGTACAAATATTTATTGAGTCTCCAGAGCGGCTTCACCAAATAAAAACTTTAAAATCGAGGAAATAGATTGATTATTCTAGGTATATTAATCCTTTGTAGGCCAATAAAAGTATTTAATTTTGTACCGGCCTTTTTATTAAAGGAGCAACCCAAATATAACACATTCTAAAAAGCGAAGTTCACATGTTAGAGATTAAAGCTTCAGAAACCGTGAAAGAAGGATCCATATTTGGTCAGATCACCCAGATGGACCATGAGCAATTAGTAATTTGCCATGACGAGGCGACCGGCCTCAAAGCACTGATCGGAATTCATAACACTACTTTAGGTCCTGCCCTAGGCGGAACCCGCATGTGGCCTTATGCAACCGAAGAGGAGGCTATCACCGATGTCCTAAGACTATCCAGAGGAATGACATTCAAGAATGCATTAGCCGGATTGAACCTTGGAGGTGGTAAAGCGGTAATCATCGGTAATCCTAAATTGAAAAATGAGGCTTTCCTAAGAAGGTTCGGCCGATTTGTACAAAGTTTGGGAGGAAGATATGTGACCGCAGAAGATGTCAACATGAAGACATCTGATATGGAATATATTGGAATGGAAACCAAACATGTAACTGGCCTACCAGAAATCAAAGGTGGTGGTGGAGATCCTTCTCCAGTAACTGCTTTTGGTACTTACATGGGTATGAAAGCCGCAGCAAATAAAGCTTTCGGATCAGATTCTTTGGAAGGAAAGAAAATCTGTGTTCAAGGTGTTGGGCAAGTTGGTCAATACCTAATCAAGCATTTGGTAAAAGAAGGAGCTGAAGTGATGATCACTGACATCTTTGAAGACAAACTTAAGTCTGTGGCTAAAGAAACTGGAGCCGTAGCCATCGATCCAAACGTCATTTATGATTTGGATATGGATATCTATGCTCCATGTGCTCTGGGTGCTACAATCAATGATGAAACAATTGATCGCTTAAAGTGTGCAGTCATCGCTGGTGGTGCAAATAACCAATTGAAAGACGAAGCCAAGCACGGTCAAATCCTATTGGAAAAAGGAATCATCTATGCTCCAGACTTCTTAATCAATGCTGGTGGCGTAATTAATGTAGGCGCTGAATACTTTGGCGGATACAACAGAGACATCGTTTACAAGCAAACAGAGAAGATTTATGACACTTGCTTGAGCATTTTGAATAAATCTGAAAAAGAGCAAATCCCTGCTCAACAGGCTGCTATTGCAGCTGCTAAAGAAAGAATTGAGGCGATCGGAAGAGTCAAACTTCCTTTCTAAACTTAGTCATAACAAATCCTTAAACCACCAGAGGCTAATTCTGGTGGTTTTTTTGTCCATATCCGGGTGGGAGAAGCCCATCCAAAATGTCTATATTTGCAGCTAGTTCTCAGACTTATGCTAAACAGAAGAATCCTCAGGGTCAAAGCTTTTCAAAACCTTTATGCCTATGAGCAGTGCAAGGGGTCCAATTTCAACCTTGCAAAAGATTTCATACGGGAATCATTTCTACCTGACCTCAACAGTATGGAGGTCCAGGATAAAGCCGCCCTCAACCGAGATGCTGACGCTACTATTCAATTATTTGAAAGAGGCGTAGACAGCAAAGACTTGATCAAAGACGCGGAGACCAATCCAAAAATCAAGAAAGTAGCATTGGAAGCTATTCAGCAGTTCCACAATGCCAACAAGAAAGACCAAGAGTTTTTGTTGAAGAACATGGTTGTCTCTGCCGAAAGAATCCCTCAACTTTACATCCTTCCTATTGAGCTGCTTCAGGCTTTCGCTCAACACGTCTCTAATGAATTTGAGAAAAAGAAGAAATTCCAAGGAGGTGGAGCAGTAGGATTCTTGAGTGATTTGAACTTGGCAAATAATCAGGTTCTTAAAAATCTAAGAGAATCTAATGCCTACCAAGCAGCTGTTGCCATCAACAATGTGGACTTGGAAGAAATCGAATTGGAGATCAAAGAATGGTTTAGAGATTATATCAAGCCATCTGAAGCTTATCAAGAGTATTTGAAAATCACAGATCCTACAATAGAGGATGATTTGAATGCTGCTGATGAGCTTTTGAAGAAGATTTTGTTCAAAAACGATGTGATTTTGAACTACTTCTCTGAAAAAGACCTTAATTGGACAGAGAACAAGTCGGTAGTTAGAAGCTTAGCTTCCAAAGTTTTAAAAAACGCTGCAAATTTAGGAGAAGAATCTGATGGTCAGCTTCCAGAGATTGCAATGAACTGGGATGAGGATAAGGAGTTTTTTCAAAATATCTTTAACTTCACCATCGAGAGTGATAAAGAGAATAAAGCTTTGATCGCTCAGAAAACCAAAAACTGGGATATTGACCGTTTGGCATTTACTGACAAAATCATCATTTCCATGGCGATTACAGAGATGCAGCGTTTTCCAAGTATTCCTGTAAAGGTAAGTATCAATGAGTATATTGATATTTCCAAAACTTATAGCACTCCAAAGAGTAAACAATTTGTCAATGGGCTGCTAGATGTGATGGCCAAGGAGTTAACCGACAGCGGAAAAATCCGTAAGAGTGGACGAGGACTTTTGGACAATAAATAAAAATACTATGAGCAAAAACAGCAATTCACTCCTTGCATTTGTAATCGGCGCCGGTGTTGGTGCAGCAATGGGTGTACTTTTCGCACCTGATAGCGGTTCAAACACCCGAGATAGACTTTCCTATAGACTATCAAAATATAAAAAAGAGCTTGAAGATCTAATCGAGGAGTTAGTCGAAGGAAAAGAATTACACTTGAATGAGGCAAAAACTGAAGGCAAGCGTGTCATCAGTGAGGCCAAAAATAAGGCAGAAAACCTGCTCAATGATGTAAACAAACTAATTGACCAAATAAACAAAGACAATTGATATGAAGGCGAAACTATTAAGTGTAGCTGCATTGACCCTAATGATCGCTTTAGGTTCTGCTTGTAGCCAAAAATCAGATCAAGATGCTAAAATCCAGGCTTTGGAAGATAAAATTGCTCAACTTGAGTCAAAAGGATCATCCATCACTCCTGTAAATGCACAAAGTACTGTTGCTGCTGATCCAAGCACTTTGGGTGGATTTGAGTTTTCAGAAATGGAATATGAATTCGGAACAATCAATGAAGGACAAGTTGTAGAACACGTGTTTAACTTCACAAATAACGGTGAAGCTCCATTGGTGATTTCCAACATCACTGCATCTTGCGGATGTACTAGCCCTGATTGGACTAAGACTCCAATCAATCCAGGAGAAGAAGGTTTTGTTAAAGTAGTTTTCAATTCTACTGCAAAATCTGGTGCTCAAGCTCCAACTGTAACTATTCAGGCAAACACAAACCCTACTGTAACCCGATTGAGAATGCGCGGAACTGTAACACCTAAAGTTGGTGGTGCCGCAAATCCAGTTGGTCCAGTAAAAAGATAATCAATGACAGCAATAATTTTGGCGCAGGCTTCGGCTGGTGGCGCAGGCATTATGGGCCAGGTTTTTCTATTCGGATCCATCATATTGATCATGTATTTCTTTATGATTCGTCCCCAGCAGAAAAAACAAAAGGAAACGAAGAAATTTATTGAAGAAATCAAAAAAGGAGACGACGTCGTAACTATTGGCGGTATCCATGGAAAAGTAAGCTCCGTAGAAGGAGATGCTGTTTTCTTGGAATTGGATAGAGGCTTCAAAGTAAAAGTTGAAAAGTCTGCTATCTCTCTGGATTTCTCAAAAAAACCAACCAAATAAGATTGAATTTTGCCGGAAATTAAAAAGTCCCCAACGGGGATTTCTCCCAAAAAACTCTCTAATCTAAAAGTGGTAGTCCTCTGTGTTGCAGCGGCTACCACTTTTTGGATTTTAAACGCCCTGAACAAGGACGACTATACTACTATTGTCGATTTTCCAGTAGAATTCGAATACAATCACGAAAACTACATGGCAGTAAAAGACCTTCCTAAAACCGTGGAAATAGAAATTTCCGGAAATGGTTGGGATCTTTTGAGGAAGTATTTCAACATCAACAATACACCTTATACCATAGAATTGGAAAACCCATCATCTCAGTCATATATGATGACAGCAGATTTAAAAAGAGGGCTTTCAGAATTTTTATCACCTACTCAGTTGGTTTCTATGGTTCAGGACTCCTTGGATTTCGAAATTGACAAAATCCAAACTATCCGACTAACCCCGGTTTTGGACTCATTGAGTTACACCTTGGGCAAAAATTATCGAATGATTGATAAACCTACATTCGATCCAAGCCAGATTACAGTTAAAGGTCCCTCCTCTCTACTTGAAGTATTGGAAGGCAAATACCCTGTCAAACTCAATGAAAGTAGAATTGAGCAAGATATGAGCAAAGAGGTGAACCTTGAAGTCTCAAAAGAATATGAAGGCCTACTTACCATTGAAGAGTCTTCAGTGGTGGTTACTTTGGATGTCGTGGGATTTTTTGAAGGAAACAAAAGGCTTAGGGTTAGAAAAGAGAATTTCCCGAAAAACATCAGTTTGGAAATAGAAAACCCTACCATCATGATGTATTACTTGGTAGATGAAAGAAAAACAGAAGAGTTGAAAGACATTGAATTTGAAGCTGTTCTTGATTTCTCTAAAAGAAACAAACAAGACTCTACTATTTCTGTTCAGATCAAACCTCTACCTGATTATCTGGACCAGGTAAGAGTAGAACCCTCTCTTTTAAATCTCAAGTATGAGTAGTCCAAAATTAGTTGGATTGACCGGGGGAATAGGCTCAGGAAAATCCACCGTTGCCAAAATTTTTGAAATCCTCCACATTCCAGTTTATTACGCAGATGACCGAGCCAAATGGCTCATGAATTTTGATCAAGAATTAAAATCAAAAATACAGGAAGCATTTGGTACTGATAGTTATGATTCGGAGGGAAATTTAAATCGAAGCTATCTAGCCTCCACAGTGTTTTCCGATACAGAAAAAGTAGCCAAGATCAACAGTCTCGTGCATCCAGCTGTGAGAAAAGACTTTGAAATCTGGGCTTCTCATCAAAATGCTCCCTATGTGCTAAAGGAAGCAGCATTGATTTTTGAAACTGGAGGAGAGAAGAAACTTGATGCTATCATCAATGTAAGCTCCCCTCTTAAAATTCGTATTTCTCGTGTTTTGATGAGAGATTCGCATAGATCATTAGATCAGGTAAATCATATCATTGATCAGCAAATGCCGGATGAGGAAAAAAATGAAAGGGCGGATTTCGTGATCAAAAACACAGATACAAAAATGCTTATCCCACAAGTTTTGGCCATTCACCAAAAACTCACACCATAGTTTTTTTCAAAATAATTGTACTTTTTTAATATTTCATCTTTTGAGTCGTTCATAGATTTGTATCTTGGACCTTATTATTTTAGTATCCAAACCCATGAAAAAACCTATATCTATCTCTTTTATAGCACATTTGCTGTTTTATTTTATACCGGTTCTCTTTGGATATTCCCAAGATCACACTATCTACTTTAAGACTCCTGCCAAAAATTTTACCGAATCTTTACCGATTGGAAATGGAAGTCTAGGAGCCATGATTTTTGGCAATCCAAACCGAGAAAGACTGATTTTGAATGAAAAGTCATTGTGGTCTGGAGGAATGCAGGATGCTGACAGGGAGGACGCCAATCAATACCTCGAACAAATCCAAAACTTACTTCTCGAAGGAAAAAATAAAGAGGCTCAGGATCTACTTCAAGCTAACTTTGTAAGCAAAGGGGTTGGTTCGGGAAATGCCAAAGGTGCCAAAGAGCATTATGGAGCCTATCAAACCTTGGGAGATCTATGGATTACCTGGAAAGACACACTCTCAGAAGTGAGGGAATATTCAAGGATATTAAACCTTGTGGAGGCAATTGCCACTGTGAATTGGGATAGAAACGGGAACAAAATTTCTCAGGAATTCTATTCCAGTATTCCAGACCAAGTGATGATTATTCGGGTGAGTTCCGAAAAATCAAATGGGCTGAATTTTTCACTAGGACTTGATCGAAAAGAAAATGCCAAAGTAACTATTGAGGAAGGGAACCGACTTCAAATGGTAGGTCAATTGCCAAATAAAGACCTTCCAGGGATGAAGTTTGCCAGTTTGGTTCAAGTAATACCATCCAACGGACAGTTATCCCAAATTGATAATCAAATTAAAATTTCTGAATCGTCGGAAGTCTTTATCATCATTGCTGCAGCTACTGATTACAGTCTCCAAAATCCTGCATCCAGAGATGGAAATCCACTTGAAAAAGTCAAATCTAGAATCAACTCATTCAGACTAGATGGAGCCAAAGAAAGACATTTGAAAGCTTTTCAGGCTTGGTACAATCGAAACTCTCTAAAAATGGATACTTCTAATCCCGTTGTACAATCCATGAGTACGCCGGAAAGACTGAAAAATTATTCTCAAGGTGGAAAAGATGCTCAGTTACCAGTCTTGTATTACAACTACGGAAAATATCTATTGATCTCATCCTCTCAACCTGGAGAACTTCCATCGAATCTTCAAGGAATCTGGGCGCAAGAATATCAAACTCCTTGGAATGGGGACTATCACATTGATATCAATGTACAAATGAATTATTGGTTGGCAGAGCCGATGGGGTATGGAGAACTGGCAGAGCCACTTCACAAATTCACCTATAATCTGATGGAAAACGGAGCAAAAACTGCAAAAGCGTACTATAATGCTCCAGGCTGGGTCGCTCATGTGATTTCCAATCCTTGGTTGTATACTTCCCCTGGAGAAGGAGCTAGCTGGGGATCAACTATGACTGGCGGTGCATGGCTGACTGAACATATATGGGAGCACTTCAGATATACCGGAGACACCCTTTTCCTAAAAGAATACTACCCGGTATTGAAAGGAGCATCTGAGTTCCTTGCCGCAGTCTTGATCAAAGAACCGAAGCATGGCTATTATGTCACCGCACCTTCCAATTCACCAGAGAACTCTTACCTGATGCCTGACGGATTTAGAGGCTTTACAGCAATGGGGCCAACAATCGATATGCAAATTGCGAGAGAATTGTTTGGAAACACCATTCAAGCAGCCGAAATCTTGGGAATCGACCAAGATCTCGTAAGAGATTTGAAAGAGAAAAGAAAGAATCTGGCTCCAAATTCAATTGGTGCAAAAGGAGATTTGAATGAATGGCTAGAAGACTGGGAAGATGCCGAACCACAACATCGACATGTTTCTCACCTTTATGGTCTACACCCCTATGATGAAATCACTCCATGGGATACTCCTGATTTAGCAGAGGCTGTTAAAAAAACGCTGGCTATAAGAGGAGACGATGGGACTGGATGGAGTAGAGCTTGGAAAATCAATTTCTGGGCAAGACTTGGTGATGGAGATCATGCTTTGGTTTTGCTAAAAAAACTACTGGATCCAGTCACAGATGATGGTGAAAAAATCGTGATGCAAAAAGGAGGAACCTATAGCAATCTTTTCTGTGCCCATCCCCCGTTTCAGATTGATGGAAACTTCGGAGGTACTGTAGGAATTATAGAAATGCTATTCCAAAGTCATGGAAATGAGGAAACCATTCGACTTCTGCCTGCTTTACCCAGTGATTCTGATTGGCAATCAGGAAGCATGAAAGGAATGCATGCCAGAGGAGGATTTGTGGTTGATTTTTCTTGGGAAAAAGGAAAAATAATGGAAGGCCAAATCACCTCAAACCTAGGCAAATCTTGCAGTTTCCTTGTACCAAGTGGTATGAAAATCAAAGATGCTCAAGGAAAAATAATTGCAGAAAATTCAGGTGACCAAGCAGATATTTTCTACTTCCCCACTCAGGCTGGAGGAACCTATCTCCTATCTAAATAAGGACTTGAAAGCAGAATTGAATAGATATAATCTGATTCTGCTTTCATCTTTGTCCCTATTTTTAAAATAAATTGTCCAAAGGGATTGTTCCTTGTATCTTCCCTTCGATTTCAATTTTGACTTTTAGAAATGGCATCAGGAATATTTGCACTGTTGGATGATATCGCCACCTTGATGGATGATGTCTCAGTAATGAGTAAAGTGGCAGCTAAAAAGACTGCCGGTATTTTAGGGGATGATTTGGCAGTAAATGCCGAAAAAGCATCCGGGTTTGTTTCAGACAGAGAGCTTCCTGTTTTATGGGCAATTACCAAAGGTTCATTGTTGAACAAGGTGATTATTCTTCCTGTCGCCTTTCTACTCAGTGCTTTTGTCCCGATTGCAGTTACTATTATTCTAATCCTCGGTGGGCTTTATTTGGCCTACGAAGGAGCAGAAAAAGTCTACGAGTATTTTGTTCCACATCACCACGAGTCCAAAGTTGATTTGGATGAGAAGTTGAGCAAGGATGAAATTCTCAAGCGAGAAAAAGAGAAAGTGAAATCCGCTATTGTCACTGATTTTATCCTTTCTGTTGAGATCATTATTATCGCACTGGGAACTGTCGAAGGCTCTCCGATCACTACTCAGATCGTCGTAGTTACCATTATTGCCATTCTAGCAACTGTAGGTGTCTATGGAATCGTTGCCTTGATTGTTAGAATGGATGAATTCGGCTACAAACTCATTGATCTAAATGAAGAAACTAATAGCTTTTCGGACAAAGTAGGACGATTGCTAGTCAATGCACTTCCTATGGTGATCAAAGCATTGGGATTTATAGGAACAATCGCCCTATTCTTAGTTTCAGGGGGGATTTTCGCACACAAGATTGACTTTTTCCATCACTTATTACCGGAGTCCATCCCTTCATTTATTCAGGAGTTCATTTTTGGAATTGTGATTGGTTTTATTGTATTGGGAATTTTGAGTTTAGTGAAAAAGATTTTAAAGAAAAGCTAAACAAACTTTTGCCTCTTTTATGAAAACCTACGATTCCAAAGATCTCTGGCAATTTCTCTTTCTGATCCGGAAGTCAGATACGGTTTCTAGATTGGCTCCCTTGATTCTGTTTTTGGTTATCTATTCAGTCGGAGTAATCATTTTAGAATTGGAAGTCCTTCATATTTCGGAAGATTCTTGGCTGAAAAACCTACCTGCCATGCATGGCTTGCTCAGTTTTGTGATTTCTCTTTTATTGGTTTTTAGAACCAATACTGCTTATGACCGCTGGTGGGAAGGCCGCAAACTTTGGGGAAGTTTGGTCAATAACAGTCGGAATTTTGCCCTGAAAATTGATGCTATGGTCCCCGAAGAAGATCTTGAAAATCGCTCATTTTTCAAAAGATTGATTCCCATGTATGCTTTTGCACTTAAAGACCACCTTCAATCTCAAAAGACAAAATACAGCTTGGATGATTCAGAAGATGGAAAAAAGAAACTGTTTGCAATGGATTACAACAAACACATCCCTAACCAGATAGCTAAGCAGCTTTTTGCCCGGGTAAACTTGCTTTATACTGAAGGAAAAATCTCAGGAGATCAGCTGATTGTTCTTAATGGAGAAGTTTCCAGTTTCACCGATATCTGCGGGGCATGTGAAAGAATTTTGAATACGCCCATTCCCTATAGCTACAGCGCTTTTATCAAAAAATTCATCATGCTCTATATTTTGACACTTCCTTGGGGCTATTCCTTTTCTTTGGGTTATTACGCTGTTCCCATTGTTGCCTTTATTTTTTATGTGTTGGCAAGTTTGGAATTGATTGCAGAGGAAATCGAAGAGCCTTTTGGCTTTGATGCCAATGATCTACCGATGGACAAAATCTCCCAGAATATTGAGAAACATGTTGGTGAAATTTTGGAGTAAGCAACTCTGCTTTTTAAGCATAAATTTTATATTAAAAATCCCTAATGAGAAAATTACTAATCCTTTCATTTTTACTCTGTTTTTACAGTAAATCCTTTTCTCAAATAGCATTTGAAAAAGGATATCTAATCAATGAATCAGATCACCGAATTGAGTGTGAGATAAAAAATTTGGATTGGAAGAAGAATCCAACCCAATTCGAATACAAACTCCCTTCATCTCAAGAAATTAAAATCGGAAATCTGGAATCTGTTAAAGAATTTGGGATTAATGGTTTATTAAAATATATCAAAGCAACAGTTGAATTAGATGAATCAAGCTCAAGTTTAAATGCAATGTCTAAGGACATGAACCCTTCTTTCCAATCCAAAGAAGTGTTTTTAAATGTATTGGTAGAAGGAAAGGCAACTCTTTATTCTTATGAAAACCAAGTAGTAAAAAGGTATTTCTATTCAATATCCGGAGCCGATCCAAAACAATTGATCTATAAGAAATACAAAGTCAATGAACGCGTCGGAGAAAACAATCAATTTAGAAATCAATTGACATTCGACCTTTCTTGTGTGTCCATAAATTCACCTATGGAATTGGAATACACCCAAAGTGGCCTTGGAAAATATTTTATTGAATATAACCAATGCTCAAACTCTCAATATGAAACTTTTAAAAAACGCGAATCCAATTTATTTCATCTTTCAGTAAGACCTGGCATCAGCTTTAACAGTTTGAAAATTGAAAACTCCCAATCTTCTTATGGTGAAATTGACTTTGGGGAATCCATGGATTTTAGATTGGGTTTAGAAGCAGAATTTATCCTACCTCATGACAAGAACAGATGGGGTGTGATAGTGGAGCCTACATACCGGTATTATAAATCCGAAGAAAATATCACAACGGTCAATACTAATGAGGACTATCTTGTTTCTATTGAGTACACTTCAATCGAGTTACCCATTGGGTTCAGGCATTATTTTCTTCTTAATGAGAGGTCAAAACTTTTTATAAATCTCTCTTATGTGATTGAATTTGGTTCAGGGTCCTTAATAGAATTTGAAAGATTCGATGGAGCACAACCTACACCATTGGAGACACACAGCGCTGGAAACTTTGCAATGGGAGCCGGCTTTAAGTATTTAGACAAACTCAACTTTGAACTAAGAGCCCATACCAATCGGGATGTTTTAGGGACATATAATAATTGGTCATCCCAATATCAATCCTTTAATTTTATAATTGGGTATTCGCTATTCTAAAGGAATAACAAAAAAGGAACCCCGATTGGAGTTCCTTTTCTCAATTAACATTAGACCCAAATTGTATATCTATTATCTATCGATAGAGCCCAACACTTTTTTCATGAAAGTATTTCCGGCATCCTTTTCAGTCATGCCTCCAGCTACTAATTCGTGAACCTCCAAAGCACCACATAGGTTGGAGATCAATTCTCCAATCACGTCGATTTCTGGTTCCTTCAAAGATGGAGCCTCAGAGATATTTTCCAATACCTCTAGTGCTGTCTCGATCTGCTCAGGAGTACAGGTTTTTTGAATGGTCTTAATTACTGGCAACTTCATTGATCAAAGCTTTTAATTGGTCCTCTTTGTTCGTTTGAATTTGGTTGACCAACTGACCTCCTTTGAAAGAAGCGAAAGTTGGCAAGTTGTTTACCTGAGCCAATTTTCTAGACTGAGGGAATTTTTCAGCGTCCACGATAACAAAAACTTTGTCTGCGTTTTCACCTGCCAGTCTTCTAAACTTAGGCTTCATAATGCGGCAGTTGCCACACCAGCCAGCAGAGAATTGAACGATCACTTGATCGTTTGAATCCACTAGCTCCTGTAGAGTATCTTCAGTTAGTTCAATCATTTTTCTAATTAATTATTGGATAGGTAGTTAGCAACACCTTCGTTGGTAGCTTGCATGGCTTCTTTTCCTTCCTCCCAGTTTGCAGGACATACTTCGCCAAACTTCTCTACGTGAAGTTGTGCATCTAGAATTCTCAAATATTCGTCGATGTTTCTTCCCAATGGAAGATCGTTGATAGACTCATGACGTACGATTCCTTCTTTGTCGATCAAGAAAGTACCTCTGAATGCGATAGGAGCACCAGCGAAAGACCAAAGACGAGTTTCAGCGTCGAAAGAATATTCACCAGCCAAAACACCATAGTTCAAAGAGATAGTTTTAGCAGCATCTGCCAAGATAGTATAAGTCACACCTTCGATTCCACCTTCATTTTTTGGAGTCATCAACCAAGCAAGGTGAGTCTCTTCAGTATCAGTAGAGCAACCCAAAACTACGGTATCTCTCTTTTCGAACTCAGCCAATTTAGATTGGAAAGCGTGAAGCTCAGTTGGGCAAACAAAAGTAAAATCCTTTGGATAGAAGAAAAGGATGACGTTCTTCTTACCTAGGAATTGCTCCAAGTTGAAGTTTTCTACGATCTCTTCTCCATTGATTACTGCTCCTACAGAAAACGCTGGAGCTTTTTTTCCGACTAATGCCATGTTTCGTTGTTTTTATTAAAATTTGATAGAACAAAGCTAGCTCAGGAAATAGGATTTTAAAAAAGTAGAAGCTATCGAATCCTACTTTCAAAAGAAGAATATTCAGAATAAAAATTCATTCATTACCTATTTGAAAAATTAAATTTCAAAATTAAAGATTTATTGATTTTTTAAATTACCCGCAAACCATTGCGTGCAGAAGAAAAAAATAATGATTGAAAGATTCTATTGATCATTTGAAAAAGCTATCAGAAATGGTGTGTTTGGCCGAAGCAGTAGGCAGATAAAAAAGAACCCTTCAAAAGTCCTGAGCTCTTGCAGGGCTAATCTACGCCCATGTTGGTGGCATCACGAACATTAAACTACCTCTGATATCAAACATTTTCAGAAATCTGCCACTGTAGGCAGAAAAAACCCTTCAAGAGTTTGAAACTCTTGAAGGGTAAATAAAGCGTCATGGATATTGATCCTTGTATCTTGATTCTTTAGACTTAAATTTTATCAAAGCCCAAATATGGGTGAAGCACTTTCGGCATATTGATTCCATCAGGAGTCTGATTGTTTTCCAATATCGCAGCAACAATCCTTGGCAAAGCCAAAGCAGATCCATTCAGTGAGTGTGCCAATTGAGTTTTCTTATCTGCTCCTTTGAATCTCAACTTCAATCGGTTGGATTGATAAGTTTCAAAATTAGAAACAGAACTCACTTCCAACCATCTTTCCTGAGCAGCAGAGAATACTTCCATATCAAAAGTCAAGGCAGATGTAAAGCCCATGTCTCCTCCACACAATCTCAATACTCGGTAAGGAAGCTCTAGCTTTTTCAAAAGCCCTTGAACGTGCTGACTCATTTCTTCCAACACCTCATAAGATTTATCAGGATGGGTAATCTGAACGATTTCTACTTTATCAAACTGATGCAATCTATTCAAACCTCTCACATGTGCACCCCAAGATCCCGCTTCTCTTCTGAAGCAAGGGGTATGGCCCACATTCTTAACAGGTAAATCCTCTTCTGAAAGAATTACATCCCTGTAAAGATTGGTGATCGGAACCTCTGCAGTTGGAATCAAATACAAATTGTCAGCAGTGGCATGATACATTTGCCCTTCTTTATCTGGCAACTGTCCAGTTCCATACCCTGAGTCTTCATTGACCAAGATTGGGGGCTGAACCTCATAATAGCCGGCAGCAATCGCCTCATCCAAGAAGAAATTGATCAAGGCTCTCTGAAGTCTGGCTCCTTTACCTTTATAAACTGGAAATCCAGCTCCGGTGATTTTTACACCTAGGTCGAAATCAATGATGTCGTATTTCTTGATTAATTCCCAATGCGGCAATTTATCCTCAGAAAGAGTAGGAATAGTTCCATGTTCCAAAACCACTTCATTATCCTCCGCAGCTTTTCCAACTGGAACAGAAGAGTGAGGAACGTTTGGAATTGTATACAACAAAGCCTTCAAAGACTCTTCAGCCTGAGAATTTTGTTCATCTAGCTCCTTGATTTGAGATTTGATTTCAGCTGTTCTAGCTTTTGCTTGCTCAGCTTCTTCTCTCTTTCCTTCCTTCATCAACATTCCGATCTGCTTCGAAATCGAATTGGATTCAGCCTGAATCTGGTCCCTTTGAGTTTGGGACGATTTACGCTGATCATCTAGCTGGATCACTTCCTGAAGGATAGATTCAGCATTTGGGAAATTTCGCTTTTGAAGACCTGCTAATACGGTCTCGAAGTTCTCTCGGATTTGATTTACTAATAGCATGAGAATAATTACACTTTAGAAAGCTGCAAAGATAGGGACTTATCTTACAATGATGGACTTCGAAACAGAAGAGAATGGCCCTTCTAATTCTTCCCCATTACTTCTAAGCAATTTGATATGGGCTTGATAGTTTCCTGCTGGAAGATTTGCTACCCTCACAGGTGCCATATGATCTATTTCGTAGGAATAATCTCCCACTTCAATATGAACTTTCAATCCGTCCAATTTCATATCTCCCCCAACTACCAAAAAGTCAACAATCAACTCATGCTCTTCATCTACGATTTGATTGTTTCTAGGGAAATTGACAGCCAAATAAGGTTCTGCCGAATAAGGGAATGGTCTGGACTCCCCTACCTGAAAGTCGCGATCCACATAATTTCCAAAATTCTTTAAGGCTAAACCTTCCTCATCCACCAAATAAGCAACAACTCTATAACTTCCTTCTTCCAATTCTCTTTGGAAAATTGGAGTTCTGAAGCCTGCTGGGTCGCCCCCATTTAAAATATTGAACAATAAAAATCGATCTGAAGCTTCCTCTTCAAAAGGATAGTTCTTGATGTTAAATTCAAAAGGAACCTTTCCCGGACGAAAAATCTGATTTCCAAGTGGAGTATACAATTCCAAAATCGCATCTGGATAGGAATCAACATCTTCATATTGATAAAAGCTAACCTTAGGTTTTTCAGGGTTTATAGCCAGGGAATCTCCAGGCAAATCCACCACGCTCTCATTGATCTTTTTACGCTCCTCACTACAGGCTCCAATCATGAGAAGAAGAGCTATGGTCCATATCAGGTTTTTTTTCATAGTGCGGGGTTTTGAAACTAAAGGTATTATTTTTAGACAAAATTTCGGATTCATAGCTAACAGAAATAATCATGGACATTCTATTTGATGAGATACCAAGCCTAGACTTGGCTGATTTCACGGCGGGAACTCCAACCCAAAAGGCCCAATTTGTCAAAAAGTTAGGCGAAGCTTATCAAAACATCGGTTTTGTAGCAATCAAAAACCATGGTTTGACACAAGATTTACAAGATAGACTTTATGCTTCTATCAAGTCATTCTTCGCATTGGATGATGAGACAAAAGCAAAATATGAGAAGCCAGAAATTGGCTATCAAAGAGGCTATACTGGGAAAGGGAAGGAGCATGCCAAGGGTAGAAATACCGGTGATTTAAAAGAATTTTACCACGTTGGACAAGAGTTGGGATTTATACCGGAAACTGACACTATTAAGTCCGAATATCCTGCCAATGTTTGGCCATCGGAAATCCCAGAATTTGAAAAAGATGCTGTAGAAGCTTATCAGACTTTGGAAAAAGCCGGAAAAGCCATGCTTCAAGCTATCGCTTTGAATTTAGAATTGCCAGAAGACTACTTTGAGGACAAAGTCGCTTACGGAAATTCCATTTTGAGACAGATCCATTACTTCCCTATCACCAATCCAGAAGAAGTCCCTGAAGATGCAGTACGTGCCGCGGAGCATGGAGATATCAACTTAATTACCCTATTGATGGGAGCAAGTGCAGATGGCTTGCAGGTATTGAGAAAAGATGGAAAATGGATTCCGATCACTGCCCTCCCTGATCAATTGGTGGTGAATGTAGGAGATATGTTGGAGCGATTGACCAACAAAAAATTGAAATCCACCATCCACAGAGTGGTAAATCCACCTCGTGAATTGATGAATACAAGTCGTTATTCCATTCCATTCTTTATGCATCCAAGATCAGAGATGGATTTGACTTGTTTGGAAAGCTGCATCGACAATGAACATCCTAAGCAATTTGAAGATGCTACTGCAGGCGAGTTTTTGGAAGAAAGACTTCGCGAACTAGGACTTCGCAAATAATGTCAGTAAAAAGGGTCAGATACTACCTGTTTCTAAGGGACATTCTGACCCTTTCTTTGACTGCATTTGGAGGTCCACAGGCTTTTTTAGCCATGCTTTTGGACCGAATGGTCAAGGCCAGAAATTATATCACTGAAGAAGAACTTTGGGAACTCAATGCACTCTGCAATATGCTTCCAGGACCCTCCTCAACCCAGTTGGTATCTGCAATTGGCTTTAGAGTTGGCGGTCCAAATTTGGCTTACCTAGCCTTATTGGTTTGGATCATACCGGCCACATTGATCATGACAGCCGCAGCTGCGGTCATTTACTTTTTGGAAGAAAACACCCCAGGAGCACTGAATTTTGCCAAGTTTATCCAACCTATGGCAATCGGGTTTATCATTTATGCTGCTCAAAAGACCATTTCAAAAATGATCCAGACCACCGAAGCAATGGTTTTGGTATTGATTTCAACTTTTGTATCCTTCTTCTACAGCTCTCCTTATGTATTTCCAATTCTGCTGATTATTGGTGGGCTTAGTACCTCGATCAAATATAAAAAGCAACCCAAACTGGAAAAGGATCAGCCACTGGTAATACAATGGTCCAACTTTTATCTATGGGGAGGAGTATTAGCATTTGCCGCGATTCTCGGTGCTTCCACCAAATACCAACCTGTCATCCTTTTTGAAAACTTCTATAGAAATGGAAGTTTGATTTTTGGAGGAGGTCAAGTCTTAGTCCCTTATTTATATACTGAATTTGTAGACTTTAAGCATTTTCTAAACTCTGAAGAGTTCCTAACAGGGTACGCCATTTCTCAAGGAGTTCCCGGACCTACCTTTTCATTTTCTTCCTATGTTGGTGCTTTTTCAATGAAGGAGTTTGGATTGATGGGTTTCTTAACTGGCGGATTGATTGCCGCTGCTGGGATTTTTCTCCCCGGCATTTTCATGATCTTCTTTGTAATTCGCTTTTGGGATCAGCTGAAAAAATACCGGCCAGTTAGGGCTGCACTAGAAGGAATAAATGCTGTTTCTTGCGGTATGTTGATCGCTGCAGCATATCTATTATTTGAACCATTGGAAGCGAATCTGCTCAATATTTTTATGATTTTGGGAACCTACAGTCTTCTTCAGTTTACCAAAATTGCTTCTCCTTGGATTATTATTGGAGGGATATTCTCCGGGATTTTATTCAACTATTTCTTTTAACCCGAAATATGCATTAGCAATTCTATTTCATCCATTAATTGCTTCAAAATCAGAATACATTATAAGAATAGGAACAAGAAAGGGCTGTTTGACGTTTTAAAAATCTAAATCATTCCCTATCTTTCTTCAATGCAGGCCTTCGAATTTATCAATAACCTTATTCCACCTCTAAAACTGACGGACAAAACCAAAATGGCATTGGCCTGGATGGAAGAAATCCGCACAGATAGATTACCTGTGGTGGATCAGGGGAAATTTTTGGGACTGCTGAGTGAGGAAATGATCTATGAGATCAATGATCCAGAGAAATCGATTGGTGAAATCGAGCCTGATCAGACAGATTGCTGGGTTTTTAGTGACAAGCATATATATGATGTCTTAAAGGCTAGCTCTGAGTTTGATTCCAATATTGTAGCCGTTGTCGACAGAGAATTGACCTATATGGGAGTTGTGACGATGGAGGATGCGATCGCCGCTTTTGCAGATAGTCTTTCAATTCAGTCACAGGGATCAGTTATGATTTTATCTATGAACATGACGGATTATTCTTTGGCAGAAATCGCCCGAATAGTGGAATCTGAAAACACTAAAATCCTGAGTTCTTTCATGACAAGTGATCCTCTGGATGATGCCAAAATCAAACTGACCTTAAAACTAGACCAGCCAGAACCTCGACATATCAAAGCTACTTTTGAGCGCTTTGGATATAAAATTTTAGACCACTATCAAGAAGAAACTGGAATCAGCAGTGAAGAGGACCGAATCGGTAACTTGCTGAGATTTTTAGATATTTAAGGAATGAAAGTCGCTTTGCATGGCTTGACTCTGAAAATAGAATTTCTAGAAGACGTCAGGACACTATTTACCGCCCTACATAATCACAATTTCGATGTATTTGTCACCGAGCAGTTTGACAGGCAGCTCAGAATGCATGGAAATATCGGACTAAGCTATTGGCTCCTCGACGGAACTGATGATATGAGTCAAATGGATTTTCTGATTTCCATCGGGGGAGACGGAACCTTATTGGATTCAGTTTGTCAAGTAGGAGAATTGGAGACTCCTATTTTAGGATTAAATACCGGCAGATTAGGCTTTTTAGCAACAGTAGCCACTGACATGATTCACGAGGCCGTTGCTCATTTGAGTGATAACAATTACCAAATTGAGAAGCGAACCTTAGTCTCCTTAAATTGTAATAGAAGACTCTTCAATGGGATCAATTTTGGATTGAATGAGTTCACAATCCACAAAAGAGACACCTCATCCATGATTACGGTTCATACTTATATCGATGGAAAATACCTCAATAGCTATTGGGCAGATGGATTGATTGTGGCCACACCAACTGGGTCAACAGGATATTCTTTGAGTTGCGGAGGCCCATTGATCTCTCCTGAGGCAAAAAATTTGGTGATAACTCCAGTAAGTCCACATAATTTAAATGTAAGGCCTATTATCGTTTCTGATGAAAGCGAGATTACTTTTGAAATTGAGGGCAGAGCTGAAAAATTCCTGATATCATTGGACTCCAGGTCAACTTCAATTTCGTCTGACTTGAAATTAATGGTCAAAAAAGAGAACTTTCATGCTCGATTAGTAAAACTACCTACCTACAATTTTTTTGATACTCTCAGGTATAAACTAAATTGGGGTTTCGATATGAGAAATTAATGCTTAAATCGCCTTTTTTGGGCCTTTTGAGCTTAACAAATATTAACCGCGTAAATACTAGTCTCCGTTTTTTAAACGTTAGACACTTCATAACTTGCATCGTCTTGAAAAAGGTCAATTTTCAGCATACCAAAACCATTGTCGGAATCTTTGCTTTCCTGCTTTTTTTCATTGCAGAATCCAAAGCACAGATTTATGAGATTGGAGGAGGTTTAGGGACTACTGCCTATACAGGTGATATCCTTAGAAAAATTGATCTGGACCATTTAGGTCTTCACGGCACGTTGTTTGGCAAGAGAAATTTTGACAATGTATGGACGCTTCGGGTCGGTATAACAGCCGGAACATTGAGAGCAACAGACAGTGTAAAACCCTATGATTTAGCAGCTCAAAGAAGAGATGCCAGATTTAGAGGTGGAATAATTGAAGGATCAGCAGTGATGGAATTCAATTTCTTGGATTTTCTCAGAAATGATTCCGAATTCTTCTGGTCTCCCTATGCATTTTTTGGAATTGGATACACTCATTTCTTTCTCAAAGGAAATACTTATGCGTATCAAGTTTCTGAAAGATACAATCTAGGATCAGTTGTTATTCCATTTGGAGGAGGTGTAAAATATAGACTAAATGACCGTTGGACTTTGGCATTAGAAGCTGGAATAAGGGCTACATTTACAGATTATATAGATAAAATTGACAGCAATACTCCCCCTATCCCGAGGTTTTCAGACTCTAGTAATCCTGATCAGGCCTGGGGGATAAACTACGGCAATCCCTACGATAAAGACTGGTATTACTTTTTGGGTGTGACGATTAGCTACACATTTGCAACCACGAAATGCTACGCCTATTAATTAATTGAGCCATAGGCTTAATTATTGGAAAAGAAATAGCATTTTTGTACCTCCAAAAATGTAAGGTATTCGGAAACCCTAAGTAATGAAGGAAGTACTCAACCCAGATCGGATCCCCAGACATATCGCAATTATCATGGACGGCAATGGCCGATGGGCCAAGAAAAAAGGCGCCATGAGGATCTTCGGTCATAGACATGCCATTCAGGCAGTTAAAGATTCAATCGAAGGAGCTGAAAATTTAGGTGTTGATTACCTTACGCTGTTCTCATTCTCCACAGAAAATTGGTCTAGACCTCAAGAAGAAGTCAATGGACTCATGGAACTATTGGTAAAAACCATTACCGATGAGGTTCCAATGATGATGAAAAATAATATCCAACTGGATAGTATTGGAGATATTGACAGTCTACCTAGTTCTGCATACAACAAACTGATGGAGGCAAAAAAAACAACCTCCGTCAATACCGGACTTACTGTTATTCTAGCACTTAGCTATAGTGGTAAGTGGGAAATCACCCAAGCGACCAAACGCATTGCTCAAAAAGTCTCTGAAGGGAAATTGAAATTGGAAGAAATCACTCAAGATGTGATTGCCGACCATTTAGAAACCGCTGGAATCCCCGACCCTGAACTGATGATCAGGACTAGTGGAGAATATCGGATAAGCAATTTCCTGCTATGGCAATCGGCCTATACTGAATTGTATTTTACACCAGTACTATGGCCGGATTTTAGAAGAGAGCACCTGATTGCAGCCATTTTGGATTTTCAAAAAAGGGAAAGAAGATTTGGTAAAACCGGTGAGCAAGTTAAATCTTAAGTAATTGATGAAAAGAAGTTTACTGATTCTGTTTTGTCTGGTGTGGGCAAGTTCAGCAATGGCTCAGATACGTCTGGGACAAAGTCGCTATACGTCCAAACCTGTGGATATCATGGAATTGAATTATTCCAAACCACAGACCTATAGAATCGCTGAAATCAAAGCGGTGGGACTGACCACCTTGGATGAAACTGCCATCCTTTCACTTTCTGGACTAAAAGTAGACGATCGCATTGAGGTGCCAGGTGATGCTATTTCTGGAGCATTGAAAAAGCTTTGGAACCAAGGTATCATCGGTGATGTGAAAATTTTGGTCACAAAGGTAGAAGGTGAAGACATTTCACTCTTATTGGATTTGACTGAGCGTCCTAGATTTTCCAGAGTTGAGTTTACTGGTGTAAACAAAACTCAGGAAGGTGAATTGAAAGACAAAGTAAATATTCGAGGACGAGTAGTGAGAGAAGATGTATTGAATTCTTCTCAACGAAATATCCAAAAGTACTTCATCGATAAAGGCTTTCTGAATACAGAGGTCAAGGTAGCACAGGAAAGAGACACAACCCTTCCAAATTCTGTGAAATTGAGATTTGACGTGGATACTAAATCCAAGGTGAAAATCAATGAAATTAGGATCTTAGGAAATGAAGAAATTGCAGATTCAAGAGTCAAAAAGAAACTTAAAAAGACCAAAGAACATGCTCGTGTCAGCGTGTTTAAGGATGTTTATTCAAGATTGACGGATGCATCTGCATCAGACATTGCAAATACCCTCACCCATACCGATTCTGCTTCCAAAGAGGATGTTCAAAAATACATCAATAAGAATTTCAAATTAAACTTCTTTGCCGGATCTAAATACATTCCTAAAGAGTATAGAAACGATAAAGATAATGTCATCAATTTCTATCAAAGTAAAGGGTTTAGAGATGCTAAAATTTTAGCTGACTCTGTTTACAACTACGATGATGATGAAATCAATATAGACATTGACATTGAGGAGGGGGAAAAATACTATTATAGAAATATTGAATTTTCTGGAAATTTCATTCACCCAGATGAAGTCCTTGCTGCTAAGCTAGGTATTCAAAAAGGAGATGTTTATGATAAAGAAAAATTGGATAAGCGTCTCAATTATGACCCAGCCAAAGGGGATGACGTTTCTTCTCTTTATCAGGATAATGGATATCTATTCTTCAACATCGACCCGGTAGAAGTCAATGTGGTAGGAGATTCCATTGATATGGAAATGAGGATTTTTGAAGGGCCTCAGGTAACTGTAAACTCTGTAAGTATCACAGGTAATGAGAGAACTTCCGACCACGTTGTAATGAGGGAAATCCGAATTCTTCCAGGTCAAAAGTTCAACAGAGCCTTATTGGTAAGAACGATTCGAGAACTTTCCCAGTTGGGTTATTTTGATCCAGAAACTATCAATCCTGACTTAAGACCAAACTTCGAAGCAGCGACAGTTGATATTACATTCGAATTGGAAGAAAGACCAAATGACCAGATTGAATTGTCTGGTGGTTGGGGTGGTTTCTATGGCTTCGTAGGTACAGTTGGCTTGGTATTCAACAACTTCTCAATTAAAAACATTGGAAACTTCGACAAGTGGGATCCACTTCCGGTTGGAGATGGACAAAAGCTTTCCTTGAGAGTTCAGGCCAATGGTAGATCCTTCCAAAACTACTCAGTATCATTAACTGAGCCTTGGTTTGGTGGCAAGAAACCAAATGCATTGAGCTTTAGCTTTAACCACTCTGTTCAAAGACAAGTTGACTTCTACAATGCCAATAACTTTGGAAATGAGCTTGGCTTCTTCAAAATCACAGGTGCGACCGTAGGTTTATCTAGAAGGGTTACTTGGCCTGATGACTATTTCTATGTCTCCAACTCCTTGCAGTTCCAGATATATGAATTTGATCAATTTGGTACATCCTTTGGTTTGAGCTACCCAACTGGTAGATCCAATAGTATTACTGTAAACAATACTATCTCAAGAAGT
This sequence comes from Algoriphagus zhangzhouensis, assembly GCF_900148515.1. Taxonomy (GTDB): domain Bacteria; phylum Bacteroidota; class Bacteroidia; order Cytophagales; family Cyclobacteriaceae; genus Algoriphagus; species Algoriphagus zhangzhouensis. The sequence goes on along the minus strand of NZ_FRXN01000004.1, from coordinate 36,421 downwards.
AACGTAGATAACCCTACCTTCCCAAGGTTCGGATCTAATATTATCCTTTCGACTTCATTCACTCCACCTTATGCTTCTTTGAACAAGAACTTGGATTCTGAATCTTCAGATGAAGAGAAGTTCAAGTGGCTAGAATATCATAAGTGGATGTTTGATGCCTCCATTTACACCCCTCTATTTGGTTCAAACAAATTTGTAGCGAGTGCAAGAGCTCACATGGGCTTCTTGGGATCTTATGGTAACAAAATTGGAATGATTCCATTGGAAAGATTTGTAATGGGTGGTGATGGTATGACCTTCAACAACTTTGCCTTGGGTCAGGAAATCATTGGCTTGAGAGGATATGAAAACCAATCAATCACTCCTGGTAGAGATACTAGAGGTACAGCAGATCCAGATCCTTATGGTGGTATTGTTTACAACAAGTATGTAATGGAATTGAGATTCTTGGTATCTCCTAACCCATCTGCTACTATCTTCTTGCTAACATTTGCTGAGGCGGGTAATAACTGGGGATCTTACAAAGACTTCAACCCTTATGATTTGAAAAAATCAGCTGGAGTTGGTGCCAGAATCTTTATGCCTGCATTTGGTTTGCTAGGTGTTGACTGGGGATATGGTTTCGACGCAATTCCTGGAAGTACTCAGAGAAGTGGTGCTCAATTCCACTTCACAATTGGTCAGCAGTTGAGATAAACTTGAAATTGGCAGGGGAATGGTTAATTTATGTCAAAATTTTAAAAGAGGCTTTCTCGTTTAAGAGGTAACCATCAATTTGATAAAGACATGAATAACTCGCCAAAAATTGTACTTTTGTTCCTCTTTATGCTGATTTCAGGTACGCTGACAGCACAAAAATTCGGATATATCGATTCTGAGTATATTTTGAATAAGCATCCTGATTACAAAATTGTGCAACAGGAACTCGAAAATCTAAGTGACGCCTGGAAGAAAGAGGCACAAAGTTTGGATAAAGAGATCAAAGATATGTACACTCAGCTCAAAGCGGAAGAAGTCCTTTTGACTGAGGAAATGTATCAAAGTAGGTTGCAGGACATCAATAAAAAGGAACAGGCTTCCAGAGAATTCAATAGCCGGATATTTGGAATTGAAGGTCAATATTTCCAGAAGCAAGCAGAACTATTACAGCCCCTGCAGTCGAAAATTTATGATGCTATAGAGCGGGTTTCCCGTAAAAACAACTTGGCCATGTTATTTGACAAGGCCTCAGTACCTTCGGGGATTATTTATACTGATCCAAGACATGATTATTCTGAATTTGTCCTGGATGAATTAGGAATAGAAGACAACAATTAAAATACAAACTCAATAATGATGAAAGTTAAAGTTATCCTTTCCGCAATCGCGTTGTTTTGCGTAGGATTTGTCGCCCAAGCGCAGGAGCTAAAAATTGGTTATACCAATGTAGAATTTATCATGGACTTGATGCCTGAGATGGAGCAAATCGGTGCTGATTTGCAAGATTACCAGACTCAGCTTCAAACTAATATCCAAACCAAAGGAGCTGATTTCCAAAGACAAGTTCAATCTTATCAGCAAGCAGCCCAGACTATGACTGAGGAAGCTAGAGCTGCTAAAGAGCAAGAATTAACAAAGCTTCAAAGCGACCTTCAAAAATATGAGCAAGATGCTCAAATCTCTTATCAGAGAAAATTGGGTGAGTTGCTAGAGCCAGTACAAAACAAAGTGATCAACGCAATCAATGCTGTAGCTGCTGAAAACAACTATACTCACGTATTTGCTGAGACTGCTGGACAAGCTCCAATCTTGCTTTACACTAAAGAAGAAGACAAATTCACTGAATTGGTATTGGCTAAACTAGGCCTTCAAATGCCAACTGCTCCAACAGGAGGACAGTAATTAGAAATATAATTTCTTTGAAAACCGGTTCCAAAGACCGGTTTTTTTATTTTTATACCATGGCTAAGAAATCCATAAAAGAAGTCATCAGCAAAAGCCAAGAGGCAATATTTGTTGATTTTTACGCAGACTGGTGTGGCCCATGTCATAGCATGGATCCGGTAATTTCTGAGGTGATGAATGAATTGGATGGAAAAGTCAAATTACTCAAGGTGAACGTAGACAAGCACCCTCAGTTGGCTCAGCAATTTGGTATTCGTTCTATCCCCCACTATATGCTTTTTAAAAGAGGGAAAATTCTTTGGAGAAAAGGCGGAATTATTACCAAAAGAGACCTTTCTAAATCACTAAAAGGCTTTATTTGAATTTTCTCTGAAAGGTAGCTTTCCAAAAAATTGATTTCCTATTTTGTTGATTCCAAAGATCCCCACCATGAGAAATCGATTCCCATCACTATTTTTCCTTCTAGTTTTTTTTGCCTGCTCTTCTCCAAATGAAAAGGTAAAACCACTTTATCTATCTAATCAAGCTCCTTTGATTCAAGAAGCTTATTTGGAACTACCCATTGGAAGTATCAAACCAGAAGACTGGCTAGAAGACCAACTTCTGAGAATGGCCAATGGGATGACAGGGCATTTAGATGAAATCTATCCAGAAGTAGTAGGTGAAAGAAATGGCTGGCTTGGTGGTGATGGAGATGGATGGGAAAGAGGCCCCTACTGGATAGATGGACTTTTACCTTTGGCCTATATTCTTGACGACGAAAAACTAAAAGAAAAAGCCCTAAAGTGGGTGAATTGGACCTTGGACAATCAAGCAGAATCTGGATACATCGGTCCTATACCTTTTGAAACTGATCCAGAATCTGAAGCCGGTATACAGAAAGGTCCAAGAAAAGACTGGTGGCCTAAAATGGTCATGTTGAAAGTTCTCCAGCAATATTATCAAGCAACACAGGACGAAAGAGTAATCTCAGCATTAACCAAATACTTCCATTTTCAATTAGAGGAATTGCCTTCTATGCCGATGGATCATTTGTCCTTTTGGGCAAATCGTCGAGCTGGAGACAATTTACAGGTGGTCTATTGGCTCTATAATATTACGGGAGATCCAAAATTGATTGAATTGGGTGAAATCATACAGGAACAAACTTTTCCTTGGCAAACCATATATAACAACCCCGAAAATGACCGTGTATTTGAAAACATCTGGCATTATAATCAGGTGAAAGGCTATCCTTTTGATTCGGAAGAAATCCAAAACCTTACTCTTACTCAGATCCCAGGACTTCACACTGTCAATATTGCTCAAGGATTAAAACAGCCAGGTATTTACTATCAAAAAAGTGGAGATCCATCAGCCATCGAATCCATAAAAACTGCCTTGGCAACTTTGAAAAAGCATCATGGCCAAGCTCAAGGCATGTATGGAGGTGATGAGCCCCTACATGGAAATGCTCCTACTCAAGGAATAGAATTTTGCTCCATTTCTGAAGAAATGTTTTCATTGGAAAGCTTGATCAAAATATCAGGAGATATGGAATTTGCTGATCTCTTAGAGAAGATTGTTTACAACGCTTTGCCTACACAAGCCTCAGACGATTACAGTTCCCGTCAATATTTTCAGGCGGCGAATCAAGTTTCACTTTCTGATAGTATGGATACTTCCTATGAAACTGAACATCACGGAGGAACTGATTTCGTATTTGGGACACTATCTGGTTATCCATGTTGTACCACAAACATGCATCAAAGTTGGCCAAAGTTTGTCCAAAACCTATTTTATGCTACTCATGATCGTGGTGTAGCTGCTTTCCAATATGCTCCAAGTTCAGCGACTTTAAAGGTTGGAGAAAATGTAGAACTGACTTTAAAGGAAACGACTGGCTATCCTTTTAGAGACCAAGTTTCATTTGAGATGGGGCTTTCTGAGTCTTCTGAATTTCCATTTCATCTGAGAATTCCAGCTTGGGCTATCTCTCCAACAATTACAATCAATGGAGAAATGGTTGACTTTGAAGTGAAAAACGGAATTACAATCCTCAATCAAACTTGGAATAATGGAGATCAAATTACTCTAGCTTTACCTAGTAAAGCAGAAATATCGACATGGTACAAAGGTATGGCAGCTATCGAAAAAGGCCCTTTGGTTTATAGTCTAAAAATCGAATCTAAATCTTCAACAAAGGATCGAATGGATAGATTCAGACCTTTTATTGAACATGAAGCAATTAGTCCTTGGAACTTTGCACTTTCCCAATCTGAATTAATCAATATCAACAACTCAATCGAGATTATAGAAAACAAATGGGATGGCTCATATCCCTGGAATCTTGAAAATGCTCCTTTAGAAATTAAGGTGAGAGGAATTCAGGTTTCTGAATGGAGAACTGTAAATGGAGCCCCTCTCCTTCCTGATAATTTGAGAAAAAATATCCCAATGTCGGAATGGGAAAATCAAAACCAGCTATTGACTTTGATCCCATATGGCTGTAGTACTTTGAGGATTACAGAATTTCCGGTGGTTGAGGTATTGGAATAAAAAAAGCTCCCGATTTGGGAGCTTTTATATATTAAACGAAGAATTTCAATTTGATCACTTCCTTTTCAGAAAGGAATCGGAAATTACCACGTTTCAAATCCTTTTTATCTAATCCTGCAAACATCACCCTATCCAATGCTGTCACTTCATAGCCTAAATGAGCAAAAATCCTTCTTACGATTCGGTTTCTACCGATATGGATTTCTAGACCAAGGATCGTTCTGTCTTTAGAAAGAACCTGCATGTCATCGACGTTTGCGGGACCATCTTCCAAAGTCAACCCTTCCAAAATCGCCTCTTCATCTTTTTTGGTCAATGGCTTATCCAATGTTACCTGATAGATTTTTCTGATCTCATTGGATGGATGTGAAAGCTTTGCTGCCAATTCACCATCATTTGTAAATAGAAGCAAACCAGTTGTGTTTCTATCCAATCTACCCACTGGAAAAATCCTTTCTTCACAAGCATTTTCAACCAATTTCATAACCGTCTTTCTTTCCATTGGGTCATTGGTAGTAGTGATAAAATCCTTTGGCTTGTTCAAAAGAACATAAACTGGCTTCTCTGGATTGATTCTCTTTCCTTGATAAACCACTCTATCGGCCTTTTTCACTTTGTAGCCAAGCTCTGTGATCACTTCATTGTTGACAGTCACCAAGCCTTGCGCGATCAAATCATCAGCTTCTCTTCTGCTACAAATACCTGAATTGGCGATGTATTTATTCAATCGAATCAAGTCTGAATCCTCAGCTCCTTTTACTTTCTTGGATGGAAGTGCATCAAAATTGTAATCAGGTCTATCCTGATCCTGATCCATTCTTACTGGTCGATTCTTTCCAAAACCTCTCTTAGCCGGACCTTTTGAGAATGATTTTACTTCTTTATCGCCATAGATAGGCTTTTGATCCTTTCCTCTACCTAAATAAGTTCTCTTCTTGTCTCCTCCAGAATTGGAAGAAAATGAATCACCTTTCCCTTTTCCGAAAGATTTTCTACCTCTTTCAAATCCTTTGGACTCTTCAGATTCCTCATTTTTAGGCGAAAAGAACTTTTTCTTCCCATCAAATGATTTATTGAAAGGCTTTTTAGAATCATCCTGAAATCGAGAGGTCTTTTTCTCGAATCGATTCTCCTTTTCAAATTTATTAGAAGGACCACTTTTTTTCCAGTCCTTTTTCTCTCCAAATGAACTCTTTCCTGAATCTTTGGATTTAGAAAATTTACCTTTTTCGAATTTCTTGGAATCATCAGACCCCTGAGAATCATTGTTGAAAAATGGCCTTTTGGAATTGTGCTTTTTCATAAGTATGCAGCATCACTGCTGTATTTAGTTAGTTAAAATAAACAATTGGAAGTCAATCGCTTAATTGGGCTGCAAAGATACGGGGATTCTATGAATTTATATTCAGTCCATTCAAAAATTACTTGTTTTTATAATAATATTCCGTAGCCTTTCTTACCGAACCTTCTGAAAGTAAAAACTTCTTAGCTGTCTCTTCATCAAGTCCTGTAGCTTCCATGATCATCCTAGTTCCTCTATCTACCAGCTTGGCATTTGAAAGTTGCATATCGACCATCTTATTCCCTTTCACACGTCCCAACTTAATCATGACAGTGGTTGAGATCATATTTAAAACCAATTTCTGGGCTGTTCCAGCTTTCATTCTAGTACTTCCTGTTACAAATTCAGGACCTACTACCACCTCTATTGCATGTTCTACCTCTTTACTTAAGGGAGAATCAGGATTACAAGTAATACATCCAGTCAGCAAGCCCTCTAATTTTGCTTTTTTGACACCTCCAATCACATAGGGGGTAGTCCCAGAGGCTGCAATTCCAATGATAGTGTCATTGGAATTGAATCCATATTCTTGAATATCAACCCAAGCTTGTGTTGGATCATCTTCAGCATTTTCGACAGCTTTTCGGATCGCAGAATCTCCTCCTGCAATCAAACCCAATACCCAGTCATGTGGAACTCCATAAGTTGGGGGGCACTCTGATGCATCCAAAATCCCCAATCTCCCAGAGGTACCTGCACCAATATAAATCAATCTCCCACCAAGCTCCATTCTGGGCACAATCTCTTCAACAAGGCTAGAGATAGTAGGAATGACCAACTTCACAGCTTCAGGTACACGATGATCCTCTTTATTTATATTTTCCAATAGATCCTGGACGCTCATTTCGTCTAGATTATCATAATGAGAGGTACTCTCTGTTACTTTCATGAGATTTTTATTTGTTGTATTAGGCAAAGTGATTCACAAATAGACAGTCCATTCCATTTTGGAATATTTGATCTATAACTTTTCTTGATGGTATAGTGTCAACCCTGCAATAGGGCTCTCAATAATAATATTAACATTCAAACCGCGATCAATCGCGGCTTTTCGAAGAATATCGGAATTATAGTAAGCAATGGAACCAACAAAATTGACTGGTTTTTCAAGGTGGTTTTGATATCTACAAACATGCGTATCAAAGAAATCTTGAAAAGAGTCATAAAAGAGGTTGTAACAATATGGGTTCGACTTACGCTCTGTAATGAACCTGCAGAAACTTGCCATATACCGATTTGGAAATGGCTTTCTATAAACATGTTCTTGAATGGTATTGGCAGTTAGGTGGAATTTATCAATCAGCTCATCCTTGATTTCAGAAGGCAAATCATCATTGATAAAATCTCGAAGGAACTTTCTACCAACATATCCTCCACCACCTTCATCTCCCAAAATATAACCAGGAGCTGGTCTTGAGTCTATGATGTTTTTTCCATCATAATCACAACTATTAGATCCAGTTCCTAAAATACAGGCTATTCCAGCTTGATGCCCACATGTCGCATGAGCCGCGGCGGCCAAATCATGATCTACTGTTATCTCAGCTTTGGAGAAAATGGTTCTCAGTGCTTGTTCAACCTCAAATTTTCTTTCAGGGGAAGAGCAACCGGCTCCGTAATAATAAATCTCTGAGATTTCACTTTCAATATTTACTAAAAAGTCGTGACGCATTTGAATCGCCATTTCCTCAGATGTTTGGTAATAAGGATTGAACCCTACTCCTCTATGCTGAGAAATCTTTCCATCTTGATGAATGACTCTCCAGTCCGTTTTACTCGATCCGCTATCTGCAATTAAAATCATACTAAATCAATCGTCCTATGGGCGAAAATTTTTCAAATACTTTTTCTGTATGAGGAGCATCTTTCAGTTCCTCGGTCAGGTCTTGACCCGCCCAATGTTCGTAATGTTTGCCTGTTTTCCATAATCTGGATTGAGTCACCTCATAGATGATCCCCTTGTATGCGATCCAAACTTCGGGTTTATCTTGCCCATTTCGAAGAGCAAGCTGTTGGCGTGTAATCTCTTTCATTAAAGCAATTTGATCTGGGCATTGATCCATCTCTCAGGAATCTCTCCTTTTTGAGCGACTTGGTAGTCTGAGTAACTGCATGGAACAGTACTTACCCGATCAAATTTTTCTGTTTCATTATGTGGAATTTCCATCCACCACTTCCCGCTCCTTTTACTTTTATAAAACACCAAGGTGTTTGGTTGAGTATCCAAAGAGACATTGTATTTAATGTAATCACTACTCTTGAAGGAAAGACTATCCTTTCTAGAATAAAACCCTTCAATAAAATACCAAATCATCACTGCTGTCACTTTCGCAGTTTTGTTGGAAGCATCATCAAAATAGGGATCATATCCATAAATACCGATGGAGCTCAATTTTTCATTCATTCCTGCAAACCAACAAATTTGGCAGGCTTCTTCAGCAGTCAATCCAAATGGTTGAGGATCTATCGCTCCCGGAGCATCAGAAGATTGAATTGCACACAAATCAAAACTTAGAAAGTCTGCATTTCTAATCAAGGGTTCTATTTCTTTGAATTCCTTTCTCACAACTCCCAGTCGCATATGATCAAAATACAATTTTTCAATCACATTGATCAAGTTAGGATCCACAAGAAAGCTTTGATAGGCCAAATGTGAATAGGAAAACAAGAAATTAGGCTGATGAAGAATAATCTCCTGGGTATGTTGATCAGAAAGAGGACCATCTTCCTCCATATCCAACTTAGCGTCAATAGTAAGTAGGCTGACCAACTTCTTCATCTTTTGATAAGACAAGTATTGGCCATAATCTAGATCATGAGTCCCTCCTATGTAAATGGGCAAAATTTGCTGCTTCATCAAAGCTTCTCCTACTCTCTGGATACGCTCATAAGTTTCTTCCAAGGTATCCCCGGGAATCAAGTCCCCCAAGTCAGCAACGCGATAGGGTCCTACCCCTCTTTTTAAATCATAAAGTTTTTCTCTGATTTCTAAAGAAGCTCTTTCTACACTTTCAGACTTCTTGATTCCTCTTGCTTCTTTTAACCCAACCAAAGCAATCTGAATCCCTTTTAAATCGGGAAATTCTTCTCCATACCAATGGATTTGCTTAAAGAATGAATTGTCTGGATACTTCTTTTGCCAAAGAAACTCGGGTACTGGTTCGAAAAAAGACTGAATATTCATAAGGGTACGATCTAGGGTAAAAATAATCAAAAAAGAGCCAAGAATTAAGCCAAATTCTTAAAGAACTCAAATTGAATCTACTAGCTAGATCAAAAAAATTGGACAAAAAAAATCCCGCCGAAGCGGGATTTGTATTTTTTGATTAACCACCGAAGTCGTCAAATCTGATGTTTTCGTCTGGAATACCCAAATCTTCGAGCATTTTCAAAACAGCTGCATTCATCAATGGAGGACCACACAGGTAGAATTCTACCTCATCTGGCTCAGGATGATTCTTCAAGTAATTGTCATACAATACTTGGTGAATAAATCCTACATAACCATCACCTTCTTTGTCTTCCAAAGACTTTTTGATCTTCCAATTATCTTCAGGAAGTGGCTCAGAAAGACCAATATTGAAGCTGAAATTAGGGAAATCATCTTCAATGGCTCTGAAATGAGGAACGTAGAACAATTCCTTTTTAGATCTACCACCATACCAGTAAGATACTTTTCTATGAGTCTTTTCAGTATGGAAAAGGTGGAAAATCTGAGCTCTTAAAGGAGCCATGCCAGCACCACCACCGATATAGATCATTTCTCTTTCAGTTGGGTTGATATGGAATTCACCATAAGGACCAGAAATAGTCACTTTATCACCCGGCTTTCTTGAGAATACATAAGAAGAACATACTCCTGGATTTACATCCATCCATTTGTTATTTGCTCTGTCCCATGGTGGAGTTGCGATACGAATCGTCAACATTACAATATTACCTTCTGCAGGGTGGTTAGCCATGGAATAAGCTCTGAAAAGCTCCTCATCATTTTTCATGACAAGATCCCACAAACCAAATTTATCCCAATCACTTTGATAAACATCTGCAGGGTGACCCAATTCAGGATGTGGAGTTATATCCATCTTCTTGAAGTTTACCGTGATAGCTGGAACATCAATCTGGATGTATCCACCTGCCTCAAAGTTCAAGGTCTCTCCTTCAGGGAGTTTTACTTTGAATTCTTTAATAAAAGTAGAGACGTTGTAGTTAGAAATAACTTCGCAATCCCACTTCTTGATACCGAAGATTTCATCTGGCACACGGATTTTCATATCCTGCTTTACCTTCACCTGACAAGCCAATCTCACATGACCTTGCTGCTCAGCTCTACTCAGGTGACCAACTTCGGTAGGTAGAACTTCTCCACCACCGTCTTCCACAACGCACTTACACATTGCGCAAGTACCGCCTCCACCACAAGCAGAGGGAAGGAAGATTTTTTGGTTACCTAGAGTAGAAAGTAAGCTAGTGCCAGCCGCAGTGACAATTGGATTGCTTTCGTCTCCGTTGATAACGATTTTCACATCTCCTGAATTGACCAGCTTAGACTGGGCAAACAAAAGAATAAATACCAGTAGCAAAATAATAACAGTAAATGCTACAATGGACGTAATAATTACAGAACCCATGAAATTTTGGTTTAACTTTTCTTATGGATTGATTCCCTTTTTGGGTGCACAAATATATCTATTAATCAATAAAACAGGCTAAAAAGCTTCTCAAATTTGCCTTCTTTGATCTTTAGAATTATTTAAAACTTGTGATTAATTGTTCAAGAGGTTCAACAATACTGTCAACCTGTTTTTTAATTGCCTTCTATCGATGATAAAATCCAAAAATCCGTGTTCCAAAACGAACTCAGAACTTTGGAAACCTTTTGGCAAGTCCTTCCCTATTGTTTCGCGAATTACTCGAGGACCGGCAAAACCAATCAAAGCCTCCGGTTCAGCAATGTTGAAATCTCCTAGCATTGCGTAAGAAGCCGTAACCCCGCCTGTGGTAGGATCGGTCAATAATGAGATGTAAGGAATTCCAGCTTCACCCAAAAGCGCCAACTTCGCAGAAGTTTTTGCCATTTGCATCAAGGAAAAACCTGCTTCCATCATTCTTGCTCCTCCAGATTTGGAGATCATCAAGAAAGGCATCTTGTTTTTCAGTGAGTGATCAATAGCTCTTGCAATCTTTTCACCAACAACAGACCCCATAGATCCACCAATGAAATTGAAATCCATACAAGCTACAACGATATCTAACCCATTCATTTTTCCATAGGCAGATCTAACGGCATCATTCAATTCCGTCTTTTCGATGGTAGCCTTGATTCTGGAAGTATAAGGTTTGGTATCAGTAAATTTCAACGGATCTCCAGACTTCATATCCTTATCAAGCTCCGTGAAAGTATTGTTATCAAAAAGGATTTCGAAGTACTCTTTTGATCCGATTTTCACATGAAAATCATCATCAGGGCAAACAAAAGCATTGTTTTTCAGCTCTCGCGTATGGATGATGTTGCCATTAGGCGTTTTGAACCACAATCCATCCGGTGCATCTTTCTTCTCTGCAGTGGAGGTTTTGATCCCTTTGTCAGTTCTTTTAAACCAAGCCATATTGAGTTTTTAAAATGATTTTTGACGAGTCAAAGGTTACAAATTTAGACCTAAAATCCGTTAAATAAAACCACCCAAATTTAAAGCTGACCGAACAACCCCAAGTTTTCCGCTCAATCCACTATTTTAAATTCCTTTTGAAGGGCGTGAAAATAGCCTTAGATTTGTTTCCGATCATTGTACCAAACCATATAATACCCAAATAATCATCTATGAATCTCGCTATTCTATTAATTATATCAGCTATCATATTGATTTTAGCCTATAGATTCTATGGGGCATTTGTTTATAAAAAATTTGGTCTTTCAGATAAAAATGTAGCTCCATCACATACTCATAGAGATGGTGTAGATTATGAACCCAGTAAGCCAATTGTGGTTTTGGGTCATCATTTTGCATCTATTGCTGGTGCCGGACCGATTGTAGGACCTATTATTGCGGTGACTTTTGGATGGATTCCAGCCGTAATTTGGATTTTGGTAGGAGGAATATTTTTTGGTGCAGTACATGATTTGGGAAGTATGGCGGCATCACTCAGAGCAGATGGTAAATCTATTGGGGTAATTATCCGAAATCAAATAGGCTTGAAGGGGAAACAGTTATTCATCCTTTTCAGCTTTTCTACTCTAATCTTGGTAATTGGAGTGTTTGCTGACATCATAGCTAAGACATTTGTTGCAAATCCAGGTGTAGCTTCAGCTTCAATCTTGTTTATTTTCCTAGCTATTGGTTTCGGAATTGTCAACCGAATGGTTGGAGATAAAAAAGTCGCATTTATTATCATCTCTATAATAGGTGTGGTTTTGATGTACTTTTTTGTCTATCTCGGCATGCAGCTTCCATTTGTTCTAGATTATAAAATCTGGATTTTGGCTTTGCTCGCTTATGCCTTTATAGCATCTGTAACCCCTGTAAGTCTATTGCTTCAACCACGCGACTATCTCAACAGCTTTTTGCTTTATGGGATGATGATCGCTGCCATTTTGGGAGTTTTCATTGCCAATCCAGAAATCAAAATGAGCAATGAAATCACAGTTTCAACAGAAAATCTCGGGTATATTTTCCCTGTTCTATTCGTGACGATTGCCTGTGGTGCAATTAGTGGATTTCACTCTTTGGTAGCATCTGGAACCACTTCCAAACAACTGGATAAAGAATCAGATGCGAAAGTTGTCGGATTTGGAGGAATGCTTATTGAGTCTTTCTTGGCAATTATTTCCGTAGGCGCTGTGGTGGTTTTGACAAAAAGCGAATACATGGAAAGACTTGCCGGAGAAGGGCCTGTCGCTCTTTTTTCCACCGGATTGGGTGGAATGATTTCTACTCTTGGGATACCTGAAGAATTTGCGGTGGCTTTTGTCGCCTTGACTGTTTCTGCTTTTGCCTTGACAACTTTAGATACTTGTACAAGGCTTGCTCGATTTACTTTACAAGAATATTTCGAAGATCTTCCTCAACCAGCAGCAAAAAAAATAGCCCAAAACAGATACATCTCCACCAGTTTGGTAGTTGTCTTCTCAATACTGCTACTCCTTTCAGGTGGATTCACCACACTTTGGCCAATATTCGGGTCAGCCAATCAACTCCTGGCGGCATTGGCTCTCTTAACAATCGCAGTTTGGATGATTCGCAAAAAGCAAAACGCCCTATTTGTGACCATCCCCATGTTTTTCATGTTTACGGTGACTTTGGCCTCTTTGGGACTTTTTGCTTGGAAAAACTTCCAGGATCAAGTGTATGTGCTTTCCCTTATTGCCGCTCTTTTATTCATCTTGGCCATTTCCCTAATGGTTTTGGCTACAAAAAGCATAAAAAATGAGATCAAAGAACCCGCAAAGGCTCTCTGATCTCTGATTACATTACTAAAAATTATCGCCTCCATCGATCTTTGCCCGATCGATAGAATATTGTGCGGCATTGATTCCTTGGGTCGTGCCTACTGTGGCATCAAAGGTCCAATGGATTCCACCATAAACTCTTGAGATCGCGGCTTCTTTGGCCCAACCTCTTACTTTGTCTGCTTCATCAGGAAAAATATATGCCAGGACCTCAGCTCCTGCAGCTGAAAAAACAGAGTGGCCAGAGGTATAGGAAGGGAAATTTGGAGTGCTCGCTATGGTTTCAAATCCTTCGATGGTCTGAATAGGACGTGGATAATGATAATAGTATTTCGCATCCCAACAGCTGATTCCCGCATCCATAATGGCCATGTTCATATAAGCCATCGTCCTTGCAGCTCGAAGGGTATTGAGTTTGTTTTTCACAATGAACGCATTGGCAAATTCATTCCAATGTCCTGGAGGTGTATAAGTGCCCAATCCATCCTGCCAAAAATTGGCGATTCTTCTATACTCTTCACTGTGCTCGGCCAAATAGCCCTTTAAGATTTTTACATCTTCTTCATAGGCTGGTGAACCTGGAGTCGGAGGAACTGGTGGTCGAATGGCTTCTACGTTTGGAACGCTCCACATTTTCACCTTCCCAAAAAGAGGAGTTAAACCCACCGGTCTTTGTGGAGCTTCCTGATTGATCCACATCCAGCCAAATCGCTCGTATGCTGCATTTGCTATGGAATCTGAAACGGCTTTAGATGTTTGGGCGTTTTTCATCCCATCTGTAGAAGCCCTTGTCAAAGCCAAAGCGGCAATTTCCTCACCTATTTTTACTCCCCCATCGATATCACTTTGGACATTTTCTCCCGAAAGGAGCAAGGATTCCAGATGCTCACTCATTTTAGAATTCAAATATTCCACTTCCAATGGAAACATTACCTTCAAAATTTCAGCAGATGCCGATGCAATCACAGCTCCATCAGATGGATAGGAAGGAATAGGGTTTTCTTCATAGGCATGGTTTATTTCCAAATCCTGTAAATAAGGAGCGGCACGGTTGTACTTATATTTATAATGCCATGCTGAAATCAATCCATCGAATTGGGCAACGGACATATATGCCAAAGCCCTGCTTGCATAAGGAGGATGGGAAAAAGGAAAAACTGGAGGGCCTTCAGGATTTGCAGGATTGGGCAAGGTATAAGATCCATCTTCATTTGGACCCGGTATTAAATTGTATTTGGCAATCAATTCCAAGGCTATTTCATTCCATCGAATTACCGGATTATTGGTCCATTTTTTAAGGTTTTCTTTCTGTTGAGAAGTTATGGAAGCTATTGCATTTTTCACTTCCATCAATTCTGCTTGGTATTCTGCTGAACTTGTTTCTTTAGGTTCAGCAATCATTATTTCAGATCCCGATGAAAGTAATATCGGTGTCCAATTTCCCCCATCTTCATCAGTGGAAGAAAAGACATAGTTTTCATAAGCCAACTCTGTTGGCAAATCCTTTGAGCAAGAAATCAAAACTGCCAAAGGAAGGATATATATTAGGTAGTATAATTTTCTCATGACGGGTTGATTAGAATCCAAACTGATAGGTAGCTCCCACTCCAAAAGAAGTCATCTTTGGAGCATTTCTTCCTGCTACATTTTGATTGAAATAGGTTAGGACTCCCAACCCTTTGATCTTCGGAAAATAGTAATGAGCAAATGCGCCTACTCTTGTCATATCCACTTTATTGGTAGGCTGTGGCGCATTGTAGGGGCGAATGTCATCACCTGATGTGGATGTCTGATTACTTGCAGAAAGCTCAACTCGAAGCGCATTTTGGAAGAACCATTTACCCAAAGCCAAACCAAAATTCCAGGAACTAGGCACATCCATCCATGGAGTGTAGTAGCTTCCATCATTATAATAATAGGTACGCTCAGCCTCAGTATAGCCTTTCCAAACATAGGCAACAGCTGCTCTACCATAGAACCCATTATTCAATTGATAATGAGCAATTCCTCTCCAAGCAATTTGCGGAGTCCCCAGTCCTAAGCTGTAAGGCTGGTAATCCGACAGATAATTAGAAACCGGTGTAGAAAACAAAACCGAACCGTACAGGGAAAAATCTCCCTTATCAGATGACTTTTCCAAAGCTTTGTACTTCAAGCCGATGGAAAGGTCTTGAACTCCGAATGTTCCAGCAAACTTTCCTCCGTTTGGTGTAGTGGAGTTTGTAGAAATGTAAGGCAAACCAGCATAAACATCCAGTTTTTCTGTAATTCCATATGCAGCCATCAGCATAGCGGTCCTTCTTTGAACAGTTGCAATGGTCTCATTTTTTCTTAGAAAGTCTCCTTCCCAATATTGATTAAACTCTCCATATTCATAATTGAACAAGAGGCAGAAATCATTCTTTGGCATCATCAGTTCATCTGTGGGTGATTGAGCCAAAGAGTATGTAGAAAACACAAGAAAGAGACAGAAGGCACCTGTTAGGTTAGTCAAATAACTTTTCATTTTGGATTTATTAAAGGTGTTGGGAATACCCTGCCCTTATTTTTAAAGTGAGTTAAAAACCTTAGGAGCCTTCTTTGGAATTCTCCAAGCCAATGAGAAATTGATCAGATAGTCTGCAAAAGCAGCATCTCCGTGGACCACATCATCTGGAGTTGAATTTTCGATATCCGTCACGCTTTGGGTTCTATTTCGATAAAGGGCAATAGGCACATTCAAGGTCCCTGTCACATTTCCTTTCATATAGCTGATCCCAGGTTCGACAGATATGATATACCCCGGTCTTCTAAAACCATCACTTCCACCGATGGCATCATGAACAGGAATTCCTTCCACTCTTCCTCCTAATGAGATCCCTAGTCCATGTATTTTTTCAAAAGATTTGAAAACCCCAGTCCGAACGGCATACTGATCCGGCACACTCATAATCGCCTCATTCTCTCTCCTTCTATTCGTTGGAGTACCGTTTGTTTCCTTCGGATTGAACATGTAGAACCCATCATAATACCAGAAATAAGTACTTGTGATATTCCACAGACCTTGGAAATCGATGATCAAACCAGTCCCGCCATCTCCCAATTGAATGGACTGATCGACAGTCTTGATTTGTTCCACTCCTTCATCTCCTTGATTATAAAAAGTACTGGTAGCTGCATAGTCTCCTGTTGGAAACTTCAAACCAAAACCAATTGCTGTGTTTCCCTTTTTAGCCTTTTCACCGGAAAGCAACCAGTAACCAGCCCCGATTCTCATATCACTAAAACCTTTGGAATAGGTGGTATGGCGCTCAGTTCGACCATGCTCATAGAGTGAGCTTCTTTCATTGTATTGAAAGGGAAGGGAGACGATTCCATATAGTCTTTCAGAAAAAGCATAACTAATATTGAAATCTACTCCATGTTGATGGTTGATCACCTGAGTACCATCTTCAATACGGTTTGCTTCTTCATGTGAACCTCTAAAATGTCTGAATGACTTGAAGTAGCGATAGTTGGCAGAAATATTCCATTCTCCTTTTTCAAGAATATTTCCTTGGCCCACAGCATTACCAAGACCGGAAAATTGACGAATAGCCACACAGCCTTGTGCGTACGAAATTGCTGGCAACAACATAAGACTTGCTGCTACCAAACCTGATAGTAGTATTTTTTTCATTTGATAAAGCGTAATAGATAACCATCCAAGAAAAATCTTGAATGAAATAGATAGAATACACTTCTACTGGGAATCAAAAGAATCCAGAAAAGTGCTTGACCAAGAAATCTATTAGCTTACCTGCGGAGGTGGAGAGTTTTGTTGAAAAATAGGATTCTTGTAAGATGAAAAAATAAACCCTTGATGCTGTATTGAAATCACTTCTTGAATAGCCACAAAGTCTATCATCTGTGATTCTACATAGTCTTTTACAAATACCTTTAATAGTGTGGAGTTAGAATTTTCGCCAGAGAAATCATCATCTGTCACCAATGAAATCCATTGCTGAACAGTTGATTCCAACGTCTTTCGAGCGGTATCGGGCACATAAACGATTTGCAAAGTATCATTTTGATACCGCTGCTTGATAGCACGAAAATATTTCCCGTCTTTTTCAAATCTTGTATTGGTAGCCTGAAACTCCTCTTGGTTTGCCATGTAAGGAGCTGCCAAGGGAACTTCCATGATTCTCTCTTCCAAACCAACATCCAAACTGCTATAGATTTTGTCATGCCAATTGGATTCAATCTGGTATTGATGCGAATAGTAAAACGCATAATAGCCAAAGTGATAGATGGCAAAACATAGCAAAAGCGATATGGAAATTAGTTTTCTCAAAAAGGCAATTTTGCTGAAATTACAGACAAATAATCGACAGAAACAATTTTTACCATATATAATTTCAAAAAATCAACCTTATGAAAAATAAAATTATAGTTATCAGAATAATTGATGTACCATAAACTTGAATTACTTTAAGCCTATGAAAGCTATCCAAAAACCAAAGAACCCATACTGGCTTGATCAGCCCTAAAATGAGGTTTAGCATAGCTAAAACCAAAAAGAAAATCAGTACTGCTTGAACTGCTTCTATCATGACTTGAAAATAAAAAAGGAACGGCTCTCACCGTTCCTCTCTTCTAACTATTTCCAAAGAAATTATTTCTTTTTCTTTATTTCTCTCATTTCATAACCCTCAATCGTGTCATCTATTTGGATGTTGTTGAAGCCTTTGATAGAGATACCACATTCATATCCAGCCTTCACTTCAGCTACATCGTCTTTGAATCGCTTCAATTGATCGATCTCACCTTCATGAATTACGATACCATCACGGATTACACGGATCTTGTTCTTTCTAGTGATGTAACCATCAGTCACATAAGAACCAGCCACTGTACCCACTTTAGAGATTTTGAAGACTTCTCTCACCTGGATATTACCAGTGATTACCTCTTCAAACTCTGGCTCAAGCATACCTTCGATTGCATCCTTGATCTGGTTGATCGCATCGTAGATGATGGAGTAATGACGGATTTCAATTTCTTCCTGCTCAGCCAATCTCTTAGCATTTGCAGAAGGACGAACTTGGAATCCTAAGATAATCGCATCAGAAGCAGAAGCCAACAATACATCGGATTCAGAGATCTGACCCACACCTTTATGGATAATGCTAACTTTCACTTCATCCTTGGATAGTTTCAACAAGGAATCAGAAAGTGCTTCCACGGATCCATCCACGTCACCTTTGATGATGATATTCAATTCCTTAAATGATCCGATTGCCAAACGACGACCGATTTCATCCAAAGTAATATGTTTCTTAGTACGCAAGCTTTGCTCTCTCTGGATTTGCTCTCTAGAGTTCGCAATTTCTCTAGCTTCTCTTTCAGAGTCATAAACTTTGACAGTATCACCAGCTTGAGGAGCACCACTTAGACCCAACACCTGAACAGGAGTAGAAGGTCCGGCTTCTTTCATCTTTTTACCTTTGTGGTCAAACATCGCTTTTACACGACCATAATGCTGACCTGCAAGCATTACATCTCCAATTCTTAAAGTACCAGCTTGAATCATCATTGTAGCTACATAACCTCGACCTTTGTCTAGGGAAGCCTCGATGACAGTTCCTACTGCATTTTTATTTGGATTTGCTTTCAATTCAAGGATTTCAGATTCAAGCAATACTTTTTCAAGCAACTCATCTACACCTTGACCTGTTTTGGCAGAGATATCCTGAGACTGGTATTTACCACCCCATTCTTCCACCAACAAGTTCATATTAGCCAATTCCTCTTTGATCTTGTTAGGATTAGCATTTGGCTTATCCACTTTATTGATCGCAAAAATCATTGGTACACCAGCAACTTGTGCGTGGTTGATTGCTTCTTTAGTCTGAGGCATGATGTTATCATCAGCTGCAATCACGATAATCGCGACGTCAGTGATCTTCGCACCACGGGCACGCATCG
Source organism: Algoriphagus zhangzhouensis (assembly GCF_900148515.1). Taxonomy (GTDB): domain Bacteria; phylum Bacteroidota; class Bacteroidia; order Cytophagales; family Cyclobacteriaceae; genus Algoriphagus; species Algoriphagus zhangzhouensis. Next base: position 17,261 of record NZ_FRXN01000004.1, on the reverse strand, counting down.
CTGTAAATGCTTCGTGACCTGGAGTATCTAGGAAAGCAATCTTATGCCCTGTCTTGGTCATTACGTCATAGGCACCGATGTGCTGTGTAATACCCCCTGCTTCATCAGCAGTGACCTTGGACATACGGATATAATCAAGCAAGGAAGTCTTACCATGGTCAACGTGCCCCATGATCGTGACAATCGGAGCGCGTTCCTCCAAATCATCTGGATTTTCTTCCTCTAATTCTACAGCTTCCTCTTCAATATCCTTAGTAAATTCTACATCATAACCGAACTCATCAGCAATAATGGTAATAGCTTCAGCATCTAAACGTTGGTTGATAGACACGAACATACCCAAAGACATACACGCAGAAATGATCTGATTTACAGTCACATCCATTAATGCAGCCAAGTCGTTAGCCGAAATAAATTCGGTTACTTTTAAGATTTTGGTTTCTTCGTTTTCTACGTCAACCTCGCGTTCGCGCTCAGCTTTTTTATCTCTTCTGCTCTTCTTGCCTCCAGAGCTTTTACCCTGAAGTCTCGCAAGAGTTTGTTTGATTTGATCTTGGATTTCCTTTTGAGTAGGTTCAGCCTTTTGGTGACGCTGCTGGTTATTACCGCCTTTGTGACCTCCTTGGTTTCTATTACCTCCTCTATTACCTTGGTTTCCTCCACCTTGGTTTCTGTTTCCTCCTTGATTTCCACCTTTATCGATACGTTTTCTAGGACGTTTCTTGTCTCGGTTTCTCTCATCAGAAGATGCCACAGGTCCACCTTTTTTCTTCGGCTTTTCAACTGGCAATTCGATTTTACCCAATACTGTCAATCCTTTCAAAGAATCGGCCTTAGCTGCAATTACTTCATTGCCTGCCGACTTTTCCTCTTTTGGAGGTGCAGGTTTTTCAGTTTTAGGTGCATTAAATGGCTTTTCTTTCGGCTTGAAAGGTTTATCGGCAGATTTCGCTTCAGGTCTTGGAGCATGAGGAGCTTTTTTTCCCTCAAATTTTGGTGATGCTTTTGCCTCTGGAGCCTTCGCAGGAGCCGCAGGTTTTGGAGCCGGATTAGGCTTTTTATTCAAATCTATTTTACCCAGAACTTTGATTCCTCCAAGCTTAGGAGCTTCATTAGAAATTTTCTCAGGTTCCGGAGTAGGAGCAGGTTTAGGCTCTTCTTTCTTAGCCTCTGGAGCAGGTGCAGGCTTTGGTTCTTCTTTTTTAGCCTCAGGTGCAGGCGCAGGTGCTGGAGCTGGCTCAGGCTTAGGTGCCGGAGCTGGCGTAGGAGCTGGAGCTGGCTCAGGCTTAGATTCAGGTTTTGGTTCTGGATCTAAGGAGACAGTTTCATGCCTTTTCCCTATCGAGAGGTGGGAAGCCTCTTCCTTTTCAAGTGCAGAGGACTTAAATTCCTTGTTCAGCATACCTACCTGCTCCATGCTGATTTTGGAATTCGGATTGTCCTGCACATCAAAGCCCTTTTTCGCCAGAGTCTCCACGATGGTTGCCGTACCAACGTTGAGTTTTCTAGCTAAAGCGCCTAATCGCATCATTTTTTCTTCTGACATAAGCAAAAACCTCTTTCGAAATCTTATTTAAAATTGGGTAATTATCTGGGCATTTATCCCATTATTGTTCAAATTCTTGTCGGAGAATTCTGAAAATCTCATCGATGGTTTCTTCTTCCAATTCGGTTCTTCTAAGCAAATCTTCTCTACCTAGTGCCAATACACTCTTGGCTGTATCCAAACCGGTTTTCTTTAACTCTTCGATGATCCATGCGTCGATCTCGTCTTGGAACTCGATCAAGGCAACATCTTCTTCTTCATTCTCATTCAATTCGCGGAATACGTCAATTTCATAACCTACCAATCGGCTTGCTAATTTGATATTGTATCCGCCTTTTCCGATCGCAAGAGACACTTGATCTGGTTTCAAGAACACAGAAATTCTTTTCGTCTCTTCGTTAGCAGAAATCGAAGTCACTTTTGCAGGGCTCAAAGCTCTGGAAACATACAGATCCAAATTGTCTGTAAAATTGATCACGTCAATGTTTTCGTTCTGCAACTCACGAACGACAGCATGAATACGGGATCCTTTCATCCCCACACATGCTCCTACTGGATCAATTCTGTCGTCATAGGACTCAACTGCTACCTTCGCTCTTTCTCCTGGCTCACGAACGATCTTCACAATAGTGATCAAACCGTCGTAAACTTCTGGAACTTCATTTTCAAATAGTCTCTCCAAGAAAACTGGAGATGTTCTAGAAAGGATAATTTTTGGATTTCCGTTCATCATGTCCACTTTGTGAACAATAGCTTTTACGGTATCTCCTTTTCTGAACCTATCCTTAGGGATTTGCTCTCCTTTAGGAAGGATCAATTCATTACCTTCTCCATCTATTAAAAGGATCTCACGTCCCAAAATCTGATATACCTCAGCTGAAACGATCTCTCCTACTTGTTCTTCGTATTTGTTGAATAGAATATCTTTTTCCAGATCTTTGATTCTTTGGATCAAAGTCTGACGAGCCATCTGCACGGCTCTTCTACCAAATTCTTCTAACTCAATCTTTTCATACACTTCTTCACCGATCTCGAAATCTGGCTCAATCTTACGAGCTTCAGAAAAACTGATCTTGTCAAAATCCCAGATGTCCTCAGAGTTGTCATCTACAATTTCCCGAATACGGAAAATCTCCAAGTCTCCTTTATCAGCATTGATCGTTACGTCGAAGTTCTCATCAGTTTCAAACTTCTTGCGGATCATTGCTCTAAAAACATCTTCCAGAATACGGATCATTGTTGGTCGATCCACATTTTTAGATCTCGCAAATTCAGCGAAGGATTCTATTAAGACTTTGGCATCCATTTTATTTATTTAAAAGATACTTGTACAACTGATTTTTTTATGTCTTCAAAAGGGATTGAGGTTTCCTCCTCAGTCGCCTTTTTACCTTTTTCTTTTTTTGCAACCAGCAATACGATTCCCTGGTCCGTCACATTAGTCAGTTTCCCTTTGGCCTCTTTGCCCTCCTCTAAATTCACTTTCAGAGTCCGTCCAATATTCTTTTGATATTGGCGTTTGCTGGACAAAGGATAATCCACTCCAGGCGAGGAAACCTCTATCCTGTAGGCATTATCAATCAATTCTTTGGCCTCTATTTCATCTGATACTGCCCGGCTGACTTTGGCACATGTATCGATGGTGACACCTTGGTCTGCATCGATCAAAATATTAAGGGTTGTTTGTTCACCTTTGGTGCCCATAGACAACTCCACAAGGAAGTGACTTGCATCTGGAAGATGCTTTTCCACTAGTTCCGCCAATGTTTCTTTTAAACCCGACATAGTATGCATAATGAAAGAGGGGACTTGGTGTCCCCTCTAGAAACTTTTCGAATACGGCACAAAGGTAAAATAATTTTATTCTAAAAACAATTGATCTAAAAAATCAAGAAAATGAGTTTAAAGCACTTGGGGGGCAAAATCTTCCACTTTTCATTTATCAATATCAAAAACTCAACCATGGAGAATTTCTATATTAAAATAATCTTCAAAAAATATCGGGAATCACTCCATTTTATGGGATGAACATAATAATTTTGCCGACCCCCGTTTAATAAGCATCCAACTTTGCTATATTAAACCCTAAACCTCAAATACAAAACTCCAAACAGTAAAAAATGGGATTATTTGATTTTTTCTCAAGCGATATCGCCATCGACCTGGGTACCGCTAACACACTGATCATTCACAAGGATAAAATTGTCGTAGACGAACCATCGATTATTGCGATAGACAAGACCAATAATCGTGTCCTTGCTGTGGGTCGTGAAGCGATGAACATGCATGAGAAAACCCATGAAAATATTAAAACTATCCGTCCTTTAAAAGATGGAGTAATTGCTGATTTTTACGCAGCAGAACAAATGATCCGTGGCTTGATCAAAATGATTCCCGGCCAGAAAAAAGGAATGTTTCCTCAGTCTCACAGAATGGTGATCTGTATTCCATCTGGTATCACTGAAGTAGAGAAAAGAGCTGTCCGTGATTCCGCGGAGCATGCTGGGGCAAAAGAGGTTTATATGATTTTCGAACCAATCGCTGCGGCTATTGGTATTGGTATTGACATTGAGAAGCCTATGGGCTCCATGATCGTAGATATCGGAGGGGGTACTACTGAGATTGCTTTGATTGCACTTTCTGGAATCGTAGCTGATCAATCTATCCGAGTGGCTGGTGATACATTCACCAAGGACATCTTGGATTATATGAGAAGACAGCACAACCTTTTGATTGGTGAGAGATCTGCAGAAAAAGTAAAAATCGCAATCGGATCTGCCTTGACAGAATTGGACGAAGCTCCTGAGGATTACGAAATCAGAGGTCGTGATTTGATGACAGGTATTCCAAAAGTGATCAAGGTTTCCTATTCAGAAATTGCCTTTGCTTTAGATAAATCAGTTTCTAAAATCGAGGAAGCTGTATTGAAAGCATTGGAAATCGCTCCACCAGAACTATCTGCGGATATTTATGACAATGGTATCCACCTAACTGGAGGTGGCGCATTGCTAAAAGGATTGGATAAGAGACTTCACCAAAAGACCAAGCTTCCAATTCACATTGCAGAAGATCCATTAAGAGCGGTAGTGAGAGGTACCGGAACCGCCTTGAAAAACGTACAAAATTTCAGAACCGTATTGATGACCTAAACCCTGAATGCTACGCATCCTTCAATTCCTTTATAGTCTAAGGTCTTTTCTTCTTTTTATTTTGCTTGAATTGGTAGCAATCTGGATGATTGTCGCCAATAATTCTCCTCAGGGTGCTGCTTTCTTCAATTCATCCACCGCAGTGACCGGGTCGATACTTCAAACCCAGTCAGATGTTGTGGACTTTTTCTCATTAGCAGAAGCCAATGAGAAGCTGATTGAACAAAATGCAGCCTTAATGGAAGCGCTTACTAATTTGAATCCCCCATCTGACTCAGTCACATTTGATTTAGATTCAGCTTTTGAAGCCACTTTTAAATTCAAGAGTGCAAGAGTTATAAGCCAAACACTGCGCTTTTCTCAAAATCATTTGACGCTCAACAAAGGGAGTAAAGATGGTGTGGAAGTAGGTATGGGTGTATTTAACCAAGACGGTGTAGTAGGCAGAATCAAAACAGTTTCCGAAAACTATTCGGTAGCCATTTCCTTATTGAATACAGGCATGTTGGTTTCTTCCAAAATCAAGACTTCTGATGTCTTTGGTTCAATCAACTGGGATGGCAAACTCGCCAACGAGGCTAAAATGCTTTACATCCCCCGACATGTGAAAGCGCAATCAGGAGATACAGTGGTAACCTCTGGCTTTAGTTCTATTTTCCCTGAGGGAATTCCCATTGGGGTTATTAAAGCTGTAGGTCCAGGCGAAAACCAAAACCATCTGGATATCACCGTGACATTAAGCTCAGATTTCAGCAGCATTAATTATGTCTATTTGGTAGAGAATACACAACTGCCAGAAATAGATTCACTTCAACAAGAAGCGGAGGTAATCAATGAATATTAGAGTTATCATATCCTTCTTACTGATGGCATTTGTACTGATTTTGGTTCAAATCCTACTGTTGAAAAACTTGGCATTGTTCGGAGTAGCACTTTGCTTTATCTATCTCTTGATAATTTTATCTATCCCAGTTACTATTTCACATATCCCATTGATTTTGATCAGCTTTGGAATAGGCTTTACTGTGGATATCTTTTACGATTCATTAGGAATTCATACTGCAGCAGCGACTTTGATTGGATTTATTAGACCCTATTGGTTAAAAATCATAAGCCCTACAGGAGGATATGTGGACAGTACAGACCCAGATTTGAAAGAAATGGGAATCGGCTGGTACTTCACCTATGCCATGCCTCTGATTTTCATATTTTCATTGGCCTTTTTCCTTATAGATCAATGGGGAACCGCTGGTCTATTTGGCGTCCTGAACAAAAGCTTTTTTTCCTCGATTTTAACCTTCGTTTTGGCTATACTTGTACAGTTACTGTTCTTTAAACGCAAGAGGGGGATTTAATGAACGATCAAAGACCGGTTGTTGTCATCATTTTAATTTTATTGGTAGGTTTAGTTCTTCTGACCAAGCTATTTTCTATCCAAGTATTGGATGATAGCTTCATGAAGAGAGCCGAAAGAAATGCTATTCAACGAGTAGTAGATCATCCTTACAGAGGATTGATCTATGATCGTAATGGGAAACTTTTGGTTTATAACAATCCAATTTTCGACCTGATGGTCGTACCGAAAGAATTCCATGTAGAGGATACTGCCCGTTTTTTAAACTTGTTTGGAATCACCAAGGAGCATTTGATTGAAAAATACACAGCTGCAAAAAAATACTCCTCTGTAAAACCTTCTCCATTGATTAAGCAAATTTCCACTACGGATTTTGCCAAAATGCAGGACTTTTTGATTGATTACCCAGGTCTTTTCATCATGACTAGGTCCGTAAGATCCTATCCTGAGCCAATTGCAGCTCATGCTTTAGGATACATCGGTGAAATAAATGCCCGTCAACTGGAAAGAGATTCCGCTCACTACTATTCTCAAGGAGATTATGTTGGTCTGAGTGGAATGGAACGATTCTACGAAGACGATCTACGAGGTGAAAAGGGAGTAAAATACAAAATGGTAAATGTTCGAGGAATCGACAAAGGACCATTTAAGGACGGAGAATATGATACGGCCTCAGTTGCTGGTATTAATCTTACTTCCACGATCGATAGAGAGCTTCAATTGTACGGAGAGTTCTTAATGCAAGGAAAAACCGGATCCGTTGTAGCTATCGAGCCTAAGTCGGGAGAAATCTTGGCTATGATCTCTGCTCCTTTTTATGATCCGAATGACTTGACAGGATCTGAGTTTGGAAAAACATATACCCAATTGAACAAAGACCCTCAAAAGCCTTTATTCAATAGACCGATCATGGCGATGTATCCTCCTGGATCCATTTTTAAAATAGTGCAAAGTTTAATTGGACTTCAGGATGGAATTTTAACTCCTGAAACCACTTTTGCCTGTAATAAATCTTTGGTAGCATGCCATAATCACCCTTCTCCTGTCAATTTATTTGGAGCGATTAGAAACTCATGTAACCCTTATTATCATCAGGCATTCAGAAAGATGATCAACAGGGAAGTTTCAAGCAATACCTTTAAAGACACTGAAATCGGCCTGAATGATTGGAGAGATAAAGTTTTAAAATTTGGTCTTGGAAGCAGATTGGGGATTGATATTGTTGGGGAAAAAGGAGGAGATGTGCCTTCAAGTCGATTATATGACAAATTTTATGGAGAAGGTCGCTGGAAATATTCCACTATCTACTCCCTATCCATTGGTCAAGGGGAATTGCAAGTTACTCCCGTTCAGATGGCTAACTTGGCAGCAATCTTTGCCAATAAAGGTTATTACTACACACCTCACCTAATCAAATCTGTAGACGGAGACCCAAGTCAGATTCCAGCACAATACCGAGTAAAAAATGAGGTTGGAGTTGATGCTCATCATTTTGACATGGTTCAGGACGCTATGGCTGAAGCACTCTATGGGACTGCCGCGAGAGCAATTATCAAAGATTTGGTGATAGCTGGAAAAACAGGAACTGCACAAAATCCACATGGAGAAGATCACTCCGTATTTGTGGCTTTCGCGCCAAAAGATGATCCAAAAATCGCAATTGCGGTCTATGTAGAAAATGCTGGCTGGGGTGGACGTGCTGCAGCAAGTACCGCTTCTTTGATGATTGAAAAATACATCAAGGGTGATATCACCCGTCCAGAACTTCAAGATTACGTATTAGCCGGCAACTTTATTTATTAATGAGGGGTTCAACAGATGTACAAATAAGCCGAGTAGATTGGCTAGTCGTTGTCATATATTTTGCATTGGTCTTTATAGGCTGGTTCAATATATATGCTGCAGTCTACGACAGCCAAGCACCTCAAAGCATGTTTGATATGTCCATCAATTCAGGCCAACAATTGGTGCGAATTGGTATTTCGGTAGTCCTGATCATTTTGATCATGGTTGCAGATTATAGATTTTTTGAAAATCTCTCCCTCTACATCTACATGCTATTTATCCTGATATTGATTGCTACTCCTTTTATAGGAAAGGAAGTCAATGGACAGGTACTTTCAATAGGTATAGGCTCATTAAGAATCCAGCCAGGGGAATTTGCAAAATTGGCAACTGCCTTAGCACTCGCAAAGGTCATGGAAAGACCCACTTTCGACATGACAAAAACCAATGATCAATTAAAGGCATTTGGTATCCTTTTCCTACCGGTTGCACTGATTCTACTTCAACCGGATACAGGAACAGCCATGGTATATTTTTCCATGTTCCTAATGTTTTACAGAGAAGGCTTCCCACAGAAATATTACATTCTTGGGATTGGATTTATTGCTCTTTCTCTCCTTTCCCTTGGAATAGAAAACAACCTCTATCTTGCAATTGGAATTATTGCCATCATGGTAATCCTTATCCTAATGGGTAAAAAGACTTGGCAAAGAATTGTAGCTTTTTCTCTGATTGGCTTGGGCATGATTGCATATAGCTACAGTATTGACTTTGTGGTATCCAAGCTCCCTGAGCACCAGCAAAACCGGATCATGGTACTTTTCAACCCTAATATTGATCCATTAGGCGTGGGATGGAATGTGACTCAATCCAAAATCGCCATTGGATCTGGTGGATTGATGGGCAAAGGATATTTGGAAGGTACACAAACCAAGTTTGATTTCGTGCCAGAACAACATACCGATTTTATTTTCTGTACTCTCGGGGAAGAATTTGGATGGACTGGAAGCTTGGTAGTCATTGGCCTATTTGTCACACTCCTGATTAGGCTCGTGATTATGGCAGAGAGACAAAAAAATAGATTCTCCCGGATTTATGGCTATTGCGTGATCTCGATTTTACTTTTTCACTTTATGATCAATATTGCCATGACCATAGGACTTTTCCCTGTGGTAGGAATCCCATTACCTTTCTTTAGTTATGGAGGTTCTTCCCTTTGGGCATTTACTATTTTACTTTTCATATTCGTCAAACTTGATTCTTCTAGATCCCAACAATTGGGAAGAATCAGCTAAAAAGGCATCTCCTCGCTCAATCCAGGTTATAGGACATTCATAGAGTTCTTGGAATTTCTATTGAAATCAATGCCACGAATAATCTAAAATAATTACGCCTTAAACCCTTATTGGGTTTCTCCGAGCTTCCCCTAAGGTTCCTACGACTTTTCTACCACTTCTACACGAAGAAAAGTCGTAGGAACCACGTAGGAAAGTCGTAGAAAGTATGTAGGAAGGATTTTAAAATGTATTCTTTAAATTCTTCTTTGGGAAGTAGATTTCATCTTAAAGTTGGCCTCATCACTTTCCAAAGATTTCGATAATCCTATTAGAATTGGCCTAAAAAATAAAAGCCTCCGAAGAGGCTTCCATTAATCTGCAAACTTGCGATATACGAGTTGTAAAAACTCCTGAACAGGTTCTGTATTGGGTTCCCAGTTCAACTCATTCACATATCGTTTATTGACTAAGTCAATTGATTCCTCAAATGACCGGCATTCATCGATTGACTTGAGAGCATGTCCTAGTAAATCAGCGTTGCCATCAAACAATTCTTTGGTAAACATAAATCGCTGGTTGATGGCCAAACTTTCAGAAAGTTCGCCAATCACCCCCTTCATTCCTCGATAAGTTTCCACGGAAAAACGTGCCCTGAGCTCTTGAGCATTGATTGGTCCATGGGAAAATGAGGATGAAGGAGGCAAATCAGCCACAACAGGTTCTGGTTTTAATTCTGGTTTAAATTCCTGCTTCGGAGGTTCTGGAGTTGGGCTTTCTGCTACAGAATCAAAAAATGATCCCTGGTCATTTGAAACAGGAGTTGGGTCGGAAGTTACAGTTGCCGTGGACTCATTTTCGATGTAAGCATCTAGATTAAAAGCTTTCACATCTCCCAAAGTAGCAATCAACAAATTGACAGATTCCAAATTATCAGTAATCGCTTGATAATTTGCCGCTATGGCTCTTTTATAGGCAGATTCATCATGCCCAAATCTAGCTTTGTCAATAAGGAAAGAAACTACCTTGTCATGCCATTTATAATACTTCTTATTCTCTTTCAGATATTCATTGATTTTTCCAGAAGGTGCATTGTCGATTTCCTTTTGGTAAAATAAAACTGGATCTGTAGCTACTTGAATGGCTTGAGATACTGCATAAGAAACCAAAGGCTCAAAACTGCCTCTTTCCACCTTGATTCTACGAGAAAGCACATTCATAAACTGAGTCAGAGCCTCATGAACACTAATGTCTCTGTAATCGAAGTAAGGGTTGCTATTCAGCTTGGTCAATTCTTCCTGCCACAATTCAAAAAGTCTCTTGATGATAAAAAAGTTAACTTGAATTGAGCTAGTTAACTGGATGATATCCTGACCAGTAATAAATTGTTTTCCGGAATAATATCGATCGCAAACTATACTGGCGAACTCTTCTGAATATTTTTCTAAATAATTGCTGTTAATTTGAACTGTCATTGCAAGGTGATGTTTACAAAAGTCAACGAACAAATGCCAAGAATAGTCATTGAAAACCTATTTAATCTTTCAATTAATTCTGAAGCATCACATCGTAAAGTTATCGAATTAATTCATGAAAACGGTATCGATTGGATGCATGCCTGTGGTAAAAAAGGAAGATGCACCTCCTGTAAGATTATAGTTCAAGAGGGTATGCAAAATCTCAGTGAGCCCAATGAGCGCGAACTTTTTTACAGAAATCAAAACCGTCTACAATCCAATGAACGCTTATCTTGCCAAGCGGTTTTAGAAAAAGGCGAGATAATAGTCAGAGTTGCAGAAATTAATAAATTTCCGCATATAGAATATAGCGAGTAAGATGTTTTTTGAACCATCCATAGAGCGACATAAAAACCCAGAAAGAAAAGGCCAAATCGAGGTGATTTGCGGATCTATGTTTTCCGGAAAAACAGAAGAATTAATCCGTAGATTGAATCGTGCAAAAATAGCGAGACAGAAGGTAGAGATCTTTAAGCCAAGTGTAGATAAAAGATATCACGAAGAAGATGTGGTATCTCATAACGAAACTTCTATCCGCTCCACTCCTGTCAATTTTGCTGATGATATTTTGCTATTAAGCGGGGATTGTGATGTAGTCGGAATCGATGAGGTTCAGTTTTTTGATGAGCAAATCGTATCTGTTGCCCAAAAACTGGCGAATAAAGGCAAAAGAGTAATCCTAGCTGGCTTAGATATGGACTTTGAAGGAATGCCTTTTGAGCCCATGCCCAAACTGATGGCTATCGCTGAATATGTAACGAAGGTTCATGCGATTTGCATGAAGTGTGGCGATTTGGCAGCCTTTTCCTTCAGACTTTCTGATTCCAAACAAAAAGTCATGCTTGGAGAAAAAGATGCATATGAAGCGCGCTGCAGAAAATGCTTTTACGAAGACAAAAAGTGATTTGCTAAAGTTGGGAAGTAGTTGAAAGTCGGGAAGTTGGTGGTTGGAGGTTGAATTTCTAATTTCTTATATCTTACTTCTAAAGACTATTCACTGATATGCTAAAGAAAACTGAAGGCATTGTTTTGAGTTCTATTCGATACAAAGATACCAGTATCATTGTTCGTATTTTTACCAGAGAACTTGGCTTGAAGTCCTATATAGTCAATGGAGTCAGAAGTCAGGGAGCCAAATCCAAAGCAGCTTTATATCAACCTATGACAATTTTGGACCTGGTGGTTTATGAAAAAGAAAAAGGAGGACTTCAGCGAATTTCAGAAGCCAAAATTGGTTTTCCGTACCAATTGATCCCGTTTGATTTTAGCAGATCAGGAATCACTATGTTTATGGCAGAAGTGGCTGGAAAATCCCTGTATGACAATTACCAAAATGAATGGCTTTTTGACTTCTTGAAAGAAAGTCTAATCCACTTGGATCAAAAAAGCACTGAGTTGAAGCATTTCCCCTTAGCCTTTTTAGTCCACAAAGCTCGATTTTTAGGGTTTGGGCCTGATCAACCTGAAGAGTTTTTCGAAGAAAGCCGCTCTCTCCCATTCACAGCTGAAGAAATTCCAATAATCAAAGAATATATAGAAAACCTCTTGTCAGATAGTTACAGTTGCAATTTTAGACCAGAAATCCACTTAAGAAGGCAGCTTTTGGATTATTTTTTGGATTTTTATCGGGAGCAACTTGACAGTGTAACTCCCTGGAAATCAATCGGCATTTTGCGACAATTAATGAATTAATAAAAAACCCATTAAATATTATTCAGCTAAGACTCAAAAATTTGCGAATTCGGCATGGATAACTTAATATTGTGGCATCACCGTGAATGAACAAACCATCCCACTTTGGTTTGAGTTTTTCCTGCAGACCTTTTTTGCTCAGAAAATCATCCACGATTCCTATTACGTATTTTACTCATAATACACATTTCATACCCTCTTTATGTACAACATAGAAGAACTCAGAATCAGGCTTTTATCTGAACTGAAGGAAATCGCTGAGGAATTGGGTGTCAAAAACCACAAATCTCTCAAAAAAGACGAACTAGTCTACGCGATCTTAGATCAGCAAGCCATCACCCCCGAGCAGGCCCTCCCAAAAAAGAAGCCATCCCTGGCAGAAAGTCAACAAGCTGAATCTCCAAAACCAATAGAGAAAAAAGCTGAAAAATCCACTCCAGAAGAAGAACCTGAGTACAAGCCTAAGTTCAAAAGGCAAAACGTGACTGAAGCACCTCAGGAAGAAAAAACTTCTAAAGAGCCTGAAAAAAAACCAAAACCTGCTCCTAAAGCAAAAAAGGAAGCAGTACCAACAAAATCAGAAGAGCCAGCTAAAAAGCAGGCACCTACAGAAAAACCTGCCGAAGAAGGCAAGACTTTTAGACCAAGAAGAAGAGTTTTTGAAGAGGTCAATGTTGATAAAGCTTCCGAAGAATCTACCCCTAAAGCTCAGGAAGAAAAGCCTACTAAAGTAGAAGCAAAACCTGAACAAGAAGTAGAATTACCAAGAAGAAAGAACTACAAGTCTCAGGATGAGGTCATGATCCCAGCTGCCGAAACTGTTCAAAGCAACCGAAAGAAAACCTATGTTAGCGCAAAGGAATTTGACGGAGTGATTGAAAACGAGGGAGTCTTGGAAATCATGCAGGAAGGTTATGGATTCCTTAGATCTCTAGATTATAATTATTTGGCTTCTCCAGATGATATCTATGTATCTCCAAGCCAAATCAAACTTTTCGGTCTGAAAACCGGAGATCACATCAAAGGATCTATCCGTCCTCCAAAAGAAGGTGAAAAGTATTTTGCCTTACTTAAAATCGAAACTGTCAATGGTAAGACAACAGACGAAATCAGAGATCGTGTACCATTTGAATATTTGACACCGCTTTTCCCAGAGGAAAGATTAAACTTAACTACTACTCCAGACAAAATGTCAACGAGGGTTGTAGATTTGTTTGCCCCTATAGGCAAAGGGCAGCGTGGTATGATCGTTGCTCAACCAAAAACTGGTAAGACGGTACTTCTTCAACAGATCGCTAATGCCATCACAAAAAACCATCCTGAAGTTCATTTGATGATCCTTTTGATCGATGAACGACCAGAGGAAGTTACTGACATGGCAAGATCTGTAAGAGCTGAAGTGATTTCATCCACATTTGATGAACAAGCAGACAGACATGTGAAAGTTGCCAATATCGTTTTGGAAAAAGCCAAAAGGATGGTTGAAGTAGGACACGACGTGGTGATTTTGCTTGACTCTATTACTCGTCTAGCAAGAGCTCACAACACAGTAGTACCAAGTTCAGGTAAAATCCTTTCTGGTGGTGTAGATGCAAATGCTCTACACAAACCAAAGAGATTCTTCGGTGCTGCAAGAAATGTGGAAAATGGGGGTTCTTTGACTATCATCGCTACTGCTTTGGTAGAAACTGGTTCCAAAATGGATGAAGTGATCTTTGAAGAATTCAAAGGTACTGGTAATATGGAACTTGCTTTGGACAGAAAACTGGCCAACAGAAGAATTTATCCATCTATCGACGTCTTGAGTTCTGGCACCAGAAGAGAAGACCTCCTAATGGACAAAGAAGAAATGCAAAGAGTGTGGATCTTAAGAAAATTGATGAGCGATATGACCTCTCAAGAATCTATGGAATTCCTACTTCAAAGAATGAAAGGTACTCGAGACAACGCCGAATTCTTAATAAGCATGAACGGGTAAAACCATATAAAATCACGCATAATTCAAAGCCTTTCCAATGGAGAGGCTTTTTTTGTATCTGGTAACATGATTTTTGTCAATAAAACCATCAACAAACTAAATTCTTATAAGAATTAATTACATTTGGGAACCAATCACCCTAAAAGTAAAAATATTTGAGTAAGTCATTTCTAAGGATCATCGGATCACTGATGATTCTAATGGTTATGGCGGATATTTCCACATTTGCACAATGCAGTGAATGCGGAAGTCCACGTACCTATTCAGGCCCTAGTACTGTATCCACCACTTCTGGCTATTGGAGTGGATCAGGAGCATTTTCTCAAGGGGAAATCGCAAAGTTTTCCACTGGAAACAGCTATACTTTTTCGGTAAACAACTCATTTAATTTAGGAGGAATCATATTAACAGGAGGCTCAACCTTGAATATGGATAAATCAAGTCAAGGAAATACTGCAGCTTTTACTATCACCAATGGATGTATAGTGGTTGGCGCTGGATCAACTTTAAATCTGATTTATTTCAATGAAATGAGTAACGTGTCTGTCTGTATAGAAGATGGAGGAACTGTTAATTTTGATTCGCGAACTCAATCAGGTGATCGTGATATTTTTGGTTTTGAAGGAGTCACTATCAACTTGCAAGGCCCAAATGCCACCCTAAACTTTGGGGCAGCAGATATTGAAGTCGATCCAACCAATGGAATCCTTATCGAGGGTTGGACTGGTTCGGAATTGTGCGATGGTCTTACAGCACCAACCTCTGGAACATCTGGTAATATTACATGGACCAGTGAAACTATAGATATTTGTGACATAATAAATGCCAGAGTTCTTCCAATTGAACTTTTAGAATTTAAGGGAATCTTTCAATCATCAAATCGATCCAGCTTATTAGAATGGACAACAGCTAAGGAATGGGAAAACTCTCATTTCGAAATTGAAAGATCCTTGAATGACGTTTCAAATTGGGAAACTATTGGAATTGTAAAAGGGCAAGGATATTCAGATCAACCTCTTTCCTACTCCTATACCGATTACAATTTACCTTTGGCTTCTGGTGTGGCTTATTACAGAATCAAGCAAGTTGATTTTAGCGGAGAAAACACATCAAGTTTTACCATATCAATTCAGTATTCCAAAAAATCAGGAACAAACCCTTGGGTACTATACCCTAATCCTTCTAATTCCAACCAATCAATTCACTTAGAATTAAAAGATTTAGAAACGTGGAATGGAGAACCTATTTACCTTAAGATTAGCAATTCCAGAGGTATTGGTGAGACTCAAATTTTACAAAATCCGTCAGAGGTTTCTTTCTATATCACTCAATTTTTTAGTAATTATGGTGCAGGAATGTACTTTATGGATTTAGTTTGGAAAGACAATAGTCAAACGATTAAGATTTTACGCAACCATTAATTTTTTGATTTTCTAAGATTGCATTCCAGAATAAAGAGAATTCTTAAAGTATTTTTTTAATTATCAGAATATTATATAGATTTATTGCCTTTTATTACAATTTAATTGCACAATATTTGGATTAAATCAAAAATAATGAATTATAAATAACAATTATTGCTTTTCATAAGCCTTACGCAATCATCTTATTGCGCTTAAAAAGTTTTTAAATCCTGAAAATCAAGTCAATACTAAGAAAAGTGGCTAAATAAATTATGGATTTAAGAATTATAATGGTAATTTTGAAATGCATTTTTAATGGTTTAAAATTCATTTTTGAAAATAGAGATAGATGGGAAAACAGCTACTTAAAATCATACTATTTATATGTCTGATTTTTGTCAGTTGGAATTCCATTGCCCAAACTCAAACAATCACTTCTCCTGGTTCAGGAACATTTGTGGTTCCAGACAAAATCACAACCATTTCAGTCCAAGTCTGGGGTGCTGGAGGGGCAGGAGGCACAAATAGCGGAGGAGGAGGAGGAGCTGGAGCTTATTCTCAAATGACTTTTACTTCTCTCCCTTCAAATTTTTCTTATTCTATTGGACAAGGAGGTACTTCAACAACAAGAAATGGTGGCAACACCTGGTTTTCATCAGCCACCACCCTAATGGCAGTAGGAGGAATTGGAGGAGGCAACAACAATGGAAACGGAGGAGCTGGAGGACTTGCCTCAGCAGGCTACGGTACAACTAAAACGAGTGGTGGAAATGGAGCAAATCGCTCAGGAAGTGTTGGCGGTAATGGAGGCAACTCGCCAAATGGTGGAAATGGTGGCAATGGTGGGATCAGTGGAAACTCTGGCATTGCTGGCACTAACCCTGGAGGAGGAGGTGGTGGTTCTGGTAATTCCAATAATACTGTACCTTTAGGCGGTAACGGCCAAATAATTATCACATGGTCCTGTTCAAACACTTTAACTTCTGCCTCTGGTACAGACAGCCAAACTTTATGTGTTAATAATCCAATAACAAATATTACATATGAAATTGCAGGGGCAACTGGAGCAACCTTTTCAGGCTTGCCAGCTGGTATTTCAGGAAATTATTCTAGTGGAAATGTTACTATTAGTGGGTCTCCATCAGTTTCTGGTACTTTTAATTATACAATTACACCTACAGGCAGTTGTACAAGTAATGTTATTAACGGTACAATTACTGTTACAGCAAATCAAACAGTTGGCGCAGCATCTTCATCCCCTACTGTTTGTATTGACAACTCTTTTACCAACATCACCCATTCAACCACAGATGCTACTGGTATTACCAATGATGGTGTAGATGGGGCGAATGGATTACCAACTGGGGTTTCGGCTACTTGGAGCGGTAATACAATTACAATCTCCGGTACTCCTTCGGTTTCTGGGACATTCAATTATTCAATTCCGGTTGAAGGATGTCTCTCTTCCGGTGTAAATGCAACTGGGACTATTACTGTTACTGCAAATCAAACAGTGGGTGCTGCATCTTCATCCCCTACTGTTTGTATTGACAACTCTTTTAC
>NZ_FRXN01000012.1 GCF_900148515.1 Algoriphagus zhangzhouensis | reverse complement strand
AATAATGTGGCGGCGACCTACTCTCCCGGGTGTAACCCCAGTACCATCGGCGCAGCAGGGCTTAACTTCTCTGTTCGGGATGGGAAGAGGTGGGACCCCTGCGCTAGGCCGCCTAAATCTTGATACCTGTTCGGTATGTAATATTTTATTGTTCTTGGTACCCTGTACATCGTACCTGGTACTATCCCGATTCCTATCAGGATAACATATATCGTAGAAACTGTAACACAGCGTAAGTAAGCTTTCGGGCAATTAGTACTGCTCAGCTATGACATTACTGCCTTTACACCTGCAGCCTATCAACCTCATCGTCTCTGAGGGCCCTATATGGAAGTCTCATCTTGAGGGGAGTTTCGCACTTAGATGCTTTCAGCGCTTATCTCTTCCCGACGTAGCTACCCGGCAGTGCAGTTGGCACCACAACCGGTACACCAGCGGTCAGTCCAACCCGGTCCTCTCGTACTAAGGTCAGGTCCTCGCAAACTTCCCACGCCCGCAACAGATAGGGACCGAACTGTCTCACGACGTTCTGAACCCAGCTCGCGTGCCACTTTAATGGGCGAACAGCCCAACCCTTGGGACCTTCTTCAGCCCCAGGATGTGACGAGCCGACATCGAGGTGCCAAACCTCCCCGTCGATATGAGCTCTTGGGGGAGATCAGCCTGTTATCCCCAGCGTACCTTTTATCCTTTGAGCGACGGCCCTTCCATTCAGAACCGCCGGATCACTATACCCGTGTTTCCACCCTGCTCGGCTTGTCGGCCTTACAGTCAAGCTCCCTTATGCTATTGCACTCCACGTACGGTTACCAAGCGTACTGAGGGAACCTTTGGAAGCCTCCGTTATCCTTTTGGAGGCGACCACCCCAGTCAAACTACCCACCAAGCAATGTCCCCTGATACAGGGTTAGATACCAAATAAATAAAGGGTGGTATTTCAACAGTGACTCCACAGATCCTGGCGAACCCGCTTCATAGTCTCCCACCTATCCTACACATCATTTATCCAGTACCAATGCTAAGCTGCAGTAAAGGTGCATGGGGTCTTTCCGTCCCGTTGCGGGTACACGGCATCTTCACCGTGACTACAATTTCACCGAGCTCATGGCTGAGACAGTGCCCAGATCGTTACACCATTCGTGCAGGTCGGAACTTACCCGACAAGGAATTTCGCTACCTTAGGACCGTTATAGTTACGGCCGCCGTTTACCGGGGCTTCGATTCAATGCTTCTCTTGCGATAACATCCCCTCTTAACCTTCCGGCACCGGGCAGGTGTCAGGCCTTATACTTCGTCTTTAAACTTCGCAAAGCCATGTGTTTTTGTTAAACAGTCGCCTGGGCCTCTTCACTGCGGCCTCTGTCGCCAGAGGCGCCCCTTCTCCCGAAGTTACAGGGCTATTTTGCCGAGTTCCTTAGCCATGATTCACTCGAGCACCTTAGGATACTCTCCTCGACCACCTGTGTCGGTTTGCGGTACGGGTATTCATACGCTTAACGCTAGAAGTTTTTCTTGGAAGCCCTTAGGATCACTATCTGATTGTCCGTAGACGCTCAGTACTATCAGCTTCGGCTAAGCCCACGCATTTAACTATGGGCCCAATACCTACAACCTTCAACGCGGTATTCCGTCACCGCGCGGATCTTTCATCACTCCGTCACTCCATCACCTGTATGAATAGTACGGGAATATTAACCCGTTGTCCATCGACTACCCCCTTCGGGTTCGCCTTAGGTCCCGACTAACCCTGATCCGATTAACGTTGATCAGGAAACCTGGGTCTTACGGTGGGCGGGTTTCTCGCCCGCCTTATCGTTACTTATGCCTACATTTGCTTTTCCAAAAGCTCCACCATGCCTCACAGCACAGCTTCACCGCCGTTGGAATGCTCCCCTACCACTGATATAAATATCAATCCTTCGCTTCGGTACTAGATTTGATGCCCGATTATTATCGACGCCCTGTCGCTCGACCAGTGAGCTGTTACGCACTCTTTAAAGGAATAGCTGCTTCCAAGCTAACCTCCTGGCTGTCTCTGCAACTGGACCACCTTTGTTCAACTTAATCTAGATTTGGGGACCTTAGCGGAAGGTCCGGGTTCTTTCCCTCTCGGACTGGGACCTTAGCACCCCAGCCCTCACTGCCGGTTCTGTATAATGGCATTCGGAGTTCGTCAGGATTTGGTAGGATTTGACTCCCCCTAGTCCTATCGGTAGCTCTACCTCCATCATACAATTCCCGACGCTGTTCCTAAAAACATTTCGGGGAGTACGAGCTATTTCTCAGTTTGATTAGCCTTTCACCCCTACCCACAGCTCATCCGGAAGCTTTTCAACGCTTATCGGTTCGGTCCTCCATTGTGTGTTACCACAACTTCAACCTGGCCATGGGTAGATCACTAAGTTTCGCGTCTACCCCCTCCGACTCAATCGCCCTTTCAGACTCGCTTTCGCTCCGGGTACAGCACTCAATGCCTTACCCTTGCCAGAGAGGAGTAACTCGTAGGCTCATTATGCAAAAGGCACGCCGTCACTACACGTAGTAGCTCCGACCGCTTGTAAGCGCACGGTTTCAGGTTCTATTTCACCCTCCTATTCGGAGTACTTTTCACCTTTCCCTCACGGTACTAGTTCACTATCGGTCTCTCAGGAGTATTTAGCCTTACCAGATGGTGCTGGCAAATTCAACCGGGATTCCTCCGGTCCCGGCCTACTCAGGATACCCGCCCAAAAAACAAAACTTCCCGTACGGGATTCTCACCCTCTACGATTGGCCTTCCCATGCCATTCCAGTCACTTTGTATCTCTTTATGCAGGTCCTATAACCCCACACATGCCGTAACATATGTGGTTTGGGCTGTTCCGCTTTCGCTCGCCACTACTCACGGAATCACTGTTGTTTTCTCCTCCTATGGGTACTTAGATGTTTCAGTTCCCCACGTTCGCCTTCCTTACGGAATAGTCTTAAAAGACTGGGTTGCCCCATTCGGATATCTACGGATCAATTCGCATTGGCCGATCCCCGTAGCTTTTCGCAGCTTATCACGTCCTTCTTCGCCTCTGAGAGCCTAGGCATCCCCCGTGCGCCCTTATTCACTTACTCTACTTTCATTTTCATGATTATTACTAATCACAAACTCTGTTACAGTTTCTACTCAATATGTCAATGAACTTTTTCCC